>CAWEDT010000015.1:945000-1012989 GCA_963807945.1 uncultured Actinomycetes bacterium | reverse complement strand
GGTTCGGCGATGGCAACCGGCTTTCCACGGCCCGGCCGTCGCGATCGTTCCTGGGTTTTCGCGCCACTCCGGGAATCCGATCTGACCGCCGAGCTTGTTCAGCTGGAGGAAGCCGTTGTATCCGAACACCCAGACCGTGCCGTCGGTTTTGCGCGCGAGCGAGCTGACGTCATCCGACGCGACTCCCGACCAGTCGGTCGCGGTGCCGATCTGCTCCGGCGCGAGCTTCGCCACGGTTCCGCCGTCGCCGAGCTGGCTGTAGTTGTTCGAACCCCACGCCCACAACGTGCCGCTCGTCTTGACCGCCAAGCTGTGACTGAACCCGGCGCTCGCGGTAGCCCAGTCGGTATCGGAGCCGACTTGCACGGGTGCGTCTCGTTCGGTGGTGCTGCCGTCGCCGAGCTGGCCGTTACCGTTCTCGCCCCACGCCCACAACGTGCCGCCCGTCTTCACCGCGAGGGTATAGACGTAGCCCGCGCGCGGTCGCCCAGTCGGTGTCGGTGCCGACTTGAATGGGCGCGTCGTGTTGGTTGGGGGCGTCAGTGCCGAGCTCGCCGTGCGAGTTGTCACCCCATGTCCACAGCGTCCCGTCGGTCTTGATTCCGACGGAGTGCGCCCTCGATGTGAACTGGCCTCCCGCCGACGCCGACGCCCAATCGGTGTCGGTACCGACCTGGGTCGGCAGGGCGTGGAAGGTGATGGTGTTGGGGACGGAGTCTCCCGTGCCGAGCTGCCCGTAGGTGTTGTTGCCCCACGCCCAGAGCGTGCCGTCGGTCTTCACCGCGAGGGAGTTGTTGGCGCCCGCGCTCGCGGACGCCCAATCAGTGTCGGTACCGATCTGCGTCGGATTCGGGACCGACCCCGAATCGTTGCCGTCACCGAGCGCTCCGAAGTCATCGCCGCCCCAACCCCAAAGTGTGCCGTCGGTCTTCAGCGCGAGTGTGTGCGACGAGCCCGCGCTCACTGCCGACCAGTCGGTGTCGGTGCCGATCTGTTCGGGCACGTGGTGATCATCGAATGTGCCGTCGCCGAGCGCGCCCTGACCGTTGTCGCCCCATGCCCAAAGCGTCCCGTCGTTCCCGACCGCGATCGTGCGCTCGCCGCTGATCAGCGTGGCGGGTGTCGACGCCATTGCGTAGCTTCCCGCGACTTGGCGCGGGGTTCTGACGAAGTCGGTGGAAACGCTCGGGTCACCGAGCCCGCCGTGCGCGTTCGTCCCCCAGCTCTGCGCGTTGGCCGGCGCAGGATCGTCATCGACGATGGTCGCGATCGCGGGGCCACCCTTCACGGTGACGCCCGCCGGCGGCGCGGAGAGTGTGACCTTGAACGTCTCGCCCGGCTCGAAGAACACGTCGGGCATCTCGACGACGTTTCCGAACGTCGACGTTTGCCCGGCCGGGATCGTCGTGTTGGCCGAGCGTGTGACGTAGTCGGTTCCCGCCAACGCGGTTACCGGCGCGGTCGCGTAATGGATCGTCGTCGCCGCGGTTCGCGTCTTCGACAGCGTGATGGAGAACCAGAACGTGCGGTTACCGGTGTTGCCCTCGCGCATCGACGCGGACGCGATCGAGATCTGCGGCGTCGCCGAGCTCGGGTTGTCGTCATTCAGGATCGTGCCCGTGCCGACGCTCTGCACGCCGAGTGTCGCGTTGGTCGGCGCCGACAACGTGACCTTGAAGGTCTCGTCGGCCTCGTTCGTCACGTCGCCCTTGATCGCGATCGCGACCCAGTTCGTCGTTGTGTTCGCGGCGATGGTGAGGGTGCCGGTCTTGGTGACGTAATCGGTGTTCGCGGTCGCGGTCGTGGGCGCGGTCGCGTAGTGCACGGTCACCGCCGACGCCGACGTTTGCGACAGCGTCACGTTGAAGTACAGCGTGCGGTTCCCCGCGTCGCCTTCGTAAATCGACGACGAGCCGATGCTCAGAACCGGCCCGGCCGCGAACGCATCGTCGGCGTTCGCGATCACCATTCCGGCCGACGCCAACATCGTCGCAATCAGTGCGACCGCACACCGACGGATACCCAGCCTGATGGACATGCCGCCTCCCCCACGGCGACAAACGCGCCGCCTGTTTCCCAGACCGTAGGCGGTGAGTCAGGTTAGGGAAAGGTTAACTCGCAACTCGGGCATTTCGGCCTTTCGGGTGGACAACGCGCCGGTAAGTTGGCGGTGATGAGCGCCAAGAGTGCCGGCGAAGAGCGCGACGGCGTACCGCTGACGAACCTCGACCAGGCGCTGTTCGACGGGGCCGGCGCAACCAAGCGCAACCTCGTCGACTACCTCGACGCAGTTCGCGACCGGATCGTTCCGGTGCTCGAGGACCGGCCGTTGTCGGTGATCCGCGTGCACCGAGGCCAAGAGGCGTTCATGCAGAAGAACGTCCCGAAGTACACGCCGCCCTGGGTACGAACGGTCGACATCTGGGCGGAAGCGTCGCACCGCACCGTCTCCTACGCGCTCTGCAACGATCGCAAGACACTGCTCTGGTTCGCGAACCAACGAGCGATCGAGTATCACCCTTCGCTCGCTCGGATCGAGCATCCCGATCGCATGACGCATCTTGTTCTCGACCTCGACCCACCCGAGGGTGCCACGTTTCCGGTCGTGGTCAGCGTTGCGCACCTCGTTCGCGAAGTGCTCGCGTCCGCCGGCTTGGACGGTGCGATCAAGACCAGTGGGGCCAAGGGTCTGCACATCTTCGTACCAATCGACGAGCACGCGTCGATGGAAGACGCGGCCGCGGCGACGCGCGCGATTGCGGTGCGCGCCGAGCGGTTGAATCCGGCGCTGGCGACAACGGCGTTCATGAAGGAGGACCGGGCCGGAAAGGTCTTCGTCGACGCGACGCGCGTCGGCGGCGCGACCGTCATCGCCGCGTACAGCCCGCGAGTTCGCCCCGGCGTTCCCGTTTCATTCCCGTTGTCGTGGGACCGTCTCGACGATGTCGTGCCCGGCGACTTCACTGTGCACAACGCACTCGAGCAACTCGGCGATCGCGACCCGTGGGCGGAGCTGATGCCCGATCGCCAGACGCTGCCCGCCGACCTCGTCGAAGAAGGGCACGGAATACCTATCGCGCGCGTGCAAGCCATGCACGAAGGCAAGCGTCGCGCGCGCTCTCGTCGCTCTGAGCCAACCGGAGGATCAGCGGAAGGCGATGAGCATGAACGCGAGCAGCGCGCCAACGACCATGATCACGATGACAGCGGTGATCACGACCTTCACGCCTGAAGACGCGTTGCGCAGCCCGAAGTTGCCGAGCACGGCTTCTCGCTCCTCGTGCAACAGCCGGTCGCTTTCGGTCGCGGTACCGACCTTCGGCAAGTGTTGCGAGTGCTGCGGCTTCCGCGGCTTGCTGCCCTTACTTCCCATGAAGGCAATCTATCTATCCTCGAGCGTTCGTGTGGTGTGGGCTCGCACGCCCCGATCAGCCCGCGAGACGGTGTCGCTCCACGGCGTCCCGAGACCACCCGAATCGGGTGGTCTTACCACTTGCCCCGGACGGCACGATGGGACAGTGGCACGCGCGACGCAGATGCGGGTCGACGTGACGAATCGCGCCGCGATGTTTACCCGCGTGATCGTCGCGGGACTTTCGGCTTCGGTCGGCGTGCTCGTTCGCCGACCGCGACGCGGCCCCACCCTGTCGACGTGGACGTGGAGCGAGGAGTTCCTGGTCGCCGTGTCTCGAGCGGTCTTGATGGCCAGCGCGCCCAGCGTCGGCGTCGTGAGTCCGCGTTCGCGGACCCAAGGCGCCGCTCGCTCATCAGGCCCGCGTCGCGCTCTCGGTCGAGAACGTCGAGCTCTTGGGCGTCCCCGCGGAGCGGTACCGCCCGAAGCAACATCCCGCCGGGACGATCTTGTACCTCCACGGCGGCGGGTTCGTTACCGGAAGCATCAACAAGGCGCGGCGGGCGGCATCCGCGCAAGCGACCGCATCCAATTGCGACACCTTCAGCGTCGAATACCGCCTGGCGCCGATGCATCCGTATCCCGCGGCATTGGACGATGTCGTCAGTGCGTATCGAGCACTCCTCGCGCGAGGCGCGGATCCCGCAACCACTCTCTTGTTCGGCACATCCGCCGGTGCCGGCCTCGCGTTGAGCGCACTGCTGCGGATTCGCGAGCTGAAGCTGCCGCGCCCGGCCGGTGCAGTTTTGCTCTGGCCATACGCGGACTTCACGTTCAGCGGCGAGACGATCGCGACGAACGGCGACGTCGACATGTTGCCGGTGCGCGATCTCGGTCGGGTGTGGGGACCGGCCTATGTCGGCGACGCGGATCCGTCCGACCCGCTGGTATCGCCCGCGCTCGCCGACCTGACCGGCCTTCCCCCGTTGCTGATCATCGCCGGCGGCGCCGAGTCGTTGCTCTCGTGCGCAGAACGGATCGCGCACAACGCGACCCGGGCCGGGATCGAAACCCAATTCACCGTCTACCCGCAGCGCGTCCACCACTGGACCCTGCTGACGAAGTTGCCGGCGACACTCGAGGTCAACGCCGAGATCAACGCGTGGATCTCCACGCACATTCGCCCCCGGAACCCGTAGTCAACCGGTCACCCCGTAATCGCAGGTTCACGCACGTTCGAGGACCATCGCCACGCCTTGGCCGGATCCGACGCAGACACCGATCACGCCGTAACGCTTGCCGGTGTCGACGAGCTCGGTCGCCAGTGACAGGAGCAGACGGCTCCCGGAATCGCCGAACGGATGGCCGAGCGCGACCGCTCCCCCGTTCGGGTTGAGTCGGTCGTCGGGGATCGTGTATCCCGTTTGCTTGGGGAACTCGCGCAGTACTGCGAGCACCTGTGCCGCGAACGCCTCGTGGATCTCGTACACGTCGACCTGTTCCGGGGTGAGACCGGCCCGGCTGATTGCCTTCGGAATCGCGTACGCCGGCGCGATCCCCATAATCGTCGGATCGACCGCGACCGTGGCCGACGCGAGGATGCGAGCCATCGGCGCGATGCCGAGCTCCGATGCTTTCGATTCACTGGAGAGAACGACTGCGCTCGCGCCGTCGGATAGCGGAGACGAGTTGCCCGCGGTCATGCTCGTCGTGTTCGGCTGCGGCGCAAGCTTGGCGAGCGCCTCGAGCGACGTGTCGGGCCGGATGAACTCGTCGTGCTCGAAACGCCGGGTGCTGTGCCGGTCGGCCGGAACGTCGATGGGCACAATCTCGCGGGCGAGTCGACCACTCGCCTGCGCGGCCGCCGCGTGTTGGTGCGAGCGGAGTGCGAACGCGTCGATCTCCTCGCGGGGGATCTCGTAGATGTCGGCGAGTTTCTGCGCGGTCTCGATCATCGCCATATACGCCTGGCGTTCGAGCAGCTTGGGATTCGGCGGACCGCCCGCGCCGGCCCACATCGTGTCGAGCAAGAACTGGGGACCGCGGGGCGAGAACGGCTCCTCCGACTTCATCCACGCCCAACCCGATCGGCTCATCGACTCGACGCCCGCCGCGAGCGCGAGGTCGAACTCGCCCACCACGATCGAGTTGGCCAGATTGTTCGCAGCCGTGAGGGACGACGCGCAGAAGCGGTTCACGGTGTAGGCCGGAACGTGGTCGGGAAAGCCGCCTGCCAACGCGGCCCACCGTGCGATGTCGCCGAGGCCTTCGTGGGCCACGTTCACGACGCCGGCCGCGATCTCCTCCACGGCATCGACGGCAACTCCCACTCGATCGATCGCGGCGCGCATCGCGAAGGCGAGCAAGTCGTCGGTTCGGATCCGCGCCAGCGAGCCGCCGTAGCGACCGATCGGAGTCCTCGCGCCTCCGAGCACGACCACGCGTGATGTCGATTCCATCAGCTGCTCCGTTCTTCCCAACCGAATCGTGATGTCATTCCCGTGCGAGTTGGTGCAGGTTCGTCTTGGCCACCTCGACGATCTGATCACCTTCGCCCGAAAGGATCGTCCTCATCGCGAAGAGCCCGAACCCCTTGGCCATCTCGAGGGTGATCTTCGGAGGCAGCGACAGTTCCTGACGGGCAACGTGCACATCGACAAGTGCGGGGCCGTCGTGCGCGAACGCCGCGCGCAGTGCCCCTTCCAACTCGTCCGACTCTCGCACGGTCGCTCCGAACAGGCCGATCGCGGCGGCAATGCCGGCGAAGTCAGGATTGTCGAGATCTGTCCCGTAGTTGACGAAGCCGGCGGCCTTCATCTCGAGCTCGACCAACGAGAGTGAGTTGTTGTTGAACACGATCACTTTCACCGGGAGACGCATCTGGCGCAGCGTGATCAGCTCGCCGAGCAACATTGCGAGCCCGCCATCGCCGGACAAGGCAACGACCTGTCGTCCCGGTTGGCTCGCCTGCGCGCCGATGCCCTGGCACAGCGCGTTCGCCATCGTGGCGTGGTTGAACGACCCGAGTAGTCGGCGTCGGCCATTCATCCGGAGATAGCGCGCGGCCCAGATCGTGGGCGTACCGACATCGACCGCGAAGATCGCGTCGTCGGTGGCCAACCGGTCGATGGTCGCGGCGACGAACTGCGGGTGCAGCGGAGACGCGTTGTGTCCGTTGCTTGCCACCCGGTCGAGACGCGTCCGAGCCCGCTGGTAGTGCGCGGTCATCTGGTCCAGGTGCTCCGACGATGACTGCACCGACAAGAGCGGGAGCAAGGCATCGACCGTCGCTTTCACAGTGCCGACCAGGGGAACCGCAACGGGCACTCGCCGACCGATGTGCTCGGCTCGGACGTCGACTTGGATGACGGGCACGTCCTGCGGAAGGAACGGCCGGTACGGGAAATCGGTGCCCGAGCATCAACAACGCGTCGCAGTGCTCCATCGCCCGGTAGCCGGAGCTCGACCCGATGAGTCCGGTCATGCCGACGTCGTACGGATTGTCGTACTCGACGAACTCCTTCCCGCGCAGCGCGTGCAGCACCGGGGCCTTGAGTGCGCCGGCGATCGAGATCAGCTCGTCGTGAGCACCGGCACAGCCGGCACCGGCGAGGATGGTCACGCGGCGGGACCGGTTGAGAATCTCCGCGGCGGCGGCCAAGGAGTCGTCATCGGGCCGGATGACCGAGTGCGCCTTGCGCACCGGCCGTGTCTTCCATGCCGCGGGGCTGGCGCTGAGAAACACCTCACCGGGAACGACGATCACGGCGACCCCGCGCCGTTCGAGTGCGGTGCGCATCGCGATCTCGAGGACACGGGGAAACTGCTCGGGAACGCTCACCAGCTCGCAGTAGACGCTGCACTCTCGGAAGACCTCTTGCGGATGGGTCTCCTGGTGATACTCACTGCCAATCTCTTCTCGGGCGATGTGCGCGGCGACCGCGAGCACGGGTACGCGGCTTCGCTGCGCGTCGTACAGACCGTTGACGAGATGAAGGTTGCCCGGACCGCAGCTCGCGGCGACCGACCGCGAGGTCACCGGTGATCGCCGCTTCGGCGCCGGCCGCGAACGCCGCCGATTCCTCGTGGCGAACGTGTTCCCACGTGATCGTCCCGGCCCGGCGGACCGCGTCGGTGAACCCGTTGAGGGAGTCGCCCGGGATTCCGTAGATACGCCGGACCCCGGACGCTTTCAACGTCGCCACGATGTTGTCGGCCACGGTCGTCATTAGGGAGCTCCAACTCGTCTCACGGTACGGATTCATCCCGATCAGCATTGAGGCCGGCGACACTCTCGCCGAGCTCCGCGAGGAAGCCGTTCATCGCAAAGGTCGGGTCGAGCTCGCTGGTGGTGCCCTCACACTGGATGACGGTCTTGAGGAGGATGGCCAGATCGGCGGAGAGCACGAGTCCGTAGCGGCGGAGCACGCGGAAGAGCCCAACCAGAACACGGGCGAGTTCCATGTCTTGCAGCGTCGTCTCGGTCATCGGGCGCAGGAGCTCGTCGAGATCGGCGCCGAGTCCTTGTCGATCGACGTCTCGGGCCTTGCGACTTACCGCGACGACGGCAGTCCCGAGCGCGGCACTGTCGCGAGCGAGCACCGCGCCCAATAAGCCGACGAGCGCGTTGCGCATCTCGTCGTTCATGTATCCAACCTCACCGAAGTCGACCAGGCCGAGCCGCTGGTCGGTGAGGGCGATGAGGTTCCCGGGATGCGGGTCCGCGTGGAACCGATCCGATCGGAACATCATGTCGCGCGTAAGAATGCGCGACGGCGCGCGCCAGCGCCGGACGGTTGGTCCCAACGGCGTCGAGCGCCTCGGGCTGGCTGAGCGGAACCCCGTCGAGCCAGTCCATGACCAACACCGAGGCGCTGCTCAACTCGGCCATCACGGTCGGGATCGAGACGACCGCGTCGCCGGCGAAGGCTCGTCGGACGGCGTTCATGTTGTCTGCTTCAACGACGTAGTCGGTTTCGGCGCGCAGCATCCCGGCGAACTCGTCCAACAGTGCCACCGGGTCGTAGGCCCGTACACGCGAGACACACGCATCGAAACACTCAGGAGCGAACGCAACAACGCGACGTCGATGTCGATCTCCGCGCGCACTCCGGGCCGGCGCACCTTCACCGCAACGCGACGACCATCGGCGAGGGTGGCTCGATGCACTTGACCGATCGACGCGCAGGCGACGGGCACGAAGTCGAACGCCGCGAACTGATCGATCGCGTGAGGGGCCGAAACTCTCGTTCGAACTCGGCAACGACGGCCGTCCGCGAGATGCTCGGTGCGTGGTCACGCAGCATCGCGAGCTCGTGCTGCAACCGTGGCGAGATCACGTCGGAACGCGCAGAGAGCAGCTGCCCGAGCTTGACGAACGTCGGACCGAGATCCTCGAGGGCACGCCGAAACTCTGCGTGCACTGTCTCGGGACTCGTCCCCGTCTCGATGGCGAACTCGTCGCATGGTGCTGTGCCATCCGGCGGCCGCGGCCCGGCGTGCGAACACTCGCCCAATGGTGCAACTGCGTCTCAGCAGGATGGCTGCGCCCGGTGGTCCGATTTCATCGTTCACAGCCATCCCCGCCAAAAGTACACACCCGACGGTGGCGTCGGACCCGTGTGAATCCCTGGGGTGATGCCCTCCGGCGGCAATCACACTCGCACGGTTGACAGGATTGGAGATCTCGATGACTGAGCTGCAAGGCATCGCTCGAATCAGGTTTCACGACGGCAAACTCGCGGAGTTCGAACGCTTGGTGGCTCAGTGCATGGAGATCGTGCGGACCAAGGACACGGGGACGCTGCAATACGCCGTCTACTTCAATGACGATCAGTCCGAATGCATCGTCCTCGAGCGATACCGAGACTCCGGGGCCCTCATCGAGCACGCCACGCACCTTGGCGCCCTCAACGAGGCCATCAGTGCGACCGGCTCTGTCTCCGGAGCGCTCCTCGGTGAGCCGAGCGCAGAGCTGACAGCCATGATGGCCGGCAGCGACGTGGGTCACTTCACGCTCTACCAGTCGATGTGAGTGACGCGGGTACCGGCATTCGCAGTCCGCTGATCGCAGGTGGTCAGGCGAGTTCGAGCAGCAGCTCGGCCAGTTCCTTGGGGCGGTTGTTCGGAATCATGTGGTTCGTCGCGATTTCGCGATAACGCCACTTGGGCGACGACTTCGCGTGTTCGGCAGCGGCCCAGAACGCCTTCGCGCCGGGAGCGTCCACCGCATCCGCGGTGGCCTTGATGTACGTGCGCGTGAATGGGTAGTCCTCGAGTTGTCGGCGCAGGTGGACCGGCTCGGTAAAGCAGTCGATCGGGTGCGGCGTGCGCCGCGCGTCAGCGAACGCCGCTTCCGCCGGATCGTCGTACTCCCGGGTCGGCGGCGGCACCAGCCACGCTTGGCCGAGCTCGATGACCTCGACGTCGTCGCGGCCCGCGAGATGCAACAGCGAGTCGCCGTCGTCGGGGACGAACGCGTCGAGGTACACGAGGTGTTTCACGCGCGCCGCGATGTGCTCCAGGGCACCAGTCACGACGAACCCGCCGTAGGAGAAGCCGAGCAACACGATGTCCGCCAGGTCCTCGTAGAGGATGGCGTTGACGACGTCGCGGACGTGGGTCGTGAGGTCGACCTGCGGGCTCGTGAGATGGACGCGCTCGCCGATTCCAGTCAGGCTCGGAGTGAAAACGTCGTGACCGGCGGCGTGAAGCGGACGGCGGACTGCACGAAAGCCATGCGCGCCACTCCAGCCGCCATGGACCAATACGTATGTCGCCATCTCAACGCGCCTCCATTCACACGAGCCGCGTCGACGACTTGGCCACGCACGATTTCTAACACGAGGAGCCTCGTAGCATGACCGGATGGTGATCGGAGACTGTGGCTGATACGGCGCCTCCGCGACTGGCGGGGCAGGTCGTGCTGATTACGGGCGCGGAGAGCGGCATCGGACGCGAGACGGCCCGGCGCGCCGCACGCGAAGGCGCCGACATCGCCGCGGTCGGTCTCGACCGTGATGGTCTCGCCTCCTTGGTCGACGAAGTACGCGCAAGCGGCTCGGCGCGCGGCCGCGCAGACGGGCCGACGTGTCCGACGCCGACGCGCTCACCGCGGCCGTCGATGAGCTCGTGAGCGAGCTCGGGTCGCTACGCGTCGCGGACGCCAACGCCGGTGTCTTGATGCCGGCGACTTCACTCACCGATCTCGATCTCGACGATTGGAACCGGGTCTTGGCCGTCGACCTCACTGGCGTCGTGATCACTTTCCGAGCCGCTGTCCCCCATTTTCAAGGCGGAGGCCTCCTCCTCGCGACGGGCTCATCGCTCGCGGCGCGTCCCGGCACCGGGCAACTCGCTTATGTCGCCGCGAAGGCCGGCGTGCACGCCATCGTCCGCAGCCTCGCCCTCGAGCTCGCGCCACAGGGCATCCGCGTCAACGTCATCGCGCCCGGACTCACCGATACGCGCATGACCCAGGACATCCCCGGGCACATCGAACGCGGGCTCGAGGGAGTGCCCCTCGGCGAGCTCGTCGACCCGGGCGATGTCGCTGCGCTCGCGGTGCACCTCATGAGTGACGAAGCACGCTCCATCACCGGCAGCGTCTTCACCATCGACGCGGGACGAACCGCGGTGTAACCGACACCCGTTACATGGGAGTACGTTGCACAATGACACGGGAGAATCCGTCCCGTCCCGTGTTGGAGACCTTGCCACTCCACGGCACTTTCCGGGAGCGTTGCTCCGGACCCTGGTAGCGCATTCAGCGCTCACGTGCAATCAACCAGGGAAAACAGCCGATGACGCTCATCGCGTGAGATACGTCGCGCTTGGCATCGTTCGGCGCCGAGAAATTTTCCGCCGGCCATGTCGAGGATCGGATCTCTGATCCGTCCCAGTACGAACGAGGCCCGTGGGCGGCCGTCACAACCAGGAGAACACCATGGCCAAGTTGCCTGCTCGTAGAACACGCACGTGCGTTGTATTGCCAGCCCACACTTTGGAGGTTTGCTGACATGCGCAAGGTGATCGTCGATGAGTGGATGACGCTCGATGGTGTCGCGCAGGCACCGATGGAAACGAACGAAGACACGACCGGCGGCTTCCAGTACGGCGGCTGGCATGTGCCGTACGCCGATGAAGCCTTCCAGAAATGGGTTGTGCGCAACCTCGATGAGGCCGGCGGATTCATCTTCGGCCGCCGGACCTATGAGGCCTTCGCCGGACACTGGCCGAACGCAGCCAAAGAGGAGCAAGCCGTAGCCGACCCGTTGAACAAACAGCCGAAGTACGTCGCGTCGCGCACGCTCTCCGAACCCCTTGAGTGGCAGAACTCGACCCTGCTCCACGGCGACCTCAAGCACTCCGTGGCGGCGTTGAAGGGAGAGGACGGCGGGGACCTCCACGTCATCGGAAGCCCGAATCTTGTGCAGGATCTGTTCAAAGCGAACCTGGTCGACGAACTCCGAGTCATCATTGATCCGGTGACCGTCGGTGGCGGCAAGCGCATTTTCCCCGAAGACGGTGCGCTGCGAGTGATGCGCCTCGTTGAGAGCGAAGTAACAAGCGCGGGTGGGTTCATCGCAACCTACACGATCGACAGAGGCTGAAAGATCAGCGCGCGCCTGCGGCGCTACCCCGCGACGCGGGCATGCACATGATCCGTGACGGGGATGGGTAACCCTTCCGCTATGGCACTCAACAAGAAGCAGCAACAGCGGCTGCCGTCCACCTTGGCGCGGTCTCCGAAGAAGGCGCAGAACACGTACATCGAGACGCTCGAGGCCGCCGAGAAGGAACACGGCGACGGTGAGGCAGCGCACCGGATCGCGCTCGCCTCGCTCAAGCACTCCTTCGAGAAGGTCGGCGACCACTGGGAACGGAAGCCGAAGAAGGGTCCGAGCGACAGCCAAGACGCGAAGCGCGGGAAGGCCGCTCGTCAGGGAAAGGGCCGCACCGCCGGCGGCGTCGACGCCTTCGCGAGCAAGGCCCACCTCATGGGCGTGGCCAAACGGCTCGACATCAAGGGCCGTTCGAAGATGAAGAAGGCTCAGCTCGTCAAGGCCATCGACAAGGCCAACCGATCAGCTACCGCCAAGGCTGGCCGCGAGGCGGACTCGTCCTGAGCCACCGCGGACTGTGCGCCGCCGATCATTGCGCCGCGAGCGCGCCTCCGGGGATGATGGCCAGGAATCGCTCGATCATCGGGTTCACCTGCTCGGGCACCTCGAGCTGCAGGAAGTGGCCGGCTCCGACCGTCTGGCCGAGTGTCATCGCCGCGTTCGCCGCAAGCAAGGACGCGGCATCATTTGTCGGCACCGCTGACGAGATCGTCAGTACCGGCACATCGCATTGGCGCAGCACCGCGAGTGCATCAAACGCGGCGATGGCCTGAACCAGCGGGATCGCGATGTCGTTGGGTACGGCGGTCATGGTCTCGATGATCTTGGCCCGACGGGTCGTATCGTCGGTCGGTAGGAACATCTGCTCGACGAACTGACGGCGTCCGGTTGGGCCATCCGGACCCGAGAACGAAGCAATGAGCTGCGGTGCGAATCCTTTCCACACTTCCTTGCTCAGCGGCGGCGGATCGATCAGCGCGACCGCGCCGACGAGCTCGGGAGCCAACTGCGAGAGTGCCAGCGCGACCATCGCCCCGATGCTGTGACCAAATACGACGCTGCGCCCCAGGCGAAGATCACCCGTCAGCGCAGCAACGCGACTCGCGAACGCCTCAATCGCATATTGCTCAGGAACTGCGCTCTCGCCGTGGCCCGGTAGATCCACTGAAACAACTCGATGCCACTGCGAGAAATAGTCGAGCTGCGGGGCGAAGAAGCTGCGATCGCCGCACCACCCGTGCAGGAACAACAGGGCCGGATCTCCTGCGCCCGCTGCGTCATAACCAAGCTCATTCATCTCGACCTCCGTTGACCGCGCGTTCGAGTGACCGCGTACGCAGAGCCTCAACGCGAGAGGATGTGAACCGCTTGCAGTTTCCTGACAAACCATCGCAAGCGGGCGCCGAGCTGACCGTGGCGAGCGTTTGCGGTTGAGCCCGGACTCATTTGTCGTGTTCGGCGCATTCGAGGATGGCCCCTTCGAGACGACGGGATGAGATGGACTGGCAGCATGTCGCCATCGAACGACCGAGATACGAACTGAAGGATGAGGAATGGACCCGCTGACCGCACGCAGGACTTGGCGCACTCCCGAGATGATCCACGGCTTCATCTACTTCGCCCCGGAGGCCACGCAGGCGTACGCGGCGCTCGGCCTCTCCGCTCGACCCGGCTACTTCGCTTCGCGGTCCGCGCCGATGGGAGCGACTTCGGCCGAGCTCGTGATCGCGACGTTCTTCAACTTCGAACCGAGCTACGTGCGCCGCAAGCATGGCCGGCGTCTGGGACAACGTCACCCCCGCGGTGTTGCTCGACGCGCGGCGCGACGCCGCCGGCGCCGCGGCTGCGCCGCATCCTGGGCCCCGACGTCGCCGAGTCATCGGACGTGGAGGAGGCCGCCGGCCTCGCCCGCCGCGCCGCCGAGTCCGCGTGCGAGCATCTCTCGGGCAAGCCGCTGTTCGCCGGGCACGCGTCGCTTCCGTGGCCCGACGATCCCCTCCTCGTGCTGTGGCACGCGCAGACCCTCCTGCGCGAGTTCCGCGGCGACATCCACATCGCGGCGATGACCGCCGAGGGGATCGACGGCTGCGAAGCGCTCGTCACCCACGCCGCGACCGGCGACATCACCCGCGAGATGTTGCAGGGAAGCCGCTTCTGGTCCGACGACCAGTGGGACGCGGCGGTCGAGTCGCTCCGCGCCAAAGGCCACCTCGACGCCGAGGGCTCGTTCACCGACAAGGGCGCCGAGAGCCGTCAGCGAGTCGAGGACCAGACCGATGCCGGGGCGCTCGTCGCGTACGCCGCTGCTGGGCGACGAGGACTGCAAGCGACTGCGATTCCTGTGCCGACCGATGTCCCAGACGATCGCCGCGGCCGTCCAGTTCAACGTACCGAGGTAGACGAGACGCTCAGGCGAAGGCGAGTCGAGCGCACCCAGCCGCCGTGGACCAAGACGTATGTCGCCATCCGAACGCGCCCCGCGTGGCAGATCTACGCGGTGATGGCCGCGGAGGAGACGGAGACCGGCCCGGCGCCGCGACTGTTGGTCGCTTTGACGGAGCAGGTGTAGGACTTTCCGGCGGTGAGCCCGCTGACGAGAAGCGGGCTCGTGGCTCCGGTCTTTGTCTTCACGATTCCGCCGTTGGATGGTGTGCAGGTCGCGGCGTAGCTCGTGATGGCCGCGCCGTTGTTCGGCGGTGCGCCGAACGTGACCTTCAATGTTCCCGAAGCCGTCCGCGTCGCCGACACCGCGGTCGGCGCTCGAGGACTCCCGACGATCCGCGCCGCCGACGGTACTGATGCGGGACCGAGCCCCCGCGGTTCGCGGCTTGGACCACGCACGTGTATGCCTTACCGGTGGTAAGACCCGTCACCACAATTGGTCCGGCGGCCGCCGACTTCTGGCGAGTGACACCGCCGGTCACCGAACTGCACGTCACCGAAAAGAAGCTGATCGCGGCGCCGTTCGTGGCGCCACGCGTAAACGACACGGTCAGTGGACCGGTGGCCGCCGACGTCGTTCCAACCGCGGCAATGACGGCAGTCGGCGCGAGTGGCGCTCCCGCGACCGTCACTTTGGAGGGCGGAGTCTGCGCGCCGACCCCGTAGGCGTTGATCGCGGCAACGGTAAACGTGTACGCCGTTCCGTTGTGCAAACCAGTGACTGTCTCCGTCGTTGCTTTGGAGTTGAACGTGATCGGCGAGTCGGGCGCGCCGTTGCGAATCGGAGTTATCGCGTAGCCGGTGATCGGCGATCCGTTCGGGTGCACTGATGCCGTCCACTTCACGACAACGGCACCATTGGCCGGCGTCGCGGTCACCGCGGTGGGCGGTCCGGGTTCACCGACGACGTTGACGGCGTTCGACGCCGCCGACAGCGGACTCGATCCGACCGCGTCATTCGCGGTCATCCGGAACGTGTACGCCGTGCCGGGAGCGAGTTGGAACTCCGCGCTCGTCGGCGGCAGCCCGTCATGGTCGATGTTGTTGCCGATCGTGATCGATTGTCCGCCGGGCGATGCGGTGATCGTGAACGACTGGAGCTGTCCGCAGTCGCCGTCTTCGCGGGTCCACGTGACAATTGCCTTGTCGACTCCGCCGGTTGCGGCGACGCCGAGCGGCGTCGGCGGGACGGCGGCGGCCGGTCCCGTCGAACCGGGTGCGGCGGGTACGCAACGGTCGATCGTCGTGCCGTCGCCGATTTCCATGTAACTGTTCTGCCCCCAGCAACGCGCCGATGCATCGGTCATGACCGCGCACGTGTCGTAGCCGTCGTCGGCCGACAAGCTGCTGATCCCGGTGAGCGAGCTCCCTCCCGGGGCGTCCTTGACCACCACCGGTGTCGAACTGCAGGTGGCGCGGTAATTCAGGCACGATCCGGGGGTGTAGAGCACTCCATAGCCGAGTTGCTCGAAACCGTTGCTTCCCCAACACCGGGCGGTCCCGTCGGAGAGCAGCGCGCACGAGTGCATCTGTCCGGCCGCAATCGCGGTCACTCCGGTGAGCGCGCCGGAACCTGTTTCACTCACGACGGCCGTCGGGAGCGCGCAGGCGAAACGCGACAGTTCCGTCGCCGGTCTCGCCTTCCCCGTTCAACCCCCAACACACAGCTGTCTGGTCCTGGAGCGCTGCGCACGTCTGGTAGTAGCCGGCCGCGATACCGGCGATCGACGTGAGCGGCCCGGTACCCGCGCTGTTTTTCACGACGACGAACCCGGGGGTCGTCGTGCCGTTGCCGAGCTGCCCCCAGTTGTTGTCGCCCCAACAGCGAGCGGTCCCGTCATTGACAAGCGCACACGTGTGTCCTCGACCGACGGAGACGCTCGACACACCCGTCAGTGGATCATGAGCCGCGTTGATGACGACCTGCTTCGGTCGCGTGATCGCGGAGCTGGTGCCACCCCAGCACATCACGGTGGTATCCGACATCACCGCGCACACTTCGCCGTCTCCGACCGAAATCTGCACCACGCCGGTGAGGGGCCCGCTTCCGTCGGCGTTCTGCACTTCGAGCGGCAACATGGAGCACGGCGCCTGGTTGCAGGTTTCGGGGCCGGTTTTGTTACCGATCCCAAGCTCTCCGTACTGGTTGTCGCCCCAGCACCGAACCGTCGTGTCGGTCATCAGCGCGCAGGAGCCGCTTCCGGTTTCGACCTGGGTCACACCCGTCAGCGTCGACGTCCCGGTGTCGTCGGCGACCGCAACCGGCGCCGATCGACTCGTGATCGTTCCGTCGCCGATCTCGCCGCCGTCGTTCCTTCCCCAGCATTGGACGGATGCATCCGACAGCAGCGCGCACGTGTGATACACGCCCGCGGAGATACTGACGACGGTGGTGAGCGGCGACGCGACCGACGGCGCTGCCTCGGCGAGCACACCCAGAGTCGAGAGTGTCATCACGAGCACGAGCGGCGCGATCACACTGCGCAACTTCGTTCCGCTTCGCACATCCATGCCGTGACCCTTTCCCCCGTTATGCCGTTACCACCGGCGATGCCGCCGATGGATGTCCGGTGCCGCGACTGTTCGTAGCTTTCACAACACAGCGATACGCGGCACCCGAGGTAAGGCCGCTCACGGTGATGACATGCGCCGTGGACGCTCGACTCTTCGTAACCCCTGTATCCACCGGGGTGCACGTCGCCGTAAAGGTGGTCACCGCAGCCCCGTTGTTCGCACCCGGAGTGAACGTGACGGTAAGAGATCCCGCCGCGACCCGCACCGCATGAACTGCCGTAGGTGCCGCGGGCGCACCGACGATGACCGCGAGCGGCGCGATCGACGGAGCCCCGACCCCCCGAGCATTCGAAGCGCGGACAGTGCACGTATACGACTTCTTCGTGGCCACACCGGAGACGATGATCGCAACGGCGGTCGATCCGACGTGAACGCCGGTCTTCGTTGCTCCGCCGTTCGACGACACACACGTCGCGGTGAACCGCGTGATCGGAGATCCGGCATTCGCCGGCGCCACGTACGAAACCCGCAGCGAACCAGTTGCCGCGGTGGTCACGAGTGAGGAGACCTGCGTCGCGGTCGGCGCGACCGGCGTGCCGACCTTGATAGGCGCCGTTGCCATCGATTGCGGCCCGGTCCCACGGGGATTGATCGCCGCAACCTTGAACGTGTAGATCACGCCGTTCGTGAGGCCGGTGATCGTCTGTGTGATCCCGTTCAGGCTGAACGTCTGCGCCGGCTGGGCGACGCCCGCTATATACGGCGTCACAATGGATCCCGTGACGCCCGGACCTCCGTCGACAGCCGGGGCCGACCAACTGACCGTCGCCTGTGCATTGCCCGATGTCGCGACGACGTTCGCCGGCGCGGCCGGAACCCCGTACGGAATCACGAGGTTGTTCGCAGGACCGCCCGCACCGTCGCCGGCCGCATTCGTTCCGTGTACTACCAGCAGGTAGATCGAACCGTTGGTCAGGCCGTGAACCGTTGCGCTCGTCGGCGCCGGGGGCACGGTGACGCTCGCGACCACGACCGGCGGACCCGGCGCCTCGAGATACGCCACCACGGTCCACGAGAGCACGGGCGAACCGTTCGCGGAGGTCGGCGTCCACGTGATCGACGCCGATGCATCGCCCGAGACTGCGTTCACGAGTGTTGGTTGCCCGGGGACCCCGAACGGCGTGATGGGTGCAGTTGACGCCGACTCGGCACTGTCACCGACATCGTTCGTCGCGTGCACCGTGAACGTGTAGGCGGACCCGTTCACGAGACCGGCAACCACGGCATTCGTCTGCGAGCCCGGAACCAGCGCAGTCGCCCCACCCGGCGCTGCCGTAACCGTGTACGAAGCGACCGGAGCGTCGGCGGTCGCGACGTCATCCCATGAAACCGAGACCTGCTTGTCGCCCGCGGCGGCACTTACTCCAGTGGGGGTGTTGGTTGGATCGGACACCACGATCGAAGCGGTCGATTCCGATTCCGGACCATCGCCGACCGCGTTCGTCGCACGAACGGTGAACGAATACGTGTTGCCGTTCTGTAGGCCGGAAATGACCGCGGCGGTTCGCGTGCCGGCGACGACCGTGCTCGACCCACCCGGTGACGTCGTAACCGTGTACGACGTAACGGGGCTGCCGTTGTCGTCTGCGTGATCCCAGATCACGGTCGCCGCGCCGGGAGACGCCGACGCCGTGATGTTGTCGGGTGCGGAGGGAGCGTCCGCCGCGGTGCTGGAGAGCGCGAATGTGAACTGGTCACCCGCCGCGACTCCCTCGTACGCACCGGATCCGACGGGTTCGGGATTGAGACTCGGGTCGGTCGATCCGTCGCCGAGCTGCCCTCGGCGATTGCCGCCCCATGTCCACAGCGGTGTCGTCGTTTCGCCGGCCGACCGCATGATCGGTCCCGATCGCGACGTCACTCCAGTCGCTGCCGGTGCCGACGCGCGTGGGCACGGAGTGTGCGACGGTCGTGCCGTCGCCGAGCTGACCGGCCGTGTTCGCACCCCAGGTGAAGAGCGCGCCGTCGTTCGTGATCGCGGCGCCGGATTGCGGACCTGCGGTCACTGATGCCCACGCGGTCGACGAGCCGACCTGGTGAGGTGCGAACTGATTCGAGCTCGCACCGTCGCCGAGCTGGCCGACGGTGTCAGCGCCCCATGACCACAACGTGCCGTCGGTCTTCAACGCGAGAGCAAAATTTGATCCGGCGGAGATCGCTCGCCATCGCGTACCGGTACCCACTCGCGTCGGCATTCCACTTCCGACCTGAATGCTGTCACCCAGCTGCCCGAAGATGTTCGATCCCCATGACCACAACGTGCCGTCGGTTTTCAGCGCGACGGTGAAATCGCCGCCACTCGAGACCGACGCGCCAGTCGCTCGCGAGCCCAACTCGTGCCGGTGTCGTAGTCCCGCCGGCTCCGGTACCGAGCCCCAACTCGCCATGGGCGTTCGTACCAAACGCCCACAGCGTTCCGTCCGTCTTGATCGCCATCACATGCGTGGAAGCAACCGCGACGCTCTTCCAATCCGTCGCGACCCCTACTTGCGTAGGCGTGTGCGCCAGGGTCCGGACCGCGCTACTTCCGTAGTCGACCTCGGCGGTTCGCCCCCACTGCCAGAGCGAGCCGTCGTCTTTCAACCCGACGACGTGAGGACCCGAAGCTCCGATGCTCCGCCACGATCCGCCGACCGGCACCGTCGCGGGAGAGGTCCGCCCGGAACCGAGACCGAGGTCGGCGGACTCGTTGTTCCCCCACGTCCACAAGCTGCCGTCTCCGCGACGCATGACGGTGCCGTCTCCGGACGAGGCGCCGGACTGCCAGTCGGTGTGGCTGTCGATCTGCTCCGGCGTGACGCGGTCTATCGATATCGTCCCGTCGCCGAGCTGCGCGTGATTGTTCTCGCCCCAGGCCCACAACGTGCCGGCGGCATCGATCGCAATCGTGTCGTGACCACCCGAGATGACGTGATCCCAGTGCGCGGTGCCGATCTGCTGCGGCAACGTGCGATTCGTGTGGGAGTTGTCGGCCAGTTGACCGGTGTCGTTGGCACCCCACGCCCAGAGGGTGCCGTCGGCCTTGATTCCGAACAGGGACGAGCCGAACGCGGATATCTCGGTCCAGTTCGAGGCGGTCCCAACCTGCCCGGGCACCAATCGGTGCGTCGTGGTCCCGTTGCCCAACTGACCGAACGTGTTGTCGCCCCAGGCCCAAAGTGTGCCGTCGGTCTTCAGCGCAACGGTGGCACTACTGGCACTCGCAACCGATGACCAATCGTTGTCGCTTCCAATCCGTTCCGGCGTCGTGCGGTTGCTCGTCGTGTTGTCGCCGACCTGACCCAAGGCGTTGTAGCCCCATGTCCACAGCGATCCGTCCGACTTGAGTGCGGCCGCGGTGGCATTGCGGAGACTGATCGAGGTCCAATCAGTGTCGCTACCGATCTGTTCGGGCGTCGAACGTGGCGTCGCGCTGCCACCGTCGCCCAGCTGGCCGAAATCATCACGACCCCATGCCCACAACGTGCCATCCGTCTTCGTCGCGAGGACTGCGCCGAACCCGACCGACACCTGCGCCCAATCGGTGGCGCTTCCGATCTGTTGCGGCAGAAATCGCGTCGTCGTCGTTCCGTCGCCGAGCTCTCCGATCGAGTTGTCGCCCCACGCCCACAATGAATGGTCGGATCTGATCGCAACTGTGAAGAGCGAGTAGTTCGGGTTCACCTGCCCGGTCGACACCTGCAGCCATTGCGATGCCGCGCCGACCTGGGTCGGGGTCACGACCACGCGGTCGGGTACCGAGAAATCGGCCAGCTCGCCGTCGAGGTTCGATCCCCACGCTTGGAGTCCGACCGGGCTCGCCGCCGCCACTGCCGCGGTGACGACCGGAAGTCCCAGAGCTGCGAGCGCGACCACTGCCGCTACGACACCTTTGCGCACGAACCCCCCCGTCCCTGGGGCAGAACGATAGCGCCCGCCGCTCCGAACCCGTCCCGCCTCACATGAATATTGGGACCTACTCGTCCGCGTCCTGTCCGGTCGACAGCCGGTCAACAGCCGGTCAACAGTTTGAGCAGGCCATCAGGGGCGTCGTCGCGAAGAGACTCCGAAGCAACACAGCTAGATGTGGCGCAGTTGGGCGAGTCGCTCGTTGAGTGCGTCGACTCCGTAGCCCGCGTCGGGTGCTTCGACTTTTCGTACCGCCAGACGCGATCCGTCGGTAAGTACCAGCACCGCAGTCGCGGGTCGGATGCTCGCGAAACCGCCGACCGTTGCGGCCGCCTCGAAGCGTTCGACCTCGGCGATCGGGACGACCTTCGGAGCCTGGGGGTAGTTGCGCACCTCGACGCCGCTGCTCGCAATGCGGAGATAACTGCGATGTACGCAGACGAAGGCGGCGACCGCCGCGCCGCCGATCAGGAGCAGAGGCATGAACAGCAGGACACCCACCACGTTGTCAGGCTCCTATCTAGAGTGCGTCGCATGGCTCAACCCAAGAAGAGTACGAAGAGCGGGTTCAGCGCGGAGGAGCGTGCCGCGATGAAGGCGGCGGCCGCCGAGCGAAAAGCGTCGCAGAAGCAGGAGGACCTCGACAAGGCCCTCGCGGAGGCGATCGCCAAGCTCCCCGCCCCCGAGCGGAAGATGGCCGAGAAGATCGACGCGATCGTGCGCAAGCATGCACCGATGCTCGCATCGAAGACGTACTACGGCATGCCCGGTTGGGCGCGCGACGGCAAGGTCTGCGTGTTCATGCAGCCGGCGAGCAAGTTCAAGGTGCGCTACTGCACCATCGGCTTCGATCCGATCTCGAACCTGGACGACGGCCCTATGTGGCCGACCGCGTTCGCGATCCTCGAGATCGGCCCCGCCGAGGAGAAGAAGATCACCGCCCTCGTGAAGAAGGCAGTCTCCTGGGGGTGACGGGAGTGGTTCCCCACCAATCAGGCGCGTGTGTGGCCGAGGGCCGGGCGCGGAGGCTTACACCTTTCGACTCCGCGCCCGCCCCGGCTGCGAACCTCCGAACGCATCGGGACATCACCGAGCCCGTCGCAGGCTGTCAAGGTCGCATAGGGCAAATGCCCAATGGCGAGGAGGCCGTTATGAAAGGACTTCTGGGTTCGCGCCTTGGTGTCGCAACGTTCGCGTGTATCGCGACAGCCGTTCTGGTGAGCGGGATCACGTATGCGGTCGCGGCGCCATCGTCGTCGCCGAACGTCTACTACGCCTGCCAAAGCACCACGAGCAAGGTGATTGCTGGTTCGATCACTGTCAACACGCCACCGACGTGTGCGAAGGGTTACGCGCCAGTGTCGTGGAACGAGCAAGGTGTCACGGGTGCTACGGGTGCCAACGGCACCAACGGCGACAACGGGGCTACTGGTGCGACCGGCGCCGACGGCGCTACCGGTCCTACCGACGTGCCGGGAACCAGCGGCCTCGGGGCGATCGGACGCTTCCTGCCGACACAGATCGTGCAGGGTGCGACCCTGACCTGCGAAAGCACGAACGCGGACAACACTCAATGCATCGGCCCGCGTGTGAACGGCATCGAGGTTGATGGGGGACATGCGACGGCAGGCGCAATCTGCCTGTTCCTCTTCGGGCACAACACCGCCAGTTGGGGAGGTATGAACACCGCCGCGACCCAGCGCTTCGAATGGAACGATCCGCACTGGAGTCTGAACTCATCATCTGTCTTCGTCCTGACCAACGACATATGCGCCACTTCCGAGCCGGTCAGTCCGTGACCGTTGACGACGGCGAGTGACTTCGGGGGTCGGCTTCGGTCGGCCCCCGAAACGCGTTAGGTCTTATTCAACGTCGTACCCAGCTAAATGCACCTCGCCCAAATCGGTCAGGTCCATTGTCTACGACGAGCGTGAGGCAGCGGTGAGCGTCAAGTAAAACCTGCAGTACCCGCGGACCAAGCTGGCGGAGACGGTCGTACAGTCGGAACGACGACACACCCCCCTCCGTGATCGTCACAGAGTGCCCCCTGTCACGGCCCGTCCATGCGTTTGCTCGCAGGGCGGGTCGTGACGCGCTGCGCCGAGCCGACTCTCGCCTGTCCGGGGCTTGTAAAGCGATCGGTGTGCCAAACGATCCTCGCGACGGCGGGCGGGCGGTCCGTTTCTGCTGCTCCCACGGCAGTTCGGCCGCCAGCTTCGCCGAACGGCGAGATGCGCGTGCCGAGCGGCCCCGGCGGTGAGTGTGTCCTCCCAAGACCCACACTTTCGAGGGCCGCTCATGCGCGTCCCAATCGGCATGAAGCGCCGCGCCAACTGAGCGTCATCTGGATGGCAGGCACCCAGTGGCGCGGCTCCCGATGATTGTGGACGTAGGCCGTGGCTCGGTACAACCATGTCGGGACGCGACTCGGCCTTGCCAAGAGGAAATACAGATGCAGGCCGATTCATCGTGTCCCGGCACCATTTCGGCACCAGCGGCGACGCCGGAACTCTTCGGCCGCGTCTCGCGGCGCTCTGACCTGCGCCATTCTTGGTCGGGCTGCCGGGATTCGAACCCGGGACCTCTTGACCCCCAGTCAAGCGCGCTAACCAAGCTGCGCCACAGCCCGTGTGACCGCGAGAGACTATCGGTCAGGCCTCGGGCCGATCAGACCGGAGGGACTCCGTGCCGCTTCACGGCATCGGCGCGGACACGGGTCTCGGCCAGCGCCATGCGCCGCACCAACTCGTCCCGCAGATCCTCGGGTTGGATCACCGCATCGACCACGAGCTCGGCCGCGAGATGCACGAGGTCGACGTCTTCGGTGTACTCGCGGCGCTTCTCGGCGACGAACGCCGACCGCTCGTCGGGATCCTCGATGGCCTGGATCCGGTTGTAGAACACCGCGTTCACCGCGGGGTCGGGACCCATCACCGCGATCTGCGCGGTCGGCAGCGCGATGCACGCGTCGGGATCGAACGCCGGCCCGCACATCGCGTAGAGCCCGGCGCCGTACGCCTTGCGCACGATCACCGAGAACTTCGGGACCGTCGCCTCCGCCACCGCGGTGATCATCTTCGCCCCGTGCCGGATGATCCCCTGCCGCTCGACCTGCGATCCGATCATGAAACCGGGCACGTCGGCCAGGAACACGAGCGGCACGTTGAACGCGTCGCACAACCAGATGAAGCGCGCCGCCTTGTCGGCGGAGTCGACGAACAGCACTCCCCCGAGATGCATCGGGTTGTTGGCGACGACGCCGATCGCGTCGCCCGTCGAGCCGGGCGAACCCGATGATCAGCTCCTTCGCCCACAGCGGCTTGAGCTCGAAGAACGACGCTTCGTCAACGAGCGCGTCGATCACCTTGTGCATGTCGTAGGCGCGCCGCTCCTCCTTCGGGACGGTGGCGCGGATCGCCTTCGCAGTCGCGATCGGTGCCGCGCTCGACGCGGCCGGCGCGTTCTCGCGCCACGAAACCGGCAGATACGAGAGGAAACGCTTGGCGGAATCGATCGCGTCTTCGTCGGACGCGCAGAGATTGTCGCCGCAGCCGCTGACGGTCGCGTGCATGCGCGCGCCGCCCATCTCGTCGAGCGAGACGTGCTCCCCGATCACTACCTCGGCCATGCGCGGCGAGCCGAGGTACATCGAGGCGTTCGCCTCCACCATGAACACCACGTCGCAGAACGCGGGGATGTACGCGCCACCCGCGGCCGACGGTCCGAACAGGCAACACACCTGCGGCACCTTGCCGGAGAGTCGCACCTGGTTCGCGAAGATCCGGCCCGCGCCGCGGCGACCGGGGAACAGCTCGACCTGGTCGGTGATGCGCGCGCCCGCGGAGTCGACGAGGTACACGACCGGCAACTCGTGCGCGAGCGTGTGCTCGGTGAGCCGAACGATCTTCTCGACCGTGCGCGCACCCCACGAGCCGGCCTTGACCGTCGAGTCGTTCGCCATCACGCACACCGGACGACCGTCGATCCGACCGACGCCGGTCACCACACCGTCGGCCGGAAGATCACCGGCGAGCGCGTTGGCGAGCAGCCCGTCTTCCACGAATGAGCCTTCGTCGAACAAGCGGTTGAGGCGATCGCGCACGAACAGCTGGTTCTGACCCGCGAGCTTGTCGGCGTTCTTGGCGAGGTTGCCTTGCCGGGCGCGCGTTCGGTGTGCTCGGCCAGCCGTTCGAAATCGTCGGGCCCGGTCGTCGTCATGATGCGTAGGTCCTCGTTCGGGTCCGGCGTGCAACAGCGCGCTCGGTAACTCCCGGCCGACGATCTCCTGCGCGAGCTGCGCGCACGCGATGAGCGCGTCGAGATCGATGCCGGTTTCGATTCCCATGTCGGCGCACATGTGCACGAGATCCTCGGTGACCGCGTTGCCCGACGCACCGGGCGCGTAGGGGCAGCCGCCGAGACCGCCGATCGACGCGTCGAACCGCACCACTCCCCGCTCCAAGGCTGCGACCACGTTCGCCAACGCGGTGCCGCGCGTGTTGTGGAAGTGCAGTCCGGCGCGATCCGGCGTGATGCCGGCGCGTTCGAGCGCGTCGAGCAGATCGTGCACGCGGCGCGGGGTGGCCATGCCCGTGGTGTCGCCGAACGACAGGCGGTCGGCGCCGGCGTCGACGAGATGGCCCGCGAGCTGGGCGACCCGCTCCGGCGCGACGTCACCTTCATAAGGACAACCGAACGCGGTGGAGACGATCGCCTCGGCCTCGATGTTCGCCCCGTGCGCGAGCTCGACGACATCGCGGGCGCCGATGAGCGATTCGGCCACGGAGCGGCGGACGTTCTTCTGGTTGTGCGTCTCGCTCGCGCTGACCACGAGCTCGAGCTCGTCGGCCCGGGCCTCGATCGCCCGCTCCGCACCCTTGGCATTCGGGACGAGCGCGGAGTAGACGATGCCGGGCCGGCGATCGATCGCGGCCATCACGGCTTCCGCTCCGGCCATCGGCGGGATCGCCGCGGGCGAGACGAAGGCGGCGGCCTCGATCCGGCGCAGACCGGTGCCCGAGAGCGCGTCGATCAGGCGGACCCGCTCCGCAACGGTTACGGGTTCCTCGTTCTGCAATCCGTCGCGGGGACCGACCTCACGAATCTCGATACGCGCGCGGCCAATCAGGCATCCGAGCAGGTTAGATGCGCCGGGCGTGACGCCGACGCGTGCGTCCTATTCGCACGCCCCGAGAGATCGACGGACCTCCAAGTCATCGCGGCGCGCCCAATGCTCCACGATCTTCCCGTCTCGAAGGCGGAAGATATGAATGAAGTGCCATTCGACAGGCTTGCTCGTAGGTGGGATTCCCGCTACCAGAGGCAGGGCGGACCCTTGATGAGTTCCCCGAAGTGTCCGGCGAACGACCACCTTGTCGTCTTCGGCTATAACGTCCTCGATCTCGACGACGAAGTCGGGAAACGTCTCGCGGATCGCACTCCCGATGGATTGCAGGGCCTCGACCCCCGTCTTCTCGTTGACGTGATTGATGAAGTCCGACGCCACAAGATCGGCTGTCGTCCGCTCACCGTGCATTTCCATCAGTTGGATGACAACCTGCTTGTTCTCCTCGATGGACACGCGTTCTCCCCGGGTTGTGTCGCCTCACGGGTCGCGTCGCGCTCGCAGCCTTCACCGTGCCCGATTATGCACAGTGGCGGCGACTGACGCTATGGGTCGGGTTGAGCGGGGTTCGGTACCCCGGCGGGCGGTGCGGCCTGGCGAATGTCGCACCCGTATGCGAACATACGTTCGTGACCATGCCGCAGCTTCCCACCGACTATCTCCGGGCCGTGAGCGCACTCAAGGAGTCGTTGATGCGACTCGTGCGCGAGCTGGATCCCGAATCGACTCCTATGGAAGAGGTCATCGACATGTTGATCGAGATCGCCGAGTTCGAGCATTCGATCAAGCGCGCGGACGTGTCCGCGGACGCGTGAGCTGAAGGTAAGGCGACACGTCCGTGGACGCTCCGCTAAGTCACTCGTCTCGGCGGCGGACCCGGAGCTTGATCGGCGTGGGGCCGAGATCGAAGTTCTCCCGCAGTTTGCGTTCGAGGTAACGGAGGTACTGCGGCGGCAACGCGCGCGTCGTGAACAGCGTGAAAGTCGGCGGGTCGGTTGCGCCTTGGGTGGCGTAGAGCACGCGCGGACGATGCTTCTTGACAATCGGCGGAGGGTGGGCGGCTTGCGCGTCGCGCAGGATGCGGTTCAACGCCGCGGTCGGAACGCGGGCGTGGTACGCCGCTTCCGCTTCGCGCAACGCGGGGAGGAGATGGTGCACTCTGCGGCCCGTAAGGGCGGAGATCGGGAGCACCGGCGCGTAGGAGAGGAAGCCGAGCTTGTCCTCGACCTGGCGGCGGATCTCGAAGCGGGCCTCGGTGTCGAGCTGATCCCACTTGTTGAGCACGAGCAGGATCGCGGTGCCCGCCGCGTCGACTCGCTCGGCCAGCCGCTGATCCTGGTTGGTCACGCCTTCCGACGCGTCGATCAGGAACAGCGCGGCGTCGGCGCGGTCGATCGCCTCGAGCGCGCGCACGAGGCTGTAGTACTCCGACGGCTCGTCGATCTGGCTCTTGCGGCGCAGCCCGGCGGTGTCGACGAAGCGCAGCGGGCCGTCTTCGGTCTCGACCACGGTGTCGATCGCATCGCGGGTGGTACCGGGCAGGTCGTGGACGACCGAGCGCTCCTCCCCTACCAACCGGTTGAAGAGCGTCGACTTGCCGACGTTGGGCCGGCCGACGATCGCGACCGAGAAGATGCCGTCGCGAACGTTCGGGTCGTAGCCGACGGTTTCCTCTTCGGGAGTCTCGGGCAGCGCGGCGACGACCGCGTCGAGCAGCTCACCCGATGCCCGACCGTGAATCGCCGACACGACCCACGGGTCGCCGAGGCCGAGCTTGAGGAACTGGTGCGCGTCGAGCTCGCGGTTCTCGGCGTCGACCTTGTTGACGACGAGCATCACCGGGACCGTGCCGCGCTGGAGCACCTTCGCGACGCGCGCGTCCTCCTCGGTGATGCCGGTGGTCACGTCGACGACGAGCAGCACGAGATCCGCGGCGCGCATCGCCTCTTCCGCCTGCGCGGTCACCTTGGCCGCGAGGGCGGGCGGTTCTGCAGTGAGCCCGGCTTCGCCCGGGCGCAACCAACCACCGGTATCGACGAGCATGAACGAGCGGCCGTTCCACTCTGCAGTGAGCTCACGCCGATCGCGCGTGACGCCGGGCCGCTCCTCGACGATCGCGGCGCGCTGGCCGATGATCCGGTTGACGAGCGACGACTTGCCGACGTTCGGGCGGCCGACGACGGCGACGCGCGGTAGCTCGCGGGTACCGGTCATGCCGCGCTCGCGGTCGGGCGCATGGCGCGGACGAGGGCGGCGCCGTCGGTCGGGATGACCTCGACCGGGCGCGGGCAGGATGGCGAGGGTCTCGCCGTCGAGGAACTTGCCGCGGGAGAGCACGACGTCGGGGATCAGGTAGCGGTCGCCTTCGGGTTGAGCGGCGAGCTCGGCCGCGACGTCGGCGCCCGTGAGCAGACCGGTGACGCCGATATTGCCGCCGAAGAAGCGGTTCGCGATCGGGACGAGCCGAACCGCGACCCCTGCCCGGTCGGTCAGTGCGGGAACGAGCGGCGCGAGCACCTGCGCGCCCAGCTCGCCGGTGACGATCGCGACCGGGCGCGGTTCGGTCGCAGGCGAATTCCCGTTGGCGTTGCCGTTGCGGTTGCCCTTCCCATTTGCAGACTGCCGTGCGCGGCGCGCGGTAGCCCTCGGCCGGCGCACCTTCGACTGCGGCGAAGAAACCGGGGCGGGTGCCGGTCACCGTCGATGTCGACGCCGGCGAGCGCCGCGGCGACTTCGGCTTCGAACGTGCGGGCCATACCGATGCCGTTCTCGTGCTGGAGCACGTGGTCGTAGTGATCGAGCTCCGGGAACGGGCGGTGTGCGAGGAGGTAGTACTCATCCGACGCGTAGACGAGCCGCCGGCCGAGCGCATCCTGGAAGCGCGCTTGCCACGCGTGAATCGTGTCGAGCACGGCGACGGCTTCGGCCGTGGTGTGCGGGCGCATCTCGGATTCGTTGCTGTGCGCGCTCACGCCGAGCGGCACGACACCGACCGTCGCGAGCTGCGAGAAGCGATCGAGCACACCGAGCATCGTGTCGTCGAGGATCGCGCCGTCGTTCACGCCCGGGCACACGACCACCTGGCCGTGCACCTCCACCCCCGCACCGAGCAGGAGCTCGAGCCAGCGCAGGCTCGTCGCGCCGCGCGGGTTGCGGAGCAGCTTCGTCCGCACCTCGGGATCGGTGGCGTGGATGCTCACGTAGAGGGGGCTCAGCTTCTCGGTGATCACCCGCTCGAAATCGGCCTCGGTAAAGCGTGTGAGGGTCGTGAAATTTCCGTAGAGAAACGAGAGCCGGAAGTCGTCGTCTTGGAGGTACAGGTTCCGGCGCATCCCCTTGGGGAGCTGATGGATGAAGCAGAACGGGCAGTGGTTGTCGCACGTCTGCACCCGGTCGAAGATCGCGTGCGCGAGCTCGAGGCCGAGCGGCGCCCCTTCGGGCTTGTGCACCACGAGCTGCTGCTCGAGGCCGCCCCGCCTGACATCGAGGTCTACTCGGGCCCCGTCGGCATGCAATTGGTACGCGATCACGTCTCGCAATTGCTCGCCGTTGACGGCCATGATCTCGTCACCGGTGGCGATCCCGGCCTGCTGCGCGGGGGAGCCGGGCGCGACGGCAAGAACTCGTGCAGCGGGCATTTGCCCAGGATACGGGGCCGGTACGCTCGAACACGATGTTGCCCCGCCCGCCCACCGATCTCGCAACGGCCGCCCGGTCCAGAAGGTGCTGCTCGCCGAACCGCGAGGCTTTTGCGCCGGCGTCGAGATGGCGATCAAGGCACTCGCCTGGATGGTGCGAGCGTTCGAGCCGCCCGTCTACTGCTACCACGAGATCGTGCACAACCGGCTCGTGGTCGAGCGGTTCCGCGAACAGGGCGTGATCTTCGTCGACGACACCGCCGACGTTCCGCCCGGTGCACCGCTCATGCTTTCCGCGCACGGCTCGGCACCCGAGGTCGTCGACGCCGCGCGCGCCGAAGGTCGTTACGTGGTCAACGCGGTGTGCCCGCTCGTCACCAAAGTGCATCACGAAGCGCGAGTGCGGGCGCGTAAGGGCTTCACGATTCTCTACGTCGGTCACGCCGGCCACGACGAAGCGGTCGGCACGCTCGCGGTCGCGCCCGACGCGATCCGGCTCGTCGAGCACGCCGACGATCTGGAACGGGTGATCAGCGAAGTCGACGATCCGACCAAGCTCGCGATGCTCGCCCAGACCACGCTCGCGCACGGCGAGTGGACCGGGATCCTCGATCAGACCCGCGCCCAGGTCGGCGACGTGTGGACCGCGTCCCGCAACGACCTCTGCTTCGCCACCACCAACCGCCAAGCCGCGCTCACCGCGATCGCGCAACGAGGCCGACGCGGTGGTCGTGATCGGGAGCGCGAACTCGTCGAACACGCTCGCGCTGGTGCAGGTCGCGCGCGACGCGGGCTGTCGAGTCGTGCTCCGCGTCGACGGTCCCGACGAGCTCGACCTCGCCCAACTCGACGGCGCGCAGGTGGTCGGCGTCACCGCCGGTGCCAGTGCGCCGGAAGAGCTCGTCGATGCGGTCATCGCCGCGCTCGCTCCCGAAGCCGGAGTCGAGCGCGTACGCGTCACCGACGAAGACGAATACTTCCCGCCGCCGCCCGAGCTCCGCGAGCTCGTGCCCGCGCTCGACACGATCGCAGCGTTCGCGTTCGGCGGCGACCCGGCCGCCGCACGCGTGTTGGGCGGACGCTTCTCCGGCGACCGGTCGTCCGACGCCTCGGAGATGCTCGCCAGTCTCGACAGCTAGCGCGCCCGACCGCACGTCGTAGCCGTCGTCGAAGACGCGCTGCATCTCGTCGCCGAGCCGCGCACTCAGGGCGTCGACGCGATCCCGGGGCACCAGGGTGCCGGTGAGCGACTCGGGCATGATCGGCTCACCCACCACGAGCACGACCCGACCGAAGCGCGGGATCGGCGACTTCGAGGTCGCGCAGGATCTCCTCGGTCCCGGCCATGCCGATCGGGATGATCGGCACGCCGGAGCGGAGCGCGAGATACGCGGCGCCGGGCTGGAGCGGCTGGATCTTGGGCCCGTTCTGGCGGGTCCCTTCGGGGAACACGCACAGCACCTCGCCCCGCGCAGCATCTCGACCGAGTCCCGCACGGCTTTGCGATCGGTTCCATCGCGTGCCACCGGAAATCCGCCGAGCCACGTGAAGATCGGACCGATCACCGGCAACGCGAACAACGACTTCTTGCCCATGAACCGGATCCGGCGGTGGGTCACGACCGCGGCGAACGGGATGTCCATCATCGAGCGGTGCGACGGCGCCAGGATGAACCCGCCGTCGGGCGGGAGGTTCTCCCTCCCGACGACCCGCGTCCGCCACAGCACCGTGCAGATCGTGGTGACGATCGGGCGGACGATTCGGTAGAAGAGCATCAGGCGATCCCCGCGGCTCGCGCGAGCTCCAGAACCTCGGCGACAACGTCGTCGATGCTGCGACCGGTGGTGTCGAGCTCCACCGCATCGGCGGCGGGCCGCAGCGGCGACGCCGCTCGCCCACTGTCGAGCGCGTCGCGGCGCGCCAAGCGCGCTCTTCACTTCTTCGACTGCGACCGAGCGCTTCGACGCGGCTTCGTCGAGCTGACGCCGGCGGGCCCGCTCCTCGTCGCTCGCGGTCAGGAAGATCTTGACCGGCGCCGCGGGGAACACCACCGTTCCGATGTCGCGGCCTTCGACGACACCGGCGCCGTTCTCGGCGATCCAGTCCCGCTGACGCGTCACCAGAATCTTCACGCACCCGCGGGTGGGCGGAGACCGTCGAGACCGCCGCGGTCACGTCGGGTCCGCGGATCTCGGCGCTGATGTCTCGGCCGTCGATCATCGTGATGCCGTCATCCACCGCAATCGTGTGCTCCGGCGCAATGCGCGGCGCAAGCCTCCTCGTCGTCGAGGCGAACCTGCGCCTCGAGCGCGGCGAACGTGACCGCCCGGTACATGGCGCCGGTATCGAGCACGTGCCAACCGAGCGCCCGGGCGACGCCGCGGGCGATCGTCGACTTGCCCGACCCGCCGGGCCCGTCGATAGCCACCACGTTCTCGCGGTCGTTCACGCGCCCGTCAATCGCGCGAGGTCATCGGCGAACTCGGGATACGACGTGGCGACGATGCGCCACCCGTGCACCGTGCTCGCCCCGTCGATGGCGTTGGCCGCGACCGCAGCCGCCATCGCGATGCGGTGATCGCCGAAGCTCTCGAACCGCGCCGCCGCGGGCTTCCCGCCGCGTATCGACAAGCCGTCGGGTCGGGTCTCGCCCGCGACCCCGAGCGCCGACATCATCTGGTTGACCGTGACGATCCGGTTGCTCTCCTTCAGCGAGAGCTCGCCCGCATCCCGAACTTCGGTCACGCCATCGGCGAACGCGGCTGCGACCGCGAGCGCCGGAACCTCGTCTTGCACGTTCGGTATCTCGTCGCCGGCGATCACGGTCGCAGTCAGCGTTGCTCGCCCGAACTCGGACGTTGCCGACCGGCTCACCGCAGCGTTCCTCGGTCGGCTCCACGGTGATGTCGGCACCCATGCGCCGCAACACGTCGATGAAGCCGAGCCGGGTCGGGTTGATCGACATGCTCTCGACGGTGATGTCGGAACCGGGCGTGATCAACGCGGCGACGATGAAGAACGCGGCCGAAGAGGGATCACCGGGAACCTCGAGCGTGAACGATTCGGGCGCGCCGGCGCGCACGCTCACCACGCAGCCGTCGACCTCGACCGCCACACCGAGTGCCGCGAGCATCCGCTCGCTGTGGTCGCGACTCGGCGCCGGCGAGATGATCTCGGTCGTTCCCGACGCCTGCAGCCCCGCCATCATCAACGCCGACTTCACCTGCGCGCTCGCGACCGCCAACTCGTGCCGCCGACCCCGGAGATCCGCCGCCCCGGATCGTGAGCGGCGCGAGCTCACCGTTGGCACGACCGTCGACCTGCGCACCCATCGCCCGCAACGGCTCCGTCACCCGTCGCATCGGGCGCTGGTTGAGCGACGCGTCACCCGAGAGAATCGAGAGGAACGGCCGGCCCGCCAGCACCCCCGACAACACCCGCATCGAGGTGCCGCTGTTCCCGCAGTCGAGAACATCCGACGGGCTCGTGCATCCCACCGAAGCCGGCACCCGCAACGGTCAGACCACCCGCATCGTCGCGGATGTCGACGCCCAGGGCCGAGAGCGCGCCGCGCGTCGCACCCACATCCGCCCCCGTCGCGATGTTCGTGACCTCGCTCGTTCCCGTCGCCAGCGCCGCGAACAGCAGCGCACGGTGCGAGATCGACTTGTCACCCGGGAGTCGCACCGTTCCTTGCAACGGACGGGCGCCGCCGAACACGATCTCGTCCGGCAACGTCACCATTACGCGAGATCCGTCTTCGACGACGTGTAGCCGAGCTCGTGCAGGCCGGCCTCGAACGCCTCGGCTTCGGCGGCTGCGACGATGAGCACCATCACACCGCGGCCGCCTTCGGCCGAGTGCGCGATCTCGACATCGGCGATGTTGACGCCGAGCCGGCCCGCAAGCTGCGTCACGTCGGCGAGCACACCCGGGCGGTCGGGCACCGGCACCCGGAGCTCGACGAGATCCGTCGCCATCGCCGAGCCCACGGGCAGATTCCGCCGCGGCGACGCGCGCCCGCTCCAGCAGCGCGAGCAGCTGGTCACGATCACCTGCCGCCACGATCTCGCGGGCACGCGACGAGCGCGGCGACGTACGCGTCGAGCGCGACCAGCACCGCGTCACGGTTGGTCGAGAGGATGTCGGGCCAGATCGCCGGATGCCCGGCCGCGATCCGCGTCATGTCGCGGAATCCGCCCGCGGCCAGTCGCATCAGCGTGCGCCGGTCATCTTCGTTGGTCGTCGGCGACGTCCATCAGCGTGGAGGCCGCGAGCTGCGGAACGTGACTCACCAGTGCGACGAGCTCGTCGTGATGATCGGGAGTCACGCTCACGACGTCGGCGCCGAGCTCGCGGATCACGCGCAGCACGAGCGTGTACGCGCGCTCGTCGGTGTTCGCGGTCGGGCGTGAGTGTCCACGTCGCGCCGACGAACAACGATGCATCGGCGCCGTCGACGCCGTCCTGCTCGGAGCCGGCCATCGGATGGCCGCCCACGAACCGCGCCGAGGCAGTCGGGCCGCTCGCGTTCCACTTCGGCAACGACCGAGCTCTTCACGGATCCCACGTCGGTGACCGCCGCCGCACCGGCGTCGAGCGCGGCCGATGACTGCGGCCGCGATCCCGCCGACCGGAACCGCGACGATCACCAGCTCCGCGCCCGCGACCGCGTCGTCGAGCGACGCCGCCGATTCGGTGATCGCGCCGAGCTCCTTGGCCCGACCCAAGCCGCGCGTCGTCGCGGTCGTACCCGGCGACGTCGTATCCGAGCGCGCTCAGCGCCAGGCCGACGGATCCACCGATGAGACCCGTCCCGACGACAGCGACGCGCGCCATCAGTCGGGAAGATCGTCGCGGAGCGTTCGCGCACCCTCGAGGTACACGTGGTGCAGCTCGCTCCGGGGCTGCTCTCCGTAGAAGTGCATCAGCACACGGATCGCGAACGGCATCCCGTGCTCGATCCCGAGCTCGCGCGCGCACAGGAGCGGGACATCGCCGAGCCCGAGCTTGCGCGGCCGCGGTCGCAGGGAACTCGGCGGTGACGTCGTCGGTCGCGGTGAAGATGATGCTGACGATGTCGTCGTGCGCGATCGCGTTGCGTTCGAGCATCGCTTCGACGAGCGTCTGCGTCTTGATGTCGACCTCGTCTTTGGTGTTCTCGGCAACGGTGGTCGCGCCGCGCAGAGCCAGGAGCCTCACGATTCGGAGATTAGCCGGGCGCGGTTTTCGCTTCGACGAAAGCGGCGGCGTACAACGCCCGCACCTCCTGAGGCGTGAGCGGTCGGCACTCACCCGGCGTCAGCTTCGAATCAGTCAGTGGACCGATCCGGGTCCGCACCAGCCGGCGCACGGGATGGCCGATCTCGGCGCACATACGCCGGACGATCCGCTTGCGCCCCTCCTTCAGGACGATCTCCAGCGCGCTGCCACCATCGTGCGACTGCACCACTTGCGCGCGTGGCGCGCGCGCGTAGCCGTCTTCGAGCTCGACCCCGTCGCGCAGCCGGCGCATTGCGGCGGGCGACGGAATGCCTTCGACCTCGGCCAGGTACTGCTTCTCGACGCCGTGGCGTGGATGCGACAACAGCTCGGCGAGATTGCCGTCGTTGGTCAACAACAGGAGACCCTCGGTCTCGAGATCGAGACGCCCGACCGAGAACACGCGCGGCTCCGCCGGAACCAACTCGATCACGGTCGGCCGACCCTGAGGATCGTGCGCGGTGGTCACGTACCCCGCGGGCTTGTTCAGCAACCAATAGACGAGTGTCGAGTCGACGATGACCGGCACGCCGTCGAGCGTGATGTCGCGCGCGAGCGGGGTCGGCGCGCGTCCCGAGGATTGCGACCTGACCGTCGACCTCGACCCGACCGGCGGAGATCAACAGCTCGCACGAACGGCGCGAACCCAACCCCGCGCGCGCCAGGAGCTTTTGCAGCCGCTCGCCCTCTTCGTTCGCGCCGGTTCGGTCGGGCGGAAGGGGCACTACGTCTCGGTGGTGGACTCGTCCGGGCTGTCGATCTCGACTTCGACATCGACACCGCGCAGTCCGCGCTCGAGTGCCTCGACGAGACCGGACTCCGGAACGAAGTCGGCCAATGACGGCAGCTGCTCGAGCGAATCGATCCCGAGTCGTTCCAGGAACTCGCGCGTCGTCGAGAAGAGCGTGGGGTTACCGGGCGAGTGCTCGTGCCCGCTCTCTTCGATGTAGCCGCGCGCGACGAGCGTCTTCAACGTCGCGTCGACGTTGACGCCGCGGATCGCGGAGATCGTCGCCCGGGCGATCGGTTGCTTGTAGGCGACGATCGCGAGCGTTTCGAGCGCGGGCCCGACAACCGCGCGGTCTGACCTTCGAGCACGAACCGCTCGACGTAGGCGTACGCGTCGGGATGGGTCTGGAAGCGGTAGCCGCCTGCGACCCGCGCGAGCTGGAACCCTCTCCCCTCGCGCGCGTACTCCGCCGCGAGCTCCTCGCACAGGTCCTCGATCTGGGTGACCGGCAACTCGATGAGCTGCGCCAGCAACGCGGCCGGCACCGGCTCGGTTGCCGCGAGCACCACCGCTTCGATCGCAGAACGCGCTTCCACATCAACCGCCGTTCCGGTACTCAGCTGCACGCTGCTCACACGACGTCCTCCGTCTGCTGGTCCGCCTCGACCGGCGTGAGGTCGATCGGCTCACCGTCGAGGTCGGCGATCGACGTGAGGTCGAGCTCGACCCGTTCGCCGGGCGCGAGCGGCACCACGATGAGGTCGCTGAAGCTCTCCGACTGTTCGAGATCGATCACACCTTGCTTGTAGAGCTCGAGGATCGCGAGGAAGCGCACGATCACTTCGAGCTTCTCGTTCACGCCGACGGTAGATCACGGAACCGCACCGCGCCGGTCGACGGCAGCAGGGCGAGAATCGTCTCGACCGCATCGCGCACGCTCGCCCGGATCGGCGCGACGTGATCGGTGCGAACCTCGGGCGCGGCGGGCGGCGTCGAGCCCCGAGATCGCGGCCGCGAGGAACGCGTCGAGCGAGACCCGTTCGAGCGGATCGGGAACGAGGCTCCGGAACGGTTCCTCGGGACCGGCGCTGCGGGCCACCGAAAGCGCCGCGCTCGCGATGTGCGCGTGCAGCACCTTCGCCGCGTCCTGGAACGTCTTGCAGTCGAGGAGGCGGGCGAGCAGCAGATCGCGTTCCTCGAAGCGGCTGAGCTCCTCGTCGAGCTCGATGTCGTCGCGGCCGGGGAGCAGGCGGCGCGCCTTCAGCTCGATCAGCGTCGCCGCGATGAGCAGGAATTCGGTGGTCGACTCGAGATCGACCCGCTGCATCCGCTCGACCTCGGCGACGAAGGCGTCGACGATGCGGATGAGGGAGATCTCCCAGAGATCGACCTCTTCTTTGAGGATGAGGTGCAAGAGGAGGTCGAAGGGGCCTTCGAAGACCGGCGTCGACACTTCGTACGGCACGATCTCATCCCCTCCTCGGTCTCGGAGCGCTCGTCGGGGTCAGATTACCGGGCCGAATCACAAGATTGTCGTACTCACATGCGCATGGTCGGATTCGCCTCGGAGCGGACGGCTGGCGCCGCCGTCACACGTCGCGACTCCTCGACTTCCCGGCGTAATCACCAGGGCGAATGCGGCCTCGCCGGTAGTCTTGGCCGTCGTGACACGCGTGTTCTCGGGCATCCAACCCACCGGCGAGATGCACCTCGGGAACTACCTCGGCGCCGTCCGGCGGTGGGTCGACAGCCAGCCTCCGGCCGGCTCCGAAGCCGCCGCCAACCACGATGCGGTCTTCTGCGCGGTGGATCTCCACGCGCTGACGATGCCCTACGACCCGGCCGAGCTCACCGCCGCGACCCGGCGCCTGGCGACCGTGCTCCTCGCCGCCGGGCCTCGACCCGCAGCGGTGCCTCCTGTTCGTGCAGAGCCACGTGCGCGCCCACGCCGAGCTCACGTGGTTGCTCAACAACACCGCGACCTTCGGCGAGCTCAACCGGATGACCCAGTTCAAGGAGAAGTCCGCCAAGAACGGGCCCGGCGGTCAGGAATCGGTATCGGTCGGCCTGTTCGACTACCCGGTCCTGATGGCGGCCGACATCCTCCTCTACGACACCGACGAGGTGCCCGTCGGCGACGACCAGCGCCAGCACGTGGAGCTCACCCGTGACATCGCGGTGCGCTTCAACCACCGTTTCGGCGAGGTGTTCAAGATCCCGAAGGCGACCTTCCCCGCGTTCGGGGCGCGGATCATGGATCTCCAAAATCCGACCCGGAAGATGTCGAAGTCCGAGGACTCGCCGCAGGGAACGATCCTCGTGCTCGAGGCGCCGAAGGCGATCGCCAAGAAGATCAGGTCGGCGGTCACCGATTCCGAAACGACGGTGCGCCACGACCGTGAAGCCAAGCCGGGCATCTCGAATCTGATCGAGATCTACGCCGCGGTCACCGGTCAGCCGATCGCCGCGATCGAGAAGGAATTCGGCGACGGCGGCTACGGCACGTTCAAGGTCGCGGTGGCCGACGCGGTGGTCGAGTTCCTCCGCCCGGTGCAGGAACGATTCGCGGAGCTCGACGGGGATCGGGCCGAAGTCGATCGCCAACTCGCGCTCGGCGCCGACATCGCGGCGAGCCTGGCCGACCCGGTGCTCGCGCGGGCAACCAAGGCCGCCGGCCTGCTGCCGCGCGCCTAACCGCTTACTTCGGCGGGCTTATTTCTTCGGGAGCTTCCAGGGCGCGGGGTGCGCAAGGTTGGTCGGGCAGCCGTGCGCGCTGTTCACGTTTCCGAGATCCCGGCCGCCCATAAGCAGGCGGCTGACCGATCCGCCCGAACTCAGGCTTTGCAACACGATCGCGTTGCGGGCCGCAATACACGAGTGTCTCGCTCAGACCGAATCCCGGCGACGCCTGGATTGCAGAGTCGGAGAGGTTCGGGTAGCTGCCCTGCGACGCGTAGAGGCTGTTGAAGTACTCGGCACTGCGGCGCACGTCGGGGTTCACGCTCGCGTCGGCGACGACACCCCGCGTGTGATCGATCCAGCCGCGGATGCGGGCCGACGGTCCGCCCGGCGTCGTATACGCCCAGCCGAGCCAGGCCGCGAGCAGGAGTGCGACGATCCAGCCCGGTCGGATGTGGATCTTGCGCTTGCGCCGCTTGTACGCGGGGACCGGCGTCTTCCCGCCGTCATCGGAGTACTTGGTGTCGCGCGCGATCTGCGTCGTGCGCGACAAGGGCGCCGGGTTGTCGAGATTGACGAAGTACGGGCCCTCGGTCTTGTACGGCATCCCCCGTTGTATCGGCAGGCAGGGCCGCCTGATTCACCCTCTAAACCGGGACACCCACATTCGGCCCCCTACTCGGGGAAACCGGGCATTCGGGGGGAACGGGCTCGCCGTCGGCCCGGGCCAGGGCCCGACAGACCCGCGTGGGGATACCCGTGGAACCCCACAGTTCGGGCCGGTGGTGGGCCGCGGCCCAGGCGATCACGGCCGGGCGGGCACCGGCGACGGTCAGCAGATCGGCGCCCACGTCGTCGTGGGCGACGTACCGCCCCATCCGTCCCCGGATCCGGCTCGACTCCTGCGCCCAGCCCGCACGTTGTCCCGGCCGACGAACGCGCCGAACGCGGTGACGAACGACCGCCCGATCGGTCCGTACCCCGACGCCTGCTTGCCGACGTCGTGCAGCAACGCCGCCGCGGTCCACGTGGAGTCCGCGGCATCGCCGGTGCCGGCATCGGCGAGCGCGCGGTCGAGTCGACGCGCCACCGCGACCGACTCCGCCCGATCGGCGCGACCGAGGCCCTCCCACACGTACAACTCGCGCGGGTTCGAGTGTGCGCTCGACCCACGCGATGCGTCTCGGCGTCGACCGCTCGGGGATGGAGCGATCCGAAGAAGCGCGCCACGAGATGCGTCGCCCTGCTCATACGGTATTTGGTCACGTCAGGATGAACGTATTGAGTCGACGGAGGAACGGATCGAGCACCGGGCCGAGACCGACCCAGAACACGAGCGCGAACAGCACGAGGATCCCGTAGGGACGGAGGCGGTACCAACCCGGCAGCCATTCGCGCGGCAGCACCCGTTCGAGCAACGCGGAACCGTCGAGCGGCGGGATCGGGAGCAGGTTCAACACACCGAGGAACAGGTTCACCTCGCGCGAACACCAGCACGACGAGCACGGGGAGCGTCAGGTCTTGGAGGCGCAGCCCGAACGGATAGAAGAGCGCGGGTTTGAAGAGCATGCGCGCGATCACCGCGGCGATGAGCATCAACGAGAAGTTGGTGGCCGGCCCGGCCAGCGAGACCAGCAACATGTCGCGGCGGCTGCGCATGCGACTGGGATCGACGGGCACCGGCTTCGCCCAGCCGATCACCGGTACGTGGGCGAGGGCACCCAACGCGGGAAGGATGATCGACCCGAATGGGTCGATGTGCGGGATCGGGTTGAGCGTCAGGCGCCCGGCCCGCTTGGCGGTGTCGTCGCCGAACCACAGGGCGACCACGCCATGAGAGATCTCGTGGAGGATGATCGACGCGATCAGCGCGACGAAGAAGACGATCGTTTCGCGATCCATCGGTGCGTGCGTCCGGTCAGCGACGCGCCGGACGCGCACTCGATGCAGAACCGCGCCGCGGGCATGGCCTCGAGGCGGGCTTCGCCGATCGGCCTTGCCGCACTGCTCGCACGTGCCGTAGGTGCCCGACTCGATCTTGGCGAGCGCGTCGTCGATGTCGGCGAGCGTTTCGCGTCAGGATGCCGACCAGCGCGTCGACCTCGCCCCGTTCGGCCGTGACCTGACCGGAGTCGGCGAAGCCGGAGTCGTTCGTGCTGCTCTCGACGCCCATCGCCGCGAGCTCGGTGGTGAGGCGTTCCCGCTCGGCCGTGAGCACCGCGCGCGGGCCGGTATCGGCCGCTTCGGACATGGGCGAGATGGTATCCCCGCAACCGGCTGGAATTCCCCGTGGAATTCAGGCGCTGACGGCCTGGAATTCGCGCCGGTTCGCCCGGGGGTGGGCGGCGTCGTAGACGGCGCGCAACCGTTCGGGTGACACCTTCGTGTACACCTGCGTCGTGGAGATGCTGGCGTGACCGAGCAGCTCCTGGACCACGCGGAGGTCGGCGCCGCGATCGAGCATGTGCGTCGCGCACGAGTGGCGCAGGACGTGCGGCGAGAGGTGCCCTTCGAGCCCGACGCGCTCGCCCGCGCTCCGCACGATCGACCAGCACGCCTGGCGGCTGATGCGCCCGCCGCGCGAATTGAGGAAGACCGCGTCGCTGTCGACCACGCCTCGCGGCCGGGCGTTGCGCAGCGTCAACCGTCCGTCGCCGAGGTACTCGCCGACGCACGCGACGCGCGCTGCGGCCGATCGGGACGATGCGTTCCTTGTCGCCCTTGCCGAGCACCCGCACCACGCCGTCTTCGAGATCGAGGTCGCCGAGGTCCAGACCCGACCGCCTCGCAGATGCGGATGCCGGTGGCGTAGAGCGTCTCGAGCAGCGCCCGGTCGCGCTGATGCAGCGGCGTGTCGCCGGTCACCGCGCCCAGGAGGAGCTCGACCTGGGATTCGTCGAGCGCCTTCGGGTATCCCCTGCGGGACGCGCGGTGCGTCGACCTCCTCGCTCGGATCGGTCGGGAGCAGTCCCTCTTCCGCGCAGAAGCCGTGGAACGACCGGACCGCGACCAGCGCCCGCGCGATCGACGACGACGCGAGCACCGGACGCCCGTCGTCGTCGCGGAGCGCGGCGAGGTGGCGACGTAGTCCTGCACCGTCGCTTCGCCGATCCGCGCCGGGTCGTCTTCGCCGCGGTCGACGCAGGAACGCCGCGTAGCGGCGCAGGTCGCGGCGGTAGGCGGCCGGCGAGTTCGACGCGAGCCCGCGCTCGACCGCCAACCAGTCTTCGTGCTCGGCGAGCAGTCGCGTCGACGAGCGTCGGTCCATGCGTGTCACGCCGGCGTCAGCGTCGCGCAGCGCCGCCACTTCGGCGTCTCGATCGGCAGCCGGGGCAGGCGACCCTCGGCCCGCTGGCGCGCCGCTTCACGAACGCCGCGAACAGCGGATGCGGACGGTTCGGCCGGCTCTTGAACTCGGGGTGCGCCTGGGTGGCGACGAAGAACGGGTGCGTCTCCGGCGGCAGCTCGATGAACTCGACCAGCAAACCGTCGGGCGAGCTGCCCGAACAGCACCATGCCGTTGTCTTCGAGCACCTGGCGGTACCGGTTGTTGAGCTCGTAGCGGTGACGGTGCCGTTCGTAGACGACCTCTTCGCCGTAGGCGTCGCGCACGACGTGAACCGGCCTCGAGCTTGGCCGGGTAGGCGCCGAGTCGCATCGTGCCGCCCATGTCGACGACGGCCTTCTGCTCGTCCATGAGATCGATCACCGGGTGCGGGCTGTGCGGATCGAACTCGGAGGAGTTCGCGCCGGCGAGGCCGCACTCGTCGCGGGCGAACTCGATGACCGCGCAGTGCAGACCGAGGCACAGCCCGAGGAACGGGATCCTGCTGCTCGCGTGCGTAGCCGGCGGCCGCGATCTTGCCCTCGATACCGCGGATGCCGAACCCGCCGGGAACGACGATGCCGTCGAGGCCGTGCAAGCGCCCTTCGGCGAGCAGCCCTTCGGTGTCGTCGGCGGAGATCCAGTCGATCTCGACCTTGGCGCCGCAGCGCGTAACCGCCGTGCTTCAGCGCTTCGACCACCGAGAGGTACGCGTCGGGAAGGTCGACGTACTTGCCGACCAGACCGATGCGCACCTTCTCCTCGGCCGCTGCACGCGGTCGCACGAGCGCCCGCCACTCCGTGAGATCGGGCTCGGCAGTCGGGCAGCCGCAGCACCCGGCACACGTAGTCGTCGAGGCCCTCGTCGTGGAGCACGAGCGGGATCTCGTAGAGGATCGTCGGCGTCGATCGCCGACACGATGCCCGCCTCGGGCACGTCGCACAGCGCGGAGATCTTCTCCTTCAGGCGCTTGGCGATCGGACGGTCGCTGCGGCACACGATCGCGTCGGGCTGGATGCCCCGGCTGCGCAGCTCGGTGACCGAGTGCTGCGTCGGCTTGGTCTTCTGCTCGCGCCGACGGGCCGATGAACGGCACCAGCGTGACGTGCACGTAGAAGACGTTGTCGCGGCCGACGTCCTTGCGGAACTGCCGGATCGCCTCGAGGAACGGGAGGATCTCGATGTCGCCGACGGTGCCGCCGATCTCGGTGATCACGACGTCGACGTCGTCGTTGGCGAGCGCGAGGATGCGCTCCTTGATCTCGTTGGTGATGTGCGGGATCACCTGCACGGTCTCGCCGAGGTACGCGCCCTTGCGCTCCTTGGCGAGCACCGACTGGTAGATCGAGCCGGTCGTCGCGTTCGACTTGCGGGTGAGGGCCACGTCGACGAAGCGTTCGTAGTGGCCGAGGTCGAGGTCGGTCTCGCCCTTGTCGTCGGTGACGAACACCTCTCCGTGCTGGAAGGGGTTCATCGTGCCCGGGTCGACGTTGATGTACGGGTCGAGCTTCTGCATCGTCACCCGGAGTCCGCGGCTCTTGAGGAGTCGCCCGAGCGACGAGGCCGTGAGGCCCTTGCCCAGACTCGACGCCACTCCCCCCGTCACGAAGACGTGCTTCGCCAAACCTCACTCCTTCTGTCGCACTCGCTACGGGCCCGCTCGTGCACCCGCCGCCGTCGATGGGTCGACGGTAGCACCCAGCTCGGACATCCTCGGTGACCTCGCATGAGCCGGAAATTGGCCGGGCGTGCCATACGGTTTGGCTGATGTCGGACCCGGCCGGAGTGGCGGCGCCCAACCGCGCCGGCCATCTTCGACCCGAAACGTCGGCGGTCTGGGTGGTATATCGCGCCGCTGCTCGTGGCCCTGACGGTCGCGGTGCGGCTCCCGGCGTTCTTCGCGTCACGCCATCTCCTCTACGACGACGGTGTCTACGGCGTGTCGGTCATCGACATGCGCCACGGTCTCGCGCCGTACACCGGCGTGTTCTCCGCGCAGGGACCGCTTGCATTTCCCGTTGTTGTACGTGGGCGATCTCCTCGGCTTCCGCACGCTCAACGGTCCGCGCGTCACACCCATGCTCGCGGGAATCGCGGCGACGATCGCGGCGTGGGCGATCGCGCGTCGCCTCGCCGGTAACAAGGCGGGCGTGATCGCGGGCGTACTGCTCGCAACGTCGGGGACGATGATCTGGACGACCGGCCAGACCACCGGCGACGGCACCGCGAACGCGCTCGCGCTCTGCGCGGTCTGGGCCGCGCTCGTATACCGCTCCAATCCGCGCGCGCGGCGCGCGCTCCTGACCGGCGTGGTCGATCGGTGCCGCGCTCGCGGTCAAGCCGCTGGTACTCCCGGTCGCGATTCCCGTCGGCTGGTGGCTGTGGTCGCGCCGGCGCACCGATCATCTCGCGATCGCGGTCGGCGCCGCCGTCGCGGTGTGGTTCGCATCCGCGTTGCCGTGGGGGCTCGGCAACGTGTGGGACCAGTCGATCGCGTACAACGGCGGCGCCGGGCCCCGGTATTCGAAGACCAGCCAGCTGCGCAAGCTCTTCTCCACGCTGGCGAGTCGCGATGTGCTCGTGGTGGCCGCGCTGGTCTTCGCGTTGATCACACTGGTCGTCGTCGCCCGGCCGACCCGAGTGACGTTCCCCGATGTGATGGTGCTCGCCGCGTGGGCGGTGGTGACCGCGTTGGTGCTCGTGCTCGAGCCGGCGTTGTACCGCAATCATCTGGCGGCGATCGTGCCGCCACTCTCGCTGCTGGCCGCGGTGCTCGCGCGGTCCCCACGCGCGTGCTGCTCGTTCTCCTGGTGCTCCTCGTGCCCTGGTCGGCGCACAACCTGCACGCGATCCTCGTACCGTCGGGTTACCGCGGTAACGACGCGGCACTGATGATCCGGCTGCGCGCGTTCCCTACCAACGCGCAGGTGATCAGCGACGATCCCGGCTACGTGTACCGCGCCGGTCTGCGCACACCGAAACTGATGAACGACACCTCACAGAAGCGCATCGACCAGCACATGCTCACGACCGCGTCCGTCGCCCGACGCCGCGGATGATCCACGACGTGTGCGCAGTCGTGGTCTGGACGGAACGGTTCGCCAAGGAGCTGCACGGACTGCCCGACGGCGTTGCGCCGCGCCGGACTCGTGCCGGCCGACCGCTACGCCCACGACCGCGCGCTCTGGCTGCGCCCGACCTGCCGACCCGTAGCTACATGGTCGCGTCATTCGTCGCGACTGGCGCGTCCGCCAGCATGTCGAAGCGGTGCAGGAGCGGCACGCGCTCGATCACGTGCTGAACGAGATCATCTCCGCCGCGATCGTCAGCAGGATCAACCCGATCAACACGAAGTTCCGCGGGCCGCGCCCGACGTCGAGCACCACCGCGAGCCCGAGCACCGCGCCGAGCACGTTGGCGCCGGTGTCGCCGAGCATCAGGTGCTCGCGTAGGTCGTCGCCGAGCAGCCCGCAGAACGCGCCGATCACCGGCGCGATCGCGATGCCGACCGCGTCACCGCCCGCGACGATCGCGATCGGCACCCACGCGACGAGCCCGAACTTGATCGCGCGGCCCGGCGCACGATCGAGCAGATTCGCGAGGTTGGCCGCGAGCGCGATGAGGACCGCGTCGGTGAGCAACCGCCGGCCCGACACGAACGACACATTCGACGCGAGCACCAACGCGACCGCGGCACCGCCGAAGATCTTGATCGCGCCCGTGGTCGCCCGGCCGTGCGCGACCGCGCGCAGGTGCCCGCGAAACCCGCGGTCGCCGTCGGTGCCGATGAGATCGTCGATCAGCCCGAGGAGCCCGAAGCCGATGCACGCGAACAGCACGAGCGCGCGCGCGATGTTCTTACCCGGTTCGTCACCGAGCCCGAACGCGCCGAGCGTGTCGCGCCCGGCCTCGACGATCAGTACCGCCAACACCACGAGCAGTCCCGCCGCGGTCGGCAACGGGCGGTCGCGGAAGTTACGCCGCTCGAGCACGGGCGCGTCCAGCACATCGCGACCCGACATGACGAGGAGCCGTACCGTCAGCAGGCCGACGACTATGCCGAGGACGACGATCACTCCGCGGCCGGCTCCGGTATCGGCGGCTCGAACAACGACTCTGCGAGGTCAACGGGCGGCGCGCTCCGTGCCGGCGGCGACCCGGTCGCCCCGGACCGTGATCACGATCAGCACCGGCGTCACGACACCGAGCATGACCCCCGCGATCGCGATACCCGAGTCGTTCAACAGCGTTCCGAGCACGATCAGCACACCAAGGCCGATCAGCGACGTCGAGAACTGGGGCAGGCGCTGGTGCAGTCCGCGCATACGCCCGGGCACGCGGTAGATGAGATACGCGATCCCCGCCAGCACGAGTGGGAACATGATCGACCAGATCGAGCTCGAGTACACCGCGTTGCTCTGTTGCAACTTGCGCTGGATCATCGACGAGACCGCGTGGAATCCGCCCTGCCCCTCGCCCGACGCGACGAGCCGGCCGAGGTGGGTGCGTTTGTCGACGGGCCGGCTCAAGTCGATCGCGGCGAAGATCGCGAGTAACCCCAGCGTCGCGGCGCCGTAGATCGCGATGAGCTTCACGCGCAAACGCCAACCGAGCAGCAACGTGGCGGTCACCGCGTACGCGGGAACCATCGAGAGCACACCACCGACATCGGACCCGAAGAACGGTGCACCGTCGACGATGATCGCCGCGCCCAGGATCGCGATCGCGACCAACGCGCCTCTCCGACCGCCGATGCGATCGGCGAGCAGACCGGCGAGCAGCAGCGCGGCCGCCGAGAACGCGGCGTAGGCGAGATTGCCGAGGCCTGCGTACCTACCGGACACCGTCGGCGTGTAGCCGAACACCGTGTTGAACTGCAGCCGCGCGCCCGTCGCGACGTCGACGAGGATCAACCCCACCAGGATCGCGAGCGGGCAGATGATGGTCATGATCCCCGACCGACTGGTCGTGAACCACGAGATCAACGCAATCGCGATCCCCACCCCGATGAGGAACAACCAGTACGGCACCACGCCGAGGTTGTAGAAGGGAATGAAGCCGGCCAGGAACATCGCGGCGAGGAAGCCGATGAGCACGAGCGCGGCGAGCTCGATCGCGATGAACGAGCGGCGGCCGAGCCACACGAACGCGACCAACGCGGCAATGGTCAGCAGGATCTGGAACAGGACGAACCACAGCGTGACCGGCGCGATCTCGCGGTCGCGGAACTGCGCCGCGGTGTTGGTGTCGACCATCCACGAAAGCCGATCGGAGAAGTCACCGCCCGAGCGGCCGTAGTACATCGGCCGGCCCTCCATGGCCGCCGGCGGCTGGAACCCGAGTTGATCGAGGATCGTCGGCCCGATGTCGACGATGTGCACGAGACCGGTGTGCCGCGTCCAGTTCGACTCCGCGAGGCCCGGGCTTGACGTCGGGCGCGCGCAGTGAGACGACGGTGAGCCGGCCCGGTCCGCGCTTTTGCGAAGGCGCGACGACGAGCACGGCGTCGTGCGCGGCGTCGACCCGTTGCAGCAGGTGACCGACCAGGTCGTCGACTCTGGCTCAGCACGCGTCGCTGCATCGCGATCGCGCGCACTCGCGGCGAGGAACGGCTCGTACGGCGCGCATCCGCAGCAGGTCGCTCGCCTCGACGAGCACGACCGCTCGCCGCGACGACTGCGCCTTCCAGGTCCGGTCGAACGCGGCGAGCACGCGATCGGGATCCAGCCGCACGCCAAAGGGCGCGGTCGGGTCGCGTTCGAGGAGCGACGAGTCGACCTTGCCTTCGGGCACGATCCCGTTCGCGTCGGCCAGCGCGAGTGGCGCGTACCGCTGGTAGTCGATGCTGTCGGGCGAGTCCGAAGGCGTGAGCGTGGTGTCGCCGTTCCCGATCGCGGCGCGCTGGATACCGGCCGCCTGGAGACTGCCGCCCAGGAGACCGACCTCGGCGTCGAACAACATGCTGTTGTTCTTGGCGACGATCTGACGTTGGTCGAAGCACCCGATCGCAGAGCGCGGGATCGTGCTCGCGGGCACGCCGTTGCGGCGCGCCAGCTCGTCGCGCGCCGTGGTCTCCCCGAACGGCTCGGTCATCTCGAGGCACTTGCTGTCGGTCCGGGAAACGCCGACTGATCGGCTCCCGGCTCCGATGGTGAGATACCCGTCGGACAACGTGGGGAGGCGAACCACGCCGCGCACGATGAGGTCGGCGACCGCGCTCTGCTCGAACAGGCGCCGCAGGTTCGGCAGCCGTTCGAGATCGAGGTCTTCCCAGGAAATCGTCGGCAGGGAGATGACGAGCACGCGGTTGACGCCGGGATGGGTCGTCTTCGGCGCCGGCACTGTCGTGGTTGTCGGCCCGCTCGCGGCGGCATGCGCGGGCGCGGCCACCGCCGCACCCATGCCCGTCAGCACGAGCACCATTGCGAGCGCGGGCGCGAGAACAACCGAACGGGTGAGTCGCCGCCGCATCAGATGTCGCTCGCGACCAGGTTGGGAGCTCGCCACCAGTGGCGGATGGCCAACGCGTAGATACCCGTGCAAATACCGCCTACGACCGCGAGGCAGGCAACGGTCGCAACGCGACCACTCGGATCCAGCGCTCGCATCGCCAGCCACCCTAGGACGGCCACCACCACTGAGATCGTCACCGCGATCGGAAGGGTCCGGGGCACGATCGACCGACCGGTGCGCCGGCGGCAGCCGATGCCGAGCACGATGACCCCGAGCACATATGACGTCGTGTGGCCGATGCCGAGCGCGGCGACGAGCGCGGCACCGTGCGTGACGTGGCTGCCGATCACCATCACCGCGACACCGACCAGCGCGGAACCGATCGCGACGATCGCGGGAGTGCGACTGTCGCCGAGCGCGTAGTAGCTGCGGGCCAGGAGCAGGAACGCGCCGTAGGGGTACAACCCGAGCGAGAGCGATGCGATGCCGGCCGCCAGCAGCGCGGGGCCGGTCTTGGCTGCGCTCCCGAACGCGACGAGTCGCATCATCGGCAGCGCGAGCGCGACCAGCCCGGCCGACACCGGAATGACGAGCCAGGCCATGCGATCCAGCGCCCAGCGGATCGATCCCGCGAACGCGTCGAGGTCATCCGCGGCGGCCTCACGCGACAGCTCCGGGAAGGATCGTGGTGTGGATCGGCTGCGCGAGAATCGCGTACGGCGCGAGGAAGAACGTGAACGCGACCTGATACGCGACCACACCACCGGCGACGCCGTTGCCGGCGATGATCGACGCGCCGAGCAACATCGCCGCGCCCGAGTGCAGCAACACTCCCCAGACCGCGAGCCGGGTGAACTTCGAGAGCGCGGGATCGCCGCGATCCCAACGCGGGCGCACCCGGAATCCGGTCTTGCGCACCGCGTACATCAGGATGCCGACGTAGGCGATCACCCCGCCCGTACCGGCGATCGCGAGCAGGAGCTTCTCCGCGGTCGTGAGATCGAAGCCGGGATTCGGTCCCGCGAGCACACGGAACGCCACGAAGCAGATGATCATCACGACCGTGCTGCCCATCGGCGCGGCCGCGGTGATCGCGAACTTGCGCCGGGCGTACAGCAGACCCGTGGCGATCGCCCCGAACGCGTAGAGCACGACTTGCGGGAGGAAGAACCACAGCAGGAACGTGGCGAGATGACGCTGGTGCGCGCCCACCTGCGCGTTGGGCGCCCCGCTCGAGAGCAAGCGAGCGAGGAGCGGCGCGAACACCATGCCGACGGCCGTGATCAGACCGAGCGCGGCGAGCGCGTATCCAAGCAGTCCGTTTGCGAGCCGCTCCGCCTCGCGGTCGTTGCCCACATCGATCAACGAAACAAAGGTCGGAACGAGCACCGCCGACAACGCACCCGCGGCGAGCAGCTCGAACAACACGTTCGAGACCGAGTTCGCGGCTTGGAACGTGTTGCCGAGATACGTCGTCCCGAGGACGGCCGCGATCACGAGCACGCGCACGAATCCCGCGAGGCGCGAGACCGCGGTGATGCCGCCCATCCCGACTGCGGCGCGTGCGACTGAGCGGTGCGGGTCTGGAGCAGCCGGCTCCACCGGGGGGGCCTGATCGACCGGGGTAGGCGGTTCGGCGGGCGTCACGATGGATGGGGCGGAAGGGGTGCCGACGCGTCGGGACCGTATCCGTAGTGCCCGATCTCGCTGGCAACGACTTCGAGGGTCAACGTCGCGCCGATGCGACCCTGTTCGAGATCGAGGTCGTCGATCGTCGAGACCGCCTTCGACAGCACTCGATCGTCGAGCACCGACGAGAGCGACGCGCCGCGCTCGGGCGGATTGTCGGTGTCACTCCCGGCGTCGTAGATCGCGGCGACCACCGACGGCACGCCCGCGCGCACGAGCGCATGTGCGATCGCGGCGGTCATCCCCGTGCCGGCGAAGTGACTCTTGTCGCCGGTGATCACGAGTACGTGTCCGGTGCGGGTCGGGAAGTTGGAGAGGTCCGACGCATTCCCGTCGCTCACACTCAGGAAACCGGCGGAGTCGAGTGTGCTGAGCACGTCGACCTTCGCGGGCACGGTGGTCGTCGTGGTGGAACGCCCGGTCGTCGACGACGCCGGCTTCGACGTCGACGTCGACTTCGCGGTCGTCGTGGTCGTGGGCTTCGGTGGCGCGGCCGCGAGGCGGCGCGCGAGCACATCGAGGGCACGCGCGCGCATCACCTGCTGATCGCCCTGCACGCCGAGCGCCGTCTGGAGATCGCTCGTGCGTTGATCGGTGTCGAGCAACCACGAATCGTCGAGCCACAACACGACTGGTACAAACGCGCCTGCGCTGCGCAACATCGTCTCGGTCTTCTTGACGTCTCCACCGTCGACCCCGCGCTCGGCGACGATGGCCACCGACTGCCCATCCAACCGGCCGTCGACCGCATAGGGCGCGGTGAGCTCGATGAAGTCCTGCTGGTCGGAATTCTGCTGGGCGAGCTGCTTGCTCTCGGCCTTGCGCGCGTCGTTGTCCTTGCTGACGCGGCGGATCTCCGTGTCGAGCCGGTTGACGATCTTCTGATCGATGACGGTGGACCCGACGAGGATTCCGAGGCCCATTGCGAGGAACACGGCGACGAGCGAAACGAGGTGAAAGCGAAAGTTGATCATGGCAGCCGGGAGAGCCTAGGCGGCGGAGCACCCGGATCGACGGCGACTCAGAACCAGCTCGTGATCCGCTCCCAGGCATCGCTGAACACCAACCGGAACCCGTCGAGGAACACATGCAGCGAATGCGACGCGTAGATCATCGCAACCATCGCCGCGATCGCGGAGCCAACGAGGAACAGCATGTCGCGGCGGCGGATCCGGCCCTCGTACAGACGGCCGACACCCTTCGCATCGACGAGTGCGGGTCCGAGTCGCAGGCGCGTGAGGAACGTGGACGCCATGCCGCGGCGGCCCTTGTCGAGGAACTCGACCATCGTCGCGTGCGTTCCGACCGCAACGATGAGCGTCGCGCCCGCTTCGTACGCGATCAGCAACGCCGCGTCTTCGCTCATCCCTTCGGCGACGAACTCGTCGTACCTCACACCCGCGGCCAGCAGGTTCTCGCGTCCGGGCGCGCGTCCGTCGGGATGCACATGATGAATGAGCTGCGCGCCGCAGTGCATTGCGGTATCGGAAAGTGAGTCGAAGTCACCGATGATGATGTCGGGCTTCAGGTTCAGCGCGAGCAGCGCGTCGGCGCCGCCGTCGACCGCGATCTTCACCGGCTGGTACTCGCGTATGTATGGTCGCAGCGCCTTGAGATCGTGCTCGTAGTCGTGACCGCGCACGACGACCAACACATGGTTCCCGCGGATCTTGGCGCGCAACGGCGGAAGTTGGAGCGGCTCGAAGGTGATCAACGCCTCGCTGTCGATGTACTCGAGGGTGTTGCGCGCGAACTTCTGGAGCTCGACGCCGATCGTTCGCCGCGCGTCTTCCATCCGCAGCTCGATCTCGGACGCCTCGAGCATCTCCCCCGCCGCGACCTTCTCTCCGTCGCGCCAGAGCGCGCCGTCGTGCAACTCGATCAGATCGCCGTCGCGGATCTGATCCATGATCCCCGGACCCGCCGCGTCGAGCAGCGGGATCCCCGCGTTGACGATGCGGATCGGTCCCCCGTTGGGGTAGCGACCCGAGATCGACGGGCTCGCATTGACGACGCCGACGACTCCGGCCGCGACCAACGTGTCGGCGGCCACCCGATCGATATCGGCGTGGTCGATGACCGCGATGTCACCGGCGACGAGCCGGCGAGTGAGATCTTTTGTACGCCGATCGACCTTCGCGATGCCGCGCACCTCGACCGTGCGCTCTTTGCGCCGGCGCCGCAACTTCATGAGAACAGCCTTACGAGGTACAGGCCTCATCGCCGGACCTTCGCGCGCGTCGTCTGCGCCTTCGCGAGTAGCTCGCCCGCGTGACTGCGAGCGTGCGCCGACTCGCCGACCCCGGCCAGCATCCGCGAGATCTCTCCGACGCGCGCGCGTCGTCGAGCAGCAACTCCGCGCGCGCGACCGTGCGCCCCTTGGTCTCGGCCTTCGACACTGCGACCTGCGCGTCGGCGAACGCGGCGACCTGCCGCGAGATGGGTCACACACAACACTTGGTGCCCTCCCCCCAGCGTGGCGAGCGCGCGGCCGACAGCGGTGCCGGCCTCTCCCCCGATGCCCGCGTCCACCTCGTCGAAGACGAGGGTCGGCGGCGCCGCGGAGAGGACGACTCTGAGCGCAAGCATCGCGCGAGCGAGCTCGCCGCCGGAAGCCGCCTTGGCGAGGGGCCGGGCGGGCTCACCCGGGTTGGGGGCGAGCAGGAAGGTCACATCGTCGGCGCCGTCTTCGCCTGCGGCCACGAGATCGCCCGGTTCCACCGCAACTTCGAAGTTGGCGTTGGGCATCGCGAGCTCCCGCAACCCGGCCTGAACCGCCTTTGCGAGTGCCGGCGCCGCGGCTCGCCTGGCCTTCGACAGCGCGCCCGCGGCCTTCGCCACCGCCTGGTCGGCCTCGGCCCGTTCGGCTTCGAGCGCCGCAGCTCTCGCTTCATGGCCTTCGATCTTCGCCAACCGTTCGCGCGCGTCGATCGCGTACGCCTGGACCTCGGCCAACGTCGGCCCGTATTTGCGCACCAACTCGCGCAGTCGCGCCCGCCGCTGTTGCACCGCCGCGAGCTTCTCCGGATCGGCGACGATCGCTTCCGCCGCGACGCGAATGTCGTGCACCGCTTCCGAGGTCTCGATCTGGAGCGCGCGCAGCCGGTCGGCCATCGCCACGAACGGGGCGCGCGCATCGATCGCCGCGATCGCACCACCCAACGCGTCGAGCGCGGGACCTTCGAGCTTCTCGTGCGCGTCGTCGAGTGCCGCCCGCAGCGCTTCCGCGTCGGCCAGCAACTCCTCTTGCGCGACGAGGCTCTCTTCTTCGTCGGCGTCGACGAGCTCGGCCGCGTCGATCTCCGCGAGCTCGTACCGCAACAAGTCGATCGTGCGGGCGCGCAGGTGGTCGTCGCCACCGATCGCGGCCATCTCCCCGTCGACGTGGCGGCGCGCCGCGCGCGCAACCAGCAGCGCCGAACGGGCCGCCGCCGCGGGTGCGCCCGCGAACCGGTCGAGCAGATCGCGTTGCTCGGCGGGAACGAGCAGCGACTGGTGCGCGTGTTGCCCGTGCAGATCGACGAGCGCGCGCCCGCGCTCCCCCAGCTCGGTCGCACTCGCGAGGCGACCGTCGATGTACCCGCGCGTGCGCCCGACGGCGGGAATCACACGCGCCAACACGACTTCGTCGTCGCCGTCGACGAAGCGGCCCTCGACGCGCGCTTCGTCGGAGCCGTCGCGCACCAACGCGGGATCGGCGCGACCGCCGCACAACAGGTCGAGCGCGTCGACGATGAGCGTCTTGCCCGCGCCGGTCTCGCCCGTGATCACGGTCATGCCCGGACCCATGGTCAGCAACAGGTCGGAGATGATGCCGAGGTTCTCGACTCGCAGCTCTACCAGCATCGCTCGCTCAACATCATCTCGCTCAACGTCGCCTCGTTCAACATCGGCCGGTCACCGGTCGGGAAGGGCGAACTTCGCCTTCAACACTTGGTGGAAGTCACGCGCCTTCAAGCTCGCGAGCTGCAACGGCTCAGCCGCGGCAACACACGACACCTGATCGCCCGCGCCGAGCTTGCCCAGCTCGCGACCGTCGAGCGTGAGCACCACGCCCTGGTCGTCGCACACCACGAAACCGAGCTCTTCGCTGTCGGCGAGCACGAGCGACCGGTCGAACAACATGTGCGGCGACACCGGTGTGAGCACCAGGCACCGCAACGCGGGCGAGGCGATCGGGCCCCGCACCGAGAACGAGTAGGCGGTGGTGCCGGTTGGAGTCGCGACGATGACGCCGTCGGCCGCGTACGTGGTGAACGGGCTTCCGTTGATCGACACGTCGAGCCGGATGAGGTGCCCGCTCCGCTGTTTCTCCAGCGCCGCCTCGTTCAGCGCGAACCAGGTGCCCCTCGCCGCGCCCTCCGACACGACGTGCACCGCGAGCACCATCCGCTCCGACACCGCGAAGTCGCCCGACAGCAACCGCGGCAGCGACGCATCGAGCTCGTCGGGTTCGACCTCGGTGAGATAGCCGAGCTGGCCGACGTTGACGCCGAGAATCGGAACCGGCGCCGGGTACACGAGGTCGACCGCGTGGAGCATCGTGCCGTCGCCACCGAGTGAGATCACGAGATCGAGCCCGTCGGAGAACCCGTCGGGTTCCACGGCGAGATCGCCGAGGCCGGACGCCTTCGCCTCCGGACCGGGAATGCGCACCGCGACGCCGTTGTCTCCGAACCAGCGGGCCGCCGCGCTCGCGAGCTCGTGCGCGACCCGGCGCTCGCGGTGCGGTACCAGGCCGACCGCGCCAATACGTGCGGTCATGCGTCATCACCGATCTGTGCGTCAGTTCCGTGGGCACCAGATCCGTGAGCAACGCGCGACGATCCGTTCGATGTCGGCTTCGCCCACCGTCGCCCGGTCTCGGCGCGCGAGCGCGAAGAACTCGATGTTCCCGTCGGCGCCGCGCAACGGCGAGACCGCCAACTCGCGCACGCCGAGCCCCGACGAGTCGAGGCCGGAAACCACATCGCGCAGCACGCCCGCGTGCACGACCGGGTCGCGCACGATCCCACCCTTGCCGACCCGGCCCCGGCCCGCTTCGAACTGGGGCTTCACCAACAGCACGAAATCCGCCGCAGCCGTGGTCAACACACACAGGTTGGGTGCGACCGTGCGCAACGAGATGAAGGAAAGATCGGCGACACACACGTCGGCGAGCGGATCGATCGCACCCGCCGCGAGCTCCCGCACGTTGGTGCGCTCCATCACGGTGACCCGTTCGTCGTTGCGGAGCGTCCACGCGAGCTGGCCCCGGCCGACATCGATGGCAACCACGTGCGCGGCACCCGCGCCGTAACAGGCAGTCGGTGAACCCACCTGTCGACGCGCCGACGTCGATCGCGCGCTTCCCGGCCACGTCGACCCCGAACGCGTCGAGCGCGCCCGCGAGCTTGACCCCGCCCCGCGAGACGAACGCGGGACCGTCGGTTTCGGGGGTGACGACGATCGCTTCCGCGGCGTCGACCTGCCGCGCGGCGGTCGTCGCGAGCGCGCCGCCTACACAGACCCGACCCGCCACGATGTCGTCGACGGCCCGCGTGCGACTGGGCGCGAGCCCACGCCGAACGAGCTCGACATCGAGGCGGCGCCGCACCTGCCGCTCAGCGCGTCTTCTTGGCCGGCGCTTTTCGGGCGGTGGCCTTGGCCGCGGTGGTCTTGGCCGCGGCCTTCTTCGCAGGAGCTTTCTTGGCCGGTGCCTTCTTGGCGGGCGCCTTCTTGGCCGGGGCGGTCTTCGGCGACTTCTTGGTTGCGCCCGAAGCCTTGGCCGGCGCCTTCGCCGCACCCCGGAGGCGGCGTTCGAGCGCGGCAAGATCGTTTTGCGTGGCGAGGCCGAGCGCGCCGAGCTGACGCTGCACTTCGGAGCTCACGACCTTGCGCAGCTCCTCACTGCGGTGGCGGCTGATCTCGATCAGCTCGTCGACCGCGGCGCCGACCTGATCACGCGCGAGTTGACCCTGCGCCACCAGATCTATGGCGAGCTGGTGCGCCTGTGACCGGCGCAGCTCGGTGAACTGCATGCCCGTCTCGAGCACTCGCTTCCAGTCGGGAGACTGCGGCATCGTTCCTCTTTCGGTCGCGTCACGGCTGGGGGCGCCGTAAGCCCGCAAGCCTAGGTGGACCCTGTGACACTCCAAAGGATCATGGCGCCAGGATCATCGGGTCAGAATTCGTGGGCCAGAATTAGAGGGACGAGGCGCGCCAGGTCGTCGGCGACGAACGCCGGTCGCGGGTCGGGCACCGGTTCCTCGCCGCCGGGTCCGCCGACACCCGACAGGACCAGCGCGAACGGCCAGCCGAGCGCCCCGGCGAACGCGCCGTCGGTCGATGGCCGGTCGCCGATCATCACACCCTCGGTCCCGAAGCGCGACCGGACGAGATCGGCCATCGGCTGATGCGGCTTGCCCGCGATTTCGGGTGACCGGCCCGATGCGGTCGCGACCGCGGCGACCAGCGCACCGGTTCCGGGCACGACGCCACCGGCGATCGGATACGTCGGGTCGGTGTTGGTCGCTACGAACAGCGCCGATCCGCGTGCGGCGTCGGCCGCGATGGTGAGACCGGCGAAATCGAAATCGCGATGGAAGCCGACCACCACGGCAACGACTGGGCCCGAGTCGCCGTCATGGGATGACACGGGTCGCAATCCACGATCGAGCAGCGCCTCGATCACACCCGGTCCCGCGGCCGCGAGCACGGCGGCGCCGGGCCCGACTTTCGACGCGATGAGCGCGGCGGCCGCCTGCGCGCTCGTGCACACGTCGTCGGGAGTTGCCGGCACATCGAACGCGGCGAGCCGTTCGACGTACCCGCCGATCGGGATACTCGAATTGTTCGTCGTGAACACGACCCGAAACCCAGCGGCCCGGAGCTCGGCGATGCCTTGCGCCGAACCCGGGATCGGGGTATCACCGCGCCAGACGACACCGTCGAGATCGCAGCAAATGACGGTGCTACGACTCAGCTTCACCCGACTCCTCGCCCTCCACCGGCGTTTCCGCGTCGGCCAATGCGTTGACGTAGTCGGGGTTGTCGGGACGCATGACCGTCGCCAATCGCAGGTGCGCGCGTGCGCCGGTGCGATCGCCGGCCCGGAGGCGGCACAGCCCGACGCCGTAATGCGCGTAGTCGTTCACGGGCTCGAGATCGAGCGCGGCCCGGAACTCGCGCTCCGAATCGGCGAACCGCGCGGAGCGGTAATAGGCGCGCGCGAGCGCCTCCCGCACCGAGCTCTTGGCCGGCTCGAGCAGGCGCGCCCGCTCCAGCGCGATCACCGCCGCGTGCACGTTGCCGTCGGTGAGCAATCGCGTGCCCTCCTGATAAGCGACGTACGCGTCGTGCTCGTCGTTCACAGCGTGCTCTCCACTTCAATCGGCCTTCCGGAAACTGCTCGTCGCTGTGCTACAACCGGTCGGCATTCCCGAACCCGGAGCACCCCTTGCCCGACTTCTCTCCATTCGCCGGACTGCGGTACGACTGCAACACCGCCGGCGCGGATCTCGAGGCGCTCGCGGCTCCACCCTACGACGTGATCGACGAGGATCAGCGCGCCGCGCTGGAGTCGGGAGCGGCCCACAACGCGGTCCGGCTACTGCTCCCCCGCGACGAGAACGCCGAGGGCGATCGCTACGACCGGGCCGCGGCCGCCCTCACGTCGTGGGAGCGCCAAGGCGTACTCGCCGTCGATTCGGAGCCTCGGCTCTACTCGTACCGCATGCAGTTCCGCGATCTGCGAGGCGACGCGCGCCACACCCGCGGGGTCATCGGCGCACTCGCACTCCCCGAGCCCGGCGACACCACCGTGCTCCCCCACGAACGGACCATGCCCAAGGCGAAGTCCGACCGGCTCGCGCTCCTGCGAGCGACCCGGGCCAACGTCGACCCGATCTGGGGGCTCAGCCTCTCCGAAGGCCTCACCGATCGGCTCGAGCCCGACACCCATCTCGGCACCTGTGTCGACGCCGACGGCGTAATCCACGAGCTCGGCGCGATCGACGACCCCGAGCGCATCGCGGAGATCTCCGCCCGCATCGGCGGCGCCAACCTGGTGCTCGCCGACGGCCATCACCGCTTCGAAACCGCGTGCAACTACCGCGAAGAGCTGCGCGCCGCGGGCGAACCGGTCGGCGGTGCGGGCCGGATCATGATGTTCGTCGTCGAGCTGGTCGACGACGAGCTCGACATCGAGCCGATCCACCGGCTCCTCGACCTGCCCGAATACGTCGATCTGGTCGGCCAACTCGAACAGAGCTTCAGCGTGGTCGAGTTCGCCGGCAACTCGCCTGAGGTCATCCCCGCGTTTCAAGCCCGAATGGCCGAGGAGCACGCGCTCGGCATCGTCGCCGGGCCGACGCTGTATCTCGCGATTCCCGATCCGGAGGCGCGTGCTGCCGCCTTGGCCGGTGAGCACCCCGCGGTTGCCGCGACGGATGCGGCGGTCGTCGAGGCGATGGTCACCCCGCTCTTACCGGGAGCCACGTGGCGTTTCTGGCACGACGCCGCGGCGGTGGCCGCGCTGGTCGACAAGGGCGCCGCCGGCGCCGCAATCCTGTGCAGCCCGGTGTCGGTCGCGCAGACGCGCGCCGCCGCGGTCGCGGGCGCGCGCATGCCTCAGAAGACGACGTTCTTCACCCCGAAGCCGCGCTCGGGGATGGTGTTCCGCAAGCTCGACTGAGCGGAGAACTCGTGTTAGTTGACGGTCCAGGTCGGCGCGGAGCGCAGCAACGCCGACAGGTCGCCGGGACCGCTGCGTTCGGCGGCGGCGACGAGCTGACGCTGCATCTCCACCTCGTACGACGGCCGGCTCACTGCGCGGAACACGCCCACCGGGGTCGGCGATTCGGGGTGCTCGGCGAGGCGTGACAACGCGAACGCCAACGACGGATCGTGGCGGGTCTCGTCGTGCACGAGGATGCGGTCTTCGCCGACGTCGGCGACGCGCACGATCTGCGCTTCGCCGATGTCGCTCATCACGACGCCCATCTCGCGTTCGGCGCCGAAGCGGATCGGCTGGCCGTGCACGAGGTTGATGAGCATGTCGGGGCGAGCGTCCTTGTTGAGGATCGCGTCGAACGCGCCGTCGTTGAAGACGTTGCAGTTCTGGTACACCTCGACGAACGACGCACCGACGTGCTCGTTGGCCCGGGTGAACATCTCGGTCATGTGCTTGCGGTCCATGTCGTGCGTGCGGGCGACGAACGTCGCCTCCGCGCCGAGCGCGACCGAGATCGGGTTGAACGGGTGGTCGAGCGAGCCGAACGGCGTCGACTTGGTGACCTTGCCCATCTCACTCGTCGGTGAGTACTGGCCCTTGGTCAGGCCGTAGATCTGGTTGTTGAACATGAGGATCTTCATGTTCACGTTGCGGCGCAACGCGTGGATCAGGTGGTTGCCGCCGATCGAGAGCATGTCGCCGTCGCCGCCGATGACCCACACGTTGAGATCGGGACGAGCCAGCGCGACGCCGGTCGCGACCGCGGGCGCGCGCCCGTGGATGGAGTGAATGCCGTACGTGTTCATGTAGTACGGCAAGCGCGCCGCGCAACCGATCCCCGAAACGAACACGAGGTCTTCGGGCTTGATCCCGGTCTCGGGCAACATCAGCTGGATCGCGGTGAGGATGCCGTAGTCACCGCAGCCCGGACACCAACGAACCTCTTGATCCGACTGGAAGTCCTTGCGGGCCAGCTTTACCGGCGTGCCGTTGTCGTCACTCATGACTGTCCATCATCTCCAGGATTGCGCGTTCGAGATCGGCGGCCCGGAAGGGCACGCCGAACATCTGCGTGAAGCTCTTGGCGTCGACGAGGTACTCGGCCCGGATCAACTTCGACAGCTGACCGAGGTTGATCTCGGGTACCAGGATCTGGTTGTACCGGCGCACGATGTCGCCGAGGTCGGCCGGGAACGGGTTCATGTGGCGCAGGTGCGCGTGCGCGATCTTCGACCCGCGCGCCCGGATACGACTCTTGGCCGCCTTCGCCGCGCCACACGTTCCACCCCAACTGAGGAGGAGGAACTCGGCACCGTCTTCGTCGTCGAGATCGGTCGGCGGGATGTCGTTGGCGATGCCCGGCGATCTTGGCGGCGCGGATGCGGCCCATCGCGTCGTGGTTCTCGGCGTCGTAGCTGACGTTGCCGGTGCCGTCTTCCTTCTCGAGACCACCGATGCGGTGCATCAACTTCGGCGTGCCCGGAACCGCCCACGGCCGCGCCAGCGTCTCGGGATCGCGCAGGTAGGGCCAGAACTCGTCGCCGTGGTTGAGCTCGGTCGCGAACGGCACCGAGATGTCGGGCATCGCGTCGAGATCGGGCAGGTTCCACGGCTCGGCGCCGTTGGCGAGATAGCCGTCGGTGAGAAGGATCACCGGCGTGCGGTACTTGAGCGCGAGCCGAACCGCTTCGAACGCGGCGTCGAAGCAGTCGGCCGGCGACTGCGCGGCGACGATCGGCAACGGCGCTTCGCCGTGGCGGCCGTACATCGCGAGCAACAGGTCGGCCTGCTCGGTCTTGGTCGGCAGCCCGGTCGACGGACCGCCGCGTTGCACGTCGATCAACACCAGCGGGAGCTCGAGGCTGATCGCGAGCCCGATCGCTTCCGACTTGAGGTCGACCCCCGGGCCGCTGGTCGCGGTGATCGCGAGACTGCCTGCGAACGCACCGCCGACCGCGGCGCCCGCGGCCGCGATCTCGTCTTCGGCCTGCAGGGTCTTCACGCCGAAGTTCTTGAGCTTCGACAGCTCGTGCAGGATGTCGGACGCCGGAGTGATCGGGTACGACGCGTAGAAGATCGGGAGCTTCGCCTGCTGGGCCGCGGCGACGAGTCCGTACGACAAGGCGACGTTGCCGGTGATGTTGCGGTAGGTGCCGGGCGCGAGATGGGCGGGCTTGACCTCGTACGGGTGGTCGAACAGCTCCGCGGTCTCGCCGAAGTTGTACCCGGCGCGGAACGCCGCAGTGTTGGCCTCCAGCACCTCGGTCCGGTTCGAAAAGCGGGTCTTGATCCACTGGATCAAGGGCTCGGTCGGCCGGTTGTACATCCACGAGATCAGGCCGAGCGCGAAGAAGTTCTTCGAGCGCTCTGCGTCACGCGGCTTCACGCCGAGTGGTTTGGTCGCCTCGATCGTGATCGAGGTCATCGGCACTTCGTAGACGCGGTACGGAGCGAGCGAGCTGTCACGCAGCGGGTTCGATTCGTAGCCGGCCTTGTCGAGGTTGCGGGTGTCGAACGCGTCGACGTTGATCAGCAACGTCGATCCCGGAGTCATGTCGCGCAGGTTGGCCTTGAGTGCGGCCGGGTTCATCGCGACCAGCACGTTCGGCGTGTCACCGGGTGTCGAGATCTCGTGATCCGAGATGTGCACCTGGAATGACGACACTCCGGCGATGGTGCCGGCGGGGGCGCGGATCTCTGCAGGGAAGTTCGGCAGCGTCGCGAGGTCGTTGCCGAATGCGGCGGAGAGCTCGGTGAAGCGATCTCCGACGAGCTGCATCCCGTCGCCCGAGTCGCCCGCAAACCGGATCACCACGCCGCCAAGCGTTTCCACCCGACGAGTCGGGCTGGCTTCTAGGGTCACCGTTGACCTCTGCTTTCTTGGCTAGCTCGTTCTGTGCTCGGCTTGGGCGTTCTGACCCGATATGTACAAGAACGATTCGGTTTTTCGGCCGGTCACGCCCGAGCGCGCGCAACGTCCAATCGGCCGCTAACACTGCCACTGTAACTCCACCAGCCGCGCGAACTGGTGCTGGGGCGGCTCTCTTCACACCTCTTTCACGCCTCCCCGCTCTACCCCTCGGGATCACGACTCGTATCACCCCTCGAGGCTTTCGAGCGCGGCGTTCACCTTCCGGACCGCGGCGCGCACACGGCGACGGTCGCTCGCACGCGCGATCACGTCGGCCTCGAGCTCGACCCGGGATGCGGTCGCACCACCGGCGCGGAAGAAGCGCCGGCGCACGCGCCCGACCACGACGATCTCGGTTCCGGGCTCGAGCTCCTCGACCCACGCGGGCGGGTTCCACACCGCGACCGGGGTCGACAACGTCTCGGTCTCGAGCCGGGTCGTCACCTGGAGTTGGACGAGCACGGCTTCGGACGGCAACACCCGCACGTCGGGCGGACTCGAGACCTCGCCCCGGACGACTGCCAGGTTGAGCGCGGTTTCGGTGATGGTTTCGGCTTTCGGCATTCCTTGCCTCCTCGTTGGCGCGAGATGCGCGGTGCAATGAACGAGGAAGTGCTGAGCGAGGAAGCAGCGTGAAGGTATCGCCGGCCTGAGACAGTCTCAGCTGAGGGCGACGAGACGCTCGGCAACGTCGGCGAACGACGCGTCCCGTTTGCGCACGCGGTCGAAGAGCTCCCGGGCGCGGGGCAGGTCGCCGCTGCGTTCGCAGAGATCGGCGAGCGTGTACCAGAGCCGCAGGTGATGATCGGCCGGACGTTGCACACCGTTGCCGCGGCGTTCGAGCAGCGCGATCGCGTCACGCAACCGGCCCCGATCGGCGAGCGAACCCGCGAGCACGATGCGACCCTCGGTCACGAGCGCGGCCGACGGCGACGCGGCAGAAAGCTCGTCCCACAACGACTCCACCCGCGAGTACTTCTTCTGCGAGCGGGCGCAGTCCATCAACACCGGGTGCTGATCGACCGAGCCGGTGAGATCGGCGAAGTGCCCGAGCTCCTTCGCAGCGGCGGGAAACTGGCCCAGCCGGTAGTGGCACAAGCCGAGCAGCTCACGGATCGCGGCGACATCGGGATAGGCCTCGCGCAACGGGCGAACGATGCGCATCGCGTCGCGTTCGTGGCCGGCGTTGTATGCCTCGGCGGCGCGCTCGAGCTCCTGGAGCGCTCGCGTCGCGCCGCGGCCGGCTACCCGCTTGAGCTCGACGCTCGCCTCGGTCGAGCGAACCCGACCCCGCTTCGCGCTCGTCGTTTTGGACTTGCGGGTCCGCTTCGCAGGCTTGCTCGGCGCCGACTTGGTCGAGCCGGCACCGCGGACGCGCCGCAACGACGGACGCTCCTTCGGGGCAACCGGCTCGGGCGCCGCGTCTCTCGTTCGGTAGCGCGGGCTCGGGTACTGGATGCCACTGCGCGTCGGATTGTTGTCGTCGGTATTGCGGGAAGTCCGCTTCTTGGTCCCGGACGGCGGACGACCTCGTCCGCCCCCGGCACGTGCCCCGGGCGCGCCGCTCGTGCGGCCGCGAACTCCTTCCGGACGTCCGGAGCCGGCGTCGGGACGACCCCGACCGCCGCGTAGCTCGGGACGGCCTCGTCCACCGGTGCCACCCGCGTTGGGGCGACCGCCGGAACGGCCGCGCGGCTCCGGTCTCCCGGTGCCCGTCCGCGTGGTGCTCGAGCGTGGCGCCGGACGGCCGGTGGATCGGGGCTCGGGCCGGCCCCCGGTACGCGTCTCCGGACGACCTCGCGGTGCTCGGACGCGGCTTCGGCCCGCCACTCGCGCTGGCTCCCCGTGATTCCGGACGACCCTTGCCTGCGCCGCGCAGGTCGGGGCGGCCGCTCGAGCGTCCCGAAGCAGGGCGTCCCCCGGTACGACCCGCGCCTCGTTCGGGCGCGCGCATCGGCGGCCGCCCGGGTGATCGGGCGGATTTGCCTTGCTCGGCGCGTCGCGGCTTGCGCAGCGGGTCTTCCACTGAGTTCCTGTCGTTGTTTGCGGGGGTGAACACGCAACCGTACCGGTCGCATGTGTGAAAACGCGATGACGCCCGCCACAAAGGGCGGGCGTCATCTTCGAAAGAACCGGCGGCGTCCTACTCTCCCAGGGGGTCTACCCCCAAGTACCATCGGCGCGGGCGGGCTTAACTGCCGTGTTCGGAATGGGAACGGGTGTGTCCCCGCCGCCATGGCCACCGGATCATCTGTCAGTCTCGGCAGTAACTCCGAGGACTCCATAGCGAGCACGAACGTTGTCGTTGAATACTTGAAAGTGCGATCAAGCCCTCGGCCGATTAGTACCGGTCGGCTGAACACGTCACCGTGCTTACACCTCCGGCCTATCAACCTGGTCGTCTACCAGGGGCCTTACCCGGTTAACCCGGTGGGAGACCTCATCTCGAAGCGAGTTTCGCGCTTAGATGCTTTCAGCGCTTATCTCTTCCGGAGGTCGCAAACCAGCCATGCTCCTGGCGGAACAACTGGCACACGAGAGCTCCGTCCGTCCCGGTCCTCTCGTACTAGGGACAGCTCTCCTCAAGTCTCCTGCGCCCACGGAGGATAGGGACCGACACATTTGTTACCGCCGGCACTCCCCTTTGGAGTGTCAGAGGGCCAGGTCATTTCTGCCTGGCTCTGCATGTCGCCATGCAGGTCGGACTATATCTTCACCGCTCTATTTCACGGTGTTCGGCGTATAGTCTCTGAGGATTCTGGATGCACGAAGTAACGCCGTCGAAGTGGGGGAATGACCCTCGTCACTAGGTCTTCCTACGTTCCCTCTCCTCGACGAACTCGATGGTGCGCATCCAGCCTTTCCTGCTGATTGTCCGCACTGGATGGATTTTCACTGCCCATGCTCGGACCCTACGTAGAGGGTGAGACACGGACGAGTACCACCAGATACTCGGAGTTTCCAGCATATAGCCGAATTTATAGACAGCGCGGAATCCACTGTCTCGCGACGTTCTAAACCCAGCTCGCGTACCGCTTTAATGGGCGAACAGCCCAACCCTTGGGACCTGCTTCAGCCCCAGGATGCGACGAGCCGACATCGAGGTGCCAAACCTTGCCGTCGATGTGGACTCTTGGGCAAGATAAGCCTGTTATCCCCGGGGTACCTTTTATCCGTTGATCGACCACGCTTCCACATGCCATGGCCGGGTCACTAAGTCCTACTTTCGTACCTGCTCGACTTGTTGGTCTCGCAGTCAAGCTCCCTTGTGTCTTTGCACTCGACGCCTGATGGCCAACCAGGCTGAGGGAACCTTTGAGCGCCTCCGTTACATTTTAGGAGGCGACCGCCCCAGTCAAACTGCCCACCTGTCACTGTCCCTGACCCGGATTACGGGCCTAGGTTAGAGCTCCAGCATTCGCAGGGTGGTATTTCAAGGTTGTCTCCACCGAAGCTAACGCCCCGGCTTCCCAGACTCCCACCTATCCTACACAACGAAGACCGAAACCCAATACCAAGCTGCAGTAAAGGTCCACGGGGTCTTTCCGTCCTTCCGCGGGAAACGAGCATCTTTACTCGTCGTGCAATTTCGCCGAGTCTCTGGTTGAGACAGTAGCCAAGTCGTTACGCCATTCGTGCAGGTCGGAACTTCGTCTTTATCCGCTGTTTCCAGCGGGACAGACTATGCCTTCATCTCAGAAGTGACCTGAGAATCTGCTCCGGTGCAAACCTTCGCTTACCGCTCGGGTTCATTGCGCCGGCCCATCGCACGATCTCGCTCAAGCCCTCGGGTTCGAGATGCCGGCCTGTCGCCATCGCTCCACAAGTGGAGGCGAACAGCTCGAAGTCGTTGCTCTTACCCGAGCGCAGCGGATAGCGGTGAAAATGAGGGATTACTCGCTCGATGAGGAGCGGGAGGCTTCGGACCTCCCACTTCACGGTCTTGTCGCTGCGGTCAGGCCGAAGGGTCCCGCATCCGAAGTAGTCCTGGATCTCCAGGAGCACCTCGTTGCGGTCGCCGTTCTGGCTGACCGAGAGGCTCGGCCGCACCTCCCAGCCGACTCGGAGAGTCGGGCGAGGTGAGATCGAGACCGTAAAGCATCCCTCTCCGTCCACGTATCCGGAGATGTACGACGGGAGATTCGTCAGGTGTCTGCTCTGAGAGCCCGCGTATTGCTCCGTCCGTAGATTTGCCACTCCCGGATCGTATGGACCGGGTGTGACAGTGTCCGGAGCCTCTCCCCGAAGGGATCAGTCGTTACGGGGTCATACCTCGAATCTCGAGGCAGAGGACTTCCCACGGCATTGCCCGCCGGCTACCTGCAGCCGGTGAGGGTTTCGCCGTTATGAGCGGGTGTGCACACGGGGTCGCCCCCGTGCAGGGCAGTTTGTTTGTTTCTACCCGACAAGGAATTTCGCTACCTTAGGCATGTTGTTACTCCGCTTCACTCTTGGGCTCGTATTGCAGCCGGCCGAGTGAATCGTGGTGAGATCATTTCTGTCTCACTCCCCATATCGCCATGGGGATCGGACTGTACCTTCACGGTTCGATCATGGCGTTCGATCGATGTGCCTCACGTGCAGTCTCTGAGGATCCCGCTGACGCGGTTTCCTGCTGATTGTCCGCACCGGATGGATTGTCACTGCTCCCGGTCCTTACGACCCTTGGGAACGAGTACCACCGGATACTCGGGTGTTCCAGCATATAGTGAGGTTTTATAACGGCCAGTTGCGAAACTCACCGTTATAGTTACGGCCGCCGTTTACCGGGGCTTAGGTTCAGAGCTTCGCTCCCGAAGGAACTAACCCTTCCCCGTAACCTTCCGGCACCGGGCAGGCGTCAGTGCGTATACATCGTCTTGCGACTTCGCACGCACCTGTGTTTTTAGTAAACAGTCGCTTGGCCCTGGTCTCTGCGGCCTCCTCGGGCTAGGGACGCGAAGTCCTTCACCCTACTGAGGCCCCCCTTCTTCCGAAGTTACGGGGGCAATTTGCCGAGTTCCTTAACCAGAGTTCTCTCGATCGCCTTGGTATTCTCTACCTGCCCACCTGCGTCGGTTTGGGGTACGGGCACTGTGCCAACTCGCTAGAGGTTTTTCTCGGCAGCATGGGATCAGTCACTTCGCCTGAAACGGCTCGGCATCGCATCTCGGAGTTAATGCCCCACGGATTTGCCTATGGGACCCCCTACATGCTTACCCCGGAACATCCATCAGTCCGGGTTGACCTGCCCTCCTGCGTCACCCCATCGCTCTTCATGAAGGACCGGGTCGGTTCGCCCGAAGGCAGCCCCTTAGCAGATCCCGTAGAAGTTGGCGCGGGCACAGTGGTACTGGAATATCAACCAGTTGTGCATCGACTACGCCTTTCGGCCTCGCCTTAGCTCCCGACTAACCCTGGGCGGATGAACCTTCCCCAGGAACCCTTGGGCATTCGGCGGAGGGGTTCCTTCCCCCTCTTTCGCTACTCATGCCGGCATTCGCACTCGACCACGCTCCACAACCGCTTACGCGGCCGCTTCACAGCTGAGATCGACGCTCCCCTACCCATCCTGCAAAGCAGAATGACGCAGCTTCGGCTCCATGCTTGAGCCCCGTTACATTATCGGCGCAGGATCACTCGACCAGTGAGCTATTACGCACTCTTTCAAGGGTGGCTGCTTCTAAGCCAACCTCCTGGCTGTCTGGGCAATCCCACATCCTTTGCCACTAAGCATGGAATTTGGGGCCTTAGCTGGCGTTCTGGGCTGTTTCCCTCTCGACCATGAAGCTTATCCCCCATGGTCTCACTGCCGCGCTCTGGAGTATCGGCATTCGGAGTTTGGCTGACTTCAGTAAGCTTGTAGGCCCCCTAGGCCATCCAGTGCTCTACCTCCGATACTGAACACGCGACGCTGCACCCAAATGCATTTCGGGGAGAACCAGCTATCACCGAGTTTGCTTGGCCTTTCACCCCTATCCACAGGTCATCCCCCAAGTTTTCAACCTTGGTGGGTTCGGCCCTCCACGAGGTCTTACCCTCGCTTCAGCCTGCCCATGGATAGATCACTCGGCTTCGGGTCTACAGCCTGCGACTCTACGCCCATTTCGGACTCGCTTTCGCTCCGGCTCCCCCTCTCGGGTTAACCTCGCCACAAACCGTAACTCGCCGGCTCATTCTTCAAAAGGCACGCCATCACGGCTACAGGATCGAAATCCTGTAACGACGCTTTGACGGCTTGTAAGCCAACGGTTTCAGGTTCTATTTCACTCCCCTCCCGGGGTTCTTTTCACCCTTCCCTCACGGTACTCGTGCGCTATCGGTCGCCAGACTGTACTTAGCCTTACGAGGTGGTCCTCGCAGATTCACGCCGGCTTTCCCGGATCCGGCGCTACTCGGGAACACCACCAGGAGATTGATTGCTTTCGCGTACAGGGCTGTTACCTTCTGCGGCCCAGCTTTCCAGACTGGTTCTGCTAGCAATCAATTTTGTAACTCCTTGGAGAATCTGCCGTTTCTCCAGGCGGGTCCCACAACCCCGTGACAGCATCGCCGGCAGGCTGTACCACTGGCACGGTTTAGGCTCTTCCCGTTTCGCTCGCCG
>CAWEDT010000015.1:0-942500 GCA_963807945.1 uncultured Actinomycetes bacterium | reverse complement strand
TCGTGTACGCGGCGCCCGATGGGCAGCGCGCTCGAAAGCGGGTAACAAACGTTGGTGTCAACCGGCTCCGTCGTTCCGGGCCCCCAGAAGTGTTCCGAGGGGGCAGCCGGCGTGCGGGGCGAGGAGCGAGACTAGCGAATGCGAGCGCGCGAGTCAAACAGTGGGGTTCGAGTGGATGCGGGCCCACTTGCGCTTGCCGACCTGTACGACCTTCCCGTCGAGGTCAGAGGGGGTGTACTCCCGATCCTCGGTGATCGCCTCGCCCTCGATCTTTACCGACCCCGGCCTCGATCGACGCGCTTCGCCTCCCGGTTGGAGGTGGCGAGCTCGGCCGCGGACAGCCAGCGGGACAGCAACTGCGGACCATCGGCCGCCACCGGCACTGTCGGGGACGGCTTCGGGGGCGGAATGGTCCTTGAAGACCCGGTCGAACTCGGCTTCGGCCGCAGCTCCCGCACCTTCGCCGTGGTACAGGTCGACGACGGTCCGGGCCAAAAGCCGTTTGGCCGCGTTGGGATGCAGCTCGCGTGATGCCAGCTGCTTGGTTGTTTCCTCGACCCGCTCCGGCGTCCACGCCGTCGCGTATTGGAAGTACGCCGGCATCGATGCGTCGGAGATCGACATGAGCTTGCCGAACTGCTCCCCCGGCGCCTCGTCGATACCGACGTAATTCCCGAGCGACTTCGACATCTTCTGCTCGCCGTCGAGGCCGACCAACAGCGGGGTCGTCAGCACGATCTGCGGTTCCTGGCCCGCGTTCTCCTGGAGATGACGGCCCTGGATGAGATTGAAGAGCTGATCGGTGCCGCCGAGCTCGACGTCGGCTCGGATCTCCACCGAGTCGGTCGCCTGGAGCAACGGATACAGGAACTCCATCAGCGAGATCGGGACCCCGCTCTGGTAGCGCTTGGAGAAGTCGTCGCGCTCGAGCATGCGCGCCACGGTCACCTGCGACGTCATGCGCAACACGTCGGCCATGTCCATCGGCGCGAGCCATTCGGAGTTGCGGCGGATCTCGAGGCGCTCGGGTGACCGATCGAGGATGCGGCCCGCCTGCTCGATGTACGTCGAGCGCGTGCGCGTCGACCTCTTCCTTGCTGAGCTGCGGACGAGTCGCCGACTTCCCCGAGGGGTCGCCGACCATCGCGGTGAAGTCGCCGATGATCAACACCGCGACATGGCCGAGATCCTGGAACAAGCGGAGCCGGCGGAGCACGACCGCGAATCCCAAGTGGATGTCGGAAGCCGTCGGGTCGATGCCGAGCTTGATGCGCAGCGGTGTTCCCCGCTCCAGCTTCTTGCGGAGCTCGGCCGGCGAGATGACGTCGACCGCGCCCGCGGTCAGCAGCTCGAGCTGGCGATCGACGTCCCCAAAGGATGGCATTGGCTGACGACGGTAGTGGACCGTCTGGGACCGTCCGGGTTTACTTTCGCCGAGCGGCGGTGCGGACGATCTGGGCGTCGGCGCAGGTGACGACGTGCACCTCGTCGGCGGTCAACTCGAACACTGCGAGCTGGCCGTACCGCTCTCCCAACTCGCAGGCTCGGGCGCGATCGAACCCGGCGACGGCTACCCCGGGCTCCGACCAGGATCCGTCGCGCGAGCCTCCGAGCGCCGACCAGAAGCTGACGCCCGCAGCGTTCGAGTTCGTGTTCGAGCGCGCGTTCGTCAGCTTCATTGCGGGACGCGTCGCGGTCGATGCCACCCGGGTTGTACGCGGTCAACACGAAGATCGGTACGTCGGCCGGAAGCGCGCCGCGTTCGGTCCCCGAAGCGTGTGCACGCGACCGTCGATCTCGCATTCGATGAATGCGGTGACGTAGAGATCCCAGAACGCGGTGTCGTCACTCACGCGCGGATCGCTATCCGAACTTGGCCGACAGTCCCCCGTCTACGGGAATGACCGCGCCATTCACGAACGACGACGCGGGCAACGCGAGGTTGAGCACCATGTGCGCGACCTCTTCGGGATCGCCGTAGCGCCGCAACGGAACCCGCCGCCGCGCGAAGCGCTCCTTCATCTCGTCGGGTATCACCGCGGTCATACCCGTTCGGATCGGACCGGGACAGATGCAATTGACGGTGATACCGCGCGGCCCGAGCTCGGTTGCGAGCGAACGAGTGAGGCCCACGACACCGTGTTTGCTCGCGGTGTACGGACTGATACCCGGCGTTGCACCGAGACCTTCGGTCGACGCGATGTTGACGATCCGGCCCGCGCCCGCCTCGAGGAGATGCGGCAGGCACGCCCGCACCATGCGCACATAGCCGGTGAGGTTCACGGCCAACGTCAGATCCCAGGCCGCGTCGAAGTCGGCGCCCTCGATCGGCGCGGGGATGCTCACGCCCGCGTCGTTCACGAGGATGCCGACCGGGCCGAGCTTGCCGACCACGTCGGCGACGACATCGGTGATGGCATCGGGATCCGACACGTCGAGCGCGCGGGCGTACGCGATCCCACGTTCCATGCTGATCGCGTCGGCGACCTTGGCCACACCATCGGCGTTGCGGTCCAGCGCGGCCACCCGAGCACCTTCCGCACCGAACAACATTGCGATCGCGCGACCCATACCGCTGGCCGCGCCGGTGACGACGACCACGCGCCCGGCGACGCTGCGACTCAACCCCGTCATCGCGTCACTCGCCGGTGAAGCCGTCGAGCAGCTCGCGCGTCGCGTCGGCGTGACCCACGTGACGCGCAGTCTCGTTGACGAGATGCAGGAGGACCCAACGCAGGTCAGTGCCATCACCGACCCTGGTCGGTTCGGTCAACGATGCGATCGACCACACCGCGGCATCGGTTGCGGCGCCGCGGCGGCGGTACGCGTCGATCGCGGCAATGACGCCGAGCTCGGGTCCCGGCGTGAACTCGGCCTCGGTGCGATGGGTGTCGGCACCCAACATCGCGCCGTCGATCCACCGCCACTCGACGTGCGTCAGGTGATTGACGATGCCCAGCAGCGACGTCAGCCCGCCGTCGGGCGTCCAGCGAGCCTGCTCGTCGGTCAGGCCCTCGGTCTTGCGAATGACGGCCGAACGGAGATAGCGGAGCCAGCGCAGGAAGAGCTCGGCCTCGTCAGCCGTTCCCTTCGGGAAATCGGGTTCGGATTCTTCGAGCATGGCCGCAATGTAGGACGGCCGGACGGGATGCGCCCGCTCACCGCGCCGCGTGAGCTGCTTCTCGTAGAGCGCGGTGTCTTGGCCGCCTTCGATGCCGGGGAACGCCTTGTATCCAACCAACCGGTAGCCGACGCGTTCGTAGTAGGCACGGAGTGCCTGATTGCTCTTCGCACAGTCGAGCCGCGCGAACGGACGACCGGCTTCTCGGATCATCGTTTCCGCCCAGGCCAAGACCGAGCTGCCGATGCCTTGCCCCGCACACTCTCGGTCGACCATCAACATGTGGACGTAGCCCGCGGAATCGGCGCGTTCACCCCACACGAACGGGTCGGCCCAGACCACGGTCACCGACGCGATCGACGCGGTCGTTGTGCGTCACGACGTGCACCGCACCCCACGAGATGCACGTCTCGATCCACTCGAGCGGCATCTCGCCCGGGTTCCACTGACGGATCCCGCTGTGCAACATCCACCGGGCGAGCTCGTTGCGCAGCGCGCGCACCGCAGGCGCCTGATCCATCGTCGCCGGCGCCACGTGGAGTGCGCCGATCGCGCGTACCGATGGTGTCGGCCGTCATCTCGGCTTGGCGCTGACGTTCTCGTCACCTTCCACGTAGAAGCGGTATAGCAACTCTTCGCCCTTCCCGGCAGTCAGGCCGATCCGTACCGACACACCCGGGCGTTTCGGAGGCGCGACGCCGTCGTCGACGATGCGGATCTCGCCGCGAACGAGATCGAGGCCGTCCTGATCGCGATCGACCCCGAACGCCTGGCCGAGCCGGCCCGGCCCCGAGCACAGATCCCGATCGCGCCGGGCGGCCCGGCGCCGGTCGCGCATCGCGTCGACCCCGGCGAGCGGGGCCGCGGCGCGCAACAGCACCGCATGCGGCTGGAGGCCCGGCCCGCTCACGACGTTCATGCACCAGTGGTTGCCGTAGGAGAAATAGACGTAGAGATGGCCGGGCGGGCCGAACATCGTGGCGTTGCGAGGCGTCTGGCGCCGGAACGCATGACTGCCCGGATCGTCGCCGCCGCGGTACGCCTCGACCTCGACGATGCGGGCCGACAGGCGGGGCCCGTCACCCGTACGGACGAGGACCTTGTTCAACAGTTCGGGCGCGAGCTCGAGCGCGTCGCGGTCGTAGAACGCGCGCGGAGCGCGCGGCCGCGCCCGCCGGCACGGCTCGCGGTCACCGCGCGAGCCGCTCCCGCTGCTCCTCCAAACGCTCGCGCGCCGAGTCGAGTTGGCGCGCGACCGGCGCGGGACCGGCACCGCCGGGAGTCGTTCGCCGGCGCACTGCGCTCCCCGGCTCGAGCAGACCGAGACAATCGGGTCCGAGCCGCGGATCGTTCGACACGAGCTCGTCGAGCGGCACTCCCCGCTCGACTGCCTGGCGCACGAGTCCGCCGACCACCGTGTGCGCCTCGCGGAACGGTGTGCCCGCCTCGACCAGGTGTTCGGCGAGATCCGTGGCCGAGCTCATCGGATCGTCGGCCGCGGCGACCATGCGAGTGTCGACGAACTCCGCAGTGGAGATCAGCCCGCTCAGCGCGAGCAGCGAACGCGAACACACGTCGAGCGCGTCGAACAGCGGTTCCTTGTCTTCCTGGAGATCGCGGTTGTACGCGAGCGGAAGACCCTTCAACGTGGCGAGGAAACCCGCGAGATGACCGATCAAGCGTCCCGCCTTGCCGCGCGCGAGCTCGGCGATGTCGGGGTTCTTCTTCTGCGGCAACATCGACGAACCGGTGGAGTACGCGTCGGCCAGACGGAGGAAGCCGAACTCCTCCGTCGACCACAGCACGATCTCCTCGCCGAGACGCGAAAGATGGACCTGCGTGAGCGTCGCGACGAACAGTGCCTCCGCGACGAAGTCACGGTCGGAAACCGCGTCGAGCGAGTTGTCGAACGCGGCCGCGAAGCCGAGCTCGTTGGCGACCAGCTGCGGATCGAGCGGAAGGCTCGAACCCGCGAGCGCGCCCGCGCCGAGCGGCGAAACGTCGGCCCGTTCGAGGCACGTGCGCCAGCGGTCGAGATCGCGGCCCAGCGCCCAGAAGTGTGCGAGCAGGTGATGCGCGAGCAACACCGGCTGCGCGCGCTGGAGATGGGTGTAGCCGGGGAGGTACGTGTCGGTGGCTTCCTCGGCGCGCCGTACGAGCACTTCCTGCAACTCGTGGATGCGGCGCATCTGCGCGAGACCTTCGCGGCGCAGGTACAACCGCATGTCGAGCGCGATCTGATCGTTGCGGCTGCGACCGGTGTGCAGCTTCGCTCCCGTCGTGCCCGCGATCTCGGTGACGCGCCGCTCGACCGCGGTGTGGATGTCTTCGTCGGTGGGCGCGAACGCGAACGAACCCGACGCCAGCTCCTCTTCGACGCGCGCGAGCGCGGCGTCGATCACCTGACGCTCTTCCTCGGTGAGCAAACCGACCCGCTCGAGCATGTGCACGTGGGCGCGGGATCCGATCAGATCGTCGGGCGCGAGCCGCCGGTCGTACGGCAGCGAGACGGTGAACGCGAGCAGATCGTCGGCCGGGCCTTCGCCGAATCGCCCGTGCCAGAGCGGCTGCCCGGTCGCCTCGTCGGGCGTTGCTTCGCTCACTTGGAGCCCGGGCCTTGGCGCCGCGACCACGTTTGCGCGGAGAGACCCCAGAGCCGCACGAAGCCTTCGGAGTCGGCGTGGCGGAAGGCGTCTTCGGCGTCGTAGGTCGCGAGGTCGTGGTCGTACAGACCGCGCGGCGCGCGGCGGCCGACTGCGTCGCAGCGGCCGGCGTCGAGCCGTAACCGCACGTCGCCGGTCACCTCGGTCTGCGTCTCGCGCACGAAGGCCTGGAGTGCGGTCATGAGTGGTGCGTGCCACAGACCGTCATAGATCAGCTCGGCGATACGGATCTCGATGCGCTGCTTCTCGCGCGCGACATCACGTTCCAGTGTGATGCCCTCGAGATCCTTGTGCGCGAGCACGAGCGCGAGCGACGCCGGGCACTCGTAGACCTCGCGACTCTTGATGCCGACCCGGCGGTTCTCGACCATGTCGATGCGGCCCCACCCGTAGGAGCCGACCAGCGCGCCGAGCTCGTCGATCAACGTGACGAGATCGGTGGCCTTGCCGTCGAGCGACACCGGTGCGCCCTGTTCGAAGCCGATGACGATCTCGCGCGGCGCGGGCGGGCCGTCGGGCGGAACGCAGGTGAGCGTGAAGGGCTCCTCGGGCGCCGACGACCACGGGTTCTCGAGCACGCCGCATTCGATGGCGCGGCCCCACATGTTCTCGTCGATCGAGTAGAGCTTCTCCTTCGTCGCCTCGATGGGAATCTCCCACTTGGCCGCGAGGTCGATGCAGTCGGCGCGGGTCAATCCCCAGACGCGTACTGGCGCGAGCACTTCGAGGTCGGGCGCCAAGATGCGCGACGACACTTCGAAGCGAACCTGGTCGTTGCCTTTGCCGGTGCAACCGTGACCGACCGCGTCGGCGTGATGACGACGGGCCGACGCGACCAGATGCTCGACGATGACCGGTCGCGACAACGCCGACACGAGCGGGTACTTGCCTTCATAGAGCGCGTTGGCCTGGAGCGCGGGCACGAGTGTGTCGGATGCGAACTCGGCGCGGGCGTCGATGACTTCCACCTCGACCGCACCCGCCGCGATCGCGCGCTCGCGGATCACCTCGTCTTCGCCCGGCTTCAGCTGGCCGACATCGACCGCGCAGGCCACGACTTCGAGACCCCACTCTTCGCGGATCCATCGGACCGCGATCGAGGTGTCGAGACCGCCCGAATACGCGAGCACCACTCGTTTCGTCATTGCGCTTCTGCTCTTCCTGTTCAGAGGCCGGCGAGGGCTGCGAGGCGCGCCGCGACGGCGTCGCCGCCGGCTTGCTCGGTGCACACCACGAGAATCGTGTCGTCGCCCGCGACCGTGCCCAACGTATCGGGCATCGACGAGCGGTCGATCGCCGAGGCGACGACATGCGCACTGCCGGGCGGCGTGCGCAACACCACGAGATTTCCGCTGTACGCGACCTCGACCACGAACTCGCCGAGCAGCCGCTTCAGATGATCGTCGGAAGGAGCCCGCTCGCGGTTCCCTTCGGGAATCGCGTACGCCATCGCGCCACCGGGAATGCGCACCTTGACCGCGCCGAGCTCCTCGAGATCGCGACTCACGGTGGCCTGCGTCGCGACGACACCGTCGGCCTCGAGCAGTTGCACGAGCTGGGCCTGACTCGACACCGGCTGGTCTTCGAGCACCCGCAGGATCCGGTGCTGACGTTGGGGTTTACCGAGCGTCACCATCACTCACCGTCCTGCACGAGATCGACGAACAGCGCCCGCGCCGCGTGCATGCGATTGGCGGCCTGGGGCCACACCAGCGAACGGGGACCGTCGATCACTTCCGCCGCGACTTCCTCGCCGCGATGCGCGGGCAGGCAGTGCATGAACACCGCTTCGGGATTCGCGGCCTTCATCATTGCGTCGTCGACCGTGTACCCGGCGAACACCTGGATCCGGTGCTCGCGCTCTTCTTCCTGCCCCATCGACGTCCACACGTCGGTGTAGACCGCGTCGGCGTCGCGCACCGCGTCGTAGGGATCGGTGACGAGCTCGATCGTTCCGCCGAGATTGCGGGCGCGGGCCGCGACGCTCGGCGTCGAGCTCGAATCCTTCGGGCGACGCAACTGCGAGCTCGACGCCTGACAGCGCCGCGCCGAACGCGAGCGACGCGGCGACGTTGTTGCCGTCGCCGACGTACGCGACCCGGCGACCCTCGATCGTCCCGAAGTGCTCACGCAAGGTCAGGAGGTCCGCGAGTGCCTGGCAGGGGTGCGAGACGTCGGACAGCAGGTTGACGACCGGAACGTCGACCACGGCCTTCATGCGCTCCAACGTGCGGTGGTCGAACACGCGCGCGGCGATGACCGCGCACATGCCGGCCATCGTGCGGGCGACGTCTTCCACCGACTCGCGCGTATCGAGGCCGACTTCCTCGGACCGGATGTAGATCGGGTGGCCGCCGAGTGTCGAGACCGCCATCTCGATCGACACGCGGGTGCGGGCCGACGGCTTCTCGAAGAGCGCGGCGACGCCCTTTCCTTCGAGGGCGGCGCGGTACCTCGCCGGGATTCGCTTTCCAGGTGATCGCCCGATCGAGCAACGCCGAGAGCGCGCCGGGACCGAGATCGTCGACCTCGAGGAACGGACCTGGTCATGGCGTTCCGTTCTCGGCTGCGATCGCGGCAGTGATGATCGCGACGGCTTCGTCGATCTCCGCGTCGGTCACGAGCAGCGGCGGCGCGAGGCGGAGCGCGCTCGCGGTCACCGCGTTGAGCACGAGGCCGGTGTCGAGACACCGCTGCGCGATCGCCTTGGCGTCGAGGCCCGGCGCGAGCTCGGCCGCGACGAGGAGACCGGCGCCCCGCACGTCGGCGATGCCGTCGACCTTCTGCAGACTCTCGGCGAGACGGGTACCGGCGCGCGCGGCCCGTTCGGGAACGTGCTCGCGCTCCATGACGGTGAGCGTGGCCAGGGCGGCGCGCGCCGCGAGCGGCTGACCGCCGAAGGTCGTTGCGTGATCGCCGGGCGCGAACGCCGCCGCGACGTCGGCGCGCGCCCAGCACGCGCCGATCGGCATGCCGTTCCCGAGCGCCTTCGCCATCGTGACGATGTCGGGTTTGATGTCGGCGTGCTCGAACCCGAACCACCTACCGGTCCGGCCGAGACCGCATTGGACCTCGTCGAGATGAGCAAGCGCTTCGCGCTCGTCGCACAAGCGCCGAACCGCCTGGAGATACTCGGTCGACGCGGGAACCACGCCGCCCTCGCCCTGCACCGCTTCGAGCATGACCGCGGCAACGCGCTCGTCCATCGCCGCTGCGAGCGCGTCGAGATCGTCGTACGCGACCTGACGGAACCCCTCCGGCAAGGGCTGGAAGGTCTCCTGCTTCTGGGGCTGACCGGTCGCGGCGAGCGTCGTGAGCGTGCGGCCGTGGAACGAGCCGTAGGCGCTGATCACGTGGAAGCGTTCGGGCCCACCGTGCCGCTGGCCGTACCGGCGGGCGAGCTTGATCGCGCACTCGTTCGCCTCGGCGCCCGAGTTGGCGAAGAACACCCGACCGCCGCCGCCGAGCAGCGCGTCGAGGCGCTCGGCGACTCTCGGTTGCACGTCGTTGTAATAGAGGTTCGACACGTGCAGGAGTGTGCGGGCCTGATCGGCGATCGCGTCGGCGACTTCGGGATGCGCGTGGCCGAGACCGGTGACCGCGAGCCCGGTGAGGAAGTCGAGATACCGGTTGCCCTCGCTGTCCCAGAGCACCGTCCCTTCGCCGCGCACGAACGCGACCGGGAGGCGGCCATAGGTCTGCATCACATGGTCGGCATCGAGTTGGGCCAGCGCTGCGAACGTCGTTGTCTCGCTCATGGGTGCACCATCGTTCCGACGCCCTGCCTGGTGAAGAACTCGAGCAGCAGCGCGTGGGGCAAGCGGCCGTCGAGGATGTGGGCGCGCCGCACGCCGCACTTCAACGCCGACACGCACGATTCGAGTTTGGGGATCATGCCTTCGGAGATCTTGCCGTCGGCGATCAGCTTCTCCATCCCGGCGACGTCGATGCGCGAGATGAGCGAGCTCTCGTCGGGCCAGTCGCCGTAGACGCCGGCGACGTCGGTGAGATACACGAGCTTCTCCGCGTCGAGCGCCTCGGCCATCGCGCCGGCGACGGTGTCGGCATTGACGTTGTACGCCTGACCGTCGTCGTCGACACCGACGGTTGCGATCACCGGAATCAGCTCTTCGCGCAACATGCGCTCGACGATCGTCGGGTTGATCTCGCGCACGTCGCCGACGAAACCGAGCCGCACATCGCGCTGATCGACACGAATGAGCGCCGCGTCTTCACCCGAAAGTCCGACCGCGTAGGAACCGTGCCGGTTGATCGACGCGACGATCTCGCGGTTGACCTTGCCGACCAACGTCATGCGCACGATGTCGACGGTCTCGGCATCGGTGACGCGGCGACCGTCGACGAACTCGGGTTCCTTGCCGAGCCGGCGCATGAGGTCGCTGATCTGCGGACCGCCACCGTGCACGACGACCGGATTCATCCCGACCAGGCGCATCAACACGACATCCGCCGCGAACAGATCGGACAGCGCGGGGTCGGTCATCGCGTTGCCGCCGTACTTGATCACCACGGTCTTGCCGGAGAACTCGCGGATGTACGGCAGCGCCTCGGCGAGAACGACCGCCTTCTCCCCCGCCGATTTCACACGCTCGTCGAAGTTGGTCTGGGCCTCGGGGGTCATGACGTGCGCCGGTTCTCGTCGATGTACGCGTGCGAAAGGTCGGTGGTGAGCACGGTCGCTTCACCGTGGGCTTGGCGGAGATCGCAGAGGATCTCGATTTCGCGGCTCGCCATGTGCTTCGCGAGCGCGGCTTCGTCGTGCGCGCACGCGATGCCGTCGCGGCAGATCGTGACGCCGTTGTAGGAGATGTCGACCTGCTCGGGCTCGATGAACGCGCCGCTCGCACCCAGCTCCGAGATGACGCGGCCCCAGTACGCGTCGCCACCGTTGAGGGAGCACTGCACGAGCTGACTGTTCGCGACCGCGCGCGCCGCGATGCGGGCTTCCGCGTCGGTGCGGGCGCCGACGACCTTGACGTGGACGAGCTTGGTCGCACCTTCGGCGTCTTTCGCCATCTGCTCGGCGAGTGAACCGCAGACGCTCGTCGAACGCGTCGACGAGCGCGTGTTCGTTGACGGCGCCGACCCGACCGTTGGCGAGCACCATCACGGTGTCGTTGGTCGAGCGGCAGCCGTCGACGCTCAGGCAGTCGAAGGTCTCCGACACCGCTTGGGCCAACGCTCGTTTCAGCGCGGCGGGCTCGACCAACGCATCGGTCGTGAGGACGGCGAGCATCGTCGCCATCGCGGGCGAGAGCATGGCCGCGCCCTTGGCCATCCCGCCGACCATCGCCGTTCCCGCGGGAGCCGTGGCTTCCTTCGCAACGGTGTCGGTCGTGAGGATCGCGCTGCGCCGCGTCGGGACCGCCGTCGGCGCTGATGGTTCCGCACAGCTTGGGGATACCCGCCTCGAGCGCGGCCATGGGCATCGGAATGCCGATGAGCCCGGTCGAGCAGACGAGCACGTCGGAGGTCGCGGCACCGATCCCGGCGCCCGCGAGCTCGCACATCCGGGCGGCGTCGCGCCGGCCCGCTTCACCCGTCGCCGCGTTCGCGTTCCCGGAGCTGAGCAGGACCGCGGCGGCGTGACCGTTGGTCAGATGGGCCCGGGAGATCTGCACGGGCGCGGCTTGCGCGAGATTCGAGGTGAACACCGCGGCCGCCGGGACCGCGTGGTGGTCGTAGGTGGCGACGAGCGCGAGGTCGGGCGCGCCCGACTCCTTGATGCCGCACGCGAGCCCGCCCGCGACGAACCCCTTGGCCGCAGTGATGCTCACGGTTGGATCCCGACGAGCGGGAGCGCGGTGGTCTCGGGCAAGCCGAGCAACAAGTTGGCGGCTTGGATCATTTGACCCGCAGCTCCCTTGACGAGATTGTCCTCCGCCGCGATCGCGACGACGGTGTCGGTGCGGGCATCGAAGCGCACCGTGACGTGCGCGACGTTGGCGCCGTAGGTGGCTTTGGTGCCCGACGGTTCGTCGACGACGAACACGCACGGATCATTCGCGTAGAACTCGCGGTAGTGCTCGAGGAGTCGCGCGGTCGAGAGGCCCGATGTCGCCGGTCGCGCGTAACAGGTGGCAAGGATGCCGCGGGTGGTCGGCACGAGATGCGGGGTGAAGAGCACGCTCACGTCTTGGCCCGCGACCTTGGTCAACGCCTGCTCCATCTCCGCGGTATGGCGATGCGTGAGCAGCCCGTAGGCCGACACGTTCTCGTTCGCCTCGGAGAAGAGGCTCGTCGTCTTGAGACCACGGCCCGCGCCGGACAGGCCCGAGCTCGCGTCGGCGATGATGCCGCGGCTCGACCAGCTCGAGCGGCAACGAGCGGCGCGCAGGCGAGGCTGACCGCGGTCGGATAGCAACCGGGCGAGGCAACGTGGGTGTGGGTGGCGATCTCATCGCGGTAGAGCTCGACGAGTCCGTATGCGAATTGTTCGGTGACGTCGGGCGCGTGATGCGACTCGCCGTACCAGCGGCTGTAGACGTCGGGCGGCAACCGGAAGTCGGCGCCAAGATCGATGACGTGACCGACGTGGTCGAGCAGGCCCGGCAGCAACGCCTGGCTCGCGCCGTGCGGCAACGTGGCGAAGACCAAGTCGAGACCGGAGAGATCGGCCGCATCGAGCGGCGAATAGCGCAGGTGCTCGTAAGCACCGAGCAGACCCGGATAGAGCTCCCCCACGGCCGCGCCCGCGTTGCTGTCGGCGGTGACGTGCACCACCTCGATCTCGGGATGAGCCGCCAGGAGTCGCAGCAGCTCCGCCCCGGCATAGCCGGATCCGCCGAGAACTCCCGCTCGATACGCCATGGTGCATATAATACAGCGTGATGCATGAACTGTCGACCGAATGGTCCACCCTGGCCCCTGACCAGCCCCTGGGGCCGATGCGACTCACGATCTCCGAGGCCGCGAACGAGCGGTACTGGCGCGCCGCCGGCATCGAACACCCGTTACTGGAGGCGGGGGCGCTGTATCCCCCGATCGCGGCGAACCTCACGATCCTGTGTTTCCAGCAGACCTGCCCGGACGCGATGATCCAGACCCGCCAGCGGTTGAAGTGCCACCGCACCGCACCAGCCGGCGCCGACCTGATCACCTTCGGTCGAGTCGTCGCCCGGTACGAGAAGCGCGGCCGCGACTACGTCGACGTCGAGGTGGCGGTCATCGCGGCCGATGCGCCCGACCAGCCGTTGTGGACGTCGTGGGTCACGTTCACACCTACCGCGACCTTGGGAGCCACGTGATGGAACGGGCGATGACCTGGGAAGTAACCGAAGAGCTCGTGCGCGCGTATTCGCGCCGTGGAAACTTCCACTCCGACGCGGAGACTGCGGCTGCGCTGGGGATGCCGGGTCTGGTCGCGCAAGGCGTACAAGTCGCCGGACCCGCGTACGGAATGCTCCTCGACGCCTGGGGTGAAGACTTTCTCGCGCACGGCGAGATCGATCTGCGCTTCGTCGGCATGGTCGTGGCGGGCGACACGATCGAAGCTCGCATCGAGATCGCCGCCGACCTCGAGGGCGCGGTGATCGAAGTGACGAACACCACGGCCGGGCGCGAAGCCGTCGTCGGTCAGGCGCAGAGAGGCGGGTAACGCTCGGCGAACGAGCTAACCGTCGTTCGCTGCTTCAGGTGGCGGGTGCGGTGACAGGTCCAGCACCGCAGTTTCAGCTCGTCGACGACGGTGTGTCGGCTCCGCTCGTAGTCGGGCTCATGGTCGTACTCGAGAAACTCGGTCGCACCGCAATCGACACAAACACCGTCCCGCGCCTTGACCACGCGACGTTGCCGATCCGTCGGGTGACGTTGCTTACCCGACGCATTGATCGGGTGGGACTCGGCATCGTGGATCAGCGCCCGCAAGAACGCCGTCGGGGCGATCCGCTCCACCACCGACTCCGCGATCGGTGTGCCGTCGTCGAGCGAACACCCGTCGGCGCGCACGTGCATGACGACCTCGGTTGCGATCGCGGCGCCGCCGTTCTTCACGAGCTCGACAAACGCATCGGAGCGCTGCTGCGCCACCGACGGCCACGGCTCCTTCTCCTTCGGGCCCGACGCGTCCGCGGACGCGTTCACCCGGGATCGACCGAAGCGCCGCTGGACCACAGCTTCGTCGATCGGCGCGGTGATCCCGGCCGCGACTGCGGCGCGCGAGCCGGAAGGATCCGACGACCATCCCGTCGACATCCAGGCGCCACGAGAAGCTCCTCGCCTGGTGATGACGAGCTTCGGTCTCCGCCGGCGTCTCATGGCCCATCAACCACTCACCGACTGCGCGCCGGAGTCGGGCGGCCGGCACCCGTTCCGCCAACGCGCACAGATCGGCTTGCGTGTCGACCGTCGCAACGCGCGTCAATGCCCGTACCTTGCTGTACGAGAGTCGACCGTCTGCAAACGCGGCGGCGAGCACATCGAGCATCCGCAGCGCACGGCCGACGCGCAACCGTTCGCGAGCAGTACACAATTCGACATCGAGTGCGACCGCGAGCCAGTGCGCACACGACGCCGCGCCATCGGCCGTCCACTCGCCCGACGCATCGAGCGCGGCGACGAGTTGCACGAGATCGCGTTGGCCCGACGAACACTGCTGCCAGACCGCAACGACCGCGTCACGCAGCGACCCTCTACGCGGGGACTCATCGGTGACAATCACCGGCACCTCCGACAATCGATTTCGTATTCGGAAGGTCGGCCATCGCAGCAGGCTGACGAGCTGTTGCGCTCAAGGTAGAGACAACGTGAGACACTCCCCGGCAGGTTGATGTCACACCCGCGCGACAAGGTGTCGGGCATGGCAACTTGCACGGACTGCAATCAAGACATGACCACGGCCGCATCGTGCGTCGTCACCGCCTTGCGCATCGACGACGTCACCTACGACCTCGACATCCACCGTTCGTTCCACGGTTGGTCCGGACGGTGTTCCGACTGCGGAGTATGCATCGGCGGCTATCACCACCTCGGCTGCGATCTCATGTGCTGCCCGCGGTGTGGCGGACAGCTGATCAGCTGCGGATGTTGGAGCGACGGGTACGAGGAGGAAGAGGAGGATGACGACGACTGGTAGACGCCGGGCGACACGCGTCCGCGGACACGTCCGGGAGGGCCACGTGCGCGACCGGCAGGTTTCCGGGCAGGCTGAGCCCATGAGCAACGGAGAACCGGAAGACAACCGCGCATCGCTGGAGGGAAAGGTCGCCCTCGTGACCGGCGGGAGTCGGGGGCTGGGTCGCGAGATGGTGCTCGCGTTCGCCGCGGCCGGCGCCTCGGTCGTGATCGCCAGTCGCAAGATCGACGCGTGTGAGGCGCTCGCCGAAGAAGTCGCGACCCGGTTCGGTACCGCCGCGCTGGCGGTCGCCGCGAATGTCAGCAGCTGGGACGACTGCGATGCGCTCGTCACGGCTACCTACGAGCGCTTCGAGCACGTCGACGTGCTCGTGAACAACGCCGGCATGTCGCCGCTCTATCCGTCACTCGATCAGGTGAACGAGGCGCTCTTCGACAAGGTGATCGGCGTGAACTTCAAAGGTCCGTTCCGGCTCACCGCGCTGATCGGCATGCGCATGGCACAGGGCGCCGGCGGCTCGATCATCAACATCTCGTCGACCGAGGCCACCCGCCCCGACGCGACAGCGCTTCCCTACGCAGCCGCGAAGGCGGGCCTCGAAGCGCTCACCCTCGGATTCATCCGCGCCTTCGGGCCGACGGTCCGCGTCAACACGATCCGGTGCGGCATGTTCCGAACCGACATCGCCAAGGCGTGGGGCGACCCGAAGGTTGTCGATGAGCTCGCGCGCCAGCGAGTGGCGCTCGGACGGGTCGGCGAGCCGCCTGATATCGCGGGCGCCGCGCTGTTCCTCGCGACCGACGCGTCCGCGTACTGCACAGGCGCCACGATCACCCTCGACGGTGGCACCCGCTGAAGGTAGAGGTCGCCAGAGCTGCCTAGCGGTATCGAATCGCGAAGCGCTTTCGCGCCACCGCGATCAGTCGCGGGCTTCGTGGGTATCGACGATGAGCAGATTGGTCGGACAGTGATGCGACACCTTGTTCGGCACGCTGCCGAGCACGAAGCGCCGTGCACCCGACATGCCTCGGTTGCCCACAACAAGCAGATCGGCGTTCGCGTCTTCGACGACCCGGAGCAGCGCGTCGGCGGCGTCGCCGGGAACAGCGTGCCCTTCGCCCTTTACACCGGCGGCCTGCGCGCGCTCGATGACCGCCGCGCAGAGCCGCTGCCCCTCTGCGAGCACCGCGTCGTTGGCTTCGTCGATGTTTACGGCCGCGACGCCGGACTCGGCCGCGCCGGCTACGAACGGGCTCACGATCTTTCTCGCAGTGACGACGTGCAGCGTCGCGCCCGTCATCCGCGCCAATTCGATCGCGGCGTCAACCGCGATATTGGCGCCCGCGGACCCATCGGTTCCGACCACGATCTGCTTGTACATCCGATCCTCCAGGAAGTCGTTCGGCCCAGTTGTCCAGCACGGTGCTTCAACTCGATCATTCAGCGCGGGAGGAAGTCGAGCAGCAGCTCCGTGATCTTCTCCGGTGCTTCCCACTGCACCCAGTGATCGGGACCGTCGATCCGTTCGTAGCGCCAGGTGTTCGAGCAGTACTTGCCGCTGTTCACCATTTGCTCTTCGAGCAGCGCGAAATCGTTCGAGCTCCAGATGCCCATCGTCGGCGCTGCGATCAGCGGCAACTCGATCGGTGGGCCGACCAAGGCCGCGGGCGACACGTTGGCGCGGTAGTAGTTGAGCCCGGGCGTCAGTGACTTGTCGCGTTGGAGGTCGGCAAACACCGCGTCGAAATCGGGATGGTGACACCACTCGCGGAAGTTCGCGCCGTCGTTCATCGTCAGCCATTGCTCGGCTTCGGGCGCGAACTGGAACAGCAGCATGTACCACGACTTCTCTCGTTGCCGCATGCCCATGGCCGCGAATGCGCTCGGATGGCCGACCGAGATGGGAACGAGATGATCGACGCGCGTCGGCGCGAGTGCCGCGGTCGCCCAGACGACGGCCGCACCCCAGTCGTGACCGACGAGATGTGCTTTCTCGATGCCGAGATTGTCGAGGATCGCGGTGAGATCGATCGCGAGGAACGGGATCGAGTACGCGTCGAGCTCCGCGGGTTTGTCGCTCGCGCCGTATCCGCGTTGGTCGTAGGTGATCACTTGGAAACCGGCATCGACGAGTGCCGGCACCTGCTTCGACCAGAGTCGCTTGGTGTCGGGAAAGCCGTGCACGAGCACGACCGGCCGGCCCTCGCCCTCTACCTGAACATCGAGAGACACACCACTCGAATCGACCTTCACGGCACGCCTCTTCTCTCGGGACTGCTCTACGCGCTGACTACTGCGAGGAGCTCCTCGCGGCTCAGGCCGGGCAACGCCTCGTCGCGCCAGCCGCTGCCGAGCTCGATCACCCGCTCGAACAATCCGGGCCGGGCGAACACGTTGGCCGGAGCATCGATCACGCCGGCGATGTCGAGGAACGTCCGCAACATCTCGGGGTCCTTGAGCGCAGCCGTCTGCAACGCCATCGTCATTTCGTACTCGGGCTCGGGTTCGAAGGGCGCGCCGGCCATCTCCGCGTGCATCTGCGCCAACCGCCCCTGGTCGAACGACAGCGTCCCGCGATACCACGGCTCGACCGTTTCCATTGTGGCGTCGTACCAACTCTCCGCGAGCTCGACGGGATCGCCAATCGCCGCGCCACCAGTCGCGTCCTGCAACACGTCGCGCAACGCGGCGGCGTGGATCACGCCGATGCTGATCCCGCGCCCGACCGACGGATTCGTGCAGGCCCACGAGTCGGCAAGTGCGAGGACACCGGTCGCGACGGGCTTGCCGTCGATCACGAACGTGCGGTGGCGATCCTCGATCTTGGCCATGATCGCGACGCGCTCGTCGAGCGGCTCACCGTCGAGCCAGTGCGCCGCGAGCGGGTAGCCCTTCACGACGCTCGTCCACGTCTCGACATCCTTCAAGCCGCGCAGCGCCGCGTCCTTCGCGGAGACGACGAGGCCGACGCCCCAGGTGCCGTTGTCGGCCGGGAGCGTGAGGATCGACAACGATTCGTATCCCATCAACAGCGGACCGAACGCCATCGGGACCGAACCGTCACCGGAACGGAAGTGCCGGCCGTAGTAGACGAAGCCGCAATCTTCCTTCTCTTCGATCGGCGCGGCGGCTCCGATGTCGGTGAGCAACTTCGGCAGCGTGGAACGGCGCCCACCCGCGTCGATGACGACGTCGGCGAACAACTCGTCCCCGGATTCGGTACGCACACCGATCACGTGGGGAACGCCGTCACCGGTCGAATCGCCGGTGAGCAAACCGGCGACGGCTACGCCGCGGCGCACGGTCACGTTCTCGTTCGCCTCCACGACACCCGCGATCGCGGCCTCGGCAATCGGCCGGCGGGCGGTGACCGCGTCGTAGATCGCGTCGGAATCGCGGAACCCTCCGGTGACCTCGGCCGGCGCGTCCCGGAACGGATTCGACCGCAGCGCGCCTGCACCGACGAGCGCCTGCACGACCTCGGGCGCATTGGCGTCCATCACCCCGCGAAAGCGCGGCGCGAAGTAGTGCAACATCCGGAACTGGTTGACGCCACGACGATCCCAGTCGTCCCACGCGGCCTCGGGATCGGTCGGCGCCGCCGCGTCCCGTTCGAGCACCGTTACCTGGTGCCCGTCCCGGCCGAGCATCAGCGCCCCGCACATCCCGACGATCCCGCCACCAACGATTACGACGCGAGCCATGAGCTCCTCCTTCGTCGAGTCCCGACGCTACTCCGACATTTCGGTCCGAGCCGATCCGTGGATCACTCTGCACCACCGTTGTTACAGCCACGCATCATGCGGAAATCAGGACGACCACGGTCGGCCTAGCTTGGCACCGCCATGCATGTCGCGACCGATCCCTGGTTCTCGCGCCGCCCCGCGGGTGGAGGCATCTGGCATGTCTCCGAGCCCTACGTCGATTCCTTTGCCCGCTGCAACATCTGGATCGTTCCCGGTGCGACGCAGGTTCTCGTGGTCGATACCGGTATGGGGCTCGTCAGTCTGCACCGCGCGCAGGCCGATCTCTTCGATCGACCGGTCACGGCCGTCGCAACCCACTACCACTTCGACCACGTCGGCTCGCTGCACGAGTTCCCGGTTCGGCTCGCGCATCACGCGGGTGCCGAGCTGCTCTCCGACTCGCACAGCATCGGTGGCGCGCTCCACCGACGCGGGTTCGATCCGCGGATGTGGCAGGCATTCCTCGATGCCGGGTACACCCTCGACCGTGACGATCTCCTCACCGCGCTTCCCTACGCCGGCTACGACATCGACTCCTACGCGGTGGAGCCCTGCACCCCGACGCGCGTGCTCGAAGAGGGCGACGTGATCGACATCGGCGACCGCGCGTTCACGGTGCTACACCTGCCCGGCCACTCCCCCGACTCGATCGGCTTGCACGACGCGGAGCACGGCGTCTTGTTCTCCGGGGACGCCGTGTACGACGGGCCATTGCTCGACGACGAACCGGCAGATCTCGACCGGTACGTCGCGACGATGGAGCGCCTCCGTGCGCTCGATGTGGAAGTGATTCACGGTGGCCACGAGGCGAGCTTCGGTCGCGACCGGCTCGTCGAGCTGTGCGATGGCTACATCGTGCGCGCAGCCACGCGCCGTTGATTCAGGTACGCCGCTGAGTCAGCGACGCGTACCCGCGCCGGCATGCGCGGGAAGCCAAGGCCGGAGCGCGGCGAGGAACGCAGCGGTGTCGATCGGCTTGGATACGTAGTCGTTGGCGCCGGCGTCGAGGCAGCGTTTGCGTTCGCCCGGAATGACCTTGCCCGTGACGGCGATGATCGGCAGGTCCCGGAACGCGTCGAGCGCGCGTATCGATGCCATCGTTTCGTAGCCGTCCATGATCGGCATCATGATGTCCATCAGGACGATGTCGATGTTGCCCAGCTCCTGGAGTTTCGCGATGGCTTCGGATCCGCTCTCGGCCACGATGAAGTCGGCCTGGCCCCGTTCGAGGAGCGCGGACAGGGCGTAGATGTTGCGGAAGTCGTCGTCGACCACGAGGATCTTCGTACCCGCGATTTCACTCACGTCGATCCCTCGCGCGGGCATTCCCGGCGGGGGTCCTTCGGGCTCAGGTCGCCGCCCGTCATCCGCGGGCATCACTGCCAATCCTGCGACCGGGAGATACACCGTGAAGGTGCTCCCGGCGGCGGCCGTACTCACGACCGCGATCTCACCGCCGAGGAGGGCGACGAGCTCGCGGCTGATCGACAGCCCGAGACCGGTTCCGCCGTAGATGCGCGCGGTCGAGCCGTCGCCCTGCGCGAAGGCCTCGAAGATCCGGTTCTGGTGTTCGGCTTCGATCCCGATGCCGGTGTCGCTGATCGCGAACGTCAGCACGGCCGCGGCGTCGGTAAGCGTCTCGATGTGGGGGTCCCACCCGCCGGTCGCGACATCGATCTGCACGTGTACGGCCCCGTGCTCCGTGAACTTGAACGCATTCGCGAGCAGGTTCTTCAGGATCTGGCGGAAGCGTTGCGGATCGGTGATGAACACGTTCGGGCATCCCGCCGCCATGTCGATGGCATAACCGAGGCCCTTGGCCTGCGCGACCAGCTCGAACTCGCGTGCGAGATCCCGGCGCAGATCGTCGATGGAAACGCGCTGCATCTCCGGGGTGACCGTTCCCGATTCGACCTTGGCCAGGTCGAGAATCCCGTTCAGCAGATTGAGGAGCTCGTTCCCCGAACGCAGGATCACGCTCGCGTACTCGACCTGCGTCGGCGTCATCGTGTCTTCGGGGTTCGCGACGAGTTGCTCGGCGAGGATCAACAGGCTGTTGAGTGGCGTGCGGAGCTCGTGCGACATGTTCGCGATGAACTCCGACTTGTACTTCGACGAGACACTGAGTTGGCCCGCCTTGTCTTCGATCTCGCGCTTCGACTGCTCGATCTGACGGTTCTTCTCTTCGGCGACGAGGTTCTGCTCGGCCAACATGCGCGCTTGACGCTCGAGGTCGGCGTTCGACTCGCGCAGCTCCTCTTGTTGCGACCGGAGCTCTTCGCCCTGCGACTGCGACTGTTCGAGCAGGTTCTGCGTGAGCGTATTGACTTCGATGGTGTTGAGAACGAGGCCGATGCTCTCGGGCAGCTGATCGAGGAACGCCTGATGCGTCACGCTGAAGGCCGAGAACGACGCGAGCTCGATCACCGCGCGTACCGATCCCTCGAAGAGCACGGGTAGCACGATGATGTTGAGCGGCGTCGATGCGCCGAGCCCCGAGTTGATCCGTACGTAGTCGCCGGGAACCTCGGTGAGCAGGATGCGCTTCTTCTCCTTCGCGCACTGCCCGACGAGACCCTCCCCGATCCGGAACGACTTGGAGACCTGGCGGCGCTCCTCGTAGCCGTATCCGGCTTGGAGCTCGAGCACCGGATCGGCGCCATCGGGCGGGCTCGTCATCGCGTAGAACACCGCGTGCTGCGCCGACACCAACGGCGCGAGCTCCGACAGGATCATGCTCGACACTTCCGACAAGTCACGTTGACCCTGGAGCATCCGGGTAAACCGTTCCCGGTTGGTCTTCAACCAGTCCTGCTCGATGTTCTCCGCGGTGGTCTCGCGCAGGTTGCGGATCATCTCGTTGAGCTTGTCCTTCAGCACCGCGACTTCGCCGCTGGCCTCGACGCTGACCTGCCGGGTGAGATCACCCTCGGTTACCGCGGTGGCCACATCGGAGATGGCGCGCACCTGGTTGGTGAGGTTCGCCGCCAACTGGTTCACGTTGTCGGTGAGGTCCTTCCATACGCCGCTGACCTCGGTGGACTGCGCCTGGCCGCCCAAGCGGCCCTCGACGCCGACCTCGCGTGCGACGCGGGTGACCTCGCCCGCGAAGGCGTTGAGTTGATCGACCATCGCGTTGACGGTGTTCTTCAGCTCGAGGAACTCGCCTTTCACGTCGATCGAGATCTTCTTGCTCAGGTCGCCGTTCGCGACCGCGGTGGTGACCTCCGCGATGTTTCGCACCTGGCCGGTCAGGTTGCCGGCCATCAAGTTGACGTTGTCGGTCAGGTCCTTCCACACGCCACCGACTTCAATGGTGACGGCCGCGGCCTGTCCGAGCTTGCCCTCCGTGCCGACCTCGCGTGCAACGCGGGTGACCTCGGAGATGAAACCGTTGAGCTGGTCGACCATGGCGTTGATCGTGTTCTTCAGCTCTTGCATGTCGCCGCGTACGTCGACCGACACCTTCTTGCTCAGATCACCGTCGGCAACCGCGCCGATCACCCGTTGCATCTCGATCGTCGGGCGAACGAGGTCGGAGATCAGGCTGTTGATCGATTCCACGTGTCCGGCCCAACCTGCAGACGAGCCCGAGAGCACGAGGCGCTGCGACAGCTGGCCTTCCTTGCCGACGACCTGGCTCACGCGTGCGAGCTCGACGCGGAACGCCTGGCTCGCGATGATCAGATCGTTGAAGCTGTCGGCGACCTTGCCCGACACGCCGATCCAGTCGAGGGGCATGCGCGCGGTGAAGTCACCTTCCCGCAGGCTTGCCAGTACCTCCAACAGAACTCGCGCATCAACGACATCGGCGGTGTCCGCCGCGGGGTCGGGCATCAATTCCTCCTCGATCGCCTCCATTCATTGCGTCGGCGGATCGACGGGACCGGCCAAGGCCGATTGCCACAACACTCACACAACTCGCGCGCTAGGAGTCGGTCGACCCGTCGGCGAGCCGATCGGTCAATACCGCGCGCACCGGGTCGGGCAGGGCGATCGAGTCGTGACTACCGGGCTTTACGGCGACGTAGGTGATGATCGCGTCGCACGCGGGCCGGCCTTCCACCGACGCGCGGAAGCGCAGGTCGAACGACTTGGTCCCGATCCGCGCCGCGGTGACTGCAATGTCGATCCAGTCGTCGAACGCGGCCGGACCGCTCCACTCGAGCACGGCCTTCACGAGCATGACGTCGAATTGCTCGATCCAGAAGCCGGGACCGAATCCCCAATCACCGACGAACCGGGTGCACGACTCGTCGAAGTAGGTGAGCCAGTGGGCGTTGAACACCACGCCTTGCCCGTCGACCTCGGCGTAACGGACGCGGATCCGATGGGTGAACGGCGCGGCGGCGGTCATCCCCGCAGCTCGGCATCGAATGCGCCGATCACCGCGTCGATGCACTGCCGGCGCAGCTCGCCTACTTCGCTATCGGTCAGCGTGTGATCGTCGGCGCGGAACTGGAGCGTGAACGCGAGGCTCACGCGACCTGATCCCAACCCCTCGGATCGGAAGATGTCGAAGAGGCGCACCGACTCGAGCAGCTCGCCGCCGGCGCTGCGCAACGTAGCCACGATGGCGCCGGCCGGAACCGTTTCGGTCACGACGAACGCGAGATCGATCGCCGACGCCGGATAACGCGAGACCGGGGCAGAGACCCGCGGTATCCGCGAGCTCGCAAGGAGTGCGTCGACGTCGATCTCGGCCGCGACCACCGGACCCGCGAGCGACAACGCGGCGAGCACATCGGCATCGACCTCGCCGACGGCACCCACAATGACCCCGTCGACCACGATGTCGGCCGCCCGCACCGGATGGAAGCCGGCCGGCGCGGCGGCGACGAGATCCCAGTCGGCCAGCCGGAGCTCCTGGGCGAGCGCGTCGACGACGGCGGTGAGGTCGTACACGGTCACGTCGCGGTCGGCTTCGTGGGGCGACTGCACGATGCGCCCCGAGCGCGCGACACCGAGGTGCAGCGGCTGGACCGGCAACGTCTCGCCGGTCGCGGGCGTCGTGAACACTCGACCCAACTCGAACAACGCAACGTCGGGGTTTCCGTGCGTGGCGTTGTGGGCGACCGCGCGCAAGACGCCGGGCAGGAGCGCGGGTCGCAGCACCGACTCCTCCGCGCGCAGCGGGTTCTGCACTTCGATCAAGTCGTCGACGGCGACGCCGGCCCGCGCGAGGTCGGCGGGCGCAACCAACGGGAGGGTGTACACCTCGTCGAAGCCGGCGCCCACGAGCACGTCGGCGACCGCGCGCCGATCACGCTGCAACGAGCTGAGCCCGCCGATCTTGGCGGGACTGGCCGGCACGGTCCGCGGGATGCGGTCGAGGCCGATGCGGCGGGCGACCTCCTCGATGAGATCGATCTCGCGCTCGATGTCGGGACGCCAGGTGGGAACGATCGCAGTGCCGTCGCTCACCTCGATGCCCAACGGGGTGAGGAGCCGCTTGACGTCGAGGTCGGTGAGCTCGGCCGGGAGCACGCGATTCACGCGGTCGGTGCGGATCGCCACGTGGAGCGGCTCGATCGGCTGGGGGTAGACGTCGATCATGCCCGGCGCCGGCTGCGCCGACGCGACCACGCCGAACAGCTCCATCGCCCGGGCCGCGCCCGCGGCAACGTCGTTGGGATCAACGCCCCGTTCGAAGCGCGCGCTCGCTTCCGACCGCAAGCCCAGTCGCTTCGAGGTCTTCGCGATCCCGGACGCCTCGAAGTATGCGGACTCGAGCAAGATCTGCGTTGTCGATTCCGAGACCTCGGCCGCGGCGCCGCCCATGATCCCCGCGATGCCCTGCGCGACGCGTTCCGCGTCGCAGATCAGGAGGTCGTCGGGATGCAGCGCGCGCTCGACGCCGTCGAGCGTCTCCATCTTCTCGCCCTCAGCCGCCAGGCGAACCACGATCCCGCGACCGGCGAGCCGGCCGAGGTCGAATGCGTGTAGTGGGCGGCAGCGCTCGAGCATCACGTAGTTGGTGACGTCGACAACGTTGCTGATCGGGCGCATGCCCGCCAACGTCAGCCGACGCTTCATCCAGTCGGGCGACTCCCCCATCGTGACGTTCGCAACCATCGCGACGAAACGCGGGCACCGATCCGGCGCCTCGACGACAACCGTTGCGCCATCGATCGTGTCGACGACCGAACCGGGATCGGGCGACGCGGCATCGAACGGCAACGAGAAATGCGCGGCGAGGTCACGGGCGACGCCGATGATGCCCATCGCGTCGGGACGGTTCGGCGTGATCGCGAGATCGAACACGACGTCGTCGAGTCCCAGCACTTCGCGTACGTCGGTGCCGAGCGGCGCGTCGGCGGGCAACACGAGGATGCCGTCGTGGTCGTCGCCGAGGCCGAGCTCGCGCGCCGAACAGAGCATCCCTTCGGAGACCTGGCCGCGGATCTTGCGGCGTTCGATCTTGAAGTCACCGGGCAGGTGCGCACCGACCTGCGCGAACGGCACCACCATTCCGGCTTCGATATTCGGCGCACCGCACACCACCCGCACCGGACCGTTGCCCGCGTCGACGTCGGCCAACCGGATCCGGTCGGCATCGGGGTGCGGCAGCACCTCGAGGATGCGAGCGACCACCACGCCGCCGATCTCGCGACCGGGTTCGTCGATCCCCTCGACCTCGAGGCCGAGCTGGTTCAGCGCGTCGGCGATGTCGGCGATATCGGCCTCGATGGGCGTGAAGTCGCGAATCCAAGCCAGCGGTGCGCGCATGATCCCGGCCTCAGAACTGGGCGGCGAAACGAACGTCGCCGTCCCAGAGGTTCTTGACGTGGTCCACGCCGTAGAGCAGTTGCACGAGTCGGTCGATCCCGAACCCGAACGCAAACCCGGTGAACTCTTCGGGATCGATGCCGACCGCGCGGAACACGTTGGGGTCGACCATGCCGCAGCCGCCGAGCTCGACCCAACCGGTATTCGAGCACACCGTGCACCCCGCGCCTTCGCAGAACACGCACGTCATCGAGAACTCGGCCGACGGCTCGGTGAACGGGAAATACGACGGGTTGAAGCGAGCGTTGATGTTGGGACCGAACAACGCCTGCACGAATATCTCGACGGTCCCGAGCAGATCGCCGAGGGTGATCCCGCGATCGACGGTGAGGCATTCGATCTGGTGGAACACCGGCGAGTGGCGCGCATCGAGCGTGTCACGCCGGTACGTGCGGCCCAGTGCAACCACATAGATCGGGGGAGTCTGCTTCTCCATCACCCGGACCTGAACCGGCGACGTATGCGTGCGCAACAGGACCTGCTCAGGTTCGCCGAGCTTTACGTAGAGCGTGTCCTGCATCGCGCAGCGGGATGGCCGGGTGGGAAGTTGAGCGCTTCGAAGTTGTACCAATCGAGCTCGACCTCGGGACCTTCCGCGACGCGGTAGCCCATGCCCACGAACACGTCTTCGAGGTCGCGCCAGACGCGCGTGACGGGATGCAGATGACCCCGCTGGTAACCACGGCCGCCAATCGTGAGATCGAGACGATCGGCGACGAGCGACTCCGCACGCGCCGATGCGCTGAGCGCGGCGCGCCGCTCGGCCACCGCGGCTTCGAGCGCGGCCGCGGGCCGACGAGACCGCCTTCCCGACGGCGGCACGATCCGCGGGCTCGACGATCCTTGATGGCCTCGCGGATCTCGTTGAGCGCTGAGGACTTCCCGAGCAACCGGCGTTCGGCGTCGTCGAGCTCGGTGATCGAACCGGCCGCGTCGATGGTCTTGCGACCCGACGCAACCAGCTCATCGGCGTTCGCGACGAGATCGGTGGCGGTCATGACCGGATCCGGCGTTGGCGGGCGGCTTCGTACAGGAGCACGGTGCCGGCCATGGCCACGTTCATCGATTCCGTCGAGTGCATGGGAATGGTCACCACATCGTCGACCGGAAGCGCGGCGTCGAGCCCGCCAAAATCGAAACCTCGCGCTTCGTGGCCGAGAACGATCGCAGTCGGGACCCGCAGGTTGATCTGCTCGGGTGCCCGGCCGCCGGAGGCAACCGCGCCGACCCGGCGAACACCGGCGTCGCCAAGCGCCTCCATCACCTCCATCGCGGGCACACCCTCCAGGATCTCGACCGCGAAACAGGCCCCGGCCGAGGCTCGAACGACCTTCGGATTGTACGCGTCGACTGATCTTGGCCCGAGGACGATTATCGAGGCACCGGCCGCGGCGGCGCTCCGGATGAGCGTTCCCGCGTTCCCGGGATCGGTGAGCAGCGGCGCGACGACGCACAGGTCGACGCCGGCCAACGCGTCGATGCGGGTCCGGGGGCGCCACGCGATCGCGAACACACCTTGCGGCGTCGTGGTCGCGCCGACCTTGGCGGCCACGCCCGCCGCGAGGACGCGCACCTCGACACCGGCTGCCTCCGCTCGATCGGCGACCTCGGTGGCCGCGGCCGAGGCGTCGGCGCCGACGAACACCTCGATCAGGGGCACGCCCTGGTCGAGTGCCGCGGAAATGACCCGCGGCCCTTCGCATACGAAGACGCCGTCGGCCTCCCGTGCGTTGCGATCGCGCAGCAACGAACGGAGCCGACGGACATCACCGTGCTGGCCCCCGAGGGGAACTCCGCTCATGGTCGGATTCGCCTCGAAGCGGGCGGCTGGCGCCGCCGAAGCGCGTGCGACTCCTCCGTGTCAGGCAGCGTCGAGCGCCTGGCGCGCAGTCGTCACGAGCGCGCCGAACGCGGCGGGCTCGCGCACCGCCAGGTCGGCAAGGATCTTGCGGTCGACCTCGACCTGCGCCGCCTTGAGCCCCGCGATGAACTGCGAGTACGACATCTCGTGCTCGCGACAGGCGGCGTTGATGCGCACGATCCACAGCCGCCGGAACTCGCCCTTGCGGGCCCGGCGGTCGCGGTACGCGTAGCGCAGCGAGTGCATGACCTGCTCGTTCGCGGCCTTGAAGTGGCGGCTGCGCGAACCGGTGTAGCCGCGAGCCTCGGAGAGGACCGCGCGGCTGTGCTTCTTTCCGTTGACGGAACGCTTCACGCGTGCCATGTCGTCCTACTTTCCGAGCAAGCGCTTGATCCGCTTGCCATCTTCACCGGTGACCTCGGCCATGCGGCCGAGCCTGCGAGTACGGCGCGAAGACTTATGTTCGAGCAGGTGATCGCGGTACGCGTGACGGCGCATGACCTTGCCGGTCCCGGTCAGCTTGAAGCGCTTCGCCGCGCCGCGGTGAGTCTTCATCTTGGGCATGGTGTGGTTTTCCTGGTCTGACGGTCAGGCCGTTACGTCGGCGGTGACTTCGGTCGGGGGCTCTGGGTTGGGAGAAACGGGTTCGGTCGCGGGCGCAGCTGCTTCCGGAGGCGCTGTTTCCGGAGCCGCAGTTTCGGGGGAGGCATCGTCGCCGCCCGAACCTGACTTCGGTGCACCCTTCGTCGCGCCCTGGCCTTTGCCCTTGGGGCGGCGAGTCGGGTTGAGCACCATCGTCATGTTGCGACCGTCTTGCTTCGGAGCCGACTCGATGATCGCAAGCTCACCAACTTGTTCTGCGACCCGTTCGAGAATGCGTCGCCCCAACTCGGGGTGGGCCATCTCGCGGCCGCGGAACATGATCGTCAGCTTGACCTTCGAGCCCTCTTCGAGGAACCGCTCGACGTGCTTCATCTTGGTCGTGTAGTCGTGCCCGTCGATTTTCGGGCGGAACTTCATCTCCTTGATGACGACGTTGGAGGCCTTGCGCTTCGACTCTTTACGTCGCTGGTCCTGCTCGTACTTGTACTTGCCGTGGTCCATGATCTTGGCGACCGGCGGATCAGCTGCCGCGGCGACCTCGACCAGGTCGAGGCCCTGTTCGCGGGCAATCTGCAGCGCTTCGGGAAGGGTCTTGACCCCGAACTGCGTTCCGTCGGAACCGATCAGGCGGACTTGACGAGCGCGGATGCGATCGTTGATGCGGGTGTCGTCCGTGGAGATTGCGGCATCACCTCTCGTGGTTGTGCCGCCGACGCGAAAGCGACGGCGGACCTGGGAAGCGTCCACCGTCGCGCCGACGCCTCCACCTTGTGTGGTGGTGCCGGTTGGTGTGCAACGGACCCGACTCGAGTTGCCCCGGTCGGGTGGGGATTACCGTTTTCACGGCGATCCCACTTCCCCTCGATTGTCGACATGCGAGGATACCAGCGATGAGCAGCATCTGGACACCCTCCGGCGAGCACCAGCCCCCCGATCGGTCCGGCGACGGCCCGAGCGACGGTCCCAGCGGACCGCCGCGGGGGCCCAACGGCGACCCGCCGGGTGAACCCGAACCCACGGCCGAGGAGATCGAAGCCCTGCGTGAGGTGCACGCGCGCCTGATCGCCACCCCGGTGGAAGACGTGATCGCCAACCACGCGCTGGGGCTGTGGCAGGTCGCGCTCGTCCATCTCGGGGTCATCACACCACCCGACGAGACGGGCACGCCGCCGGCACCCGATCTCGCGTCGGCGGGTCTGGCGATCGACGCGATGGCGACCCTGGTCGACGGACTCGGACCGCGCCTCGGCGTGCACGAGCAGGTGCTGCACGACGCCTTGACCCAGGCCCAGATGCTGTTCGTCGAGGTCTCCGACCCCCAGACTCCTTGACGGCGTTCGACCCGGTCGTCCTGGCGGGCGAGCACGTTCGGCTCGAGCCGCTGAACCAGGATCACGTTCCGGGTCTCGTCGCGGCCGCCGCCGAGGATCGTTCGAACTACCAATGGACCTCGGTGCCCGAAGGCGACGACGAGATCAGTAGTTCGATCGAGCGAGCCGTTCGTGAGCGCGAGTCGGGCCACGCGCTCGCGTTCGCGACGATCAGCGCGTCCGACGGAAGGGTCGTCGGATCAACTTCGTTTCTCGATCCGCAACGTTGGCCTCGTTCCGACGCGAGTCACATATACGACAGCATCGAGATCGGCTCCACATGGCTCGCAGCATCGGCGCAACGCACCGCGATCAACACCGAGGCCAAGCTGTTGATGCTCGACCACGCGTTCGACGTGTGGAACGTGCACCGAGTCGTCCTCAACACCGACGAGCGCAATGAGCGGTCGCGCGCGGCCATCGCCCGGATCGGCGCGACCTTCGAAGGCGTGCTGCACAGCTACCGGATCGGAGTCGAGGGAACCGCCCGCAACACCGCAACCTTCGCGATCCCGCGCAGCGACTGGTCCGAAGTTCGAGATCGACTCGAAGCGCGACTCAAGCGGGCTTGATCGCGCCGGCTTCCCACCGGCCGAGCCAGCCGGGAATGACCTCGAACTCCACCTGGGCACCGACGTCGATGGTGCGGCTCCCGTCGGCAATGACCGTGCAGTGGAACGGGTAGACGGTCGAATCGTCGGCGGTGATTTCGCCGAGACCACCCCGCTCGTCGAACGCGCTGACCGTCCCGTACACGAGCCGGCGAACCTATTGGACGATCTTGGCGATCGGGATCTCGAGGATGCCCGTCGCGCCGTGATCCTTCAGCGCGGGAATGAGCGTGTTGATGTCGCTCTTCGCAACAACGCCCTCGACCGCATAACCGTCGTCGCCGAACAGCTTCGACACGGTCGGTGACTTCAACGCGGGCAGGAGCCCGATCACCGCGTCGAGGTTCGCCTCGTCGACGTTCAGCTTCACGAGCACGCGCCCACGCGCTTCGAGTGCGCCGCTCAACAACGTTTGCAGCTGCTCCATCGCCTTGCGCTTCTCGGGGTCGGCGTAGGCGAGCGGGTTCGCGATCAACTCGGTGTACGACACGAGGATCGTCTCGAGCACCTTGAGACCCGCGGCGCGCAACGCGCGCCCGGTCTCGGAGATCTCCACCACCGCGTCGGCAATCTCGGGGATCTTGGCTTCGGTCGCGCCGTACGAAAGTGAGATGTCGGCGTCGACGCCGTGCTTCTCGAGGAAGCGGCGGGTGAGCTCGGGATACTCGGTGTGCACGCGCACGCCGCGCGGGAGGGACTCCACTGATTCCCACGTCGAGTCACCGGCCACCGCGAGCACCATGCGGATCGGCCGGGCGGTCGCCTTGGAGTAGTGCAACTCCGTGAGCGACGTCACCTCGGAGCCGGTCTCCTCGACCCAATCGCGACCGGTGACGCCGAGGTCGAACAGACCGTCGGCGACGTAACGCGGGATCTCCTGCGGCCGCAGGATGGTGACGTCGATGACGCGGGGATCGTCGATCGACGCCCGGTAGTCGACGTCAGAGGAGCGCACGACCGCGAGATCGGCGTCTTCGAACAGCTGGAGCGTCGCCTTCTCGAGCGAGCCCTTCGGCAGCACCAATCGGAGCACGAAGAGTCAGGGTAGCGGCCGGTCCCTCAAATGGAGTGCGGTTTTCAGCTGCCGGCGACGATGAGCTGATAGCCGACGTCGAACTCGTCGAGCTCCCGCAAGTACCCGTAACGCTCGTCCCACGCACCGGAGGCAAGATCAGCGCTCAGCTGTTGCGTGCCGCGCGCGATCACGCCGGCGTCGAGCATCGCAAGGCAGGAGATACCGGCCTGCACATCGGGATCGATGTACGCCTCCGGACGGTTCCAGTAACACGCCGCAAATCCGTCGAGGCAGTCGGCAGGCACGGGCACCGGCTCGACGCGGTGTACATCGAGCACCCGCGCGATTTCCGCGGCCGATTGCGACGTCTGTCCTGTATCGAGCGCACTTATCTCCGGGAAGTAGTCGGTCACGAGCCAGAAGTTGTAGTCGAAGCCCGAATCGAAACTCAGGAACACCTGGCGCCGCGCCACCCGACCGCAACTCGCGCAATCCCCGCTCGGCATCGGGCCAGTGATGAACCGTGAACACGGCGAGCGACGCGTCGAACGCATCGTCGGGGAACGGCAGCGCTTCTGCGAAGGCGCGCACGACCGGCGCCGCGCCCGCGGGCCGTTGGGCGATCATGGTGGGCGACGGTTCGACTGCGATCACTTCCCGGTCGGTGGGCTCGTAGTTACCCGTGCCCGCGCCGACGTTCACGACGCGACCGCCGGCACCGAGCGCGGCGTGCAGTCGCGCCGCGATGCGCGGCTCGGTCCGACGGGTGCGGGCGTATGAGCGCCCGATCTGGTCGTACCGGGTCGGGCTCACTGCTCCTGCGTCGAGGGAATGCGCCGGAGCAACGACACCATCTCGATCGCGGTGCTTGCCGCTTCTTCGCCCTTGTGCCCTTCGGAGCCGCCGACCCGGTCGAAGGCCTGTTCGCGATCTTCCACGGTCAGCACACCGAACGCGACGGGCACACCGGTGTCGAGCGACGCGCGCGTGACGCCCGCCGCGGCCTCGCCCGCGACGTATTCGAAGTGCGCGGTCTCGCCCCGGATCACCGCGCCGATGCACACGACCGCGTCGACCGCGCCCGACTCCGCGAACCGCTTGGCGACGAGTGGCAACTCGAACGCACCCGGGACCCACGCCACGGTCACGGCTTCCGCGCCGTGCTCGCGCAGTTTCTTCTCCGCGCCGGCGCACAGGGGTTCGGTGACTTCCAGGTTGAACCGGGCGGCCACGATCGCGAACCGCATCCCCGTCGCATCGAGATCACCTTCGAGCGCGGCGTACTTCCCCACTACGCACCACCCAATTCTTGCGGGGGGTCATCGATACCGAGAATGTGGCCGAGCTTGGTCTGCTTCGCCCGCAGGTACGCGATGTTCTCGTCGGTCGGAACGGTCTGCAGCGGCACGCGCTCGACGATCTCCAACCCGTAGCCGTCGATGCCGCCGTATTTCGCGGGGTTGTTGGTGAGCAGCCGCATGGTGGTCACGCCGAGGTCGACGAGAATCTGCGCGCCGATGCCGTACTCGCGGGAGTCGGCCGGGAAGCCGAGCTCGAGGTTGGCCTCGACCGTGTCACGACCTTCGTCTTGCAGGTGATAGGCGCGCAGCTTGTGGCCGAGGCCGATGCCGCGACCTTCGTGACCGCGCAGATACACGACGACACCGTTGCCGGCTTCGGCCACCTTCTCCAGCGCCCGGTCGAGTTGCAGACCGCAGTCGCACCGCAATGACCCGAACACATCACCGGTGAGGCATTCGGAGTGCACGCGCACGAGCACGTTCTGCGCACCCGCGACCTCGCCCCGCACGAACGCGAGGTGCTCGGTCCCGTCGAGCAGCGACTCGAACACATGAGCGGTGAAATCGCCGTACTGCGTGGGGATACGCGCTTGCGACACCCGGCGCACGAGCTTCTCGCGGTGACGCCGGTACCGGATGAGATCGGCGATCGACAGCAGGACGAGACCGTGTTCCTCGGCGAAACGCTCGAGGTCGGGCAGGCGTTGCATGGTGCCGTCGTCGTTCACGATCTCGGACAACACTCCGGCCGGATACCGACCGGCGAGCCGGGCGAGGTCGACCGCGGCTTCGGTGTGGCCGGCTCGCTTCAACACGCCGCCGTCGCGGTAGCGCAACGGGAAGATGTGGCCGGGCCGAGCGAGGTCCGACGTGACCGTCGAGCCGTCGATCAGCGCGCGCACCGTTGTGCTGCGGTCCGCGGCGGAGATGCCCGTGGAGGTACCGATCTTGGCATCGACCGAGATGGTGAACGCCGTGCGCTGGCCCTCGGTGTTGTCGGCGCCCGCGACCATCAACGGCAGCTGGAGCTCGTCGAGTCGCGCGCCCTCCATCGGCAGACAGATCACGCCACTCGTGTAGCGGATCATGAACGCCATCTTGTCGGGCGTCATCTGGTCGGCCGCGATGATCAAGTCGCCTTCGTTCTCGCGGTCCTCGTCGTCGACGACCACTACGAACTCACCGCGCCGAACCGCGTCGATGGCCCGTTCGACTTCGTCGAATGTCATGTTGCTTCCTCTCGGGACAGCATTAGTTGCTCTACGTGCTTGGCTATGAGATCGGCTTCGAGATTCACGCGGGTGCCGGGCGAACGTTGACCGAGCGTTGTCACCGCGAGTGTGTGCGGAATCAGCGCCACCGAGAACGTGTCGTCGGTGCGGCGGGCGACGGTGAGGCTCACGCCGTCGACGGTGATCGACCCTTTGTGCACGATGTAGCGCATCACCTCGGCCGGCGCTTCGATCGTGACGATCTCGGAACCGTCGGGTTGCGGTTCGCGGCTGCGGACGGTTCCCGTCGCGTCCACATGGCCCTGCACCATGTGCCCGCCGAGTCGATCCGACAAGCGCACCGGACGTTCGAGGTTCACGCCGGCACCCGCACCGAGATCACCGAGATTCGTGCGCGCCAATGTTTCGATGACGGCGTCGGCCGACCACGACGCATCGTCGTAGGCGACGACGGTGAGGCAGCATCCGTTGACCGCGATCGAGGCGCCGAGCTCCACGTCGTCGAGCACGATTTCGGCGTCGAACACGAACCGTGCGCCACCTTCGTTCTGGGTGACGCTGCGGACGGAGCCCAGCTCTTCGACGATGCCCGTGAACATCAGGACCCACCCATGTTGGCGGCGGGCGGTTCGTACGAGAGCCGCACATCGGGACCGAACTGACGGGTATCGACGAGCTCGTATCGCGTCGCGTCGGCGATCGAGTCGGGACCGGGCAGGGCCAGGCCGGGTGCGCCCCGCGTTCCCAACACGAGCGGTGCGATGTAGACGACGAGCCGTTGCGCGAGCTTGCCGGCGACCACGCTGCCGAGCAGCGCGCCCCCACCCTCGACGAGCACCTGGAGCACTCCTTCGCGCCCGAGCAACGCGAACACCTCTTCGAGGTTGACGCCGTCACCACCGACCGCGGCGGAAACGACTTCGACCTTGGCGCCCGCGGCGCGCCACGCGTCGATCGCGCCCGGCGCGGCATCGGCGGTGGTGATCATCAGCGTCGGCGCGTGCGCGGTGTCGAACAGCGGCCCAACTGCGGGAACCCGCCCGCGCCCGTCGAGCACGACGCGCAAGGGTGCGTGCAGCGGCGCCGGATCCACCGCGCGCACCGTGAGGCTCGGATGATCGGCGAGCGCGGTACCTGCTCCGATGACGATCGCCTGCGAATCGGCGCGCAGCTCGTGCGCGTCGGCGCGCGCGGCGCCGGAGGTGATCCACTGCGACGATCCGTCGGCAGCCGCGATACGACCGTCGAGACTGGTCGCGACCTTGGCGACGACGAACGGCCGCCCGGTGCGCCGGTGGTGCAGGTACGGCGCGAAGCCGCGGGCGGCGGCATCAGCGCCGAGCCCGATCTCGACCTCGAGGCCGGCGGCCCGCAGCCGTGCGAAGCCCTCGCCCGCGACTTTGGGATCCGGATCCTCGAGCGCGGCGACGACTCGCACGATGCCCGACTCGATCAGCGCTTCCGCGCACGGCGGGGTGCGGCCGTGATGGGAGCAGGGTTCGAGCGTCACGTATGCGGTCGCGCCACGGGCGCGCTCCCCCGCTTGCGCAAGTGCGCCGGCTTCGGCGTGCGCACCACCGGGCGGTTGCGATGCGCCCTCGCCGACGATCTCGCCGTCACGCACGATCACGCAGCCGACCCACGGATTCGGCGCGGTCCGGCGGCGAGCGACGGCACTTACCGTCAGCGCCCGTTCCATCGCCTCGTCGTCGCGCATGGGTTCCTCGACTCGACCCACGGGGAGCGATTTCGGGAACGCGGAAACGACAACGCACCCGCCGGCGCGTCCGTCAACGGACGCGACCGCCGAGAACGGCGTCGAGACCCTCTCCCATCCGGACTCTTACCGTCGGCCCAGGAATCTCACCTGGTCGGCGCCCGGCTGGCGGCCGGGCGTTCGCGGGCTTGGATCATCTCTACAGACACGCCTCACGGCCGGTCCACGGAGAACGCTGATCATCACCGCCGGTCGGGACTTTCACCCAACCCCGAGGGTTCAGTTGTGATGACTTCTTACGTCCGAGAATACCAAGCCCGGCCCAAAATTGCAACGTGTTTCAATTTTTGGGTCTGGGAGACTCCCCCGCGTGTACGTGCTGGTCAGCGGACTCCCGGGCAGCGGCAAGTCGACCCTGGCCCCTTTGCTGGCAGCCGAGCTCGGCCTCCCGGTCCTGTCGAAGGACGTGATCAAGGAGGCGCTCTGGGACGCGCTCGGTCCGGGCGACGCGGTGTGGGCGAGGAACCTCGGCATCGCCGCCGCGGCCGCGCTGAACTCGCTGGTGCGGTCGTCGCCGGGCGCGGTGATCGATCACTTCGTCCATTCCGATCACCTCGCGGAGTGGACCGGGTTGCCGGGGATCGTCGAAGTTCGGTGCGCCTGCGCGCCGGAGGTGGCACGCACGCGGTACGCGGTTCGGGTGCGCCATCCGTCGCACTTCGACGCTGACCACCTGCGCGATTCGTTCGACGCGTGGATCGCCGAGGACCTCGCCCGGCCACCCGTCGGGCCGCGCCTCGACGTTGACACCGCGCAACCGGTCGACATCGGGTCGGTCGCTAAGTGGGTTCGCAACGTGACGCGGTGACATCGGTCGCCGGTCGGAGATGTACTGGAGCGATGTGAGTCGTTGGCATGGCGCGTTCCTAACCGGGCAGGCAGGATGCGCATATGGACGCTCCGGCGGTGAAGTACACGCGTACGAGCGACGGTGTGCACATCGCGTTTCAAACGTGGGGTGAGGGGCCCGTCGACATTCTCCTCTCGGCGGCGTTGTGGTGGCACATCGACTTCCAGTGGAGCGATCCTGTGCTGGCTCAGATGCTGGAGCGGCTCGGGCGCATGGGTCGCGTCATTTCATTCGACAAGCGTGGCACGGGATTGTCCGATCGAGTTCCCGTCGATCGTTTGCCGACGCTCGAACAACGCACCGACGACTTGACCGCGGTACTCGACGCGGTCGGTTCGGAGCAGACGGTCCTATTCGGACAGAACCATGGCGCGCCGATGGCAATCCTTTTCGCCGCGATGTATCCCGAGCGGACGAAGTCGCTGATCCTGCAGGGTGCGTTCACGCGGTATGTCGAAGCGCCGGACTATCCGTGGGGTTTTCCCGAAGCCCTGGCCGAGCGAGTGCTGGCTCGGATGGAAGAACACTGGGACGAGCCGAACGCCCTCGCGCAGGTATCGCCGGGTCGGGCCATTGACCCCGACGCTCGCGAGTGGTGGGCGAAGATGCAGCGGATGGCGGTCAGTCCGGCTGCGGCAGTCGCGCTCTTCCGGATGACGATGGCAACCGACGTTCGCGAGGTCCTCGGTGCCATACATGTCCCAACGCTCGTCTTGCACCACACCGACGACCGCCTCGTGAACATCGGCTGCGGTCGATATCTTGCAGAACACATTCCCGATGCTCAGTTCGTGGCTCTGTCGGGCTCGGAGTCGGTCTTCGGTCCGACAACGGTCGCTGACGAACTCGTAGAGGAGTTCGTCACTGGTCGGCCGCTGGCGCCTGAGTCGACGCGAGTTCTCGCAACGATGCTGTTCACCGACATCGTCGACTCAACGGCGATGCTCATCGAGCACGGCGATCGCGAATGGAAGCTGATACTCGATCAGCACGACGCGCTGATCGATCGCGCGCTCGAGCGATATCGCGGTCGCAAGGTCAACCAATCCGGCGACGGCGTGCTCGCCACCTTCGACGGTCCCGCTCGCGCCGTCGAGTGCCGCGCTGCGCGATTCGCGACGGTGTGGCGGCGCTGGGGGTTCAGGTCCGCGCCGGAGTCCACACGGGCGAGATCGAACTGCGCGGCGACGACGTCAGCGGGTTTGCAGTCCACCTCGGAGCCCGCGTTGGTGCACTCGCGGGAGCGAACGAAGTGCTCGTGACCCGTACCGTCACCGATCTCGTCGCCGGTTCCGGCTTGCACTTCGTCGACCGGGGTGAACACGAGCTCAAGGGCATCCCCGGATCGTGGTCCATCTACGCCGTCGACCCATCGTAAACACGCAGCTCCGTCCGCTGACGATCAATGCACGAGCGCGAACAGCGCGGCTCGACGTGGACACCGCGCCGCCGTCCGACGTGGCGTCGATCGCGAGGTGGATCCGGAACGCGACTCGTTGAGGTCATCGGACCGCCGCGAAGCGACAGCACACTCGGGTGCACGAAGGCACTGTCTTCCGCCTGACCGGTCGAATAGCGTCCCGGCCGAACCGTGCGCCTGCCGAGAAGGGCTCCGTTCCGATGATCGACGAGTTCGCGAAGGAGTACCTGCACGGCGACCTGCGGTACGCGCGAGAGGCGATGCTCTGGAAGATCGACGGGCTGGCCGAGTACGACGTTCGCCGCCCGCTGACTCCCAGCGGGACCAATCTCCTCGGCTTGATCAAACACCTGACGATCACCGAGGCGTGGTACTTCGGCGAGGTGTTCGGACGCCCGTTCCCTGAGCGGTTGCCGTGGCGGGATGACGAGGCCGACGACCGCGCTGATGATGCAAAGGTCGCGGCGATGTTCGACTACAAGTTGCAGCTCGCCGACATGTGGGCGACGCGAAGACGAGTCGCGAGTCGAGATTGTCGATCGCTATCGGCGCATCTGGGGGCACGCGGACGCGACGATCGTCGCGCTCGACATTGGCTCGCCCGGCCACGTGTCCTGGTGGCCGCGCCCGGACGTGAAACTCTTCAACGTCATGGTCCACGTCCTCACCGAGACAAATCGTCACGCCGGGCACGCTGACATTCTGCGCGAGCAGTTGGACGGCGCAGTAGGGACAGACGCCGGCAGCATGGCCCTGTACGCGGGAGATATGACGTTCTGGGAAGACCACTGCGCGAAGCTCGAGCAGGCGGCGAAGGCAGCCGATCCCGCCCAAGCCTGAATCCGCTCGCGCCTCCGGACAGTCGCGCACTGAACTTCAGTACACGAGCGCGAACAGTGCGTCGGCGCGTGCTCGCAGCCCGGCCAGCACGGCCGGGCGCACGTCGGCCGACGCGTGGAGCATGTGCAACACCGAGTTGGCGTTGAGGCAGCCGCTGAGCCACAGCACCGCGGCCAGCACATCGCGGTCGACGCGATCGTCGCCGTACCCGGCGAGTACCTCGCGAGCGAGGCCGGAGTCATGCGTGAGATCGGCGATGCCGCGTGGTCGCGACCACCATTTGGTGACCCAGGCCAGCTCCTCGACGGGATCCGACACGCCGATCTGATCGAAGTCGACGATGCCCGTCACCGCATCGGCGCTCCACAGGATGTTGGGGAGGTTGCAGTCGCCGTGCACGACGAGCTTGCGCCGCGTGGGCGAGCTCCGGATGCCGTCGATCATCTCGCGCGCGGTCTCGGCGAACTCGGCGTCGGCGACGTCGCCCAACTCGTCCAAGCTGCGCTCGGCCGCCACGGACACATCGTGTTCGGGTAACCGATTGTCAACGGGCAGGTCGAGCCCGTGGATACACGCGAGGAGTGCGCCGACCGCGAACGCCCGTTCCGAGGTCGCGCCCGACGCGACGACACCGTCGAGCCAGTCGAACATCGTGACGAACGAGTCGCCGACCACCACTGGATCACGCGCTTGCTGCATGAACGGGAGCCCCGCGCCGGCGAACGCGGCGGCCGCGTCCATCTGGGCCGACAGCACCGCGAGATCGTGGCGCCGTGTCTCTTCCCAACGAATCTCCCGGCCGAAGGTAATCGCGCGCACGCTGAAGCGCTGTTGTCCGTCAGGATCGCGTACGAGCCAGTGACCGTCACCGTGCCAGTTCTTCGAAAGCTCGGACACCACCGTGAACTGCGGACAGCCGAGCGCGGCGAGCGCGGCCTTGGCGTCGATGATCGGTGCGCCCCGTTTCAATGCGGATGTCCGCCCGCGAGCAGTTCGAGCGCGTGGGCCGCGATCGGCACCAGAACGTCGACGCCCTCGATCGCGCCGCTCGCCGAGCCGGGAACATTGCAGATGAGTGCCTGCCCGCGCGCGCCCGCGACACCGCGTGAGAGCATCCCGAACCCGCGGCCGCCCGCGTCACTCGCCCGGCGGATCGCCTCCGCGATTCCCGGCGCTTCCCGTTCGATCACCGCGCGCGTTCCTTCGGGTGTGAGGTCGCGGGGACCGAACCCGGTACCCCCGGTCGTAACGACGAGCCCGGCGAAACCGTCGGTCATCTCGCGCAGCGCGGCGGCAACCGTCTCTACGCCGTCGGCGCACACGCGGTGGTCGACCACTTCGTAGCCCGCGGTGGTGAGGTGATCGACGAGCGCGCGCCCGCTCTTGTCGTCACGCGTGCCTTCGGCCACGCCGTCGGAGACGGTGAGCACCTTTGCCTTCACCATCATTTGCTGGGCATGATCAGGCCGCAGCGGCGCGGATCGCCCGCGCGGCCGCGGCCGGATCGTCGGCGCCGAAGATGCCCGTGCCCGAGACGAGGATGTCGACGCCCGCGGCCGCGGCGAGGCCGGCGTTGTCGACCTTGATGCCACCGTCGATCTCGATCTCGACCGCGAGGCCTTCGGCGTCGATCACCTTGCGCGGCGGCGCGCACCTTGTCGAGCACCTCCGCGATGAAGGGCTGGCCCCCGAAACCGGTGTGCACACTCATCACCAACAGCAGATCGATGTCGTGCAGATACGGCTCGACCGCGTCGAACGGCGTCTCCGGCTCGAACGCCAACCCGACGCCGAACTCCGAGCGCGGCGATCTCGTTCAGCAGCGGCACGCGGGTCACCGAGCTCGACGTGCACGGTGAGCCCGTCGGCACCCGCGTCGGCGAACGCTCTGGAGGAGTCTTCCGGGATTGTCGACCATGAGGTGACAGTCGAGGAAGAGATCCGTGTGCGGACGCAACGACGCGACGACCGGCGGACCGATCGTGAGGTTCGGCACGTAGTGACCGTCCATGCAGTCGACGTGCAGCAGCTCGACATCGTTCGCGACCCGGGCGACGTCGGACGCAAGATTCGCGAAGTCGGCGGCGAGGATCGACGGCGCGATCTTCATGCGGCGACCCTAGTGGCCGGACCTATCGGGAGCGTTCCAGCACGAGGACGAACATGCCGTCGGTGCGCGCGGCCGACGGAACGAGCAGCGCGCCCCGACCGTGGCGGCGCCACGGCTCGCGCGGGCGGCGGGACCGCAACGAAGTCGGGAAGCTCCGACGCCGCGAACGCGTCGACCCCGACCGTTTCGAGACTGGTCAGCGTGCACACCGAATAGACGAGCCGGCCACCCGGCCGCACCGCCCGCGCCGCGCTCGCGAGCAGCTCGCGCTGGAGACCCGGCGAGCTCGGCGACGTCGCGCGTTCGGACGCGCCAGCGCGCGTCGGCCCGGCGCCGGAGCACGCCCAACCCGGTGCACGGTGCATCGACCAGCACCCGATCGAACGAGCCCTCGACGAGTGGGATGCGACGACCGTCGGCCGACGATCGGCAAGACGCGAGGTCAGCGAGCAGCGTTGCCGCGGCCCGCATGATCGTGCGGACGCGCGCTTGGTGCACGTCGACCGCGACCACCATCCCGTCGTCGTGCATGCGCTCGGCCGAGGCCGACGGCCTTGCCGCCCGGCGCGGCGGCGACGTCGAGGATGCGATCGCCGGGCTGCGGATCGAGCGCGATCACCACGGCCTGACTGCCTTGATCCTGGGGCGTGACCCGCCCGTCGCGGACGAGTTCGAGCGCGCCGAGGTCACCGGTATGCCGAACGAGAAGTGCGTCGGGCACGAGCGTCGCGGCCTCGACTTCGACACCGAGCCCTTGCAGCTCGGCGGTCGACTTCCGCCGCGGTCGTGCGCATCGGGTTCACGCGGAGCGTGACCGCGGGCGGTTCGTTGTCGAGCTCGAGCGTGGCCAGCGCGTCGGCGCGGCCGAGCTCGTCGATGAAGCTCTGCACGATCCAGTCGGGATGCGAGGTGCGGGTGCCGACCGCGTTGACACTCGTCGCCCTGGGGCAGGCTCCACGGCGGGCCCGAGCGGGCGAGTGATCGCAGCACGCCGTTCGCGAACCCGCGCGCCCGTTCCGGCACGAGCGCGACGGTCTCCCCGACCGCGGCGTGCGGCGAGACCCCGGTGAAGAGTTGGAACGCACCGAGCCGGAGCGCGACGCGAACGTCGGCGTCGAGGGAATCGAGCTGGCCGCTTCGACCACCGCTGCAGGAGATGGTCGAGGGCGCGCCGCATGCGCACGGTTCCGTAGACGAGCTCGGTCACGAACGCCCGGTCGCGCGCCTCGAGATCCGTGCTTGCGCAACAGCTCCGGAACGAGAATGTGCGCGAACGCGCCGTCGTCGATACGCAACAAGCGCTTCGGCGGCGAGCGCGCGTGCACTCGCCCGACCGACGACCGGCGTGGTCATGCGTCGACCCGGGCGTCGGCACGCAACCCGGCGCGCCACGCGGTCGCGGCCATCACGCGCTTGCCTTCGGGCTGCACCTCGTCGAGCGCGAGCGCGCCCGGCCGCGGTGCACAACGCGCCGTCGGATGAGATGACACCGGGCGCGCACGGCGCGTCGGGCGCTGCGACGGGGCGCGCCTGCCACACCTTCACCCGCTTGCCGCCGACCGGCATCCACGCGCCCGGGCGGGGGTTGCCCGCGCGCACGATCCGGTCGAGCTCGGGCGCGGCGCGCGCGGGATCGAGCCGGAACTCGTCGACCGTGAGCTTCTCGGCGTACGTCGGCTCCCCCACCTGCGGCGACGGAACCGCGTCGGCGATCGCGGGCAGCTGCTCGACGAGCAACTCGCGTTCCCACCTCGACCAGACGCGCGCGCAACTCGCCCGCGGTGTCGCTGCGGTTCGATCGGCACCGTTCGCGGTCGCGTAACACCGGGCCGGTGTCGAGACCGGCTTCGAGCTGCATGAGGCACACGCCGGTCTCGGCGTCGCCCGCGAGGATCGCCCGCTCGACCGGCGCCGCGCCGCGCCAGCGCGGCAACAACGAGAAGTGCAGGTTCACGAAACCGAGTGGCAATGCTTCGAGCAGCGAGACCGGCAGCAGCTGGCCGAACGCGACGACCACGCCGAGCTCGCGCACCCGATCGCGCGCACCTCGTCGACGATCTCGCGCGCCTTGACCGGCGTGCGCACCGGGAGGCCGAGCTCGTCGGCCGGCGCGGCGCACCGGCGAGGGATCGGTGCCCGCGCCGCGCGATCGGCGGCGATCGGGCTGGGTGACGACGAACGCGACGTCGTGACCGGCGCCGACGAGCGCGCGCAGCGGCGGGACGGAATCTTCGGGAGTTCCGAGATAGACGATGCGCACGGTGGCCGCAGTCAGGCCCGCGTCACAGATGGACTTCACAGGGCGTGTTGCCGTCCGCCCGGGGTCTGGACGCGCATGCCCTGCTCGCGCAGCTCGCGCATCGCCTCTTTGCGCTGGGCGCGATCGAGGCGGTCGAGCATCAGGACGCCGTCGAGGTGATCGATCTCGTGCAGGAACACCCGGCCGAGCAACTCGTCGCCTTCGATGACGACCTCGTTCCCGTCGAGGTCGAGGCCCTGCACGGTGACGACCTTAGGCCGGACGATCTCGAACGCGAGACCGGGCAACGAGAGGCACCCCTCTTCGTAGGACCACTCGCCGGTCTGCTCGACCATCTTGCGGGTTGAGCGAGACGTGCGGGCCGGTTTCGTCGTTCACGTCGTAGACGAAGAACCGTTGCTGCACCCCTACCTGCGGGGCGGCCAAACCGACGCCGGGCGCCTCGTACATGGTCTCGTACATCGCGCCGACGAGCTTCGCCAGCGACGCCGTCGATGTCGGCGACGGGCGCGGCCGTCTGCTTGAGGACTGGATCGCCGAAGAGCCGAATCGTGTGAGTTGCCACTCGGTCATCGTAGTGAATCTGAACTCGGCCTCGGTCTCAGCCACCCGGGCCGTCAGACCCGCGGCGGGTCGACGGCGGTCCGCAATCGCCCGCTCGTCCGGCCCGCGGCATGCCCGACCGCGAGCGCATCGGCGAGCGCGTCGGGATCGGGTGCGACGACCAGCGCACGACCGTCGGTCGGACCGAGCACCTGGATCGCGTCGATCCCGTGTCGAGCCGCGTCGGCCGCCGCGTTCAACGCTGCGTCGTCCCCGGTGAGCTCGGCCAGCGCACCGAACGGCGGGAAGCCGAGTGCCCGGCGGCGCTCGATCTCGGCGTCGGCGACGAGGGCCGGATGCCCGGTCACGAGCGCGCGCACGACCTCGTGGTCGGGTTGGCGGGTCTGCACGACGAGGCGAGTCTCGGTGCGGGGACGACCGACGAGCAGTTGCGCGCCCGCGCGTCGCGAGCCAGTGCGCCTGCGCGACCGCGCGGTACCGCGGCGCGAGCAGCTCCTGGTCGAAATCGAGGAACGCGACGACGGCCGGACGCCGGCGCCGGATCTCGGGCCGGTGCAGTACCGCTTCGGTCCCGATGAGGATGTCGGCGTCGCCGACCTCTTCGGTGTCGGCGTCGACATCGAGCACCCGCAAGCGCGGGAACAGCGCGGCCAACTCCTCCCGCACGCGCGTCACGCCCGCCCGCAAGCACCCGCAGGCGCGTCGCTCCGCACTCGTCGCACACCATCGGGCGATCGGCGGCGCGGTCCCAACGGAGCAATGCGTGACACGAATCGCACGCCAACACGCGGAATCGGCCCCGGCGGTTGAGCACGCATACCACCGGGCCACCGGCATCGCGCAACGTGTCGGCCAACGATCTCGTTCAGGAGACCCGCACCGGGCGGCTCCTCCCGCCGGTCGACGACGAGCGTGCGGGGCCAACCGCGTGCCTCCGACGTCGGGCGGTTCCGCATCGAGCTGCACCCCCGGCGATCGCGAGCGCCTCGACAGTCGGCGCGGGCGACACGACCGACCACGGTGCACCCGCGCGCGCGGCCCGCTCGTGGAGCACGTCGCGTGCGTGCCAGGTCGGCGACCGTTCTTCCTGCAGAGCTTCGTCGGCGTCGTCGACGACGATCGCGGCGCGCGAGATCCGGTACCGGCGCGAGCGCGGCGACCCGCCCGCCGACCACGACGCAACTCCCCTGCGTCGCGCGCTTCCACGCCGCCGTGCGTTGCGCGTCGGAGTCGTCGGAGTGCACGAACGCGACGTCGCGCCCTGCGCGTCCGCAGGAACTGCGCCAGCGATCGCCCCCGCGACCCGTCGGCCACCGCGACGATCGTCGACCCGTCGTCGGCACACATCGACGCGACCAACTCCCGCCGATCCAACAACGGCGCCCGCCGCACGACCACCGAGCGCGAACCTGCGTCACCTTGGCTGATGTGGTCTGCCAAGGTGACGCCGGTTCGCTCTTGGGCTGCGGGTGCGACGCGGTTGGGGGGGCTTGCGGACCGCAACACTGCGATTCGGGGGCCGCGCCAGCGCCACGCGATCCAGTCCGGAGAGTGCGACCACTTCGGCGGGCGGGCCTTGGGACGCGACGGCGAGCAACTCGAGCAGCGGACCTTCGCGTATCGGGCTTACGTCGTCGGCGACGACCCAGCCGCGCACGCGGCGGCCGTGCAACGGGACGCGGACGATCGCGCCGACGCGAACCAGCGGCGCGAGTGCGTCGGGAACGACGTAATCGAAGACGCGCTCGACCGCGGTGACGATCAGGTGCGACTCGACAGACGCGGGGCACGCGCCCCAATCGTCTTATGGCCAATCGTCGTATGGCCAATGGTCGTATATGGACGCCTACGCGCCCGCGGCGCGGCGCAGCTCGGCGGCGTACGGCTCGGTGTTCTCCCACGTGAAGCCTTCGCCGTCGGTGCGACCGAAGTGGCCGTACGCGGCCGTGCGCCGGAAGATCGGCCGGCGCAGGTCGAGCCGGTCCATGATCGCGGCGGGGCGCATGTCGAAGACCTCGCGCACCATCGCCTCGATCTTGTCGGGTGCGATCTCCGACGTCCCGAACGTGTCGACCATGATCGACATCGGGTGCGCGACACCGATCGCGTACGCGACCTGCGCTTCGCACCGCTTGGCGAGACCCGGCGGCGACGACCGACTTGGCGATCTGGCGAACCGCGTACGCGGCCGAGCGGTCGACCTTCGTCGGGTCCTTGCCCGAGAACGCGCCGCCACCGTGACGGGCCATGCCGCCGTACGTGTCGACGATGATCTTGCGGCCGGTGAGGCCGCATGTCGGCGTGCGGGCCGCCGAGCTCGAACAGGCCGGTGGGGTTCACGAAGATCTCGAAGTCGTCGTCGGCGAACTGCGTCGGGCAACGACGGCCGGATCACGTGCTCGATGAGCGCGGGCTTGATGTCGCCCTCGATGCTCACGCCCGGGCCGTGCTGGGTCGAGATGAGCACCGTGTCGAGGCGAACCGGCACGCCGTCTTCGTACTCGACCGAAACCTGGGTCTTGCCGTCGGGGCGCAGGAAGTCGACGAGCCGTTCCTTGCGCACCTGGGCGAGCCGCTCCGCCATGCGGTGCGCGAGCCAGATCGGCATCGGCATCAGCGCGTCGGTCTCGTCGCACGCGTAGCCGAACATCATTCCCTGGTCACCGGCGCCGACCTCGTCGTACGCGTCGGTGTTGCCGGCCCGCTGCTCGAACGCCTTGTCGACGCCCATCGCGATGTCGGGCGACTGCTCGTCGACGGAGATGATCACGCCGCACGTCTTGCCGTCGATGCCGAACGCGGCGTCGGTGTAGCCGATGCTGTTGATCGTGTCGCGGGCGATGCGCGCGATGTCGAGGTGCGCCTTGGTGCTGATCTCACCGGCGACCACGCACAGGCCGGTGGTCACGAGCGTCTCGCACGCGACCCGGCCGTAGGGATCCTCGGCCAGCACCGCGTCGAGGACGCTGTCGCTGATCGCGTCGGCCATCTTGTCCGGATGGCCCTCGGTGACCGACTCGGACGTGAACGTGTGCTTGCTCAAACCAACTCCCCCTCTTCGAAGTAACGGCGAGATCCGCCTGGCGGCGAGCGGCCACCGCCTGACATGCCGAGATGTTAGGTCGGACGCGTCGGGATCGGCCCAAGCGTGTCCTCGATGCGCTCGACGAGCCAGTCGGCGAGGGCATCCTTGGTCAACAAGCGGCAGCTCCTCGACCGCGCCCGTGCGCGTCGAGGACGATCGCCCGGTTCGTGTCGACCTCGAACCCGGAGTCGGCGGCGCTGACGTCGTTGGCGACGATGAGGTCGATCTGCTTGGCCGCGAGCTTCGCGGCCGCGTTGCTCGCTGTACTCGCTCGGTCTCGGCCGCGAATCCCACCACGACCTGGCCCGGCCGCTTCCGCGCGCCGAGCTCGGCGAGGATGTCGGCGGTGGGCTCGAGCACGATCTCGGGTACGCCGTCACCCTTCTTCAACTTCTCGGGCGCCGCCGCCTTGGGCCGGAAGTCGGCGACGGCCGCGGCCATGACGATCACGTCGGCGGCATCGGCGTTCGTCGATGACCGCGTCGCGCATCTGGTCGGCGGTCTCGACACCGACCACCTCGACGCCGGCCGGTACCGCCGATCGCCGCGGTGGTGACGAGCGTGACCTGCGCACCGCGACGCCGGGCCGCGGCCGCGATCGCGTGGCCCATCTTCCCCGACGAACGGTTGCCGACGTAGCGGACCGGGTCGATCGGCTCGCGCGTTCCGCCCGCGGTCACCAGCACCCGCCGTCCGGCGAGCGCGACCGGTCGGCAGATCGAGCAGCGCCAGCGCGCGCTGCGACGATGCGTTGCGGATCGGCGAGCCGGCCGAGCCCGACGTCGCCACCGGCGAGGCGCCCGGCTTCGGGCTCGAGGATGTGCACGCCCGCGCCGGCGCAGCGTCGCGAGATTCTCCTGCACCGCCGGGTGCTCCCACATCTCGGTGTGCATCGCCGGGCACACGAGCACCGGCGCGCGGGTCGCGAGCAGCGTCGCGGTGAGCAGATCGTCGGAGATGCCGGCCGCGTACTTGCCGATCAGCTTGGCCGTGGCGGGCGCGATCACGACGAGGTCGGCGGTCTGGCCGAGGCGCGTGTGCGGGATCGGCTCGGCGCCGCCGGCCTCGGCACCAGCGAAGTGCGGGTCCGCGCGTCCGGACGCGAGCGCCGAGAACGTCGAGCGCGCCGACGAACCGCTGCGCGTCGGCGGTGAGCACCGGGCACACGTGCACGCCGGCATCGACCAGACGCCGGCAGACCTCGACTGCCTTGTACGCCGCGATGCCGCCGGCGACGCCCAGGACGACTCTCGCGGGTATCATCGACGGCCAGGCACGGCCGGGATCGGCTCAGGCCGGAGTGTCGCCCGGGTCGTCGGCGGCGAGACGGCTCCGACGCTCCTCGGCCGCTTCGTCGTCGTCGACCGGCTCGATGCGCTCGTACGTGATCTTGCCGGCCGCGACCTCTTCCATCGCGATCGACAGCGGCTTGCGTGACACCGACGTGACCTGCGGCGGGACGATCCGGCCGAGTCCCTCACCGAGCTGGTTGTAGTAGTCGTTGATCTCCCGGGCCCGCATCGACGACAGCGTCACCAGCGTGAACTTCGAGTCGACCTTCGCCATCAGCTGCTCGATGCGCGGGTCCATCAGCGACGCGCGGCGTTCGGCCATCAATACTCCTGGGAGAGAGAGCTGAAACAGGGGCGCAGAGCTCGGTTCCTGCGGTTAGCGGCGATCCGCTCCGGCGCCCTCCACGATAGCAGCGAGCTCGGTCACGGCCCGACCGACGTCGTCGTTGACGATGACGGCGTCGAACTGCTCCTCGGCGATCGTTTCCTCGGCCTCGGCCCGGGCCAAGCGCCGCTCGATCGCCTCGGGGTCGTCGGCGCCGCGTTGCCTCGAGCCGGCGCCGCTGCTCCTCGCGGTGACGGCGCCCGCACGAACACGAGCAGGGCGTCCGGGAGCGCTTCCCGGACGGCCAGCGCGCCGTGGACGTCGAGCTCGAGGAGCACGTCGTGGCCCGCGGCCAGCGCGTCGACCACGAACTGGCGGGGGGTGCCCTTGAGGTCGCCGTAGACGTCGAACCACTCGAGGAACCCGCCGGCGTCGCGCAGGCGCTCGAACTCCTCGCGGGTGACGAAGTGGTAGTCGACGCCCGTCGACCTCGCCGGGCCGGGCGGGCCGGGTCGTCCACGACACCGACCAGCGCAGACCAGGGTCGAGGTCCCGCAGCCGGCGCCCGATCGTGCCCTTGCCCGCGCCCGAGGTGCCCGCCAGGACGACGAGAACTCCCCCGCCGTCCGCGCTCACGATGCCGACCCCATTACGCCGAACCCATCACGCTGAACCCACTCGGGCGCGTCATCGAGCGGTCGATTCCTCCGAGCGGCGGGCCTCCGCCAGGATGTCGCGCCGGTAGTCGAGATCGTCGACGACGCGCAGCAAGCGTTCCCGCTGCTTGTCCCCGACGCCACCGAGACGGCGACCGTCGGAGATGTCGAGACCCGACAGCAGACGCTTGGCGTTGACCTTGCCGACGCCGGGAAGCGACTCGAGCACGCTGACGACCTTCAGCTTCGCGAGCATGTTGCCACTCTCGTCACCGCGATCAGTTGCCTCGAACAACTCACCAAGACTCAGCGAGCCGATCTTCAGCTTCTCTTTCACCTCGGCGCGCTGGCGACGCGCGGCGCCGGCCTTTTCGAGTGCGCGCTGACGTTGCTCCGGTGTGAGCGAGGGCGGGTTCGCCATGGGCTCCTCCAAGATCAACCGAGTGACGGCGAATCGACCAGCGGTGCCGACCAATCCGATCGACGCCGTCCGATCCGCATTCCGATCACTTCTGATCGCCACCACCCGGGACGGCGACGAGCCAGCATACCGATCCCGCGCCGCGCCGCAACTGGGCGGCGGCTTGCATGGCGTGGCCGCTCGCGCTAAACGCGACAGGCGCGCTACGTACGCGAGCCTAGGTACGTGAGGTCGCGAGCGCGTCAGCGACGGAATCGTGTATGCGTTGCGCGACCGCGCGCGGATCCGCCGCCGCGCTCACCGCGCGACCGATGACGAGCACGTCGCCACCCGCGATCGCGACGTCGACCGGCGTACCGACGCGCGCTTGGTCGTGCCGGTCACCGTCATCGAGTCGGATACCGGGCACGACGGTAATGAAGTCGTCACGCGCCGCCTTGACGCGCGCGATCTCTTGCACCGAACACACGACACCACCGCATCCCGCTTCGATCGCGTTCGCGAGCCGCGCGTCGAACGCCGACGCGTCGGTGTCACTGGTGAGCACGGTGACCGCGAGCGGAATCGGCACGTCGAAGTGCGCGTCGCGCGCGCCCTCGAGCACGCCGTCGACTCCCGCGCGCAACATGTCGACACCGCCGGCCGCATGGAAGTTCAGGTACGCCACACCGAGACCGCCGAGCACCCGCGCTGCCGCGCCCGACGGTGGTCGGGATGTCGTGCAGCTTGAGGTCGCAGAACACGCGCATGCCCAAGCCGTTCATCTGCCGGATCGCCTCCGGACCAGCGGCGGAGTAGAGCTCGAGGCCGATCTTCGCCACGCCGAACCACGGCGAGATGTCCCGGGCGAGCCGGACCGCGTCGTCGAGATCGGGGCAGGTCGAGTGCGATCGCGAGCCGGTCCCGCACGGCTGCATTCGTCGTCTTCGGTTGGGCTCGGGGTTCGGGGTCATTGCAGTCCTCCGATCAGGTCGCGAACGCTGGCGACGCGGTTGCGCCGCGCACCACTGCCTCATCTCGTGCGCGATCCGCAGCGGCGCGCGCGGATCGGCGAAGGTCGCGGTGCCGACACCGACCGCCGTCGCGCCGGCCAGCATCATCTCGATCGCGTCTTCACCACTTCCGACTCCCCCGGTTCCGATGATCGGCACGCCGGGGATGCGCGCGCGACACGTCCCACACCGCGCGCAACGCGACGGGTTTGATCGGCGCGCCGGTCAGCCCTCCCCCACCCGCGCCCAAACGCGGCGCGCGTCGGCTCGCGTCGATCGAGCAGACCCATCACCGAGTTGACCAACGTGAGGCCGGTCGCGCCCGCGGCGAGCGCGGCGTCGGCGATCGCGACGATGTCGGTCACGTTCGGCGAGAGCTTCGCGAACACCGGCGCCGATCCGCCGAGCGACCTCGACGACCGCGAGGGTCGCGCCCTGCGTCGCGGTTTCGGAATGCGCGAACACGTCGCCGCGCGCTTCGACGTTGGGGCACGAGAGATTGATCTCCACTGCGGTCAACCGATCCGCGACTGCTTTGAGCGGCGCGGCCGCGGCCGCGAACTCCTCGACCGTGCGGCCCCAGATCGACGCGATCACGCGCGCGCCGCGCGCTTCGAGCGCGGGAAGATCGCGTTCGATCCACGCGTCGACGCCCGGACCCGGAAGGCCGACCGAGTTCAGCATTCCACCCGCCGGTGCTTCCGCGACGCGCAGCGGCGGATTGCCGCTCCACGCGAACGCGGCGACCGACTTCACGGTTACCGCGCCGAACTCGCGCGGATCGCACAGCGTTCGCGACTTCGTCGCCGTGCCCGAACGTTCCCGACGCGGCGACGATCGGGTTCGGGAGCGTGACCGGACCGAGGTCGACGTGCATGTCGACGAACGCTCTCGCGACCGCGCATTTTCCTCAAGTTTCGAGCCCTCACACCTCGAGCCTCAGCTGCCCGTCGCGGTGATATTCCTGCAGGGAACGCACCTCGGGCTCGCTCCGGACTTCTTCGGCGATGCCGGCCGCCGCGGCAACCGCGGCCGCGACCGTCGTGACGCAGGCCACGCCGTGGACGATCGCGGCGCGGCGGATATGCATGCCGTCGGCGCGCGGCCCGCGCCCCCGCGGCGTGTTCACCACGAGGTCGACCTTGCCCGACGAGATCAGATCGACCGCGTCGACACCGACCTGCTCTCCGACTTTCGCGACGACGGTGTCGACCGGGATCCCGGCGTGCTCGAGCATGTCGGCAGTACCCGCGGTCGCCGCGATTGCGAACCCGAGCTCCGGCGAAGCGGCGGGCGGCGACGAGCCCGTGCTCCTTGTCGCGGTCGGCGAGCGACAGGAACACCGTGCCGTTGCTCGGCAACGTGTTGCCCGCGCCCGGCTGGCTCTTCGCGAACGCCATGCCGAACGTGCGATCGATACCCATGACCTCGCCGGTCGATCGCATCTCGGGACCGAGCACGGTGTCGACCTCGGGGAACCGATTGAACGGCAGCACCGCTTCCTTCACGGAGACGTGACCGCCTTCCGCGGGCGGATGCAACAACCCTTCGGCGCGCAGCTCGGCAAACGTCGCGCCGACCATCGCGCGCGCCGCGACCTTTGCCAACGGGACACCGGTCGCCTTGCTGACGAACGGCACCGTGCGGCTCGCGCGCGGGTTGGCTTCGATCACGTAGACGACGTTGTCCTTGACCGCGTACTGCACGTTGAGCAAGCCCACGACCTCGAGCGCGTTCGCCAGCGCGCGCGTGTGCTCGTCGATCGTCTGCAATACCGCGGCGGAAAGGGTGGGCGGTGGGATCGCGCACGCGGAGTCGCCCGAGTGCACACCCGCCTGCTCGATGTGTTCGAGCACGCCGCCGATCAGGACCTCACCGGTCCGGTCCCGGAGCGCGTCGACGTCGACCTCGACCGCGTCTTCGAGGAAGCGGTCGATCAGCGCCGGCCGCTCCGCCGACAACCCGCCTTCGCGTCCGAGCGACCCGGTGCGCGCGAGCTCGGCCATCGCCCGCCGCAGGTCGGTGTCGTCGTAGACGATCTCCATGGCCCGGCCACCGAGCACGTAGGAGGGCCGGACCAACACCGGGTAGCCGACCGCGAGCCGCGACCGCGACCGCCTCTTCCACCGAGTGCGCCATCGCGCCGTCGGGCTGCGGGATGCCGAGCTCGGTGCACAGCGCGTTGAACTGCTCGCGATCCTCCGCCGCGTCGATCGAGTCGGGGCTGGTCCCGAGAATGGTGATGCCCGCGTCCTGCAGAATCCGGGCGAGCTTCAGCGGCGTCTGCCCGCCGAGGCTCACCACTACTCCTGCGAGCTCGCCGCCGCCCGCGCTCGCCGCGTCCTGCAGCGCGTAACACACGTTCAACACGTCTTCCTCGGTGAGTGGCTCGAAGAAGAGCCGATCGCTGGTGTCGTAGTCGGTCGAGACGGTCTCGGGGTTGCAGTTGAGCATGACGGTCTCGAACCCGGCGTCGCGCAGCGCGAACGCGGCGTGCACGCAGCAATAGTCGAACTCGACGCCCTGGCCGATCCGGTTAGGTCCGCTCCCGAGGATCATCGACCGCCGGTCTCGTGACGCGGCGCGATCTCGTCTTCGTCTTCGTAGGTGCCGTAGTGATACGGCGTGTGCGCGTCGAACTCGGCCGCGCAGGTGTCGACGGTCTTGTAGGTGACGCGCACGTTCTCGGCGAGCCGGGCCGCCGCGCACAACGGTCGCGTGTCGACGTCCCCAGAGGAAGCGAGCTGACTGTCGGAGAAACCGTGTTGCTTCGCGTAGCGCCAGTCGGCGCGGGTCATCGCGGCGAGAGCCGAGCTCGGAGAGGCGGTCGCGCTCCTCGACGATCTGGAGGATCTGATCGCAGAACCACGGGTCGACACCGGTTGCCTCGTGCACACGCTCGACCGACACGAAGCGGCGCAGCGCGGCCTCGATCTGGAAGATGCGCTCGGGCGTGGGCACCGCGGCCGCGGCGACGAGCTCGTCGTCGCCGTAACTCGTCGAGCTCGTGCTCGGCCGGATCGCAGTTGAGCCCGTACCGACCGGTCTCGAGCGAGCGCAACGCCTTCTGCAACGACTCGCCGAACGTACGGCCGATCGCCATCACCTCGCCGACCGACTGCATCTGCGTGCCGAGCACCGGCGACCGATCCCGGCAGCTTCTCGAACGCCCACCGCGGGATCTTGGTGACGACGTAGTCGATCGTGGGCTCGAACGACGCCGGCGTCTCGCGGGTGATGTCGTTGCGCACCTCGTCGAGGCGGTACCCGACCGCGAGCTTGGCCGCGATCTTCGCGATCGGGAAGCCGGTCGCCTTGCTCGCGAGCGCGCTCGAACGCGACACGCGCGGGTTCATCTCGATGATGACCTGCTCGCCGGTGCGGGGATCGACCGCGAACTGCACGTTGGAACCGCCGGTCTCGACGCCGATGCGGCGGATGCACGCGAACGCGGCGTCGCGCATGCGCTGGTACTCGACATCGGTGAGCGTCTGCGCGGGCGCGACGGTGATCGACTCGCCGGTGTGCACGCCCATCGCGTCGACGTTCTCGATCGAGCAGATCACGACGACGTTGTCGGCGTGGTCGCGCATCACCTCGAGCTCGTATTCCTTCCACCCGACGACGCTGCGCTCGATCAGGATCTCGGAGATCGGGCTCGCGGCCAGGCCGCGCTCGGCGACGCGCTGCATCTCGCTGCGATCGTGGGCGATGCCGGTGCCGCCGCCGCCGAGGATGTACGCCGGGCCGCACGATGACCGGGTAGCCGACCTCGGCCGCGATCGTGAGCGCTTCGCTCGACCGTCGTACGCGACGCCCGACGGCGGGACGCGCAGGCCGATCTCGGTCATCGCGGTCTTGAAGCGCTGGCGGTCTTCGGCGGTACGGATCGCCTCGATGCTCGCGCCGATCATCTCGACGTTGTACGCCTCGAGCACGCCCGCTTCGTCGAGCTCGATCGCGAGGTTGAGACCGGTCTGGCCGCCGAGCGTCGGCAGCAACGCGTCGGGCCGTTCCTTCTCGATGATGCGTTCGAGCGACGGAACCGTTGAGCGGCTCGACGTAGGTCGCGTCGGCGAACTCGGGATCGGTCATGATCGTCGCCGGGTTCGAGTTCACGAGCACGACGCGGAATCCCTCTTCGCGCAACACCCGGCACGCCTGCGTGCCCGAGTAGTCGAACTCGCACGCTTGCCCGATGACGATCGGGCCACTCCCGATCAGCAGGATGGTCTCGAGGTCGTGGCGGCGGGGCATGGTCAGCCCGCCCGCATGAGTTCGATGAACTCGCCGAACAGGTAGCGCGCGTCGTGCGGACCCGGTCCGGCTTCGGGGTGGTACTGCACGCTGAACGCGCGGAGGTCGGGCGCGCATGCCTTCGAGGTCTCCGTCGTTGAGATTGAGGTGCGCTGATCGTCGCGCCGTCGGGGAGCGAGTCGGCGTCGACCGCGTAGTTGTGGTTCTGGCTCGTGATCTCGACGTGACCGGTCGCGAGATTGCGCACCGGGTGATTGCCGCCGTGATGCCCGAACGGAAGCTTGAACGTGGACGCGCCGAGCGCGAGCGCCATGATCTGGTGGCCCGAGGCAGATGCCGAACACCGGCAGCTTGCCGAGGACGCCCGTCGACGTTGTCACGCGCGTAGCTCACGCGCCGCCGGGTCGCCGGGACCGTTGGACAGGAACACACCGTCGGGCTCGCGCGCGAGCACATCGACCGCGGGCGTAGACGCGGGCACGACCTCGACCTGGCATCCCGCGCTGCACGAGTTGATCGACGATCGAGCGTTTGATGCCGAAGTCGTACGCGACGACGTAACAAACTCGCGTCGTCGGGACCGACGCGTGTACGGCTCGCGCGGTGCTGACCTCGGCGACGAGATCGCGTCCGTCGGTGCCGCCGTCGGCCTGCGCGGCCGCGAGCAACGTGGCGTGGTCGGCGACGCCGAACGCGCCGGGCATGGCGCCGGCCGACCGGATGTGGCGGGTCAGGCGCCGGGTGTCGATGCCCGCGATGCCGGCGACGTGCGTGGCGCTCGAGGATAGCCGGTGAGGTCTTCGGTCGCGCGCCAGTTCGAGGAGCGGCGGGCGAGGTCGCGCACGATCACGCCCCGGCAGTGCGGCGACGCGGGCTTCGTCGTCGTCGCCGTTGACGCCGTAGTTGCCGATGTGCGGATACGTGAACGTGATGATCTGGCCCGCGTACGACGGGTCGGTGAGGATCTCCTGGTAGCCGACGAGCGCGGTGTTGAACACGACCTCGCCCGGCCATCACCCCCGAGTCGGGCCGGTGGCCGACCGCGACTCCTTCGAAGTCGTGCCGTCGGCCAGCACCAACTGAGCGGGAGTGAGCTTTGTCTTCGATCGGCGCTGTCTATCATTGGCGTGTCTCGTGTCATCGGGTCGGCTCGCTGTCGCGGACGGTCGGGGTGCCGTTGAGCACCGTGTGGCGGACTTTGCCGGTGAGCTTCCACTCGTGCCACGGCGAGTTGGTCGAGCGGCTCGCCAGGCGGCTGGCGTCGACGACCCACTGCGTGGTCGGGATCGATGACGCAGAGGTTCGCGGGTCGGCCCGCCGCGATCGGGCCGCCGTGGCCGCCGTGACTCGAGTGGCCTGGTCGAGGCCCGACGCGCGCCGGGCGCCACGACAGCGCGCCGATCGCGTCGGCGAGCGTGATCACGCCCGGCTCGACGAGCGTCGTGAGCACGACCGCGAGCGCGGTCTCGACACCGAGCATCCCCGGTGGCGCATCCTCGAACGGCGCGGCCTTGGTCTCGGGCGCGTGCGGCGCGTGGTCGGTCGCGATCGCGTCGATCGTGCCGTCGAGCAGCCCCGCACGCAGCGCGTCGACATCGGCTTGCTCGCGTAGCGGCGGATTCATCTTGAACACCGGGTCGAAGTCGGCGCACGCGGCGTCGGTGAGCACGAGATGTTGCGGCGTGCATTCGGCGGTGACGCGCACGCCCTCGGCTTTGGCGGCGCGGATCAGCTCGACCGTCTGCCCGCTCGACACGTGCAGCACGTGGTAGCGGCCGCCGGTGAGCTTGGCGAGCGCGAGGTCGCGGGCCACGATCGAAGACTCCGCTTCCGCGGGCCGGCCCGGGATACCGAGCCGCGCCGACCACGCGCCTTCGTGCATGTGACCGCCGCGCACGAGCGCGGGATCCTCTGCGTGTTGGGCGAGCACCGCGCCCGGCAGCGCGCCGCAGGTATTCGAACGCACCGCGCATGACCCGCGCGTCGGCGACGCAGTCGCCGTCGTCGGTGAACACCCGGACGCCGAGGTCGTAGAGCTCCCCCATCGGCGCGAGCTCCTCGCCGCGCCGGCCCTTCGTGATGCAGCCGGCGAAGCGCACATCGCACGCGGTGCCGCCGGCCGCGCTCGAGCACCGATTGCATGACCGCGGCGTCGTCGAGCGGCGGCTCGGTGTTCGGCATGCAGACCACCGCGGTGCAGCCGCCGAGCGCGGCGGCGCGGGCGCCGGTCTCGATCGTCTCGGCCTCTTCGCGGCCGGGCTCGCGGAAGTGCACCTGGATGTCGACCAGGCCGGGCGCGACGATGCAGCCCTCGGCGTCGAGCATGAGTGCACCCGCCGACGGCGCCGAGGCCGGCGCCGACTTCGGCGATCAGCCCCGTCGACGACGCGGACGTCGGCGACGCGCTCGCCGGTCTCGTCGAGCACCCGCCCACCCTGAATCAGAAGCTCAGACAACTTGGACTCAGACACTTGAGCTCAGACAACGGGGCCTCCCGATCCGAGCAGCGACCACAACACGGCCATGCGCACCGCGACCCCGTTCGCGACCTGCTCGGTCACGAGCGATCGGGTCGAGTCGGCGACCTCGGCCGCGATCTCGACGCCGCGGTTCATCGGGCCGGGATGCATCACCAGCGTGTCGGGCTTGAGCCGGGCCGCCCGTTCCGCGGTGAGTCCCCAGCGGGCCGAGTACTCGCGAATCGTCGGGAACGCACGTCGCGCCGTCGTCGAATGCGCTCGCTGCTGGATGCGCAGGAGATAGACGACGTCGACATCGGGCAGCACGTCGTCGAGGTCGTAGGAAACCGTGACCGGCCAGCCGTCGAGGCGGGGCGGCAGCAACGTGGGCGGGCCGACCAGCGTGAGGTCGCAGCCGAGCGCGCGCAAGCGCGACCACGTTGCTGCGCGCGACGCGCGAGTTCGCGATGTCGCCGACGATCGCGACCCGGCAACCGTCGAGTGACGGGCCGCGGTGACGGCGCAGGGTGAACGCGTCGAGCAGCGCCTGGGTCGGGTGTTCGTGGCGGCCGTCGCCGGCGTTCACGACGCTCGCCTGGGTCCACGACGCGACGCGGTGCGCGGCGCCGGCCGCACCGTGGCGCACGACGATCGCGTCGACACCCATCGCCTCGATCGTCTGCACGGTGTCGAGCAGGCTCTCGCCCTTCTTCACCGACGACGTCGACACCGAGAACGTCATGGTGTCGGCGCCGAGACGCTTCGCGGCGGTCTCGAACGAGAGTCGAGTGCGCGTGGAGTCTTCGTAGAACAACGATACGACCGTCTTCCCGCGCAACGCGGGAACTTTGGGGATCTCGCGCTGCGTCACCTCGACGAACGACGCCGGTGAGATCGAGCATCGTCTCGATGCCGGCGCGCAGACTCGGCTCGGGCGCACCCGACGGGTCGAGCGCGGCCAGATCGTCGACGGCGAGCAGATGCTTCATGAGTAACCGGCTCGTTCGGCATCAGCGGCGGTCCCCAGAGCTCGACGACGTCATCGCCGCCGTCGACCTCGGCCAGGCAGACGCGCACGTCTTCGAGCGCACCGGTCGGCAGGTTCTTGCCGACGAAGTCGGCGCGCACCGGCAGCTCACGGTGGCCCCGGTCGAGCAGCACCGCGAGCTGCACCGCCCGGGGCCGGCCCAGCTCGAGCAGCGCATCGAGCGCGGCCCGCACCGTGCGCCCGGTGAACAAGACGTCGTCGACGAGCACCGACCACCTGCCGGTGATGTCGGGCACCTCGGTCGGGCCCGATCGGCGCCACCGCCCGCAGGCCGATGTCGTCTCGATAGAAGGTGACGTCGAGCACGCCGACGGGGACGGTTACCCCCTCGAAGGACGCGATCGCGGCGGCCAGGCGCTGAGCCAGCGCCACCCCCCGGGTGTAGAGGCCGACGAGCACGACGCTGACGGCGCCGTGATTGCGCTCGACGATCTCGTGCGCGATGCGGGTGAGCGGCCCGCCGCAGGTCGTCGGCGTCGAACACGCTGGTGCGCAGGACCACTCGACGATCGGGCCGCGGAACCCGGCGTCGGAAGGGCCCGGACGCGAAACGACCCTCGCCACTCGGGCCAGGGTCGTGCAGTCAGGCTTCGGGCGTTTTGCGGCGCCGCCGTTCTGCACGGCGTCGCGTGCATCAGGCTTCTCCTCCGTGGGGACCTCACAGGATCCCCTTCACGGTCCGAGTGAGGATAGCACCGCCTCGGCGTCGGCGCCGAGCTCCGGCGACGATCCCGGCGGCCGAGAACCCGTCGGCATCGAGCGTGTCGCCGACGCGTGCGGAGGCGTTCGTCGCCGAGATACTGCAGCCAGTGCAGTCGCGTACTCGCGGGGGGTTTCCGACGGCGCCCGGGGCCGCCCCGCACGTCGACCGATCGCGCTCCAGCCGGGTGAGGCTGCGGCTCGCCCAGCCCGCATTGCGCCGCGCGGTCCGGCGCTTCCACTGCGCGAGCAGCGTCGGGCGCGCTCGATTGCGACGAGCACCAGCGCGGCGGCGAGCAGGCCGAACTCGAACGCGTGGTGACGCGCCGTTTGGATCCACGAACCGTTCGTCGACGCGTCACCGGCGAGCGGCACCGACGCGGTCGGATCGAACGGCTGCCACCCGATACCGGGGAAGTAGATCTCGGCCCACGCGTGCGCGTCCTTCTCGCGCACGACGAACTCGCCCGTCAACGCGTCGCGCGTACCCGGACACGAACCCGTCGGCGAGGCGGGCCGGGATCCCGACGCTGCGCGCCATCACCACGAAGCTGCTCGCGACCTGCTCGCACCAACCGACGCGCGATCGGAACAGGAAGTCGTCGACGACGTCTTGCGCATTGGCGGGCGCGAGCGGCGCGTTGATCGAGTACTTCACGTGGCCCGCGAGCCACGCTTCGATCGCGCGGATCTTGTCGTAGGTGGTCGGCGCCGAGGCCGTGATCCGCAGCGCCAGCGAGCTGCACCCGGTTCGGTCGTACCCGGGTGATGCTTCCGGAACAGTTCACGGGCACTTGCCCGAACTGATCGAGCACCGCCGCGGGAATCGGACTCGACTCGGATGCGCGCAACGCGGCCGCGGTCGGAAGCGCGCTCCGGCTGGTCACGGTGTACACCGCGCCTTTCCCGAAGCCGCCGAGCGCGACCACGGTTCCGTCGGGGCGACCGCCGAGCCGGGCCGCGGTGTCGACCGACACCGGACTCGGCGCCGCGAACACCACGTTGGAGAACTCGGTCTTGACGTGGAACGTCTGGCGCATCGCGGGACCGGTGCGCACGCCGTCGTCGTACGGGTCGACCGGGACCTCCACCGTCGAGCCGTTCCCGCCGAGCGGTTCGGAGCGTGGATCCGAACGCGTCCACGTGTGCCCGTCCCACTCGTCGAACGTCTCGCCCCGCCAGAACGCGGCGCGCGGCGCGGCAACGGTGAACACGACGCGGTCGGAGAGCGCGCGGCCGTTGAGTCATGTCGAGCTTGATCGGTCGCGCGTGAGTGACGTGGGCGAGTCGGCAAAGTCGTTTCCGGTGGGATCCTGAGCCGGGCCAAACGTGACGGCCGAGGTGATCGCTGAGCACGGGCGCGATCACCACCGCGGCCACCGCGACGACGACCGCAATCGTGATCGAGACGCGCACGACCTCGCTCGCCCGGCTTCGGGAGCGGCGTACCGGATTCGAGCGGCGCGACCTCTTCGGCGGTCGGCGCGATCGGCGAGCACGAGCGCGACGATGGTCGCGCCCGCCCAGCACACGAGATAGATGCTCGTGTCGCCGCCCGAGAACGACGCGTGGCGCACCGCGGCCAGACCGCCGAGCCCGAGCAACACGACCAGCACTCGCCGGGTCGGCAACGACGGCAACGCGAGAACGCCGAGCAGTCCGGCGACCGAGCCCGCCAACACGCCGAAGATGATCGGCAAGCCGTTGCGGGTGGCCGCGATCGCGCCGACCGAGCCCAAGGCAATTGCGGCGGTCACGGCAACCGCGCGCCACGGCGATCCACTCGCCCACGGGGTACGCGCCGGTTTGTCAGTCACGGTTCCCCTCCTGGCCGTGAGGCCCCGCGCACCAGCTCGACCGACCAGCCTTCGGGCGCGACGCCCGGCTCGCCCGGTTCGGCGGCCGCGAGCCGGCGACCGAGATCGCGGGCGCTCGGTAACCGGCGCCGAAACCGGACCTCCGGCTTCGCGCGTGCAACACCACACCGCGCCACCCGCAGCCAACGTCGCGCGCCCGATCCCCGCGGCGCGGCTCGCCGCGATCCTCGGCCTCGTCGGCCGGTCCCGTGAGGTCGACGACCAGCGCGACACCGACAGCCGGAGGCGGCTCGTGCTCGCGCACGACGAGCGAACCGCGGCGCGCGCTCGATCGGCCAGTGGACCAGCCTCGCCGCGTCACCGGGCACGTAGGGCCGGACCGCGCGCACGGTGTCGCCCGCGCCGTACACCATGCTCGACGCGTTCGAGAGCGCGGCGTCGTCGGGACGCGGCCATAGAGCGCGGGGCGCGCCAGCGTCGGGCGCGGCGCGACCGTCAACGGGACCGGGAGCTCGACGCGCACGAAGCGCGAGCGCACGAAGACGCCGAGCGGCGCCGACGAACGGAGCTCGACCCGGATCGTCGGGAACACGTCCTCGGCGCGCGGCAACGCGCGGGATCACGCCGTCGGCCGGCGCCGCGGTGCGCCACCACTCGCCCGGCGGGTCGACGACGCGCACCTCGACCCGCGAAACGCGGCCGTGGAGCCGGAGGTGCAGGTCGTGACGCGCGCCGACCATCGCATCGGGCGACGCCCACGCCTCTACATAGAGGCGCGACAACGACACGATCGGAATGAGGATGCCGAGCACGAACAACGTGAACGCGAACACGCCGACCGCGACGACGCTCTGCTCGCCCGACGCCGCGCCGGCGGCAACCCCGTACGCGCCGAGCGTGAACAACACGATCGACGTGAGCGTGAGCTCGCCGGGCCCGTTCACATCACGGAAGTGGAGAGGCGACCGCGCCGACGATCTCGCCGACCGCGATCCAGCCCGCCCGAACATCGACCCCGTGCGCCATCGCGATCCGGTGCGCGAGCGCGGCCGGCGCGACCGACTTGACGTCGTCGGGCGACACGAAGTCACGCCCCATCACCGTCGCGTGCGCCTGCGCGGCGCGCAGCAGGCCCAAGCTCGCGCGCGGTGACGCACCGAGCACGATCGCCGGATGATTGCGGGTCGCATCGGCGACGTCGAGCACGTAGTCGCGGACGGTCTGCGCGCAATGCACGCCGCGCACCGCGGCGATCGTCGCCGCGAGCTCGGCCGGGACGGTGACCGGCGTCGAGCACGTCGAGCGCGTCGATGCCACCGGTTCCGTCGAGGATCTCGCGCTCGGCCACGCGTCCGGGCAACCCGAGCGAGCACACGAGCGCGAAGCGGTCGAGCTGGCTCTCCGGCAACGGGAACGTGCCCGCGCTCCCGAACGGGTTCTGGGTCGCGACGAGGAAGAAGGGATCGGGCAGCATGGTGGGTCACGCCGTCGACGGTGACCTGACGCTCTTCCATCGGCTCGAGCAAGCGCGGCCTGCGTGCGCGGCGACGCCCGGTTGACCTCGTCGACCAGCACGACGTTGGCGAAGATCGGGCCCGGGCCGAAAGTCCCACTCGCCGGTGGCCGGGCCGTACACCGACGTGCCGGTGACGTCGGCCGGCAGGAGGTCGGGAGTGCACTGCACCCGGCCGTAGCGACCACCGATCGCGGCCGCGAGCGACTTGGCGAGCAGCGTCTTGCCGGTACCGGGCATGCCCTCGACCAGCAGGTGCCCGCCCGAGAGCAGGGCCACCAGCGCGAGCCGCACCGTGTCGGGCGCGCCGCGGACCGCGCTCCCGACCGCGTCGAAGAGTTCGTTGGCCACCGTGCGCGGGTCACGAGCGCCCGTCGCGATCGGAGATGCGGAAATGGGTGACGGCGAAATGGGAGAGTTCGGCAGCTGCATCCGGGCACCAGGCTAGATGACCTCTGCATCGGCCCGAACCGCGGCCGCACGAGGCACGAGGCGCTCAGGCGTCCGGGAACGCGTCCTCGGGATCGTCTTCGGTTCCGGAAACGGCACCCAGTAGCGCCGCCAGGAGGTGGGTCAGCCAGTCGTAGACGGCGTAGCCCTCGGCGCGGGGATCGTCGGGTCGCGATCTGTTCGAGGTCGGTCTCGGCGGTCACGTCGAGGGCGGTCCCGAACGCGAGCCGGGCGTCGTTGAGCACGCTCGAGCCACACCTCCGCCTGCTCCTGGTCGAGGACCACTTCGCACATGCCATCCGGAGCCCGCGTTCTCGGGCCGCGGCGGCGAGCCCGCGGAACACGGCGGTCAACGCGGTTCGGCGTTGCTCCACGAGGTCGTCGTGCACGAGTCGACTGCCACTCGGACTCGGCCGCTTCCTCAGTGGGATCGAGATAGGCGCGCGGGAACAAGCGCTCGATCACCGCGTCGCTCCCCGCGCCTTCCATGAACATCCGCTCGAGATCCGCGAACACCCACTGCAACACCTGGACTTCGCGGTCGTGCAAGCGTAGAAGCAGCGTGGAGCCGACGCCGTCGACGCGCAGATCCGCGTCGTCGGGCTCGCCGCGCTTCCTGCGCTTAGCCACTGAGCCGCCTCATGCTTTTCCGGTCACGAGTCGTGCTGCATCGTCGCCCAGAGACCGTGCGCGTGGAGGCGGGCGACGTCGACCTCGCACTGTTCGCGCGTGCCGCTCGCGACGACGGCCTTGCCTTCGTTGTGCACCTGCAACATGAGCTTCCGCGCCTTCGACGCGGAGAGCCGAACAACTTCTGGAACACGTGCATGACGTAGTCCATGAAGTTGATCGGGTCGTCCCACACGATCACGACCCACGGAACGTCGCGTCTTGGTGTCGGTGCTCGCCGAGCAGCTCCTCGACCGTGTCGGGTACGACGATCTCCTCCGTCCCGATCTCCGCCGCGGACGTTCACCACCTCGGGGCGGACTCACTCGCCGGACGATCCGCGATCGAGCAAGCCCGTTGACGAACCGGCCGGAGTCCTTGGTGGAGTACTGCTTCGCGAGCTCGACCGCCTCGGTGATCACGACCGCGGTCGGCACGTCGGGTAGCCAGCCGAGCTCGAACGTGCCGAGGCGCAACAACGCGCGATCGACGACCGGCATCCGTTCGAGCGACCAGTGCTCGGAGAACTTGCGCGATCGATCGGCGTCGATCTCCTCGTGGTGCTCATCGACACCGAGCACGAGCATCTCCGCGTACTCGTCGGGCGGAACCGGGAGTCCGTCGAGCAGCTCCGGCCCGCGCACGTTCCGCTGTTCGCACTCGTACGCGAGGCCGAAAGCTCGTTCACGCGCCGCTCGACCGCGTCGACACCAGCCGTCCTCGCGCGTCGCCTCAGGCTCGCGACAGGTAGTCGCTGGAGCGAGTGTCGACCTTGACCCGGTCACCGACGTTCACGAAGAGCGGGACCTGCACGATCAAGCCGGTCTCGAGCGTTGCGGCCTTGCGCGCGCCCGACACGCGGTCGCCCTGCATACCCGGCTCGGTGTCGGTGACCTCGAGCTCGACCGCGGCGGGGAGCTCGATGCCGACGATCTCGTCGTTGTACATCGGCAGCACCGCGGTGTCGCCTTCCTTCAGGAAGTTGATTGCGTCCCCGATGCTGTCGGAGGGGACTTGGAGCTGGTCGTAGTTCTCGTTGTCCATGAAGACGTAGTCGGCGCCCTCGCGGTAGAGGAACTGCATCTCGCGCTTGTCGATCGTCGCGAGCGTGACCTTCTCGTCGGCCCGGAAGGTGCGATCGATCACGGCGCCGGTGCGCACGTTCTTGAGCTTGGTGCGGACGAACGCGCCGCCCTTGCCCGGCTTCACGTGCTGGAACTCGACGACGTTGACGAGACCCTCGGGCAGGTCGAGGGCCATTCCGTTCTTCAAGTCGTTCGTGGAGATGCTCACAGCACGAGATCCTTGGGGGTGAGAGTCAGCGGCTCGGAACCCCGTAGCGGTGACGACGACGGTGTCCTCGATGCGAACGCCACCGATGCCCGGAAGATAGACACCCGGCTCGACCGTGACGACGTCGCCGACGAGCAAGGTATCACGGGCCGTTGCGGCCACTCGCGGCGCCTCGTGGATCTCGAGACCGACTCCGTGACCCGTCGAATGCGAGAACGCTTCGGCCCAGCCCGCTTCGGCGATCACGTCGCGCGACGCGCGATCGATCTCCGAACAGGCAACGTCGGCGGCGACGAGCGCGCGTCCGGCCTGCTGGCTCGCGAGCACGACATCGTAGAGATGGCGCGCATCGGCACCGGGATCGCCGACCGACACTGTGCGCGTCATGTCGGAGCAGTAGCCGTCGACGATGCACCCGAAGTCGCACACGACGAGCTCGTTGCGACCGATCACCCGATCCGACGGCCGCGCGTGCGGCTTCGCACCGTTGGGACCGGCCGCGATGATCGGGTCGAAGCTGTTGCCGCTCGCGCCCCGCTCGCGCATCGCGAACTCGAGCTCGAGCGCGAACTGGCGCTCGGTGATGCCGGTCTCGAGGCGCGGCAAGAGCGACTGGAACGCGTCGTCGGCGATCGCGCACGCGCTGCCGCATCCGGTCGACCTCGCCCGCGTCCTTCACCCGCCGGAGATCTTCCACGAGCGTGCCCGCGGGGACGAGCTCGGCGCCTTCGAACGTCGTGACGAACCCGCGTTGATCGGCCCACGTGACGCTGTGATCTTCGAGACCGAGGCGGGTTCCGGGTTCGATCAGCTTCGGCGAGCGCGGCACCTTGCGCGGACGGCGGTCAGACCGATCTCGATGTCGACCTGCGCGTCGACGCCGGCCGCACCGAGTTGCTCCTTCGACTGCTCGGTGTACCGGCCGTCGGTGACGAACCGCGCGCCGTCGGCGGTGACCATCAACATCGCGGCCGAACCGGTGAAGCCGGTGAGGTAACGGACGTTGGCGAGCTTGGTGACGAGGAGCGTCGCCCAACTCTTCGGTCGCGAGCCGTTCGCGCAACCGACCCAGTCGGGGCGGGATGTCCAATGCGGCGAGCTGCGTCACGCGGGCTCCTCGAGTCAAGTAGGGACGCGACCGCTTCGATCGCGAGGCGGTAGCCCTCGGCGCGCACTCCGGTGATGCTGCCGGTCACGACCGGGGCGATCACCGACTGGTGTCTCCACGCATCGCGAGCAGCCGGGTTCGAAAGGTGCACCTCGATCTTCACGCCGTTGAACGTCGCGAGCGCGTCGGTGAGCGCGTAGGCGTAGTGCGTGAACGCGCCCGCGTTGATGACGATCGCGGCGCACCGCCCGCGGGCACCGTGGATCGCGTCGATGAGATCGCCTTCGTGGTTCGACTGCACGTGCTCCACGTCGTGACCGAGCTTGGCCGCGGTCTCGCCGGCGAGCGCGACGATCTCCTCGAGCGTCGTGGTGCCGTAGTGCTCGGGCTCGCGTTGGCCGAGCAGGTTCAGGTTGGGACCGGAGAGCAGCAGGATCGTCGCCATCAGACCTCTACTCCTATCGCGGCCAGCGCCTTGTTGACAGCCGCCGGGTCGGGATCGTCGACCCGCTCGATTCCGCTCGGCCCATCGAGCACGAAGGTGAGCCCGCCCGCCGACTTCTTGTCGCGCTTCATGATCGCCAGGAGCTCGGCGGCGGTCATCCCGGCCGGCGCCTGCACCGGGAGGCCGAGCGCGCCGACCAGCGACTCGGTGCGGGCGGCCAGGTCGGGCGGTGTGCGTTCGAGCGCAGTCGCGAGATGCGCGGCGAACACGAGCCCGATCGCGACCGCTTCACCGTGCTGCAACGAGTGACCGCTCGCGGTCTCGAGCGCGTGCCCGAGCGTGTGGCCGTAGTTCAGGACGGCGCGGACGCCGGTGCGCTCGAGCTCGTCGGCCTCGACGCAGCGCGCCTTCAGCGCCGCGCACCGGGCGATCACGTCGGCGAGCGTGGCGGGATCGCGTGCGAGTAGCTCCGCCACGTGCCCCGAAACGAAATCGTCGCCCATCAACGCGTACTTCGCGATCTCGCCGAGACCGCAGCGGTAATCGCGGTCAGGCAGTGTGGCCAGCACGCAGCGGGTTCGCGAACACGCCGATCGGTTGATGGAACGCGCCCACCAAGTTCTTGCCTTCGGGGAGGTTCACGCCGGTCTTGCCGCCGATCGCGCTGTCGACCATCGCCAACAACGTGGTAGGCACCTGCACGACATCCACTCCGCGGTAATACACGGCGGCGGTGAACCCGGCGACGTCACCGACCACACCGCCACCCATCGCGACGACGACGTCGCCGCGCAGCAGTCCCGAAGCGGGTGAGATCGCGGCAGAGCAGCTCGACGGTCCCGAGCGACTTGGCGTCTTCGCCATCGCCCATCGTGAACGTCGCGTGCGCGAGTCCCGCCTCGTCGAGCGCGGCACCCACGAGCGCGCCCACATGGTCGTCGATCGGCTTCTCGGTGACCACCGCGACCCGGCGCCGGCCGCGCAGCAGCGCACCCACGCCCGCGTACGACTCGTCGACGACGACGTCGTAGCTGCGTTCGCCGAGCGCGACGTGAACGTTCACGACGGCTCCGCGAACACGTCGATCACCGCGGCGGTGACCGCATTGACGTCGCGATCTCCGGTATCGACGACGGCGTCGGCGGCCGCCGCGTAGGCGTCGGCGCGTAGTTCCGACGAGCCGGGCCAACGCCCCCGCGGGATCACCCGCGAGCAACGGTCGCCGCGAGTCGTTGCCGACGCGCGCGGCGAGCACCGCAGTCGGCGCCTGCAGCCACACGATCGTTCCGACCTCGCGCAGTCGACGACGGTTCTCGGCATCAACGACGGTTCCGCCGCCGCACGCGATCACCAGCGGGTTCCGGCGACTCACACACGTCGATCACGACCTCGCGTTCCATCTCTCGGAACCGCTCTTCACCGCGGTCGTGCCAGATGTCTTCGATCGACATCGCGGCGTGCGTCATGATCAGCTCGTCGAGGTCGACGAACGCCCGATCGAGCTTCTTCGCGCAGCGCCGGCCGACGGTCGTCTTCCCCGACACCCATCAGCCCGACGAGCACCAGGTGCCGCGTCGTCGCGGTCATGGGGGCATTCATTGCTTGAGCGAGGCGCGGTACGCGTCGTGGTTGCGTACGAGCTCGGTCATCGAGTCGCCGCCGAACTTGCGCAACACCTCGGCCGCGAGCACGAGCGCGGTCATCGTCTCCGCGACGACTCCCGCGGCCGGCACCGCGGTCACGTCGGTGCGCTCCTTGAACGACACGGACTCTTCCTTGGTCTCGGTGTCGACCGTCTTCAGGACCGGGCGGTTCAACGTCGCGAACGGTTTCATCGCGACACGCGGCGACGAGCAGATCGCCGGTGGTCATGCCCCCTTCGATGCCACCCGCCCGCGACGACTCGCGCCGGTACTCGCGACTCTCCGCGTCCCATGCGATCGCGTCGTGGGCGACGCTCCCCCGCCCGCCCGCGACCGTGAACCCTTCGCCGATCTCGACCGCCTTCATCGCCTGGATGCTCATCAACGCCTGCGCGAGCTGACCGTCGATGCGGCGATCCCAGTGCACGTGCGAACCGAGGCCGGGCGGGATTCCGAAACCGAGCACCTCGACCACTCCGCCGAGCGAGTCGCCGGCCTTGGCCGCTTCCTTGATCTCGCGGATCATCTCCATCTCGGCGTCGGGGTCGATGCACCGCACCTCGGACGCTGTCGATCGACGTCGAGGTCGTCGGGACCGGGCCGCCGATCAGGTGAGGCGTGCGCGGCTCCCAGTTGAATGACGTGGCTGACGCACCGAGATGCCGAGCGGACGCAGCAACGCCTTCGCCAGCGCGCCGGCCGCGACCCGCGCCGCGGTCTCCCGCGCGCTCGCGCGTTCGAGCACGTCACGGGCGTCGGTGAAGCCGTACTTCTGCATCCCGGCGAGATCGGCGTGACCGGGCCGGGGTTGGGTGAGCGGCGAGGCGGTGACGCCCGGTGCCGCCGACATCTCTTCGTTCCACTTGCCGGTCGCCCACTCGCTGTTGCGGATGACGATCGCGACCGGCGAACCGAGGGTGCGACCGTGGCGGATCCCGCCGAGGAGCTCGAGCTCGTCCTGCTCGAAACGCATGCGCGGACCGCGGCCGTAGCCGAGGCGCCGGCGCGCGAGCTCGTCCGCGATGTCAGTCAGCGAGTATCGGAAGCCCGGCGGGCATCCCCTCGACCGTGACCACGAGGGCCGGACCGTGGGACTCGCCCGCCGTCAAGAAGCGCAGCACGGCGTGCTCCGGTCAACCGAAGTTCGGGCTAGGATTTACCGTGCAATTCGTACGGCACGCACCCAAAGCGCGGTGGCGATTGCCGCGCCGACCGTGTTCGTTCTCGACCGTGTTCGTTCTGTTGTCAGGCGCTGCCGGTCGGGGCCGTGCCGCCGACCGGCGCGGTGGCCGCGCCGGTTCCACTCGGGTCGAGCACTACGGGCGGCGTCTCGAACATGCGGCCGGAGATCGTCACCGAGAGCGTCGAGCCGCCGCTGAACGGTCCGGTCGAGGCATTCGCGCCGATCGGCCGCGCCGGTCGGCACCCGGCGTTCCGCTCGATCCCGGGGCGAAGCTCACGGTGTCGACGACGACCAGACGCGAGAGGGATGAGAGCCGGGTGAGGTAGTCGACCACTTGCTCGTACGTGCCCTTGATCTGAATCCCGAGCGGGATCGACGTAACGGGCGGCGAGTCGGTGTTCGGCACCCCGTGCGTGACGGACAGCCACGAGACGTGCGAAGCGGCCGCGAGGCTGTTGGCATCACGAATGAAGTTCGCGAGCGCGGGCGAGTCGGGAACCGCGTTCTTGAGCGTCGCCGAGGTGGGCCTTGAACGTGCCCGCATGTGCCGAGTCGATGTTCGCCTGCGCGAGCTGCGCTTGGAGCGGCTGCAGTTTCGTACGCTCCGTCGCCGTCTCGGCCTTGACCTTCTTCGCTTGCGCGTTCGACGGCTTGACGAGGAAGTTGTACCCCAGCGCGAGCACGAGGAGGCCTACCAACGCGGCGACTGCCAGATTCTTGGTCTTCATTTCTTCTCCGCCTTCACGTAAGTGGGCAGCCGGTTGCTCGCGGCAGCCGGTGTCGCCACTGCCGTCGCGCTGAAGGTGATCCCTGCCGACGCGCCGTCGGCGGTCGGGGCCGCCTGCTGGCGCGCTGGTGACGTAAATGTCGGCAATCTCCGGCACCTTGCCCATCGCGTCGATCCAACGGGCGAGCGTCGGGAAGTCGGGTCGCCTTGCCTTGGAACGTGATGGCAGCGTTAACCGTCGGCGGCGGGGGCGGCGAGCGTTGTCGGTGTCGCCGTGGTCGTCGGCGTCGAGCTCCCTCCGGTATCCGTCGCCGCGACCGGAGGTACCACCGGCGCCACGGGAGCGGGCGGGGTCGACGCCGCCGAGAAACTGGTGAGCGAGATCCCGGCCGGGAGGTCGCTCGTGATGCGCTTGATCATCTTCTCCCACGAGATGTCGGTCGCGAGCAGGGTCGTGATCTGGCCGGTAATCGTGTCGATCTGGCTCTGCTGATGGAGCACCGGAGCCAGTGCCGCGAGTTGCTGCTTGCAACTTGGCCTCCTGCGCTTGCACGGCCGCAGCGTTGTGACTTGGCGTGCGAAACGTTCTGGTGCCCCATAAACGTCAAGCCGCCGAGCAGCACGACCACTGCGGTCCCCGCCGCGACGACTGCCGGAGAGACCTTCGGACGTCGGCTCGAGACGGCGCCTGCGCGGCGGCGCGGGCTGGAGGTTGATGACCGTGCCGACACCGGCGCCGCCGAGCGCGAGACCGACCGCGGCCGGAAGGTACGGATCGAGCCGTGGGAGCTCGTCTTCGGAGAACCCGATGTCGCCGAGCGCGATGAGCTCGCGCGGACGGGCTTGCTCGACCGGTACGCCGACGAGCGCCGAGAGGCGTTCGCTCGAGGCCCGGCAGCTGGGCGCCACCGCCGGTCACGACGATGCGAAGCAGCGGAGACGAGCCGGACTGGTTGCGGTAGTAGTCGATAGAGCTGCGAACTTCGTCGAGCAGCACTGACAACGGCCGTTCGATCGCAGTCGCGCGCACGGGCCACGAGCTCGTCGTGACGCGGTCGCCACCGAGTTGGCGCTTCAGCGCTTCGGCCGTCTCGGGCGGCAGGTCGAGCTCCGACGCGATCGCGTCGGTGAGCTCGCGTCCGCCGGTGCCGAGCACGCGCACGAATCGCGGTACCCCGCCTTCGTGAACTGCGATCGCGGTGACACCGCCGCCGAACGAGACGATGCCTTCGGCTCCGACGCACGCCATCGGCGAGTCCGACGCCGGGATCACCGCGCGGCACCGGCGCCGACGAGCGCGAGATCGGGAACCGCGCGGGCCAGCGGCCGGATGAGCGCGAGTGGCACGAGGTCGACGGCGGCGACTTGCAGCCCGCCGGCCTCGACTGCGGTGACGAGGCGGGCCACCGTCGCTTCCTGCACGGCTGCCAGCAGCACGTGCATGCGCGGCTCGCCACCCTCGCCCGGGCTCGCGGGCCCGAGGATCGCGAAGTCGAGCACCGCGTCGTCGAGCGGGATCGGGATGAGCTCCGCGGCCTGGAACTGCAGCGCGCTGCCGAGCTCCTCGCGCGACATGAGCGGCATCTCGATCTGGCGGACGACCACTCGCGGACTCGCCAGCCCGAGGCGTACCGAAACCTTCTTGAGACCGACCTCGGCGCGCAAGCGGCCGACCGCTTCGGTGACCGCGGCGTCGTCGGCGACTTCGCCTTCGCGCATTGTCTCGCGCCCGAGGGCGACTTGTCCGAACATCTCGAGGCGCGGCGGATCTCCCGGCCGCACCTCTGCCACCGTTACCGCATTGGTGCCGATGTCGAGACCGATCAGGCGGCGGGCCATGCGTCGCCTCCTCGAGTGCTTTGGGCCTCGAGGTAACCCTCGAGGTCACGGGTACGGACACGGAAGTGCTTGCCGACGCGGATCGCGCCCAGTGATTCGTTCCGAATCAGGCGGTACACAGTCATCGTCGACACCCGCATGGTGTCGGCGACTTCTCGGACCGTGAGGAGTCGGGGCTCCTCTTCCACGGGCGTCACCTTTGGTCGTTGGAAAGACTCAAAGGCAACAATCGTCAATACCGGCACCAGGCTGAAGGCTTGATCCCGACAATCTCTCGCATCCGCGCGACGAGGGTGGTGTCGGCCGGACGCGCTCAGTGACCCAGAGCTGCGCCACCAGTCGACGATCTGGTCGCCGAAAAGCACGAAGATCATCGTGCCCGCGGCGAGGTATGGACCGAACGGAATGTGCTGCTTGCGGCCGCGACTGCCCGACCGCGATCAGCACTATTCCGATCACCGCGCCCAGGAAGAACCCGAGGAACAGTCCCCCGAATACGTATATGCCGCCCAGCCAACCGAGAAACAAGCCGAGCACGAACGAGAGGCGGACATCGCCGAAGCCCATTCCGCCCGGGGCGACGAGGTGCAAGATGAAGAAGAACGTGAACGCCGCCGGCCGCACCCAACAGCGCCGGAAGCGAACGACGACCAGTCGTCCTCGATGGCAGCCGCGGCAAACAACAGAATCGTCCCCGCGATGCCCACCGGATACACGATGCGGTTCGGGATGATGAAGAACTCGAGATCGATCGCGGAGATCGCAATCAGTGCTGCTGTGAGTAGCAGGAACGCCGGCAGCGCCCACGAATCGTCGAAGCGCGCGCCGACGGCCGCGAAGAGCACGGCCGTGAGGAGCTCGACGAACGGATAGCGGATCGAGATCGGCTCGCCGCAGTTCCGACACTTGCCGCGCAACAGGAGCCACGAGACAACCGGAATGTTGTCGCGCGGAGCGATCGGCGTGTCGCAACCGGGGCAATGCGACCCCGGCTTGACCAACGATTCGTGACGCGGGACCCGCCAGATCACCACGTTGAGAAACGATCCGATCACGAGTCCATAGACACCGGCGATTGCCGCGATCAGGACTGTCACGACGGGCGAGAGTAGGCGCGTTCACGCGGGACACTGGACATGCTCACTTTTCGGCCGGGTCGGCTCAACTGTTAGCAACTCGGACGCGGGCGACCCGAGCCAGTTCATGCGACGCGCGCGTCGTTGCGCGCGCCGTCATGAACCGAGCCCCGCCGCTTGCATTGCTCCAAGCCGGACTGCTTGTTGCGCCCTGCCAACGCGACGGGGCGGCAGGTCCGCAATGGGACCTGCCGCCGACGTCGTCAACAGAGTCGCTTACCAACTAGCCGTCGGCTAGAAGGAACCGTTGGTTGCTCCGGTGATTGCCGCCGTGCCTGTGCACGTCGCTCCGGAACCGTAGAACGTCCCGGCAGTTCCGACACCAACCCCGACGTCCTTGATGTAATAACACGTACCGGACTTCGACAGCACCGCTGCCGACCAGACCTGGTTGTCACCGGCGACCTGGCTGGAAACGGCGACGCTGACAACCTTGAAGCTCGGAATCGAGCCCTGGTCCGCAGACGCGGTGCCGGCCGCGACGTACGTCAAGCTCGGCTCGATCGCCGGGAGCAACAGATCCGTCGCCTGCGCGTAGTTGCTTTGGTCCGTGTAGGCCGTCTTCGCCGCCGTCAACGCGTTGCGGAGGCTTGACTGCGCCGCACGGTCCTGCGCACGTGCACGAGCACCGAGGAACTGCGGAATGGCGATCGCGATCAAAATGGCAATGATCAGCACGACCACCATCAACTCGATGAGGGTGAAACCCTCTTCGCTGTCCCGCTTCCGCGAGACGAATGAACGGATTGATAGCACTGGGCTGTCCCCTTTTTTCGAAAGATTCTGATCCTGTATAAATGGTTGACGGCTTCGTTGCCGTCCGCCAAAGGGAAATATCGGCGGCCGCATAACGTCACTTGAGTACATGCCCGGACCAGGCATCCGATCAGTGACATGTTGCACATTGGCCGCGTATCGCGGGCCCGGACGCGACGGGGCGGCAGGTCCGCAATGGGACCTGCCGCCGACGTCGTCAACAGAGTCGCTTACCAACTAGCCGTCGGCTAGAAGGAACCGTTGGTTGCTCCGGTGATTGCCGCCGTGCCTGTGCACGTCGCTCCGGAACCGTAGAACGTCCCGGCAGTTCCGACACCAACCCCGACGTCCTTGATGTAATAACACGTACCGGACTTCGACAGCACCGCTGCCGACCAGACCTGGTTGTCACCGGCGACCTGGCTGGAAACGCTGACGCTGACAACCTTGAAGCTCGGAATCGAGCCCTGGTCCGCAGACGCGGTGCCGGCCGCGACGTACGTCAAGCTCGGCTCGATCGCCGGGAGCAACAGACTCGTTGCCGTGGCGTAGTTGCTTTGGTCCGTGTAGGCCGTCTTCGCCGCCGTCAACGCGTTGCGGAGGCTCGACTGCGCCGCACGGTCCTGCGCACGTGCACGAGCACCGAGGAACTGCGGAATGGCGATCGCGATCAAAATGGCAATGATCAGCACGACCACCATCAACTCGATGAGGGTGAAACCCTCTTCGCTGTCCCGCTTCCGCGAGACGAATGAACGGATTGATAGCACTTGGCTGTCCCCTTTCCGGAGATATAGACGGATGCGCAAACGCGTGAGGTCTTCCCCGTCTCTCTCGAGTATCGACAGGTGCCGAAACCGGCTTGAGGATTCGCGCGCGGTTACTTGATCAGGTTGATGACACTGAACATCGGGAGATACAAGGCGATGATCATTCCGCCGATGACGATGCCCATGATCACGATCAGGATCGGCTCGATCAATGACGTGAGGGCGTTCGACCGTCGCCTCGACCTCCTGGTCGTAGAAGTCGGCGATCTTGTCGAGCATCTCGTCGAGTGCGCCGGTCTCTTCACCGACTGTCATCATCTGCACGACCATCGGCGGGAACACGTCGTGCTCCTCGAGTCGCTTCGAGAGCGGCTCGCCCCGCTTGACCTGTTGCTGGGTGTCACGCACCGCCTCGGACACAACCCAGTTGCCGGAGGTCTCGCACACGATGTCGAGCGACTCGAGAATCGGCACACCCGAGCGCACCAGCGCCGACAGCGTCCGACCGAAGCGGGCGAGCGCGGTCTTCTTGGCGAGCGGGCCGAACACCGGCGCCTTCAGCTTGAGGGTGTCCCAGCGCTTGCGTCCCTCTTCGGAGTTGATCCATTTGCGGAACGCCCACACGGCGGCGGCTTCCGCCGCGAACACGATGAACCACCACTTCGCGAACGATGTTCGAGACCTTGATGAGAATCTCCGTCGGCAACGGCAGCTTGCCGCCGAGCGTCGCGAAGATGTTCTGGAACATCGGGACGACGAACAACATCATCGCGGTAACGAGCAGCAGCACCAAGCACGACACGACGAACGGGATACGTCATCGCCGACTTCACCTTGCGGCGCAGCTCGACCTGCTTCTCGATCGTGGTCGCCAATCGCTGCAGGACGCTGTCGAGCACACCGCCGGCCTCACCGGCGCGCACCATCGCCACGAAGAGGCGATTGAACGCCTTCGGGTGCTTGGCGAGCGCGGCGGAGAGCGATGCGCCCCGTTCGACGTCGAGCCGAACCTGATTGACGACTTCGGCGAGCGGCTTGCTCTCGGTCTGTTCGGCGAGGATGTAGAGCGACCGCAGCATCGAGAGCCCGGAGCTGATCATCGTCGCGAACTGACGCGAGAAGACCGAGACGTCCTTGAGCTTGATCCGGTCGGACAGGAACGGGATCTTGAGGTCGCGTGCGAGACTCTTGCTGCCCTGCTGCTCGATCTCGATCGGCACGTAGCCCATCGAGCGCAACTTGCTCACGACGAGCTGCGCGTTCTCCGCCTCGAGCTGGCCTTCGACCAGCTTTCCGGACTTGTCGCGGACTTTGTAGGAGAAAGTCTCGGGCATCGTGATCAGCCGTTCATCTGCCGGCGGAGGTCCTCTTCGTTGCTGCAACGCTCGAGGGCCATGTCCATGGTGATCCGGCCGCTGCGCACGAGTTGAACCAGCGACATGTCCATCGTCACCATTCCGTATCGGCCCCCGGCCTGGAGCACGGAGTAGATCTGGTGCGTCTTCCCTTCTCGGACGAGGTTTCGCACCGCGGGCGTGGCCACCATCACCTCGCATGCGATCGCGCGGCCCTGGCCGTCGCTCGTCGGGATGAGCTGCTGCGTGCAGATCCCCTGCAAAGCCGAGGCGAGCTGCACCCGCACCTGCTGTTGCTGGTGCGCGGGGAACACGTCGATCACACGGTCGATCGACTGCGGTGCGTCCTGGGTGTGCAGCGTCGCGAACACGAGGTGACCGGTTTCAGCTGCAGTCAGTGCGGTCGAGATGGTCTCGAGGTCACGCATCTCACCCACGAGAATGACGTCGGGGTCTTGACGCAGAACGTGCTTGAGCGCCGACGCGAAGGAGTGGGTATCTTCTCCGACCTCGCGCTGGTTGATCAGTGACCGCTTGTGATCGTGCAGGAACTCGATCGGGTCTTCGACCGTCATGATGTGCACGGAGCGCTCGCGGTTGACGATGTCGATGAGCGACGCGAGCGTCGTCGACTTTCCCGAACCGGTCGGGCCGGTGATCAACACCAGTCCGCGCGGCAAGAACGCCCAGGTCTTGACCGCGGGCGGGACGCCGAGCACGTCGTAGTCAACGACCTGATACGGGATCGCGCGCATGACCGCACCGACGGAGTCGCGCTGCAGGAACACGTTGACGCGGAAGCGGCCCTTGCCCGGAAGTGCGTAGGAAGTGTCGAGCTCCAGCTCCTTCTCGAACTTCTCGCGCTGCTTCTGGGTGAGGATCGAGAACACCATCTGGCGGATCTGTGAGCCGTTCAACACCGGGATGTCGGGAATCGGCCGCAGGTCACCGTTCACGCGGATCACGGGCGGCGAGCCGGCCGCAAGGTGGAGGTCGGAACCGCGCCACGCGATCACGAGCTCGAGCAGATCGTTGATGTTGAGATCGTCGCTGCGGGAACCTTCCCAGATGTCGGCGGCCCCGGCGCTCGCCTCCGCTTTCGGCGCGGCACCGTAGATCATGTCGATCGCGCCCATCAGCTCGTCGCGGTCCGCGACCGCGGCAATGATCTCGTAGGTCGTCGCCGCGCCGACTGCGGCGAGCGCGTCGTCGTCGGCGGGCTCGGCGAACGCGACGATCAGCTTGTGATCCTCGAAGTCCACCGGCAGCGCCATCCACTTACGCGCGAGCTCGGCGGTCAGCAGCGTCGGGGCTTCCTGGTGGATCGGCGTCTCGAGGAAGTCGACGAACGGCACACCGAGTTGATCGGCGAGCGCGGCCGTCAGGTCTTTGGCACCGACGAGCCCGAGCTTGAGCAGCACGCTCGGCAAGGGCTGATTCGTGCGCTCGGCCTCGGAGATCGCGGACTCGAGGCTGTCACGTGAGAGCACGTGACGGTCGACGAGCGCTTCTCCGAACCGGCGAACCTGGTTGACGTGCATTGATGGAGATCCCCCGAAACTCGGCGTGGGCGTTCAAGGGCATATCGGCGGCTCGGGCAGGAGCCTGAACCCTCGGCTTCAAGCAACCACGCCGGAAGATCTCCTCGAGCGAGGTCTTGCCCGCCGCGGCCTTGCGGAGTCCGTCGGCACGGAGGGTGATCATTCCCTGCATCTCGGCGACCTTTTGGATGTCCTCGGTGGAGCGGCGCTCGATGATCAGGCGCTCGACCTCCTCGCTCACGAGCATGACTTCGTGCAGCGCGAATCGGCCGCGGTACCCGGTCCGACCGCACGCGGTGCAGCCGACCGCGCGGTGCAGTGTCGGCCACTCTCCGTCTTGGAGGTCTTCGGTCGGCCACCCGACGCCCGCGAGCTCGGCCTCGGTCGGCTGAAACGGGTCCTTGCACTTGTCACAGAGTCTGCGGGCGAGGCGTTGCGCGACCACGCAGTCGAGCGCGCTGGTGACGAGAAACGGCTCGACCCCCATCTCGACGAGACGCAACGGCGACGACGCGGCGTCGTTGGTGTGCAGGGTCGAGAGCACGAGGTGACCGGTCAGGGATGCCTCGACCGCGATCACCGCGGTCTCACGGTCACGGATCTCACCGACGAGTACGACGTCGGGGTCCGAACGCAGGATCGATCGCAACGCCGACGCGAACGTGAGCCCGGCCTTCGGATTGATCTGCACCTGGTTGATCCCGGGCAGCCGGTACTCGACCGGATCCTCGACCGTGATGATGTTGCGGTCGGGCGTGTTGAGCTGGTTGAGCGTCGCGTACAGCGTGGTCGACTTACCGGAACCGGTCGGGCCGGTCACGAGAATCGTGCCGTACGGCTTGCGGAATGCCGACTCGTAGCGATCTTCGGTCTCGGCCAGGAAGCCGAGCTCCTCGAGGTGCAGGACCGCCTGGCCCTTGTCGAGGATTCGCATGACGACCTTTTCGCCGTACACGGTCGGCAGTGTCGCGACGCGGAGATCGATGGCCGCGCCCGCCGACTTTCATGCTGATCCGACCGTCCTGCGGGATGCGGCGCTCGGCGATGTTGATGTCGGCCATGACCTTCAAACGGCTGATGACACCGGCCTGAATGCTCCGCGGCGAACGCATCACCTCGTGCAGCACGCCGTCGATGCGGAACCGGATTCGCAGGTCGTGCTCGGCGGGCTCTACGTGGATGTCGGACGCTCGGTCCCCTACTGCCTGCGTCACGAGCAGGTTGACGAACTTGACGATCGGCGCGTCCTCGACGAGCTCGGAGACGTTCGACAGCTCGATCTCGTCGTCGGCGTCTTCGGTCGCAGCCTGCATGACCGCGTCGACGTCGCTGTCCATCCGGTAGAAGCGCTCGATGGTGTCGTTGATCTGGGTCGCGGTGGCGACGACCGTGCGGACCTCGGCGCCCGCGATGGCGCGGATGTCATCGACCGCGAACACGTTGGAGGGGTCGGCCATCGCGACGACGAGGCGGCCGTCCTCCCAACCGATCGGGATCGCCTGGTAACGACGGGCGAGGGATTCGGTGACGAGGGAGGCGACCGAACCGTCGACGGCGCGGTCGTTGAGGTCGACGAACTCGAGGCCGACCTGGCGGGCAAGGGTGCGGACGAGCTCGGCCTCCGAGATGGTGCCCGGCCTCGATGAGCAGACGGCCGAGCGGCTTACCGCTGCGCGACTGCTCCGCCAACGCCGCGTCGAGCTGAGCGTCGGTCAGTAGTCCTTCGTCTATGAGCAACGCACCGAGCGGTGTGCCGTCGGACACAGGAGGCCTCCTCTGCTTCCGATCGGCAAATCATCGACGCGGCGCGCGCTCTGCTGAACGAAAAGATCACTCTCTGCGTCAAACGTTGCGGGGCTGATGGGCGCCTGTAGCGATCAGAAGTCGTGAGGTGCCGGCTGAGCGGTCGGTCGAGCCGGGTTCTCAGCCGTCGCGAAGGCCCGAGAACAGCCGGAGGAAGGCACCCTTGTCGGGAGCGTCTGCGCCTTCCGACGCTTCGGCTTCCTGCGGCTCCTGGGCCTGCGCCGGGACCGGAACCGGTTCGGGCTCGTCGGAGTTGCGGTCGGCGCCGGCGCAGCCGGAGCCGGGGTCGGGAGTCGCCGCGGGCGTCGGGGCGGGAGTGGACTCGGCCGGGGCCGATGCCGCGGCCGGCGCGGGGGCGGGCTGCCGGGGCTCGGGTTCCGGCGGTCGGGGCGGGGGTGCGGTCGGCGCGGCTGCGGTCGGCGCGGCCTCGGGGCGCGGCGATTCGGACCGACGCGGGTTGGGCCGGCGCCGGAGCAGGAGCCGGAGCAGGCTCGGGCGCGTCGGGCGGGGTCGAGGTGGCCGGGGCCGGGGTCGGCGGTGCGGACGGCGCGGCGGGCGCCGCGTCGGCCGGCTCGAGGATTCCGACCGCGCCACCCTCGACGAGCTCGAGCAGCGCGTGGCACACATCGATGACGGGGCGGCCGGCGTGCTGCACCAGATCGCGAACCGAGCGCTGGCCGTCGATCGCGACGAGCATCGCCCAGTCGCGCGCGGTCGATGACCACCTCGTCGCCGTCGAGCTGTTCGAGGAGGCGGGGCCGGCAGTCGAGCGAAGGGATGACCTGGAGGATCTCGCGCCACTGCTTCAGCAGGCGGTCGACCTCGACCAGCGCATCGCTGAGCTCGACCGGCTCCTCGGAGCGCCAAGGGGCGGCTTCCTCGGAGACGAATCGGAACGCCACCGCTCTCCTGGCACGTCACCGCGAAGCAAACGTCGACCAGGCGGCTCAGCAGTGCGGGCGCGGTCATCGGCGCGGCCAAGGTGCTCGGGCGTTTCGACCGCCCGGCAATGGCCGTCTTCGAGGTACACGACGCCGGACACCGGACCCGCTTCGAGTCGGAGCGCGCCGGTCTTGCGCGCGCTGCCCAACAGTCCAAGCAGCTCCGGGAGCGCCAACGTCTCGAATGTTCCTTGGAGCACCGAATCTCCCCGCAATGAGCGGGGCCTCCTGCTCTAGGCATCGGCCGACACCAGGGGCCGGTTGAGGATCCCAGCGTGTCGTCTGGGTTCAGCGCCGCTCGATCTCGGCGGTCACCGCGGCCTGCATCTCGGCCAGCGGCGCGGGCTGCCCGCTCCACCGCTCCACCTGGAGGGCGGCCTGGTGGACGAGCATCCCGAGGCCCGAAACCGCGACCGCGCGCCTCGCGGCCGCGGCCGCGTAACAGCGGGGTTTCGATCGGGTGGTACACGAGGTCGACAACCGCGTGTTGCGGTCCCAGAACCCCCGCGTCGAACGGCAACTCGGTTCGCCGAGCCGGTGCCCATCCCGAGCGGCGTCGCGTTCACGATGATCGCCGCGGTCTCGGCAACGGAGTCGCGTTCGGTCCATGCGACCGTGGTCCCGCCGGCGAGCGCGGCGGCGGCTTCCGCGGCCTCCGCCTTGCGCGCGGCCACGACCACCTTGGCCCCGGCCTCACCGAGCGACCGCGCCACCGCGCGCGCGGCGCCACCGGCGCCGAGGAGCAACACCGACCGACCGCCAGGATCTACGCCGGCATCCGCGAGCGAGCGGAGGAAGCCGGCGCCGTCGGTCGAGTCACCGGCGACGCGACCGTCGGGCAGCACGGTCACCGTGTTCACACTGCGCAGGGCCGCGGCGTCGGGCGAGAGCTCGTCGCACATCGCGGCGATCGCGGTCTTGTGCGGCATGGTGACTGACAGTACCCGACGAGGTCGAGGGCGCGGGCCGCGTCGATCGCCGCGGCTGCGCGGCCGTCGGCGACTTCGAAGGCGACGAGCACCCAGTCGAGGCCGAGCGCGGCGTAGGCCGCGTTGTGCAGCCGGGGCGACAGCGAATGGCGCACCGGATCGCCGATGACCGCGGCGATCCGGGTGGTCGCCGAGATCACAGCAGACCCTTCGCCTTCGCGGCCGCGACGTCTTGCTGCCATTGCTCGGCCGTCGACGAGAACGCGTGATGTCCGTCTTTACCCGGCCAGCACGTAATAGAGGTAGTTCGTGTCGGCGGGCGCCATCGCCGCGAGCAGCGACTTGTCGCTCACGGCCGCGATCGGGGTCGGCGGCAGGCCCGGCTGGAGGTAGGTGTTGTACGGAGACTTGATCGCGAGGTCCTTGGCCGAGAGGTGGCGGTTCTTGGGGTCGCCCCGCGCGTAGATCACGGTCGAGTCGATCTGGAGCGGCATGTTCGCGGCCAGCCGGTTGTAGATCACCGATGCGATCAGCTGGCGGTCGGCGTCGACCTTGGCCTCGGACTCGATGATCGACGCCACCTTGATGATGTCGTAGGCGGTGTAACCGTCGGACGTTCGCCGTGGCCAGGCCCGAGCTTCTCGGCATGGGAGTCGAATCGTGTCGACGAGCGTCTGCAGGATCGAGATCTCGTCCTGCGACTCGGAGACCTTGTAGGTGTCGGGGCGCAGCAGACCTTCGAGGTTCGAGACGTCGGCCGGCTCGAATTTCGGATCCGCACCGCGTTGTTGCGCGTGCCGTCGATGAAGTTCTGCGCGCTCCGGCCGCCGCCGAGCGCCGCGACCCGCGCCGCGATCTGTTACACCCACAGCCCGGGTGGGATCGTCAGCAACTGGTAGTTGATGCGCGGGCCCTTCTTTGAGCTCTCGTACCGCGCCCTTGACCCCGAGCTTCTCGCGCAGGTCGTAGGTGCCGGCCTGGAACGAGTTGTCGCCGTTGAAGCGCGCGTAGATGTTGAACGCGAGCGACGACCGCGACGATGTGCTGTCTTCGCGAGTTGGTCCGAGACCTGCGACAAGCCCCAGTTCGGCTGGAGGTGCACTTGCACCGTCGCGCCCGACGACGTCGCCGCCGAGCTGGTAGAAGAACCACGCGACCCCGGTGCCCGAGCACGAGCACCGGCACGAGGATCAACACCGCGATCACGATCGTGACCCGGCCGCGGCGACGCCGGCTCCGGGCGTGGCGGCGCACACCGCTGTATTGCGAGTGATCGGGGAACTCGTCGACCGGGGTGCGCCGGCCGCCGTCTTCGCCGGTGGTCATCGCCGTGTTCTACCGGACGGTTGGGGCGCGATCGGCGATCGGTCCAGCCACGATTGGAGCATGACCGCGGCCGCGACCTTGTCGACCACTGCGCGTCGCTGCCGCGACGTCATCCGCGCGTTCCCCAGGCTGCGCTCCGCCTCGATCGTCGTGAGCCGCTCGTCGTGGGCGACCACCTCGACTCCCTCGCCGACCACGGTGCGCAGCTCTTCGATCTCGACCTCGGCCGCCTTCGCCGCGGGCCCGGTCTTGCCCGAGAGTGAGAGCGGCAAGCCGACCACGATCGTCGTCACCGCCTCGGCCCGGACGAGCTCGAGAATCGCGCGGTGGTCGGCGGCGTGATCCTTGGCGCGCAGCAACACCGAGTGGGGCGACGCGATCGATCGGCGTCGGATCCGAGAGTGCGATCCCGATGCGCACCGAACCGAGATCGATGCCGAGCACCCGGCCGGCGCGGCGGGCGCCGCGATCCGGCGCCGCGCGTGTCAGGTCTTCCACGCAGCCGCCTGATCGCGAACCAGTTGCAGCGCTTCGTCGATGCCGGCCGCGTTCGGACCGCCGCCGACCACCGCGTCGGCGCCCTTGCCGACACCGCCCCCCAGCGCCTTCGCGGCCGGGCGCGCGATTGCGTCGGCCGAGATGCCGCGTTCGATGAGGTCTTTGGTCACCGCGACCGCGATGCCCGCCTTCACGCCGTCGGGACCGGTGCCCGCGAGCGCGACCACGCCGGATCCGAGCACCCGCGCCGTCTCCTGCGCGAGGCGCCGCAACTCCTCGTTCTGACAATCCGTCGTGGCGCGTGATGACCGCGCCGTCGTCGCGCTTCCTCCGCGAGGTCGGCCGCGACCGAGAGCGGCCTCTTTCGCCTTGAGTCGATCCAGCTCGTCTTGCAACGCGCGCACTTGCTCCGAGAGTCGTTCGATCTTCTCGGGAATCTCCTTGGGCGCGGCGCGCAGCAACGCCCCGGCCTTGCGCAGGAGATCCTCTTCCTGCTCGACGTACTCGAGCGCCCCGTCGCCGGTGACCGCCTCGATGCGGCGCAGGTTCGATCCGATCGAGCTCTCGCTCACGATCTTGATCGGACCGATGAATCCGAGCGCGTACACATGCGTGCCGCCGCACAACTCGGTCGACGGCCCGGCTTCGAGGACGCGCACGATCTCGCCGTACTTCTCGCCGAAGAACGCAATCGCCCCGATGCGCTCGGCCTCGGCCTTCGTGGTCTCGTAGTGGCGAACCGGCGCGTCGGAGATCACCTGCGCGTTCGCGAGCCGCTCGACCGCCAGGAGTTGCTCGGGCGTGACCGCGTCGTGGTGACTGAAGTCGAAGCGCAGGCGGTCGGGCGACACCATCGATCCCGCTTGCTGCACGTGCGATGCCGAGCACCTCGCGCAGCGCCCAGTGCAGGATGTGGGTGGCGGTGTGGTTGCGGCGGATGCGGTCGCGGCGGACCTCGTCGATCGCGGCTTCCACCTCGTCGCCCGTCGCGCAGCGTGCCTTGGCGGACGGTCGCCTCGTGGACGACGACCGAACCGGGAATGCCGTACTTGGTGTCGCGCACCGTCGAGCACGGCCCGATCCGGATCAGGGCCCAGGGTCGTGATCGTGCCGGTGTCGCCGACCTGGCCGCCGGACTCCGCGTAGAACGGCGTGCGGTCGAGCACGACCTCGACGGTCGTGCCTTCGGTCGCTTCGTCGACCGGCTGTCCGTCGACGACGAGCGCGACGACGGTGGCCTTGCTGACCGGTTCGCTGGCGGCCGGTGAACTCGGTCGCGCCGAACTCGTCGAGCACGTCGCGCCAGACGATGCTGTCGCCTGCGGCGGCGCCCGCTTCGGTGGCCGCGGCCCGGGCGCGGTCGCGCTGCTGTGCCATGCGCTGCTCGAAATCGTCGAGGTCGACGCCGCGATCGCGGCCGCTCGCGAGCTCGCGCGTGAGGTCGATCGGGAACCCGAGGGTGTCGTGGAGGAAGAACGCGTCGGTCCCGCTCACATCGCCGCGATCGAGGATCTCTCCGAGCAACTCGACGCCGCGCTGCAGCGTGGTGCGGAAGGCCTGCTCCTCGCGCTCGACGATCTTCGAGACGTTGTCGCGACCCGCGACGATCTCGGGGTACGCACTCGCCCATCACCGCGACCGCGATATCGATCATCGTCGGCAGCACGAGATCACGCGCGCCGAGCAGGTACGAGTGCAACACTGCCCGCCGGATGATGCGGCGCAGCACGTAGCCGCGCTCGTTGTTCGACGGGCGAACACCGTCGGCGATGATGAAGGTCATCGCACGCGAGTGCTCGGCGATGATGCGCAACGAAACGTCGCTCGCTTCCGCGGCGCCGTAGCGCCACGCCGGTGAGTTGCGCGGCACCCGCGATGAGCGGGCGGAACACGTCGATGTCCCACATCGAGGTGCGGCCCTGCGCCACGAGGAGATTGCGCTCGAGCCCCGCGCCGGTGTCGATGCTCGGCTTCGGCAGCGGCACGCGCGTGCCGTCGGCGCGCTGGTCGAAGGTCATGAACACGAGATTCCAGATCTCGATGTAGCGATCGTGATCGGTCGCGGGCCCGCCGTCGGGTCCGTGCTCCGGGCCGAGATCCCAGAAGATCTCCGACGACGGTCCGCACGGGCCGGTGTCGCCCATGCTCCACCAGTTGGGTTCGCCCAGGCGCTGGATCCGGTCGGCCGGGAAGCCCTCGACGTCGCGCCAGATCTGCTCGGCTTCGTCGTCGTCCTCGTGGACGGTGACCCAGAGGCGACTCATGTCGAACTTGAGCACGTCGCGGTAGAGCTCCATCGCGAAGTGGATCGCCTCGGCCTTGAAGTAGTCGCCGAAGCTGAAGTTGCCGAGCATCTCGAAGAACGAGAAATGCCGGTTGGTGCGGCCGATGTCGTCGAGGTCGTTCTGCTTGCCGCCCGCGCGCACGCATTTCTGGGAGGAGGTCGCCCGCTTGTAGGGAGCGGTCTCCTCGCCGACGAAGTAGCTCTTGAACGGGACCATGCCCGCGATGGTGAAGAGCAGCGTCTTGTCGACCGGGATCACGCTCGCCGACGGCACCTCGGTGTGGCCGCGCGCGACGAAGAAGTCGATGAAAGCACGGCGCAGCTCGTCCGCGGTTGTCGGGCGGTCGGACATCCCGACGAGGTTACCGGCCGCTTGCGCGATCGAAGCTCGACTTCAGCTCGACTTCCCTCGTTCGCATGGCCGTTTTGCCCTCGACCACCGCCGACCGCACGTTGTCGCTCCACCGTTCGACCACTTCGGGCGGGGCGAGGCGTTGCGCGAACCGGCGCAGGCGGCGCGTCACCGCCCACGACGAACCGAGACCGAGCGCGAAGCCGATGATGAGCCAGAACAGGCGTTTGAACACTCAGGACGCCTTCGATTGGGGCCGGCGCCGGCGGCGGCGACGGCTCGGCGGCGTCGGGGTTTCGCCCTGGCGCAAGTTGCTGGGCGGCGCGGGACACGCCGGTACCGAACGCCATGGCCTTTACGACCGGACTCTGCAGCGTGCGGGCTGCGAGACGCGAGGCGCCGTCGACCGCGCCGCCGATCCGCTCGGCCGACGTGACGAGCCGCTCGACGCGATCGACCTCGGTCGCGGCGTCGACCACCGCGTCGCGCGCGGCTTCGAGCAACGGCAGCGCTTCGTCGTGCAGCGCGTTCGCGGTGTCGCTGAGGTCGCGCAAGGTGCGCGTCGAGCGCGATGAGCGTGGCCGCGAGCACCGCGACCAACATCGTGACGACGGTCGCCGCGATGATTGCGAGCACATCACCGGCTGACATCGTCGTGTGCTTCCTCTCGTTCGGTTGACCGGCCCCGGCGGGCCTCGAGCTGTGCGTACAACTCCGGCTCGGCACCATGGCCGCTCGGCCGGTAGAACTGCTCGCCGGCGACCTCCGCGGGGAGATGCGTCTGCGGCACCCATCCCTGCGGCACGTCGTGAGGATAGACGTAGCCCTCGCCGTGGCCCAGTTGCTGGGCGCCGCGGTAGTGCGAATCCCGCAGGTGCATGGGGACCGGACCGGCGCGCCGGTCGCGGACCGCGGCCGTGGCCGCGGCCGAGCGCGGCGGTCACGCTGTTCGATTTGGGCGCGAGCGAGAGGTGGATCACCGCGTGCGCGAGGTTGAGCGCGGCCTCGGGCAGTCCGACGTACTCAACCGCGCGCGCCGCGGCTTCCGCGACGAGAATCGCGTTCGGATCGGCGAGGCCGACATCTTCCGACGCGAGGATCACCAGGCGCCGCGCGACGAAGCGCGCGTCCTCGCCGGCTTCGAGCATGCGCGCGAGCCAGTAGACACCCGCGTCGGGATCGGAACCGCGGATCGACTTGATGAACGCGGAGACGATGTCGTAGTGCTCGTCGTCTCCGTAGTGGACCTGAACGCAACGCGAGCGCGGCTTCCGCGTCGGGGAGCGCGATCGCGTTCGCTTGACGTTCGACCGCGAGCGTGTGCGCGACTTCGAGGACCGTGAGGAGATGGCGCGCGTCGCCCTCGCTCTTGTCGACGAGATGTTCGAGCGCGTCGTCTTCGATACCGACCGGCTCGTTCCCGAGACCGCGTTCCTCGTCGGCGAGAGCTCGTCGATGCGAGCTCGCGGAGGTCGTCGTCGCCGAGCGGCTCGAGCCGGAAGAGCGTGCTGCGCGACAGCAACGGACCGGTGAGCGAGAAGAACGGATTCTCGGTGGTCGCGCCGACGAGCACGAGCAGCCCTTCCTCGACGAACGGGAGCAGCACGTCTTGCTGCGCGGGAGAAGCGATGCACCTCGTCGAGGAAGAGGATCGTTCCCTGGCCGTGCTCACCGAGCCGGGCCCGGGCGCGCTCGGCGACCTCGCGCACGTCCTTGACGCCCGCGCTGACGGCGGAGAGGGTCTCGAACGCCTTGGAGCTGACGCCGGCGATGAGGCGGGCGATGGTGGTCTTGCCGGTACCGGGCGGACCCCAGAGCACGAGCGACGAGAGCCGGTCGGACTCGATCAACACCCGCAGCGATTTCCCCGCCCCGAGCAAATGCTGTTGGCCGACGACCTCACTCAGCGAACGGGGCCGCAACCGCGCCGCGAGCGGAGCCCGGTTCGCGAGCCGCTCCTCCACCGCAGCCGCAAACAAATCCGGACCCCGAGCCATAAGCGACGAGGCTACGCCCCCAACCCCCCAATCACATTGGTCGCTGCGAGCACATATGCGTCACCCAGCGCCCAATCTGATTGGCGGTTCTGAGCACCTATGCGTCACTCGACGCCCAATCTGATTGGGCGTTGGTGAGCAGGTTGGTGACGCTGCGCACGATTTCGCCGTCGGGCGTGCTCTCCGTGAATACCAGCGGACGCCACCCGGCGCCGACGAGCGCAGTGAGCCGAGAGCTGTCGGACGCCACCGCGCTCGCGCCCGGAATGCACGGCCAAGCCGTAGTACTCGGCGAAGACCTGTTGCTCCGGCCAAGCGAAATCGAGCACGTACGGCCGGCTGTCGACCCAGACCTCGAACTGCTGCACCGGCAAGAGGACGCCGGCTTCTCGAATACGCGGAGCATCTCGAGCTCCGACGCGCTTCCGCCCGGGTCGAACGGATTCGTCCCGCTCGCGCGAGTAAACGCTTGATCATGCCGAAGTCGCCGGCCCGGACCGGAGTCCAACCGAACGACGCACCGCATGAAGCCGGTCGAGCGAAGTGTCTCCACGGCGCAATCCGTCGTCGAGAACCCGCCCCAGCTGGAACAGCGAAAGCATCGTGGTGCAGTCGCACAACGTCCGCTCGAAGCTGGTGCAAGGAATGCCCGAACCGCTCGGTGACGTCCTCGTCGGGGAAGGATCGTCGTGCGGTGAACGCCCGACGCCTTTCGGCCGCCCTTTGGAGTCATCACGACCGTGACCTCGACAAAGTCCTCCGGCAGGTGAACGAACTCCCAGAGCCGTGCCGCCGATGGCATGCGACGCCACGGCACCTATCCGGCGGCCAGGACCGCTGCCATCGCGGTCTGGCTGCCAGTCTCGTATCGATCCCGACATGGCATATACACCGGTGCCCGCACCCGCTCTCAGCGCTCGACTGCCGCAATAAGACCCGCGATGCGAGTCTGCTTGGAGACCTTCGGCATCGACGAAGCTGCCGCCTCGCTCACGAGGGACCACTGGCTACTTGCGATCTCGTCCACTCGGGCGAAGTTCGTAAGCCATGCCGCACCATACGAAGTCACCTGCGACACCATCTGATTGGAGCGTTCGATGTCGCCCACGCGCACCGAACGACTCCAATGTGATGGGCGTTGGGGTCACTTCTCTGGGGGGTTTGGTGACGTTTAGGCCCAGGTCTCGGAGTTGGGCTGTCGTCGATGGGGGTGGGGGCGTTGGTCATGGGGTCGGTTCCCGACTGGGTCTTCGGGAACGCGATGACCTCGCGGATGTTCTCCTCGCCGGCCAGGATCGCGGACCAACCGGTCCATGCCGACCGCGAATCCGGCGTGGGGTGGGGCGCCGTAATCGGAACGCTTCGAGCAGGAACCCGAACCGTTCCTTCGCGGCCTCCGGGGTAATGCCGAGCAGCGAGAAGATGCGTTGCTGCGTCGTCGCCGCGGTGGATCCGCACGCTCCCCGAACCGAGCTCCCACCCGTTGAGCACGAGGTCGTACGAACGCGACCGCACTTCGACAGCGGGTCGCTTTCCAGCCGGTCGATGTCGTCGGGGTGCGGCGCGGTGAACGCGTGGTGCGCGGGGATCGGGCGGCCGTCGGCGTCGAGGCCTTCGAACAACGGGAAGTCCACGATCCACAGGAACGCAAGCCCTTCCGAGACCGGCGGGCGTCCGAGATCGAGCCGCAACTGGCCCATCACCTCGCGCGTCATCGCGCGCTCCCCCGCCGACGATCAGCACGAGGTCACCCGCGACCGCGCCGGTCGCGTCGACGACGCCGAGCTGCTCCGCTTCGGACAGGAACTTCGCGACGGGCGACTCGAGCACTCCGCCGTCACGCACGCGCATCCACACCAGCCCGCAGCGCCCAATGACTTCGCCCGATCGGTCGAGCGCGTCGAGCTTCGAGCGGGGCGCGTCGGCTTCGCCCTCCGACGCGGATCGCCTTGATCGCCTCGGCGCCCGCGAACGCGCTGGAACTCGGTCGCCTCGAACACCTCGGTGAGATCTTCGAGCAGCATGCCGAACCGCGTGTCGGGCTTGTCGGTGCCGTACCGCTCCATCGCCTTCGAGCCACGTCATCCGCGGAATCGACTTCGGTGCTTCTCCGGGGCGCACTGCTTCGGCGGCGGCGAGCACCGCGACCGACACCGCCTCGAGCACGTCTTCCTGGTCGGCGAAGCTCATCTCGACGTCGAGTTGCATGAACTCGAACTGGCGGTCGGCGCGCAGGTCTTCGTCTCGGAGGCAACGCGCGATCTGGAAGTAGCGATCGAGCCCGCCGACCATCGGCAGCTGCTTGAACAGCTGCGGGCTCTGCGGCAGCGCGTAGAACGAGCCGGGCTGCAACCGCGACGGCACGACGAAGTCGCGCGCGCCTTCCGGCGTCGACGCGATCAGCATCGGCGTCTCGATCTCGACGAAGCCCTGCGCGCGCATCGTCGCCCGCATCGAGTGGTTCACCTCGGCGCGCACCCGCAGGTTCCGCTGCATCGGCGCGCGCCGCAGGTCGAGGTAGCGGTGCCGGAGATCGCAGCACTTCGTCGATGTCGGCGCGGTCGTCGAGCGGGAACGGCGGCGACTCGGCTTCGTTGAGCACCTCGACCGCGGTCGCGCCGACTTCGATCTCACCGGTCGGGAGCTCGAGGTTGACGGTGCCTTCGGGCCGGGGCCGCACGACGCCCTCGACCCGCAGCACCCATTCGTTGCGAACCCGATGCACGTCGTCGAACCCGGCCTGCTCGGGATCGATCACGACCTGCACGAGCCCGGCCGTGTCGCGTACGTCGAGGAACACGACGCCGCCGTGGTCGCGCCGGTGCGCGACCCAGCCGCACACGACGACCGCCGCGCCGACGTGCTCGGCGCGCAGATCACCCGCTCGGTGCGTGCGCATCATCAGGCGGACTCGTGCCTTTCGCATTCGCAGTACGGCGGCGACTTCCTCGCGCGCGACCTCGACCTGTTCTCCGCTCGCCAGATCCTTCACTGCGACCTTTCCGTCGGCGAGCTCGCGCGGACCGAGCATCACGCCCCATCGTGCACCCACTCGATCCGCGGCGCTCCATTGTTTCTTCACCGATCGGTTCCCGTACGCGCGGTCCGCGGAGAGATCCAACCGCGCGCAGCTCGCTCACCAACGTGACGCCCGCAACCCCGCCGACGATATCGATCACGAACACGTCGACCGCGGGCGCCGGAACGCCGAACACCCCTTCACCGTCGCACACGATCAGGACCCGTTCGATGCCGATGCCGAAACCGATCCCGCGGCGTCGGCTTGCCACCCATCTGCTCGACCAGACCGTCGTAGCGACCGCCGCCGCCGATCGCGTTCTGCGCGCCGTCGAGCGCATCGCTCTGGAACTCGAACGTGGTTCCCGTGTAGTAGTCGAGGCCGCGCACGAGCCGGGGCTCGATCTCGAAGGAGATTCCGAGCTCGTGCAACCCCTGCTGCACCGTCTCGAAGTCGCTCGCGGCCGCGTCGGTGAGGTAGTCGCCGATCTGGGGCGCGGCCTCGATCATCTCCTGCCAGTCGGGCCGCTTCGAGTCGAGGATGCGCAGCGGGTTCGCCTCCGCCCGTTCCATCTCGGCACCGAGCACCGACGCGTGCGCGCGCCAGTACGCGAGCAGCACCTCCCGGTATCGGCCCCGGGTCTCCGCGTCGCCCATCGAGTTCACGAGGAGACGGAACCGGCGCAGCCCGAGGTCGTCCCGGTAGAAGCTGTGCGCGAGCGCGATCACTTCGATGTCGACGGTCGGTCGTCGACTCCGAATACCTCCACTCCGACCTGCCAGTGCTGGCGGTAGCGCCCCTTCTGCGGACGCTCGTAGCGGAAGTTCGGCGCGACGTACCAGACCTTCCACGGCGTGACGGGCTGATGCTGCGCGAACGCGCGCGCGACCGAAGCGGTGCCGTCGGCGCGCAGCGCGAGATGCCGGCCACCCTTGTCGTCGAAGTCGTACATCTCCTTGCTGACGACGTCGGTGGTCGAGCCCAACTTCTGCACGACCTCGATGTGCTCGAAGATCGGCGTGACGAGCATCCCGAACCCGGCGCGCCCGGCGCGTGCCGCGAAGGCGGCGACGAGCGCCTGCCACCGGTCGGATTCGGGCGGGAGAACATCGTGGGTGCCGATGGGCGCGCGAAATACGTCTCGGTCGCCGGGCATGCGCGGTCATCGTAGCGAGCAGACCCCGCGCTACCGGCCGATCATTCCCCGCCGCGAATCGTCCGTTCCGCGCACCGCCGAACGAGTGATCAGGTTCGCGCGCCGGGGAGGACCCGCGACGCTTCGTACACCGATCCGACCCGCTTGAGCGCCAGGAGAATCGAGTGGAGGTGGCCGGGATCGGCCAGCTCGAACTCGAACCGGAGCCGCGCGATGCGGTCGGCCTGCGTTTGCGAGGTGCAGGAAAGGATGTTCACGTGATGTTCGGAGAGGACATCGGCCACATCGCGCAGCAGCCGGGAACGGTCGAGCGCCTCGATCTCGACCGACACGACGTAGTTGCCGGGCGAATCGTTGTCCCACTCCACGTCGATCACCCGATCGGCCTGACTACGCAGACTGAGCGCGTTGGCGCAATCGGTGCGGTGTACGGAAACGCCGCGGCCGCGGGTCACGAATCCCATGATCTCGTCGCCGGGAACCGGCGTGCAGCACCGTGAGAGGCGAACCATCACGTCGTCGAGACCCTCGACGTGCACACCGACGTCGGCGTGACCGCGGGTGCGGGCGCGCGGCGGGCGCGCCACGGTGACGGGCAGCTGCTCCTCGCCGCCGCGCAGGTCTCGCTGCACGCGTTGCACGACCGCCTTGGCCGAGAGGTGACCCTCGCCGATCGCGGCGTACAAGGTCTCGAGGTCGGTGTAGTTGAGCTGGGCGGCGATCTTCGACATCGCCGCCGATGACGCCAGCTTCTGCACCGGCATGCCCTCGCGGCGCAGTGCCTTGATGAGCTCGTCGCGGCCGGCGTCGATCGCGTCGACGCGACGCTCGCGCGAGAACCACTGCCGGATCTTCGAGCGGGCACGCGGGCGTTTGTACGAACTGGAGCCAGTCGCGACTCGGTCCGGCGCCTTGGACCTTGCTCGTGAAGATCTCGCAGGTCTCGCCGGATTGCATCGCCGATTCCAGCGGCACCAAACGGCCGTTCACCCGGGCGCCGATACAACGGTGGCCGACCTCCGTGTGGATCGCGTACGCGAAGTCGACCGGCGTCGCGCCCGTCGGCAGCGTGATCACGCGGCCCTTCGGCGTGAAGACGAACACCTCGTCTTGTTCGAGGTCGATCTTCAGGCTCTGCATGAACTCGCCGGGATCGGTGGTGTCCTGCTGCCAGTCGACGATGCGCTGGAGCCACACCAGATCCTCGGTCGGGTTGTGCTGCTCCTTGTACGCGAAGTGCGCGGCGACGCCGTACTCGGCCCGGCGGTGCATCTCGTCGGTACGGATCTGGAACTCGACCGCGCTGCCCTCGGGCCCCACCACCGTCGTGTGCAACGACTGGTAGAGGTTGAACTTGGGCATCGCGACGTAGTCCTTGAACCGACCCTGCACCGGCCGCCACAGCGCGTGGATCGAGCCCAGCGCGCCGTAACAGTCCTTGACCGAGTCGACGATCACGCGCACGCCGACGAGGTCGTTGATCTCGTCGAACTCCTTGCCCCGCACGACCATCTTCTCGTAGATCGACCAGTAGTGCTTCGGCCGGCCGCGCACGTCGGCGCGGATCTGGAGCTGATCGAGACGGGTCCGCACCTGCTCGAGCACCTCGTCGAGGTAGGCCTCGCGCTCGCCGGCCGCGTTCAACACCATCGCCTCGATCTCGACGTAGCGCTTCGGGTGCAGCACTGCGAACGCGAGATCCTCGAGCTGCCACTTCACGTCTTGCACACCGAGCCGGTGCGCGAGGGCGCGTAGATATCGAGCGTTTCCTGGGCGATCCGCTTCTGCTTCGCCTCGGGCAGCGACGCGATCGTGCGCATGTTGTGCAGCCGGTCGGCGAGCTTGATCAGCAGGACGCGCACGTCCTTGGCCATCGCGACGAGCATCTTGCGCATCGTGGCGGCCTGCTGCGCCTCCTTGGAATCGAACTCGAGGCGGTCGAGCTTGGTGACGCCGTCGACGATCGCGCCCACGTCGGCACCGAAGTCGGCGACGAGATCGTCGAGCGTGAGCGCGGTGTCCTCGACCGCGTCGTGGAGGAGTGCGCCCGCGAGCGTGACGTCGTCGAGACCGAGATCGGCGAGGATGATTGCGACACCGAGCGGGTGCGCGATGTACGGGTCGCCCGACCGGCGCATCTGGTCCTTGTGCGCATCGCGCGCAACCACGTAGGCCCGCTCGATCAAGGCGGTGTCGGCGTCGGGGCGACGAGCCCGGAACCGCTCGATCAGCGGTCTGACGGCCCGATCGGTCGTCAGCGGCACGGAGAGTGCCGTGTCACTCATACTTCAGCACCACGTGGACCGGATAGTCGGCGATCTTGGAGCGTCCCTCGAGCGGGACCAGCTCGAGCAGGAACGCGAACCCGGCCACCACTCCCCCGAGGCGCTCGACCAGCCGGGCGGTGGCCGCCGCGGTCCCGCCGGTCGCGATCACGTCGTCGACGATGAGTACCTGTTCGCCGGGTTGCACCGCATCGCGGTGGATCTCGAGCAGGTCGGTGCCGTACTCGAGCACGTACTCCTCCTGTTCGATCTCCCACGGCAGCTTGCCGACCTTGCGCACCGGCACGAAGCCGGCGCCCCGCCGGTAAGCCACGGGCGCGGCGAACACGAAGCCGCGGGCCTCGATTCCGATCACCTTGTCGATCTGCTCGCCGGCGAACGGCGCCGCCAACTCGTCGACGGTCAGCGCGAACGCGTCGGGCGCCGCGAGCAAGGGGGTGATGTCGCGGAACATGATCCCCGGGCGCGGCCAATCGGGGATGTCGCGCACCAATTCGCGCAGCGAAGAGGTGTCTGCCACCCCACCAGGGTACCGCCGCCCCGGGGGACCACGGAGCCGCCGTTTCGGGAGTCGAGTGTCGCTAGCGACGCTTGCGGCCGCGTTGCTGGCGGGGGCGCGGCTGAATCGTGCGCCCGACCGCGGGTGGGCCGGGTACGCCGACCGGGGCGAGCGGCGCCGTGGTGTCTTCGGTCGTCGGACTCGACGCTCATCTGCGGCACGGTCGCCGCGGCCGTCGTGGCCGCCGCGGTGGTGACGCGCCGGCGCCGCTCCTCGAGCGCGCGGTACTGCGGCTCGCGGCTCTTCCACCACGCGAGCAGCGGCGCGGCGACGAAGATCGAGGAGTACGAACCGATGAACAAACCGGCGGCGAGCGCGAGCGCGAAATCTTCGAGCGAGGTCGCTCCGAACACGCCCGCACCGACGAACAGCAGCGACAGGACCGGCATCAACGCGACGAACGAGGTCGAGAACGAGCGCATCAGCACTTGGTTCAGCGACTTGTTCACCATCTCGCCGTAGGTGGATCGACCGGTCGCGGTGAGTACCCGTTGGTTCTCACGCACCTTGTCGAACACGACAACGGTGTCATATAGGGAGAACCCGAGAATGGTGAGGAAGGCGGTGATCGTCGCGGGCGTGACCGCGAATTGGAACAGCGCGTACACGCCCACGGTGAAGATGATGTCGTGGATCACCGCGATGATGGCGGCCGCCGCCATCTTGGCCTCGAAGCGCACCGACAGGTACACCGCGAGCAACAAGAAGAAGTAGACGAGCGCCGCTTCGGCCTTGTGACTCACCTCGTTGCCCCACGTGGGACCGACCGACGAGATGCTCACATCGTTCACGGTCGCGTGCGCGTACGTCGCGAGCGCCCGCGCGACTTTCTCGGTCGGGCTGAGCGGCAGCGTCTTGGCGGTGATCGTGACCGCGTTGCCCGACACCTTGACGGTCGCACCTTGCAACGGAGTCGTGCCGAGAACCTTCTCGACGTCGGCCTGCGTCGGCTCGACGGTCTTGGCGGTCGTGAACGTGAAGGTTCCACCCTGGCCCGACGCCGCGGGCGCGAACTGCACAACGTTCGGCGACACGTGGCCGTAGTCGGCAAGCGCGGTGCGGATCGTCTCGGTCGGGTCCGCGACGAGGTGCTCCTGCACGTTGACGCTCTGGCCGTTCTTGCCCGACAGGATGCTCACCTTGGCGTCGGAGAACCCCAACGGGCGGAGCACGTCGCGCACCTCGGCGACCTTGGCCGAGTGGCCCGACGCCATGCGCACCTGCCACGAGGTTCCGCCCTCGAAGTCGATGCCGAACTGCAGGCCGCGGGTGAACATGAGCACGACGCTGAGGAGCAGCAACGTGCCCGACAGGATCGCCCACCGGCGAGAGTGCTTGATGAACTGGAAGTTGGTGCGCTCGTGGTAGAAGTCCGACGGCCGGTGGCGCCGGGTGACACCGGGGATGTCTTCGGCGGGTGCGATCGTGGAGGTCACGCCACCGCTCCCGGTACGTCGAGCGCGGACGCGATACCGACACCGGGCAGCGTCACCAGCCTCGGGTTGCGCGCGAGCACGGACACCATCGGGTGCATGAATGTGTACGCGAGCAGCAGGTCCATCGCAGTCGAGATGCCGAGGAACAGCGCGAAGCCCTTCACCGAGCTCGTCGCGAACACATACAGCACACCGGCGCCGATCAAGGAGACGAGGTCGGCGGCGACGATCGTGCGGAACGCTCTGCGTGAAGCCGACCTCGAGCGACGAGCGCACCGTCCGGCCCGACCGGACCTCGTCTTTGAGACGTTCGAAGTACACGACATACGAGTCGACGGTGACACCCACCGACACGATGATTCCCGTGACCCCCGCCAGCGTCAGGGTGAGCCCATGCGCGCTCGAAAGGTACGAGATCACCGTGAAGAACAACATCCCGGTGAGCGCGAGACCGGCGACGACGACGAGACCCAGTAGCCGGTAGTAGAGGAGCATGTAGAGCGCGACCAGACCGAGGCCGATGAGACCCGAGACGATGCCGGCCGAGAGCTGGTCTTTGCCGAGTGTCGGCGACACGCTTTCGATCGTCTGCTTGTGCTGGTCGAACTGCACGGGCAGCGCGCCGTAGCGCAAGACGAGCGCAAGATCCTTGGCCTCGCCCTGGGTGAAGTTGCCGGAGATCTCGACCTGGCGCCCGGTGATGCCGGGGTTGATGTTCGGCGCCGACTGCACCACTCCGTCGAGCTCGATCGCGACCAACTTGTTCACGTAGGGGCCGGCGATCTTCTTGACGAAGTCGTCGTTCTTGAAGGTGACGTTCGTGACCCACTGCGACGTGGTCGAGTTGTAGGCGGCGGCCGCGGAGCCGACGCTCTTACCGGTCACGATCGCGGGACCGAGCACGTAACACGAGGTCCGGTCGCGGTCGGGCAACACGACCGACTTCGCGGCGTCGGTATCGGCCGGGCTGCTCTTGATCAGCGCCTGACACGTCGTCTCACCCGGAGTCGTCGTGGGGGTTGCCACCGGTTTGGTCGTGGTCGTCGCGCCCTTGGCCGTGGTCGACGTGGCCGCGTTCGTGCCGGCCTTCGCAGTGGTGGTGGTCGCGCCCGCGGTCGTGGTCGTGGAGGCAGCTGTTTTGGCGACGGAGAAGCGGGCCGCGATCGGCGCGGTGGTGATCGTCTGGCCGGCCGCCTTCCCCGATGTCGACGTCTTGGCCGCCGTCGTCGTGGTCGCAGAAATGCCGGCGGTGGTGCTGGTAGTCGACGTGCCCGCGATCGTCGTGGTCGATGCTCCGGGCTTGGTCGTGGTGGTCGCCGCGGGCTTGGCGGTCCACGGGATGACGAGCGCGCTGTCGCCTTGGTATTGAACGGGCCGGAACCGGAGCTCGGCGGTTTCGCCGACGATGCTCTCGGCTTTGGTGCGGTCCTTCACACCGGGCAGGTTCACGACGATGGTGTTGCCCTGGCGCTGCACATCGGGTTCGGCGATGCCGAGACCGTCGATGCGGTTACGAATGACGTTCACCGCGGTGTTGAGCGAGCCGAGATCGGTTCCCTTCACCGGGAACAGCACGATCGAGATGCCACCCTGCAGGTCGAGACCGAGCACAGGACGACTGTCGGAAAGCAACGTCGCCACGAACAGGCCGCAGATGGCGACGACGGTGACGATCAGCATTATCACGCGGCGGCGCACGGTTCAGCCGGCCTCCGAGGCCTCGCCCGACGCGTCGAAGCTCTCGTCGTGATTCGTGATGACCTGGCCGATCGCGCCGCGGGCGACGTGGATCACGGTGCCGGGTGCAACCTCGAGGTCGGCGTCGTCGTCGCCGAGCCGTACCACCCGGGCGTAGATGCCACTGGTGGTCAAGACTTCGTCGCCCTGCTTCAGCTCGCTCTGGAGGGCGCGGACCATCGCCATGCGCTTCTGCTGCGGGCGCCACAGCAGCATGTAGAAGGCGCCGATCATGAGGACCAGCCAGATAATTACGAGCGGCACGAACCGTCCCCTAGTTGCGATGAAAGCGGGGTCGACGCTACCACCGTCGTCCCGAACCGCCTGGTCAGTCGATCGGAACGTTGAAGGTGCGACCCCGGTCGACGGCGAGGGCGTCGGCCAGGCGCCCGAGCACGTCGCCCCGGTTCATCTGGACCTGGCCCCGGTATGCGCCTCGGGGCAACGATGCCCAGCGGGTGGCCGCGGTGAGCGCGGTGTCGGCGAGCGCGTCGGCCCCGACGACTGCATCGAGGAATCCGGCCTCGTAGGCGCCATCGGGGTCGTACATCTTGGCGCCCACCGTGGCGATCTGGAGCTGACGGGGCGAGAGCCGCTCGCGCGCGAGCTCGGCCGCCCAGCGCGGCAGGACCAACCCGATCTCGGTCTCGATCAGTCCGATGCGGAACGCGCCGCTCGCGCCGATGCGCTCGTCGGCGCCGAGCATCAGGAGCGCGCCCGCAGCCACTGCGTGCCCGGAGCACGCGATGACGACCGGCATCTCGGAGCCGAACATGCGGGTGATGAGCGAGCCGCCGTCGGTCACGAGCTTGCCCGCGGCACCGGGCGACGATCGCATCACCTTGAGGTCGAACCCGCCCGACAACATGCCGGGCGCGCCGGTGATGAGCAGCGCACCCACCTGCTCTTCGCCGGCGTCCTCGGCCCGGGTCAGCGCGGCATCGAGCTGGGCGATCACGTCGGGAGACAGCGCGTTGGCCTTGCCGTTCGCGATCGTCACGTGGGCGATGCGATCGCGTACCTCGTACTGCACCAGATCGTCGGACATTGCGCGCTCCCTCACCCCGATGACAACCGCCGTCAGAACAAGTTGGGAGCCTCGCCGGGTCGGGCCTGGTCGTGCAACCCGAGATGATCGAACGCGGCAGGCGTCGCGACCCGGCCGCGCTGCGTGCGCTCGAGCAGTCCGCACTGGAGAAGGAACGGCTCGTAGACGTATTCGACGGTCTCCGGTGCCTCGCCCACCGCGACCGCGAGCGTGCCGAGACCGACCGGACGGCCGGCAAACGTCCGGCACAGCGCGCCGAGGATCGCCCGGTCGACCTTGTCGAGACCGAGCTCGTCGACCTCGAACAGGGCGAGCGCGTCGCGTGCGAGTTTCGAACGACACCGTTCCGTCCGCGCGCACCTCGGCGTAGTCACGGACCCGCTTCAACAATCGATGCGCGATGCGAGGGGTACCGCGGCTGCGCGACGCGATCTCGACCGCGCCGTCGGGATCGAGCTCCACGCCGAGGATCTTCGCGGCGCGGGACAGGATCGTCGTGAGCTCGTCGACCTCGTAGTAGTCGAGCCGGGCGACGAAGCCGAACCGATCGCGGAATGGACCGGTGATCAAACCGGTACGCGTCGTCGCGCCGACGAGCGTGAACCGAGGGAGGTCGAGGCGGATCGTGCGCGCCGACGGACCCTTCCCGATCACGATGTCGAGTTGGAAGTCTTCCATCGCGGGATAGAGGACCTCTTCGACCTGGCGCGGCAATCCGTGGATCTCGTCGATGAACAGCACCCCGCCGTCGTCGAGGCTCGAGAGGATTGCCGCGAGATCGCCGGCGCGTTCGAGCGCGGGGCCGCTCGTGGGTTGCATGCGCGCGCCCATCTCGGTCGCGATGATCCCCGCCAACGTGGTCTTGCCGAGTCCGGGCGGACCCGCGAAGAGCACGTGATCGACGGCCTGCTTCCGCTGGCGGGCCGCGCTCAACATGATCTCGAGGTGCTCGCGCAGCCGGGGCTGGCCGACGAACTCGTCGAGCCGCTTCGGGCGCAGCGTCGTCTCTTCGGCCGCCTCCGCCGGATCCGCGGTCGGGCTGAGCAGCTCTTCCCTCATGTTGTCCCCACCCACCCGCCGGTCATCGTGTCCCCGCTAGTACTCGGAGCGCGTCGCGGAGGAGCTCCTCGACCGTGCCATCTTCTCCGAGTTGGGTCAGCACCGCGTGGACCTCGTCGGGCGAATAGCCCAGCCCGATGAGCGCGTCGCGGACTTCGCGGCGCGGGGTCGTGGTTCCGCCCGTCGCGACGGTGAGATCGAGATCGGGAACCTCGAGGCGCGTCTTCAGCTCGATCAACAGCCGTTGCGCGGTCCGCTTACCTACCCCGGGCACGAGCATGAGCAGGTCGAGATCGTCGTCGGCCAATCCCCGACGGAGCGCGCCCGGCGTGTGCACCGAGAGGATCGCGAGCGCGAGCTTCGGGCCGACGCCGGTCGCGGAGATCAATGCTTCGAACGTGTCGCGCTCGTCACGACTCGGAAAGCCGAACAGTGTCATTGCGTCTTCGCGCACGTGCAGATGGGTGAAGAGGAACGCGTTGGTGCCCGGATCCATGCTGGGGACGACGCGCAACGGGATGTTGACGCGGTATCCGACCCCGCCGACCTCTACGAGCACCTCGCCACTGGTCGTACGTTCGATGATCGTGCCCCGCACCGAGCCGATCATCCGAACATTCCCATCATCAGAGGCTCGCGATCTGCGCGGCGAGCGGCGCGCGCCAGAGATGGCAGCACGCGAGCGCAAGTGCGTCGGCCGCGTCGGCCGGCTTCGGGATCTCGGCGAGATTGAGGAGCTTGGTGACCATCATCTGGACCGCGGCCTTGTCGGCGCGGCCGTCACCGGTCACCGCCAGCTTCACTTCGTTCGGGCTGTAGAGCGCGACGGGAATGCCGGCCCGCGCCGCGATCACGAGCGCGAGGCCACTCGCCTGCCCGACCGACATCGCGGTGCGGGCGTTGTTCTGGAACAGCACCCGTTCCACCGCAACGGCCGACGGGCGCACCTGCTCGACGAGTTGGCGCAGATCGTCGTCGAGCGCGAGCAACCGGTCGGGCAGCGAGTCGCCGGGCGGGGTGCGGATGATCCCGCACCCGAGGGCACGGGGATTGCCGCGTTCGTGGGCAACGATCCCGTAGCCACACCGTGAGAGCCCGGGGTCGATGCCCAGCACCGGACCGAGCGGGTCGAACATGAGTTCGATACTACGGGTCGAGGCGCCGGGTCACGCGGATCAGCCCCGAGACCGCACCAGGCGCCACAGCACGAACACGACGACGGCCCCGACCAGCAACGGGACCAGTCGCTTTACCGCCGACTCCCCCGCCATGTCGAACAGGTCGATCGGGTCGACCTCTTGGGAGTCGATGCGGCGGAGCTCGCCCGGCGCGGGCGCTGCCTCGCGCACCGGCACCGGGGTCGGCGCGACGACACCATTCGGCGTCGTGTCGGTCGCGTTGTCATCCTCGGTATCGGAATCGCCGACGTCCGTAGTGGCAGTGGAGTTCGTGGCCAGCACATCGCGTTCGAGGTTCTCGACGAACTGGCGCATGAGCTTCGAGGAAACGTCGACGAGCACACCGCGCCCGAACTGCGCAACCTTGCCGGTGATCGCGAGATCGGTGACGACCTTCACGCGGGTTCCGCTGCCGTCGTCGGCCATCGTCACCACGATCGTCGCCTTGGCGTTGCCCTGACCGCGCGTGTCGCGCCCGGCCGCATCGATCACGAGGCGCCGGCCCGCTTCGTCGACTTCGGCGAGCGTCGCGGTTCCCTTGTACTGCGCGGTGATCGGTCCGACCTTGACCTTCACGATGCCGCGGTACTCGTCGCCCTCGATCTCCTGGAGCTGCGCGCCCGGCAGGCACGGCGCGATCCCCTCGATGTCGAGCAACACCTTCCAGGTGTCGTCGATCGGGGTGCTCACTCGGAAGCTGTCTGCGATCTCCATACCTTCTCCAGCGCGATCAGATCTTCGGGGGTGTCGACGTCGGCGGGCTCGCCGGTGCCGTCGCACGGTACCTCCGTCGCGCCGTGACGGCGTAGGAGCACACGTGCCCCTTCGTCGCCGGTGAGCGCGAGCGCCTCCTCCCAATGGGCGCGCCCGATCAACACCGGGTTGCCGCGCCCGCCTCCGTACGTGGCGACCGCCAGTTGCGCGCCCGCGTCGAACGCGGCCGCGACCCGCCGGTACGCATCGGACCCCATGAGCGGCTGATCCGCGAGCCCGACCACCACCGCGTCGACCGTGGGGTCGATCCTCGGATCGGGGGTGAGGCTGCGCAGCGCGACCTGCAGGCTCGACGAAATTCCCTGCTCCGGCGCGTCGTTGCGCACGATCGTCACACCGGCCTCGTCGTTCAACGCGGCGGCGATGCGATCGTCGGAGACCACTACGACCACCGGCGTGAGCCCGCTGCCCATCGCGGCCGCCGACGGCGTGCACCACGAGCGGTTTCCCGCCCAACTGCAACAGCGGCTTGGGGATCTCGCCCCCGAACCGCAGACCGCGGCCGGCGGCGAGCACCACCGCGGCGCAACGCGCGCTCAGAGGGCCTCGAGCGCGCGCCGCACGAGCACGCGGGAGAGGTGTTCCCGGTACTCCGGAGTCGCGTTGAGATCGGAGGTGGGCTCGGTTCCGTCGGCGGCGTGGGCGGCCGCGTCGGCGGGCGACGCACCCTGCGCGAGCGCCTCCTCCACTGCGGTCGCCCGCAGCGGCGTGGAGCCCATATTGATCAGGCCGACCCGAGTGCCGCCGGCCGTACGCGCCGCGACCACACCGACGATCGCGAAGTCCTGGGCTCGGCGGTTGAACTTCTCGAACGCGAAGCCGTTCGGTCCCGACTTGGGAACTTGGATCTCGCAGAGCAACTCGTCGGGCGCGAGCGCAGTTTCGAGGAACCCGTTGAAGAACTCCGACGCGGGGATGTCACGCGACCCACCCGGACCGCGCACCACGAAGGTGGCGTCGAGCGCCAGCAACGCGGCCGGAAGATCCGACGCGGGGTCGCCGTGCGCAACCGAGCCGCCGATCGTGCCGCGGTGACGAACCTGGTTGTCGCCAACCTGCGCCGCGACCGCGCGGATGACGCCGCACTCCCGTTCGAGCACATCGTTGGTCTCGACGTCGCGGTGCCGGGTGAGCGCACCGATCGCGACGTGATCACCCGCGTCGCGCACGTACGAGAGATCCCGCACGCGGCCGACATCGATGACAACCGTCGGCGTCGCCAGCCGGAGCTTCATCAACGGCAGCAGCGACATCCCGCCCGCGAGCAGCTTCGCGTCTTCGCCGTGCTCGGCCAGTTGCGCGATTGCGTCATCGGCCGATTCCGCCCGCACGTAGTCGAAGGCGGCGGGGATCATGACCGAGTCTTCATCTGGTCCGCGGCCGCCAGCACCGACTCGACGATGTTGTGGTAGCCGGTGCAGCGGCAGAGGTTGCCCTCGATGCCGATGCGAACATCGTGCTCGGTCGGGTTCGGGATCTCCTCGAGCAGCGAGACCGCGGCCATCACCATGCCCGCAGTGCAGTAGCCGCACTGGAGTCCGTGGTGCTCCTGGAACGCGGTCTGGACCGGGTGCCACTCGTCGCCGTGGGCGAGACCTTCGATGGTCGTGATCGAGGCACCGTCGGCCTGGGCGGCCAGCATCGTGCACGACTTCACCGACTCGCCGTTGACCAGCACGGTGCAGGCCCCGCACGACGACGTGTCGCAGCCGACCTTCGTACCGGTCAGCGCGCACGCTTCCCGCAGGTACTGCACCAGAAGGGTGCGCGGCTCCACATCGTGGGCCTGCGCGGCTCCGTTGACCGTGATCGCGATTTTCACGCGCCGGAGACTATCCGGGCGGTTCGGTCCACTCGATCTCCCAGCCGCTCTCTTCGAAGTACCCGCCGACCTGAGCCCACGTCTCGACCCACCCGTCGAACACTTCGGGCGAGCGGTCGAAGTCGGCGTAGGTGAAGATGAGGAAGCCGCCGGTTCTGGCTGAGTCGTCGACTATCTCGACGACTCGGCCCACTTCGACGCCGGCTGTGATGCGCCCGAGCCGGCCGATCGGAAGCTCGCGGATCCCACCCTCCTGCAACCGGCGTGGAAATCAGGGGCGTGGGCCCTGATACTCACGCCGGTTCGGTGTTCTATCCGGAGCGGTTCGGGCCGACGCGCTCGACGGCGATGCGCAGGAGTACCCGGCGATCACGTTCCATGGCGGCGCGGTAGTCGTCCCAGTCGGAGTGCTCGCCCGAGATCCGGCGGTAGTAGTCGACGAGGCCCTCCATCGCGGCGGGCAGGTGCACGACTTCGGCCGGGCCCTCTACCTGCACCCACTCGCCGAAAAACGCATCGTTGAGCACACAGATCGAGGCGTACCCGTTCTTGGCGACGTGCTTCGCCTTCATCGCGGTTTCACGCGTGCTCACCACCACATGACCGTCGGCGTCGACCGCGGACGCGATCGGCGACATCGCGGTCCGCCCGTCGGCGCGCGTCGTCGCGATCACGCCGTGATGATTCGCGTGGACGAACTCGAGCGCCTCGCTGATTTCCATGGTCACCGGTCCGAGGTCAGAGGCCCGCGAGCACGGGGACGAGCTTGTCGGCGGAGACGAACGTCGCGCCGACCACCTTGCGGTCGACGAATCGGACGATGCCGTCGGGCCCGACCACGAACACCGAGCGCTTCACCGCGATGAGCTTGCCGCCCTTCACCCCGTAGAGCTCGATCACCTTTTTGTCGGTGTCGGCCAGCAACGGAAAGTGGAACCCGCGGTTGGCGGCCCACTTCTCGTGGCTGTCGACGTCTTGGGGTGAGATCCCGAGCAGCACCGCGCCGCTCTCCTCGAACTTCGAGAAGTCGTCACGGTACGAGCACATCTGGCGCGTGCAGCCGGGCGTGTTGTCGCCGGGATAGAACGCGAGCACGACCTTGCGGCCCCGGAACTCCGACAGGGTGTAGTCGCGACGTTCTCCGTCGCAGACCCCCGGCAGCGTGAAATCCGGTGCTTCTTCTCCAACCTCGACCATGGGTCCCCTCTTCGGCTTAAGCGCTGACAGCTTCTAGTACGGCGTCGGGGATGTCGAAGTTCGCATACACGGCCTCGACGTCGTCGTGATCTTCGAGCGCGTCCATCAGCCGCAGCACCGATTTGGCCGGGCCCTCCTCGTCGAGAGCGACCGACGTGGTCGGGATCATCGTCAGGTCCGACGACTTGACCTTGAATCCGGCTTCTTCGATCGTGGTGCGTACCGCGTGGAGCTCGGTCGGCGGTGTCGTCACCTGCCACGCGTCGCCGACGTCCTCGATGTCTTCGGCGCCGGCGTCAGCGGCCGCCATGGTGAGCTCGTCTTCGTCGGCGGCCTTGTCGACGAGCACGATGCCTTTGCGCTCGAACTGCCACGAGACCGCGCCCGGCTCGGCGAACGATCCGCCGTTGCGGCTGAAGATGTTCTTGATCTCGGCCGAGGTGCGATTGCGGTTGTCGGTGAGCGTCTGCACGATCACCGCGACACCGCTCGCGGCATAGCCCTCGTACGAGACCTGCTCGTAGATCACACCCTCTTCTTCGCCGCTCCCCCGCTTGATCGCCCGCTGAATCGTGTCGACCGGCAACGAGTTGTCGCGCGCCTTCTGCACCATGCTGCGCAACGTTGCGTTCGACGCGGGATCACCACCGCCGGAACGGGCCGCAATCTCGATCTGGCGGATGAGGACCGCGAAGAGCTTGCCGCGCTTGGCGTCGGCCGCGCCCTTCTTGTGCTTGATCGAATGCCATTTCGAGTGACCCGACATTCAATTCCCCTTCAGAAAGAGCTCGTGGACGCGGAGATCTCCTGAGAGCTCGGGATGAAACGTAGCGAACAGGATGCGGCCCTGCCGTCCGAGCACGGGCACGCCTTCGTGGGCGGCCAGGACCTCGATGCCGGTCCCGACCCGTTCGATCACCGGCGCTCGGATGAATACCCCCGTAAACGGTCCGTCGGCCAGGCCCGCGATCTCGAGGTCGGCCTCGAACGAATAGAGCTGACGGCCGTAGCCGTTCCGACGCACGGTGACGTCGATCGCGCCAAGCGGCTGCTGATCGGCGCGGCCGTCGACCACTTCGGACGACAGGACGATCAGGCCCGCGCAGACCGCCAGTGCGGGCATGCCGTCACGGAGCGCGTCGCGCAACGGCGTACGCAGACCCGAAGAATCGAGCAGCTTGTCGACGGTGGTCGACTCACCACCGGGGAGCACGACCGCGTCGACACCCGCGAGCTGCTCGGGTGTCTTGACGAGCGACGCGTCAGCGCCGAGCGCCTCGAGCGACTCCGCTTGCTCGCGAAACGCGCCTTGCAGCGCGAGCACACCGACCTTCATGGGCTGGGGGCCTCGCGCGCATCGTTACCAACCGCGGTCGGCGAGCTTCACGTCGAGCGCGCCGATCTCCTCACCGCGCATCGCGTCGCCGAGGCCGCGTGAGACCTTGGCCACGATGTCGGCATCGGTGAAGTGCGTGGTCGCTTCGACGATCGCGCGAGCGCGCTTCGCCGGGTCGGAAGACTTGAAGATGCCGCTGCCGACGAAGACCGACTGCGCGCCGAGTTGCATGACGAGCGCGGCATCGGCCGGCGTCGCGATGCCACCGGCGCAGAAGAGCGGAACCGGAAGCTCGCCCTTGGCGGCAACCTCTTGCACGAGGTCGAGGGGCGCACGGAGATCGGTTGCCCAGCGGTAGAGCTCTTCGGGACCGGCCTGGGCGACCTTGCCGATGTCGCCGAGGATCAGGCGCAGGTGGCGTACCGCCTCGACGATGTTGCCGCTGCCGGCTTCACCTTTCGAGCGGATGAGCGCCGCACCCTCACCGATGCGGCGCAGCGCCTCACCGAGGTTGGTCGCGCCGCACACGAAAGGAACCGTGAACGCCCACTTGTCGACGTGGTACGACTCGTCGGCCGGCGTGAGCACCTCGGACTCGTCGACATAGTCGACGCCGAGCGCCTGCAAGACCTGCGCTTCGGCGAAGTGGCCGATCCGGCATTTCGCCATGACCGGAATCGTCACGGCCTTCTGGATGCCCTCGATCATCGAGGGATCACTCATGCGGGCGACGCCACCGTCGCGGCGAATGTCGGAGGGGACTCGTTCGAGCGCCATCACCGACGATGCGCCTGCGTCTTCGGCGATCTTGGCTTGCTCGGGCGTGACGACGTCCATGATGACGCCGCCGCGCAACATCTCTGCGAGCCCACGCTTCACCCGCGCGGTCCCGGTTGTGCGCTCGTTGGTCATGAACCCGAGTCTACCGACGCGTTCGCATGCGCTCGGAGCCGAATTATCGACGGATTCCTACGGAGTCGCCGTCACCGTGTACGACACGTCCGGGAGCTCGACCCACGTTTGGCCGGGGGTGAGGTTGATCACCTGGCCGTTGGCGTTGAGCAGCTTCGCCGGCTTGGCTTTGTCGGGCCGAGACCACGTGGCCTTTATCTCCTTGCCACCGGTGAACACGAGCGCGTTCCCAGTGCCGGTGAGCACGCCTTCGGCCTGAAGTGCGCCGGCGCCGCCCGCGTACTGAATGAACATCACCACGACGTTCTTCGGCGCGAGCCGAACATTCTCGGCGTCGGTGTCGGGCCCGCCGAACTTCGAGCGCAGCCAGGTTCCGCTGGCGACATCCCAGTCCCAGGTGATCTCGAAGCCGTTGTCGAATCCGACGACGACGTGCGTGACCGGCGTGCCGCCGATCACGGCCTTCGGCTTGCGGTACGTGAACAGCGGCGGCGGCGGGATCGGCGTCGCGCCGTGGGTCGCATACATCTGGTCGACGCGCGCCCACAGGTTGTACGGCGCGTTCTCCGATGGCGGCGGACTGCCGTTCTCGATGTACTGCGTGCCCGGAGCGCGGTACATCAGTGATCCGGCCCGGGTCTCGTCGAGCTGGACCACCGGCGCGGTGTTGATGCTGTCGATCGCGTACTGCGCGCCCCCGGAGTAGACGAACACACCACCGATCGGCCACACGATGCTCTGGTCGGTCTTGCGCACCGATCGCACCGGGCCGACGCGCTCGGGGGCGTGGGAGTTGAAGATCGCGGCGAGCCGCGTGATGCCACCCTCGACCACCTCTTCGTAGACGACGTCGGCCTGGTCGATCCCGTACTGCTTGGCCGCGCCGGTGTTGTTGATCTTCACCGTGATCGCGGGCCGCGTGAACGACTTGCCGCTGGGGTCGGGCACGCCCGTGAGCGGCGCGACGCGCGGGACCTTCGGCGGATGCGTGGTCGTCGTCGTGGTGGCCGGCGGCTTCGTCGCTTCTTTCTTCGACGAGCTCCCACCAGTGAGCGCGATGACCCCACCCGCGATCAACGCGACGATGACGACCCCGCTGATGATGACGGTGATGCGCCGCGTGCGCCAGAGTCTGAGGATTGTGGCTATCACCTGGTCTCCGTCACCTTGTCTCCGTCACCCAATCCCCGTCACATGGCCTGCAGGGCTTTGATCCGGTCGTCGAGCGGCGGATGCGTGTCGAACAGATGGTTGAAACGGTGCTGGCGCTGTACCGCTTTCCTTGTCGAGCGGTTCCTCGATCCAGAGGTGCGCGGTCGCCTTCGAGGCGGAGTGGATGACGGTGGTGTCGCCCTTGAGCTTCTCGAGCGCCGAGATCAATCCCGGCGGGTAGCGCGTCAACTGCACACCCGACGCGTCGGCGAGGTACTCACGCTTGCGGCTCACCGCGAACTGCATGACGTAGGCGATGATCGGGGCGAAGATCAACAAGACGAACCCGAAGATCATGAAGATGATGCCGAGCGGGTTGTTGCCGTTGTCGTTGTTGTCACGCCCGCCGCGTCCTCCGCTGAAGAACATGAATCGGAAGAAGAAGTCGGAGAGCAACGCGATGATGCCGACCATCGTGACCGTGAGGGTCATGATGAGGATGTCGTAGTTGCGAATGTGACTCAGCTCGTGGGCGAGCACCGCCTCGAGCTCGACCCGGTTCATCTTCTCGAGCAGGCCGGTCGTGACCGCGATCGCCGCGTGCTTGGGGTTACGGCCGGTCGAGAACGCGTTCGGGGCTTCGTCCTCGATGATGTAAAGGCGCGGCTTGGGCAGTCCGCTCGCGATGCACAGCCCCTCGACCAGGTTGTAGAGACGCGCGTACTGATGCGGGTCGGCCGGTTTCGCGTGCGAGATCGCGAGCGCGGCTTTGTCACTGTTGAAGTACGACACCGTCGACGAGACGATGACGATCAGGGCAACGATCACGAACCCGACCACGCCGCCTTGGATCAGGTAGTTGACCGCGACGCCGACGAGGGTCAGCAAAACGACGAAGCCGAGAATGAGCACGAACGTCTTGCGTTTGTTCGCGGCGATTTGTTCGTACAACGAGAACCTCGGAACCGGTTATTGGACTTCGAAAGGGCGGGCTTCGGGCGTCAGGAGCGCTCAGAACTGGACGTTGGGAACCTCGGATGCGCCCTGCTCCGCCTGGAAGTACTCACGCGGCTTGAAGCCGAACATGCCGGCGATGAGGTTCGACGGGATCGACTGGATCTTGTTGTCGTACTTCATCACGCTGTCGTTGTAGAACTGCCGCGAGTATGCGATCCGGTCTTCGGTCGACGTGAGCTCCTCCTGCAACGAAAGGAAGTTCTGGTTCGCCTTGAGGTCGGGATAGGCCTCGGCGAGCGCGAACAGCTGCCGCAATGCGCCCGAGAGCACGTTCTCGGCCTGGGCCTGCTGCTCCGGCCCGGAGTCCTTGGCCGCGATGGCCGCGTTGCGAGCGGCGACAACACCTTCGAAGGTCGACTTCTCGTGCTCGGCGTAGCCCTTGACCGTGTTGATCAGGTTCGGGATCAGATCGTGGCGACGCTCGAGCTGCACGCCGATCTGCGCCCACGCGGAATCGATGCGGTTGCGCAGGCGAACGAGCCCGTTGTATCCAGCCACGAACACGATGGCGATCAGGACAACGATCACGATGATGATCACTGCGGCCACGTCGGGTCTCCCATTTTGCGATTGCGCGGACCAGTCATTGTACGGGCCGCACCCCCCTCTTCGGGGGCATCGGATGCCTCTTCAGGCCTCCGCCTCCCGGCGTGAGGGACTAAATGCCTACAACCTGCGCCCGTAGGCGCTGCATTCCGTTCTCGGTCGCTTCGAGCAACCGTTCGTGCAACCGTCGCGACGCGCTCGCGAGCACCGCCACTCCCCAACCGTCGCCGGACCCGATCGCCGGGCTCGGCCCCAACGGCCCGCCGTCGGCCGCGGTGACGACGCCGCCGGCCTCGGTCACGACGAGCGCCGCCGCCGCGACGTCGTAGGGAAAGTTCGTGCAGATCCGGCCGTCACCCGCACGCCGGAACGCGGCGTCGAGCTCGGGAATTCGCCGGATCATCAGCCCGCCCATGTCGACGTAGGCGTCGAGCTGGCCGGTGACGATGCGCGTCATGTCGAAGGTGCACGAGCCGAGATCGAAGAAGCTGCCGTGCATCGAGCAGCCGTCGATCAACTCCTCGAGCACCACGATCGACGGAAGCGCGGGCCGGCCGCGCAAGCCGGCGGCCCAGAACAACGCGCGCAGATCGACATTCTCCGAAAGCAGGATCGGTACCGGCGTACCGTCGCCGAGCTCCGCGTACGCACCCTCGCCACGCGTCGCGACGAAACGTCGATCGTGCTTGATCTCGTGCACGACTCCGAACTGCACATCGCCGAGCGTCGCGTCGAGCGAGGGTGGAAGCACCGCCACCGACACGCAGCACGACTCGAGCCCGGCCGCGGCGGGCCGGGTGCCGTCGATCGGGTCGATGAGCAACGTCGCGCGCGGGCGTCCGAACTCGACGTAGCCGCGGTCTTCGGAATAGAACGCGACGTCGCCGGCCTCCGCGCAGCACTCCTCGGTCACCTGTTCCGCGATCTCGTCGATCGCCATCGTCACATCGCCGCCGGGCGCGAGCCCGACCCCGGCACGGGCGCCCGGCGCGCCGAGCGAGGGAGCCACCGCGGCGCGCACCCGGGCCGCGAGGTCGAGCGCGAGCCGATTCGACCGCGGGATCGGATGCTCCCGCGTCCGCGGAACTCACCGGGCGGGTACCAGCGCGCGCTCGTAGAGCTCGAGGTAGCGCTCGGCGAGGCGAGCCATCGAGAACTCGTCGGCGCGCGCCCGACCGGCGGTGATCAGTCGTTCCCGCAACGCGGGATCGTCGAAGATGCGCCGCAGCGCGTGTTGCAGCGCGCCGACGTCACCGGCCGGAACGAGCAACGCGTCGATATCGGCACGCGCCACGTTCGCGTACCCCTCGATCGCCGAGGCGACGACCGGCGTACCCGCCGCCATCCCCTCGAGGAGCACGACGCCGAACGACTCGCCGTGCAGCGACGGCGCGCACAACACGGTCGCGCCGCGCAAACGGGAATCGCGCTCGGCGTCGGTGATCGCGCCGAGCCACTCCACGCTCTTCGATTTGGTCGCGGCGCGCAGCTCTTCGGTTTGCGGTCCGGCTCCGCCGACCCACAGCACCGCATCACGGTCGAGGGTCTTCCACGCGTCGAGCAACACGGCCAGACCCTTGCGCGGCTCGTGCCGGCCGATGAAGAACGCCGCCGGACGATCGGTGGGGGTCGGCACCGCCGACGCGAACCGATCGACCTCGATGCCGTTCCACAAGACGACGTAGTCGGCGTCGTACCAGTTGGCGCGCGCGGTCTCGAGTGCCGACTCCGACACCACCACACGCGCGCTCAGCCGAGCCATCGACGACTTCAACGCGGGCCGGGTCCACATGTGCAGCAACTCGCCCGACGCGTGGAAGGTGCCGACCATCGGACCGTTGAAACCGATGAGCGCGCTCAGGCACGGCCCCGGAACCGCCGGCTCGTGCAGGTGCACGACATCGGGCTCGATGCTCCGCATCACCTCGGCCGTACGCCGCGCGGTCGCGCGCCCGGCGAGATCGGCGCGACCGAGCCGTTCGAGTTCCACTCGACACTCGGCCCGACCGACACGATTCCCGGTTCGGGCGGCGGCCCGTCGCACGGCCCCACGACACGCACGTCGACACCGAGCTTGCGCAGCTCGCGGGCAAGACCGAGCACCTGGCCCTGCACTCCACCCGGACGCGAGAGCGAGTACGGCGACGTCATGACTACGCGCACGCCCTCACGCTCCTTCTTTCGTACGGTCGCTCGGCCAGTTCGGTTGCAACAGGTGCCATTGCTCGGGGGCGGCGCGGATCAGTGCTTCCAACTCGTCGGCAAGCACCTGGGTGATCCGTGCGATGTCTTCGCGCAGCCGGCCCAACCGTTCCACCTCGAGCGCCGGCCGCACCACTCCGAGGTGATCCCGGCCGCCGCGAAAGTAGACCGCGCAGGGAACGAGCGCGGCGCCGGTCCGTAGCGCCAGGGTCGCCGGTCCACCCGGGAGCGTGGTGCGCTCACCGAAGAACTCCACTTCCACACCGTCGCCGGCGATATCGCGGTCGGAGAGCAGGCACACGATGCGGTTGTCCCGCAAGGCGCGGAGCACGGACGTACCGACGTCGGGGCCGAGCGTGACCACTTCGATCCCGATCGCGGCGCGCTGCTCGGCGAACCACGCCAAGAGCTCGGGCGGCTCGATCTGCTCGACCACCGCGAGCAGGTTGTGCCCCCTTCGCGCCATCTCCGCGCCCGCCCACTCCCAACCACCGAGATGCGGGAGCGCGAGGATCACACCGTTCCCATTGGCGAGGCCGGCTTCGATGTGCTCGAACCCGTCGATCGTGCAGTACTCGCCGACTCTTCCGGCGCGCACTTCGGCCGGAAGGCGCAACATCTCGAGCCAGTAGCGGCCGTAGGAGTCGAAGACGCCGCTCACGTCGTCGGTAGCCGGTCGCCCGCAGTTGGTGGCGGGCGGCCATGCGCCGTTGATCACCGAGGAACGGCGCCGCACCCCGTCCGATCGCCGCGCGATCGGGGTCGCGACCGAAGCCGGGATGATCTGCGCCGCGGTCGAACCGGCGCGATACATGAACGTGGTCAGCCGGCCGCGCAGGTCGGGCACGGGTTCAGGGACGCGAGTTGCGGCGCACCGACGGGTGCCGGCGACGCGTGCGGTCGCCTTCGATCCGTCGACCTTCCATTCGCCGCGCCGTCCACCACGTACGCAGCGCAGGCTCGCGCGGGTCATCGCGGGACAACAGCCGTTCGCGCCGCGTATGCACGCGGGGCGGGTGCGCCGCCTGGCGGTAGACGTGGACGAAGCGGTACACGGCAGTCAGCTGCAGTGAGCACGAGCATGACCCACAGCACCGGAACGATGATGTTGAACGCGAGACCGATGCCGAGGAACACGAACCGTTCGGCTCGCTCCATCAGGCCACCCCGCGCGTCGAGCCCGAGCGCCTCGGCGCGGGCCCGCTCGTAGGACACGAGCATCGAGCACGCGGCGACCGCGAACGCCAGGACCGACTGGAACGGATGGGCGCCGCCGGCGAGGAACCAGGCGCAGCCGCCGAGCAGGAGTGCGTCGGAGACGCGATCCGTCACCGAGTCGAAGAACGCACCACGCGGGCTCGCCGAACCGCTGCCGCGGGCGATCGCGCCGTCGAGGAGATCGCTGACCCCGGCGACGATCACACCGACCACCGCCCAGACCAGGTGGCCGGAAGCGATGAGGAACGCGGTCGCGACGGACGCGAGGAGCCCGAACACCGTCAGCGCGTCGGCGGGAACGCCGAGGCGCCGAAGGCCCCGGCCCAGCGGGCCCAGGCCTCGCTCGACGCCTTGGCGCCAGCGTCGGTCGAGCATCCAGAACTCCTTGACTACCGATGTGGGACTAGTTGGCGGGCGGGGCGTTGCGAGCGATATCGAGTGCTCGCGCCCGCGAGCACTCCGAGGGTACCACCGCTCTCGCGGGACCTTCTCGATGCTCCGGAAGGCCTGCTCGACGCTGCGGAAGGCCCGCTACAGGTCAGAACCGCCTCTGGTCGAGAGCAGAAGTGCTTCGTAGACTCGCAGCACCAGCACGACGCCAAATATTTCGCCAAAGATCTCGGGGGTTCTCGTGAAGACGTTCCCGACGGCCAAGATCCGCAACGTCGCCCTCGTCGGTCACGGCGGTGCCGGCAAGACGTCGCTCGCGGAGGCGCTTCTCCTCGTCGCCGGTGCGATCCCCCGGCTCGGGAAGGTCGAGGACGGATCCACCGTGCTCGACTTCGATCCCGAAGAACAGCGGCGCCGGATCTCCGTGTCGCTCGCGCTCGCGCCGTTCGAGCTCGACGGCGTGAAAGTGAATCTTCTCGACGCGCCGGGCTACGCCGATTTCGTCGGCGACGTGTCCGCCGCATTGCAGGCCGCCGACCTCGCGCTCTTCGTCGTGTCGGCGGTCGAAGGTGTGGAAGTGCAAACCGAGGTCGCGTGGAAGCTGGCCGAAGAAAGCGGGATCCCGCGCGATCTTCGTCAACAAGCTCGACCGCGAGCGCGCGTCGTTCTCGCGAACGCTCGACCAACTCAAGGATCTGTTCGGCGCCGGTGTCGCGCCGTTGCAACTGCCGATCGGCGAGGAAGCATCGCTTTCCGGCGTGATCGAGTTGCTCAACGACACCGCGGTGACCTACTCGGGTGATTCACCGGCCGGGTCGGAAGCGTCGATCCCGGCCGACGATGGAGATGGAAGAGCACGCAGTGCACGACGCGCTCGTAGAGGGGATCGTCATCGGCGACGACGATCTCATGGAGCGCTACCTCAACGACGAGAAGCTCGAGATCGCCGAACTTGCGGGTGCGCTCGCGGCCGGCGTCGCGAGCGGCACCGTGTTCCCCGTGTTGTGCGGCAGTGCGACGAAGCTGATCGGCATCGATCGGCTCGCGACATTCCTCGTGGAAGAGGCACCGGCACCCGTCGCAAGCTCAGACAGACTGGTCCTGCCGCCGCCATCGTGTTCAAAACGATCGTCGACCCCTACGTGGGGCGGGTGAACGTGTTCAAGGTGTTGCAGGGCACGGTCAAGCACGACGACGTGCTCGCCAACCACCGCACCAAGTCCGACGAGCGTGTGCACCAGTTGTTCACGATGCGCGGCAAGGAACAAGACACCGTCGCCGAAGTCGCGGCCGGCGACATCGCGGCGGTCGCCAAGCTCGCCGACACCAGCACCGGCGACGTGCTCGCAACCAAGGGCACGACCTTCGAGGCCGAGGCGGTTCCCCCGCCCGAGCCAGTGCTCGCGGTCGCGATCAAAGCGCGCACGAAGGGCGACGAGGACAAGCTCGCGAACGCGCTCCACCGGCTCCAGGAAGAAGACCTCGTCCTGCGGATCGATCGCAATCCCGAGACGCACCAAACGGTGCTGCGCGGGATGGGCGAGACGCACCTGCTCGATCGCGCTCGAGAAGCTCGCCGCGCAAGTTCGGCGTGGAGGTCGACACCGAAGACGTACGAGTCGCGTACCGGGAGACGATCAGCGGCAAAGCCGAAGCCGAGGGCAAGCTCAAGAAGCAGACCGGCGGCCACGGTCAGTTCGCGGTTGCATGGCTCCGCGTCGAGCCCCAGGCGCGCGGCGCGGGCAACGAGTTCGTCGACGCAATCGTCGGCGGTGTCATCCCGCGGCAACTTTCTGCCCGCGGTCGAGAAGGGCATCGTCGAGGCGGAAGAACACGGCGGCGCGCTCGGCTTCCCGGTCGTCGACGTGAAGATCACCTGCTTCGACGGCAAGCATCATCCTGTCGACAGTTCCGAGATGGCGTTCAAGCAAGCCGCGGCGATGGGGCTCAAGGAGGCGTTGGCCAAAGCCAACCCGGTGCTGCTCGAACCGGTCAGCGAGCTCGTCGTGACGGTGCCCGAAGCGAATCAGGGCGACATCATGGGTGACCTCAACGGCAAGCGCGGCCGGATCCAGGGTTCGGCGTCGGTCGGCGGGGGCGAGGTCGAGATCACGGCCAACGTGCCGTCGTCGGAGATCCTCCGGTACGCCATCGACCTCCGCTCGATGACCGGCGGCCGGGGCCGGTTCGTGATTAGGCCCTCGCACTACGACCCGGTACCGGCGCAGCTCGTGGACAAGATCGTCGCATCGACCAAGGAAACCGAGAAGGTCCACTAAGGGTTATCCGCTCCCCGTGACTTATGCGGGGTAATGATCGAGCTCGAGCTACCGAAGATCGCGGTAGAACGCGATGCCGCCGCCACGTCGGCGGGCGGGCCCGCGGGGCGGAGAACAGTGGGGACGGGGCCAGTGGTCGAGGACGCCGACGACGCGTTCGCGTCGTGGTACCGCAGCGAGCATCCGCGCCTGCTCGCGGCGATGACCGTCGTGACCCGCGATCTGCACGCCGCACAAGACGTGACCTCCGAGGCATTCGCCCGCGCGCTCGCGTCGTGGACGCGCGTCTCCGCGATGGACTCCCCCACCGGGTGGACCTATCGCGTCGCGCTCAACGTCGCCCGGCGTCGAGCGCGACGCGCCGCGCTCGAACAGCGCGTGTTGCGGCGCATGGTTCCCGATGAATCCGGTCTCCCGCTCGAACGATCAGTCGAGCTCTGGGACGCGGTACGCGCGCTTCCGCCGCTGCGCCCGCACTGCAATCGCGCTCCGCTACGCCGCCGGCCTGAGCGAAGCCGAAGTCGCCACCGCAATGAACATTGCGGTCGGCACCGCGTCGGCAACCCTTTCCGCAGCCCGCAAGACACTCGCAACGGTTTTGGGTGACCCGCCTCCGAACGAGACGGCTTTGAACGAGGAACCGCACGATGGATGAGCTCGAGTCCCGTCTCGAACACGAGTTGTCCGGCCTCGGCCGGGTACCGCTCGCCGAACCCGCGCCGGTCAGCGAGCTCCGGCGCCGGGCCCGCCGCGTCCGCGGCTCGCGCGATCACCGGCTTGGTCGCCGTCGGGACCACGGTCGCGGTGATCGTCGCGGTCGTCGCCACCGCCGGCGGCGGAAGCAAAGCCGTGAAGTCGCGCCAGGTGCAGGTGTCGGCGCCTTCGTTCGTGCTCGGCGACGTCGATGCGGTCGTGCTCTCGTCGACCTTCGACGAAGACGGCGCGCGCAACCTCATCACGCCCGCAGTACAGCGTGCGGTCGCCAAGGTTCCGGGCGTCGAAAGTGTCAGCGGGGTGATCGACACGTTCGCCCGGGTCGTCGACGATCGAACCGGCCAGCCCGACTACTCCCGCCGCAGATTCCGCCCCGCACGCCGGTCTTGTTCTCGTACCACCAGGACGACCAGTTGCACCTCGACTCCGGGCGCCGCCCCGCGGCTCCCGACGAGATCATGGTCGACGCCGACTTCGTCAGCCGCACGAAAAAAGGCGTGAACGACCAGGTGACATTGCAGGTCCAGGGCCCACCGATGCCGTTGCACATTGTCGGGACGTTCGCCCTCCCCGGCGTCGATCTCACCGGCATCCCGCTCGCGGCGATGGCCGCCGGGCACCAGCCTCCCGATCTCGCCCTCGACCGCATCGATGTGCATCTGGCACCCGACGCCAACGCGGCCAACGTACGCGTCGCGATCGCGGTTGCCGTCGGAAACGCGTACACCGTCGTGGAGCCCTCCGCGATCAGCTTCCCCGATCAACGCGTCGCGCAGCTCGAGATCCAGCACGCGTACTGGGCGCTGCTCAGCCCCGACCAGAGCGAACGGTCCACGTCGGGTGTCGGACCGCCCAGTCAGCAGGAGGCGAACAACTACAAGAAGTATTCGGATCTCGCGCTGCAGGTCGAGCTCCGGGTCGAGAACGTCGCGTTCGTGTCCCCCGACGCAGCCGTGCTGACGTATCGCATCTACTACGGCGGCAACCCGTCGCCGGTGATCACCGATCCGCAGAACGGAACTGCCACCGCGTCGGCGGTCATTGGGAGCTCGGCAAGAACACGTTGTGTTCGCTCGCCGCCCTCGTCGGCATCTCGTGCAAGGGCGTCGACAACGTGTCGATCACGCCGCCGAACGGGTACCAGCCGCCCGGCACACTCGATCCCGAGATCGCCTCCGCCTTCCACGCGCTCAGCGACCCCAATGCAACCGTCGATCAGCGAGTCGGCGCAGTGCTCGGCGGCAAGCCATTGCGGGCCGAGATCAGCGCCGGACTCGCCAAGGATCAGAGCGTCGGAACGAGCACGCTCACGATCGCGGGATGGAAGCTCACCGCGGCCGACCGCGTCGAGATCCTCTATGCGTTGCAGACGGACAACGGACCGTCGACGCCGTGGCCGGAGATCGCGTACGCCCAAAGGCTCGCCGACGGGCACTGGTACGCATCGGAGAATGACGCGTGCGGCATCGACGGACTCGCCGGAGTCGGTTGCCAGACGATCGAGCCCGAGACGCCACCGAGCGTGCCTGGAGCCGGGCAGGCTACGACGAGGACTGCACCAGCGAGTCCCTGATCTCGGTCAGCAGCTCCTCGCTGCGCGTCAGCGGCTCGGCTTCCTCGTCAGTGAGTGGGCGCAGTCGCTGGAGCTTCTCGAAGAACTTGACGACCATGAACACCGCGACCGCGACGATCAGGAAGTTCACGAGTTGCGTGATGAACCTGCCGATCGCAACCGTGCCATCGCCGACGTGCAACACGACAAAGTTGAAGTTCGGCTTACCGAACAGCGCACCGATGAAGCCCATTAACACGTCGTTGGCAAACGACCGGACCACCGCCGTGAACGCGGCGCCGACGACCACCGCGACCGCGAGGTCGATCGACGTTCCCGCGCAGGATGAACTTCCGGAACTCACGGACCAACTGCTTCACGACACGCTCCTTCTCGAGATTCGAGGTCGGAATACGCGCCGAGGCTAGGCGGAGGACAGTCCGAACTCCGACCAGTCTTCCGGGATTGCGCTCCGTGTACTCACCGAGCACGTGACCGTCGACCGCGTCGAGCTCGACGAGACCGCGAATGCTCGGCGGCTCGTCGGCGCTGTACACGAGGATGCGCCACGCCGGACGGCTGAGCAGACCGCGCCACGCGAGCTGCGCCGACGCGTGCCCGACCGGGAAACCAACCGTCCGGCTCGCGACCGCGAGTGCCTCGGTCTGATCGATCTCGAGATGCCAACCCGCGAAGTAGTTGTAGATCGCGACCACACCGAGGAACGCGGCGCCGAAGATGAGCCCGTGGTTTCCGGACGCGAGGCCGGCCCACAACGCGAACGCACCGACGATCACATAGAGCGCGGCGGCGATACGCCGGCGCCGGATGTCGGGGAACACGTACGGACCGACGTACGCGGTGACGTCGAGCTCTTCCGGGAGATCGTCGCCCTCGGGCTCGGTGGATTCGTCGCTCACTCGCGTGAACCTACCGGTCCCAGACCGATTTCAGCTTCTCGTAGCCGGTATGGAGGTCCTCGGCCATCACGCGCGCCTCGGCCACGGTGGTCATGAAATTCGTGTCGCCGCTCCAACGCGGGAGCACGTGCACGTGGAGATGATCGGGAACGCCGGCACCCGCGGCCCGACCGATGTTGACGCCGAGATTGAAGCCGTCGGGCTTGTACGTGGCCCGGATCGCCCGCAGCGCGCGACCTGCGCCGCTGAAACCGCGAGCAGCTCGGCCGCGTCCAGGTCCTCGAAGCTCGGAACGTGGCGCGTCGTCGTGATCATCAGGTGCCCGGAGCCGTAGGGATACAGGTTCATCACCGTGATCGTCAGGGGCGTGCGCTCCAACACGAGCGCGGCCTCGTCGTCGGTCGCGGCGACGAGGTTGCACATCACGCAACCGTGATCGGTGCTTCCGGTCTTCGGGTCGGAGACGTAGGACGAGCGCCAACCCGCCCACAGCCGTTCGAGGCTCACCGTACGTTCACGCTGGTGTCAACGGTGCTCGGTGACTTCTTCGCCGAGTCGCGCTTCGAAGTCGTCGAGCGCGACGTCACGTTCGGGATCGTCGGTGCCCCGCGCGTTGACACCCACGGTTCCGTTCTCGACGTCGGTGTCGCCGACCACGAGCACGTAGGGAACCTTCTCGGTCTTCGCCTTGCGGATGCGGTTGCCGAGTGCGCCCGACGAACCGTCGTGCACCTCGGCGCGGAACCCGTCGGCGCGCAAGCGCGCAACGACCTCGGCCGCGTAGTCGTCGTGGCGATCTGCGACCGGCAGCACCGCGACCTGCACCGGCGCGAGCCAGGCCGGGAACGCGCCGGCGTAGTGCTCCACGAGCACCGCGAAGAACCGTTCGATCGATCCGAACAACGCGCGGTGGATCATGATCGGTCGGTGGCGTTCGTTGTCGGCGCCGATGTAGTGGATGTCGAACCGCTGCGGAGTTTGGAAGTCGAGCTGGATCGTCGACATCTGCCAGGTGCGGCCGATGGCGTCCTTCGCCTGCACGGAGATCTTCGGCCCGTAGAACGCGCCGCCGCCCTCGTCCATCACGAGCTCGAGGTCCTTGCCCTGCGCCGCGACCCGCAACGTTTCCGTTGCCTCGTCCCACTCTTCGTCGGTTCCTACCGCCTTACCCGGCGGCTTGGTAGAGAGCTCGAGGTAGAAGTCGTCGAGGCCGTAGTCACGCAGGAGGTCGAGCACGAAGTCGAGGATCGACGCGAGCTCGCCGGCCATCTGCTCCTTGGTGCAGTAGATGTGCGCGTCGTCCTGAGTCATGCCCCGCACGCGGGTGAGCCCGTGCACGACGCCCGACTTCTCGTACCGATACACGCTGCCGAACTCGAAGAGGCGGAGCGGCAGCTCGCGGTAGGAGCGGGTGCGGTGCTTGTAGATCAGCGTGTGGAACGGGCAGTTCATCGGCTTGAGGTAGTAGGTCGTGCCCTCGCCGTCGGTTCCGCCCTCATCGAGATGCATGGGCGGGAACATGCCCTCGGCAAACCAATCGAGGTGGCCCGACGTCTCGAAGAGACCGGCCTTGGTGATGTGCGGCGTGTTCACGAAGTCGTAGCCCGAGGTCTCGTGGCGCTCGCGCGAGTACTCCTCCATGATGCGCCGCACGAGCGCGCCCTTCGGGTGGAACACCGCCAGGCCCGACCCGATCTCCTCCGGGAACGAGAAGAGATCGAGCTCGACCCCGAGCTTGCGATGATCGCGCGCTTCGGCTTGCTCGAGTCGGTAGAGATAGTCGGCCAGCGCTTCCTTCGACTCCCACGCGGTGCCGTAGATGCGCTGGAGCATCGGGCCCTTCTCGTTGCCGCGCCAGTACGCGCCCGCGACCTTGGTCAACTTGAACACGCCGAGGCGTTTGGTCGACGGGACGTGCGGACCGCGGCAGAGGTCGACGAACGTCTGTTTCTCGCCGGCGAGGTTGCGGTACACCGAGACACCGTTCTCGCCACCTTCTCCGGCGACGGCGGCTTCGCCCGCGTCTTCGCCGGTCGCATCACCCGCGCGTACCTTCTCGATGATCTCGCGCTTGTACGGCTGGTCGGCGAACACCTGCAGCGCGTCGTCGTAGGTGAGCTCCTCGCGTACGAAGCGCTGATCCTGCTTCACGATCGCACGCATCTCGGCCTCGATCTTTGCGAGGTCGTCTTCGTGGAACGTCTTGCCGTCGGGCAGCTCGAAGTCGTAGTAGAAGCCGTCTTCGATGGCCGGGCCGATCGCGTACTTGGCGCCCGGGAACAGCCTCGTGACCGCTTCGGCGAGCACGTGCGCGGTCGAGTGGCGCAGCACCTCGCGACCGTCGTTGCTGTCGGGCGTGATGATCGCGAGCGCGACGTCGTGGTCGAGCGGACGGTCGAGATCGATCCACTCGCGGCCGGCCTTGGCCGCAACCGCCGCCTTGGCGAGTCGCGGCCCGATCGCGGCCGCCACGTCGGCCGGCGTCGTTCCCGCCTGCACCTCGCGCTCAGAACCGTCGGGAAGTGTGACCGTGATCTGATCGCTCATGATTTTCGAGGCTAGCAACGACGCTGCGCGCCGCCACGCGCCCATTATCCGATGCTGATCGGACGGGTCAGGTCGACACCCAGCAGCGCTCCGAGCTCACAGAGCACCGCGGGCGCGGTCGTGTCCGAAGCACTTCCGGGAGTGACATCGGCGGACAGGATCGCGCTCGCGAGATCGTCGAGCGCCTCGAGCGCGCGGGGCGTCGAGATCGTCGTCGATCGCATCCCGCACCCGTTGCGCGAACGGCGCGGGATCGGGGCCATCGGGTCGCTCCGCGGCCGCAAGGAGACGATGCAACAACGCGACCGCTTCGTCGAGATCGGTGTCGTACCACTCGAATCCCGAGCGGTAGTGATGGCGCATGAGCGCGAGCCGGATGGCACGAGGGTCGGCGACCTTCAACAGATCGCTCACGAACACGAGGTTGCCGAGCGACTTCGACATCTTCTCGCCCTCGTAGCTGACCATCGCGGAGTGCAACCAGTGGCGGGCCAAGGGCTCGCCGGTGATCGATTCGCTCTGCGCGATCTCGCTCTCGTGATGGGGGAAGATCAGATCGGTACCACCGCCGTGGAGGTCGAGCGTCGCGCCGTGCTCGTGCAGCGCCATCGCCGAACACTCGATGTGCCAACCGGGACGGCCGATGCCGAACGGCGCGCGCCATGCGGGCTCGTCGGGCAGCGACGGTTGCCACAGCACGAAGTCGAGCGGGGCCCGGCGGTGCGGATCATCGGGATTGCCGCCGCGTGCGCGCGCGAGCTTGATCATCCGGTCTTCGGGATAGTGCGAGAGCTTGCCGAAATCGGGAAACGTCGACACGTCGAAGTACACGTAGCCGCTGCTGAGGTAGGCCTTGCCCGAGTCGAGCAACTGACCGACCAGCTCGATGATCTGCGGGACCGCATCGGTGGCGCGGGGCTCGGCGACCGCGGGCCGCAACTCGAGCGCGGCGATGTCGCCCTGGAAGCGCTCGATCTCGGCCGCGGCGAGTTCGAGGTACGGGATCCCGAGCTCCCGGGCCTTGGGCAGGATCGAGTCGTCGACATCGGTGATGTTGCGCACCATGCGCACTTCGTGACCGAGCTCCTCGAGCCGGCGGATCAGCAGGTCGTACGTGATGTAGGTGGCGGCGTGGCCGAGGTGCGTGGAGTCGTACGGCGTGATGCCGCACACGTACATCCGCACCATGGGCGGCGGATCAAACGGCACAACCTCCCGCCGGGCCGTGTCGTAGAGCCGCATACTCATGAGCCGCAGACTATTGGGAACTCGGTAAACCCCAGGTTCTCCCGAAGCCGCCGACGTCGATGATGTTGCCGGTGAAGTCGGTGCCCGCGGCCGCAGCAAGGGCCGCGACCGGCGCGACCACGTCGTCGGGAGTGGTCCAGCCACTCCAGTCGTGGTCGGGGCCGTACTCGAGCTCGGTCATCTCGGTCTTCACCGCGCCCGGGCGCAGCGCGTTCACCGACGATGCCGAGCGGCTTCACCTCGGGCGCGAGCGCGCTCGAGAACCGCTCGAGCGCGGCCTTGGCCACGGTGTAGGTGAGATAGCCGGGCGGCATGAACGGCGTGGTCGCGTGGTCGGCGCCGTGCGACGAGATGTTCACGATGCTGCCGCCACCGCGCGCGGCCATGAGCGGGACGACCGCGCGCGGCGAACAGGTAGAGGCTGCGGACGTTGACCCGCATCGACTCGTCCCACTGCTCGACCGTCGACTCGTCGAAGAGCGCCTGCGTCGGGTGCCATCGCGTTGTTCACGAGCACGTCGAGCCCGCCGAAGTGTTCGACGGTCGCGTCGACGAGGGCGGTGATGTCTTCCGCGACGCCGATGTCGCAACGGACGGCGATCGCGGTGCCGCCTCTGCCATTGCCGGCGTTGTCATTGATCGCGGCGACGGTCTCGTCGATGGTGCCCGGAATAGCACCCGGATGCGCGGAGACGCTGCGCGCCGCGCAGACGACGTTGGCGCCGAGGCCGGCCAACCCGATCGCCAGGCCTTTGCCGATGCCGCGTGATGCGCCGGTGACGATGATCACGCGGCCCGAGAGGTCGACGGCGCTCGCTCACCTGACCGTCGTGAGGCGCAGGCTGGCGCGCATCTTGTGGCGCACGTTCACCGTCAGCAGGACCGCCGCGAACGTCTCCATCCCCACCGCATTGCGGATCGATCCACCATCGAGCGGACGCAGGTCGGGGATGCTCGCGATGATGTCCATCACGGTCTTCTTGGCGTCGTCCTCCCCGAGGACGACGACGTCGCTCTCCATGACGTACTCGAGCGCGGCGAACTCGGCCGCGGGAACGAGGTGGAACGCGGTCGTGACCCGCGATCGCCAGAGCAGCGCCTGGATCTCGGCCGCGACCGATCCGTGCGGCGGCAGTACCGCGTTGAACTCGTTGCCGTTCTTCACGAGGTTGTTGGCCATCGACACGACGACCTTGTTCTGCATGTGGTCGGCGTGTTCCTGCACGGTCGGTATGGCCGAATCGGCGTGCACCGCGAGGATCACGACTGGCGCGTCACACGCACCCGCGTTGTCGCACGGATACATGCCGGCGACCTGTTCGCCCCACTTCCCCTGCAGCTCGGCAACCGCGGCTTCGGCTTTCTCCACCGACCGCGAACCGAACAACACCTCATGCCCGACACTCGCCAGCCGCGCGGCCAAACCCCCGCCCGCGGGACCGGTCGCCCCCAGAATCCCAATTCGCATCGGCGGATCGTATATGTACGGCCGCGAGGTCTCCCAAAGCCGAACCGGCGTGACTGTCAGCGCCCCTAGACGACCTGATAGTCACGCCGGTTCGAGATTGTTTGGTCACGCGATGCAGTCGGCGCCGAAGAGGACGCGGAGCTCGGCGTAGAGGCCGTTGCGGGCGTCGCAGTTGAACTCGTCGCCGAGGCGGAGCACGGTCTCCTTCTCGGGCCCGACGACGCGTACGAACACCTGGCTGTGACCAGGGTTCGTGCGCAGCAGCTCGCGCAGCTTGGCCACCCGATCGTCGTCGAGCACTCCCGCCTTCACCTTCAACGTGAGCGGCGGGCTGCCGTCGAGATGCAACTCGGGGCGGGCGATCTCCATCGCCATCAACTTGGGCGTGTCGTCGCGGCCGTCGACGCGCGCTTTGAGCACGACGATCGCGTCGGCATCGAGGAGCTCGCCGAATTGCAGCATCGTCTTCGGGAACACCATCACCTCGATGGACGCCGCGAGGTCTTCCAACACGAAGGTCGCCATGAGATCGCCGCGCTTCGTGTACTTGCGTTGGAGACCGGTCACGACGCCCGCGACGTTGCGGATCGAACCGTCGTCGAGCTCGGCCAAATCGGCGATCGAACACTCGACGTGGCGACGCAGCGCAGCTTCGGCGCCCATGAGCGGATGGTCGCTCACGTAGAGGCCGAGCATCTCCTTCTCCGCCCGCAACTTCTCCGACTTGTCGAAGTCGACTTCGGGGATCGGCAACCGGTCGTCGAACACCGGGCTGTCGTCGGCGGCACCGACGCCGAGGTCGAACAGGCTCATCGTCCCCTGGTCGCGTTCGCGCCGGCGGCGGAGCGTCGCGTCGACGACCGGCTCGAACACCTGGAGCAGACCCTTGCGCGGATGCCCGAGCGAATCGAACGCACCCGCCTTGATCAGCGACTCGATCGCGCGCTTGTTGAGCACGGTCGGTTCGACCCGCTCGCAGAAATCGTAGAAGTCACCGAACGGACCGTCTTCGCGTCCGGCGATGATCAACTCGGCGACACCCTCACCGACGTTGCGTACCGCCGACAGCCCGAAGCGGATCGCGTCGTGCTCGCCCGCTTCGGCGCCGAGCTCGCACGCGAAGTCGCTGAACGACGCGTTCACATCGGGCACGAGCACGTTGATGCCGCGCTGGCGGCAGTCGTTGAGGTACACGCCGGCTTTGTCGAGGTTGCTCTTGACGCTCGTGAGCAAGGCCGCGAGGTACGGCACCGGATGGTTCGCCTTCAACCACGCGGTTTGGTAGGTGATGTAGCCGTAACCGACGCTGTGCGATTTGTTGAACGAGTAGTCGGCGAACGGCTCGATCGTGTTGAAGTAGCTCTCGGCGAACTCCGCGGTGTGCCCGTTGCGGACACAACCCTCGACGAACTTGCCGCGCTCCTTGGCGATGAGCTCGCGGACCTTCTTGCCGGTCGCCTTGCGCAGGTTGTCGGCTTCTTCGAGCGAGTACCCGGCGAGCCGCTGCGAGGCGCGCATCAGCTGCTCTTGGTAGATCATCAGCCCGTAGGTGGGGCCGAGGATCTCCTCGAGATCGGGATGGTCGAACGTGACCGCCTTGCGACCGTTCTTGCGATCGGCGTACTCGTTGTGCCAGTTCTGCGCCATCGGACCGGGTCGATACAGCGCGATCACGGCCGCAACATCCTCGAAGGTCTCCGGATTCAGCGAACGCAGCAGCGCCCGCATCGGCCCGCCTTCGAGTTGGAACACGCCCATCGTGTCGGCCCTCTGCAACAGCGCGAAGGTCAGGGCGTCGTCGAGCGGGAGATCGTCGATGTCGGGACGGAAGCCGGTGGTCTGTTCGATCAGGTCGAGCGCGATCTCCATCACGTCGAGGTTGCGCAGGCCGAGGAAGTCCATCTTCAACAAGCCGAGGTCTTCGACGCCGTGCATCTCGTACTGCGTCACCATCGGTGCTTCTTCGATGGGCGTGCCGGGCTCGGGCTTGCGTTGGATCGGCACGTATTCGGTGAGCGGTTCGCGGGTGATCACCACCGCGGCCGCGTGAATGCCGTCTTGGCGGCGCAGCCCTTCGAGACCCAGGGCGACGTCGATGACGCGACGGGCGTCGGGATCGTCGTCGCGGAGCTGGCGCAGCTCGGTCGCCATCTTGTAGCCGTCGGTGTACTTCTCGTTGGGCTCGAAGCACGCGTGCAACGGCGTGTCGCGACCCATGATCAGCGGCGGCATGAGCTTGGCGATCTTGTCGCCGACCACATACGGATACCCGAGCACGCGTGCGCCGTCTCGCACCGCGGCTCGCGCTTTGATCGTCGAGAACGTGATCACCTGCGCGACGTGGTCGTCGCCGTACTTCTGCGCCGCGTACCGAATCATCTCACCGCGATAACGGGAGTCGAAGTCCATGTCGATGTCGGGCATCTGCTGGCGACCGGGATTGAGCATCCGCTCGAACAGCAGGTCGTATTTGATCGGGTCGATGTCGGTGATGCGCAGGCAGTAGGCGACGCACGAACCGGCCGCGCTCCCCGCCCGGGCCCGACTCGGATGCCGCGCGACTTCGCGTAGCGAACGAGGTCCCAGACGACGAGGAAGTACGCCGAGAATCCCATCGACTTCACCACGTCGAGCTCGTGCTCGATCCGGTCGATGACCGGTTGCGACGGTGTCTGTCCGTAGCGCTCGCCGCGCGCCTTGCATCGTGAGCTCGCGCAGGTACGAGTTCTCGTCCTGGCCCTGCGGCACCGGGAACGACGGCAGAATCGCCTGACCGAACTCGATCTCGACGTCGGCGCGCTCCGCGATCAGCAACGTGTTGTCGCACGAGTCGGGGAGCTCGCGGAACACGTCGCGCATCTCGGCGGCCGACTTGATGTAGAAGTTGTCGCCCTCGAACTTGAGCCGCTTGGCATCGGTCTTGAGCGAGCCGGTCTGCACGCAGAGCAACGCGTCGTGCGCCTCGGCGTCGTGCTTGTGCGTGTAGTGGCTGTCGTTGGTCGCGAGGAGCGGCGCCTGCAGTTTGCGCGCGATCTCGAGCAGCGGCTTGAAGACGCGAACGTCGTCTTCGAGTCCGTGATCCTGGAGCTCGATGAAGAAGTGGTCCCGGCCGAAGATGTCTTGGAACCGCGCCGCGGCTTCGAGCGCAGCGTTCTCGTCGCCGGCCAGGATGAGTTGCGGCACGAGCCCGCCGAGGCAACCGCTCGTCGCGGTGATGCCCTCGTGGTAGCGCTCGAACAACTCCCAGTCGGTGCGCGGCTTGTAGTAGTAGCCGTCGAGGAACGCCGCGCTCGTGACCTTGATGAGGTTTCGGTATCCCTCGTTGGTCTCCGCGAGCATCGTCAGGTGGAAGATCTCGTTGTCGGCGCGCTTCGGACGATCGAAGCGCGACCCGTTCGTGAAATAGCCCTCCATCCCGATGATGGGCTTCACGTCGGCCTCGCGTGCCGCGGTGTACATGGGGAGCGCGCCGTACATGTTCCCGTGGTCGGTGATGCCGACCGCGGGCTGGCCGTCGGAGGCGACCGCGGCGACCACGTCGCCGATCCGCGATGCACCGTCGAGCATCGAATACTCGGTGTGCAGATGCAGATGGACGAACGAATCGCGCTTGCTCAAGGGCTCCGCTCCCCCGTTATCCACAGCCCTGTGGATAATCACACCAATGTGATTCGAGCGTAGCCTGATCGACCGCGTCGATGTCGACCTGCCAGCATGCGTCCATGGACGCCAACCCCGCTATCGGACCACGGGGCACGCCTGCACTCGGTCGGGAAGCACGCGCGCTCGGTCTGGCCGCGGTGCTCGGGTTCGCGGGCGTCGCGCACTTCGTGAACCCGGGGTTCTTCGACGAGATCGTCCCCCACGCACTCCCCGGATCGCCCCGGAGCTGGACCTATGTGAGCGGCGTCGCGGAGCTCGCGTGCGCGGCCGCCGTCGCCCGGCCCTCCACTCGCCGCCTCGGTGGCGTCGCCGCCGCGATGCTCTTCATCGCGGTGTTCCCGGCCAACGTGCAGATGGCGGTCGACTGGCGCTCGCGCCCGGCGCTCGAACGAGCGGGCGCGTACGGTCGACTCCCGCTACAAATCCCGTTGGTCCTCTGGGCGTGGAAGGTTCGCAACGATGCCAAGCCCTGATTCTGACAACAAGGATCCGACCTGGCAGACGGTCACCGTCGCCGACATCCGGCCCGGCGATCACGTGCGCCATGGCCTGCGCGAGTTCGACGTGGCGCGCATCCAGTCGCCGTTCCTCGGCTCGACCGCGCTGGTGTGCCTGATCGAGGACTCGCCCGAGCGGTGGCTCGCCCACCCGGTCGGCGTGACGCTCGAAATCCAGGTGCTGCGCTAGCTGCTAACTCGCGCGCGTGCCGCTCGCCGCGAGCAACGGCACGTACATCTCGTCGGGCGTGAGACTGCCGTGGCCCGACTTCAGGTTGCGCTCGTTCGGCAACGCGGGATCCACGAACGCGACCGGTTCGCGCGCCGCGAGCACCACATTGCCGATACGCCCGGCAACGGTCCCGGTCACATCGTGGCCGAGCACGCCCATGTCGAGCAGCTCCGCACGCGACCACACCCACGCGCGGTCCGACACCAACTCGCGCGGCGGCGAGGAGATCGCGACCGCCGCCGGGCGCGGCGTAGAGATACCGGAACCGGCCGTCGCCGGCCATGTGCGAGGCGAGCGCGCCCAACTCGGGAACATCGATCCACGAATCGGCTTCGAGGTGAATCTGCCCGTGATCCGACGTGACGAGCACGGTCGCGCTCGCGGGCAACGCGTCGACGAGCTCGCCGACGAGCCGGTCGGCGAACGCGAGCTCGTTCGCGAACACGCCGTCGAGCAGACCGAACTCGTGCGCGATCGCGTCGATACCCGGGTAATACGCGTAGACGAACTTCTCGCCCGCTTCGACCGCGCGCACGCACTGCTCGATGAGGCCGACCGTTGTGTGCCAACCCGCGAGCCGGGTACCGCGGAGATGCGCGCGCGTGAACCCCGTGTCGCGGAACTCGGTGCGGGTGACCACCGGTACTTCGCGGCCGAGAAACGGCGCGTACCGCTGCACGTCATTCGGTTCCGGGAGGCGCCCCCGGTTCGACGCCGTCCAGCGCAATACGTTCATGACCTCGTCGCCCATCAACATCCGGTAGCCGACGATGCCGTGCTGCGCAGGCGCCAGACCGGTGGCGATCGACGTGAGCGCGGTCGCCGTGGTCGACGGCGCGACCGTCGTGATCGAACCGCCCTCCATCGCGGTGAGCGCGCGGCAACGACTCCGGGTGATCCTGCACCGCGCTCCAGCCGAGACCGTCGAGTACGAGCAGGACGACCGCGTCGGCCGACCGGGCGAGCGGAGGAATCCACGCGTCGTCGACTTGGCCGAAGAGCGCCGGCACGATGCCCGCGACGCACGCGCCGTCGAGCGCTGGGAGTACCGGATCCACGCCCCGAGCGTAGGTGCCGGGGGTCGTACTCCCGTGCCGACGACGCCCGCGGTGGTCCCGACGCGCGAGCATGGGCGGGTGAAGGTCTCGACGCGCGGCGACTACGCCGCCCGCGCTCTCTTGTCGCTCGCGCTACGCGGCAGCGAACGCCCCACCTCGGTCAAGGAGATCGCGGAGCGCACGTCCCTGCCTCAGCCCTACCTCGAGCAGATCCTGCTGTCGGTGAAGGGCGCCGGGCTCGTCCGATCGAAGCGCGGTGTGGGCGGCGGCTACGTGCTCGCCTACCCGCCCGAGGAGATCACGCTCGCCGACATCGTCGCCGCGGTCGAAGGCCCGCAACTCCCGATGTCGGAGCACCCCGACCACTGCGAAGGGCACTGCATCCTGCAGGAGGTGTGGGTGGGCGTAGACGAGGAGAGCCGCCGCGTGCTCGAGCACGTCACCCTCGCCGACCTCGTCCACCGCACCAAGATCGGCCACCGCGACCGCGAAGACCAGACCACCTAGGCCGCGAATTACTTCGAGATCAGGCGTCGGGGCGGAGGACGACCTTGATCGCGTGGCTGTTGCGCTTGTCGATGGCGGTACCCACGGCTTCCCGCAGGTCTTCGAGCGCGAACGAGTGCGTCACGGTCGACTCGGGGAGACCGCCGGCCGCGAGCACTTCGAGCGCGAGATCGATCGAGTGGTGGCTCCCGCGCGTCGGGTGGACGCCGTGTGCGTGATTCCACGCGCCGACGAGCTCGGCCTCTTTGAACCACAACGCGCTCAGATCGACCTCGCCCATCCCGCCCGCGCCGATGAACAGCACCGTTCCCCAGTTGTCGACGAGCCGCATCGACTCTGTGACCGACTCGAGCCCGCCGACCGCTTCGATCACGTAGGGGAAACCGCCGAGCAGCATGCGCCCGCTCCGGCGACCCGTCACCGTCGCGCCGCAGATCGCGGCCAGCTCGTCGAAGTGCGCGTACTCGTCTTGCGCGGCAACCACGTGGTGCGCGCCCGCCGCGAGCGCGGCCTCACCTTGATACGCGTGGCGCGCGGTGACCGTCACTTCGCAGTCGGGGAACAGTGACCGCACCGCGGCGACCGCGGCCAGACCGATGATCCCCGCGCCGACGACGAGCACCGGATCGCCGTTGCGGGGCGGCTTGCGCAACAACCCGTGCACGCCGACCGACACCGGTTCGTGCAGGCTTGCGATCGAGTCGGGAACCGCGTCGGGAATCGGGTGCAGCATCGTGCGGTGCGCGAGCACCTGATCGGCCCACCCTCCGCCCAGGCCGGTCGTGAAGCCGATCGACATGCCCGGCGTCATCACCGCGCTCGCGAGATTCAGGCAGCACGACTCGGTGCCGGCCGCGCACATCCGGCACACCGGCGAGATCCCGCGTGCCGCGCACGCAAGCACCGGGTCGACCGCGACGCGTGTCCCGATCGGGACCGCGCACGCGCTCCCGGTCTCCACCACCCGGCCCGCGATCTCGTGGCCGAGCAGGAACGGGAACGTCCAGAACCCGCCGAGCGCGGGCGCGCGGAGCTCACCGTTACCGAACAGGTGCAGGTCACTGCCGCAGATGCCGCCGACGGTCACCGCGACCCGGGCCCACTCTTCGTTCGGGAGGTCGGGCTCGTCGATCTCGACCAGCTCCGCCCCGAACGCCGGATCCTTCAAGTTGAACTCGACCGCGCGCATGTCGAGAAACTATTCGAGGTGGGCCAGGACTGCTTCGAGCGCGGGGGCAAGGGGTCGTCGAAGACGATGCGTTCGCCGGTCACCGGATGATCGAATCCGAGATGCGCCGCGTGCAGGAACGGGCGGTCGAGCTTGATTGACACGCGCGACCCGCCGTAGGTCGCGTCGCCCACGATCGGATGCCCGATCGCGCTCACGTGCACGCGGATCTGATGCGTACGGCCGGTCTCGAGCCGGCAATCGAGGAGGCTGCATTCGGGCTCCACGAACACCGTGCGCACCTCGTACTCGGTGCGGGCCACTTTCCCCGACTCGCGCACGGCCATGCGCGTCCGCCGCGCGGTCGAACGGCCGATCGGCGCGTCGATGATGCCGCGCGGCGACGACAAACGTCCCCAAACGAGCGCGACATAGCGGCGGTCGACCGAGCGGCTCGAGATCTGCTCGACGAGACTGTCGTACGCGCCCGGCGATCGCGCGACCACGAGCAGGCCGCTCGTATCGCGATCGAGCCGGTGCACGATGCCGGGCCGGTATGGATCGCCGACCGTCGCGATATCGGGAAACTGCGCGAGCAGCCCGTTGACCATCGTGCCGTGCGCATGGCCCGCGCCGGGATGCACCACGAGCCCGTCGGGCTTGGACACGACGATCACGTCGTCGTCGGCGTAGCGCACGTCGATCTCGACGCTCGCGTCGGGTTCGGGCGGCGCGCCCACCGCCGGTTCCTCGAGCACCTCGATCACGGTGCCCTCGACGAGCTTGTGGCTCTTGCTCACGGCCTGGCCGTCGATCACGATCGCGGCCCGCCCGAGCAACTCCTGCACGTCGGCCCGGCTCCAACCGGTGAGCAGCGCGACCGCGCGATCGACGCGCTCGCCGGCCAGCACGGCCGGCACCACGAGCGGCTCTTCCAACTCGCCGGCACTCATCGGCCGAACCTCATCGAGGTGCTTCGACGGCGCGGGGTGCGCGCAACGAGCGCACGATGAGCAGCACGGCACCGATGGTCACGCAGGAATCGGCAACGTTGAACACGGGCCACCACCCGACCGACACGAAGTCGACGACGTGACCGCGGAGGAACCCGGGCGCCCGGAAGAACCGGTCCATGAGATTGCCGAGCGCGCCGCCGAGCACGAGAGTCAGCGCGACGACGAGCCAGGTGTCGGTCGTGCGCCGCAAGACGCGAAACAGCACGACCGTCACGATGATCGCGCCGACTGCGAGTACCGGCGTCATCCCCTGGAAACGACTGAACGCGCCGCCGCCGTTACGGGTCAGCTCGAACTCGACGGTCTCGCCGAAGACGTGAATCGGCCCATCCGCGAGCGCGGCGACCGCCCAGGCCTTGGTGAGCTGATCGATTGCGACGATCGCAGCGATCGCGCCGATCACCCAGCGCGTACGCGTCCGCGTTCCCGTCGGGGTCCGATCACCGGCGCCGCTCGCCACGGGCCTTGCACTTGACGCACAGCACCGACCACGGCAGTACCTCGAGGCGCGCGAGCGGGATGCGCTCGCCGCAGGTGGCGCACAGGCCGAACGTCGGCGAGTGCAGCTGGGCCAACGCCCGGTCGATCTCGTCGACGGTCTGGCGATTCGTGGCCGACAGCGCGAGATCACGCTCGCGCTCGACGTTGACCGTGTCGCCCTCGCCGGACTCTTCGTCGAACTGGGTGTCGCCCTGCTCACGCTCGCTGGCGAGCAGATCCGCCTCGGCGGTGAGCTCGTCGGCCTGCTTCAAGTGGGCGGCGCGCTCCTCGTCGAGGCGCTCCCGCAGCTTTTGGAGGGTGCTCGGCGCCAACGGCGGCGGCAGCTTCTTGGGCTTGGGCGGCGCGGGCGCCTTGACCGGCTTCGGGCGCCTTGACGACCGGTTCTTTGACCGGCTTGGGCGCTTTGACGGCTTTGACAGCTTTCGCGGGAGCAGCCTTCTTGACCGGCGCCTGCTTGGCGCCTGTCTTCGGAACGGCGGTCTTGGGCGCAGCTGTCTTGGAAATGGAGGCCTTGGCCTTGGCGGGCGCCGCCTTCTTCACTGGCGCCTTCTTGGCCGCGGCGGCCTTGGGCACGGCTGTCTTGGCCGCGGGCGGCCTTGGCCGGAGCGGCCTTCTTCGCGGGCGTCTTCTTGGCCGGAGCGGTCTTCTTGACCGACTTCTTGGCGCCCGCCTGCTTCACAGCGGTCTTCACCGCCGACTTCTTGGCGGGAGTCTTCTTGGCCACGACCTTGGACGCGGCCTTCTTCGCCGTACCGGCCATTGCGTCCAACCTTTCGCTCGGGGGGTCCGGAGCCCTCAGGCCCCGGAAGGTGCGGGAGTGTAGCGGTCCCGCACGGGCCCGAGGTTCATGGTGTGGTCACCGCCCCGAGCGCAACCGTCTATGTGTAGACCCAGACGGTGGCGCCGATCGGGAGGATGTTGTTGGCCCACATGAAGTCGATCGCGGCGTTCGGTACCCGCACACATCCGTGCGACGCCGGGTACGGCGGAACCGACGTGTATCCGTGCACGGCAATGCCCGTGTCCGTGAAGTATTTCGGCCGGTACAGCTCGCCGAGCGGGCTCTTGTCGAAGCCGTCGACCTGACGAATGATGTGGAACATCCCCTCCGGCGTGTGCGCCGTGTACTGCACGCCCTCACTCACGTACGGGTGGTCGGAACCGCTCGACGCGTTGAAGATCCAATCGGCGTGGCCGTTGTTGGCCACGATGAGCACCTGCCGGGTCTTGTCGACCTCGATCACGTACCCACTCGTGGAGCGCGGCACGGGCCGCGTCGCGAGGTTGAGCTTGGTGCGGGTGAAGATGTCGAACTGGCCGGTCCGGGGCAGGTCCGTCCACTTCTGGAACGCGAACACCGCGTTCTCCGTGAGCGAGTCGTACGAGCCGGTCACGCCGGGAAGCCAGAACCCGAGCCCGAGCAGACGGGATTGGAGCGCCGATACTGCGGCGCCGGTCGAGCCGACCGTGAGCGGCGGGGCGATGATGATCGGCTTCGGCATCGCGAGCAGGCGGTAGCCACTCGTTCCCTTGACGCTCGTGATCTGACTGATCACCCGGTTGCTCGGCAGCGTGTGCACGGCATTGCCCGAGTTCTTGGCGTCGCCGAAGTTGAAGACGTTGCCGTTCGCAGTGGCGAGCCAGTAGCCGCCACCGGTCGACGTGCCCGCGAGACCGACCACCGGCGAGGCGACGTGACGGTTCCCGGTCGAGCCTTTGAACTTCGCGTCGCCGAACGTGAACACACCACCGTCACTCGCGACGAGCAGGTAGCCGTGACCCTTGGGTGACGCGGTCATCCCGATCACCGGTGCGTTCAAATGCGTCGCGCCCATCGAGCCGAAGAACTTGGCATTGCCGAACGTGAACACACCACCGTCGGTCGCCATCAGCCAGTAGCCGTGACCGTTGGGACCCGGGATCAACTGGGTGACGGGAGCGTTGAGGTGCATCGCGCCGGTCGAACCGTAGAAGTGCGCGTCGCCGAACGTGAACACACCGCCGTCTTTCGCGACGAGCCAGTAACCCTTGCCGGTCGGCGTTGCGGCCATGCCGATGATCGGCGCATTGAGGTGCATCGCACCCAGTGACCCGAAGAACGGAGCGTTGAAACCGAAGATCCCACCGTCGTTGGCGACGAGCCAGTAGCCCTTGCCGTTCGCGGTCGGTGCCATGCCGACGATCGGCGCGTTCAGGTGCATGTTCTGGGTAGAGCCCTTGAACGTCGCGTTGCCGAACGCGTACACGGTGTTGTCGTGACCGCTGCTCGCGGCACCCGCGGCGGGGGTGCCGATCGCGGCGCCGGCGGCAATGGGGATGATCCCCACGCACAGCACGGCCAGCGATCGGGCAAGGAACCTGCGGAAAACACGGTTATTTGAACGCAACGCAGGTCTCCCTCTCGAATCCGAAGCCGCGGCAGGGTACCAGCGAGCACTCAGGAATCTCGGTCGGGCCCCACTCGCCGGACGCGGCAACCGCGTGCGCGACGCGCCGAAAGAACACGCGTCACCACCAGGCGTGATCGGTAACGTACGAAGCATGTTCCAGCCGGTCGACGCGTTCGATCTCATCGACCTCGAAACGCGCGTCCTCGCCCGCTGGGCCGAAGACGACGTGTTCGGTGAAAGCCTCCGCAATCGCCACGACAGCCTCGAGTGGGTCTTCTACGAGGGGCCGCCCACGGCCAACGGAAGACCGGGGATCCACCATGTGTGGGCCCGCCTCTTCAAAGACCTCTACCCCCGTTTCCACACCATCCGCGGCAAGCACGTCGTCCGCAAGGGTGGTTGGGATTGCCACGGTCTCCCGGTCGAGGTGCAGGTCGAGAAGGAGCTCGGATTCTCGGTCAAGCACGAGATCGAGGACTACGGGATCGAGCGGTTCAACGCCAAGTGCCGGTCGTCGGTGCAGCGCTACGTCGAAGACTGGCAATCGCTCACCAGCCGCATAGGAATGTGGCTCGACACCGCGGGCGCCTACTGGACGCTCTCGAACGACTACATCGAGAGCGTCTGGTGGCTGTTCCACGAGATGTGGGACAAGGGCTCGATCTACGAGGGCTACAAGGTCGTGCCCTACTGCGGCCGCTGCGGCACGGCGCTGTCGAGTCACGAGCTCGGCCAGCCCGGCGCGTACCGGGACGTCACCGAGCCGTCGGTCTACGTGCGCTTCCCGCTCGTCGACCAAGACGTCGATCTCCTCGTGTGGACGACCACGCCGTGGACGCTGCCGTCGAACGTCGGTGCCGCAGTCGGGCCCGGCGTTTCCTACGTGCGCGTGCAGTCACCCGAAGGCGGACGGGATCTGGTCATGGCCGCCGATCGCGTCACCGCGGTGTTCGGCGACGACGCCCAGGTGGTCGGGCCGGTCGCGCTCGACCAGTTGGTCGGCGCGCACTACGAGCCGCCGTTCGCGTTGGTTTCGGTCGACGGCGATCCGTTCCGGGTCGTCGCCGACGAGTTCGTCACCGTCGAGGACGGCTCGGGCATCGTGCACCTCGCGCCCGCGTTCGGTGAGATCGACCGTGAGGTCGCGGAGCGCGAAGGGTTGCCGACCGTCAACCCCGTGAACGACGCGGCGCGCTTCACCGACGCAGTGGGCGCGCCCTACGCGGGCAAGTTCGTGAAGGATGCGGATCCGGCGCTCGTCGACGCGCTCACCGCGAGCGGCAAGCTGGTGAAGCTCCTCGACTACACGCACTCGTACCCGCACTGCTGGCGCTGCGACACGCCCCTCATCTACTGGGCCAAGCCCACCTGGTTCGCGCGCACGTCCGCAATCAAAGACGCACTGCTGCGTGAGAACCAGAAGATCAACTGGCATCCGGAGCACATCAAGGAAGGCCGCTTCGGCGACTGGCTCGCCAACAACGTCGACTGGGCGCTCTCCCGCGACCGCTACTGGGGTACACCGCTCCCGGTCTGGCGCTGCGGCGACTGCGGGCACGACACCTGCGTCGGCTCGGTGGCCGAGCTCTCCGACCTCTCCTCGCGCGACCTCACGGGGATGGATCTGCACCGGCCCTACGTCGATGACGTCACGATCTCGTGCCCGGCGTGCGAACACGGCACCGCGACGCGCATCGCACCGGTGCTCGACGCCTGGTTCGACTCGGGTTCGATGCCGGCCGCGCAGTTCCACTACCCGTTCGAGAACGCCGAGCACTTCGGGAACCACTTCCCCGCCGACTTCATCTGCGAGGCGATCGACCAGACGCGCGGTTGGTTCTACTCCTTGCTCGCGGTCAACACGCTCGTGTTCGACCGGACGCCGTACCTGAACGTCGTGTGCCTCGCGCACATCGTCGATTCCGACGGACTGAAGATGTCGAAGTCGCGCGGCAACGTGATCGACCCGTGGTCGGTACTGCGCGAACGGGGCGCGGAAGCGTTGCGTTGGTACATGTTCTCCTCCGGCTCGCCGTGGACGCCGAAGCGCGTGACCGTCGACGGGATCGACGAGTCGACGCGCCAGTTCCTGGTGACGCTGTGGAACACGTATTCGTTCTTCGTGACCTACGCGAACCTCGACGGCTGGGCCCCGGACGCGGCGAACGAAGCGGCGTCGGCGTCGACCCACGTGCTCGATCGGTGGGCGCGTTCGCGGTTGCACCGCACGGTGCGCACCGTTACCGACGCGCTCGAGTCGTACGACGCGCTGACCGGGTCGCAGGCGTTGGAACAGCTCGTCGACGATCTCTCCAACTGGTACGTGCGCCGATCCCGGTCCCGGTTCTGGAAGTCGTCGGATCCGGCCGCCCACGCCACGCTGCACGAGTGCCTCACCACGCTCACGACGATCCTGGCGCCGTACTGCCCGTTCCTCGCCGACGAGATGTACCGCAACCTCGGGCTGACCGAGCGTTCGATCCACCTCGAGGATTGGCCGGTGGCCGACGAGTCGGCCATCGACGACGAGCTCGAAGCCGAGATGAGCCTGGCGCGCGTACTCGTGTCGCTCGGGCGCAAGGCGCGCAGCGAGGCCAAGATCGGCGTACGGCAACCCCTGCCCCGCGCGATCGCCTTGTTGGGCCGCGACACGCTGGGCCGGGACGTGTCGTTGCGCGATGACGTCGTGCAGCAGATCGCCGACGAGCTCAACGTGAAGCGCTTCGAGGTGGTCACATCGCTCGAGGGATTGCTCTCCTACAAAGTCGTGCCCAACTTCCGCGCGCTCGGCCCGCGGGTCGGCAAGTCACTGCCGCGGGTGAAGGAGCTGCTCACCAAGATCGATGGCGCCGCGGTGCGCGAAGCGCTCGACGAACGCGGCAGCTTCGAGCTCGACGTCGACGGGGCGATCGTGACGCTCGGCCCCGACGACGTAGAGATCCGCGCCGAAAGCCACGATGAGCTCGCGCTCGCCCAAGACGGCCCGCATGCCGTCGCGCTCGACCTCACCCTCGACGACGACCTCCGCGCCGAAGGCCGGGCCCGCGAGTTCAGCCGCGTGCTCAACGATCTCCGCAAGGCGAACGGCTACGAGATCAGCGACCGGATCACGGTTCGCTACTCGGCCACCGGGGATCTCGCGGCGGCGATCGAACGGCACCGGGACTGGATCGCGGGCGAAGCGCTCGCGACCTCGTTGCTGAGCTTCGACGGCGCCTCGCCCGACGGCACCGAGCGCGCGTCGGTAGCCGGCGAGCCGATCGACGTGGAACTCGCCCTCAGCTAAGAATCAGCGGCGGCTGGTCTTAGCGGCGTCTGGTCTTAGCGGCGACTGGTCTTAGCGGCGACGGCGGAAGACGTCGCGGAAGCCGGCCCGGTCGTCTTCGGCGTCGAAGAAGCTGTGCTCGCCGGTGGTGTCCTCGTCACGCGGCCCGAGCGGCGTCTCGTCGTGCACCGCTTCGCGCAGTGTCGCGAAGAACGCGTCGTCATCGAGTACTTCGGCTTCGACCACCTCGTTACCCGTCGACTCCATCGGCCGCGGTTGCGCCGCAGTCGCAGTCGCCGCCGCGGGCGGTTCGTATGCGCGCTGCGGGGCTACGTCACCGGAACCGAACAGGGCCTGCACGTCGATCGCCTGCGTTGACGCCTCCGGATCGGCGTTCGTCTCACTGCCCGACGGCGTCGACCCCGACGGCATCGGTTCCGTGTACGACGACGGACTCGAGTACTGCGGCTGCGACGGCGGCGCCATCGGCGGTGCCGCGAACGGCTGCGGCGCGGGCGGCGTCGGCGTCGATGCTGCGGGTTGGAACGCGGCGGGTGCTTGGGGAGCGACCGGCGGCGACGCGAACGGTGCCGGCGCGGCTGCGGCCGGTGCTTCTTGTTCGCGCGGCGTGTAGTCCGCGGCCGGCGTGGGGATCTCGACGTCGCTCGGCTCCGGACGCGCTCCGGGCGCCGCGGGCGGACGGCTGCGCAGCGCGGCGAGGTCGGCCTCGAGCCGCGAACGCTGCGGTCGCGGTAGTCGGCCTCGAACCGAGTGAGCGCCTCGACGTCGGCGAGCAAGAGATCACGCCGCGTCGCGAAGTCGAGGATCTCTTCTTCGAGGCGACGGCGCTCGGACTCGCCGCGGCGGCGGGCGTCGGCCTCGGCGTCGGCGATGAGCCGGCGCGATTGGATCTCGGCATCGTCGACCATCTGGCGCGCCTTCGCCGCGGCCTCGTTGACCGCTTCGTCGGCCGCGCGCTGCGCCAACAGCAACGTGCGATGCAGGATGTCTTCGGTCTCGACGCGTGTGCCCGGTCTCGGACTGCGCGGTGTTGAGGCGTTCGGTCATCTGCTGAACGCGCTCGTTGGCGGCATCGAGGGTCGCGGCTGCCCGTTCGAGCAGCTCGTTCACCTCGTCGCGGCTGTAGCCCCGGAAGGCCTCACGAATCTCGACGTCACGGAGCTCGCGTGGTGTGATTTCCATGCGTCCACTGTAGACCCGCACTTCGCCGGATTGGTGCTTCTCCGACGCCGCCTACCAGCGCTTTCGCGGTCTGGACACGCGAGAGTCGCTCAGTGGCAGATTCTGCCCTGAACGATGAAGAGGAAGATCAACAACACGGTCACCGACAGATCGAGCATCCCGATGGGCGGGATCATCCGCCGCAGCGGCGCGAGGACCGGCTCGGTGAGGTCGAGCAGGATCCGGTAGAAGGTCGCGAACCCGCCCGACGGCGACGGAAACCACGACAGGATCACGCGCACGAACAAGACGACGATGTAAACGGTGATGAGATCGCAAAGCAGGTTCTTGACTGTCACAGGTGCGTCTTGACGATTACAGGTGCGATGCGCGGTACAACCCGCGCGCCTGCAAGCGCTCCTTCTCCTCGTCGGAGATCTCGGAGTTCGACGGTGTGAGCAGGAAGACCTGATCGGCCGCCTTCGACATCGTGCCGCTGAGCGCGTACGCGAGCCCGCTCGCGAAGTCGATCAGGCGCCGCTGCAGATCGCGGTCGACGCCTTGGAGATTGAGGATGACCGGTTGCCCGTTCTTCAGGCGGTCACCGACCTCCTGCGCGTCGTTGAAGCCGCGGGGATCCATGACGTGAACGCGAGTCGCCGGCATCGGGATCGCCTTCACCGCCGAAGACGGCCGCGGTGACGGTCGCGACCGGCGCTTCCGCTTCGGGGCGGGCGTGGCGGCCGCGGAACACGGCAACCTGACTGGTCTCGGTGACGGCGGGCCGGGTGGCGACTCGTGGTGTCGCGGCCACGGGCGCGACGTCGGCGGGATCGTCGTACTCCTCGTCGAGGTAGTACTGCTCGTCCTCGCCGTCGTACTCGTCGTCGTCGACGAGGCCCAACCACACCATCGCCGTGCGAAACATCGGCATAGCCGTCCTCCTGGGGTGCCCTCGACTGGTTGCCCCGGGCACTCATCCTGCCCCCGAGGACCCGTCCTGGCGGGTCAGAGCCTATCGTCGCCGTCCCGCGCCGGTGGGACTTGCACGCCCGTCGCAGCCTGGATCATCGGCCCGATCACCGGCCCGTGGACGGACGGGCCCCGAACACCGCGCGCCCGACGCGTACGAGCGTGGATCCTTCGCCGATCGCGGCTTCGAAATCGCCGCTCATCCCCATCGACAGGGTGGTGAGCCCGAGTGTCGTCGCGAGGTCGCGCAATGCCGGCGAAATGGGGCCGCGGATCGCCGATCAGGGGCGGCACCGTCATGAGTCCGTCGACTGCGAGCCCCAGATCACGGAGATCGTCGACGAGCGCCGGAACCTCGCCCGGCTCGCAGCCGCCCTTCTGCTCCTCGCCCGAAACGTTCACTTGCACGAGCACCGCGCGCCCGGCGCGTGACGAGCGATCTCGGTGCCCAACTCCAACCGGTCGATCGAGTGCCAGAGCGCGACGTCGGCCGCGATCGACCTGATCTTGTTGCGTTGCAACCGCCCGATGAAGTGCCACGCGATATCGAGGTGCTGCGAATCCAGCGAGCCGCGACTCTTCGGCCTTGACGCGAGCTCCTGCGCCCGGTTCTCGCCGAAGTCGGGTTGACCCACGGCGCTCGCTTCCGCCACCGCGGCCGCGTCGACTTCCTTCGACACCGCGACCAACGTGATCTCGTCGGGCGCACGCCCGGCGCTTCGGGCTCGCGATCGCGATGCGTTCGTGGACATCGGCGAGGCGCGTTGCGATCGTGTCTCCGGACCCGTCGGTCACGGCAGAACCGCGATCGTCACCTGGCGGCCGGTCACGCCGTCGCGCCGGAACGAGAAGTGATCCGCCGATTCGGCGGTACACACGCCACTGTCGGCGATCGAGGCGACGCCGCAACGCTCCAGCGCGATGTGCACCGCCGCCGGCACGTCGAACGCCGGCTGCCCGCCGCGGGTGCGGCCCTCGACCGCGGGCCCGAAGTGCGCGACGAGGCGAGCGAGATGGTCGGGGCCGAACTCGTAGCTCGCGGGCCGGATGCACGGCCCGAGATACGCATGCACGGGCCCGGTGCCGATCTCGCGCAGGGCGCCGACCGCCGCCTCGATCACACCGTGCTCGAGCCCGCGGTGCCCGGCGTGCACGACACCGATCGCGTCGTCGCACGCCGAGCGCGATCGGCGCGCAGTCGGCGGTCAGGATCGCGAGAGGCAGGCCGCGGGTCGTGGTCACCGACGCGTCGGCTTCCGCCGGCGTCGCACCGGTCGGTCCGGTCGCGACGTGCACGTGGATGCCGTGGACCTGTGACAGCCAGACCCAACCGGTGGGCTCGATCAGGCCGGCCGCGTCGGCAACGAGCTTGCGGTTCGACGCGACCGCGTGCGGATCGTCGCCGACGTGGTCACCGACGTTGAGCTCGTCGTACGGCTCCTCGGAAACTCCGCCCTGCCGACCGGTTGACCAGACCTGCGAGGGGCCGAGACCTATTGGGAGCATCTTGATATCTATGGTCGGATTCGCATCGGAGAGGCGGCTGCGCCGCGTCGCTCGTCGCGACTCCTCAACGCAGAAATTCCGGGACGTCGAAGTCGTCGTCGCCGAGGTCGAGCGCGTCTTCGCCGGTGAGCGAGTCGGGATCGAGACCGAGCGGCGACTGCGGGGTGGGTCCACCCTTGCTGCTGCCGCGACTCTCCCTCGAAGCGATCGAATCCCGCCGCGATAACGGTGAGCCGAACTTCGTCGCCCAGTGCGTCGTCGATGACCGCACCGAAGATGATGTTGGCGTCGGGGTGCGCGGCCTGGCCGATGATCTCCGCCGCCTCGTTGAGCTCGAACAGGCCGAGGTCGGAGGGGCCACTCACGTTGAGCAGGATGCCGCGCGCGCCTTCGATGCTCGCTTCGAGCAACGGGCTCGAGATCGCGGCGCGCGCCGCGGTCACCGCCCGACCTTCGCCCGACGCGTAGCCCGACACCCATGAGCGCGGAACCCGCGCTCGTGAGGATCATCTTCACGTCGGCGAAGTCGGTGTTGATGAGACCGGGCGTCGTGATGAGGTCGGTGATGCCCTGCACGCCCTGGAGCAACACTTCGTCGGCCATCTTGAACGCGTTCAGCATCGAGGTGTGCTCGTCGCTCACCTGGAGCAGACGCTCGTTCGGGATGACGATGATCGTGTCGACCTTTTCCTTCAACTCGCCGATGCCGTGATCGGCTTGCACCGAACGCCGGCGACCTTCGAACCCGAACGGACGCGTGACCACGCCGACCGTGAGTGCGCCGATCTCCTTCGCGATCTCCGCGACGACCGGCGCGCCACCGGTACCGGTGCCACCGCCCTTGCCCGCGGTGATGAACACCATGTCGGCGCCCTTCAGCACCTCTTCGATCTCGGCGCGGTGCTCTTCGGCAGCCTGGCGACCGATCTCGGGATCGGAACCGGCGCCGAGACCACGCGTGAGCGTGCGTCCGATGTCGAGCTTCACGTCGGCGTCCGACAACAGCAACGACTGCGCGTCGGTGTTGACCGCGATGAACTCGACGCCCTTCAGTCCGGCATCGATCATGCGGTTGACCGCATTGCAGCCACCTCCGCCGACGCCGACGACTTTGATGACCGCGAGGTAGTGCTGGGGAGCGCCGAGCATCGGCTGCCTTTCTGGTCCCGACGGTCCGTTGGACCGGGGGCGGATGCGAGCAACCCTCGATCTCAACTACAGGTTGACAATTATGTCAACCTGTGCTTCGTGTCGAGACTGTACCGGAGCGCGCGTAGTGAAGCAACGACCCCGCACCGCCGCGTCAAGCGTAAACGCGCTACAGCGCGACGACCGGGCGCTTGCGGGGCGCTGACGTCGATGTAGGTGAACGGCTGCCCCGCGAGATGATCGAGCACGCCGAGCGCGGCGACACCTTCGGCGCGAGATGATCGAGTCCGCCGAGCCGCACCTGTCCCCCGCTGCGCAGATCGAGTGCGAGACGAGTCGCCGACGTCGATCGCACTCACGAGTGCGCGCAGCCGGCCGGGAGATGACTCATGACGTCGGCCGCTTCCGGCGGCGACAGCAACTGGCCCACGGCGGGCGGGACGCGCACGCCGCGGATCTCGAGTTGCGACCGCCGGGGTCGAGTGCGACGAGCGCGACCGACGCGCCCGTTCGACGCGATGAGCACGACGCGCCCATCGGGAAGGCGCACGTACGCGGTCGGTGCGTAATCGGTGATCACGATCTTCAGCGTGCCGGGGAAGTCACGGTGCACGACCGCGCGCTCCACGTACGGCAGTTGCTCGACCCGGCGCGCGATCGCGCCGGTGTCGACGAACAGCAGCGGATCGCCGAGGTGCACCTTCGCCGCCGCCTGCACGCTCGCGCACCGACTCGTGCTGCGCGCCCGTCACACGCACGTGATCGACGTCGAGCAGCGGCGACTGCGACCGTGAGGTACGCCAACCCGATGACGATGATCGAGCTCGCGACGACCAACGTGATCCGCAGCCGGCGCCGGCCCGCCTCGCGGATCACCTCGATGCGACGTTCGCGGATCCGCGGGATCGATGGGCACCGAGCTCACCTAACGACTCCTCCGCCGAAACCGATGCAAGCGCAGCTCGGGCTCGAGGCGCACGCCCGCCGCCGCCTCGACCCGCTGCTGCACCAGCTCGCACGAGCGCGTACACGTCGGCCGCGCGGCGCCCGGGATCGGCGACGAAGAAGTTCGCGTGCTTCTCCGACACGACCGCGCCGCCGACGCGGAGTCCCTTGCAACCGGCCGCTTCGATCAGACGGCCCGCGGCGTCGCCCGGCGGGTTGGTGAACACCGAGCCCGCGTTCTGACCGCCGGGCTGATGTTCGCGGCGCCACCGCACGATCTCGTCGACTCGCTCGTTGCACGCGGCCGGGCTCGTCGGGCGTGCCCGCGAACACGGCGCCGACCACGACCGCGCTCGGCGCGAGCGCCGAGCTGCCGGTACCCCGAGATCCGAGCTCGGCCGCGGTCCACCATCCCGGGCCGCGCCGTCGCCGAGATCGAAGACCCGCGCGCGGACGATCACCTCGGCGGTATCCGAGCCGTGGCCGCCCGCGTTCATGCGCACCGCGCCGCCGACCGACCCGGGAATGCCGACGAAGAACTCCAAGCCGCCGACGCCGACCGCGGCCGCCCGCCGGGCGAGCACGGGCAGCGGCACCGCTCCGCCCGCGCGGACCTGCGCGACGTCGCGATCGATGTCGAGCAGCTCGAGATCATCGGCGAGCGTGATCGCGACGCCGGCGAAACCGGTGTCGGCCACGAGCAGGTTCGAACCGCGGCCGACCACGAGCACGGCGGCGTCGGTGTCGCGCAGCGACCTCGGCGACGACCGTGAGGTCGTCCTCGTTCGCCGGCGCGCACGAACACCGCGAGCGGCCCACCGCAGCGATAGGTCGTGAGCTCCGCGCTCGGCGCGTCGCGCACGCACCCGCCCGGGAAGACGCGACTCGAGCGTGCGCCGCGAGATCTTCGAGCGCGACGACACTCATGACTTCGGCCGCTCGCGCGAGCCAGGTGTCGGGCATGGTGGTGAGATCGCCGGCGCCGAGGGTCAGCACGACGTCGCCCGGCCGGCGAACCGGCGCGGCACGTCGACGAGATCGGCGTGGCGCGGCAGATACGTCACGGGCAGGCCCGGCGACGCGTCGACGACCGCATGAACCAGAGCCGCCCCGACACTCCCGCGATCGGTGTTTCCCCCGCCGCGTACACGTCGGTGAGCACCACCGCATCGGCCTCGTCGAACGCGCCCGCGAAGTCTTGCCACAGCGCCGGCCGTACGCGTGTACCGGTGCGGTTGGAACACGGCGACCACCCGGTTCCAGCCGCCCCGGCGCGCGGTCGCGATCGCGGCCGCGACCTCGCCCGGAAGGTGCGCATAGTCGTCGACGTACGTGACGCCGTCGAGCTCGCCCCGGCGCTCGAACCGGCGGGCGACGCCACCGAAGCCCCGCAGCGCCGCCGCGATCGCGTCGAAGGGAACGCCGAGCTCGAGCGCCAGCGCGGCCGCGCCGGCCGCGTTGGTCGCGGCGTGCACCGCCAACGGGACCACCAACTCGCCCAACGCACTGCCGTCGGCCACGAGCGTGAACCGCTCGGCGTCGGCCTCGGTTCGGGCGTCGACGATGCGGTAGTCGCGCGGCTCGTCGCGGCCGTAGGTGCGGATCCGGGCCGGCCGCCGCGATGCGCGCCGCGACGGGGTCGTCGGCGCAGGCCACGATCGCATCCGGGCACCCCGTCGACGAATTCCTCGAAGGCGGCAACGAGCGGATCGAAGCCGCCGTAGTAGTCGAGGTGGTCGGGTTCGACACTGGTGACGATCGCGGCCTCGGCGCCGAGCCGCAGGAAGGTGCCATCGCTCTCGTCGGCTTCGATCACGAGCCATTCGCCTTCGCCGAACGCGGCGTTGGCACCGACCTCGTTCACCTCGCCGCCGATCACGAAACTCGGCTGCCAGCCCGCGCCGCGCAAGATGAGCGCCAGCATCGACGACGTCGTCGTCTTGCCGTGCGAACCCGCGACCGCGATCGTGCGCCGCGTCGCGGCGAGCGCGGCCAGCGCGGCCGAACGGTGCAAGACCGTGACGCCGAGCTCGCGGGCCGCGTTCGAGCTCGACGTTTCGTTCCGGGATCGCGGTCGAGTAGACGACCGCGTCGGCGTCGGCCGGCACGTTCTCGGCGCGGTTGCCGACGATGACGCGCGACCCCCGCGGCCTCGAGCCGTGCGAGCACGACCGAGTCCTTGATGTCGGAGCCGCTCACGGTGTGACCCATACGCACGAGCAGCAACGCGATCGCGCTCATGCCGACGCCGCCGACACCCACGATGTGCAGCTTGCGGGGCCGGGTCAGATCGAGCGGCGGAACCGAGACGATATACCGGGGGGTCGGCTTCCCGGGGGTCGCGTCACCCACGGGCGTGCTCTTCGACGAGATCGGCCAACCGGGCGGCGGCGTCGGGCCGGCCCAGTCCTTTCGCGGCGGCGCCCATCTCCGTCAGACGATTGGGCTCGCCGAGCAGCTTCGACACGACCGCGTCGAGCCGCGCCGCGCCGCATTCGTCGTCGAGCACCACGACCGCGGCCCCCGCCTGCTCGAGGGTTCGGGCGTTGCGCACCTGGTGATCGCCGGGCGAACCCGGCAGCGGCACCAGCACCGACGGCACTCCGGCCACGGTGAGCTCGGCGATGGTTCCCGCGCCGGCCCGGCACACGGCCAGTGTCGCCCGGGCGAGCAACGACTCCATGTGCGGCTCGTAGGGAACCAGCTCGTAGGCCAACGTGTCACCTTCCCGGCGCTGCGCAGGCGAGCGTCGCGGCGCACTGCATCCTCGTTGCGCGGTCCGCACACGTGCCGAACCGTCAGGTCGGTGCGGTCGCGCCAGAAGTCGTAGCAACCGACGACGGCGCGGTTGATCGTACGGGCACCCTGCGCGCCGCCGAAGACGGCGAGGAGGGCCGGATCATGCGCGGGATCGCGGACGATCGCGCGATCGCACGCTCGAACCGGATTGCCGGTCAGCGTGGCGTCGCCGAGAGTCGCGCCCGGAAGTGACACCGCGGTGCGGGCACCGAGGCGCACCCCGATCCGATTGGCGAGTCCCGGCACCGCATCCTGATCGTGCACGACCGTCGGCACCCGCAACACGCGTGCGGCGACGACGCACGGCAACGACGCGTAGCCGCCGAATCCCACGACGACGCGCGGCCGGTAGCGCCGCACGAGGTCGAGCGCGACGACGAACGCGGTGAACGCGCCCAGATCGCGCCGACGTTCGCGACCACGTTCTCGGGTGTGAAGCGCCGTTGCAGACCGCGGCCCGCGAGCAGGTCGATCGCGAATCCCGCCTCGGTCACCACTCGGCCTTCGATTCCGCGCCGTCCGCCCACGAACCGCAACGACTCGCGCGGGTGACCCCGCTGCACGAGCTCCTGCGCGACCGCGATCGCCGGGTACGTATGCCCACCGGTCCCGCCGCCGGCGAACAGGGCGAAGACGTCTCCGTGTTTCACGTCGTGGCGCGCGCCGGGGGACGGCGAGCCGGGGTGCGGCGCGCGACGTTGGCGAGGATCCCCGCGCCGAGCATCGTGATCACGAGTGACGAACCACCGGCCGACAGGAACGGGAGTGTGATCCCCGACACCGGGCAGCATGCCCGACGACCGCGCCGAGGTTGATCGACCGCCTGACCGACGATCCACGCGGTCACACCGGCGGCCAGGAGCATCCCGAACCGATCGGGCGCGCGCTGCGCGACTCGGAAGCCGACCAGCCCGAGCCCCGCGAACAGCGCGAGCACCAGCAGGCAACCGATGAGCCCGAGCTCCTCGCCGATCACCGCGAAGATGAAGTCGGTGTGCGCGTTGGGCAGGAACATCCACTTGGCCCGACCGGCGCCGAGCCCGACGCCGTTCACGCCACCGCTGCCGAGCGCGATCAATGACTGTGCGATCTGGTAGCCGGTGCGCTTCTGGTCGGCCCACGGGTGCATGAACGCAAGCATCCGCGCCCGGCGGTAGGGCGCGGCGAACGCGAGCACCGTCACGAGCCCGGCACCCATCGCGAACAACCGTCCGAGGTGCGCGGCTGCGCACGCCACCGACGATCAACAGTGCAAACGCCGATGAGCGCGAGCACGATCACGGAGTCGAGGTCGGGCTCGAGCATGACCAATCCACCCAGACCGCCGAGCACCAGCAGCACCGGCCGCCACTGCCGCCAGTCGTCGAGCTTGTCGGCGCGCCGCGACAACGTGTCGGCGCCGCAACACAGCAACGCAATCTTGGCGAGCTCGCTCGGCTGCACTCGGATCGCGCCCGGCACCGAGCCAACGCCGCGAACCGTCGACCATGATGCCGACACCGGGCACGAGCACCACGAGCAGTGCGACACGGCCAGACCCAACAGCCACGGCGCGAGCCGCTTCCACACGTGGTAGTCGAAGCTCGACGCTGCGATGAACGCGCCCGCGCCGAGCACCGCCCAGAGGAACTGGCGGTCGAAGAAGTACCACGACGAGCCGTAGTCGCTGAGTGCCGCGACCGACGATGCCGACAGGATCATCACCAGGCCGACGATGTTCAACACGCCGACCGTCGCGCAGAGGATCACGTAGGTAGGCGGGCGCGGCAGCGCATTGTGCCGGCGCACGATCACGGTGCGGACGCGCTGCGAACGGCGCGCGTGTGAGCCGCGGCATGTCGGATGCGGGGGGCGATCGCGGTCACGTGAGCCCTCTCTCAGTCAAGTGGCCTTCCATCAGGAGAGCGACCTCCGCCGCAAAATCGTCACCGCGTTGCGCGTAGTTCGCGTAGGCGTCGAACGAGGCGCACGCGGGTGACAGCAACACTGCATCGCCCGGTTCGGCCAGGCGCGCCGCGGCCAGTACCGCGTCGTGCATCGAGACGACCGTCTCGGTCGGTACCGAATCCGCGAACACGCGGGCGACCTCGGGTCCGGCCTCCCCGAACGCGACCACGCCCCGCAGGTGCGAGCTCCTCGTGCGAGCACCGAGAGATCGAGACCCTTGTTGCGACCGCCCGCCAGCAAGACCACCGAGTCGAACGACTCGAGCGCGCGCAACGTCGCGTCGGGGTTGGTCGCCTTCGAATCGTCGTACCACTGCACACCACCAGCTTCGCCGACCAGCGCGACGCGATGAGGGAGGGTCTCGTAGGTCGCGAGCGCGGCGCGCACACCCTCGCGTGGTCGCGCCGGCCGCAATCGCCGCGAGACCGCGCTGCCAGCGCGTTTGTGCGATCGTGCACCAACGCGCGGCCGCATGTCTTCGATATTCGCGATCATCGCGCCGTTGGCGTCGACGAGGCGGCCATCGACCTCCCGCGCGTCGCCGACTGCATCGCGCGCGGCGCGAGAAGCCCCGCGTGCGCGCTGGCGACGCGGCCGCGATCGTGGTCGCGTCGGCATCGTCGGCATCGAACACCAACACGTCGTCGGCGTTCTGGCGACGCGTGATCCGCGCCTTGGCCGCGACGTACTCCTCGTAGGTCCCGTGCCAATCGAGATGGTCGGGGGTGATCGCGAGCACGACGCTCACGCGGGGGTGGAACGTCTCGGAGCACGCGAGTTGGAACGACGACACCTCGGCGACGATCACGTCGACCGGATCGTCGACCGCGTCGATGAGGGGCCGGCCGAGATTCCCCGCCGCGACCACGCGCCGGCCCGACGCCGCCGAGCATCGCTGCAGTAAGTGTGGTCACCGTGGTCTTGCCGTTCGTCCCGGTGACGGCCACGATCGGAACGGTGGTCCGCTCGCCCGCGAGGTCGATCTCGCTCCGCACCGCCACCCCGGCGTCGCCGGCCGCGACGAGCGCGGGATGGTCGAGCCGCACCAGCGGGCTCGGTACGACGAGATCTGCGGCCCGAACCTCGGCTTCGATCGCGGCGGCGTGCGGGCGCCTCGTCGCAGCCGAGCGCCCAACGCTCGCACCTCGGCGGCGCGTTCGGCGTATCGCGTGGTCGCCGAGGGCGCGTCCTCGATCACCGTGACGTCCCAGCCTTCGGCGCGCAGGCGCCGCGTCACCGCGACTCCGGTCTCCGCCAGCCCGATCACCACCGCGCGCATCACTCGAGCCCCATCACTCGAGACCCGGGCCGAGCAGGTGCAGGAAGTCGGCGTAGAAGATGCCGATCGCGAGCGCGACGCAGATCCCGGCGAACAGCCAGAACCGCACGGTCACCGTGAACTCCGACCAGCCGCCGACTTCGAAGTGATGGTGGATCGGCGCCATGCGCAGCACCCGCTTGCGAAACCCGCGATACGAGATCACCTGGGCGACGACCGACAGCGTCTCGAGCACCGGCAGGCCCGCGAGGATCGGCAGCAGCAACGTGGTGCGCGTCAACAGCGCGAGGCCCGCCATCGCGCCGCCGAGCGCGAGCGAGCCCGTGTCGCCCATGATGATCCGCGCGGGAGCCGCGTTCCACCAAAGGAATCCCGCGCACGCGCCGAACATCGCCGCCGCGACGATCGCCTGGTCGAGTGCCTGGGCGCGTTGGATGCCGTAGAGCGTGTCGTGGCGGAATTCCGTGAACGCGATGATCATGAACGCGGCGAACACGAACGCCGATGATCCGGCTGCGAGCCCGTCGAGCCCGTCAGTGAGATTCACCGCGTTGGCCGTGGCGTAGACGACCAGGATCGCGAGCACGAACCATCCGGTGGTCCCGAGATCGGTGCTGAGCGGCCGGGTGAACGAAAGGTGCGTCGAGGTGTGCGCGAAGTCGTGCGCGAGCCACGCGAACACCGCCGCGACCGCGACGATCCCGAGCGTCTTGCCTCGCTTGCGCAACCCGAGGTTCCGCCGGGCGCGCACGCCGAGGTAGTCGTCGAGGAAGCCGACCGCGCCCAGTCCGCCGATCAGGATGATCAGCGTCCAACCCGAGCTCGAGAACGCCACCGACTTATGGCGGAAGTGCGCGACCAGATAGCCGATCACCGCGGCGCCGACGATCGCGATGCCACCCATGGTCGGCGTGCCGGCCTTCGCCGCGTGCGGGTGCGCGATCGGCCCGTCGTCGCGGATCTGCTGGCCGATCCCCTGGCGCTGCAGGCGCGCGATGAGCACCGGCGTCGACGAACACCGTCACCAGGAACGCCGCGCCCGCGGCCATGAGCATCGCGATCACGACGCCACTCCCCCGTGAGCGCCCCGGTGCGCGGCGAGGTGTTCGAGCAGCCCGGCCGCGACGGTCTCGAGCCCCACCGCGTGGCTCGCCTTCACGAGTACCGCATCGCCCGGTTCGACCGTGTCGATCGCGATCCGCAGCGCGCCGACGGCATCGGGCGCGGTGTGCACGTCGTCTCCGATCGCGGCGGCGGCGATCTGGTCGCCGCCCGCGCCGACGCCGATGACGACGTCGATCCCGAGCTCCGATGCCAGCACGCCGACCTCGGCGTGGGCCTCGTCGGCGTAGCGCCCCAGCTCGAGCATGTCACCGAGAATCGCGATCCGGTGGCCGGTGGTCCCGGTCTGGGCCAACGCGCGCAACGCCGCGTTCATCGACGTCGGATTCGCGTTGTAGGCGTCGTTCAACACGATCACGCCGTTGTCGGCGACGTGGCGCTCGAGCCGCCACCGCGCGGGCCGTACCGATCCGAGCGACTCGGCCGCGATGTCGAGCGGGATCGCGAACGCGCGGTGCGCGACCGCGAGGGCGAGCGCGGCGTTCACTGCTTGGTGTTCGCCGTGCAACGGGACTTCGATGCGCCGGCCGTTCAGCGCGAAGCGGGGCCGGAGCTCGGCGTCGAGCTCGACGCCTTCGATGCGGTAGTCGGCGCCGGGCCGAGAATCCGACGGTGATCGTCGCGGCGCCGCCCGGTGCTCGCGCCTCGAGCGTGCGACTCCACACGTCGTCGGCGTTCAACACCGCGAGGCCGCCGTCGGGGAGCGCGTCGATCAGCTCGCCGATCACTTCCGCCGCGCCCGCGGCGCCGCCGAGATGCTCGGCGTGCGCGAGGCCGACATTGGTGACGACACCGATCTCGGGACGCGCGATATCGCACAGCGCTTTGATGTCGCCGGGAAAGCGCTCCCCCATCTCGGCGACGACCACCTTGGAGATCGCGGGTGTGTTGAGCAGGGTGATCGGGAGACCGAACTCGTTGTTGTACGACTCCGGGCTCGCGTAGCAATCGAGCGGCGCGAGCACCGCGGCGAGGAGATCCTTGGTCGAGGTCTTGCCGGTCGATCCCGCGACCGCGACCACGCGCAGGTCGGAACGGGCCCGCCGGTCGGCGGCCGCGACGCGCTGTAACCCGCGCAACGCATCTGCCACTTCGACCACGGCCGCCCCGTGCGGCAACGCCACGTCGGGCGCGGGCGCCGATACCAGCGCCACGCTCGCGCCGCCCGCGAACGCCGCGGGAACGAACTCGCGACCATCGCGCTCGCCCGCCGAGCGCGACGAAGCACGCACCCGGATCGAGCACGCGAGAGTCGAACGCCCACGAGGTGACTTTGGCGTCGGTGGTACCCGCGACCACCGTGCCGCCCGCTTCACGCGCGATCTCATGGGCGGTTTTCACGAGCGCCCGACCAGCTCGGCGCGGGCGGCGACGCGGTCGTCGAACGGCTTGGTCTCGCCGTTCGCGGTCTGACCGGTTTCGTGGCCCTTGCCGGCCACGATCACGACGTCACCGGCGCGCGCGGCACCGATCGCGGCACTGATGGCCATCTGGCGATCCAACACGGTGACGACCTCTCCGCCCGGATAACTGTTTGCGGGGTCGGCCGCGGGGATGCCGGCGACGATCTCGTTGACGATTGCACCGGGGTCCTCGGAGCGGGAGTTGTCGGACGTCACATAGGCCCGATCCGCGAGGCGGGCTGCGATCTCGCCCATCACCGGCCGCTTCGCGCGATCCCGATCGCCGCCGCAGCCGAACACGACGATCACCCGGCCGTCGTCGACGGTCAGCTCGCGCGCGGCACCGAGCGCGTTGCGCAGCGCATCCGGGGTGTGCGCGTAGTCGACGAGCACGGTGAAGTCCTGGCCCGCGTCGATCCGTTCCATGCGGCCCGGCACGACGACCGGTCGTTCGAGGCCGGCAACCACCGCGTCGAGCTCGAAGCCGGCGAGGACGGCGGTGGCCGCAGCACCGAGCGCGTTGACGACGTTGAACGAGCCGACGAGGGCGGTGCACACCGGCACGGGTTCGGGCCCGAGGCCCACGAGATCGAACCTCGTGCCATCGGGCAGCAACTCGACGTTGCGAGCGGCCACATCGGCGTCGGGATCGTCGACTGCGAAACCCGACACGGTCAGACCGAGCCCTCGGGCGCGGGTCGCGAGCTGGGCGCCGTGCTCGTCACCGATGTGGACCGCGGCGTTGCGCGTGAAGTCGGGCGTGAACAAACGAGCCTTGGCTTCGAAGTACGCGTCGAGCGACCCGTGATAGTCGAGATGGTCGTGCGAGAGATTGGTGAAGCAGGCCACGGCAAAGCTGGTCGCGTCGACGCGTCGTTGATCGAGCGCGTGCGACGAGACCTCCATCGCCACCGTTGCCACGTCGTCGTCGCGCATCGCCGCCAGCGCCGCCTGCAATTCCGTGGCTTCCGGTGTGGTGTGCAGCGACGGCAAGAGGTGCTCGCCGATGCGCGCAGAAACGGTTCCGATCACGCCCGTGCGATCACCGGCGGCATCCGCGATCGCTTCGAGCAGATACGTAGTCGTGGTCTTGCCGTTCGTACCGGTGACACCGAGCACGCGCATCGTCTGGGAGGGAGACGCGAAGAAGCGGGACGCGATCGGACCGAGCACCGCCCGCACGGATTGCACGCGCGCTTGGGGAACGTCGAGGTCGAGCCACTCCTCCACGAGCAGCGCCACCGCCCCCGCGGCCACCGCGTCGGGCGCGAAGCGATGCCCGTCGTGCTGTGACCCTCGAATGCAGCAATACAACGCTCCGGGCTGTACCTCGCGGCTGTCGTGAACGACGGAGCTGATCTCGACCTCGGGTTCGCCCCGTACGTCAGGCGGTGCCGCTCCATCGGATTCCGCCAGGCCGGCGAGGAGGTCGTGCAGTCGCACGCGCCCCCCTATCCGCTCTGGGACGTGTCGTGGCCGAGGCTAGTGGGCGTCGCCTTCGACTCTGCGGGAACCTGGTTCTTCGCAAGCGTGCTCGTGGTCGTGTCCCGGTTCGTATCCGGAGTCGTCCCTGGAGTGGGCGTCGTCGTAGCGGTCGCAGTGGTGGTCGTCGTGGTCGTGGTCGCGGCGGCCTGGCGCAACGCCGCGAGTGCGGTTGCCGGCGGATCGCAGTTGGCCCCGGTCGTCGCCGCGGTCGCGCGTGACGCGTTGAACTGGGTGTTCCCCACGTCGTCGGGGGCGACGTGGCTCCGCGAACAGCGCGAATTGCATCACGCTCGAGAACACCGGCGCCGCGGCGGCACCGCCGTATTCAGACGTGGGTTCGTCGAGCACGACGATCGCGGCGAGCCGTGGGTGGAGTGCCGGCGCGTACCCGATGAACGATGCCATCGTGCCCTTGGAGTAACCGCCGTCGACGGCCTTACGCGAGGTACCCGTCTTGCCCGCGACGAGGTAGCCCGGAATCGCGGCGCACGCGCCGGTTCCGTCGCTCACCACTCCCGTGAGCATGGAGGTCATCTCCGACGCCGTCTGCGGGGACACCACGCGCCGACCGCGCTGCTCGAGCGCGGGGTGCCGCTTGCCTTGCCAGTCGACGGTCGCGTCGAGCAAGCGCGGCGGACGGGTCACGCCGCCGTTGGCGATCGTGGCGTACGCATCGAGCATCTGCATGCCCGTGACCGCAACGCCGTATCCGATCGCGGTCGATGCGAGACCGGTGTCGTAGTACTTGGTGGGATCCAGCAACAGTCCCGACGCTTGACCGGGGAAGTCGACCGCGGTCGGCGAACCGAGCCCGAACGATCGCAGCGCGCCCGCGAGCTGATCCTTCGACAGGTGCTGGGCAATCTCGATCGTTCCGATGTTCGACGACTCGCGCAGGATGTCGGCCACCGACATCTTCACGTCGCCGTGCGAATCGACGTCGGTGAACGTGGCATCGCCGACGCGCAACTCCGGCGGCACATCGATCATCGTGTCGGGACCGACGACACCGGCTTCGATCGCGGTGGAGAGCGTGATGAGCTTGTTGGTCGAACCCGGCTCGAACAACTCCATGAGCGGCTGGTTGATCTCCCCCGGGCCCGACGGCCGGGCCGGCCCGTGCGCGTCGGCCCCGTCGACCGACGCCAACGCGAGCACGTCGCCGGTGGTCACGTCGACGACCGCGGCCATGCCACCCTTCGCGCTCGTCGCGGTCACCTGATCGATGAGCGCCTGCTCGGCCTGCCACTGGAGTGACTCGTCGAGCGTGAGGATCAGGTCGGAACCGCGCCGGGCCTCGACCTCGTGCGTGGCCGTGTTCGGGATGTCGAGACCCTGCTGATCCCGCTCCACGATGAGCTTGCCGTTCCTGCCCGCGAGCAACTTGTCGTAGAGGTACTCGAGGCCGTTCCCGCCTTCGAGTCCCGAACCTTCGCCACCCACGTGACCGATCAGCGAACCCGCCAACGGCTCCGCGGGATACCGGCGGGCCGACTCCGGCACGAAGCCGATGCCCGGCAACTCGAGCTTCTTCACCCGGGCCACGGTCTTGTCGCTGACGCGGCGGTCGAGGTACGCGAAGTCGAGGTGCTTGTCGGAGAGTTGCGCCAGGATGTCCGTGCGCGACATGTGCAGGATCGGCGCGAGTTCGGCCGCGTACGTGATGTCGTCGGTGACCTGCTTCGGGTCGGCGTAGATCGACGTGAGCTCGATCGACATCGCGAGATCGCTGCCGTTGCGATCGAAGATCGTTCCGCGCTGCGCGGTCAACGGAACCGTCTGTTGCGTCTGGCGGAGCGACATCTCCTTGTACCGGTTGCCGCTCAACACCTGGAGCTGCGTCACCCGGAACGCGAGCGCGCCGAACACGACGACGACCAGCAAACTGCAAAACGCGAGCCGGCGAGCCGGGTTGGCCAGCAGCTTCCGCGCGGCCACTGGGCCTGCCACCGGGCTTTCTCGCGGAGCGGGGCGGGGTGCGACGGGCGCGCCGCGGTGCCCTTAGGGCTGCTGGGAGCCAAGAGCTTTGTAGTCCTGGGCGGGCATCGTGACCGGGGTCGCCGACGTGTTCGGGACGGTCACTCCGCTCGCGGTGACGGTGACCTGGACCGGCGTTACGGCGATCATGCCGAACCCGGCCGCGAGCTTGGAGATGGTCGTCGCCGAGGAACGCTTCGCGACCAGGTTGCGCAGCAGCTCGTTCTGGCGTTGCGCGTCGGAACGCTCCCGTTCGAGCTTGTCGAGCTGGAACGACGACTGCACGGCGAACACGTGGAACGTCACGAGGAGGAACATCGAGAGCGCCGAGATCGCGGCCACTCCCACGATGGCGAAGCGGGCGCGTCGCCGTTGACGCAACACCCGCTTCGACACCGTCGGCGCCACTCGCAAATGCTTCGGAGCCCGATGTTCGCCCGGCTCTCCCTCGGGGAGAACATTCGGATCCAACGTGACTGCATGCGCGAGCGACGCTGCGCCCAGAAGAAGTACGCCCAGAAGGAGTACGCGCGGCACCTTCCCGACGGGCGGGATGTACAGGGGGTCGGGTTCGACGGGAAGGTGCCGCGGTCATGACCCGCTCGGCGTGATCACGCCGGCTCGCTCAACCGCTCGACGGCGCGCAGACGGACGCTCTCGGCTCGCCGGTTCGCGGCGACCTCGTCTGCACGCGGCCGAAGCGGCCGGCGGGTCAACAAGCGAACAAGTGGGCTGCGGCGAGCTTCCTGTACGGGAAGCCGCGGCAGCGCGGGACCGCCCGTGCCGGCCCATGCGGCGAAGGTCTCCTTGACCATGCGGTCTTCGAGCGAGTGGTACGCGAGTACCAACACCCGCCCCTCGGGGCCCACCACGTGCACCGATTCGCCGAGTGCATCGGCGAGATTCGGGAGCTCGCGGTTGACCTCCATCCGGATGGCCTGGAACGTGCGACGCGCGGGATGGCCGCCTTTGCGACGGGTCGCAGCGGGGATCGAGGAACGGATCACGTCGACGAGCTCACGCGTCGTGTGCAACGGTCGGGCGGCGACGATGCCGCGCGCGATCCGGCGGGCGAAGCGCTCTTCACCGTTGCGGAAGATGAGATCGGCGAGCTCTTCCTCGTCGTAGTCGTTCACGACGTCGGCCGCGGTGAGCGCCTGTTTGGCATCCATGCGCATGTCGAGCGGCGCGTCGAATCGATACGAGAACCCACGCTCGGGTCGATCGAGTTGCGGGCTGCTCACTCCCAAGTCCATCAAGATGCCCATGACTTGCTCCCCCTGGCTATGGCGATCGACCAGCTCGGCGAGCTGCTCGAAACCCCCTTGCACGACCTTGGCCCGATCCCCGAAGGGTTCGAGTCGATGACTGGCAACAGCTACGGCGTCGGCGTCACGGTCGATACCGAGCAGACGAAGGTCGGATCGCGCGCCGAGTAACGCGGCCGAGTGGCCCGCGCCGCCCACCGTGCAATCGACGATCAGTCCGACCGGGACGGGCAGGAGGAGCTCCACCACCTCCCGAACCATCACCGGGAGATGCGAGAACTCCGCCTCCACATCCGTCTCCTCACCGTTTCGCCGGAACCGCAGCTGCCACCGGCCCCGTCTCCAGCCCCCCGGTCGACTAGGCGCCGCCCGGGATGTCGCGGCGTGAGCCTCGGTTCCGGGTCGGCAACGGCTGAAAGCGGGCGGAGTAGGGGCCAACAACCGCGCCGGCCGAGGGGCTGGAGACGGGCCCGGGACAAACCGTATTCCGTCTGTTATTTCAAAATGAGCACTCGCAAATAACTGGGATTACATGAAGTCGTCGATGCCTTCGCCGCCGACGATCGACGCGGAGCCCTGCTGGTCCCGCGTGCTGAAATCTTCGGAGTTCCAGATCTCGATGTGATCGAAGTTGCCGGCCACGATCACCTCGCGTTCGAGGTGGGCGAACGTGCGGAGATGCGCCGGGATGGCGACCCGGCCCTGCTTGTCGGGCGTGATCTCGACCGCGCCCGAGAAGTACGAGCGAGCGGCCTGGCGCTCCGTTGCGCCCCGCGATCGCGCGTCCTGGAGGTTGGCGGCGACCCGTTGGAACTCCTCCACCGGGTACACGGCCAGACAACCGTCCAGGGCCTTCGCCATCACCGCACCGTCCTCCAGCTGGTCTCGGAAGCGGGCCGGGAGGATGACCCTCCCCTTCGCGTCAAGGGAGTGCTGGTGCTCTCCCAGGAACATTCGCGGCCCACCACCTGCACCATCCGGTGTGGGGATATCCTCCCCTTTCCACCACCAGGCGCCACCTTATGACACAATCCCCCACAGCGTCAACACTTCTCTCCCCGGCGCTCCCTTCCGTTCGACTACCCCGCCAGCCCAAGACCGCCAGCCCCCAAGACCGTTTCGCCGCACCCGGCGAGGAGTCCGACCCCAGGAGGCGTCGTGAACATGAGGTTCGGCCGCAGTCGCGTTCAGGACCGGGCTCGAAATTCCGACGTAGAGACGGTGACCGAAGAACCGTCCGGCCGGATCGAGCAGTCCGAGGAGTTCGCAGACAGCGAAGCGCAGGAGTCGAAGGCGTTCGATTCGCCCGACGACGCGCCGCTCTGGGGGTCGTCGCTGTTCGTCGACTCGCACCTGCTCACCGCGGAGGAGGACTCCGGCGTGACCCAGATCGATGCGAATGAACCCGACTCGACCAGTTACGACTCGAGTGGTGACGGCTCAAGTGGTGACGGGTCAAACGACTCGAGCGATGACGGATCGAACGACGCGAACAGTGACGGCTCGATCGACGAGCTGCGCGCCGCGACGACCGCGGCCGACGCGCGTCCGGTCCAACTCTCCGGTGCAACCCTGACTTCGGATACAGCAGCCGAGATTTGCCGCCTCCACGAAGCGACGGCCGACGCGCAGCAACGCGCGGCGCGCATGCTCGCGACGCCGAAGTCGCGGCGCCGTTTGCACGATGCGGTGAACGAAGAGAGCGACGCGTTGCACATGCTCGGCTTCTCGACGTTCGACGAGTTCGCGACCGCGTACGCCGCGATGCCGGCGGTTGAAGAACGCCACGACGACAACGCGGAGACGATCGCGCGCATTGCAGAAATTCTCGCCGAGATCGGTATCGACCCCAGCGCCGATCCGCTCGAAGCCGCGCGAGTTCCTCGCGACGCACGAAGACGACCTCATTGGTGACACGCTCATCGGCGCCACGCAAATAAGCGACACGCGGATCAGCGACGAAGACGCGGCCGGCCCGAGAGCAGTACCCGCCAGCGTCCTGTGGGCGAACCCGCCCATCGCCGAGAACGTGGTCGACGAGCCCGCCATCGCGATGAGCGAGCCGGCCGAAGCGAGCCGAAGAAACCGAAGAAACCGAAAACCGAAGAAACCGAAGAAACCGCGGCCATGGAAGTTGCGGCCGCGCCGCAAGCGGAAACAACCCCCATGGAAGAAGTGGAAGAAGAAGCCACGCCGAGCCTCGCCGAAGCGGCGAGCGCGATCGAGATGGCCGCGGCCCGCGCCGAAGCCGCGTCGGCCGCGATCGAGGAAGAGGAAGTAGCCCCGATCGAAGCCGCTCACGCATCGGTCGAGGTTCCGCGCGACGACGAGATCGTCGACCGTTGGATCAGCGCCGAGGCCCGGGCCGAGCGGATGCACGCCGAGGTCGATCGGGCCCAGGCCGAGTTGGTGGCGTTGCTCGCCCGCTCCGCCGAGCTCGAGTCGACGATGGTCGCTCGGGTCAGCGAACGCGACACCGCGCACGCCGACCTCGACAGCCGCCCGCGCTCGTGTGGAAGAGCTCGAGCAGTCGATCGCCCGCTCCGACTTCGAACACGCCGAGATCGACGCCGCACTCGTCACGAGTCGCGAACGCATCGCCGAGCTCGAAGCCCTCGCCGCTGATCGCGAGCAGGCCTACGTGGAGTCGGAACGCGCTCGCGCCGAGGCAACGAGCACGATTGCCACACTCGAAGCGAACCTGGCCGAGCGAACGACGGAGTTGGACGAAGCTCGCGCCGCGGTCTCGTTGCTCGAAGCGCAGATCATCGCCCAGGCCGCGGATCTCGACACCGCACGCGAAGAGCTCGACACCACGCGCAACGACGCGCTCGGTCTGCGCAGCGAGCTCGAGACGACGCGTCGGTCCGTCAGCACGCTCGACGAGCACGCGGAAGCGCTCGAGGCCGAGCTCGAACAACTGCGCCACCAGGCCGAGAGCTCCGACGCCCGTAATGAGCTCGACGCGGCGCGCAGCGAGCTCGACGCCGCACGCACCGAGGTTGGCGAGCTCGAGACGCGTCGAACGGAAACAACGGCCGCGCTCGCCCGCGATCGCGCCGAGCTCGAACAGCTGCAACGGTCGCTCACCACGACGCGCGAGCTCACCGCGGAAGCTCGTAACGAGTTGAGCGCCGCCCGCAACGCGTTCGAAGCGACCAGCGCCAAGGTCGCGTCGGCCGAACGGGCCCGGCAGGCGATCACGATCGACGCGGCCGAGCTCCTGGCCCGGGCCGAGGCTGATGCGGCCAACGTGCTCGAACGCGCCGGCCGCGATGCCGAGGCGATTCGTCAGGAAGCCCGCCTCGAGCACCCGAACCACCACTCCGAGAGCGAAGCGATCGCGAAGCTCTCCGAGCAGGTCGACCGGCTCGAACGGAAGCTCTCGAAGCAGCTCCGCAAGATCGCCGACGCAACTCCCGACATCGAGCCGGTTGTCGTTACTGCGCAGAACGCCAACGCGGCCGAGATTCTGGCGACCGCGGAGCGAGAGGCGATGGAGATCCGGCGAGCGGCGCGCCAGGATCGCGACCGTTTCCGCGAAGAGCTGGTCGGACTGCTCAGTCGCCTCGCGCCCGCCGCGGATGACGACGACGACACGTACTACTAACCACTAACGATCGAACGAATCAGGCCGAGACGGCCTCGAGGTTCGTCAAGTAAGGATGCCAGGCCGGATCGACCGGTCCGGCCGACACGATCAGTGATTGCGTCGCGTGCGGTGCGACCGGCGCGAGCCGCGGGCGCATGCCGCACTCTTCGGGCAGGCGGTCGCCCTTGCGCGCGTTGCACGACCGGCACGACGCAACGACGTTGTCCCACGTGTGCGTACCCCGCCGCGATCGCGGCACCACGTGATCGAGATTCTCAGCTGCGCGCCCGCAGTACTGACAGCGCTGGTTGTCGCGGGCGAACACCGCCCGGCGGGACAACGGCGCAGTCGCACGGAACGGAACCCGAACGAAATGGACGAGGCGGATCACCGTAGGGACCGGGATGCTGCGCCGCTCCGAACGCATCTCGGCGCCGTTCCGGTGGACGATCTCGGCCTTTTCCTTCAACACCAGGACGACCGCTCGCCGCGACGACACCACGCACAACGGCTCGAAGCTGGCGTTGAGCAAGAGGCTCCTGGCCACGCGGTGTTCACCTCCGGTCGGGAAAGTGTAGAGCTACCGGCTCCGGCACCACTCCAAGTATGAAACGAGGTCGTCGGGTGCCGGTGCGACGGTGTCGCCGTAGGCAGTCACGAGCCGGAAGCGGAGATACCCCGCGTCCGGGAGCGGGAGGAACGGTGATTGCTTCCACCATTGCGGCCGAGCGATCCGTCCGGCCTGGCGCAGGGCGACCGCCCAGAGGTGAGGGCGCACCAGCACTGCGAGAAATGCGCGAATCCAAGCCGGCGCACCGAGAAGAATCTTGCGGCGCGTATAGGGGGAATTGGCGCTCGAGGTATTCCCACGGCCGCGGGACGCTCTCATGTCGAGCACGGTAGCTTGGAACCTGCTGGGTCCGTCGCGGGGGCTGACGGTCTCGCGTTGCATCCCCCCGGCACTCCAATCGGGCCCCAGACGGAGGACGACACCGGTGCAGACCGCGCCCCGCCCGGAACACTCCTTCGGAGCCGACGCACCGATCGAACAGGCTGCCGTCGGCGGCGACCCGAACGGCCTCGGGCCGCAATTCAAAGAACTGTTCGACCAGCTCGCGGCCCAGATCGAGTCGGTGATCCGCGGCAAGCGCCGCGCCATCCACCTCGCACTCGTCTGCCTCTTCGCCGAAGGTCACCTGCTCATCGAAGACGTTCCCGGAGTGGGCAAGACGTCGCTGGCCAAGGCGATGGCACGTTCGGTCGGCGGTACCTGGCGGCGCATCCAGTTCACCCCCGATCTGCTCCCTTCCGACGTCACCGGCGTGTCGGTGTGGGATCGCACGCGCGGCGACTTCGAGTTCCGGCCCGGTGGTGTGTTCGCGAACGTCGTGCTCGCCGACGAGATCAACCGCGCGTCGCCCAAGACGCAGTCGGCACTGCTCGAAGCGATGGAAGAGCAACAGGTCACCGTCGACGCGCACACCTATGAGTTGCCGTCACCGTTCTTGGTGATCGCGACGCAGAATCCGGTCGAGCTCGAGGGCACCTATCCCCTGCCCGAAGCGCAGCTCGACCGCTTCCTGCTCCGCCTACGCATCGGCTATCCCGACCGCGACGCGGAGCTCGCGATTCTCGAAGCGCAAGACACGAGCGCGGTCGCGCCCGAAGAGCTCGAACCGGTAACCGACGCGTCGGCGATCGCCGCCTGGTCGCACGCACTGGGGCGCGTGCACGTGACGCCCGAGCTGCAGGGGTACATCGTCGACATCGTCGAGGCGAGCCGCCATCACCGCGATCTCCTGCTCGGCGTGAGTCCGCGCGGTGCGCTCGGATTGCAGCGCGCCGCTCGCGCGCTCGCCGCGAGTGTTGGTCGTTCCTATGTCGTTCCCGACGACATCAAGCTCCTCGCCACGTCGGTGCTCGAGCACCGACTCGTGCTGTCGTCGGAAGCGATGACCCGCGCCGTCAGCTCGGTCGACGTGCTGACGTCGATCCTCGACACGGTGCAGGTGCCCGCCGCCCGCACGGTCTAACGGTCCCAGCGTGATTACCCGCCGCGGATGGGCGCTCGCCGGATCGGCAATCGGCCTGTTCGTAGCCGGGCGCGTGCTCGGGCTGGTGCAGCTCGCGGTGCTGGCGATCGCAGCGCTGATCACGCTGGCGGTGGCGTTCGTATGGGTCCGGGCGAACACGCCCCGGCTGTACGCCCGACGTGAGGTGAAGGAACGGCTGCAAGTTGGCGTGCAGGGCCGGGTCGACGTCGTGGTCGAGGCGCCGCGCAACACACCCACGCTTTCGATCAACGACGCGTTCGACGGTGGCCGGCGTGCGGCGCGACTCCTCCTCGCGCCGCTGCACGCGGGTGAAGAAGCACGTGCGGCGTACCGGTTCCCGACCGACCGCCGGGGCCGGTTCGAAGTCGGCCCGTTGCGCGCGACCGTGATCGATCCGTTCGGACTCGTACAAGGCTCGCGGCACATCCTCGGCGCCGAGCAGGTGATCGTCTACCCGCGCGTCCGTGACGTGTTGCCGCCTCCGGAAACCGGCGGGTTGGATCTCGACCGGGACCAGCCGCGCGTGCGGTCGCGCATCGAACCGAGCGGCGAGTTCCACACGCTGCGCGACTACGCCCCCGGTGACGACCTCCGTCACGTGCACTGGCGTTCGACCGCGCGCCGCGGCCAGCTGATGATGCGCCAGAACGAAGCCCGGCGGCGCACACCCGTTCTCGTGCTGCTCGACGTTCGCCCCGGCGCGCACGACCGGGCATCGTTCGAACGCGTGGTCGAGGCGTGCGCGTCGATCGTCACCGCGATCGACCGGGCCGATCGGCCGGTCGAGGTGATGCTCAGCACCGGAGTCACGATCGGCACGCAGGGCCGCCGCCATCTCGGCAGCGTGATGGACGAGTTGGCTGTGATCGAACCGCACGGGCCCGAGCGCATGGTCGCCGCGGAGACGCGGCGCCGCACCGGCGCGCTCGTCGCGATCGTCGGCCGCGTGCAAGCGGTTGATGCGGCGGCCTTGGCGGTGCTCATCCGCGACGGCGGTCAGTTGACGGTCGTGGCCTGCGTACCCGAAGCCACCGATGTTCTGCTCCGCACCCGCCGATTGCGGCGACCGTTCGTGGTCGCGAACGGCCCCGACCGAAGCTTGACCGACTCTTGGAACGAGGCAGTGGTCCGATGGCAGCCCAGCGCTCATCGATCGCAGTCGGCATCGCGCGCGCGAGCCTGACGCTCGCCGCCGCGTTCGCGCTCACGCGCGTCTTCGCGGGGCGATCGTGGCTCGTCGTGATGGTTATCGCCGCGGTCGCGCCCCCGCTGTTCCTCGGCTGGGCGCAGAAGCGTCACTGGCACGCGCTCATCCGCCTCGCGGTGGTCACGGTCGGAGGGATCTGGCTCGCGGCCCTGGTGGCCGAGCCGAAGACCAGCGTGCTCGGCGTCCCGACCCGAGCGACGCTCACCGCGCTCGGCCACGCGTTGAACAATGCGCCGCACACGCTGCGCGCCGCCGTCGTTCCGGTCGCGCCGGTCGGATCCGCGTTGGTGCTCGCCTTCATCGGGGTGTTCGTCGCGGCGGCATTGACCACGTGGATCGCGACTTCGCTCGATGCGCCAATCGGAGCGTTCGCGCCGAGCATCGCGTTGTTCATCGTCATCGGTGCGATGGGCGGCGGCGCGTGGGTCGCGCCGACCGCGCTCTACGGTCTCGCCGCGCTCGGATATCTCTTCGCACTCGCGCAACACGATCTGGTCGCCAGGCGCACCTGGTTCCACGCGGCCCGGCCGCGCGGCTCGCGCATCGCGGCCGGCGGTGCGGCGGTCGGAGCAATTGCGATCGTCCTGTCACTCGTGGTCGGGCCGTCGGTACCGGGCGCGGGCGGCAGTCCGCTCCTCGATTACAAGGGAGGGTTCGGCAGCAACGACGGCAGCTTGTTGTCGGCGCCGCCGCCCATCCTCCATATCCAGGACAAGCTCAACCAGGGCACGGTGCAGGAGCTGTTCACCGTGAAGGCCAGCCGGGCGGCCTATTGGCGAGTGATCGCGCTCGACTGGTTTACCGACGACAACGCGTGGGGTGTGAACAAGGCCACAGAGCACAACGCGTCGGCACTCACCGTCCCCACCGATCTTCCGAAATCACGGCAACTGCACCAGCAGTTCAAGATCGAACAGATCGATCCGCACTGGCTCCCGGCCGCGTACCGCCCGGTAGAGATCAACCTGAACGCCGCGCGCGTCGTGCCCGATTCACTCACATTGCTGGTCGACTCGACGCAACCCATCGGCAAGATCGTCTACGACGTGCAGTCGGCGATCCCGACCCCGTCGGTCGCGTCGTTGGAGGCGGCGCCGCTCGATCCCGACTCCATGCGCTCCGACTTGGAGCTGCCCCGCGACTTCCCCGACTCCGTGCGCAGGCTCGCCAAGAATCTGACCGCGGGGAAGACCGGTCCCGTACGAGAAGTCACTCGCGCTCCAGCAGTTCTTCCGCAAGACCGGCGGCTTCCGGTATACGACCCAGACCAATCTCGATGACTCGGCGAAGGCAATCGAAGAGTTCCTCTTCCAACAGCGCGCCGGATTCTGCGAGCAGTTCGCAGCATCGTTCGCAGCAATGGCGCGTGCGGTCGGCGTACCCGCGCGCGTTGCCGTCGGCTACCAACCGGGGACGCTGGGCGCCGACGGCCTCTACCACGTCACGAACCACAACGCGCACGCGTGGCCCGAGGTGTGGATCACCGGCGCGGGTTGGATCCCGTTCGAGCCGACACCCGCCTTCACCGAACCGACGCTCGGCTTGGGAACCGGCGGGCCGAGCAAGGCACCGACGACCGCCCCGACGACGACGTCGACCACCTCCGGTTCGACACCGAGCTCGCTGCAAACGCTCCCGACGCTGCGGCCGACGCGTCCCGGCGGGAAGGTCAACGTCGAACCGATCATCAAGAAGGCGAGCCCGCGCAGCGCGCTCGGTACCGCGGTGATCGTTGCGATCGTCGCGCTCGCCGCCGCGGCGCTGGTCGCGCTCGCGCTCCTCGCAGTGATCGCGTTCACGCTCTGGCGCCGGAGCCGGCGCCGGCGCAACGCCCCTGATCTCCGCCAACGCGTTCTCGGCGCGTGGGCCGAGGCCATGGATGTGCTCACCGCGGCCGGCGTTCCACCGCGCCCGTCGGCAACCGCGTTGGAGTTCGCACTTCGGCACGCGCCCGCGCACGGCGCGGGCGACGCGGGCCCGGCGCTGATGGAGCTCGCCCGGCTTCAGAGCGCGGCGATGTTCGCGCCCGAACCCCCGACCACCGACGAAGCCGCTACCGCGTGGCAACAGGTCGACCAGATCCGCGCCTCGTCGAAGCGAACCATCACCCGCGCCGCCCGATGGGGCCGCCAACTGCGGTCGCGCTAACCCTGGGTGCTGGTTCCGCCCTGGGTGTTGGTTTCGTCTTTGGTATCCGTGAGGTGTTCTACGAACTCGGCGCGTTCGGCATCGAAGGCGCGGACTTCGGCGTCGACCTCAGCCGCCAGGCTGTCGACGGCAACGAACAGCGCCAGCTGACCGGCGCGTAGCGTGTCGAGGATCTCGCCGTCGTCGCGGCACGCCCAGACGTTGTGGCCGTCGGTAACTAGACGCAGATCGGCCAGATCGTTGCCCGACTCGCGCACCCACCGCACAGCCGCGTGAACGCGGGTCGACGTGAGCCCCGCGTCGAGGAGCGAACGCACGACGCGCAAGGCGACCAGATCGCGGAACGCATACTTGCCGCCGGCTTCACTGGCAGAGACGAGACCACTGCGGGACCAGTAGCGAAGCTGCGAAACCGTGCAGTTCGACAACCTCGCCGCTTGCGCCGCGGTGTACCCCACCGGGCGACTTAGGAGTCGTCGCGACGACGGAACCGTTCGCGCCAGGCGCGACCCTGCTCACCGAAGACCCCGCGCAAACCGCCGCTGGCGCGTAGACCTCCCGAGAGCGTTTGCATCCCGGCCCGGCCGAGCTTGCGCACATTGCGTTCGATCACGAGCAGGCAGCCGAGCATGATGAGGAACCCGATCCCGCCGCCGATCAGGGTGTGATTGAAGGTCACGATCAAGAGCACGAGCCCGACGACCACCCCGAACGCCGCCCACCGGATCATCCGGGCCGAGTGGCGATAGAGCGTGGTTCGAGAAACCTGCTCCACGAGGCCGGGATCGGTCTCGTTGAGCTGGGCCTCGATCTCTTTCAGGATCTGTTGCTCTTCGTCGGAGAGCGGCATGTTCGTCCTCGTCGAGGGGCGGAGAGAAACCGGTTGGGCTCCGCCGAACCCGGGTCATTGTCGCGCACGGAGCGCCACAGGCAAACGCGGTAAGAGCGTTACCCAGATGGTATTGGGATGCCTCCTGCGGCTGCCGATCGGTAGGCCTGGTCTACGAGACGGTGCGCGGCCAACGCCTCACCCGCCCCGGGGTAGCCGCCGGCTCCCGGTTTCCCGCCCGCTCCCGATCCATCGGCGGCGAGACCGTCGAGAAAAGCTTTCACGGGGAGGCCGTAGTGCGCGATCGACTTGGCGTAGACCTCCGGCACGGTCAGCAGACCGGCCCATTCGGGCAGGTCACCGAGCACCTCGTGGGTCCCATCGCTGGTCTGTACATGCAACGGGCCGAGGTAGTCGTCGTCGGTCCAGAGCGCCACACCTTCACAGAACACCTCGAGGTGGCGGCCGGATTCCCGGGTCAAGACCTGGTGCCACACGCTCGTGAGCTGGGCGACCGAGCCGTCGGCGTAGGCGAAGGTGACCGCCGCGGTGTCCTCGATCCCGGGATGACCGAAGCGTGACGCCGTACGCGCACTGACTTCGACCGGGTCGCCGAGCAGCCAGTGCAACACGTCGATGTCGTGGATCGAGTGCTCGATGAGCGTTCCGCCCCCGGCGTGGGCGACATCCTTGCGCCAGGTCGACCCGTAGAACCCCTGGATCGGGAAGTACTGGTCGTCGCGGAGCGTCGCGGCGAGCGGCGGGCCGTACTCGCCGCTCGAGATGATCTCGGCCGCCTTCTCGAACACCGGCGACCAGCGCAGCACCAACCCCACCTGATGGGGCACGCGGCTCAGCGCGGCCGCGACCTGCTCGGAGGTCGCAAGGTCGGGCCCGAGCGGCTTCTCGCAGAAGATGGGCAAGCCGGCATCGGCGGCGGCAACCACGGCTTCGAGATGCGCGGCGGTCCACGTGCAGACCCAGACCACATCGACCGCGGCGACGAGCTCGGCGACGGATCCGACCGGCTCGCCGCCGTGATGGCGCGCGACCTTCGCGGCCCGCTCGGGATCGGCGTCGTAGGTCGCGGTGAGGCTCGCGTCGATGAGCTTCGCGTCGGACAGCTGCTGGATCACATAGGCGTGCACGGTGCCGATGTGCCCGCAGCCGACGAGTCCGATCTTGATCACGCCGACTCCTGGTTCGAGGTTGGGGATTCCGGGTTGGGATTGTCGGGACGGTTGGGCTTCACGAGCGACGCGGGGCCGACCGCCAGCGACCCGAAACGATCGCGCACCGCGTCGACCGCGTGCTCGACCGCGGCCCGCCGCTCGACGCGCGCGATGATCCGTCGAGCCCGCTTCGTCGAATGCGAAGACGCCTTGGGTCGGACCGGGTTCCTCGAGCTGTGACAGCGACACGCCGAGCAACCGCACGCCGCGCGTGCAGTCGAGCTCCTCGAGTAGCTCACGCGTGGTCGCGAGAATCACGGTGCTCACGTCGGTGGCGTCGGGAATGGTGTGGGCACGGGTGCGGGTCTCGAAGTCGCTGAAGCGGACCTTCAAGGTGATGGTGCGCGCGCCGAGCTTGGCCTTGCGCAATCGACCACTCACCCGATCGACGATGCGCACGAGTTCGCCCGCGCACGCAGCGCGGCTCCGCAGGTCGACCGAGAACGTCTCCTCCGCGCCGATCGATTTCGCCTCGTGCTCGGGCACGACCTCGCGAGGATCGACGTTGTTCGCGAGCGCGTGCAGCCGGGTGCCGAGTGAATTTCCGAGCGCCGAGGTGAGCGCGGATTCCGGCAACGCGGCCAACTCGCCGATCGTGGCGACCGCCATCCGTTCGAGTCGCTCCAGCGTCGCCGGACCGACACCCCACAGGCGCGAAACCGGAAGCGGCGCCAGGAAATCGCGCTCCGTACCGGGCTCGACGACGAGCATCCCGTTCGGCTTGGCGAGATCACTCGCGAGCTTGGCCAGGAACTTCGTGGTCGCCACGCCGACCGACGCGATCAGACCGGCCTGCGTGCGGACGCGGGCGCGGATGTAACCGGCGATCTCGGGCCCCGTGCCGAGGAGCCGGCGGGCGCCGCTCACGTCGAGAAAGGCCTCGTCGATCGAGACCTGTTCGACGAGCGGCGTGACCGACTCGAGGATCTCCATCACCTCGCGGCTCTTCATCGAATACCGCTCGAACCGCGGCGAGAGGTACACCGCAGTCGGGCACAAGCTGCGCGCCCGGCCCATCGGCATCGCGGAATGCACGCCGAACCGGCGTGCTTCGTAGCTCGCCGCCGACACCACACCGCGACCACCGAGCCCGCCGACGATCACCGGCCGCCCGCGCAGTGACCGGTCGTCGAGCTGCTCGACCGACGCGAAGAACGCGTCGAGGTCTACATGGAGAATCGTCGCATCGGGCGCTTCGACTTCTTCGTCGTCAGCCGACCAGGAGTCAGGTTGCGACACCGCGGACCACCTGCATCGAGTCGCGGGTCGTGCCGTTCACCTCGTAGTCGAACCCGCGGCCGGCGCGGGGCTCCCACCGTTCGCGCAACCACGCCGACAGCGGCTCCCGGACCCACGGCGCGCAACCTTCGAGGTGGGCGTCGCACTCCAGATGCGGCACGAAGCGCGCCTCCACCACGATGCCATCGGGATCGTCGATATGGATCTCGCCCTCGAAGCCGACCGCGAGGTGGACCTCGCACCGCATGCGCCAGCCCATGTCGGGCGCGTACGCCCGCACCTCGTAGAGCGGACCGAGCCATTCCGTGACGATGAGGCCGGTTTCCTCGGCGACCTCGCGTGACAGCCCGGCGAGCAGATCGGAATCGGCGTCGTCGATGACACCGCCGGGCGTGCTCCAATCCTCGAAGCCGCCGCGCCGAAGGTTGCGAACGAGCAGCACGCCCGAGTCGGTCTCGATCAACCCTCCGGCAACAGTCCATTCGCGTAACGGCATCGCCACCAGTCTCGCGCTCCACTGGAACCGCCGCGCCCGGCAAGCTGCGCGGCATGCGAAAACGAATCGCGCTCGGCGGCGATCGCCGCGCTCGCTTCTCGTCGGTTGTAGCCGCGCCGGGACCGCGACCGGCACGGTTACCGGGCGCTTCAGTCTGCCGGGACGGCCCGCGGCCGAGATCCAACGCGCGGGATTGAGCTTCTCTCGCGGCGCGGCACGGACACGGGCACGGCGACCTCGTGCACATCGACCCCGACGGCCGGTACACCTTGGCGCTCTCGGCGGGCTCGTACTCGGTCATCGGCGCGCTCTCGGGGCCGCCGCCCGAGACCTGCGCCGCCACGATCCACGTCGTCGTGACCGCGCACAAGACGACCCGCGCCGACTTCGTCTGTCACGCCATGCCGGCCCAACCTTCGAGCTGACTCACGATCGCCGCCGTGCCCGCACCTAATGTCCCGGGGATGCATCGTGTCCCGGGGATACCGGGGGTCTCCCCGCCGTGGTGAGCACGCCGGAGTCGCATCCGAATCTGCCGCGACGAGGTCCGCTCGCGTCATGTTCGCGGCGATCGTCGTCGCGGGCGCGCTCGGGGGCGGCATCGGCTACGGGTTGGTGAACACCTCGTGCCCGAAAGAGCCCACCCTCGCCGAGCAGCTCCTCGAGACCGTGCCCGGTTTCCACGCGTCCACCCCGTCGTGCGACGGGAAGATTCTGGCCGGCGCGATCGTCGGGACCGTGCTCGCGGCGATCGGCGCGGGCGTGGTCGCGATGCTGATGCTGCGCGCGCAGTCGGAGTGGCGTGCGCATCCGGCCGGGCGAACGCTCAGTGCCGGCGCGCCGCCCGCGCTGCCGCGGATCAGGCCACCGCCAAGCGGCGGAACGCCTCCGCGTACGTGACCCCCGCGGCACGGCCCGCAGCTTCGGCGGAGTCGCGCAGGAACTGACGGAACCACTCCCCCGTCTCGACGAGCTGGCTCGCGTGGCAGAAGAGCGCTTCGATCTTGCGTTCGAGCGTTGCGGTGATGTCGATCCAGGCGTTCGGCTCGAGCGTGCCCGACAGGTAGACGACGGGTACCGAGTGCACGTCGAGCCCTTCGGCGCGTAGCTCCGGGAAGTAGTGGGGATTGCTCGCGGCCGGCGCGATCGCGTCGAGCACCGCCCAACCCGTGACGCGATGATCGTGGTGATTGAAATACCCGTCACCGAAGAACACCGCGGTCGGGTCCGGGCAACAGACGACGTCGGGCCGAACCGTGCGCACATGGCGGACGAGCTCGAGGCGCAACGCGCGATCGTCGGTGAGCTCGCCATCCGGATGATCGAGATGGTGCGGCGTGACGCCGAGCACACGCGCTGCGGCGAGCGTCTCTTCGACGCGCGTGCGCGCGAGCGCTTCGGTGTCTTCGTCGGGATCGCTCGAACCCTTGTCGCCGCGGGTGGTGATGAGCACGTGCACATCGGCGCCGGCATCGGCCCAGCGCGCCAACGTGCCCCCGGCGGAGATCTCGGGATCGTCAGGATGTGCGTAGACCGCGAGCACGCGCTGCGGAACGTCGGCGGTCGCGGCCGCCACTCACCCACCCCGCACTTCGTCGAACGCGGCGATCGTGCGCGTGATCCCTTCGTCGTCGACGTCTTTGTGCGTCACGAACCGAACGGTACGCGGATCGATCGTCCCGCAGCGAACACCCGAGTCTGCCAGGCGCTCGATGAACTGCTCCGGCAACTTCTCGAGACGCGCGCACACGATGTTGGTTTGGATCGTCGGCGGGATCGACGCTCCCCGGCCACCGCTCCGCGATCGCGTCGGCAATGCGCTTCGCGCGCGCGTGGTCGTCGGCCAGGCGGTCGACCATCGTCTCGAGCGCAACGATGCCCGCGGCGGCGATCACGCCCGCTTGGCGCATGCCGCCACCCAGCCGGCGCCGATTGACGCGCGCTTCGGCGATCACGTCGGCCGGACCGCACAACATCGAACCGACGGGCGCGCCCAGGCCCTTCGACAGACAGAACATGACGGTGTCGGCACCACCCGTGAGCTCACCGGGCGGTGAGCCGGTCGCGATCGCCGCGTTCCAAATGCGCGCGCCGTCGACGTGCACGCGCAGCCCGCCGTCACGCGCGAGCCCGACCAGCGTTCGCATCTCGTCGACGCCGGTGGGCGCACCCGACATCACCATGTAGGTGTTCTCGAGCGTGAGCATCGAGATCGGCGGGAACTCGTAGTTCGATCCTTCGAGCGCGGTCGTGATCCCGTCGGGAACGTCCCACAGTGGATGCATCTGCACGCCACTGTTCTGCGGTGATGCGGCCAACTCGTACTGGTACACGTGCGAACGCGCCGGGCAGAGCACCTCGGTACCGGGACGCGACAGCACACGGATCGCGAGTTGGTTCGCCATCGTTCCCGACGGCACGTAGAGCGACGCTTCGGTCCCGAGCAGACCGGCGACGAGCGACTGCAACCGATTGACGGTCGGATCCTCGCCGTACTCGTCGTCACCGACCTCGGCGTCGGCCATCGCCCGCCGCATCTCCGGCGTCGGTGTCGTGAACGTGTCGCTCCGGAGCTCGACGTGCGTCACGATGCTTGCGGTGCTTCCTGCGCGCGTGGGCGAATGAGCCCTTCCTGCATCACCGTGACCGCGAGACCACCGTCCTGACGGAAGATGAAACCTTCCGCGAGCCCACGTGCACCTTGCGCCGACGGGCTCTTCTGGTGGTAGAGCAGCCACTCGTCGGCCTTCAGTGGACGGTGGAACCACATCGCGTGGTCGAGGCTCGCGATCATGAAGCGGTCGTCATCCCACGAGTTCGCGTGTGCCATCACCGCGGTGTCGAGCAGCGTGAGGTCCGACGCGTACGCCACGATGCACGAGTGCAACAACGCGTCGTCGGGCAGCGTCCCGTTGGCCGCGGAACCACACCAGTTGCTCGGGCTCGCGGTCGAGCGGCACCGGATTGAGCCAGCGCGGCAGCTCCGACGAACGGGTGTCGATCGGCCGTTCGCGCCGGATCCATTCCATGAACGGCTCGGGGAACTGATCGACGTACGGCTCGAGCCGCTCGCGCATCGTCGGCAGTGAATCGGGATCGGGCGCGTCGGGCATCGCGTACTGATGCTCGGGCCCGTCTTCGGGCACGTGGAACGACGCCGACAGGTTGAAGATCGCCCGGCCGTGCTGGATCGCGACGACGCGGCGGGTCGTGAAGCTGCGCCCGTCACGGATGCGGTCGACGTCGAAGATGATCGGGATGCGGGGATCGCCGGGCCGCAGGAAGTAGGCGTGCAACGAGTGCACGAGTCCCCGGTCGACTGTGCGGCCGGCGGCGACCAGGGCCTGCGCCGCCACCTGTCCGCCGAACACTCGCTGGCGATCCTCGTCGGGGCTCAACCCCCGGAACAGGTTCACCTCGAGCTGCTCGAGCTGCAACAAGTCGATCAAGTCATCCAGCGCCACACCCATCGAGCGCAGGTTATCCACAGCACATGCGTCTGTGAGCTACCTCAGATGTCGCTCACAGACGCATCTCAAACCGTGGCAAATCAGCCGAAGAAGACGGCGGCCGTTTGGAAGAGCGTCTCGTCGACGAGCTTGAGTTGCGACACGCCCGAATCGATCGGGACCCGCACCACATCGGTGCCGTGCAGCGCGACCATCTTGGCGAAGTCGTGTTCGTGCACCGCGTCGATCGCCTCGACGCCGAAGCGGGTCGCGATCACGCGGTCGTACGCGGTGGGCGTACCGCCGCGGAGCACGTGACCGAGTTGCGTCATCCGCGCCTCGAACCCGGTGCGGCGCTCGATCTCCTGTTGCAGCCAGTTGCCGACTCCACCGAGTCGGACGTGGCCGAACTCATCGACCTCGCTCGACTGCAACTCGGCAGCACCGTCGATCGGCGTTGCGCCTTCGGCCACGACGACGATCGAGTAGTTCGCACCTAACGAGTGGCGACGCGTCAGGCGGGCGCAGAGCTCGTTGATGTCGAAGGGCTTCTCCGGCACCAGGATCGCGTCGGCACCACCCGCCATCCCCGAGTACGTCGCGATCCAACCCGCGTGGCGACCCATCACCTCCACGACCATCACCCGGTCGTGACTCTCCGCGGTCGTGTGCAGACGATCGATCGCGTCGGTCGCGATCTGCACCGCGGTGTGGAAGCCGAACGTGAAGTCCGTCGCCGACAGATCGTTGTCGATCGTCTTCGGCACGCCGACGACATTCACGCCGTCGCGCGACAACTTGTCCGCGACGCCGAGCGTGTCTTCGCCGCCGATCGCGATCACCGCGTCGACACCGTCGGCCGCGAGCGTCGCGATCACGCGCGCGACCCCGTCATCCGACTTGTAGGGATTCGTGCGCGACGTCCCGAGGATCGTCCCGCCCCGCCGGAGCAGCCCGCGAATCGAGTCGAGGCCGAGTATCACCGACTCGCCCTCGACCACACCGCGCCAACCGTGGCGGTAGCCCACGATCTCGTGGCCGTAGTCGGCGACGCCCTTGCGCACGACGCCGCGGATCACCGCGTTCAGGCCCGGGCAGTCGCCACCGCCGGTGAGCATGCCGATCCGCATGAAGACCTCCAAACCGCCAATTCCGTGCCCTATCCTCCGCCGCGCGCCCGCGTCGCGGACGGATGCCGAGGTCGGCCGAGACTCTGAGGACCATGGACAACGAGGAGCCCGTGCCCCAAGCGCCGACGGAAGAGCTACCCGATTCACCGGAAGTTGCTACCGACGTTCCTCCGGAGTCCCCCACACCGGCACACACACCGGCACCGGCGCCCGAGTTCACCCGCACCGAGGCTCGGCTGCGCAAGCTCACCGGCCGCAAAGGGAGCTACGACGGCCCCATGGTCGGCATCGCCCGAGGTTGGGTCTCTCGTGACGGCCGCATGCCGCTCTTCGCGGCGCGGTTCCTCGATTTCGCGGTGCTCACCCCCGACCATCTCGTGTTGTGCTCGACCGGGTTCTTCACCCGCCGGCCGCGCCGGCGCGTGTTCAAGCAGGCACTCGGCCGCCTCGAGGTCGTGCCGCTCGGATCCGAGCCCTTCCACACGGTTCGCGTCTCCGGAAACTTCAACCGCCCGATCCGGGTCGAGTTGCGGCCGAACGAGGCGGGGCTCACGTTCGCGCGCGAGCTCCTCGCCTGCACCCGTCCGACGACCTCCCGCGCCGACAGCGGAGAAGCCGACGCGTGACCTGCGTGATCGCGATCGACGCGGGCACGACGGGCGTGCGCAGTATCGCGATCGGCACCGACGGTCTCCCGATCACGGCTTCGTACCGCGAGTTCCCGCAACACTTTCCGCAGCCGGGTTGGGTCGAGCACGACGCCGGCTGACATCTGGGGCGTCACGGTCGAAACGCTCGCCGACGTCGCCACCAAAATCCGCGACGCCGGTAACACCGTCGCCGCGATCGGCATCACCAACCAGCGCGAGACGGCGGTCGTGTGGGATCGGCGCACCGGAGAACCGCGCCACCGCGCGATCGTCTGGCAAGACCGGCGGACGGCCGCACGTTGCGACGCGTTGCGCGACGCGGGCCGGGAACCGATGATCCGGCGCACGACCGGACTCGTGCTCGACCCGTACTTCTCGGCGAGCAAGGTCGAGTGGCTGCTGCACGAAGGCGGTGTCACCGCCGACGCCGACCTCGTGTTCGGCACCGTCGACACGTGGATCCTCTGGAACCTCACCGGCGGGACCCGACGGCGGCGTGCACGCGACCGATCCGTCGAATGCGAGCCGCACGATGCTCTACGACATCGAGCGCGGCGAATGGTCCGACGAGCTGTGCGATCTGTTCTCGGTTCCGCGCGCGATTCTCCCCGCGGTCGCGCCGTCGAGCGGCGCGCTTCGGCGTCACCCGGGCCGATCGCGCCGCCGGCCTCGCGGTCCCGGTGAGCGGGATCGCCGGCGATCAGCAGGCCGCGCTGTTCGGGCAGGCCTGCGTCGAGCCCGGCATGACGAAGAACACGTACGGAACCGGTTCGTTCGTGCTCACCAACGTCGGCTCGACGCTGCCGGAACCGGTCGACGGACTGCTCACCACCGATCGCGTGGTCGCTCGGCTCGAACGACAACGTCACGTACGCGATGGAAGGCGCGATCTTCGTGACCGGCGCCGCGGTGCAATGGCTACGCGACGGTCTCGGTGTGATCACCGAAGCCGCGGAGACGGGTCCACTCGCGGAGTCGGTTCCCGACAGCGGCGGCGTGTATCTCGTTCCCGCGTTCACCGGATTGGGCTCGCCGTGGTGGGACCCGTATGCCCGCGGTGCGATCGTCGGCATCACGCGCGGAACGAACCGCGCCCACCTCGCGCGTGCAGTCGTGGAGTCGATGGCGTTCCAGACTGCCGACGTGGTCGAGGCGATCTCGCGTGCGAGCGGCACCGCGCCCGCCGAGATGCGCGTCGACGGGGGCGCCTCGGCCATGAACCTGCTGTGCCAGTTCCAAGCCGACCTGCTCGACGTGACCGTCCGCCGGGCCGCGGTACAGGAGACGACCGCGCTCGGCGCCGCGTTCCTCGCCGGCATCGCGGAAGGGGTGTGGGGATCGACCGCGGAAGTGAACGCGACCTGGAAATCGGAAGCGTCGTTCACCCCCGCGATGGATGCGGCCGAGCGCGACGCGCGCCGCTCGACCTGGCACCGCGCGGTCGAGCGCTCCCGTGACTGGGCCCGCGACTAGCCGACCCTCACCCGACTACGACGCGGCCGTCTCCGGCGTACGCAGGTCTTCGTAGGAGGCGACGTGCGCGGTGTCGGTCGGGATGTCTTCGGCCTTCTTCGTCGCGTACGTGTCGACGTACTCGTACCCGGAGAGTTGGCCGATCTCGTACATGAGCTCGTCGGTGAGGTCGCGCAACGCGAGGTGTTCTTGCTCGTAGTCGCCGTAGCGCTCGGGGTCGAGCGGCTCACCGAACCGCACCGTCACTCTGCGGAAGAGGCGCGGCATCTTCTTGTCGACCGGCTGCACCTCGTCGGTGCCGATCAGCCCGACCGGCACGATCGCGGTACCCGTCCGCAACGAGAGCCTCGCCACGCCGGTATGCCCGCGGTGCAGATACCCGTCACGGGTCCGGGTGCCTTCGGGATAGATACCGAACACGCCGCCGCCCTGCAGCACTTCGGTCGCCGACGCCGAGTGCGCGCTCCCCCGCGCTGCCCCCTTCACGCCGGATGGGGATCTGACCGACGCCGCGGAAGAACCACGCCGTCTTCGGATCGTCGAAGTACTCGGCCTTGGCGACGAAAGTGACGCGCCGGCGCACGATCGCCGGAATGAAGATCGAGTCGAGAAAAGAACGGTGATTCGACGGCGAGGATGACCGGGCCTCGGGTGGGCAGGTTCTCGCGGCCTTCGACCTTCACGCGGAAACGCACGCGCATGATGGGCGTGAGCACGCCCTTGACCACCCAATACAGCAACTGTGCTCCCTCGCCGAGGCGCGTGACCGTTGCCCGACCGGGCGAGCGTATGCCGTTGGCGTGGAAGCGGGTAGCCGCCGCGCTACGCGGCGCGAGGTTCAGGCAACCTCGCGGGCGCGTTGCCCTTCCGACGCGGCGGGAACCACGGCATCGTCGAGCCGGCGGGCGAGCGCATCGATCTCGGCGAGGAGCCGATCGTGCTCCGCCATCGTGCGGGCGGCGTTGTCGAGCGCTCGCTGCGAGCTGAGCTCGTAACGCAAGGCAGTCCAGGACCGGGCGAGTCTGGTTTGCATCCGGACCTCCATCGGCATTTCGGGGGGAACTTCTTGAATCGTCCTCACGAGTGTCGACCTCGCCGCGTGTCGCCCGAATGCCCGGGACATCACGAGCAGAAGAACGAATGTTGACGGTCTCGTGACGAGTCACTACGAGTCAGTCTCCGAGCGCAGTTCCTTGACCGGACGGTCAAGTCGACGGGTAATCTGCGGGCCTCGCCCGAGACCCCATCGGAGATCATGCGGAGCAAGCTGACGCCTCGAGGTCAGGAACGCCGGGCGCAACTGATCGTCTGCGCGGCCCGGCTCTTCGCCGAGCGCGGTTATCACCCGACCTCGGTGGCCGACATCGTCGCCGCGCTCGGCGTCGGCAAGGGCGTGTTCTACTGGTACTTCGCGTCCAAGGAAGAGCTGCTCGCCGAGTTGCTCAAGGCGTCGAACCACGAGCTGCGCAAACGCCAGCAGCAGGCGATCGGGACCGAGGCCGATCCGGTGCGCCGAATCGAGCTCGGCATCCGCGCCACGCTCGAATGGTTCCATCAGCACCGCGAGTACTTCGCGATCATCCAGTTCGCGGCGACCGACGAGACGTTCGCGCCGGTGCTGGCCCGCAACCGGGAGATCTCGATCGCCGACACGATCCGCCACTTGAAGGACGGGATCGTCGAAGGCGCCATCCGAGATGCCGATCCCGAGATGCTCGCCCAGGCGATCCACGGTGTGGTCGCCGAGCTCACCCGTTCGTACATCGTGGAACGCGACGAACCGGTCGACCCACGTCGCCGACCTCGCGGTCAGCTTCTGCCTCGACGGCCTGCGGGCTTAGCGGAGTTCGCGGCTGAGCGGCATCGGCGGGCTAGCCGAGCTTGGTGAGGCCGCGGCGCATGTGGCGCACGGCCTGCTGGATCCGCTGCTCGTTCTCGACGAGCGCGAACCGGATGAAGCCTTCGCCCCCGGGACCGAAACCGGAGCCGGGCGAGATCGCGACCTTCGCTTCGGTCATGCACAGCGTCGCGAACTCGAGGCTCGTGAGCTCCGAGTAGGGCTCCGGAATGCGGGCCCACACGAACATCGTCCCTTGCGGCCGGTCGATGTGCCAGCCGATGCGAGCCAACCCGTCGATCAACGTGTCGCGGCGGCCGCGGTAGATCTCGTTGACTTCCTTCGGGAAGTCGGGTGCCTCGTTCATCGCGACCGTCGCCGCGATCTGGATCGGTTGGAACGTGCCGTAATCGAGGTACGACTTGAGCTTCGCGAGCGCGGCCACGATCTCGGCGTTGCCGACGAGGAAACCCATGCGCCAACCGGCCATCGAGAACGACTTCGTGAGCGTGTACAGCTCGACCGCGACATCCTTCGCGCCGGGAACCTCGAGGATCGACGGCGGCTTGTACCCGTCGAAGCCGAGATCGGCGTACGCGAAGTCGTGCACGACGACGATCTCGCGTTCGCGCGCGAACTCGACGAGGCGCGCCATGAAAGTCAAGGTCGACACACGCGGTGGTCGGATTGTGCGGGAACGACGTGACGATCACACGCGGCCGCGGCCACGCCTGCTCGTACGCGGCGTGCAGATTCGCGAAGAAGTCTTGATCGGGACCCATGCGCACGTAGTGCACCGCCGCGCCGGCGAGGATCGGTCCCCAGATGTGAATCGGGTACGACGGGCTCGGCACCAACGCGGTGTCGCCCGGGCCGACCAGCGTGAGCATGAGGTGCGAGAAGCCCTCTTTGGCGCCGATCGTGGAACAGACCTCGGTCTCGAAGTCGAGATCGACACCGAACTGACGTTGGTAGAGGTCGGCGACCGCGAGCCGCAGCTTCGGGATGCCCTTGCTCGTCGAGTACCGATGGTTGCGCGGATTGCGCACCGCCTCGGCGAGCTTCTCGACCGCAACCGTGGGCGACGGAATATCGGGATTGCCGAACGCGAGGTCGATCACGTCTTCGCCGCCGCGGCGGTACTGCACCTTGAGGGCGTCGATCGCCGCGAATGCGTAGGGCGGCAGCGCGTTGATCCGTCGGAATTCCACGAATCAACGGTACCAGGGGTTCGGGCCCATTTCGTGCGAGTTTCGGACCGCTACCTTGGCCCGATGCCTGCTCCGAAAGCCGTACTCCTCGATGTCGGCGGGATCTTTCACCTTCCCGATCACGAACGCATGCGCGCCGCGTTCGCTCGTGCCGAGTTCGCGGTTGATGTCGACGTCCTCGACCGCGCGCACTACGCCGGTGCTGCGCAGTTCACCGTCGACAACGCTTCTTCGAACCATGGGACGGAGATCGACTGGAAGTCGCGTTGGCAGAACTACCTCGACGCGTACATCACCGAAGCCGGCGTCCCCGAGCGCGGCCCGACCGCGACGAAGTACATGTGCACGTCGACAGCGAGTTCGCGGTCGGTGACCTGTGGGCGCGCATCATCCCGGGTTCGGTCGACGGTTTGCGTGCGCTCGTTGCGACGGGAGTCCGCGTCGGCATCATCTCGAACGCCGACGGCACCGTCGCGCAACGCCTCGCCGCGCAGGAAGTACTGCAGGTCGGGCCGGGTCTCGGTGTCGAGGTCGAATGCGTCATCGACTCCGGGGCGGTCGGCGTGTCGAAACCCGATCCGCGGATCTTCCGGATCGCGCTCGACGCCCTCGGCATCGCGGCCGAAGACGCTTGGTACGTCGGCGACATGCCCGGCATCGATGTTGTGGGCGCCCGCGCCGCCGGGTTGTGGCCCATTGTCATGGACCCCTTCGACTTGCAGGCCGGTGTCGACTACCGGCGTGTGTCCGCGTTGACCGAGGTCGCAGAGTTGATCAGCGCAAGCTGAGTCGCGTCTACTGCGAGCAGAGCTCGACAAGGAGGTCGGCGACGAGCTCGGGGCGGCTCAGGAACGGCGAGTGACTCGTCGGCCAATCGATTGACGTACCGACGCGCGCCGCGTTGGAGCGCTGCAACGCAACCGGGAGCGCGTGGTCTTCGGTGCACACGACGTAGGTCGCCGGCTTCTCCCGCCACGCCGCCGCGTCGACCGTTCCGCCCAGCGCGGCGAGTGACATCGGCCGCAGCCGGGCGACCGCGGCCGCCGCGATCTCCGGTGTGCAGTCGTGGTAGAACGCCGCGACCGCGCGCTCGGGATCACATGTGATCACTCCGTCGCCGAACACCATGGCCGCGATGAGGTCGCTCGGGCCGTCGCCCCCTTCGAGCGAGTTCTTCTGCGCCGACTCACCCGCATCGAGCGCGAACGCGCACAAATACACGAGGTGCGCGACATTCGGGTGAACGCCCGCGGCACTGATCACCGCACCACCGTAGGAGTGCCCGAGCAACACCGCCTCGCCGTCGATCGAGTCGAGCGCGCCACGCACGTAGTCGACATCGTCGTGCATGGTCGCGTTGGCGTGCGACACCGACGGGAGATCGACGACGACGAGCGGGACGGCCGCCGCGTCGAGGAGCGGCACCACCCGTTCCCAGCACCACGCGCCATGCCAAGCGCCATGAACGAGCACCGCAGTTCGAGCCATTTCCGCATTCTTATCGACCTGATCGACGCTGCCGTAGTCTGAAGGGATGCGCGCGTTCCTGGATCGGTTGCTGCGGGCGCGTGAGGGATCGCAAAGTCCCTGGCTCATGGTCGGCGCGCTGGTCGCGTTCGTCGCCTTCACGATTCTCGGGATCCGCGCACTCCCCCCATCGACAAGCCGATCCGGTGGGAGCTCATCGTGATCGCGGGCCTGGTATGCGTCCCCGTGATCGTCGTGCTGAATGCGCTCGAGTTCCGGTTGATGGCGCACTTCGCGGATCACCATCCGCCGATGCTCGAAATCCTCCAGATCACGATTCTCGGCTCGGCCGCCAACCTGCTCCCGATGCCGGGGGCGGTCATGGTGCGGCTCGCCAGCCTCCGCAAGGCCGGCGTGCGCGTGAAGCGCGGCTTGAACCTCACCGCGATCATCGGGCTCGCGTGGCTCGGCACCGCGGGCGTGCTCGGCGGAGTGGTGCAGATCTTCTCGCACACGGCGTTCGCGCTGATCGCGCTCGCGATCGGCACCACCCTGCTCGGCATCGGGACGATGATGCTGTGGCGCGCGCTCGAACCGGGCATGCGGCTCGGGGGCGCACTCGAGCTCCTCGCGATCGAGACCGGCTTCATCCTCATGCAGGCGTTTCGCCTCTTTCTCGATCGCGGCCGCGCTGCGCTTCGACGTCTCATTCGCGCAGGCAGCCACGCTCACGATCGCATCGGTCGCGGCGGCTGCGATCGGATTCCTGCCGTCGGGTCTGGGCGCGCGTGAGGGTCTGGCCGCGCTCCTCGCTCCCATCGTCGGCTTCCCCGCCGCGGTCGGGCTCGTGATCACCGCCGTCGACCGTCTGGTTTCGCTGGCCGTCCTATCGGTGCTCGCGGGAATCGTCACGATCACGACCCGGCGCCAACGTCGCGAACAGGTCCTCGCCGAGGCCGAGGCAATCGCGGCCGACGTCGTGGCCGAGAGCGAATAAGCATGCGTGTGCTCCTCGCCGAAGACGACGTCGCCCTCGCCACCCTGATCGCGCGGGACTGCGCAAGAGCTCGCTCGCCGTCGACGTCACCCACGATGGCGAAGCCGCGCTCGACAAGGCCCGGCTGGTCGCGTACGACGTGGTCGTCCTCGATCGCGAGCTCCCGATCGTCCACGGCGACGCGGTGTGCCGCGCGCTGCACGACAAGGGTTCCGGTCCACGCATTCTGATGCTCACCGCGTCGGGATCGGTCGAGGACCGCGTGGAGGGACTCTCGATCGGCGCCGACGACTACCTGCCGAAGCCGTTCGCGATGGCCGAGCTGGTGGCGCGCGTGCGTGCGCTCGGCCGCCGGACTCGCCCCGCGCACCCGGCCGTTCTCAAGTGGAACGACATCTGGCTCGATCCGGCTCGGCACACCGCCGGTCGGGGTGAGGCGGATATTCGTCTGACGAATCGCGAGTTCGCGGTGCTCGAGGAGCTCATCGCGTCCGACGGCGCGCTCGTGAGCGCCGAGGAGCTGATGGAACGGGTGTGGGACGACAAGCTCGATCCGTTCAGCAACATCGTGCGGGTCACGATCCTCACGTTGCGGCGCAAGCTCGGCGATCCCGCGGTGATCGAGACAGTTCCCGGCGCCGGATACCGGGTGGTCTGACGTGGCGGTCCGCCGGTGAAGGTCCGCACCCGTGTCGCGATCCTGTTGGCGCTGGCGCTCCTGGTCGCGGGCGCGAGCGTCGCGCTCATCAGCGCGCTCACCTACCAGCACGCGGTGTATTCGGACCCGACCGAGTTCTCCGATGCAGTGCTGCAGAACCTCGGCGTGACGCGCGAGCAGGCCATCGCCTATATCCGGGTCCATCCCGAAGTGATCTTCGGCGGGAACGCGGCCCCCGGTGGTTCGGCTACGCAGAAGGTCGTCAACGACGCGTTCCAACACGCGCAGCGCGAACGCCAGAACGAAGCGGTGGAGCGAGCGCGCCTGTGGACGATCGTCTTCATCGGCGTCCTGTCGATCGCGATGGGCGTGATCGGGTGGATGGTCGCCGGGAGCATGCTCCGACCGTTGCGACTGATCACCGCGCGGGCGCGTCGGCCTCGGCGACCGATCTCTCGAATCGCGTCGCGCTCTCCGGCCCCGACGACGAGCTCAAGCAGCTGGCCGACACGTTCGACGACATGCTCGCCCGGCTCGAGCAATCGTTCATCGCGCAGCGGCGTTTCTCGGCGCAGGTATCGCACGAGTTGCGGAGCCCACTCGCGGTCGTGCGCAACGAGGTCGAGCTCATGCTTCCCGATGTCGAGGACGAAGCGATGGCGGCGTCGTTGCGCGCCATCCGCGACGCAGGTCTCCGGGCCGAACGGCTCGTGACCGCGTTGCTGGTGCTCGCCCGGAGTGAGGGTGGCAACCTCGCGATGAAGTCCGTCTCGCTCGACGAGGTGGTCGGCGTCGCGGTCGGGGATCTCATCGAGTCGGAAGACTTTCGGACGTTGCGGGTTGACGTAGAGCTTCACTCGGTCGATGTGGTCGGCGACGAGTCTCTCCTCGAGTCACTCGTTCGCAATCTCGTCGACAACGCCGCGCTGCACAATCGGCCCGACGGTTGGGTACGCGTACGCGTCGACTACGCGGAGAGCACCACCGGCCGCCAGGGCATGATCGAGATCGAGAACTCGATGGCACCCGAGGTCGACACCGGGACCGGCAATCAGGTCGGCCGGACGGTCGTGCAGTCCGTGGTCGACGCGCACCACGGCATGGTGACGTGGAGCGCGCCCGACGCCGGTGTGTTCCTGGCCCGGGTCGTGCTCCCGGTCGCGACGACCGCCTCGGTGGCTCCCGACCGGCGCGATGTGAGCGCCCATTCGACCGACGACGCGACGCATTCCGTTCCCGACGCGTCTGGCCATTCCGTGCCGGCCGCCTCCGCAAACGGCGCCCCATTACCCGGTGCCCGCCACCAATAAACATCGATTTTCCGGAAATTCGGGCCGAGCCCCGACGATGCGGAGAGGAGATGGGCCCGCAGGCAGGGAGGCCGCTGCGGCTCGGGGAGTCGGTTCGCCCCGGGCCGCCGGGCTCGTCGCCCATCCCCGGTCACGCAGAGTGTCGAGATTCGAGCGGGGTCGGTAGCTTCTCGGCTTCGACCGAGGAGACATTCACGTGACGAACCCGCGACCGTTCCGATTCGGCGTCCACAGCTCCGATGCGACATCCGGCGAGGCGTGGGCGACGGCGGCGCGCCGCTACGAATCCATGGGCTTCTCGACGCTCATGCTCCGCGACCACTTCGACCGCCAGCTCGCGCCCATCGTGGCGATGACGGCCGCCGCGTGCGCCACCACGACACTCCGCGTCGGCTGCCTCGTCTTCGACAACGACTATCGCCACCCACTCGTGCTGGCCAAGGAGATGACGACGCTCGACCGCCTTTCCGGCGGCCGGGTCGAGGTCGGTCTGGGCGCGGGTTGGATGGAACCCGACTACACGCAGTCGGGAATGTCGTTCGATGCACCGCGTGATCGCGCATCTCGATTGGAAGAAGCGGTCGCCGTGATCAAGGGATTCTTCGCGGGCGGATGCGTCGACTACTCCGGCGAGCACTACACGATCACCGGACACGAGATGTACCCCGAGAGCTTCCAACAGCCTCGTCCGCAGATCCTGCTGGTTGCCGGTGGCCCGCGCATGACTCGCCTGGCCGCGACGGAGGCCGACATCGTCGCGATCAACCCGGCGAAGAAGTCGAACGCGGAGTGGGCCGACCAGAACCTGGCCGACGCGAGCTTCGAGGCCGTCGACCGCAAGGTCAACACGATCCGCGAGATCGCCGGCACTCGCTTCGACGACATCGAGCTCCAGATCGTCGTGCCGTTCGTCGTGCCGACCGACGACCGCGAAGGGACTGCGCAGGCAATCGCCGACTCACTCCCCGCCGATCCCGAGATGGATCTCAGCGCCAAGACGGTGCTATCGAGCCCGTTCGTGCTCATCGGGACCGAAGATCAGATCTGCGAGACGCTCGTCGAACGGCGAGCGCGTTGGGATCTCTCGTACTACGTGTTCAACGACGACTCCATCGACGCGATCGCACCGATCGTCGAGCGTCTCGCAGGATCTTGATCTTCTCGGTCAGTTGATCGTGAAGACCTTGTACATCTTGTGGGCGATCGTGTGCGGCGGTCCGCCCAACTTGTCGGAGACGAAGCACAAGACCACGTAGGTGCGCCCCTTCTCGAGCGTTACGGAGAACGTGTTGCCGTGACCGGGGCTCGCGATCTGGGATCCGCCGACCTCTTCGGGCGGGGCGACGCCCGCGGGCGGCGGTCCTTGCGATGCGAGGAGCTTGGGGATGTTCGCCTCAGCTTGCGCAACCGTTACGCCCTTCGGGAACACGTTGATGTCGGCGAAGTGCCACTGCGCCGGACCGGTGTTCTTGAACACGATCGTGTTCTCGCCCGCTTTCAGGCCGCTCAAGACGAAGCCGTAGTCGTGCGCGGTGATGCTCGCGGCCGCAGTCGGCACGGTCTCGCCACCCGATCCCGTCACCGTCACCTGCTTGTACATTCCACGCGCGAAGTGCGGCTTGCCGTCTTTCGTGCTGCCCGCGACACCAGTATCGGTGCACAGCGCGATGTAGTCGCCGGCGGTCAGGTTGAACTTCGTGGTGACGGTCTTGCCGGGATTGGTCTGGGGCACGCCGTTCGCAGCCAGGAACGATGCGGGGAACGGGCCACCTTGCAGCACCTTGTCGAGCCCGGCGAACGCGGCCGTCGGCGTAGTGCCCGGTGCGACCTTGATCCAGGCCATCTCGTGCTGGACCTCACCCTTGTTGGCGAACGTGACATCGACGATCCCGGCCGGGATCGTCTTCGGCACACCCGCGAACGAGTAGTCGCCGGCCGTGATCGTCAACGGTGGCGGAGCCGGGGCGGTCGTCGTGGTCGCCGCGTCGCCGGACTTGCTGCTGCTCCCGCACGCACTCGCGACTACTGCGAGCGCGGCGACCGTCACCAACGTCGTGGCGAGCCTCACCTTGGATCGTGTCATTCTCTCCCTCTTCCCGCGCGGAACTTCCAACCTGACGACCCTGACGGACCGAAAGGTCAGGCACAACCGTGGCAGCCGGTGGCCGGAGGTTCGTATTCGCACCCGCGGGGAGAGGGGGCGCAGGTACCCCAGGGTCAGATGGCGGCGGTCATACCGCCGTCGACGACGAACTCGGACCCCGTCGAGTACGCGCTGTCGTCGGACGCGAGGTACAAGACCATGCGCGCGACATCGAGCGCCGTCGCGAGCCGACCGTTCGGCACGGCCGCTTGTACCGCGTCGACGTTTTCCTGGCTCTCGAGCGCGAACGCGTCTCGCAACATGGTCGTATCGATCAGTCCGGGATGCACCGAGTTGACGCGCACACCGAACGGTGCGAGCTCGACCGCGGCGACCTTCGTCATTCCGCGCACCGCGAACTTGCTCGCGGTATACGCCATCGTGCCCGCGGATCCGGTCAAGCCCGCGATCGAAGAGATGTTGATGATCGAACCGGATGCTTGGCCGATCATCGTCTCGGCGACGGCCTTCATGCCGAGGAACGTGCCGACCTGGTTGATCGTCACGATGCGCATGTACTCGTCGAGCGTGGTCGCCGTCATGCCGATGATCCGGAACACGCCCGCGTTGTTCACGAGCACGTCGATGCGGCCGAACTGCGATCGGGTCGCGGCCACGACCGCGGCCCACTCGCTCTCGCTCGTCACGTCGTGGTGGCAGTAGGCGGCCTGGCCGCCCAGCTCTTTGGCGACGATCTCACCGTCGTCGTCGAGCACATCGCTCAACATCACCTGCGCACCTTCGGCCACGAACAGCCGGGCCTCTTCGGCGCCTTGTCCGTGTGCCGCGCCGGTGATCAGTGCGACCTTGCCGTCGAGTCGTCCCATCGCCGGATCCTACGACTCGCTTCAGAACACGCGCTCCGCCGGTACGAGCATGACGCTCGACGTCGCCCGCACGAGCAGCCGTCCGTACGGGTGTGCCGGTGTGAACAGCGCTTCGATCTCTTCGATCGGTCATTTCGGCCTTCTCGCAGATACGGTGCTCACCCGACCTCGACACTGAGACGCCTCGATTGCGCGGCGGCGAGCAACCTCGTGGTTCGCATGTCGATGCCGCGGTGGCGGCTACGGCCGTCGCCCGATTCATCTCGCGCCACCTCAACTGGAAGCTCGATCCGTTTCTCCTCCGCGTGACCCGCGGTCGGCTGGCGACGACGCTGGTGTTCCCCACCGCCCTACTCGAGGACCCGGGGCGCGAGGACGGGTCAACTGCGCCGCAACGCGATCATCTACTTCCACGACGACGATCGCGTCACCATCGTCGCGTCGAACGCCGGCGACGTTCATCATCCGGCTTGGTTCCACAATCTGCTCGCCGATCCCGACGTGACCTTTGCCGACATGCCGATGCGGGCGACCGTCGTCACCGATGAGGGTGAGCGCGAGCGCTTGTGGGTACTCGCCGATCGCGTGTTCCCCGCGTTTGCGAACTACCGCCGCGACGCGGCGAAGGTGAACCGCACAATCCCGATCGTGCAGCTCACACCGCGCGATCCGTAGGTCTCAGCCCGCGCGTCGTTGGTAGTCGCGGCACCTTAGAGTCATGCCATCGCGACCGTTCTGATGCCCCTGCCCGATCACGACTTCGACGTGACCGAGGTCGCGGTGCCGTGGCGACTGCTGACGCGTCTCGGCCATGACGTGCGCTTCGCGACCGAACACGGAAACACGCCCGCGGCCGACCCGCGGCTGCTCGACGGTGTGATCTTCGGGCAACTCGGCGCCGAGGAGGAGCCCAAAGGGTTCTACGCGGCACTGCAATCCGACGACGCGTTCCGAGCCCCGCTCACCTGGTCCGAGGTGAAGCCCGACAACTTCGATGGGTTGCTCCTGGCCGGCGGCCACGCGCCCGGCATGCGCCAGTACCTCGGCAGTGACGTACTACGCGGCGAAAGTCGCCGAGTACTGGCAGCTCGCCCGACCTATCGGCGCGATCTGTCACGGCGTACTCGTGCTCGCGCGCACGACCGATCCTGAATCCGGTCGGCGACTTCTCTACGGGCGCCGGACCACGTGCTTGCCGAAGTACATGGAGCGCGCGGCGTACTTCACGACCGCGTGGCGACTCGGGCGCTACTACCGCACGTATCCCGAGTACGTCGAAGACGAAGTTCGGCGCGCGCTGCGCAATCCCACCGACTTCGTTCGGGGGCCGCGTGTCGTGTCGAAGCGCGGCACCGATACGGACGACCGAGCTGCGTTGTGTGTGGAGGATGACAACTACGTCTCGGCGCGCTGGCCCGGCGATGCCTACCTCTTTGCGAAGCGATTCGCGAGCCGATTGGAATCGTGATGCAGGGCGGCCTTCCCCGCGTCGTCGGCTTGATCGCGATACTCGGCGTTCTCGCGGGCTGCTCGTCGACCAGTCCGGCGCCCCGATCGGCGAGTGTCGCAACCACCACCACGACCGGCCCGAGTTTTCCGAAGCCATCGGCCGGTTGCGCGGCGGCCGGCGCGCCCTCACCGCGCGGAAACACCGTGCAGCGGGTCACCTCCGACGGGGTTGCGCATCAATACCTGCTTTCGGTGCCCGCGAAATACAAATCGACGCAACCGGCCCCGCTCGTGTTGCTGTTCTCCGGCTTCGGCAGCGACGCGCAGTCCTTCGCGGCCTTGACCAAGATGCCCACGATCGCCGCGGCCCGGGGAGTCATCGTCGCGACACCCGAGGGCCCGAACAACACGTGGCAGCTGTCAGGCTCCGGAAGCGATGCGGCGTTCGTCGACGCCATGGTCGCCAGCTTGGAGAAGACACTCTGCGTCGATCTCAGCCGCGTGTACGCCTCCGGGTTCTCCCAAGGTGCGGCATTCACGATCCTCTACGCGTGCAAGCGCCCGGATCGGATCGCCGCGATCGCGACGGTCGCGGTGGAGTTCCAACTCGGATGCAAGCAGCCGATGTCGATCCTCGCGTTCCACGGCACCGACGACCCCGCAGTCCCCTACCGGAACGGCGCGATGGGGGCGTCGCTGCCGGGCGTGAAGGTGCGCGGCACGCTGTTGAACATGCGCGACTGGGCGACGCTCGATCGCTGCGATCCGACGCCCGCCAACCGCAAGCTCGGCACCGAGATCACGTTGAAAGTGTGGTTGCGGTGCGTCAACGGAACCGCGATCACCTTGTACACGATCGAGCACGGGAGCCACACCTGGCCCGGCGCGAATCCAGCCGCGAGCCCGCTGTACACGACTCAGCAGATCAACGCGACGAAGTTGATCCTCCGCTTCTTCGCCCAACATCAGCTGATCCCGCCCTCGCGCTGACTGAATTCCCCTGCGTTTTTCGGGTTTTTTCGTTGTATACGAACGTGTGTTCGTATATGATGTGAGCATGCCGGGGAGCGCGATCACGCACTGCTGCCGAAGCGCTCGACGAGCTCGCCGCCGAAGACGTCACCCATACGTCGCTGCGCGACGACCTGCTCGATTTGGATCGGGCGCGGGCCCGGCTCGACGCCGAAACGTCACGGCGGCTCCGCGCGTTCGACCGGTCGGGTGAGTGGGCGATCTCGGGTGCCCGTTCGGCGGCCGGCTTCCTGGTCGCATGCACGCGCGTGGCGCGTGGTGAGGCCCATCATCGGGTGCGAGTGGCGCGCGAGGTCGACGAGCTGGATGCCACCGCATCCGCCTGGGCATCGGGGGCGGTTACGACGCGCCATGTGGAAGCGATCGCGCGCGCTCGGCACGCGGCTCATGCCGATCGAGGAGTTCGCCGAGTTCGAGCCTGCGCTCGTCGAGATCGCCCGCACAGGGACGCCCGAAGACGTCGCCGAGGTCGCGCGCCAATGGCGCGACGCGCTCGACGCTCACCTCGATCGAGACGGCGCCGACAAGCCGAGCCGCGGCCGAGAAGGAGCAGGAGCGCCGCGGCTTCGACTTCTCCCGTTCGATCCACGGGATGGGCTTCGGCACCCTCACGCTCGATCCCCTCGGCGCCGAACACGTGGAGATCGCGCTCCGCCGCGCCTATGAGCGACTGCACCGAGTTGGCGACCCGCGCACCCCGTCCCAGCAACGGGCCGATGCGCTCGTGGAGATCTGCCGCGCCTACACGGAGCACGAGCCTCGGGCCGCACGGACGAATCTCCCGTCGGTCCTCATCGTCACCGACGAACCGACACTCACCGGCGACGCCGTCGGTGAGTGCCGGCTCGCGAGCGGCTACCGGATCTCACCCGAAACCGCCCGGCGCGTCGTGTGCGATGCGCAGGTGCAAGCGGTGCGCGCCACTGCCGACGGAGTGGTGCTCTCCATGGGCCGATCGACACGGACCTTCACACCGGATCAGTTCCGGGCAATGGTCGTACGCGATGCGCATTGCCGCGGCCCCGGCTGCGAGGTCGATCCCGCGCACTGCGAAGCGCATCACCTCGACGAATGGGAACGTGACGACGGGCCGACCGACCTCGACAACGGCGCGCTGTTCTGTCGCAGCAATTGTCATCGCATGCTGCACGAAGGCGGATGGACCGTGACCGGCAATCCCGACGGCCGGCTCGACTTCCACGACCGCCGAGGAAACCACCTCGGATCGAGCACACCCCACGAACGCCCAAAGCCGATCCTCACCCGCCGCGGAAGGACGCGAGCCGCGCTCGACAAGCGCATCCACGAACGAACCCAGGCATTGCTCGCGGCCTGAAGCTACGCGTCGCTCGTTTCCCCTGCCGCCACCGCGGTGGCATCATCTAACCGATGCGTCGCGCCCGGATGACGATCCTGCTGCTCGTCGGAGTGTTCGCAATGGTCGCGATCGGCGCGGCGACCGCGGCGGCAACCCACGGTCCGCGACTCGCGCAGGTCACGACGGTGCCCGGCGAGACGACGACGCTCGAGCCGACGACCGTCGCGACGACAACACTCGCGCCGATCGCGACCGAGTCGCCGACGACACCCGAGTCCGAGACCTCGACGACGAGCTCCACGACCACAACCGTTGCGCCGGCTTCCACCTCGAGCAGTAGCAGTTCCTCGCCGTGGGGTTGGGTCATCGCGATCCTCGCCGTGCTCGCGGTCGCGCTGATCATCGTCCTGGTGTTCGTGCGTCGCTCCGCGAATCGCGCGAAGTCCGAGTGGCGAAACGCGGCCTCGTCCACGTTGCGCGACGCCGATCTGACGCGCGACATGTTGGCGGACGAGGCCCGGCCCGGCGTCGCCGAGGACGCGAACGCGCGTGGCGGCCGTGCGCGACACCGTCGAGCGCGTGGCCGGTCAGTTCGACCAACTCTCCGCGAGCGCGCCGACCGACGCGATGCGTCGAAATTCGATCGGCGTGGCAACGTCACTGCGCGGTTACTTCTTCGCCATGGAAGCCGAGCAGATGCTGCACAACGCACCCACGCCCCCGAGCGCGGACCAACTCGCAACCGCTGACGGCACAAAGCGCGAGCGCGCAGCCGAGCTCGAGGCTGCGCTGAGCGCGATTCGCGCGTACATCGCACCCCACTAGCCGGAGTCGTATATGCGTTCCCGCGGTTGGGTGCTCGTGGCGGGAGTGCTCTTTGCCGCGGCGGTTCTCGATCTTGCGGTGTTGACCGTCCGCCTGCCGCCGGGCGCCCCGGAACCAACCGCGAGCCACGCTGGGGGAAGATCGTCCCGACCGAACAGGTCGTCGACACGATGAAACGGCAGTGCCGGAGTCGCGCGTGTTCGCCTCGATCTGGTTCAAGGCGACGCGCATCTTCAGCATTGGTTCGAATGCTCTGACGTCATAGAAAGGCCGGCAACCACCGGCTCGGACTGCTTGCGCTCGTGGCACCTCGCCATCACGCCACTGAACGGGCCGCCGAGATCGCCCGGCTCCAACGCCAACTCGGGATCGCCCGCTTCGGCCGCGGGTGGATCTGGGCGCTGGGCACCGGCGTCGAGAACTATTCGTGCATGCGAGTTGCGGACGACCGGTTTCATCGCCAAGAGATGGGGAGCGCGGTCGACGAGACACCACTGCACTGGACCGAGGTGGAAGCGGCCACGATCGGCAGCGCGTGCCAAATTCCACGGTTCCTCCAATCGATCAGCGCCATCGGCTATCCCGACGTCGCCACCAAGGTGCGCGTCGAGCTGGGCACGCCTTTCGCCCGGTAACCGCGGCGTTGTCGCGACGTTGTGCACTTCGATGCTCGCCGGGAACTTTGGTCGGGTCCGGAGCGTCCAAGCTGCGTGAAACGGCTCGGCAGCTACCTCGTCGTGGCGGTGTGCCTCGGGCTGGCCTCGTGCAACCAGGTCCCCACGTGTGGCGCGAAGCCGTCGGCACCCGAGGCCATTCGCACCGCGGCGTTCTTCGGGCGAGTGTCGGCCGACCCGAGGGTGGACCGCCGGACCAATCGGAGAGCCGGGCTTCGCGGACGCGTGGCTCGTCATCGGAGATAGACCCGTCACGACCGATGCGCGAACCGAGCGCCTCGGATATTGCGATCCCGCGGTCAAGCGGATTCGTTGCCGCGCGTTCGTCGGCCTGCGTACGCCGCGGCGTTGCCGCTTGGGTATTGCTCGCGCAGCCCCAGCAACATCTCGACGCGATTCCGACGCAGCGGGGACGACTCGAAGTTGTCGGGACAATGGTGTGGAAGATCCAGACCGATTCGATCGTGCTCTCGCAAGGCGTCGAACTTCGGTTCGGCGAGCACCTTCGCCCGGAAGCTCGACCGTTACGGCCTTCGACGCGGGAAGGTGGGACGCCAGGTCAACCCGACGCTCTACGTGGATCCTCGAAGCGGCGAGCTGCTCGACGTGGGGTTCGCGGGCTGTAAATAAGCGTCCCGAACAGCCGCTCAGGCGGTGACCTCGTAGGGCTCGGCGTAGAACTGGCTGTACCACTTGCGGAACTTCATGATCGGGCCGTCGGTGTCGGCCAGCGCGGGCGTCGGCAGGAACGCCTTGTTCTCCCAGATCGGCTGGTCTTCCTGGACCTGCTTGTTGATCTCCTTCACGAACGCGTCGGCAACGGTGCTCGTGAGCTTGGCGTCTTCGAACTTGCGCACGATGAAGTTGAACCGAACCTGCGTGGTCTCGTCGTCGATCGGCGTGGTCGTCGCGATGTTGATCGCGTCGACGATCCCGCTGAACCACACCTTCGAGAAGCCGGGGCCGTAGTTGTACACGTCGATCCGGCCATGGGTCGTGCCACGCGGCGTGACGAACGACTGCTTCGACAACATCGTCGAGCACGGCCCGTCGGTGTCGTAGCTCTCCATCTCCGCGACGTTCTCGGTGCCGTGCACGTACTGGAAGTGCGCGGGATCAACGCCGTTCTCCGACATCTCCTGCGGCACCGTGCGGATCACGTACGACGACGAGTACCAGTCGCTCCACGCGGGATCGCCGATCTCCTCGATCACCGGGATCTCCCACAACGGCGCGTCCTCGTTGGGGTGGTACCAGGCGAGCACGAAACCGTTGCGCACGATCGTCGGATAGTTGCGCAGCTTCGCCTTGCGGTTCGTGCGCTGGCTGTAGGGAATGTTCGTGCACACGCCCGCGCCGTCGAAGCGCCAACCGTGGAACGGGCACTGGAGCTCGTCGTCGCGGACGGTGCCGCCGTGCGCGAGGTGCGCACCGAGATGCGGGCAGTACGCGTCTTGCAGGTGGAAGTCGCCGCCCATGTCTCGCCAGAGCACGAGCTCGCGGTTCCAGTAGCGCAACGGCGTCACGTCACCCGGCGCGAGGTCTTCGGGGAAGGCGACCTGGAACCAGCCGAACGGCGTGGGAAAGGGGAAGCGGCGAGGGGCCATGGATCGATTTTAGAACACGTTTCAATAATGGGCCAACAGGCGGGCGGTGGCGGCACCGGCTCGGCGGCCCGCCTCGGTCGGGTCGAGCGCATGGAGCTGGTCGGAGAACACCTCCACGCCGATCGGGGCCACCGATCCGATCTCGCGGAGGGTCTGCAGGAGCGCGGGAAGGTCGAGCTCGCCGTCGCCGGGGAGCCGGCGTTCGTGCAGCGATGCGGTCGGCAGGTCGGCCTCCGGCGCGACTGGAGCATCGTCGAGTTGGAGGCCGAGCACGCGTTCTCCGGGAACCGCGCGTAACCCGTCGAAGTCGGCGCCACTGCGGAAGAAGTGCCACGCGTCAACGAGCACTCCCCCATTGCTCCGATCGGCGCGGCGCACGATCTCCCACGCCGCAGTCACGTTCGGGATGCGCGACCACGGGAGGAACTCGATGTGCACGAGCAGCCCGTGCTCAGCCGCCCGATCGCAGAGACCCGCGAACGCGACCGCGGCGTCGTCGATCGACCAGTCACCGCCGAACACGTCGATGGCGTTGATCGAACGCGCGCCAAGTGCGTCCGCGATCCGGAACAGATCGGCCTCGTCGTGGGCAAAGAGCTCCTCGGTATCGAGCTCGGCCGGAATGTGGATGTCGGACGCGCCGGGCAGCCACGACCACGCGAGATCGAGCTCGGCGACCGCAATGCCGTTGTCGGCCAGCAACGCGCGCAAGTCGGCATCGGTGAGCCCGTCGCGTTGCGCGGCGAAGTAGTCACGAGCCCACAGCGAGATACCGGAGAAGCCGCCGGCGACGGCAGCCGCGATGCGTTCCGGGAACGTGGTTTCCCGCGAGCGATCCCGAGCAGAGGACGAGATCACCGGGTCCGAGCGTCATCCGTCGTGTGCCCCCACCGCATTGCGGCTGTTCGCGCGGCGACCTTACAGTGCGCCCGATGGACGCAGTTCGAATCGGAATTCTCGGCGCGGCGCGCATCGCCCCGGCCGCTGTCATCAAGCCCGCGCGCAACGTCGGCGAGGCGACGATCGGCGCGGTCGCGGCGCGCGATCGATCTCGAGCCGAGGAGTTCGCCAAGAAGCACGGCATCCCGAAGGTGCACGACAGTTACGCGGCGCTGATCGCCGATCCCGACCTCGACGCGATCTACAACCCGCTGCCGAACGGCCTGCACGCGGAGTGGACGATCGCCGCGCTCGAAGCGGGCAAGCACGTGCTGTGCGAGAAGCCGTTCACCGCGAACGACGAAGGAAGCCGTAGACGTCGCCGCGGTCGCGGACCGAACCGGCCTCGTCGTGATGGAAGCGTTCCACTGGCGCTACCACCCGCTCGCGCAGCGCATGCTGCGACATCGTCGACAGCGGCGAGCTCGGCACGACGCAGCGGATCGAGACGGCGCTGTGTTTCCCGCTCCCCAAGTTCTCCGACATCCGCTACCAGTACGACCTCGCGGGCGGCGCGCTCATGGACGTCGGCACCTACACCGTGCACATGGCGCGCGTGCTTCGGCCGGGAAGAGCCCGAGGTCGTGTCGGCCGACCCCGAAGCTGCGGACTCCGAACGTCGACCGCGCGATGCGGGCCGAGCTGAAGTTCCCGAGTGGCCACACCGGCCGGATCACCTGCTCGATGTGGTCGAAGTGGGCGGTGCAGACCTACGCCAAGGTGACCGGCGACAAGGGCGAGCTGTACGTGATCAACCCGACGTCACCGCAGCTCTGGCACCGCATGCGCGTGAAGGTCGGCGGCACCAAGCGCACGGAGAAGTTCCCGCGCAAGCCCACCTACGAATACCAACTCGAGGCGTTCTGCGCGGCGGTGCTCCGCGGCGACGCCGACGCTCACTCCACCGTCGGACTCGATCAAGCAGATGCACGTGCTCGACGCGATCTACCTCGCCGCGGGCATGACCCCTCGAGGCACATGAGCCCACGCCAACTCGGCGCGGTCGTCGTCGGAACCGGATTCGGCTGCATCACCCACGTGCGGGCGTTGCGCGGCGCGGGCTTCGACGTGAAGGCGATCGTCGGACGCGGACGCGGATCGCACCCGCGAACGCGCACGACTGTTCGAGGTGCCGCTCGCGCTCACCGACTTCTCGGAGGCGCTCGCGCTCGACGGCGTCGACGCGGTCACGATCGCCACTCCCCCGCACACACACGCCGAGCTCACGTTGGCCACGGTCGCGGCGGGCAAGCACGTGATCTGCGAGAAGCCGTTCGCACGCGATGCGGCCGAAGGGCGAACGATGCTCGCCGCGGCGCGCGCCGCCGGAATCGTCCACCTGATGGGCACCGAGTTCCGGTGGGACGCGGGGCAGGCAACACTCGCCCGCATGATCCGGTCGGGCGCGATCGGCGAGCCCCGGCTCGCGACAGTGGTGATGCACGTTCCGGTGCTTGCCGCCGCCGACGCCGAAGTCCCGGCCTGGTGGGCCGACGCGAACGCGGGCGGCGGTTGGTTCGGCGCCCACGGCTCGCAGGTCATCGATCAACTCCGCGTCACGCTCGGCGAAATCACCGGTGTCAGTCTCTCGCTCACGCACCTCGGCCCGAGCGCGATGAGCGCCGATGACAGCTTCGTCATGCACTTCGAAACGCAATCGGGTTGCGCGGGAATGATGCAGAGCACTGCCGCCGACTGGGGGCCGCTGATCGTGATCACGCGGGTCGCCGGAACCACGGGCACCGCGTGGATCGAGGGCATCGGCGCGACGGTCAAGGTCGCCGATAGCAACGGCACCGGAGACGTCCCGGTCGGCGACGACCTCCCGACCGGACGGCCCGAACCGTTGCCCGCGGGCGTGCTCCACACTGCGTACGACCGCATGATCGCCCACGGTCTCGACCTCGGCCCGTACACCTGTCTGGCGGCTGCCTTCCGCGACCGGATACTCGCTCGGGAAGATCCGAGCATCGAAATCTCCGATGATCCTCAGCCGGCAACGTTCGAAGATGGCGTGGCCGGCATGTTGGTGCTCGACGCGGCGCGATACTCAGCATCGCAAAACGGCGCGTGGGTCACCGTCGAACCGTCATAGGCCAACCGTCATAGCTGAAGCGTCCGAATAGGAAGGTCGTTGCATGGCCGAAGAGATGGAGCTCGACACACCGTGGCGGCGCGGACTCGACGAGATCGAGCCCGCGCTCAACGTGTGGGCGCTCGCGACCTTCGCGGAACCGGTCGTCGTCGCGAACGTCGCGTCCCCCGGGAACGGGATGTCGAGCGAGACCGTCTTGTTCGAGGTGCACAACGTCGCCGAGGGTGGCATCGATCGGTATGTCGCGCGACTCGCTCCCCTGCCCGATCTGTATCCCGTCTTCCCGAACTACGACCTCGACCTGCAACGCAAGTGCATGGATCTCGTGCGCGCCGACCACCGATGTGCCCGCGCCGGAGGTCGCGTTCCTCGAACGCGACTCGTCGTGGCTGCAGACGCCGTTCCTCGTGATGCGCCGCATCGACGGCGACGCGCCGCCCGACGTTCCTCCGTACGTGTTCGAGGGCTGGGTGCTCGACGGGACACCTGAGCAGCGCCGGAAGATGCAGGACACGTCAGTCAACGTTTTGGCGCGCCTGCACGAGATCACACCATCGACGCACGACCTGGCGTTCCTCGCGCTCCCCGAGTACGGCGCGAGCGCGATGGATCAGCAGCTCGGATACCAACGTTGGTACTACGAGTGGGCGCGCAACGGGGTGTCGTATCCGTTGATCGAGCGCACGTTCGAGTGGCTCGACGCCAACCGACCGAGCGAAGGCGATCCGGTGCTCAACTGGGGCGACGCCCGCATCGGCAACATGCTCTACCAAGACTTCGAACCGGTGGCGGTGCTCGACTGGGAGATGGCCACCGTCGGTCCGCGCGAAGTCGACGTCGCATGGATGATCTTCCTCGACCGGTTCTTCGACGATCTCGCCGCCCGCTTCGAGGTCACCACGATCCCCGGCTTCATGGACCGCGCCGACATCATCGCGACCTACGAGCAGATGACCGGCCACACGTTGCAATCGCTCGACTGGTACGAGGTGCTCGCCGCGCAACGATTCGCGATCGTGTCGGTGCGAACCAGCACCCGTGGCATCGCCTACGGTCAGATGGAACAACCGGAAGATCCCGACGACCTGATCATGTTCCGCGGTCTCCAGGAGAAGATGCTCGCCGGCACCTACTGGGACTGACTGGCCGTCCGCTCCTCAAGACTAGGGATCACTGCTATCCGGGCCGTCCCACTCCGTCACCGGAACGTTCGGAGCGCGGCGAGCGTGCTTCGTAGTCGTCGCGATCAAACTCGAATCGGAGCGGTTCCGCGTCGGGCGCGAGCCCGTCGAACTCGTCCCAAATCACCGTGTCCGCCAGAACCGATATGCGAGCCATGAGCCACAACAGCCCGCGGAACCCGCGACCCGGAGCGGGCTCGGGCCAGAGCGCGTCCCATGCGGCTTGCTCATCGGCCGGGTCGCGATCGGGCGTTGGGACCGCGAACCAGCGACCACTTCGGGAATCCATGACGTGCAGGATGCCGCTTGGCGCCGCGAGGCGTCGAGGATTTCGATTGGATCGAACGTCTGTTAGCGCGAAGAAAAGCCCGGGTGCCCGCAGCACCGCGCCCTTTCGCGACCGCTCGTGACGAAATCGCGTGGATATCGCACTCTTGCGGTCGCCAGTATGTGAACATCACGAGCGGTCATTGCAGAGACCGTCATTCCGTGACAGCCTCGGCAAGCTTCCGCTATATGGGAAGCGGAACTGTGGGGAGGATTGGTATGTCGCCACGACGAATTCTCGCGACGCTTGCGGCGGTCGTGGTCGCGTTGGGACTCGGTGGCTTCGTCGGCACTGCGTCGGCCGCGACTCCGCCTCCGAACGACTTGATCGGCGGCGCGACCGTCATCTCCTCCCTGCCGTTCGTGCAGACGCTCGACACCACGGGAGCGACGACGGACGCCGACGACACGCAAGTGAACGCGACGTGCGGTGCTCCGGCGACGAACAACAGCGTCTGGTTCAAGTTCACCGCCGGCCCCGGTGACACACTGCTCGCGGTCGACACGAGCGGGAGCACGTTCTCGTCGGGCGTCATCATTGCGACGGGCCTTCCCGGCGCGCTCACGACCCAGTCGTGCGGTCCGGTCACCGCCCAAGCCCCGATCGCGTCGGGCAAGACCTATTACGTCTTGGCGTTCGACGACACCGGTTCGGGTGGGACGCTGCACATCTCGATCCACGGCGCCGCGCCGGCGCCGCCGAACGACTGGGCAATTCATGCCACTGCCGTCCCCGCGTTGCCGTACCACGCGACGGTCAACACGACCGGGGCGACGATCGGAGCGGCCGACGGACTACCCAGGGCGGCCTGTGGTGCACCGGCGATCGGTAACAGCGTTTGGTACAAGTTCACGGCGGGGCCGAACGACACGCAACATCTTCGTCGACGCCTCTGCGAGCGACTACCCCGTGGGTGTGTTCATCGCCAAAGGCACAGCCCAGGCGATGACGAGTGTGTCGTGCGGACCGTTCTTCGTGACCGCCAAGACGACGCCGGGCACTACCTACTACATCATGCTCTTCGACTTCCTTGGCGCCGGTGCGCGGCACGCTCCGGCTCAACATCGGCGACGTTCCGAACGTCGTGCTGAATGTCCGCCAGCAAGCAGTCATCGACAGTCACAGCGTGGTGCATCTCTCGGGCACGTACATCTGCACCGGAGCGACCCATCTGCACATCTCGGGAAATCTCGTCGAGATCGTTGGTAGCGACGTGCCGACCGGGCACTTCAACAACCTTGGCGTCCCCGCACCCAACTGCAACGGCCAACCGCACACGTGGGAAGGGCTGATCCTCCCGGACGCCAGAGCATTTGCGCCGGGCAAGACGGCCGCGTTCACACATGCGAACGCATGCGGCGATATCGCGTGCACGTCGGTCAGCGAAACGCGCGTCGTGACGCTGGTACATGACGTGACGACGTCGGCTTTGGCACCGAACGCGAAACTGCAAACTCAGATAGTGCGTCGACCCTCGACACGCAGTTACGGAAACGCTCTACATACGACCACCGCCACCTGGGGTCGTTAGAGACATCCGGCGTCAACACCGATCACGCCGACACCTTCCAATGAGGCGCTTGTGTCACGATTCTTGAAGGCCACCACGGTTGCGATGCTCGTGAGCGCAGCCGCCGTCGTCGTTTCCGCGGCTCCGCCGGCAATCGCGGGACCCGCACGCATCGGCAAGATCACGGTGAAGCGCGTCCGTCTCGACTGGACCCACAAGCGCACCGCCGCGGAGATCGCATCGCCTCGAGTGCAGGCGGCTGCGGGCGCGCCGATCCAGACGTTCACGGCGACCGTGCAGGATGGCACGTCGACGTTTCAGTACCGGATGGTTGGCAAGAACCCGTTCGTCGCGCAGACGCAGCCGACGACCACCATCGCGACCACGCTGATCCCGGTTGTCGTCAAGTTCTCGAATGGCGACACCTGGGACCCGCGAGTGATCGACTCGTGTGACTCACAGAGCGCGCTGACGTGCACACTGAACTCACCGCTCTTCGTTGCCCAACTTTGGAAGTTCGGCAGTACGGCCGTGGGCACCGGTCAATACATCGACGCCTTCCAGCGAGGCCAGTTCTACCGCCAGACCAAGCCGACGGGCATCAACCCCGGATACCACGTGCGGCTGGCACCCACGACCCACGCGCCGCTCGTCCTGAACGTTCCGACGACCGACGCGGCCGAGACCACAACCGGATGCGGCACCCACAAGCTCGGCGCGGTGGACATCGACTACCTCGACAGCCAGATCCGCAATTACATCGTCGGCACGCTCGGATCGGCGGCGACGGCGACGTTCCCGCTCTTCTTGCTCGACAACGTCGTCGAGTACATCGGCGCTCCCAGCGAATGCTGTGTGCTCGGATACCACGACGCGTTCTTCAACGCGGGCCGGTTGCAGACCTTCGGCGTGGCGATGTACGACAACAGCCGCGACTTCAGGGGCAGCGCCGACACTACGGTCCTGTCGCACGAGGTCGCGGAGTGGATGAACGACCCCACTGGCACCAACCCGACGAAACCCTGGGGCAATATCGGTCAGGTTTCGGGCTGCCAGGAAAACCTGGAGGTCGGCGACCCCTTGAGCGGCACGGCGATCACCGACACGGTCAACAACAAGACGTACCACCTGCAAGAACTCGCGTTCTTCAGCTGGTTCTACCACTCGTCACCCAGCCTCGGTGCCAACGGGTGGTTCTCGAGCAACGGGACGTTCACCAAGTCGGCCCGACCCTGCACGTTCTGAGCGCCGCGAAGCGGTAGACCGCTAGTGCAAACGTGCAGCTCGGGCGAGCATCCCAGATGTGATGGTTGCCGGGTCCTCGTTGCTTGGCGACGTACATCGCACCGTCCGCCTGGCGGATGAGCTCGTCGGCATCTTCGTCGGCGGTGACGGTCGTGATGCCGATGCTGACGGTGGCCTGGACGGTTTCCTTGTCCGTCGTCATGCCCGTGGACAGCTGCGCACTGATGCGCTGGGCAAGAGCGACAAGGTTCTGGGTCGCATCCTCGAGGTGCTCGCACAGAATGACGAACTCGTCTCCGCCGATGCGGGCGACAGTGTCGCTCTCGCGCGCGGCTAGAACGAGTCGTTGCGCGGCGGTGACGAGAACTTGATCGCCAACCAAGTGGCCGTGCCGGTCGTTGATGGCTTTGAAGGCGTCAACGTCGATGAACAAGAGCCCAATGTCGTTGCCCTGACGCTGCCGCAGATGCAGCGCGTGTGAGAGCCGGTCGAAGAACAGACGTCGGTTCGGGAGTCCGGTCAACGTGTCGTGATAGGCGAGATGCGAGAGTCGCGCCTGCTCGGTCGACAGTTCGTCCTGCAGCCGAGTGCGCTCTGCATCGAACTGCTTCGTCATTTGTACGACGCTGCGATCGGATGCGGCACGCACAACGGCCAACGCGTAACCGAGCTCGCCATCGTCGAACCCATCCCGGCGGGCTTCCTCGGTGAGCGTCGCGATAGTGATCTCTCGCCAGTACAGGTACAGCTTCGTCAGCTCGGCCAACGAGATCGTGTCGCGCAGCGGCGCCTTTCCGGTTGCGGCAATCGCGCGAGCCTGGTCGCGGCTCTGAATCTCGCCGTGCATCAGGTACTCGACCAACGCGCCGGACGACAGCGATGTGGTCCAAAGGATGTCCTCTTCCACGCGCGGGGGCGCCGCCGACGCGGCCACCGGCGAGCGATCCCGCCACATCTGCAGCACGCGTTGGGAGATCTCGTCCACCCGGCTCGCAAGCGCCGAACCGAGCAACGAGCCGGGACGCGACGCAGTGACCGAGGGCCGACCGACCGGGCCGTCGAGCGAAGCTGACACAACTTCCCATCGGTCCCCGGCCGCACCGCCTGTAGGCGCTTCCCCGGAGGTCGCCGCCGGGCCGGAGTGCCCGGTCGGCTGGGGAAACTGCGTGGGATGGAAAGGCCGGAGACGAGGTCCGTGAAGAGTGGCAAAGTTCACATCGCGTACCAGGCGTTCGGCGTTTGCGTCATCGAGTCCGACCAGCCAGGTCGCGCCGTCTGACTACGCAGACCGGTGATCGCGCAGCCGCTTACTCCGGTTTGTCGCTGCCTACTACCCACATGGAGAAGAACTGCGAGCCGCCGCCGTATGCGTGGCCGAGGGCTTTTCCGGTCTTCAACTCGACCTGGTAGTCGCCGGCGCGGCTGCGCACTTGTTGCGCAGCTTCACCGAAGCGGACCATGCCCGACGCGCCGATCGGGTTCGAGGAGAGCACGCCGCCCGACGGGTTCCACGGGATGTCGCCGTCGGGTGCGGTCGCACCTTCCTGCGTCAGTTTCCAACCGTCGCCGTCCGCGCAGAACCCGAGGTTCTCGAGCCACATCGGCTCGTACCACGAGAACGGCACGTACACCTCCGCGCAGTCGAAGTCTTCACGCGGGTTGGTGATGCCGGCCTGCGCGTAGACGTCCTTCGCACAGTCCTTGCCGGCTTGGGGGTTGATCTGATCGCGACGCGGCGAACATCGTCGGTTCGCTGCGCATCGCCATGCCGTGAACCCACGCGGGCGCAATGTCGGACGACTCCGCGACCTTCTCGCTGCCCATCACCATCGCCATCGCACCGTCGGAAGACGGGCACACGTCGAGCAAGCGCAGCGGGTCCCACAACAGGAACGACTCTTCAACGGTCGCGAGATCGATGTCGGGCAGGTGCAGGTGCGCCTTCGGGTTGCGCAAAGCAGCCAAGCGGTCTTTCACCGCGACGACGTGGCCGGTGTTGCGCGGTGCGCCCGATCGGTACATGTACGCCCGGATCAGCGGTGCGAAGTAGCCACCGGCACCGGCAACGAGCGGGGCCGCGAACGGCATCGGGACCGACAGTCCCCACGTCGCGTTGCTCTCCGACTGCTTTTCGAACGCGACCGTGAGCACGCGCTCGTGCACGCCCGCGGCGACGAGCTTCGCCGCGACGATCGACGTCGAACCACCGACCGAACCCGCGGTGTGTACGCGCATCATCGGCTTGCCGACCGCGCCGAGTGCGTCGGCGAGGTAGAGCTCGGGCATCGCGACACCCTCGAACATGTCGGGCGCCTTGCCGATCACGACTGCGTCGATGTCGGCCCACGTCATGTGCGCGTCTTCGAGCGCTTCGGCCGCGGCTTCGCGGACCATGCCCGCCATCGACACGTCCTTGCGCGCGGCGCGGTGATGCGTCTGGCCGACGCCGACGACTGCAACCCGGTTGCCGGCCATCGCTAGTTCCCCTCCAAGACGGTCACCATGTTCTGTTGCAGGCACGGGCCCGAGGTCGCATGCGCGACCCCGCGCTGCGCATCACCCGCCCAGATCCGGCGAGCCACTTCGCCGATGCGGATCAGCCCCGCGCTCATCACCGGGTTCGACGCGAGCGGTCCCCCCGACGGGTTGATCGCGGTATTGCCGTTCAGGCCGATCGCCTCGGCCAGCATCAACTCTTCGTGACTGAACTGCGCGTGCAGCTCGGCGACATCCATGCTGCCGTTCGCTCCGGCCGCGGCCGCAGCCGCTTTCGTCGACTCCGATTGGGTGAGGTCACGCACACCCGAGGCTGTGCGCCTCGATGCGGTGTTCGATCCCCCGGATCCACGCCGGCCGTTCGCACACCGAGCGGGCCAGATCCCCCGCCGCGATGACGACGGCGACGGTGCCGTCGGTGATCGGCGCGATATCGGCGTCGCGCAACGGGTCGTGGGTGACCGGTTGGGCGAGCACCTGTTCCGCGGTCACGTCGCCCTTGCGAACTGCGAAGGGATTCGACTGACCGTTGCGTTGCGCTCGCGCCGCGACCTCGGCGAAGTCGCGCGTCGGAGCGGTCGCTCTCCTCGAGATACGCGCGGGCCTGCATCGCGGCCATGTCGACCATCGACGGCCACAGCGGCAACGACGTAATACGGGTCGTACTGGAGCGTCATGATCTCGTGGAGATCGCCGGGCGACGACTTGCCGAAGCCGTACACGAGGGCGCTGTCGACCTCGCCGGTCTGGATCGCGATCCACGCTTCGTACAGCGCCCACGCCGCGTCCATCTCGACGTGGCTCTCCCGGATCGGCGGCCACGCCCCCACCGAGTCGAGTCCCGCGACGAACGCGAACGGTCCGCCCTGGAGATAGTCGAGGCTGCCGGAGCACACGAAGCCGATGTCGGCCTTCGGGATCCCCGACTCCGCGATCGCCGCGTGCACGGTCGGCACGAGCATCTCCGTCTCGTTGTGCTCGGCGTCACGCGCAACCGCGGACTGCGAGAACGAAACAACCGCAACGTCACGCATTAGAGGTAGTCCTTGTACCGGTCGTATTCCTCGTCGGGCTCGCCGGTGGGTTCCCACCAGAGGATCGAGGTGTGGTCGGGTTTGAGCTCGTCGGCCCACTTGGCCTTCACCCGCTGGCCCATGTGGACCTCGTCGACTTCGACGCCGCGGATCAATCCGAAGAAGGTGTTGTTCGCACCGTCGAGCAGGATCTGCGCCGACACGTAAGGGATCTCGGGCGCGAGCTCCGACAAGCCGGGAATGTTCACGACGCAGAACGTGGTGATCACACCGCTGTCTTGGACCTCGACCTCGATCGTCGTCGCGTCGCCGGTGATCGGATCGGTCCCGCGTGACGCGGCGTAGACGTCTTGGCTCGACGGCGCGCGGGCGCCGATGATCTTGCCTTCGCCGAGACCGGCGAGATACGCGCGCGGTCGACTGCCCCGCGGTGAGCGTGTACTCGAGCCGGGTCGGCGACGATGATCCCCGTTACCGGCTGCTCGTCTTCGGCGGGCACGTGCACGGTCGGCGGCTCGGGCTCTTCGCCATCGCCGAGCGGAACCCACGCTTCGATGTCGGTGATGTGGCCGGTGCGCTCGGCACGCCAGCGCGGCGCGACGCGCAGGCCGACGCGCATCGCGTCGGCCGAACTGACGTCGACCATGTGCAACAGCGCGGTGTCGGCGCCGTCGGGACGGATCAGCGCGAACGCGAACGGCTTGGTCAGCGTGTGCTTGCCCGCGCGCGGCTCGGCGACCCACGTGAACGTCTGCACGGTTCCGCGCGGACCCACCTCGATCCAGTGCGAACCCTCGGCCGCGACCTCCGCGCTCGTGGTCGGGTCGTACTCCGTCGGCGGCACGAGCACGCGCCCGTCGGCGAGCTTGACCGCTTCGATGCGGCCGTCACGCAGGCCGGTGAGGAAGCGCCCGATCACGGGCCCGACCGAGCGGGTGTAGCCGCCCGGGTAATCGAGCACGTGCGGTTCGAGCAGTTCAACCATGCATATCTCCTGGTCAGAACGAGATGCGTCTGTGAGACGCCCTCTAGATGTGCGGCCACAGACGCATCGAGCGGGGAGGTCAGATCGCTCGGTCGCGACCTTCCCAGTAGGGGTCGCGGAGCTTGCGCTTCAGCAGCTTGCCGGTGGGCTCGCGCGGGAGCTCGTCGACGAAGTCGATGCTGCGCGGCCACTTGTACTTCCCGAGCCGAGCCTGGATGTGCTCGACGATCGATGCCCGCAACGCTTCGTCGCCGGCGACACCGGGCAACGGTTCGATGACCGCCTTGATCTGCTCGCCCATGTCGTCGTCGGGGATGCCGAACACCGCGACGTCGGCGACCTGGGGGTGCTCCTGGATCGCGCCTTCGATCTCGGCCGGATAGATGTTCACGCCGCCCGCGATGATCATGTCGGACTTGCGGTCGAGGAGGAACAGGTAGCCGTCGGGATTCAGGTAGCCGACGTCGCCGACGGTGAAGAACCCCTCGGCGTCGTGCGAGCTGTCGGTCTTTGCCTTGTCGCCCTTGTACTCGAAGTCGCCGGCGCCCATCTTCATCCAGACGGTTCCGCCTTCACCGGCCGGCATGCGGTTGCCGTCGTCGTCGGTGATCTTGAGCTCGGCGATCGGCCACACGCGGCCGACGGTGCCGGGGTACTTGAGCCACTCGTCGGGCGGCGCGATCGTGCCGCCGCCTTCGGTCGCCGCGTAGTACTCCCAGATAACCGGGCCCCACCAGTCGAGCATCTTGCGCTTCACGTCGACCGGGCACGGTGCCGCGGCGTGGATCGCCCACTTCATCGACGACACGTCGTACTTGTTCCGCACTTCCTCGGGGAGTTGCAACATGCGGATGAACTGCGTCGGGACCATGTGCGTGTGCGTGCACTTGTAGCGCTCGATGAGTCGCAGCGCCTCTTCGGCGTCCCACTTGTCCATGCACACGACGGTGTGCTTCATGTGCAACGAGTTGCCCGCGAAGGTCGTGACCGCGGTGTGGTAGTTGGGCGACGTGCACAGGTGCACGTTGTTGTCGCCGGGCGTGATGCCGAACAGCCCGAGCAGGAATGTGAACAGCTCCGCACTCAGATCAGGATCGAGATCGGCGAGCGCGCGCTTGACGCCCTTGGGCTTGCCGGTCGTGCCCGACGTGTAGTGCATCGCCGCGCCGGTCGAACGATCGTCGGGCAGGTCGGTCGACTGCGGGTCGACCGCGTCGGCGAACGACGAGAAGCCTTCGATGGTGCCGTCCGCGAGCCGGTGGGTCGCCGGGATGCCCGCTTCATCCGCCGCGGCCGCGACGACCGTCGCGTAGCGCTCGTGAGTGATGAGCACCTTCGCGTCGGCATCTTGGATGATGTACGCGATCTCCGGCGCCGAGAGCCGGTAGTTGATCGGCACGTAGTAGAAGCCGGCCTGGAGCGCGGCGAGATACACGTGCATCGGGTTCGACCCGTTCGGCAACACCGCCGCGACCGCGTCGCCCCGCTTCATCCCCAGTGCGCGCAGCGCGTGGACGACCTGATTGGCAGCGCGCCAGCACGTCACCGGCCGCGTGCTCGGTGCCGTCAGGGTCGATGACCGCGACGTACCCGGGATCTTCTTCCGCGTACTTCCAAAAACCCATGTCCGCGTCCCCTCAAACGCCGCGAACTGGCCTCCGGCCTGATCAGCAGGAGCGTCGCAGAGTAGAACACGTTCCAGCTTGGGGTCTACTCTGCCGCCCGTGACCGAGATCCTCGAAATGACCACCAAGCACTGCACCGTGGAACGCGACGGCGCCGTCGTGATCCTGACGATGAATCGTCCCGAGAAGAAGAACGCGCTCTCGGGCGACATGCTCGCCGGGCTCGTGCTCGGGTACGAGTACATCGACGAGAACCCGGAGATCCGGTGCGCCATCCTCACCGGCGCGGGCGGCAACTTCTCGTCGGGCGCCGACCTCGTCGCGATGGGCCAACAGTCCGACGACGAGAAGGTCCAAGGCGTGATGGCGCGCGGCAACAACCCGCACTGGAAAGCGCTGCTGCGTGACTACCGCTTGAGCAAGCCGCTGATCGCCGCGGTCGAAGGCTTCGCGGTCGCAGGCGGCACCGAGATCCTGCAGGGCACCGACATCCGCATCGCGGGTGAAGGCGCGATCTTCGGCGTTTGGGAGGCCAAGCGCGGCCTCTTCCCGCTCGGCGGATCCGCGTGCCGCTTGCCCAAGCAGATCCCGTACACGCAGGCGATGGACATCCTGTTGACCTGCCGTGGGATCCCTGCGTACGAAGCCAAGGAAATCGGGCTGATCGGGCGAGTGGTGCCCGAAGGCGCGGCGCTCGAGGTCGCGAAGACCGTCGCCCAACAGGTTGCCGCGAACGCGCCGCTGTCGACGATGGCGATCCTCAAGGCGTGGCGCGAAACCGAGCACATGAGCGACTACGACGCCATGCAGCACCAGGACAAGATCGGCTGGGAGGTCTTCGCCAGCGAGGACGCCCAGGAAGGCCCGAAGGCCTTCGCCGAGAAGCGCGCACCCCAATACAAGGGTCGCTGAGGTGAGCGAAGCCGCTCCCGGCTTACCTGACTCCCCTGACTTCGCAACTCCGGAACGGGCGACACTCGCCGACGGCGTGCGCGCGCTGATCGACGCGGTAATGACCGCCGAAGTCGACGACCCCACGATCCTCCTCGAAGTCGCCGCCGAGGCCGAACGGCTCGCGACACGCTTGGGTGGCGGCCGCGAATCGGGCGCCGGCTACCGGCCGCGCAGTCACGGCGACTACTTGCCCCGTAGCCCGGTCGTCGGACACGCGAGCCCGCTCGCGCCGCGCATCGAATGGGAAGAGTCCGACGACGCGATCGACGGCAAGCCCGGTATCGAAGCGCACGGCACGTTCGGCGCACCGTACGAAGGGCCGCCCGGCTACGTGCACGGCGGCATGATCGCTCTCGCGTTCGACGAGGTGCTCGGCATCGCCAACATTGCCTCCGGTAACCCGGGCATGACGGGCCGGCTGATCGTCCACTACCGCGCGCCCACACCGTTGTTCCGCGAGCTGCATTTCCGCGCCGCGCTCGACCGCATCGAGGGGCGCCGCATCATGTCTCGCGCCCAGCTCTGGGACGGCGACACGCTCACCGCCGAGGCCGAGGGCCTGTTCGTGCAGCCCCGTCCCGAACGCGCCCTCGAGATCTTCGGCCCCCGCCCCGAAGCCGCAGACCCCGCCTAAACCCCCGAACCGGCGTCGTTTCGGCAGACCTCAGCTGCCAAGGTGACGCAGGTTCGACTCCTCGGGATCGGCACGGGCTCCAGTCCGGGGCAGCTGATGCCGATTCGCGAGGGCGATGAATCGATGCTCGGGTTGTGGGTACATCGTTCCGGCCTCGTGGACGGAGTGCCGTAAGTGCGGGACGCCGGTCACGGCCGCGCCCGCGCCGGCTCCGGTGACGGTGCCCGCCGCCGCGCCGGCTCCGACCGCCGTGCACAGCAACGGCTTCGCGACCCTGCCGCCACCTCCCCCGCCGCTGCCCAGCGCCCGGCCGCCCGCCGCCGGCTTCGGCGCGCCCGATGACGCACTGATCGCGGGCGCGCGTCCGCGCGGCGTCGTACCCGACACCATGCTGCCGCGCGACGACGGGTTGGTCGATTCGCGTTCCCCCGCCGACGGTGTCGATCTGGAACGTGAAGACGATCGCGATCGGCGTGCTCGCGCTCGCGGTCGTTGTCGCCGGCGTGTACTCGGTGATCCCCCACGGCGGCGGCGCGGAGAAGGAGCTGCCGACGATCCTCGCGCCGCTTCCACCCGCGGCCGGCATTCCCACGAGTCTCTCCCAAGTCGTGCGCATCGCCGCCGAGTCCGCGCGCCACACCGCGCTGCAAACCGTGATCTCCGCGGCGGGCAGCACCGGCGCCGCGCTCTCACTCGCCGAACTACAGGCCGAGGAGCCCAGCTACCACTGGATCGCGGGCGACCAGCCGTCGACGACCAACACCATCATCTCGATCACGAGCGGTACGGGCATCGACGTGATCGCGGTCTCGGCTACCGACAAGGACATCTGCGCGTTCGCGCGCTGGTCACCGACACTCGGCAGCGAATACGTGACGATGGCGCACGTCACGAACTGCGCGGCGACCAACGCGCCAAAAACCGGATGGACCACCGAAGCCGGCGGCAGCGCGCAAGACCTCCCCGGCGTCGACGGGAATTGATCGCGGGAACTAGTCGTCGGTGTTGAGCGCTTCGAGGCGGTCGACCGCCTCGACGTACTCCTCGACGAGTTGGCGCATCACGTCTCGGACCGGCTGCACCTGGTTCATCAAGCCGACGACCTGGCCGACGGGCATGCCCACGAGCTCGCGCCGGTTGGCGCGGCCGATGCGGTTGAGCGCATCCGATACGAGCATGAACTGCATCGGCATCGGCAGGTAGCCCGGCGAATCGGGGCGTTCCCACGCGTCGGTCCACGCGGTGCGCAGCTGCCGGGCGGGCTTGCCGCTCAACGCCCGTGAACGCACGGTCTGCGAAGACGGCGCCTCGATCATCTTCTCGACGACCATCGGCGACATGTCGCTCTCGGCGACCGTCAACCAGATCGAACCGGTCCACGCGCCCTGCGCGCCCATCGCGAGCGCCGACGCGATCTGCGAACCGTGACCGATCCCGCCCGCGGCGAGCACCGGCGTGTCGGGGAACGAGCTGATGACTTCGGGCCACAGCACCATCGAGCTGATCTCGCCGGTGTGGCCGCCCGCTTCGGTTCCCTGCGCCACGATGATGTCGACGCCGATGTTCACGTGCTTCTGCGCGTGCTGAATATTGCTCGCGAGCGCGGCGACCTTGATCCCGTGCTCGTGCGCGGTCTCGACGATGTCCCGGGGCGGCGGCCCGAGCGCGTTCACGAGCAGCGACGGCGAGTGCTGCAACGCGACGTCGAGCTGCGGGCGCGCGGTCGCGTCGGTCCAGCCGAGCAGGTGATGGCCGCGCTCGACGTCGTCGGGCAGCTTCGGCACGTCGTATTCGTCGAGCACTTTGTCGACCCAGTCGCGGTGTTCCTGGGTGATCATCGCTTCGAGCTGACCCTCGAGGTTCGCGGCATCGACCCCTTCGGGGAGCTGCACCTTCGCGGGCATGACGAGATCGACGCCGTAGGGCTTGCCGTCGATGTGGTCGTCGATCCACTTGAGCTCCATCTCGAGCTCGTCGGGCGTGAAATAGAGCGCACCGAGCACACCCATCCCACCCGCCCGGCTGACCGCGGCGACGACGTCCCGACAATGGCTGAACGCGAAAATCGGGAACTCGAGGCCCATCTCTTTGGCGAGTTTTGTGCGCATGCCCGGATCGTACGGGCGCGATCCGCGAACCTGCAACACGTTCTAGGTTTGGGTTACGGTTCGCCCGTGACGGTGGGGAGGACCGCATTGGGCTCGACGGCGCGGGGCGGGACGCGCGCCGCCGAAACCGCGGCGCGCAAACAGCGCTTGCTGTCAGCGGCTACTGCACTGGCGGCCGAGGGCGGATACGACGCGGTGCAAATGCGGGATGTCGCCGCGCGCGCCGAGGTCGCGCTCGGAACGCTCTATCGCCACTACTCGTCAAAGGACCAACTGCTCCTGGCGCTGCTCGAGAACCAGGCCTCGACGTTGCGCGAACGGCTCGACCAACGGCCGCCGCGCGGCGATGCGCCTGCCGATCGCGTTGCCGACGTGTTACGCCGGGCGACCCGCGCACTCGAACGGCAACCGCGCGTCACGCACGCGATGATCACCGCGATGTCGGTATCGGACGACGCGGCCGTGTCGGTCAAGCACGAGATCAACGAAACGTTGCGCGCGATCATCGTCGACGCGGTCGGCGACGCACCGGTCACCGACCTCGACGACATCGTGCGGGTGCTCGGCTCGGTGTGGTTCGCGGAGCTCACATTCTGGAGCAGCGCGCTCACCGACGCGCAGGCGATGGCCGACAACCTCGCCCGCGCCGCCGCGCTCCTGCTCGCCAACCCCTCCTGAAACCGTACTTACACCGTCCGGCCGCTGAACGCGAACAGGCGCTCGGTGATGGGCGCATCGTCCGCGCAGGGCTGTTCGGGCCCGAACACGCCCGGCACTCGCAGCTCCGGACCGATCATCTGCTTGCCGAACTCGAGCGCGGTCTCGAGCAACTCCGTGTCGGTGATCGTCTGCCCGGTCGACGACGCGATGTCGCACGCGTGGGTGGCGACATCGAAAATCGCGATGTTGAGCGCGACCCCCGCCGGCATCTCCCCGAACGGAAGCGTCACCGGCGTCGAGAGGTCGAGACCGTCGAACGCCGACATTGCCCGCGCCGCCGCGGTCGCCCACGCGGCCTTGTAGTCGCTCCCGAGGTTGTCGCCGCCCATCAGCTGCCCGAGCTGATCGTCGGGCACGTTGCCCTGCTCGGCCGAGATCGCGAACATCGTCGCGCCGCCGGTGATGTGGTTGACGACGTCACGGACGGTCCAACCCGCGCACGGTGTGTCGTTTCCCAACTGGTCCGGATTCAGGGAATCGACGACTCGAGTGGTCTCGTCGGTGACTCGCTGCAACAGTTCGACGCTCATGGGTCCTCCCCGGCTCCGCGTTCCTGTCGCGGTTGTTCGTCCCCGATCGGCGGGCGGATCACAAATAGTGTCCGGGGCATGCCCGAACCCCAGGAGCTCCAGGCCCAGGCCGACGCGCTGAGCTGGTTCCACTCGATCGATCTCGGGAACGGCGTGGTCACCAAGGGCCTGTCGGACCGGAACGCGACCGTGCGGAAGAGCCAGCTGCCCGACTTCGCGAATCGCACGGTGCTCGATATCGGCGCGTGGGACGGTTACTACTCGTATCTGGCCGAGGCCAACGGAGCGTCACGCGTCGTCGCGCTCGACCATTACGCGTGGGGGCTCGACTTCGGAGCCCGCGAGCAATACTGGAACGAGTGCCGGGCCGACGGGACGCTCCCCGATCACTCGCGCGACACCACCGATTTCTGGCGACCCGATCTGCCCGGTCGGCGCGGGTTCGAGTTTGCGCATGCCGCGCTGAACAGCAAGGTCGAATCCGTCGTCGCCGACTTCGCCACCGTCGACCTCGACACGGTCGGTGCGTTCGACGTCGTGTTGTACCTCGGCGTTCTCTACCACATGAAAGAACCGCTGACGTGTCTCGAACGCCTGCGCGCGGTGACACGCGAGGTCGCGGTGATCGAGACGGTGGCCATTATCGTTCCCGGCGCGTCCGGTCACAGCTTGCTCGGTTTCCATTCCGGCGGCGATCTCAACCGCGACTTCGGCAACTGGTACGTGCCGAACATCGAGGCGCTGACCGCATTGCTGCTCGCGGCCGGCTTTGCTCGCGTCGAGATCGTGCAGGGCCCGCCCGCGCCGAAGCCGGAATCGGTACCGCACGCGGTGCGCCGGCGCTTCGGTCCGTCGCGCGAACAGCCGCTCGCGGAGTACCGCGCCATCGTGCACGCATTCGCCTGAGATCGAGTAGCGCACTACCGAATCGGGAGTCGTCCGGATCCGACCATCCGATCAGTTGATACTGATCGCATGACACCCACGACCGACACTGCAAGTCGCGAACCAGAGGTACTCGACGAGGTCGGCGCGCTGTTCACGACGCTGCTCGCCACTCCCCCGGACCGATTGACCAACTGCCAAGGCTGGACCGCGCACGATCTCGTCGCGCACCTGGCCTCAGGCGCAGCCGAAGAAGCCGACCTGATCGAGTCACATCTCGCCGGGAATACCGAACGAACCACGCGCGGTTTCGCCGAGCGTGAAGAGCCATACCGCGCGCTTCCCGACACTGAACTACGCGACCAACTCGTCGCGAACGGCGCGCGTCTGACCGATGCACTCGACGCGCTCCACGGCGACAAGTCGGGCGCGGTGCTCTTTACCGGTCGGCGGATGAGCGCGGCCGACTTCGCGATGCACTCGCGGAGCGAGTGCGCGATTCACCGGTGGGATCTCGTCGGTCGCGACGATGTCGGATGGCACATGCTCGCCCAACCGAAGCTGACCGCGCACGCGCTCACCGTACTCACCCAGATGTCGACATTGCCGGAAGCTCCCGCCAACCGGATCGCGTCGAATCCGGAGCTTGCCCCCGCGCTTGGTACTGCGCAGTGAGCCGCACGACGACGTCGTCGTGACGGTCGCCGGCGGATGCGTAGCCATGACGCTCGAAGCGCCCGACCGGTCGATGCCGGCAGTGGAGCTCCACCCCGCCGCTCGCCTTTTGCTCCTTTGGGGCCGCCGCGAACCGAGCGCGGCAATCGATGTGCACGTGACCGGCGCGAGCCGCGATCTGGCAAATTCGCTCTTCGGCTGGTGACCTGATCCGTTAGCGTCACGCTCCGGACGGAGGGGGCGCGAAGCGGTGAAGCGGCTGGGGGCGAGCGCACGGGAAGCGGCGCGACAAACGTTCGGGTCCCTCGACACCCACAACTACCGCCTCTACTTCTTCGGCGACCTCGTCTCGCACATCGGCGGCTGGATGCAGACGATGGCCGAGGCCGCGTTGGTGTTCAACCTCACGCACAACGGCGCGGCGGTGGGCGCCACGTTCGGATTCCGCTTCCTGCCCGTGCTCGTGTTCGGGCTGTGGGGCGGGACGATCGCCGACCGCTTCGACCGCCGGAAGATCCTGCTGCTCACCCAGTCGGCATCGGCCGCGCTCGCAATCGTCCTGTGGCTCATCGTCCTCACGGGCGTGGTCCACGTGTGGATGGTCTTCGCGCTCGCGGTCGGGCTCGGGCTCGTCACCGTGATCGACGAACCGGCCCGACACGCGTTCCTGGAAGAGATGGTCGGACCGGAGAAGGTCGCGAACGCGGTCGCGCTCACGAGCGCGGTCGGCAACTCCGCGCGCATCACCGGCCCGGCTATCGCCGGTCTGCTCATCGGTGCGTTCGGGGTGGCGTGGGTCTTCTTCGTGAACGCAATCTCGTTCCTCGCAGTCCTCGCGGCGCTCGCCGCGATGCGAACCTCGGAGTTGAACTCGATACACCGCCCGACGGAACGGCCGCGCATCCGCGAGGGTCTCAAGTACGCGTGGAGCATCAAGGAGATCCGGGCGACGATCATCCTCGTCGGCGTGGTGGGAACGCTCGTCTACAACTTCCCGACGTTCCTCACGCTCATGGCCCACGACACGTTCCACGGCGGCGACGGGCTCGCTGGTCTCCTGATGGCGGTACTCGGCGTCGGGACCGTGATCGGCGCCTTGCTGGCCGCGCACCGGGCACGACCGACCTCCCGCACCGTCGTAACCGCGGCCGCGTTGCTCGGCACGTCGTTGCTCGTCGCGGCGTCGACCTCATCGCGTCTGGGGTTCGAAGTCGCGCTGATCCCGGTCGGCGTGCTCGCGGTGTTCTTCGGCTCGACCGCGAACGGGCACATGCAGATCTGGTCGGCGCCCGAGCTCCGGGGCCGGGTGATGGCGATCTACATGCTGCTCACTTTGGGCACGACCGTCGTGGGCGGCCCGTTCGTAGGTTGGGTCTGTCAGCATTGGACGCCGCGCACCGGCCTCGGCGTCGCGGGCCTGGCGACGCTCACGGCCGCCGGAGTGCTCGCGGTCCCATTGCGCGCCCGACTCCGCCGCGAGCACCCGGCGATCGCGTGATGCCGCACCTCGTGGTGATCGGCGGCCCAACGGGATCGGGCAAGTCGACGATGGCCGAAGCCGTTGCCGCCGACCTCGGCGCGACCGTCGCGAGCTTCGACTGGGTCATGTCGGGTCTGCGAGCGTTTCCCGACATCTGGGACGTCGTCGAGCTACCCGTCGAGCGACAGCGCGCGATCGGCTGGTCACTCCTGAGCCGGGTCGCCGAGCAACAACTCCGGCGCAACGCGTCGGTCGTGCTCGATCTCGTCGCGCGTGAGGAACCACGCGGGGCTGGGCCGAGCTCGCGGCGCGGTACCGGGCGACGTTCCGCGTGATCGAGTGCGTCTGTTCCGACGCGGACTTGCTGCGGACGCGGATTGACGGCCGGACTCGAGGCATTCCCGGCTGGTACGAGCTGACGTGGGAAAACGTGGAGCGCTCCCGCGCCAACTACGTGCCGCTCGCCGAGCCCAAGCTCGTCGTCGACGCGGTCACGCCCATCGCGGAGAACCTCGCAGCCGTGCGTCGATACCTAGCTACCTAGATCGTCGCGGATCCACACGCGCAGCGGTCCGGCGACCTCGAAGCCCGCACCGAGCGCGGCCGCGAGATCGTCGCCCGATTCGTAGCCGACCACGGTCGAGCCCGGGAACTGCGCCGCGATGAAGGCAACCAGGCCGCGCCAACTCGCGGCGGCGACGTCGTCCACGGTGAAGAAGTTGGAGACGCCGACGACGCGCTCGCTGTGGTTGAGGATCGCGCCCGCGACGATCCGCTCTCCCTCCCGCGCCGCGACCACGGAGACCGCGTTGTGCTCGAGGAGCTCGTACACAAGTACGTCGGTAGAGCCATCGTCTCCGCTCCGCGCGCGCTTCCATTGCGCGAACGCATCACGGTCGGTCACCCGCTCCCAGCGCGGGCCGGCCGGCGCCGGCGCCGCAGCGCCCGAAGGTCGAACGATCCACTCCGCGTCGAACAGCACCCGAAATCCGTGGGCTGACAGATCGAGCGACGCGAAGGAGTCCTTCACCGAACACCCCGCGGTCGCATCGATCCGCGCGAGCACCCCTGCAGCGGCCACCGCGGGCGACAACGTGACCGCGTCCGGGTAGAACGGTGGCGTGCGCGTTGCGCTCGTCCACGCGTCACCCTCGAAGCGAGTCGCCAACCCGTGCGCGGTGGCAGACGATGTCGCACCACTCGGCGTTGTTCAGCGCGGCAACAGATCGCATCGGCCGCGCCACCTAGCCGTTGAGCTGGGCCCGCACCTCGGCGAGGATGGTGGCGTTTTCGGGATCGGAGGAATCGATCGGTCCCGCGATCACCCATTGCGCGCCGCGTTCGACGTACGCGCCGAACTCGTCGGCGATCCGGTTGGGTCCACCGACGATCACGCCGGGTGCGAGCGACCGGGTCGCGGCCTTGGCGTTCGCGGCCGCGTCGTCTGCGCCCATCAGCACGAGTCCGCCCCAGGTGATGGTGGCCTCCGGCGCGATCTCGCGGACGAGTGTTGATTCCCGGGCCAACTCGTGCGGGGTCCCACCCCAAAGGTTCCAGCCGTCGGCCAGCGCGACGATCTCGCGCACCTGCGCCGCTCGACCGCCGACCCACACGGGAAAGTCGTACTCGCGCGTCGCGCGCACGGCGTCGTGCAAGCGCACCGACTCGATCGGCCATCGTGCCGAACTCGAGACCGAACGCCTCGTTCTCGGCTCGGCTCTCGCGAGTCGCCGGCACCGATCCCCGCGATCAACCGCCCGCCGCTCACGCGTTGCGCGGTCGCCAGGCCGTTCGCCAACGTCGCCGCCGGCCGCAATGTCGCCCGGGCGACGAGCGTGCCGACGCCGATGGTCGTCGTCTCCGCCGCGATCGCGCCGAGCAACGCGAGGCACTCGAGCGCGGGCCGCGCGCGGCGAATCGCCGCGCCAAAGGTGATCGAACACGAACACCGCGTCGATCCCGGCCGCCTCCGCGGCCCGAGCCACCGCGATCGGTATCTCCGGATCCTCGACGAACGACGGCAGGGTCAGACCGACCCGAACACTCACGAGAGCAGTTCCCGGGCGAGCACCGCCGCGCCGACTGCGCCCGGCCCGTTCACCGAGGTGCGCGGGCACGATCGGGATCGTCGGGCCGGTAGTCGGCGCCTTCCACGTGGCGCATGAACGCTTCGTGCAGCGGGTCGAAGAGCAACGGCCCCAGCTCGACCAGTCCCCCGCCGATCACGATGAGCTCCGGGTCGAGCACGTTCGCGAGCCCGGCGAGACCCAGCGCGACGTTGTCGGCGTACCGGGCCATCAGCGCGATCGCGTCGGCGTCACCGGCGCGCGCCGCGTCCTCCACGTGCGCACCGGCCACCGCGTCGCGGTCGTTGCCCGCCGCCGCGAGAATTTCCGCGCCCCCGCCCTGGCTCACGAGCTCGCGGGCCATGCGACCGAGCGCGGTACCCGACGCGATCGCCTCCCAGTGCCCGTACTCGCCGCACGCGCACAGCGGACCGCCGCGCTCGACGGTCATGTGCCCGATCTCGGCACCGAACCCGTCGCGCGCCCCGATACAACTCGCCACCGAGGAGCAACGCGCCGCCGATGCCGGTGCCGAGCGTGACGAAGAGCGCATGCTGCACATCCGCCGCGGCGCCGTAGGCGATCTCGCCGCGCGCCGCGACATTGGCGTCGTTGTCGACGATGATCGGATGCCGCGTTTGGCTCTGGAGCGCCTCCTGCAACGGCGCGTCGCGCACGGTCGGCAGATTCGGCGAGTAGAGCACGTGGCCGTCGAGGCTGACCATGCCCGCGGCGCCCACGCCGACTGGCATGGGATCGGGCGCAAGCTGCTTCACGATCGCGGTCGCGGTCGCTACCAGCGCGTCGACACCCGCGTGCGGCGAGAGCTGCCGCTGCTCGGCGACGATCGTTGCCGCTCGCGTCGAGGAGGACACCGAGCACCTTGGTGCCGCCGATGTCGAGCCCAACGGTCCGAGCGGTCGCGCTAGTCGACATCGATGCGGCGCAGCCGCGGCGCACGCGGCGCCGACGCGCGGCGCTGCTGTTCGACGACGACCGCGTCGGCCGCGTCGATCACCGCGCGCGCGGCGGCGAGGAACTCGTGCGCGGCGTTCCAGAGGTGCTCGACGGGATCCCCGGGCGGCGCCGAGCCGGGAGCGCTCGGCGCGGAGCGCGTCCTCGCCGAATCCCTCCTCTCCGAAGGCGCGGTAGCCGGGAAGCCGGGATCGCTCACACGAACTCCACTTCGAGCCGGTCGCCTTCGAAGTGCGCGCCGCCCGACTTCGCGGCGCACGAGGCTGTCGGGCAGGAGCAACGCCCGCCGGTGCGGACCGACCGAGACGAACAGCTCCTGCTCGGTCCGCCCGAGCTTGACGTCGTCCCGATCGGTGAACGGCACGTGCACCGAGAGCACCAACGAGTCGCCGACCGCGTCGACCCGCAACGGCTCGACCGCCGACAGGCGCGACGCGACGTCGAGGTCGCCGTAGAGCTCGGCGGCGAAGTGCTCGAGATCGCTCACACCCACGAGCTCGCGTTCGGCGAGCTCGGCGGTGAGGATCGGCAACGGCCCGAACGCGTCGGCGATCGCTTCGAGGTGCGCGGCTTGCGCGTTCTTCCACTGGTCGAGCCACGGGTGGTCGAGCTCGGTCGGCAGGATGCGATTCACGATCACGGCGTCGACGTGGTAGCCGAACAGCGAGAGATACGTGTACGTGCGCCGCGCCTCGGCGACGACGAGTCGTTCGGGATTCACGACGAGACGCGCGCTCGTGATCGAGCCGTCGGTCAGCAGCTCGCGCACACCGTCGAGCCGGTCGTAGAACCGCCGGATCGCGCCGAACACCTGGTCGCCGGCAACGGGAATGCCCGACACCCGGCTGAGCACCGGACGCGCGAGGCGCGTGAGCCGGCGCTGCGCGTCGAACACGCGATCCATGTACCAGCCGAGCACGTCGGGAAGCGAGAGCAGGCGAATCGTCTCCGCCGTCGGCGCGCAGTCGACGACCACGAGGTCGTAGTCGCCCGACGTCGCGAACTGCTTGATGTCGGCGAGCGAGAACACCTCGTCGAGGCCGGGTACGACGGCGAGCTCCTCGGCCTCCAACGCGTCGGCGCCGACCCAGTCGAGCACGTCGACCATGTAGCGCGCGGATGTCGTCCCAGGTCTCCTCGAACCGCAGCCGCGCGTTCAGCTGCTGGCCCCAGAGGCCCGGCGCGACCGGAGACGGGCGATCGTCGAGCTCGACGTCGAAGGCATCGGCGAGCGAGTGCGCGGGATCGGTCGACACCACGATCGTCCGCAATCCGGACGCGGCGGCGCGGGCCGCGGTGGCCGCCGCGACGGTGGTCTTGCCGACCCCGCCCTTGCCGGTGAACAGGAGGATGCGCATCGGCGAGCGAGGCTAGTGGTATCTCCGCGAACGCAGCCGTGTCGACTGGTCGACTCCGCCTCAGCTTCCGCGTTCGGTTCAGCTGCGGCTTCGTCTCTTGCGCCAATATGAAGATCAGGCGACGGCCTCGACCTGCTTCTTCAGCTCCTTCAGCGCGCTGCCCATGATGAGGCCCGCGGCGCGCCGCTTCACCAGACCGGGCAGCGGCATCGCGAGCTCGACCGCGAGGTCGTACTGCACGCGAGTGAGCGCCGGCCCTCGGACTCGAACGGTAGGTGCCGTCGAGGCGCGCAACATGTCGCCCTCCACGAACTGCCACGAGAAGCTGCCGGGCGCGGCCGCGTAGTCGTACGCGAGCACGTAGCGAATGCTCTTGCCGAGTGCCGCGGCGCGGTACTCCACGCGCAGCCCGCGACCCTCGTCGTCGGACTCGAGGATCTTGGCTTCCTTCACGTCTCGCAGCCACTCCGGATACGACTCGTAGTCGACGGCGACGTCGAAGCAGCGGTCGGCGGGCGCGTCGATGCGGATGCGCTCACTCGCGGTGTCGGTCATCTCGATACCGCCGTGGTCGGTCGGGCACGGGAACGTGCCGTGCAGGCGCCGCAGAGCGGGAGGAACGCGAGCGGCAACATCGGCTCGAGCACCGCGAACGGGTTCGCCCAGGCGGTGGCGCCGGCCACGATGATCGACAGGGCGACGATCAGGAGCAGCGGCCGGCGGACTTCGTTCGGCGCGGAGCCCGAGAGGAAGAACAGGTTGGGCACGTCGATGTCGTCGCCCCGGCGCCGACCGCACCACGGCGAGGCCGAAGGCGTAGATCCAGATGGGCAGCGACACGAGGAACAGCCCGAGCGCCGTGATCGCGGCGAGGCTGTCGAACGCGTGCACACCCGCGGCATCGGGGACGATCGTGACGACGAACACTCCGAACGTCACCCACGACGTAAGGACGATCGACCGGCCGCTCACGATGTGGAGGCTACCGGCAAAGGGGTCCGATGGCCGAGAGCTTGCCGCCCGCGACCAGGGCCAGGTCGGCGACCAGCGCGGTCGTTGTCGAACGACTCGACCGCACGCCGGCGGGCCGCTTCACCCATGCGCACGCGCAGGTCGCGATCGCCCGACGAGCCGGGCGATCGCGTCGCGCGTCGCCCCGACATCGCGCGGCTCGACGACGAACCCGGTCTCGCCGTCGACGACCGCCTCGTGCGACCCTCCGCTGCAGCCCGCCACCGCCGGAACGCCGCACGCCGCCGCCTCGACGAACACGATCCCGAAGCCCTCGGCCTCGAGTCCGCCCCATCGCTCGCGGCAACACATGGCGAACACGTCGGCGCAGGCGTACAGCGCGGCGAGATCCGCGTCGGGCACCCGACCGAGGAACGTGCAGCGGTCGGCCCCGTGGCTCGCCGTTCGAGACGACGGCGGTCGCGCCCGGCGCCGGCGATCGCGAGCTGCACGCCGTCGAGGCCGGGCCCGCCCGCGGCGATCGCGTCGATCAGGATGTCGAAGCCCTTGCGCGGAACCAGGCGCGAGACCCGAGCACGAGCGGGCGGTCGGGATCGAGGCCGAACCGGCGGCGGGTCGCGGCACGCGCGTCGCGCGTCGAGCGGACGGAAGCGGTCAGGATCGACACCGGGCGGGACGACCACGCCGGCCAGGCTCCGGCCCGCGCGCCAGCGCCGACGCCTCGGCCGGATACTTGCCCGCCGCGACCGACCGCGGCCGCGCCGCGCATCACGCCGGCGTGCGAGCGCCGCGGCTGCCGAGCAGCCGCCCGGCACGGTGATCTCGGCGCCGTGCGCGATGATCACGTAGCGGCGCCGCATGCAGGCGCGGTCCGACGAGACCGAGCGGCAACATCGGATCGAGGAAGATCACGTCGGCGTCGCACCTCGCGCGCGAGCGCGTCGATGCGACGGGTCAACGACGCGGCGTCGGCAGAGCACCCGCTGGCGCACCCGCTCGATGCGAAAGTCTTGCTGCCGCGTCCCACTCCGCCGCGCCCGCGTACGGCGTCGTCAGCACCGTCGTCTCCCCCGGCGGCAGCCGCCGCCACAGCTCGTAGAGGTACGACTGGATGCCGCCGACCTTGGGCGGGAAGTCGTTCGTGACCAGCAACGACGGCACGGCGCGACCCTACGCGGGTGCGCGGCGCCGGCGCAGTTGCGCCGGCGTCCGCGCAACACCACGAGACCGCCCGAGCGCGGCAGATCGCACCCGTGGTGAACGCGCCCCGGTAGCCGGTGAAGTGGACGACGGTGCCGCACACGAACGCGCCGAGGCCCTGCGAGAGGTCGAAGAACGACGAGAACGTGCCGACCACCGAGCCGCGCTCGGCGTCGCGCACTCCGTGGAGCGCGAGCAACAGCAGCGCGGGATACATGAGCGACATGCCGCCCGCGAACACGATCGTGCCGACCACCAGCCCGGTGACGGTCGGCCACACCGCGATCAACCCGATGCCGGCCGCGGCGATGACGAGCGCGAGCGTCGCGGTGGCGCGACCGCCGAGGCGATCGGGCAGCCGGGCCGCGGAGATCCGCACCGCGAGGATCAGTACGCCGTAGAGGACGAAGATCAGTCCCGCGCTCGACGTGCAGATCATCGCACGTAGAGCGGAACGAACGCGGTGAATCCCGCGAGCGGGATGAGCCCGAGGAACAACACCGTGCCCGGTCCGATTGCGGACCGGTGGAACAGGTGCTCGTGGCGAACCGGCGGCGTCGACCGTTCGACCTCCACGGTGAACGAGCCCGATGATCGCGGCCAGGAACGCGAGCGCGGCCGCCACGACCCACACCGAGCCGTAGTGGTGCTTGCCGTGCAGTACCGAACCGAGCACGGGACCGAACGACAGGCCGCCGTAAACCGCGACCGACCAGTAGCTGACCGCCTCGCCGCGCCGATCGTGCGGCGCGAGGTCGGTGATCATCGTCGCGGCACCGACGAAGAACCCCGCTTCCCCGAAGCCGGTGAGGATGCGAACGACCACGAGGAACCACAGCGCGTCGACGAGGCCGTAACACACGGTGGAGAACGCGACGATCAGCGCGCCGCCGACGATCAGCACACGGCGGCCCATCGTGTCGCCGATGCGTCCCGCGAACGGGCGCAGCACGATCGCGCCGACCGCGAACGCACCCACGGCGATGCCGACCGCGATGCTGCCGCCGCCCAACGACTTCTCGACGTAGTCGGGCAGTACCGGCGTGAGCATCGCGAGCGCGATGAAGTAGCAGAGCCCGCTGAGCACCACGAGCGAAAAATGCAGCGTGAAGATGCGCGCCCGCTTCTCGGTCATGCGCGGGGTCTGCTCATGCACCGAGTCCGCTCACGCGTTCGCGAGCTCGAGCGCCGCGTCCCAGACTCGCGCGCTCCGGCGATCAGCCGGCGGTACTGCATGACCTGTCGAGCCCGGTTGAAACCCGAGCGCGCCGACGATCCGGCCGTTGCGGCCGAACAAGCGCGACGAACTGCCGTTCCGCGTAGGAACCGTGCGCAACATGCAGATCCGAGTCGGCCGACACGACGCCGACGGTCTGGATCTTGCGGTCGTACTGGTCCGACCACACGAACGGCACCGGCGCGAACGCGAGATCGGCGCCGTCGTCGCCGGCCAGCAACCGCCGCGCCGCGTGCACACCCTGTTCGGTCGCGTTGGTCCAGTGCTCGAGCCGCATGAGCTCGCCGTCGAAGAGCTGATTCGGGAAGCGCGCCACGTCGCCGGCCGCGACCACACCGGGCGCGGCGAGACAGGTCGCGTCGCACACGACGCCGTTCTCGAGCGTGAGCCCGGAGCCTTCGAGCCACGCGGTGTCAGGCACCACGCCCACTCCCACGACCACCACGTCGGCGTCGATCACCGCGCCGTCGGCGAGCCGGACCCGCTCGACGCGCGTGTCGCCCTCGATCGCTTCGACACCGACTCCGGTGCGCAGGTCGACCCCGTGGTCACGATGCATGTCGGCGATCACCGCGCCCAGCTCCGGGCCGAGGCCGCGCACCATCGGCTGCGGCAACGCTTCGAGCACGGTGACGTCGAGTCCGCGTCCTCGGCACGTGGCCGCGACCTCGGCGCCGATGAACCCGGCGCCGATCACCACGACCTTCGGGCCGGCTTCGAGCGCGGTGCGAAGTGCGAGCGCATCGTCGAGCGTGCGCAACATGAACAGGCCTCGCAGTTCCGGCTGGTTCGGGAGCCGGCGGGGTGTCGATCCGGTCGCGATCACGACGCCGTCGAACGCCACCGTCCGGCCGTCGGCGAGCGTGAGCACCTTTGCCCTTACGTCGAGCGCGGTCGCTGCGGTTCCCGAGCATCCACTCCACGTCGAGGTCGTCGACGCCCTGCTTGCGCAAGCGGATGTCGTCGGGTTGCGCGGTTCCGGCGAGGAGCTCCTTCGACAGCGGCGGCCGGTCGTAGGGCAGGTGCGTCTCGCCGCCGATGGCGACGATCCGGCCGTCATAGCCCTCGCGCCGAAAGGTCTCGATGGCGCGCAAGCCCGCGAGTGACGTTCCGACGACCGCGATCGTGCGCATGGGAAGGAAGGTGAACTACTCGACGATGGAGATCGCCTGGGTCGGGCAGTCGCGAACGGCCTGCTCGACCAGGGGCCGCGCCGATTCCGGCGGCTCCTCTTGCAGCACGTAGAGGAAGTTGTCGTCCCGGACTTCGAAGATCTCGGGCGCGATACCCATGCACACCGCGTTGCTCGTGCACTTGTCGAAGTCGACGACGATTTTCATGGCTGAACCCCCAGGTGCCGGTGACGCCGGGCCGACGCTACCAACTGGCCCGTAATGTGACGCGAGCGTCATACTTCACGGTCGTCACCCGCCCGGAGCCCCGCATGCCCGCCAAGAAAATCCCGACCTCCGGCCTCGACGTGTCCGGGCGCCCGCTCGCGCTGCGGCCCGTCGACCTCGACACCTTCCTGCACCCGAAGGCGATCGCGCTGATCGGCGCATCCGAGCAGTCGGCCAAGCCGAACACCGCGATGACGCGCAAGTTCAGCGCGTGGGCCGAGAAGAACGGCGCCGCCTTCTACCCCGTGCACCCCGAATACGAAACCGTGCTCGGACACCAGGTGTACAAGTCGGTGTTCGATGTTCCCGGCGAGCTCGATCTCGTGATCATTCTGACCGGCAAAGCGGTCGACACGTTCGAGCAGGTACTCCAGCGCAAGCCCAAGTTCGCGGTGATCTTCGCGGCCGGGCTTCTCCGAGACCGGGACCGAGGGCAAGAAGCTCGAGGCGCGGCTCGACGGATTGGTGCGTTCGGGTGAGGTGCGCCTGCTCGGCCCCAACACGAACCTCAACGCGTTCGAAGACTTCCGCGAAGATCTCGAAGGCCCGTCGATCGCGCTCATCACGCAGTCGGGGCACCAGGGCCGGCCCGTGTTCCAGGGCCAGGAGATCGGGATCCGGCTCACGCACTGGGCGCCGACCGGCAACGAGGTCGACCTCGAGTTCGCCGACTTCGCCCGGCACTTCGCCGATCAGCCCGAAGTCGGCGTGATCGCGTGTTACATCGAAGGCTTCAAAGACGGCCGCACGTTGATGCTCGCGGCCGATCACGCCGCGAAGCTGCGCAAGCCGATGGTGATGGTGAAGGTCGGCAAGACCGAAGCCGGCCGCTCGATGGCGCAGTCGCACACCGGTCACCTCACCGGATCCGACGCGGTCACGAGCGCGGTGTTCCGCCAGTTCGGCGTCACGCGCGTCGGCGGGCTCGACGAGCTCCTCGAGGTTTCCGCCGCGTTCGCGCGCACGCAACCGGAGAAGATCCCCGCGTGGGCCCGCCGCAAATCGGGTCCGGGCGTGTGCGTGTACGCGATCTCCGGCGGTACCGGCGCGCACATGGCCGACATGCTCTCCGACGCCGGGCTCCGGCTGCCAGTGCTCACCAAGCCGACGCAGGCGACGCTGCACGACGGTCTGATTCCCGCGTATCTGCGCGTGTCGAATCCGGTCGACTGCGGTGGACCGCCGGTCGCCGATCGGCGCGGCCGGCAGATCATCGACGCGATCCTCGCCGACAAGAACGTCGACATCCTCGTCGTCCCGATCACGGGCGCGGTCGCGATGTTCAGCGATCCGCTGACGCGCGACGTGATCGAGGCGTCGAAGACCACGACCAAACCGATCTTCATGATCTGGGGCGCGCCGTCGGGAACCGACGACACCTACTACCAACGGCTGCTCGACGGCGGTCTGCCGACGTTCCGCACGTTCGGGAACTGCGTGGCCGCGGTGAAGGCCTACGCCGACTATTGGCAGTTCGCGGCGCGGTACAAGTCGCCGTTCGCGTCGGCCCCGACCACTCCCCTCCCCGCGGCGAAGAAGGCGCGGCAAGTTGCTCGCCGAGCTCAAGCCCGGGGAAGCACTGTCGGAGTGGGGATCGAAGCAGGTGCTGAAGGCCTACGGGATCAAGACGAGCACCGACGAGCTGTGCACCTCACCGAAGGCGGCCGCCAAAGCCGCGAGCGCGATCGGCTTCCCCGTCGTGATGAAGGTCTCCTCCCCCGATTTGCTGCACAAGAGCGACGCCGGGCTCGTGCGCATCGGGGTCTCGTCGCCGAAAGAGGTGCGCGCCGTCTACGACGAGCTGCTCGCCAAAGCGCGCAAGGCCGCCAAGAAGGCGCGCATCGAAGGTGTGTTGGTGTGCGAGATGGTGAGCGACGGCGTCGAGATGCTGATCGGCGTTTCGCACGACGAGCTCTTCGGCCCGGTCGTGACCGTCGGAGTCGGCGGGATCTTCACCGAGGTGTTCGGCGACGTGACGTTCCGCGTGCCGCCGTTCGACGCCAACGAAGCGCGCCGGGCGCTGGAGGAGCTCAAGGGTTACAAGCTCCTCGAAGGCGTCCGCGGCACCAAGCCCGCCGATGTCGACGCGCTCGTCGACACGGTGATGAACGTGCAACGGCTGGCGATGGACCTCGCCGGCGACGTGCGCGAGCTCGATATCAACCCATTGATCGTGCGGCCGCGCGGTGCGGTCGCCCTGGACGCACTGGTGGTACGCAAGTGACCCCGCTCAACCCGCTGCCCGAAGGCGTCAACGTCGAGGAGGAGCTCGTCGCGAAGCTCGAGAACGGCGTGCTCTGGCTCACGATCAACCGGGCCGACAAGGGCAACGCGATTCCCTACTACGTACGCGACCGGCTGACCCAACACTTCTGGGACGCGCACACCGATCTCGACGTGCACGCGATCGTGCTGACCGGCGCGGGTGAGCGCCACTTCTGCACCGGCGCCGACCTGTCGGTTCGTCAACCGGCGAAGGCGAAGCCGGAAGGCACACCCGACATGGTCGTCGGTACGGCCACGCAGATGATGCGCTCGGGCTTCCAACGCCTCATGCAGGCGATGCTCGACTGCGAGAAGCCCGTGATCGTCGCGCGTCAACGGCACGGCCGCGGGCGGCGGTTCGATGTTCGTGCTCGCGGCCGACCTCGTGATCGCGGCCGACACGGCCAAGATCATCCAGGTCTTCGTTCGGCGCGGTCTCGTACCCGACGGCGGTGTCGCATACCTGTTGCCCCGCATCGTCGGCATGCACAAGGCCAAGGAATTGATCTTCTTCGGCGACGACCTCCCCGCGGCCGACGCCGAGCGCATCGGCATCGTCAACAAGGTCGTGCCCGCGGCCGATCTGCACGCGGCGACGAAGGAGTGGGCCGAGCGGCTGGCGAACGGCCCGACCAAAGCGATCGGCTGGTCGAAGAAGCTGCTCCACGACGCGTCGGAGCTCTCGCGGCGGGACCTTCTCGAAGAGGAGGCGATGCTCGTCGAGCTGAACCAGCACACCCAGGATTCGGGCGAGGGTGTCGCGTCGTTCCGCGAACGGCGCACACCGGAGTGGAAGGGCTGGTGAGCCCGACCCTCGTCAAGGACGAAACCGCGGTTGTCGGGATCGGCCAGACGAAGCTCGGCAAGGGACTCCCCGACTCCGAGTTGTCGCTCGCGTGCCAAGCCATCTCGCTCGCCCTCGACGACGCGGGCATCGCGCCGTCGGAGGTCGACGGGCTCGCGTCGTTCACGCTCGAGCCGTTCCGCGAAGTCGACGTCGCCCGCAATGTCGGGCTCGGCGACATCACCTTCTTCTCGCAAGTCGGCTTCGGTGGCGGCGCCGGTTGCGGCGTCGTCGGGCACGCGGCGATGGCCGTCGCGACCGGGCAGTGCGAAACCGTGGTCGCGTGGCGGGCGCGCAAGCGTGCCGACGCGTCGAGCCGACCCTGGGCGCAGGCCTCGGCGCGGCTCTCCGACACCGCGCAATGGACGCGACCGTTCGGCATCATCCGGCCCGTCGACGAGATCGCGATGCTCACCCGGCGCTACATGCACGAATACGGCGGCACGCGTGATCACCTCGCCAACGTCGCCATCGCGTTCCGGAAGCACGCGGCGCGCAATCCCAACTCGACGATGGGCCACAAGCCGCTGACGCGCGACGACTACATGAACGCGCGCTGGATCTCCGAGCCGTTGTGCCTCTTCGACAACTGTCTCGAGACCGATGGCGCGCTTGCCGTGGTGATCACGTCGGCGGAGCGAGCCCGCGATCTTCGGCATCCACCCGCGCTGATCCATTCGTTCGCGCAGGGCATCCCGCCCCAGCACCAGACGATGACCAACTACTTCACCGACGACCCGCTGCGCGGCCCGGCGTGGACCGCGGCCAAGCGCCTCTGGGCCAACGCCGACGTCGGTCCCGCCGACGTGCAGGTCGCGCAGCTCTACGACGCGTTCAGCCCGCTGGTCCCGCTGTCGCTCGAGGGTTACGGCTTCTGCGAACGCGGCGAAGGCGGACCGTTCACCGACAACGGCAACATCGAGTGGCCCAACGGCCGCCTCCCGGTGAACACCGCGGGCGGCGGCATGTCGGAGGCGTACGTGCACGGGTTCAACCTCGTGCTCGAAGGCGTGCGGCAGATCCGGGGCACCTCGACCTCGCAGGTCGACGGCGCGCAAGTGTCGTTGGTGACGAGCGGCGAAGGCGTGCCGACCTCCGCAATCCTGTTCACGGGTGATCGGTAATGGCGATGGAGACGACCTGGCTGCTGCCCGACCTGCGGGACACGACGAGTGCCCCGTTCTGGGAGGGATGTGCGCGCGGCGAGTTGTTGGTGGAGGTATGCGCGGCGTGCGGACTGAAGCGCATGCCGCCGCGTCCGATGTGCCCCCATTGCCGTTCGCTCGACAACCGTTGGGAACCGACCTCGGGTCGCGGCCGCATCTGGTCGTTCATCGTCCCCCATCCGCCGTTGCTGCCCGCGTTCTCGGAGGTCGCGCCCTACAACGCGATCATCGTCGAGCTCGAGGAAGACCCGATGATCCGCTTCGCCGGCAACCTCGTTACGCAGTGCCGACGGCGAGATCAACGAGATCGATCCCGCGACGATCACGATCGGCGAACCCGTGTCCGTCGTCTTCCACCAAATCGACGACGTCTACCTACCCAGGTGGATCCGAGCGAAGTAGCTTCATTCGGACGTGGAGCAAGTCGATCGGGACATTTGGGTTTCGGACGGGAGCGGCAACTCCGAATCGTCGACGTTCCTCGGCGATCTGGCGTTGTCCGCACGAGCGATGGGCCGGGCGCCCCTGCTGATCATCATCACGATGATCTTGACGCTGCTCGGAGGCACGTTCGGCGGGCCCCAGTCGATCATCGGCTTGCCGTTCGAGATCCTGCTCGCCGGGTTTCTCGGCACGCAACGAGTGTGGTTCGCCCGCCTCTATCGTGGCGACAAACTGCGCGGGCGCGAAGTCTGGCCGATGCTCTGGTCGTTCATCGGTCGCTTCGTTGCACTCGGTTTCTTGATCGCCGTGTGTCCCTACCCGTCACTCGTGGTTCTCACGTTGTGCTGTTTCGCACTGGACGTCTCGCTCCGCACCATCGTCGCGATCAACATCGCGTATGGGCTCTTCCGTCGATCTCGCGCATTGACGTTCGTCGTGCCCGCGCTCGCACTGACGACGCACTCAGTGCGGGCCGCACTCGGCATCGGATTGCGGATGATTCGCGAGACGTGGCCGAGGTGCGCGTGGTACGTATTCACCCCGGGGCTCACTCTCGTGATCGTGGCGCAGGTGTTCCGCCCCGCTTCGCAGCGGTACATCATCACCACCGTCACGCTCGCGATGACGTCGGTGCTCGCACTGTGGTTCAAAGGCGCGATCGTCGCCTTCTATCTCCGACAGAACCCCGCGCCAGTGTCTTGAACTAGAGCGCGGGCATCTCTTCGCGCACCCGCTCGACGGTTTTCTTGCCCACGTCGCGCGCTTTGTCCATGACCGCTACTGCCCCACCGAGCATCAGGTTGGCGGGCGGAGTGTCGGGCGAACGCGGGTGCGGATGCGTCGGCGCCCAGCGTTTTGCGGCGCGCAGCTCATCGCCGATCTCGAGGAGCTGGCGGCGCGAGAGTGCGGCGCGCACCTTCGGGAACAGCTCACCTTCTTCTTCCTTCACGTGATGGCGAACACTCTCGATCAGGACGGTCGCCTTCGCGTCGAAGCGCTCGGCCGAGGGATCGAGCGACTCGAGCTCGCTGAGCAACCACTTCGCCACGTGATGTTCTTCGAGCGCCTCCAACACCGCCGACTCCTCACTCGGAACCTCGCGCCGAACCGCGGGATAGAACACCATCTCCTCGATCGCGGCGTGACGCGAGAGGGCTTCGATCATCGAAGCGACGAGCCGGCCCTTCGCCTTATGGGCGCCCGCGCCGGCCTTTTCGAAGCGCCGGAACAGCTGCTGCACCTCGCGGTGATCCTGCTTCAACAGCGCGATCGCGTCGGTCGATGACGCGCCGCGGGACGCGGCGCCGACTTCGTGGCCGTCGTCTTGCCGCGTTGCCGGTCGGGACGCGGTCTTCTTCGCGGGCGGAGTCTTGGTCGTCTTGGTTGTTGCCATGGTTGCAGGTGTTACCCGGCAACCGAAGATGCAAACGGGGTCTCGATTCGCTGCGAGCAGACGCGAATCGACCCCGGCCGGGGGAAGGCCGGGGTCGATTTCGTGCTTCCGGCCAGGGGGGATGGCCGGGATGCGCGAGGGCTGGCGCTCTACGCGCGGCTCGCTTGGACTCCACCTGGTCGGCTTCCTCGTCGTGAGGACGGAGCTGGCCGAGGCGGTTCTCCCAGGAAAGACGCCGGGAGAGCCAGTTGAGAGCCTCGCGACGCTCGTCAGCGGCCACGCGCTGGCGGTCGAACGTGCTGGTCTTGTACATGGAACCTCCCACTGACACGCTGTTAGCACTTACACTTGAGTGCCACACCCAAAGTCTAACTCGACGGTCGTGACTCCCGGTGCAACAACACTGTGAGTATATGCTCTCAGCGTCATCGCTGTCAAGTCACGCAGCAATGGAGGAGCCAGGATGGAAGAGGCCTGCTGGCGGATCGACGAGCTGGCCCAGAAGGCCGGGCTCACGGTCGACACCATCCGCTACTACGCCCGGGAGGGCCTCCTCTCCCCGCCGACCAAGCAGGGCCGGCACCGCCTCTACGGCTCCGATCATCTCGAGCGCCTCGACCGGATCCGCGAGCTCCAGGGCCAGCGTTTCTCCCTCGCCGCGATCCGCGCCATCGTCGACGTCGACCGGCCCGGCCTCGAAGGCCTCTTCACGACCGGTGATCGCAGCTACACGCTCGCCGAGCTCACCGAGAAGTCGGGCGTCGACCCCGACCTCGTAGAGGGCCTGCGCGGAGTGGGCCTGCTCCCCGACCCGGTGGAGTTCGGGGGCGAGACCTACGACGACACCGACCTCGCGGTGCTGCGCGCCATCGCCGAGCTCCACAACATCGGCATGACGCCCGACATCCTGCTCGCGCTCGGCCGCATCTACGTCGACCACTTCGCCGAGCTCCAGCAAGACGTGCTCGACATGCTCTCGGGCAAGGACAACCCTGCGTGGAGCGCCGACGAGATCGTGTCGGTCCAGCAACAGCTCACCACGAACGCGCAGCGCCTGATGCCCGCGATCAACCAGGTTCTCAACTACGTGCACCAACGCACGCTGCAACGACTCACGCTCGAGGCCGTGCGCCAAAGCGAACGCACGCCGCGACTGAGCAGCGGCGACCGAGATCGCTTAGAGGTCGAGGTCCCAGATACGCGCCGCGTTCCCGCCGGCGATGCGCGACTTCTCGTCTTCGCCGATGCTGCCCATCATCTCTTCGATGGTGCGCCGCGAGTACGGCCAGTCGTTGCCGTGGTGGGGATAGTCGCTCGACCACATGATGTTGTCGACGCCGGCGCGGTGCCGAAGCTCGACTCCGGTGTGATCGATGATGAACGACGCCGCGTTGTTGCGGTACCAGTAGTACGACGGCGGCTGCGTGAGCGGCAGATCGCCCCACACGCGGTTGCGCCACCAACGGTCGTCGAGGCATTCGAGGAAGTGCGGGATCCAGCCCACACCGGTCTCGATCCAGCACACCTGGAGCTCGGGGAACCGCTCGAACACACCGGTGAAGATCATGTCGGTCATGCAGCCGGTGGCCATCGAGAACACGTGGCTCATGCCGCCGATCGCCTTGGCGCGCGTCGCCTCGCTCGACATGTCGTAGAGCTGGTTGCCCCGCGCGGCGGCCGCCTTGCGCCCGGCCATGCGCTGCTTGCGGCTGATGATGTTGATGTGGATCGTGACGGGGAGGCCCTCGTCGACCGCGGCGGCCCAGAACGGGTCGTCGTCGCTCGACAGGCTCTCGTTGCCGGCGGGCCAGTTGGAGATCAGCACGCCCTTCGCGCCGCGGGCCTTGGCCTTGCGCACACCGTCGACCGCGCTGTCGATCCCGATCGACGGGATCTGCGCCATGCCGACCAAACGCTTCGGGTCGGGCGCGCAGAACTCCTCGAACAAGAAGTTGTTGTAGGCCTCGACGCCCGCGAGCACGAAGTCTTCGTCTTCGTCGCCGAGGAAGTGACTCATCGTGCGTTGCGGCGGAAACAGGATCTCGGCCGCGACGCCGTCGATGTCCATGTCTTTGAGGCGTTCGTCGCCGTTGTAACAGCCGGCGCGCGCTTCTTCGTAGGTGACGCCGTACCAGCGGAACTTGTCGAAGGGCATACCGGGCGTGGAGACCAGCCCGATGGGATCCGGCTGGCCGCCGACCGCGGTCAACCAGGCGTCACCGCCGGCGTAGTCCTTCACGAGTTGCGGAGCCTTGTCCTGCCACTTCGAGCCGAGGTGGTTCTTCCAGATGTCGGGGGGCTCGAGGATGTGGCAGTCGGCGTCGACGATGCGGAAATTCGTCATGCGGAGCGTCTCCTTTCTGCAAAACCTGACATTCATGTCAGCCTAGACGCGGGCCGTACACTGACGCCCCCGTCAGGTTTCTCGCGGAGGGCTCGGTATGACAGAACGGTTGCTCGACGGGTTGCGCGTGCTCGACCTCGGCCACGATGCCGGAGCCCGCGCCGGACGCGTGCTCGGTGACCTCGGAGCGGAAGTCGTGCGCGTGGTCCCGCCCGCCGGCGATCCGCTCGGCGGGAACATCGCCCGGGCGTGGAACGCGGGCAAGCAAGTGATCGCGCTCGCCGCCGACGATCCCGCGCTCGACGCGTTGCTCGCCGACGCCGACGTGGTGATCGACGAGATCGGGCGGCCGGGAACGCTCCAACTCGATCCCGACCGCGCGCCGCACGCGGTGTGGGTGCGCATCTCGCCGCTCGGAGGCGAGGGTCCGCGCGCCGGCTGGACCGTCTCCGATCTCGGCGCGATGGCGGCGTCCGGGAACATGTACGCCACCGGCGATCCCGACCGCGCGCCGATTCGCTGTACCGAGCCCACCGCGTACGCGCACTCGGGGCCGGAAGCTGCGTTCGCGGCGATGACCGCGCTGGCCAGTGGCCTCCCGCAGCGGGTCGACGTCTCGATGCAGGAGGTCGTCGCCGTCGCCAACATGGTCGCGGTCGCGGGCTTCGCCGACACCGGCGCGCGTGGCAGCCGGCGCGGCGCCAATATCGGACGGACACGCGAGATCTGGCCCACGCTCGACGGCTTCGTGTCATTCGGTTGCGCGGCGGCAAGGCGCGCATCCCGAGCCTCGAGATCCTGACCAAGCTCGTCGCGGGCGACGGCGTGCCCGGCGCCGACGCGCTCGTGAACCGGGACTGGAGCACGTTCAACCAGAACACCGCGAGCAACGAGGAGCTCGACGCGATCGCGCAGGCGGTCGCGGCGTACTTCGCCGGTCACACCATGCAGGAGCTCTACGACATTGCGGTGGAGAGCAACCTCATGCTCGCCCCGGCCAACTCGCCACCGCGAGATCTACCAGTCGGCCCAGCTCGCGGCGCGCGACTTCTTCGGTCCGGTCGGTGACATCGCGCGCTTCCCCGGTCGTTCACGCTCACGCGTTCGCCGGGCGACGAGGTCGAACCCGTTCGCCCGCGTGCCGGAGCGCGCACCGTTACCGACGCGAAGTTCACCGCCCAGGGATCACGCCCGAGCGGCGGCACTCCGGGTCGACCGGCGTGGGACGGCCTCAAGATCATCGAGTTCGGTTCCGGCGCGGCGGGACCGATCGCGACTCGCTACTTCGTCGAGAACGGCGCAACCGTGTTGCGCATCGAGTCGAAGACCCGTCCCGACTTCTTGCGGGCCTACGCGATGACACCCGACAACCCGCATGGTCTCGAAGGCTCGGCCATGTACGACGGGCTCAACGTCGGGAAGCGAAACCTTGCGCTGAACCTGAAGCAACCCGACGCGGTCGCGCTCGTGAAGCGACTCGTTATCGAGTGGGCCGACGCGGTCGCCGAGAACTACGCACCCAAGGCGATGAAGGGCTTCGGGCTCGACTACGACGTGTTGAGCGGGATCAAGCCCGAGCTCGTGATGATCAGCGCGTGCCTCAACGGCCAGACCGGTCCGCACAAGGACTATCCCGGTTTCGGCGGCCAGGGCTCCGCGCTCGGCGGGTACAACGCGCTCACCGGTTGGCCCGACCGCGAGCCGATCGGTCCGTACGGAACGATCACCGACTCGCTCGCGCCGCGTTACGTCGCGGCCGCGCTCGCGGCGGGGCTGTTGTACCAACGGCGTACCGGTAAGGGCGTGTACCTCGACGTCGCGCAAGTCGAGACCGCGCACTGGAGCCTGTCGCCGTGGCTGCTCGACTACGAGATCGACGACGTCATCCGGTTGCGGGACGGCAACCGGCATCCGCTCGCGGCGCCGCACGGCGCGTTCCGCTGCGCCGACGAAGGCGATATCGGAGATCGTTGGATCGCGATCGCGTGCTGGTCCGACGAGCAGTGGCCCGCGCTGGCCCAGCGCATCGGCCTGGCCGACGACGCGATGCTCGCCTCGCTCCCGGGCCGCAAGGAACGGGAAGACGAGATCGAAGCCCGCCTGTCGGCGTGGACGGCGACACGTACGCGGGCCGACGATCGCCGAGGAGCTCCAAGCCCTCGGCATCGAAGCAGTCCCGGTCGAAGACTGGGGCGACATGCAGGACGATCCGCAGCTCGCGCTCCGTAACCACTTCGAGCGCCACACTCACCCGTACCTGGGGTCTCGCCTCTACGAACGCAACGGGTTCCGCCTCGCCGAGAGCCCCGGCGGCTACGACCAATCCGGACCGACGCTCGGTCAAGACAGCGACTGGGCGCTCGAAGAAGTGCTCGGTTACTCGGCCGCCGAGGTCGCCGCGCTCCGGGAGTCGGGTGCCGTCGAGTAGCCCGCGGCCCGGCACGCTTACCAATTTGGTCGGCAGAGTGGGCATCATGGGTGCCGGATGAACGTGCGCCCCATCACCGCCGAGGATCGCGAGTGGGTCGCCGAGCTGATCGGGAACGCGTTCGGCTCCGTGCGAATCATGTCGAACGATCACCTCATCGAAGACGCGTCGCTGCTCGATGGCTTCGCGGCCGAGATCGACGGGCGCCCGGTCGGGTGCGCGCTGATCAACGACGTCGACGGTGATGTGGAGCTGGTCGCGTTGGTGTCGACGTACCGCGGCGCCGGTGTCGGTTCGGAGTTGCTCGAATCGGTTGTTGCGCGCGGCAAGCGCGACGGTTGGAAACGACTGTGGTTGGTAACGAGCAACGACAACACTGACGCGATCAGGTTGTACCAACGTTCGGGATGGGACTGGACCGAGTTCAGGCGCGACTCGATCACCCGGGCGCGCGAGACGAAGCCCGAGATCCCAGAGTTCGGCAACCACGGCATCCCGGTGCGCCACGAGATCCACTTCGAGGCGCCGCTCCGCTGAGCCGCGCGCTAGAACTGCCGGTAGTACGGGTTGTCGGGGCGACGGACTTTCTCGACGAGGATGAAGACGTTGTCCCACGGGTCGGCGAACCAGGTGGTGCGCACCCCCGCGACGTCGGCGATGCCTTCGACGAGGAAGCGCACGCCCTTCGCTTCGAGCTCCGTACGGGTCGCGGCGACGTCGTCGCAGAGCAGCGAGATGTGGGTGAAGCCGTAGTCGACGATCGACTCGTCGATCGGTCGTGGCCGGCCCGGCGCGTCCGGGTACTCGATGACCTCGAGCACGCGATCGAGTCGTCGTCGACACCCATGATCGCGGCCTTCACGACGACGGGCGACGGCACGAGCTCGCCCATGTCGCGCTCGATCGCGTCACCCTCCATGCGATACGGCGGTGAGAGCACGGTCAGCCCGAGCACGTCGGAGTACCACGTGACCGCGGCATCGACATCGGGAACACAAACGGCGGTGTGCGCGAGGCCGGTGATCACTTCGGGCCGGATGGCGAGCTCGGTGAATGATTCGAGCAGCGGGCGCATCCACGCTTCGTCCGACGCGCTGTTGCGCCAGCCGGTGAGCATGCCTTCGCTCATGTCGTCGCAGCCGGCCCGCAACGGTGCGTCGTCGTCGAGGATCGCGTCGGCGATGCGCCGCGCGGCTTCGGCGGTCGGGCGTGTACAGGTCACGGATGCGCTGGCGGCCCTCCCACATCTTCTCCGCCTGCGCGCGGTAGAGATCGTGCTCGATGGCCGGCGACGGCTTGTCGGATGCGATGAGCATGTCGGTCTCGATCGGGCCGGGCATGATCTCGAGCACCCGGATCCCGAACTGCGCGACCTCGGCCTGCAACGACTCCCCGATCGCGCTCACCGCGGCCTTGCTCGATCGATAGGCGCCGAGGAACGGGACCGGCGCGAGCATCGACGACGACGTCGACGTTGCAGATCACGCCGCCGCCCGCGGCGCGCAGAGTGGGATCGCGTGCTTGGTCACCTCGACCAGCCCGAACACGTTGGTCTCGAAGATCGTGCGCCACGACGTCGACGGGCATCACCTCGAGGGGCAGGTTCTCGCTCTCGACGCCCACGTTGTTCACGAGCACGCGCAGACCCGTCGGGCAGGTCCATCGTCGAGCGTCGTTGACGTCGAGCCGGTCGACGCGCAGCGCGTCCCCTCGCCCGCTTCGGCCGGAGTCCGCGCCGTCGGCGGCGTCGCGCATCGTCGCGACGATGTCGAAGCCCCGCGCCGCAAGCTCGATCGCAACCGCCCGCCCGATCCCCCGCCTCGGCACCGGTGACCACTGCGATTCCGTCGACGTCCAGGTCGCTCCATCGACTGCGGTCTGCGGCGCAGCCTACGGGCACCGCGGGCGCACCGGGTAGTCGCCTCGCCGACGTCCCGTGCCGATCTTGGACCTGCGCTTCACCGCCGAGCACGAGCGCTTCCGCGCCGAGGCGCGCGCGTGGCTCACCGATCGGCTCGAGGGACGCGTTCGCCGCGGTGCGCGGGCCGCGGCGGCCCCGGCGACGAGCACGAGTGCTTCGAGGAGCGCCTGGGCGTGGGAGCAGGAGCTCGGCCGCGGCGGCTGGATCGGGCTGGCTGGCCGGCGGAGTACGGCGGCCGCGGCGCGTCGCTGCTCGAGCAGGTGATCTTCTACGAGGAGTACGCGCGCGCCGGTGGGCCGGGCCGGGTCGGCATCGTCGGCGAAGGGCTGCTCGGCCCGACGATCGTGCACTTCGGCACCGACGAGCAGAAGCGCCAGTTCCTGCCCGGCATCCTGCGCGGGCACCGAGATCTGGTGCCAGGGCTACTCCGAGCCCGACGCCGGCTCCGACCTCGCCAACGTCACAGACCCGCGCCGAGCTCGACGGCGACGAGTGGGTCATCACCGGCCAGAAGGTGTGGACGTCGCTCGCGCACTGGGCGCAGTGGTGCTTCGTGCTCTGCCGCACCGACCGCGACGCGCCGAAGCACAGCGGCATCTCGTACCTGCTCGTGCCGATGGACCAGCCCGGCATCGAGATCCGCCCGATCGTGCAGATCACCGGGCACGTCGGAGTTCAACGAGGTCTTCTTCGACGAGCGCGCGCACGCGCGCCGACAACGTCGTCGGCGAGGTCGACGGCGGGTGGCGGGTCGCGATGGGCACGCTCGCGTTCGAGCGCGGCGCGTCGACGCTCGGCCAGCAGCTCGCGTTCGAGAACGAGCTGCGCGACGATCACCGCGCTCGCGCGGCGAACGGGCTGCGCCGCCGATCCGGTGTTCCGCCAACGGCTCGCCGAGGCGTGGATCGCGTTGCGGGTCATGCGGTACCACGCGCTGCGCAGGCTGCCCGCGCTCGAGCACGGCACCGTCGATCGCGGCGACGTCGATCCACAAGCTGTTCTGGGCGTCGTTCCACCGCGGCCTCGGCGAGCTCGCGATCGACGTGCTCGGGCCGCGGACGGCGACGCGTGCGATGGCGAGCCGACGACGACCGCCTGCACGCGGCTTGTTCCTCTACATCGCGCGCCGACACGATCTACGGCGGCTCGAACCAGATCCAGACGCAACGTCATCGGCGAGCGGGCCCTCGGCCTGCCGACGGAGCCGAAGGTGACGAACTGTGACCCGCGCCGCCCGACTACCCGCCCGGCCACGGCTGCTCGCGGGCAAGACGGTGCTGGTCACCGCGGCCGCGGGCACCGGCATCGGCTTCGCGACCGCGAAGCGCTGCGTCGAAGAAGGCGCGCGCGTCGCGATCAGCGACATCCACGAGCGCCGGCTCGGCGAGTCGGCCGAGCAGCTCGGCGAACGCGGACGCCGTCGCTCGGGCAACGTCACGCGTCGAAGACGATGTGCAGCGCTGCTTCGACGAGTGGTCGAGCGGCGTTCGGCCACCTCGACGTGCTCGTGAACAACGCCGGGCCTCGGCGGCACCGCGCACCTCGTCGAGATGACCGACGAGCAGTGGACCAACGTGCTCGACGTGACGCTCACCGGCACGATGCGCATGACCCGCGCCGCGCTCGCGCACATGCCGCCGCGCGGGAGCGGGCGCGATCGTGAACAACGCGTCGGTCGTCGGCTGGCGCGCGCAGGAAGGCCAGGCGCACTACGCGGCGGCGAAGGCCGGCGTGATGGCGCTCACCCGCTGCGCGGCGATCGAGGCCGGCCCCGCACGGCGTGCGCGTCAACGCGGTCGCGCCGTCGCTCGCGATGCACCCGTTCCTGGCCAAGGTCACGACCGACGAGCTGCTCGCCGAGCTGACGACCCGCGAGGCGTTCGGCCGCGCCGCCGAGCCGTGGGAGGTCGCGAACGTGATCGTCTTCCTCGCCAGCGACTACTCGTCGTACATGACCGGCGAGATCGTCTCGGTCAGCAGCCAGCACCCCTGAGCGTGCGGCTCGACGTCGCACGGGTCGCGTCAGAACCAGTAAATCAGCGCCGGCGTGGCGCCGAGAACTGCGCAGCGCGACTGCGACCGACCGCGGCGGCTTTCATCTCGTTCGCACCGGGCGAGTGCGCCGTTCGTGGGCGCGCGAACGGCGCCTGGTCGTCTGCCAGCACCAGATCGCGAAGATGAGCCGAGTGGGATCACCGTTGTCGACGTGGGCGTGTTGATCCAGAACACGAACGTCGACAGCACGGCGAGGATCCACATCTTGGCGCGGGGTATCTCCGGCAGCGCCGGCTTCGCGAGCACGCTCTGCAGCATCACGCCCGGCGGGTACCAACCGACGAGTCCGGGCGGCGGCGGCCCGAGCGGAGCCGCGTCCGCCGACGCCGTTGTCGGAGACGTGATCGGTCCATCGCTCCGGCGTCGAAGTATCGGTACTGATGCGCGTGCCGGGTCGGGGTCACCAACCGGGGGCGGCGTATTGCTCACCGCGCTACAGCGTCCCCGGGAACTTCCGACCGGCGAGGTAGCCGCCGTCGACCGCGAGCGCGTGACCGGTGACGAACGACGCGTCGTCGGACGCGAGGAACAGCGCGCACGCTGCGACTTCCTCGGGCTTCCCGGCGCGACCGAGCATGTGCTGCTGCTCGAACCACTCGAGGACGGGCTTCAGCGTTCCGTCTTGCAGCAGCGCGGTCATCGGCGTCTCGATCAACCCGGGCACAGACAGTTCACGCGCACGTCGCGCATGCCGTAGTCGATCGCCAGGCTGCGCGTGAGCAGCACGACACCGCCCTTCGACGCGCTGTACGCCGTCTGCGACTGGCCGCCTTCGATGCCCTCGACGCTCGCGAGGTTCACGATGCTGCCCGAACCCCGCGGCGACCATGACCGGCAGCACCGAGCGTGCGACGAGCCAGGTTCCCTTGAGGTTGACGCCGAGCACGCGATCCCACTCGGCTTCGTCGATCGTGTCGGCAGTGCCGAAGCTCGACACGCCGGCCGCGTTCACCACCACATCGACCCGGCCCAGTGTCGACAGCACGTTCGACGACACCGCGCATCGACCGCGTCGAGTCACGCACGTCGAGCACCTCGAACGCCTTGCACGGATGCGCCGCCGGCACGTTCATGTCGATGCCGGCGACCTCGCGCGCCCTCGGCGGCGAAGCGCTGCGCGCACGCGGCGCCGATGCCCGACGCGCCGCCGGTAACCAACGCGACCCTGCCCTCGAGCCGACCGCTCATGACTTGTCGGTTCCCTTCGCTGCGTCGATGTAAGCGGGCATCTCGCCGCCACCGTGCACGACCACGTTCGCGCCCGGTGACGTACCGCGCCAGCGGCGACGCCAGGAACACGCACACGTCGGCGATGTCGACGGGATCGGCCATGCGGCCCAACGGGACCGTCGCGCCGACCGCGGGATGCCCGTCGTCGTCGCCGTAGAAGAGATGCGCCTGCTCGGTCACGACGAGCCCGACGATCACCGCGTTCACGCGCACCTTCGGCGCGAACTCCACCGCGAGCGTCTGGGTCGGGTTGAGCAGACCCGCCTTGGCCGCGCCGTAGGCCGCGTGCTCGGGCGACGGTCGGACCCCGCTCACGCTCGCGATGTTGACGATCGCGCCGCCGTCGGGCTGCTCCGGCATCACCGTGTAGGCTTTCTGCGCGAACACGAGTGGCGCGGTGAGGTTCAACGCGATGATCCCCTCGGAGAACCGCGGCGACGCGGTCGCGGTGTCGGCGGGCGGCGAACCGCCCGCGTTGTTGACGAGCACGTCGAGCCGGCCGTGCCGCTCGAGCGTCGCGGCGATCACCGCGTCGATCGCTCGGGATCGCGGACGTCGGCCGCGACGAACAGCCAACCGTCGGGCAGTCTTCGGGTTCGTGGCGGCAGCAGATCGCGACCTCGGCGCCGGCCTCGAGGAAGCGTTCGGCGATGCCCGCGCCGATGCCACGACACCCGCCGGTGACGAGGACGACCCGCCCGGCGAAGCGGTGCACGTCGACACCGGCACATCCTGGTCACCTGGCGGCGGCAGCCTGTACGATCTGACGCCCCGTCAGATCGACCTCTTCGAGCAGTTGCGCGAGTGCCCGTTCCGGACAAGCGGGTGACGATCGACGACATCGTCGGCGAGGTCGCGCGACGGCATGACCGTCGGCATCGGCGGATGGGGCTCGCGCCGCAAGCCCATGGCGATCGTGCGGGCCCTGCTGCGCTCGCCGGTGAACGACCTCACGCGTCGTCGCCTACGGCGGCCCCGACGTCGGGCTGCTGTGCCGCGGCGGGCAAGGTGCGCCGGTCGTGTACTCGTTCGTGTCGCTCGACTCGATCGCGCTCGAGCCGCACTTCCGCAACGCCCGCCAGGCCGGCGCGGTGCAGCACGACCGAGCTCGACGAAGGCATGTTCCTCCTCGGCCTCCAGGCCGCGGCGTGGCGGGTGCCGTTCCTGCCGACCCGCGTCGGCCTCGGCTCCGACGTGCTGCGCCTCAATCCCGACTCCGCACCGTCCGCTCGCCCTACGCCGACGGCGAAGAGCTCGTCGCGATGCCCGCGCTCGACGCTCGACGTCGCGCTCATCCACATGCACCGCGGCGACCAGGGCGGCACCGGCCAGTACCTCGGCATCGATCCCTACTTCGACGACCTCTATTGCATGGCGGCGCAGCGTGCGGTTCATGTCGGTGGAACGCATCGTGACGACCGACGACTTCCTGAAGAAGGGCCCGCCGCAGTCGCTGCGCATCAACCGGCTCATGGCCGACGGCGTGGTCGAGACGCCGCACGGCGCGCACTTCACCGAGTGCGTGCCCGACTACCAGCGCGACGAAGCGTTCCAGACGTGAGTACGCGGCCACCGCGAAGTAGCGACGAAGCCTGGGACGCGTTCCGGGCGAAGTACCTCGACGTGAGCGAGGCCGACTACCAGCAGCGATCGCGAGGCGGTGCAGCGCATGAGCGACGCCGGAGCGGGCCGCCGACACGCGCCGAGGTGTGCGCGGTCGCGTGGCCGAGTGCTTCCGCGGCGACGGCGAGATCCTCGCCAACCCGATCGGCACGATCCCGACGATCGGCGGCCGGCTCGCCAAGGCCACGTTCGAGCCGCTGCTGGTGATGACCGACGGCGAGGCGCTGCTCGTCGAGAACATCCTCCCGGTCGGCGTCGACGACGCCGGAGAAGGTCGTGGCCGGCTGGAACCCGTACCGCAGCGATGTTCGACGTCGTGTGGTCGGGCCGCCGCCACATCATGATGGGCGCGAGCCAGATCGACCGGTTCGGCAACCAGAACTTCGCGTTCATCGGCTCGCCGGAACAGCCCAAGACGCAGCTGCTCGGCTTCCGCGGCGCGCCCGGCAACACGATCAACAACAACACGAGCTACTGGATCCCGAGCCACTCGACGCGGGTGTTCGTGCCCGAGGTCGACGTGGTCAGCGGCGTCGGGCTACGACCGCGCCGCCGAGCTCGGCGCCGGCGCGGCCGGTTCCACCGCATCACCGGCGTCGGTCAGCAACCTCGGCGTGTTCGACTTCGACGACGCCCGACCACCGCATGCGCCTGCGCTCCGTGCATCCCGGGCGTCACGGTCGACGAGGTGGTCGCCGCGACCGGCTTCGAGCTCGTCGATCCCCGAGGACGTTCCGGAGCACGCGCCTGCCGACCGACGAAGAGCTCCGCTGGATCCGCGAGGTCATCGACCCGACTCGGACTCGGCGAGAAGGAAGTCCCGAATCCGTGAGCGCATTCGGCACTGTCGACCTGCTGATCGGCTCTTCGGCATCGACGTGCCGATCGTGCAGACCGGCATGGGCTGGGTCGCCGGGCCGCGGCTCGTCAGCCGCGACCGCGAACGCGGGCGCGCTCGGCATCCTCGCCTCCGCGACGATGACCTTCGACCAGCTCGCAGCCGCGATCCGCGAGGTGCAGGCGCGCACCGACCGGCCGTTCGGCGTGAACCTGCGCGCCGACGCCGACGACGCCGACCGAGCGCGTCGACCTGCTCGTCCGCGAGCACGTGCACGGTCGCGTCGTTCGCGCTCGCGCCGCGCGAGCAGCAGATCAAGACGCTGAAGGACGCGGGCATCGGGTCGTGCCGTCGATCGGCGCCCGCCGCCACGCCGAGAAGGTCGCGGAGTGGGGCGTCGACGCGGTGATCGTGCAGGGCGGCGAAGGCGGCGGCCACACCGGGCCGGTCCCGACGACGCTGCTGCTCCCCCAGGTCGTCGACGCGGTCGACATCCCGGTGATCGCGGCCGGCGGCTTCTTCGACGGCCGCGGCCTCGTCGCCGCGCTCGCGTACGGCGCCGCCGGCATCGCGATGGGAACCCGCTTCCTGCTCACGCAGGAGAGCACGGTGCCCGACGCGGTCAAGCAGTCCTACCTCGAGCGCACGGTGACCGACACGGTCGTCACCACCCGGGTCGACGGCGTGCCGCACCGCGTGCTGCGCACCGAGCTTGTCGAGCACCTCGAGCAGGCCAACGCGGTCACGCGCCTGCCCGCGCGCTGCGCAACGCGCTCGCGTTCAAGAAGCTGTCGGGCACGTCGTGGCGCGCGATCGTCGCGCGAAGGGCTCGCGATGCAGCAAGAAGGCCAACCTGACGTGGACGCAGGTCGTGATGGCCGCGAACACGCCGATGTTGCTGAAGGCCGCGATGGTCGACGGCCGCGCTCGACGCGGGCGTGATGTCGAGCGGGCAGGTCGTCGGCGTGATCGACGACCTGCCGACCGTCGCCGAGCTCGTCGCGCGCATCATGGACGAGGCCGAAGCAGACGCTTGAAGACGCTGGAGAGAGCTGAGCCGATGACAAGACGAGCGCGTGCCGGCCGTCGACGGCTGGTTCACGATGGACGAAGCCGCGCCCGCGCTGCTCGGCGCACGCGGCGACCGAGAGTCGGGATCGCTACTTCTTGCCGACCGCGCTCGCGGTGTCGGGCAACCCGAGCGCGCCCGTCGAGGAACGCGAGCCGGTCGAGCTGTCGCGGACGGGGCACGTTGTGGTCGTGGACGACGAACCACTACGCGCCGCCCGAGCCGTACGTGTCGCCCGATCCGTTCGTGCCGTACACCGTGTGCGCGGTCGAGCTCGAGGCGGAGCAGATGGTCGTGCTCGGCCCGCTCGCCACCGGCGCCGACGCCGACGCAGCTCGAGGTCGGCATGGAGGTCGAGCTCGTGCTCGGACCGCTCTACGAAGACGACGAGCACGAGTACGTGATCTGGCAGTGGGCGCCCGTCGTCGAGGGAGCGGGCAGTGACGCCGATCGCGAGGTCGCGGTCCTCGGGGTGGGCATGCACCCGTGGGGCAAGTGGGGCCGCAACTTCGTCGAGTACGGGGTGGTCGCGGCGCAGGCCGCGCTCGCCGACGCCGGCATCGACGTGGCGCGACGTCCAGTTCGTCTCCGGCGCCGACACGATGCGCAACGGCTACCCCGGCTACGTCGCGGGCGCGACGTTCGCGCAGGCGCTCGGCTGGCAGGGCGCGCAGGTCGCGTCGTCGTACGCCGCGTGCGCGTCGGGTGTGACCGCGCTGGCGACCGCGCGGGCGCAGATCCTCGCCGGGTTCTGCGACGTCGCGCTCGTCGTCGGCGCCGACACGACGCCGAAGGGTTTCCTCGCGCCGAACGCGGGCGAGCGCGGCGACGACCCCGACTGGCTGCGCTTCCGCCTGCTCGGCGCGACCAACCCGACCTACTTCGGCTTCTACGCGCGCCGCCGCATGGAGCTGTTCGGCGCGACCCGCGACGACTTCGCGCGGGTCAAGGTGAAGAACGCCGTCACGGCCTCGAGAACCCGAACGCGCGCTACCGCAAGGCAGTCACGGTCGAAGACGTGCTCAACGCGCCCGCTCGTCGCCGACCCGCTGCGCCTGCTCGACATCTGCGCGACCAGCGACGGCGCCGCCGCGGTGGTCGTGTCGCAGCATGGAGTACGCGCGCAGCCACGGCGTGACCGATCCGGTGCGCGTCCGCGGCGATCTCGACCGTCACGCCGAGCTACCCGCAGACGTCGATCGAGCTGCCCAACTTCGCGACCGACTGCGCCGCCGGCATCGGCGCGCTGCCCGAGCCACGGGTTCAAGGACTCGATCGCGGCGCGCGCGTACGAGGAGGCCGGCCTCGGCCCCGACGACCTCGACTCGCCGAGGTCTACGACCTCTCGACCGCGCTCGAGCTCGACTGGTACGAGCACATCGGGCTGTGCGCGCCCGGCGAGGCCGAGAAGCTGCTCCGCGACGGCGACACCACGATCGGCGGGCGCATCCCGGTGAACGCGAGCGGCGGGCTCGCGTGCTTCGGCGAGGCGGTCCCCGCGCAGGCGATCGCCCAGGTGTGCGAGCTCACGTGGCAGCTGCAGGGCCGCGCCGGCGACCGCCAGGTCGACGGCGCGAACGTCGGCCTCTCGGTGAACCAAGGCCTCTTCGGCCACGGCTCCGCGGTGATCGTCTCGAAATAACCCGCAGAACCCGAACCGGCGTCACCTTGGCAGACGTCACCTGCCAAGGTGACGCCGGTTCGCTTTTTCAGTTGGCTGCGGCGTCTTCGTGGGCGAGGCCGGCGAGGGTGAGATTGCGGATCGCCTCGGGTGCCTTGGCGACCGATCCGGTGTCGAACGGGGGCTGCGGGTCGTACTCGATGCCGAGTTGGATCGCCTGGGCGATCTCGTCGCCGGCGACGTGCGCGGCGAGCGTCAACGCCATGTCGATGCCCGACGACACGCCGGCCGCGGTGATGATCTTGCCCTGCTCGACGACGCGCTCCGACGTCGGGTATCGCGCCGAACTGCTGCAGCAGGCTCGAGCGCGGCCCAGTGCGTCGTCGCCTGCTTGCCCTGCAACAACCCGGCCGCGCCGAGCAACAGCGAGCCCGTGCACACTGACGTCGTCCACGTGCTATCCTCGTCGATGGCGCGGATCCACTCGAGCGTGGCTTCGTCCTCGACCAGCCCGCGGGTGCCGATGCCGCCGGGCACGACGAGGATGTCGGCGCTCGTGACCTCGCTCGTGGCGAAGTCGGCGGTGAGGCCGAGCATGTTCTGCTCGGTGCGGTACACGCCGCGCTCCGCGCGCGACGAACTTCACCCGGGCCCGGGCAGCCGCTGCGAGCACCTCGTACGGGCCGATCGCGTCGAGCGCGGTGAGCCTCGGGAAGATGAGCAGGGCGATGTCCATCGGAATCTCCTTATCGGGGAAGTAGGCCTTGGCGAGCTGACCGGCCGCTGCGCGGGGCGGAATCGGTCTCGGTACTCGAGCGGGCTCGCGCCGACGCGGCGCGCGAACGCGCGCCGCATGGTTTCGGCCGTGCCGAAGCCCGCGGCGCGGGCAACCCCGTCGACCGGCAGGCCCGTGGTCTCGAGCATCCGCCGCGCGACCTCGACGCGCACGGTCTCCACGTAGGCCGCGGGCGTGCACCCGACCTCGTCGCGGAACACACGGGCGAAGTGGCGCGGGCTCATCGCGACGCGCGCGGCGAGTCGCTCGACGCGGTAGTCCCCGTCGGGATGCTCGGCGATCCAGCTCTGCAGCTCGCGCAGTCGGATCGCGCGCCGCGAGCTGCGCGCCGAGTTGCGCGCTGAACTGCGACTGGCCGCCCGGTCGCTGCACGAACAGCACGAGTTGGCGCGCGGTCAGCAGCGCGACGTCACGTCCGAGATCGTCGGCGACCAGGGCGAGCGCGAGGTCCATGCCGGCGGTCACGCCCGCCGACGTCCACACGTTGCCGTCGCGCACGAAGATCGGATCGGGATCGACGGTTACATCGGGATGCAGGCGCGCGAGGTCGGCGCACGAGCGCCAGTGCGTCGTCGCCCGGCGTCCGTCGAGCACGCCGGCTGCGGCGAGGAGGAACGCGCCGGTGCACACCGATGCGACCCGGCGACTGCGCGTCGCGGCGCGCCGGATCCATCCGACGAGCGCGGGATCGGTCGACGCCGCATACGCACCTTCGCCGCCGACGACGACCAGCGTGTCGATCGGGCCGCGGATCGATGCCAGCGTGCGCTCGGCGACGACCGCCGGGCCCGCGGGTTGTCGTGAGCGGTCCCGCCTCGATGCTCGCGACCTCGACGCGGTACGCGTCGGGCTCACCGCCGGTGCGGCGAGCGACCTCGGCCGCGGCGGTGAAGACCTCGTGCGGACCGACCAGGTCGAGGGCGGTGATGCCCGGATAGATGACGAAGACGATCCGGCGGCCCATGTGCTCATTCTGCGGGTCGAACTGTCTGGCAGCAATGACGAGATCAGAGCAATTACTGCCATACGGCCCGATACGCCCGGCTGGCGGGTCCGAACGCCGGCGCCGCTACGATCCCGGCGCCCATGGACCTCTCTTTCAGCGCCGCCGAAGAGCAATTCCGCGCCGAGTGCCGAGCGTGGCTGGAGGCCAACGTGCCCCGCCCCGCGCTGCCGTCGGGTGACACCCGCGAAGGGTTCGCGGCCCACCTCGAGTGGGAGCGAACCCTGTTCGACGCGCGCTACGCCGTCGTGTCCTGGCCCCGCGAATACGGCGGTCGTGACGCGAGCCTGTGGGAGTGGCTGATCTTCGAGGAGGAGTACTACGCCGCCGGTGCGCCGCAGCGCGTGACGCAGAACGGGATCTTCCTGCTCGCGCCCACCATCTTCGAGTTCGGCACCGACGAGCAGAAGGATTACGTCCTCCCCAAGATGGCGGCCGGCGAGCAGACGTGGTGCCAGGGTTGGTCCGAACCCAACGCGGGCAGCGACCTCGCCGGGATCGCCAGCAAGGCGGTGCGCGACGAGGCGGCCGGCGGTTGGCGCCTCTCCGGGCAGAAAACCTGGACGACGCGCGGCGCGTTCTGCACGCATCTCTTCGGACTGTTCCGCAGTGATCCCGAAGCCGAACGCCACCACGGCCTCACCTACTTCCTCGTGCGCCTCGACCGTCCCGGCATCACCGTGCGCCCGGTCGAACGACTCGACGGCGACGAAGGATTCGCCGAGGTCTTCTTCGACGACGTGTTCGTGCCCGACGCCGATGTGCTCGGCGAACCCAACCAGGGTTGGGCAGTCGCGATGGCCACCACCGGTTCGGAGCGCGGCCTCACGTTGCGCTCGCCCGGACGGTTCCTCGCCACCGCCCGCCGCTTGATCGAGCTCGCACGCGACACGCGCCGACGAGTTCGACGCCGTGCGCCGCGATCGGCTCGTCGCCGCGTGGATCGACGCCGAGGCGTACCGCTGGCAGACGTTCTGGACCGTCACGCGCGCCGCACAAGGTGTGAGCGCGGGCGCGGAATCGAGCATGGTGAAGGTGTTCTGGTCGGAGCTCGATATCGAGTTGCACGAGCTCGGCCTCGATCTCCTCGGCCGCCACGCCGAGTTGCTCGACGGTGACGACGCGGCGTGGATGAAGGGTTACGAGTTCGCACTCGCGGGCCCGATCTACGCGGGCACCAACGAGATCCAACGCAACGTGATCGCCGAGCGCGTGCTCGGCCTCCCGAGGAAATAGGCGTCCAGCATGCACTTCGCGTTCACCGAGGAGCAGATCGCGTTGCGGGACGCGACGCGCGATCTGCTCACGAAGGAGTGCACTCCCGCGCACGTTCGCGACGCGTGGGAGAACGAGACCGGGCGCGTCCCCGGACTGTGGGATCAACTCGACGCGATGGGGGTCGTGGGGTTGCTCGCGCCGGAGAGCGCAGGCGGGCTCGGGCTCACGTTCGTCGACCTCGTGCTCGTGTTGGAGGAGACCGGCCGCCACGCGGTACCCGAACCGATTGTCGAGACCGCCGCGTACGGCGCGCCGCTCGCCGGCCGCGCCGACGTCACGATCGCGGCAAGCGAGTTCTACGTGCCCTGGGCCGATACCGCCGACGTGATCTTCACCGCGGCCGGTCGCTTCGATCGGGCCGATGTCACGTTAGTGCCCCACCCGTCGGTCGACGGCGCTCGCCGGCTCTTCGAAGTCCGGGGAACGCCGGGCGAGGTCGACGGCCGCGAGGTGCTCGCGGCCTACGACCGTGGGGTGTGCGGAATCGCAGCGCAGCAATGCGGGTTGGCAGATCGCATGCTGGAGTTGACCGCCGACTACGTGAAGGAACGGCGGCAGTTCGGCGTGCCGGTCGGCTCGTTCCAAGCCGTGAAGCACCACCTCGCGAACGCACGCATCGCGCTCGAGTTCGCGCGGCCGCTCGTGTACCGCGCCGCGGCGTCGATCGCGGCCGGTGACCCGGACACCCCCGTCCACGTGTCGATGGCCAAGGCCAAAGCCGACGCCGCCGCGCTGAAAACCGCGAAGGCCGCGCTCCAGTGTCACGGCGCGATCGGCTACACGACCGAGTACGACCTGCACCTCTACCTGAAGCGATCGTGGGCGCTGGCCCGCAGTTGGGGCGACACCGCCTTTCACCACGGTCGGGTCAGCCGCGCGATCCTGTAGTCCCCTCCGCAACGCCGGACCCACCCGAAACAAGGACTTCGAATGCCCGAGGCATACATCATCGACGCGGTGCGCAGCCCGGTCGGCAAGCGCAATGGCGGCCTGGCCCAGATCCACCCCGCCGATCTGGGTGCGCACGCGATCGGCGCGCTCGATGAACAACGTCGACGTCGATCCGGCCGCGGTCGACGATGTGGTGTTCGGGTGCGTCGACACGATCGGACCCCAAGCCGGCGACATCGCACGCACGTGCTGGCTCGTCGCCGGCCTCCCCGACGAAGTACCGGGCACCACCGTCGACCGCCAATGCGGTTCGTCGCAACAGGCCGTGCACTTCGCCGCGCAAGCCGTGATGTCGGGAACGTCTGATCTCGTGGTCGCGGGCGGCGTCCAGAACATGAGCGCGATCCCGATCAGCGCGGCCATGCTCGCGGGCGAGCAGTACGGCTTCGCAACCCCGTTCGCGGGCTCGCCCGGTTGGGAAGCGCGCTATGGGACCCAGGAGGTCTCGCAGTTCAACTCGGCCGAGATGATCGCCGAGAAGTGGAACCTCGCGCGAAGACATGGAAGCGTTCGCAGTGGAGTCCCACGAACGCGCGTTGCGTGCCCGCGCCGAGGGCCGCTTCGACCGCGAGATCGTGCCGCTCGCGGGGGTGACCTTCGACGAAGGCCCGCGCGAACCGAACCTCGACAAGATCCGTTCGCTGCCGACGCTCGTCGAGGGCGGCCGGCTCACCGCCGCGTTGTCGTCGCAGCTGTCCGACGCCTCGGCCGCGTTGCTCATCGCGTCGGAAGCCGCGGTCGCCGAGCACGGCCTGAAGCCGCGGGCTCGCATCCACCACCTTTCGGTGCGCGGCGCCGATCCGATCTGGATGCTGACCGCGCCGATTCCCGCGACCGCGCACGCGCTCGAGAAAACGGGAATGACGATGGCCGACATCGATCTCGTCGAGATCAATGAAGCGTTCGCATCGGTCGTGCTCGCCTGGCAGAGGGAAACCGGCGCCGACCTCGCGAAGGTCAACGTGAACGGCGGCGCGATCGCGCTGGGTCACCCGCTCGGTGCGACCGGCGCCCGCTTGATGACCACGCTGTTGCACGAGCTCGAGCGCACCGGTGGCCGCTACGGCCTCCAAACGATGTGCGAAGGCGGCGGTCAGGCCAACGTGACGATCATCGAGCGGCTCTAGCCCCGGCCCGGCGCAAGCGGCGGTAGCCGAAGACCATGAACACCGGGCCGCCGATGAGGAACTTCAACGCAACGATCGAGAACGTGATGTCACGAGCGGCGGTCGAGGCCCCGGTGATCACGTGCTCGGGGTTGGCGGGGTCGTAGCGAATCGTCACGGTCGGCCCCAGACCACTCGGGTCGCCGTGCTGTTGCGGTTCGTCGGTTCGGATCCGCACACCCGAGCGTGTGAGGAAGCTCACGATCGACGTGCCGTTGGCGTCGATGCGGGTCGCGGTCACGGGGATGAACCGGGCGCGCATGTGCGCGTCGTGCTCGTGCATCGACCAGGTGAGCACGACGGCACCGATTCCCAGCAGGGTCACGAGCGCGCCCACGATGATCGCCGCCCACGCTCGCCTCGCGGACCACGCCTTGGGCACCGGCTTTCCCGTGCGTACCGGAGCCGAGCAGCGGCGTGGCCTCGGTCGGTACCCGCACCTCGGCGCGCACCCGGTCGTATTCCAGCCGGGTCCGGCGATCGCCGAGCACCGCGTAGGCGTCGGCGACGTCGCGGAACCGTTCGGCGGCGGCCGCGCCGGGCGCGGCGTCGGGGTGCCACTGCTTGGCCAGCGCGCGGAACGCCCGAGTGACCGCTTCGGCGTCGGCGTTCGGAGCGATCCCGAGCGTCTCGTAGTAATCGACCGTCGCCCAATCGCGAACGCGGGTGCCCGTCGTGGTCATCGACCCGCGACGATACCCACGATGCCTGTCAGTCCTTCAGCGCGACCGCGTTGGGCGTCACGTGCATTTCCGGCTCGAACGCGGCGCTGGCGACCTCACGCGCCTCGCTCTGGTACTTCTCCCGCAACTCCCCCGCGCACTTCGAGCACGGACCCCGGAACCGCATCGGCGTCACCTCGCCGCAGCGCAGGCACGGCAGCGGCTCGGCGGGAAACTGGTCGGGATCGAAGTGAATCGCGGCGAGATCGGTCGGCATCCGGTCATCCTCGCGCGGCGGCGCCGCGACTCGGGCCAAGAGGCCGTCGACGAGCATCCCGGTCGCGGCCTCCGGTGCGAGGTCGAGCCAGATGCTCGGTTCGGTGACCTCGGCCTCGATCACGTGCCACTGCTCGGCGATCGAGACCAGATCGATCCGGGCATAGAGCGTGGGCGTCGGCAACACGCCCACCACCCGCTCCGCGAGCTCCACGAGTCCCGGCGTCGGGTCCACGAGCTCGGTCGTCCCGCCGTGGTGCTCCTGCACCCGGTAGTCGCCCGCCGCGGGTCGCTTGCGCAACGCGTGACTGAAGTGACCGTCGAACAGGACCACCGACATCTCACCGTCGCGTTCGACCGCGGCGACGAACGGCTGGACGAGCACATCACCGGCCGCGAGGAGCTCGTCGAGGTGCGCCTGCAACGCCGCGTCGCCGACCTCGCCCCGGCGCGCGCCGTTGCTCCCGCTCGCGATGGCGGGCTTCACGACCACCGCGTTCCAACCCTGGGCGTCGCAGATCCCGTCGAGCGACGCGGCCGAACCCGCGAGCAGCACCACGGTCGGCACGATCGGCGCGCCACGCGCCTGGAGATCGAGGAGGTACGACTTGTGGGTGTTCCAGCGTAAGAGCGCGAGCGGGTTCCAGAGGTCGGTCACCGCATCCACACGCGCCGCCCAACCGATGAATTCGTCGAGGTGATGCACGTAGTCCCACGGTGAGCGCAGCATCGTGACCGCGCGCGTTCGACCAGTCGACGGAGGCGTCACGCCAATCGGCGACATCGATCCGGGCGCCGGCCGCGACCATCGCGTCGGCCAAGATCGGTGTATCGAGATCGGGCGTCGGGAGCACCGCGCACGAGACGAAGCGCACGTCGAAGGCGTTCAGGGCGCGAGCACCTCGAAGGTCGTCGCGAACGGCACGCCGTTCTGCTCGCCGGCACGCGCGGCATGGCCGGTCACGATCTCGCGAGCGTTCTGACCGATGTACGCCAGATACGTGGCGTGGCACTCGAGCGACACGAGGCCCTGCTCGAGCGTGTCGGTGACGTCAACGAAATGCGACGGCTCCGGCGACGCGTTGACGAGCACCATCTCCACGCCCTTCCACGGCTCGAGCCCCCCGGCGTCGGCGAACACCCAACGATTGGCGGCGTCGCGCACCGCATCGATCACGGCGAGACCCACATTGCGATGATCGGCCATGTTGAACGAGTTGCCACCCCATGTGTCACGGTGATTGAGCGTGAGCACCACCTGCGGGCGAACCCGCCGGATTGCGAGCGCAAAGTCACGCCGTAACGGGATGCCGTACTCGACCATCCCGTCAGCGTGATCCAAGAACTCGACCGTCGACACACCGACCACGGCGGCGCCGGCGCGTTCCTCGCGCTCCCGCACGAGCGCGCACTCGTCGGGAGGCAAGGTATCGATCCCCGCTTCGCCGCGGGTCGCCAGCAGGTAGGTGACGTGCTTGCCCTGCGCGGTCCAGCGCGCGATCGCGGCCACAGGGCCGTACTCGAGGTCGTCGGGATGAGCGACGATCGCCAGCGCGCGTTCCCATTCCTCGGGAACCGGTTCCAACGTCATGCGTGCACGAGCGTTGCGTACTCGTCGAGCATCGGGAGCACGCGATCGGCGCCGCCGCCCGGCAGCCGGAGCACGACCTCGGTCACGCCGATCGACTCGTAGTACTCGAGCTTCCCCGCGTCGGGAACGGTGCCGAACGGAACGATCTGCAGCGTTGCGATATCGCGACCCGCGGCTTCACACGCGCGTTCGAGGTCGGGCATGGCGGCGCGGATGCCGGCCCCGCCGATCGGGATCCAGCCGTCGGCGTACTCGGCGATGTGCGCGAACATCTTCGGGCCGGGCGCGCCGCCGATCAGCACCGGCGGACCGCCGGGATGCACGGGCTTCGGCCACGACCACGTGGGCGGGATCTGCACGTGCTTCCCGGAGAACGACGCGACATCGTCGGTCCACAGGGCGCGCATCGCGAGCACGTGCTCGCGGGCGACGTCACGGCGGTCGGGCATCGACACGCCGTGGTCGGCGATCTCGTCGGCGTTCCAGCCGAATCCCATCCCGAGCACGAACCGGCCGCCCGACATCTGATCGAGCGTCGCGATCGCCTTGGCCGTCACGATCGGCTCGCGCTGCGGCGACGAGACAGATCCCGGTGCCCACGATGAGGCGCTCGGTCGCGGCCGCGCACATCGCGAGGGCGACGAGCGGATCGAGGGTGCGCTTGTACTCGTCGCGCAGCTCCGCGTCACCCGTCGGCGGCGGCGTCAGGCGACTGGTCGGGATGTGCGTGTGCTCGGGCACGTAGAGCGAGTGCAGACCCGCGCGCTTCGATCGCGCGCGCCAGATCGACGGGCGGCATCGTCTGATCCGTCATGAACATCGTGACGCCGTACTGCATCGTTCCGACATACCTCGTGGACGCTCGCGGTCAGCGGGGAACGCTATCCCGGCGTGCGAGATCGGCGGCGATGCGGTCGGCGGCCGCTTCCGGAGTGAGGTCGCCGCTGTCGATGATCAGGTCGTCGGGATGGAGGGGCGCCGCGTCGTGGGTCGCGAGGAGCTCGCGAAGCCGCCCCACATCGACGAGCTTGCCATGAGTGTGCCGCGATGCATCCGCGACGCGGCTCTCGAGGACGGCGAGCGGAGCAATGACCTGAACGAAACGCGTCGTCCCTCCATTCTCGGCAACGGCGCGCGCGGCGGTGTTTGCAAACGTCTCGAACCTGGTGCGCGCGTCCGGTCCACTCCACGCCGAACTGTTGGTGAAGATCAGCCCGACACCGGAGCGAGCCGCCGTCGCAAAGACATCCAGTCGTAGGCGGTGCAGAACCTCGGTGAACGCAGGCGATCTGAACTCGAAGACCGGCGCGATCGCGTTCACGGTGAGGTGGTTGTGAAAGAGCCGCCATCCGGTCAACTCCGCGAGGCGCTCGGCAATCGTGAGCTTTCCGGCGGCCGGTGGTCCGTACAAGTAGACAAGCGTCGACATCGAACCTCCAGCCGAACCGCCTCGAAGCTATCCGGCGACGTTTCCGCGCCCGATCTTGAAGAGATGCTGGCCGATCTTGCGCATTTGGATCTCTTCGGAACCTTCGGTGATGCGATAGCGGCGGTGGTGACGGTAGATGTGCTCGAACGGCATGTGGCGGCTGTAGCCGACTCCGCCGCACGTTTGCATCGCCTGGTCGGCGGCGTTGCAAGCGAAGCGATTCGCCCGGTAGTTGCACATCGCGACGAGGTGCGTGACCTCCATGTGGTGGTGGCGGTCGAGCGACCACGCAGTGAAACGGATGAGCTGGCGCAGCATCTCGGCTTCGGTGTGCAACTCCACGAGCGGGAACTGGATCGCCTGGTTCCTCGACAACGGCTTGCCCCATGTCGTGCGGCCGTTGGCGTAGGCGACCGCCTCGTCGATGCAGAATTGTCCCGCGCCGAGTGACGATGCGGCTTGGCGGATGCGATTCTCGTGCACGAAATGCTGCGCGAGCTCGAGCCCGTGGTCGAGCGCGCCCGAAGACCGCCGATGCGGGCACGCGGACGTCGCGCATGCGACACCTCGGCATGGTCGGTCGGCATGTTGAAGGTCCACCAGAAGAAGTCGACGTGGAAGCCGGCCGCGTCGGTCGGCACGAGGAACGCGGTGATGCCGACCGGCGAGCCCGGCTCGCCCGACGTGCGTGCGAACACGATGTCGTGCGTCGCGTGGTGCAAACCCGAGTTGAAGCGCTTGGTGCCGTTGATGACCCACTCGTCGCCGTCGGGCGTAGCGGTGGTTTCGAGATAGGTCGCGTCGGAGCCATGGTTCGGCTCGGTCAGCCCGAACGCGAGGCGCCGGGTGCCGTCGAGGAAACCGGGCATCCATTCGGCGCGCTGCTGGTCGGTGCCGAAGTCGCGCATCATCAACACCGTCGGGAAGTTGCCGACGATCGAGCTCTCGTTCTGCAGATCGTTGTGCAGGCCGAGGCCCTCGCCCGGCGAGATGCTCGCGGATGATCGCCATCTCGAGATTGCCGGCGTCGTGACCGCCGTACTCCGCTGGGAGCGCGTGCCGGAGCCACCCGGCCGCGTCGGCTCGGCGGCGCATCTCCGCCAGGAGCTCTTCCCAATCGCGCCGCGGAACGCCGCCGTTGCTCGAAGTCGGTGCGCGCGTACTCACGGCGATGGTCGAAGAACCGGATGTTGTCGTCGGCCTGCTCCAAGGGGACGATCTCGCGTTCGATGAACTCGTCGAGCGCATCGAGCGTCGACTGGATCTCGGTCGGTATCGCGAAGTCCATCGTCTCTCCCCCGTGATCTACTTCTGGCTCGGCGAGCACGCACAACGTACGTTGGCGCCCATGCCGAAGCCCATGCACGAGACGCAGCGCCTTTCGTTCGCCGGCGCAGTGGATGCCGACGGCCACATCCTCGAACCGCCCGACCTCTGGGAAACGCATCTCGAAGCGAAGTATCGCGACCGGGCCTTGCGGCTGGTGCCGGACGAGAACGGCCTCGAGGAGCTCGAGATCGGCGGTGCACGATCGAGGATGAGCCGGCGCGGCTTCCCTTCGACACTCGGCGCGATGGGCGACCCCGACCTGCAGCGCGATGCAGCTCGACCCGGCGCGCACGTATCTCCATGAAATGCCGTACGGCGCCATGGACCCCGACGAGCGCATCGAGCTGCTCGATGCCGAAGGCATCGACGCGGTCGTGCTGTACACGACGATCGGTTTGTTGTGGGAAGCCGAGCTCGACGACCCGGAGCTGAGCCAGGCGTACACGCGCGCGTACAACCGCTGGATCTGCGAGTTCTGCGCCGGTAGCCCTCGACTGATCCCGACCGCGCATCTGTCACTGAGCGACCCGCCCGCCGCAGCCCGCGAGCTGGAACGCGCGGTCGGCGAAGGAGCACGCGGCGCGTACGTCGCGCCGTTCACCCACGATGGTCGGCCGCTCGGTCACCCCGACAACGATCCCGTGTTCGCCGCCGCGCAAGACCTCGACGTGCCGTTCGCGATCCATCCGACCTTCGAGCCGCAATGGACCAAGGGCACGCGCATGGGCCCGTGGGAGCACGTGAAGGAACTGCGGCTCCTCGCGTCGGTCACAGCATCCGACGGTGTGCGCCAGCAGTTCACCACCCTGTTCGACTACGGCGTGTTCGACCGGTTCCCGAGCCTGAAGGTCGTGGTCCTCGAATCGGGTGGGGGCTGGATCGGCTACTGGCTCGACCGCATCGACGCGGTATACGGACACACGTTCATCGGTACCCGCGTGCCGCTGCAGCACAAGCCGAGCGAGTACTTCCGCGAACGCGTGTGGATCTCGTGCGATCCCGACGAGCGGACGATCCCGGCACTCGCCCAACGGTTCGGCGCCGACCGCTTCATGTGGGCTTCCGACTTCCCCCACGCCGACCACACGCCTGAGTACATCACTGACCTCGATGAGCTCGCCTCCGAGTTCGACGACGTGGCGCGGCGCCAGTTCCTCGGCGACAACGCCCGCTCGCTGTATCGCATCACCGTGTAGGCCCCTTGGCTATCGATCACGCGACGTGGGAGGCTTTCCACGTGGTGCGGCGCTGACCGCCGCGGGGGAGGGCTGAGATGCGTTCCAGGGGTTGGGGACCGTTCACCGGAGGCCAACTGACCGTCATCGTCGTCGCGGTCCTGGTCGTGTTGATTCCGACCGCGGCCATGGCGGCGGTAGGGGCGTTCACGAGTACGACGGCGACGCCCGCGGTCACGGCTACGAATTCTTCCACGGCCGCGAACGCCAAGGGCGTGCAAGGGAGCGCGACCGGCACCAATACGAACGCGCGCTTCGGCGTGACGGGGAATGCGGGCGGCACGAACGGTGTCGGCGTCCAGGGAACCGGCACGAAGTACGGCGTGTTCTCGAACGGACCGCTCGGCGTCGCCGCCGGCAAGTCATTGAGCTGCACGGGTTGTGTCGGTGCTGGTGCCATCGCGTCGAACGCAACGAGCCTCGCCCACACGTACAGTGGCAGCGGATCGGCCGTGCTCGCCGCCTCGGTCGAATCGCAGGTGGTCAGCTTCCTCGTTCCCGCGGGCAACTATCTCATCAACTGGAGCGCGCAGTTCTCGGTGGCCGCGAGCGTGGCGAACGGCGTGTGTTACGTCGAGCTCGGTGACAGCACCGCGACCCAGTACGACACGGCGGAGACCGGACTCGCGGCGGCGTTCCCGCCGGGAACGCTGCGCGGCGCGGCCGCATCCACCGACGTGATCGCGAACGTTGCCGCCGGTCACGCGAGCCTGCACTGCTTCGGGAACGTCGACAACACGCACGTGACCGGGACGCTGACCATGCTGAAGGTCGGCGCAGTCAGTCACTAGCGCGGAAATTAGAAGACGCCCCGGCTGTGTGTGCCGGGGCGTCTCACACTTGGGTCGATCGCACCGTGGGCGCGCGCTGCAAACCGTCAGTCGTGTGGCCGTAGCCGTATGGGTTGGAGGGTCGTGCGCGTCACCGGGCGAGGATCGGCCCGGCTATAGCGGGGCGGACTTTCGTCTTCCATCGAGCACCTCCGTCGGAGAGCTATCTGTTTCTAAGGTACCTCCGCTGTCAACGCGCCAAACCCGCGGAAAATTTCAGTCGAGTGCGGGCGGGTGCGGCCGGTTCGGCGCACGGGCGCGTGATCTCGAAGAAGCCGGGCTCGGCGGAGATCACCTGGATCGCGTCCCACAGGCGGACCGCGGCGTCACCGGTCGGGGCGGGCGCCATCACCGGACCTTTGAACCCGTGCGGCGGATCGGCGCGGACGACGATCGTCGGGGTTTGCGTCTTCGGCCCGCCGAACTCGTACGCGACGTTCATGGCTTCCAGAATCGGCGCGTCCCACTCGACATCCTCAGCGGCTTCGAGCAGCTCGAGGTCGAGACCACAGGCCGACACGCACGCCGACAGCAACGTCTCGTCGCGAGCAGTCCCGCGCTCGAAGAAGCGACGACCCCACGCGTCGAACAACCCCTCGACCACACCTTCACCGGCGGCAGCGCGCGCGGCCTCGATGATCCGCAGCATCCGGTGCGCGAGCGCGTGCGCCGCGATTGCAGCCTCGCGGCGTTCGTCGGGCATCGTCGGGGCGACGCCGTAGTCGTCGCGGATCTCGAGACAGTACGAGCGCCACCGCACGTCGAGATCGCGCTTCGGTGCCACCTCCTTGATCCACAGCGATGTGATCCACGCCCACGGACAACTCGGATCCACGAACACCTCGACCTCGGTCATGCGCGCCGAGCGTACGACCGTTCCCGGTCTAGTGGCGCCCGTTGTGCCGCGAGCGCGCTCGGCGTTGGGCGCGATTGAGGCCACCGAAGCCGCGGGCACCGGGTGCGGCAAGGCAGCGGCGTTTGCGATCGCAGTGGTCGCACCACTCGGTGAGCGGTGGAACGACCTGCAACACGCGCAGCGGACCCGGGTTCTCCCCCATCCGCCAGTAGTAGTCGCCCCAGCACGCACACAACCCGTGTTCGAGATAGGTCGGGTGCACGACCTCGAACTCGACCGGGTACCCGTCGAGATCGAGCGTGACTCCGGCATCGACCACCGCGCCACGTTCGATACGCGTGCTGATCTCGGCGAGCAGCATCGCGTCGTGCCGCATGTCGTCTCCAGAGAGCACGAGCTCCGGACTGCCGTAGGCCACTGTGAGCCCGATCGTGTACACCCAGCCCGCGCTGTGCGGGCCTTCCTCGACAGCTTGTAGTACCCACTGATGGTCAGCGATGCGATCGCGCATGCTTTCGAAGAGTTCCTGTTCGGTCCGGCCGTCGCAGAGTTCGCACATGCGGGCAGTGTTCAGGACGGGTGAGACACCGACTTGATTCGACATGACCTGGCCATGATCCGGCTGAGTACGATCCGGCCCGTGGCGACCAGCGATGCGCTCGCGATCGACGGCGGTACACCGATTCGCACCGCGCCGCTCGACTTCTCCAAGGGCGCGGCGCTCATCGGTTCCGAAGAGGCCGACGCGCTCTCGGCGGTGATCAGTGGACGCTCGCTGTTCCGTTACAAGGGCGGACTCGAGACCGGCACCGTCGCCGAATTCGAGCGAGCCGCGTGCGCGCTCCTCGATTGCCGCTACTCGGTGGCGGTCGCGAACGGCACCGCCGCGCTCCGCTGCGCGCTCGCGGCATTGGGTATCGGGTGCGGCGACGAGGTGATCATTCCCGCGTTCACGTTCGTGGCCACCGTCAATGCCGTCGTCGCAGCGGGCGCGGTTCCCGTGTTCGCGGAGATCGACGACACGCTCGGCCTCGATCCGGCCGCAGTCGATGCGCAAGTCACCGCACGCACTGCGGCCATCATCGCGGTGCACCTCGAAAACGTCGCGTGTGATCTCGACGCGTTGCTCGCGGTCGCGCAGCGCCGCGGGATACCCGTCATCGAAGACACCGCGCAATCGTTCGGCGCGACCTATCACGGGCGGGCGCTCGGCACGTTCGGTGCGCTCGGTACGTTCTCGCTCCAACAGGAGAAGAACATCACCGCGGGCGAAGGCGGCTTGGTCGCCACCCAGGACGAAACGCTCTACGTGCGCGCCGCGCGGTATCAGGATCAAGGCGGTCAGTTCGTCACCAGCTACGCGACCACTCGCGGCGAAGAGCTCACCGACGAGTTCGCGGGCGAGAACCTGCGCATGGGTGAGCTCGCGGGCGCGGTCGCCGGGATCCAACTCGCGCGGTTGCCGGGGATTCTCGCGGCGATGCGCGCCAACAAGCAGCGGATCGCCGACGGAATCGGCGAGGTCGACGGGCTCACGCGGAGGCGCCGACCCGATCCCGCCGGTGACGGCTCGTCGAGCATCACCTGGTTTCTCCCGGAGTCCCGGCTCGCGAAACGGTTCGCGGCCTCGTTGCGAGCCGAAGGCATTCCGTGCGCGCAGATGTACCGCGGGCTACCGGTGTATCTCAACGCCGCCGTCATGGCGCGGCGCACGGCTTCGGGCAAAGGCGGGCCGTGGGCGTGCGCCGAGCACCCGACCCAGCCGGACGTACGGGCCCGGGTTGTGTCCGCGCACCGAGGAGCTCGTCGCCCGATCCGTGATCCTTCCCGTGGGCGTCGGATACGGCGAACAGGACTGTGACGACGTTGCGACCGCGGTGCGCAAGGTCGCGTCGCAGCTGTTGGCGTGAGCGTGCGCTTCGCGGTTGTCGGCTGCGGCAACGCGGCGCGCCACATCCACCTTCCCGGCCTTGCGCGCCGAAGACGGCACCATCGCCGTGTTCACCAGCCGGACGCGCGCGTCGGCCGAATCGTTGCGTGACGAGTGGGGCGCGGGCGACGTGGTGGACCGTTGGGAAGACGCGATCGCACGACGATGACGTTGACGCGGTCGTGATCGCGGTGCCGAACTCCTCCCATCACGTGATCGGGATCGCAGCCGCGAACGCCGGCAAGCACGTGTTGGTCGACAAGCCGATGGCGTGCACGACCGCCGATGCCGACGCGATGATCGCCGCCGCCGGCACGAACGATGTCGTGCTCGTCCCCTTCCACAACACCCGATTCGCGCCGCCCTTCGTCGCCGCGCAGCAGTTCGTCGCATCCGGCCGCCTCGGTGAGATCACCGGGTTCCGTGCCGCATTCGGGCACGGCGGCCCGCAGGAGTGGGCGCCCGACGCGAAGTGGTTCTTCGATGCCGAAGTGGCGGGCGGCGGATGCCTGATCGATCTCGGCGTGCACGTCGTCGATCTCTTGCGGGCCGTAACCGGCGACGACATCGTTGCGGTCTCGGCGATCCTCGGCGGCCGGCGGGGCGACGTGGAAGCCGACGCGCAGCTGCTCGCCCGGCTGCAGAGGCGGCGCTATCGGGAGCATTCACGCGAGCTGGTCGTCGGCCACGGGACCCGATCATCAACTGACCGTGATCGGGACGCAAGGGCACCCTGCATCTCGACAACCGGACGCCGCTCACGTTCATCGACGGCGACGGCGAACGCGAGCGGATCCCGCTCCCCGAGCCAAGTCAGCTCGCCACTCGCCGAGTTGCTCGCCGCGATCGCGGGTCAACGGGCGCCGGCGATCACCGCGGCCGACGGCCGGGCCGCGGTTGCAATCGTGCAAGCCGCCTACCGGTCGGCCGCGCACGACTCCGCCCTGATGGAGGTCGATCTGATGTCCGGCACCGACCCGGGAAAGACGTTGGAAGCCGGATTCGGCAACGCGATCATCACGCCCCCCACGCCGGTTCAGCTCGCGGGATTCATCGACGATCAACCGGCGACCGAGGTGCACGACGATCTCGAGGTCCGCGCGCTCTTCCTGCGCGGCGAGCACGGATCGGTATGCCTCCTCGTGTGCGACCTCCTCGGCCTCTCCCCTCGTTTCGCCAATCCCGTTCGCGACGCAGTGGCAGCCGCGCTCGAGCTCGATCGGGCCGCGGTGCTGACATCGTGCATCCATACGCACGCCGGGCCCGAGCACGATCCAAGGCGGCCATCTCCTGGGCTGGATCACGCCGGACGGTTACCTCGAGACGTTGGTCGAACGCTGCGTTGCCGCCGCGCTCGCGGCGCGAGTTGCGGCCGAACCGGCGTCGTTACGCGCGGGGCGATGGCCGTTGCCGCCCGGGCTCTCCCGCAATCGCCGCGGCCTTCCCTACGACCCGACCTTCGCGGTCGTCGACGTGATCGGCGCCGGCGACGTGCGCATCGGCACGATCGCCAACGTCTCGATCCATCCGGTTGCGCTCGGACCCGAGTGTCTCGCGGTGTCGAGCGACTGGGTCGGCTTCGTTCCGCACTGCGCTCGAACGACGCGCCGGCGGTTCCACGATCCTGTTGTCGGGTGCGATCGGCGACGTGAACCCGTGCCACGTCCACCGCCAGGACAACGACTGCGACGGCGACGGGTTCGCCGAGGCCGAACAGCTCGGGAACGACGTCGCCGAATGCGTCGACGGCGTATTGGGTGAAGCCGAATCGGTCGCGACCGGACGGGCCCGAAGTCGTGCGGCACCGGGTGATCGACGTGACCCTCGGATCCACGCTGCTGACGGCGGGCCGCGAAGGGCGCACGGTCCCGATCGAGCTCGTCGAGTGGACGATCGGCCCGGTGCGACTGGTGTCGATCCCGGGTGAAGCGTTCCACGCACTGGGACGGGCCATCGAAGCGCGCGCGACTCCCGGAACCCACGTGCTCCTCGCCGGCCTCGCGCCCGAATGGCACGGCTACCTGCCGTCACCGTTCGGCGACGGCTACGAGGAGTCGACGAGCTACGGCCGCGACGCCGTCGCCGCGATCGCCGCCGCGCTCACGACCTGACTGATCGGCTAACTGATCGGCCGACTCACGCGGGTGGCTGCAACGACGCGATGACCTCTTCTGCGATCTGCGCGGGCGACGGGAGGCCCGGCATCTCCACGTCGATCCGCGGGTTCACGCCGTCGTCGATGTCGTGCCAGCGCTGCACCGCGATCTCGACGAAGTCGCGATGCGGCAGCACCCAGAACCGCTCCGCCTCGACCGCGTCGGCGACGAGATCGGCGATGGCCGCGGGCGGCATCCCTTCGTCGATGACGCGGCGCACATGCCCGAGCACGATGTCGGTGCCGAGCGCCGCCTCCGGTTCGTCGCCGAGCTCGGTCGGCCAATTGCGTTTCGCGTCCATGAGGTTCGTTCGCACCCATCCCGGACACAGCACGCTGACCCCGATCGGCAGACCCGCCTGCCGCATCGACGTGTAGAGGTCGTCCGTGATGCAACGACCGCGTGCTTGGACGCGTCGTACGCGGCACCGAATCCGGGCAGCAACCCCGCGATGCTCGCGGTGTTGACGATATGGCCCTCGCCCTGCCCGACGAGCGCCGGGAGGAAGGCGCGGCATGCCGTGCACGACGCCCCAGAAGTTCACGCCCATCACCCATGTCCACGACGACAACGGCCCGAACCACGGATCACCCGTCGACATCACACCCGCGTTGTTGCACACGACGTGCACGGAACCGAAGCGCGCGATCGTCGCCGCCGCGAGCGCCTGCACCGACGCTTCGTCACTCACGTCGGTACGAACGGTGAGCGTCTCCACTCCCTTGGCCCCGATCCGCTCCGCCGCGGCCGCGAGTCCGGCCTCGTCGACGTCGGCGAGCACGACGTTCATGCCGGCTGCGGCGAAACGCTCGGCCAGCGCGAGTCCGATCCCGCTCGCCGCGCCCGTAACCACTGCGACCTTGCCCGCTTCGAGCTTCATTCGTGTCCCCCCATTTGGTCGGCGCCAGTGTGACCGATCCGGCTGCTCCCAGTCGACAGCGATCGTGGGCGCGCCGGTAGGGTGACGCCCCCTGGACGTCGAAGGAGAGCATCTCGTGCCGGGCATCTGTGAAGGCCGCATCGTGATCGTCACGGGCGCGGCGCGCGGTATCGGCCGGGAGCACGCGCTGGGCGTTCGCGCGCGAAGGTGCGCGCGTCGTCGTGAACGATCTCGGCGTCACGCGCGACGGCACCGGCGCCGACACCGGCCCCGCGCAGGAGCTCGTCGACGAGATCATCGCCGCCGGCGGCCAGGCCGTTGCGAACACCGACGACATCGCCGACTGGGACGGCGCCCGCAGCCTCGTGCACACCGCGATCGATACGTTCGGCGGGCTCGACGTGCTCGTGAACAACGCCGGGTTCCTCCGCGACCGCATGGTGTTCACGACCAGCGAAGAAGAGTGGGACGCGGTGATCCGCGTGCACCTGAAAGGACACTTCGCGACCACCCGGCACGCGAGCGAATGGTGGCGAGGTCAGGCCAAGGACGGCGCAGCGGTCGACGCGCGCATCGTCAACACGTCATCGGGTGCGGGGTTGATGGGCAGCGTGGGCCAAGGCGCATACTCCGCTGCCAAAGCCGGCATCGCCGCGCTGACGCTCGTGGAAGCGGCCGAGATGGGGCGCTACGGCGTGACCGCGAACGCGATCGCACCGGCGGCGCGCACGCGCATGACCGAAGAGATCTTCGCCGATCGCATGCAGGCTCCTGACGGCGGCTTCGACGCCAACGATCCCGCCAACGTCTCGCCGCTCGTCGTGTGGCTCGGAAGTACCGACTCGGCGGGCGTCACCGGCCGGGTCTTCGAAGTCGAAGGCGGCGAGATCTCGGTTGCCGACGGTTGGCAGCACGGACCGCGCGTCGACCGCGGCGCGCGTTGGGAACCGAGCGAAGTCGGCGCGGCGGTTCGCGAGCTGCTCGCCAAGGCGCCCCCGCCCGCACCGGTGTACGGCGCGTCATGACCACAACGCACCCGGCGCCGGCCGAGGTGCAGGCACAGTGGCGCGCGAACGGCGCGTGGATCGACGAGACGTTGCTCGATCGGCTGGATCGGGTCGACGGCACGCAGCTCGCGATCGTCGACGGCGACGTTCGGCTCACGGTCGACGACCTGCGCGAACAGTCGGCGCGGGTCGCGGGTGGGCTGCGCCAACTCGATGTCGGGCCCGGCACGGTCGATCGCGATGCAGCTCCCGAACTGGTGGGAAGCGGTCGTGCTGTGCTGGGCCGCATGGCGGTGCGGCGCGATCGTGGCGCCCGATCACGCCGACCCTGCGGGCACGTGAGGTCGGATTCATCCTCCGCCAGAGCAACGCGCGCCATCGCGGTCGTCCCCCAGGAGTTCCGCGGCACCGACTATCCCGCGCTCGTGCGCAGTACCGGATTCGCGGGCGACGTGCTGGAGGTCCGCGGCGGGCATGCCCTGCCGACGGCCGCCGCGGCGATGCCCGACCTCGCCGGCCGTCGATGACCCCGCGGTGATTCTCTGGACGTCGGGCACGACGTCGGATCCCAAGGGCGTCGTGCATACGCACCAGAGCCTGCGGGCCGAGGCCGACACGATTGCGGCCGCGCACGAGATGCGCGCGGGCGAGCCGTTGCTCCTACCGATGCCGGTCACGCACGTTGCCGGCCTGACCTACGGCGTCTTGCTGCCGGTCACGTCGGGGATCACCGCGGTCCTGATGGATACGTGGGAGCCGGGCCGCGCGCTCGAGCTCATGGAACGCGAACGCATCGCGGTCATGATCAGCACGCCGGTGTTCATGCGGACGATGATCGATCACCCCCGCTTCGTCGACACCGACACGTCCGTCGCTGCGCCTGTTCTCACTCGGCGGCGCGGGCGTCGCCCCGGCGATGGTTCGTGAGGGTGCACGCGACTTCGATTGCTGGTGCAAACGCACCTACGGCTCGACCGAATACCCCACGCTCACGACCGGACTGCTCGGCGACGATCCCGAACGCGACGCGACCACCGACGGCCGCCTCATCGCCCATTCCGAGCTGCGCATCGTCGATCCGCAAACGCGGCGTCGACGTCGCGACCGGCGAGCTCGGCGAGTTGCTGGCGCGCGGACCGGAGATGTTCGTCGGCTACCTCGATCCCGAGCTCGACACCGACTCGTTTGCCGACGGTGGTTGGTTCCGGACTGGCGACCTCGCCCGCTACGACGGCACGTACCTCACCATCGTCGATCGGCTCAAAGATGTGATCATCCGCGGCGGCGAGAACGTCTCCGCCCAGGAGGTCGAGGCGTTGCTCGTCACCCATCCGACCGTTACCGAAGCCGCGTGCGTCTCCGCCCCCGATCCGGTGATGGGTGAAGAGGTCTGCGCGTTCGTGATCGCCGCCGATGGCGCGGTTCCCATGCTCGATGAGTTGCGCGCGCATCTGCTCGAGCACGGGCTCGCGCGCTTCAAGCTTCCGTCTCGCCTCGAGGTGCGCACCGAGCTTCCACGCACCGCGAGCGGCAAAGTGCAGAAGTCCCCGTTGCGCGACGAGATCCGCGCGCTCGCGCGCGAGCTGATGAACGGCGCCACCGACTTCGGGGAGTGGGTGCGGTCGGAGCTGTCGACGCGGCTCGCGCCGAGGCAGGCCGACGCGACGCGTTTCGGTGCTCGGCGCCGGCAATGACGATCTCGAAGCCGGACGCAGGCACCTTGCTGCACTCTCGGGGTCGGGACTCGCGATCCCGAGCTGGCCGCGCGAATACGGCGGACTCGCCGCGACTCCCGAAGAGGTTGCGATCGTCCGCCGCGAGCTGGGCGCGTTCGCGGTTCCCGACCTCTACCCCTATCTCGTAGGCGTCGAGTTGGTCGGGCCGACGCTGCTCGCGCACGGGAGTCCCGAACAGTGCGCGCGCTGGCTCCCGTCGATCGCCGACGGTTCGGAGATCTGGTGCCAACTGTTCTCCGAGCCCGGAGCGGGATCCGACCTCGCGGGGCTGTCCACCCGCGCCCGCGCCGACGGCGAGGAGTGGCACGTCACCGGCCAGAAGGTGTGGACGAGCCGCGGCGCGTACTCGCGTTACGGCTTGCTGCTCGCCCGCCACGATTCCCACGTTCCCAAGCACAAGGGCATCACCGCGTTCGGGCTCGACCTGCAATCACCGGGCGTCGACGTGCGACCGCTCCGCCAGATGAACGGCGACGCGCATTTCACCGAAGTGTTCCTCGACGACGTGATCGTTCCCGACACCGATCGCATCGGAGCGGTCGGCGACGGCTGGCGGGTCGCACTCACCTGTCTGTCATTCGAACGGGGCGCGGTCGCAGCCGGCGGGAGCGGCGGACTGCTCGACATCGACCGGTTGATCGCGCTGGCGCGCGACGCGCGGCCTCGATCACGACCCGACGGTTCGCGACGCGCTCGCCCGGCTCGCGGTCGAGATGCGCGTGATGAGCCTCACGGCGAGACGAGCGCGCGACACCGCGCTCTCGGGAAAACCCGGACCTGAAGGTTCGGGCATGAAACTGCGCGGGAGCCGCACGTTCCGCGACTACACGAACCTCGCGCTGCGTCTCCTCGGTCCCGAAGCGCTCACCGAACCCGAGCCGTGGCACACGCTGTTCTTGACCGCGCCGTCACTGTCGATCCGCGGCGGCACCGACGAGATCCAACGCAACATCATCGGCGAACGCATCCTCGGTCTGGCCGAAGAGCCGCGCCTCGATCGCACACTCCCCTTCGACGAATTGCCGCACTGATTGTTTGACGAATCCGCTATCGCAGCGACTGGAACGCGGAGCGCAACTCTTCCGCGAAGAGCTCCGGTTCCTCCCAGGCGGCGAAGTGACCGCCCTTGTCCACCGTCGTTGTAAGTAGATGGGGACGTTGGGGTAAGCCCGCTCGACCCAGCTGCGCGGGGTACGCCAGATCTCCCCGGGGAACGACGTGAAGCCGACCGGAATCGAGACCGGCGTTGGAGCCTGGCCGGCCGCACGAACGCCTTCTTGTGCTTCCTCCCAGTACGAGCGCGCCGCCGACGCCCCGGTGCCGGTCAGCCAGTACAGCGTGATGTTGTCGACGATGTGTTCCCGGGTGAGATTGCCCGAGGGTTCTTTGTCGACAAAGGCGCGGGCGATCTTCTCGTAGGCGTCGGTGTCGTGATCGATCATCCACGCCGCCAGGGCGATGGGTGAATCCAAAAGCGCATAGCCGATCGTCTCCGGGCGCGTTGCCTGCTCCACGAAGTAGCCCGTGCCGGTCGCGTGGAATGCGTCGAGCTGGTCGAGGGCAGCACGTTCTTCTTTGGTGGGTGGCGACGCGCTCAGGGCGTCGACGTCGCCGAGCGCCGGCGTCAGCAGGTTCGTGTGGATGCCGAGCAAACCGTCGAGTGACAGGCGGCCCATCGCGTCAGTGACCTGGGAGCCCACGTCGCCGCCCTGCGCGACGTACCGGCTGTAACCGAGGCGCCGCATGAGCTCGTGCCAGGCCCGGCCGATGCGGATCGGGCCCCAGCCGAGCTCGGTCGGCTCATCGGAGAAGCCGTAGCCGGGGATCGACGGCAGCACGAGATGGAACGCGTCCTCGGCGCGTCCGCCGTGCGCGGTCGGGTCGGTGAGCGGGCCGATCGTCTCGAGCAGCTCGATCACCGAGCCCGGCCAACCGTGCGTCATGATCAACGGCAACGCGTTCTCGTGGCGCGACTTCACGTGGATGAAGTGGATATTCAGCCCGTCGATCTCGGTTGTGAACTGCGGCAGCGCATTCAGTCGCGCCTCACACCGGCGCCAGTCGTACTCGTTCTCCCAGTAGCGAGCGAGCTCCTGAATCGTCGCCAACTGCACGCCCTGTGACCGATCCGCCACGAGCTCCTTGGAGGGCAAGCGCGTGGCAGCGATGCGACGGTGCAGCTCCGCAAGATCTTCATCGGGAACGTTGACTCGAAACGGTCGGATGCTCGTGTCGTCAGCCACTGGGGGACCTCCGCTCGTGGGTTGCTCTCGATCTTGCGCCCAGACGAGAGGTCTCACAACCCGTTTATATTGCGCCGTCTCTGCGGAAGGCCGCATGCCACCCATATCTGCGATCTGCTCGGTTCACCCGACAAGGATGAGGAGTGACGATGGACTTCGGAGCGCATCTTCCCTTGATGGATTTCGGGGGTCATCCGTACACACTCGATCATCTCGTGTCGTACACGAAGGCGGCCGCGCAACTCGGCTTCCGCGCGCTGTCGACGAACGACCACATGGTCTTTTCCGTGCCGTGGCTCGATGGACCGATCGCGCTCGCCGCGGTGCTGGAGCACTCGGGAGACATGACGCTCGGAACGACGGTCGCGCTCGCAGTGGTGCGCGGGCCCGTCCCGGTCGCCAAGGCGTTGGGTGCGATCGATCGGTTGTCGGGGGGTCGCCTCTTCGTGGCCGTCGGTCCCGGATCTTCACCCGACGACTACGCCGCCGTCGGTCTCGATTTCGCCGAACGATGGCCACGGTTCGACGAGGCGATCAGCACGCTCCGGGCCTTGTGGCGCAACGATGACGTGCCATTCGTCGGCCGTTTCTATTCGACCGAAGGACTCTCGTTGGAACCGCGGCCTGCACAAGCGTCGGGCCCGCCGATCTGGGTGGGCAGCTGGGGCTCCGACGCCGGGCTGCGGCGGGTGGCCCGCCTGGCCGATGGCTGGCTGGCGTCGGCATACAACACAACACCGGAAGTGTTCGCGCAAGCGTGGCAATCGCTCCGCTCGCAGCTCCCCGCGTACGGGAAGGACCCGGACACGTTCCCGAACGCGCTCGCGACGATGTGGTTCCACATCACCGATGATCCCGCCGAAGCGGATCGTGTCCTCGAGGAGCGACTCGCTCCGACCGTGCACCGACCGGAAGCCATGCTCCGCGAACGTCTCCCGATTGGCCCACCGGAACTGTTCGCCGAGAAGTTGACCGCGTTTGCAAACGCCGGCGTACAACGGGTCTTCATCTGGCCGGTCACCGACGAGGTACACCAGCTCGAGCGCTTCTGGAACGAGGTGCGACCACTCGTCGCCTGATCGGAATCTACGCGATGACGCGGATCATCTCGTCGAGGCCGAGCGCACCACGCGCGACTCGGCGGAGCGCGGCGACGCGCATCGTTTCCATTCCTTCCTCGGTGGCGAGGTGCTCGATGTCGGCACTCGGCGCGCGGTCGACGATGAGGCGGCTGATGCCCTCACTCACCGGCATGATCTCGAACAACGGCAGGCGCCCGCGGTAACCGGTGTTCCGGCAGTTCGGACAACCGACCGCGTGGAACAGGGTCGCCCCTTCGAGCATCTCGTCGGTCGCACCGAGGCTGCGCAGCAGATCGAAATCGGGATCGGTCACCGGTTCGGCGCAGCTCTCGCAGAGCTTCCGGGCGAGCCGCTGCGCGGCGACGAGGGTGAGCGCCGACGCCACGAGATACGGCTCGACACCCATGTCGACCAAACGCATCGGCGGCGGCCGCGGCACGCGTCGTGTGCAGCGTCGACAGCACCAGGTGGCCGGTGATCGACGCGTCGGCCGCGATACGCGCCGTTTCCGCGTCGCGTACCTCACCGATGAGCACGACGTCGGGATCGGCGCGCAGGATCGAGCGCAGCGCTCTCGGGAAGTCGACGCCCGCGCGCGGGTTGATCTGGATCTGTTTCGTGCCGCGCAAGCGGTACTCGACGGGATCTTCCACCGAGACGATGCTCTTCTCGCGGCTGTTGATCTGCGACAGCACCGCGTAGACCGTCGACGTCTTCCCCGATCCAGTCGGCCCGGTGATGAACACCGCGCCCTGCGGCGCCCGGAACGCGGGCAGGAAGCGAGCACTCTCCTCGGCGGTGAGGCCGAGGCTCGAGACGTCGAGTGCTTCGCGAACCGGATCAAGCAGCCGCAACACCACCGCTTCACCGGCCGCGGTCGGAATGGTGACGACGCGCACATCGATCGGACGACCTTGGATCTTCAGCGAGAACCGGCCGTCCTGTGCGATGCGATTCTGCGCGATGTCGAGATCGCCGAGGATCTTCAACCGGCTCACGAGCGGGCGCAGCACGCCAAGCGGGATTTCCGATATGTCGTGCAGCACGCCGTCGATGCGCACCCGAACCGCGATGTTCTGGTCGTTCGGCTCGACGTGCAGGTCGGAGGCGCCGTCGGCGATCGCCTGCTCCAACAGCGCGTTGACGAGCCCGATGACGGGACCTTCGTCGTCGCCGACCATGTCGGCGATCGTGGCGTCCTGGGTTGTGTCGTAGTCACTCGTTGCCGCGTCAAGCGTCGTCTCGAGCGTCGTCTCGAGTGTCGAGACCGTGTAGATCCGATCGATCGCGGCCGCGAGGTGATCCTTGTCGGCCATCGCCGCGATGATCGGAGAGCGGGTGACGAGGTGCAGATCGTCGAGGGCGAACAAATCGTTGGGATTCGCCATCGCGATCACGAGCTGATCGTTCCAGCGAGTTATCGCGAGCCGCGTTGTAGCGCCGCGCTACTTCTTCGGGGAGCAATGACGTCAGCAGCGGATCCGGCTGCTTCGCCTGGAGATCGATGAACGGCACACCGAGATGGTCGGCGAGCACACGCGTGAGGTCGTAGCGCGAGAGTGCGCCGATCTCGACCAGCGCGTCACCCACCCTCCGGCCGGTCGAGCGTTGGAGTGCCAACGCGTCTTCGAGCTGCTCCTGCGTGACGAGACCGCGGTCGACCATCGTCTGGCCCACCCGTCCGAACTGACCGCCACGCGGGATCTTGCGGGTCCACGGCGCGTCGTCTACGGGCCCGAGACCGAGATCCTCGGCCGGCTCGCCCGCTTCGCTGTTCTCGGCCGCGGCGGACTCGATATCAGGCCGGTCGGGCTTCTCGCTGCCGGTAGGGGTCCGACCCGCGCGGGTATTCGCTTTGGCCACCTTGATTCCTCCGAGCCTCATCGTCCGACCTCATCTTCTTCGGCACCCGACGACCCCCACTCCATCCCCGTCGAGGATTTGCTCGAAAAATGAGGAGCCGCATACCGGATCATCAGTACGGTTGGGTGGTGGCCGCGACGCCGACGCCTCGCCTGTATTGCATCCCGGCGACGGCCGCACCCATCGTTGCGGTGGTCAGGCGTGGGCCGTCGGAGTGGGCGCACATCGGACGCTGGGACGTGGCGACCGGCACCTACGAACCGGGCGCGTGGTCGCACGGGCGCATCTACCCCGAACGCTGCGACCTCTCCCCCGACGGCCGCTGGCTCGCGTACTTCACGCTGCGAGCCGGTACCGGTTCCGATTGGGAATCGGGCGACACCTACATCGCGATCTCACGCCTGCCGTGGCTGAAGGCGCTGGCCGCGTGGGGCACGTGCGGAACGTGGACGCGCGGCGTGCACTTCGTCGACGACCCTCGAGTCTGGGATCTGGATGAACCCAGCGACGGTGATGTCGGCCCGTTGCGCCCGAAGTTCGGGATGAAAGTCAGCGCCCCGCTCGCGTTCGCGAACGAGCATCGCCGAGGATGGTCGGAGACCGACGACTCACCCCACGCGAAGCGAGAGGCGCGTGGGACGAACGGATCGACGGCCTCACGATGCGCAAGCCGCGCCCGGGTACGGCGCGGCACGTCGACCTCACCGCGCGCGGCTACTACGCGGCCTTCCGCTCGAAGTTGCCGAACCACGACTTCGACTATGCGTACGAGCTCCGAACCGACGAATCAGTCATCGCGCTGCCCGACGTGCAGTGGGCCGACTGGGCAACCGATGGGCGGCTCCTCGTCGCGACGATCGACGGCCGGCTGCAGGTGCGGACCGGCGCGCCCGATGCGTTGGAGGTCGCGTGGGAAACCGACCTCGCGCCCCTGCAACCCGATCCTCAACCACCTCCGAGCGAGGCTTCGCGATGGTGACTACCCGGTCGGGGCGCAGACGATGTGATGTTGGAGGTGGACGTCGGGCGGGAAGACGTCGAGCACTTCCCAGCCGGTTCCTTCGATGAGCTCGAGCGCGTGCTCGCGTGAGTACATCGCGGCGAGGAGTGGCTTGTCGGGGGACACATCGCGGAACGGGACGGTCTCTCGCACCGCGGTCGCCGGTGCGCTCGCGAGCTTCTGCTGCAGCTCCGGATCAGTCGACTCCCGCAACGCGCGGGGGAGCTTGTCCATGAGCCCGTGGCCGCCCTCGGTCTCCTCGTCGATGAACAGCGTGTAGAAGAGCCGTCCGTCGGGCTTCGCGAAGCGGCGCAGCAGCTTCAGCATCGAGACATAGTCGTGCGGCGCGAGGTGTGTGAACACCGAGAAGAGACAGATCAGATCGAACTGCTGCCCGTCGATCGGCAGCGTCGTCTGCTCCGACATGATCTCGCCGGTCGGGTTGTAGAGATCGTTGTCCGCGTTCACGTGCACGTATTCGAGCCGGGGATCCGACACGTTCGCCTGCAGGAAGTCGATCATCGCGCCGTACGCGTCGACACCCACGTAGCGCTTGATCGGCACGCCCCGGTTCAGGAATGCCTGCGAGAAGCGCACTCCGCATCCGAAGTCGAGCACTTCGGTTTCGGCGAGATCCGGCAAACCGACGTGGCCGCACATGTGGTCGATCAGCCAAACCGCGCCGTCGATCGTCGCTTCCTCGTTCTGCGTCGAGTAGTTCCGGCGGAACTCGATGGGGACGCGCAACTCGCCCGGACTCACGCGGGCCGCTCCCCGGCTCCCAGCGCGGCCGAGCGACTGGTACACCGCTCGCACCAGCTCCTCACTGCGGGGATCGCCCGTCGCCTCGAAGCGCAGATCGTTCATCACGTAACCGAACCCGAGTCCGGCCGCGGGATCCGCGAACGCCAGCGACCCACCGGCGCCGGCATGGCCGAATGCACTCCGCGGGTTCGCGGCGCCGAACGAATTCCCGAGCATGAAGCCGAGACCGAAGCAGCTCTTGTGCATCAACACCGCGTCTTCGCCGCAGGCCTGTTCCACGGTCGCGGCCGCGACGGTCGATTCCTGCAACGTGCGCACACCGTCGATCTCGCCGATGCACGACGCGTACATCCGCGCCAGCGACCGCGCGTCGCCGATCCCGTTCGAAGACGGGAGCTCACACGCGTGCAGTGCCCGCGTGTTCCACATCTCGTTGTAACCGAACAGCCCACCCGGGACTCGCGAACACTTCGGCCAGCAGCAGATCCCCGCCGAGCTTCTTCAACAGCTCCCCGAGATCACGTTTCGGCGGAACCAGTCGGGCGACGCGGGGTTCGATCTCCTCCGGCAGTCCGATCCAGAAGTCGAGGCCGAGCTCGTCGGCGATCTCGTCGCGCCAGAACGCGCCGACGGTTCGGCCTTCGACGCGCCGGATGATCTCGCCGACGATCCACCCGAACGTGCGCATGTGGTAGCCGTGCTTCGTACCCGGTTCCCAGATCGGTGCCTGGCTTGCGATCGCGTTGACGATCGGATCCCAGGCGAGCGCTTGGTCGAGCGTGAAGTCGCCGACGACGTAGGGCAAGCCGGCCTGATGGCTCAGCGCCTGGCGAACGGTGATCGCGTCCTTGCCGTTCGCCGCGAACTCGGGCCAGTAGTGCCGCGACCGTGGCGTCGGGATCGAGCCGGCCCTGCTCGATGAGCCGGTTGGCGCACACGGAGGTGACGCCTTTCGTCGACGAGTACACGAGCGTGACCGTGTCGGGTTCCCACTCGCGTCCCGTCGTGGCGTCGGCGAGGCCGCCCCAGAGGTCGACGACCGGTCGACCGTCGACGTAGACGCAGACCGCGGCGCCGACCTCGTCGCGCGAATCGAAGTTCTCGGCGAACGCATCGAGCACCGGCTCGAACTCGTAGTCGACCCAACCACCGATGACCGCCGCTGTCACAGCGCGTACCCTAGGCCGAGTGACCGACGCCGAGCCTCGGTACACGCACGGCCATCACGAGGCGGTGTTGCGATCGCACCGGTGGCGTACCGTCGAGAACTCGGCGGCATACGTCATCCCGCACCTGGCTTCGGGCGTGTCCATCCTCGATGTCGGCTGCGGGCCGGGGACGATCACCCTCGATCTGGCCAAGCGGGTCGCGCCCGGCGCGGTCGTCGGGATCGACGCGGCACCGGCCGCGATCGAAGCCGCGGAGGAAGAAGCGGCCCGCCAGGGTCGTACCAACGTGGAGTTCCGGATCGCCGACCTGTACGCGCTCGACATCGACGACGACGCCTTCGACATCGTGCACGCGCACCAGGTGTTGCAACACCTGACGGATCCCGTCGCCGCGCTGCGCGAGATGCGCCGGGTGTGCAAGCCGGACGGCATCGTCGCGGCGCGTGACAGCGACTACGAAGCGATGACGTGGTATCCGCCGGTACCGGCGATGAGCGCGTGGCTCCGGATGTACGACGCGGTCGCACGCGCCAACGACAGCGAACCGAACGCGGGCCGATTCCTCTTGTCGTGGGCGCATGCCGCCGGGTTCACCGATGTCACTCCCGGCGCATCGGCATGGTGTTACGCGACACCCGAAGACCGCGCGTGGTGGGGCGAGCTCTGGGCCGACCGCATCACCCAGTCCGCGATCGCGCAGCAAGCCGTGGAGATCGGAGCTGCCACCGCAGCCGAGCTCCAGGAGATGGCCGCTGCGTGGCGCAAGTGGACGACCGAACCCGACGGCTGGTTCGCGGTGCTACACGGAGAGATCCTCTGTAGGGCCTAAGAGGCCGAACCTGCGTGACTTCGCCACGCTATACGCGGTCAGCTCACGCAGGTTCGTGTGCTCGACGCGGGCATGCAAGCCGCCGTCGACCAGAGCGTCTGGCCGGTGACGAACTTGGCGTCGTCGCAGGCGAAGAACACCGCGGTGCCGGCGAGGTCCTCGGGCTCGAGCGTGCTCTTCATCGCGGTCATCGCGGTCATGCCCTGATGTACTCCTCGGGGACGATCTTCTTCGTCGCCTCGGTCATCGTGACGCCGGGCGCGATGCAGTTGACCGTGATGTTGTACTGCCCGAGCTGCGCGGCCAGGAACTTGGTGAGGCCGACGATGCCCCACTTGGTCTGGCTGTAGCTGAAGTTGCCGAGGCCGTGTGAACTCGTCGCCGAACGCGGGACATGTTGTACATGTACGCCGCGCCCGACGACTGGTTGATGATCCGGCCCCAGTGCTGCTTCGCCATCGCCGGCGCGCCGCCCGCGCCATCAGCCAGGCGCCGTGCAGGTTCACCGCGAAGACCTTCTGCAGGTACTCGTAGTCGGTCGATTGTCGATGTCGTAGTAGAGCGCGGCGTTGTTCACGAGGATGTCGATCGTGCCGAACGCGGTCGAGCGTCGCCGCGACGCAGTCCTGCGTCGACTGCTCGTCGGAGATGTCGGTCTGCACGAACGTCGACGTCGCCCTTGCCCGTCGAGCTCCTTCATCGCGGCGGCGGCCCGGTCCTCGTTGATCTCGGCGACCACGACCTTGGCCCCTTCGGCGAGGAACCGCTCGGCGTACGCGAGGCCGATGCCCTGGCCCGCGCCGGTGATGATCGCGACCTTGTCCTGCGAGTCGTCCCACGCTGGCGCTCCGTTTCCGTCGACTGCCTGATGCGGCTCTACTTCTTCAGCCGGGCGATCAGGTTGAACTGCTCGGTGACCACCGGCGTGCACGGAGTCGAGCGTCCGTCCACTCCGTCTGCATGACGACGAACGTCATGTGCGCCGAGTCGGTCTCCTTCTCGTAGATGTCCGGGATCGCTGCCCCGCCGTCGAGCACGTCGCCGACCTCGACCGGCTGCGGTGGTACTCGAACTCCTGCTCGCCGTGCAGCACCGAGCGCGCCCTTGGCGAAGAGCTCACCCATGATCGTGTGCATCGGGTTGCGCGCCACGCCGGTCGGGTCCGGCGGCTGGTCTCTCGGCTGAACGCAGCCCCAGAACGGCATCGCGAACGTGAACGTCGGCGGCGCCGGGATCGCGTCGAAGCCCGCCACGTGCGCCGCCTCACGTCGCCGGTACACCGGGCTCGGATCGCCCGACGCGCCTTGGCGAAGTTGCCGACCGGACCCGGTCGACGGCCACCCGCCACGCGCCGGTTTGCCGTCCCGATGACACTCGTGTCGACGGCCATCTACGCCTGCTGCTCCCCAGGATGTGGCGTTCCGGGCTTGGCGGCTTCGCGATGCTGCCGCGCTACGGTGACGCCGACGTCAGTTTTCTTGTACCCAGGGGGAACGCGCAAATGGGCATGCTCGACGGCAAGGTCGCGATCGTCACCGGCGCCGGCAACGGGGTCGGCCGCGGCGAGGCGGTCAGCTCGCCGACCACGGCGCCAAGGTCGTCGTCAACGACCTCGGCGGCTCGGTGAGCGGCGAGGGCTCCGACAAGCGGGCGGCCGACGAGGTCGTCGAGGTCATCAAGAGCGGGGCGGCGAGGCCGTCGCCAACTACGACAGCGTCGCCGAGTACGACGGCGCCAAGAACATCGTCAAGACCGCGATCGACGCGTTCGGCCGCCTCGACGTGCTGGTGAACAACGCCGGCATCCTGCGCGACAAGATGATGTTCTCGATGACCCCCGAGGACTTCGACGCGGTCGTCAAGGTCCACATGTACGGCGCGTTCAACACGATGCAGCACGCCTCGGTGTACTGGCGCAACGAGTCGAAGGAAGGCCGCCAGCCCAGCGCCTCGATCGTCAACACGGTCTCGAGCGCCGGCCTCCAGGGCCAGGCCAGCCAGATCAACTACGGCGCGGCCAAGGCCGGCATCGCCGCGATGACGATCATCGCCAGCCTCGAGCTCGAGCCGCTACGGCGTGCGCGCCAACTGCATCGGCCCCGGCGGCGCCACCCGCATGGTCGCGCCAGGCGATGAAGATCGAGATCAAGAACCCCGACGAGTACGCGGAGTTCGCGGCGATGAACCCCGGCAACTCGGCGCCCGCAGTCGTGTTGCTCGCGTCGGACGAGTCGAAGCCGTCACCGGCCAGGTGCTCCGCATGGTCGGCAACTCCCTGTGCGCTCTACAAGCCGTGGGAGATGGGCGAGGAGTTCTTCGCCACGGACAAGGACGGCAACCCCGAGCAGTGGGACCCGGCCGACATCGGGCGCATCCTCAGCCGCTACCACTTCCCAGCGATGACGCCCGGCATCGACGCCCAGCGTCGCGCCTGAGCCTCGTGGCCTTCGATCCCGAGTTCGAGACGCTCGGCTACGAGGAGGCTGACGGCGTCGCGTCCGTCACGCTGAACCGCCCGACGTCCACAACGCGTTCAACTCGCTGATGCAGCGGAGCTGCACACGCTCTGGCGGGCGCTGCGCCGCCACGACGACGTCGTTGCGTCGTGCTCACCGGCGCGGGCGAGAAGGCGTTCTGCACCGGCATCGACCGCATGGAGCAGATGGGCGGCGAGAAGTCGCGACTCGACCGACCCCGACGTGCGTCGGCTCCGGCAGCACGCCGTTCATGTTCAACGACCCGGGCGACAACATCGGGCCGAAGATCGTGCGACCTCTGGAAGCCGGTCATCGCGGCGGTCAACGGCATGGCCTGCGGCGGCGCGTTCTACATGCTCGGCGAGGTCGAGTTCATCATCGCGGCCGAGCACGCGACGTTCTTCGACCCGCACGTCACCTACGGCATGACCGCGGCGTTCGAGCCGATCCACATGTCGGGGATCATGCCGTTCCCGCGAGATCATGCGGCTCTCGCTGATGGGCAACTACGAGCGCATGTCGGCGCAGCGCGCGTATCGAGATCGGCATGGTCTGCGAGGTCGTGCCCGGCGATCAGCTCGCGGCGCGGGCGCACGAGGTCGCGGCGATCATCGCGTCGCAGCCGAAGCTCGCGATCGAAGGCACCGTCCGCGCGATCTGGTCGACGCGTTCGATGCCGCAACGCGAAGCGGTCCGCCTCGGCTACGCCTACGTCGCGATGGGCACCAGCCAGGATTCCATCGCCGAAGGCCAGAAGCTCTTCGAGTCCGGTAAGCGCATCGACTGGAAACTGCGGTAATCGCGTGAGGGGAACCAAGCGAGTCGCGATCGTCGGTGCGGCGCTGTCGGACATCGGGCGGGTCGACACCAAGTCGCCGTTCGAGCTGCACTACCAGGCCGCCGTCGCGGGCGGTCGCCGACGCCGGCCTCACCAAGGCCGACATCGACGGCTTCGGCTCCAGCGGCATGGGGCTGCTCGCGCCGGTCGAGATCGCCGAGTACCTCGGCCTGCGGCCGACCTGGATCGACGGCACCGGCGTCGGCGGCGCGACCTGGGAGTTCATGGTCGAGCACGCGACCGAGGCGATCCTCGCGGGCCACGCCGAGGTGATCGTGCTCGTGTACGGCTCGACGACCCGTGCCGACCTGAAGGCGCGCCGCCGGAGCGCGAACCTCTCGTTCGGCGCTCGCGGCCCGGTCCAGTTCGACGCGCCGTTCGGCCACGCGCTCATCGCCAAGTACGCGATGGCGACCCGCCGGCACATGTACGAGTACGGCACGACGATCGAGCAGCTCGCCGAGATCGCGGTGTCGACGCGCTTCAACGCGTCGCACAACCCCGACGCCTACTACCGCGACCCGATCACGATCGACGACGTGCAGAGCTCGGCGCATGATCGCCGACCCGCTCACGAAGCTGCACTGCTGCATCCGCACCGACGGCGGCGGCGCGATCGTGCTCACCTCCGAGGAGCGGGCCAGGGACCTGCCCAAGCAGCCGGTCTGGGTGCTCGGTACCGGCGAGGCGACCAGGCACACGACGATGAGCGAGTGGGACGACTTCACCGAGTCGCCCGCGGCGCGCAGCGGCCCGCTGGCGTTCGAACGGGCCGGCGTCACACCCGACGACATCGACATGTGCCAGATCTACGACGCGTTCACGTCGATGGTGCTGCTGTCCTTCGAAGGCCTCGGCTTCTGCAAGAAGGGCGAAGGCGGCCCGTTCGTCGCGGACGGCCGGCTGCGGGTCGGCGGCGCGCTGCCGACCAACACCGACGGCGGCGGCCTCTCGCATTGCCACCCCGGGATGCGGGGCATGTTCCTGCTCGTCGAAGCCGCGCAGCAGCTGCGGGGCGAGGCGACCGGTCGTCAGGTCGAGAACGCGAAGCTCGCGTGCGTCAACGGCACCGGCGGCTGGTTCTCGTCGGCGAGCACAGTCATTCTCGGGGTGGAGTAATCAGCAGCCCGGACTCACTGGTAACGGGCTGCTCGGCCAGCAGCTCCTCGTCGGCGCGCCGCAACTCGTCGAGCATCCCGACGAGCACCACGACTCCGAGCACGCCCAGGAGTGCACCAATCAGGCCGTAGAGCTCGAGCCCGCCGAACGCGGCGAACACGATCAGGAACGACCCGACCTCGACCGTCCGGCGCTCGGCGTACGCGGTGAGGAAGTGCTCGCCGATCCCGATCGCCACGAACGCGAGGCCGACCACGACCGCGCGCGTGAGCGACGACGCGCCCGCGAACAACACGATCGGGAGCGCGCCCACGAACACTCCCGCGACCGGCAGGAGCGTCCAGAACCCGACCCACACGCCGAGCGCGGCGGGACCGGGCACACCGGCAATGCGCGCGATCACGTACGCGAGCAGACCGCCGATCACCGCTTCGAGCAGCTTGACCCGCGCGTAATCGAGCCCACGACGCGTCCCGTGCACGAGCACCCGCTCGGCCCGGCGCCGGCGCAACGGGTCACGAATCTGCCCGAGACCCGCGATGACGATTCGCGGTCCGTACACGATGAAGAAGATCGTGAGGATGGTGCCCGCGACGAACGCGATGCCACGGGTCGCAAACGACTCGATCGCCTTCGTGGTCGAGCCACCAGTGAGCCGGCTCGGAAGGTTGTCGACGAGGTTCTGCACCCGCTTGGTCAGGTGGACCTGCTTGAGGAGATCGGAATTCTTCTCGAGCTGCGCGGCTCGCTTCGGCGCGGCGTCCTGGAGCAGATCGGTGGCCTGACTCACGTCGTTGACGATCCGGTAGCCGAGGAATCCGAGCGTGCTCAGGCCGGCGAGTACGAGCAGCACCACCACGATGCCGCGCGCCATGAACCGCGCCCCGAACTCGACGAGTGGGTAGACGAGCACCGAGACCGCGCCGGCAATCAAGATCCAGGCGATGACCTGCTCGGAATGCAGCGCGATCTCGAGCATCAGCGCGGTAACCGCGAGCAGCGACAGGATCGCGAGCGCGGATCGGACCGAGACGTGTACGTCGGAAAGACGCGCCGACGACACGCGGACCGGGGGCTCCCCGGATACGTCGGTCATCGCTCGTACGATAATGATGTGACCGCCGGTTTCGACGGACCCCCCGAGATTACGAACTCGGCGAACGAGAACGACTCGACGACGCCGCGCCGGTTCATCGACATCGATCCGCACTCCGCCGTGCCGATCTGTGTGGCGTTCGCGATTCTCGCGATTTCGATCTGGTTGGTGCGCCAGATCCCTCGCACGCTCGCGCTCCTCGTCGTGGCATCGCTGCTCGCATTCGCGTTGATGCCCGTCGTCGAAGCGCTGCGGCGCCGCACCGGCTGGAACCGGCGCTACGTCGCCGCGATCGTGCTCGTCGGCGCGGGCGTGATCGCGATCACCACGATCGTGTTGGTCGCGGTTCCGACGATCGATCAGGTGCGCCAGTTCAATAAAGACGTGCCGAAGACGGTCGATCAACTCGGCGATCTCCCGATCATCGGTCCCCGGCTGCACGAAGCAAACGCATCGAAGAAGGTGCGGGAGTGGCTCGACAATCTTCCCAAGCGACTCGACGTGAACGCGTCGCCGATCGCCGATGCCGCGAGCACGATCGCCGACGGCATCGTGGCCGCGCTGTTCGCGCTGCTGCTGTCGATCACGCTCGTGCTCGACGGCGAACGACTGGTGCGCATGGGTCGGCAGCTGGTGCCTCCCGCGCGAAGACCTGATGCCGATCGATTCGGGCGGCTGATCTACGACGTCGTCGGTCGCTACATCGCGGGCACGCTGTTCATGGCCGCGCTGGCCGGAGTGGTCACGCTGGTCGCGTCGCTGGCCCTCGGCGTTCCGCTCGCGCCGCTCTTGGCGGTATGGGTGGCGATCTGCAACCCGATGCCGCAGATCGGCGGCTTCCTCGGGGCGGTCCCGTTCGTGGCGCTCGGCCTCACCCAAAGCGCGGTCACGGGCGTGATCTGCCTGATCGTGTTCCTCATCTACCAGCAGACCGAGAACCACTTGCTCCAGCCGCTGATCATCGGGCGCGCGGTTCGGCTCACACCTCCGGCGACGATGGTCGCCGCACTCGTGGGGGTCGCCGCGGGCGGTGTGATCGGAGGCATGCTCGCGATCCCGCTGCTGGGCGCGACGAAGGCCATCTACATGGCGCTGCGGTCACCCGACCTGGAAATCGCCGAGTCGGGATGGGTTCCGCCGAGCGAACACCTGCCGACCTAAACAGTTGCCTCGAGCGGCGCGGCGAAGAATCCGCGATGCACGATGTGCGTGACCGAGTCGAGCATCGTGTCGATGTCGAAGTCGAGGCGCCGCGACACGAGGAAGTACGCGAAGCGTTCGAGCAGCGCCATGAGCGCGGAGATCGACGCCGGACTTCCGCCCGCGCCGCACTCCTGAATGCGACGGTCCAGCGCGGTGGCGATGTCGGTGAACGAGCGCACGCCGAGCGCGCCGACTTCCCGATCCTCCACGTGCCCTTCCATCCACGCCCGGATCACCGGGCCGTAACGCCGGTAGGTGCCGAAGAACCGACCGAGGAATGCCCGCAGCTCGAGATAGCCCTCTGCATCGGGACCGACCGGGCCGAGCGTGTCGGACAGCGCGCTGATCTCGTGACCACATTCGGTCGCCAACGCGCGGAGCAGATCTTCCTTGTTGGTGAAGTACAGGTAGAACGTCCCGTGCGACGTGCGGGCGGCGCGCACGATGTCGTCGACGCGCGCGGCGTGAAAGCCACGGTCGGCGAACACCCGCATGCCCGCGTCGAGGAGCCGGCGCATGGTCTTGCGACCTTGCGCTCGCAATTCGCGGCGACTTGTACGCTTCGTTCATGATCCCCACCACGGTCGCGGAGGCCGCACGACGCTTCGGCGATCGTATCGCCTATGTCACCGAGCTCGGCTGGTCGCTCTCGTACGCCGATGTCGATCGCATCTCGAGCGAGGTCGCGGCCGGACTCGCCCGCGAGGGCGTGGGTGAAGGCGATGTCGTCGCACTCGTGCTGCCGCCGGGAGCCGAATACCTGCTCGCCTACTGCGCAGCGGCGAAGCTCGGGTGCGATCACCGCGGGCGTCAACGACCGGCTGTCGGATCGGGAGCGCACGGCGGTGCTCGACCTGGCCCAGCCCAAGCTCACGATCACCGATCGCACCGCGATGCTCGACGATCTACGCCTCGCGGGCTCGAGTCCTCCGCCACTCACCGACGATCCCGATCGACCGGTCGCGATCATCTTCACGTCGGGTACGACCGGCCTGCCGAAGGGCGCGTTGTACCGGAACCGCCAGCTCGCGTTCATCACGCAGACCGACACCGGTGGCGCGTGGGATACCGGCGGCCGTTCGTTCAGCGGCACGTCGTTCGCACACCTGGGTTTCATGACCAAGCTGCCCGGCAGCCTGCAACGCGGCGGCACCACCTTCATCATGGAGCGGTGGCGCGCGGGCGAATCACTCGAGCTGCTCGCACGCGAGAAGATGACGACCGTCGCGGGTGTGCCGACGCAACTCGCGCTGATGTTGCGGCATCCCGACTTCGACAACTTCGACTTGTCGAGCGTGCGCTTCATCATCGCGGGCGGCGGACCGGTAACGCCCGGACTCGCCGACGAAGCGCGCCGCCGCTTCGGGGCCGCGCTCGCGACGCGCTACTCGTGCACCGAAGCCGGCATCGGCCTCGGCACCGCGTTCGACGATCCTGAGGAAGACGCGGTGCTCAGCGTCGGCCGTCCGCACGCGAGCGTCGACCTCGCGCTCGTCGACGCCGACGATCACCCAATTCCCGCGGGCGAGGTCGGCGAGGTGTGCCTGCGCTCCCCCGCGGTGATGTCGGAGTATTGGCGTGACCCCGAGCAGACGCGAGCCGCGTTCACGACTGACGGATTCGTGCGCACCGGCGACCTCGGTTGGATCGACGACCGCGGCCGCCTCCGCCTGGTCGGCCGGAGCAAGGAGATGTACGTGCGGGGCGGTTACAACGTGTACCCGGTGGAAGTGGAGAGCGTGCTCTCGACGCATCCCGACGTCGCGGCCATCGCGGTCGTGCCCCGCCCCGACGACGTGATGGGCGAGATCGGCGTCGCGGTCGTGGTGCCGCGCGATCCTGCTCGCGTCCCGACCCTCGACGAACTGCGCACCTTCGCGGGCGCCGATGTCGCGGCGTACAAACTGCCCGAGGCGCTCGTAGTCCGCGCCGAGCTCCCGCTCACCGCGATGGAGAAGATCGACCGCCGTGCGTTGGTGGCCGAGCTGAACGACCTCGTAACGTAAGCCCGCATGGAGCTCGAGTTCACCGCCGATCAAGAAGAGCTGCGCGCCTCGATTCACGCGGTGCTCGCCAACGAGAGCCCGGTTTCGCTGGCCCGGGCCGTCACCGAAACCGACGCGCGGCCCACCGAGTTGTGGGCCACGATGATCGACCTCGGTTGGCCCGCGCTCACCATCGAAGAGGAGTTCGGCGGGATCGGGCTCGGCGTGCTCGAAGCCGCGATCCTCGCCGAGGAGTTGGGCCGAGTCATCGCGCCAGGGCCGTTGCTCCCCACCGTGTCGCAGTACGTCCCCGCGATCCGGGAGGCGGGCACAGCCGACCAGCGCGCGCACCTGCTCGGCCACGTCGCCGCGGGTGAACTCACCGGTTCGCTCGCGATCGCCGAGGACAGTGGGTCGTTCGATCCGGCCGACGTTGCCGCGACGATCGCATTCGACGGTGACCACGTGGTGGTGTCCGGAACGAAGCGCTTCGTGATGGAAGGCGACGCGGTCGACGAGATCGTCGTGGTCGCCCGCGTCGAGCGGTCTCCCCGGCGACGACGACGGCGTGCGCGCGGTCGTCGTTCCCGTCTCCGCGGTCAAGACCGAGCCGCTCGACGCGTTCGACGGCAGCCGCCGGCTCGTGCACATCACCCTCGACGGTGTTCGGCTCGAGCGCGACGCAGTGCTCGGCGATCCCGACGTGTCGGCCGCGCCCGCGCTGCGCCGGGCGCTGGAGGAAGCCACGGTGTGTCTCGCGCTCGAGATGGTGGGGACCGCGCAGTCGATCTTCGACATCACGCTCGAATACGCCAAGCAGCGCGAGCAGTTCGGTGTGCCGATCGGTTCGTTCCAGGCGACGAAGCACAAGTTCGCCGACATGATGATCGCCCTCGAACGGGCGCGGGCCCTCGGCTACTTCGCGGCGCTCACCATCGCCGAAGACGACCCTCGCCGCACGAGTGCGACGTCAGTGGCCAAGGCCGCGGCCGGCGACTGTCAGCGCCTGATGGCCAAAGAAGGCATCCAGATCCACGGCGGCATCGGCTACACGTGGGAGCACGACATGCATCTCTACGTGCGCCGCATCAAGTCGGGCGAGCCACTCTTCGGTACCAGCTCCTGGCACCGTGCCCGCGTTGCCGATCTGCTCGGCGTCTGATCTCCTAAGCGCGGAGCAGGATCTCAGCGAGGATGTAGAACCCGATGATCAGCGCGAAGCCGGTGTACATCGCGTTCTTGTGCGACTCGTAGATCACGTTGAGACCGGTGTTACCGCGGCCGCTGATCTTGCCGAGGGCGTTCGCCTCGAGCACCGCGAGAACCGCGACGCCGATGATGAAGAACACGAACCACTTGGCGCCGCCCGGACGGAACGAGAAGTGGTCGAGTGCGTAGAAGTGCGATGCACCGACCATGAACACGAGCAGCGGGAGCGAGAAGATCGTGTTCTGACGGGATGCCATCGCGCCGGCCCGAGCCGCCGCCGGTGCGTTGGGGTCGGCCTCGCCGCCGTTCTGCACGTTGCGGGCGTTCGCGATCACGATCTGCTGGTTCGGCCAGATGACCATCCACACGTTGTAGAGCATCGTGAGACCGAACAAGATGCCGACGAGCAGCGTGACGCCGGGCGTCGACTTCCAGAAGTCACCGCTGAACGAATCGCTACCGCCGACTGCGATCACGAGCAGGCCGAACACCACCGTCGCGACCGCCGCCCAGCGGAACCACCACAACGCGCGCCAGGTGAGCTTGTCGAACGCGTTGTTACGCGCGGCCCCGTCCATCTCGGCGTAGGCCGGCGTTTGCACGAAGTTGAAGAACCAGAGGAGGCCCATCCACATCATTGCGACGATGACGTGCGCGATGAGAAAGCCGCCCTCGAGTCCGGCCTTGCTGAAGATTGCCATCGGTGCTCCCGATTTCCCGTAGCCCAATTCCGGCGTTGAACGGTCCGGAACGTACCAAAGTCTCACCTTCGCGTCGGGGTTGGTCGCGTGGCGTCGCGGCGGGGAGGCAGCGGGAAATGATCCTCACCCACTCATGGTCGATTGATACTGCTTGACACAACTTGACGTGTACTGACATGATCCCGGCGATGAACCACCGCACGGGCCGAGCCCGAACCGTCCAGCCCCTGGTTGCACTCCTCGGAGCAGCAACCGCGACTGCCGCCGCGTTACTTGCAACACATCCCGCGTTGGCGCCGTCGCCCGCGTCGTGGAGCGGCGACGATCTCGCCGTCACGATCCTGTGGTGGAGCGCGGTGATCGCAAGCATCTGGCTCGCCGCCACAACACTTTTGTGCGTGGCCGCGCTCGCCCGCGGCCGCACCGGGTCCGCGCACCGCATCGCGCGCTTCGCGCCCCCGATTGCGCGCCGGGCCCTCCTGGCCGCACTCATCAGCACGTCGGCACTCGCGCCTACTGCCGCGTACGCAACGCCCTCGTCATCGTCGTCGTCGTCGTCGGGCACGATCACCGTGCACGCCGACCGCGGCGGCCGATTCATCACCGAGACCGGAGGAGCCGCGCCGAATGTGATCCACGCATCGGCGCCCAGACAAAGCCATCGGCCGACGTCGACGTCGACAACGCCATCGACGACCACGACGACTACGAGCGCCCCGGCCCCGATCGCGTCGCACCATGAAGCTCCGAGCCCCGTGGTCGCGCCGATCAAGCATTCACCAACGCCCACACCGGCCCTGACTCCGACTCCCCCACCGACACCGGCTCCCACGCCGACACCGACTCCAACGTCGCGGCCGCCACCCGCGCCGATCGCACCCGTAAGCGCCCGCATGCACGTCGTCGTCTCGGGCGACAACCTCTGGCAGATCGCGCGCACCGAAGTCGCGCGGCGAGTGGATCCGACCTCGTGAGTGACGCCGACATCGCCGCGTACTGGCAGCGGATCATCGAGTCCAACCGAACGACGCTGCGATCGGGCGACCCGAGCCTCATCTTCCCGGGCGAGGTCGTAGCGCTTCCTTGACCCCCGGCGCTGCGCCCAGCGAGACTCCCGCGATGGGCATGTTGGACGGCAAGGTGGCACTGGTCACGGGAGCAGGACGCGGCATCGGGCGCGCGCACGCGCACCTCTTGGCGGCCGAGGGCGCGCGGGTAGTCGTGAACGATCTCGGAACGGCGGCGGCGGGTGAAGGCACGCGATGCGACGCCCGCTCGCCGAGTGGTCGACGAGATCGTCGCCGCGGGCGGCGAGGCCAGCGCCAACGCCGACAACGTCGCGACCTGGAGCGGCGCCGAAGCGCTCGTCGACCAAGCCGTCGACGAGTACGGGCGGCTCGACATCGTCGTGAACAACGCGGGCATCCTGCGCGACGCGATGAGCTTCAACATCAGCGAGGCCGAGTGGGACTCGGTGATCGCGGTGCACCTCAAAGGCCATATGGCCGTCTCGCATCACGCGGTGAAGCACTGGCGGGCGTTGGGGAAGGCCGGCGAGGAGGTGTCGGGCCGGATCATCAACACCGCGAGCGAGTCGGGGCTCTACGGCCAAGCGGGCCAGATCAACTACGCGACGGCCAAGGCCGGCATCGTGTCGATGACGATCGTGCTGGCGCGGGAGATGAAGAAGTACGGCGTGACCGCCAACGTCGTGTGCCCGCGCGCACTCACCCGCATGACGGAGACGGTGGCCGGCGCCGCGGAGTACATGACCGGGCCCGAATGGGAGCCGGAGAACATCTCACCGATCGTCGTGTTCCTCGCCGGCGACGCCGCCGCCGACGTGTCCGGCCAGGTCTTCGTCGTCTGGGGCACCCGCGTGCATCTGATGGAGGGCTTCACGCTCGCCAACACGCTCGATCGGGGCGAGGGCCGGTGGACGCCGCAGGAGCTCGTCGATCGCAAGGACGAGCTGTTCGCGGGCCGGCGCAGCAAGATCCCGCAGTTCGGTTTCGGGCAATGACCGACGCAACACCGGCGCCGGAGAAGCCGGCCGAGGAGAAGCCAGACGGCCCGCTGCTCGTCGACCAGCTCCGGTTCATGGCCCGACGGTTTCCGGATCAGCCCGGCTACGTCGATCTCGACTCGAACACCACGCTTACGTTCCGCGAGTGGGACGAGCGATCGAACCAGGCCGCGCGCTGGCTCGCCGCCCGAGGCGTGAGCAAGGGCGACCGCGTCGCGATCGCGCTCCCGAACGAATACTGCTTGCGCTGGATCGTCGCCTACGCGGCGGTGCACAAGGCGGGCGCGGTGATGGTGCCGGCGAACACGCGGCTCTCGGCACCCGAGCTCGTGACGATCCTCGGCCACGCGGAGATCTCCGCGATCTTCACCTGCGCCGGTCTCCTCGACCACGCGCGCACTGTGCAGGCCGCGGTTCCGTCGTTGCGCGCGATCGTGTCCGCCGACGGCGCCGATGGTGACGCACTCGGATGGGACGACGAGATCGCGGGACTCGACACGACGCGAGTTCCAAGTGCCGATCGACGCCGACGACATGGCCGACATCATGTACACGTCGGGCACCACGGGTCTGCCGAAGGGCGTGCTCGTTCGGCACCGCAACGTCGCGATGATCCCGAACATGGCGCCGTCGTGGACCGACCGCGGTTGGTTGCACGGCGCGCCGCTGTTCACGTTCGCGGGGATGAGCTTCATCTTCAACCCGATGAAGATGGGGCTCACCGGTCTCTACATGCCGCGCTTCGACGTCGACCGGTGGTTCGACGTGGTCGAGAACGACAAGCCGATGATGATCTTCCTCGTGCCCGCGATGGCGGAGCTCATCACCGCGAGCCCACGGTTCGACGCGTCCGATCTCTCGGCGCCCGACCGCGGTGTCGATCGGCAGTGCGCCACTCGCGCCCGCGACGTTGAAGAAGCTCCAGGACAAGATGCCGCAGGCATCGGTCATCAATTCCTACGGCCTCACCGAAGCCGGGCCCGCGTTCATCACCATGCCGAAGGAGGAAGCGGCCAAGCGCATCGGTTCCGTCGGCAAGCCGATGGCGCCGATGGAGGTGAAGGTCGTCGACCCCGACACCGACGAGCTGCGCGCGCCCAACGACGTCGGCGAGCTCCTCGTCCGGCTGCCCGGCAAGCGGCGCGAGTACTACAAAGACGACGGCGCGAGCGCGGCCGCGTGGACCGACGACGGATGGCTGCGCACCGGCGACCTCGCGTACCTCGACGCCGACGGCTTCGTCTACATCTCGGGCCGCATCAAGGACATGATCATTCGCGGCGGCAACAACATCTACGCCACCGACGTGGAGGCCGTGATCCTCGAGCACCCCGACGTGCAGGAAGCCGCGGTGATCGGCGTTCCGCACCAGGTGCTCGGCGAAGACGTCGGCGCGTTCGTGGTGTCCAAGCCCGGCACCGCGCTCGACGACGCAACGCTGCTCGCCTTCTGCGCCGAACGGCTCGCCGACTACAAGCGCCCGCGCAAGCTCTGGTTCGTCGCCGAGCTCCCCCGCAACGCGACCGGCAAGGTCATGAAGCACAAGCTCCGCGAGCAAGTCGCGAGCGAATAGCTAACTGCGGGTCAACGCGCGGTAAAAGGTCGGTCAACGGTCGGGCAACGTCACCGATAGAGCGTTGAGCCCTCTCCACGTTGTCGTTACGGTCCGGGCAATGGGGAGTCGAGTTCATCGGGCCACGGTGTTCGGTGAAGCGACCCAACCCCGTACGGCGCCCGCAGGCCTGGTGGACGACGAAGGGCGCGCTCAGGGTTCCGGAGATCCTGGTCGTGTTCTGGGTTATCAAGGGTTTGTCGACGGCTTTGGGCGAGTCGGCGTCAGACTTTCTGGTCCACGCGATGGCCCCCGAGCTCGCAGTCGTGTTGGGTTTCGCCGGGTTCGTCGGCGCGCTGCTCCTGCAGTTCGCGATGGCCCGTTACGTGGCCTGGACGTATTGGCTCGCGGTGGTCATGGTCGGGATATTCGGCACCATGGCCGCCGATGTGCTCCACGTGGGACTCGGCGTGCCGTACACCGGATCAACCATCCTGTACGCCGTCGTGTTGACGTTCGTATTCGTTGCCTGGCAACGGACCGAGCAAACGCTCTCGATCCACACCATCGATACAGCTCGGCGAGAGGCCTTCTACTGGACGGCGGTCGGCGCGACGTTCGCGATGGGAACTGCGCTGGGTGACTTCACCGCCTACACCCTGCACCTCGGTTACTTCCCGTCTGCGGCACTGTTCGCCGCGATCATCCTGATCCCCGCCGTCGGCTACCGGTGGCTGCGATGGAATGCGGTCTTTTGCTTTTGGTTCGCGTACGTCATGACCCGACCGCTCGGCGCCTCGATCGCGGACGGCTTGGCCAAACCCAAAGCCGTGAGCGGTCTCGGACTCGGCAACGGTCCGGTACTCCTCGCGCTCGGTGTGCTGATCCTCGTCCTCGTCACCTACCTGGCAATTACCAGAATCGACGTCCAAGCCGCGCCCGGACCCGACCGCGAACCGACCTGACGCGCGGCACGCTCATCGTCCGGCATACCGACTCGCAACTGTGGGCGGATGACCACCGAAGATCGCGGCGATTGTCGGCGAGGTGGTGCGCGAGAAGTGCGGTGGGAATGTGTGCCGTAGGCAAAACAATTGAGCGGCGCCATAGTGCCGAGTCGGCGCGCACTTCTCGGAGCGGCGAAGATTTGATCCTTCGGGTTTGAGCTGCAGGAGCCAGATGCGCCCCGTGGGCGGTGCGCCGACGAGTGCGAGCGCAACGGCGCGGTTCAAACCCGGTAACCGGATGGAGCGCGCCGACCCATCGTCACCGCGGACGCCAAGACTCCAGTCGAGTTCGACCCCCATCGGAGACGGTTGCATCGCCACCACGTCACCGGGGCGCACCACATCCTCCAGCCGCGCGAGCAGAACAGTCGGACCCCGTTCGTGCAGCGCATGCGGCACCGATGCGAGCATCACTACGGCGGTCAGCGCCGCGCCGACATATCCCAGCGTGCGCGCTCGTCGGCTCAAGGCATCGACGAGATACCCGAGGGCTAGGAGCGGGGCCCAGGATTCCAGGGTGAGCGTGCGATCGAGAAGAACTGGCTCCCGCAGGCCGAAGAGACCCACCAGCGTTACCGGAACGATGAAGCAACACACCACAACCGTCGCGAGCGTTCGGTCTCGTTGCCGGCAGACGATGATGCCGACGACGACCGCAGCCACGATGAACACACTCGAGCCCGGCAGATCGGCAACGAGCGAGCTGATCGCGGCGACGAAACGAGCCGGCGTCGTATGCGGTATCCACGACGAGTGTCCGCCGCGGGCCTGCACGAGGAACGAACGTCCCCAGAGCAGCGCCCAGCCCGCAAGCCCCGCCCCGATTCCGGCGCGCCATTCCCACGTGTGCACATCCCGACGACGTCCCGCGAGTGCGATCAAGCCGATCGCGAGGAGGATCATCGAGATGTGCGTCATCAAGCCGACGAACGTCAGCGCGCAGATGATCGACGCGTGCCTCCGGCGCGGCGCCCGCAGCCAGGTGTCGGCCACAATCGCGACGGCGACGCCGATCAGCTCGAGCGGCGCGTACATCCGGGCTTCGCGTCCGTGGATCAGCTGAAACGCACAGACCGACATCGCGGCCGTCGCGACGATGCCGACGCGGCCGCGGTCGCGCATCCACCACGCGAAGAGCGCCAACGCGCCGACTGAGCACGTCACCGCCGGGAGCCGGAACACGAAGGTGCTGACGCCGGCGCGCGCAAGCGGGAGCTGCAGCAGATAGTCGAGCGGTGGATGGGAGTCGTGACCGCGCAGGAATTCGAACAACGACGCGAGCGGAAGCTGACCCGCCATCGCCGAGTACGACTCGTCGAAGTTCAGCGCGCTCGCACCGAGACCCCAGAAGCGCGCGATCACGCCCACGAGCACGAGGGCGCCGAGTACGAACGGGACCGGTCGCGCATGCGCTCGCGTCCATCGATACGCAAGCTGCCGTTGAACGCCTTCGAACATCGAATCCTTCGCATTGTCGGACCGAATGCGATGCGACGGCGCCCACACCGCAGGGATCAGTTGCGCTGCCCGAACGCGGCGAGCACCACGCAGGCGACGATTCCGACTGTCGAGATGAGGAGAGCTACGACAAAGCGCTTCGGGTTCTCGTATTTCTCGGCCACGCGGTCTGAGCCGAGGTACCAGTAGACAATCGGAAATGCCGCCACACCTATTACTCCCGCGAACTCGAGAAAACCCGCGAGATCCGCGCGGTCAGGCAGGCTCATGTCCCCGGGCGGTACTCGCGGGTAGACGAGGCCGACCGCGGTCGAGCGCGCGCGGCATCGTCCGACCGTCAAGGAAGTCAACGGACGGACGGACGTTCGGGCGCGGTTGTGAGCCACGCTCCGACGAACGCCACAATCGCAAGCGTGAGGAGCGCGAGACCGTGCTTGACGTGATGCTGCGCCGAGTGCGCGGCGTGCCCCGGCATGAAACCCGGGAGATGCGCCGCCGTGTCGATGAAGTACACGACACCGCCGACCAGGCACACGATCGCAACGGCGAACAGGACGATTGTCACTTGGCGGATCTTGATGCCCGACATGTGCGGAAGATATCGACCCCCGAGCAGGCCGGATAGACATGTTTCCCGTTTCCGTAACGACAGGGCGCAAGAATTACCGTGCGCTTACTTCTCGCCCGACAACGCTGGAGGCCGACATGCTCGAACCCACCGCTGACACCGCGAAGAGCCCCAGCCGAGCCCGGAGGCTGTCACCACGAAGGTCAACATCGCGTTTCCGTTCTCGCAGATCAAGATCCAAGAACCGAGCGCCGACCTCGCGGCGCTGGCCGCGCTGCTTCGTGACCTGACCGAGCTCGTCGCCGAGGTCGCCTCCGGCCCGGCGGCCGAGGAGCTCGTCGAGCGGGCGCGCACCGTGGCGACCCGACTGGGCAACTGAGGCCGATGGCCCAGCTGAAGGGGGGCTGATCAGCCCATTTAGGTCAGCAGACGGCAAAAAAACGACTGCCCGCCTTTCATTGACCCCTCTCGGTGATGTTCTATGGACGGATGGCGATTCGGAGCAGTGGGCGTCGCCGCGGGCTGGCACTGGCATCGCTCGCCGCCGTCGCGCTCTCGATCAGCCTGGCCATTCCCGGGATGACCACGACGGCGGGCGCCAACGCCGGCAACGTCACGGTGGCCGTGAACCTCGCGTTGGTCACCCCGACGTTCCAGATCAAGGGCATCACCACCCAGGCGCCGGCGACCGCGACCATCGGCGCCGACGGCACGATCGACATCCCGCAGGCCGGCATCGTGTTCGCCCCGATCGCCGTGAACATCGGTGCGCCCAATCCCGATATCGGCGCGGTCACGGTCCAGGCGCTTGCGAACAGCGACTTCATCGGCATCGTCGATCCCGCGAGCGACCTCGAGTGGCTTGCGGGCCGGGTCGAGCTGGATCTGAGCCAAGCCGGGTCGATGACCGGTTGCAAGATCGGGCCCTTCAACATCGTGGTCACCACGAAGAGCCCGGGATCGCGGCCCTACTCCGCCGCAACCGGCGCCGCGACGATGGTCGACGGGAACTTCGCGGTCTCCGCGGTCGACCCGAACGCGAGTGGCTGCGGCGAATGGCAGAGCTCGGTGAATGCCGCGTTGTCTTTGCCGATCGCCACCACGACCACAACGACGGCAACCAGCAGCACGACGACGTCGAGCACCACCACGACGGTGCCGACCCCCAACACCACACTGTCCGACCTTCTCCCCGACACCCCGGTCCCGGCGTTCGTCATGTCGACCACGATCACCCCGGCTCCACAGGCGCCGACCACACCTCGCACCACACCGCCCACGACGGCGCACCCACCGACGAGCGCGCCCATCACGGCGCCCCACACGCCGACCACCCCGGGAACCGCGCCGAATCAGATCGTCCCCGCGCCGGCGCAAACTCCGACCGCACCCCCCGCCGGGCCCGTCGTCGCCCACCACGCACATCGAACGAGAAGCGCGACCAATCCGCACAAGAAGCGTCACCCGAAACACCACCGGACGAAGGCGAAGCCGCGGGTAAGGGTCGTGCTCCCGCCGGCGCCCGCATCCCGTACGGGCGGCCAGGTCGGATCACCCGAACCGCGCCGGTCTGATCGCTCCCGGCCGCAACGGGCAGCGCCCCGCGGCGGGCGGCGGCACCGTGATCGACGAGGTGTTCGCCAGCAGCCGGCACCGCGCCGCACCGTCGAGCCTCAACTACCTGGCGATCCTGGCGCTCCTCGTGTCGGGTATCTACGCGGCGAAGCTCCTGAAGCCCGACATCGAACAGGTCTTGCGCACCCGCCGGAGGCCGCGGCGGCGGTTGTTCGGTATCGACCCGCCGGGCAAGTAGCCCGCGCGAAGTCGCTCGCGCTCAGCGAGCCGGGGCGAGCGAGATGTCGGCGACCGCGGCGAAGAACCGCGGGAGGTCGCCGGCCGGCATCGGCCGCGAGAGCAGGAACCCTTGCGCGACGTCGCAGCCCGACTCGTGCAACGCGCGGAACACTTCCCGCGTCTCGATACCTTCGGCGACGACCTGCAAGCCGAGGTTGTGACCGAGGTCGATGATCGCCCGCACGATCGCGGCGTGGCTCGGGTTCTCGAGCATGTCCGTCACGAAGCTCATGTCGATCTTCAGCTCGTCGATCGGCAGCGACGTGAGATAGCGCAGTGACGTCTGGCCGGTGCCGAAGTCGTCGAGACTCACCTTCACGCCGAACGCGTCGAGTTGCGACAGTGCGAGCGCGGCGCGCACCGGATCGGTGAGCAGCGAGGTCTCGGTGATCTCGATGGTGAGCCGGTTCGGCGCGATACCGACGGTCTGCAAGATTCGCAACACGCGGTCGGTGAAGTCAGGACGGCTGAAGTTCCTCGCCGAAACGTTTACCGCGACATCGATCTCCCGGCGACTGCGGAGGTCACGCATGTCGGTGAGCGCGCGCTCGAGCACCCAGTCGGTGAGCGAGTCGATGAGCTCGGTGGGCTCCACGAGCGGCAGGAACTTGTCGGGCAACATCAGACCCTGCACCGGGTGTTGCCAGCGGACGAGCGCCTCGACCGCATCGAACTGCCCGTTCGCGAAGCGAGCCTTCGGCTGGTAATGGAGCACGAGCTCGTCGGCTTCGATCGCGCGGCGGAGCTCGCTGATCAGCGCGAGGTTCGCGGGGTCGTAGTGATCCTGCGCGACGTCGTAGCGAACCGCACCCGAGCGCTGCTCCTTGGCGAGGTACAGCGCGACGTCGGCCCGCCGGAGCAACTCGTCGACGTCGTCGCCACCGGGCTCGGCCAGCACGTAGCCGATGCTTGCCTCGACGGTCACCGGAACGTCACCGACCATGAGCTCCTGTCCGATCGCGTCACGCAGACGTGCAAGGAACGCGTCGATGTCACCAGGGTCGTTGACCAGGATCCCGAACTCGTCGCCGCCGAGCCGAGCGATCGTGTCCTTCATGTGCAACTCGTCGAGGAGCCGATACGCGAGCTCGACGAGCACGACGTCACCGGCGTGATGGCCGAGTGAGTCGTTGATGTCCTTGAATCGATCGAGGTCGACGATCGCGATCGCGATCGGTCGGGTGCCATCCTTCGCGTGTGCGAGCGCATTGGCAATGCGACGTTGGAACAGGCGCCGGTTCGGGAGCTCGGTGAGCGGATCGTGCTCGGCGAGGAACGCGTTGAGCTTCACTTGGCGGCGCAACCCACGACTCACCGACATCGAGATCGCGAACAACACGACGTACAGCGCGGCGAGGCCGATCATCAGATCAACGGTCAGCCGGTGTTGACCGCTCGAGACGTCATGCTGAATCGGCGCGTACGGCAAGTAGAGCTCGAGCACGCCGACGCGATGCTCACGCGTCCCCGCGAGCAACGGTTGGTACACCTCGACCGCCTGCGGACCGATCGCGCCGCGGTCGTTCGCGTCGGAGTTCAGATCGCGTCAGCGAGGCCTTGATGTGACCCTCGGCCGCTTCAGTGGCTTCGTCCTCCGGCTTCTCGGTGAAGCCCGAGCCGTCGTCGGAGAACACGACGTTGCCGGCGAGGTTGCGCACCCGCAGACGCAGCACGTGGTGGCCGCCGACCGCTCGCTTCGTGACCCGCTTCAACCCGATGTACACGGGATCATCGGGTTGGAGCTGGGCATCGAGCGGCGTCGACGCCAGGAGCGGCTCGATCGCGGTCTGCGCGATGAGCTGGGCTTCGGAACGACCCTCGGCGATGCCGCGGCGGCGCGCTTCGGAGCGGTAGCTCGCGCCCATCGCGAGTCCCAGCAGGATCACCGGGATCAGGCTCAGAGCAGCCGAGACCACGAACAGGCGAATCGTCGCCCTCGGCTGCGAGGTCATATCAATTCAGGTCGTCTCCGCATAACCCGACCTGAAGGCTCTGATCAGCGAATTTCCTCGAATCTCGGCCCCGGCTAGCTTCTGACCCCTAGACCAGGTCGATTCGGGGAGGATCCAGCCGTGGCACTCACGGAGTTGAAGGGCCGGCAACTCGGCACCCAGCGAGTCGTGATCGAGCGGGGCCCGGTTCGGGTGTTCGCCCAGGCGTTGCTCGACAGCGACCCGGCGTACACCGCCGACGGCGCGCCCGATCCCGCCGACGTTCCCGTTCGTGATGCCTTACTGGGGCTCGCTCGGTGAGGGCGGCGCGGCCGGCCTCCCGATCGAGAACCTGCGGGGCAAGGGCCGCGCGATCCTGCACGGCGAGCAGGAGTTCATCTACCACGGCGGCGACTGGCCGCACGTCGGCGACACGCTCGTGGGCGACGGTCAGATCTCCGACGTGTACGAGAAAGAGAAGTCGAGCGGCGGCAAGCTCGAGTTCTACGTGACCGAGACCACCTGGAAGAACGAGCGCACCGGGAACCCCGTCGTGACGACCAAGTTCACGCTCGCGATCAACTGCAAGGCCGACGCCGCCGAGCCCAAGCCGCTCTCGTAGCGCCTCCCGGCTCCTCACCCATGGGTTATTCACCGCAGGACCTCGCCGACCGGGCCGAGATCCAAGACGTGATCGTGCGCTACGGCTGGGCGATCGACACCAAGGATTGGGACCTGCTCGACACGTGCTTCACCGCCGACGCCGAGGTCGACTACTCGTCGAACCCGGGCGGGAAGAAGGGTCCGTACACGCAGATCCGCTCGTGGCTCGAGAAGATGATCTCCGCGTTCCCGGTGACGCAGCACCTGATGTCGAACATCTCCGTGGAGCTCGACGGTGACCGCGCGACGACACGCACGATGGTCACGAACCCGCAGGGCGCCGCGACTCGTGAGGGGCCGTTGCACTTCTTCTATGTCGGCGGCCGTTACGACGACGACTTCGTCCGCACCGCCGACGGGTGGAAGATCGCGCGCCGGGTCGAGACCACACTCTGGTTCGAAGGCTCACTGCCCACGGAGCTGTTACGCACCGTTTGACGGCCTGCAACCTTCGCGCGCGTTACGACGCGGGCGTCAGCAACAGCGTCGCGTTCTCGCCGAAGAAGCCGGGCGCGTCTTCCGGGCGAATGGGCTTCGCACTCCCGATGTAATCCTCGAGCGGCGTCGCCGTGCCTTCCGAGTGCGGATAGTCGGAGCAGCACATGTAGAGGTCGCCGGTGTCACGGATCAGCCGGCCGGGTAGCTCGTACGAGAACGACGAGACGCGCACCTGGCGGCGGAAGTACTCGCTCGGTTGCATGCGCAACGGATACACGGGGCGACCGTTGAGCTTCGTCGTGAAGTGCGTACCGCCGTCGAGCATCATCAGGAACATCGGAACCCAGACCGCCGACAGCTCGACGATCCCGATGCGCAGTTCGGGGAACCGCTCGAGCGTGCCGTTCAGGATGAGATCGGTGCAGGCGAGCGCGGCCGCGGTCCACAAGAAGATCGATTCGAGCGGCGGGAGCGAGTCAGGGGTCGGCGCGGTGTACCAAACGTCGTCGAACACCCGACGCTGGTCGGCGACATGGAACACGGGCGTGACGCCGTGGTCGACGAACGCGCGCCAGATCGGATCATGATCGGGATGCGAGAGCGGCCGGCCGTCGACGAGCGCGGGCGCGATCATCGCGAGGTGCACACCCGCGCGCTCGAGGTCGGCGAGCTCGCGATCGAGCCAGGTCGCGTCGCGCAACGTGAGGTGCGCGACCGGATGCACGCGACCGCGGCCGTCGGTGACGACCGACGCGCACCAACGGTTCCACGCGGTCATGTTGGCGGTGAGTGAAGCGAGGTCGACGTCGAGGCGACGTTCCCACAACAGACCGAAGTTCGGGAACACGATCGCTTGGTCGATCCCCATCGCGGCCAGGCGTTCGGCGCGGGCCGACGGGTCCCAGTAGTCGCGCGGCAGCCGCTCGTCGTAGTTGGACTCCGGCGCGAGCCCGGCCCGGATGCGCTCGCGGCGATCGCCGAGCTCGCTCGTCTGGCCCGGCATCTGCACGTCGACCGGGCCGAGCTTGTGATCCGCGCCCCAGCTCAACCACGGATAGCCGAGGTCGTCGTTGACGATGCGCAGCGCGTCGTCGCGATGCGCGGGATCGATGTGGTCGAGCCACGTGGTGCGGGTCTCGTAGAGGTGCTGATCCGAGTCGATCACGGGGCTCATGTGGGCCATTGTCACCTAACCTGACATCGATGTCACCTCTCCCCGAGCGGGCCGCTGCGGTCCCCGACTTCGATCTCGACTCCGACGCCTACCGGCGGCGCATCCGGATCGTCACCCGCGCCCCCGGCGTCGTGGTCTCGGAGCTCGAGGACGATTTCCATCACTTCGTCGTGACGCTCACCCACGACGGCGAACACGTGATCTCCGCCGAAAACGAGTCGCATCGATGGCCGTGGTCGACCTGTCCCGACGCCGCGATCCCGTTGCGGGCGCTCGCCGGCATGCCGCTCTCGCGTCGCTTCACCGCGGCCGGGAAGTGGACCGACCCGAAGCTCAACTGCACCCACCAGTTCGACACTGCTTGCCACACGATCACCCACGCGGCATGGGGTCGCGACGAGCGCGTGTACGACATCGAGGTGCCGCTCCGAAATCCCACGACCGGCGAGAGCAATGTGCGCCTCTGGGTCAATGGTGAGCTGCGGCTCGCGTGGGAGCTGACGTGGCAGGGCATCGTCGATCCGCAGGCGCCCTTCGATCAGGCGCAGTGGAAGGGCGGCTTCATGCGCTGGGCCGACTCGACGCTGCCCGAAGAAGATGCGGAGTCGGCCATCGTGTTGCGCCGGGCGAGCGACATCGGGATGGGCCGCGGGATGGATCTCGACTCGGTCCCGGTTGCCGATCAGCTGCCGTCGATGATGGCCGGCATCTGTCACACGATGCAGCCGACCGCGGTGCACGTCGCGCTGCGCAACGTCGGCTCCATGCGGGATTTCTCGCACGAACCGGATCGGCTTTTGCGAGACTGAGCCCATGACGTTGCAAGTGATCGCGATGGGCGGGTACGAGATCGACGGCCCGTTCGATCCGCCGTCGGCATTGGAGGCGTACCTCTACGCGGCTGCCGGTGTTGCGACGCCGCGCGTGTGCCTGCTCGCGACCGCGTCGGGCGACTCGCCGGAGACACTCGCCCGCTTCTACGAAGTGTGCGAAGTGCTCCCGTGCGAACCGACGCATCTCGCACTGTTCCAAGACCGCGATGTCGAGGATCTCGACTCGTTTCTCGAGTCGTGCGACGTGATCTACGTCGCGGGCGGCAACACCGCGAGCATGCTGGCCGTGTGGCGCGCGCACGGCCTCGACAAGGCGCTCGCCTTACGCGCCGCGACCGGCGACTGCGTGGTCGGCGGCGCCAGCGCGGGCGGCATGTGCTGGTTCGACGCCGGGTTCACGATGTCGTTCGGTCCGCTCACGCCGTTGCACGACGGTCTGGGTTGGTTCCCGGGGAGTTTCAATCCGCACGCGCAACAGGCGGATCGACTTGCGTTGTACGCGGCTGCGGTCGCCGACGAGTCGGTACCGCCGGGTTGGGCCGTCGACGACGGTGCGGCACTGCACTACATCAATGGGCGTTTGGCACACGTTGTGCGCGCATCGGAGGTCGCACGCGTGCACGCGGTCGACCGGGCGAGCGTCGAGCTCGTCGAAACCGAGCTGATCGCGTGCAGCCGGCTACCCCGCGAGGCCGACGCGATCTGCGAACCTGCGGAGTCCGTCGATCGCCTCACTCGAGCGTTGCCAGGGCGCGAGGATCATGCGGGTGACGCCCATGCCTTCCCACCGCGTCACGTCGGCGCGCGATTCGACCGGACCCGCGAGCACGAACTCGAAGGTCGCGAGCGCATCCGACCGGCCGTTCTCCACGAGCAGCGCGCGCAGCGTTTCGATCTGCGCCGCGCCCGATTCGAACGTGTGGCTCATGCCGATCCAGCCGTCACCGAGCCGGGCGGCGCGGCGGAGCGCGGCCTTCGACTCGCCGCCGACGAGAATCGGTGGTCCACCGTCCTGCACGGGCTTGGGCTCGAACGCCACGTTGTCGAACGAGAAGAACTCGCCGTGATGGGTGACGGTCTCCTCGGTCCAGAGTCGCATGCATACTTCGATCGCCTCGTCGACGCGACGGCCGCGCGTCGAGAAGTCGAGCTCCGCCGCGATCCACTCCTCCTCGAGCCACGACGCGCCGATGCCGAGCTCGAACCGGCCCTTCGACAACAGGTCGACAGTCTGCGCGCCGCGCGCGGTCGTGAACGGATGCCGCAATCCGATGTTGAACACGTGGGTGCCGAGGCGGACGCGCTCGGTGCGCGCCGCGAGATAGGCGAGGTACGCGAACGCGTCGTAGATCGGCGTGTCGGGCGGCACGGGCGGGTGGTCGTCGCCCGGATGCGGCGAGCGGCTCATCTGGCGCGTGAACACCATGTGCTCGGGCAGCCACACCGACTCGTAACCGAGGCGCTCCGCTTCGAGCGTTGCTTCCTCGTGCAGGCGCGGGTTCAACGCGCCGAGCGCGACGCCGAACTTCACGTGGTCCAGGCGCCGTCGGGAGTTCGGGACCAGCCGCCGGCCGCGTCGTTGCCTCCGTCGACATGGATCGTCGTACCGGTGACGAACTTCGACCAGTCCGACGCGAGGTAGAGCGCGGCGGCTACGACGTCGTCGACGTGCCCGGCGTACGGCAGCGGTGTCTTCACCGGCACGTCGCCAATGCCGGGCGTAGGGATCACGTCGGGCGCAATGCAATTGATACGAATGCGGCGACCGCCGAGCTCGAGCGCGAGCGTCTTCGTGAGGTTCGCGACCGGCGGCCTTCATCGCGCTGTAGACCGCAAAGCCGGGCGCGGCCCGATGGGCCTCGATCGACGTGATGTTGACGATCGACCCACCGCGCTCGGGCATCTTCGCCGACGCACGCCCGGATGCAATGCGTGACGCTGGTGAAGTTCTCGCGGATCAGCGCGTCCTGGCCCTTGTCGTTCACGTCGGTGAAGTCGGCCCGGAACCCGCCGCCGGCGTTGTTGACGAGAATGTCGACGGTGTCGAGCGGCGCAATCCATTCGCGGACCGCGTCGGCGTCGCGAACGTCGAGCACCTGCATCCCCCAGTCGTGGCCGTGACCCGCAATTTCCGCCCCGGTCCGCGCCAGGCCGTCGGCGTCACGGTCGCAGATCACCACGTCGGCACCGAAGCGAGCGAAGGTCGTTGCGATCGCGGCGCCGATCCCCTGCGCCGCACCGGTCACCACTGCAACTCGACCGGTCAGCAGTACGGTTTCCGGCGTGATCGGCATCGGGAGCGGAGGCTAGCGTCCCCGTCGTGACCTACGACTTGAACGGTAAGAACGTCCTCGTGACCGGAGCGTCGGGAGGAATCGGCGCCGCGTTGGCCGAAGGATTCGCGGCGCGCGGGGCCACGGTCGGCATCTGCGCGCGCCGCGCCGACCGCCTCGACGAGGTGCTCGCGCGTTGTCGCGCGCTCGCGCCGAGTTCGCGCGCGTGGACGATCGACCTCTCTAACCTCGGCCTGCTCGAAGACTTTGCCCGCCAGGCCGCCGACGAGATGGGCGGTATCGACGTGCTCGTCAACAACGCGGGCATCCCGAAGCGCAAGCCGGTGCAGGTGCTCACGCCCGCGATCGTCGACGAGTTGATGCAGATCAACTATCAGTCGCCCGTGCACCTCACACTCGCGTTGCTGCCCGGGATCATCGAGCGCGCGGGCCGCATCGTGTTCGTGTCGTCGGTCGCGGCGCGGCTCTCCCCGCCCGCCGAAGCCGCGTACGCGGCAACGAAGGCCGCGATCTCCGCGTGGGCCGAGTGCATGAAGGTCGACCTGCGTGACACCGACGCCGCGATCCACGTCGTGTACCCCGGCGTGATCGACACCGAGCTGTTCCATCTTCCGGGTAACGACCCCCTCCCCAAAACCGGAGTGGAGATGCTGCCCGGTCGAGGCGATGGTCGAGCCCGTGTTGGGAGCGATCGAGTCCGGCACGTTCGAAGTAAGCGTCCCCGACTGGTTCAACGGCGTCTACGAAGGCAAGTACAAAGACGTAGAAGCCTTCCTAAACGGCACCATCGCCTTCGTAAGATCCCAATGAACCCGAACCTGCGTGAGTTGACCGCGCATAGCGTGGCGAACTCACGCAGGTTCGCTCTTTGGGTGAACTAACCCGGGAGGCCGATGGTTTTGGTCTCCAGGTATTCCTCGAAGCCGGGGACTCCGTGCTCGCGGCCTTGGCCGCTCTCCTTGTAACCGCCGAACGGTGAGTCGGGGCCGAACCACTGACCACCGTTGACGGCGAGGGTCCCGGTCCGGATGCGGCGGGCTACGCCCAACGCCCGATCCAACGACTTGCTCGTCACCGCGCCCGACAACCCGTAACGCGAGTTGTTGGCGATTCGCACCGCGTCGTCGTCGTCTTCGAACGGGATGACCGACAGCACCGGGCCGAAGATCTCTTCTTGCGCGATCGTCGAGTTCGGGTCGACATCGACGAACAGCGTCGGCTGCACGTAGTAGCCCTTCTCGAACTGGGTCGCGGGGCCACCGCCGACTATCGCCCGGGCACCCTCGGCCTTGCCCTTCTCGATGTACCCGAGCACGCGCTCACGCTGCTTCGCGTTGATCAACGGGCCTGCGAGGTTGGCGGCGTCTTGCGGGTCGCCGTAGGGGAACGACTCGAACGCCTCCTTCACGATTGCAACACCCTCGTCGTAGCGCGAACGCGGCAACAGCAGCCGCGTCGTGATCGCGCATCCTTGCCCGGAGTGCATACAAACCATGCCGGTGCTCGCGAGCGTCGCCGGGAAGTCGGCGTCGTCGAGCACCACGTTGGCCGACTTGCCGCCGAGCTCGAGGAACACGCGCTTCAACGATGCGGAACCGCGCGCTGCGATGTGTTTGCCGACCGCGGTCGACCCGGTGAACGAGATCATGTCGACGCGCGGATCGCCCGTGAGCACGTCACCGACGATCGCGGGGTCACCCGATGTCACGACGTTCACGACACCCGCGGGGATGTCGGTCTCTTCCGCGACGAGCTTGCCGATCCAGGTTGCCGAGTACGGCGTGTCGGGCGCGGGCTTGAGGATCACGGTGCAGCCGGCCGCGAGTGCCGGCGCGAGCTTCGACAGGTTCAGCATGAACGGGAAGTTCCACGGCGTGATCGCGCCGACCACACCGATCGGTTCGCGCACGACCAGCCGGTTGGAGCTCATGCCGAAAAACTCGTGCACGCCGAGCTCGTACTCCCATTCGAACCGGTCGATGAGATCGATGTCCCACTGCATGTCGTCGATGCAGCTGTCCTGCTGGATCGCGTAGGTGAGGCCGACCGGCGCGCCGACTTCGGCAACGATCTGCGGGCGCAGATCTTCACGGTGCGCGGCGAGCGCATCCTTGAGTTGCGTGAGGCACGCCTTGCGGAACGCGGGGTCGGTCGACCAGGTGGTCTCGTCGAACGCCCGGCGGGCCGCGGTGATGGCCGACTCCATGTCGGCGGCATTCGCGTCGGCGACCGGGCCGATCACGGCCTCCGTCGCGGGGTTGATGTTGTCGTAGGTCGCACCGCCGGAAGCTTCTACGAGCTTCCCGTCGATCAGCAGCCTCGACTCATAGGTCATCGTCATGTTGGTTCGCTCCCGTCGTGACGCCCGTGATCACGCTGACGGGCAGGCTACGCCGGACCTGACGCCGGTGTCAGGCGCAGGCGGTCCCGGTGGTTACGCTCGACGCCACATGCGCATCGCGGCGCTCGACCTCGGATCCAACTCTTTCCACCTCCTGGTTGCCGACGTGCATCCCGACGGCACGTTCGAGGCGGTCACGCGCGAGAAGGACATGCTGCGCCTCGGAGACGAGGTGGCGCGGGACGGTCGCATCTCGGCGCCCAGCGCCGATCGCGCCATTGCCAGCATCCGCCGGCTTCGCCAGCTCGCCGACGCCGCGGGCGCCCAGGAGGTCATCGCGAAGGCGACCAGCGCCATCCGATCGGCCACGAACGGCAGCGAGCTCGTCGACCGGATCGAGGCCGAGACCGGAGTGGAGGTCGAGGTGATCAGCGGTCTCGAGGAGGCTCGGCTGATCTTCGCGGCGGTGCGGGCCAGCCTCGTGCTCGAGCCCGCCCCCGCGTTGTGCATCGACATCGGCGGCGGGAGCGTCGAGGTGATGATCGGCGACAGCGCGGGGCTGCGTTGGGCCGCGTCCCTCCCCCTGGGTGTCGGCCGCCTGACCGCCGACATCGCACCCGAGGACCCCCCGACCAAGGCCGACCGGACCGCGCTCGAAGAGCGCGTGCGCGAGGTACTCGCACCCCACATCAACGAGGTGCGTTCGCGCGCGCCGCGCATGGCCGTCGGCACGAGCGGCACCATCAACGACTTGGCGCGGCTCGCGGCCGCCAACGACCACGGCGACATCCCGGCCAGCGCCAACGGCCTGCGCGTGCGCATCGATCAGCTCCGCGAGCTGCAGAACCGCGTGATGCGCATGACGACGGCCGAGCGCCGTCGCCTGCCGGGCATCGAAGACAAGCGGGCCGAGTTGCTCCCGGCGGGCGTGACCGTGTTGTTGACGATCCTCGAGGAGTTCGGCGTCGAGGCATTCGGCGTCGAGGAGATGTCGTTCAGCGATTGGGCGATGCGCGAAGGCATCGTGCTCGACGCGGTGAGCGCGCACGATCCCGACGATTGGTCCGACGATCCGAAAGCGCTGCGCCGCGCCGCGGTCGCGGGTCTCGCCCGTCGGTGCGGATCCGACGCCGCGCACTCGCAACACGTCGCCAAGCTCGCGCTGAGCTTGTTCGACCAGACGAAGGCGTTGCACGAGCTCGGCGACGACGACCGCGAGATGCTCGAGTACGCCGCGCTCCTCCACGACATCGGTCAGCACGTTTCGCCGAAGGGTCACCATCGTCACGCCGCGTACCTCGTGGAGCACGCGCAGCTGCGCGGCTTCTCCCCCGATGAGATCGAATTCCTCGCCGCGCTCGTGCGTCATCATCGCCGTGGGGATCCGAAGACCTCCGAGCCGCGATTTGCTGCACTCGACAAGGAGGCACGCGAGCGGCTGCGCAAGCTCGCCGCGCTCTTGCGCCTCGCCGACGGGGTAGATCGCGGGCGGCGCGGCAGCGTCGAGGCCATCGATGTGCAGATCGGGACCGACCTCGTGGTACTCCGATTGCATGCGCTCGACGACGCCGAGCTGGAGCTTTGGGGCGTACGCCGGCGCCGGGACCTGTTCGAGAAGATCTTCCAGCGTGAGCTCGAGGCGACCATCGCCCGCCGCGCGTCACCGATCGCCTCTTCGCGCGACATCTGACGCGCTCAGTTTCACCACGCGAGTGAGCGCGACCAAGCACGACGTAAAAACCTGACTAGAGACGCGATGTTTAGAAAGTCTCGTAATAGGGTCTCCTATCAAGCAATGACGGTCGCCCTACGTGAGACAGGATCCCTTTCCCGTTGAGCCCGACTCGCCGCGAGCTCGTAAACGCAACCCGAACGAGGATTCTCGCGGCTGCCTCGCGGCTCATGCGGGAGCGGGGCGCTCACGGCTTCAGCATGGATGTGTTGGCCAAGGAAGCGGGCGTGGCCCGCGCCACCGTCTACGAGCACTTTCGTTCGAAGCACGCGTTGCTCGACGAGCTCGCGGCGTCCACTTCACGATCGCTCACGCTCGACAACCAGAACAAGAACATCGGCGATCCGCTCGCGGCGCTGCGCGACATGCTCGGCGCGGTGTGCCGGCACTGGTCCGACGTCGGCGAGACCGTTCGCGAGTTGCGCACGCTCGTCGCGGTCACGGGCTCCGACGCGTCGAGCGACGGGATCGATCCGGATTACCTGCGTGGCCTCGTCGAGGCGATCGCGGCATCCGGCCAGTTGCGTCCGCGCTGGTCGATCGACGACGCGGTCGACGCGCTGGCAGTCATCACGTCGCACTCGACGTTCGAACGGCTCCGCGGCGACGACGTGCGCACGCCGGCACAAGTGGAGACGCTGCTGGCGAAGCTCGCGGTCGTGATCATCTCGCCGTCGGCGGCTCGCACCTATCTAGACCCGACGACGGTCTGGTGCACGATCCGCGCCGTCGTCTCGACCAGATCAGCGCGGCCGATGCCGATCAGCTCCAGCTCCTGATGGAACGCGGCCATCCGCTCGAGGAGCGCGACGAGCGCGGCGCTCGCGGCAATCGGCGAGATCTCGTCGCACGACCCGGCCCTCGGCCTGGGCGGTCGTGATCATGGCGGTCAGGTTCGCAATGAACTCGCGCAACGTGTGATTGCGAACGTCACGGAACCGCTGGTCGCCCTCCTGGGCCGCGAGGTTGCGGGTCCGCAGCACGGCTCGGTGGCGGTCCCAGTAGTCGACGAAACCGGCGACCAGCGCACGCGCATTGTCGAGCCCGTTGTCGGCGTCCCACGGGGGATCGAGCAGTGCGACGAGCGGAGAGAGGTCGTCGCCGACTTCCTGGGTGAGCGCCAACACGGCAGTCTCGACGTCTCGGAAGTATTGGTAGAAGGTCGCGGGCGACGAGCCGACGGCACGCGCGATGTCGACGACGCGCAGGTCGCGGATCCCGTGCGTCTCGAGCAACTCCGCCGTCGCGTCGAGCAACCGGCGTCGCGTCTGCGCACCGCGCCGACCGAGCGCCCGCCCGTCGATCGCGACCGCGTCTTCCATGACGGCGTCAGCCGGCAGGCGCGAAGTCGACGAACGCGGCTTCGTCGGTGGCGGGCCGGAACTCGGCCTGCGCGCGCATCCCGATCCGCGCCGCTTCCGGTGCCAGCTTCGGCATCGCGGCAATCATCCGCGCGCCCGGTTCGTCGAGATCGAGCACCGCGACCACGAACGGCAGCCGCTCGCTGAATGGCGGCACACCGTTCTGACGCACGACGGTGAACGAGTAGATCGTGGCGAGCCCGCTCGCGGTGATCCACTCGAGCGTCTGCTTCCCGCAGTGCGAACACAACAAGCGCGGGTAGTGCTGATGCAACCCGCACGACGTGCAGTGCTGGATGCGGAGCTCACCGCGCCGGGCACCCTCCCAGAACTCGCGATCCTCGTGGTTCGCGCGCGGCCAGAGGTACTTCGGGCTCTCCGCCCAACTGGCCCCGTTGTGTGCGATGAATTCGTCACTCATGCCAGCGATGCTTCCCGCTCTGAAGGGCCGCTCGGGCCCTGGCCGTTGTGTGCGATGAAGTCGTCGCTCATGACGCGTCCTTGGGAGTGGTTCCGAGCACGACCGTCGCCTGGGTAGACAGCCAGCCGCCACTGCCGTGCGCGACCGCGATCTCGGCCCCGGGCACCTGCGAGTCGCCCGCCTCCCCGCGCAGTTGGCGGGTCGCCTCGCACAGGAGGAACAAGCCCCGCATACCCGGATGGGTTGCCGACAGGCCGCCCCCGTCGGTATTGGTGGGCAGCGCGCCGCCGAGCCGCAGGTTGCCACCGTTGTCGGTGACGAACGGGCCGCCTTCGCCCTTCGGCGCGAACCCGAGGTCTTCGAGCATCACCAGCACCGTGTAGGTGAACGAGTCGTACATCGCGAACATGTCGACGTCGGCGGGCGTGATGCCCGCTTCCGCGAACGCCTTCGGTCCGCTGACCGCACCGGCGGTTCGGGTCATATCGGCCATCGCCTGAATCGAGTGATGCGTCGTCCCGCCCGCCGCGCCGCGCACGTACACCGGTTTGTGCGGAAGCTCGCGCGCGCGTTCTTCGGTGGTGAGGATGATGCAGCACCCGCCGTCGGAGATCACGCAGCAATCGAACTTGTGCAACGGATCGGCGACCAACCGCGACCCGAGCACGTCATCGACGGTGAGTGGATCGCGGTACATCGCGTTGGGGTTACGGGCTGCGTGTTCCCGCGTCTGCACCGAGATCGACGCGAGCTGCTCCGCGGTCGTACCGAACTGATGCATGTGGCGCTGCGCCGCCATCGCGTACGCGCCGACGAGGGTGAGTCCCGACGGGAACTCGTAGCCCATCGCCAGCGGCATCTGCATCGCGCCGCGGCCCCCACCTCCACCACCGGTACCGAGCGTGCGGCCCGACGCCGACAGTTGGTTGTTGCCGTAGACGATCGCGACCGTGTCGACGTCGCCGGCTTCGATCGCACGGAACGCGTGCATCGCGTGGAACTCGAAACTCGATCCGCCGGTGCTCGACGATTCGAGCCAGTCGGCGTGAGCCCGAGGTACTCGGCCAGCCCCACCTCGTGCATGCCGCCGTAGCCGGCACTGGCGAGGCCTTGGATGTCGGACTTCTCGAGGCCCGCGTCGTCGAGCGCACGCCGGAACGACTGCGCCTCGAGCATGATCGCGCTCATCTCGGGCGTCACCGGGCCGTCCGAGAGCCCGACCCCGACCACACATACCCGCCGCTGCACCGCGCCTCCTTGTTGGGCTCGAACGTACCTGACGTCACTGTCAGCGCGCCTGTTCGCACGCGTATGCTCATTCCATGAACCTCGAAGACCTGATCCTCGTGAGTGTCGACGACCACGTCGTCGAACCGCCCGACGTGTTCGAGCACCACCTCCCCGCGAAGTACAAGGACATCGCCCCGCGCGTCGAGCACCGCGAAGACGGGACCGACGCGTGGAAGTTCCTCGACTTCCATATCCCGAACGTGGGGCTCAATGCGGTCACCGGCCGGCCGCCCGAGGAATACGGGATGGACCCGACGAGCTTCGACGAGCTGCGCAAGGGCACCTACGACGTGCGCGAACGCGTGCTCGACATGTCGGCGAACGGGTTGCTCGGCTCGCTCAACTTCCCGTCGCTTCCCGGTTTCGCGGGTCGTCTGTTCGGCCAGCTCGAAGACAAAGATGCCGCGCTCGCGTTCTGCCACGCGTACAACGACTGGCACATCGAAGAGTGGTGCGGTTATGCGCCCGAGCGCTTCATCCCACTCGCGATCCCGCCCATCTGGGACGCGCAGGCGATCGCCGACGAGGTACGCCGCGTCGCGAAGAAGGGCTGTCACGCGATCACGTTCCCGGAGAATCCGGTTCCGCTCGGCCTACCGAGCCTGCACTCCGACTACTGGGATCCGTTCTGGCAGGCGTGCAACGACCTCGGCACCGTCGTCTGCATGCACATCGGATCGTCGGGCAAGCTCGCGATCACCGCGCCCGACGCGCCGATCGACGTGCTGATCAACCTCCAGCCGATGAACATCGTGCAGGCCGCGGCCGACGTGCTGTTCTCGCCGATGATCCGCAAGTTCCCCGACGTGACGATCGCGTTGTCGGAAGGCGGGATCGGTTGGATCCCCTACTTCCTCGAGCGGATCGACCACTCGTACAAGGTGCACAAGTCGTGGACGTTCGCCGACTTCGGCGGCAAGCTCCCGAGCGAAGTGTTCATGGAGCGCATGATCCTGTGCTTCATCGAAGACGATTTCGGCGTGCGGCAGGCGCGCGAGATCGGCACCGACCGCATCTGCATCGAGACCGACTACCCGCACAGCGACGCGGTGTGGCCCAACGCGCCGGAGCGGATGATGGAAGCGTTCGCGCCGACCGACCTCACCGACGACGAGATCAACCAGATCACGCACCTCAACGCGATGAAGTTCTTCCAGTACGACCCGTTCTCGATTCGCCCGCGCGAGAAGTGCACCGCCGGTGCGCTACGCGCGGAAGCCGTCGGGCACGACATCTCGATCGTCGCCAAGGGCCGCCGCAGCGAACGCGACACGCCGACGAAAGTTTCAGTGTTCGCGACCGCTCGTGAAGGATCACGTTCGCCACAATCGGAGAACCTGGGATGCCGCGTCGGCGGAGTACCAGGCCGCCCACGATGCCGCGCTCACGAAGAAGCCGCTCGCGTGGGGCGCGTACCGAATCCCCGAGGTCGGAGCTGCACGTGCTCGGCGAGGTCGCCGGAAAAGACGTGCTCGAGGTCGGATGCGGTGGCGCGCAGTGGTCGATCGCGCTCACCGCGATCGGTTCTCGGTGCGTGGGGCTTGATCTCTCCGGATCGCAGCTGAAGCACGCGCGCGGCAGCAGCCCGACGCTGCCCTTGGTGCAAGCGAGCGGTGAACAACTCCCGTTCGCCGACGCGTCGTTCGACATCGCCTTCTGCGACCACGGCGCGTTCAGTTTCTGCGACCCGGATCAGATCGTGCCGGAGACGCGCACGCGTCGTGCGCCCGGGCGGCGTGCTCGCGTTCTGTACCGCGACTCCCCTCCTGTACCTCACGTGGAACGCGAAGAAGGAGAAGCAGTCACGCCGACTGCACCGCAGCTACGACGAGCTCGGCCGCATGGAGCTCGACGAAGACACCGTCGACTGGGTGCTCCCACCGGGCGGCTGGATCCGCCTGCTACGAAGGAACGGCTTCGAGATCGAAGACCTCATCGAGCTCCGCCCGCCCGCCGACGCGACCACGACCTACGAAGGCTTCGCCCCACCCACATGGGCGAGACGCTGGCCCGCCGAGTGGATCTGGAAAACCCGCCGCCGCTGACGGGACATGTGTCGTTGCTGTACTCACGCGGCATGACGACATGTAGGCGATCATGGTGTCCGTGGTCACACCAAATCACGCGGGCCTGACTGCCGACGTCTTCGTCGTTCGCGGCAACACATTCCTGGCGCTCGAACGCGGACCGGGTCTCGGCGAAGGCGTGTGGTACATCCCGGGCGGCATCGTCGAGCGCGGCGAGGACCCGGCGGCCGCGGCGATTCGAGAGACACGCGAGGAAACCGGCCTCGCACTCGAAGCCGTGCGACTTCTCCGCGTCTGGACGTATGCCCCACCCGGCGAGACACTTCACACAGTGCACGCGACGTACGTTGCCGTCGCGCCAACGGGTGAAGTCTCCCTGAGCGCCGAACACACCGCCTTCGGATGGATGACCCCGAGTGCGTACGTCGCCCAGTGGTGCAGCGAGGAACTCGAATCAGTGGTTCCCGAGTGGGCCGGTTGGATTCGCGAGGTCCACGCGAACTGCACGTTGCTCGAGGATGAGCTCCGAGCATCCCCGAACGAGCACTCGAGGGAGTGATTGGAGGTGACGATCGTCGCCGAAGGGTGTTGGCCTGAGGATGTCGGGCGACTGCTACGGGGCTTGCCCGAATGGTTCGGTATCGAGCAATCGATCCTGACCTATATCGAGGCGGCGCGAACGCTGCCGAGCGTCGCCGCGGTTCGGGATGGAGATGTGGTGGGCGTGTGCGTTGTCCGCCGGCACACCCTCGTCGCGGCAGAGATCGAAGTTCTCGCCGTCGAGCGTGCGTTGCATCGCCAGGGTGTTGGGCGTCGACTCGTCGAGCAAGTCGAGTCTGACCTGCGAGCCGACGGCGTACGGCTCCTGGAGGTCAAGACCTTGGGACCGTCGGGCCAATCCAAGGAGTACGAACGGACCCGAGCGTTCTACGAGTCGATCGGTTTCCTGGCGCTCGAGGAACGCGCCGACATTTGGGGCCCCGACAACCCTTGCCTCATCTCAGTCAAGCCGATCTCCTGAGTAACCATCCAAGTGCGTTCGGGATGAAGTCTCGGATTTTCCTGATTTTGTAAGGGTTTTCGAGGGTTTGAGTGTCTCACCCTCGGCGTATCGTTCGGTGCGTGGCAACCGCGATCGCGCCGTTCGAATCGGCGCTCGAGGAGATCGTCCGGGAACGCAAAGCGCTCGACGCGGGCGAAGCGGCCTGGCTCGCCAACGTCGCCGAATACTCGGTATCGGGCGGCTGGGCCGCCGACAACTATCTGAGCGCAGCCGCCGCGATCGCGGATCACTGCCACCTCACCCGCCCCGCCGCCTTAGCGGCAGTACGGCTCGGCGTGAAGCTGATGCGCCTGCCCGAGCTCGCCGCCGCGTTCGCGGCCGGTGACACGTCCCGGGCGCATGTCGAAATCGTCGCCCGCGCCTACACCCGCGCCCCGCGCCGCGGAATTCGATCAGCACCAGAGCCGCCCTCGCACGCTGGCCTGCAATGCGACCCCCGCCGAGCTCCACGTCGCGGTGCGGAGAATCATCGACACCATCGACGGGGGCGGCGGCGCCGCCAACGACGACGAGATCTACGAGAAGCGCAAACTCCACAGCTCCGAAACGATGGACGGCGTACGCGGGTCATGGTTCCTCGACCCCGAAGGCGGCATGACCGTCAACGCCGCGATCGACGCCCAGATGGAAACTGCGCACCTCGACGACGACCCCCGCACCCTCGCCCAACGGCGCGCCGACGCGCTGGTCGACATCTGCCGGTTCTCCCTCACCTTCGGCGAACACCCGCCCAGCCGCCACGAAACGCCGGCGCGGGGTCCCGAACGCGTTGATGTTGATCGACATCCGCATGCTCGAACAAACCAACGCGGAGTTCGTCGCCGACATCCGCGCCGAATACACCGCCGGCCGACAGCCTCTCCCAAGCAACGATCGAGCGGCTCCTGTGCGAATGCGACGTCAACCGGGTGGTCATGGACGGGCCCAGTGAGGTTCTCGACCTCGGTCGCTCCACCCGCACGCCGTCCGATAAGCAGTTCAAAGCGCTGATCGTCCGCGATGGGCACTGCCAAGCCAAAGGCTGCAAGGTCCCGTGGCAGTTCTGCCAACCGCATCACATCAACTGGTGGACCCACAACGGCCCCACCGACCTCAACAACCTGAAACTGCTCTGCTGGCACCACCACCGCCAAGCCCACAAACACGAGCCCCCGCCCGCGCCGGATAGACCATCTCGGCGTCGGAAGTTGAGGCCGACCTCTACGCTGACCGGCCATGGCACTCTTCCACCTCGCGACCATCACGCCGACCAAGGGCGAGCTCATCGCGGCTTGGGCTCCGACCCAATCGTGGGGGCCCGCGGCCGACGCTCCGATCGACGTAATTGGTTCTTACCGTTTCGATGATCCCGATGGTCGCGTCGGCATGGAGACGCATCTCGTCCGCGCCGGCGACACGGTGTTGCATGTCCCGCTTACCTATCGGGATGAACCCCTCGCGGGCGCCGACGACGCGCTGATCGTCGAGATGGAGCACTCGGTGCTCGGCACCCGTTGGGTGTACGACGGGCTGCGCGACCCTCTGTTCGTCGTCATGCTCGCCGCGGTTGCCATGACCGGCCAGGGTGAGGCCATCGGCATGGCGGAGTACGACGGCCGTTGGTACATCGCGCCGAGCAACGTGCGCATCCAGGGCGGGGGCTGGACGCAGGAGCGAGTCCCGGTTGACGATTTCGACGTCGCAAGCGACGACGCGACGGGCGTCATGCTCCGGAACGATCGCTTCGACCTCACGGTATTCCGGCGCCCGGTACCCGGACCGCGCCCGGCCATCGGGCTCACCGCGACCTGGGACGCGCAGCCGAACCCGGTCGTGCTCGCCGAGGTGCAGGAACGATTGAACTGACGTTCTAGCGGCGTTCGAAGACCACGCCGGCGGCCTCGCGGTCCCAGGTGTTGGGTGTCACGCCTTCGTCGCGGAGTTGGTACTTGAGGACGCGGCCGACGGGGTTGCGCGGTAGGTCGTCGCGGAACTCGACGTAGCGCGGGATCGCGAAGAACGGAACCCGCTCCGCCATCCAGCGGCACAGCTCTTCTTCGGTGAGCTGCGCGTCGTCTTGGAGCACCACGGTGATCTTCACGTCGTCTTCGCCGAGCTCGCTCGGCACCGCGTGCACTGCCACGTCACGCAAGCCGGAGTGCCCGAACAGCGTCTTCTCCATCTCGAAGCTCGAGATGTTCTCGCCCCGGCGCCGCAACGCGTCCTTCTTGCGGTCGACGAAGTAGATGAATCCGTCTTCGTCGAGCCGGCCGAGGTCGCCCGTGTGGAACCAGAGGTTGCGGGTCGCGTCGACCATCGAGTCGGGCCGGTTCCAATATCCCGCGAACATCAAGTTCGCGCCGTTCGGCCGGCACACGATCTCGCCGACCTCGCCGACCGGGACCTCGTGGTCGTCGTCATCGAAGATGTGCACGTCGAACTCGTGGAAGTTCGGCTTGCCCATCGCGCCGGGCTTGTTGGTCAGGCCGGGGTCGAGCATCGAGATCAGCGAAGCTTCGGTCATCCCGTAGCCGGCGCTGAACGTCTTGCATCCGAACCGTTCCTGCCAGGCGCGGTCGGTGTCGGGCGGCATCGGCGCCGCCGCGCACAGCCTGAGCTTGTGGCCGGTCTGATCGGGATGGTCGTCGGCGTTGGCGATCAGGATCGCGAGCGATCCGAGCATCGAAACCATCGTGGCGCCCGTGCGCTTGATCTCGGGCCAGAAGTTGCTCACCGAGAAGCGCCGCTCGATCGCGGCGCTGCCGCCGACCAGCAAAGTGCCGACCACGCACACCGAGATCGCGTTGAAGTGGAACAACGGCAATGGTGTGAGGATCACGTCGGTGGGCTCGCGTTGCCACGTCGCCGCGATCTGATCGGCCAGGCTGACGATGTAGTTCTGCGGGAGCATGCAGCCCTTGCTCGGGCCGGTCGTGCCTGCGGTGTAGATGAAGCACGCGAGGTCGCTCGGGTGAACGTCCGACGTGTCGATCGGGTCGTCGCCCCCGCGCGCCATCGCGTCGGGCCACCGGATCGCGGGCACCGCGTCGATGATCGCGTCGGGCGGATCGACGGTGATGCAATGCGTCAGCATCGGTGTCTCTTCGCGGCCGACGATCTCGGCCGCGCGGACGCGTAAGTCACCCTGGACGATGAACACCTTCGCGCCGGAGTCGAACAGTTGGTGGCGCAGGAACTCGCCCTTGTACGCAGTGTTGATCGGCACCTGGATCGCGCCGAGCTTCAGCGCGGCGAAGAACGACACCACCTGTTCGGCCCGGTTGTCGAGCAAGGTTGCGAGCCGATCGGTGCGACCGAGCCCGAGCGCAGAGCGCGTTCGCCAAGCCGGTTCGACTCCGCGTCCATCTGGCGCGCGGTGTACTGCAAGCCGCTTCGCCGCCGGGAGAAGTCGAGATACGGGCCGTCGGGATCGGTTGCAAGGCGCTCCGCGAGCGCCTCGAGCACAGTGGTCTGAGGTCGCGTCATGGACCTGACAGTAGCGTCAGGTAACGGATGCTCGGAGCCGCGCCCGCCGCCACGACACCGCGTCGGCGTGGCGTCGCCCGAGCCGAAGTGGGTGTCGAGCACCCACGCCCGCTTCAGGTAGAGGTGCACGTCGACCTCCCACGTGAAGCCCATGCCGCCGTACACCTGCGTGGCCGACTTGCCGTTGACGATCGCGGCCTCACCGGCCAGCACCTTGGCGCCGCGAGATGCCGCGATCCGTCGCACGGCTCGCCGGGCTCGTCGAGCTCCGCGCCGGCCGCGTACACCGCGGCCCGGGCCACCTCGGTGCGCACGAGCATGTCGGCGCAGCAGATGCTTGATCGCCTGGAACGCCGCCGATCGGCCGGTCGAACTGCACCCGCTCCTTGGCGTACGTCGACCGCGAGCTCGGTGCAGCGATCGGCGAGGCCGAGTTGCAGCGCCGCGGTGAGCGCGCCCCGGCGCCTCGAACCATTCGGTACGTCGGCGCTCGACGGCCGTCGCCGGCCGGCAACGCGTCGATCGCGGCCACCGGCGTGAGCGGATCGAGCGGCCACGACGAGGCTCGGCACCGGTCAGCGCCGCGGGATCGACGGCTGCACGATCGCGCTCGGCGAGCGACGAGGAGATACTCGAGCACGTCGAGGTGCTCGACCCACCGATCGGCGGCCGGATCGGGCCGTCGACCGCAGCCGACGACGCGGCCGCCGCCGAGCAGCAGCGACGCGACGAGCGGGCCCGGCACGCAGAACCGGCCGAGCTGCTCGAACACGACCGCGCAGTCGGCCCACGAGAAGCCGTCGGCCGGCAACGAGAACACGCCCGCGTCGGCGAGCTCGTCGAACATCGCACGGTCGAAGCCGGCCCGCACGCGTTCGATGCCGAACCGGCCGCCGAGCAGCGCGGCGATGCCGTCGCGCAGCGCGACCTGGTCGTCGGAGAGATCGAGATCCATCAGCGCTGCTCCTTGCGGCAGGCCGAGGACCCGCTCGCCGATGATGTTGCGCTGGATCTGCGACGCGCCGGCCGCGATCGTGAGCGCGAGCGTGCGCAGGCGCTCCTCGACGAGCTCGTTGCCGTCGACGTGCAGCGCGTCCCGATCGAGCACGCCGCAGGCAGAGCTCGCCGAAGCGCTGGCGCGCCTCGGAGTACGCGAGCTTCATCACCATCGCGCCCGGACCGGTCGTGCCGCGCGTCGCTTGCGAGACATTGCGCTTCGTCAGCGCCCACAGCGCGTCGAGCTCGGCGGTGCACCGGCCGAGCTCGCGTCGCTGCCCGGCGAGTCGTGCACGAGCGGCGCCAGGTCTTCGCACAGTCGGAGCGAGTCGACCAGCTCGCTGACGAACGCGGTGCCGCGCTCGTACTTCAGCGTCACGTTGGTGACGCGCCAACCGTCGTTCTCGGCGCCGACCCGATTCGCGACCGGCACGCGCACGTCGGTGAGGAACACCTCGGCGAACTCCGACGATCCGAGCACGGTCCTGAGCGGCCGCACCTCGATGCCGGGCAGTCCATCGGCAGGATCAGCCACGAGATGCCGCGGTGCTTCGGCGCTTCGGGGTCGGTGCGCACGAGGAACTCGCCGACGTCGGCGATCTGGCCGAACGAGCACCAGATCTTCTGGCCGTTGAGCACGTAGTCGTCGCCGTCGCGGTCGGCGCGCGTGCGCAGCGACGCGAGGTCGGAACCGGCGCCGGGCTCGGAGAAACCCTGGCACCACACCTCGTCGCCGCGCAGGATCTTGGGCAGGTGCGTCGGCCTTCTGCGCGTCGCTCCCCTCCTCGATGAGCGTCGGCCCCGCGTGCAGCGTGCCGACGAAGTTCACGCCGACGTACGGGGCGCGCGGCCGCGCGGTTTCCTCGTAGAAGATCAGCTGCTCGGTCGGCGACGCGCCGCGTCCGCCGAACTCCGCCGGCCAGTGCAGCCCCGCGTAGCCGGCGTCGAACAGCCGGCGCTGCCAATCGGTGTCCCACTTGCGCCGCTCGGTCCAGGCGTCGCGCGGCGGCTGCGGCGCGAGCGTCGGCAAGGCTCCTTGCGCAGCCAGGCGCGCAGGTCGGCGCGAAACGATCTCGTCGGCGTCCGAGTAGCGCAGTTCCACGGAGCGGGGAGTCTACGATGAGGTGCCGCGGCGCTCGGGTTGGCCCGGGTCGGCGACCGCTTCGTACCACCGCCTGGCGGGTCGACGCCGTCCCACAGCCACGCCTCGAGATCAGAGCCGCTGCCCGTCGGCATCCCGCAACTCGAGGCAGCGGCCGAGGAAGAAGAGCTGCTGCCACCACCGAGCGGCCGGTCTTCGCGACTCCGGCCGTCGCTCAGATCGAGCTCGCACGGGCCGCAGGCCGATGCGGTACACGTCGGTTCCCGTCGACGACGATCCGCTGGCGGCACTGCAACCACAGCGTGAAGCACATCGCCGCGGGGAACAGCAGCGCGAGGTCGCGCTAGGCCGAACGCGAGCACGGTCCAGCCGGTCGTGGCCGCGAGGGCCCAGTTCGCCGTCCCCGGGTTCGGGCGGTACTCGCCGGCCGGCGTCACTGCACTTGCGCTTCCGTCCGCCACTCCCAGATTGTCGGCCGGCGTCGAGCCGACCTCAAGACCCTCTCTAGGATCACACGGCAAATCCGTCGAACCCGCCCCGGGAGACGTGCAATGGCGGAGCTACCGAAGATCATCAGCGTCGACGATCACGTCGTCGAGCCCGCCCACCTCTGGCGAGACGCTGGCTCCCGGCAGCGCTTCCGCGAACGGGCCCGCAGGTCGAACGGCGCGGGCATCGGCAGCATGCGCCACATCGGCGGCGGCGCGTACGAGCAGACGTTCGACGAGAGTCGGGCCCGAAGGCCGACTGCTGGGTCTACGAGGATCTCGTCTACATCAACAAGCGCCACGTGGCCGCGGTGGGCTTCGACCGCGACGACATGACGATGTCGCCGATCACCTACGACGAGATGCGCCCCGGCTGCTACGACCCGAAGGCGCGCGATCGAAGACATGGACGATGAACTGGGTCGACGCGTCGCTCTCGTTCCCCACGTTTCCCGCGCTTCTGCGGCCAGACGTTCCTCGAGGCGAAAGACCGTGAGCTCGCGGACGCGTGCGTGCGTCGCGTACAACGACTGGATGGTCGAGGAGTGGTGCGGCGACAGCGGCGGCCATCTCATCCCGCTCATCATCGTTCCGCTGTGGGACGCGCAGCTCGCGGCCGACGAGGTTCGGCGTAACGCGGCGCGCGGCGTGCACGCGGTGTGCTTCAGCGAGATCCCGCCCAAGCTCGGGCTTGCCGTCGATCCACTCCGGCGAGTGGGACCCGTTCTTCACCGCGTGCCAGGAGACGAACACCGTCGTGTGCATGCACATCGGTTCGTCGTCGCAGATGCCGGCGACGTCGGGCGACGCGCCGGTCGCAGTCGCGGCGACGCTGAGCTTCAACAACGCGATGGCGCAGCCTCAGCGACTTCTTGTTCTCCGGCGTGCTCGTGCGCTTCCCGACCTTGAAGCTCGCGTACTCCGAGGGCCAGATCGGCTGGCTGCCGTACGTGCTCGAACGGGCCGACGACGTATGGCGCGATCACCGCGCCTGGGGCGGCGTGAAGGATCTGATCCCGAACCCGCCGTCGACCTACTACTACGACCAGGTGTACGGCTGCTTCTTCAAGGACCGTCACGGTCTCGAGTCACTCGATCGGGTCGGCGTCGACAACATCACGTTCGAGACCGACTACCCGCACACCGACTCGACCTGGCCCGACTCGAAGAAGGTCGCCGTTGACCTCATGGGTCATCTCCCCGACGACGTGATCTACAAGATCCTGCGCGGCAACGCGATCCAGATGCTCTCGCTCGACCTGGTCTGAAATCGGCTGGCCTGAGAGCCGCGCTATTTGCAGCGGGTTCCCGTACGGGGAGCCGGAGTGAGATCAGGTACGTGTCGACCTTGTCGTCGATGCACGAATCGCCCCGGCCGTACGCGGTGTGGCCCTCCCCCACGTACGTGAGCAGGCCGCGCCGATTTCAGCTCCTTGCTCAACGCCTGCGCCGACTTGTACGGAGTCGCGGGATCGTCGGTGGTGCCGATCACGAGGATCGGCGGCGCACCCGCGGCGTGGATCGGGCCGACGGCTTGCCGTCGGGCTTCGCCGGCCAGTACGTGCACGGCAACCCGAGCCACGCGTTCGACGCGCCGAACTACGGCGCGACGCGCGCCGCGGTCGCCGCGATCTTGCGCACCGCGGAGAGCGTCGGCGGCGCCGGCGCGTCGAGACAGCCGATCGCGTAGAACGCGTCGGTCTCGCTGTCGTAGTTCCCGCCGGGTTGACGACCGGTGTACACGTCGGACAAGGCCAGCAGTTCGGATCCATTGCCCTGCGCCGCTTGCGCCAACGCGCGGCCGAGCCGCTCCCAGCCCGCACTGCCGCGCCCGGCGTACAGCGCGGTGGCAATCCCGATGTTCGCCTCGCCGGGCCCGAGCGTGCGCTTCTCGCCGCCGACCTTTCCGGGCAGCGTCTCGTGCTCGAGGCTCGTCGTCAGATCGTGGAACGCGGAAACCGGGTCGCCGTGCCGGGCGAACTTGCACTTCGAGCTCTGCTTGCACCACGAGAGGAACGCGTCGAGCGATCGATCGAAGCCCACGGCCTGGCGGATCGTCGACGCCGCCGCGGACAGCGAGGGATCGATCGCTCCGTCGAGCACCATCGCGCGGACGTGGGTGGGGTAACGGTCGGCGTAGAGCGCGCCCAGATACGTGCCGTACGAGAAGCCGAGATAGCTGATCGTCGGGACACCCATCGCGGCGCGGATCGCGTCCATGTCGGCCGCGCTGGCCCGAGTCGATAAGTACGGGAGCAAACCGTGACCGTTCTTCTCGCACGAGTCGGCGAAGCGCTTCGATGCGGCCGCGTTCTGACGCGCGGTCGCGGCGTCGGCGTTGGTCCGGTCGACGGCGTAGAAGTAGTCGAGCCGGTCCGAACAATCGACTGACGTGCTCGCCCCGACGCCACGCGGGTCCCACGACACGATGTCGAACTGATCGCGTATCTGGTCGCCGAACACCTGATCCGCGGCCTGCACCAGCTCGATGCCCGATCCGCCCGGGCCACCGGGGTTGGCAAGCAGCACGCCCCGCCGCGGGCCGTCGGAGGGTCGGCGCGCGAGGGCGAGCACGATGTGGCGACCGTTCGGCTTCGTTCGATCGAGCGGGACCGACAGCGAGGCGCATTCGATCGAGCCGCATCCGTGCCAGAGCACCGAGCCCGTGCGTTCGGTTCGAGACTTCGACCCGCACGCGGTGAGGCCGGCGCTCGCGAGGGCCAGCACGAGCACGGTGGCGAACACCAACGTTCCCGCCCGCGCTCTGTGCACGGGGCCGCACACTATGCGGGTGCATCGCTCGGTACTCGCGTGTACCGACCGGCTCTGTCGCCATAGCCTGGCGCCTGTGTTTCGACTGAGCGCTCGCGCGGATCCTGCGTTCCTCGCCGAGATGCTCTACGAGGCCGTCTATTGGCGTGACGACGGCGCGGAAGAACGACCACCGTTCGACGAAATGATGGCGCGACCCGAGGTGCGGCGGTACGTCGTCGACTGGGGCCGCGTCGGTGACGTCGCGATCGTCGCGCTCGACCGCAGAGACGAGCCCGTGGGCGGTGCGTGGTACCGGCTCTTTCCGGCCGACGACGCCGGTTACGGATTCGTCGACGAGAACACGCCGGAGATCTCGATCGCGCTCTACCCCGAGTGCCGACGTCAGCACATCGGCGGATTGCTGCTCGGAACGTTGCTCCAACGGGCCCGGGCCGACGGGTACCCGGCGGTGAGCCTGAGCGTCGCATCCGAGAACCCGGCGCGCCGCCTCTACGCCCGGCAAGGGTTCGAAGTCGTGGCGGAGAACGGCGACTCGCTCACGATGGTCGCCGACCTCAGCTAAGAGAAGTATTGCGGCCCGGCTGGCAATCGGAGCCGGTGCCCAGCGAGGATGCCCACGGTGAACCTTCGACGATTCGGCTTGGCATTGTTCATCGTGGCCTGGATCGTCGCGCTCACCTATTCGGTCACCGTGGGAGGCTCGTCACCGGAACGCCTCAACGATCCGACCGCGGACACCGTCGAAGGGAACTGCAAGGTCGCGCAACACGCTGCTCGCCAAGTTGCCGCAACTCCGGGGCCGGGCGACGCCGATCGAGGTCGCGCAGCGACTCGATCGCGAGAACGCGATCCTCACCACGTTCGTACATCAACAGCTCGCGGTGCATCCCGAGAAGAAGACCCCGGCCGTGGCGTTCCGGGCCTGGCTCGGTGATTGGCAACGCCTGATCACCGCGCGAGCACTACGCCGATGATCTCCGGACAAAGGGCACCGACGCGTGGTTCATCGAGCCCGCGTACAAGGGCGTCGATCCCATCGCCGACAAGATGAACGACTGGATCCTCGAGCAGGGCACGCGCACGCAGACGTGCAACACCGACGCGCTCGAGGCCGAGGTCGTCAACGGACCTCGCGTGTACGTGACACCGAAACCCCAATAGAGAGACGAAGAGTAAAGGCGGAACAGTGAGCGGAAGGCTCGAGGGGAAGGTCGCGCTGATCACCGGCGCGGGAAGTGGCATGGGCCGCGCCGCGGCGGAGTTGTTCGCCGGCGAGGGCGCGAAGATCGTCATCACCGACGTCGACGAGAGCGCCGGCAACGAAGCGGTCGCCGCGGTGCGCGCCGCGGGCGGCGACGCGACGTTCGTGCGCGCCAACGTGGCCGAGTGGATCGACTGCGAGGCGATGGTCGCGGATGCGATGAGCACCTACGGCGCGCTGCACGTGCTCTACAACAACGCCGGGATCTTTCCCGCCGACGACGGCGGCGTGCTCGACACGCCCCAGGAAACGTGGCGCCGCGTCATGGCGGTGAACCTCGAAGGGGTCTGGCTGTGCTGCAAGGCCGGCATCCCCGCGATGCTCGAGTCGGGTGGCGGTTCGATCGTGAACGTGGCGTCGTTCGTCGCGCTGATGGGCGCCGCGACCGCGCAGATCGCGTACACGGCGAGCAAGGGCGGTGTCCTCGCGATGACCCGCGAGCTCGCGGTCGAGTACGCCTGCCAGGGCATCCGCGCCGAACGCGCTCTGCCCGGGACCGATCCAGACGCCCCTGCTCGAGGAGCTCCTCTCGGATCCCGAGCGCCGGGCCCGGCGGCTCGTGCACATCCCGATGGGTCGCCTCGGCGCGCGCCGAGGAGCTGGCCAAGGCGGCCCTGTTCCTCGCGTCCGACGACGCGTCGTTCATGACCGGCGCCGCGCTCGTCGTCGACGGCGGCATCACTGCCGCGTATGTGACTCCTGAGTAGGCGTAACCCCCGAGTGAATGTCGTGACGCCGTAGCTGTCTCGTAGCATTCCCCGCATGGCAACCGTCCCGGGAATGCTCACGGCCGCAGAGCTGCACGAGGAGATCGTGAACGGCGCGGTCGACACCGTGCTCGTCGCGTTCCCCGATCTCCAGGGCCGGCTGGTCGGCAAGCGCATCACCGGGCACTACTGGGCCGAGCAGATGCAGGGCGGTCTCGAGCCCGTCCACGCGTGCAACTACCTGCTCGCGGTCGACGTCGACATGACTCCGCTCTCCGGCTATCAGTTCGCGAACTGGGAGCAGGGCTACGGCGACGTCGCCGTGCAACCCGACCTCGCGACCATCCGCCGCATCCCGTGGCTCGACTCGACCGTGCTCGTGATCGCCGACGTGATCGACGAAGTGACCGGCGAACCCGTCGAAGTCTCCCCCCGCCGCATCCTGCAACGTCAGGTCGAGCGGGCGGCCGCGCTCGGTTACTCGATGCTGTTCGCGTCGGAGCTCGAGTTCTTCCTGTTCCGCGAGTCGGTCGACGAAGCGGCGGCGAAGAACTACACGAATCTCACTCCGCACTCGCAGGTGATCGAGGATTACCACATCCTCCAGACGACGCGCGATGAGTACGTGATCCGCGCGATCCGCAACGCGATGGACGGCGCGGGTGTGCCGATCGAGTTCTCGAAGGGTGAAGCCGGCCGCGGTCAACACGAGATCAACCTCGCGTACGCGGGCGCGATCGAGATGGCCGACCGTCACGTGATCTACAAGAACGGGGCCAAGGAGATCGCGTCGCAGCTCGGCTTGTCGATCACGTTCATGGCCAAGTACTCGACCGAAGAGGTCGGCTCGTCGTGTCACGTGCACTCGAGCTTGTGGGATCCGAGCGGCGAGACACCGTTGATGTGGGAAGCCGACGCGCCCGAGCACCAGTCGGCCGCGTTCCGCGGTTGGCTCGGAGGCCAGCTCGCGTGCGCGCACGAGATGGCGTGGATGTACGCACCCACCGTCAACTCCTACAAGCGCTACCAACCCGAGTCGTGGGCGCCGACCGCGATTGCGTGGAGCGTCGACAACCGCACGTGTGGATTCCGCGTCGTCGGTCACGGGGCGTCGTTCCGGCTCGAATCACGCATCCCCGGCGGCGACGTGAACCCGTACCTCGCGTACGCGGCGACGATCGCGGCCGGTCTGTACGGCATCGAGAACGAGATCGAGCCGTTGCCCCGTTTCGACGGCAACGCCTACGCGGCCGAGGAGCTGGCGCGGGTGCCGTCGAGCCTGGCCGAGGCCACCGAGGCGTTCGCGAGCTCGAAGGTCGCGGTCGACGCGTTCGGCGCCGGCGTGCACGACCATCTCCTCAACACTGCCCGCCAAGAGCTGGCGAGCTTCAACCGCGCGGTTACCGACTGGGAACGGCGCCGGAACTTCGACCAATGGTGACGCGCACCGAGTCCACGGGGTACGCGTCGGGCCGGCGACCCCTGATCGCGATTACCGCGCGCCGGCTGGGTGAAACCGATCGCTGGCCCTATTCGCGCGCGGTGGTTGCGCCGCGCGGCTACATCGAGTCGGTCGAGCGCGGGGCGGGTTGCCGGCGCTGATCGATCCGGTCGGCGATCCCGAAGGGGTCCTCGACAACTTCGACGGGCTCGTCCTCACCGGCGGTCCCGATCTCGATCCCGCCGCCTACAACCAGGCGCGCCACGCGAAGACCTACGGCGTCGATGCCGACGTCGACGCGTTCGAAGCGGCGCTCGCGCTCGACGCGATCGAACGGGAGATGCCGACGCTCGCGGTGTGCCGCGGGCTCCAAGTGCTGAATGTCGCGCTGGGTGGCACGCTCTACCAACACATTCTCGAAACGCCGGGCGTGCAGGCGCACGGTCGTCCGGGCGAACCGAACGGCGGACGCGAGCAGGACGTGACGATCGACCCGGGCACGCTGCTCGACAAGGTCATCGGCGCCCCGAGCGTCGTCGCGTCGTGTCACCATCACCAAGCAGTCGACCGCCCCGGCCGCGGCCTCCGCGTCGTCGCCCGCGCCGATGACGGCATCGTCGAAGCGCTCGAGTTCGATCACACCGGCGGTTGGCTCCTCGCCGTGCAATGGCACCCGGAAGACACCTCGGAGCACGACCCCGCGCAGCAGCGGCTCTTCGACGCCCTCGTCATGGAGTGCGGCTAGCGCGAGGTAATGCCGGACTAGGTGATCGTCGCGGGAGCTCGTGCTTCGGGACTTTGCCGCTGGGATTGCGGGGCATCGACTCGATGATCTCGAGTCGTTCCGGGATCTTCTGCGTCATCAGGCCGACTTCACGGCAGTGGTCGAACACACTCTTGAGCGTCGGCGGCGCCGCGGGATCCGCGGGCACCACGAACGCGACGACCATCTCGCCGCGATCGGTGTCGGGGACGCCGAGCACCGCCACGTCGGCGATCGCCGGGTGCGCGTAGAGCACGTCTTCGACTTCCTTCGCCGACACGTTCTCGCCCTTGCGGATGATCACGTCTTTGATGCGGCCGGTAATGAGGATCGCGCCGTGCTCATCGAAGCGGGCGAGGTCACCGGTGTGCAGAAACCCGTCGGGAGTGAACGCCTCGGCATCGAGCGAGCTGTCGACGTAGCCCCGCATGACCTGCGGGCCCTTCACCACGGCTTCGCCTTCTTCGCCGGGCCCGACCTCGTTGCCGTCCCGGTCGATGAGCTTGATCGTCACGCCCTCGTTGGGCCGACCCTCGGCGAAGCGCTTCACGTCTTCGTGGTCGTCGATGTCGGTTTGGGTGACGATCGGCGCCTCGGTCATCCCGTAACCGGCGGTCGTCCCGATGCTCGACGGGACCGCGGCCTTGAGATCGTCGTGCAGCTGCGGCGGTCGCGCCGATCCCCCACTCGGGAAGTCGCGCACCGTCTTGTACGCGTCGGGATCGGCCTTGGCCTCGGTGATGAGTGCGGCATGAATCGCAGCGGCGCCGTTGGCGAGCGTGACCCGATGCTTGCGGATCAGCTCGGTGGAACCTTGCGGCGTCCACGCTTCCATCAACACCGCGGCGGATCCCGTGAGCAGTGGCGTGTAGACGCCGATGATGATGCCGCCGACGTGCGTGAACGGAAACGCGACGAGCGCGATGTCGTCCTCGACCACGTGCGTCTTCTGGGCGTAGCCGATCGCGCCGGCCAGCACCGAGCGATCCGTGTGCTGCGCGCCCTTCGGAGCCGCGGTCGTGCCCGAGGTGTAGAAGATCCAGCGCACGGGATCGGCGGCCGGATCGTCATTGCCCGCGGGCGGTGCCGGGAGCGTGGCGGGATCGCCCTCGGGGTTCCAGTGGTCGGCGATCAGCACATCCATCGCGTCCTGCTCGCCGGCGATCTCCTCGGCGAGCGCGCCGTAGTCGAAGTTGTTCCACACCGACGGCGTGATCAGCAGCTTGCAGCCCGTCTGCTTCGCGATGAAGGAGATCTCGCGGGCGCGATAGATCGGGAGCATCGGGTTTTGGATCGCGCCCAGGCGGCACAACGCGCCGACGAGCACGGCCGATTCCGTCCACGTGGGCAACTGCCACGACACGTTGACGTCGGCCCCTACTCCGAGCTTCATCAGCCCGGCCGCGGCCTTCTCGGAGAGCTCGCGGAACTGCGCGAACGTCGTCTCGCGGTCGCCGTCGTAGAGCATCACCCGATCGGGTGTCGCCGCGACTCGCCGCTCGATCAGCTCCCAGATGTTGCGGGCGTCGTCGATCATCTAAATCGTGAGGCCGCCGTCGACGGAAACGATCGATCCCGTCATGTAGCGGCACGCGTCGGACGCGACGAAGATCGCGATGTTCGCGATCTCCTCGGGCTGCGAGTTCCCGAGCGGCGACATGACCTTGCGGAATTCCTTCCACGACACGCCTTCGGGCATCTGCGCGAACTCGTTCTGCAGTGGCGTTTCGATACCGCCCGGCGCGATCGCGTTCACGCGGACACCGCGCTTGAGGAACTCGTCGGCCAGCGACTTGGTGAGGTTCACGACGCCGGCCTTCGACGCGCAGTACGCGGCGCTGTACGGCTGGCCCATGAGCCCCGCGTTCGACGCGATGTTCACGATCGATCCGCCCCCGTCGAGCAGGTACGGCAGCGCGGCCTGCGACACGAGGAACGTGCCGGTGAGGTTCACGGCAATGATCTTCGACCACTCCTCGAACGACGTTTCCTCGGAGTGCGAGAAGCGACCGATGCCCGCGCAGTTGAAGACGAGCTCGATCCGCCCCAAGTCCGAAGCCGCGCCGTCTACCGCGGCACGCACCGACTTCGGGTCGGACACGTCGGCGGTGTAGGCCTTGGCCTTCCCACCGATCTCTGCGGCGGTCTTCTCGACCGCTTCGGTCACCACGTCGAGGCACGCAACTGCCGCCCCCTCGGCCGCGAGCTGGATCGCGGTCGCCCGACCGAGCCCGGAACCCGCACCCGTCACTACCGCTACTCGCCCGTCGAATTGCCCCATGCGTCCCTCCGCTGCCGGTCGGAGGCGGAATCTAACGCAGCGTCAGATTCCGGCTCAATGCGACCGTCGAGCTACGTCACCGGTCGGAGTTGGATCGAGGTCGGCCGGGAACGCACGCGCGCGAGTTGGGCTAACGGCCCGCCGGAACGAGGCCGGCGGGCCGTCTCGCCTCGGCATCCCTGGGGGGAAGGGACGCAAGGCTTCCCACGTCCACATCGGTCCGGCCCGACGCCGGATGAGGCAAGTCCGCCCACAGCTCCGTGAACCCCGAAGGACGTCGGCCTAGTTCACGAGCTTCTCGCGACCTTCCCAATACGGCTGGCGGAGCTTGAACTTCTGGAGCTTGCCGGTGGCCGTTCGCGCGAGCGCGTCACGGAACTCGACGACGGTCGGACACTTGAAGTGCGTCAACCGGGCACGGCAATGCTCGATCACGTCTTGTTCGGTCAGCGTCGCGCCCGGCGCGACCACAACGAGCGCCATCACGGTTTCGCCCCACTTCTCGTGCGGGATGCCGACCACCGCGACTTCGGACACATCCGGATGCGAGAAGATGCAGTCCTCGACCTCGATCGAGGAAACGTTCTCGCCGCCGGAGATGATCACGTCTTTCTTGCGGTCGGCGATCGCGAGGTAGTTCTCGGCGTCGATCGCTCCCCCGTCGCCGGTGTGGAACCAACCGTCGCGAATCGCGTCGGCGGTCTGTTCGGGCTGCTCCCAGTATCCCGACATGACGACATTGCTCGCGGCCAGCACTTCGCCGTCGGCGTCAACCGAGAGCCGCACGCCGAGTGCGGGTGCGCCCGCCCGTCCGAGCTTGCTGCGCGCGCTCCGCGGGCGTGAGCGCGTCGTACTCGGCCCGGCTGCGGTTCATCGTGAGCAGCGGGGACGTCTCGGTGAGGCCGTAGATCTGGATGAACTCCCAACCGAGCTCGGTTTCGACCCGCTCGATCGTGCGCGGTCGGCGGCGGTGCCCCGGCGACGACGATCCGCGTGCGACCCGCGCCGGGAATCTCACCCTCCCACTCCTGCGCGGCGTCGAGCACCGCGTTGACGACCGCGGGCGCGCCGCACAACAACGTGACGCCGTGATCGCGCACCCGGCGCAGGATCTCGGCTCCGTCGACTTTGCGCAGCACGACGTGACGGCCGCCCATCCCGGTCACCGCGTAGGTCATACCCCAGCCGTTGCAGTGGAACATCGGCAGCGTGTGGAGGTACACGTCACGGTCGTTGACGCCGGCTTGCCATCCGAACGTCGTGGCGTTCACCCAGATGTTGCGGTGCGTCATCTGCACGCCCTTGGGGCGCGCGGTCGTGCCGCTCGTGTAGTTGATCGTGGCGGTGCCGTCTTCGTCGGGCGTGCGCCACGGCTCGGGTTCGAGATCGAAGCGGTAGAGCTCCGCGTCGGCTTCCGCGCCGAGAACGAGCTTGCGCTTGGCGTCGACACTCCGCAGCGACTCTTCGAGCTCGGGATCGACGAGCAACATCGACGCGCCGGAATGCTCGACGATGTAAGAGATCTCCTCGGCGTTGAGCCGGAAGTTGATCGGCACGAGTACGCGACCGAAGCCGCTCACCCCGAACAACGAGGTGAACAACCGCGCCGAGTTGTGCGAGACCATCGCGACGCGCTCGCCCATACCCACGCCCGAGCGCGTCGAGACCGGCCGCCTGCGCGCGCGCTCGCCGCGCGATCTCGCGCCAGGTTTGCGACTCCCACGACGCGGCGGGCTGGTCGGGCTCGTCGATCACACCGACCCGATCGCCATAGACGAGCTCGGCCCGCTCCAAGAAGTCGTTCACCGTCAACGGAACGCGCATGGCGACACCTCGAAAATCGGCAGCCCGGTTCGGTGACGCATCGTACGCTCAGAACGTGCCCTATCAGCAGTGGCAGTTCCGGCTGGCGTTGAACGGCCTCGCAATTCTCCGAACCGGACCGACCGCGACCGACGAGCTACTCGACGCGCGCATCGCGACGCTCGAGGCCGAGCTCGATCCCTCCGACGACCGCCTGGTGAAGGTCATCGGCGGCACCGAACGCGACGTGTCCGCCGGCTACGAGCGGTGGGCACCGCTCTACGACGCACCCGGCAACCCGCTCATTGCCCACGAGGAGCCGGCCGTGCACGAGCTGCTCGCGGCGTGGCCGGTTCCGCAGCGGGTGCTCGACGCCGCGTGCGGCACGGGTCGGCACACCGTGCACCTCGCCGCGCTCGGGCACGACGTGACCGGGGTCGACGCGTCGCCCGCGATGCTGGCTGAGGCAACTGCGAAAGACTCCGCACTCACGTTGATCGAGGGCCGGATCGACGCGTTGCCGTTCACGACCGACGAGTTCGACGCCGCGGTGTGCGCGCTGCTCTTCGATCATCTCCCCCGCATCGATCTCGCCATCGGCGAGCTCGCACGCGTCGTGAAGCCCGGCGGTCGACGTGCTGATCTCGAACATCCACCCCACGATGGCGCTCGTCGGCGCCAACGCCGCGTTCCGTGACGTCAACGGCGATCCGAACTACATGCGCAGCTATCACCACCCGATCTCGTCGTACTTCGACGCGTTCCGCACGGCACGGCTTGACCGTGCTCGACTGCCGGGAACCCGCGTGGAACCTCGAGCGGGCGCGAGCCCAGTTCGCGTTCGTCCCCGACGAGATCCTGCACGACGCGGTCGTCGGCCTCCCGATGGCGTTGATCTGGGAGCTCGAGACCTAACGCGTGCGCGTCATGCCCCATACGTGCGGACCACCGTCAGGCATGTCGATCTCACCGGTCACGCGAAATCCGAGCCGTTCGTAGAACTGCACGTTGCGGGGTTTGGAGGTTTCGAGGAACGCGGCGACGTTCTCGGTTTCGGCGCGGTCGATGATCGGTGCGAGCACGGCCGTCGCGAGACCGTGGCGGTGCCGGTCGGAGCGGGTGCCGACGGCACCGAGGTAGTAGTGCGGAACCGTCGGGCGGATCGGCGCGCACGCGGCTTCCGCTCGGAGCGACGCGTCGTGGCGCGTTCCTTCGAGCTCGGCCTGCTCGGTGGCCGCCGCCTCTGACACCGACGGCGGGACCGACGAAGTCGGCAGCATCCAGATCGCCGCACACACGATCGAGGCGTCAACATCTTGCGCGACCCACACCTCGCCGTACGGCATCGCCATCCGTTCCATGACGAGTCGCTGCAACCCGTAGATACGCGCCACGTGATCGTCGGCGTCGACCGTCCAACGTCGTCCACGGAGCGTCGGCGAACGCATCGGCGAGCACGGAGGCCGCGTCGTGGATGTCGGTCGGGCCCGCTCGGCGTACCCGCACACCGCTCCATGGTCGTCACGGCGTCCAGCTCGTGTGCCGGGCCCAGGTCTCGGCGATCGTGATCACGAGATCCACCACTGGATCCTTCACGTCGGAGTACACACCGCTGTCGGGCACCGCGCCGGCGAGGGCACGCTTGAACGCGGCGTACGCGGGGATCGCGTCAGGATGGGTGCGGAACCAATCGCGGAACAGCAGTGCGAGCCGCTCGTTCGGAGATCCGACCAGGCGCACATGCAGGTTCACGTCGTCCGCGGCGTTTCCCTGCCGCGACCAGTAGCGCTTGCGCCAGAGCTCCGGATCGTCGCTCGATCCCGCCGGCACGTGATCGCGATCGAAGGGCCTGGGCTCGAAGCCGAGGGCGCGCAGCGGTGCGTCGAACGCGGTCGCCGCAACATCGAGATCATCGACGCTCACCTGGATGTCGAGCACGTTCTTCGCCGCCATCCCCGGGATCGACGTGCTCCCGATGTGCTCGATGCGACGAGCCGTGTCGCCCAGCGCGTTCGTCAACTGCTCGACGAGCGCGGCCGCGCGTGCGGGCCAGTCGGTTCGGTAGTCGACGATGACGACTTCGGAACCGGCCATGCCCCACTATTGCCGCGCATCTACGATCGTGCCGTGCAATACCGGGAGTACACCGAGGCCGACCTGCCCGGCGTGATCGCGATCTGCGTCGCCGAAGGCTGGCCGTCGTTTCCCGAAGATCCGGCCCGCGCCCATCGGGCGTTGACCGCGCCGGGCGCGACCGCAGTTGTCGCCGTCGACGACGATCGCGTTGTCGGCTTCGCGCACATGCTGAGCGACGGCGAGATCCAGGCGTTCCTCTCGAATCTCGCGGTCGCGAGCACCCACCGCCGCCGGGGAATCGCCCGCCAACTCGTCGCCGAGTCGTTTCAGCGCGGGCGGCATCCGCGTCGACCTCATCACCGAAACCGCCGACGCCTTCTACGAGACCCTGCCGGGCAAGCGATCATCCGGATACCGGATCTACCCTCCTTTCACGTAGGCGCTCGGCGGATCGATCGGTCCGTCGTCCGCGCGGAGTGAGCAGTCCAGATCAACCCCCCACTTTGCCGATACGTACGTTGACGAGGGGATGGACCGATGCGCACAGCGACGAAGTCAGCTACGGCCTTGTTGGGACTGCCGCTGTTGAGCCTCGCCTTGATCGTCGGTGCCGTGGTTCCAGGAGCGGCGGCACCGATTGCGGCGGCGCACACGGCGAAGAGCCCGGCGCCGAGCACGACGTACTACGCGATCGGCGAGCGAATCTGTAAGGCACCGAAGAAGCACGCGGCTGCGTGCTTCGCCGAGAAGCGCGTGCTCGTACAGCCCGGTACGAAGGGAGCGCGGGCGTTCACCGTGGTCGCGGGCACGAATCCCGCAGACACGATCGGTCCGGCCGGCGGCCTGACTCCGAGCGACCTCGGTACCGCGTACAAGGTCAACACCACCGGCGGCAGCGGTCAGACCTTGGCGATCGTCGACGCGTTCAACGACCCGAACCTCGTCGCCGACTTGGCGACCTTCGACACGCACTACGGCCTGGCATCGTGCGGGTTGGGTACGTGCCTGCGGATCGTCAACCAGACCGGTGGATCGACCCTGCCCGCGAACGACACGCAAGGCTGGTCGCTCGAAGAGACCCTCGACGTCGAAGCCGCGCACTCGGTGTGTCAGGCCTGCAAGATCCTCGTCGTCGAAGCCAACTCGGCCGCGAACTCGGATCTCGCCATCGCGGAGAACGAGGCGGTCGCGCTGGGCGCAACCGAGGTTTCGAACTCGTTCGGTGATTTCGAGAGCAACAGCGACGCTTCGTTCCAAGCCGCGTTCAACCATCCCGGAGTCGTGATCACCGCCGCGGCGGGAGACGACGGCTACTACAACTTCGACCAGCTGAGCGCCATCAACCAACCCGACGTGCCCGCCTCGTACAACACGGTCGTCGCCGTCGGCGGAACTTCGCTCTACCTGGGCCAGACCGCAACCCGGCAGTCGGAGACGGTCTGGAACTCCAACGGCGTGAAGGACTTCTGGGAGCAGCTCTTCTTCGGGCTTCCGTTGGGCGCCGGCGGCGGGGGCTGCAGCACCCAGTTCACCGCCCGCTCCTGGCAGACGAACCTCCCCGGGTGGCCGAGCACCGCGTGCGGGACCAAGCGACTCGTCGCCGACATCTCGGCCGTCGGTGACTCCCTCACCGGGTTCGACATCTACGACTCCTTCAACTGCGGCACGCAGTGCGGCGACGCGCCGCCCGGTTGGATGACCGTCGGCGGCACGTCACTCAGCGCGCCGATCATCGCCGCGATCTACGGGCTCGCCGGCGGCGCCCATGGTGTGCCCTATCCGGCGCTCACGCTCTACGGTCATCGCGGCCTCGCGTATGACATCACCGTGGGCGGTAACGGATGGTGCGACGGCGAAGGCGCGGCGCGGGTGTGGCAACCCGAACTCACAGGGCTTCGGTGTGGTCGACTGCGACTATCCGGCCACTGGTTCGACACCGGCAGTCGGTGACCGGGCGTGTGACGCGCTGGCCGGTTACGACGGACCCACAGGCTTCGGCAGTCCGAACGGCCTCGCCGCGTTCATGAAGACCGGACCGACCGCGACCATCAGCGGCCCGACCGCGGCCGCGCACGGCTCGACCAAATCGTGGAGCGCGAGCACGACCGATCCGTTCCCCGGCGGCTCCGTCACGAGCTACAAGTGGAGCTGGGGAGACGGCACCGCGGCAACCGTCACCTCGACGGGCTCGGCGTCACACACCTACGCGACCGGAGGAGTCACCCGCACGATCACCCTGACCGTGACCGACAACTACGGCATGACCGGAACCGCGACCCACTCCGTAACCGTGAGTTAGATCGTTAGAACCGTGTTCACATTCCGGAGTCCTTAGCCACGGCGAGCGCCCAGCTTGGGATTTCCGGCTGACCCACCACGCCGCGGTCTGCAGCAGCGCGCCGGGAACGAAAACCAGACCACCCTCGATGAAGTACACCGCGACGAATAGCCAATAGACGACGGCTGCAGTCGCTCCCACACCTCGATACGAGGTCTTTCGATATTGCAGCGCCGCCGCAACGCTGAAGGCGACGGGAGGGATGCTGATCCGGATCAGCCACGTCCGCTCTGACGGGCTCGCGATTATCAGGCATACGAAAATGCCGGCGTTCACGGCCGCGGCAAGAACTGACAGCCGAGCTGATCGTCGGGCCCCATCGCCAATCTTCTGTTCCTCGACATCTGCCACACCACACTCTGCCGCACATCGAGACACACCGCCCGACTATCCCGGGCGAGCGGTCTCCGGGAGTACTTCGAGCTTGCGGGCCAACACGACCGAACTCTGCGCATGACTCATCCGGCACTTGTTCCGCAACGCCGACCCGGTACTCACGAACCCTTCGGCCTGCCACGCACCAGATAGCTCGTACTCGCGGATGGTGCGCAGCTTCAGGTACTCGACCCGTTCCGACAACCGCACCATGCGCTCGACGTCAACATCGCGCTCCGACGCAACGACCTTGTCGATCGCACTTTCGAGCTCGTCGAGCACATCGAACATGCCTCGACGATACGCCGAGGGTGAGACACTAACGATCTGGTTCTTGCAGTCTTTTCGCAAAGAAAACTTCGCCGTGCGCGACCGGCCGTCGTCGACTTCGTCGTAGCCCAATGCGCGGTAGAAATCAGGCGCTTGGAACGTGTGCGTGTTCACGCACGACCGCACGCGCGCGGCTTCGTGCTCGGCGGATCGAACGAGCCGCGCACCGAGGCCGCTCCGCGTCGCGACTCCTCGACCCAAAGCCACTCGATCATCGCGTAGCCACCCCACGTGAAGCCGTCGAGGCCGGCGTAGAGCTCTCCGTGTTCGTCGCGCAGGAAGCAACTCAGCGAACGCGCGTCGTCATAGCCCGTCGCCGCGATGTTGAACACGATGATCCGATCCCGCAGCTCCGCAACCGCGGTCTCGTCGTGAACGTCGGTGATCGTTAGTTCGGGGTCCACTGCACCGGGAGGTGCTTGATGCCGTGGATGAAGTTGGAGCGCAACCTCGCCGGCGGCTCTTGGGCCTCGATGTCGGGGACCCGCTTGACCAGCTCTTCGAACAGGGCACGGATCTCGAGCCGCGCCAGGTTGGAGCCGAGGCAGAAGTGGGGGCCGCGGCCACCGAATCCGAGGTGGGGATTGGGCGTGCGGCCGACGTCGAAGTCGAACGGACGCTCGAAGATGTCGTCGTCACGGTTGGCCGACGGGTACCAGACCGTGATCTTGTCGCCGGCCTTCAACTGCTGGCCGCGCAGCTCCACGTCTTGCGTCACCGAGCGCCGGAAGTAGATGACCGGGGTCGCCCAGCGCACGATCTCTTCCGCCGCGAGATCCCACAACTCGGGGTGCTCGCGCAGGCGTTCCCACTGATCGCGGTGCTCGAGGAACGCGAGCATGCCGTGCGTGATCGCGTTGCGCGTCGTCTCGTTGCCCGCGACCGCGAGCAGCATGAAGAACATGTCGAATTCCGTGTCGGAGAGCTGCTCGCCTTCGACCTCGGCGTTCACGATGGCGGTCACGATGTCGTCGGTGGGCGCCAAGCGCTTCTCCTCACCGAGCGCATTCGCGTAGGTGAACATGTCGACCGACACGTTCATCGCCTCGTCGGGACTCACGAGGTACTCGGGATCGGAGCTACCGACCATCTTGTTCGACCACTCGAAGAGCTTGCCGCGATCATCTTGCGGCACTCCGAGGATCTCGGCGATGGCCTGCAACGGAAGCTCGGCCGCGACGTCGGTGACGAAGTCGCACTCGCCCCGAGCGATCACACTGTCGACGATCTCGGCCGACCGCCGGCGCACCTGCTCTTCGAACAACCTGATCACGCGCGGCGTGAACGCCGACGACACGATCTTGCGGTACCGCGTGTGCTGCGGCGGATCCATCATCAGCATCATCATGCCGACGCCGCCTTCGGGACCGATGTCGGGAATCATGATCCCGCCGCCCTCGGCCTCGGGTGACTTCTCCGACGAGAACGACTGCCAGTCGCGCGACACCGCGACGACGTCTTCGTACTTGGTGACGACCCAGAACCCGCGCTCGTTGCCCTCGGTTCCGTGGGCGGGTGGAACCACACCGGCGCCTCGCGGCGCAGGAAGGTGAACCACTCGTGGGGGAACGCCGCCTGGAACCGGTCCATGTCGGTGAGATCGATGTCGCTGAGCTGCACGCACATCCTCCGTGTCGGTGCCGCGGATACTAGAACACGTTCTAGTCTGGTCGGCGCATTACGTTCGCAGTTGAGCCAAGCAGTCCGGAGGTACCGATGACCGCCGACGAAGTTCGGGCCGGAGCGCTCAGCGAACTCCAAGCCGCCGCGGCATCTCCTCACCAAGGTCGGAACGCTGCCGGTGGTCGTGTTCTGGGACGACGGCGCCGCCTACGCGATCGAAGACCGGTGCCCGCATCTCGGGTTTCCGTTGCATCAGGGCACCGTCGAGGCCGGGCTCGTCACCTGCCATTGGCACCACGCCCGCTTCGACCTCGTATCGGGCTGCACGCTCGATCTCTGGGCCGACGACGCGCGTGGCTTCGAAGTAGACGTGCGCGGCGACGACGTGTTCGTGCGCCCGCGGGTCCACGCCGATCCGGTCGGGCATCTCCAGGCCCGCCTGCGCAACGGGCTGGAAGACGACATCTCGCTCGTCGTCGCCAAGTCGGTGCTCGGACTCCTCGATGCGGGCGTGCCGGCGTCGGAGATCGTGCGGACGGGCGTGGAGTTCGGCGCTCGCTACCGCCGTTCGGGCTGGGGCTGCCGGCCTCACGGTGCTGGTGGCGATGGCGAACCTCCTCCCCCAACTCGACCCGGCCGACCACGCGCTCGCGCTCGTGCACGGGCTCACGTTTGTTGCGCGCGACACGAGCAATCACGCACCACGCTTCGCGGTTGGTCCGCTCGAGACGCAAGCGGTTCCGGTGGATCGGCTCGGCGCTTGGTACCGGCGCTTCGTCGACACCCGATCTTCGGACGCGGCGGAGCGCACGCTCGAAACCGCGCTCGCAGAACCGGGCCGGCTGGGCGAGGTCGAGTCGATGATGTTCGCGGCGGTCACCGACCACGTGTTCATCGACGGCGGCCACACGATCGACTTCACGAACAAGGCGTTCGAGGCGCTCGATCATCTCGGCACCGACGCCGCGGCCGAGGTCCTCCCGACGCTCGTTCGCCAAACCACCGGAGCGTCGCGCTCGGAGGAATTCGGCGAGTGGCGCCATCCGCACAACCACGCCGCGCTCGCGCAGCACACGATCGCCTCGCTCGCCGACGCGCAGGCGGTCGGCGCGGACGCACGCGGCACGTTCGACGAGGTCGGTGCGCTCGGCTGGACCTTGCTCGACGACGATCCCCAGGTTGTCGTCGCCGCGCTGCTCGACGCGCTGCGCGCCGGGCGCGTCGGAAGAACAACTCGGACGCGCGATTGCGTACGCGGCCGCGCTACGCATCGCGCGGTTCCACGTGCAGAACGACCACGGCGACTGGGACACGGTGCACCACACGTTCACCGCGGCCAACGCGTTGCATCAGAGTCTGCAGCGCCGTCCCACGCCGGAGCTCATGCGCGGCGCCGTGCACACTGCGCTGCGCATCAACCTCGACCGGTTCCTCAACGTGCCCGCGGCGCGCATGCCGCAGACGGCCACCGGCAGCCTCGACGCGCTCGCCCACTGCTTCGACGTGCAGGGCATGGTCGACGAAGCCGGCGCGCGAGGCCTACGGCTTCCTGCACGGCGGCGGAACCCGAGCCGAGCTGGTCGCCGCACTCGGTCATGCGCTCCTGGCCGAAGACGCCGAGTTCCACTGGTTCCAGACGGTCGAGGCGGGTGCGCGCCAGGCGCGGCAATGGCCCGAAGGTTCCGAGGAATCCGCGCTCGTGCTCACCGCCGTCGCGCGCTTCCTCGCCGCGCACACACCGACTCGCCGCGAGCTACCGACGGTCGTGAGGATCGCGACCCGGCTCCGCCGCGGCGAAGCCCTCTACGAAGACGAAGGACGCCAGACGCTTAGCGGACGCTCAGCCGCCGCCGATGTCGACGTCGTACGCGGCGAAGATCAGGTCGGCGCCGCGCTGGCGGTGGTGCGCAAGCGAGCAGAGCATCGTGGTGAGATCGGCGCGCAGGCCGTCGACCCACACGTCGTGGTCGTCGTCGAGCAGCACCTGATCGAGCCACTTCTCGGCCCGCTTGATCACGCCGAGAATCTCGCTGTGCTCGCGCCGCAAACGCGCGGCCGGAGTCGAGAGGCGCGGCGCTTCGCCGACCAGCTCGTCGAGAAACGCGCCGGGCGCTTCGGTCTCGACGATGTGACGCGTCCACACGTCGTGCAACGACGTGAGTGATTCGCGAACACCGTCGCGCCAATCGTCGACGCGGTCGGCGCGGGCGCGGCCGAGCGCGCGCTCGAGCGCGCTCATCGCGCTGCGCAAACCTGCGCGGCGGAGGCGCACTCCCTCGATGGCATCGGGCTCCATCGCGTCGGTCATCGTGATGGTCGACGCGCGGGCGGTGTCGAAGCGGCGGTAACGGGCCATCGCTGACCTCCTGGGGGACTGGTGACCGACGGTACCCCTCAATGCCCAATCGGGCCAACGGCCAAACCGCGTCGACCCCAGGATTGTGACTAACCGCGCGATGGCGACTTCAGGTGCGGCAGCACTTCGGCCGAAAACAACTCGAGGCTCTTCCAGGCGAGCTCGGGTGGAAGGCCGCCCGCGAGCGGGCTGAACGTGATGCTGCCGTCGGCCGGGACCTGCTCGAGCCGAGCGCGGACCTCGGCGGGGGTGCCGACCACGAACTGTGGCGAACGCCGGAGATCGTCGACGGTCTCGGCCTTCACTCCGGGCGTCGAATGCTGGCCGGGCGTCTGGTACGACGCGTAGGTCTGCACTTCGTACATCACGTACGGCTCGATCTCGGCCCACGCCTTCTCGGTGTCTTCGGCGACGTGGACGAACGTCGGGCCCTGCGTCTCGACGAGGAACCCGCGGTAGCCGACGCGCTTCGATTCTTCGGCGTACGCGTCGCGCACACTCTGATCGGTGTTCATCGGCAGCATCGGGAGCCGCAAACGCGCGGCGCGGCGCGCGGCCGCGGGCACTCCGCCGCCGATCAGCACCATCGGGTGCGGTTGCGACGCGGGCTTCGGCGTCACGGTCACCGTGCGGCCCTGCCACTCGAACGGCTCACCGCTCCACGCCTGGAGCATGACGGTCATGAACTCCTCGAGCGTCTTGCCACGCGACGCGTGATCCACGCCCGCCATCTCGAACTCCTCGACGCGGTAGCCCGCGCCCATGACCGTCCACAGCCGTCCGGGCGACACGTTGTCGAGCACCGCGATCTGCTCGGCGATGCGCACCGGATCGTGCAGCGGCAGGACGGCCGCGCTCACCATCACCCGGGCCCGTTCGGTCTTGCCGAGCACGACGCCCGCCATCGTGAGCGGTGACGGCAACCAACCGTCGTCGATGCCGTGATGCTCGGAGAGCACGAGGAGGTCGAAGCCGTTGCGATCGGCCCACACGAACTGCTCGAACGCGGCCGCGTAGATGTCGGTCGCCGGCGTCGGGACCGAACGCCGGGGCGCGGAAGTCGTGGCGCATGCAGAGGAAGGGCATCGGACTCCTGAGCCTCGAGAAGTCTACGTAAGGGCGATGCGAGTGAGGTGCGGACCGATCTCGGCGCCGAACGCGCGCGCCTGGTCGCACAACTCGCTCGCGGAGCGCGCGGCGAATCGAACCTGCACGTGCGACACGCCGATCGCGCCGAGCTTGTTGATCCAGTCGATGATGCGGTCGTTGCCGTTCATCACGAACTTGGGCAGCTCCCACGACGGCGTACCGACGTGCACGTATGCGTGGTAGCCGACTTCGGGAACGGCGCCCGGTCGCACGTCGTCACGCTCGCGCAGGATGTACGCGATGTCGTCGGCCAGACGGTCGGGCGGCGTCGCCTGCGGAATCCATCCGTCGCCGACGCGCGCGACCCGGCGCAGCGCGGGCTTGCCCGATCCGCCGATCCACACCGGCGGGTGCGGCTGCTGCACCGGGCGCGGCCCCTGGCCGACCTCGCCGTACTTCCAACGCGGCCCGTCGTGCGACGAGTACTCGTCGGCCCAGGCCGCGAGGATCGCGTCGATCGCCTCGTCGGTGATCGCGCCGCGTTCGCGGAAGGGAACGCCGAGCGCGTCGAACTCGCCCTCGACGTGTCCGGCGCCTACTCCGAAGAGCAGCCGGCCGCCGGAGAGCGCATCGACTGTCGCGAACGCCTTGGCCGTCTCGAGCGGGTGGCGGTACGACGCGACGTAGACGTTGGTCATGAGCCGAGTGGTCTTGGTGCGCGCCGCGAGATACCCGAGTGTCGCGACCGGATCGAACCACGTGGTCGACATCAACTCGGCGGGTTCGCGTGGGATCGCGACGTGATGGCAGGCGGCGACGTAGAGGAAACCCGACTCGTCGCAGGCCTCGGCCACCGCGGCCATGTCTTCGATGGTGCCGCCTTCGCGTTCCCACTCGTTGGAGACGCGCGTCGACAGCGACTGGATCGGCAGTTGGATGCCGTACCCGACGACACCCTCGGGAACGATGGAAACCGTCAACCCGGCCACACGACCGATTGCAGCTCGGTGTACGCGTGCAGGCCGAACACGCCGCCGTCACGGCCGATGCCGCTCATCTTGTTCCCGCCGAACGGGGCGTTGTGGTTGCGCTGGGTCGTGTTGATCCCGACGTTGCCGGCGCGCATGCGCTTGCTCGCCCGGAACGCGCGGTTGGTGTCGCCGCTGAACACGTAGTCGTAGAGCGCGAAGTCGGTTCCGTTCGCGATCGCGATGCCTTCGTCGTCGTCGTCGAACGGGACCGCGACGATCACCGGCCCGAAGATCTCTTCCTGCACGACCTTCATGCCCGGGCCGGCAACCCGCGATCAACGTGGGCGCGACGTAGTAGCCCGTGTCGGGCTTCTCGCGGGCGCTCGCCCCCGGCGAGAACTTCGCCGCCTTCGTCACGACCCGCCTGGATGTAGCTCTCGACCCGGTCACGGTGCTGCTCGGTGATGACCGGCCCGACGACCACGCCGGGCTCGTAGGGATCGCCGACCTTGAGCACCTTGGCCATCTTGGCCAGGCCCTCGACCACCTGTTCGTAGATCGGGCGCTGGATGATCGCGCGTGTCGGCGCGGTGCAGATCTGACCGGAGTGGAACGTCCACACCGAGCCGATCATCTGCGACCGCGGTCTTGATGTCGGCGTCGTCGAACACGAGCCCCGCGCCCTTGCCGCCGAGCTCGAGCAGCATCCGCTTCATCGTGCGGCCACCGACTTCGCCGATGCGCATGCCGACACCGGTCGAACCGGTGAACGACACCATGTCGATGTCACGGGTCTCGACGAGCGCCTCGCCGGTTGCGGGAGTCGAACCGGTGACGACGTTCACGACGCCCGGCGGGAACCCCACGTCGTGCAGGATCTTCACGAGGTCGATGACCGCGAGCGGGTTCTGCGACGCGGGGCGCACGACAACCGTGTTGCCCATCGCGAGCGCAGGCCCGAGCTTGCCGGCCATGTTGACGATCGGGAAGTTGTACGGCGTGATGCACGCGACCGCGCCAACCGGTTGGCGGCGCGCGATCGCGCCCATGAGCCCACCCGGCGCCAATGCGGTCGCGGGCATCTCCTGCGGCGGCAGCGGGATGACGTTGGAGTCGAGCGCGAGCCGCGAGTAGGTCTCGAACCGCGTCCACGCGGTCGGAACCTGCATCTGCTTGCCGACGGTTTCGGTGCAGCCCGTCTCCGCGATCACGATCGGGAGAAGTTCCTTGTACTTGCCCTTGATCGCTTCGCCGGCGCGCGCCAGCAACTCGGAGCGAAATTCGGGCGTGGTCTGGGACCACTCCGGGAACGCCTCCTGCCGCGGCCCGGGCGGCGTCGAGCGCCTGCTGCGGACGACGCCTCGGGAGCGATTCCGACGATCTCTTCGGTCGCGGGGTTGATGACGTCGTAGCCGCCGTCGGCTCCGTCGACCCACTCCCCGCCGATCAGCAGTTGGCGCTGGCTCATCAACGCGGAAGTGTAACGCGTTCTATTTTTCGTCGCACCCCTCGAACGCGTTCGAACGGCTAGTTGGCTGTATCGTGCACTCCCGAGCCCGTACGCCTTGGCCTCGGCGTCGGCGGACTTCAGCGCCGGCGGCTCGGCGAGGATCGCGAGCTCCGCCTTGCTCTTCAGTGACTTGATCTTGGCCGCCGCCTGATCGACTCCCGTAGACAGGTCAGCGAAATCTTGGACTCGTCCTTGCGGTCCGCTTTCGGCGGCTTCAACGCCGAGAGCTGGTCGACCTCGTCGTTGACGCGCGGGACGATCTGATCGGCGTATGCATCCTTCACCTGCTGGAGCGTCGAATTCGGCCGTGTTCGCGCTGCTGACCTCGCCGAGCTTGTCGTCGCTCTGCTGTGCAGATGGCTTCGGCCTGCTTGAGAAATCGGCCTTCGTGAGGCCCTTGTAGCTGCTTCCGCACGCGCCGAACGCGATGCCCGCGATGCATGCCAACGCAACCAGTCGTGTCGTCGTGTTCATGCTGAGTTGCTCATAGGTCCCCCGATCGGCACCAGACGAAGCAAACCTATAGACGGGCACGGGTTTTTCCGTGGTACCCGTCGGAAAACGCCCGGCCCGAGCGACTATTGATCGATGAGCAGCGCAAGCCACCGGATCAGGGGGCGGCGCTGCTCGCGATGTATGACCGGGCGCTGCCGCAGGTATTCGGATACCTCCGGGCCCGGGTCGGCAACGAGGCGGTCGCCGAAGATCTCACCGCCGAGACGTTTCTCGCGGCGGTGCAGGCCATTCAACGCGACGCGGTCGCGAACCTCAGCGTCGCCTGGCTCGTCGGCGTCGCGCGGCACAAGCTCGTCGACCATTGGCGCAAGCAATCGCCGCGAGGAACGCAGCCTGCAACTGCTCCCCGAGTCCGCCGACGAGTCCGACCATCGCCGAACGGTTCGAACGCACGCGTGCGCACGAAGTGCTCGACGAGTTGGGCGCGCACCATCGCGCCGCGCTGACGCTGCGCTACATCGACGGACTCTCCGTTCCCGAGGTCGCCGAGCATCTCGTTCGGACCGTGCACGCGACCGAAGCTCTGCTCGTACGCGCCCGTAACGCGTTCCGAGTCGCATACGCGCGAGGTGACTCCGATGGCTGACGCATTCGACGCGCTGCGCGAACCCCTGATCCCGCTCGCACCCCGCCCGGCATTCGCCGCCGAGCTTCGCCGCCGCATCGCGGCCGAGCTCCCCGGCCCCGACGGCTCGAATCCGGACCGCCCGACCCCGGAGGAACACGCCATGCCCGAGATCCGTGAGTACACGCCGGCCCGTCTGCACTCGCTCACGCCGTATCTCGCGTGCGACGATCCCGCGGCCGCGATCGCCTGGTACATCGAGGTGTTCGACGCGCATCTGCTGGGCGAGCCGATCGTCATGCCCGACGGTCGCATCGGGCACGCCGAGCTGCGCGTCGGCGACACCGTGTTCATGCTCGCGGGCGAGTTCCCCGAAGAGAACCACCGCAGCCCGCACACGCTCGGCGGCAGCACGGTCGGGCTGATGCTCCACGTTCCCGACGCCGAAGCCACGTACGCGCTCGCGATCGAGCACGGCGCGACGCCGCTGCGACCGGTGTCCGTCAACTACGGAGCGCGCGGCGGAACCATCTACGACCCGTTCGGTCATCGCTGGTTCATCCAGACGAACCTCGAGACCGAGGACATCCCGGTGGAAGACATCGCCGGCCGCCGCTACGGCGACATCGGGTACGTGACGATGCGGGTCCCCGACGGCGACCGCGCCGGCGCGTTCTTCGGTGCGCTGCTCGGGTGGCAAACCGTCGACGGGCACGGACCGGGTTCGTTCCACATCGCATCGATCACGCCACCATCGGGTATTGACGGCGGCCACGCCGAGCCGAGCGTGCGGTGTTCTTCCGAGTCGATGACATCGAAGTCGCGGCCGCGAGAGTGCGCGAGCTCGGTGGCGAGGTGTTGTCCGTCACCGACTATGAATCCGGTGGCAACGCCGAATGCGTCGACGACCAGGGACTCCGGTTCGATCTGTTCCGGCCCCGCCCCGGTTACTGATCGGGATTACTGACCCGCGGCCGTCGTCGTCGTCGTGCTCTTCGAGCCGCACACGTGCATGCCGTACTTCCCGATATCGATCTTCCAGGCCGTGATGCCCTTCGGATCGATCGCGTTGAGATCGGCGATGCTCCCGGCCGACCCCACCCGACCGATGATCGTGTTGATCCCGCTGTTCATCTCGATGAGCGCCGCCTGCAGCTTGGCCGCATCTTTCTTGGGCGGCTTCGAGCGCGAGGAGCTCTTTGTGTTCGGCTTGGAACAGCGGGATCAGCTTCGTGGTGAACGTGTCCTTGGCCTGGGCCACGGTCAGCCCGTTGCCGGCGCTGCTCACGACGCCGTCGATCCGATTGGCATAGGTATGGCAGATGTCGTCCGAGGCCTTGATGTAGTCGGCCTTCGTCAAGGTCTTGGTCGTGTCGATGCTCTTCGAGCTGCTTCCGCACGCGGCGAGGAGCGCGGCGGCGACGCCGATCACCACGATTGCCCGCGAGAACCTGCCCATTCCTGCCCCCCAAATCAACTGGCAACATCACCCGGCAAATCGACTGCCGGATGTTACTGACGCGTCCGGCCCGCGAGCGCTCAGCTCGCGCAGATCTTGAGTCCGTACTCGGTGGCCATGTCGCTCGAGGTCTGGAACGGGTTGGCCGTCGACGACAACGTGCCCTTGGGATCTGCTTTCAATCCCGTGGCAAATGCCTTGGAGTCATATCGCGCCGCGCTGAGGATCTTCTTCACCTGCTTGCGATCGGCCGCGGGCGGTTTCAGCGCCGCGATGCGATCGACCTGCCGGTCGAAGAGCGGCAGCACCGTGTCGAGATAGATCTGCGCTCTGCGCTCGGGCGCCAACTGCACGGCCAGCAGGTCGTGCGCGTCCTTGCCTGCCTTCGACGTGTGCGCGCACGCCTCGTTCGCCTGGCGCAGGAACTCCGCCTTCGTCAATCCCTTGTCGGGGCTGCTACTGCACGCGCCCAACGTCGCGACCAGCGCGAACCCGAGCACGACGAGAACTGCCACGCGTGGAAGAGCCGCGTTCCGATCCGCGTTTCGCATCTTGCTCAGGCAGGCGGAAGGTCGAGGTGGAGCATGCGGATCGCGTTGTCGCGACAGATCTTGTTGACCTGTTCCTGCGTCAGATCCTTCATGAGCTCTTCGGCGACCTTCTTGGTGTGCGGCCACGTGGAGTCGCTGTGCGGGTAGTCGGTCTCGAAGGTGACGTTGTTCTCGCCGACGCTGTCGAGCGACTGCAAGCCGTGGGGATCGTCGAAGAAACAGCCGTAGATGTGCTCGTAGTAGTACTCCGACGGCGGCCGCTTGACCTTGTCGGCGACGCCACCCCAGCCCCGGTTGTCTTCCCACACCTTGTCGGCCCGTTCGAGCACGTACGGGATCCAACCGATCTGACCCTCGCTGTACGCGATCGTGAGCTTCGGGAACCGTTCGAACACGCCCGACATCAGCCAGTCGGTGAGCGACATCGCGGCGTTCATGTAGGTGAGCGTCGAGCCGACTGCCGCAGGCGCGTCGGCCGACGTGCTCGGCATCTTCGACGACGACCCGATGTGCATGTTGATGACCGTCTCGGTCTCTTCGCACGCGGCGAGGAACGGATCCCAGTAGCCGTCCTTGTCGTGGATCGACGGGAACCCGAGGAACGGCGGGATCTCGGAGAAGGTGACCGCGTGGCAGCCGCGTGCCGCGTTGCGGCGGATCTCGGCGGCCGCGAGCTGCGCGTCCCAGAGCTGCACGATGATCAGCGGGATGAGGCGACCGTTGGTACCGGCGCACCACTCGTCGATCATCCAGTCGTTGTAGGCCTTGACGCACAGATCGCCGAGCACCTTGTCTTTGCGCTCGGCGAACGTCTGGCCGCAGAAGCGCGGGAAGCTCGGGAAGGCGAGCGACGCATCGACATGGTTCACGTCCATGTCTTCGAGGCGGGCCTTCTGATCCCAACAACCCTTGCGCATGTCGTCCATCGTGATCGGGCTGACCGTGATCTCGTCACGCGGGTAGCCCGCGGCGGCCGAGAGGCGCGTGAGCGGGTACTGGAGATCCTCGATGAGCCACCAGTCGCACCACAACCCGTCTTCGTTGGCGCCGGCCTCTTCGTAACTGAAGACGCCGCCGACGAACTTCATGTTCTTGACCTTGCGGCGATCGAGGCGGGGCCCGACCTCCTGGTACGACGCGGGCAGGCGGTCCTGCCACACGCCGGGAGGCTCGATCACGTGGTCGTCGACCGAAACGATCTTGGGGATCTCAGGCATGACGGCAGGCTACATCTGACACCTCGTCAGATGACCGGGCGCGGACTCGGTTGCCATCGTTGCGGTGGCACAGCGCGATTGCCGCGTTCGCGGCCGCGTCGCGGAATTACGCTTCTCGGCATGAGCCTGCGCATGCATCCGGTCTCCGCCGCCCGTTGGCAGCAACTCCGCGCGTCGAGGCATCCCGTCGACCTCGTGGAGGCGCCCCGCTCCCGGACCGGCAACGGGCAGCGGCGCCGCGCCGAGCACGCCGCGATCCAAGCGCAGGTCGCCGCGATCGTGGCCCGGCGCGTCGAAGCGTTCCGCTAGCCGCTCCCACCCACTAGGTCCCGCCCGATTACGGACCCCACGCCCGGATCACGTCCGGTGTCGTCGTGAGCGTGGCGATGACATTCAGCGTGTTCGCGAGCACCGCGTCGGCGTAGTCGGGCGGAACTCCCGCGACCGCGTCGCGCGGGAGCACGATCTGATAGCCGCGATTGACCGCGTCGAACGCGAGATTGGTCATCCCGACGTTCAGCGAGACGCCGACCCCGACGATCGTCGTGACTCCGAGGTTCCGCAGGATCGGATCGAGTTGGGTACCGGTCATCGGGCCGAGGCCGTGATACCGAGGGAGCACGATGTCGGCCGGGTCCGACACCGATCTCGGCGGGTACATCGACCGCGGCGCTCCCGGGTGAGAGCCGCACTTCCGACTTCTGGACCGCGCCGAACAAACGGGCGTTGTTGTTCGCGCCCTTGCGGTCGTCACGCGTCTCCGCGGTGCAGTGCACGACCGTGATGCCCGCGGCCCGCGCCGCGCGAGCAAGACGCGCACAGTTTCCGACCAGATCGATCGCGGCCGCGGCTTCCGCCAGCGCGGGGAGAACCGACGGTGCGCCGACGACCCCGTTCTGCACCTCCTGCAACACGAGCGCGGTGTGCGCAGGCGCGACCAGCGCGGCGAGATCAAGCGGCATCGGGTGAATCTAGAACCAACTGCTCGTCAGAGTCGGGCCGGTCAGAGTCGGGGGATGATCTCGTGCAGGAGGTCGGCGATCTCGCGTGCGCAGTCCAGGAACACGTCGAGGTCACCGCCGGCGGGGTCGACCACGTCTTCCCACGACTCGAGCTCGACCGTGTCGAGGCCGAGCGCAGCCAGGCGCTCCCCCAACGGACTCGCCCCGGCCGGGAGATCGCGTGCCAGGCGCTTCAATGTCGCGGTGTGGGCCGCGGCCCGCGGGTGCGTACGACGCATCCACGAAACGTGCTCGCGGGCGAAGCGCGATCACGAGGTCGGCATTGTCGAGCTCGGCGGCGGTGGCTTGGCGACTGCGGTGGTCGGGCACCGGGATGTCGAGCGCGGCGATCGCGTCGCGGGTGCGCCAGCTCATCGGCATGCCCTCGATCACGTGCGTACCGGAGGTCGAGAGCTTCAAGTCCGGGCACGTGCTCGCGGAGCACCGCCCCGGCCATTACGGACCGCGGCCGCGTTTCCCGTACACAATGTGACAACGTGCAGATCCGGCATCCGAGGCACAATAACGACATGCCCTACAAGCTCGTGCTACTCCGCCACGGCCAGAGTGCGTGGAACCTGGAGAACAAGTTCACCGGCTGGGTCGATGTCGACCTCACCGACCGCGGCGTCGCCGAGGCAACGGCGTGCGGGCGAGGACATGGCGCGTGCAGAGATCTTGCCCGACATCCTCCACACGTCGCTTCAAGTGCGCGCGATCCGCACCGCCGAGCTCGCGCTCGACGCGTGCGGACGGTCGTGGATACCGGTACGGAGATCGTGGCGCTTGAACGAACGCCACTACGGCGCGTTGCAAGGAAAGGACAAGGCGGCGACCACCGCGGAGTTCGGCGCCGAAAAAGTGAAAGTGTGGCGGCGCTCCTATGACGTGCCGCCCGACCCCCTCCCGATCGACGACGTGAACTCCGGGATCGACGAGCGCTACGCGGCGTTGGACCCCGCGATCCTGCCCCGTTCGGAGTGCCTGAAGGATGTGCTCGAACGCATGCTCCCCTACTGGGACGACGCGATCGTTCCCGACCTTCGTGCCGGCGCGACCGTCCTCGTCGCCGCGCACGGCAACTCGTTGCGCGCGCTGGTCAAGTATCTCGACGGCATGACCGAAGCGGCCGTGGTCGAGCTCAATCTCCCGACCGGCGAAGTGCTGGTGTACGAGCTCGACGAGTCGTCGCTGCGGCCGATCGCAGGTGTGGGTGAAGGCGGGGTCCGCGGGCGCTACCTCGATCCCGCCCGTGCCGTGGCCGGGGCCGATGCGGTGGCGCACCAGGCCGGCTGAACGTCGACCTCCAGAACACGAAAGGACCGGCCGACAACCTGGGCCGATGCATCTCAAGTTCGGCGGCCGCGTTCTCCTGACCCTCGGGTTTCTCGCCGCGTCCGTTTCCTACGGCTCGTGGGTCGTCAACCGCACCGTGCTCGATCCATCAGCGACACGTAGCGCGACGCACGCGCTGATCAGTACGCCGTCGGTGCGATCGGCACTGGCGCGCGAACTGCACGACGCGCTCGCGCCGCAGTTGGGCCGCGCCGGGACGGATCCGAAGCTGCGAACCGCGGTGAACGCCGCGGTCGCCGACCCTCGGTTCGTCGCGCGCCTTCGCCGACGCGATCACGGAGCTGCACGCGGCGATCCTCTCCGACCATGGGAAGCACGTCACCCTCGATACCCACGCGGTGACGGCTGCACTTCGCACCGCGGTGGCGCACCACGACCCCGCGATCGCGGCGAAGGTCCGCGAGCTCGGAACGGTGACGGTCCCGTTGGGCGGCAACGGCAAGCTCCCACACGTCGGCGGACTCACCCGCACGGTCGGACGCGTCGGCGTGCTCGCGGGACTCCTTGCCTTCGTGCTGATCGGGGCCGCGCTCCTCCTCGGGCACGACGCGAAGATGATCGGTCGGGTCGGACGGCGGGTTGCGCTCCTCGCGCTCGGCCCGGTGCTCGCGTTCGCGCTCCTCCCTCGCCTGCTCGAGGCCGGACACGGCAACTCGGAAGCGGTCGCGGCCGCACTCCTTCACGCATACGGCCGCCACGGCGTGTTGTTCTCGGCCGCCGCACTCGTGGTCATCGGCGTGAGCACGTGGCTCATCGCGGCTGCGGTCCCGACGTTGCGGCGCATCTACCGCCCGGGTGCAGCCGAACGACCCCGTGCGGGATCGGCGCCACCGCCACCCACAGCTTCGGCGCCTCCGTTGCCGATACCCGAGAAGCTCTACCTCTAGTGGAAGATGTTCGCACACGACGAGTCACCCCAGGTGCGACTCGTCGTCGCCGGCGATCAACGCGGCGTCGAACGCGTTGGCGGCGGTCGCTCAACGAGCGCAGTCCGAAAGCGGATCCCGCATTTCGCTCGAACTACAGCGGGCGGCCGCGAACGAACTGCGGGCGATCGCCGCCAATCCGTCGGCGCCTGCGCCCACGTTGACGAACGTGGCGAAGAGCAAGCGGTAGAACGTAGCTGCCGCGGTCGGGGCGAATCCCAGCTGCCCGAACGAGGCGCGCCGTTCGCTCGCGGAGGAATCGACCTGGGCCGTCCGCGCGCGAGCGTCGCCGGCTGCCCGACGACCCACCCCGCGATCCTGACGAACTTGTGCGGCGATGACTCGGCGCCGGTGCGGCTCGCGCTCGTGGGCAACCCGTCGACTCCGGCGCCGATCATCGACGATTTCCTTCGAAACGACACGCCGTGGACGACACCGGTCGGCTCGACCTCTCCCGCGGATCGAATTGCCGCCGCCGCCGATCCTTCGCCCTCGCGGTGGATCCGGGGCCTGGCGGCCGGGAATCCGAAGGCCACACCTGAGGCGTTACGAAGAATCTCGCACGGTCTCGTCGCGCCACCCTGGGTGCTCGGTGCCGTCGCTCGGAACCCGGCGTGCCCGGCCGATCTCGCCGACGAGCTCCTCACCTGGCTCGCGCTCGGCGGAGCCGGCACGGGCTCGGCGACCTTCGATCCGAGAACATGCCTCGACAACCCGCTCGATCGGGAGCTCAACGCGCAGTCGTACTTCGGTGCGATCGCGGGCAACACCTCGCGTGAGAGCCGCGACCCGGCATGCGCTGTGGCCGGTTCGTCGGGCATCCATGAATCTGAACAAGGTGCTCTACCCGCTCCTCGTCTTCCTCTCCCGTGATCCCGCTCCGGGAGTGCGGATCCGGGTGACCAGCTTCAACCCGTTGCCGCTGCCCGTGTTGGCCGAGCTCCGCAACGACACGGTTCCGTACGTGGCATCCGCTGCCGAACGCCAGTACGAAACCGTGAAGAAGATGCGCTACTGGCGTCGCCCCCGGACTGACGGACGAAAGAACTCGTTGTCGATCGGCGATCTTCGTGTCGCCGCGGTGATGGTCGGATTGATCGTGTTCGCCATCGTCGGATCGCATCACGACTCCGAGCCGTCGCAGCCGCCATTCCGGCTGCGCGGACTTACATCGGTTCCGGGGTTCACGGTCCCGCCAAGCGTTTCGAGCCCCCTGGTGCGCGACGACAGCGCGAGACTCTTGGCGACGAAGTTGTCGGCGGCGCCCAACGGAGGTCAAGTGTCGCTCAGCCTGTCTCTCGTCGATGTCGAACGGCCTCCTGGAGTCCGGCGTCCGCATCGACGCGGGCAGCGAGCCGCTCACCGTCCTCGAGCTCACTGTCAGCGGCGTCTCGGTCGATGGCACCGGCACGCTGCGTCCACCGTTGCGCATCGCCCCAGGTCAGCACGCCACCTTTACGACTGGGTGTCGGTACTCAGCCCGGACGCGACCGTTGATGTTCGTTTCGACGACGACTCGTCGGTGGCGCTCGACAATCGATGAGATCCCGCCGATGACACCGGAGTGAGGTCGCGATGACGGTACGAGACGCGCTCGGTGTTGCGGTCGCCGCCCGGGTGCCCGTACTCCTTTGGCGGGCCGGGCATCGGCAAGACGTCAGCCGTACGCGAGATGGCGGAGGCCGCGGGGCTGCGGTGTGAAACCGTGATCGCCAGCATTCGCGAACCGTCGGACTTCGCGGGTCTGCCGGTGGTCGGTGCTGACGGCCAAAGCGTGGCGTTGCACTGCCCGCGTGGGCGAAGCGTCTCGACGCCGACCAGCGCGGTGTGCTGTTCCTCGACGAGGTGTCGACCGCGCCGCCCGTGGTGCAAGCCGCGTTGCTACGGGTCGTACTCGAGCGAACCGTCGGCGATCTCCCACTCCCCGACGTGGTCACCGTGATCGTGGCCGCGAATCCGCCCGAGCTCGCGGCCGATGGTTGGGATCTCGCGGCGCCACTCGCGAATCGCTTCTGTCACCTCGACTGGTCGATCGACGCCCGGCAGTGGGCCGAAGGAATACTCGGAGGTTTCCCGCTTGCCGTGATCCCGGCACTCGACGACGACACGCTCGCGGACGTGCGCAGCATCGCCCGCTGCGCGATCGGCGCGTTCGTGATGGCGCGTCCCGCACTCCTCTTCCGCGCCACCGGCCGACCAGGCCGGCGCCGGGCGGGCGTGGCCGTCGCCGCGCTCGTGGGAGATGGCCGGCGCAGCTCATCGCGGCCGCGCAAACCGCGTTGGCGACGGACGAAGTCATGGCGTTGCTCGTGGCCGGCGCAGTCCGCGCGGGACCCGCCGCGAGTTCCTCGTGTGGCGTGACGATCTCCAGCTTCCCGACGCCGAGGAGGCGCTGCGCGATCCGGAGTCGTTCCGCATTCCCGAACGCGGTGACCGCGCCTACGCCGCGCTCGCGGCGATCACCGCCGCGGTCCTCGCCGACAACACCTCCCCGCGTTGGAAGCGGCGTGGCGCGCGATCGCCGTGGCACGCGGGCGGGAAAGGGTGACATCGCGGTCGCGGCGGTTCGGACCCTGCTCGGGCATCATGTCCACCCGGGGCGACGCCTCCGGCGGAGGTGCTGGTGAGGGCACCCGTTCTCCGCGCACCGCCGGATTGTTCGACCGGCTGCAATGAACGAACCCGACCCCCCGGCGATCGCTCCGACGATCGACGCGGTTCGGCTTGCGGCCGCACGCTTGCGCGAGCGGTCCAACCGTTCCTCGCGATCGTGCTCTGACGCGCTCGTCGCCCCAGTGCTCACCGGGACTGGGCACGTTCGCGGTCGACGAGCGGTGGCGCCTCTACGTCGATCCCGATGTTCTCCAGCGATGGTCGGTCGCGGAGGTCGCGGGCGTGCTGTTGCACGAGACCGGGCACGTATCCGCGATCACGCGGGGCGCGCCCAGGTCGTCGGCGTCGACGATCGGACCAAGGTTGCGTGGAACCTGGCGGCCGATGCCGAGATCAACGACGACCTTCGCAGCGATCGCGTCACGCTCCCCGACAAACCGGTGTACCCGGAGACGTTTCGCCTCCCCCGCACAGGCCGCCGAGTTCTTTACGACCGGATCGTGGGTCGCGTTCGAGATGACCAGCGTCGACTGCGGTTCCGATGTGCCATGGGTGTCGACGGCGAAACGCCGGTCGGCATCGGCGTGATCGCGAGAGTACTGGACCCTGTCCTGGAGGTTGCTGCTGCGCAAGCGCATCGCCGAGGAGATCGTGCGGCTGGGGATCGGGCCGGCAGGCCGGTGACGTCGCAGCCGCTTGGACTCGTTGGGCCGAAGCGTTGCTCCATCCGCAGGTCGATTGGCGCCGGCTGCTCGCGGTCCATCCGGGGCGCCCTCGCCGCGATTCGGGGTGCGAGCGACTACTCATACTCGCGCCCTGCTGCCGCCGGCTACCCGGCATCATCCCCTCCCGCTCCAGCGCCCATTCCAAATGCTCTCCCTAGAACACCCGGCGCGTTAGAGCGCGACGGCTCGCATCAGCGGTACCGCGTCGGCGATGCCGCGCACGAACACCGAGCCGAGTGGCTCGAACTCGACGCCGGGTATTTCACCGGCACGTTCGGCGGTCGCTTCGGAGCACAGCACCTCGCCCGGGCCCGCGAGCTCGGAGATGCGCGCCGCGAGGTTCACATCACGGCCGACGATGTCGTCGCCGCGGGCGCGCGGACAGCCCCAGTGCATTCCGATGCGCACCCACATCGGCATGTCACCTTCGGGCTCGTTCTCGAACGCGTGCTGGAGCGCCAGGCAGGTCGCGATCGCGGCGCTCGCGTCGTCGAACCACAGCAGCAGCCCGTCGCCCAACTCCTTGACCACCCGCGCGGCTTCGGGGAGCGTGCGCCGGACGAGCTCCTCCTGGCGTTCGAGCAGCGTGAGGGCGAGATCGTCACCGTGCTCGTCGGTCATCTGGGTGAAGCCCACGATGTCGGTGAAGACGATGGTCCCCGCGAGGGTCGTCGTCACCGGCATGTCACCGCGATGCGGCCGCTCACCGTCTTGGCGCTGATCTCACCGTTGTCGCCCTGGTCGCATTCGTTGCTGATGCGCCCCGACACCGATTTCAGGCGGGTCGAAGGTCGTTGGCCCTCGGGGACGGTGATCCGGACCGAGCCCGAGATCGAACGGGCCGAGAGCCGCCCGCCGCCGCGAGAACCGATCTCGATGTCGCCGCTCACCGTCTTGATCTCGGCGTCGTTGACCGCGCCGGCCCGGATGTTGCCCGACACCGGTCGCGATGACCGCGCTCCCGGCCTCGCCGACATGCACGCTGCTGCTCGCGAAGACGACGTGACACTCCCCCGTGCACACGCCGACCGTGACGCGGCCCGACGCACCACGCGCCTCGATCGCCGCCGCGTGTTCGATCTCGAGCTTGCCGCTCTTCGTCGTGACTCGGACCGAACCGACCTCGCCGGTCACTTCGATCGCGCCCGACGCGGTGCTGATCGTGAGATCGCTCCCGGTCGGGCACCTCACGACAAGGGTGTCGCTATGACGCGAATGGATCTCGAGTGAGCCGTCGGGACTCGTCTCGACCGTTCCGCCTTCGACCGACACCGGCGCGCCCGGATCGGCAACGACGCGAACCTTGCCCGATCGGCGGGAAATTCGGAGCCGCGGTGTCGAGTCGTTCATCACCGCGGAGCCTACGCCCGCACTGCGACTCCCACGGGTGTGACGAGCGTCACACCGTTGCGTCTATTCGGCGTTTCCGCGCAGTTCGCCCGCGATCGGCCTCCCCGCGCAATTCAGGAGGCAGATCACCGGTGTGCGCGATCGCGAGATGCTGGACGGCGCGCGTGAGCGCGACGAACAAGAGGCGTACTCCGTTCGGTCCGGACGCTGCAATCTCACCGGGTTCGACCACGATCACGCCGTCGAACTCGAGGCCCTTCGCGAGCGGCGCCGGCACCACGACGATCGGTCGGTCCGGTTCGACCTCACCTGGTTCCGCGAGCACGATCCCGCGTGCCTCGATCGCCGCTTCGATCTCGGCGACCCGTTCCGGCATCGCGATCACCGCGACCGTTGCCAGTTCCTTTACGAGGTCGACCGCGTGGTTCGCGACCTGATCGACGAGCTCGTCGGCCGCGACCAGATGGAAGTCGGGGTCGTCACCGTCGGCGCGCACCGACCGCGACGGAGCGACGCCGGGAGCGGCCGCGCGAGCAACCGGTTCGCGAGCGACAAGACCGCGCCCGGGAGCCGGTAGCCCATCGTCAACTCGGCCGTCTCCGCGTTGGCGGGCGCGCCGAGGTGCGCGAGCGTCTCCTCCCACGTGCCCGGCGATGCGGGACCGGTCGCCTGCGCGAGGTCGCCGAGCACGGTCATCGACCGGTGCCGGGCCCGGCGCGCCAACATCCGCAACTGCATCGGCGACAAGTCCTGGGCTTCATCGACCACGACGTGCTCGAACTGGCGGGTCCCGCCCCGCAGCAACGACTCCGCTTCGTCGAGGAGCGGGAGATCGTTGGCGGCCCAGGCATCGGCGTCGCGGCGCGCTCGCAACAACCGCTGTTGCTCCTCCGGCTCGAGCAGACCGTCAGCGGCGCGCGGCCAGCGCGTTCTTCTGGGTGAGCAGCGCGCGGACGAGCGCGACCGCGCCCGACCGAACGCCAACAGCCGTCGATCACCTTGCGCGACGCGGGATCGGCCATCAACTCCGCCCCGAGCTCCTGCTCGTCGAAGCCGAGTGGCACACCGCGCGTGTACACGTCGTAGACGTGGTGCACGAGCGCGCGCCGGAAGCGCTCGCGTTGCGCGGTGACGGGAACGTCGCGGGCGCGCACCGCATCGAGCATCGTCTGCAACTCCGCGTTGCTCACCGGAATCGGCCGGGCCCGACACGTGATGACGATCCCGTCGGCGGGGATACGAATCGCGTCGGCCGCGGCCCGTGCGATCACCTCCGCCATGCGCGCGTCCCCCTTCACCGCCGCGACCGCGTCGGTGTCTTCCGATGCGATGCGGAACCGGAGCGCGAGCAACCCGTCGACAGTCGTTTGCGTCGCCGACGTCTCCCCCAGCGACGGGAGCACCTGACTGATGTAACGCAGGAAGACCGGGTTCGGACCGACGACCAATACACCGCCGCGGCGAGGCGCGCTCGGTGTTCGTACAGCAGGAACGCGGCGCGGTGCAGGCCGACCGCAGTCTTCCCGGTACCCGGTCCGCCCTGGACGACGAGACAGGTTTCGAGCGGCGCGCGGATGATGGCGTCCTGCTCCGACTGGATCGTCGCGACGATGTCGCGCATCTGGCCGGTGCGGGCCCGGCCGAGCTCGGCGAGCAGCGGATCGGGAACCCCGCCCGAGCCGGCCGCGGAGTCGGGATCGTCGAAGTCTTCTTCGAACACGTCGCTGAGCTCTTGGCCGCTGAATACGAAGCGCCGGCGGAGATGCAGGCCGAGCGGATCGGCGAGCGTCGCCCGGTAGAACGGCGTCGCGACCGATGCTCGCCAATCGACGACGACGGGCGATCCGGTTGCCTCCTCGACATGACGGCGCCCGATGTACCAGCGGTCCCGGTTCTCGTCGTCGATCCGGCCGAAGCACAGCGACCCGGCATCGTCGTCGAGCGACGCGAGCCGCCGTTGCAGCTGCCACTTCACGGCCTCGGCGTCGGCCTCGTTGGCCGCCAGCACGTCCTCGTCGGCGACCCGGGCGGCCGTGCGCCGGCGCATCTCCTCGAGGCATTCCTGGGCGAACCGCAGGCGCGCGCGCTCCAGCGCAACGTCCGGGTGGGGCATTAGGGGAACGTTAGTTGCGCCTCATCTCCAGTCGCCGCGATTTTCTGCGACTCCCGCAGTCTTGCGTGCACACGTGCACAGTTCGTACGTTGGCGCTCGTGACGACCTCCGAGCGCGCCAAGGCGACGCTCATGGCGGCTCTCCCCCTCGTGGCCATGCTCGTCGGGGTGAAGGTGCTCTGGTCCGACGTCACGTGGGGCGTGGTTCTGGGCGGCGTCATCGAGGGATTGCTCATCGCGCTGGTCGCGCTCGGGATCGCGATCGTGTACCGCGCCAACCGCATCGTGAACTTCTCCGCGGCCGACCTCGGCGGAACGCCCGCGATCCTCGCACTCCTCCTCTACACGTCGTGGGGTTGGAACGTGTACCTCGCGACCGGCACCGGTCTGGTCGCCTCCATCCTGTTGGGCGTCATCGTCGAGTTCGCGTTCCTGCGCCGCTTCTTCCGCGCGCCGCGTTTGATCCTCACCGTCGCGACCATCGGCGTGACCCAGCTGCTCGTCGCGCTCTCGCTCGCCCTGCCGATCTGGATGGGGAACACGAGCACCACGCAGTTCCCGGCGTTCATCAATCTCAGCTTCACGGTCGGGTCCGGGTTGTCGAGCACGAAGTTCTTCGGCAACGACGTACTGACGCTCATCACCGTTCCCATCGTCCTCGCCGGGCTCACCGCTGTTCTTCCGCTTCAGCGCGGTCGGCGTTGCGTTGCGCGCCACCGCCGAGAGTGCCGACCGGGCATCCCTGCTCGGCATCCCGGTGCGCCGCCTGCAGAGTGTGGTGTGGGGACTCGCCGCGTTCCTCGCGTTCGTGGCGATGTTCCTGCGCATCGGCGTGAATGGAGCGACCCTCGGCCAGGTGCTCGATCCCGCGCTCTTGCTCAGCGCGCTCGGCGCGGCGGTCATCGGTCGCATGGAACGGTTGCCCACGGTGACGTGCGCGGCGATCGGCTTCGGCATCGTGTCGCAGGCCGCGCGCTACCACTACGCCTCCGACGCGTACCGGTCGGCGATCATCGCCGCGATCATCGTGTTCGCGCTGTTGATACAACGGTCGAGCACACTCTCGCGGCTCTCGGGCGCGGCGACGTCGACCTGGCAGGAGTCGCGTGAGGTTCGCCCGATACCCGCGGAGCTCCGAACCCAGCCGGCCGTCCGCATCACCCGGTGGGTGCTGGGTCTCCTCCTCGTGCTCGGGATCGCGTTGATCGCGATCATCCTCCCCGGCAACCGCGTGCAACTCGTGACTGTGATCGCGATCTACGCGCTCATCGGCGTATCGCTCGTCGTGCTCAGTGGGTGGGCCGGGCAGGTGAGCCTCGGCCAAATGGCGTTCGTCGCCTTCGGATCGGCGATGGCCGGGGAGATGGCGGCGCGGCTGGCACGTGGATATGGGCCTGATCCTCCTCGCGTCGGGCGCGTTCGGCGCGCTCGTGATGGTGGTCGTCGGCATGCCGACGTTGCGGGCGCGCGGGCTTGCGTTTCCGGTGATCACGCTCGCGTTCGGTCTGGTCACCTCCGACTTCTTGTTGAACACCGGATACTCGCCGTTCAAGGACTGGCTGCCCGACGGTTCCATCGACCGGACCCGGCTCTTCGGGTTCATCCCACTGTCGACCGACGCGGAGTTCTTCTTCCTTTCCGTCGTCGTCCTCGCGTTGGGCATCGTCGCCGTGCGCGGCCTGCGGTCGACCCGGACCGGGCGCATGCTCATCGGCGTCCGCGACAACGAGCGCGGCGCGCGAGGCGTATTCGATCCGGGCACGCAACGCGCTGATGCTCGCGTTCGCCATCTCCGGGTTCCTCGCCGGGGTTGCCGGCGCGCTCTTCGTGCTGCAACAGCAACTGCTGGTCGGCCAAACCTTCACCCCGGCGGTGAGCCTCCAGATCTTCGCGATGGTCGTGGTCGGCGGATTGGGCTCGATCTCGGGCGCGGTGCTCGGCGCCGCGTTCGTCTACGGCGTGCAGTACTTCCTGCCCCCGCAGTACGCGTTCCTCGCGACCGGTGCCGGATTGTTGCTCGTGCTGATGCTCATGCCCGGCGGGCTCGGCGCCACCTTCGGCGACGCGCGCGACGGCGCGCTGCGCTGGTACGCACGGCGTAAGGGCATCCGGGTGCCGAGCCTGGTCGCCGACACCTTGGTGGAACGAGCCGATCGATTCGGAGGATCTCATGGGTGCGGTCAACGACGCCGCGACCCGGGGCGAGCTCGACACCACCATTCTCGAATCAGCCGGCGACGGGTTGGAACCATGACCGTCGCACGCAAGCCACCCACGGTTTGGTTCACGGTTCGGGGTTTCCCGATCCACATCCCGCGCAAGCCGCGCCGGTTCTTCGAGGAGATGAGCGGCGGGCAAGCACTGTTCCCGTTGATCGTGCTGGTCGGGCTCAACTGCGTCAACCAGCTCGACCAAACCGCGTTCGCAGTGCTCGGCCCCGACATCCAGAAGTCGTTCAACCTCTCGACCCAGGGCTTCCTCACGCTCGTCGCGCTGACGCAACTCGGTGGGCTCCTGCTCGCGGTGCCACTCGCCCACTACTCCGACCGCCTGCAACGCGTCGTGATCGCGGTGGTCGGCGCCGCGGTATGGGGCGTGTTCGGCATCGTGACCGCACTCTCGGTGACCGTTCTGATGCTCGTGATCGCGCGTTCGGGATCGGGCATGGGCCGCGCGGTGATCACACCCACGCACAACTCGTTACTGGCCGACTACTACCCCCCCGAGGTGCGCGCCGACGTCTTCGGTTTCCACGCGATCGGCTTCGCGCTCGGCGGGTTGCTCGGACCGGTGATCGGCGGGCTGCTCGCGCACTACTACGGCTGGCGAGTCCCCTTCTTCGTGTTCACCATCCCCACGTTCGTGTTCGTGATCCTGGGCCTACGGCTCAAAGAACCGGGCCGCGGGCACTGGGAACGCGCGGCCGCGGGCGCGAGCGCGGCGGTGGTCGATACCGACGAGATCCCACCGTCGTTCGCGGAGTCGATCCGCATCCTCTGGCAGGTCGGGACGCTGCGCCGGATCTGGTACTCGTTGCCGTTCCTCGCGGCCTCGTTCATCGGGCTCGCCTTCCTCACGTCGCTGTACTACGAGCAGGTCTTCCATCTCGGCGACTTCCAACGCGGCGTGGTCGCGGCCGTCGCGGAGCCCGCGCAGATCGTCGCGATCCTGCTCGGCATTCCGTTGGCGGCCGCGCCTGATGCTGCCGCGATCCGGGTCTCGGCATGCGCATGCTCGCGGTGCTCGGAACGATCATTGCCGCCTGCTGGACGGTGTTCGCGCTGGCACCGACGCTCGGCATCGCGATCGTTATGAACATCGCGGTGTCGGGTCTCTCGTCGTTGCTGGTTCCCGGTATCTACGCGTCGCTCTCGCTCACGATCCCGCCGAAAGTACGGTCGCTCGGGTTCGCGATGGCCGCGCTCTTCATCGTGCCCGGCCTGCTCGCGCTCTACGTCGTCGGCGGCATCGCCGACTCGTACGGCATCCGCGCCGGCCTGCTCATCGTCGCCCCGATCTTCCTCATCGGCGCGTGGATCCTGGCGTCGGGTTCGTTCTTCGTCCGTTCCGACATCAACCGGGTCTGGACGTCGACCGCGGCGCAGGCCGAGGTGATGTTCAAGCGGTCGCAGGGCGAAGTGAAGCTGCTCCTCGTGCGCAACGTCGACGTGCACTACGGCGGCGTGCAGGTGTTGTTCGGCGTCAACTTCGAAGTCGACGAGGGTGAGATCGTCGCGCTGCTCGGCACCAACGGCGCGGGCAAGTCGACCTTGCTGAAGACGATCTCCGGTCTGGTCGAGGCCACGAACGGCGCGGTCGTGTTCGACGGACGCGACATGACGTACGCGCCACCCAACGAGACCGCCGCGCGCGGCGTCGTGCATGATGCCGGGCGGCCAGGGCACCTTCCCCACGCTGTCGGTCGCCGAACATCTCCGGCTCGCGAGCTGGCTGCACCGCAAGGACAAGGAGCGGGTCGCGGCATCGACCGAGCGCGTCCTCGAGCTGTTCCCCGTGTTGCGCGACCGCATGGGCGAGCCCGCGGGCAACCTCTCCGGCGGTCAGCAGCAGATGCTCGCACTCGGCATGGCGTTCATCCAGAAGCCGCGCCTGTTGATGATCGACGAGCTGTCCCTCGGTCTCGCGCCCACGATCGTCGAGCAACTGCTCCCGCTCGTGCGTGACATCGCGGCGCAGGGCACCACGGTGATCCTCGTCGAGCAGTCGGTGAACCTCGCGTTGACGATCGCGGAGACCGCGTACTTCATGGAGAAGGGCGAGATCCGGTTCCACGGACCGACCGCCGAGCTGCTCGACCGCCCCGACGTGCTGCGTTCCGTCTTCCTCGAGGGCGCGCAAGCGCACTCGGCCGCGCCCGACTCGGTGCCGGCGACGCCCACGCGTGGAAGTACCGAGCACGAACGGTCACGACCAAGCCGCAAAGAACGGAACGGGCAGGAACGGGACCCGCGAGCCCGACGCGGTACCCGGCGAGCTCGCGATCCGGTTGTCGCTCGATTCCGTGAGCAAGCAGTTCGGCGGGCTTCGCGCGCTGTCGGAGGTCTCCTTGTCGGCGACGGGCGGCGAGATCGTCGGCTTCATCGGGCCCAACGGCGCCGGCAAGACCACGCTCTTCGACACGATCTCGGGATTCACGCTTCCCGACTCGGGCACGATCATCGCGGGCGAGGGCGACGAAGCGCTCGACATCACGAAGCTCCCGCCGGCCATCCGCGCTCGATTCGGTCTGGGGCGCTCGTTCCAGGACGGACGGTTGTTCCCGTCACTCACGGTCGAGGAGACCGTGGCGCTCGCGTTCGAACGTCACCTCGAGGTGAAGGACCCGGTGGGCGCCGCGTTGCACCTGCCGTTCGTGTCCGACGCGGAAGCGAACACCCGGGAACGGGTCGAGGAGCTGCTCGAGCTCCTCGGCATCACCGACTTCCGGGACAAGCTCGGACGCGAGCTGTCGACCGGCAGCCGGCGCATCGTCGACCTCGCGTGCGTGCTCGCCCACAGCCCGTCGGTGCTGCTTCTCGACGAGCCGTCGTCGGGAATCGCTCAGCGCGAGGCCGAGGCGCTTGGGCCCGCTGCTCCTGCGGATCCGGGAGCAGACCGGCGCGACGATGCTCGTCATCGAGCACGACGTGCCCCTGCTGCTCTCCGTGGCCGACCGCCTGATCGCGCTCGAACTGGGCGAGATCATTGCCCAAGGAAACCCGGATGACGTCGTCAACGATCCCGACGTCGTACGGTCCTATCTCGGCACGACTGGCGCCGCGATCGCACGCAGTGGCGTGCGCGGGCCAGACTGACGCACTTCACATCGAATTCCTGGGGGAACATTGGCCACACCGCAGACTCCGCGTCCCGCCCGTTCGCCGCTCGCTCGCTACGCGCCCGTGTTGGCAGTAGTCGTGATCGTCGCCATCGTGATCGCGATCATCGCGGTCGTGAATGGCGGCAAGGACGACAAGAACTCCGTGTCGACCAATACGTCGACGACGACAGGCTCGAAGCCGACGTTCGCCGACGTGCCGATCTTCTACAACGAGGCCAAGGCCGCGGGCACGCTGGACAAGTACAAGTGGTCCGACGACTGCGACACGACCACCGGGCTGGTAAAGATCCCGATTCTGAATCCGCCGCCGTGCGTCGCGGTACACGAGGGCGACAACGGCGGCGCGACCGCGCCGGGCGTGAGCGCGACGACCATCAAGATCGGGTACTACCTCCCGAAGCCCGATCCCATCTACGACGCGATCCTCACCGCGGCCGGCGCCTACGACCCGCCGGAGAAGACGGCGCAGGCCTACAAGGACTACATCGACATCTACGCGCATCAGTACGACGCTGTCGGGCCGCAAGATCGAGCCGGTCGCGATCCAGGGCACCGGCCTCAGCACCGACGAGGTCGCAGCCAAAGCCGACGCCGACAAGGCTGCCGCCGCGGGTGTGTTCGCGGTCCTCGGCGGCCCGGCCCAGGCCCAGAGCTTCCAGACCGAGCTCGCCCGCAAGCACATCATGTGCATCGGGGCCTGCATCGTCGCCGCACCGCAGTCGTTCGACGAGGCGAACTCGCCGTACGTCTGGCCGACCGGGTCCGCACACCGGAACAGACCGCGGCGCTCACGACGGAGCTCGTCAAGAAGCAGCTCGGCGACGGTAAGGCGATCTACGCGGGCGATCCCGAGCTGCAGAAGCAACCTCGGCGCTACGCGCTCCTCAGCTACGACACCCCGAACGGCGAGTACAAGGAGTCGTGGGACAACTTCTACAACGACCTGAAGGCGGCCGGCCTGCCGCTCGCGAACAACGGGCACGTCAGCTACTTCCTCAACCCGCAGTCACTGGCCGCCGACGGGCGCACGATCGCCAACAAGCTCAAGGCCACGGGCGCCACCACGATCATCTTCACCGGCGACCCGATCTTCCCGGCGTACCTCACCAAGAACATGACCGAGCAGGGCTACTTCCCCGAGTGGGTGATGGCCGGCACGGTGCTCGCCGACACGGCCGTGTTCGCGCGGACGTTCGACCAGAAGCAGTGGCAGCACGCGTTCGGATTGCAGCTCACGCCGGCCCGGCTGCCCAAGCAGAAGCAGGACGCGTACACGTTGCACGAGTGGTGGTTCGGAACGCCAGCCCCCGACGCAGAACAACTTCGGGATCATCAAGGGTGACGTCGAGCTCGCGATGGACGGCGCTGTACCTCGCGGGCGCGAACCTCACGCCCGCAGACGTTCAAAGACGGGCTCGACCACATGCCGCCCCGGGAGCAAGGGCCGAACGGGATCAACACGATCACGACCTACGGCGACCACGGCTTCTGGGACGGTGACGATCCCGGCGGTCTCGACAACGTCGGCGTGCTGTTCTGGGACCCGAAGGCGACCGGCCCCGACGAGACCGGAACCCAGGGCACGGGGATGTACCGGCTCATGGACGGCGGCAAGCGCTACCTGCCCGGCCACTTCCCCACCACGCCGATGAAGCTGTTCGATCCCGCGAACACGGTCACGCTCTACCAAGGCAGCGACAGATTCCCGCCGACTTGAAGCCGGCGAGCGTGCCGGTACCGGCCGACGCGCCGGCGAACAAGTAAGCCCGCGAGAATCGAGGCGTGAGCTAACGGTCCCGCGGGACCGTCACCCAACCCGAACCTTCTTCGTAGCGCCGGACGACGCGCGCGGGAACGCCCGCGACCACCGCAGTTGTCGGGAACCGTGATGCCGGCGACGACCGCGCCCGCGGCGATCACGACGTGGCGGCCGATCTTCGAACCGGGCAGCACGATCGCGCCGTGGCCGAGCCAGCTCCCGTCGCCGATCGAGACCGGCTCGTTGTGCCACATCTGGGTGCCGATCGGGAGGTCGAGATCTTCGTAGCCGTGGTTCTGGTCGGTGACGTACACGTAGTGGCCGGTCCAGATGTCGTTGCCGATCTCGATGCGCTCGTGGCCGACGATGCCGATGCCCTTGCCCAGCGTGCAGCGATCGCCGATCACGATCACCGGATCGCCGCGCAGGCCGGCCTGCGACGGCATGCCCGCGCTCATGCTCGCCAGCGGTCCGATCGCGGTGCCCGCGCCGATCGAGATGCGACCCTCGCCGAAGATCACCGTGGGCGGGAACCCGATCATCGAGCCGTCACCGAAGTGCGCGAATTTCTTGGCCCGGCGATGGCGAGGGCCGATCGCGCCGAAGTGGGACGGCGCCGGCCCACGCCGCGTGGATCACATCACCCGCGACCCGCCCGATCTCGTCTTTCAACACGCGAGAACCGTACGGGTAACTTCTCGCCCATGGCCAATGGCGCAGAGCCCATCCGGATCGGTTTGCTGTACGACTTCCCGCAAGGCAGCACGCTGTTTGCCGACGCGCTGCGGATCGGACTCGACGAGGTCGCGGCGTCGGGCCGACTCGATCGCGAGATCGAGTTCGTCGAGGATCACGCGCGGGGCTTCCCTCCGGTTCCGAGCACGACATCAAGCGCGGGTTCGCCGAGCTCGACGCGGGCGGCGCGGTCGCGATCATCGGGCCGTCGATCTCCGACAACGCGCTGATCGCGGCGCCCCTGTGCGACGCGGCCCGGCTCCCCGCGATCAACTACTCGGGCGGCGAGCGCACCCGTTCGCCGTGGATGTTCCACTACCAAGTCGGTTCGCTCGAAGAGGAGCCCCCGATCATCGCGGCCCGCATGATCGAGCGCGGCTTCCGCAGCGCAGCCGTGGTGTTCGACCAGTCGCCGGTCGGCCGCCGGTACGCGGAGTACTTCGAAGCGGCGCGAGCCCGGCTCGGCCTCGAAGTGACCGGGACCGCGAGCATCACGTCGCTGACCGAAGACGCCGACCGACATCGTGACGCGACTGCGTGCCGGCAATCCCGATGTGCTCGTGTACTTCGGTCTGGGCGTCTCTTCGCGGGCCGTTGCGGTCGCGCGCATGGATCTCGGTTGGGACATTCCGGTGCTCGCGAACTCGGCGCTCATGTTCGGCTACGCACGCCCCGACTGGCGCGACGGCTATGCGGGCTGGGAGTACATCGACACCATCAGCGACGACAACCAACGGCGGGCGGCGCTCGAAGGAGATCTCACCGCACGCGGCGGGCGGACCGATCGGCTGCGCGGCCTACGACATGGGCCGTCTGCTCGGCGAGGGCATCGCGCAAGCGGATCACCTCACCCGCGCCGGGATCGCCGACGGACTGCGCCGGGCCAAGCAGCTCCCGGCAACCAGCGGTTACGAAGGCACGCTCATGGGGTTCGGCACCATGGAGCACGCGGCGTTGAAAGGCCACTACCTCGTGCTGCGCGAGTGGAAAGACGGCCGCAGCGCGCAAGTCACGCGTCTGAGCGCGTCAGTGTCGCCTGGGCCGGGCAGAACACCAAGTTCTCTTTGCGCGCCGACGCGCATCGCCCACGAGACCGTGAAGAGGATCGCGGCGAACGTGATCGCCAGCGACGCACCGGTCTTGATCGCGACGAACGTGTGGAGCGGAAGGCTCACGAGCAAGCCGAACGTGGTCGCCGCGTTGAGCAGGTGCACACCGGCCCAGAGAACCGTGAGGCCGGTGAAGAGCTCGGCGACCGCGGGGCTCTTGCCGATCGAGTCTTCCATCGGGCAGAAGTCGCACGCGAGGCGGGCGATGAGCGGCCGGCCGACGAACACCGAACCGAGGAACACGCCCGACAACACGACGGTGGTCGCGACCGGTTGCACGAAGTACATGAACGCGCTGCCGCTGAGCACGCCGACGATCGTTCGCACCGTGAGCCCGACGGTGGCGAGCAGCAACACACCCGGGATGCGCTGACGTTGCACCACGCCGACGCGCGACGGCACCGAACGTCCACGCCAACACCGTGATCATCGCGGCGCCGGTTCCGATCGTCATCATCACGACGTAGAAGAGCAGCGCGGGGATCAGCGTCGCTTCGAGCAGGTGCGGCAACGAGCGCCGGCCGACTGCGAACAACACCGGGCGCATCGAGAACGAGGAACGTTCACCCTCGGGGCGATCGGCGCGGTGCGATGCGAAACCATCGCGATGTTGTTCACCGGATCACATGCCTGTCCATGGCAACTACCGATCTGATCCGACCGGCGAAGCTGTGCCCGGCGAAGAGGAACCTGTGCGCAGGGTATCGGCATCACTCTCCGCGGCTGTAGCGCCCTCTCCGCCAACTGTTGCGTAGATCACAAACCCTGTTGGGAACCGCCCAATGCCCCGATGGTAGATATATGCGTGCGTACGATGCCCTCGTGCCGACGGACCGCGCTGCGGGGCGCGCCGAGGTAGGCAACCGGGGACTCTCTGCGTTCGCGGCCGAACGAGTCGTTCGCGTCGCGCTCGATCGCACTTCCGGTACCGCTCGTGCCCCGGGTGACGAGCCAGCTCCGGCGCTTCTTCTCCACCGCATCGTGGTCAGCCGAAGACGACTCGGCGCTCGCGGCCGCGGTCGGCCCCGGCGCGCGACTGGTTCGAAGACCAACTCGAACCCGACATCGCGCTCGGCCTTCGGATGGCGCGGCGGCGTCGTTCCGGGTCGAGGTCTTGTACACGCCCGAAGACGCGGCGCACGGCGTGCGACGAGCGACGAAACAACTCTCGGCCAACCGGCGCAACGCACGCTGGGCGACACGTTCGAGGACCCGATCGTCGTCGACATCGGCGCCCGCCCGACCGAGCTGCGGTTCGGCATCGGGCCCACTCCCGGCCCGAGCGCTGACCTTCACCCGTGACGACCCCGGGACCGACACGCGTGTCGCGGCGATCTTCCGCGAGTGTCCCGACCTCGCAGCAGATCACCATCGCGGCGGGCACCCTGGCTGCGACCGTTGCCGACGCGACCCGATGGGCCGAGATCCTGCTGCCGCTCTTCGACGCGATCCGCGACGCGTTCGTACCCGCGCGCCCGGCGCCGCCCGACCACCAGGCCGAGCGCGCGCAGCGCGAGCTCGGCTCGCTGCGCGCCGACAGTCCCCGCGACCTGGCGCGGATCATCGACGCCACCACCTCTCCCGATGCCACGTTTCGCCGCGTCGCGATCGAGCGCCTGGCCGGCGCCGACCCGGCCGTCGGACGCGCGCCGTGGCGCCGCGGGCTCGAAGACTCTTCGCGGGCGGTGCGCCGCTCGACCGCGCGGGTGCTGGCCGCGACCGCGTCGCCCGACACCCGCGATCTGCTCGAGCGGGCGCTGGCCGACGCCGACGCCGGCGTCCGCTACTACGCGGTGACCGGGCTGGCCGCGATCGGGCTCTCGAGCAGCCTCCCGGCGGTCGAGGCGAAGTGCCGGGACGCCGACGTGCGGGTCCGCCTCACGGCCGAGAGCGCAGTCAGCGGGCGGGTTCCGGCGTAACGGTCCGGGGTGAGTGTCTCAGGGTGCTGCCATCCTCCGGGACATGAACGACAACCTGACCGAGACCCTCACCGACCCCGATCCCGAGCTCGAGACTCGACCTGGCCCGCGGAAGCTGGGAGCCGTGCCACGCGTTCTCGTCCGAAGTCGCCGACTCGCAGGTCTGCGGCGGGTGCGGGTGGCTCCACGACGACCATCGTGAGCCCGCGGTCGTGCGCCGGCTTCCGGTGCGTGCCCGCGCCGGCGCACCCGAGCCGGCTCGCGTCCTGACCGCCTAGTTGGGCGTCAGGCGCTGCGCTTGGCGCGCGCGGCCTTCTTGGCCGGCGCCTTCGCCGTCTTCGCGGTCGACTTCGTGGCGCGCTTCGCCGCGGCGGGCTTCGCCTCCGCGCGTGGAACCGGTACCGCTCGGGTGGCGATCCTTGGCCGTCTTCGACTTCGCGATCGACGCTTCCAGCGCGGCCACGAGGTCGAGGACCTTGGCGGGCGGTTCGGTGTGGGGCTCGGCGACGATGTCCTCGCCCGACTCCTTGCGCGCGATGAGATCGAGCAACTGCTCGCGGTACTCGTCGTGGTACTTCTCGGGCTCGAACTCCTCGACCGCGAGCGACTCGACGAGTTGGCGCGCCATCGTGCGCTCCTTCTCGGTGAGCTTCACGTCTTCGGGAGCAATCCCCTCGGCGGGCAGCACCTCGTCGGCGTAGCGCATCGTCTCTACACAGAGCGCGCCGTCGACGGGTCGGATCGCGACCAGTCGTTCCTTGCTCCGCATCACGATGCGGCCGATCGCGACCTTGTTCAGCGACGTCATCGCGTCGAGCAACAACGCGTACGGCTTCTCGCCCCGCTTGTCGGGCACGAGGTAGTACGGCTGCTCGAAGTAGAGCGGGTCGATGTCGTCGAGGTCGACGAACTCCTCGATCTCGATCTCGTGACTGCCCTTGGGTCGCAGCGTCTCGATCTCGCCGGGCTCGATGATCACGTAGCGGCCCTTGCTGACCTCGAAGCCGCGCACGATCTTGTCGGCGGTCACCTCGTCGCCGGTCTTGTCGGAGACCTTGCGGTAGCGGATGCGCGCGTTGGTTCCCTCTTCGAGCTGGTTGAAGCTCACGTCTTTGCTCTTCGTCGCGCCGACGAGCTTCACGGGCACTTGCACGAGCCCGAAGCTGATCGACGCCGGTCCAGATGGAGCTAGGCATAGGGTTCCATTCTACGTATGGCACGCGAGACGGGTGGCGGCCGGGTCAGCGTCGAGGTCGACGGCCGCGAGCTCTCGCTCTCGAACCTCGACAAGGCGCTCTACCCGGCGGCGGGCTTCCGCAAAGCCGACGTCGTCGATTACTACCGCCGGATCGCCCCGGTCATGCTCCCGCACCTCGCCGGACGGCCGCCCACGCTCGTGCGCGCGCCCGATGGCGCGCACGGTGAGCGGTTCTTCGAGAAGCGCTGTCCGCCGCACCACCCGAAATGGGTACGGCGTCGGAGCCGCTCGAGCCCAACGGCGGGCCAGCGCAGCTGCATCGTCGAGGACCTGCCGACGCTGGTGTGGCTCGCGAACCTCGCCGCGCTCGAGTTGCACACCAACCAATGGCGACTGCCCGACGTGAACACGCCGCAAGCCGTCGTGATCGATCTCGATCCCGGCGCGCCCGCCGACGTGCTGGATTGCTGCCGGGTCGCGCTCGAGCTGCGCGAGCTGCTCGAGCACCTCGGGATGATCGCGGTAGTGAAGACGTCGGGCGGCAAGGGCCTGCACATCTCGGTCCCCCTCAACGGCGACAAGGTCAAGAGCAGACGCAAGCGTGGCACCGTCAGCGACGACGGCACCAAGGAGTTCGCGCTCGCGCTCGGCAAGCTGCTGGTCGCGCGAGACAAGAAGCGCGTGACGGTGGAGATGGCGAAGGCCGATCGCAAGGGCAAGGTGTTCGTCGACTGGAGCCAGAACGACCGGCACAAGACCACGGTGTGCGCGTATTCACTGCGCATCGCGGAACGACCGACGGTCTCGACTCCCGTTTCCTGGGACGAGATCGAAGCCGCACTCGCGGCGTCCGATCCGGACGCGCTCGTGTTCGAAGCGCCGGCCGTCCTCGAACGCGTGGAGGGTGGCAGTCGACCACTACGCGCTCTCGCTGACCGAGCATCAGGAGCTTCCGTCCCTCTAGTTTGTGGCGATGGATCTCGACGGGAAAGTCGCAATCGTCACGGGCGCGAGCCGGGGTGTGGGCGCGGCGACCGCGCTGATGCTCGCCGAACGCGGATGCAAGGTCGCGTGCGCGGCGCGGGCAACCGATGCCGCGCCGGTTCCGATTCCGGGCACGATCGACGAGACCGTGCGCAAGATCACCGACGCGGGCGGCGACTGCGATCGCGGTGCCCACCAACCTCGCCAAAGAGGTCGAGGTCGATCGCATGGTCGCGACGACCGTCGAGCACTTCGGCCGGGTCGACATGCTCGTCAACAACGCCGCGATCACGTTCCCCGGCGATCTCGATCTCGACATGAAGCGGTTCGACCTCGTGATGCAGGTCGACCTGCGCGCGCCGTTGCAGGCGATTCGCGCGGTCATGCCCGCGATGAAGGCGCAGCGCGAAGGGTCGATCCTCAACGTCTCGTCGATCGCCGGCCTCAACTACTTCCCGGGCCTCATGGCGTACGGCATGGCGAAGGCCGCGCTCGAACACCTCACCGTGTCGGCCGCGCACCAGCTCCGCCCGTTCGACGTCGCGGTCAACACGTTCCGCATCGACGTGCCGGTCGCGTCGGAGGGCTTCGTGTTCAACCTCCCCGACGTCGACCACTCCGACTGGGAGCCGTCGGAGGTCGCGGCGGAAGGCATCGTCTGGATGCTCGAACAAGCCGCCGAGCTACACGGGCCACAACGTCGGCATGGCCGCGCTGCGTGAAGAGCAAGGGATCATGGCGTCACGCGCCGAACGCCCCCACACCCAACAGGCGACGATCGTCACCGACACCCACCTGCGCCCCCTCTAAGAAGCGAACCTGCGTGACTTCGCTACGCCACAGGTAGCGAAGTCACGCCAGTTCGATTGCTAGAGCCTTTCGACGATCATGGCCATGCCCTGGCCGCCGCCGACGCACATGGTCTCGAGGCCGTAACGCTTGCCGTCGGTCTGGAGACCGTTGATCAGCGTGGTCATGATGCGCGCGCCGGTCATGCCGAACGGGTGGCCGAGCGCGATCGCGCCGCCGTGCACGTTGAGCTTCTCCATCGGGATGCCGAGGTGCTTGGCGCTCGGGATCGCCTGCGCGGCGAACGCTTCGTTGATCTCGGCGAGGTCGATGTCGTCGATGGTGAGTCCCGCCCGCTTCAGCGCCTGGCGGCTCGCCTCGATCGGACCGAGGCCCATGATCTCCGGGTCGAGCGCGCTCACTCCGCTGGCGACGATGCGGGCGAGCGGCGTGATGCCGAGCTGCTTGGCCTTGGTGTCGCTCATCACGACGACCGCGGCCGCGCCGTCGTTCAGCGGGCACGCGTTGCCGGCCGTCACTTCACCGTCGGGCCGGAACACGGGCTTGAGTGTCGCGAGCTTCTCGACCGTCGAGCCGGCGCGCGGGCCGTCGTCCTTGCGAGACGACGGTGCCGTCGGGCGTCGTGACCGGCGTGATCTCCCGCTCGAAGAAGCCGTTCGCCTGCGCGGCGAGTGCGTTCTCGTGCGACCGCACCGCGAACTCGTCCATCTCGGTGCGACCGACGCCTTCGATCTCCCGCACGTTCTCCGCGGTCTGGCCCATCGCGATGTAGACGTCGGGAAAGCCGCTCGGCGGCGTCCACGTGGGCTGGCCGCCCGCTTCGCGTTCCTTGGTGCGGGCGTGCGCCTCGCCGAACTTCGCGTTCGGCGAACCGGTGTCGGCCGCGCCGTACTGGAAGCGGCTCACGGTCTCGACACCGCCGGCGACGAACACGTCGCCTTCGCCGGCCTTGATCGCGTGCCCGGCCATGCGGATCGTCTGCAACGACGACGAGCAGTAACGGTTGACGGTCACGCCCGGCGCGTCGATGCCGGCGAGAATTCCGGCGACCCGGCCGATGTTGGTGCCGGCCTCACCGGCGGGCTGGCCGCAACCCCAGATCACGTCTTCGATGAGACCGGGATCGAGTCCGGGAACCTTGGCCAGCAACGAGCTGATGATGAACCCGGAAAGGTCGTCGGGTCGGCAGTCGACCAGCGATCCCTTGTTCGCCCGTCCGATCGGGGTGCGGGCGGTGGCGACGATCACGGCTTCGGGCATGATTTTCCTCCGGTCGGCGTAGTAGCGGAAAGCTAGCGTGCGGCTCTGTGGCATCGGTCTCGCAGCACGTCAAGGAAGACCACAAGAGCCACCGCACGGGCTGGCTCCGGGCCGCCGTGCTCGGCGCCAACGACGGCATCGTCTCGACCGCGAGTCTGGTGATCGGCGTCGCCGCCGCAACCTCCACCCGCACGCCGGTGTTCACCGCGGGAATCGCCGGCCTCGTCGGCGGCGCGATGTCGATGGCCGCCGGTGAGTACATCTCGGTGAGCTCGCAGCGAGACGCCGAGGAAGCCGACGTGCGCATCGAAGCCGAAGCGCTCGCCGACAATCGCATGGCCGAGCTGCACGAGCTCGCCAAGATCTACGAGCTCCGCGGGGTCGAGCCCGGTCTGGCTCGACTCGTCGCCGAACAGCTCATGGCCCACGACGAGCTCGGTGCCCACATGCGCGACGAGCTCGGCATCACCGAGATCGCGATCGCCCGGCCATTTCAGGCCGCAGGCACGTCGGCGATCGCGTTCACCCTCGGGGCGATCCTCCCGTTCGCGGCGGTGACGCTGGCCCCGATCGACGTGCGCATCATCGTGACAGCGGTGGTCGCGCTCGCCGCGCTCATCGGCCTCGGTGCGCTTGTCGGCGGTCGCCGGCGGCGCGGGCTGGGTGCGGGCCGCGACGCGCGTGGTCGTGTGGTCGTCGCTCGCCATGGCCGTGACGTGGGGCATCGGCCGCCTGGTCGGGGCCAATGTCTCCTAGTCCCGGCGTCTCGTAAGGCCGGAAGCATGGCGCAGTTCCACTTCGATCCCGACACCTACCTCGACATGGTCCGGTCCGAGGTCATCGACTACGACACGCTGCAAGGCGAAGTGGAGCGCGCGACGCGTGCGTTCACCCACGACGGTGCGCCGCGCACGCTCGATCTCGGCGCGGGAACCGGTTCGACTTCGCTCGCCGTCCTGCGCGCGTGCCCGACGCGCAGCTCGTACTCGTCGACGAGAACCCGGGCATGCTCGCGGTCGCCGAAGCCGCGCTCCCGGCCGCGAACGTCGAGCGGGTCGTGGTCGCCGATCTCTCCGATCCGCTTGCCCGACGGTCCATTCGATCTCGTCGTCTCGGCGCTGGCGATTCATCACCTCGACGGGCCGGCCAAGCAGGCGTTGTTCGCGGCGGTGCACGCGCGCTGCGCGCCGGCGGCCGGTTCGTGATGGCCGACGTGGTCATCCCCGACGACGCGGCCGACGCGACCACGCCGCTCACCGACGACTACGACAAGCCCGACCGGGCGCGCGATCTGCTCGCGTGGTTGGAAGCGGCGGCGTTCCGCACCGAGATCGTCTGGTCCGCGCACGACCTCGCGGTGTTCGTCGCCGATCGCTAGACGCCAATCGTTCAGACAGGCGTGAGCCGCATCTCCTGCGCCACCGAGATCACGACCCGACCGTCGGTGTCGCGAATCACGCCGCGCAGCAATCCGCGTCCGCCCGCGTTCACGAGTGAATGCGCGTCGTAGTACAGCCACTCGTCGGCTCGCGCGGGACGGTGGAACCACACCGCGTGATCGAGGCTCACCATCCCGGTGATGTCGCCTTCGAGGTGCAGTGGTCGGCCGCCGGTCTCGGTCCAGTCGGTCGCGAACCCGAGCAACGCCGCGTGCAGGTGTTCGTCGTCGGGTAGCCGGTGCGGGATCCGCATCCACATGCGATGCGTCGATTCGCGGGTGCCGTCGGCCGCGGCGGGCGTGGGACCGATGATCCCGGCCACCCACGGACCCTCGCCCTCTTCGCGCTCGACCTCGTCGAACGTCGGGACATCGGCGCGGCCCGGCAGGTCGTAGACGTACCCATCGGTGTCGGCGGTGAACGAACACGTCATGTCGAGTGCGGGCTTTCCGTCTTGACTGGCCTCGACGTGCCGCGACGTGAACGACCGTCCCTCGCGGAGCGTGCGCGCCCGGAACGAGAGCGGCTTCCCGCCGATGACCGGCCGCAGGAAATAGGCGTGCAAGGAGTGGAGTCTTCGGCCTTCGGGTGCGGTCCGCGTCACCGCCATGATCGCCTGCGAAATCGCGAAGCCACCGAAGAGCACGGCGCCGAACCAGTCGGGAGTGTCGGCGATCCACGCATCGTCATCGTCCGGATCGGCATCAGGGTCACGCCGCAACTCGAGGAAGGCGAGCGTCTCTCCGAGCGCGGCCGCGGTGTCGACGGGCCGGTCTGCTTCGGAAGGAACGTCTGCCATCCGACGACGTCAATCAATCCGGCGCATCTCGGCGCGGTAGCGGGCCCAGTTGCGCTGGTACTCCTCGGCCGGGAAGGTGACCTGCTTCGGGTCGACCGCGTCGAGCCGGATCTTGGCCGGAACGCCGAGCGCCATCGCGCCGCTCGGCACCTCCATGTCGTTGGTGACGACCGCACCCGCACCCACCAGCGCGCCGGTCCTGACGATCGCGCGGTGCAACACGATCGAACCGGTCCCGATCAGCGCGCCGTCTTCCACCGTGCAGCCTTCGAGATGCGCGAGGTGACCGATCGTGCAGTCGGCGCCGACCGTCGTCACCAACTCGCGTGTGCAGTGGAGCACCGCGCCGTCCTGCACCGAGGTGCGAGCGCCGATCACGATGCCGCTCTGGTCGCCCCGCAACACCGCCTGGGGCCAGACGGTTGCGCCGGGGCCGATCTCGACGTTGCCGATGATCGTGGCATCGGGGTGCACGAAGGCATCGGGATCGATGCGCGGGACGATCTCGCCGAGGGCATACAGGGCCATGGACCCGGAAAGTAGCCTGCCCGGCGATGGAGACCCAGGTTGACGTCGCGCAACACGTGCACCGTGTCGCCGAGCACGGCTACACGATCGTCGAGGATGCGATCGAGCCCGAGCTGATCGACGCGCTGCGGCGCGATCTCGAACGACTCGAGGTGTACTTCGGCGTCGAGCCCGCGGCCAACTCGTTCGAAGGTCACCACACACTCCGCCTCTACAACCTGCTCGCGTTCGATCGCGTGTTCGAGCTGGTGCCGGTGCACCGCCACGTGCTGCCGATCGTCGAAGGCGTGCTCGATCCGGGGTGCTTGATCTCGTCGTTGTCGTCGATCGCGATCCAACCGGGTGAGACCGCGCAGCCCATCCACGCCGACGATCAGCTCATCCCCATCCCGAAACCGCATCCGCCCACGGTGTGCAACTCGATGTGGGCGCTCACCGACTTCACCGAGGCGAACGGCGCGACGCGGATCATCCCGGGCACGCACCTCGCCGACCACTCCCCCGAGTACGGCGCGGAGTTCGATTCGATCGCGGCCGAGATGCGCGCGGGTTCGGTGCTCATCTGGCACGGGAGCCTGTGGCACGGCGGCGGCGCCAACACCACCGACGAGACGCGCATGGGCATCGCGATGAACTACTGCGCGGGCTACATCCGTCAGCAGGAGAACCAACAGCTCGGGCTCTCGCGCGAAACCGTTTCCCGGTTCTCGCCACGTTTGCGCGAGCTCGTGGGCTACAGCGTTTACAACATGCTGATCGGCCACATCAACAAGCAGTCACCGGAGCAGCTCCTGCTCGACCGCGAATCCGCGGCGCCGCCGAAAGCGAGTCCAATGGTTTGGGACGGGATCTGACCTTGCTCCAAATCGATGATCGAGACGGCGTACGCGTGCTCACCCTCGACCGACCCGACGCCCTGAACGCGTTCAACACTCCCCTCTACGACGTGTGCGCGCAGGCATTCCAAGAGGCGGCGGCGCGCGACGACATCGCGTGCGTCGTGCTCACCGGAACGGGTCGCGCGTTCTCGGCCGGCCAGGACCTCGGCGAGATGGCGCAGATCGACGCGTCGGCGCGCGCGAACGCCGAAGACCCCGGTCCCGGTTTTCCGCGCTTCATCGACACCGTCGCCGCGTTCGAGAAGCCGCTCATCTGCGCAGTGAACGGGCTCGGTGTGGGGATCGGACTGACCGTGCTGCTGCACGCCGACCTCGTGCTGATCTCGAAGACGGCGCGGTTGCGGGCGCCGTTCGTGCCGCTCGGCGTCGTTCCCGAAGCGGCCGGCAGCCTGTTGATGCCTGTGGTGATGGGCGGCCAGCGAGCCGCGCTCGCGCTCTACACCGGCGAGTGGATCACCGCCGACGACGCGGTCGCGTGCGGACTCGCGTTGCGTGTGGTCGAGCCCGACGCGCTCATGACCGAGACGATGGAGCTCGCGAACCGGATCGCCAAGCAGCCCGTGAGCTCACTCGTCGGTACCAAGCGGCTCGTGGTGGCCGGCCGGATCGACGCCGTCCGACTCGCTCGCAGCCCGCGAAGACGGAGCCTTCGCCCACATGGTCGGCGGCCCCGCCAACCTCGAGGCGCTCACGGCGTTCCTCGAAAAGCGTGAGCCCGACTTCCGAACGCTCCGGAGCGCCACGTAGCCTTTCGCTTCATATGACTATTGCCGCGACCCGCAGTGGGAAGATCGAGGGCCTCGAGAAAGACGGCGTGCTGGTGTTCCGCGGCATCCCGTTCGCGGCGCCACCCGTCGGCCCCCGCCGTTTCCTTCCGCCCGTGCGGGAAGACGCATGGGACGGCGTGCGCGACGCCACCCGTTTCGGCGCCGAGTCGGCGCAGGCCGATACCGCGATCGCCCGGATGCTCGGCAGCAACGCCGCGCACTCGAGCGAAGACAGCCTCTATCTCAACGTGTGGACGCCCGCGTGCGACGACGCGGCCCGGCCGGTCATGGTCTGGATCCACGGCGGCGCGTACGTGTTCGGTTCCGGCGCGGTGTCGTGGTACGACGGCACCCGCTTCGTGCAACACGGCGATGTCGTGGTCGTCACCATCAACTACCGCCTCGGACCGTTCGGCTTCCTCCACCTCGTCGATCAGTTCGGAGCCGAGCTCACCGGTTCGGGCAACGCCGGCATCCTCGACCAGATCGCGGCGCTCGAATGGGTGCGCGACTGCATCGGCGCGTTCGGCGGCAACCCGAACGACGTCACCGTGTTCGGCGAATCGGCCGGCGGCAACAGTGTCGCGACGATGCTCGCGATGCCGGCGGCGCGCGGGCTGTTCCACAAGGCGATCGCGGAGAGCGCGGCGGGCGCGCTGGGTGAGCACCAGCGAACGGGCGGACAAAGTCGCACGGCGCACGATCGCCAAGCTCGACATCCGTCCCGATGATCTCGACGCGTTGCGCGCGGTTCCGCAAGAACGTCTGCTCGCCGCCAACCCCGACCTGAGCGACGAAGCCGAAGAAGGCATCGCCGGACTGGCGTGGCAGCCGGTGCTCGACGGCGCGACGTTGCCCGAGTTGCCGGTTGACGCGGTCGCGGAGCGGTTCGGCGGCCGGCGTGCACCTGCTCACCGGCACCAATGAACACGAGATGACGCTGTTCCAGATTCTCGACCCGACGCTCGCCGACCTCGACGACGCGCAGATGATCGAACGCCTGCGTCCCTGGGCCGACGATCCGGCGCGTTTGTTGCACGAGTACCGCGCCGCTTCCCCTGACGCGACGCCGCAACAGATCTGGCTCGCGCTCACCACCGACGGCGTGTTCCGGATTCCGGCCATCAAGTTGGTCGAGGCGCAACTCGCGCACGGACCCTCATGGATGTACCGGTTCTCGTGGGAGACACCTGCGTTCGGCGGGATCCTGCGCAGCACGCACGCGATCGAGATCCCGTTCGTGTTCGACAACCTCGATCGCAACACCGAAGGCGTAACCGGCGAAGGTCCCGAACGGCAAGGCATCGCCGACACGATGCACCGCGCCTGGATCGCATTCGCCCGCACCGGCGACCCCGGCTGGCCCGCCTACGACACCGCAGCGCCGTGCCACGATGCGCTTCGACGTCGAATCCGGGACTCGTCGACGACCCCGAAGGCGAACAACGTCGCGCCTGGAGCCCCGCCACCTCGTAGGCAGTCAGCGGGTGAAGAACACTCCGAGGATCGCGACTGCGATCAAGGGTGTGAGCGCGAGGGCGAGTCGGATCCACGCGCCGCGATCCCAACGACGCGGCTCGGTATCGCCGCGCAGTGCCTGCATAACCAACTCATGGTCTTTACCCGGACCGCCACCCATGAGATCAGCCTCTCTCCAATGGTGCGCCCGCGCGCAAGCCGTCCATGAGGATGTCGAGCAGGCGTTTGGATTGCGCTTGCCAATCGCTCTGCGGATCGATGCGCCACATGAAACCCATCATCAGGAGGACGTCATCGGGATCGACGTCGGCGCGAATCGTGCCGGCCCGTACGTTCGCTTCGAGCAACATCGAGAGCGCACCGATGACCGGCCCGTAGGTTTCGGCCGCGAGACCCTCGTAGGTCGGCGCGTTGCGCAACGCGTCGGCGAGACCCGCCTTCGCCATGCCGTAATGCGCGACGAGCTCCATCCACGCGCGGAGCGCGTCGAACGGCGGCATGGTTGCGAGCAATTCCGGTGCGGAGTCGACGACGTTCTGCACCTCGGTTCGGTACACCTCCAGCACGAGGCTTCGCGCGTCGGGAAGTGGCGGTAGATCGTGCCGATCCCGACGCCGGCCCGCTTGGCGATCGAGTTCAGCGACGCGGTCGGCGACGCGGTGAACGCCTCGAGCGCGACCTTCAGGATCTGGTCGCGATTCTGTTGCGCGTCCGAACGCAGCGGCTCCGATTGCCTGCTGCGTCATCTCGCCTCCACAGTCCGCGGGATCCAAGCGGAGAACTCTCCGGTCGCGCCATCCTATGAGCGACCACCTTTGACCCTCGGCCGGGAGGGTCGTATCGTGCGATGACGCAATTCTTGCACGTGGGGGGTAACGCGAGTGGGAGTCTTTTCCCGGTTGTCGCGCGGCCGGCGCATCGTTGGCCTGCTCTTCGCACTACCGCTGATCGCAGGCGGAATCGTGGTCGCAAGCGACCCCAGCCGCCGCCGCGCCAGGGTGGGCGTTGTCGACCAACCCGAGCCCGCTCGGCCCGACGAACGGCTCGTTGCGGGGTATCTCGTGTCCGAGCGCGACGAGTTGCTTCGCGGTTGGAAATTTCCAGAAAGGGCTCGCGCAACGTTGGAACGGAACCCGGTGGTCGAACATGCTCATCCCCAGTCCCGGGCCCAACAGCATTCTTCGCGCGGTGTTCTGCCCGACGACGTCGAGTTGCTTCGCCGTCGGCCAGGCCGGCTCGAACCTGCTGATCGAGCGCTGGAACGGCACTAGCTGGTCGATCGTCGTCACCTCGAACCCACCCGGGGCGACGATCGGCAGCCTCAACGGAGTGTCGTGCCGCGGTACCGCGGACTGTTACGCGGTCGGATCCTCCGGCAACGGATCGGTGACCACCACGTTGATCGAGCACTGGGACGGCACGAGTTGGTCGATCGTCGGCAGTCCGAACCCTGGGGACGCGTTCGTAAGTGAGCTCACCGGAGTGCGGTGCGCACTCTCGACGATGTGCGTCGCGGTCGGCTTCTCCACGACTGCGTCGGCGACCAGGACGTTGGCCGAGCACTGGGACGGCACGAGTTGGTCGATCGTGGCCAGTCCGAATGCGGGCGGTTCGACCTACAGCGCGTTGAACGGTCTGGTGTGCCCGAGCTCGACCAGTTGCTTCGCGGTCGGATATTCGGTTGCCTCGTCGCGGAAGACGCTGATCGAGCGCTGGAACGGCACCAGTTGGTCGATCGTTGCCGGCCCGACGTTCCCCGGGTTCGACAGTTCTCTGAGCGCAGTGAAATGCCTGAGCACGACGAATTGCTTCGCAGTCGGCACGCATGCCGACAATACGCACGCCAACAACACGTTGGTGGAACGCTGGAATGGCACGAGCTGGTCGGTGGTCGCCAGTCCCAACTCGCCCGCCGGCGCTTCAGAATTCGAATTCGATTTGGTGCGCGACGGCGTCGAACTGCGAAGCCGTCGGTGACGGCGCAGACTCCCCGGTGCTCGCGGAGCACTGGAACGGCACGAGCTGGACCGTCGACGCGAATGCGCTGGGCGGTTCGCAGTCCGCGCTCGAGCACGTGGCGTGCGCGAGTGCCGGCACCTGCTTTGCCGTGGGTAACTACTCCAATGGCTCGGCGACAAAGACGTTGGTAGAGCGTTGGAACGGGAGTGCGTGGTCGATCGTGAGCACTCCCAACCCCGCCGCGGGCTCGCGGATCGCGGCCCTCTCGGGAGTGTCGTGCCCGAGCGCGACGAGTTGCTACGCGGTCGGCTTCTACGAGACATCCACGTTCGTCGACCGCACGTTGGTGGAGCATTGGGACGGTACGAGTTGGTCGATCGTCACGAGTCCGAATCAGACCGGCGCGGATGCGACAACACTCGCCGCGATCGCGTGCTCCAGTACGACGAGATGCGATGCGGTCGGTGCCTACACGGGCAGCTCCAGTGCCAACACCTTCATGCTGCATTGGAACGGAACAACATGGTCGGTCGCTCCGAACACGCGACCGGCCGGCAGCGCGGGGCTCGGCGGCGTCTCCTGCCCGAGCACGACGAGCTGTTATGCGACTGGGTCCTCGATCTCGGCCGGCACGCTGGTCGAACACTGGAACGGGACGAGCTGGTCGGTGGTCGCCAGTCCCAACCCGAGCGGATGGACCATTGCAACCTTCAACGGTGTGGCGTGCACCGCCGTGAACAGCTGCGACGCAGTCGGGCGGTATTCCACGCTCGCGGGCGGCGCAAATTCGTTGACCCTCGTCGAACACTGGGACGGAACCAGCTGGACGATCGTCCCGAGTCCGAATCCAGGTGCCCGAGCCGAGCTGGACGGAATCGCCTGCCCGAGCAGCAATGTCTGTTACGCGGTCGGCATGAAGGACCCGGGCGGCACGTTCGCGGAGCAGTGGGACGGTACGAACTGGTCGATCGTGGCGACGCCGAATCCCGCGGCGACGGTCGGCGCATATCTGCACGGCGTTGAGTGTCAGACCACCACGAGTTGCTTCGCGGTGGGCCAAGCATCCACGAACCTCGGCAACTTCACGCTGATCGAGCGGCACACATAGCGAGCGGGTGCCGCGCTATTCGTTGAAGTCGAAGAAGTATCGGTCGACCCACTCGGTGCTGCGGCCCTTCGTCACCGCTCGAATCTGCCGCAGCTGCAGCGCCATCGCGAACATGTGCCAGTCGCCGAAGCGATCGAACTTCCGGCACGAGGCGGTCATCGGCGCGGCGCGCATGTTCGTGAAACGCCGCCCGGTTCGCTTGCCGTAGGCACCCAACCGGTGCGCGAAGTCGACGTCTTCCGCCAACAGCAACGACTCGTCGAACCCATGTCATCGCTTCGAAGTCGGATCGGGAGCACCAGAAGAGGCCGCCACCGAGCCGCAGCAGGAAAGCTGAGACTTCCATCACTGCGTAGGTCGCGAGAATGCCCGCCGAGCGGCGCTCGGGAACGACCTTCGTCCCGCCGCCCACGTACCGACCGGTTCCGAGCAAGCGCTCGATCTCGCGAAAGGTCAACGGCGACATCACACTGTCGGCATCGACGGTTACGAGCACTTCGCCGGTCGCCACGGCGGCGCCGGCGTTGCGAACCGCCGAGATGTTGCGCGACTCGTCTTCGATCACGACCGCGCCCGCCGCCCGTGCGATCTCAGGGGTCGCGTCGGTGCACCGGTTGGCAACGACGATGACCTGCACCTCTGCCGTCAACGTTCCGGGCCGCCGCGTCGATCGCGGCCAAACCCCGAGCGAGCAGGAGCTCCTCGTTGTGAGCCGGCACAACTACCGAGAAGCGCACCGTGCGACGCGCCGGGTCAGGTGGAATGGGCGACCAGCCGGTCGCGCCACTCCGCGTCCGACGGGGAGGACGGCTCGGTCGTCTGCATGAAGTCGACGAGGACGCGGCAGAACCGTTCGGGGTTCTCGCAATGCGGAAAGTGTCCCGAGCCTTCGAAGATCTCGAGCCGGCTTTCGGGCATCGCCGCGTGCGCGGCGTGGCCCTGGGCCACCGGGATGATCCGGTCGTGGTCGCCCCACATGATCAGCGTCGGCATCGCGGCGGCAAGATACAAACGATCGTTGGCACTCACGCGTTGGCCGCCGACATCGACGACGGACCGCAACGTATGCAGGAACGCCGTGCGCGTTTCCGCGTCCGCGAGCGATCCGTAGCCTTCCCATACCTCGTTGATGTGGCGTCCGGCGTGGAGCCCGATACGAGCGAGCCAGCCGACGATGTTCGTGCCGGCATCGTGCACCCAATCGTTGCATCCCAGTTGGAGCACCAACTCCGAGCCCGGCAACGCGAGCATGCGCAGCAACAGGTTGACCTCGTCGCCCAAGCCGCCGCTCGACACCAGCACGAGCCGTTCGCAGCGTTCGGGAAACTGATACGCGAATTGCATCGCGACGCCGCCACCGAGCGACTGCCCGACGAGGGTGGCGCGCTCGTGGCCCAACGCAAGGAGGAGATCGCGCACGCCGCTCGCGAAGGCTCCGAGGGAGTAGTCGCCGCGCGGCTTCTCGGAGTCGCCGTGGCCGACGAGGTCGGGCGCGACGACCGTGAACCGCTCGGCCAGCGCGGGGAGTACGTAGCGCCAGGTCGCCGAGCTCCCGGCCATTCCGTGCACCAGGAGGAGCACGGGCCCCGACCCTCCGGTGCGATACCCGACCCGATGGCCGTGGATCTCGATATGGCGGAGCTCGAGCTCGGGCGTCACGACCCGCATGGTACGGGCGCCGCACGGCTGGTGGGTGCCCGAAATGGTTGAGCAGGTCCCGAATACTGCCGATGGGACAGCGATGGACCACCTCGACGAGACCTCGCCCGACGTCGTCGCCCTTCTCCTCGACGACCTCGCTCCCCCGCGCCTCGGCACGCTCCTGCGAGCCGCGCGCAAGCAGACCGGCGCCACCCGCCGAGAGGTTGCGCAGCGCATCGGCGCGACCCCCGGCGATCTTCGGCGCTACGAACGCGGTGACGCGCCCGTGCCGCCGCATCTGATCGCCGCGCTCGCCGAGTGTTACGGCGAGGAGCTCACTGCGCAGCTCGCGACGCGCGCACCCATCGAAGTCGACAACCGCCGGATCGCGATCGGTACCGAATCGCGCACGCTGGATTCTGACGACGCCGACGAGATGCTCGGGCAGTACGTACAGATCGTCTCGCGTCTACGCGCGTCGCAACCGGGCGAACCGATCGCGTTGCGGGCCGACGATCTCGTCGCCCTGTCGAGCGCACTCGGCCAAGATCCCCAACACGTCGAAACGCGGATCGTCGAGTTGCTCGGTTGCACCCAGTTCGAAGCGCACTCGCTGCACTCGGAGATGCTGCGCCGCAAGCTCGTAATGCCGCTCGCGGGCATCGTCGCCGGTATCGCGATGGTGACCGGCGCGGGCATGGCCCAAGCCGCGGCGAGTACGCACGCCACCCCCCACGATGCCGTGGGTCAGGTCGCCGCCGCGCACATCGCCGCCGGCCACATCGCAGCCGGCCACGTTGTGACTGCAGTTGTCGCGCCGTCGCCGACGACGGTCGTGGTGAAGCCACCCGCGCCGGAACCGACGACGCCGACCACCGCGGCGCCCGCGCCGCGCCGACCCGAAGCGCCGACCACAGAAGCGCCGGCCGCCCGGCCGCGGACGAGCCGGTCGCCGACGCGCAGGCGACACCGCCGCCCGTCATCCAGCCCGACGACACGCCCATGGGAATCCCGGCCAACGAAACGGTCACGATCATCCAACCCTGATCGCATCCGCGTCAGCGCGTCACCGCCGACGCGCTACGGGAACAGGTGCCAGGCCTTCTCTTTGACGAAGGTGCGCACGCCGGATTCCGACATCGACGTCCCGAGCCCCGAGTGCCGCCGGCCGGCCCACGGCAACCGTACGCACGAACGGTCGGCGGTGTTCCAGTAGGCGTTGCCGACATCGAGCCGGGTGAGCAGTCGCTCGGCCCGATCGCGATCATGCGTGAACACCGATGCCCCGAGCCCGAACTCCGTATCGTTCATGCGCGCGATCGCTTCGTTGTCGTTCGCGACGCGGGCCACACCGATGACCGGGCCGAAGCTCTCCTGCGCCATCAACGTTGACGCGTCGGGCACATCGATCACGACAGTCGGCTCGAACCAATTCCCCGGTTGGTCGATCCGATGGCCGCCGGACAGCACCTTCGCGCCGCGGCCGTTCGCATCGGCGAGTTGCGCGTCGAGAATGTCGAGCTGCTCGGCGCGGGCCAGCGGACCGACATCAGTGGTGTCGTCGGTCGGATCGCCGACCTTGTAGGCACTGACCACGTCGGCCAGCGTCGACGCGAAGGAGTCGGCGATCGCCTCGTGCACGTAGACCCGTTCGGTCGCGCTGCACGATTGGCCGGCGTTGTAGAACGCACCTTCGGCGATCGCGAGCGCGGCTTCGTCGACATCCACGTCGTCGCACACGTAGGCGGCATCTTTCCCGCCGAGCTCGAGCTGCACCCGAACGAGCCGGTCGGCGAGCGCGCGGGCGACCCGCTGGCCGGTTCCGTAGGAGCCGGTGAAGCAGACCATGTTCACGTCGGCATCGACGAGCGCCGCGCCGGTCGCCCCCGCACCCACGATCGCGTGCACGAGATCGACGGGCACGCCCGCGCGATGCATCAAGTCGACGATGCGCAGTCCGGTAAGCGTCGCGTGCTCCGAGGGCTTGTAGCAGAGCGCGTTACCGGCAAGCAGAGCGGGCACCATCGAGTTGAGGCCGACGAAATAGGGGTAGTTCCACGCACTCACGTGCGCGACCACGCCGACGGGCTCGTAGGTGATGCGCTCCTCGAGGCCGTCGTGGTTCGTGACGGTTCGCGGCGCGATCACGTCGCCCACGTTGGCGATGTTCCAATCGATCCGTTCGAGGACCGCACGCACTTCGTTGCGCGACTGGCGAATCGGCTTGCCGACTTCGCTGGTCGTGAGCTGCGCGCACTCTTCGGCTTCGCGCTCGAGCAGATTCCGAAACGCGGTGAGCTTCTCGATCCGTTCGCTCATGGGGCGCGCGCTCCACGCCGCTTGCGCGTGACGCGCTCGCGCAACCTTCTGGTCGACCTCGCTCGGATCGGTTACTGCTACGGAGCGGATCACCACGCCGGTGGCGGGGTTCCGTACATCGAGTGAATGCGGCTGGGCCGGTGCGATCTCCTCCGGCTCCCGTTCCGGCTCATCGTTACCAACCGTGCGCTCGGATGTCGAGGAGTCAGAGGGCGTTCGATCACTGACCGCGTACTCGGTCGTCGCCACGTCCGACGGCGAGAGCAGTTGCATCCAACGCGCTTCCTTCTGACCGGGCCGACGCGAGAGCTGTTGCACCAACTCCGCCGCGACCAGGCGGCTCAACGCGTCTTCGACGTCAGCGAGCGAACGGAAGCTGTGCCAGCGCTCGGCGCGCTGCTTCAGCTCACCGGGCGTCTGCGCACCGCGGAGCAACAGCACGCCGAGCAGCGCCGACTCCGGGATATTGAGGCCGAGCGCCTCCTCCGCGACATGGCGATGCTTGATCACGCGCTGCCCGGCGCCCTTGACCCGACGGGTCAGCGTCTTCTCGCGCAAGCTGTCGAGCGCGCGGTCGACCGTCTCTTCGCTGTAGTGCACGATCGGATCACGGTTCGTCGACTGGTTGCACGCGATCATTACCGCGTTCAACGACAACGGATAGTTGTCGGGCGTGGTGACCGACTTCTCCATCAGCGATCCCAGAACACGCGCCTCTTCGGGAGTGAGCGGGATCACGGGCATCGCGGCGGGCGCTATCCGAGAACGAGTTCGGCGATCGTTCCGAGCTGTTCGGGTGCGCCGGACACGATCATCGTGGTGACCGCCGACTCTCGCCATCGCTCGAGATCGTCGCGGATCTTTTCCTTGGGGCCGACGAGCGCGACGTCTTCGATCAGCTGGAGCGGGACCGCAGCGGCGGCTTCTGCCTTCTTGCCGTCGAGGTAGAGGTCTTGGATGTGCTTCGCCTCGTGCAGGTAGCCCATACGTGCGAACACGTCGTTGTGGAAGTTGACCTCACGTGCTCCCATGCCGCCGATGTAGAGCGCCAGCGCGGGCCGGTAGAAGGCGGCCGCGGCCTCCACGTCGTCGGCGATGATGATCGGCACGTGGCAGGCGACTTCGAACTCCTCGGGCTTGCGCCGCGCGCCGGGCCGGGCAAAGCCCTCGGCCAACGCGTCCCGGTAGAAACCGTCGGAACGCGGCGCATAAAACATTGGGAGCCAACCGTCGGCGATCTCGGCCGAAAGGGCCACGTTCTTCGGGCCTTCGGCGGCGAGATAGATCGGGAGGTCGGCTCGCAACGGGTGCACGATCGACTTGAGCGGCTTGCCGAGCCCCGATCCGTGCGGATTCGGGAGTTGGTAGCGCTCGCCCTGGAACTCGACGGGCTTTTCGCGCGCCAACACCTCGCGCACGATCTCGACGTACTCACGGGTGCGCGAGAGTGGCCGGCGGTAGTCGTCGCCGTACCAACCTTCGGCAACCTGCGGTCCCGACGCGCCGAGACCGAGGATGAAGCGGCCGCCGGAAAGGTGGTCGAGCGTCATCGCCGCCATCGCCATCGCGGTCGGCGTACGCGCCGACAGTTGGCAGATCGACGTGCCGAGCTTGATGCGTTCGGTCGCGGCGCCCCACCATGCGAGCGGCGTGAGCGCGTCGGAGCCGTAGGCCTCGGCGGTCCAGCACGAATCGAAGCCGAGCCGCTCCGCGGTGGCGAGTGCATCGGGAACGCCCGCCGGCGGACCCGCACCCCAGTATCCGATCATGTATCCGAGCTTCATGAGCCCGCACCGTAGCCTCGCTCCATGACGTCCGAGGAAGGCATCCGTCAACACCGCTTCGTTGCGCCGCCCGGCGCGACGACCGTGCTCGTCGTTCGCCACGGCGAGTCCGAAGCCGAGGTACCGGGCAAGCCGTTCGAGCTGCGCGACGGCCACGGTGATCCCGCGCTCCATCCCGTCGGCGAGCGCCAGGCCGAGTTGCTCGCGGATCGCCTCGAATCGGAACCGATCGACGCGATCTACGTGACCACGCTGAAGCGCACGCACCAGACCGCCGCGCCCCTCGCGGCCCGGCTCGGCATCACCATGGTGGAAGAGCCCGATCTCCGCGAGGTGTATCTCGGCGAATGGGAAGGCGGACTCTTTCGCGAACGGGCCGTCGCCGAGGATCCGGTGTTCATGGAGATCTTCCGCCAGGAACGTTGGGACGTGATCCCCGGCGCCGAGCCAATGGACGAGTTCGACGCCCGCGTGTGGAGCGCGTTCCAACGCATCGTCGCCGCGCATCCCGACCAGACGGTGATGGTCGTCGCGCACGGTGGCGTGATCGCACACCTGCTCCATCGCGTCAGCGAGTCGCGGCGGTTCGCATTCTCGGTCACCGACAACGCGTCGATCAGCGAGGTCGTCGCCTCAGCCGATCGCATCGTGTTACGTCGCTACAACGACGTCGCTCACCTTTCATCCCTTGCGTGAGTCCGCGGCCGCGGGGATGAAGTGATCAACGAATAAGAACACGACGCCGACGAGTGCGAGCACTACGAGGCTCGTGATGATTCCCGCACCGACGGCGTGCGCGACTGCGGCGACGAGATGCGCCCACGGATTGGTGGTCACCGCGGGAAGGATCACCACGGGGATGATCCACAACGCGATCAGATGCGCGACGGTGATGCCGATCAGCCACTTGCCGATCAGCCTCACGGCCGCGTGGCGATCATCGGTAGTAACGAGCCCGACGGTGAGCAACACGACCGCGCCGAGAAAGTACAGCCAGAAGCGGTGCGCGAGGGCTTCGCGACTCTTGAACAGTGCTTGGCTCTGCGGGCACGTCGAACTTGACCGCGTGCACCTTGGCGAGTTCGCTCCCACGAACCGACGGGAACGCCGCGGCGACGAGCGCGCGCGTGGTTGCCTGATCGAGGACCGCGGGCGCGGTTCGCGCTCCGAGTAGCCGCTCGTGGGCGTCGACGACGAACTGCTCGAGCTTCAACTGGATGGCGGGCCGGGCGAGCACGGTGTCGAGGTGGTTCGTGTACGTACTGTTGGTCGCGACTGCGTGTGGGGTCACGCCGAGCGCAGGCGCCGTGACCGCAGCGACATGACTCGCAACGAAGTGCCGGAGATCCGCGCTCTCCAGCACGGCCTCGGTGACCTTGCGAGTGCGCGTGGTGTTGAGGATGGTGTGCGACGTCCACCAGGACGCAAAGGCGAGCGCCGCGCACAGCATGCCGAAGTGGATGAACAGCTTGCTCATCGAGCCGCGTCCGGTCACGCACATTTCTTAGCAACGGCGCCCGCCGCCCGCAATGGGCGGATCGGTCGCCAGATCTCCTAGGCGCGCTCCTACGAGGACTTGTGATGAACGATCACACTCACGACCCAGAGCACCGGCCATATTCCTACGAGCGCCCACGGCATGACCTGCCAAGGAACAAACCGGTTGAGCAGTCCGGGATCTCAACAGAATCAAGGCCCGCGACTCGCACGAGCGCGTCGCTGTCTTGGCTCGGCTCCTTTGGCACCAACGCTTTGAGTGTCCTGATCGCTTTGTCGCTGATGTGCATCGAAGCGACCGCACTCAATCCAATCACGACACCGAGCAAGCCCAGCACGAAGATCAGCCAGCTCGACCCTTTTGCGCTCCACGAGAACCCGAGAGCTGCAAAGAGAAACCCGTCCAATGTGAAAAGCCATCCGAGGCGCTGAGCCCGAAGTGCATCCTCGTGCCGGATCATCTCGCGGATAACCGCCACGCGGTCAACGACGCCTTTCGGCAGCCCCACGTCATCGGCAGGCACCCGCAGAGCCTACGCGGGCGCACCTCAGCCACGGGTTGTGTCCGTCAGCCTGCCCGGCGCCAAGTTCGCGGTGCCGCGACATTCTCAGCCACCTCACTTGTTAGCCGCCAACGCGGAGCTGAGATCGCCCCACGCAATATCGATTCCGGCCCCCATATGGATCACCGCGAGACGGTCGAGCGCGAGCATCTCGCCGCAGACCGTCATTCGCAGCTCGTACCGCCACCGCAACCGCGTCGTCGTTCAGATCGGACTCGGGATGCCGGAAGCCGCGAGCGGCGTACTCGATTCGTCGACGACGGAACCGCTCGATGATCGAGTCGTTGTCGTCGGTCAGGATCACTTCGACGAAGCGCGTTTCGGCTTGCGCGGCGACGAGTCGCAGCCGCTCAACGAAGTCGCGCCGAGCGAGATACTGCGGAATGATCACGTCGTATCCGCCGCGAAGATGTTCGACAGCCATCGCGACCGCAAGATCCCGCGCGGTCTGCTTGGACGCTTCCATCGTCTCCCACTGGCCAAGGTGCCGGCGCAGGAGGTCGATGTCGATCACGAGTGCGAGCGTGTGCTCGTCCGCATATCGATCAGCGAGCACTGACTTTCCGACACCAGGCGCGCCGTTCAGAACGACAAGCATCCGCCCGACCGTAACGCCACGGAAGCACGAGCGGGCTCGGTAGCGTTCACGCCGGAGCCGTCGCGAGCTCTGGGGTGTCGGAGCGGCGTCTCGACGTTGCCGCGCCGAGCGCAATCGCCCATACGAAGAGGAGACCCGCGCCGAGCTGAAAGTTCATGTCGCCGCCGGGCGAAATGAATCCGCTCTTGCCGAAGATCGTGATGGTTTCTATTCCCTGCTCCAGCACGAAGACCGCACTGAAGTATGCGAGCCACCGCGGGAGGCCACCGTCGCCGCGCCAGGCGGCGACACCGACCGCGCCGGCGAGAAGCACGTCGGCAACCGTCAAGGTCGGACCGAAGTAGCGGCTGATGTCGACCAGCGTGCGAGCTACATGCGGATCGAGCGTTGCCGCGTGCAGCGCGAGGCCGGCGTTGAACCAGGTCCACACCATCCCGACCGCGCCAAACATCGCAGCACCGATCAGCATGACGTCGCGACACAGACCAGAGAGGAATGAGCGCGCATGCGCCATGAGAATCACGAAGGGAACGAGCGCCCACGTCGCCAGCCACGTTCCCGCACGCACGGCGTCCGCATGGTCGCGGTAGTAGCGCACGAGCGTCTCTCCGGACGCGTTCACGTCCGGAGCCTTCGGTAGTGCAAACACGGCCGCCGACGTGGCTACGACGTAGACGACGGCTGCGAGCAACGGCCACCAGCGCTTCATTTCCAGCTCCTAGTCCCGCCGGGAGCTGATCCCCCGCCCGCCCGCATACTGCCCTGATGGTTGAGTTCTTGTCACGCCATCCGAGTGCGTTACCCCAGGGCGACGGCGGCGAGCACCTTGCGAGAGCTTTGATGTCGGAACGCACCGCTGAGAGGTGCATTCGCGACTCTGATGAGGAAAAGTGGGTTCGGGCGAGTGCGCGAGCCGCACCCGAGGGTCCGCAAACCACTCTTGGCGCACGTTCCGATGGCGGAACGCGGCGAGTACACGCCGCCTTCCTACATCTGATGGCAAAACAGGCGGGTGGTGTCGAGCGACAGCGGCACGCGACGCGGGTGCGCTATCCCAGGGCGACGGCCGCGAGGGTGCTGACGAGGGCGGCGCAGTCGGGGCCGGGTTTGCGGACTCGGGGCGGGAGCTCGATCTGCACGCCGCCGGTGCGCGCGCGGTTCACGGGATTGTCGGGATGCACGCCGCGTAGATGTTGCGGAATGCGTTCGAGGTCGTCGAGCCACACGTAGCCGGGTAACGCTTCCCGCAGCGCGGCGCCGAGTCGCGTCGCAAGCTCGCGGTTCGATCCGCCGAGGAGACCGGTGATCCAACGGTCGTCGTCACCGCGGAATCCGCCGAACCCATGCACCGACACGATCACGTCGACGTGCTCGAGGAACGCGACCAACGCGTCGGACTGCAGCGGATCGAACCGGTGTGACGGCACGTGCCAGCGCACGTCTTTCGGCTGCACCACCGCGTAGATCGACGCGTTCGACGCAACCGCAGCCGCTTGCGCGATCTCCGCGGTGCCCGCTTCGAGCCCGCCGTGCAGCGCGAGGAATCCGAACTCGGATCCGAGCCCGCACCGCTCCTCGACACCGGGCGTTGCGAGCAGCTGATCGAGCATCGACGAATCGCGATTTACGTATTAACGAGCAGATCGCGGAAGGGCGTGTCCTTCTGCGGTCCGGGCTCCTTCGGCAGACCGAGCACTCGCTCCCCGATGATGTTGCGCTGCACCTGGTCGGTACCGCCGTAGATCGACGGGCCGGGCGAGAACAACGTGAGCTCCTGCACCGATCCCCCACCGGGCGTGTCGGGACCCATGAGCATCCCGCTCGCGCCGACGATCTCGTTGCCGACGTCACGCTGCAAACGGAGCAGGTCGCTCATCATCAGCTTGGCGATGTTCGGCTCCGCGCCCGTGCGCTGCGACGGCGACTTGCGCGCGCATCGCCGAGTACCGGCCGATCTGCTGCAACGTGTAGAGCTTCGCCAACTTCTGACGGATCGGGCGCTCGGTGTTGCGGCCGAGCTCCTGCGCCAACGTGGTCAACCTCGACGCGGCCGGCGATACCACCGCCGCCGGTGCCGCCGGTGCGGATCTGACCGACGTGATCGCCGACGCGGTCGTTCAGCTGACCCGCCATCGGACCGGGGAACGCGTAGCCCGCCGCACCGGTACCACCGGTGCCGAGGCCGGCGCGCTCCGACATGAGTGTGGTGTTCGCCGCGGCCCAACCGTTGTTGAGTCCGCCGATCATGTCGTCGTCGTGCACGATCGCGTTGTCGATGAACACCTCGTTGAACATCGCGTGGCCGGTCATCTCGCGCAGCGGACGGATCTCCACGCCCTTCTGCGTCATGTCGAACTTGAAGTACGTGATGCCCTTGTGCTTCGGAAGGTCGGGATCAGTGCGTGCGATCAACATGCCGACGTTGCTGATCTGCGCGGTCGACGTCCATACCTTCTGACCCGTCACGTGCCACTCGTCGCCGTCCTTGACCGCTCTCGTGGTCAAGCCCGCGAGGTCGGAACCGGCGCCCGGCTCGGAGAACAGCTGGCACCACGCGTCTTGCCCATTGAGGATGCGGAGCAGGTCTTCTTGGTGCTGACGCTCGTTGCCGTGCGCGACGATCGTCGGCGCCGCGAGCAGGTAGCCGAGACCGGCGGGCGGACCGACCGCGCCGTGGGCAGCGATCGTCTCGCTCACCGCCAGGGCGAGGTCACGCGGGTAGCCCTTGCCCCAGCAGTCTTCGGGGAAGTGCGGCGCCGCGTACCCGGACCGGGCGAGGATGTCCCACCACTCGGCGACCGTAAGGTCGGGGTTCCAATTCTCCTCGAGCCACTTCTTCACTTCGATGCGGACGTCTTCGACGCTCGGCAGAGCCACGGCAACACTCCTGGTCACGTGCTACGTATGCGCCGGGCAGCGTAGTCGGAGCCACAAATCGGACCCCTCGTGCGAGGGACGCGGGAGGGTGAACACCAACCGAACTACTCCTTCGAGGGATGCATTGGAGGTTGCCGCGGCGCGAACGTCAATGCTCGGGACGGGGTAGGGAGGCAACGTGCTCGGCCGCGTCCATTTCGCTCTGGCGCTACTCGTGACTGCGATCACATGCGTAGGGATCACCGGCGCGAGCGGCGCCGCGAACGCAGCTACGACGACGTTCCCGTCCTCGCCGCGCCAAGCGGCGCCGCTCTCCGTGACGGGTTCGAACGTCGTGGTCGCCGACAAGTCGTGGGTCGGGTTCGGCACTCGCACCTGTCTCACCGTCCACGACGCGCGCAATGTCTCGATCCATGACGTCGAATTCGACGGCTGCGGCGGCGACATCTTCCTCGTCAATGTCACCGGCACGGTCAACATCGAGAACGTCCGCGCCCGTAACACCGGAGACGGCACCATCGGCGCGGGTCACGGCAATGTGATCCAGTTCAACAATGTGTGGCAGTCCGCGCCGAGTTACCCCAAGGCCGGGCGCGCATCCGCACGATCGAGTCGTACGGCGGTCACACCGAGGACGCGATCTCGGTGTTCCGATCGGGTGGCATCGACGCTGCGCACCCGCTCGTGATCGGCGACGTCCACGTTGAAAGTCCGCTTTCCGGTCCGCTGGCGTGGACGAGCCCGAGTGGGACGTGCGCCAACCTTGCCGACGCGGGCGGCCACGACATCCGTTTGCAGAACAGCACGTTCCTCAATTGCGGCGCGGTCGGTATCCAGATGAACGAACCGGGCCGCAACGTGAAAGCGATCCACAACGTCGTCTACGGCGCCGCGCGCTTGAACTCGAACGTCGGATTGAGCCAGTGGTCCGCGAACCCGTGCGCATCGACGTGCCCGGGGAACGAATTCCGCGCCAACGTGGTGTGGTGGCGAAAGGCGAACGGGGCTGCCAGCCCGATATGGCTTTCCAATCAGTATCCGGTCACGGCGATCCATAACGCCACGAAGATCCTGACGATCGACCCGATACCTCTCCGCGTCATTCTTTAGACAGACGTCCTTTCGACAGACGTAGGCGGGGTCTGGACAGACGCTTGCGGACCCAATCCAGGCCGCAGACGTACCAGAAAAATCCCGTGCGCGATGCACATTCGCGCTTCCACCAGGCCTTCCAGATCGTTACGATCTCGTCGGACATCCCGTCCGGTGGGCCTTGCGGGGAGAGCACGGGGAGTCGACAACGTGTGGGGGAACTCGACCGGCCCGGCGTTTTCTCGCGCCCGTGTCGTCATCGTCGTGCTCGCCGCGATCGCGGTGGTTCGGCGTGTACACGGAGATCTCGGGCGCGGCCGGTGTCGTGACCGGCGGGCTGAACCCACAGCAGGTCGCGACGCTGCATTGGTACGACTCCGAGACCACGGCTTCGGACAGCTTCCCCACCGGCGTGGCGCCCAAAGGCGTTGCGTTCGACGGCAAGAACATCTGGGTCACGAACTCCGGCGACGACACCGTGGAGCGCCACGATCCCACCACCGGCACGGCCACCCAGACGAATATCGCGGTCGGCGACCAGCCGACGGCGCTCGCGTTCGACGGTACGAGCCTCTGGATTGCCAACACCGGCAGCGACAACGTCACGCGAGTCGACGCGACCACTGGCGCCGCGAACGGCACGTTCAATGTCGGCGACCAGCCGACGGCGATCGCGTTCGACGGCACCAACATCTGGGTCGCCAACGCGGGTAGCGACAACGTCACCAAGTTGAACGGCACGACCGGCGCGGTGCTCTACACGAGCCCGGCGAGCGGTGCGAATTTCGTCGGCGACCAACCGTCGGCTCTCGCGTTCGACGGCACGAGCATCTGGGTCGCAAGTCGCGCCGAGAACAAGGTACGCAAGCTGAGTACGGCGGGCGCGGTGCAGCACGTCACGTTCGTCGGCGGCGCACCGACCGCGATCGCCTTTGACGGTACACGAGTGTGGGTGGCCGACAACGCGACCAACGACGTCACCCGGATCAGCACCGCCGGCGATGTGCTCGGAGTCACCAAGGTCCCGCCGGGACCGACGGGAATCGCGTTCGACGGCACGAGCATCTACGTGGCGACCGCGACCTCGTCGGTGCTCGCGCGCCTCGATCCCGCGACCGGCAACCTGTTGCGAGCGTTGCCGGCAAGCGGCACCGGGCCCGGTATCGCGTTCGACGGGCGCAACCTCTGGGTTGCGAGCTCCAACGGCGTAGTTCGGGTGCGGGCGACGGGTGTCGGTACCGCCGGCCTCAACCCGATGCAGGTGGCGACCCTGCACTGGTACGGCAACGCCACCAGCTTCAAGAGCTACGCGCTCGAGTTCGGGATCGATCCCCAAGGCGATCGTCTCCGACGGCACCAACATCTGGATCGCGAAGTACGGCACGAACAGCCTGGCCAGCGTCAACCCCATGAGCGGCGTGGCGACGGCGACGACGCCCGCATCGCTCGGCGCGAATACGCACCCGACCGCGCTCGCCTACGACGGCACCTACGTATGGGCGGCCGACTTCGGAACCGGCAAAGTCACGCGCGTCAACGCGGGCACGCGCGCCGTCGGCACCAGTTACAACGCGGGTGGCACCAACGCGACTGGAGCGGCCGGCGCGACGATCAAGCCGGTCGCGCTCGCGTTCGACGGCACGAACATCTGGATCGCCGACAACGGTACGAACATCGTCCGGGTCATCAGAGCCGTCGACGGTGTGTTCGTCCGCGCGGTCTCCACCGGCACGAATACCCATCCCGCCCGCTCGCGTTCGACGGCAAGAACATGTGGGTCGCGCTGCCCGGGATCAAAAAGGTCCAGCGCTACACGACTGCCGGCGTCGCGGTGTCTCCGTCGATCCCGCTCTCGATCGCACCATCGGCGCTGGCGTTCGACGGAACGAATATGTGGGTCAGCTACGGCACCACGACCGCCAACAGCAAGGTCGACCGGTACAACCTGTCGGCCGCGGGCAAGAAGACCGTGACCGTCGGCGCCAAACCGACCGCCATGGCATTCGACGGCGCCAACATCTGGGTCGCCGCCGGAACCGGCAACAACGTCAAGAAGATCCGTGCCGCCGACGCCACGCCCGCGGTGCAGGGCACCTACACCGTTGCGGGCGCTCCGGCCGCGATCGCGTTCGACGGCGTCAACATGTGGACCGCGAACTCGACCGGCAACTCACTGACGCGCATCACCTCCACCGGCGTCGTCAGCGGCGGCCGAAACCCTCGACAGGTCGCGACGCTGCACTGGTACGCCGCCAACCGCAGTTTCGCCACCAAACCGGTCGGGACCGCACCGCAGGGCGTCGCCTTCGACGGCACGAATGTGTGGGTCGCCAACACGGGAAGCGACAACGTGTCGAAGATCAACGCCGCGACCGGCGTGGTCGCGGGCACGTATCCCGTGCTCGATGCGCCCGCGGGGGTGGCGTTCGAAGGGAACCACGTCTGGGTCACCGACAGCGGGGCGAATCAGGTCACGATCCTCGATCCCACGAACGGGTCGGTCGTCGGCAACGTGCCCGTTGGGCTGACGCCGACCGCCGTCGCCTTCGACGGCACGTACGTGTGGGTTGCGAACTCCGGCACGAACACGGTGACGCGCATCAACGCCACGACGGAAACCGTCGCGACCTTTCCCGTTGGCTCGAACCCCCAGGGCATCGCGTTCGACGGCACCAACATCTGGGTGTCGAATGCCGGCGACGGCAGCGCGAGCCGCCTCGACCGCACGGGCGCGCCCGTGGGCAACCCGGTACCGATTCCCAACTCCTCCGAATTCGGCGGGCCGTACGGCGTCACCTTCGACGGCGCCAACGTGTGGTGCGCGACCGGAGGCAACAGCGTCGTGAAGCTCGACCCGGCGTCGGGCGCGCAGACGTCGTACCCGACCGGCAACCCCGCGTCGGCGGCGGTCGGGATCTCGGCGCCGCGCAATCACGTTCGACGGCGCCAACGTCTGGGTCGCCAACTACGGCACCAACAACGTCTCGGAGATCGTCGCCTCGAGCGGCGCGCTCGTGAACGCGTATCCCGTGGGCACCTTCCCCGCCGGCATCGCGTTCGACGGCACGAAGGTTTGGGTCGCGAACAGCGCGACCACGGCGAACAGCGTGAGCCGGCTGTGAGCGCATCGACCGCGAGCGCATCGAAACGAGCGGGAAACGCGTGGGCAATCGAGTGGGGAGAACCGCCGTGCGGCGATGGTTAGCAGTGACATTGTCGGTCGCACTCGCCACGGCCACGCTCGTCGTCGCCGCGGTCGCACCTGCTGCCGCGTCGAGCGTGCCCGGTACACCGGGAACCCCCACTGCGATCGGCATGCCGGGTGCGGTCGCGCTGCGCTGGTCCGCGCCAGGGAACGCCGGGATCCCGCCGGCTACGAGCTACCGCATCGAGAAGAACGACGGGAGCGGCTGGACGACCGCGACGTCGGCACCCGACATCCGTTCCATCGCCGCGGGCGGAGACCACTCGTGCGCGTTGCTCAGCACGGGTGTCGTGAAGTGTTGGGGCGCCGACAACCTCGGGCAGCTCGGCTACGGCGACACCACGGCACGCGGCGACGGTGCGGGCGAGATGGGCGACAACCTCCCCGCCGTCGACCTCGGTACGGGCCGCACCGCGACCGCCATCAGTTCGGCCCGGAACCACACGTGCGCGCTCCTCGATAACACGACCGTCAAGTGTTGGGGCAATGGCAACTTTGGTCAGCTCGGCCAGGGAGACACCAACGACCGCGGCGATCAGCCGAACGAGATGGGCGACAACCTCCCGGCCATCAACCTCGGCACGGGCCGCACCGCCGTCGCCATCAGCGCCGGCAACGTGCAAACGTGCGCGCTCCTCGACGATCGCGAGCGTCAAGTGCTGGGGCAACAACGCGTTTGGCCAGCTCGGCTACGGCGACACGCGCGACCCGAGGCGACACGCCGGCGAGATGGGCGACAACCTCCCGCCGTCAACCTCGGCACCGGCCGCACCGCGGTCGCCATCGCGGCGGCGCCGTCTACGGACGTGTGCGCTCCTCGACAACTCGACCGTGAAGTGCTGGGGCTACAACGCCGAAGGTGAACTCGGCCAGGGCGACGCCATCGGCACGCGGCGACAACGCGAACGAGATGGGTGACAACCTCCCGGCGATCGACCTCGGCACCGGTCGCACCGCAGTGGCCATCGACGCGGCCTTCACTCATAACTCCGCGTTGCTCGACGACGCTTCGGTGAAGTGCTGGGGTCAGAACGTCTCCGGCGAGCTCGGTTATGGCGACACCGTGAACCGCGGCGACGACCCCGGCGAGATGGGTGACAACCTCCCCGCCATCAACCTCGGCACCGGCCGGACCGCTACCGCGATCAGCGCCGGTTACGACTACACGTGCGCCGTTCTCGACAACGCCACCGCCAAGTGCTGGGGGAACAATGCCGACGGCGAGCTCGGCCAGGGCGACACCACCAACCGCGGCGACAACGCCGGCCAGATGGGTGACAACCTCACCGCCATCTCGCTCGGTACCGGCCGTACCGCGGTCAGCATCGTCACCGGCCTCGGAATCGCCTCTCGGCACACCTGCGCGCTCCTCGACAACGCGGCGGTGAAGTGCTGGGGTCACAACTCCAGCGGCGAGCTCGGCCAGGGCAACACGACCGTCCTCGGTGATGGTGCGGGCGAGATGGGCGACAACCTCCCCGCGGTCGACTTCGGCGCGGGCGGCGTCGTCGCCGCGGTCGCAGGCGGCAATGCGCACTCCTCCGCGTTGCTGCTCGACGGCAGCGTGAAGTGCTGGGGCCGCAACGCCGAGGGGCAGCTCGGTCTCGGCAACACCATCCCGCACGGCGACAACACCAGCGGCGGTCACTTGATGGGGACCAACCTCCCCACCGTCGACCTCGGCACCGGCCGCACCGCGCTCACGATCGCCGCGACCCCCTCCGGCGATTCGACCTGCGCCTTGCTCGACAACCACACCGTGAAGTGTTGGGGCTACAACGCCGACGGGGAGCTCGGCCAGGGCAACACCACGCCACCGCGGCGACAGCAACTCCGCAGGCCATCAGATGGGAGACAGCCTCCCTGCCATCGACCTCGGTACCGGCCGCACCGCGACCGCCATCACCATGGGCACCAACTTCGCGTGCGCGATCCTCGACAACGGATCGGTCAAGTGCTGGGGCCAGAACCAGCATGGTCAACTCGGTCAGGGCAGCACGACCACTCTGGGCGACGGCGCCGGCGAGATGGGCGACAACCTCCCCGCTATCGACCTCGGCACCGGCCGCACCGCCACCGCGATCACCGCGGGCGACACGTTGGCGTGCGCGATCCTCGACAACGCGAGCGTGAAGTGCTGGGGCCAGGGACCGTGGCTCGGCCTCGAGACGCTCAACGATCGCGGTGACGGTCCCGGCGAGATGGGCGACAACCTCCCCGCCGTAAACCTCGGCACCGGTCGCACGGCGACCGCCATCGCCGCCGGTCGGTTCCATGTGTCGCGCTGCTCGACAACGCCACCGACAAGTGCTGGGGCCAGGGTTTGAACGGCCGCCTCGGGCAGGGCGACACCAGCGACCGGGGCGCCAGCGCCGGCACGATGGGCGACAACCTCCCCGCGATCAACCTCGGTACCGGCCGCACCGCCACCGCGATCGCCGTGGGCGAAGAGTTCTCGTCCGCGGTGCTCGACAACGGCTCCACGAAGTGTTGGGGCCGGAACGAGCTCGGCCAGCTCGGTCAAGGCGACACCAACAATCGGGGCCAGAACCCCGGCGAGATGGGAGACAACCTCCCCGCTATCGACCTTGGCACCGGACGCACTGCAATCACGATGACCGCCGGCGAATTCCACCGTCTGCGCCGTGCTCGACAACGCCACGACCAAGTGCTGGGGCAACAACTCTTCGGGGCAACTCGGCCAGGGAACCACCGGCACAATCGGCGACGGCGCGGGCGAGATGGGCGACAACCTGCATCCGGTCAGCTTGCTCCCGGCCGGCGGGAGCGCCGCGCTCGCCACGGTCTTGCGGCTCCCCGGGGGCAGCTACCAGTTCCGGGTCGTCGCGCTGAACTCGTTCGGCGAGAGCACGCCGAGTGGTGCGGCGTCGGCGACGGCGTTCGGCGTTCCCGGCGCGCCCCGGCGTAACCGGCACGCCGGCGTCCGGGCGCGTCGCCGTTGCGTGGGACCCGGCTCCGAGCAACGGATTCGCGATCTCGAATTATCAAGTGAGCGTCTTCAACGGTTCGGGCGGCTCCGCGAGCGGTGTGACCGGTGCAACCACGCGCTCGGTGGGATCGGCCGCGACGAGTTTCACGTTCATCGGATTGACGAATGGCACCGCGTACAAGTTCAAAGTCGCGGCCGTGAACACCGCCGGTACCGGCGCCCAGTCGAGCCTGTCTCCCGCGGTCACCCCGTTGTCGACTCAGCTCGGGCCGCCGGGAACTCCAACGGTCAACGGGATGCAAGGTGCCGCGGCGTTGCGCTGGAGCGAGCCTTCAACAGTCGGTGCAACGCCGATCACGAGCTACCGAGTCGAGAAAAACACTGGCTCGGGTTGGTCGAGCGCCACGCCGCACGAGCCTCAGGCCCTCGCGACCGGTTCCGACCACAGTTGCGTGCTTCTGAGCGGTGGCTCGGTGAAGTGCTGGGGCTACAACGGTTCCGGCGACCTCGGGATCGGTGATGCGATCGACCGGGGCGACAACAGCAACGAGATGGGGGACAACCTCCCCGCCGTCAACCTCGGCACCGGCCGCAGTGCCGTCGCGCTCGACGCGGGCGATGACGACTCCTCCGCGCTCCTCGACAATGGCAGTGTCAAGTGCTGGGGCGACAATTCGCACGGGGAGCTCGGCTACGGCGACACCGCCGATCGAGGCAGCGGCCCCAACCAGATGGCCGACAACCTCCCCGCGATCGCTCTCGGCACCGGCCGCACCGCCGTAGCAATCGCGTCGGGCAGCTTCTTCAACTCCGCGCTCCTCGACAACGGTGCCGTGAAGTGCTGGGGCCAGAACAACCACGGACAGCTCGGCCTCGGAGACACCAACGATCGCGGCGACAACGCCAACGAGATGGGCGACAACCTTCCCACCGTCGACCTCGGCACCGGCCGTACCGCCACCGCCATTACCGCCGGCACCGACTTCACATGCGCGCTCCTCGACAATGCAAGACTGAAGTGCTGGGGGCGCAACGCCGACGGCCAGCTCGGCCTCGGCGACACCGCCACGCGCGGCGACAACGCCAACGAAATGGGCGACAACCTTCCCACCGTCGACCTCGGCACCGGCCGCACCGCCACCGCCATCACCGCCGGTGGTTTCCACACCTGTGCAGTCCTCGACAACGGCGCCCTGAAGTGTTGGGGTGCGAACTTCGGAGGGCAGCTCGGGCTCGGCGATACGACCAAGCGCGGCGACAACCCTGGCGAGATGGGCGACAATCTCCCCGCCGTCGATCTCGGCACCGGCCGCACCGCGTCAGCTGTCTCCGCGGGCAACGACTTCACGTGCGCACGCCTCGACAGCGGTGCCCTCAAGTGTTGGGGCGACAACGGCATAGGCCAGCTCGGCCTTGGCGACACCACGACGCGCGGCGACAACCCTGGCGAGATGGGTGACTCCCTGCCCGCGATCAACCTCGGCACCGGCCGCACGGCGATTGGTGTCAGCGCCGGCCTCGCGAACGGGTGTGCCCGCCTCGACAACGGAACGGTGAAGTGCTGGGGCGACAACCCCGACGGCGAGCTCGGACTCGGCGACACGACGACACGCGGCGACAACCCCGGCGAGATGGGCAACAACCTCCCCGCGATCGACCTCGGCAGCGGCCGCACCGCAGTGGCGATCGCGGTCGGCATTGGCAGTCACACGTGCGCGGTTCTGGGTGGCGGCTCGGTCAAGTGTTGGGGCTACAACGGCGAGGGCGAGCTCGGACTCGGCGACACGACCAGCGCGCGGCAACGGCGCCGCCGAGATGGGCGCCAACCTGCCGGCCGTCAACCTGGGCACCGGCCGCACCGCGACTGCTGTTCGCGATCGGCTCCCAGTTCAGCTGTGCGCTGCTCGACAACCACACCGTGAAGTGCTGGGGATATAACGGCTTCGGCCAGCTCGGCCAAGGCGACACGACGACGCGCGGCGACAACGCCAATGAGATGGGCGACAACCTCCCCGCCATCAACCTCGGCACCGGCCGCACCGCCATCGCCGTCAGCGCCGGACTGGACCACGCCTGCGCGCTCCTCGACAACCACACGGTCAAGTGCTGGGGCACCAACGGCGTCGGGTCAACTCGGCCAAGGAGACGTGACGCAGCGCGGCGACAACGCCAACGAGATGGGCGACAACCTCCCCGCCATCAACCTCGGCACCGGCCGCACCGCCACCGCCATCGCCGCCGGCGACGCCGACACCTGCGCGCTCCTCGACGACGGCACCGTGAAGTGCTGGGGCGACAACAGCGCGGGACAGCTCGGCCAGGAAAACACAACTGACATTGGCTGGACGGCAGGCCAGATGGGAGACAACCTGTTCCCGATCGACCTCGGAACCGGTCGTACCGCCACCGCGATCAGCGTCAAGCGAGCGTTCGTATGCGCGCTGCTCGACAACGCCACCGTCAAGTGCTGGGGCTACAACTTCGACGGCGAGCTCGGCCAAGGCGATACGACGCCGCGCGGCGACAGCGCGCTCGCCGGTCACCAGATGGGCGACAACCTCCCCGCCATCAACCTCGGTACCGGCCGCACCGCCACCGCGATCGCGGCCGGCGATCATCACGCCTGCGCCCTGCTCGATGACGCGACGGTCAAGTGCTGGGGCTACAACAACGTGGGCTCACTCGGCCAAGGCGATTTCGTGGCCCGGGGCGACAACGCCGGCGAGATGGGCGACAACCTCCCCGCTATCGACCTCGGCACCGGCCGCACCGCCACCGCGATCGACGCCGGTGAGGGCGACACGTGTGCGCTCCTCGACGACGCGACGGCCAAGTGCTGGGGCTACAACAACAACGGTCAGCTCGGCCAGGGCGACACGAACAACCGCGGCGACAACGCCGGCGAGATGGGCGACAACCTCCCGGCGCTCGTGCTCGATGGCCCGCTGTTCGCGGCGCCGCGCACGCGCCGCGGTCGTGCCGGCGTCACCCGGCTCGTACCGGTTCCGGATCGTCGCGCTCGAGCCGCGGTCAACCAGAGCGCGCCGAGCGGATCGTCGGCACTCACCGCCGTGAGCGCGGCCGACCATCGTCATTCCCGCGACCGCGGGTGCCCCGAACGGGTTCGACACCGGCTACACGGTCGACAACGGCTTCTCGCTCACGGCGACCGGCACGTGGAACGCAGGCGCGGGCGCGGTCGGCCCCGCCGGAACGGGCGCGGGCGCCACGGGCGCGGGTTACCTCGAGCCGACGGCCAAGGCCGGCGCGCTCGTTGGGCGGATCGGCACGAGCGGACCGTGGACAACGGTCGGCGCGGGGCCGAGGTCCCTGAACGGAACCGGCGAGCTCTTCCTCGCAATGAACGACACGACGAGCGGCTACGGCAACAACTCCGGATCGCTCACCGTCAAGGTTGCTGCGCAGTCGAACATCACGTCCGGCTACGACTCGGCGACCACGCTCGCCGGCACCGACGTCGACTGGGAAGCGACGTTCACGAACACCGGTAATACGACACTCACCAACGCGACCTTCCTCGCGTCGGCCGGATTCGAACCTTCCCGTCGGCGCCACGAGCGTGCCCGCGTGGCACCCGGCCGGATCGCTGGCGACGACTGTGTGTGCCATCGTCGCGCCCGGCAACCAGCCGCTGTACTCGTGCACGGTCGGAACGATCGCGCCCGGTGCGTCGGTCACCGTCGACGCGACCGTGCAGTCGCTCGGCTTGGCGCCCCAAACCGCGACGGACGTATTCGTTCTGCGGAACACCGGTCAGACCGGCACGTGCGCCAACAATGCAGCGTGTGCAAGCGGGTACCCCCGCGCTGCGCAGCAGTCGTTGCCGATCGACGGTCTCAATTTCGATATCACGGCGCCCGCGGTCGTCGTCGCCGGAGACCCGCTCACGATTAGCACGTTCGTGACCAACACCGGCGCGAGCGCGACGATCAACGACATCGAGATCTTCGGGGGGATCGACCAAGGCAGCATCTCGTCGGCCAACTTGTGCACGTTCGAGAACAACGCGCCGACCGGAGCGTCGACGCACTGCCTGTCGTCGGGTCCATTCGACCTTCGCGCCGGGTGCGAGCTCGGCCACTTCGAGCTTCGACGTCGACACAACGGGCCTCGCGGGCAAGACCATCCACTATTTGACCTACGCAACGAGCGCCGACCTCGGCGGTCGTTCGCAGGTCACGACGGGGAGCGTGTTCGTCGCGCCCACGCCGGGCAATGTGGCCATCGTCGAACCGACCGCCAACGCGGTATTGCCTCGCACTGCGTCCAACGCCTTCACCGCGGTGGCGACACCGGCGGGCGGCAACGTCGTCACCTCCGTCGACCTGCAAGTCGACAGCGGCTCCCCGGTGAACGACGCGACGGCCCCGTACACGCGCACCTTGGCCGCGAATTCGCTCGCCGCCGGAACCCACACGCTGCGAGCGATCGTGCACCAAGACATCGCCCCTGACTTCCAGACGTCGATCACTGTGAAGGTCGTCGCTCCGCCCACGGCTTCGTTCTCGGCGCCGAGCGGAACGCCATCGGTCAACGCGCGACGACGTTCGTGCTGAACGCTGCCGCGTCCGCGCCGGCAACGATCGCCTCGGTCGTCTGGAAGATCGACGGCTCGATCCCGGTGACGACTCCGTCCCCGGTAGCGACGTCGGCAACCATCGACCCGGCCGCGCTCACGATCACGAACGGCTCGCACACGCTGACCGCGACCGTGACCGACTCGACCGGTCAGGTCACGACCGCGTTCGAAGCCGTTCACGGTGCCGGTGGCGACGCTCACCGTCGCGACACCCACCAAGATTGCAGCCGCGGTGAGTCCCGGCGGCGATGGCGCATGGTCGGTACAAGTGAACAACACCTCGTCGACCGCGGTCGCGCGTCATGTGACGCTCACGCTCGACGCGACCGCAACGGAGCCTGGCGCTTTCACGAGTACCTCTGTCGTTCGATCTCGCCGCCATCAACGGCTCGCTGCGCAAGCCCGCCGACGCCCCGACGTGTCAACCCGGTACCGGCGCCACGATCGTGTGCACCGTCACTGACATCCCGGCCAACGATGGCGTCGTGTTCCCGGTGTACGTCTTCACGAACGGCCTGGCCACTCCCAGCTCGATCAATGGCCACGCCACGGCCGACGCCGCCAACGCCCTGCCGGCGCCTGCCGCGCCGGGGCGTGGTGCTCGGCGCGGTGAGCGTGACGTCGTGCGGCTCCGAACCCTGCGTCAAGGGCGTGGCCGCGGCCGAGACACCCCGATGCTCAGCAGCACCGGATCGTTGAGCGACGCCCTCCCGACCAAACAGATCCTGACGATTCCGAAAGACGTCTCGACCGCGGCGCAACCGCACCTGTACGGCCGACCGTTCGCGCTGCCGACGCCGCACCACTTCTGGTTCGCGCCCGTCTCTTCGTCGCGGACCCCGGCGTGACCGTGACGCTGCGATCGATCGATCTCAACTCGACCGATCCGTTGGATCAGAGCTTGTGCCCGACGCCGACCACGTGCAAAGGGCAGATCTCCGAGGTCACGGGTAACTTCGGCAACCGCACCGACAAGACGGATCCCATCGTCGTCGTGATCGCGGCCCAGTGGACCACCGATCCCACCGGCGGCCAGATGTACATGCAGAAGCCGGCCGACCGGTACCAACCCGATACCTCCGCCGATTCACCTCGCGGCGTGCGTTCAGAACCCGACGACGCGCGCCTTCAACACGCCGTGCGTCCTGCCCGAGGTGGTGCGGCCGCTCACCGTCGACGGAGTCACGACCTGGACGACCTACAGCACGATCCTGTTCATCGCGACCGATCCCCGCTTCTGTCGTCGATGAGTGCAAACTCGGGCACGCGCTGCACGCCGAGCGGTTCGAGCAACGCCGCCGCCTCGGTGTCGAGCGCGGCCGCCCGTGCGCTGTCACCGACGACCCGCGCCAGGTCGGCCTGGGCGCGCAAGGTCGAGCGCGATCTCGTAGTCCGCTTCCCGCGCGTGCCGCGCCGTCGAGACTGGCCGCGAACGCGGCCCCGGCGCGATCGAACTCGCGCTGCTGTAGGAACGCGTAGCCGCGCACTCGTTCGAGGAGCGCGGCGTCGACCGCGAGCTCGTCGTCGCGGTCGAACGCGCGCAGCGTCCGGTCGGCGAGCGCCAGCGCCTCCTCGGCCCGACCCTCGAGCGCGAGGCACTCCGCCCGCCGGGCCTCGGCCTCGAGCGCGTCACTGTCGATGCCGAGCGCGACGAAGTCGTTATGGGCGCGGTCGAAATGCTCGTGGGCTTCGCCGAAGCGTCCATCGCGGGCTGCCACCCGGGCCAGCAGATAGCGAGCGTACGCTGCTCCCGACTGATACTCCGCGGCGCGGCACACCCGGAGCGCGTCGCGCAGTTCCCGTTCTGCTTCGGCGTAGTGGCCCTGATCGACGAGCACTTCGGCGATGTTGCACGCGCACATCGCCGCTTCGACGTCGTTTCCGGTGCGGAGCCGCGTATCGCGAGCGCGCTCGTACAACGTCACGGCCTCGTCCCAACGACCCTGGTAGTAGGCGAACCCACCCGTATTCACCAGCACCGCGGCCTCGGCACTCAGATCCCCGAGCTCGGCGTAGATCTCCAACGCGCGCTCGGAGTGGGTTGCGCAGTCGTAGCGACCGATCGACACCCACGCCCAGTCGAGAATGTACGACGCGTGTGCCTCGGCTTCGAGATTCCGGACGCCCGCGCTTCGACGATCGCGCGCTCGCACCACTCGATCGCCTCTTGTGGTCCTCCCCTGCGCTTGGCGGATCGCGGCGTACCACGCCGACAATCGCGCCCGCTGACCATCCGCCTCGGTCCCCGACGCCGACTCGAGGACGCCCAGGCCTTTGCGCACCGCGTCACCGCCTCCCGGAACCGCCCGAGGCGCTCCGCGATCCACGCCTCCTTCAAGAGCAGGCGGGCCTGGAACGCCGGTTCGTCGGCCAGCAACCGTCGCCCGCCGCGGTACGCGCGCCGGGCCCGGTCGAACGCGCCCGCCCGATCGCACACGTCACCGAGCTGCTCCCAAACGGTCGCGACCGTGACGTCGTCGAGATCGGGAAGCCGGCGCGCGGCCGCGAGCGCCCGCTCGAAGAACACCGCGGCCTCGGTATTGGCGAAGACGCCCGCCGCGCGTTCGCCCGCGACGCCGGCGTACCGCCAGGCCTCGGCGAACTGCTGCGCGTGCAGGAAGTGCAGCGATATGAGCGCCGCCTCCGAGTCGACGTCGGACGCCCAGCGCCGCCTCGAGCGCGGCGGCGGCCCGGCCGTGCAGCACGCGTCGCTGCCGGAACGGCAGACCTTCGTAGGCGGCGTCGCGCATGATCTCGTAGCGGAACCGCAGACCGCTCGGCCCGTCACCGACGAGGAACTCGCCCAACTCCTCCAGCACCGCCTCGTCGGGCCCCGCGAGCTCCGACTCGGCGAGGTCGGGCCCGACGATCTCGGCGAGCTCGATCTTCGTGAAGCTGCTCCCGAGCACGGCCGCCCGCCGGAGGATCTGGCGCTGCGGCGCCGACAAACGATCGATCTGGGCCGTCACGGCCGCGTCGATCGACGCGGGCAACGTCTCGGCATCACCGTCGTGGCTGATCGCGCGCAGCATCTCGTCGAGGAACAGCGGGTTGCCGGCGGCGCGTTCGGCGAGTGCGCGCACCGCGCGCGGCAGCAGCGGCGCCTCCTCGGTGGCGCGGATCACCGCGTCGGCCGCTTCATCGATCGTGAGCGGCCCGAGTGCGATCCGATGACCGCGGTCGGCATCGGTTACGAATCCGGTCCGCCGATCGCGCCTCGTAACCATGAGGAGAAGTGATGGCAGCTCACGCGCGACGAGACCGTGCACGAGGCCGACCGACGAATCGTCCATGTGCTGCACGTCCTCGAAGACGAGCATCGTCGGCACCGCGAGCAGCCGGCTCAGGAACTCGACCGTGACTTCGCCCACGCGTTGGCGGCGGTACTCGGGCACGAGGTTCGCGGTTTCCTCGGTGTCGTCGATGTCGAGGTCGAGCGTCGTCCCGAGCAGCGGCAGATAGGCACCGAGATCGGGCGCGCGGTCCCCCACGCTCTGCTCCAACCGGCGCGTGACGGCTTCCCGGCTCTCGTCGGCACCCACGCCGAGCAGGTGACGCAACAGCACCCAGAACGGCATGTACGGCGCGCTCGACTCGTACGCCTCGCACCGAATGACAATGCTCTGCACCGGCTGCGGCCGGGCCGCGGCCCGCGCCCGGAGCTCATCGACCAGTCGCGACTTGCCCATCCCCCCGTCACCGACGATCTCGGCGAAACGCGAGTCACCGTTGGCGGCGGCCGCCAGCTCCGCACCCAGAACCTCGAGCTCGTCGTCGCGTCCGACGAGCGGGAGGAGGTCGGAGCCGCTCCGCCGGCTGCGCATCGGCGCGCCGACCGCGAACGCAGTGACGGGCAGTTTCTTGCCCTTGACGTTGAACGGTTCGAGCGCCTCGGTCTCGAACCCCCGTCGGGACCGGTCGAGGACATCGGGCGTCGCGAGCACCTGCCCGGGCGCCGCCTTCGACATCACCCGCGCCGCGAGATTGACGGTGTCGCCCATGACGGTGAACGTGCGCCGGTAGCCGGGCCCGACCGATCCCGCGAAGACCGGACCGGTGTGCGCGCCGATCCGCAGCGGCAGTGGGAGCTCGGCCTCATGGATCCGCCGCAACGCGGTCAGCATGCGTTCCTCGTCGTCGCCGACCCGGCGGGGAACGCCCGAGACGAGGATCAACTTGCCACCATCGTGATCGATGTCGCTTCCCAGTAGCGTCACTTCCTGTTCGTCGACCACTCGTTGGACGCCGCGGACGGTCTCGTCGAGCCGCGCCGCCAGTGCCGCCGGCCCGTCGCGCTCGACGATCCCGTCGGTGCCGTCGAAGTGCAAGAACGCGACCGTCGCGCTCCGGTGCTCGGAGTCGTCGGCGCCTTCGAGCAGATGCCGCCGGATCGCCAGTGGCACGTAGGTGTCGACCTCGGCCGCCGCCGCGTCGGCCGCAACGACCGGATGAACGGTGCTGATGCCACCCGGATTCCGGAGCAGGTAACCGTCGCCCCGCGCCGGGCCCGCGGCATCGGGCCGGCAACTTCGCGGCCGTCGCGGTGCTCATCACGATCTCGCCTGCCGACGCGGTCCCCTCGGCCTCGACGGTCGCGGTCGCGGCCGGACCCGCGACCACCAGCTCGCGGTGCGACGCGCCCGCGACGAACACGTGGAACTCTCCCGAGTGCATTCCCATCGATATCCGCAGGACAACTCGCCCCGAAGACGTCTGTAGCCGTCCGACCGTGCGCAGCCGATGTCGCATGCCCACCGCGGCGCGGGCCGCCTCGATTGCGTGATCTTCGCCCGCGAAGAGGAGCAACAGGGCATCGCCACCGAACTTCAAGAGACTGCCGCCGCCCGCGTACGCGATCGCCAGCAACTCCTCGAAGCACGTGTTGATCGCGTCGGTCACCTCCTCGGCGCCGACCTTGCCGTGCCGTGCCAGTCGCTCCGACATCTTCGTGAAACCCGAGATGTCGGCGAAGAGCATCGTGCCGTCGACGGCCTGCCACGCCGGCCCGCTGCCGCCAACGTGCGGATCGGTCCGGGCCCACTCGAGGGTCAGCCTCGGGACGTACGCGACGAGCGAATTCGTATCCCCCACCGGTTCGACGTTACTGCCGGTCGAGCCGGGAGTTACGAGTGCTTGCGAAGGAACGCGGCGAGGGGGCCGTTGACGGCGTCGGGGTGGCTGAGGTTCGACGCGTGGCCGGCACCGGGGATGCGGACGAGCTCTTCGCAGTTGGGCAGCTCTTCGAGCAGCTGCTCGGCCCGCGCCATCGGGATCGCGGCGTCGGCTTCGCCGTGGAACACGATCGCGGGTGCGGTGATCTCGGGCAGCCGATCCGAGATGTCTTCCCGTTCGACCAACGCGCGGTACGGCGCGCGGATGGAGTCGCGTGGGCGGGCCTGCCACTTGACGACCCACGGCGCGTGGTCATAGCCGGGGCTCATGATCACGCTCGCGACGCCGGCCGCGAGCTCATCCGACGCGCCGTTGGTGAGCCAGTCTTCGGTCATCGCGTTGTAGATGGGAAGCGCCTCTTCCGGCTCGGGACCCGACTGGGTGTCGATGAGCCCGAGCCCGCGCACGCGCCCGGGAGCGAGCAACGCGGCGCGGATCGAGAGGAAGCCACCCTGCGACATGCCGACCAGGAACGCGCGGTCGATGCCGAGATGCGTGAGCAACGCGAGCGCGTCTTCCGCCGAATCCCAGTAGGTGAAATCCGTTGTGGCTTCGGTCTGCCCGAAGCCCCGCTCGTCCCACGTGATGCAACGGAACTCACCCGCGAACGCGGCAACCTGATGCTCGAACATGTCGTGATCCATCAGGAATCCGTGACTGAACAACACGGCCGGTCCGTCGCCGCCGGAATCCTCGAAGTAGATGTGTTGACCGTTGACGTCTGCGAACGACATGGCGTTCTTCTCCCCAGTTGGTCTCGACGATCAGTCGAGCAGTTCGAGCACTCTCTCCGACGGGCGCGCGATCACGGCGCGATCGCCCACGAACACCACCGGCCGTTGCATCACTTCGGGATGCGCGACCAACACGTCTACGACCTGCTCGCGCGTCACGACATCCGACTTGGCGATCCCGAGCGCCTTGAACTTGGCGTCGTCGGTGCGGACCAGCGCCTGCGGCTCGTCATCGATGGCGTCGAGCATGCGTTCGACGGTGGCGCGGTCCGGCGGCGTGTCGAGATACCGCACGACGTCGTGGCTGACTCCCCGCTCCTCGAGGATCTGCAGCGCCCCGCGCGACTTCGAGCACGACTGATTGTGGAAGATCGTGATGTCACTCATACGCGGAACCTACCGCGCGACCGCCGCCGCCAACCGGGCGAGGTATTCGGCCCGGCTCAGGTCGACCGCGCCGAGCGTCCGTAGGTGCGGCGTCGTCCACTGGACGTCGAAGAGAGCCGCGCGGTCGAGCCGTAGGAGCTCGACCGTCGCCCAGCACGCGACCTTCGACGCGTCACGCACGCGGTGGAACATCGACTCCCCCGCGAACAGCCGGCCGATGCGCACGCCGTAGAGCCCACCGACCAGCTCGTCGTCGAACGCGCTGCATCGCCACGCCTCCACGCTGTGCGCCCAGCCCAACTCGTGCAAGGCGCAGTAGGCATCCACGAACGACTCGTCGATCCAACCGTGCTCGCGGGCCGGATCGCCGCACCCGCGCATGACTGCTTCGAACGAGGTGTTCACCCGAATCTCGAAACGCGGGATGGCGCCGCGTAGCGATCGACTGCAATGAAAGCCGTCGAGCGGGATCACTCCCCGCGGCTCGGGCGACCACCAGGCGAGCGTCCCCTCGACGCGCATGGGGAACAGGCCCCGCCGGTAGGCGTCGAGCAGCGTTCCCGGTTCGAGATCGCCGCCGATCGCGATGATGTCGTCGGCGCCCGCGTCGCCCGGATCCGGAAGATCCCAACGAGAAGGCGCGGGCTCGACCGGCCCAGTCATTCTAGAAAGATGTCAGACGACCAAAAATCAAGCGAGCAGTGCTCGCGCGATCTGGCCGACTTGGATCTCGTCGGTGCCGGCGTAGATCTGGAGCACCTTCGCGTCACGCGCGAGCTGCTCCACCTCGTACTCCGACATGTAACCGTTGCCGCCGAAGAGCTGCACTGCTTCGAGCGCGACCTCGGTGGCCGCACCGGCCGCGTAGAGCTTCATCGCCGAGGCTTCCGACAGGTTCATCGACTTGCCCGCCGCGCTCGATTCGAGCACGCGGAACACGAGGTTCTCGATGTTGAGGCGCGCGACTTCCATCTTGGCCAGCTTGAGCTGGATGAGTTGGAACTCGCCGATCGGCCGGCCGAACTGCACGCGTTCCTTCGCGTACTTCACCGACAGCTCCAAGCACCGTTCGACGATGCCGAGCGCCATCGCGGCAACACCGGAACGCTCCATCACGAACGTCGCCTTCGACGCCTCGCGACCCTTGCCCCCGCCGAACGCCTCTTCACTCTCGCCGAGCAAACGGTCGCGGCCGCACCGCACGTCGTCGAGAAACAACATGCCGGTGGGTGACGAGTGCAGACCCATCTTGCGCAACGGCTTCGACTGTTCGAGGCCGGGCATCCCGCTGTCGAGCACGAACTGCACGACCTTGCGCTCGGAGGGCTCGTTGCCCTCGTCGAGCTTGCAGATGAACACGATCGTGTCGGCGTACGGACCGTTCGTGATGAACGTCTTCGAGCCATTGAGCACGTACTCGTCGCCGTCGCGGCGCGCGGTGGATGCCATCGATCCGAACGCGTCGGAGCCGGAGCCGGGCTCGGTGATCGCCCACGCCCCGATCTTCTCCATGGTGAGCACGTCGCGGGCCCAGCGCTTCTTCTGCGCGATCGTGCCCTTCGACATGATGGCGGCCGCGGTCAGCCCCACGGATACGCCCATCGCAGTGACCATGCCCGGCGAGCACTTACACAGCTCGATGATCGGCAGCATCGTGAAGCCGCCCCCGCCACCGTTTCCACGTTCGCGCTCGCTACCTCGCTCAGCTTCCGTTGGGCGCTTCCGCTCTCCGCTCCGGGTTCTTCCTCTTGCGCTTCTTCTGTCGCGATGCGCTTGTCGAAGCTGTCGGCGGCCATCTGGTCCATGCCGAACGTCTTGTAGAGCTTGCGCAGCAGGTCGTAGGGCGGGAGATCGCCGTGCTCGAGCTCCTCCCGGTGGGGGCGGATCTCGGTGTCGACGAAGGTACGCACCGCGTCCCGCACCATCAGCAGCTCTTCGGACCACTCGAACATCAGATTCTCCCCAGTCAGGCGCCGGTGCATCGTAGGGCCCGGGCGCTCCCCGCCGTTCTGGGCCGCGGGCTCGGGGTCAGGCCCGGGGTCGGGCTTGGGGGTTCAGTCCTCCCGCTCGCACGCCGATGCATGTTGCGCACGGAGCACAGGTAAGAACCGCAGGAGGGGTGTGGGATGGATGCGGGCGGCATCTTTGTAGCGCGGGCGCTCCCAATCGACGCCGCGCTCGATTCCTAACGTGCTCATTCGGCTCCGGCGCGACGTTCCCGGGGCGGTGGGCCGTTGGACGCTGGGCGATCGCGGCGCGGCCGAGGTCGACGTCGAGTTCTTTCCGATCGTCTCCGAAACTGATCCCGCGACGCCGGGTTGGACTACTTCGGCGCGCCTCTGGGATCCCGAGGGCATCGCCATGCTGGTCGCCGTGGTCGAGATAACGGCCGCGACCGTCGACACCTGCGAGCTGACGCTCCGCCCGGCCACGGATCTCGCGCCCTGGTGGACTGCCCGGCTGCCTGCGCTCCTCGACTTGGCGCACGCCACCCTCGACGAGCTCAGCGAAGAGCTCCTGTGGCACGCAACCCGCGACGACGTCGCCACGCACAGCGACTTCTGAGGGTTCCCTGACCTTGGGCTGGGGCCAGTTCACATGCCCGACACACAGCGGCCGCGCGGCTGCAACACCGTGCCCGCATGCTTGGTCTCGGACACAGCGGCGTTGCAGGCCCCCCGCCAACATCGACGTGAGTCCGTCGGGTCACTCGACAACCCCCCTCCGGGTGCCCAGCGTGCAGATGGGAGGGAGCACCGATGCTCCCTCCCATCGCTCGCGCTCCGGCGCCGCCGTACCGCGTCACGCGCCCTTGTAATTCAGGACCTGTCGCAGCTCGTGGCGGATGCGAACCAGATCGCTCTGCGCATCCATCACCGAGGCAATGTCCTTGTACGCGTCGGGGTGCTCGTCGACGAGTTGCTCGGCCTGCGTCTCGTTCCAGGCCTTGCCCTGCATACGCGTGCCGAGGTCGGCGACCGTGAGCTCGCGGCGAGCCGCGGTGCGGGACAGGCGACGACCGGCACCGTGCGACGAAGAGCAGTAGCTCGCGACGTTGCCGAGACCCTCGACGATGTAGCTGCTCGTTCCCATCGAGCCGGGAATCACGCCGAAGTCGCCCACGCGGGCGCGGATCGCGCCCTTACGCGTCACCCACAGCGAACGGCCGTGTACCTGCTCCCGCTCGGTGTAATTGTGATGGCAGTTGCGCGTCTCGACGAAGTCGACCGGGCGGGCGAGGAACTCCGCCAGCGCGGCGACCACGAGCTGGAGCATGCGCGCCCGGTTCGCGGCCGCGTAGTCCTGCGCCCACAACATGTCGGCGATGTACTCGTCGAACTCGGGAGTCCCCTCGACGAGGTACGCGAGATCGGGATCCTCGAGCTCGATGAAGTACCGGCGCATCAGATCCTTCGCCGCGCCGATGTGGCGATCCGCGAGCTGCTTGCCGATCCCTCGACTGCCGGAGTGCAGTACGACCCACACCCGCTCCTGCTCGTCGAGGCAGACCTCGACGAAGTGGTTGCCGGATCCGAGCGTGCCGAACTGCGCGGCGGCGCGCGCACCCTTGCGGTCGGAGAGCAATGCCGGTTGGTGCGCGTGCGCGCCGATCCAGGTGGCGCCCGCATCCTCGAACTCGTGGCCTTGTCCCATGCCGGCCGGAACCCGGCGCGCGATCTCACTGTGCAGCGCCGTGAGGTCGTCGGGTAGCTCCGCAGCCGAGATGCCGGTACGGGCGGCGATCATGCCGCAGCCGATGTCGACGCCGACTGCGGCGGGGACGATCGCGGCGTCAGTCGCGATCACCGTGCCGATGGTTGCGCCCTTTCCGACGTGCGCGTCGGGCATGAGCGCGACTCTGCCGTGCACGAACGGGAGCCGAGCCGTACGAGTCGCCTGCGCGATTGCCTCGGGATCGATGCCGTCGAGTCCCCACACCAACAAACCGGTACGGCCGTCGCCGACGCGCGTCGGACCGGCCATCACTTGCTCCTCTCGCTGTCATCGGACCAGCGAGTCACGGTAGGCGCGCGCGCGCGCAACGGCGAGCCGATTTACCGAACGGGTTTGCCGGTCAGCAGTTCTTCATCGCATCGGCACCGCGTCGGGCGTGATCGGCGCGGGGAGCAAGGTGTGGCCCATGAGGAACTCGTCGACAGCGGCGGCGCAGGCGCGGCCTTCGGCGATCGCCCACACGATGAGGCTCTGCCCCCGGCCCATGTCGCCGGCGACGAACGTGTTGTCGAGGTTCGTGCGGAACTTCGCGTCGCGAGTGACGTTGCCACGCTCGTTGAGTTCGACGCCGAGCTGCTCGAGCAGACCCTCACGCTGCGGGCCGACGAATCCCATCGCCAGCATCACGATCTCGCACGGCAACTCGAAGTCGGTGCCGTCGACCTTTTCGAACGTCATGCGCCCGTCGACGATCTTCTGCTCGACCTCGTGGGCGCGCAACGCGCGCACGTTGCCGGCATCGTCGCCGAGGAAGCATTCGGTGTTGACCGCGTAGACGCGCTCGCCGCCTTCTTCGTGGGCCGACGAGACGCGGTAGATCATCGGGTAGGTCGGCCACGGCATCGTGGCGACGCGCGCTTCGGGCGGCCGGGGCAGGATCTCGAACTGGTGGATCGTCGCCGCGCCCTGGCGGATCGCGGTGCCGAGACAGTCGGCGCCGGTGTCGCCGCCGCCGATGATCACGACGTGCTTGCCCTGCGCGCTGATCGGCGACTCCGTCAGATCACCTTCTTGCACGCGGTTCGACGGCGGCAGGTACTCCATTGCCTGGTAGATGCCCGCGAGCTCGCGCCCGGGAACCGGGAGATCGCGCCATGCGGTCGCGCCCCCGGCGAGCACGACGGCATCGCAGTCTTGCAACTCGCTTACGGGCACGTTCACGCCGACGTTGGCGTCGACGCGGAACTGCGTGCCTTCGGCTTGCATCTGTTCGACGCGCCGGTCGATGTGGCGCTTCTCCATCTTGAACTCCGGAATGCCGTACCGGAGCAGTCCGCCGATGCGATCAGCCCGTTCGTACACCGTGACGTCGTGGCCCGCGCGCGTCAGCTGTTGCGCGGCGGCGAGTCCCGACGGGCCGGAGCCGATCACGGCGACGCGCTTGCCCGTCTTCGTCTGCGCGATGACCGGCACGACCCAGCCCTCTTCGAACGCGCGGTCGATGATCTCGACTTCGATCTGCTTGATGGTCACGGGCGGCTCGTTGATGCCGAGCACGCACGCGGCTTCGCACGGCGCCGGGCAGAGCCGGCCGGTGAACTCGGGGAAGTTGTTGGTCGCGTGCAAACGGTCGGCCGCGCCCTTCCAGTCGTCGCGGTACACCAGGTCGTTCCATTCGGGAATGAGATTCCCGAGCGGGCAACCGGTGTGGCAGAACGGGATGCCGCAATCCATGCAGCGCGCGCCCTGCTTGCGCACCTTCTCGGGCGGGAAGTCTTCATAGACCTCCTGCCAGTCGAGCACGCGCACCGGAATGGGCCGCCGCACCGGCAGCTCCCGGCCGTACTTCATGAACCCCGTTGTCTCACCCACGTGCCGCCGCCATGATCGCTTCGTCCGCATCCACGCCGCGCTCGAGGGCGTCGCGTCGCGCTTCCAGAACTCGCTTGTAGTCCTTCGGGAACACCTTGGAGAACGAACCGACGTTGCTCCACCAGCGTGAGAGCACGCGCTCGGCGACTTCCGAGCCCGTCGCTTCGAGGTGCTGGGTGATGACCCCGCGCAGCCAGTCGACGTCTTCGTCGTCGAGTTGATCGATGTCGACCATGTCGCGGTTCATGCGCAGGAACAACGATTGGTCGGGATCCCACACGTACGCGAAGCCGCCCGACATTCCCGCCGCGAAGTTGCGCCCGGTCGGCCCGAGGATCACCGCCCGACCGCCGGTCATGTACTCGCACGCGTGGTCGCCGACGCCTTCCACCACTGCGGTGGCGCCGGAGTTGCGCACGCAGAACCGCTCACCCACGATGCCGCGGATGAACACGTTGCCCGCGGTCGCGCCGTACAGGATCACGTTGCCCGCGATCACGTTCTCCTCCGCGACGAACTGCGCGGTGCGAGGCGGGCGCAACACGAGCGTTCCGCCGGAGAGGCCTTTGCCGAAGTAGTCGTTGGCATCGCCCTCGAGCCGGAGCGTGATGCCGTTCGGTACGAACGCACCGAAGCTCTGGCCCGCACTCCCGCGGAAGGTGATGTCGATCGTGCCCTCGGGCCGGCCCTCGCCACCCCACCGGCGGGTGAGCTCGGCGCCGAGCATCGTCCCCACCGTGCGGTTGGTGTTGCGGATGTCGTAGCCGAGCTTCACGGGCGGACCACCTTCGAGCGCGCCCTTCGCGTCGGCGATGAGCTGGTTGTCGAGTGCCCGTTCGAGGCCGTGGTCCTGCCCGCGCGAGCAGTAGAAGGTCTGGTCGTACTTGTTCACCGGTGCGGCCAGGATCGGTGAGAGATCGAGACCGCGTGCTTTCCAGTGCTCGAGCGCCCGGCGGAAGTCGAGTACCTCGACGTGCCCGATCGCTTCTTGGATAGACCGGAAGCCGAGCGCGGCGAGGTGCTCGCGCACTTCCTCGGCGATGAACTCCATGAAGTTCACGACGAACTCCGGTTTGCCCGAGAACTTCTTGCGCAGCTCCGGGTTCTGAGTGGCCACGCCGACCGGGCACGTGTCGAGATGGCAGACGCGCATCATGATGCAGCCGCTCACGACGAGCGGCGCGGTCGCGAAACCGAACTCCTCCGCGCCGAGCAGCGCCGCGATCACGACGTCGCGGCCGGTCTTCAGCTGCCCGTCGACCTGCACGATGATGCGATCGCGCAGCCCGTTGAGCACGAGCGTCTGTTGGGTCTCGGCCAGCCCGAGCTCCCACGGCGCGCCCGCGTGCTTGATCGACGTGAGCCGGGCCGCGCCGGTGCCGCCGTCGTGACCGGAGATCAGCACCACGTCGGCGTGCGCCTTCGACACACCCGCCGCGACCGTCCCGACACCGACCTCGGCCACGAGCTTCACGTGGACGCGCGCTTCGTTGTTGGCGTTCTTCAGGTCGTGGATGAGCTGCTTGATGTCCTCGATCGAATAGATGTCGTGGTGCGGCGGCGGCGAGATGAGCCCGACGCCCGGCGTGGAGTGCCGCGTCTTCGCGATCCACGGCCACACCTTGTGCCCGGGCAACTCGCCGCCCTCGCCGGGCTTGGCCCCTTGCGCCATCTTGATCTGGAGGTCGGTCGCGCTGACCAGGTATTCGCTGGTCACGCCGAACCGGCCCGACGCGACCTGCTTGATCGCGCTGCGCTTGGAGTCGCCATTGGCCATCGGCACGTACCGGTCGGCGTCTTCCCCACCTTCGCCGGTGTTCGAACGGCCGCCGATACGGTTCATCGCGATCGCGAGGTTCTCGTGCGCTTCCTTGCTGATCGAGCCGTAGCTCATCGCGCCGGTCGAGAAGCGCTTCACGATCTCCGAGACCGGTTCGACCTCGTCGATCGGCACCGGGGTTCGTTCCGCCGGGTTCAGCTCGAACAAGCCGCGGAGCGTCGCCAACCGCTTCGACTGGTCGTCGACGAGGCGCGTGTATTCCTTGAACACGTCGTAACGGCCGCTGCGCGTCGAGTGCTGCAACTTGTAGACGGTGTCGGGGTTGAAGAGGTGGTACTCCCCTTCCCGGCGCCACTGGTATTCGCCGCCGACCGGAAGCTCGCGGTGCGCGAGCTCTTCGGGCCGATCGGGAAACGCGATCTGGTGGCGCGCCGCGACCTCGGCCGCGATCACCTCGAGGTCGATGCCCTCGATGCGCGACGCGGTTCCGGTGAAGTACTCGTCGACGAGCGACTGCTGGAGCCCGACCGCCTCGAAGATCTGTGCACCTGTGTACGACGCGACGGTGGAGATGCCCATCTTCGACATCACCTTGAGGATGCCCTTGCCCGCGGCCTTGATGTAGTTCTTGACCGCCTTGCGCTCGGTGAGGCCGGCGATCAGGCCCTCGCGGCACAGGTCACGCATGGTGTCGAACGCGAGGTACGGGTTGATCGCGCCGGCGCCGTACCCCAGCAGCAGCGCGAAGTGATGCACCTCACGCGCCTCGCCGGTTTCGACGACGAGGCCCACGCGCGTTCGCGTCTTCTCGCGCACCAGATGGTGGTGCACTGCGGCGGTCACGAGGAGGGCCGGGATCGGTGCGCTCTCGGAGTCGGCGTAACGGTCGGAGAGGATGATGAGGTTGGCGCCGACGGCGATCGCTTCGCTCACCTGCGTGCGCACGTTGTCGATCGCCATGCGCAACCCGTCGCCGCCCTCGGCCACCGGGTAGTTGCAGTAGACGGTGAACGGTGTGAAGCCGGCGACTGCGCCTTCGCCGTCGTCGATGAACCGCAGCTTCGCGAGCTCCTCGTTGGTGAGGATCGGCGACGGGCACACGATCTGGCGGCACGAATCGGGACCGGGCTCGAGCAGGTTGCCCTCGGGACCGATTGCGGAGTTGAGCGACGTGACCAGCGCCTCGAAGTTCGCGTCGAGCGGCGGGTTCGTGACCTGCGCGAACAGCTGCTTGAAGTACTCGTACAACATGCGGGGCCGGTCGGAGATGACCGGTACCGGCGTGTCGGTACCCATCGAGCCGAGCGACTCGACCGCGTTGCGCGCCATCGGGGCGATGATCAGCCGCAGGTCTTCCTGCGTGTACCCGAACATGCGCTGCTGTTGCACGGCGGAGCTGTGCTGCGGCACGAGTGGGAACTGCGGCGGCAGGTCGTCGAGGTACACGAGCCCGTCGTCGAGCCACTCCTGATACGGGTGCAATGACGCGAGCTCGGCCTTGATCTCGTCGTCGGGGATGATCCGGCCCTGCTCGGTGTCGACGAGGAACGTGCGACCGGGTTCGAGCCGGCCCTTGTGCACGATCTTCTCGGGCGCGATGTCGAGCACACCGACTTCCGACGCCATGATCACGAGATCGTCGTCGGTGACCCAGTAGCGCGAGGGGCGCAGCCCGTTGCGGTCGAGCACCGCGCCGATCACGGTGCCGTCGGTGAACGCGATCGACGCGGGACCGTCCCACGGCTCCATCAGCGCGGAGTGATAGCGGTAGAACGCCTTGCGCTCGGCGTCCATCGACTCGTGGTTCTCCCACGCTTCGGGGATCATCATCAGGATCGCGTGGTGCAGCGGCCGGCCCGCGAGGTTGAGCAGCTCGAGCGCCTCGTCGAAGCGCGCGGTGTCGCTCGAATCGGGCGTGCAGATCGGGAACGCGCGCTCCAAGTCGGGCAACAACTCCGACTGCATGACGCCTTCCCGCGCGCGCATCCAGTTCTCGTTGCCCTGCACGGTGTTGATCTCACCGTTGTGGGCGAGCATCCGGTACGGGTGCGCGAGCGGCCAACTCGGGAAGGTGTTGGTCGAGAACCGGGAGTGCACCGAGCGCGAGCGCGGTCTCGACGCGCTCGTCTTGCAGGTCCGCGAAGAAGGGTTGGATCTGGTCGGGCGTGAGCATGCCCTTGTAACACATGACGCGGGCGCTCAACGACGGGAAGTACGCGCTCGCGCCTTCGAGCATCGCCGGCACCGCGTGCTCCACATGCTTGCGCGCGAGATACACGTGCCGCTCGAGCTCGTCGCCCGCGAGCAACGCGCCCGCGGTGCCTTCCTTGCTCACGAAGAGCTGCCGGAATGCGGGCATGACCTCACGCGCCGACTTGCCCGGGACGTCGCCGTCGACGGGAACGTCGCGCCACCCCAACACGGTGAAGCCTTCGTCGAGGAGCACCTTCTCGACCGCGCGCACCACGCGGTCGGGATCGTCGGTCGGCAGGAACGCCATGCCGCTCGCGTACTGCCCGACCGGCGGCAGATCGAAGGGCACGATGGCTCGGAGGAACGCGTCGGGCATCTGGATGGTGACACCCGCGCCGTCGCCGGTGTCGGGCTCGGCGCCGGCCGCGCCGCGGTGGTTCAGGCAGCACACCGCGGTGAGCGCCTGACGCAGGATCGCATTGCTCTTGCGACCCTTCATGTCCACGACGAACCCGACGCCGCAGCTGTCGTGCTCGAATCGAGGGTCGTACAAACCCTGTTTTTCCGGAAGGCCGGACCTGGGCTTCACGGGGAGATCGCGATTATGCATGACGAGCGTCGTCCTCAGTCCTGGATGGTCAGCTCCGCGGTGATGCCGCAGGATCTCTGGCCACCGGGGGACGACATTGGCCCGTCGGCGTGCTGGCGAGATTGTAGCGGTGGACCCCGGCGATCGCCCCCATTGATTTTCCGACCACCGGCGAGCACCGCTTAGTTCCGACGGACGCTGACCTGGGCCGATCGTTTCGTGAGGGCAGCCTCGACCAGTTCGGCGCCGGCCCGGCCCGCGGTGCGGACAGCGCGGTCATCCCGGGTGGCGCGGGCCAAGATGAACGCGCCCTCGAGCAGCGAGAACAGTGAGACCGACAGGGCGCGCGCCCGGGGCTTGGTGAGCCCGGCCTCCACGAAGCGGGTGTCGAGCGCGAGCAGCCAACTCTCGAACACCTCGGCCGTCGCCCGGCGGAGCGGCTCGCTGGTGCTGGCGACCTCGAGCGCAACGGTCGCGATCGGGCACGCGTCGGCGTAGTCGGTGTCGCGCACGGTGTCGGCCGCGGCCTCGAAGAAGTTGCGGGTGGCAACCACCGGATCCATCCCGGGCGTGTAGACGAGATCGATCAGCTGCCCGTACATCGCGCCGGAACAGCGAATCGTCTCCGCGCCGAGCGCCTCTTTGCCGTCGGGAAAGAAGTGGTACATCGACCCGAACGGCGCACCCGCGGCTTCGACGATCTGCTTCACGCCCGTACCCGTATAGCCCTGGCGCCGGAACAGCTCGGCCGTAGCCCCGATCAGGCGCGCTCTCGTGTCATTCGGCATGCAGGAATCGTACCGGCCCGATTAGAGCGATCGCTCTAATCCTTCTAGAGTGATCGCTCTACAGCGGTGCTCACTTGGTTGGTACGAGAAGGAGGTCGAGCCATGGAGTCGGTGCAACTGTCGAGCGGGACGATCGACTACGAAGACTCCGGCGGCGCCGGGCGCGTGATCGTCTTCGCCGGCGGTCTCATCATGGACGCGACCTTGTGGCAGCCGGTCGTGCAACGCATCGAAGCGAACTACCGCTGCGTCGTCCCGGTCCTCCCCCTCGGCGGCCACCGGCGGGCGATGAACGCCGACGCCGATCTGTCACTGCACGCGATCGCCGACCTCCTCGCCGAGTTCATCGAGCGTCTCGATCTCCACGACGTGATCCTCGTCTCCGTCGACTGGGGCGGCCCGCAACTCACGGCGGTTCGCCATCCCGAGCGCATCGCGGGACTCGTGCTGCTTCCCGAAGAAGCCTTCGACAACATCCCGCCCGGGCTCCCGGGGAAATTCGCAGGTATCGCCGGACGGATGCCCGGCGGGATCTTCCCCGTCGCGCAAACGCTGCGCGTTCCCCTCCTACGCCGCCTGCCGATGACCTTCGGGTGGATGGCCAAGCACCCGATCCCGAACGCCACGATGAAGAGTTGGATCACCGGCATTCGCAGTGACCGCGGCGTGCGCCGCGACGTCGCGAAGTACGTGCGCACGAGTGACTACACGGGACTCGAGGAGGCCGCGGTCGCGCTCGCACACTTCGACCGGCCGACCCTCGTGCTGTGGGCGTCGGAAGACAAGGTGATGCCACCCGAGCACGGTCGCCGGCTCGCCGAGATCATCCCGCAGGCCCGCTACGCGGAGATCGACGACGCGTACGTGTTGCTCCCCCTCGACCAACCCGAACGCGTCGCCGATCACCTCACTGCATTCGCGCAGAGCCTCGCCTGACTGCACACTTTGAGGGGTCGACTGGCTGAGGGGGCGACTGGGCGCTACTTCCCGCCGTCGGGATCGTCGGGCACGGTTCCGCCCCGAGCCTTGATGTCGGCGAAGCGCTCGCCGAAGTGCCAGCGGTGCCCCTCGGGATCGGTCGCTTCGTAGCGCCGTTCGCCGTAGAACGCGTCTTGTACCGGCATCGTGATCACGGCACCCTGCGCGACCGCGTGCGCGTAGTGCGCGTCGACATCCCGCACGTACACCATCAGCTGCACCGTGGTGTTGCCGATCGTGCGCGGGCTGTGGATCTGATGGATGTCGGCGTTCGCGTGCCCGATCATCACCACGCCCTCGCCGGAGCGCAGCCACGCGAGCATCGACTCCTCGGTTTCGGTGCGGGCCTCGCGGATCTCCTCGAGTTGGAACACGCGGGTGAGGTACTCGAGCGCGGCGCGCTCGTCTTCGTACGCCAAACGTGGGTAGACGTCGGGCATGCGCGGGTAACTCTCGGGCCCGTCCAGCACCGAAGCGCCGTCATCGCGTCCGGTATCGATGGTCGACATGAGTCGCTCCTTCTCTCGGGCGAAGACCGTGGGTTCAACCGGATCGTCGGGCTGTACCCGGTCGGGCCGCAGCTCCCGCAACGGGTCGAAGTCGTCGCTCACTGTTTGCTTCCTCTCTCATGTCTCCCGATCGTCGCCCGGAGTTCGCGCAAGTTCTCACGCGCGCGGTTCAGCCGTGAACGCACCGTACCGACGGGCACGTCGAGCGCGCGCGCGATCTCCTCGTAGCTGAGCTCTTCCCACACGTAGAGCAACAGTGCATCGCGCTCGCCTTCCGGGAGCGCCGCCACCGCGTCGGCGACGTGCGGCCACAACACTTCCGCGTCGAGCCGCTCGACGAGGTGATCCGTCACCCCGTCGGTCAAGTCGTCCTCCGGGCGGCGGCGCGCCAGCAGACGTGCGGTCGCCCCGATCCGGCGCGCTTCGGTGCGGCGGTGATGCGCGAGCAGATTGGTCGCGATGCCGTAGAGCCAGGGCCGGGCGTTGGCCGCTCGCAGTCGTAGGCGGCGCGCTTCTCGAAGGCGATCCGGAACACGTCACCGAGCAATGCTTCGGCCTCGTCGACACCCACGCGGCGAACGAGATAACGGAACAGGATCGTCGCGTGCCGATCGAAGATCGCGCCGAACCGGCCGGGATCGGCGAACGACGCGGAGATCACCGCCGCGTCCGACTCGTTCTCCATTGCTACATCTTTCCCGCAATCCGCTCCCGGTTCGCGAGAAAGATGGAGAAATCAATCGTTTCTATGGTCGTATTCGCATCGGAGCGGCGGCTACGCCGCGCCGGCGTCGCGACTACTCAATCGGCGGCGTCGGCGAGCACTTTGGGCGACGCGACCTGGAACTGCTCGCGGAAGTCACGCAGGCCGTAGCCCGTCGACCGTCGCCTTTCCGACTGCCCGCGCGGTTGCCGACCGCTGCAACCCGAACATGGGTGCGAGCTCGCCGAAGTAGTTCGGCGCCTCGATCACCGCGAGCCGCTCCTCGGCGCCGTCGTCGCGCTTGCGAACGATCTCGATCTGGCCGTCCTCGACCGTGTAGACGAGGTCGCCGCGCGAGGCCTGCTCGAACAGCACCTGGCCGGGCTCGAGCTGCACGATCTCGGGCTCACGGGGCGAGGTGTCGGCGCGCGGCGTGAGGTTGACCACCGCGTCGGCGAGCGGGATGAGGCGTTCGTCGTGCGTGGCGACCACCACGAGGCGGCCGTCGTCGGCGAGCTCGCGCACCAGCTTCAGCACGCCTTCGACCTGGATGTAGTCGAGGTGCGCGGTGGGCTCGTCGGCGAGGATCACCGGCGGGTCGTGCGCGAGCGCGCGGGCGATCGCAACTCGCTGCTGCTGACCGCCCGACATTCCCGCCGGACGGTGCGTGAGGCGGTGCCCGAGATCGACGCGTTCCAGCAACTCGGTCGCCCGCGCCTTCGACGCCTTCCGACCCATGCCGTCGGCGCGCATCGGCACCATCACGTTCTCGAGCGCGCTGAGCGAAGGAACGAGGTTGAACGCCTGGAACACGATCCCGACCGTGTGGCGCCGGTACTCGGTCGAGCGCGCCGCCGCGCAGGTCGGTCACCTCGATGTCGCCGATCTTCACCGAGCCCGAGGTCGGCTTGAGGATCGCGGCGAGCACCGACAGCAACGTCGTCTTGCCGCAACCACTCGCGCCGAGGAGCAGCACGAGTTGGCCCGCGGCCGCGTCGAGGTCGAGATCGTCGATCGGTCGCACCGGGTACCCACCGCTCGAGTACTCGATGATCAGGTTGCGAACTGCAAGGTCGGCGTCCATCACCCTCCGAACGCGAGCGCGGGATCCACCGTCACTGCCCGGCGTAGACCGAACAGGCTTGCGACCAGACCGACCACCACCGCGACGATCGGGAGCGCGATGTACGCCGATGCCGGGACCTCGACCGCGAGGTCCATCGTCGGCGCGAGCAGGAACTCCAAGACCAACGCGGCGAGGGCCGAGAGTGCCGCGAGGATGATCGCCTGGAGCGCGATGCCGATGAGCAGCGATGCGGCTCGACACACCGGTCGCTTTGAACACCGCGAAGTCACGGGTTCGTTCGAGCGCCTGGAGGTAGAGCACCGAGCCGATGATCCCCGCCGCGATGATCCACAAGAGGATGCGCAGGAAGCTGATCGTGCTCGTCGCCTTCTTGAGCGGGCGCTGCAGATCCGTGAGCACGGCCGAGTTCGACATGACCTTCAATCCCGGTGGCGCCTTCGCGATGTGGCCCTTCACCAGAATCGCCGAAGACAACGGCAGGCCGCTCAGCACGATCTTCTGCGCGTCGTGCTCGGAGATGAACACAGCCGGCGTTCCCGCGTTGAAACGAATGCCGTGCGTCCGGCCGATGATCTTGAAGGGAACGCCGGCGAGCTTGAGCGTCTTGCCCACGCCGATGCCGAGCGACTTGTCGACGACAGCCTGCCCGTTGCCTGTGAGCGCGTGCCCTTCGACGGGAACCGGCGCACCGACCCCGCCGGGGACGACTCCGATGAGGTTGAGGTCCTTGACCGACGGGACCTTCATCGTCGCGTGCAGGATGCCGACCGGATCGGCCTTTTGCACTCCGGGGATCTTGCGGATGGCTGACGGCCAGGGAGTCCTGCACCAGGTTCGACGACGTGAACGGACCGAACGCCCGGTTCGAGACCACCCACTCGCTACCACCGAACGAATCGACCGCGCGTTTTGCCTCGTTCTGGAAGCTCGCGTCGATCCCACTGATCAGCAGCGCGATGGCAAACACGAGGCCGGTCGCCGCGACCCCGATGAGAAATCGGCGCAATCGCCATTGGAGATCGCGCAGACTGACGAACAGCACCGGCGCAGAGTAACGGGCTCCGCACGCTTACGCACTTCTCGTTGCGCCGCGCGAGCGCGTCCGGGCACCCTTTCATTTCGCTTTCATTGCTCCTTCACAGGTCGTCGTCGGCGCGGACCTCGACGCCGAGCGCGGCGGCCAATCCCGGCGCGAGTCCGACCAACTGATCGGCGCCCACGATGGCCCCTCGCAACGACGCAATTCCCTTGATCCCATCGAGACGAGCGCCCCTCAGATCGACCTTCGTGCAACGCGCGTTCGAGAAGTCGACGCCGGAGAGATCGCAGTCGCGGAAGGACACATCATCGAGTCGCGCGCCGGCGAAATCAGTACGTGCGAGTACCGACGACTGGAAGCGGACGTTCGACAGTTGCGCGATGCGTTGGTTGGAGTCATCGAGGCGGCAGTCGTCGAACGTGACCGCGCGCAAGGTCGCCTGCCCGAGATCCATGCCGAGTCCGCGGCAGTCGACGAAGCGCGTGCGGTGGAACGCGGCCTCAGAGAAATCGCAGCCCGCGAGGTCGCACCGGACGAGTTCGACGTCGACGAGGCGTGCGTGCGCGAACTCGTCGCCGGCGTGACGCGCACCGACGACCCGCGCGCCGATGAGCTCGTTGTCGTCGTCGAAATCGAGGCGATCGGGCGTAGGCACCGCGCTATCCTGACTGCCGATGTAGTGACCCGGCACACCCCGAGCCTTTCCGCCCGCTCGACTCCAGTAGGTACCCCGATGGGTGCCCAGGAGGTGTTGTCGTGTCTTCCCTCGCCAGCCTTGTCGCCCGTGACATCACGAAGTCGTTCGGGCCCCACGTCGTTCTCGACCGCGTGAACGTCACGATCGGCCCGCAGAGCCGGATCGGCGTCGTCGCGCCGAACGGCACGGGCAAGAGCACCCTCCTTCGGATCCTGGCCGGGCTCGAACCAGCCCGATTCGGGTCGCGTCACCCGCACGCCGCCGTCGGCGCACATCGGGTACCTGCCCCAGGTTCCCGAACGCCGCCCGGACGAGACGGTGCGCGCCTATCTCGGTCGGCGCACCGGCGTGAGCGAAGCCGAGCACGCCTTCGAGTCCGCGAGCGAAGCACTCGGAGCCGGCGTAGCAGGCGCCGACGACGTGTACGGAGCCGCGCTGGAGGCATACCTCGCGCTCGGCGCCGCCGACTTCGACGCGCGCATCGGCCAGGTGTTCGACGATCTCGGGTTGCCGGAACGGGTGCTCGATCTCGACATGAGCGCGCTCTCGGGTGGTCAGGCCGCGCGCGCGAATCTCGCCGCGATCCTGCTCGCGCGCTTCGACGTGTTCCTCCTCGACGAGCCGACCAACGACCTCGACTTCGCGGGACTCGATCGGCTCGAGCGCTTTCTCCGCGCCGATCTCGCGGGCGGCGCGGTCATCGTGTCGCACGATCGCTCGTTCCTGGATCGCACGATCACGAGCGTCGTCGAGCTCGACGAGCACGCGCACAACGCGTCGGAATACGCGGGCGGCTGGTCCGCGTACCTCGCGGAGCGCGAGACCGCGCGGCGTCACGCCGAGGAGGACTACGCGACCTACGTCGATCAGCGCGCGACGCTCCGCAGCCGCTCGCAGGAGCAGCGGGAGTGGTCGCTCCAGGGCAAGGCGAAGGTCAAGAAGAGCGGCGAGACCGACAAGTTCATCAAGCACTTCAAGCGCAACAGCAGTGAACACGTTGCGGCCAAGGCCAAGATCACCGATCGCGCGCTCGAGCGACTCGAGGCGAACGCGGTGGAGAAGCCGTGGGAGAGCTGGGACCTCCGCATGGAGATCGCGAGCGCGCCGCGCGGCGGCGCGGTCGTTACCCGGCTCGCGGGCGCGGTCGTGCGGCGGGGAACGTTCACGCTCGGACCGATCGATCTCGAAGTGCACTACGGCGAACGGGTCGCGCTCCTCGGCGCCAACGGCAGCGGCAAGACCACCCTGCTCGACGCGGCACTCGGCCGGATCCCGCTCGACGCCGGCGAAGCGCGGCTCGGACCGGGCGTCGTGATCGGCGAGCTCGATCAGGCGCGCGCCGCGTTCGCGGGCTCCGAGCCGCTGCTCGCGCGTTTCGAGCTCGCGAGCGGCTTGATCCCGAGCGAGGTTCGGTCGTTGCTCGCCAAGTTCGGTCTCGGCGCGGAGCATGTGCTGCGCTCCGCCGACTCGCTCTCGCCGGGCGAGCGCACTCGGGCGTCGCTCGCGCTGCTGTCGGCACGCGGCGTGAACTGCCTCGTGCTCGACGAGCCGACGAACCATCTCGACCTCCCTGCGATCGAGCAGCTCGAACAGGCGCTGAGCACCTTCGCCGGCACGTTGCTGCTCGTCACCCACGACCGCCAACTGCTCGAGGCGGTCACGCTCACCCGCCGCATCGAGCTCGTCGACGGACGGGTGATCGGCGATCAGGTGCTGGCGTAGAAGGCGATTGCCGCCGCGGTCGCGACGTTCAACGAGTCGACACCGGCGCGCATCGGGATGCGCACCCGCACGTCGGCGGCGTCGAGCCACGAGCGTGAGAGCCCGGGGCCCTCGGCGCCGAGCATCACGGCGCTCCGATCGGGCCAGCGGATTTCGCCGAGGGGCACGGCGTCGGGCGTGGGCGTGAGCGCAAGCAGCGTGAATCCCCGGCTGCGCACCTCGTCGAGCGAGCCGATCCGGGCCCACGGCACGGTGAGCACGTGCCCGATCGAGACCCGAACGCACCGCCGGTAGAGCGGATCGGCGGTCTCGGTATCGAGCAGCACGGCGTCGATGCCGAACGCGGCGGCGTTGCGGAACAGCACCCCGAGGTTCTCGTAGTCGTTGAGCTTCTCGACCAGCGCGATCCGCCGAGCGGCGCCGAGCGAGGTCGTCGAGCGGCGGCGGTTCCCAACGAACACCCGACGCCACCGCGCCCCGATGGAGGTCGAACCCCACGATCTGGCGCAACACCTCGTCGTCTGCGACGTATACGGGAGCATTTACGCCTTCGAGGCATTCGGCCAACACTGCGTGCTGCGCCGGAGTGACGAGGACCGATCGCACGCCGCGACCCGAGTCCACGAGCGCCCGCACGACGAGCGGTGACTCCGCGATGAAGAAGCCCTCGCTCGGCCTCGATCCGCCGCCGGCGTGCCGGATCGGTCAAGCCCGCGTAGTCGGCAAGACGAGGGTCACCGGGATCGGCGATGCGAATAATCGGGCGAGCAGGTGGCACCGGGTCGACCGTACCGGCTCTCGTCGAGGCGTTGCCGAAGTGACGATTCTCGTGAAAAACCCTGAAAAATCCGCGTTAGATCCCAACATCGGCCGCGGCGACGTGCAACGATGCACCCCGCACTTCCCCAGCGGTCGATGGAGGACACTTGTGAATCGAAGCCAGCTGCTCAACAACTTCGCCGAGGCGAACGAACTCACGCGCAAAGAAGCTGACGCGTTGGTGACCTCGCTCCTCGAGATCATCACGAACAGCGTCGCCAGTGGCGACGACGTTGCCATCTCGGGCTTCGCGAAGTTCAAGCGCATCGACCGTCCGGCTCGCATGGCGCGGAACCCCGCGACGGGCGAGCAGGTACGCGTCAAGGCCAAGCGCGTCGCGCGCATCACGCCGCTCAAGAACTTCAAAGACGCGGTGCTGTCGGGCAAGGCGTCCAAGCCGGCCGCCAAGAAGGCTCCGGCCAAGAAGGCTCCGGCGAAAAGGCTCCGGCCAAGCGCAAGGCGGTCGCCAAGAAGGCGCCGGCCAAGAAGAAGGCCGTTGCCAAGAAGGCACCCGCGAAGAAGGCACCGGCGCGCAAGGCCGCGAAGCGTCGCTGACCACTTCGGTCAACCACTTCACGTCTCAGCGCTCCCAGTTCAAGGTTGTGAGCCCGGGCCGAGTGCCCGGGCTCACTCGCGTTTACGCTCCCCTACCCGTGTCGATCACCATTCGGTCCGTCGAGCTCGTGCGAGTGCGGCTGCCATTGACGCAGCCGTTCCGGACCGCGTCGAACACGACCGCGGTGAAGGACGCGCTCCTCGTGCGCGTGGTCACCCCCGACGGCGACGGCTGGGGCGAATGCACCGCGCAGAGCACTTCGGCGTACGCGCCCGAGACCATCGACACCGCGCGTCTCGCCCTGCGCGACGAGTTGATCCCACGACTCTTCGCGGGCGCCGACTTCGAAACCGTGCGCGGCCACCACGCGGCCAAGGCCGCGCTCACGACCGCGCTGCTCGACGCGCAGCTCCGCACAGACCGGCACCGCCTTGGCCGATCACCTCGGCGGCCGCGTCGCCCACGTACCCGCCGGCGTCGCGATCGGGATGCACGACGATCGGCACGCGCTCTTGGCCCAGATCGCCGGCTACGCAGCTGCGGGCTACCGCAGCATGAAGATCAAGATCGGCCCGGGCCACGACGTCGACGTCGATCGCGGCGGCGCGCGCCGAGGTCGGGCCGGGCGTGACACTCCAGGTCGACGCCAACGGCAGCTACGCGCTTGCCGACGCCGAGCAGCTCGAACGACTCGATCCGTTCGACATCGTGTGCTTCGAGCAACCGCTCGCACCCGACGCGCTCCTCGACCATGCCCGCCTCGCCGCGCGTCTGCGCACACCGATCGGGCTCGACGAGTCGATCACGAGCGCGACCGTCGCGGGCGACGCGATCGAGCTCGGCGCGTGTCGGGTCGTGAGCATCAAGACCGGGCTCCTCGGTGGTCTCGACGAAGCCGCGCGCACGCTCGCCCGGTGCCGAGACGCCGGTGTCGGGGCGCGGGCGGGCGGCATGCTCGAGACCGGCGTCGGGCGCGCGGTGCTGCTCGCTCTCGCATCCGTACCGGGCTTCACCGTCACCGGTGACGTGTCGGCGTCGGATCGCTACTTCGCCGAAGACCTCACCGAGCCGTTCGAGCTCGAGGACGGACGGATCGCGGTACCGACCGGTCCCGGGATCGGCGTCACTCCCCGGCCCGGCGTGCTCGCGCGTTGCACGGTCGCGCGCGAGCGGATCGACGCGCCTTAGCGCGACGTTCCTTAGTCCGACTGGGCTTGGTCGGAGGGGTTCGCGGGAGGATCGCGCAGCCACGGGCGCACGCGAACCACCGACTCCTCGGGATGATCGGGATCCAGATGCAGTTCGATCGGATCGTCGCGAGGCGGCCCGCCCGCGTCGTCGCGCACGATCGCGATCTCCTCGTCTTTGCGGGGCTCGAGCGCATCGCGTAGGCCGAGCATGCCGGCCGCGAGCACACCGCCGACCGCCGTGCCCCGGAACTTGTCGATCGGGCGGCTGCCGGGATCACCGACGCGCGGGCGGTCGATGACGGCGGGTGGCGCCCACTGTTCGATGTCGACCACGGCGTCGGCCTCGACCGCGATGCTTGCGACCGTGCCGAGCGGTGACGGGATACGCGCCACGGTCCAACCCTCGGGATCACGAGGCACATCGCGTAGCGGTTGCCAGATGCCCTCGCCGATCGCCTTCAGATACGCCTCCTTGGCGGTCCAGCGCGTGAGGAACGCGTCGGTGCGCCGCCCGGGCTCTACTTGCGACCACTCGGCATGCTCTTCGTCGGAGAGCACGCGCGCCGCGAGGCGATCGAGCCGCGAACGCGGGCGTTCGATCTCGATGTCGACACCCACCGCGCGCGCCCGACACGACCGCGAGCATCGCGAACGATTCCGAGTGCGACAGGTTGAACCACAGGTCGGGGTGATCGGCGAGCACCGGCTTGCCGTGCAGCGGATCACCGCACTGCTCGCAGCGGCGGGAGAAGACCACTGCGGCGGGATCGATGCCCAACCGGTTGCCGAGAATCGCGCGCACCGCTCCGTGGGCGACGACGTAGCGATGCCGCAGCACGTCGGCCTTCCGGGACGCAGCCGCGTGCACTTCGTCGTCGTCGAGCCAGCCGCGCAGCGCGTCGACGACCGAGATCGGCTGCAAGAGGTCGATGTTCCAGACGCTCACCATCAGCTGCGTCACGGCCCGAGGCTAGTTGCGGCAACGGTGCCGCCGGTCCGCGGCAACGCGTGCTACAGCTACGTCATGCTCACGTTCGCTTCGGACGCGCACCGGCAGCACCATCCCCGCCAGCCGTTCCACGACCGCGACGGACTGACGGTTCCGCCCGAGGTGCCCGAGCGCGCCGAGCGCATCCGGGCCGCGATCACGGCCGCGGGATTCCCGGTGGAGGAACCGACCGCGCACGGTCTCGATCCGGTCCGGCGTGTGCATACCGAGGCGTACCTCGCGTTCCTCGAACATGCGCACGCGCGCTGGCGGGCGATGATGGCCGCACCCGCCGACGGCGAGGCCGTGCCGTACGCGCGGGCGATCCGGGGCCAGCCCCGGCCCGAAACGCAATCGGTGATCGCCGACCTCGGCTGGTACTCCCACGACAACGACGCGATCCTGGCCGGCACCTGGGCGGCCGCGCTCGGCGCCGTCGACGTGACACTCAGTGCGATGGACGCGGTGGCCGGCGGCCGGGCGCGCGCGGCGTACGCGCTGGCGCGCCCGCCCGGCCATCACGCGGCCGCCGATTCGTACGCGGGCTACTGCTTCCTCAACAACGCCGCGATCGCCGCCCAGGCGTGGGCCGATCGCGGCGCGCGGGTCGCGATCCTCGATGTCGACTACCACCACGGCAACGGGACGCAGCAGATCTTCTACGACCGCAACGACGTGTGCTTCGTCTCCCTGCACGCCGATCCGATCGACGAATACCCGTTCTTCCTCGGCTTCGCCTCCGAGCACGGCGTAGGAAGCGGCAAGGGGTACACGCACAATTACCCGCTCCCGTTGGGTACGACGTGGGACGACTACCGGCCGGCACTCGACGCGGCCGCGACGGCGATCACCGACTTCGGTGCCGACGCGCTCGTCGTCTCACTCGGGGTCGACACCGCGGCCGAGGATCCCGATCGGTTCGAGCTCGGCGCCGACGACTTCAGTCGCATCGGCGCCGCGATCGGCGCGTTGCGACTCCCGACCCTGCTGGTACAAGAAGGCGGCTACGACCTCGGCGTGATCGGCCGCAACGTCGTGAACGTGCTGCGCGGCGTCGAGGACTCGTAAGGGCTCGGCTCTCCGGCGCCGTCACTGCACCTTCGACAACGCATCCCGCACCGCGCTCGGATCAGGCTCATCGCCCTGCAGAAAGACTTCATGGATCTCGAGCGCGAGGACCGCGAGCTGAGTCTGGTTCAGGGGCGTGCAACCGAGCACACCCGCGTGCGTGTCGAGATAGGTCGCCGCCGCGCGCACGGCCGCTTGGGTCGCCTCGTCGCCCGGGGCGACGTCGAACCTCCACTGCTTCGACCGCCGGGTGATCTCGATCTTGTCGTCGTCGGCGTCGATTCCCGCCGCCGCGAAGATCCGGCAGTCGTAGGTCCGGCACGTCTGCGGTCGGTGTTCGTAGATCGAGCACCGGTCGTCGATCAACATCGGACAGTGCCCGCGCTCGTCGTAACCGAGCACCACATGACCGCGCGGCCATCCCGGCGCCGGAGACAGGAGCTCAGCCGGGTATGCGCGCGAGCGTTTCGCTCTCGTCCGGCCGGATGTGGACGAACTGCGACGACCGGCAGCACGCGGTGCAGCCGTCGCACGGCACGTCGGAGTCGCTTTGCTCGCGGATCGCGGCCCCGATCTCGCGCATCCATGACGAGAACTCCCCCGCAGCGACCTCGTTATCGCTCATGCGCCGCGGCACGTGATCGCTCAGGCGGTGACGACGTACGAGTTGACGATCTTGTCGTGCCAGGTCTGCTTGTTCGGATCCCACAGCATCCAGAAGTAGCCGAGGCAGCACGGGATGACAGCTCAGAATTCTGGCGAAGTACCGCCCGATCGCACGCCCGACACCGATCGGCGTCGCCGTACGCGTATCGAGGACCGTGATCCCGAGCGCACGTTTGCCGAGCGTCTGACCGGTGCGGCCTTCGAGCAACCCGACGTAGAGAACCGCGACGACGATCCCGGCGAGCGTGATGAGCGCCTACAACGCCCAGGTGCTGCCGGCGGGAACCGTGCAGAGCCTCGGCTCGCCGCCGACGAAGCAGGCGCGGATCTCGCGTCTTGCCGTTGCTCAGCACGATCCGGCCGAGGATGCCGAACGGGCTCAGGATCAAGCCGTCGATGAGCGAAGCACCGAAGCGCGACCAGAAGCCGGCGAACTGCCGCCCACCGCCGTACGTCGGTTGGCCGGCCACTGCTGTTGTCCGGCCCATTGCTGTTGCCCGGGCGGCGACCACTGCGGCTGGCCGGGCGGCGTCCACTGTTGCTGACCCGGCTGACCCCACGCGGGTCCTCCCGGCGGCGGCGGGGGCGGAGGAGGAGGAGGAGGCGGGGGCGGAGGGGGCGGCGGGTAGTTGCTCACGAGCGCAAACGGTACCCACGTACATGAGAAATAAAGGGGACGCTCGCGACGATCGTCTCTTCGCCTATGGGCCTATTCCCCCAGAGCCCTACTCGCCCAACGGCCTACTCCCTCAGGGAACGTCGCGGAGCGAGAAGAGCTCCGAGGCCAAGCAGCAGCTTCGGCTGAGGATCGCGATCCCACTGGTACTGCTCGATCTCGGTCGCGGAGCGCCGCCCGGAAACCGCGCGGAACAACTCGAAACGCGGCGCCTCGATCGTCGCGACGACTTCGCCGGTTCCCGAGACCTGCTCCCGGCCGTCCACGACGAAGCACAACGCGTGCGCGCCGCCGCGAGTCCGCGCATCGACGATCCACTCCCAGCCGACACTGATCGCGTCACTCTCGCGCGCACCGGGCGCTGCCGATGGCGTGGCGAACGTCGTGCTCGTGCGCGGCCGCGTCGAAGAGCGCCTGCCCCGCGATCTCGGCCGGCGCCGCCGACGAGCAACGCCTCGAAGGCCGGACCGGTCGCGTCCCACTCGCCCAGCAAGTCAGTGATCGGTACGCCACGCGCTTGTCGACCTGAGCCTGCGTCCACGGGTCCGACGCCAGGCCGTCCATCCGGCCGTTGACGACGTCGTCGGGAACTCCCACCAGATGCGCGACCACGTCGTGCGCGCGCCAGCCCGGCGTCGCGGGCGCCGGCGCATCGAACGCCGACGCGTCGGTCTCGCGGATCACGTCGGAGACACGTAACCGGAGCTCGCGGTAGGCCGTCGCGTGCGACTCAGACATCAGGGGCTCCCTTGGCTCGCAAAGACTCGGCATTCGACCACGCCGCGAGCACCAGCGCCCACACCGCGCCGGCCACGATCACCGCGGTGATCGAGGTGGCGTGGCCGACCCAGCCTCCGACCAGAACGCCGACCGGCACCGTCCCGCCGAAACCCATGATCCAGAGCGCCATGACTCGCCCTCGTTCTTCGTCTACGAGGTGAGATTGGATGAGTGTCGACATGGCGGTGATCGCGACGAAGTACGCGTAGCCGAGCAACAGGGCCACCGGATAGGCGAATCGCGGCGGAGCGGAGCAGCGCGAACACCGCGAGGATGATCGCGAACGCGAGGAACGACGGCCGCAACAACTTGGTCTTCGACACGCGGGCGAAGACCGTGCCGACGCTCACCGCGCCGAGCGCGGCGCCGAGGCCGAAGCAGGCGTAGAGCACGCCGTACTGCCAGCTCTTGGGCCCGATCCCGAAGCTCTCGTCGGCGATCACCGGCATCAGGCCGACGAACGCGAGCGAGAAGAACGAGAACGAGAACAAGCGTGACCAACAGATGCGAGAGCAACGGATCGCGGCGGGCGATACGGACGCCCGAGAGGAGCCGGGCGAGCCCCCGTTCCGCGACTCGCGCATTGGTGTGGCGCGCGTACTTGGCCCATAGCAATCCGATGACCGCGAACAGATACGTGAGCGCGTTGATCGCGAACACCGGCGCCGCGCTCAGGCTGTGGTAGATCAGCGCGCCGATCGGCGGCCCGATGACGCGGGACAGGTTCATCTGCACCGACGCGAGCGCGACCGCGCCCGACAGGTCTTCGCGCGGCACCAACGTCGGCAGGATCGCGTTGAGGCCGGGCGCACCGACCGCGTTTGCGATCCCGACCGCGACCACCGCGGCGACGATCAACACCTTTGACGGATGATCCGACAGCGCGATCCCGGCGAGCGCGAACGAGAACACGAGTTGCGCGAGTTGCGCACTCGACGAGGAACCGGCGGCGGTCGACGATGTCGGCGAGCAGGCCGCCCAGCGTCGACAGGAACAACAAGGGTCCGAGCTGCGCGAAGAACACGAGGCCGACGAACGCCGAGGAACCGGTGAGCTTGAACGCGTACGCGCCGAGCACGACGTTCTGCATCCACGTCCCGATGTTGGATGCGAACGTGCTGAAGTAGACGATGCGAAAGTTGCCGTGCCGTAGCGCCGCCTGCGCGGTTCCCCGCTCGAACGGCACATCGCCGTCGACCAGCGCGTCTTCGATCTGCTCGCGGGCGAGCTCGTCGTCTTCCAGCACGGCGGTCACCCTACCGACCGCCTCGTCACGCGCCCCGGGCGAAATCGATCAACCGAAGTGCGGGGCTTCGCCGATCACCCGCTCGGCACGCAGTCGTTCGAGGTCGGCATCGGTCACGCCGATCTCGCGCAACACCTCGTCGTTGTGCTCGCCCAACGTCGGCGCGGGACCGGTCCAGAAACTCGCGGGCCCGGCCGACATGCGCATCGGCCATGACGGATATTCGTGCGTGCCGACAAGTGGGTTGTCGATCGCCTCGAAGAACCCGCGGGCCTGCATCTGCGGATCGGAAAGCGTTTCGTAGCCGCGGATCATCGCCTGCGCGGCGATGCCCTGCGCGCGCAACTCGGCCGCCGCGTCTTCGGCGCTTCGCGTCGCGCACCACGCGGCGCGCTCGGCGGGCGACATCGGATCGTGTTCGCGGTCGACCGCGACCCAATCGTCGTCACCGAGCGTTTGGTACACGCCGCCCGCGCCGCGCCGGCCTGCGACGGTCCCGTCGATCGAGTAGCGGATCACTTGCTCGGCCGTGACCGCGGTCGCGACCTCGACCAGCGCGACCTCGACGAGTTGGCCCTCACCGGTGCGCGCCCGGTGCTCGAGTGCGGCGACGGTCGCCAGCGCCGCGTGCGCACCGACCATGGGATCGACCAGACCGCCGGGGATGATCGGCGGACCACCGTCGTAGCCCGTTGCCCACGCCATGCCGGTCAGCTGCTCCATCGTCTGCGCGAAGCCGGGCCGGTTGCGCCACGGACCGGTGAGGCCGAACGCGGGCATGCGCACCATCACGATGTCGGGTCGGATCGAGCGCGCGACGTCGTAGTCGAGACCGAACTGCTCGAGCACCCGCGGCGTGAAGTTCTCGACGATCACATCGGCGCGGGCGACGAGCCGCTTCGCCAGATCGAGACCGTCGGGCTGGCCGAGATCGAGCGTGATGCCGCGCTTGCCGAGGTTCGACGCGTGGAACAGCACCGACTTCTCGTAGAAGAGCGGATCCTGATCCGGACGGACCGCGGCGCTGAACCGGATGCCATCCGGGCGTTGGATCGCCTCGACCTTGATCACGTCGGCGCCCATCGCCGCGAGCCACGCGGTCGAGACCGGCCCGGCCCAGAACGCGGTGAAGTCGACGACCGTGATCCCCGCGAGCGGACGGTCGCCCACCGCGTCACGATCCGTTGCCGCGAGCCGGCTTCGCCCACGACGCGCGCGGCATCGGCTTCGCGCCGGCGCGGCGAAGCGTGCGATCGGCCACGCCGTGGAACCGGAACGGCGCGCGTGGGCGCACCCATTTCTCTCCGGGTTGCGGCACCAACACCTCGCGCTCCCGCAAGTGGTCGAACTTCGCGAGCTCGGCGCCGTTGCCGACGACGGTCGCCGGGATCCGAGCCTCGACGCACGCCGCGACGATCTCGTCGGCGGTGTGCGCGGTCGTGAACGTGTTGAGCGCGGGATTGACCTCGTCGGCCCGTACGAAGCGGCCGAACATCGTCCCGAGCTCGCGGTCGTCGGCCATGTCGTCGCGTCCCATCACGCGCGCCAACGCCTGCCACTGCTGCGATGTAACCGTCGTGATACCGACGTAGCGATCGTCGCCGGTCGGCTCGTTGCCCGGGATCATCACCCAACGCGAGCGGCTCGGCCGGCCGCCCGGGAAACGCGCCATCAGCGTCGGCGCGGTGACGAACGTCATCTGCAGCGCTTCGAGCATCGATACGTCGACCACTTCGGGCGTTCCGGTGCGCGACGCGCGCCCCCACGCGGTCACCGCGCCCAGTGCGGCGAACGCGCCGGTCACGTACTCGCCGAGCTTGCCCGCGACGGTGAGCGGCGGCAGATTCGCGTGGCCATGGTTGGCGAGGCTGCCGCTGCGGGCCTGGAGCACTTCTTCGGTGCACGCGAGCCCGTCGTCGGGACCGCCGTGGCCGACGGCCGTGATCGAGACGGTGACCAGCGGGTCGGCACCGGTCGGGCGCGCGGCCGGGCTCACCGACGATCACGAGGTCGGCGGCGGCCAGCCACGGCGTCGGGTCGGCCGCGTGCGATTGCGAGGTCCGGAGATACGTGAACAGCGGATCGTCCACGCGTTCGGCGAACACGACGTCGGCCCCGAGATCGGCGAGCAGCTTGGCGCAGTACGCACCCGCGATCCCGCGCGTCAGATCGACGACGTGCAGGTCGTCGTAGATCATTGCTTCTGCGGCGCACGCGCTCGAACATCGGCACGATCACCGACTTCCCCGGCACCGTCGGGAACGCGAGCGGGCGGAACGTCACCTGCACCGGCTCGTCGGCCGCGAGCGATTCCGGTTCGGCGTCGACCAGGTAGGTCACGATGCGCACCGCCGCATCCTCCTCGAACGCGACCAGCGCGGTCACGAACGGCACCACGTCGGCGAACGCGGGGAGGAACGGCCGCCGCACCGTCGCCCACGAGAACAACGTGCCCCGCCCCGACACCGTGCGCCATGACAACGGACCTTCGCAGTGCGGGCACTTGGCCTGTGGGAACCACACGTACTCGGCGCACGCGTCGCAGTGGGTGATCACCAGCTCGCCGCGCGCCGCGCCGGCGAAGTACGGCGCGGTCAGCGGTTCGTCGACGTCGGGCAGCGGGAAGTCGTCACGCCGGATCGCCACGGCTCACGCGCCCTTCGCGAGCACCAGCGTGCTCGCCATGTGGCCGGTGTACCCGCCGTACACCGCGACCTCGCAGTCGGGCACCTGCGCGGGGGCGGTGCCGCGCAGTTGCTTCACGCACTCGACGACGTGCGCGATGCCCAGCACGTACGCGTGCGAGAGCAACCCGCCGTGCGTGTTGAACGGCAACTTGCCCGCGTCGTGGTGCAGCGTGTCGCCTTCCACGAACGGCCCCGCTTCACCCTTCGGGCAGAAGCCCATGTCCTCGATCTGCATGAGGCTCACCACGGTGAACGGGTCGTACACGGTGAGCACGTCGACGTCGGCCGGCGTGAGCCCCGACATCGCGAACGCGCGCGGCGCGGAGAACACCTGGGGCGTGCTCGTGAACGCGCCCTGCTGCGCCCAGTGCGTACCCGCGTTCGAATAGCCCTCGCCCACCCCGAGCACCACCGCGGGCGGCTGCGGCAGATCGCGCGCCCGTTCGACGACTCGTCGTCACGTACGCCGCGCCGCCGTCGGAGATGAGGCACGAGTCGAGCAGCCGCAGCGGATCCGCGAGCATCACGGCACGCGAGGTAGTCGTCCATCGCCATCGGCCGGCCGTGCATGACCGCACCGGGGTGCAGGTTGGCGTGGCGCCGGCACGCGAGCGCGACCGCGCCGAACTGCTCTTCGGTCGTGCCGAACTCGAGCATGTGCCGGCGCATGATCGTGGCGAAGTACACCGGCTGCGGAAACCAGCCGAACGGCACCTCGAGGTTCTGCTTCAACGCCTGCGCGGCGTGCACCTCGCCCGGGCCGCCGGTCATCGACGCCGCGCTGCGTCGCCCAGGCGACCGGGAACACGTTGAGCACGTGGCGGGCCTTGCCCTCGCGGATCGCCTGGGCGGCGAGGTACGGGCGCGGTCGCGGCCCACGCCATCCCGCCGCCCCACGGCGACGTCCACACGTCGTGGGAGGTGCCGAAGTGCTCGTGGAACGCCGCGAGATCGAAGTCGGCGAACGCGCCCGACCAGGTGAGGCCGTCGATGTCGGCCGGCTCCAGACCCGGCGTCGGCGATCGCCCGCTCCGCGGCCTCGATGCCGATGTCGCGCGCGGTGCGGCCCGACGCCTTCGTGTACGCCGTCTCGCCGATGCCGACGATCGCGACCTCGCCGCGCACGTCGTCGAGCTCGGAGCCGTATCCCCATTCCCCCATTGGTCCCCGAAACTAGCGGGGGCCAGGCGCAGAGCGGAGGCCCGGACACTCGCCACTCGTGACCTTGTGATGGAGGGCCGGAGCTCGTAGCCGAGCAAAAGCGGTACCGTCGCCCGCGCCCGAAACCTATTGCCTGACATACGGCGCGCAGGAGGCTGCAACCATGCCCATGCCGACCGACATCGGCGTGATCGACCTGATGATCGGTTTCCCCGAAGCCGACCGTCGTCACCACTACGACTTCCTCCGCGCCAACCTGCGCGACCACGAATCGCTCGACGACTTCGAGTTCCCCGCGCAGTACATGTTCAAGAACGTCCCGAAGGTCGAAGCGTCATCCGACCCGGTCACGGCCCTGCTGGAGCTGATGGACAAGTACGGCATCGAGCGGGCCATGATCGGCGTCGCCACCAGCGAAGAGTCGCCGCGAGTCGAAGACTCACAACGAGCGCTGCGTGACCATCCCGACCGCTTCTTCGGGTGCGCGCAGGTCGATCCCAACCGCGGTATGGACGCGGTGCGCGACCTCACCCGCGCGGTCGAGGAGTTCGGCGTGAAGGCCGCCAGCGCGTTCCCGTGCGGGCTGAACCCGCAGGTCGCGATCAACGACAAGAAGTTCTTCCCCATCTACGCCAAGTGCATCGAGCTCGACATCCCGATCAACGTGTGCGCGGGTGTTCCCGGCCCGCGGGTGCCGTTCGCCCCGCAGTACGTCGGCCTCATCGACGAGGTGTGCTGGTTCTTTCCCGAGCTCAAGTTCGTGACCCGCCATGGCTGCGAACCGTGGGCCGACCTTGCGGTGAAGCTGCTGTTGAAGTGGCCGAACCTCTACTACTCGACCTCCGCCTTCGCACCGAAGTACTACCCGAAGGAAGTCATCGACTTCGCGAACACCCGCGGCGCCGACAAGGTGATGTACGCCGGCTACTTCCCCATGGGGCTGTCGCTCGAACGGATCTTCGGCGAGATGCCAGATGTTCCGTTCCGCGATCACGTGTGGCCGAAGTTCCTGCGCGAGAACGCCGTGCGAGTCTTCAAGTTGGACGCCTGATGGCGAATCCCGCATTCGACGCCGCCGCGGCCGGCGGCTCGGTCGACACCGCCGTCGGCTTCCCGAAATCGCGCGAAGAGATGTACGAGTTCTACGGCTTCATCCGCAAGCAGACGCGCGACTCGGCCAGCGTCGAAGGCGGCGAGCTCGAGTTCCCCGCCGGGTACATGTTCAAGGATGTTCCCAAGTGGGACAAGGAGGGCATGGACGACCCGGTGCAGATCCTGCTCGCCGAGCTCGACCGCCACAACATCCAACAAGCAATCGTCACGCCCTACGACGGACCTGCTGAGCGCGCATTGCGCGAGTACCCCGATCGGTTCTTTGCGGGCATCAACGTCGATCCCAACGAGGGCATGGAGGCGTTGCGGAAGATCGATCGTGCCGCCGAGGAGTACGACCTCAAGTGCGTGCACGCGTTCCCCGCGGGGCTGTACCCGCAGGTCGCGATCAACGACAAGAAGTTCTATCCGATCTACATGAAGTGCGTTGAGCTCGACGTGCCGTTCTGTTCGACCGCCGGCGTTCCCGGCCCGCGCATTCCGTACTCACCGCAAGATGTCGCGCACATCGACGAGGTGTGCTGGTTCTTCCCCGAGCTCAAGTTCGTGACTCGCCACGGTTGCGAACCGTGGGCCGACCTCGCGGTGAAGCTGCTCCTCAAGTGGCCGAACCTCTACTACTCGACCACCGCGTTCGCGCCGAAGTACTACCCGAAGGAGATCATCGACTTCGCGAACACCCGCGGCGCCGACAAAGTGATCTGGTCGGGTTACTTCCCCGCGGGGCTCACCTACGACCGGATCTTCAGCGAGCTCCCCGACGTTCCGTTCCGCGATCACGTCTGGCCCAAGTTCCTGCGCGAGAACGCGAAGCGCGTCTTCAAGCTCCCGTGAATTCGAGGCAGAAGGCAGGCCCGCTCGCGGGGATCCGCGTCATCGAGTTGCCGAACATCGGCCCCGTGCAGTTCGCGGGGATGCTGCTGGCCGACATGGGCGCCGAGGTCATGCGGCTCGACCGGTCGACCGACGTCGCAACTGGGCCCGGTGACAGGGGATCGAGCGTTGCGGGCTTCGTGTCGCCCTACTCCGTTATCGACCGCGGCCGGCGCAGCATCGGCATCGACCTCAAGCACGCGCAGGGGCCGGAGGTGGTGCTGCGTATGTGCGAGCACGCCGACGTGCTGCTCGAAGGCTTCCGGCCCGGAGTCGCCGAACGGCTCGGCGTCGGTCCCGACCCGTGCCTCGCGCGCAACCCGCGCCTCGTCTACGCGCGCATGACCGGTTGGGGCCAAGCCGGTCCCCTCTCCGGCGATGTCGGCCACGACGTGAACTATCTCTCGATCGTGGGCGTGCTGTGGCACATCGGACCCGAAGGCGGCGCGCCGGTCCCGCCCATCAACCTCCTCGCCGATTTCGGCGGCGGTGGTTCGCTCGTGGTGCAGGGAATCCTCGCCGCGCTCGTGGAACGCGCCACCTCGGGGCTCGGACAAGTGATCGACGCGGCGATGGTCGACGGCAGCGCACAGTTGATGAGCATCTTCTTCGGCCTCGACGCGATGGGCGGATGGGGACCGCGCTGGCACGAACCTGCTCGACGGCGGCGCACACTTCTACAACGTCTACGAAACTTCCGACGGCGAGTACGTGTCGATCGCGTCGTACGAGGCCAAGTTCTACGTGAACCTGCTCGCGCTGATCGGTCCGCTCGGTTTCGACGACGTCGATCCCGCCGCGCAGATGGACCGCGCGCAATGGCCCGCATTGAAGGCGCGCATCGCAACGCTGATCCGTACGCGTACGAGCGCGGAGTGGGTGGCGTTCTTCGCCGGCCACGAAGTGTGTTTCGCCCCGGTGCTCTCGATGTCGCAAGCCCGGGCCCATCCGCACAACGTCGAGCGCCACACGTTCGTCGACATCGACGGTGCGCCCCAACCGGCACCGGCACCACGCTTCAGCCGAACGCCCAGCGCGATCCCGAGCGCTCCGGTCGCAGCCGGGTCCCATACTGACGTCGCGCTGGCCGAGTGGGGCTTCGCCGATGCCGAAGTCGCCGCGTTGAAGCAGAGCGGCGCTATCGCCTGACCACGTGGAGTGAGCGACCCTTACCGTTGGTAACGGGGTCCGCTCGATCCGCGAAGATCAGGCGTGATGGATGGGGCAAGCGGGTCCGACTACGGAACGGTCACACTGACGATTCCCGGCCATCCCGTATACCTCCGCCTGGCTCGCTTGGCCGCCGCCGACACCGGCGCGCGCGCCGGGCTGTCGATCGGCGATCTCGAAGATCTTCGTATCGCAGTCGACGAGCTCGCGTACGCGCTCATCGGCGACGAACGTTCGGGCGCCCCGCTCACGCTGCGTTTCCTCGCCGCCGAAGGCATGGTGGAGATCGAAGGCGCGTGCGCGGGCAACGGCAGCCCACCGGAGCTGGGCAAGCTCGCGCGCACCATTGTCGATGTGATCGCCGACGAGCACGAGCTCGAAGACGACGGCGACACCCGCCGATTCCGCCTCCTGAAGCGAACGAGGGACTGAACCGCGTGCGCATCGAACCGGCAGCACGCGTCGACGACGACGCGACGCTCGAATGGTTCCGCGAATATCGCCGTACCCGCGATCGCACGCTGCGCAACACCCTCGTCGAGCACTACATCGAGTTGGCGCGCGCGCTCGCCCGCCGCTTCGCGAATCGCAACGAGCCGCTCGACGATCTCGAACAAGTCGCGATGCTCGGTGTGCTCAAGGCGGTCGAGCGGTTCGATCCCGATTTCGGCACCCCGTTCGCGGCGTTCGCCGTACCGACCGTGGTCGGTGAGCTGCGTCGCCATTTCCGCGATCACGGATGGATGGTGCGGGTCCCCCGCCGTATCCAGAACCTCCACCAGAGCATGGGCGCGCTCGTCACCGAGCTCGCGCAGGACCTCGAACGGTCACCAACCGTGGCCGAGATCGCGGTCGCAGCCGGAGTCAGCGAAGAAGACGTGCTCGAGGCGCTCGAAGCCGCGAATTGCTACCGGCCGGCCGCGCTCGAATCGTCGGCGCCCGGCGGAAATCCCTCCGAACGGGTCCGCCTCGTCGATGACGACCTCGAATCGGCCGACGACCGCGTGGTGCTGCTTCCCCTGCTGGCCCAGCTGCCGCACCAGCAGCAGCGGATCGTCTACCTCCGCTACTTCGAGGATCTGACGCAAGCCGAGATCGCCAAGGAGCTCGGCATCAGCCAGATGCAGGTCTCGCGGCTGCTCGCTCGCAGCATCGCGACACTCGGGGAAGGCGTGCCCGAGGCCTAGGCCCGAGCGCTGGGCTCATGGCCTAGACCCCCAAGGGGTCGGCACGTTCTGAAACCGGGAACCAGGAAAATCGGAGGAACCAGTCCACAAGGGGCGGGGTACTTGCGGACTGGATCCCCCGCTTGTCTGGCTCTTACCCGCGCCCATCAGGTCCGAAACCAAGATCCCCAAGATTTTCCGCAATTCCAGGTTTGAAGCCCGGATCGGCCGGGAACAAGCCGACCTAGTCGTATCGCGCCGATCCGGAGGGGTTCCATGGGGGGAAAGCTCGGTCGCAAATTTGCGGCCGTCATCGTTGCGTTGAGTGCCGCAGCCACGTTCGCAGTGGTGGCCCAGCCGTCGGGTGCCGATAGCAGCTCGATCTTCAAGTTCAACTACAACGTCGACGCCACGACCGTCCTGAAGAAGCTCAACCAGACGATCACGATCCACGGTGGAACGTTCTCAGGTGGCATCGACCTCGGAACCGGCGGGACCAAGGCTCCGCTTACCGGGAAGATCACCCTTCCCGACTCAACCTTCACCTACCAGGCCGCGGGCATACTCCCGCTGCTCACCGCGACCGCGCGGATCGTCCCCACGAAGCCCGTCACCGGCTTCCTCGACCTCACGAACCTGAACGTCACGGCAACCGCCACGTTCAACATCCGGATCATCGACGCCCACGTGAACGGAACGACGCAGAACCTGGTCGGTCCGATCTGCAAGACGTCGAAGCCGATGTCGGTCACGATGAGCGGTCCGGCGTCGTTCAGTGCGCCGTCGGTCTTCTCCGGCACCTTCACGATTCCGCCGCTGCAGAACTGCGGGCTCGGGACCAAGGCGCTGAACCTGGTGCTGCCCGGACCGGGCAACACGTTCATCGGCTTCGGCAACACCCAAATAGCGGAGCAGCGCTCAGGGCGTGCCCACTAGGGCGGGCCCAACTAAGGGGTGATGGTGTCGGCGGCTCGCCAGCACCACCACGCGACGAGCGATCGATAGGGCCGGTAGGGATCCCCTGCCGGCTCTAGCTCTTTCGGGGTCGGCATCTTCTTCAGGTCGTGCATGCGGCCGAAGCCCATCCGCACCCCGTAGTCACCGGTCGGCCATACGTCGAGCCGGCCGCACTGGAACATCAGGAACATGTGCGCGGTCCACTCACCGATGCCGCGCACCAGGACGAGCTCGCGCACGACCTGTTCGTCGGGCAGACGGTTCATGCGATCGAGCTCGACCAATCCGGCTTCGACCTTCTCGGCGAGGTCGGTGATGCACGCGGCCTTGTTGCCGCGACAGCCCGACCGCGCGCAGCTCGTCCATCGAGAGTGCGAGCACCGCTTCGGGAGTCGGGCGGACCGTCGAAGAGCGCCGCGAAGCGGCCGTGGATCGTCGCCGCGGCGCGGCCGGCGAGCTGCTGGTAACAGACCATTCGGGCGAGCTCGGCGAAGTGCGTGCGATTCGGACGGGCCCGGTGCAAATCGGGAACACCGTGTTCCTTCAGCATCCGCTTCAACACCGGATCGCGCTTCGCGAGCGTGCGAGCCGCCTCTTGCACCTTCGCAGGGACGTTCGCCACGCCCGCGCAGTCTGCCCGCTCGATCGGCGGCCGGATCCGGCCAGAAACGCTCGGGCTCCGGGTCAGTGTGCGCATTCTCCTCCCCCGTCGCCGTTCCCAGGTTCATGGGACCGCAAATACGCGTGGGGAGGATTCCTTGTCCCATCAATCGGCAATCGCGGCACTCGCGGGACTCGGCACCGGAACGCTCGGCGTCTTTCGCGGTTCCGCCGCGGGCGGACTCGGAGTCAGCCGCAACCAACTGAGTGCACTGTGCCGGGCGGGTGTGCTCATACGCGAGTTTCCGGACACGTACAGGATGACCGCAGTCCCGACCTCGCATGAACAACGCCTCCACGCGGCGCTGTTGTGGGCCGGACCCGGCGCCGCGGGCGCCGGAAGATCGGCGGCCGTCGTGTACGGCCTCGAGGGTGTGCGCGCACAAATGCCGGAGATCATCGTGTCGCGCAACCACCGGCTGCGGACCGCCGGCGTCATCGTCCACCGGAGCGACGATCGGCCGCTGCTCATGGTGCGGCGTCAGCGAGGCCTGCTCGTGACCGGGATCGAGCCGACGCTTGTCGCGCTTGCCGCGACGCTCGAGAGCGAGGCGTTCGAGATTGCGTGCGAAGACGCCCGCCGCCGGCGCCTCACGTCATACCAGCACTGCGTCGTATTCGGAGCGGGCACGGCATCGACCTGGCGTCGGCGTGCTTCGTGATCTGCTGGGTGAGCTCGACCCACGCTGGCCCGCTCGCTCGACCCTCGAGGTGAAGACGCGGCTCCTGGTCGCCAGCGGTCACACCGACTTCGTTCGGGAGTTCCCCCTCACGTGGAACGGTCGCACCTACCGCTTCGACTTCTGCTTCGAGCATCAGCGAACAATCCTCGAGACGAACGGTCGCCGCTGGCACGACGACCCGCGGGACTATGAGCACGACAACGACAAATGGAGCGTCCCCGGCCGGCACGGCTACCGCATCGTCTTGGCCACGTGGGCCAAGGTCACCAAGACGCCGGCCGCGCTCATCGAAGAATTGGTCGCAACTCTCGCGGCCTGACCACAAACGGACGGTCATACGCTCGGGGTAGATGAGGACTCCGTTGGGGTCTACGGCGAGGTGACGGTGGCGCCGACGTGAGGGGCGGCGGCGTAGGGCGCGTGGATGCGGAGCGGGGGGCCGCCGGCGTCTACCTCGAGGTCGACGTGATCCCCCGCGAAGTTGGCAGCGGGTAATGGTTCCCACGATCGGGCCCGGACGGATCGAGCCGCAGCGCATCCGGTCGCAGCACCACCTGCACCGCGCCTTCGCCGTAGACCGGATCGGCAGCACGCCCCACGGCGTCTCGACACCGCCTTCTACGTACCGCGCCGCGACCCGGGCGCGAAGCCGAGGAACTCTGCGGTCCAGGGATCGGCCGGACGGTTCCACACCTCCGACGGCGGACCGGACTGCACGACCTTGCCCGCTCGCATCACCACGAGCCGATCGGCCAAGCGCGAAGGCTTCTTCGTGATCGTGGGTCACGTAGATCGCGGGGAGTCCGGTGCGATCGAGCAACTCCCGGAACTCGACCGAGCAGCCGCTCGCGCCACGGCCGGTCGAGCGCGCCGAGCGGTTCGTCGAGCATGAGCAGCCGGGGCTCGACCGCGAGCGCGCGGGCCAGTGCGACCCGTTGCTGCTCACCACCGGACAGTTGCGCGACCCGGCGATCGCGCAATGCGCCCAGACCGACGAGATCGAGAACCTCGGCCACCCGGCGATCGCGTTCGGCGCGACTCACACCGGCCATGCGCAGCCCGAACGCGACGTTGCCGGTGACGTCACGATGCGGAAACAACGCGTACTCCTGGAACATCAGCCCGAACCGGCGCTGATGCGGCGGCACTTCGGCCAGGTCGGCGCCGTCCCATGTGACCGTTCCCGCGTCGAGCGGTTGCAGGCCTGCGATCGCGCGCAGGAGCGTCGACTTGCCGCAGCCGCTCGGCCCGAGGATCGCGACCGTCTCCCCGGCGCCGACCTCGAGGTCCACACCGTCGACGGCGGCAACTCCATCGAAGCGCACGCCCGCGCCGTCGACGCGCAGCATCAAAACTCTCCGAGCTGACGGACGCGCACCTGCTCGATCGCGAACACGACACCGCCCGTGATCACCATGAGGATCGTCGACATCGCCATGGCCTGGCCGATGTTGAGCGCGCCGGGCCGGGAGAGGAACCGCGAGATCGCGATCGGGATCGTCGGCGAGTCGGGCCGGGCGACGAACAGCGTCGCACCGAACTCCCCGAGCGAGACCGCGATGGCGAACCCGAAGCCGACCGTGAATGCCCGCAGCGCGATCGGGAAGTCGACCTCGCGCCAGACGCGCCCGGGCGTGGCGCCGAGCACTGCCGCCGCGTCGCGCAAACGGGGATCGATCGACCGCAGCGCGGGGACCACCGCCCGGATGACGAACGGGATCGCGACGACGGCTTGCGCGATCGGCACGAGGATCGTCTTGGCCCGCAGGTCGACCGGCCACCGGTCGAGGGCAACGAGGAAGCCGAACCCCACGGTGACGGCCGAGGTGCCCAACGGGAGCATCAACAGCGTGTCCATCGCCCGCGTCGCCGCGCCCGGACGCGACGCGATCACGACCGAGGCCAGGCCCCCGATCACCACCGCGATTACCGCGGCAACCGCGGCGAAGACGAGTGAGTTGAGCAACGCGCGAGACGCGGGCACGAACAGCGTGTCGGTCGACGTGCTACTCCCGAGCGCCCGGTAGGCCGCGAGCGACCACTCCCCGCCGACGCGTACCGACTCCACGGCCAGCACGACCAGCGGACCGCCGAGGAAGAGGATCGTCACGCCCAACACGCCACCGACGACGAGTCGTTCGCGGCCGCGTGGCCGTCGCGCCGTCTCCCGCGCCGAGACGAGCCGCTGGGTTACCGCCCGTCGCTCCTGCATACGTGACAGCGTCATCAGCAGCACGAAGACGCCCACCATCTGCACGAGCGCGAGCGCGGCGGCGATCGGGAGATCGAACAGCTCCACCGCCTGGCGGTAGATCTCGACCTCGATCGTCGCGTGCGCGGGATCCGCCAACAGCAGGACCACGCCGAACGCGGTGAACGTGAACAGGAACACGATCGACGCCGCGGCCGCGATCGGCGGGCCCAGCAACGGCAGCGTGACCTCGCGGAACGCGCGCCATCGGGATGCGCCCAGCACGCGTGCAGCGTCGGTTCGATGCGGATCGAGGTTGGCCCAGAATCCACCGACCGCTCGCACGATCACCGCGACGTTGAAGAACACTTCGGCCACGAGCATCGGTGCGACACCGCGTTGCCATCCGAGGAACGAGAGTGCGCCGCCCGGACGGAACAGCACCAGGAACGCGGTGGCGACCACGACCGTCGGCAACACGAACGGCACGGTCACGAAGGCGCGGAACAGCCGCCGGCCCGGGAACTCGTAGCGGGCCACGACGTACGCCGGCAGGCAGCCCAACCGCGAGCGTGAGCCCGGTCGCGACGACCGCCTGCCAGAGCGTGAACCACGCCACGTGCCGCAGTCCGGCGTCGGTGACCACGTCGCGCAACGCGCCCGCGGTCAACGAGCGGCCGATGATCGCGGCCACCGGCCACACGAAGAACACGCCGATGAACCCGAGCGGAATCGCGACGCGCAGGACGCGCCACACCACCCGAGTCATCGGTGCCGCGCGGTCACTGCAACACGATCCGCGTCCACTCGTCGATCCACTCGTTGCGATGCTTCCCGATATCCGCCGCGCTCACGCTGAGCGGATCGGCGGGCGCCACCGCGAACTTCGTGAACACCGGCGGCAACTTCGCGGACGGGACCACGGGATACACGTACATCTGCAACGGCACGTCTTCCTGGAAGCGACGCGTCAGCATGAAGTCGATCAACGCGCGGGCGCCCGCCGGATTCTTCGCGTGGGCGAGCACACCCGCGAACTCGACCTGACCGAAACAGGTGCCGGGCACGACTCCCACCGTCGGTGTCTGCTTCTTCCCGTCGGAGAACACCACGTCGGCCGCGGGATCGGTCGCGTACGAAACGACCAGCGGCCGGTCGCCGCTCGCCGCCGCCCGCGGTGAAGTCGGTGTCGTACGCCTGCTCCCAACCGTCGTCGACGCGCACGCCGTTGCGTTCGGAGCCGGCTCCAGTAGTCGTGCCACCCGTTCTCACCGAACGACGCGATCGACGCGAGCACGAACGCGAGACCGGGCGACGACGAAGCCGGGTTCTCGACCACGAGGAGCTTGCGGTAGGCGGGCTTGGCCAGATCAGCCAGCGACGTCGGCGCGGGGGGATGACCGTCGTGGCCGAACCAGGCGAGATCGTCGTTCACGCACACGTCGCCGTGGTCGATCGGCGTGACCCGGTTCTTCGGATCGAGCCGGAACTTCGCGGGAACGTCGTCGATTCCCTTGGCCGAGTACGCGTCGAACAGGCCGTTGTCGAGCGCCCGGCTCAGGAACGTGTTGTCGACGCCGAACAGCGCGTCGGCGACCGGATGGTCCTTCACCAGCAGCGCCTCGCTCAGCGCTTTGCCCGCGTCGCCCGACTTCAAGCACCTTCACCGTGTATCCCGTCTCGCGCGTGAACTGCGCGAGCACCGCCGGCGACACTGCGAAGCTGTCGTGCGTCATGAGCACGATCTTCTTCGACGGCTCAGTCTTGGCCGCGGTCGAAGGTCCCCCGCTGCTCCCGCACGCGCTCGCAACGAGCGCGCCCGACCAACACCGCGCACCCCAGCACCACACGCGCGCGATTCATTGCACACCTCCAAAGGGCTGCACGACGAGCAGCGTTCCGTCCTGCACCGACACCGCACCCGCACCGGCGATCAGCTCGTTGCTGACACCGCGGGTCGTCCCCGGTGCCAGCTCCTCGCGCTGCAGCGGGTACCGCAAGCCCTCGGTCACGATGCCGAGTGCGGGGCCGCCAACGGCCAGCAACGTCACGAGGCTGCCGGGCGGTCCGCTGATCAGAACCGGTGGCTCGCCACCGCGCGCCACTGCGAGTCGCGCGGTTCCGGTGTACGCCTCGATCTGCACTCCCGCCCACGCCGGCGCCCCGAGCAACGTGAGATTGCCGAGCAGATGATCGAGACGGTCGCCGCCGCCGTCGACGAGCACGATCCGGCGGGCGCCGCGCACGACCGCGGCGTCGAACGCCAGCTCCAGATCAGTGGCGTCCTTCTCGGCCGGATGCCGTTCGACGATCGTTCCGCGCGCCCGGGCCGCCTCGACGAGCGAGCTTTCCGTCGAGTCGAGGTCACCGACGAGGAGATCGACGTACAGGCCGAGCGTGTTGGCCACGTGCAAACCCGAGTCGGCCGCGATCACGAACGCGCCCTCGGGCAGGCGATCGAGCAACTCGTCGGCCACCGGCACACTGCCCGCGAACACGATCGCATCGGACCATTCGGAAACGGGAACCGACTCGTCGCCCGTCATGGGTCCCTCCCTTCGCCGGCATTACCCGGAGCAGGTTCGAGGGGTCGGTGGCGGGCGCCGACCGCATCCGTCGGATGCGTCCAGTCGCGATGGCCACCCTCTCAGCCCGGCTCACCCGAGCTCCCCGTAGGTGTTTTTCCGAGCGTATCGGGCGGGACCGTTGCACCGCGTTTCAGATTTCGGGGCCGCGGGTATGAGGCGGTCGAAGCGACCTATCAATGCGGGGGGCCCAGCCCTCGAGCCTCCCCCACCCCCTTGCGGGCTGGCCCTCCGCCTACTTCTTCTCTGCGACCCCAGCGCGAGGTATCGATCGAGATCGTCGCGGATGTGGCCCAGCAGGGAGCGAATCCGCGCCTCGCCGTGTGCCATCCCTTCCAGCACCTCGTCGGTGAGCAGCGCGCGCATGTCGCTCGCCTTCACCCAACGCGCGCCGTCGTGCTCGTGACTCACGACCACATCGGAGTCGTCGACGAGCGTCCCGCGGTACGAGATCTGCAACATGTCGTAGCCGTACACCTTCATCGGGTAACACCCGATGATCTCGAGCTCGCCGATCGCCACGCCCGCTTCTTCGGCCAGCTCGCGGCGCGCACCTTCTTCGGGAAGCTCGCCGGGTTCGACCAATCCTCCGGGCAGGAACCACTCGCCCGCGAGCGCGCTGCCTTCGGCGCGTTGTAACAACAGGATCTCGTCGCCGCGTTCCGCGTAGACGACCGCGGACAACGCGTACATCGCCGGTGCCGGCCAGTCTTCGGTGTCGGCGATCTCGTTCCGTAGTCGATCGTCGTCAGGCATGACCGGACGATAGCTACTTCGCGATCAGCTCGACTTCATGAGCGCGATCGGGTGGCCGCTGATCGAAACCGGGAAACCGAGCCGCTTGGCATCGCCGAACGAGATGACACTCCCGTCGGCCGTGGCGATCCAGTAGCCCTTGCCCGTCGGCGACACGAGCAGACGGTTCGCGCCGCCGTAGTTGCTGCAGCCACCGATGTCGCCCATCTTCTTGGCGTCGCCGAACGCCCACACGTGTCCGCTCTGCGACATCATCCAGTAGCCCCGGCCCGTCGGCGTGCGCTGCATCGCAACGATCGGCGACTTCGGAGGATGGGCGCCGAGCGAGCCGTAGAACTTGGCGTCGCCGAAGCTGAACATCCCGCCGTCACGGGCAAACAGCCAGTACCCGTTGCCCGAAGCGGTGCGTTCCATGCCGAGCACCGGCTGGTTGAGGTGCATCGAACCGGTCGAGCCGTGGAACTTGGCGTTACCGAACGTGAAGATCCCGCCGTCGTATGCCACGAGCCAATAGCCGTTGTTGTTCGACGTTCGTTCCATCCCGTTGATCGGTTGGTTCAGATGCATCGCGCCGGTGGACCCGTGGAACTTGGCGCCGCCGAACGTGAAGATCCCGCCGTCGAGACCGAGGAGCCAGTAGCCCTTGCCGGTCGACATCGACTCGCCGCCGATCAACGGCTTGTTGAGCTTCATGGAGGCAGGATCGCCGTAGTAGTGCGCGGTACCGAACGTGTAGACGTGCGACTTGTCGGTCGCGACCCAGTAGCCCTTGCCGGAATTCTTCGAGTTGTTACCCGGCACGTACGGGACGCACGCGGCGTTGATGCCGTTGTAGATCAAGGCCTGCGAATACAACTTGATGATGGTGATGCCGTAGTTGTCGGCACTCGCCCAGATCAACTTCCCGCACGGGCAGTTGTCACCACCGAAGTACTCCCAGATCGGCGCCGCACCAACGCGGTCCGACGGTGCCGACGTCAATCGGTTCGGCAGGGTCCTCGTCGTCGCGTCCGCATAGCTGCGGAGCAACTGCATCTGCGTGAGCGCACCGATCTTCGCACTCGGGAAGCAGCGACTCGGCGACGAGTCACCGTGCTTGCAGTTCGGCAGGCCGGCGCGGCCGTCGAACGCGTTCATCCCCGCGAAGTTGTTCGAGTCGGGCGGAACTTGCGACCCCGCGTAGCTGAACCATCCGGTCTCGATGATCGACTGGATGAACGCGATGTCACCGCGCACACCCTCGACGTGGCCCTCGTTGATGAACGTCTGCGCGAGCAACGTGACGTCGTCGTGCAACGACGGGACGTTCGGCGGCGCGTCGTGCATCGAGTTGAACCAGCGCGCGAGCTGCGACGCGTTGAGCAAGTTGGGACCCATGACCGGGGTATGCGTCGTCACCGTCGCGCCCGCGACCTGGGGCGTGACGGCGGTCGTCGCGACCGCGCCGACCAGCGAGGTGCACAAGAGCGCAAACACGCCCAGCGCGACGGAAAGACGGGGAAAGCGGGTGCGGGTCATTGAGAGGATCACCATCTCCAGCCAGCATCGGACGGGTAACGGTCTGCTTGAGACCTCCCCGCCGGGAGTCATCGAGGGTAGGGCGTTCGCCGGCGCGCGTTCACGCGAGCAGCTACGGCCCGCTCGGAGCCTGATCCGCGAAACCCGTACCCGGTCGACGTCGGGTTCAATCCCGGTTTGCTCAGTCCTTGGCCGCGAGGACCTTCGCCTGCTCCTTGGCCCGCCGGTAGTCGGGCTTGCCGTTGGCGAGGCGCGGAATCTCGGCGACGAGCAGCAACTCGCGGGGCACCTTGTAGCCCGCGATGCGGCTGCGGCAGTGGTCCTTCAGCTCTTCGAGCGTCGGCTCCTCGCCCTCGCGCGCTTGCAGCAGCGCGGCGACCCGCTCACCCCACCGTTGGTCGGGCACGCCGACGACGAGCACATCGAACACGGCCGGATGCGACTTCAGCGCGCCCTCGACCTCTTCCGGGTAGATCTTCTCGCCCCCGGAGTTGATCGAGACCGAACCGCGCCCGAGCAACGTGATCCGGCCGTCGGCTTCGAGGAGCGCGGCGTCGCCGGGAATCGACCAGCGGCGACCCTGCGAGTCGGTGACGAACGTCGCGGCGGTCTTCTCGGGATCGTTGTAGTAGCCGAGTGGAATGTTGCCGCCGCGTGCGAGCCGGCCGACGGTGCCGGTGCCGGGTTCGAGCGGATTCAGGTCGTCGTCGAGCACCACGGTGTCGGCGGACGCCATGACCGTGGTGATGCCTTCCTTCGGCGCGTCACCCTTTTGGACGAGCCGGATGCCGTTCATGCCCGACTCGGTCGAGCCGATCGCGTCGGTCATCACGAGGTGATCGGGCAACAGCTCGGTCAGCTGCTCCTTCACCGTCTGCGAGAAGATCGCGGCGGTGCTCGAGAACGAGAACAGCGACGAGATGTCGACGTCATCCTTCATTTTCTCGAGCGCGTCGGCGAGCGGACGCGCCATCGCGTCGCCGGTGACGTTCATCATGTTGATGCGATGCTTTTCGACGAGGCGCCACGTTTCTTCCGCATCGAACTTGTCGACGAGAACCGCGGTGTTTCCCTCACAGGTCACGCGGAAGATCGAGAATTGCCCGGCGCCGTGCATGAGCGGCGGGACCGGAAGTGCGACGATGCCTTGCGGCGCCGATCGCATCGATCTTCTCGCTCGCCTCGCTCGGGCGGGTGACGCGCTCGCTGGTCATCGCGTCGATGCCGCCGCCGAGCGCGTAGTACACGTCTTCCTGCCGCCACATCACGCCCTTGGGCATGCCCGTGGTGCCGCCGGTGTAGAGGAGGTACACGTCGTCGTCGGAGCGCTCGCCGAAGTCACGCTCGGGTGAGCCCGACGCGATCGCGGCCTCGAACTCGGTCGGATCGAGCGCGGAATCGTCGGCGTCGGAGTCGTCCCACTCGATGCGGTAGAAGTGCCGGAGCTTCGGCTGCGCGTCACGCGCCGCGGCGACGATCGGGCCGTACTCACGCTGGTACACGAGGCCGACGAGATCGGCATTGTCGAACAGGTAACGCATCTCCTCCTCGACGTACCGGAAATTGACGTTCACGACCCGGGCCCGGATCTTGTAGATCCCGTACATCGCCTCGACCCACTCGATGCAGTTCGTGGCGAGCACGCCGACGTGATCGCCGGCTCGGATCCCGGCCGCCAGGAGGGCGTTGCCGAAGCGAGTGGCCCGCTCGTCGAGCTCGCGGTAGGTGACCTGACGGCGCTTGTCGATGAGCGCAACCCGGTCGGGAACCTTGTCGGCGGCCATCTCGAAAAGGTCCGCGAAGTTGTAGTGCCGTTGAACGTCAGCCATCGGGCCGAAGGTAGAACACGTTCCATTTCCTCGCAAAACGGCCTGGTGAGAGCGCCGTTACGCTTCGCCGATGCAGTTCGGCCGCCATCACGCGCACGACGCCGGCGACCACCGGGAGAACGAGCACATCGTCGAGCTGATGAATCTGCCGACCAGGTTCGAGGCCGACGTGATCGTGGCCGCGCTCGAAGCCCGCGGCATCAAGGCCGGCGCGATCCACAGCCAAGCCAGTGGTCGGGCGCCCAACCGGTCGATGTACGTCGGGCACCGCGTGATGGTGTTCGAGAACGACCTCGAGGTCGCCCGCGCGCTGGTCGCCGAGCAGGGCCTCGACGGCGACCCCGTCTGACTGCGCACGCTACGAGAGCAGGAGCTTGGCCGCGGCTTCGAGGTCTTCGTCGACGCGCTCGGGGCCGTCGACGCCGCAGACCCAGCCGTTCAGCGACGAGAGCCACACCTGCATGAGGATGCGCGCGACGCGCACCTCGCGGTCGGTCGGCGCGTGGACCTCGCTGCCCTGCACCGCGCGCGTGATGATCGCCGTCATCAGCTCCGTGACCCGGCGCACGATGTCGGCGTTCTCGGTCTGGGCGGAGCCGAAGGCGCGCACCATCGCGGCCGTCACGTCGGGATAGCGCCGGAGCGACTTGTTCGAACGCCGCAACACCGCCATGACCCGCTCGGGCGCGGTCGCCTCCGCGAGCGGGTGCGTCTCGATGTAGGCGCGTAGATCCGACTGCTGTTCGGCCATCGCCTCGAGCAGCAACCGCTCCTTCGACGAGAAGTAGCGATAGACGGTCCCGAGCGCGACATCGGCCGCCGCCGCCACGTCGCGCATCTGCACCGCATCGAAACCGCCGTCGGCGGCCAGCTCGAAGGTCGCGGCCAGCACCCGCCGCCGGCGCTCGGCCTGGCTGCGGGCCAGGGTGCTCTCTGGGGATGTTTCCCGGGACGCAGGCTGGGCGGTTGTCACGTCGGAATTGAAACACGTTCCATTCCTCCGGGCAAGGAGCCGCGGCCCTCTGCCAGACTGCGCTCCATGGCCGAAGCCGGGAACGACATCCTCGATCTCGCCGACAAGCTCTTCACCGGCGAGGCCGAAATCGCCTCGCACCACCCGTTCTCCTCCAGCGGGACGATGGCCGAGGTCCAACCTCGGGTGGCGTTCGTCGACGCCTTCGCCAACTGCTCGGTGGTCGACACCGATGACGGCCTGGTCGCCGTCGACACCAGCGGCGTCTTCCACGCCAAGCACGTGCACGAGACCGTGCGGTCGTGGTCGCCGCGCCGCCTCGACACTGCGATTTTCACGCACGGCCACATCGACCACGTGTTCGGCGTCGACCTTTATGAAGAAGAGGCGCGCACCAACGGATGGGCGCCGCCACGCGTCGTCGCCCACGCCGCGCTCGCGGCCCGCTTCGATCGCTACCGCCTCACCGCCGGATACAACAGCGTGATCAACCAGCGCCAGTTCCGCGCGCCGGGGCTGCAGTGGCCGACCGAGTACCGCTACCCCGACGAGACCTACACCGAGACCCTTTCGCTCGAGGTCGGTGGCGAACGGTTCGAGCTCTTCCACGACCGCGGCGAGACCGACGACGCAACGTGGGTGTGGTCACCCGAACGGCGCATCCTGTTCGCGGGCGACATGTTCATCTGGGCGTCGCCCAACTGCGGCAACCCCCAGAAAGTGCAGCGTTACCCGCGCGATTGGGCCGCGGCGTACCGCAAGATGGTCGCGCTCGAACCGGATCTCCTCCTGCCCGGACACGGCCTCCCCATCGTCGGCCGCGATCGCGTTCGCCAAGCCCTCACCGAAGGCGCGGAGCTCCTGGAGTCGATCGTCGAGCAGACGCTCGCGTTGATGAATGACGGCGCGCGCCTCGACGACATCGTGCACAGCGTGCGGCCGCCCGCGTACCTCCTGGAGCGTCCGTATCTCCAGCCGATCTACGACGAACCCGAGTTCGTCGTGCGCAACATCTGGCGTCAGTACGGCGGCTGGTACGACGGCAACCCCGCGCACCTGAAGCCGGCGCCCGCCGCCGCGCTCGCCGGGGAGTTGGCATCGCTCGCGGGGGCGCGATGAAGTTGGCCGAGCGGGCACGTCAGCTCGCCGCGGCCGGCGATCTGCGCCTCGCGGGGCATCTCGCCGAGCTCGCGGCCCAGGCCGAGCCCCGCGACACGGGCGTGCACGCGGTGCGCGCCGAGGTGTTCGCGGCCCGGGCCCGGGAAGAAGCGTCGACGATGTCGAAGGGCATCTATTCGTGGGCCGCCCACGAATCCCAGACCATTGCATTGGACACAGGCGCATCCAACCCAGATGCAGAGAACGGAGACCAGGGATGAAGCTCGAAGGATCGAAGATCCTCGTGACCGGCGCATCGTCGGGCATCGGCGCCGCGTTGGCCCCGATCCTGGCCGAGCGCGGCGCGACCGTCGGCATCGTTGCCCGGCGTGCGGACCGGCTCGAAGCCGTGCTCGCGCAGTGTCAGCAGTACGCGCCGGAGTCGATCATGTGGGCCGCCGATCTTTCCGATCTTCCCGGCGCGGAACGGCTCGCGCTCGAAGCGTGGGACGCGTTCGGCGGGCTCGACGCGATCGTGCACAACGCCGCGATCCCCAAGCGCGTACACGTCTCTCGCCTCACGATCGACGAAGTGACCGAGACGATGGATCTCAACTTCCATTCCCCCGTACGCATGACACTCGCGGTGCTGCCGAAGATGCTCGAGCGGAAGTCGGGCACGATCGTGTGGGTATCGAGCATGGGCGGTCGTATCCCGATCGCCAACGAGTCTGCATACAACGCGGCGAAGTACGCGATGTGCGGCTTCGCGGAAGCCATGTACCTCGACCTCGGCGGCAGCGGTGTCGACACCAAACTGGTGCTGCCCGGTCCGATCGACACCGAGATCTGGGACAAGGACATCCCGGGTAACGAGCCCGCGCTGATGGAGATGGAGTTGGTTCCGGCGGTCGACTGCGCGGCCGGTATCGCCGACGCCCTTGCCGACGACGGCTTCGAGTACTACGTACCGCCCATCTACCCCGGTGGGATCGGCGCGAAGGATCTCGCGATCGGCAAGGTCACCGACTGCGACGGCTACCTGCGCGGATTCGCCGAGATGGCCCGGGCCATGCGTGAGAACGTGTAGACAGCGTGAGAACTCGTAGCCCTAGGTAAACGGGAACCATTCGGGGAGGCGGAGGCCACTCAGGTCTCCGCTCGCGGTGAGGCCGGCGCCGCTCGGGTCGCGGCCGTAGAGCCACGCCAGCACGTCGCACCCCCATCCGCTGACGACGCCGTCGACACCGGCCGCACCGTTGTCGTCGCGTTCGACGATCACTCCGGGATCGCGCATGCCGAGATCGTGCACGCGGACGACCCAGGCGCGGTCGTGGTCGGTGGCCTCGATGCGGAGCTCGGCGTCGACCGGCATCCGCGTGCGCTTGGCGCGATTGGGAAGATCATCGAACGCGTCGTCGAGACCGCGCGCCGCGAACGCGACCGGCCATTCCGACGGCGAGTACCCGAGCCCGAGATCGAGGTGGTGCACTTCGACCTCACGCCAGCGTGACCACACCCAATCGCGCTGCGTGCGCTGCCCCGTGAGCGAACGGCCGGGCAGATCCCACGCGTCGGGCGGAATCTCGCCCCAGGCTTCCATGAGCGCGTCACACGATCGGCGCAGGTCGGCCAACACTGTCGCGGCCCGTTCGCCGCGACCGGCGGCGATCCCGGCGAGTCGTTGCTCCATGCCGCCCGGATACTGCGACCCGATCTCGCCCCGTGTCGCCGATGCGGCCAGCCCGGCGCCGGCTTCGGCGTTGCGGGCGAGATGCGTGAGCACCTCGGCCCGGGTCCACCCCGGCAGACGCGACTGCGCCGCGGCCTGCTCGTCGGTGAGATCGGCGACGGTCCGGAGCATCTTCCGGGTGCCCTGACGGACCGCTTCGATGTCGGCGAGGGGCGCGTTCACCCTCTCAGTGCAGCACGCGAGGCCACCACGAGGGAAAACGGGGCCGTAGGGAAAACGGTTACACGCTGATGCCGCCGTCGACCGTGACGGTTGTCCCCGTCACGAAGCCCGAGGCGTCGCTCGCGAGGTAGAGCGCGGCCCCGACGATCTCGCTCGGATCGGCGATCCGCTTGATGAGCATCGAGTCGTACATGCGGGCGGTGAAGTCGGGATTGGCGGCGCCGGGCGCCATCATGTCGGTGAGGAACGGGCCGGGTGCGATCTCGTTGACGCGCACGCCCCAGCCGGCCCACTCCTTCGCCATCACCAGCGTGAGCGCGTGCAGCGCCGCCTTCGACGAGCAGTAGAGACCGAGGCCCGCTCCCGGACGGAACGCGCCGGTGGTCACGACGTTGATGATCACGCCGCCGCCGGCGTCGCGCATCCGCTCCGCGCATCGTGACGCGAGGAGCATCGGGCCGAGGGTGTTGGTCGCGTACGTCTTCTGGAACAGCTCGGCGCTCGACTCGTGCAGCTGCGTGCCCGGCGACATCGCCGCGTTGTTCACGACGATGTCGACGTTCCCGAACGCGTAGGCCGACTCCACGAGCCCGTCGATCTGATCCGGACGGCCGATGTGACAGCCGACCGCGAGCGCACGGCGCCCCGTACTTTCGATCTCGAGCGCGACCGCTTCGCAGTTCTCGATCTTGCGGCTCGCGACGACCACATCGGCTCCCGCACCGGCGAACCCGAGCGCGATCGCCTTCCCCAGCCCGCGCCCGCCGCCGGTCACGATCGCAACTTTTCCGGTGAGATCGAAGAGATTCTCGTTCGACATGGCGCGCACTTTACGCTGACGCCCGTGACCGAAGACCGCCTCTACTTCCGCCAGCTGCTCGCGGGTCGTGACTTCGCGACCGACGATCAAATCGCGCAGCAGATGGTCAACTTCGTGTATCTCGTCGGCGACCGCGAGACCGGCGAGGCAATCGCGATCGACCCGGCCTATGGCGTGCGCGAGCTGGTCGATGTGCTCGCGGCCGACGGCATGACGCTCACCGATGTGCTCGTCACGCATTACCACCCCGATCACGTCGGCGGTTCGCTCGGCGGCTGGTCGATCGAAGGGCTGGCCGAGTTGCTCGCGCTGCCCGACGTGAGCGTGAAAGTGCACGTGCAGGCCGAGGAAGCGTTCGGTGTGAAGCGCGTGACCGGCGCGTCCGACTCCGATCTGGTCCTGCACGGGTCGGGCGACATCGTGCACGCGGGCGGAGTGCCGATCACGCTCATTCACACGCCCGGACACACGCCCGGTTCGCAATGCTTCTTCGTCGACGGGCGGCTCGTCGCGGGCGACACGCTCTTCCTCGACGGCTGCGGCCGTACCGATCTCCCCGGCGGCGATCCCGGCGCGCTCTACGAGAGCCTCACCCAGAAGCTTGCCGTCGTTCCCGACGATGCCATCCTCTATCCCGGCCACATGTACTCGCCCGCGCCGTCCGCACCGTTGGGCGAAGTGCGCGAGAACAACTACGTCTTCCGGCCGCGCAGTCGCGAGCAGTGGATGGCGATGTTCGGCAACGACGGTTTCTAACCCGTTGGCCCTTCCCGACGAGCTCGCCGCGCTCGACTTCTGTTACGTCACCTGCACCGGCCGCACCACCGGGCGGCCCCATCGCATCGAGATCTGGTTCGCGGCCGATCCGGATCACGACACGATCTTCATGATGTCGGGTGGACGCGATCGCGCCGACTGGGTGCGCAACCTGGTTGCGTCCCCGCGGTGCACGGTCGAGATCGGCGACGCGCGCTTCGTGGGGTACGCCCGCGTGATCGAGGGAACCGACGAAGACGAACCCGCGCGCACACTGGTACACGACAAGTACGCGCACGGGGACGATCTGGCGAGGTGGCGCGCGACCGCGCTCCCGATCGCGATCGACCTCACCGCGTCGAGCGACTCGTAAGCCGTGTACTGCAGAGCCTGGGTGCGTACCCTCCCCCGCGTCGCGGTCATCGTCGCGGTCTCGGCGCTCATGGCAGCGTGCTCCTCGTCGTCGTCCGGTACGCCCACGTCGTTCGCCGATCTCGAGGCGCATCTCACGGCGAAACCGCCGAGTGGCTTCGTGCAACAGCCCGACGCGGTCGACGAAACCGGTCCTACCGATCTCGCCAAAGCGGCCAGCGTGGAAGGTGCGGCCGATGCGAGCGTGCTCCGATCGGAGGGATTCGTCCGCGGGTTCCGACGACTGTGGATCGGACCCGAACACGCGCAGATCCTGCTGTCCGTGTACCAGTTCGACACACCGGCCGGCGCCCGCAAGAACTTCGCGCGATTCAAGCGCGCGTCCGAAACGAAGCCTCCACCCGGGGCGCACAAGTTCGCGATCCCGTTTCTCGGACCCACGCAGGGGGTCGGATTCGCGGGGACCGCGTCGGGCGATTCGGCCGCGGCCGCCGTCTACGTGAACGGCGTGTTCGGCGTGCAGGTGATCTGCAACGGACCCCGGCTGCCGGAGCTGCAACATCGCGCGCTCGCGGTCGCGAAGGCGCAGTTCCTCGCGCTCTGATTCGGCTTACGCCGAGACGGCGACCAGCTGCGTGCCGTCCCAACGACCGGCGCCGGGCGTCGGCCACAACGGACCGATCAGCACCGCGTCTTCGTCGAGCAACGCGTCGATCCGGCGTTGCGCGGCGTCGGGATCCGGATGCTGCTGCGGGCACGGTCCGGTCGCAAGGTGCAGCGCAGTCACGACGACGTGACCGAGCATGACCGCATGCTCGCCGCCCGACGTGATGTGCACGAACTGATGTCCGGGAGTATGCGCACCAACCTGCTCGAGCGAGACGTTGGTGGTGACCTGGTCGCCGCCGTTCGTCGGCTCGAGCACGCCCAGCGCACGCAGCTGCGCGAACGCCGGGTGGACCGGCGAGGGATGCTCGCCGCGGTCGATCGCGTCGAGCTCGCGCTGCGAGACCATGATCGACGCGTTCGGGAAGAACGGCACCCAAGATCCGTCGTCGTTGCGCCACGCCCACATGCCGATCCCCTCCATGTGCGTGGCGATCGCGTGCGTGATGCTCTCGCGCGGCATGCCGGCGGCGGTGAGTAGCGCGGCAAAAGCCTCCTGGTGGAAACCGGCATCGGCATCGGTGCGAATGATCTCGTCGGCGGCTTGGGCGGGATCGACCGCGATACGCGCGTCGCCATCCTGAATGATCCAAACCGCGGCGCCGGCGCGGGGTTCGCCGCCGTCGGCCCAGAGCGGCTCGCCCCACGTGACCGCCGTGACTTGCTCGGGTGTGAGACCGACCCGGGCGGGGTCGATGTTCACATCGGCGTATCCGACTCGGGTGAGGGTCGCGTCCCCGATCCGGATCACGTTGGTGGTCATGCGCGCGAGCTTCGCAGGCTCACCATTGGAGGTCGAGCGTTTTTCGCATGGCCGCCTCGAACGCGGCGTCGTCGAAGTGCTGGCGGGCGCCGAGGACCATCTCCGCGTCGGCGCCCACGGGGACGCGCAGCGGTGTGTCCGGATTCTCGATCGCCTCGGCGATCGCGACTCCCACCAACTCGGGACCAGGTCGGCCCGAGGGACCCGTCATCTTCGCGTCGGTGCCCGTCCACTGGTTCCACAGATCGGCGTAGACGGCCGGACCGTCGTGCCGGGGCGACGCCTTCATGCCGGGCGCGATGTATCCCGGCTGCACGATCACTACGCGGATCCCGAAGTGCGACAGCTCGTAGTGCAGCGTCTCCGACAACGCCTCGAGCGCGTACTTCGACGCCGCGTACGCGCCTTCGAGCGGCGTCGACACGCGACCTTGCACCGAGCTCACGTTCACAATGACGCCCGAGCCGCGCTCACGCCACGCGGGCGCGACACCCTGAATGACCCGCAACGCGCCGTAGGTGTTGGTGTCCATGACCTGCTGGAGGCGATCGAGCGGAAAGTCTTCCATCGGACCGGCACCGGAGAGCGCGGCGTTGTTCACGACCGCGTCGAGCTCGCCCGCGGCATCGAGCGCGGCGCGCACTGACGCGAGATCGGTTACGTCGAGCGGGAGTATCTGCGCGACATCAAGGTCTTCGAGGAGCTTCTCGTCACGCGCGGTCGCGACCACTTCGTGGCCACGCCGCGCACATTCGATTGCAGTCGCGCGGCCGATCGCTCTTCCCGCGCCGGTTACCAGGATTCGCATCCCGGCACGCTACAACTGGCTACGCGGCGTCGGAGCCGTTCTTGCCGGAGCCGCGCTTCGAAGCATCGCGCGGGACGCGGGTCACGGCTTTCGGATCGGGGCGACGGGTCACCGCGCGACCTCCCGCGGGTGCGCCGCAATCGCGCGCTCGAGTCCGCTCAGCACTTCTGCGTGCTCCGAACGGGACTGGCGCCATCTCCGCATTGCTCGCTTGTGTGCTTCACCGGCCATGCATCCTGATCGGCGCGCACCGTTAGAAGCTGAACGCGGGGTCAGCCCAGGGAATCAGGACGGCGTGAACAACACGGGCAGTGACCGCGGTCCACGGAACGCGTAGCCCTCCACCACTGCTTCGTCGACACCTTCGGGATCGAACCGCAGATCCGGCAGCCGGTCGAGAATGCGGTCGAGGCCGACCCGCAGCTCGAGGCGAGCGAGATGCATGCCGAGGCACTGATGCGGCCCGGTCCCGAACGCGAGGTGGTGCTGCACCGGCCGCCCGAGCTTCCACTCTTCGGCATCTTCCCAACGGGTCTCGTCGTGATTGCCCGACGCGGTGATCACGCCGACCGGCGAACCCGCCGTGATCGGGCAACCCGCGACTTCGGTGTCGCGCGTCGCGACGCGACTCACCTGGGTTACCGACGTCTCCCACCGCAACGTCTCCTCGATCACCTCGGGGAGCAGCGACCGGTCGGCGTACACGCGAGCGAGATCGTCGGGATGCGCGAGCAACGCGTAGAGGCAGTTGCCCATCACGCGGTAGGTGGTCTCGGCACCGGCCGGGAGCAGGAGGCGCAGGAACCCGTAGATCTTCGAGTCGGTGAGCTGTTCACCGTCGACCTCTTCGTGCACGAGGTCGGAGAGGAAGTCGCCGTTCGGTTCGGCCCGGCGCGCTTCGACCAGCGGGCGCAAGTAGTCGACCATCGCCTGCGACGCGGCCATTCCTTCTTCGGGCGCGAGCGGGCCCATGTTGATCGCCACTGCCCACTGCGCGAACTGGGCCGCATCTTCGAGCGGCACACCGGCGATGCCGCAGATCACCTGCACCGGATACACCGACGTGATCGACTCGACGAGATCGGCGCGGCCGAGCGGCGCGATCACGTCGAGCAGCCGGTCGATCATCGGCCGGACGAGCGTCTCGTCCCAACGTTCGAGCTGCGACGCGCGGAACGCCTTGGCGACGAGGTTGCGATACATGCGGTGCTCGGGGCCGTTCATCGCGAGGATGAGATCGCCCATGAACTGCCCGATGTGCTCGCCGTTGATCGACGACGAAAACGTCTCGGCATCACGAAGCACGGTTTCGATGTCCTTGTAGCGCAGGATCTGGTAGCTCGTGCCCGGCCCCATGAAGCTGCCGTCGGTTTCGACCACCGGGCATTCGGCTCGTCCGGTTGCCCACTCTGCGTACGGCTGGCCGTGCACCCAATCGACGCTCGAAACCGTCTCGTCTGCCATCCGGTCACGGTAGTCACCCGGTGGGAGCCACGGCATCAAGGCGGGCCGTTACGTCGTCAAGGAGGCGGTCGGCACCGGCCGATGTTTCCGGATGGCCAAGGAGAAGGCAGCCAAGGTGTTGGGCCCGGCATCGATCGCGAAGCCGGCTTTGATCGGCGCGGCGGTACTCGCGCTCCTCGCAAGCATTCCTCAAGGGCTGACGTCGGCATAATCTCCCCGCATGTCGGCTTCCCAAGCGGTTCCTGCCTCTCCCGCCGCGCACGCGCAGGGCGCGAGCCCGTTCGCCGATACCGACGATCAAGCCGCGCTGCGCCAACTCGCCCGTGACGTCGCCGAGCGTGCGCTCGCGCCGATGGCCCGCCAGGGCGACGAGACCGAAGAGTTCCCGCAGGCGTCGTGGGACGCGATGCGCCAGGCCGAGCTGTTCGGCATCACGATCGGCGAGCAGTGGGGCGGCGCCGGCCTGGGCGACATCGAAGCCGCGATCGTGCTCGAAGAGCTCGCCCGCGCCGACGTGTCGAGCGCGATCCTCGCCCAGCTCATCTTCAACGGCCCGCCGCGCGCGATCGAGCACCTCGGCTCCGACGAGCTCCGCGACCGCTGGCTCCCGATCGCGGCGAGCGGCGACGGCCTGTTCTGCATCGGCATCAGCGAGACCGAAGCCGGCTCGGCCGTCGGCAACATGCGGGCCCGGCTCACCCCCGACGGCGACGGCTTCCGGCTCAACGCCTACAAGAACTACGTGACCGGCGGGCACAAGGCGGTTGCGTGCCTGGTGTGGTGCCGCTTCCCCGAGAGCGTGGGCACCAAGGGCATCGGCGCGGTGGTCGTCGACCTCGAGCGCGCCCGGCGTCACGGTCGACGGGCACGCACGTGAAGATGGGGCTGCGCGGCGACGAGCGAAGCCGAGCTCGCGTTCGACGACGTGCGCATCGAGCCCGCCGACGTGTTGCTCTGGGGCGATCCCGCGAACAGCGAGTCGTTCAAGACGCTGATCTCGCACATCAACCACGAACGCTGCGGCAACGCCGCGATGTGCGTCGGCGCCGCGCAGGGCGCGCTCGAGTACGCGGTGCAGTACATGGGCGAGCGCACGCGTCGGCGACAAGAACCTCGGCGACTTCCAGGGCCTGCAGTGGAAGATCGCCGACATGGCGACGCAGCTCGAGGGCGCGCGCCTGCTGCTGCAACGCGCGGTGCACCTGGCCGGCGCCGCACGGCACGCCGCCCGCGCTCGAGACCGCGATGGCGAAGACCGCGGCCAACCTCGCGGCGAAGTTCGTGTGCGACGAGGCGATCCAACTGCTCGGCGGCTACGGCTTCTCGCGCGAGTACCCGGTCGAGCGCGTGTACCGCGACATCCGCGGGCTGTGCATCGGCGCGGGCACGGTCGAGATCCAGCGCAACTTCATCGGCACGAGCGTGCTGCGGGGTGCGACCCCGGCCAGCGACGGCTGGAAGCGCCGGGCCTGACCCGCCCGTGCTCGAACCGACCTTCCGAACGCCCGCGCGCAGCCGACTACCGCGCAGCCGGGCGGCCCGTGGGACCAACCCGTCGCTCGACGAACTGCTCACGCGCGTCGCTGCCGCCGAGCTCGCGGATCGCGGTGGCTCGGGTCGCCGGCGGTCTGCGTGCACTCGGCGTGGAACCCGGCGACGCGGTCGCGTGGCAGTCGCACAACCGCGACGAGGTCGCGCTCCTGTACCGCGCCTGTTGGCGGCTCGGCGCGATCGCGGCGCCGCTCCACCATCAACTCGGGCGCGGCCGATGTCGAGCGAGCGCGACGCGGTCGTCGATCCGCAGGCTCGTCGTCGACGATCTCGACGCGCTCCCCCGACGGCCCGCCGGTCACCGACGTGTGGACCGAGCGCGAACAACTGGCCGCGGTGCTGTTCACGTCGGGATCGAGCGGCGTCCCGAAAGGCGTGCTGCACACGCAGGCGACGCTCGCGTACAAGGCAACGCTCATGGCGCGGCGTGCACGAGCTCGGGCGTCGACGACTGCGTGCTCATGCCCGCGCCCGCCGCGCACATCTCGGGACTGCTGAACGGCGTCACGCTGCCCGGGTGTCGTGCCGTTCCGCACGGTGTTCATGGCCCGCTGGGATCCGGAAGTCGCGCTCGAGCTCATCGAACGGGAGCGGGTCACGTTCATGGTCGGCCCGCCGACGTTCTTCGTCGGGCTGATGCAGGCGCCGGGCTTCGCCGCGGATCGGGTCGCGAGCCTGCGGCTGGTGTCGAGCGGCGGCGCGGGCGTGAGCGTCGCGTTCGTGGAGGAGGCGTCGCAGCGGTTGGGCGCGGTCGTGAAGCGCACGTACGGATCGACCGAGGCGCCGACGGTCGCGACGAGCACGCGGCACCGACGCGGCAGTCGACGCGCGACACCCACGACGGTCGCGCGATCGGCGCGGTCGAGCTGCGCGTCGCCGACGGCGAGCTGCTCGTGCGCGGGCCCGAAGTGTGCGTCGGCTACCTCGACCCCGATCAGAACGCACGAGGCGTTCGACGCCGACGGCTGGTTCCGCACCGGCGATCTCGCGACGCTCGACCGACGACGGCTGGCTCACGATCGTCGGCCGGCTCAAGGACGTGATCATCCGCGGCGGCGAGAACATCTCGACCGCCGAGGTCGAGCACGAGCTCGAGGCGCACCCCGACGTTCGCCAAGCGGTCGACGATCGGTTATCCCGATTCGCTCATGGGCGAACGCGTCGCCGCGTTCGTGGTCGGCGACGCCGACGTTCGACGTCGACGACGGCCGCGCGTGGTTCGCCGAGCGCGGCGTCGCCCGGTTCAAGACACCGGAGCGCGTCGTGCGTCATCGACGCGATGCCGACGTTGCCGACGGGCAAGCCCGACCGCGACGCGTTACGCGCGCGATTGGAAGAGCCTCACTCCGGCACGTGACACACCGCCTCGACGTTGTTGCCGTCGGGGTCGCGTACGAATGCTCCGTAGTAGTCGGGGTGGTACTCGGGCCAAACGCGCGGTTCGTGCAATACCTCGGCGCCCGTGGCCACCGCGGCGTCGAAGAACGCCCGCACCTCGGCCCGGTTCGCGGCTGACGAACGCAATGTGACTCTCGCGGTCCTTCGCCGCCGGTCGCGTGGACAGAGATCCAGAACTCCGGCTTTCCGTCGCGACCGAAGCCGCAGTACGTACCGAAGTCCATGATCCGAGCACTGCCGAGCGGCGCGAGTACCGCGTCGTAGAACGCCAAGCTGGCTGCGTAGTCGTCACACTGAATCGAAAGATGATCGAGCATCCTCGAAACTCTAACGCGTGGTTCTACCCATCTCCCCGACCGTTCATTGTGCCTACGGCTCCGCTATTTCGACCCCGGAGGCACTGAGAACGCACGCGGTTGCCGTATGTACTCAGTATAAGGTCGAGACTTCATATGTGAGATTCCGATCGGTTGCTCGCGCGACCGCCGGGTACTGGCCGTTGCCGTGTCCTCGTGCTGATCGCGGGCTCCATCGGTCTCGGCCGACCGGCGGGAGCCGCACCGGCCAGTCGGGTGCGGGTTACTGGTCGGTCAACGCCGCCGGGCGTCATTACGCAGCGGCGACGCGGGCAGATCTCGGTGACCTCCGACACCTGCGATCTGCGCGCGCCGTATCTCGGGCATCGCGGGCGTGCCCGGCGGTCAGGGCTATTGGCTCTCGGCTCGCGACGGCGGGGTCTTCGCGTTCGGATCAGCGCACGTTTCCACGGGTCGGCGGCTAATCGCACGCTGAACGCACCGGTCGTCGCTATTGCACGCCACACCTATCGGGACGCGGTTACTGGCTCGTTGCCGCCGACGGCGGCGTCTTCACATACGGCGGACGCGGTGTTCTACGGATCAGCCGGCAACCTCATCCTGCACGCGCCGATCGTGGGCATGGCAACAACTCCAACCGGACACGGCTACTGGCTCGCCGCGGCCGACGGCGGCGTCTTCACGTACGGCGACGCGGTGTTCTACGGATCAGCCGGTAACGCCAAGCTGCATGCACCCATCGTCGGCATCGCGCTTCAGCGGCCTCGGTTACTGGCTCGCACGCGAGCACGCGGGCATCCGACCTATGGCGAGACCTTCTCGGGGGAAACGAAACCCGCACAGCCGGCCGCGGCGATCGCTGCGAGTCCGTTTGGTGGATTCGTTCGTACGCAGGGCGATGGGTGACGTCATCGGTGCGTACGGCACCGCGAGCCACTGCCGGACGGAAGAGATCATCCAGCCCCCACCGACCCGACGCTCCGCCGGTGGTCGGTATCGCGCGGTCATGTCGCGAGCAGTACCGCCGTCGCGAACGCGCATCGCCGCGCCGCACTGCCCGCATCTGGGCGGGACGACCGGGACCGTTCCCGCGTCTCGGCGCCCTGGCACATTGAGGCGCGGCCCGGACCTGTGCGAGATTGCTTCGCATGTCATTCTATGGAGGAAGTCGGCGGGATACCGCTACCGACTCGCGACCGATGGTCGTCGACCGCTCCGGCCGACTCGAGATGCGAGCGCGTGCAGATGAACACGCACAAGAAGTTCCAGGTCTATGCCCGGGGCGAGTGTCTGTACGTAGTCCGAGCCGGTACCCGTGGGCAGCCAGACGTTGGAGCCCCGTTCACCACGACGTCCGGCGGCGACAGCCTGCCGTTCACCTCGGACCGTTCACGATCCAGGCCACGCGCTGCAATCTCCGGGTTACCCGACGAGACGTGGGGTTCGATACCAACTGCGTCGTCGACGTCTACGCCGACTCCGACGGGCACCGCGTTGCCGGTGATTCCGGTCGTGACGGTGCGACCTTCTCGTTAAGTCCCGCCGATATTTCGTGTCGAGCACGGCCCGCTGCACCGTGAAGGTCAGCTGATTACTCGCCCCAGGGGCTGGTGTCGACGCCCATCGTCCGCGAAGCCCTTGATGATGGCGCGCGGGTTCAGCGTGCCGGGCGCCCAGTGGTAGTTCCACATGCGCTCCTTGGCCACGTTCTGCACGAACATCTTCGCCTGGTCGAGGTTCACGAGCACGCCGCGCGTCGCGGTCTGGCGCTCGTAACGCTCCGCGTGTTCCGCGTCGATCACATAGTTCATCGAGTCGCACATGCGCACCATGTCGACGTTGTTCCAGTCGTACGGCGACAGCGAGATGTGCAGGAACACCCCGGGCGGCGTAACCGACTGCAACTCGAAGTTCTTCGACACCAGCGTGACCGGTTCCATGCAGCACGCGCAGTGTGATTCGAGTCGCACCGTCTTGTCCTTGAACGGCGGCATGTGCGAGAACGCGACCGCTTCGCTCGCGCACCCGACGAACGAATGGAACTCGTCGTCGATGTAGGCCCGCACCTGCGACGGGTACGAGGAGAACGGCGGTGCCTTCAGGAGGTTGCAGTTCTGCGTGTTCTCGTCGACCGTGATGACGATCCCGAGCTGGAGCTCCTTGTACGCCTGGATGATGCGGCGGCGGTCGAGCTCGGTCGGCTTCGCTCACCTCACGCAGCGTCGGACCGCGTCCGTGGTCGCACCAGAACTCGAATACGAAGGCGCGCACCTGCTTGGCGCGGTCGGAGAACTCGAAGGTCGGAACATTTTGAGGCATGTTCCGGAGACTAGATGGACCGTGCCGCCCAACTCAGGTCGAGACGCGGGACCGGGGCGTCGAGCACGACCCGGTTCTTCTCGTCGGTGACCCAGATCCGGCGCGCCTCCGACAGCGGCATCGCGGCCGTGAACCGCGTGTTCATCGGCTGATCCGTGCCCCGGAACGTGCCGGCGGCGAGGCGCTTCCCGTCGGCGTCCGTGATCCACAGCCAGTAGTAGTCGCCGTCGTGCAATCCCGCGACCTTCATCTCGACCTCGGTGCCCGCTTCCTCCGACCGCAGCGTCGCAGTGGCGGTCGCCCGCTCCGGGCCGACGGCGGGCAGCACCACGCGGGTTCCCGCATCACCGGAACTCGGCCCGACGACGAGCAGGACCGCGACGATCGCGGCGGCGACGCTCGCGAACGCACCGGCGCCGACGAACGCTCGCCGCAGGCGTCGCGAGTGCATCGCGCCCCGTTCACGCGCGACGCGCTCGAGCACCCGCTGCCGCCAACGCGCTCGACGGCTCGGCCGGCGCGGCGTCGATCGCCGGAAGCGGAACCGCGTCGAGCGCACCGGCAACGAGCGTCAGCTCGCGAAGCTCGGCGCGACACGCCGCGCAACCGTCGAGGTGCGCGCGCAGCGCGATGTCGTCGGCAGGGTCTCCCCCGCTGAGCGCGGCGGCGCCAAGGGCGCCCCGCAGATCGCGGCACGGGTCAAGCATCATTACTCCAACCCAACTCTTCGAGCGCGAGCCGCATTGCCTTGAGCGCGTAATAGACGCGGCTCTTCACGGTCCCGACGGGTACGCCCAAGGCGGTCGCGACGTCCCCGTAGGCGCGGCCCTTGTAGTGCACCTCGACCAACGCGGCGCGGTGCTCATCGCTGAGCATCCGCAACGCCTCCTCGACCTGCCACGCGGTGAGGACGCGTTCGAACGCTTCCTCGACGAACACGCCGTCATCGGCCGCGGCATCCGCCGACCGACAGGCCGGGTCGGACCGCACGCGAACGGCGAGAGATCGATCACGACATTGCGGACGATCGCGAACAGCCACGTCCGCAACGAGCCGAGCTCGTCGTCGAAGCGATCGGCCGCCTTCCAGGCGCGCACGAACGTCTCCTGCACCGCTTCCTCGGCCAACCCTCGGTCGCCCAGCGAACGCACCGCGAAGCGATACAACTCCGGGCCGTGCGCGGCATAGACGGCCCGCACCCCGGCATCGGTCGCCAGCACGGGCTGCGAGTCCACTAGAATCCAGACATCCGCTCACGTAGAGAGTGTACGGATGCAGCGTGCACGGAGTTCACCGTGAACCGCACGCACCCGCCGTCCGTAGACGTGCGAGAAGTCCAAACCGGAAGAGGTCCTCATGCGTACATCCAGAATTCGGTTCGTCGCGCTGGCGGCGGTGGCGGCGTTCGCGTTCGCTGCCTGCTCGAGCAGCAGCAAGCCGGCGAGCTCGAGCACGAGCACGAATCCGCCGACCACTACAACGGCCGCGTCGTCCCGACGACGCGTCGTCGAGTCCGCCGCCCGCCGCTAACAGCTACACGATTTCGCTGGCGAGCACCAAGCTCGGTGACATCCTGGTCGACAGCAAGGGCATGACGCTCTACGTCGACGAGAAGGACAAGCCCGGCCGCCGAACTGCACCGGTGCCTGCCTCACCGTGTGGCCGCCCGTCCCGGCACCCGACACGTTCGTCCCCGGACCCGGTATCGACGGGAAGAAATTCGGAGACGCCATGGCGTCCGACGGGTCGAAGCAGCTCACCGTGAACGGATCCCCGCTCTACATGTGGATGAACGACAAGAAGCCCGGCGACACGACCGGCCAGGACGTCAACGGCTTCTACGTGGTCGGCAAGGACTACAAGAAGATCGACCCCGGAGCCTCCGGCTCCTGACTTACGCGGTCAGGGGTTCGGGAAGAACAGCGACACGATGCGCTCGTCGACAACCGGTTCGCCGTCGAGGTCGGTCCAACGGGTCTGGAAGTACGTGACTTCCATTGGCCCGCGCCGAGCTTGACGGGGAACTGGTTTCGACGTTCGCAGCCGGCCCTCGAGCACATCGCCCACCGCGACCGCTCGGTGATACGTGAAGTGCTGCTCGCCGTGGAGGAACAACCCGTCCCGCGGCGAACACACTCGCGGCGTCGCCACTCGAGCCATCAGAACTTGAAGTCGGGTACATCGAACCCGTGCCGCCGTCGGGTTGGAGATCGGGAAACGCGCCCGCGCTCGCCATGACGAACGTGTAGGTCGGCGGCACCGGCACGCGGTCGAAACCCGCAGCCCGCGCCGATCGCTCCGACGAGTAGAGTCGCACTGCTGTCCTTCACCGCGCGGGCGAACAGCATGACCGGCCCGTGCTCGATCTCGACCCGTACCGCCGGTCCCCATGCGTTCCACTCGACGTCGGCGGGCGGTTCGTCGAACTTCACACGACGCTCTCTCCGGCCTCGACCCGCGGGCGGAGCAGCGCCGTGAGCCGAGCCCGATGCGAAGAGGCGTCGCCGAACGACAGCTGATCGAGCTGAGCGCGCTTCATGTAGAAGTGCAGATCGTGCTCCCAGGTGAACCCGATACCGCCGTGTACCTGCAGCGCCGAGCTCATCGACGCGCTTCGACGCGTCGGAGCACCAGGTTTTCGCGGTCGACGCCGCGATCGAGGCTTCGGCATCGCCGGCACCGATACACCACGCGGCCCAGTAGACGGTCGACCGCATGCCCTCGACATCCACGAGCATGTCGGCGCAGCGGTGCTTCACCGCTTGGAACGAGCCGATCGGACGACCGAACTGCACGCGGTCTTTCGCGTGCTCCACCGCGAGGTCGAGCGCGCGTGACGCACTGCCCAGCATGTCGGCCGCGCAAAACGTCGCGCCCCGGTCGAGCAGCCGGGTGCGCGCATCGGCACCACCCAACTGGCGAGCACGCGCGGGATCGAACGCGAGCCAACCAACCTCGCGCGTGAGATCCATCGCGGGTTGGCGCCGCGGACGTTCCGACATCTCCATCGCGTAGACGCCGTCGTCGGCGAGCACGACCGCGATATCGGCCGACGGCGCGTACGGAACCGGCGCGGTCGCGTCCCACGCGACACAAGCGAGTGACTGGCCCGAGACGAGACGATCGACCCAGTCGTCTTCGCCGGCGGCACCGAACGCATCGATCGCAAGAACGGTCGACACGAAGGGGGCCGGCGCGGCATGGCGGCCCAGCTCTTCACAGAGCACCGCGACCTCGACCGCGCCGAGCCCGACCCCACCGCGCGACTCGGCCACTTCGATGCCGAGCCAGCCCTGATCGGTCATCGCCGACCAGAGCGCGCCGTCGTAGCCGGCATCGCTTTCGGTATGCGCTCGCAACCGGGCCGAGGAGGCCAGCGCGTCGAGCAGCTCCCGCGCCCCCTGCTGGAGCGCAAGTTGATCGTCAGAAAGATCGAAGTCCATGTGGCCCCGAGTCTCGCATCCCGGGCCGTCGGGAAGGCGCGAGGAGTCGCGACGCTCGGCGGCGCCAGCCGCCCTCCACGAGGCGAGGCCGACAATGACACGAGGCATATCATTCCGAGACATGACTGAACCCCCGGCAATACTCAGTTGGAACGGTCAGCAAATCGAGCTCCCGGTCGTTCGTGGTTCCGAGGGCGAGTGCGCTATCGACATCGCGAAGTTGCGGGCGCAGACGGGGCTCATCACCCTCGACTACGGGTTCGTGAACACGGGCGCAACCGAGTCGGCGATCACCTTCATCGACGGTGACGTCGGCATCCTGCGCTACCGCGGCTACGACATCGACGATCTCGCCGACACCGATCACCCGTCGTTCCTCGAGACCGCGTGGTTGTTGATCTACGGCGAGCTCCCGAGCGCGACGCAACGCGACGAGTTCAGCCGCCAGATCCGCAAGCACACGCTGCTGCACGAAGACGTAAAGCGCTTTTACGACGGGTTCCCGAAAGACGCGCACCCGATGGCGACGTTGGCCTCGGTGGTCAACGCGCTCGCGACCTTCTACCAAACCACCGAAGACCCGCATGACCCCGAACACGTGCAGCTGTCGATCATCCGGCTGCTGGCGAAGCTCCCGACGTGCGCGGCGTATTCCTACAAGAAGACGATCGGCCAGCCGTTCCTCTACCCCGACAACTCGCTCGACCTGATCGAGAACTTCCTGCGGATGATGTTCGCAGTGCCGTCGGAGCCGTACGAGGTCAGCCCGACCGTCGTCCACGCGCTCAAGCAGGTGCTCATCCTGCACGCAGACCACGAGCAGAACTGCTCCACGTCGACGGTGCGAATGGTCGGCTCCTCCGACGCGAACATCTACGCGTCGATCGCGGCGGGTATCGACGCGTTGTGGGGCCCGCTCCATGGCGCCGCGAACCAAGCGGCGATCGAGACGTTGGAGTCCATCCGCGACAATGGCGGCGACGTGCAGGCGGCCGTTAATCGCGCCAAGGATCCCGAGGACGACTTCCGGTTGTCGGGGTTCGGCCACCGCGTCTACAAGAACTACGACCCGCGGGCCCGCATCCTGAGGAACACGGCCGAGCGGGTGCTGGCCGACCTCGGATCGACCGACTCGCTGTTCGACATCGCGCTCGAGCTCGAGCAGGTCGCGCTCACCGACGAGTACTTCATCGAGAAGAAGCTGTACCCGAATGTCGACTTCTACTCGGGCCTGATCTACCGCGCGATGGGCTTCCCCACCACGATGTTCCCGGTGCTGTTCGCGATCGGCCGGCTCCCCGGTTGGCTCGCGCACTGGAAGGAAGCGCACGAGACGCCGAAGACCAAGATCGGGCGCCCGCGCCAGATCTACACCGGTCCGACCGAGCGCAAGTACATCCCGCTCGACCAGCGCACCTGACGCAACTCGTTACGGAGCGAGCCGTAGCAATCGCTGCGGCTCGGCGTCGCCTACGGGCAGAGGATCGGATGCGGCCCAGACCGCGCCGGTAGCGGGATCGGCAGCAAGCTCGATCGCGAACCGGACGCCCATCGGGAGTTGCACGCTGGTCGCGGCGCCCGACGCCGGGTCTATGCGGAACACATGTGATGTGTCGGTGCTCGCCCACAACGAGCGCCCGTCGGACGCGAGGTCTCTGAGGCCGCTGCGGGGAAGCGTTCGGACCACGGCTCCCGTGGTCGGATTCAGCTCGACGAGTGCGCCGTAGCTGTTGATCCACAGCGAATCCCCGAGCTCGACGATTTCACCCGCATAGGTCCCGACGTCGGCGATCTGCGTGAAGGTGTTGGTCGCAGGATCAACCCGCAGGACCGTGCCGTCGTACGGGTTGGCGAGGAAGATGCCGAGCGGTCCGGCGGTGATGAAGTGCGCGCTGTACCCGCCTCCGGGCAGCGTGATCGTCGCGAGGACCTTGTTCGTATCGGGATCGAGCCGCAGCAGCGTCCCCTGGTTCTCGTCGACCCAAACCGCGTCGCGTGTGATCGCGACGTTCGCGTCTCCCGTCGTCTCGATGACAGCAGTGATCTTGCCGGTCGCGGGGTCGACCTTCGTGATGTGCGCGGAATCTTCGTTCTGTTGGCTGGCGACCCAGACCGCTCCGTCACCGACGACGATCTGGAACGGAAGGTTGTCGCCGAGCGTGATCTTGTGCAGCACGTCGCCGGTGCGGGTGTCGATCTGCTCGAGCGTCGCGGCGCGGTTCTGCGGCGCGTCGCCGGTCACCCACACGCTCGATCCGTCGATGGCGAGCGTCTGGGTTTGCACGATCCCGGGATCGAGGGTCAGCTGCGATGGCGGCGGCGCGGGCGTCGAGGTCGGCGTCGTCGGTTGCGTGACGATCACCTTCCTCGGCGACGAGTTCGCCGCCGCCGAAGAACACCACCGCTCCCGCAATTACGACAGCAGCCAGCGCGACGGCCGCCACGACCGCCAGCCGCATTCGACGGGGCGAACGCGATCCATGAAGCGACGCGGTCGCCCGCGCGAAGTCGGCGACCGGCGCGGCGCTCGGCGGCGCGCCAACGCTCCCCTGCCTCCTGCAGTTGCTCGTCGAGCTCGATCATTGCGAAACCTCCTCCAGGCGACTGCGCAGCAACGCGCGCGCGTCGTGCAGGGTTGACTTGACCGTGCCTTCGGTGACGCGCATCAGCTCCGCGGTGTCGCGGATCGACAGGTCGACGAAGTAGACGCACTCAACCGCGAGCCGCATGCGCTCGGGAAGCGCGGCGACCGCGCGTTCGAGATCGATGTCGGCACCGTCGAACGCCGCCGCCGCCGCGTCGCGATCCGCGAGCGCGACGGCGGGACGCTGCGCGCGCGCCGAGCGCGCCGAGCTCGATCCGCGACGATCGCGAGCAACCAGACCCGAGCCGTTCCGCGCTCCGCGTCGAACGTGTGCGCCTTCTGCCAGGCGCGCGTCAGCGCGTCCTGCACGACATCGTCCCGGTCGGATTCACCGGCCAACCGGCTCGCGAGCCGGGCCATCGCGACCAGATGCGGAGCGACCCACGCCTCGAACTCGTCCGGGGATCGCTCCACACCCTCTTCTACGCCCTCAACACCGGCAAAGGTTGGGCGCCGCTGGAAAAGGTTGGGGCCGCGCTAGCTTCCACGGCCCGACGCTCTTCTTGGAGGAACGCCGTCTTGGAACTCGGAATGTCTCGCGGCGCCCGGACCATGGGGATCGTGCTGCTGGTCAGCGCGCTGGCGGCGTGCTCTTCGTCGTCGAAGTCGGCGACGCCGTCATCTTCTCCGTCATCGACCACGGGCAAGCCGGCGGTCACGGCACCGCCGAAGTGCGCGCCCGGAACGATTGCCAAGCCGGTGGCGACCAAGGTCGCCGGAGTTCCGAGCGACTGGGACCTCACCTCCTTCGACGGCACGAAGATCCGGATGCACTGGTTCCCCGCCCCGAACGCGTCGGCGGCCAAGCCGCTCCCGACCGTGCTCATGGGTCCGGGTTGGGGTCAGGCGGGCGACACCGACACCTCACCCGCGAACGCCGGCGGCTCGGGCGTAGTCGGTGCGACGAGCATCGCCTCCCTCCGCGACGCGGGATACAACGTGATGACCTGGGACCCGCGCGGATTCGGCACGTCGACCGGAACCGTCGAGGTCGACAGCGCGCAGTTCGAAGCGCGAGACGTGATGAAGCTCATCGATTGGGTCTCGACCCAGCCGATTGCGAAGCTCGACGGGCCGGGTGACCCGCGGCTCGGGATGGTCGGCGGCTCGTACGGCGGCGGCATCCAGATCGTCACCGCCGCGATCGACTGCCGGGTCGACGCGATCGTTCCCGAGATCGCGTGGCACTCGCTCGCCACCAGCCTCTACAAGGCCGACACCCCGAAGAACGGTTGGTCGTCGATCCTCATCGCCGCCACCAACGGTCACAACGTCGATCCGCACATCCCGCACGCGTACAAGTCGGCTGTCACCACGGGCACGATCGACGCCGCCGACCACGCGTTCTTCACGAGTCGCGGACCCGGCGACGAGCTCGTCGGCCGCATCAAGGTCCCGACGTTGATCGTGCAGGGAACGGCCGACAACCTGTTCACGCTCGACGAGGGGATCCAGAACTACCGGATCCTGCGTGACAACGGCGTGCCCACGGCGATGCTGTGGTTCTGCGGCGGCCACGGCGTGTGCCTCACCGATCCCGGAAGCCCCACGCGAGTCCAGACCGCGTTGATCAACTGGCTCGACCGCTACGTAAAGCAGGACACCTCGGTCGACACCGGCCCGCGTTTCGATTTCGTCGACCAGAACGGCACCCGCTACACCACCGACGACTACCCCGTAGCGGCCGGCACGCCCGCCACCGCGAGCGGCCGCGCCATCCTCCGCCTCATTGCCGGCGGTGGATCGGGGCCGTTGGTACCGAACGCGAAACTGAAGGACATCCTCGCGGGCATCGCGGGTGGCATCACCCCGGCCCGCGCGACCAACGCGGCGGAAACACGACTGACCTTCAAGAAGGCGGCGGTTGTCGTCGGCGCACCCGAGTTGACGCTCACGTATCGCGGGACGGTCGCTTCCGGCGTCAATCCCACGCGCGTGTTCGCGCAGCTCGTCGACGAGTCGAGCGGGATCGTCGTCGGCAACCAGGTCACGCCGATCAAGGTCACGCTCGACGGGCAGCAGCACACCGTCACCGTGCCGCTCGAAGCGATCGCCTTCACCGGCAAGGTCGGCGCGAGCCTGATCCTGCAGATCGTGGCGACCACCACCGCGTACGCGGTGCCGCGGCTCAACGGAACCGTGGCGTTCAACTCGATCCATCTGAGCCTGCCGACCGCGGCCGACCTGCTCCCGAAGTAGCGCCGTCGCGGAACTACGCGACCCGGCGGATCGTCACCCGCGCCGCGCTCGAGTGCGCAGCGGGACCGTTGTACACACCTTTCAACGGCGTGACGTCGCCGTAATCACGGCCGCGGGCGACGAACACATGGCGCTCACCCACCTCGGCGCCGTTGGTCGGATCGAGGCGTTGCCACGACCCGGTCCACGCTTCCAACCAGGCGTGGCTCTGGCCGGTCACCGCGTCTCCGATCGCGGCATCGGCATCGGGGTGCAGGTATCCCGACGCGTAACGCGCCGGGATACCGACACAACGTAAGAGGGCCAAGGCGACGTGCGCGAAGTCCTGGCACACGCCGCGGCCCAACTCGAGGGCGGTCCACGCATTCGTTGAGACGTCTGTCGCACCCGGCTCGTAGACGAGGTTTTCGCGAACCCACACGTTGACCGCGCCGACTGTCTCGCGCGGGCTTCGGGCCTCCGCGAGCGCGGCGCCGACCTCCGGGAACGGATCGTCGAACGGAACGCGCGGCGACGGTGCCAGGTACTCGTAGAACCGGTCTCGAAACTTCTCATCACGAACTACCTCCCAATCGACATCGGTGGTATCCGGACTCGGTGCGACGGTCTCGACCAATGAGTGGCCCGCGATCACGAGCCGGCGATGCGGCTCGTGCACGTCGAATGCGCTGACGGCAGTACCCCAACAATCGGTGTAACGCATGACCGGAACACCGGGGCTCACCTCGACGCGATGGTTGAGCACCATCTGGCTGGCATCGCGCGCCGGGCTGATGCGCGCTTCGTTGTAGGACGCGAGAACGTCTCCTTCGTAGTCGTAACTGGTCACGTGTTCGATCGACATCCGCCACGTCATCGAACGCTCCGCCACCCGTCCGAACGCTGCCGCTGGGTCATTTACGCGCTCCATCTGACGGCGAGGGCGGCTTGGAAGAACCGCTGCGCGGTCGCGTCGTGCGCCTGCGCGCACGCGCGTTCGAGTCGGGCGAGATGTTCGGGCAGCGCGTGTTCGAGCTCGCCGACGCGCACGAACTCGAGGTCGGCGCAGGCCCGGCCGACGATGCGGCGGGGCTCGCTGCCGTTCCCGTGGCGATCGGGAACCGGATCGAGGTCGAACAGCACCGTCTCCGCCGCGCCGAGCGCGTGGAACACCGAACGGGGAAACAGGCGGTCGAGGAGCAGGAACTCCAACGCCTTCGAGCCGTCGACGCCACTCCGATAGGTACGCAGGTACGACTCGTACGCGGCGCAGCACCGCAAGGTCGCGACCCAGCCCGCGGTGCCCCACGCATCCCCGAGCCGGGTCGACAGCAATCGCACCGTCAGGTCGACGCGTTCGAGCGACCGGCCGAGCACGATGAATCGCCACGTGTCGTCGTGGCTCATGGTCGCGTCGGCGAGGCCGGCCACGATCGCCGACCGGTCGCGGACCCAACCGAGAAACCCGTGTTGCGCGAACACCGAACGGCCGCGGCCACCGTCGAGCGCGCTGTGCGTCGCGTTGATGCTCTCCCACATCTCCGACGACATCGCTTCGCGCGCGCCGCGCGCGTTCTCCCACATCGCTTCGAGCGAACGGACGACGGAGCCCGCGAACCGTGGATCGTCGGCGAAGAAGCCGACGATCGACTCGATGTTGGTGCCGACATCGTCTACGTCACCCGCGCCCATCGTCTCGAGCAAACGCCGGCAGGCGGACTCCTCACCGCCGACCCGGTCTTCGAGCAGTGCGTGCGAGTACACGTCGAGAATCCGCGCCGTCGCTTCGGCACGCTCGGTGTAGCGGCCCAGCCAGTACAGCGACTCCGCGATCCGGCTCAGCACGCGAGTTCCATTCCGGGACGGCTCACTGTTGTTGCTGCTGCTGTTGGGCGGCTTGCGCGGTCGAGTCGGGACCGAGATCGAAGGGCTGGCGCGCGAGCGGCTCGACCGCGATCTCGCTGGCTACGACCGGCTCCGACTCCGAACGGTCGTTCACGTCGACCCCGTCGCCGGCGAGCACCCAGGTGTCCTTGGAACCGCCGCCCTGGCTCGAGTTCACGACCAGGCTGCCTTCGGGCAGGGCCACGCGCGTGAGTCCGCCGGGCACGACCCACACGTCTTCGCCGTCGTGCAATGCGAACGGGCGCAGATCGAGGTGACGGGGCTGCATCTTCTGACCGACGTAGGTCGGCGCAGTCGAAAGCGCGACCGGGCGCTGGGCGATCCACGAACGGGGATCCATTGCGACGGTGACCCGGAGCGTTTCGAGTACCTCTTCGCTCGCCTGTGGCCCGATCACGAGACCCTTGCCGCCCGAACCGTCGGCCGGCTTCCACACCAGCGTGTCGACGTGATCGAGCGCCCACGAACACACTTCGGCATCGTCGAGCGGGAACGTCTCGACGTTCTCCAGGATCGCGTTCTCGCCGAGGTAGTACTCGATCATCGCGGGCACGTACGGATAGAGCGCCTTATCGTCGGCGACACCGTTCCCGACGAAGTTCGAGATCGTCACGTTGCCGGCGCGCGCGGCGTTGACCACGCCCGCGCAGCCGAGCATGGAGTCGGGCCGGAAATGCAGCGGATCGAGATACTCGTCATCGACCCGGCGGTAGATCACGTCGACGCGCTCTTCGCCGCTCGTCGTGCGCATGTAGACGACGTTGTTGCGACAAACCAGGTCGCGACCTTCGACGAGCTCGACTCCCATCTGCCGGGCGAGGAACGAGTGCTCGAAATACGCGGAGTTGTGGACTCCCGGCGTCAGCAGCACGACCGCGCGGGTCGTCGATGCCGCGCGGCGCGGTCGCGCGCAACGTCTGCAACAGCCGAGACGGATAGTCCGACACCGGCTGCACCCGGTGCGCCGCGAACAGCTCGGGAAACACGTGCGTCATCGCCCGCCGGTTCTCGACCACATACGAGATCCCCGATGGCGTGCGCAGATTGTCTTCGAGCACGCGCATCCGGCCCTCGGCGTCGCGAACGAGGTCGATGCCGGCCACGTGCACGCGCACACCGCCCGGCGGCGAGATGCCGCCGCACGCGAGCCGGTGGAAGTGACTCGACGTGACGACCAGGCGGCGGGGTACGACGCCGTCACGCATGATCTCGCCGTCGCCGTACACGTCGCCGAGGAACCGTTCGAGCGCGCGCACGCGCTGCTTGACACCGCGCTCGATGATCGACCACTCTGCCGCGGAGAGAACGCGCGGGACGAGATCGAGTGGGAACGGCCGTTCCTCACCCGACAGGGCGAACGTGATCCCCTGGTCGCGAAAGACACGGTCCCGGGTGGTGCACCGTTCGTCGAAATCGGTACGGGACAGGGTTTGCACGTGCTCGTAGAGCGCGTGGTAGTCGACGCGGGGCTTCCCGGACGCGTCGAACATCTCGTCCCAGGCTTCGACTGGCTCGTATGCGTCGAGGAGATCACCCACCACCACCCACCTTGAACCCCCGACCGATCCGCACCGTGTCTCCGGGGTAAAGCGCGGAGGTCGAATTTCTGACGCCGGGCTGACGACCATCGGTTTCGCAGCCTCGGGACCAGGTATAGCCTCCGGAGAATGGCGTTCTCCCCCACCTCCAGCCCGGGATGGCAGGACCGGGCGACTCGACCGGACGGTGGCCGACACCCGCGCCCGAGACGTCGAGCGCATGGAGCGATGCATCGCTGCCGCCCGCGAGCTCGCCAACGAAACCAGCAGCGCCTCGTTCACCGTCGCCCAGATCGTGGCCCGGGCCGAGGTGTCGCTGAAGTCGTTCTATCGCTGCTTCCCGGGCAAGGACGAGCTCCTCCTCGCGCTCCTCGAAGACGACAGCCACATCGGCGCGCTCGCGCTCGCACAACGGGTCGGGACGCGCGACGACCCGCTCGCCGCGTTGCACGCGTGCGTCACCGAGCTCTTCGCGTTCCTGTCGCTGCCCGGCGCGCTCGGTTACGCGGGTGTGCTCGTGCGCGAGCACCGTCGACTCTCGGAGCACTACCCGCTCGAGTTGCGCGTCGCCCTCGCCCCGCTGGTCGACCTGATCGCGGTGCACATCGCGGCGGCCACATCCACGACCGACGCGCTACGCGATGCCGAGACGATGTTTCGAATCCTGCTGCAGGGCATCGACGACGTGATCGTCGGTCGATCCCGCGACGCCGCCGAGCTCGGCGAATACCTCTGGCAGTTCTGCCGGCAGGGCTTGGTCGGCGGAAAAGATTTGCCTGGCCCGAGCGGACCGAGCGGAGTGGAGAACTGATGGCTGTCAGCGATCAGGTGATGCGTCACCTCCACCGCGCGCAGGGTGGCGAGGAGAAGCAGTCGGCGACGTTCCTCCCCGAGCCCGAACCGCGCCCGCGGCACTACACGATCATCTCCGTCGACGATCACCTGATCGAACCCGCGCACCTCTTCCAAGGCCGCATGCCCGCCGCACTCGCGGATCGCGCGCCCAAGGTCGTCACGCTCGACGGCGGCCGCGAGAGCTGGGTCTACGAAGAGGGCTTTTACCCGCAGGTCGGGCTCAACGCGGTCGCGGGGCGCCCGAAGGCCGAGTGGAGCATGGAACCGGCCCGCTTCGACGAGATGCGCGCCGGCTGTTACGACATCGAGGCGCGCATTGCCGACATGGACCTCGACGGGGTCTACGCCACGCTCTGCTTCCCGTCCCTGATCGCCGGTTTCGCCGGAACCATCTTCGCCAACAGCAAGGATCCCGAGCTCGGGCTCGCGTGCCTCCGGGCGTGGAACGACTGGCACGCCGAAGAGTGGGCCGGTCCGCACCCCGACCGGATCATTCCCTTACAACTCACGTGGCTGTGTGATCCCGAGGTTGCGGCCGCCGATGTTCGCCGCAACGCCGAGCGCGGCTTCAAGGCCGTGAGCTTCCCCGAGAATCCCGTCGACCTGAAGCTGCCGTCGATGCACACCGACTACTGGGATCCGCTCCTCCGCGCGTGCGAAGAGACCCAGACCGTCATCTGTTTGCACAACGGTTCGTCGTCGTGGACCGCGGCCCGCTCGCCCGGCGCGCCACTCGAGCTCTACACCTCGTTGTTCTCGGTCAACGCGATGGTGGCCGCGGCCGACTGGTTGTGGGCGCGCATCCCGACCCGCTTTCCCGATATCCGGATCGCGTTCTCCGAAGGCGGCATCGGTTGGGTGCCGATGCTCATCGACCGCATCGACTACGTGCTCGATCACTCGGCCGTGGGTTCGCAGGGTTGGGACGACCCCAACCTCTCGCCGACCGATGCGATGCGCCGCAACTTCTGGTTCTGCACGATCGACATCCCGACGACGATGAGCCTGCGCGACCACATCGGGATCGACCACATCTCCCTCGAAAGCGATTACCCCCACGCCGACTCCACGTGGCCCGACACGCAGGCGAACGCGGCGGCCGGACTCGGCGACTTCACACCGGTCGAGGTGCGCAAGGTCACGTGGGAGAACGCATCGAAGCTGTTCCGCCACCCAGTGCCCGCGGAGCTGCAACTACCGGCGCTCGAACACAAGGGGGCATCGTGACGCTCGACCTGAAGATCACGGGTGGGACCGTCGTCGACGGCACCGGCGCCCCATCGATTCGTGGCGACGTCGGCATCCGTGACGGACGCGTCGTCGACATCGGCGCGATCGAAGAAGGCGCGACGCGCAGCATCGACGCAACCGGGCTCGTCGTCGCGCCCGGCTTTGTCGATCTGCACACGCACTACGACGCGCAACTCCTCTGGGACGCGACTGCGAGCCCGTCGCCGATGCACGGGGTTACCACGGTGTTCGGCGGGAACTGCGGCTTCACGCTCGCGCCCGCTTCCGACGAGCATGTCGACTATCTGGCCCGGCTGATGGCGCGCGTCGAGGGCATCCCGCTCCCGGCGCTGCAGCAGGGTTTGCCGTGGGATTGGAAGTCGTTCGGCGACTACCTGCAGCGGGTCGAGAGCAGCGGCACCGCGGTCAACGCGGGATTCCTCACTGGCCACTCGGCGCTGCGCCGAGTCGTGATGGGTGCCGACGCGGTCGGCGAAGCCGCGACCGACGACCAGATCCAACAGATGGAACAGCACCTCAACGACGCGCTCGACGCGGGCGCCATGGGCTTCTCCACATCGCAGGCACCCACCCACAACGACGGCGACGGCAATCCGGTGCCCTCGCGGGCGGCCGGCCGCGACGAGTTGGTTCGGCTGGCGGGCGCGCTCCGTTCGCATCCGGGGACGCAACTCGAGTTGATCATCGCCGGTTGCCTGAACGGCTTCACCGACGACGAGGTCGACCTCATGACCGCGATGTCGCTGGCGGCCGACCGCCCCGTCAACTGGAACGTGCTCGGCGTCACGCGGGGCGGGATGCACGAGTCGCAACTCGACGCGGGAACCCGCGCCGCGGCTCGTGGCGCCCGCATCGTCGCGCTCACACTGCCGCAGGGCATGCGCATCCGATTGTCGTTCCTCACCGGCTTCGTCCTCGACGGCTTCCCCGGTTGGCGCGAGACCATCGGTCTGCCGGTACCCGAGCGCATCCGCGCTTTGCGCGATCCCGAGGTGCGGGCTCGGCTCGACGAGCAGGCCCACTCCCCCGAAGCCGGCGTCCTCGCGAATCTCGCGCGCTGGGAGCGGCTCGAAGTAATCGAGACGTTCACGCCCGAGACGCGTCCGTTCGAGGGTCGTCACGTCGGCGACATCGCGAAGGAGCTGGGCAAGACGCCGTTCGACGCGTTGCTCGACATCGTGATCGCCGACGAGCTCCGCACCGGCCTGCGCCCCGATTTCGGTGGGCCCGAACCTGCCGAAACGTGGCAGATGCGCGCCGACGTGTGGCGCGACCCTCGCGCCATGATCGGCGGCTCCGACTCGGGCGCGCACCTCGACATGATGTGCGGTGCGTCGTACTCGACGTTCGTCGTCGGCGACGCGGTGCGTAACGGCTACGTCACGATGGAAGAAGCGGTGTACCAACTCACGGCCAAGCCCGCCCGGCTCTACGGCGTGCGCGACCGGGGCGTGCTCGCGGCCGGCAGCTACGCCGACATCGTGTGCTTCGATCCCGAGACCGTCGGTCCGGCCGGCGAACGCACGCAACAAGACCTACCCGGCGGCGCGAGCCGCATCGTCGCCCAGTCGCACGGTGTCGAGCATGTGCTCGTCAACGGCACCGAGATCGTTCGTGATCATGCGTATACCGGCGCAACTCCCGGCATCGTGTTGCGCGCCGGGCGCGATACCGAAACCGTCCACGCCGCATCTACGGAGGCGCAATGAAAGCCGAAGAGTCAACCACGCCGGATCTCATGGATCTCTTCTCGCCGAGCTTCGCTGACGATCCGCATCCCGCGTATCACCGGATGCAGAACGAGTGCCCGGTGCAGCGCTCGGAGGGCATGTTCGGCGGATACAGCGTGAACCTCTCCCGGTACGAAGACGTGATGTGGGCGATGCGCCATCCCGAAGTGTTCTCCTCGAAAGACGTGGTGAACATCGGCAACGACATGCCGCTCATCCCGCTGTCGGTCGACCCGCCCGACCATCGCAAGTACCGGCGGCTGCTCGACCCGGAATTCTCGCCGACGAAAATGGCCGACCTCGAGTCCGAAGCGCGCGCGCTCGTGAACACGATCATCGACGAGTTCGTCGCCAACGGGAAATGCGAGTTCCACGAAGACTTCGCGACGCCGCTGCCGTCGACGATCTTTCTCGCCTTGATCGGTCTGCCGCAGAGCGACCTTCCGCAGTTCCTGCGCTGGCGCGACGACACGATCCGGCCCGATGCCAAGAGTGAACAGGAAGCGCAGGAGATCCGCGAAGCGGCGGGGGCGGCGATCTCGAACTACTTCGAGACTGCGCTCGAGGAGAAGCGGCGCAATCCCGATGATCGGTTGCTCAGCCGCATCGTGGTCGCCGAGGTCGACGGCCGGCCGCTGACGCAGGCCGAGATGCTCGGCATGTGCCACCTGTTGTTGCTCGGCGGTCTCGACACCGTTACCGCGACGCTCGACTGCATGATCGCCTACCTCGCCCAACATCCCGAACGGCGGCGCGCGGTCGTCGCCGACCCGGACCTCATGGATGCGGCGATCGAGGAGCTGCTCCGCCACCAGACCCCGGTGATGATGGTGCCCCGGATCATCGCCCAGGACTGCGAGATGGGTGGTGTGAGCCTCAGCGCCGGCGACGGCGCGACGCTGCTCATCGGCGCAGCCAACGTCGACGCCGAGGAGTTCGACGAGCCCGGCGAAGTGCGCCTCGACCGCGGCGCCAACCGTCACCTCGCGTTCGGTGGCGGTCCTCACCGTTGTCTGGGCTCGCACTTGGCGCGCATGGAGTTGCGGGTTGCGATGGAGGAGTTCCACAAGCGCATCCCGGAGTACGAGCTCGCCGAGGGCACCGAGGTTCACTTCTCGCCCGGCATCCGCCAGGCCGAGAACCTGCATCTCGTCTTCACCCCACCGGCGTGAGCACTCCGATATGAGAGCCGCGGTTCTGCGCGCCGCGGGCGAGCAGTTCGAGGTCACTGATCTGACGTTGCGTGCGCTCGGTCCGCGAGACGTGCACGTGCAGATCGCGGCGAGCGGCGTCTGTCACTCCGACTTGTCGATCCAGAACGGCACGATCCCGCACCCGCTCCCCGCGGTGCTCGGTCATGAAGGCGCGGGCGTAGTGCTCGAGGTCGGCGACCAGGTGACGACGGTTACCGCCGGCGATCACGTCGTGTTGTCGTGGGTCGCGCCGTGCCGGCGCTGCTTCTATTGCCTGCACCAGCATCCCGAGCTCTGTGAGCACGGGCTCGATCACGCGTTCGCGATGCCGTACGCGACCGATGGCGGCGGCGTCAGCTTCCTCGCGGCATTCGGAACCGCGACGTTCGGTGAGGAGACGATTCTCCCGGAGTCCGCGTGCATCCGCATCGATAACGAGTTCCCGCTCGATCTCGCGTCGCTGGTCGGATGCGGCGTGGTCACCGGTGTGGGCGCGGTGTGCAACAGCGCACGCGTCGAACCGGGCGCGAGTGTCGCGGTGATCGGGTGCGGCGGCGTCGGGCTCGCGGCGATCCAAGGCGCCCGGCTCGCGGGCGCGACGCCGATCATCGCGATCGACCAGGTCGCATCGAAGCTCGAGCTGGCGCGAGGGTGCGGAGCGACCGAGATCGTCGACGCCTCGACTACCGACGCGGTGCAGGCCGTGCGTGATCTCACCAATGGGCGCGGCACCGACCATGCGATCGAAGTGGTCGGCCGGTCGAGCACGATCCGCCAGGCATTCGACATGACCCGCCGAGCCGGAACCGTCACCATCGTCGGCGCGGGCAGTTTCACCGACATGGTCGAGTTCGGCGCGATGCAGCTCATGGTCGACGCCAAGACGATCCGCGGCTGCGTGTACGGATCGACCGATCCGTTGCGCGACTTTCCCGAGATGGTCCGCCTCCACCGTGAGGGCCGGCTCGATCTCGAGGCATTGCTGACCCGTCGTATCGGCCTCGACGACGTGAACGATGCGTTCCGCGCCATGCAGGCCGGCGAAGTCGCCCGCAGCGTCATCGTCTACTGACGGAGGACGAGCCGGATGGGTCACCTCCGCGCGTTCGACCACATCGGCATCACCGTGGCCGACCTGGATGCGGCGACGGCGTTCTTCGTTGGTCTCGGGCTCGAAGTCGAGGGCCGGACGTTTGTCGAAGGCGAATTCATCGACACCGTCTGTGGCATCCCCGACTCCCGCACCGAGATCGTCATGCTTCGCCCGCCCGGTGGCGGCACCGCGGTGGAGCTCTCCCGCTTCATTCGACCCGACCCCGATCCGGGGTCGCCGACCGCCATGGCCAACGAACTGGGGTTGCGCAGCGTCGCCTTCGAAGTCGATGACCTTCGCGCTGAGGTCGATCGGCTGGCCGCCGACGGTTACGGCCTCGTCGGCGGGGTCGGGCAATACGAGAACGCGTGGCTCATGGCCTACGTACGTGGTCCCGATGGAATCATCGTGGCCCTCGCCGAGCGCCTCGACTGAGCTGGACGTATACCGATCTGTCGAGCGAGCGAACAATTTGCGAACCTGAGTCCGCACGAATCTGATTCTGCGGGAGCGTTGTAGCGACCCCGTCCAAAATCGATGCATGCACGGGCGATAGCACCGGCGATAGCACCGGCGATAGCACCGGCGATAGCACCGGCGATAGCAGTGTTTTCGGGCGCTGTCGTCGAGCGGAAGTCGCAGTCGAACACCGGCTGGTGATCGAGCGTCGAACCCCGCAAACGTTCAAGCCGGGCTGCGATGCTGCCGACCCATCGTCATGGCATCGAGATCGCGGCGCCGACGCAAACGGCTCGCGGACGTCTGCTCGTCCGCGGTCGTCGCCGTCATCGGAGTCGTTGCCGTCGTAGCCGTCACGGTGCTGGCGGCGGGTGGTTTGCCGGCCCAGGAGGCAGGACCCGCGACCCGAACCGTGTCGGTGCGCCAGGCGAGGCGCCACCCCTTGCCGCCGATGACCACGGTCACGCACCAGTCCACCGCGTCGTCGAGGCCGCGCCGCCCAACGACGACCACGACCACCACGACGACCACGACGCCCACCACGACCACCACGACCACCACGACCACGCGTCCCGCGAGTCCGCCCCGGCCGACCCTCGAAGCGTGTTTGGCGTTTGCGGACGCGAACAACTACAAGGTGATCGCCGCCAATGAGGTGTGGTTCGAGCAGCAGCTCCGATTATTTGCTGATCATCGAATCTCCGCCGCGCAACTCAAGGAACTGCAGATCGAGGAAGCGAACGCGCGCCTCGAAATCGACGCGGAATACACCGTTGACAAATCGAACTGCTACCTCGGGTAGTTAGGGACGCCGCCGCCCGAGATGCGGATCTGTTGAGGCGTGGGAAATGCGCTGCGACCGCCGACGGGCCAGACTTGTTTCATGGCGTTGTCGGTTGCACTGCTTGGCGTCAAGGGCGGGGTCGGCAAAACCACGACCGCGGTGAACCTGGCCGGTCTGGCTGCGATGGGTGGACTGCGGACTCTGGTGTGGGATCTGGATCCCCAGGGAGCCGCTTCGTTTGCGTTGGGCTTCGACAAGAAGGGACGGGGTGCCACCCGTCAGCTCACGACGAAACGACCCGACCTCACCGAGGCAGTATTCCGAACCACGACTCCGGGACTCGATCTCATCCCTGCGGATATTTCGCTGCGCACCCTGGATCTCGCGCTCGCGCAGCGGCGCCGTCCGAGAAAAAAGATCGGCGATGCGTTGGCGTCGATCGATGAGCACTACGACGCGGTGTTCATCGACTGCCCGCCGGGTATCACGTTGGCCAACGAAAGCGCGATGCGCGCCGCGCTTGTCTATCTCTCGCCGATCATGCCGTCCCCGCTCGCCACCCGCGCGTTCGAGCAACTCAAGACCTACGTCGACGAAACCCCGAAAGCCGTCGGCCAGCTCTTCGGATTCCTGTCGATGGTCGACCGACGCAAACGCGCGCACCGAGACCTCGTCGCCGATCTCCCGAGCCGAAACTCGAGGATCCTGCGAACATCGATCCCGACCTCAGCCGCGATCGAGAACTCGCCACAACGTCGCGAACCGTTCGTCTCCGGCCGGCGGAGCAGTCCCGCCGCGATCGCCTACCGGAACCTGTGGACGGAAGTTCAAACTCGTGCGCTCGGTCACCACAAAGATTTGTATCCGTCCTCGTGCCGGGGCGAGATCGCTCCCGATCGATAACTACACGCCGATCGGCGCGGCGCGCTCCGGGAGCAAACGCGATGTCCGCCCTTCAGCGAACCGCGCGCCGAGCACCGAGAACGTGCACGCGATCAAGTTGGCGGCGAACACGACGCAGAAGCGCGCCGACGAGATATCCGGCTGGGGCCCAAGATCTTGGTTCGTGCGGCGCCGGTACTGCACGAGCCACCAGACGAGCAGCACCGCGGTCACGACGATCTCTTCGGTTCTCCAACGCGGGGCGCGTACCAGCGTGCGGGTCGCCCAGATCCAGAGGAGTGGCAGGGCGTACAGCGAGTACCACAGGTGCGAGATCGGCAAGAGGAGTACCAGGCACAGCATGACGTTCCACATGCACAGCGACGGATCTCCGGGAGTGCGGACTGCCGTTACCAGGAGCGCGAGCACCCACGCGAGCAACAGCGCGGTGACCGCGAATCGAACGCCGGACGAGACGAACAGCGGGCGCGCGAATCCGCTGCGCGAGAACAGCAGCTTCGGCGCGCCCCACACGGAGGCACTCACGAGGTGCTGGTTGCGCGCGTCGGCGTTGCTCCGGAAGAAGTCCGTTGCGCCGGAGAGGCCGCCCGCCGCGACGATCAGGATCGGCGCGAGCAAGACGGTCATGGCAAAGGACTTCAGGGCGCGAGCGCGGCCTTCGAGCCGTCGCGGCCAGAGCACCACTCCGAGCAGAACCGGCCAGCCCTTGAGCAGCGCGGCCACGCCGATCAGGATCCCGCGCGGGTCGCGCGCCCTCGGCTCGTCGCAAATCCAGCGCAGAGGAGCACGGCGAACACGAACGCGTCGGACTGGCCGTAATACAACGCCACGTTCACGGGCCAGAAGAACAGGACCGTGACCGAACAGAAGCCGAACACGAGTGGCAGCTGCCAGGCTCGGAGACGCGGCGCTTGATCGGCGACGAAGATGACAACTCCGCCGACGAACGCGGCAATCTCGAGGGCCGTCCACACGTGCCAGAGATGTACCGGCGCGGTCGCATGGACGAACGGGGCGAGCAACAACGGGATCGTCGGCGGGTACACGAACGAGCCGAACGGGTTCGAGCGCCACGGGCTCCGGCGAGCGGCGACGTCTCGCGCGGCCTGCAGCCAGATCTTGAAGTCCGGGCCGATGTCGTTCCCGACGTTGTACCGCCGGTGCGCGAGCAGGATCGTGACCGCGATCGCGGCCGCCCACAAGGAACTCACGAGCAGCGTGCCGCGACGGCTTGTCACAAGCCCCAACTGTGCCCGAATCGACGCGCCGGTTCCAGGATGGCCGCGACCCGAGCCGCGGGACACCCGACGACGCCTGATAAACCGATTCCCGATGGATCTCTCCCCGACAACGGCCGAGGCAGAACTCCGTGACGAGATCCGCTCGTGGCTGCGCGCGAATCTGCCGTGGGAGTACGGCAAGGGGTTGCCGCCGCGCTTCGACGATCTCGCCGACGAGGTCGCGTTCGGACGCGAATGGCAGGCCAAACTCGCGGGTGGCCGGTGGGTCGGCGTCGGCTGGCCGCGTGAGCTCGGCGGTCGCGGCGCGGGACCGGTCGAGCACTACATCGTCACCGAGGAGCTGGCCCGCGGACGCGTGCCCGAGCTCGTCGGCCGCATCGGCGTGAACCTGGTCGGCCCCACGTTGCTCGCGCACGGCACGCCCGAACAACAGTCGCGCTGGCTGCCCAAGATCCTCGACGCGTCCGAGATCTGGTGTCAGCTGTTCAGCGAACCGGGCGCGGGGAGCGACCTCACCTCGTTGTCGACGCGCGCGACCGCGGTCGACGGCGGTTGGCTGCTCAACGGCCAAAAGGTGTGGACGAGCTACGCGCAGTTCGCCGACTGGGGTTGGTGCCTCGCGCGTACCGATCCCGACGCGCCGAAGAGCAAGGGCATCTCCGCGCTCGTCGTCGACATGCATGCGTCCGGCGTGGAAGTGCGACCGCTGCGCCAGATCACCGACGAATCCGAATTCAACGAGGTGTTCTTCACCGACGTGTTCGTGCCGACCGAGCAACTCGTCGGTCCCGAGAACGAAGGCTGGCGCATCGCGAACTCGACGCTCACGCACGAGCGCGGTGTGAATCCCCGTCAACTCGTCGTTCACGCGCAGCTCGTCGACGAGCTCTGGAAGCTCGCGCTCGACGCGGGCGCGCTCGACGATCCACGTCTCGCACCGCGACTGGCGCAGGCCTACGTAGAAGTGCGCATGTTCCAGCTGCACAACTGGCGCACGATTTCGCGCACGGCGAAGGGTGCCGAACCGGGTCCGGTCGGCAGCATCAACAAGTTGTGGTGGAGCGAGATGAGCAAACGTTTGCACGACACAGCTATGGCGGTGGTCGGCCCGTCCCAACCGTTGTGGCGGGGCGCCGACGACAACCCCGGTGACGGCGCCTGGCAGCGATCGTGGCTCTACTACCAGGCCAGTTCGATCTGGGCCGGTACGAACGAGATCCAGCGCAACGTGATCGGGGAGCGGGTGCTCGGCCTGCCGCGGGAACCTCGTTGAGTTAGAAATTCAGTGAACCGCGCGTGGGCCCGTGTGCGTATCCTCGGGTATGCCTTCCAACACCACAATCCGCTCCCGCCGCTCGCGTCTCGCAATCCTCGCCGTCGCCGTATTCGCCTTGGCCCTGTCACTCGCTGCGTGCAGCAGTAGTTCCAAGAGCGGCTCGAGCGGCTCGGGAAGCCCCGTCATCACGATGCAGAACACCGCGTTCAAGGTCACAGGGCCGGTCAAGGCCGGCGCAACTGTGAACATCAAGAACAACGACTCGTTTACGCACACCGTGACGTCGGACGACGGCACCAGCTTCAACGTGTCGGTCGACGGCGGCAAGACTGCAACCATCACCGCCCCGAGCAAGCCCGGGACCTACAAGTTCCACTGCAACATCCACTCGAACATGCACGCCACGCTGACTGTCCAGTAACGAGTCTCCACGCACTACGATCCTCGGCGTGACCGGGGCGTTCGAGACAATTCGCTACGCCACCGACGGGCCGATCGCGACCATCACGCTCGCTCGCCCGGAGGCCGCCAACGCGCAGAGCTCGCAGATGATCTCCGAGCTCGACGCCGCGTTCGATCAGGCCGACGCCGACGCGGAAGTACGCGTCGTGATCCTCGCGGCCGAGGGCAAGCACTTCTCGGCCGGGCATGATCTCAAGGAACTGCTCGCGGGCGAGGAGTACTGGTCGGCGATGCGCGACACGCCCGAGGGCAAGCTCGCGCACGAGCAGACGATGTACTTCGACAAGCTCGTACGAATCCGCGACTTCCGCAAGGTCACCATCGCGGCCGTACAGGGCACGTGCTCGGCGGCCGGCCTCATGCTCGCGTGCATGTGTGACCTGATCGTCGCGGCCGACGACGCCAAATTCTCCAATCCGGTACTGCGCATGTCGGGCGTCGGCGTGGAGCTGCTGATCGAGCCGTGGGAGTTGGGTCCCCGCAAGGCGAAGGAGTTCCTGTTCTGCGCGGAGACGTTCTCCGCGACCGAAGCCGAGCGCTTCGGACTCGTGAATCGCGTCGTGCCGCGCGCCGACCTGGCGAGCGCGGCGCAGGAGATGGCCGAGAAGGTTGCCCTCGTTCCCGCGCTCACCGCCGAGATGGTGAAAGCGTCGATCAACCACATGGTCGACGGAATGGGTCAACGCGAGAGTTGGCGCTACCACTTCATGCTGCACCAGTTCGTCTCGAACACGCCCACCGCGCTGGCCAAGGTCGACGCGCGTAAAGCCGGCGGTATGGACGCGGTGAAGCGCGAACAGGGGAAGCGTTGACCGGTCCGCTCGCGGGCCTGCGCGTGCTCGATCTCGGCACCCGCATCGCCGCGCCATTCTGTGCGGGCCTGCTCGGCGAACAGGGCGCCGAGGTCATCAAGATCGAACAGCCGCGCGGCGGCGACTTCATGCGCGAGATCGGCCCGTTCGTCGAAACCGAAGGCGCGGGCGACGCGGGTCCCGGTCACTACTCGCTGTTCTGGGCGGTCGAAGGCCGCGGTCGCAAGAGCGTCACCCTCGATCTGCGCACGCCCGACGGTCAAGACCTTCTCCGCCGGCTCGCGGCAACGTCGGATGTGCTGGTCGAGAACTTCCGGCCCGGCACACTCGAACAATGGAACGTCGGACCCAACGATCTCGACCCGCGACTCGTAACCGTGCGCATCTCGATGTTCGGTCAGGACGGTCCGTATTCACCGCGACCGGGCCTCGATCGGGTCGGCATCGGCTACGGCGGACTGTTGCACCTCACCGGTTACCCCGATCGGCCGCCGGTGCGCGTCGGCGTGACTATCTCCGACTATCTCACCGGCGTGTTCGCGGCTCAAGCCGCGGTCGGCGCGTTGTACGCGCGCGATGTGCGCGGCGGGGGCGGGGCCGTGATCGATGCCGCGCTCTACGGCGCGGCACTGCGCATCCTCGAGTGGACACTCGCGGCCTACGACCGGCTCGGCATCGTGCGCGAACGGGAAGGCAACCGTCTCGCCAACTCCGCGCCGCTCGACAACTACCCGACCCGCGATGGCAAGTTCGTGTGCATCGTCGCGGGTTCCGACGCGAACTTCTCCCGCCTGTGCAAAGCGATGGAGCGACTCGATCTGCTCGACGATCCCCGCTTCACCAAGCTCGTCGACCGGGCCGCGCACGGTGACGTGATCAACGGCATCGTCGCCGAGTGGACCGCCACCCTCGATGCGCGCGTGATCGAGGAACGCTGCGTCGCGTGCGATGTTCCGGTCGCGACTGCATACACCGCGGCCGACATCTTCTCCGACCCACACATGATCGAACGGTCGGATCTCGTAACCGTCGACGATCCGGTCATCGGCCCGATCCGCCAGCAGGCACCCTTCCCGCGCCGGGTCGGCGAGGAGCAGGTCGTCCCCAGCGGGGCACCCCGCCTCGGTGAGCACACGCGTGCGGTGTTGCACGATCTCCTCGATCTCTCCGATGCCGAGCTCGATCGGCTCTCGACCGCGGGCGTGATCTGAGTGCGCGCGATCGCCGACGGGCTGTTCGAGCTCCACGACGACGGCACGATCGCGCTCGTCGGCGGCTACTCCCCCACGAGTGGCCGCTACCACTTCCCGCTGCTCGATACGTGCCCGTACTCGGGCGCGACCGACATCGAGACCGTCACGCTTTCCACCGACGCGACCTTGTGGCTCTGGACCGCGGTCACCGCCGCGCCGCCGGGATACGTGGGCGCGGTTCCTTTCGGCTTCGGTGTGGTCGAGCTGGTTCACGAGCAGCTCCGGGTGATCACGCGGCTCACCGAACCCGACCCCGCGCAACTCACGTTCGGACAGCCGATGCGGCTCGTCGCCGACACCTTGCCCGGAGAAGACGGTGACCGTCGTCACCTGGGCGTTCGAGCCCACAGCATGAAGACCGGCTCATGAACGTTGAGATCGCGGGGGTCGGGATCCATCCGTTCGGCCGCTTCGACGGTGTGTCGAACACCGAGATGGGCGTGCACGCGGTGCGCGCCGCGCTCACCGAAGCCGGCAACCCCACGTTCGACGCCGCGTTCTGCGGCACCGCGTACGGCGGGGTCGCGTCGGGCCACAAGGTGTTGGGCGCGCTCGCGCGCACGGGCATGCCGATCGTCGACGTCGAGGCGGGGTGCGCGAGCGGCGGCGCCGCGCTGCAACTCGCGGCGGGCGCAATCCGCGCCGGACAGTACGAGTGCGTATTGGTGTTCGGGGTCGAGAAGATGCCCAAGGGCATCATCCGCTCGTCGTTCTTCGAACCGTGGCGCGAAGAAGGCGGCCTGGCCGCGACGCCCGCGTACTTCGCGCTGCGCGCGCAGCGGCTCCTCCGCGAAGCCGGCCTCACCAAGGAGCACCTCGCCGACGTCGTCGTGAAGAACCGCGGCAACGGCGTGAACAACCCGAACGCGATGTTCCGAAAGCCGGTCACCCGCGAGCAGGTGCTCGAGTCGCGCGTCGTGTGCGAGCCGTTGCACTTGTGGATGTTGTGCTCGCCGAACGAAGGTGCGGCCGCGATCGTCTTGCGCCGCGCGCCCGACTCGTCGGCAAAGAACGCGAACGCGGTGACGCTCGCGTCGGCCCGGTTGCGCTCGCACCTCCCGGGCAGCGTGCTCGGCGAGGCCACTCCCCTCTCCGGCATCGACGACACCGACATCACACCGCCGTCGGCGCTCGCCGCGCACGACGCCTACGAAGAAGCGGGCATCGGGCCCGCCGATCTCGATGTGGTCGAGTGCCAGGACACCGATGCCGCTCGTGAGCTCCTCGCCTACCAGGAGCTCGGCCTGTGCGAACCCGGCGGCCAGGCGCAGTTCCTCGCCGACGGCACGACCCAGCTCGGCGGTGCGCTGCCGGTGAATCCGAGCGGAGGTCTGCTCTCGAAGGGCGAGCCGCTGGGCGCATCGGCGCTCGGTCAGGTGATCGAGCTGGTGCATCAGTTGCGCGGTGAAGCCGGATCGCGTCAAGTTGCCGGGGCCCGGGTCGGCCTGGCCCATACCGTCGGGCGCGGCGCCAACGCGTGCTGCGTGATCGTCAAGCGATGAGAGAGGAACGCCATGAGTTCGCATCTGAGTGACGTGTGGTTCCGTACCACCGATCTCGAGGTCGTCTCCGGCTCGGGCTGCATCGTCACGACAACCGACGGTGAGGAGTACCTCGACTTCACCGCGGGGATCGCGGTCGCGAGCACCGGGCACTGCCATCCGCGTGTCGTCGATGCGATCGCGCAACAGGCCGGTCAGTTCATCCACGCCCAGGCCAACTGCTACCGCAGCCCGCTCCCCGAAGAGCTCGCGACGCGCCTCTCGCAGATCACACCCACGGCGATCGATTCGTTCTTCTTCTCCAACTCGGGCGCGGAGGCGACCGAAGCCGCGGTGAAGCTCGCTCGCCACGCGACCGGCCGACCCAACGTGATCGTCGTGCAGGGCGGCTTTCACGGCCGCACGTACCTCACGATGGCGATGACCACCTCGAAGGTCGGCGTACGCGCCGGCTACCAACCGCTCCCGGCCGGAGTGTTCGTCACATCGTTCCCGCGGCCGTTCGCGTGGAAGGTCGACGAAGCCACCGCGGTCGAACGCGCCCTCGCCGATCTGCGCCTGCTGCTCGCGACGCAGACGGCACCCGCCGAAACCGCGGCGTTCGTGATCGAGCCCGAGCTCGGCGAAGGCGGGTACCTCCCCGCGCCCGCGGCGTACATGCGCGGCGCGCGCGACATCTGTTCGGAGCACGGCATCTTGTTCGTCGCCGACGAGGTGCAAACGGGATTCGCCCGCACCGGCCGCATGTTCGCGGTGGAGCACTCGAGTGTGCAGCCCGACATCATGGTCATGGCGAAGGGCATCGCGTCCGGGTTCCCGATTTCCGCGATCGGCGCGCGCGACGACGTGATGGCGCACTGGAAGCGGGGGGCGCACGGCGGGACCTACGGGGCCAACCCGATCGGCTGCGCCGCGGCGCTGGCCACGATCGACGTGATCATCGACGAGCAACTCGTCATCCGGTCGGCCGCCCGCGGGCTCCAACTCGCGCGAAGGGCTGCGCGCGCGTCCAGTCGCATCATCCCGGCGTCGGCGACGTGCGCGGACTCGGGCTCATGGTCGCGGCCGAGCTCACCAAGGCCGACGGGTCGCCCGACGCGGCGCGCACCACCGCGGTCATGGATCATTGCCTGCGCGAGAACCATCTCGTCTTGATGTCGTGCGGCGCCGACGCCAACGTCGTCCGCTTCATGCCCCCGCTCGTCGTGAGCGAACAGCAGATCAGCGACGCGGTCGCGGCCTTCGACAAAGCCCTCGCCGCCACCTCGTGACCGAACGCACATCAGAACGCGCATCCGACGGCTTCCGGGTCGGCGTCGTATTCATCGCGTTCTGCGGCTGGCTCCTGCGGCTCCTGTATCTCATCGTCGCGAGCGGCAAGCTGGGTGGTGACGGGCTCTACTACCACGGGATCGGGCCGTTGCTCGCCGACGGCAAGGGCTTCATCTCCACCGAGCCGTACGCACTCAACGGGACGATCATCGCGTCGGCTCCGCACCCTCCCGCGTGGCCCCTGACCATGGGCGGCGCCGCGCTCCTCGGCCTCCGCTCCACGTTCGAGCAACAACTGGTCGCCTCGCTCATCGGCACCGCGACGATCGTGCTCATCGCCTTCGCCGGACGTCGCATCGCCGGCGAGCGGACCGGCCTGATCGCCGCCGTCATCGCCGCGCTCTATCCGAACTTCTGGTTGTACGAGCGCGAGCTGATGTCGGAAACCTTGACCTTGTTCGGCGCGGCGTTGGTCGTGCTCCTCGCGTATCGCTTTCGCGAGCGGCCGAGTACCGGGCGCGCCGTCGCCCTCGGTTTCGCATGCGCGCTGCTCGCGCTCAATCATGCCGAACAGTTACTGCTCGTTCCGTTTCTCCTGCTCCCACTCATCCTGCTGACGCGTGATCAGCCGCGCCGCCGGCGAATCGCATGGGCTGCGATCGCCACCGCGATCGTGATCGTCGCGCTCGTCCCCTTCACGGCGTACAACAGCGCTCGATTCCATGCGCTGGTCCCGCTTGGCACCACCGCGAACGGCATGACATTGGTCGTCACCAACTGCCCGTTCACCTACTACGGCCCGCACATCGGCTTCCAAGACGACCGGTGCCGCAAGCTGCTCGACGGAACCGGAAAAATTACCGGGCAAGGACCAGTTCGCCCGCGACCAGCAACTTCAGAAGGTCGGGCGCAAATTACATACGCAACCACCTCTCGCGGGTGCCCCTGGTGATGCTGGCGCGCGAAGGCCGGGCGTGGAGCGTGTTCAACGTCGGCCAGCAGATGCACCTCGACACCGGCCGGAACACCAGCGTCAAGGTGATCGAGGCCGGCTACTTCATGTACTGGTTGCTCATCCCGGCCGCGATTCTCGGGTTGGTGGTGCTCCGGCGCCGCCGCGTGACGCTCATCCCGCTCGTCGGGCTGCTGCTCACGGTCGCGGTCGGCGTCGCGTTCGTCTACGGATTCACGCGGTTCCGGGCGTCGGGCGAAGTCGCGATCGTGCTCCTCGCGGCGGTCGCGATCGACGCGTGGCTCCGGCGCCGCGCCCGTACCGGCGCCGGCACTCGCGAGACCGTCGGCTCAACGGGCGCGGAGGAACCAGCCGCGGGGGTCCCAGTGGCGTAACGCGCCGACCTCACTCGCGGTCGGCCCGACGAGCTCACCGACCTCCGACGCCACCTGCAGATCCCAACCGCACGCGGCCCGCGCCGCGGCGATGCGCTCCTCGATCGGTGCGTCACCTTCGGGCACCGCGGTCAGCACGAGCTCCGCGGTCGAGAGATCGCCTTGCTTCTCGAGCAACCCGAGATCCGTCACGAGCGCGCGCACCGCGCGCCCGGGCGACGTGATGTAGGAGCAATCGGCCGGCGTGCGTTGCGGAGTGAGCGTCGCGACGATGACGTTCTCGGTCGCGGTGCTGGCAACGTCGTTACCGCCACCCGAACCGACGAGGAACGGACGCGGCTCGATCCGCGTCGAGTTCACGTTTCCGAACCGGTCGATCTGCGCGCCGCCGAGACACCCGATGGTCGTGGTTCCCGCGCCGCCGACGATCGCGCCGAGCACCATCTGCGCGTCGCCGAGCATGGTCGCGGTCGGGAAGTTGCGATGGTTGAGCACGAACGGATCGGCGAGCGTCGCCTCGTAACCCCACAGCCCGATCTCGGCGGTGAGCTGCACATCGGCGCCCGCGTCGCGCGCGAGTTGCACGCCGAGCCACGCCGAGAGATTCGCGACGCCCGCGCCCGCGAGCACCGCGTCGGCGCCGAGCGCCACCACCCGATCCGCGAGGTACCGCGCGCCCGACACCGCCGCGTGCTCCCAGGCGTTGACCGGCGCGTCCAGATCGGCGGGATACCGGTCTACGTCGGCTGTGCCAGGAGTCGGGCGCGGCCTTCGCCCGCAACTCACTCACGCGGGCCGGTCCGACTCGATCGAGCCATTGCTCCTGGTTCTCGACCTCGAGCACCCAATGCCGGATCCACTCGTCGTAGTCGTCGCGGCGCGTGGCGGCGCGCGCTTCGACCCAGAAGTCGTAGTCCTCGCCGTAACCGTCGACCGGCAGCGCACCTGCGTAGCAGCCGCCCGGGTGCGCGCCCATCGGGCACTCGACGACCGCGAGCACGCGATGTGCGGGGATGCGGACGAGATGCGACCAGGGCCGGATGTCGTCGACGATCCGTTCCACCGTGACGATCGCACCGCGGCGCGCGCCGAGCGCGCCCCACACACCCTCGAGGAGCGGGGGCTGGAGCGCGACGTTGCCCGCGCGGTCGGCGATCGGCGCGTGCAACAACGCGACGTCGGCCTGCAACGGAGCGAGCAGCCCGATCGGGCCGAACGGACTGTCGACCCGCGCGAAGTCGGCGTTCTGTTCCATCGACGAGCCCGCGATCGAGCGGGTCACGATCGCCGGAAGTCCGCGCGCGCCCGCTTCCAATCGTTGCGCGAATGCAAGAAACGACCAGTGCTCGACTTCGACCTCGCCGCGTTCGTAGGCGCCCGCGAACACCGGATTGGGAGTGAAGTTCGGGAACGTGTCACCGGAATAACCGGTAACTACCTTCTTCACGAGACCGCCACGAAAGAACAGTGCGCCGAGGCTCGACAACGAAAGCATGACCAGCGTGAACTGCGGGTCCCGGCCCCACCACTGCCGAACGACCTCGCGGGTCGCCGCCGTCCAGCGCGCGTGCCCGACCACCGGATGCAGCACGTCGCCAGCTTGCACGTGCGCGGCCACGGCGTCGGTCAGCGTGCTTCGCTTGTCATCCACACCGGAAACGTACTCATTCCCACCAGCGGCCAGCCCGTTTGGCCGGCGAAACGGCCGTGACTTTTCCGGCATTACCCGAGTAGGGTTTCCGGAATGGTTACTGCCACGGAGCCGTCGGTGGGGCGGCGTTACCGCGGACTCTCGGCCGAGGAACGACGCGACGACCAGCGCGCCCGTCTCATTCGCGCGGCGATCAACGAGTTCTCATCCCGCGGTTACCACAGCACATCGGTAGAAGACATCGTCCGCAGCGCGCGCACGAGCCGCACTGCGTTCTACGCGTTCTTCGACAATCGTGAAGCCGCGATGTACGGCGCACTGCAAGCATCGCTGCAAGCACTGCTCGCCGCGGTGCGCAGCCGCCTGCGAGCGGTCGACCGAGATGCCGACCTCATCGAGGTGGGCGTCACCGCGTACGTCGAGTTCCTCGTGAGCGATCCGGCCGCGGCGCGGATCCTCCTGCTCGAGAGCATCGGCATCTCACCCGAGGTGAACGAATACCGCAGCCACATCCGCCGCGAGGTCGCGAGAGTGGTGTGCGAGATCTGGGCCGAGTCTGACCCCGAGGCCGCGGCATCGCCGCAAGCGTCGGCGGTTGCGGTCGGCGTGTTCGGCTTCTTGTTGGAGTCGATGCTGCACCTGGTCGAGAGCGGACGGCTCGACGAAGCGCCGGAGCACATTCCGGCGCTCGTGGGCGCGGCGCAACGCATTCTCGCTTCCTCGAATTAGTTGTTGAAGCTGGGAATCGTCACGCCGGTCCTGACGCTGCTTCCGCGCGCCCATGCGACCTGGGAGGAGACGGGAACGTTCGCCGACGTGATCTCGATCGTGCAGGAGGCCGAGCGGCTCGGTTACCACCACTGCACCTGCTCGGAGCACGTCGCGATCCCCGCCCCCGTGGCCGAGACGCGCGGTGGCCGCTACTGGGACCCGCTCGCGACCTTCGGCGCGCTCGGCGCGCTCACGACGACGATCCGGTTCGCGGCGCACGTGCTGGTGCTCGGCTACCACCACCCGCTCGCGATCGCGAAGCGATACGGCACGCTCGATCAAGTGACGAACGGACGCGTCATCCTCGGAGTCGGAGTCGGTTCGCTGCGCGAGGAGTTCGACCTCTTGGGCGCCGAGTTCGACAATCGGGGTGAACGCGCCGACGACGCGATGCGCGCGCTGCGCGCCGCGCTCTCGCAACCGATTCCGGAGTATCACGGCCCCTACTACGACTTCACCGGATTCGTCGTCGACCCGCACGCGCGTCAAGCGCACGTGCCGATGTGGGTCGGCGGCCGTACCGCGCGTTCGTTGCGACGTGCGGTCGAGCTCGGCGACGGTTGGGCGCCATTCGGTCTCGGCACGAGCGAGCTCGCCGAGATGCTGGCGAGCGCGCGCGACTCAGCCGCGTGGAAGGCGCGCGCCACTCCGATCGAGGTGCTCCTCCAGAACGACCACCCATTCGATCCCATCGCCGAGCCCGAACGCGTCGCCGAGCAACTCACGCGCTTCGAGGAGATCGGCGCGACGGGCGTGAACGTGCGCTTCGTGCACCACTCCCCCGCGCACTACGCCGAACAACTCGCGGCCCTAGTCGCGGTCGCGGCGCGCGTCTAGCTCAACCGTTCGATCACCGTCGCGTTGGCCTGACCGCCGCCTTCGCACATGGTCTGGAAGCCGTAGCGGCCGCCGGTCGCCTCGAGGTGGTTGCAGCATCGTCGTCATGAGCCGCGACGCCCGCTGCTCCGAGCGGGTGCCCGATCGCCGATGGCGCCGCCCCGGGGGTTGAACTGCTCCATCGGGTCGGGCCGGAACTCCTTTTGCCCACATCAGCGCGATCGCAGCGAACGCCTCGTTGCACTCGATGGCGTCGAACTCGTCGATCTTCATGCCCGAGCGCTCCAGCAGCTTGTGGGTCACCGGCACCGGCGCCGAGAGCACGAGCACCGGATCCTCGGCCGCGACCGCGAAGTGCACGAAGCGGGCGCGGATCGGGAGCCCGAGCCGCTCGGCGACCGATCGCGGTCCGCGATGATCATCGCCGACGCGCCGTCGGTCATCTGCGACGAGTTGCCGGCGGTGATGTCGGGCGCGGGCTGGTCCTCGGACTCCCACGCGGGCGGGAGCGATGCCGAGGCTTCTCCATCGTGCGTCCCGCGCCGGATCCCCTCGTCGGCGGTGAGCATCTCGCCGGTCGGCGCGCCGTTCTCGTCCTTGATCGGCACGGGCACGATCTCGCCGGGCGAAGAAGCCGTTGTCGGTGTTCTCCGCGCGCGCGCGCCGGTGGCTCTCGAGCGCGAACGCGTCCATCTCCTCGCGCGTGATGCCCCACCGGTCGGCGAGCACCTGCGCGACCCAGAACTGGATGCCGAGCGTGTTGTTCGTGTTCGCGGAGGAACGCCGGGCTGAACGGACCGGTCCCACCGCGCGCGTTCGACGACATCGGCGCCCGCGTCATCGACTCGACCCCGCACGCGATCCCGATGTCGTACGCGCCGGCGATCACGCCCTGCGCGACGAAGTGCACCGCCTGCTGCGACGAGCCGCACTGCCGGTCGACGCTCGTCGCGGGAACGTGCCACGGCAGACCCGGCCGCGACCCACGCGTTGCGGGTGACGTTGCAGCCCTGCTCACCCGACTGGGTGACGCAGCCACCGACGACGTCGTCGACGATGCCCGGGATCGAAGTCGTTGCGCTCGATCATGCGTGCGCAGCACGAGACCCGAGCAGATCGGTGGGATGCCACCCGGCGAGCGCACCCTTGCGCTTCCCGATCGCGGTGCGCACGGTGTCGACGATGACGGCTTCCACGTGTCCATCGCGCAACCTGTCACGTTACTCGGAACGCCACTGCTTGCTCGGGAGCATCTGGTGCGCATCGCGGTGCTGGTCAAGCAGATCCCGAAGTTCGAGGACATGGCGCTCGGCCCCGACGGCCGCCTGCGCCGCGACGGCATCGAGCTCGAGATGAACGCCTACTGCCGGCGCGCGGTGAGCAAGGCGGTCGAGCTCGCGGCCGAGCACGCGGGCTCGCATGTCACCGTGTTCACGCTCGGCCCGCCCGCGGCCGAAGACGTCCTGCGCGAGGCGATCGCGTGGGGACTCGAGCGGGACGTCGACATCGCCGGCGTGCTCGTCACCGACGCCGCGTTCGCGGGATCCGACACGCTCGCCACCGCGAACGACGCTCGCCGCCGCGCTCACGCGCGAAGGCCCGTTCGACCTCGTGCTCGCCGGCCGGAACTCCGTCGACGCCGACACCGGCCAGGTCGGCCCCGAGCTCGCGGAGCTGCTCGACCTGCCGTTCCTCACCGGCGTGCGCCACCTCGCGATCGACGGCACGCGCGTCGACGTGCGCTGCGAGCACGACGACGGCTGGGTGCAGGCCGAGGTCGAGCTGCCCGCGGTGCTCTCGTCCGCGGAGCGGTTGTGCGAACCCACGCAAGGTCGATCCGCCACGGCCGCGCCGCGGTGCCGGCCGACCGCATTCGCACGGTGACCGCGGCGGATCTCGGTCCGGGCCCGTGGGGCGCGGACGCATCACCGACCTGGGTCGGCCCGGTGAAGGTGCATGGCAGTGAGCCGGGCTCGGATCTCACATCCCGACGCGCCGCTCGACCGAGCAGGTTCGCACCGCGGTTCGCATCCTGCACGAACGCGGCGCGCTCGACGCGACAGCCCGACCGACGAATCGACCTCGGTCGGTCCCGCCGCGCCGCGCCGCCGCGTCGGACCCGGTGATTGCGGTCGTCGCCGAACCCGATCGTGCGCACGCGACCCGCGAGCTCCTCGGCGTCGCGGCGCGCCTCGGCGCGGAGATCGACAGCCGCGTGGTCGCGATCACGGTCGAGGAGCCGGCCGCCGGCCGCGCTCGGCGCGTGGGGCGCCGACGCGCGTCGGTGCATCTCGTCGGCGACGAACGTCGAAGAAGACGTCGCACGCGGCGTCGTCGAGTGGGTCCGAAGCGAACCACGCCGTGGGCGATCATCGCCGGTCGCACCGCGTGGGGTCGCGAGGTCGCGTCCGCGTCGCGGCCGCGGCTCGGCGCCGGCCTCACCGGCGACGCGGTCGGCCTCGAGGTCGGCGACGGTCACCTGATCGCGTGGAAGCCGGCGTTCGGCGGACAGCTCGTCGCCGCGATCGGCGCGACTCGCGCGGTGCAGATGGCAACGGTGCGCGCCGGGATGCTCACCGCACCCACGCCCCGATCGACCACCGACGAGCCGCGCGGTGGAACGAAGCGAGATGTCGACCCGCGGGCGCGTGCGGTGCTCGCCCGCACGCGCGACGACGACCTCGACGTGCTCGCCGAAGCGGCAGCGGTCGATCGGCGTGGGCCGCGGCATTCCGCCCGACGAGTACGACGCACTCGAGCCGTTGCGCGCCGCTGCTCGGTGCCGAGCTCGGCGCGACGCGCAAGGTGACCGACGAGGGCTGGCTCCCCCGCGCCCGCCAGGTCGGGATCACCGGACGAGCGATCGCGCCGCGCCTGTTCGTGAGCATCGGCGCGAGCGGCAAGTTCAACCACACCGTCGGCATGCGCGCTGCGCGCACGGTGCTCGCGATCAACGACGAATCCCGACGCCCCGATCTTCGACGCCGCCGACGTGGGCATCGTCGGCGATTGGCGTGACGTCCTCCCGCTCCTGGTGGCCGAACTGGGTCGCGCAACCACTTAGCGCCGGTTTTTTGGGTCTTTAGGCCCTGCTTCGGAGCGCGGCGATGTCGATGGCAAAGACATGGACTCGCCAAGACCGCCGCGAATCAGGGACCGCGGCAGAATCGTTCTCTCGCGGCGCGGTCGCCGCGGTCGCGACGGTCCTCGCGATCGCGCATCGTGCTCTTCCCGCTCGACGGCGACGCACGACGACCTCCGCCAGATCGCCAACGACGGCGTCCCGCTACAGGCCCAACTCGTCGAACTACGCACGACGCTGGCCGAATTGGCAATTCTTCATCGAACGACACCTCGACGAGATCACGCCGGGCGCAGTCACCGATCCGACCGAGTTGATCAAGGGCTCCGACCTGTTGACCAAGCAGAACAAGCAGGCCGCGACGCTGACGTCGCCACCTGCGCGCCATCGGGTTCACGAGCGATGCGCGCGATCTCGAGACCGACATGCAGCCTTCACGAAGACGCTCGCCAAGCTCGCTCCGGTCGCGTCCGGAACCTTCATCGCGCCGGCTGAGCTGCACCACGTTGCGGCCACCGAACGCGCCGCGCTCGAACGGGTATGGACGCGCACCACCGGGATCGGGCGTCACCTCTCGCAGGACATCACCAAGCGGGAGACGGTCCGGGCTACGGATCACCTCGATCTCGCAGTGCGGCTCTTCCTTGCGTGCGCACTGCTTGCGCTCATCGTCCTGATCGTCGTCACCGCCGTGTCCGGTCGTCGGGCCGGACGTCGCGAGCGCAGAACGGAAGCAAGTCTCGCGACGCCACGCCTATGAAGCTCGGGTGCAACAGGCGCTGGAGATGACGAAGGCCGAACCCGATGTGTACGCCATCCTCGGTGAAGCGCTGCACGAATCGTTGCCGAAACTCAAAGTCGAGATGCTCATCGCCGACTCGAGCCGCGCCCACTTTCGGCGCGCATTCACCAACGACGAAGGCTTCGAAGGTTGCGGGGTCGCGTCGCCGCTCGACTGTCCGGCCGCGGTCGTGGGGCACGGCCTCTTCTTCCCGAGCAGCCGCGCCCTCGACGCGTGTCCGTATCTCAAGGACCGACCCTCCGGCGACGTGTCGGCCGCGTGCATCCCGGTCAGCATCGCGGGCCGCACGGTCGGTGTGACCCACACGGTCGGCCCCGACAACAAGCTGCCGACCAAGCCCGAGATCGAGACGCTCAACTTCACGTCGCGCCGCGGCTCGCGAGCGCGTCGCGATGATCCGGGCGTTCTCCACCTCGGAGACGCAGGCGCAGACCGACCCGCTCACCGGGCTGCTCAACCGGCGCAGTCTCGAGACCCGCGTCCGCGACCTGCCGCGAATCGGGTTTGCCCTACGCGCTGGCCTACGGCGACCTCGATCACTTCAAGATCCTGAACGACACGCACGGACACGAGGCCGGCGATCAGGCGCTGCGACTGTTCGCGCGGATCCTCGGCGAGTCGCTGCGGCCCGGAGACATCGCGGCGCGCTACGGCGGCGAGGAGTTCGTCATCGTCTTGCCCGAATGCAGCACCACAACCGCGATCGGCATTCTCGAGCGTGTTCGCGAGAGCCTGGCCCTCGCACTCAACGGCGGCCACGTTCCGCCGTTCACGGTGACGTTCGGCCTCGCGTCATCCGCGTACGCCGACGATTTCGACGACGTCGTCGCCATCGCGGATCAGGCGCTACTCGACGCCAAGGCCGCGGGCCGCAACCGCGTCGTGTTAGCCGAGTTCCCGGTGAGCGCGAGCTGAGGCTGCCACCGCGAGGAGCGCCCCCCGGGCATCGGTCATCGGCAGATCTGGATGAGCGCGCTCGCGCGGCCGCGGCGTCGAAGGTCATGTCGGCGGTATCCATCGTGAGGCCGGCTTTCGGTTGCCGCGCGAACGGGGCAAGCACGCGCAACACGCCACGCGGAATGTGACGGATTCGGCGAGGCTCGCCGCAGACCTCCTGCACCAGACCGGCCAACTCGTTGAACGTAAGGTTCTCCGGCCCACCGACCTCGATGATCTTCCCGCGCCAATCGGCATCGACCACCGCGCGCTCGACGAATGCTGCGACGTCTCCGACCGACACGAAGTTGATCAGGTTGTCGCCGCGACCGAACACACCCGCCTTGGCGATGAGATCGGCCCAGAGCTCGACGAACGCGGTGGCCCGCACAACGGTCCACGGTGCTCCGCCGGCGCGCAGGTGCTGCTCGGCGGCGTACTTGGCCCGGAAGAGCTCCATCGGGTTGTCAGCCGACGCGCCGACCACCGACATCAGGACCACGTGCGCACCCACCGCAGCCGCGGCGTCGACGAGATTCGCATTGCCGTCGCGATCGACCGACGCGGGGGTGACCCGGCCGGGACCGGCGAAACCCTGCACCGCCGAGATCACCGTGGAAACGCCCGCCATCGCACGCTCGACACTCGCACGGTCCCGTACATCGCCGACCACGATCTCGGCTGCGCACTCGAAGGGGCGCCCGCGGGTTGCGTCGCGGGTGAGAACCCGTACCGGCAGATCACGGTCGCGCAGTCGCGCCACCACGATCGATCCGAGCCGACCAGTTCCACCGGCCACGAGGATCATGGGCGCACGACTTGTTCGCGCACCGCATCGTCGACGGTGTCGGCGGCTTCGTCGACCGGTTCGAGATAGAAGCGAGCCCACTGCGCGACCCCATCACCGACACCGAACAGGATCACGCCGCGCATCCGATGCGCGCTGCCGTCTGGGCGGGTGCCGGTCATCTCCCACTCCGTCCAGGCGGTGTCGCCATCGACCACGCAGCCCAACACCTCCGCGTGCACGTCGGGTACGAACGCGAAGATCTGCTCCCAGTTCGTGCGCACCTGGTCGCGTCCGCGAAACCCACGGGCGGGATGCACCGGCGTTTCGTTCTCGTAGTCCTCGGCGAAGCACGCGGCGAGGGCATCGAGGTCGTGGTCGTTCGTGGCCCGCGCCAACCGGTTCACCAATGCCTGCGGTCCGTCCATCTCGGTCTCCACTCATCTCGGCGCTGCGCCAATGTGACGCTAGTTGATTCTAGTCGACTAGAATCAATACTCACTATGGCCGTCGAATCTTCGCCCGTCAAGAAGAAACGCCCGTACGACGCCAGCCGCCGCCGGGAACAGGCACAGCGAAATCGAGAGCGCATCATCGAGGCGGCCGAGCGGCGCTTCCTGCATGACGGCTACGCGGCGACGACCGTCGCCGCGATCGCGGCCGATGCCGAAGTCTCCCAAGATTCGATCTACAAGGCCTTCGGCGGCAAACCCGGACTCGTTCGCGCCATCCGCGAGAGGGCACTGGCCGGCTCGGCACCGTTGCCGGCCGAGCAGCGATCCGACGCGATGCAGGCACGCGAGGCGAGATCCCCGCAAGATCATCGAAGGGTGGGGCGCGTTGACTGCCGAGATCGCGCCCCGGGTCGCTCCCGTCCTCCTTCTCATACGCGCCGCCGCGGCAACGGACCCGGAAGTGAATGCGCTCCTGGAGGAGATGGACGGAGATCGACTGCGGCGGATGACCGACAATGCCCGAAGACTGCGTGATGCCGGCCACCTGCGGGCCGGCATCACACTTTCCAACGCTGCTGACGTTCTCTGGACCTACTCCGCACCCGAGCTCTACGAGCTCTTGGTTACTCGGCGCGGATGGCCGCCGAAGCGGTTTGGCCGCTTCGTCACCGGCGCCATGATCGACGCGCTCCTTTGATTACCCCGCGGGCTTCGCGAGGTCGGAGATGTTGACGAGGTGGTACTTGTCGGCGGTGGCCTTCGTCACCACGAAACCGTTGATGTCCTCAGCCGGTGCCGGAGCGAACGCGGTCAAGTTCAGCGGCTTCAACACTGCGGCCAACTGCGTCGCGTTGGTCTGGGTGTTGGTAGTCGCCGGCTTCTTCGGGTCGATGAACGTGAGCAGCGAACCGGCGTAGTCGGGAATGAACGAAATCTGGTTGCTCTTCAACGCCGGGAAGTAGATCTCGCGGCTGCCGATGTTGAGCTTCTTCGACACCGGGTACCCGTTCGCCTTCAGCATGTCGGCGTATATGTTGGCGAGGGTCTCGTCCTCGGTGAAACTGGCGGAACCGACCACGATCGTCGGCCCTGAGACCGCGGCCGGCTTGGTGGCCGGGATGAAGTTCTGCGACTTCAGCCACGTCATCGCGACGTCGTCGGGGTCCTTCTGGTCGATGTCGGTCTGCTTGTTGAGATCGGTCAGCACGCTGGTCGTGATCTTGGCGCTCACCGCGTTGACGAGATCGGCCATGGCCTTGCCGTACTTGTCGCCGACCTTGTTGTTCACGACCGGCGTCACGTTGTCGGCCGGCTGCAGCAACTTGTCGTCCTTCAACAAGACCCAACCCTTGCTCTTGATCACGCCACTGGTCGTGAAGAGGAGCCCGACCTGGATCGCACCATCCTGGAGCGCGGCGACAGTAAGTGGACCGCCGGCGTCGAGCGCCTTGAACGACTTGAAGTTCAGCCCGTACGTGTCTTTGAGGCCGATCTGGCAGTACGGACGAGTCGGGCATTCCGGAGGACCACCGAGCACCATCGTCGACGCGATGGTCGCCGATGAGCCGGCCGGCGTGGTCGTGGTGCTGCCGCCGCTGCTACTGCCGGAGCTACCGCAGGCGGCGAGTACGACCGCCAGGCACGCGGTCAAGACGAGCGCGCCGACGGCACGAGGAGAGTTACGCACGGGGAAGTCCTTTCGTAGGTTCGACGCAGGGGTCTATCAGGAAGTAGCCCGCAGGTCACGCCTCCACACGGAGCGTGGTCGCCGTGGCGGCTTTGGCGCTTTCGACACCAACTTGGTCACGCCCGCGAACACGAACTCGTTGATCACGACCAACCCCACGACGAGGGTCACTCCGGCGCCGACCTGCGGGTAGTCGCGAATCGCGAAGCCGTCTACCACGTAACGGCCCAGCCCGCCGCTCGCGACCAGTGCCGCCAGCGGAGCCGTCGCCAACACCGCGGCCGAGCTCAGCCGGATCCCGTTGAGCATCAGCGGCGCCGCCAACGGCACCTGCACCCGGCGAACGATTCCGACCTCGGTCATACCCATGCCGCGCGCGGCCTCTACGGTGGCCGCGTCGACCTGGCGGATCGCGGTGAACGTGAACGTGAAGATCGGCGGCACCGCGAGCAGGACCAACGCGAACACCACGGGCACGTTGCCGAGCCCGAACCAGATCACACCGAGCACGAGCACCGCGAACGATGGGATCGCGCGGCCGATGTTGGCGGCGTTCACGGTAAACACACCCGGTCGTTTGCTGCGGCCCAACAACACCCCACCGGGAACTGCGATGGCAAGGGAGATTGCCATCGCCCACGCCCAGTACGAGAGGTGTTCGAGCACCCGTTGCGGAACGCCGTTGGTGCCGTGCCAGTTGGCCGGATCGTTGAACCAGAGAAAGAGGTGGTGGATGCCGTTCATGTCGCACGCGCCCGGCGCGCCCACGGTGTCAGCAACCGCTCGACGCGGACCAACAAGACGTCAAGCACGACTGCCAACGCGACGGTCAGCGTCGCACCGATCAGCAACGGCGTGTTGAAGAACCGATTGAGCCCGTCGAAGATGAACGTACCGAGGCCGCCTTGGTCGGATCCGAGGATTCCCGAGATCGGCACGAGACCCACCGTCGTGACCGTCGCGATCCGGAGCCCGCTCACGATGACCGGCAACGCGATCGGGAGCTCGACCCGCCACAGCTGCTGGCGCACGGTGAAGCCCATTCCCTGCGCGGACTCGCGCACCGATCCCGGTACACCGTCGAGACCGGCGACGATGCTGCGGAAGATGATCTGCAGTGTGTAGCTGACAAGGGCAATCTCGGCGGTGAGGATCGTCAATCCGGTGATCGGCACCAACAAGATGAACAGCGCGAGGCTCGGGATCGTGTACATGATCCCGGTGATCGCGTTGATCGCCTGGTACGAGAACCGAAATCGGATCGCGATCGCGGCCAGGAGCGCCGACAACACGAGGCCCACTCCCACCGCGATGAACGTGAGCTCGAGATGCTGCACGAGCGCGGCCCAGATCTCGTGCAGATGATCGCGGATGTAGTCCCAGCGGATGAGCGGCTGCGCCAGCATCCCGCCCCAGCGCCGCGCTCACGTCGCCAAGCCCTTTCCGATCCGGCCGACGTCGAGCAGACCCAGGTACTGGTCGGTCATCGGGGTCGACGACGATGACGACCTGCGTCGGCGAGCTGACCAACGCATCGAGCGCGTGGCGCAGCGAGTCCGCCGGATTCACGGCGACGGGAAAACGCGTCGGTTCGATCTGATCGACCCGTTCGTGTCCGTCGAGCTGATCGGCCGAGATCCAACCGCGCGGGCGGCCCTGATCCAACACCGCGACCCAGTCGACGTCCTCTCTCGTCATCACCGCGCGCGCGTTCGCGCTGGTCGAGCCGACGTCAACCGTCGGGCCCGGCTGCAACTCGGCCGAGGACACCGGAATCAACGCGAGACGCTTCAGGCCGCGATCGGCGCCGAGGAATTCGAGCACGAAGTCATTGGCCGGATCGGCGAGCACGTCGACGGGTGGGCCGTACTGCTCGAGCTTGCCACCCACGTTGAGCACCGCCATACGGTCGCCCAGGCGAATGGCTTCGTCGATGTCGTGGGTGACGAACACGATCGTCTTCTGCAGCCGGCGCTGGAGATTCAGCAACTCCTCCTGCAGGCGGAGGCGGACGATCGGGTCGACCGCACCGAACGGTTCGTCCATCAATAACACGGGTGGATCGGCGGCCAGCGCGCGCGCCACGCCGGCGCGTTGCTGTTGCCCACCGGACAGTTCGGTTGGGTAACGCGACGCAAGGTCGGGTTCGAGTCCGACCAACTCCATCAGCTCTTCGACGCGTGCATTCGTGCGGGCGCGATCCCATCCGAGGAGCTCGGGAACCGTCGCGATGTTGCGCGCGATCGTGCGGTGCGGGAACAGACCGACCTGCTGGATCACGTAGCCGATCGACAGCCGCAGCTCGTGGGCCTTCTGTTTGGCGACGTCGCGCCCCGCGACCGTGATCCGCCCCGACGTCGGCTCGATCAGCCGGTTGATCATCCGCAACGTCGTGCTCTTGCCGCATCCCGACGGGCCGATGAGCACCGCGATCTCACCCTCTTCCACGTTGAGGCTGAGATCACCGACCGCGGCCGTCGCGCTCCCGGGGAACACCTTGCCGACGTGCTCGAGCTCGATCATGCGAGGTGCCGAGCCGGCTCGGAGATCCTTACGCCGCCGCCGGCGCGGGTGGACGCCAGAACGTCATGAGGAGCGCGGCCGCGCCGCCGAATCCGATCACCAGCGTGATCGCGAGGCCCCACCAACCGTTGCAGCTGGAAGTCGATCGCGTTGTCGAGTGACCAGCGACCCGGCCCGAGACACCCGATCGCGACCGTGGCCGCGATCAGGTTCATCAGGTACTCCCAACCCTCGGTCGGGCGGCGGAACACGAAGAATCCGGCCTTGCGGTGGTTCGTGATGAACGCGACGGTCAGGGTCCCGATGATGGCGCCGGCGGCGAGCGGGGTGAGCAACCCGACCACGAGCCCGGCGCCGGCCGCGAGCTCGGTGATGCTCGCGAGCCAGGCGTGCAGGATGCCGGGCTTCATACCGAGGCTCGCGAACCAGCCCGCGGTGCCCTGGATCTTGCCGCCCCGATAGATGTGGTTGTAGCCGTGGGCGATCATCGTGGCGCCCACCGAGACCCGCACCACCAGGAGTCCGAACCAGATCTGGTTCAGGTTCACGTGTTGCAACATGCGTGACTCCTCGTCGGTGCTGTTCGGCGCGGCTCCTCAGCGGCGCTGACGCTACCGGCCGGACGTAGATCCTGCCCCGATGCCGGTAGTAGCGTCATATATGACACGAGCGTCAGCAAACCGGGAGCCCGAGTGACAGCTGTCGAGGAACAAGGCGAGTACGACCCGTTCGAGGAGTTCAATCGCAGCGCCGGCATCGGCGTCGTCGAGAACCCCTATCCGATGTTCGCCTTGGTCCGCGCCGAGCACACGATCAAGCGCGAAGACTTCGGTGAAGCGATGACGGGACCCGAGGGCGAGGAGCTCGATCTCCTCACGCTCGATATCGAACCGGAAGTCTCGGTCTTCACGGCCTACGGCTTCGACGCGGTGCAGCAGGTGCTCAAAGACGGTGACACGTTCTCGTCAGCCGGTTACGCCGACATCATGGGGCCGGTGTTCGGTCACTCGATCCTCGAGATGGACGAGCCCGAGCACCACACGTATCGCGGTCTCGTCCAACAGGCGTTCAGTCGCAAGGCGATGGAAACGTGGGAGCGCGAGCTCGTGCGTGGCGTCGTCGACGAGATGCTCGACGAGATCATCGCCGAGAAGCGCGGCGACCTCGTCCGCAGCTTGACGTTCCCGTTCCCGGTGCTCGTGATCGCGCGCATGCTCGGCTTGCCGCGTGAAGACCTGCCCGCGTTCCACCGCCAAGCCGTCGAGATGATCAGCGCCGGCTTCGAGTTCGACCGCGCGATCGCGGCGTCGGAAGCGTTGTACGAATACTTCTGCGCGATCATCGCCGACCGGCGGAAGAACCCGTCGACCGACGTGATCTCCGTACTCGTGCAGGCCGAGCTCGAAGGGCAGCGGCTCGACGACGCGCAGATCTGCTCGTTCCTGCGGTTGTTGCTTCCTGCGGGCGCGGAGACCACCTACCGCTCGTCGAGCAACCTGTTGTTCGGATTGCTGACCAATCCCGAGCAGCTCGACGCGTTGCGCGCGGATCGGGCGCTCATGGCCGCAGGCGATCGAAGAAGGACTGCGGTGGGAGCCTCCGCTGCTCGGCATCATGCGCACCGCGACCGTGTGACACCGTGGTCGACGGGATGGCCGTTCCGGCCGGCTCGGTCGTCGCGGTGAACATCGGTTCGGCGAATCACGACGAGCGCTACTGGGACAACGCGGAGGAGTTCGACATCTTCCGGGCGCCGCGCCAGCACCTCGCGTTCGCGTGGGGTCCGCACATGTGCCTCGGCCTGCACCTCGCGCGCATGGAAACCCGCGTCGCGATCACGCAGATCCTCGACCGCCTACCCAACCTCCGCATCGACCCCGATGCAGAAGCACCGTTCATCACCGGCGCGGTGTTCCGCGCGCCGAATGCACTGCCCGTCGTCTGGGATTGAACCCAGACCTACACTGACATTCACGTCAGGTAATCGCCCTAAGGGGGATGCGATGCACCTCGAAGACATGGTTCTCGTGAGTGTCGACGATCACGTGGTGGAGCCGCCCGACCTGTTCGAAGGTCGCCTCTCCGCGAAGCACGCCGACATCGCGCCGAAGCTCGTCCGCAAGGAGAGCGGCATCGACGTGTGGCAGTTCATGGGCGCCGAGCTCCCGAACATCGGGCTCAACGCGGTCGCGGGCCGTCCGCCCGAGGAGTACGCGATGGACCCGCAGTCGTTCGACGACATGCGGACCGGTTGCTACGACATCCACGACCGGGTCAAGGACATGAACGCCAACGGGATCCTCGGCTCCATGTGCTTCCCGTCGTTCCCGCAGTTCTGCGGCCAGCTCTTCGCCCGCGCCGCGTTGAAAGACGAAGAGCTCGCGACCGAGCTCGTGCGCGCGTACAACGACTGGCACATCGAGATCGTGGTGCGGCGCCTATCCGGGCCGCTTCATCCCGCTGTCGATCCCGATGATGTGGGACGTCGACAAGATGTCGGCCGAAGTGCGACGCGTCGCCGAGAAGGGCTGCTTCGCGGTCACGTTCTCGGAGAACCCCGTGCACCTCGGCCACCCGAGCATCCACTCGGGCCACTGGGACAAGTTCTTCGCGACCTGCGAGGAGCTCGGCACCGTCGTGAACGTGCACATCGGCTCGTCGTCGAAGATGGTCATCACCGCCGACGACGCCCCGATGGACGTGCTCATCACGCTGTCGCCGATGAACATCGTGCAGGCCGCGGCCGACTTCGTGTGGTCGAAGGTGCCGGTGCAGTTCCCGAAGCTGAAGTACGCGCTCAGCGAGGGCGGCATCGGTTGGATTCCCTACTTCCGCGAGCGCATCGACTACACGTACGACCGCCACCGCTTCTGGACGGGCATGGATCGCGGCGACCGGTTGCCGAGCCAGATCATGGACGAGCAGGTCATCTGCTGTTGGATCGACGACCCGGTGGGCGTCGACATGCGGCACAAGATGAACATCGACATGATCTGCTGGGAGTGCGACTACCCCCACTCCGACTCGAGTTGGCCGCAGTCGCCCGAAGCGGTGTGGAAGCAGATGCAGGCTTCGAACTGCTCCGACGAGGACATCGACAAGATCACGCATCAGAACGCGATGCGGCTCTACAAGTTCGATCCGTTCTCGACGCTCGGCGGCAAGGAGAACTGCAACGTCGGTGCGCTGCGGGCGCAGGCAGAAGGTTGGGACGTGAGCATCGTGGCCCGGGGCATCAAGGCCACCGGCACCGGCGCGATCGACCTCCTCAACTTCGCCAAAGCCGACCGCTAAGCCGAGCCGACCCATCCGAGGCTCGTGCCGTAGGCGCGGCACGAGTCCGCCGTCGCTCAACGATCGCAACGCCCGTTCCTCGTCGGCGTCGATCACCAGCGCGTCGCCCGGTTCGCGGCTGACGATGAACGAGACGATGCAGTCGTCGCAGGCCGACGTGCCCGTCATCCGGCAGTCGCCGCAATCGATCGTGAGCGCTTCTCGATTTGCCATGCCCAGAGCATGACAACCCCCTGAGACAGTTACTTCTCGGGCTTGAGGAGCTTGCTCAGGCAGTCGGCGCCGACGACTACTGCGCCCTGGTCGGCGGCGTGTTCCCGGACCCAGCCGTCGGATGACGCCACGACCACCGGGACTCGCTTCGGGCGGTCCTCGACCTCGCGCAAGCACGACCTCGTCGGCTTCCTGGCCGGCGTCGGAGAAGAGCACTCGCACTCCCCCGCGCCGCAGCGGCGGGAGCGGTCCGCTGCCGTCGCCGTCGAACACGAGCACGACCTCGCAACCCAGCCGCCGAGTCAGCGCGGTCACCGCGATACCGAGCCGCTCGCGCTGGTCGGCCGCCGATGCGTCGGCCCAGGCCCGGTGGGCGACGTTGTAGCCGTCGACGATGAGCACGACATCACGCGTGGCGAGCATCGCCTCCACGCCCGGCGGGCGACTCGGCCATGAGCCCCTTGGGAAGATTCGGCTGCGCGCGCCGCGTCGGTGCCGGTTCGCGCGGCAGCACCACGTCGGGCTCCTTGGGCTCGGCGGTCGCGCTCTCGCGGATCCGGCGCTGGAGCGCATCGAGCGATACCGACAGCTGACGCGCGGCCATCGCGGCATCGGTGAGCGTCTTCTCGTCGCGGTCGCCGAGCTTGGAAAGGCTGTTGTCGGCCCGCGCCCGCAACTCCTTGGTGTCGGCGCGCAGGCGGCGCAGATCGTCTTCGAGCGAGCGCGCCGCGTTGCGACGCGCGGGTTGCGACGTTCTGCTGTTCCTCGGCGACCGCGTTCGCCTGATCGAGTTGGGTCTGGAGCATGTCGGCTTGGCGCTGCGCGGCGCCGGCCGCGGCGATCGCTTCGTCTTCGCGCGTGCGGCGCGACGTGCGTTCCTTCTGCAATTCCTGCTCGGCCTTGGCCGCGATCGCTTCCGCCTCGAGGCGTGCGGTTTCGGCCCGGCGGCGCGCTTCTTCGACCGCGGCGCGCTCTTGGGCCAGGCTCTTCCCGGCGTCGGTCTCGCGCTCGGCGCTCGCGCAACTGGAGGTCGAGCACCACTGCTATGCCGAGCCCGAACGCGTAACCCGGCGGACGCGCCGCCCATAACGCCGATGTGAACAGGGCCAGGTCGCCGCGCCCGGCCGCGTCGGCCGCAGTTGTCGCGGCGGTCTCGGCCGACCACTCCTCGAGCATGCTTTCCACTTCAGGACGCGTGACGAACTTCTCGACGACGCGCTCGCCGAAGCCCGCATCGTTCGCCATCGCGCGGCGCAGTTGACGCGGCGCGGGACCGGCCAGCAATCCCCGCCGATCGAAGCCGTGGAGTTGACGCAGCGACGGCGGTACGTCGACCGGTTCGAGCTCGCGCAACACGTCGGCCGCGATCTCGATCAACGGCATCAACAACAGCTCGGGAACACCGGCGTCAACCGCGTCGTCGACTTCGGGCGCACCTTCGCCGGAACCGTCGGGCGGCGCGGCCGGCATCGCGGCCGGACCGTCGCTCATGCCGATTCCTCGATAGGGCCGATGTCGACGGGAACCTGCTCGATCGCGTCGCCACTCGCGCCGCACCAGCGGCAGGTCACCTGCTCGATGTGGTCTTCGAGCACGTCTTCTTCCTCGACCGTGAGCTCGCCACCGATGCTGTAGTGGTGAAAGGCCCGGGTGCGCCGCGACGAGAGAACGTCGAACCGGGTGAGGTTGCCGCAGGCTCCGCAGCGATAGCGCGTTGACACGCGGGCGATCGTAACCGGACCCGCGCGCCGGCCCGAGCAACCCGGCCCGGCTTCAGAACCCGCGCAACGCCCGGAATCGGGCCGAGCGACACGAACACACTTTCGCCCCGAACATCTGTTCGCTAGGGTTGGCGGCCGTGCCCCCTTCCCCGCCGGCACCGGTGCTCGCCGACTTCGTGTCGGCCCTACCGGCGCCCCTGCGCCCGCCGTTCCAACAGTCGCTCGAAGACCTCGGCACGCCGCTATCCGAGGTCACGTTCGTCGTGGTCGACCTCGAGACGACGGGCGCGTCTCCGCGGACCGAAGCGATCACCGAGATCGGTGCGTTGCGACTGCGCGGCGGCGAGCTGCTCGGCACCTTCGAGACGTTGGTGAACCCGGGCGTGCCGATCCCGCCGATGATCACCGTGCTCACGGGAATCAGCGAAACCATGGTGCTGCCCGCACCGCGCATCGCCGAGGTGTTGCCCGCGTTCCTCGAGTTCGCGCGCGACGCGGTGATCGTCGGGCACAACATCCGCTTCGACTGCTCGTTCCTCGACGCCGCGCTGTTGGCGCACGACTATCCGCGGCTCGCGAATCGCCGGGTCGACACGGTTGCGCTCGCGCGGCGCCTGGTCCGAGACGAGATCCCGAACCTCAAGCTCCACACCCTGGCCCGCTACTTCCGCACCAGTGTCGAACCGGTACACCGCGCCTACGCCGACGCGGCCGCGACCGCAGAAGTACTGCACGCGCTGCTCGAACGCGCCGCCGCGTTCGGTGTGCTCGGTCTCGACGATCTCCTCGCGCTGCCGACGATGCGCGCCCACCCGTCGGCCGCCAAGCTCGCACTCACGTCGAAGCTCCCCCGGCTTCCCGGCGTCTACCTGTTCCGCGATCGGGGCGGTCGCGTCCTCTACGTCGGCAAGGCGACGAACCTGCGCGCGCGGGTGCGTTCATATTTCTCGACCGAAGACCGCCGCAAGGTTCCGCAACTCCTACGCGAGACCCACACCATCGAACATCGCGTGTGCGGGAGCCCGTTCGAGGCCGCGATACGCGAGCTCCGGCTGATCCAGCGACTCGAACCGCGCTTCAACCGGCAGTCGAAGTCGTGGCGCAAGTACGCGTATCTGAAGTTGACCGCCGAGCGATTCCCTCGCCTGGTCGTCACGCGCGTCATGCGCACCGATGGCGCGTACTACCTCGGGCCGTTTCGCTCGACCGCCGCCGCGCACCAGGCGCCGCGAAGCGATCGAAGACGCGGTTCCGCTGCGGCGATGTGGGCTCCGCATCGGCAAGTCGGCCGAGATCGCCGACGGTCCGCCGTGCGTTCCCGCGCAGCTCGGCGTCGCCACCTGTCCGTGCCGGGCCCAGGTGTGCGAAGACGAATACCGCACGCTCACAGACACGACGCGGCGCGCGCTCCAACACGATCCCACACCGATCTATACACCGCTCGACGCGCGCATGCGCCGGTTGGCGGGAAGCGAGCGGTTCGAGGAAGCGGCGCTGACCCGTGATCGGGTCACCACCTTGACGCGCGCGCTGCGCCGGCGCCGGGCGATGGATGCGATCCGCGCCGCCCGCCGACTCATCGTCGACAGCGCCGAAGGCCGAGTCGAGCTCGTGCACGGTCGTGTCGTTCTCGCCGAGGACGATCCGTCGGAGTTCGAGCCGCCCGATCTCGACTTGCCGCCGACACGTGAAGTCGCCGACGAGTTGATGCTCGTCAGCCGTTGGCTCGAGCAGGCGAAAGGTGTGCGCTGCGAGTTCGCGAGCGGCACCGCCGCGTCGCGTCTCGACGTACCCGCTTAGGCGGCACGTGAACCGTGCAGATCGGTCGTTCGCTGCGGGTCACCGCGCTTACTCTCCCGTCGTGACCAGCTTCGGGAGCACCAACGTCCGGTCTCTCGCCATTGCCGATGTGGATGAGTATCTACGTCACGTGCAGGAGGTCGATGCAGACTCGGGCGTCGACGGCGCGGGTCACTCTCATGCCTACAGCGAGTCCGAGCCGTTCGACATGGAAGCGGGACGCGCGCGAGAAGTGACTCGATGGTCAACCGACATCAAGCATCCCGGGTGGCGCCGCGCGTGGGGACTATTCGACGAGGGCGAGCTCGTCGGACATCTCTATCTCGCCGGCGGAACACTCCGCTCCGAGCTGCATCGCACGGACATGGGGATGGGAATCATCCGTTCACATCGTCGGCAGGGAGGCGGCAGCGTGCTCTTGGCGACCGGGATCGAGTGGGCGCGAGAACAACCGAGCATCCACTGGATCGATCTCGGCGTGTTCTCCGACAACCCGGGTGCCGAGGCGCTCTACGCGGTGGCACGGCTTCCTGGTTCTCGGACGAACGTCCGATCGTTTCCGGGTCGACGGCCGGTCGCTCGACGACATCTCGATGACGCTGAACGTGGCTCGCGAATAGCAACTTGAACTGCCGATCGGCAGTCAGGGCGCTAGGACGGCTGCCAGCACTCGAACGGTCCCGCGGGACCGCATTTCATGCGAGTGAACGCATGATCAATCATTGCTCACCCCTCGGACTGCGAACTTCCGGCACGAAGAGACAGGCCTCCGAATCGGGTGCTATCGCCGGTGCTATCGCCGGTGGTGCTATCGCCGGTGCTATCGCCCGATTCGAGGGGGTCGCGCCAACGCTCCCGCAGAATCAGGATCGAGCGAACCTCGGGTCGCCGATGAAGTACCTGAGTGCTTAGGCGGCGGCGCGGCGATCGGGCATCGGCCCGCGGCCGCGGCGGGCGCGCAGGCGGGTCAGTCCGTAGACGCCGAGTTGTACGAGGCCGGCGGTCACCAACGCAACGAACGGCAACAGCCGCGCGATCGGCCAGAACCGCGCAAGGCCTTCGTCGAGCGCGACATCTTCGAGTTGGTTGCTGTTCAACACGCCGATGATCTGCGCGAAACCGAACACGATGATGAAACCAAGCGGGACCGCGAGAATCCACAGGCCGAAGCGCGCCCAGCGACCTGGGACCGGATCACGCGGGCGCGACGAACGCGGCGCCGCCTTGGGCGCGGCGGGTGTCACCGGCGGCATGACCGGAACGACCGGAACATCGGCGGCAGCGGCCGCGGCCGCGCCAGGGACAGGTGTCGCGGGCAGCACACGCGTCGAGGTCGATGCGCCCGCTTGCGGCCACGGGAGATCGGGATCGACACCGGCCGCGCCCACGCCCGCCGGTGTGGGTACCTGCTGCGGAACCTTCAGCGTTCGGCCGCACCCTTTGCACGGGAACGCGGAACCACCGACGCCGTCAAGCGGATGCTTCTCGCCGCACTCGGGACAGAGCAACACCGGCGCCATTTACGCGCTCTCCTGTTCGGCGGCTTCCGCAGCCCGTTCGAACTGACTCAGGCGCACGAGTGTTTCGAGCGCCTGGTTCGCGGCACCGCTGTCGACCGAATCGTTCGCCATCTCGACTCCGGCCGCCAGGTTGGCAGCTTTCCCCGCGACCATCAGCGCGGCCGCGGCATTGAGCACCGCGATGTCTCGGCACGGCCCGGCGTCACCGTTGAGTACGTTGCGGAGCACGCCCGCGTTCGTTGCCGCGTCACCGCCGCAGAGCTGTTCGGGTTCGGATCGGGCGATGCCGACGTCGAGCGGGTCGATCTTGTACTCGTGGAGGTTGCCGTCGATCAGCTCGTGCACAGTGCTGGTGGTCGTCGTCGTGAGCTCGTCGAGTCCATCGTCGCCCGAGAACACCATGGCCCGTTCGGTCCCGAGCGCGCGCAACGTGTCGAGCATCCGGGTGGCCATCGCGGGATCGGAAACGCCGACGGCCTGGCGGCGAACGCGAGCCGGGTTCGCGAGCGGGCCGAGGAAGTTGAACGTGGTCGGGACGCCGAGCTCCTTGCGCGCCGGGCCCAGAAAGCGCATCGCCGGGTGGTACCGCGGCGCGAAGCAGAAGCCAACGCCGGCTTCTTCGACGCAGCGCGCGACGCCATCAGGCCCGAGATCGATCGCGACGCCGAGCTCTTCGAACACGTCGGCCGAACCGGCCATCGAAGACTGCGCCCGGTTGCCGTGCTTCACGACGCGGGCGCCGGCACCGGCCGCGACGAGCGCGGCCATGGTCGAGACGTTGACGGTGCCCGAACGGTCGCCGCCCGTCCCGCACGTGTCGATCGCGCCGTCGGCGACGTTCACGTCGGTCGCGAACCGGTGCATCGCGCGTACCAATGCCGCGAGCTCGTCGGCGGTCTCGCCCTTCGTGCGCAACGCGACGATGAAGCCGGCCGCCTGCACTTCGGAGACCCGGCCTTCGAAGATCTCCCCCGTCGCGGCTTCGATCTCCTGGGGTGAGAGCTCGTAGCCGCGAGTGAGTCGGGACAGGATCGGGGTGAGGATCTCGTTCATCGCGGCGGTCAGTCCCACCACAAGTCGTGGTCGAGCACCCCACGGGCGATCATCCCGAGCTGCACCTGCGATGTGCCCTCGACGATCGTGAGCTGGCGCGGCATCGCGGTAGTAGAGCTCGGTGAGGTGATCCTTCATGTAGCCGGCGGCGCCGAGCATCTGCAGCGCTTCGCCCGACACCTTCACCGCGACTTCGCTCGCGAAGTACTTGGCCATCGAGAGGAACGGCACGTACTCCTTGGTGTACTTGCCTTCGTCGGCCATCGTCGCGGCGCGGTACGTGAGCAGACGGGCCGCTTCGATCTCGGTTGCGAGCTCGGCGATCTTCCACTGGATGCCCTGCATGTCGGCGATCGTCTTGCCGAACGCGGCGCGTTGCTTCACGTACTCGACCGCGTACATGAGCGCGCCTTCGGCGAGACCGATGCCGCGCGCCGCGACCACCGGCCGCATCGAGTTGAGCCCGAGCATGGCGAGCCGGAAACCGCCGACTTCGCCGACCACGTTCTCGGCGGGAACGCGCACGCCGTCGAGGATGAGCTCGCCGGTGTCGACCCCGCGCACGCCCATCTTGTCGTCGGTGCGACCGACGGAAACGCCGGGCGCGGAGCGGTCGACGATGAAGCACGAGATGTCGGCGTGATTGCGCGAATCGGCCGGGCCGGTCTTGGCGAACACGCAATACCAATCGGCTTGCACGACCCCCGACATCCAACACTTGGTGCCGGTGATCACCCAATCGGCGCCGTCTTGCACGGCCTTGGTGCGCATGCCGACCACGTCGCTGCCGGCCTGCGGCTCGGAAAGCCCGAACCCGGCGCGCAGCTCACCGGTCGCGACGCCGCGCACGTAGTGCTGCTTCTGCGCCTCGCTGCCGGCGATCAGCACCGGACCGGTCGGGAGCCGGGTGAGCAGGAGCATGAGCGCGGCGGTATTGGAGTACTTCGCCACCTCTTCCATGGCGACGGTGAGGCCGAGAATTCCAGCCCCCGAGCCGCCGTATTCCTCGGGAATCACGAGGCCGAGCAGCCCCGTATCCCGGAAGACCTCGAAGAGATCCTGGGGGTAAACGGCGGTGGTGTCGATCTCCCGGGCCCGGGGCGCGACCTTGTCCTGCGCGATCTTGCGGACGGTGGCCTGGAGCTCGAGATGCTCGGGCGGGAGGTCGAACGGCATCGATTGGCGAGCCTACCGGCGCTGATGCCGGAAACTGGGCGCCTACGCGCGCCCATTTGGACCATTAGACCCATCCGCTGGGGCGCATGTTGCGCGACGATGGTTCGGGCGGTTCGGGAGGCATTGTGACGACGACGGGTGGACGCGGCGACGTTGACCTGACCGCGCCCGATCTCGGCACGCCCGACGGCGATGACATCGACGATCATCCCGGCCGCGCCGACCACGACTGCTCGGGGCCGGATGCGGGCGTTCCTCGTGGGCGCGATCGTCGTGGTGCTGGGTGCCGCCGCGATCACGGTCGGCGTGATGAACCGCAACGGCACCGACGCATCCGAAGTCAGCGCGATCGCGCAAGCACAAGCAACCCGCGGCCCCACCCTCGACCGCGAAGCGCGTCGTTACCAAGCCGACCGCGAAAGCTCCCGTGAAGCCGCACGTGAGTGTTCCGACCAAGGCGGTCGTTCCGACCATCCCGACCAACGTCGCGACGCCGACGTCAGCGGGAACACCGTCGGTCACACCGACGACATTGTCGGCACCACCGCCGACCATCGCGTCGTACCCGCCGCAAATGCTCGCGTGGCAGACGACACCGAGCGCGCTCACGGTGAAGGCCGGCGGGCACGCGACGATCGCGGTCACCGTCACGAATCCGACCGACGGCACCGTCACACTCGGTCAACCGTTGTCGTGCGCGCCGGTGATCACGCCCGAACACGGTGGCAGCGCGATCGCGAGCGGCGTGTGCGAAGCGATGGCGCAGATCATGGCGCCGCATCAAGTGCTGACGCAGCAGTACACGATCTACGCGACGAGCTCAGGAGACGCGTCGGGTGCGCCCCTCGCGATCGGTCGTTACGCGGTCCGCTTCGAGAACCTGCACTCGATCTGGATGACCGTCACCGCGAACTGACGCGGTACGGAAGAGACGTCAGCCGGCGCGGCGACGTTGACGCACGAGTCGGCGACGTTCACGCGCGGTGTACCCGCCCCACACGCCGATCTTCTCGCGGTTCACGATCGTGTGCTCGAGGCACATCTCGAGGACGGGACACTTCTCGCAGATGGCCTTGGCCTCCGCGCCCTCGTCCTCATCGTCTTCGGGATAGAACACGTCGGGGTCCGCGCCCTTGCAGCGGCCAACCTCACGCCACCTGGTCGGAGATCCCATGCACACCCTCCCGGTGGCCGGCCGGCAAGGAGGCCGGCATTCCCGTTCCACCCACAATCGGCCGGGCAAGCGGGTGAGTTGAGGATCGGCGGCGACACGCCCCGGCCGGACCCGCGAGAATGGCCGTGGTGGTGAGTCGGCCGGATGGCCGCGTCCGGGCCCGCAAGGTGACCCGGCCGAGGAACGTCCGGACTCCACAGGGCAGGGTGCTGGGTAACGCCCAGTCGGGGTGACTCGCAGGAAAGTGCCACAGAGAACAGACCGCCGATGGCTGTCTTCCTTAGGGAGGCAGCACAGGTAAGGGTGAAACGGTGCGGTAAGAGCGCACCAGCGCCGGGGGTGACCTCGGCGGCTCGACAAACCCCACCCGGAGCAAGGCCGAGCAGAGGGGATGGGCTGCCCGCCCGCCGAAACGCCTTCGGGCGCAAGGTGCCCCTCGGGTAGGCCGCAAGAGCGGGCGAGCAATCGTCAGCCGAGAGGGATGGCCATCACGGGGTCGCAAGGCCCCGTACAGAATCCGGCGTACAGGCCGACTCACCACCACCATCACGTCGACATGCGGAAAGGCGTCTGACCTGCGGAAACTGCGATCCTCGGTCCTTCGGTTGCGTGAAGTCCGTGCGTTTTCGCAACCTTCGTGAGGCCTGTGTCGAGGCCTGGAAGCGTCCGGCAGCGCGGATACCTGCTGGTCAACGTCGCTGGAGGCCTGTAACCCCGCATCTGTGCGAAAGATCGCCGGCCCAACGGTCCTGCCCGCGGGCCGATCGTGTTCGTTTGCATCGCGGCTGTCCGCGCGGGATCGACCGGCCGGGGGAACGGTGACGACCCCAGATGCCGATCGCGTAGGCTTGCTCGCGAGCGCACCGCGACAGATATTGGGCGGTTGTGCCGCAAGCTGGAATCCTTTGGGCATGCCGAACATTCACAAGTCCATCCCCCATCCGCACATCGCTGCCCGAAAGGCCACCGGACCGCCCAAAGTCGCTGACGCAGCTGTGTCGGCATCGACGGCTTCCTGGGTCGCCCGATTCAACGCCGGACTTGCCGTCAAGATCACCGCCGGCGTCGGCACCATGTGGTGCGCGTACGCGTTCGCCGTGTTGGCCTTGGTGTCGTTGCCATCTGCCATCCGATCCAAGGACGTCGTGACGCTGGTGTCGTGGATCAGCCAGACCTTCCTCCAGTTGGTCTTGCTCAGCATCATCATCGTTGGGCAGAACGTGCTCGCCGCCGCCTCCGACGCCCGGGCGCAGGCCACCTACGAAGACGCCGACGCGGTACTCCACACCGTGGTCGACATCCAACATCATCTGCAGGACCAAGACGCCGAAATCGAACGACTCCTTGCCGACATCCGCGAGCTCCGAACGTGTAAGGCCCGTAGCAGCCGACAGTCGCCCGCACGGGCGCGGTCCGTGGCCCGCGGCTTCGGCGGTCCGCAGCGCGGAGCCACGTCAATGCGCGATGGCGACCGTGGTGCAGATTCCAGACCACCGCATTCGTGACCGGGAGGAGCGTCCGTTCCTGTCCGTTCGGATCTTGACCGAAACGCTACGCGTGTCGGAGCGAGTCCGACCGTGGCCCGCGCGTTGTTCGCGCCAGATCGGCTGCTTGCTCGTTGAGCCGCGACGCGATGGTGTGGAAATCGCCGACGGAGAAGGCCTTCTGGGCGAGCTGCCAGGTCAAGACCTGAGCGGGACCCCTTCCTCCAACTCCAGTGGCCTGGAGACTGGAATCGTCCCCGAGCGCGCATACCTGCTGGTTAACCTCGCTCGCGGCCTATATCCCGGCATCTATGCGAAAGATCGCTGGCCCAAGGTCCTGCCCGTGCGCCGATCGTGTTCGTTTGCATCGGGGAATTGACAGCGACGCCAGAATGCCAATCCAGGCTCCGCCACAGATCGTCAGTGCGTCGAGCAACCGATGCGCTGCGTGTCCTAGTACGAATCCTCTTTCGTGTCAAGGGGCTTGTGTGGGGCGGTTCGTGGGCGCGCGCGGTTGGCCCGTGGCTTGGACGGCGTTTGTTGCGTAGCGTTGTGTTGGGTCCGGGAGTGACTTCGCCGAAGAGCCGGCCTTGAGGGATGTTGAGCCGGCCACGCTGGCCGCGGAGTCGTTCCCGGTTGTCCTCCCGGGCCCGTTAGCTCTGGGTGCGTTGCGCGTCGGCGAGCGAGCTGTCGGTAGACGGCGTTGCTCACGTGGCGTTTCAGCGCGCGGAGCGCTTCCTTCTTGGTCTTGCCCTCGGCGACTCGGCGGTCGAAGTAGGCGCGGCCCTCGGAGTTGGGTTGGCGGATCTGGCAGATCGCGGCCATGTGGATCGCGTGGTTCAGCCGGCGGTTCCCGCGCCGAGACAATCGGTGCACGACGCGACCGGCGGAGGAGTGCTCGACGGGTGCGGTGCCGTTGTAGGCGGCGAACTGATCGCGGTTCGGAACCGGCGGACGTCACCGGTGTAGCCGATGAGCGAACACGCGATGATCGGTCCGACACCGAACAGCTCAGTCAGCGATGTGTCCGACGCCGCACTGCATCACGGATCCGTTTGTGTGACGCCTTGAGTTGGGCGTCGAGACGACGGACATCGTCGAGGAGTTCGACCGCCAGGTCGTGGCGGGTCTGTTCGACTGCGCTGGCCGGTTGCGATGCGAGCGAGGAGCTCCACGGCGTCAGAAGCGTTGAGTTCCTTGGCGATTCCGCCCGGCGGCGAGCTCCGCCAACGCGGCGTGCAGCCGGCACACGACCCGGGTGCGGTGACTGCCGATGTCGACGTTGCGTTTCGCCAACAGCCGCAACACCTCGCGTGGTCCGCGACCCGCGACCGACCGCAACGCCGGTGCCCGCAACGCCGCGATCGCGACCGACCGGGCGTCGTTCGGGTCGTTCTTGTCCGACCGGCCCGTGCCCAGCACCCGCACCCGCGACGCCAACGTGGCCGGCACATCCACGACGTCCTCACCGGCGGCGACAAGCTGCTGGGACAACAGATAGCCAAGCCCGCCGGCGGACTCGATCGCCCACGTCCGCTTCTCGAACGGCTCAGCCCACGACAACAGCTGCGTCACCTGCCGCCGCGTCGCCCGCACCTTCACTCGTGCCGAGCTCACGCTCGTCGTCGCCGATCGCGACCGCCGTGTGCGACGCCTTGTGCGGATCGACACCGATGATCACAGTCATGCATACCTCCGTGGTCTCGTCGGATGAGGACCGCGGAGGGCACTCCTACTTACGGTTCGTCGTGCACGTTCCTCTTTCGAGCCACACCGCGGCGAGATCCCGACAGGACGCTCTTCGTTCGAAAGCCAACCGCGAACAGCCGGCGGCAGGCACTTCGTGAGCGACCCCGCCAGGACCTCGAGACGCTACGGACCAACCGCAACGCCACCCAAAGTCTCAAGTAGGCACTTCGGAGATGCCCGCGCGGACCTCTCCGCCGCGCGCTATGTGACGCGCGTTCTGGTCGGAGCGGCGCTTATTCGACCGCGATCGATCGGCAACTCTGGCGCGGTCGATGCGCGATCGGTCGCGCTCCGGCGTTTGGCATCCCTGGCATCCAGCAATGACAATGACGAAGCGCCGGCGGATCTACGTCGTCGGCGCAATTCCGACCAGAACGGTAAAGAAGGGAGTTCGCATGTGGGCAGCAATGCGGCGCTACGAGGGAATCACTGATGATGCAGAAGCCGGTCGTCTCGTCGGCGAGGGTTTCCTTCCCCTCCTCGATGCCGTACCCGGCTTCATCGCCTACTACTGGATCGACGCAGGCGATGGTGTCATGGCTTCGTTGAGCGTCTTCGAGGATCAAGCGGGAGCGGACGAGTCGGTTGAGATTGCGCGCAACTGGGTGCGCGAGAATGCAGCCACGCTCATTCCCAACCCGCCTGCGGTGACAGAAGGAAACGTGGTCGCCTTTGAGACGAGTCGAACCTACAGGCGTTCCGGGAGCGATGACGAGCGATAATCGTCGCGGCCCCTACCTAGATCGGGCTTCGCTTTCGAGTTGCGGCCACGAGCCGGGATTGTTCGCGTTATCTGGTCGATCGAAGATCGTCATGTCCTCGGCCTGAGTAAAGCCGGTCTCAGCACCGAAACGGCCCGTCAGGAACGTCTCTGCTTCAGCCTCGATGGCTTGGCGCCTCTCTTCGGCTCTCTTGAATCGCATGACGGTTCCAGAGCGGCCAATCTGTTCGGGTGCGCGACACAGTCATTCGGGCGTTCGGTCCCGCAGACGAAGAGTGGGCAGAGCAGCTCGTGGGTGCCGACTTCGGAGGACGCATGCAAGCGCGTCGGGGTGAGTTGGTTGATGCTCTCGGGTGCCCGGGCCTCGTTGCCGAGCGGGCGGGCTCGCGAGTGGGGATCTTGACGTACCGGCTTGGCGATCAGGATGCCGAGATCGTGTTCGTTGAGGCGACGACCAAGCAGTCGGGAATCGGAACCGCGCTCGTGGACGCGTTCGTGGCGATGTCGGCGGGTCGGCGCGTGTGGGTCGTGACGACGAACGACAATCTTGACGCGTTGCGGTTCTATCAACGCCGCGGCTTTGTGATCTCGACGGTCCGGGTAGGTGCTGTCACCCAAGCTCGCCGAATGCTCAAGCCTCAGATGTCAAAAGCAGGCTCGTTCGGTATCCCCATTCGTGATGAGATTGAACTGGAATACGTCGGCGTGCCGGGCTCATGACTGGCGGTCGACGTTCCGAGTTGCCGGATCACCGGTCGGGGGTGTTCCGTCCGTGTCGTAGGCGAAGAGTCGCGAATCTCCGATGCCCTTGAGCGCGTGCATTCCTCGGTCGCTGAAGGTGACCCCAGAAGCGAGCGCGAGCGCGCGGGTCGTTTCAGATACGAGAATTTCGTCGGGCGCGGCGGCGCCGGTGATCCGTTCGGCTTCGTGCACCGCGACACCGCGAATGTCACCGCCGACCAACTCGACCTCGCCGACGTGGACCCCGGCCCGGATGTGCAGATCATCTCGGCGGGCGCGCTCGCCGATCGCAGCCGCGCATCGCAGGGCATGTACCGGCCCGTCAAACGTCGCGAGGATGCCGTCACCCGTCGTTTTCACTTCGCGGCCGTTGAAATTCTCGAGTTGCGATCGTGCCATCTCACCGCCCACCAGCGGTCGCATGTCGATCGACCAGCGCCACCCGGGTTGGGCCGTCGTGTGCGCGACCGTGAGATCACCGAACACGACCGCGTTCTGAACAACACGAGGGAACCGGAACACCTCGTCAGGGTTTCCGAAGTTCTTCGATCGCGGTGACTGCACAGCAACATGATGAGGCGCACTGACCGGGTGGTCAAACGTGCCTCGTCGACCGGATGTGCTCTGGCCGCTCACCTTCGCGACCGCCTCGGTCCGGCGATCGGTGAGACCCCTCGGACCGGGAGGCGTCGGCACCGTTGGGTCGCGCGATCGTCGCGCGATTGGTCGCGTATCGCACTGGAGATGCCGTCATGTTGCACGTTTAGGTAGTGGATTTCTTTCGGGCTGCGTAGAGCGCGGGTGCGCCCGGTGGGGTCGGTAGCTCCTTCATGTCGACAAAGCCGACGCTTTCCAACTGTGTTCTGGCTTCGTCGGCCGTCAGCGGCGTTCCGCCGCTGCGGAGCGTCTTCCAATGCGTCACCGCCGCGGCAAGTGCGTCGTCATCGGATCGTCCCGCGGCCACGATCAGCCAGCCGCCGGGCCGGAGCGCGTCGTGTACTCGGCGCAGCCCGATTGGGAAGACTTCTTCGGGGAGGAACGGCGCCGGCATCCACGCGAGGTCGAAGGTCGCGACATCGGTTAGCTCCTGAACAGCGACGAGTCGCACTTCAACACGATCTCGCAGGCCACGCGCCGTGATCGTCTGCTGAGCCAGCGCCAGCACTCGCGGCAAGACATCGATGCCGACCACTCGCGCGTTCGGCATCGCCTCGCAGAACGCTGCAGCCAACTCGGCCACGCCGACGCCGACGTCCAAAAAGTCTCCTCCCGCAGCGAACCGTTCGCTCAGTCCCTCGAGCGACGGGATCGCGTAGGTGGCGAGCATCGTGCCGGCTAACGCCGAGGACCTACCTTGCGCCAAGAGCGTGTCGTCGTCCTGAGCCGCCCACCCGTCCCCGTCGTGCGCGGCCACAATCCCCATCGACGTAACGACCTGACGAAGCGTGGAGATCATTGCTTGGTGGCGAGTGTCCAGTGACCCGTCCGACACCAGCTCGACCAGACCACTCGCCAGCTCCGGACGATCATCCCCCACGACGAGGCCAACGGCGGCCAGCATGCGCGCCGCTGCCTGATCCTCCCGTGTCTGCAACCTCAGGCCTTCCGGTGACAACGCCCCCGAACGGAAGAGATGGTCGAAGCCCGCAAGCACCCACGTAGCCTCTTCCAATCGGCTGAGGACCCGCGCCGCCGCCCCTGAACTCGCAACCGGCTCAGGCCCTTGGTCAGTCATGACTCTCCTCGTGATCGAGCTCAACCTCGACCCTAGGTCTGAGGACGCCATTGCGCGACCCGACCGAAATCAGAATGCATCCAACGCTTGCGGAGCAACTTCTCGCGCTTCGCCACCGGGGCGGCAACCGACGACGACGACGAACCCGGTTACCACGCGACCCGGTTGCGCAAGCGCGCCTCGATCCCCGATGGCCCCGATCGCGAACGTCACCGAGCCGGCGTACTGGGACGGTCAGGGCAGCGCGTTCTGGGACGCGCGTTCTGGGGACGTGTGTTCTGGGACACCGTGCAGCGCGGTTGCGTCGCAACCCGGATCACCGCGGCGCCACGAAGCCTGGGCGTCGACGCCGCTTCCCGGCGGGCGCGCTCGAAGCTGCTACGGGCTATGCAGGGTGACCGTTCGGGCACCACGCGTTCGTGGGCACGCCTGCGCACGGGTTCGGCATCGAGGCGAGGGTCTTCGGCAGCGGGTGAATCACAACGCCGGTTGCTTGGGGATACTTCGCGCCCGCTGGGCAGGTCCCGTTGCCGGTGTCGCACAGCACTTGGGCGAGGAGTGGGCCTCCGGTGTTCGGTCCGGTGGTGACGGGCCCGCACGTCGGTTGGGTCTGCTCGAGATTCGGCGGCGCGCTGCCGTTCGGGGCAGTGTTGTTCGAGTAGCAGTTCCGCGGCAGGTGCGCGTTGATCACGATCTGGCCGTAGTCGCCGTTCGAGGGATTGCCATAGAACCCGTTGTGCGAGAACGAGTTACCGATGAGTGCGTTGCCCTCGGGATCGAGGATGCAGCCGAAGCCGGCGAGTGGATGTCCACCGCTGCCCGCGGAGGTCTGGTCAAGCGACGGCGTTCCGCTGTCCGGGAACGGGACGAACAACACGCCCCACGCGCCGTTGTTCGAGAACTGGTTATCCATCACCGTGTCGTTGCGACCACCCGCGATCGTCATTCCCGTGCCCGTAGGTCCCTCGCTCGCGTTCCCGGCCTTGGGCACGTTCGGATTGTTGTTGTCGTGCACCTTGTTGTGCATGAACACCCAGCACGAATGCGTATGGGTGACGGGACTGATCGCGTTTCCGGGACAGGCACCGTTTTGGGGCGCGGGCGGATCACCGGCAATCTGGGTGTTGGTGTCGAAACCGTCTTGGTTGTTGTCGAACTCGGAGTTCTGCACGACGATCGCGCCGCCGGAGTTGGTTCCGGAATAGCCGAGCGCGCTGTACTCCATCCATGCCTTGTCGATCGTGATGCTGCAAACTTGCAGGCACGCCCCGACGTACATACCGGAATCGTTGAAGTTGCTCGCATAGGTGGACGTCCACTTCGCAGGTCCGGCCGAGTTCGACGCGAAGATGCCGTACTGCGCAGCGGTGTCCTCGTTCACGAACGCGGTCGTCGTCGCAGTCAGGTAGCTGCCTTCGTACCCGGTCAAGCCGATCTTGCCGCTGCCGTCACCGCCGTTCCACCAGATCTCGTTGCCGGAAGGAGAGCTTCCCCCGAGGAAGTTGCATACGGTGAGGTCGTCGATCGACACGCCGTCGGCCTTCCACACGAGGATGCCATTGCGACCGTTGTGCTTGCCGCCCGCGGCCGCGGTGCCGAAGTCTTGGTCGCTCGACTTCGCGCTGCAAGCACTTGCGCCGGCCTTGGTGCCGTCGACGATGACCGTGTTGCGGTTCATGCCCCGCAGATGCAGGTTCGATTTCGTTATCAGCACACCACCGGAACCGCCCGTAGACACATACGGCTGTGGACCTGATTCGTCGTCGCGCTCGTGGTAGTCGCCGGGCGCGACGAGGATCCAGTCGCCCGCTTCCGCTGCATTCACGGCGCCTTGAATCGTTCTGTATTGCCCGGCCTTCCCTGCGAATGTTCCGACGAGCAGAACGTGCGCGCCAGCCGGTGACGTTGTCGTGGAACTGCTCGATGACTTGCCCGATGAGCTACATCCCGCGAGTGCCAGGGCCGCGACGAGACCCGCACCGAGGAGCCGGGAGCGGACGCTGCGAGCTCGCAAGTTGTGCATCATGACGGGCTCCCCACCTCTCGGCTGCACACTATGCCTGGCCTTGGAAGGACCCCGACGCATTGCCGTCGCTCACGACCGCGAACGCCGCCGAGCCGGCGAGCCGGCGAGCCGGCGATCAGGGATACCCGCGGCGCGTGTTTTGGGACGTGTGTTTCTCGACACTCGCGAGTGGGCGATTTCGGTTGCTTCAACGCTGCCAAGCAGACTGCGCCGTGAGCACTCGCGGGGCATGTTCCAGTTGAACGACCCAATCGAAGTATGTTGAGACTGGTGGGTCGCGCTTCTACGGTAACCGTGCTCCGTGGTCCGGATATCTTTCGACCCACGCTCCCGTACGCGGTCCAGGTCGAGTTCACAAGCTCGTGCAACCTTCGCTGTCGCATGTGTCCTCTCACCACTGGAGCGTCATCGTCGAGCACTTCACCCGGCCCGATGAGCGAACTCGTCTTCGACGAAGTGCTCCGGCTCGCCCGACGCTGTGGGCGAGTTGTAATCGCCGGCTATGGCGAGCCTCTCACCAACCCGCAGTGCATACCGCTGCTGCGCGCACTGGACGCCGAGGGCATCGACATCGATATGGCGACCAACGGCACCCGGTTGACGCGCGAAGTCAGCGTTCAACTCGTAGCCCTTAGCCATCTCAGACACATCAACGTCTCGATCGACTCGCCCGATCCCGACGTATACCGAGAAGTGCGAGGTGGCAACGTCGACCACGCCACGCGTGGGCTGCGGAATCTCATGGCGGAGGTCGACGACCCCGATCGGGTCGTGGTGTCCTCGGTTGTGATGTGCGCCAACCTCGCGACCCTGGTGACCTTTCCGACGATGCTCGCCGAACTCGGTGTCCGGCGCTACTACCTCCAGGCCGTCGAGGACTACAACGACTACGCCCGCCAGCAACGGCGCCTCGACCCCGTGGAGATGGCGGACCTGTTAGCAGAGATCGAAGCCGCGTGCGCCCAGCACGGAATCGACTTTGAACTCTCGAGGCCCGAGCGATCCCGCGCCGAGGCCAGCGGCGCGAACGACGCTGCGCAACGGTTCTACACGCCCGACGCCTGGGATGATCGGTTCACGCGTCAGTGCCAGGTGCCATGGCACATCCCATTCGTCGACAAGAACGGAGGGGTGTTCCCGTGCTGCTTTTCCGCGTCGGCCAACGAACACCAGGTCGGCCAGATCGGCCCGCAGACACTCGATGAAATCTGGACAGGAACTCCGTTTCAACAGTTCCGCCGAGCCCTTGTGGACGGTAGCTCCACGCCGAACATCTGCCGCGGCTGCACGGTCGCCCCGCTTGGCGAACACGTCTTCACGAAGTGGGCCGGCACAGTCCTATCCGGACGCGTCACAATCTCCGACAGCGCGGCCCCGATCGTCTCCATCTATGTGCGCAACCAGGGACCACACACCTGGAATTCGACCGACTGCGTTCGGGTGGGCACCGCCGCACCACGCGACGCCATCTCGCCACTATTCGATCCAGCATGGCTGTCGTCGAATCGACCAGGCACGTTCATAGAGGAGTCAATCCCCCCTGGCGATGTCGCTACGTTCGAGTTTCCGGTGGCCGCTCCCGCGGACGTCGTAAACGCCGAGTTCGAGATCGTCGCGGACGGGACCTGTTGGCTACCGAACACACTCTTCGCGATCACGGTCCAGCCATCCAAAGCCCGCATCCGCGGAAGGTCTCTTCGAGCCCACTCACGAAATGCGCCGCGGCATTCCTCGCGAAGTCTGAATAAACGCGTCCCATAAGGCCGGAGCACTGGTCCAACAGCCCATCCCCGAAGTGCCGTACTGAAATAGTGCGAGCGGTGCATCACTCTCCCCGCTCCGAGGCTTCTTCCGCGTGAGGGCAGTACGGGCCACGGAAGACGCGTTAACTGCGGTTTGACACTCGTAGTCAGCGCATCGTGACTCGCGGTTGCTCCTGTGCAAGCGTGGGCGTACGGTCACCGCCCACACACGAACCGAACAAGGGGTGGCTATGACTGATCCGATGGCGGCGCAGCCACCGACGGGCCCTTCAGGCTGGGGTCCGGTCGGCAAGGTGAGAAACCCCTGGGCAGTCGTCGGTCTATCGATAATCACACTGGGGATCTACTTCTTGTACTGGACCTATCAAGTCTTTCGGGAGATGAAAGACCACAGCCACGACGGTATCGGTGGTCCGATCGGGCTCGTGATCGGCATCCTCATCGGGATCGTCAACGTGTTCTTGATTCCGTCTGAGGTCGGAAACATGTTCGTGAAATCTGGGCAAGCCAAGCCCGTTAGCGGCGTTACTGGCTTCTGGACCTTTATCCCTCTGATCGGGTTCATCATTTGGATCATCAAGGTTCAGGGTGCTCTGAACCGACGCTGGCAGTCGGCGGACGCCACGCCATAACTGCCCATCGGTCCGGTCTACTCCGCCGCGTACTCGTCGGAAACATTCGCAGCTTCGTCGCCTGCATATCGTCCACGCCCGGTACGGCGCGTGAGATCGCGCCAACGCCTGTGCGCTTGCCGCGTCGATTCCGATGAGCGCGCGGCAATCGGCTGACCACCGTTTCGATTTTCCGCGGCCTGTTCGCGGCCTGACTGCGTCCTAAGCCGGCGTTGCCCTGGACAGAGCAGTTGCGGCACAGTGTCCGGCGTACACGCCGACTCACCACCACCGAAGCCTGTGACTAGTCGGATCGCCAGCTATGGCATCGGTAGCCGCTTGCGCAGTGAAAGCGTCACGGGTCGAGTCGTTTCAGTGCTCGCCGCACGTGCTCATCAAGGTGCGCGACTGACAATTGATAGTTGGGCACATGGCCTTGCTCTCGGTCCGCGGCGAGGGACTCCGCAAGGTAATGCCGTGAGCTCGAACACACACATGAGGTCGTACACGGCGAGTTCGTCAGAGGTGTCGCCGACGATGCCCGAGTATGCGTCGGCGAGGCGATCGGCGATGTCCGGTCCGTGGTGTACGCACACCGAGGCTCGGCAATACGCGAGGTCGTACCAACCGGGTGTCGAGCCGTGCTGCGCTCCAGTCGACGACACCACTGATGCGGCCGCGGTGCCAGAGGACGTTGCCCGGGTGGAAGTCGCCGTGAGTGAGGACGCGCTCGGACGTGACGTAAAGGCAGACGTGCGGTGACGGCGCCAACGGCGGCGGCCGTCAGCGGATCGTGTTCGCCCGCTGGTGCGCGCCAAGTCTCGAAACGTGGAGGTCGCGTGACCGCACCCTCGGCCCCGTCCAAAGGCGTTTCGTGCAACTCCGCCAGCGCCTGCGCGAGCGCCCCGACCCACGAGTCGATGTCCTTGGGCGTCAAGTCCGGACGCCCAGGCAACCGCGACATGACCACGGCGGGCCTGCCGAACCAGACGGACTCCAGATCAGCAACGATCGGCTCAGGCACCGGCAGCGCGACCCGCTGGGCGAACTCGAGCCGACTCCACTCCAACGGTGCCGTGCCGTCACCGTCACGGTAGAGCTTCACGACCACTCGGCCGGGCGTCCGATCGAGTGTCACGTCGTAGGCATCGGTCATCCCGGCTCCCGCCAACCGACGCAACCGCGTTACACGCGCGCCCGGCGCGACCGCTTCGGCCAACGCCTTCCACCCAGGGTGTCTCGGCGCCATAGGCCCCAAGTGTCACACGTAGCGCGCGCACGGGATGCCGCTGATTCAGCCCGATTTCACATCGGCCGCAGGCTCGCGCCCGCTTGGCTCCGCGCTGCCGATCAGAGAGGACTGGTCGACGGGCTAGAAGGCTCCGACCACCGTGAAGTCTTGGTTGACGAAGACGTGGTGCGGCCAGTTGACGCCGATGTAGTGCACCTCGTATTCGCCGTTGCTCAGCTGCACGACCCGATCGACGACACCCCCCGGGTACGCGGTCAGCGCAGCGACGGTCGCCTTGTTCGCAGTCGTTCCGCTCACGATCGTTCCCGACCCCTGGCTGTAGTTGGCCGGGACCTGACCGACCTGCTTCGACGTGGACTGCGCACCTCGCTGGAACGGGACCACGCCCGCCGCCGAGGACGTCGCAGATCCGCCGCTGCCCGCCGGTTCCACCATGACCTGCGTGGCGCTGATGGTCGTTCCGCTCGTCGTGCCGAGCACGAGGACGTCTTGACCCGTCGTGATGGCACTCGCCGACGTCGAGCTCGTCCCGTTCTCGTACGTCGTCGACGGCGCCTCGTTGACGGTCACCTTCTGTCCCGCCGCGGTTGTCATCGTGAAGCCCGACGTCGACACGCTGCCGACCGCGCCGGATGCTCCACCTGCAGCCGGTCCGGACCGCGCGTTCGACGCGCCACCACCGGGTCGAGCTCCGCCCGGGGGCACAGCTCCAGTAGCCGCCGCGCCACCGGTGACGGTCGTACTCGACGGAGTCGTAGTCGACGACGCCGACGACGACGAGCCACACGCCGCGAGCGCCACGACCGCGATCAACATGCCGGCGAGAACGACCATTCGCGCTCTCGTAAACCGGCCACTCGCTCGACCGCGCCGAAGCATCCGGTCGCGCGGGTCGAAGGCATCGCGCTCGTGATCTTCCGGCTCTTCATTTGGTTCTCTCGCAACATCGTTCATGTACCGAGTGTCGGGCCGCTACCTGTGAGCCAACAGCCAATAGTCCAAACCGCGCTGAAGAACCCACGGTGAGGAAGCTGAACTTTCCGACAAGGTTGAGTAAGGAGCTACGGGGAGCTCGGCTCGTCGGTGCCCGCGCTCAGCGGGCAACGAGCCGTATCGGGAGACGCTCGTGGCGTCGGACCATCAGGCTCTTCACCCACACAGGGACTCGATCGGGGTCGAGCGCAATGTTGGTGGTGCGTTCGAGCAAGACGCTGAGGACACTGCGCGCTTCGACGCGGGCGAGCGGTGCGCCGACGCAGTAGTGGATCCCGCGCCCGAACGAAACGTGGCGGCGCGGCACCGATCGCTCGAGATCGACTTCGTCCGGTCGTTCGAACTCCGCGGCGTCGCGATTGGCGGCACCCCACAACAACAGGAGTGTCGAGCCGGCCGGAATGTCGACCGCTCCGAGCGTCGTGTCGTTCGTTACGGACCGCATGTGGTAGCGGAACGGTGGTTCCAACCGCAGTACCTCTTCCACGAACGCCGGGATGTGCTCGGGACTCCGGCGCAGGTGGTGCTGCAGCTCTGGCTGCTCGGCCAGGATGCGAACCGCGTTGCCGAGCAGGCTTGTGGTCGATTCGCCACCGGCGCTCAACAGGGTGTGCAGGATCGCGTTCGCTTCGGAGTCGCCGAACACGCCTTCCTCGACCCCGCGGACGACGGCGCCGAGGAGATCGTCGCCCGGCTCCTGCGCTGCCGCGGAGAGTTGACCCGCGATCCAGGTCTGGATCTCACCGGTTCGGCTGACGTGCTCGATCAGTTCGTCGTAGGAGAGGGTCGACCCCAGCATCGCGGTCGAGTCGAACGCGGCGCGCAGGAGCTGGCCGACATTGGCGTCGCGGAATCCGATGAGGCGACTGATCATGGTGATCGGCACCACGTTGCCGATCGCGTTCATGAACTCGACGGTCCCGCCGTCGAGCGCGCGGGTCACGCACGCGTCGGCGATGCCAACAATGTCGGGTTCGAGCTCGGCCATGCGTTTGGCGACGAGCTCGGGGAACACGGTGCTGCGGTGCAACGTGTGCGCCGGCGGATCGGCGGTCGCGAGCGCCTGAACGCCCGCGTCGCCGTAAGAAAGGCGACTCGGAAGGCCGGCATCGTCGCGGTAGAGCAAACAGCTGATGTTCGATGAGAAGTCTTCGATTCGGCCGGTCGCCTCCGCCAACAGTTCGAACGTGCTGACGGTGAAGATCCCGGTGCCGGGGATCTCCCACACGGGCGCTTCGGCGCGCAGCCGCCGGTAGAACGGGTAGGGATCGTCGATCACGATCGAGTCGAGCAGAAGGGTTCCCGGAATCTGCTCGGTCACTGCTCCGCTCCATTTTCGGACGCGTCGTTACGAGTCGGGTCTACGGGGATCCCTGCCATAGCGAACGCCACCCTTCTGTATCCAGCGTTTAATCTAGTGAACATGCGTTCACCGACGACCGGTCTCCCTCATCCCCGGGCGGCGCAGCCCGATCTCCGTAGCCGGCGGCGAGCAGCTCGCCGAGCCGAGAACCGGGCCGAGATCCTCGACGCCGCGGAACGGGTATTCGGCGAGCACGGCGTGCGCGAAGGTTCGTTGCGTGAGATCGCGCGGCTGTCCGGCTTCTCGCCCGCCGCGATCTACCTCTTCTTCGACAACAAGCAGCACCTGTTGTCCGAGACACTCACCCGACGGGGCGCCGAACTGATCGGAGCTCTCCAAACTGCAGCCGAGATCGATGCCTCTCCGCTCGACAAGCTCCACGGCATCGTCGACGTCAGCGTGGCCTTCTTCGAAGCCCGCCCCGACTTCCGGCGACTGCTCCGCCACATCTCGAGCGGCGCACCCATCATCGGACCCGTGCTCGCCGAGTACGGGGAGGTCGAGGGTGACTTCGCGAAGGCGATGACCCTCCTCGCCGCAATCGTCGCCGACGGGCAGAAGGCCGGCGAGATCCGCGACGGCGAGCCGCACACGATCGCACACTTTTATTCAGTGCTGATCAATGAACACGTGCTTCTCGCCGGCCAGGACGAATCCAACCGGACAACGCTGACTCCGCAGCAATTCCACGAGCTCATCGACGGCATGCTCCGCAACCCGAGCCGACCTACTCGGTGGGCTGGAGTTTCTCGATGAGTTCCGCCTGCGAGTGCACGCCCAACCTCTTGTAGATCACGCTCAAGTGGTTTCGAATTGTGCTCGGGCTGAGATACATCGCACGAGCAATCGTCGGTACGCGTTCGCCTTGCAGGAGACGAGTCAGAATCTGCCACTGCCGCGAGGTGAGATCGTTCAACGCCGGCACCCGCGCGACATCTGGGATGAGACCTCCACGGGCGGTCAGACCGGCGGCTTCGACCTCGCGGGCGATACGCACGAGGTGTTGCTCGAGCTCCGCGACGCGATCGGCCCCGGCCCGGCCGGCAGGCACCCTCACACGGTCGTCGACGAGGCACTCCGCCGGCAGGTACCCGAGCAGCGGTGTCACGTCGGAGTTCACCGGACGATCGCTGCCCGACGGAACGAGAACCGCGATAGCCAGGCTCCGGTCCTCGTTGACGACGAAGACACACGTAACCACGTCGAGGAGCTCGCCGTCGATACGCCGAAGCCGTCTACGAGCTTTGTACGAGTCGAACAGGCCGCTGCGGATCGACTCGAGTCCGCGTCGTACCGGCTCCGCATCGGAGAGGAGGCTCAACCAATCGATGTTTTCAGCTGCGGGCTCGAGACCGAGCACCTTCGCACCCGGAACGCTCACTGCGAGGATTCGCGACGACACGAGATTCCAGAGCGCCACCGGTAGTGCACTCGCACGAACCGCGTCCGTGAGTTCGCCGACGGTACGGGACTCCGGCGGTTTTGGATCGGGCATGTTCTTACTCTGACCTCGGCAAGGGTTCGGGTCACCCCGAAGACGCGTAGTTGGTCGTGGAGTACTCGAGCGTCGCGTTATCGGGGTGTTCGTCTCGGCTGATCGAGCTGCTCGGCGCTCAGCGTCCCGTCGCTCACACTGGCAGCGACGTCGACCAGTCTCAGATTGTGACTGCGAGCATGGATCCGCATCTTGGAAAAGGCGACTTCGACGTCGACTCCTAGTCGTTCCGCAAGTGCGCCTTTCGCCTGCTCGATCACGACCCGGCTCTGGAGCGCGCTCGTGAGTTGTTCGCTGACGAGCTGGCTCTCGATAACGGCACGGTGATGCAGCACGCTCATCGTCGCCACGTCGGCAAACGCCTGGCCGATCACCGCATCACCCTCCTCCAGGTCACGCGGAGCGGTACAGAACAGGTTGAGTGCGCCGATGACTTGGTTTCGCAGACGCATTGGGAGTGCGTGCACCGATCGAAAACCCGCGTCGAGCGCGACCACCTCGAAGCGGGGCCAGCGATGCGAGTTCCGGCCCAGATGCTGGTTCAAGATCGGCAGACGCGTGCGGTAGCAATCCAAGCACGGGCCTTCGCGTGATTGCACCTCGAAGAGCTCCACCAGGCGCATCGCCTCGCTCGACGAAGCGACAACTCTCAGGTCGCCCTGGGAGGTGGCGAGCATCAAGCCGGCCGCGGAAACGTCGAGTACCTCGACGCAACGATGCGCGAGCGTGGTCAAGAGGTCGACCACATCGAAGTCGTCAACGAGCGTGTCCGCGAGTTGTACGAACGTTCGCGCCAGCACAGACTCTCGAGACATCATCCTCCCGGCCGCCATGTTGCACCCGCGCGGTTGCCGCGAAGCGTCAGCCGACAATCGCGAGGATGAACCGCCTGCACGACGTGATAGTTCGTCCTGTGCGGCCTAAAACGCTCGTCCCGAGTACGAGGGCGTCTCGTCATGAGCGGAGTACGACGCAACAATCGGACGTGCGTAACTCGTCTCCCTCTCTACCGGTTCGTGCTTCGGCCGCCCGGCCGGGATCCGGAGGCTCAACAGCGTGGCGGCCGCGGCAACGCCGGCCGCGCCCGCCAACGCCAAACGGTAGGCATCGCCCAACTGCGTCGTCGACGCGTCCACGCTCGCGTCGGTCGCGACGATCGACAGCAGCGCCGCAACACCGACTGCCGAACCGATCTGACGGGTCGCGTTGACGAGTGCGCCCGCGAGCCCTTGCTCGTCGTTGGTGACGCCGGTGCTCGCGGCTACCGTCGCTCCGAAGACGACATTGGTCGAGGCGAAGCCGAAGACCAGCAACACGATGCCCAACCCCGGGTAGTGCGTCGTCACCGGGAAGCGGAACAGCGCGAACACGCTTACGGCGGCGAGCACGCAGTTCCCGGCGAGAAACGCCCGGAGCCCGAAGCGATCGACCAACTTCGCGCCGAACACGCCTCGCAGCACACCTCCGATTCCCTGCGGGAGCACGACCAGACCGGACACGAGCGGCGAGTAGCCGAGCACCTGCTGGCAGTACAGGCTGAGGACCAATACCTCGCCGGCCACCCAGGCACCCATGAGACCGCTGAGAGAATTGCCGATGACGAGCGTGCGGTGGCGGAAGATCCGCATCGGCACCAGCGGCTGGCGACTCCGGCGCTCGACGAACACGAACGCACCGAAGAGGAGAGCGCTGAGCAACAAGCAGCCGATGAACGGCAACGAGGTCCAGCCCTCGTTCGTGCCGAGCGTCGGCGCGTACACAAGAACTGCCGTCCCTGCCGTCACGAGCGCGGCACCCGGAAGATCGAGGTGACGCGGCCGGCCGCGGTTGTGCCGGCCGGCAACGCCCTCGACCCGACCAGCGCGAGCGGAGACACACCGGCACGTTCACGAAGAACACGCCACGCCAACCGACCGTGTCGACCAGGATGCCGCCCGCGAGGAGCCCGACGACGAAGCCGGCCGACGCCGTCATGCCGAAGTAGCCGAGCACGCGGTTCCGTTCGGGCCCCTCGGCGTAGCTGGTCGTCAGGATCGACAACGCGGCCGGCGCGATCAGCGCCGCGGCGACGCCCTGGAGCGCGCGCGATGCCGCGAGCAGGGGGAAGCTCACCGCGACACCGCCTGCCGCCGACGCGACCGCGAAGAGCACAAGACCGATCAGCAGCATGCGCCGCCGTCCGAAGAAGTCACTGGCCCGCCCACCCAGCACGAGCAGGCCGCCGAACGTCAACGCATATGCAGTGATGACCCACTCCACGTTGGTCGTCGACACGCCCATCGCGACACTGAGCGAGGGCAGCGCGACGTTGACGATGCTGAAGTCCAAGACGACGACCAGCGAACCGCCGAGCGCGACGGCCAGGCCGATCGGCCCCAGGCCGAGCTGCCCGACCGTGGGCGGTCCCGCGGACGACGGTTCGAGGGAATTCTCGGTGGGTCACAGCGCTCATGTGACGACGATCACCCGAACTACCGAATCGTTCACCCCGCGAACGCGTAAGCGGTGACTACGCGTCCGCGGGGTGAACTCCTCGTGCGTTTCAACGATCCTCGAAACGAGGAAATCGCCAGTGGAGCGACGTCCCGAGGAGGATGAGATGGCACTCACGCAGGAGCCGATTGCGATGTTGGGCACCGGCACGATGGGGCACGGGATGGCGACCGAGCGCGCTGCGCGCCGGCATCCCGACCATCGTGTGGAACCGCGAGCCGGAAACCAACCGAGACCTTGCGGGCCTCGGCGCGGAAGTCGCCGACACCGCGGCCGACGCGGCCCGGCGTGCCGCGATCGTCGTCACGATGGTGACCGATGCCGACGCCGTGATGTCGATCGCACACGACCAGGGCATGCTCGCGGCGCTCGCACCCGGCGCGATCTGGGTGCAGATGAGCACGATCGGCGTCGCCGGCATCGAGCGCGTCGCGGCCCTCGCGGCACAGGAGCGTCCCGACATCACCCTCCTCGACGCGCCCGTCTCGGGAAGCAAGGAACCGGCGGCGCAAGGCCAGCTGACGATCTTCGCGTCGGGCCCCGACGACGCACGCCCCCGTGTCACTCCCCTCTTCGACGCGCTGGGTCAGCGAACCGTCTGGGTCGGGCCCGTCGGCAGCGGCACCCGGCTCAAGCTCGTGAACAACACGTGGCTCGCGTTCGGCGCCGAAGCGGTGGACGCCTCCGTCGCACTAGCGCACCACTTAGGACTCGAGACCGCCACCGTCGCCGACGCGCTCGGCAGAGGCACGCTCGCTTCTCCGTGGCAGGCAGCCAAGCTGCAACGCATTCTCGAAGACGATTTCTCGCCGCAGTTTCCACTGTCGCTCGCACTCAAGGACGTGCACCTCGCGCTCGAAGCCGCCGACGAGGACCGCTTCGCCGCGCTCGCCAGCCTGGCCGAGGAGTGGCAACAGGTGGTCGACCAAGGACTCGGCGACCAAGACCTGACGGTAATGACCCGAGCGTTCGAGTCCCAATCGCACTGAAACGAGGACGGGTTACGACATGCAGCGCTACTTGGTCGCCATCAACTACGACGGACCTCACGACCGCCTCACCGCAGAGTTGCGCGGCGCTCGCCCTGGCCGGCGACGCGCAGTTCCACATCGTCGTACCGGCCGTCTCACGCGGCGGCGGGCACTCCGAAGGCCAAGAGCGGGCGCGAGCACGACAACTGCTCGACTCGATCACATCGACGCTCACAGACGTACCGGGCGTCGACGCCACCGTCGGCGACGCGAACCTGCTCGGCGCGATCGCTGACGAACTCGACCGAGGCCCGTACGACGTGCTCGTCATCGTCACACCCCCCGTCGGCGAGTACGAACAGGAGCGGCTCGTCGAGGAACTCGTTCGGCTGTACCACCTGCCCGTGATCCCGGTGAGCGCGACGGCCGGCGTTTGGCTGCAACAGCATCCGTCCCAGTTCGGGCTCGGGCTCGATCAGCGCGCCGCGCACCGCGAGCCGATCACGTTTTCAGGCGGCGGCCGTCGATCGGGTCGGCGAACCTTCGGGTTTCTCGCGGTCGCGTGCGGCGTGCTCCTCGCGACGACAGTCGGCACGATCGCGTGGGGCGCGTCGCAAAGCGGCGCCAGTGTCACACCATTCCCATCGATCACTGCGACGGAATCAGACTTCACGATCCACCTGTCGGCCTCGCACGTCGCGACCGGACCCTTCGCACTCGTTGCCACCAACCGCGGCCCTTCGGCCCACGAACTCGTCGTGTTCCGAACCAGCCTCGCACCCGACAAGCTCCCATTGGACGCTGACGGCAACATCATCGAGAACTCGCCGGAGTTGGTGAAGGTTGCCGACAGCGGAGCCAGCGTCCCGCCCGGCAAATCGCGGACGTTGTACACGGTGCTCACGCCCGGGAACTACGTCTTCGTCTGCAACCTTCCCGGCCACTATCGGCTCGGGATGCGCGCAGCGCTGGTCGTTCAGTAGCCAAGTTGAAACACGGAACCCGCGGCGATACGCGGGCAGAGCATTGGAGATCCGATGGACAAGGTCACGTTGGGACGCAGCGGGCTGAGGGTGTCGCCGATCTGCTTCGGAACGTGGGAGCTCGGCGGCGAGTGGGGCTCCTTCGACGAGGCCGCGGCGACCGCAGCAATTCACCGCGCGGCGAGCTCGGCATCAACTTCTTCGACTCTGCGCAGGGCTACGGCTTCGGCGCCTCGGAGCGACTGCTCGGCGCGGCACTGGCCGGCGAACTTCGCTCGAACCGCGACGACGTAGTGGTCGCGACGAAGGGCGGCTTGCGGCGAGAAGGTGACCGGCTCGTTCGCGACGCGAGCCCAGCCTGGTTGCGCAAGGGCGTGGACTTGAGTCTCGACGCGCTCGGAGTCGACGCCATCGACCTCTACCAAGTGCACTGGCCCGACCCGAACACACCGTTTGCCGAGACCGCGGGCGCGCTGGCCGAGCTCGTGCAGGAGGGCAAGATCCGACACGCCGGCGTGTCGAACTTCGACGCCGAGCAGATGGAAGTCTTCGCCAAGGATGGCCCGCTCGAAACACTGCAACCGCCGTATCACATGTTCCGCCGCGCGATCGAGGAGTCGGTGCTTCCTTATTGCCGAACCCACGACATCGGTGTCGTCGTGTACGGGCCGCTCGCGCACGGGCTGCTCACCGGCGTCATGGGCACGTCGACCGAATTCGCCGCCGACGACTGGCGCAGCACCAGCCCGGACTTCACCGGCGACACGTTCCGTCGCAACCTTGCGGTCGTGGATGACTTGAAGCGGTTCGCCGCCGATCGCGATCTTTCGCTTCCGGCAGTCGCGCTGGCTTGGGCGCTCGCGAACCCGACGGTAGACGCGGCGATCGTGGGAACGCGTAACCCCGCGCACCTGACCGACACCGTCAACGCGGTCGACGTGCGGCTGTCACACGAAGATCTGGCCGAGATCGATCGGATCCTTGCCGGCTCGGCGCCCGTACGAGGTCCGGCCCCGGAAGCCATGCCGTCGAGCTCATCGGTCACGGTGTGAGTGAGATCACCTGACGGGCGAGCTCGACACGCGACCGCGACACCGACCTTGCGAAAGATCGACCGGAGATGGAAGTCGACCGTATGGCGGGAGATGAACACTCGCTCCGCGATCTGACGGTTGGTCAAGCCCTCGGCAACGAGGTTCGCTACCGCGCGTTCCGTATCGGTGAGACTTCCGAGACCGAGCAGCGGACGGCTACGCAGATCGGATCCGGCATCGAGGTGCATCACGACGCCGAGCGCGGCACCGCCATCGAGGATCGGCTCGCACCGCATCGCGACTTGCGTGCCGCTGGTGAGGACAACCTCGATCGCGCCGTACGCGGCTGTCGCCATCACCTCTTCGGCCTTCTGCCGCAGCACCGGCTCATCGGCGGCCTTCACGAGCCCTTCCGCCGCGGTGTTCGTCAGAACCACGCGCTGGTTGGCGAACACCATCGGATGCCTCGAACCGCGGCGCCTGCGCAGGAACTCTCTCATCACGACCCGTTCGGCGATCGCGGTATCGTCGACGAGACGCTCCTCGATCTCGCGTGCGGCACGCCGAGCGAGGGCCAGCATCAGCGTGCTGGCATCTCGCGTCGAACACGTCAAATCCACGACACCGAGAACATGCCCCGTACGCGGATCGATGATCGGGGCCGCCGCGCATGCGAGCGCGGTCAACGCATCGGCGAAGTGCTCGCCGCCGAGTACGAACGAGGGTTGGCGTGCGGCAATCGCGGTTCCGATTGCGTTCGTTCCGACCGCCGGCTCGGTATAGACGAATCCCGGCGCGAGATGAACGCGATCGAAGCGGGAGCCGAGCGATCGCTCGGGAACCCAGCGGTCGAGGATGTCGCCGTCGCGGCCGGTGAGCACCAGCCCGACATTCGTCGACGCCAAGTCGTCGTTCAACGAGCTGAGCACCGGGCGGGCGGCTCGCACGAGTGAACCATCGCGATCGCCGTCTTCGGCATGGGGAACCGTGAACTGCTCGGGCGAGAGCCCGGAGCTCGCAGACCGACGCCACGACGTCCAGATATCGTCACGCACCTGCGCGCGCGGCTCACCGCCGTGAAGCATGGTGTCGAGGGCGGAACGCAGCCGCTCTGGATGGGAGCTTGCAGTGCCCATCGCACCTCCGAGGCGTTCGCCTGCAATCTAGTGAAGTGTCGCCCAGCCGGCTTCGAGCTCGGCCAGGTCGTTGGGCACGACGAATTCGGTGGGCAGATTCGGTCCCCACGCGTTGACGGTGTGCTCCAAGCTCATCGGCGTGCGGCCACGCAGTTCCCACGCCGCGTCGTCGGTGATGCGATCAAGGTCCGCGTACAGCTCGAGGAACGAGCCGGACGGGTCGCGTAGGTACCAGTAGAAGTTGGAGCCCGCGAAATGCCGTCCCATACCCCACGCGTGACGGTTCGGGTCGATTCGGTAGAGCGCGGTTGCGGAATAGCCGACGTGGTCGAGGTCGTCGCATTCCCACGAGTAGTGCTGCAGGATCGGCACGGGCGAGTGCACGAGACCGATGTTGTGATGATCGGTGGAGCAGCGCAAGAAATGGATGATCCCGTCGTACTCGTCGCTCACCTTGCAACCGATGCCCTCCACGAGCAGATCGCGGGTCGCGCGCAGATCAGGGGTTCCGATCACGAGATGGCCGAGACGGCGTGGAGCGCGCGGCGCGCCGAACACACCCGGCGCGCGCTCGTTCGACGCGCACCACCGAGCCCGGCGCGTTCGGCGCGACGCAACCTACGGACGGGCCGGCCATCTCGGGTTCGGCGACCCGCACGGTGAACTGCACACGCGATGCGTCGTCGATGACCGAAACCGACTCCGATCCGCGTGCGGGCGACGCGCCGCGCGCTTCGAGTCGTTGCTGTACTGCGTCGAGGTCGCGGTCGTCGTCACAGCCGATGTCGACTGCAATGAGGCGCCGGAACGGAGCTGCGTCGACGATGACCGTGGCACCGCCGTCGGAGCCGGTGTAGCCGGACGCCGCGCCGCCGGTGAGACCGAGCTCGGCGTAGTACGCACCGAGCGCCGCGGGGTCGGCGACTGCGGCGCGGAATCCGAGGAGGCGGTGCAGGCTCATGTTGCGAGCGGTCCGGCGCCGGCGCGGCAGGTGTTGTGCAGTTCCCCGATGACGTCGGCCCCGGAGACGATCGTCTCGCCGGGCGCGAGGTAGCGGCCGCGTGCCATGCCGACACCCGAAGGTGTCCCCGTGAATATGACGTCGCCGGGATACAGACGGCAGATCGACGAGAGGTACGCGACGAGCGTCGGGATGGAGAAGATCAGCTGGCTGCTGCGGGCCGCCTGCATGCGCTCGCCCGCGACGTCGCACCAGAGTGCGAGATCGTCGGGATCGGCGAACGCGTCGATCGACACGAGCGCAGGCCCGATCGGCCCGTAGTTCGTGAAACTCTTGCCGAGACAGAACTGGGGCGGCACGCCGGTCATCTGCACCGCGCGATCGGAGATGTCCTGTCCGAGCGTCAGCCCGGCGACGACACCCCACGCGTCGACAACGGGAAGGTGCGAGGTCTCGTCGCCGATCACCGCGACGATCTCGACTTCCCAGTCGACCATGGCGCCCGACAGCGGAACGTCGGCGGCCGGACCTGCGATGCACGAAGGGAATTTGGTGAAGGTGAGCGGCGCCGGCGGAAGCGGGGCGCCGGACTCGCCGGCGTGGTCGCGGTAATTGAGCCCGATACCGAACACCTGGCGCGGCCGCGGGACCGGCGCGCCGAGGACGGTATCGGTGACGAGGCCACCCCCGGGAACCGACGCGCAGCCGCCGTAGAGCGCGTGGAGCTCGCGGTGGCGGGTGATCGCCTCGAGCGGATCCGCGAGCGTTGCGTCCCCGGAGAGCTCGGCGAGGTCGTACCACGAGCCGTCGTAGTCGAACGCGGCCCGCTCGTTGACATTGACCAGTCGAAACATGAGTGGCCGTCCCTATGCAGGTTCTGGGTCGTCGGCATTCCATGGCAGTGAAGTGCTGGTCCAATGGGTGAGCGACGGGTTGATATCCGATTCGTCGTGAACGTGGCGGGGTGGGGTCTCGAACGTCGCATACGGCCTCAGCCGCAACACGACCCGATCCTCTTTCTGCGCCCCCTGCGCGACGAGCGGGCGCACCGATTCGTCGAGGGGTTTCCCGGCCATCACACCTCCGATGGCCATCATGCAATCGACCGTGCGTTCCTCGTCGGTGTCGATCTCGGCTCGGCAATACACCTGTAGGTAGGTGGGCGGCCATTGCTCGTCGAGCACACACATCGAAACGTTCGGGTTACGCGCGATCGCTTTGGCTTTCGCCCGCTCGCGCATGGTCGACACGAGGAGTGTGTCGTCGGCGTCGATCACGTAGTAGACGATCGACATGGCGGGGCCGTCGGCTACACGGTTGTAACCGAAGATCGCGGTCCGATGGTCGCGGACGAACGCGCGCCGTTCTTCGGGCGTCATGCCGGCTCCTTCGTCGTGGTGCGGATCAACATGTCGACGACGAGGTCTGCGTGGGTCGCGACAAATTCCGGTGCGAACGGATCGACGCCCGTGAGGCGCTGACATTCCGGCCCCATCACGAACACGGTGGCCCCGGCGCCGGTCAACAGGTAATACAGATGTGCGGGCGCAATCGGCGCGAGCTCACCGCGCGCGGCGAGACGTTCGAACATCGCGACCGCGTTCTCGTAGAGCGCACGGACGTGCGTTTCGATCAGCCAATCGAGACGAGCGCCGGCTCGTTTGCTCTCCTGCATGATGATCCGGTGGAGCTGCGGGTTCGCGGCCGAGAACTCGACGAAGTGCCGCACCATCAGCTTCGCGATCGTGACCTCGTCGACGCCGCGCAGACCGGAGAGGCGCTGCTGCATCGAGGTGCGGAACCGCTCGAACAGATCCCCGACCGCGGCGCGCCACAACTCCTCCTTGCCGGCGAAGTGGTAGTTGAGCAACGGCTGGGTGACCCCGGCGAGCTCGGCGATCGCGCGGGTCGACGCCCCGTCGAAACTGCGCTCCGAGAACAGATCCAACGCGGCGTCGAGGATCGCGCGCCTCGTATCGAGCCCGGCCGGGCGGGCCGCAACGCTGGTCACGAGTGTGACCTTATCGTACGATCAGGAAACAGTCAATATCCTGATCGCACGATAAGACTCCACGCATTCAAGCCCCGCGGCATCCTCCTCCAGCTGTTCCAACGTCTGGTTGGCGCCGGCGACATCCGCGGCGTGGTGCTTGTCATGGTGGAGCTCGATGATCTCGCCGGAGATGTGAGGCTCGAGCGCGGAATAGTCGTAGGGAAGATCAGCAAGACTCACCCCGAACACGCGTAGTCCGCGACTACACGTGTTCGGGGTGAACCGGACGGGTCGCGGGCGCACAGTGGGAGTACGAACCGGCTGAGGAGAGCGTGATGGCACCAGCAAGCGCAGGACTGTACGAGTCATGATTCGGCGGCGACCCGCAACCAGGACTTCCCACCCCTCGTGCTTCAGCCTCACGCCGGCGTTCACGGACTTCCACGAATGGGTACTCAGCCTGCCGTGGGTAGTGGAGCGCCCCTACAGCCTCGGCACTCCGGGTGTATCTGCGTTCGGCATCGACTGTGAACCGCTCGACCGTCGGCAGCTCTGGCTCATCACCGGACTGCACAAGCCGCTGGAACGCAACGACATCGCGGTCGCAGTCATCGTCGCCGACGACGCGGCCGACCCGATCGAGGCCGCCGGCTGGGCATATCGCTGTGCACCGATGCCGGCGGGACATGTGCTCATGCGAGCAAGCGACGACGTCGCGCATCGACCAGACGTGATCGAAGCGCTCGCGATCACCGCGTACAGCTGTGCGATGGCTTGAACTCCTCGGAAGGAGCAAACGATGCAATCAACCAACATCTCGGCAACCAACATCTCGGCAACCAACATCTCGGCAACCAACATCTCGGCCGCGCAGGCCGGCACGATCACCATCGGCGACGATCTCGAAGTGAACCGTCTCGGGTTCGGTTCGATGCGTCTGACCGGTCCCGGTATCTGGGGTGAACCGGCCGACCGAGACGAAGCGAAGGCGGTCTTACGCCGCGTGGTCGAGCTCGGCACCAACTTCATCGACACCGCGGACTCGTACGGGCCGCACGTGAGCGAGAACCTCATCGCCGAGGCGTTGTACCCGTACCCGGAGGACCTCGTCATCGCGACGAAGGGCGGGCTCGAGCGCACGGGACCGGATCGCTGGCCCCACAACGCGCGGCCCGAACATCTCAAGGCCGCGTGCGAAGGCAGCTTGCGGCGCCTCCGCCTCGAGCGGATTCCGTTGTACCAACTGCACCGCCCCGACACGAAGGTTCCTTACGAGGAGTCAGTGGGCGCACTCGTCGAGCTCCAGAGCGAAGGAAAGATCCACCACATCGGCGTCTCGAATGTCGACGAGCGACTGCTCGGAATCGCGCGGGATATGACGAACGTCGTGTCGGTTCAGAACCGGTACAACTTCGGTGACCGCGAGTCCGAGACGATCCTCGATGTGTGCGAACGCGACGGAATGACGTTTCTGCCATGGGCGCCGATTCACGACCTCGCCGACAAGCAGCTCGAGACCATTGCGGCGAGCCATCACGTGACGACCCGACAGGTCGTCCTCGCGTGGCTGCTCGCGCGATCGCCCGCAATCTTGCCGATCCCCGGGACCGGGTCGGTCGCGCACCTCGAGGCAAACGTGGCCGCCGCCGGACTGCGCCTCGACTCGAACGAGATCGTGTCGCTTGCCGAAAACCATTGAGACGGAGATATCGAGTCATAGGAGGACGAGCATGGCTCGAGCAATACGGTTTGATCACTACGGAGACCTCGACGTTCTGTACGTCGCCGACGTCGCGGTTCCCGAACCGGCAGTCGACGAAGTTGTCGTGGAAGTTCGCGCCGCGGCGATCAACCCGGGTGAGAGCCGCATTCGCGAAGGCGCGCTCGCGGCGAGCTTCCCCGCGACGTTCCCGTCGGGTGAGGGCAGCGACCTCGCCGGTGTGGTCAGCGCCGTCGGCGAGGGAGTCACCGACTTCGCGGTCGGCGACGAAGTGCTCGGCTGGTCGTGGCGAAGATCGAGCCAAGCCGAGTACGTCGCGGTTCCCGTCACGCAGCTGATCCACAAACCCGCGGGTTGAGTTGGGAGGTCGCCGGATCGCTCTACGTCGTCGGCTGCACCGCGTACGCCGCGGTCCGAGCCGTCGATGCAAAGCCTGGTGACACAGTCGCGGTGTCCGCGGCGGCGGGTGGAGTCGGCTCGGTCGTCGTCCAGTTGCTCCGCACGAAGGGCGCGACCGTGCTCGGCATCGCGTCAGCGCCGCATCACGCGTGGCTCACGGCGCACGGTGTCATCCCGATCTCGTACGGCGAGCGACTCGAAGCGCGGCTACGTGTGGCTGCGCCGAACGGTATCGACGCCTTTATCGACCTCTTCGGCCCGCAATACGTGCAGCTCGCGGTTGATCTCGGAGTCGCAAGAGACCGCATCGAGACGATCATCTCGCGCGAGAAGGCACAAGAGCTCGGAACCAAAGCCGACGGAAGTGCGGATGCCTCGACGACCGATGTGTTGTCGGAGATGGCCGAGCTCGTCGCGTCAGGCCAGATCGAGATTCCGATTGCCGCGACCTATCCACTGGAAAAGGTCCGAGACGCGTTCGCCGAGCTCGAGCAGCGACACACGAACGGCAAGATCGTGCTGAAGCCCTGACGGAGGAACCCTCAATGCTTCGCGAATTCCAGTTCGTCGACGACGTGCGGGAGGTGCTCGTTCCGAGTCGCGCCGGCCGTCACGGCCCGCTCCCACCGCTGTTGGTCGGCCTGACGCTCGTCACGGGAATGGTCGACGCGTTCAGCTACCTGCTCCTCGGCCACGTCTTCGTCGCGAACATGACCGGCAACGTGGTGTTCTTGGGATTTGCGATCGCGGGTGCGCCCGGGTTCTCGATCTCGGCCTCGCTCGTCGCGTTGGGCGCGTTCGTGCTCGGCGCGCTCGTCGGGGGCAGAGCCGGTTCCGGCCTCGAGCACCATCGTGGACACCTGCTCACCGCCGCGACGTCGTTCCAGGTGGTGCTGCTCGGCGTGTCCGTCATCGTCGCCGCCGCGAGCGGCGACCCGGTAGGCGGCGCGTACCGATACGCGTTGATCGTCCTGCTCGGTATCTCGATGGGGATCCAGAACGCGACCGCGCGCAAGCTCGCCGTCCCCGACCTGACGACGACCGTGCTCACACTGACGATCACAGGTATCGCAGCCGACAGCGCGATCGCAGGAGGAGCCGGTTCGGCTGCGGGCCGTCGCCTCGTCGCGGTCTCCGCGATGTTCGTGGGCGCGCTCGTTGGTGCGGCGCTCGCCCTCCATGTGCACGTCGTCGCTCCGCTCGCGGCTGCGCTGGTCGTGACCGCGGCCGTGGGTCTTGCCGCCTGGCGCGGCGGGTGCGGCTGATCCCAGTTGGGTGCATCCGAACGCGGCGCGCTAGGCGATGGATTGGGTGCCGACCTTCAGTTCCGAGAACGGGATGTCACGGTCGACCTGTGGCTCTTTCGGGAGTCCGAGCACCCGCTCGCCGATGATGTTGCGTTGCACCTCGTCGGTTCCGCCCGCGATGCGCGACGCGGGTGCGGACAGGACACCGAGCGCCCACCGGCGACTCGCGCTTGTCCTCCCAGGCCTGACCGCCGGCGCCGGCGATGGCCATGGCCGAGATCGGACGTGCGCCGGGCGAGCTGCGCGCCGGCGAGCTTGGCGATCGAGCCCTCGGGACCCGGCGCCTTGCCGGCTGTCACCGCAGCGCGGGTGCGCTGCCCGATGTAGCCCATGATCTGCGTACGGATATAGACGTCGGCGATGGCCTGGCGCACGATCGGTTCTTCGAGCGCCCCGCGCCGGCGGGCAAGGTCGATGAGCGGCTTCACGCCGGCGTTTCGTCCACCGCCGACCACCGGAGCCAATAGCGACGCGCTCGTTCATGAGCATGGCGACCGCGCAGCGCCAGCCGTCGTCGACGGCGCCGATCCGGTTCGCGTCCGGCATGTGTACGTCGGTGAAGAACACCTCGTTGAACCCGGAGCCACCATTCATCTGGCGCAGCGGCCGGATTTCCACACCCGGCGCCTCGAAGTCCATGATGAACATCGTGATGCCGCGATGCTTCGGCTTCGTCCGGGTTCGTGCGGGCGATGACGGCTCCGAAGTCCGAGAGCTGCGCGCCGGTGGTCCAGACCTTCTGGCCGTTGAGGACCCATTCGTCGCCGTCGCGCTCGGCGCGCATCTGCAGGCTGGCGACATCGGAGCCGGCACCCGGCTCGGAGAACATCTGCGACCAGATCTCCTCGCCCCGCAGCGCCTTGGCGACGTAGCGCTCGCATCTGCGCGTCGGTGCCGAACTCGATCATCGTGGGGATCACCATGCCGAGGCCGATGATGTACGCGGTGGTCGGCAGCTCGTAGCCGGCCGCCTCCTCGTTGAAGACGCGTTGGTGCTCGGGCGTGAGGCCTTGCCCCCACGGCTTTGGCCACGTGAGCCCGGCGAGGCCGGCGTCGGCGAGTGCTGCCTGGAACGCCTTCTGCGTGGCGACGTCGGCGACCCGCGCCTCGAACGGCGCTGCTTCGTCGTCGCGCGCCCTGCGCGCTTCGGCGCGTGCTCGGTGAGGAACGACCGCACCTTGCGCCGGAACTCGGCCAGCTCTGGGGACTCCGTGATCTGCGCGCTCGTCCGTCGTTGTCATCAGCGGCCCTCCCATCCGGCGAGGTCCTTGCCGTCCATGCCCGCAGGCGGTCGGGTATCGGCCCAAGAGCTCGCGGACGATCTCGTCCACGGCCTCGGGATCATCGACGGCGGCCGACGGTGGGCCCGCGGTGCCATCCCTCGGCGACGGCGAGCATCTGACCGGACGCCTCGAACACGCGCGCCGGTGATCCCGGCCGATTGCGGGCTTGCCAGCCAGGTGCACGAGCGGTGCGATCCAACGGGGCGACATGGCCGCCTTGGCCTCCTCGCTCGGCCTGACCCATGCCGAGGTCCTCGGTGAGGCGGGTGAGCGCGCCGGGCGCGATCGCGTTGACCGTCACGCCGTAGCGCTCGAGCTCGAGCGCGGCGATGAACGTGAAGCGCGGCGATGCCCTGCTTGGCGGCGCCGTAGTTCGTCTGGCCGACGTTGCCGTAGATGCCCGACACCGACGTCGTGTTGATGATCCGGGCGTCGTTGGTCTCGACCGTCCTTCGATCGTTCCCGCCAGTAGGCGGCGGCGTGGCGGGCGGGGGCGAAGGTGCCCTTGAGGTGGACCTTGATGACGAGGTCCCACTCCTCCTCGGTCATGTTGGTGAGCATGCGGTCGCGCAGGATGCCGGCGTTGTTGACGACGACGTCGAGGCCGCCGAAGGTCTCCACGGCCTGGTCGATCATCTCCTTCGCCGCGCGTCGAAGTCGCTGACGTCGGCACCGTTGACCGCGGCCTCGCCGCCCATCGTCGTGATCTCGTCGACCACCTGTTGGGCCGGGCTGGCGTCAGCCCCGGTGCCGTCGCGTGCGGCGCCGAGGTCGTTGACGATGACCTTCGCGCCCTGCTCCGCGAGCATCAGCGCGTACTCGCGCCCGATGCCGCGCCCGGCGCCGGTGACGATGGCCACCCGCCCCTCGCACATTCCTGTCATAGCTGGTTCTCCTTGGTCTCACGAGCTCCTGGCTCTCGATTCGTCAGCACGAGCGTCGCCGCGGCGGCGAACATCCCACCGACTCCGTGCGTGACGCTCACCTCGACATCGGGGACCTGCGCCGGGGCGGTACCGCGGAGCTGACGTACGGACTCCTGGATGGCGAACATGCCGTACATCCCGGTATGCGTGTAGGAGAGTCCACCGCCGTTCGTGTTCATCGGGAGGTGTCCCCCGGGCGCCGTGTTGCCCGCGGCGATGAACGCGCCGGCCTCGCCGCGACTCACGAAGCCGAGATCCTCGAGTCCGTAGATCGGGAGGTGAGCGAACGCGTCGTACACCATGAGGTGATCGACGTCGCCGGGCTCGATCTCGGCCTCCGCGAAGGCGAGGCGCCCGGACGCGCGAAACGCGGCGGACGTCGTGAAGTCGTCCATCTGCGAGATCATCGCCGGCCCCAACGCCTCCCCCGCGCCCGCGACGTAGACGGGCGGGTGCGGAAGATCCATATCCGCGCGCGCGCTCGGCGGACGTGACGAGCAGCGCGCCACCGCCATCGGTGACCAGACAGCACTCGAGACGGTGCATCGGGTAGGCGATCAGGTCCGAGGCGAGCACGTCTTCGACGGTGATCGGCTCGCGGATCATCGCCCGCGGGTTCGTCGCCGCCCATTGCCGCTGGGCTACGGCGACCGAAGCGAGCTGTTCGTGGGTGAGGCCGAACTCCTTCATGTAGCGGACGACGCCGATCGGGAACATCGTCGGGGGGCCGTTGACGCCGTAGGGCGCCTCGAATTGGAGCGCGGGAGAACTGCCCGCGCCGCGGAATCCACTGACACCCACGCGGCGAGCGACCCGACTCACCATGCGTGATGAGCACCATCGATGCGAGACCGCTCGCGATCGCCGCGGCGGCGTGACGGACGTGCAGAAGGAATGAGCATCCGCCGACGCTCGTGCCGTCGACATACGTCGGCGCGAGACCGAGCTGTTGGGCAACCAACGTCGGATATCGGTTGACGCCGGCCACGCCGTCGATGTCGGACGCATCGATCCCGCAGTCCGCGATCGCGTTCCGGGCTGCGTCAAGATGCAACGACAGCTCGGACATGTGCGGGATCCGTCCGAGCTCCGTGGTCTCGGCCGCGCCGATGATCGCGGCACTCGATCGGCGCCTCATCGATCAGCCGGCCCGAACACCGGTACCCGAACTCCGTCACCGCGCGACTCGAACGCCACTCGCAACTCCATGTCCAGCACCAGATGGTCGGGCGTGTTGGGGATACCGACGATGTTCGACATCAGGCGCGGACCCTCGTCGAGCTCGACGATGGCGATCGCGTACGGAACTTCGGCTTCGAAGCCCGGGGCGGCGCGCTGCGCGATCACGTAGGTGTGCAGCCGACCGCGGCCGCTCGCTTCTCGCCACTCGACGTCGTCGGAAAGACAACGGGGGCAGTACAACGAGGGCGGGAAGAAGGCGGCCTCGCAGGGCCGGCACCACTGCAGCATCAGCACGCCGTCGCGACAGGCGTCCCAGAACGGCTGCGTCTCCGGTGTCGCTTGGGGTACGAGCTTCGTTCGATGAGCGGTCACCACGTCAACAACTCCTTCCATTGCTCATCAGTTCGCGCTGACCGTATCGACCGTGCCGAACATCGTGCGCAACCGCGCGAGGTCGCGTTCGGGTAACGGTCCCGCGGTGATCGAGCGCACGTTCTCCTCGAGGTGCTCGACGCTCCCCGTGCCCGTGAGCACCACGTCGCAGCCCGGTTCGTGGCGAGCAAAGCGATAGGCGGCGTCAACCACTGAGCCGGCACCGTCCGGGTGAACAAGGAAGCCGAGTGGATCCTTCTGATCGGCGACGGTGGCGGGGTCCACCGCACCATCGGCTACCAGGTCGGTGACCACTTCCCGGCAGACCTCAGGATCGGAAAGCGCGCGCCGGACCGCGAACATCACGAGCACACCGATGCCGCGTGCTTGCGTCGCGGCGAGCAAGCGGCCGCGGGCCGACGGATTGAGCAGGTTGAACCCGACCATCGCCACGTCGAACCAGTCGTCGCCCGCGTCCAACGCGCCGATGAGCGCCTTGTGCGCGGTGTCACGCGCGAAGGCCTCGCTGGCCGCGACGAAGCAGACCTTGCCCTCCTCGCGCAGCCGGATGAACTCGGGGGCCAGCACGTCGCGGCAGTGCTGCAGGTGTTGGGTGCCCAACCCGTGCACGAAGAAGAGGTCGACGTGGTCGGTGCGCAGCCGTCCCAGGCTCTTCTCCACCGATGCGCGCAACGCTTGCGCGCTGAGGAGCTCGCCGTTCACTTCGGGTATCGCCTTGGTCGAGAGGACCACCTCGTCGCGTCGGCCGGCCAGTGCCCGGCCGACGACCTCCTCGGTCCCATAGGCGCGCGCCGTATCGATCAGGTTGATGCCGAGATCCAGCGCTCGGTGGACGACGGCGATCGCGTCGTCCTCGCTCCCGCCGGTGGTGAGGCCGAGCCGGCTATGACCACCGCAGCCGAGTCCGGCGACCGAAACGTCGAGCCCGGTTCGCCCGAGCGTCGTCTGCTGCATCAGCGCATTCGATACGAGACGGGAAGGTGCTTGAGGCCGCCGACGAACACCGTCGCCGACCTCGACGGCTCGCCCGCGAGCCGCAGGTCGTCGACCCGCGAGGAGCTCCTCGAAGAAGACGCGCAACTCGAGACGAGCGAGGTGGGCACCGAGGCAGAAGTGCACGCCGTAGCCGAACGCGACCTGCTTGTTGTCAGGCCGGGCACGTCGAACCGGAACGGATCTTCGAACACGTCCTCGTCGCGGTTGGCCGACAGGTACGCGAGATAAACCGAGTCGCCCGCGGCGACCGTCACGTCACCAACGACACGATCCTCCGTGGCCGTGCGCATGAACTCCTTCACCGGAGTCACCCATCGGATCATCTCCTCGACCGCGTTCGCGCCGAGTGACGGATCGTCACGCAACGCGCGAGCTGGTCGGGATGACGCAGCAGCGCCTCGAGGCCGCCCGCGATCGACGAGCTCGTCGTGTCGTGCCCGGCCGTGGCGATGATGACGTAGTACGACGCAGCATCGAAGTCGTTGAGCGGCTCGCCGTCGATCGTCGCGTTGGCGATGACCGACGCGAGGTCGTCGGTCGGGTTCGCGCGCCGGTCGGCGGTGAGGGCCACGAAATACTGGAAGAAGTCGAGCATGACCGCCATCCGTTCTTCCGGGTCGGCGGAGCGGGTGAGCTCCTCGTCGTCGCCTCCGAACGCTTCGGTGGTGAGCTTCAGGATCTTCGGAAAGTCTTCCTGCGGCAGACCGAGGATCGAAAGGATGACGTGGAGCGGAAAGCCGACCGCGACCTCTTGCACGAAGTCGCACGCACCGCCGAGCTCGGCCATGTGGTCGATGTAGCCGACGGCGAGCTCGCGGACGCGGTCTTCGAGCGAGCGAATCCGGCCCGGCAGGAACCAGCTCGACGTGATGCCGCGAAACGCTCGGTGATCCGGGTCGTCCATGTGAATGAGCGTGCGCAGGACCGGACCACCGTTCGCCTCGGCCCTCGCCTCCATCGCGGCGGGCACGAGCAGCGGACGCGGGGAGTTGCGGAAGTGCTCGTTGTCGCGCTCGACATCCAACACGTCGGCGTGGCGGGTCACCGCCCAGAACGGCCGGTAACGCTCCGACTCCACCCGCGCGACCGGGCGCTCGCGTCGCAGTACCCGGCATGCGTCGTGGAATCGTTCCTCATCCGCGTACGCGGTCGGATCCACGAAGACGTTGGTCAGATCGCGTAGGTCCGGCAGGCTCATGTCGTTCCCCTTTCGAGCGATGGCCGTACCATAACTTATGTTATGTTTGTTGCCAAGAGAGATCGGCAACGCATGCGCCAAAGCAAAGACGACTACTACCGCGCTGCCCTCGAGCTGCTCGCCGACGGCGGCGTGAGCGCGCTGACGATGGCCAACCTCTGCGCGCGTCTCGGCGTCACGACCGGCAGCTTCTACGCGCACTTCGGCGGCATCCGCGAGTTCCACACCGCCTTCCTCGAACAATGGGCCGACGGCCGCGTGTACGCGCTCAAGGAGCAGGTGAAGAACACGAGCGATCCGCTCGCGCGCGTCGACGTGCTCCGCCGCATCGCCCTTTCCCTCAACCACGAGGCCGAGAGCGCCATTCGCGGCTGGGCCCGCACCGCCCCGTTGGTCGCCGAGTATCAGCGGCTGGTCGACACCGCGCGAGAAACTGCGCTCACGCAGGCCTTCCTCGACATCGGCATCGCCAAATCGGAGGCGCGCGTCCTGGCCCGCATCGGGCTCACCATCCTCGTCGGCACCCAACAGATCGAGGAGACGGTCGACCGCAAGCGACTCAACGCGCTGCTGTCCGAGTACCAGCGCTGGCTCGAGGACCGCCGCCCCGCGCAGGGCTGATAGGCGCCAACGAGTTAATTGACTCTCCGGCGTACCGGCCGGCTCACCACCTCCGAAGCCTGTGACCTGGGGTGAAAGCGTCACACGCAGCGAGCGAACAGGATGCCGCTGATTCAGCCGATTTCGCATCGGCCGACGCTTAGGTGCTGAGCGAAAACAACTCCGCAAAGTTCTTCGAATAGAAGCGGTCTTTCGCGTCGTCTTCTACGCCGTCGAGGCTGTCCTCGAACCGACCGAGGGGGTCTTTGGTCCCCTCCGGGTGCGGATAGTCGGACGAGAAGAGGAACAGTTCCTCGCCGGCCTGCTCGATAAGCCAGTCCACCGGCTCGGTCGGGAACGGCGTGAACCGTACTTGTCGACGAATGTAGTCAGATGCTTTCAATGACAGCGCCGCGAGCAGTGGCTCGCTCTTCTTGAACGTCGCTTGCGCGATGTCGATGCGGCGCATCAGCGCGGGAACCCACAGCGCTCCTTGTTCGATCACGCCGCACATCAGTCGCGGGAACTTCTCGAACACACCGTCAAGAACCATCGCCGCGACGAAGACCTCCGGTGGATTGTGCAAGACCATGTAGTCCTTCGACCGGATGTTCTCACCGCCTCCGAGAAAGTCCGTCGGCTTGGGTCGTCCGTTCTCGTGAAAACTCGCACGTAGCGGACGCCCACCCCCACCGACATGCACCGTAAGGGGCACCGCTGCGTCTTGCAGCCGCGCCCACACCCCATCCAGGTCGGGATGCGTCGGCGAGTGGGTGCGGGGCGGATGTGACGGCACCAAGATCGCGCCGCATCCGAACGCGAGTGCCTCATCGACCGCCTCGGCGGCCCGCGTCGGATCGTTCAGCGGAACAAACCCGACCGCGATGAGTCGTTCGTCATCGGCGCAGAACTCAGCCATTGCCCGGTTATGCGCACGGGTGCCGCCATAGAGCAGCTCCACGTCGTCGCCAAGGAACTGAGTCGGCGCAAACGTCGAGAACACGAGCTGCTTGTCGAACCCGAGCAGGTCAAGCGCGCGGCTCCGTTCGACCGAGTCGAACGCACCGTACGCGTGCCAACCCTTGCGCGTGAGGAGTTGACCCTCGATCTCGTCCAGCCCGACCCCACCCATACGGCGGACGTCGGCCTGACGGACCGCTTCATCCGCCATCGCACCGGCACCACCGAGATACAACGGTCGGATTCGATCCCGAAGATCGGGGTCGGCATACGAGACCAGCCAATCGCTCGTCTCCATCAGATGACTATCAGCGTCGTAGAAGACGCGCCCTTCGGCGTACGGCATCCGAGTACCTTCCAGCTTGATTGACGAAACCCAATCTCGCGCGACAGCCCAGAGCACACAATCCCTTGACCACATCACGCCGGTCGTGCTCGTCGGACACTCGCACGGTGGTGTGTTGATCACGAACGCTGGCACTGGTGGCGGCGATGTGGAAGCGCTCGTCGACGTCGACGTCGATGCCGCGGCCCGCAAACGCCAAAAACATCCCTGACCAACGGCGAGTGCTCACGGCTGAAGCGTGACAACCGTCCCGTTCGAAACAACCGGCACCGTCAACATCCGGACGCCTCCCGCGGCCTGCTCGCGTGGTTGCCGCCTGCAGGGGTATTTCCCCTGGTCAGAGCGCTCACCGTCCTGTGTCCGGCGTACACGCCGACTCACCATTCGCCCTGCGAGAAATCAAGAACCGACCGGTGCCTGCCGATGGACGTTGAATGGGTCACAATTGGATGAGCTCTCTGCGCGAACGAGCGCCGATCGTGCTTGCGGTCGCACTCGTCCTTGCGGTGTCCGCACCAGTACGCGCGGATCAGGCGAGCACATCTGCATCTACCCCAGTGGTCGATCAAGTGCTCGGGGTCGCGACTTCCAGCACCGGCGTTGTACTCCCGACGTGGACTCCGGGGCCGGACGACCTCACGATCGTCGCCGTCGCGACACAAGCTTCGCGAAACATCCGCGTCGGAGTGAGCGGAAACGGGTTGAAATTCGATTTGGTCACGTCTGTTCGAAACAGTCAGAACATCGAGACACTGGCCGTTTTCCGCGCCCAGGGAGCAGCAACGTCGGGCGCAGTTTCGGTCAACTTGCCCAAGAACAGCGGAGCAGCATCAGTGCTCGCGCTCACGGTCGCGGGTGCTGCGGTTGGAAACAACGGCGCAGACGCGCTCGAAAGCGTGGAAACGGATCCGGGCCCGACAAAACGTGATGGCGACAACGCGAATATGCGCACGACGGTGGCTGCGACCCAAGGCGGCCTGCTCCTCGGATTGGGGACCAACCGGCTTCGGACTTTCGTTCTGCCCAGCGGCGCGCAAAGCGCCATCACGAACGTGGCGAGTGGTAGCGGAGGGGGCCGCATTTCCGCATCGGCCTGGTATTCGAATGCACCGGACACGGCCGTGACGACGGTTGGAGCAAACAACGACCTCGTCGGCGACAGCGGTGGCGACGATTGGGCAATAACCGGTGTCGAGATCCAAGGGGCGCCGCCTGCGACCAGCACCCCTAGTTCCGCGCCATCGACGAGTGATACGTCCACCACGACATCGTCGTCGGTCCCCGCGTCCACCACGACATCATCGACGGTGCCCGCGTCGACCACGACATCATCGACGGTGCCCGCGTCGACCACGACAACGTCGACGGTCCCCGCGTCGACATGCCCCGATGTCGCGACCGGCGCCTGCCTTCCCTATGACGGTTCTTCGCCGTGGAATACGCCGATCAGTACTTCGCCGACGGTCGATCCGAACTCGGCAAGGTATATCAACGCAATCGCGGACAACGGTCTGCCCCTTACGTCGGATCCCGACCAATACACCATTCCCGTGTATCAGATCTCGGCTACGACGCCTCTTGCTACCGTCAACGGCAACGGCTATTTCTCGACCTACGACAATGGTGACCAGTCCCGCGTCGGACACGGCTCCCCGTGGACATTCCAAGTCCCCGTCCCGACCGCTGCGCAAGGCGGAGTCGGCAGCGACAGTCAGATCGTGTTGCTGGATCCCGCATCGGGAACGGAGTGGGGATTCTGGCAGTTCGCTCCCGACCCGACCTCGCCCGGCAACTACATCGCCTCCAACGGGTACCGCTACCACTCCACGAGCGGCTACGACGGCCGTTTCGCCGATGGTCTCGCGGGCCGTGGTGATGGCACTCCATATCTGGCCGGGCTCGTCCGCCCGTGGGAAATCAGCCAGGGCCAAATCGACCACGCGCTCGCCTTCGGTTACAACAGTCCGTCCAGCACCTTCGTGTACCCGGCTTCCAAATCCGATGGTGGCGCGTTCGGCGGCCTTCTTGGCGTCGATCTCCCCGAGGGATCACACCTCCAACTCAATCCTGCTCTCACCGACGCCGATTTCACCCAATGGGGACTCAATCCCGCTGCCAAAATTATTGCCCGTGCGCTTCAACGCTATGGCATGTATGTGGTCGACCATTCCGGGTCGTCAAAGATCTACCTGGAAGCCCGCAGCACCGCCCAATGGGACCCGAGCATCAACCGAAGCATTCTCAGCGCCATCCCCTGGACCCATTTCCGCGTTATCACCAACTAGGTGGAGTCTCGGCACCAGGGCGGCCGATGGCGCGTACCGGTGGCATCGCATGACGCGACGGGCTCGGTTAGCCGACTGGCCATGTCACAGCCGAGCTACGTAATCTAACCGGACGTTCGAGGGGGTCGTTCGGGTGCAGAAGTTCGCGAGCCAACCTGAGCTTCGCCTTCAAGATTCACAGCCCGGCTCGACGATCTTGGTGAGCGCCGTTCCGCCCGCGTCCGAACGCGCGGCGAGCGCTCGCAGGGAGTCGAAGTGGAAAACCGGCGACGTCATCAGCGTCGCGGTGGTGTTTTTACTCTTCAGCAACGCCGTTGGCGTCGCCGTTAACTCGCACGGCGCCCCGCAGTTGCTGGGACTGGTCCTTATCGGTGCACTCGCCATCCCGGTGTACACCAACCTCCGAAGGAATCCCCGAGTCGTCGTGCCGACGGCGTTCCTGTTCATCCTGTTGTATCTGTTGGCGCAACTCGTGTCGACGATGCGTTCGCCCGACCCGAGCGTGCCGTTCCAACTTGAAGTACGTCAGTTTCTCATCGAAGGCGTCGCGCTGTTCTTCCTGATCGTGAACTCGATCACGACGACGCGAGTCCTACGTCGAGCTCTGTACGCGATCGTCATTGCCGGCGCGATCCTCTCGCTCTTCAGCGTCATTCAGTGGGCGACGGGATCGTGGTCGAAGCCTTTCAAGGGATTCGCACTGCTTCCCGTCGATTACCTCCTCGGCCTTTCGCCGTCGCCGCGCGTCAGCGGGCCGCTCGGCGATCCGAATTATTATGCGCAAATCCTGCTCGTTCCCATCGTGCTCATACCGTTTCTGCTTCGAAACGAAGGTCGACGACTCGCCCGATTCGCGCTCTGTGTCGGATTGGCGCTGTGCGTCGGCGCCCTCATCTTGACGTACTCCCGCGGCGCGGGCGTGGCGCTTGTCATTGCATTCGTCGTGTGTGTCGTGTTCCGCGAGATCAGCGCACGAACGGTCTTGCTCACGGTCGTGGGCGCGGGGCTCATACTTCTCGCGGTTCCGGGCTATCGCTCTCGACTCTCGACGCTGTCGACGATAACGAGTGCGACCTCTACGCAGAGTTCGTCGAGCCGTGCTGACTCCTCGATTCAAGGTCGCTCGACCGAGATGATCGCCGCCGCGCATGCTTTCGCGGACCACCCGGTGCTCGGTGTCGGACCGGGAATGTTCCCCGCGTACTACCAGGAGTACGCACAACGCACAGGTGGCGAGGTTCATGAGACCGCGAAATATGGAAAGGCAAAGGGCGGAGCACCTGAACGAGCCGCGCACGACATCGTCCTAGGACTTGCGGCCGATGTCGGCATCCTTGGTTTGGTCGCGTTCGCCGGTGCATTGCTGTCGACCTTGTTCGGTCTGCTGCGGGTTCGGCGTCGCGAACGGACCCGGCGGCCCGAACTCACCAATCTTGCGCTGGGCCTGTTCGTCGCGTTGGTTGCGTACATGACCGCAGGCCTATTCCTGTCGCTTGCATTCGAGCGCTACTACTGGCTGATGCTCGCGCTTGGCAGCATTCCGCTGGCGCTCTCGACATCGAGCGTTGATGCCTAACCCCGGCTTCCGTAGGTCGTGACAAACGCAATCGGGGCTATGCTCGTAGTCGGAGTCGGGCGGGTGTGCCGCGAATGATCCCGTGACACAGGGAAAGCCGTGAGACAAGAAAATGTGTTGCCGCTCGTAGCGCGTTGGTGGGGCGGGTTGCTGGTGGTAACGATTCTCTGTGGCATCGCGGGTTATGCGGTTGCGTCTCAGTTACCTCCGACCTATCAGGCCAGCGTTCAACTCCTGACTGGCCCGGTCAACACCGACTTGAACACCGTGAACGCGTCGGCGCAGCTGGCGCGCACCTACGCCGAGCTCGCGACCTCGGAGCCACTGCTGACCGAGGTTGCGGCCGCAGCGCGGTTATCGGGTGGCGCCACCGCGCTGAAGAAAAAACTGTCGGTCACCTCGAGTTCGGTCACAAGGCTCGTTACCGTCACGGCCACGGCCAGCCGGCCGCGGGTCGCCGCCTTCTTGGCAAACAGGACGGCGAAAGCGCTTCTACGGCTGCAGGTCCAGCATCCCGGTCACGCCGAAACCGCGGTTGACGCTCTCATGCAAGAACCCGACGTCGCGTCGCTTCCCGAAGCGACGCGTAACGACATCCGCGCGGCTGCCGTCAAGGTCTGGTCGACGCCCGAGGCCGGCGTGTTGACCATCGTGAACCCCGCCGTTGTCCCGACGAGCCAATCCGGTCCGCCCGTGGAGATGCTCTCGGTGCTGGCCGCGTTGGTGGGATTCATCTTGGCGCTTCTCGCGCTGATCGTCCGCGAGACCATACGCGCGCCGATTCGATCGGAGGCTGACCTCGCGGAAATCGTCCCGCGGCCACAGCTGGGAACGGTGAGTTTTTCTCGTGGAATGGCCAATGCTCTCCAGTCCACCGGTGCACTCGACCGGTCCAAGGCCGCGGAACGATATCGGCAAACGTCCGCAAGGCTCGGTTTGGACGGCGACGGGCGGAGCGTGCACACGCTCGCTGTCATCGACTGTGACGAGCGGATTGTGGCCCCGGTCGTCGCGATGGCGCTCGCCGCAGTTGCGGCAGAGCGTGGTTTCAAGGTGACAGTGATCAAGACGGGTTGCGACGAAAAACAGTTGAAAGCAGCTCGCGCGCAGGGCGGCAGCGATGTTTCGTCGCACGACGGCATCGGTGATTCCTCGGTACAGCAAGCTTCACCGATGGCAGTACGGTCTCACGTCACCGATCGGATCAGTCTCGTTGCGGCGGCGCCTTTACGCAGTCCGGGCCAGGCGAACTGCTTGCTGGAAACAGTCCGGTCCTCAGGATCCGAGATCGTGATCATCCCCTTGCCGGCGGTCGCAGACTCGAGCGAAGGCATCGCTTGGTCCAAAGCGTGTGATTACACCGTTCTCTTGGCAAGTCAGCATCGGTCACGCGGAAAGGACGTTGCAGAAGCGGGCAAGACACTGTTCCAGGCGGGGATCACGCTGCAAGGAACTCTGCTGGTCGCCAATCGGCGTCGATAGTGTCCTCAGGCCTCACGAACGTTCGGCAGGAGCGATGACCGCGCGGCGCACGCGAACGAGGCGCGTCGAATCGGAGTCGTTGGATTCGATAACTCTCCACTCTTCATCGGCCGTGCGTCCGCGTCATGGCTGGGGCCGGCGGCTCCTGTTGTTACTCCTCGCCCTCAGTTGCATCCTCGGCGCGGCGCTTTGGCTGTGGATCGAGCCGGCGTCCAGTCCCCACTTGTTCCACGTATACAGCCACCATGGTGTAGATGCAGCCGACTTGCTCGCGTTGCCTCTGTTGCTGGGCGCGGGTGTCGCATTGTGGTACATGATGCGACCCAACTCGAGCGACACAACATAAGTGGTGCCGGCACATCTGTAGATTTCGGATCGGATGCGCAGGGCATATGCAGGATGCGGCGCGCACCGTTGGGGCATTGGATTTGCTTTACGGTTGGCGCATCGAGGCACCGGATCAGCGGGCCGAGTGTTAATGCGTCGTTCACAATTTCGGTCTTGTTCCAGCGTCTGGCCGGCGTTTGACTTGATGATCGAGACCGAACTAGACAGATGGCGCATCTCCGGGGCGTAGTTGCGGGGAAGGTTGTAATCGGCCGCGACGCCCGGAGCGGGGATATCTGTGGGGAGTACAGCGATGGTGGGACGTCGCGCTGACGGATCGGCGCCGGAGTCGCCCGACAGGACGACGGGCTGGATGGAACTCGCGAGCGAGATCGAGCGCTCGCGGCGATCAGGCGCGAAGTTCGTGCTGATGCGTTTTCGGCAAGAGCGGCTACAGCTCGTCAGTGGGCGAAGACCGCGTCAGCGTCACGATCTGCACCTCACGGCGACACTCGCGTCGCACGTCCGCTCCGTCGACCGGGTCTGGGCCCACGGCCGTGATCGCTACGTCCTGGCCTGGAACTCCGACTATGAGCGCACGCAGGTGTTGCTCAATCGCATCCGGGAGAACGCGCCCGAAGTCCTCGAGGGTCAAACGATCACCATCGCGTGTTTCCCGGAGGATGGTCTGACGTTTGACGTGATCGTTGCGGTCGTCGAACGACCTCACTCAATTATTCTGGATCAAAGCGGATGATGTGGAAGCATCCTCGAGGGGGATATCCCTGGACGGATCACCCGGCGGATCTGACGACGCGCGTGAACATCCGCGTCCCAGGTACCCAATCGCGTGCTCGCCAACTTTCGCGTCGAACCCTCATCTCGAAGCGCGGGTTGGATCTCATCTTGTGCGTGCTGGCATTGCCGATCGCGATACCGCTCGCGATGTTCATCGCGATTGCGATCCGACTCGAGACACCCGGACCGGTCTGTTTTGCTCAGCCGAGAACCGGGCGTCACGGACGACGGTTTCGCATGTACAAGTTCCGCACAATGGTGGCGAACGCCGAAGAGCTCAAGGCGTCGTTGCGGCATTTGAACGTACTCCCGGCGCCCGATTTCAAGATCCCCGACGATCCCCGCATCACGCGCGTCGGCAGATTCTTGCGCAAGACGAGTCTCGACGAGCTTCCCCAGATATACAACGTCTTGCGGGGTGACATGTCGTGGGTGGGACCTCGGCCCACGTCTTTCAGCGCCGCGACGTACGACCTCTGGCATACACGCCGGCTTGAGATGCCTCCGGGAATCACAGGACTCTGGCAAGTCAAAATGCGTAACTCATCGACGTTCGACGAGCGAGTCCGGCTCGACTCGCAGTATTTCTCGAGTGTCACCATCGCCACCGATCTCAAGATCTTGCTGCTCACCTTCGCCGCGGTATTCAATCGAACCGGTAACTGATGCCAAGACCGAGCGGTGAACGCAGAGATCGGATCTCGGCCTCAAGGATCCGCAAGCTCCGAAGTCACGGCTAGGGAGCGCCGGATTGAGCCGCACAGAACGCGAAGAACGGGAGCTGCGCACGTTGCAGCGCTCGCTGCCGGGTCACGCCCGATCTGACGAGCGCGACGGCACACGCGAAACGAACTCCGAGCCGCAGCGGTCGCCCTTCCGCTCGGCTGTCATGACATATGCGACGAACGTGACGGCCGCCGTCCTGTCGCTTACTCAGGTGATGATCGTCGCACGGACCTTGGGTCCGGCCGGGCGCGGCGACGTCGCGTTCCTTATTGCGGTCGCGACGTTGACAGCGAACTTTTCGACCTGGGGTGTTGAGGAGTCGAACGCGAATCTCGGCGGCACTCGCCCGCGGGCGCGTCAAGCACTCGCTACGAACTCTGTTCTGTTTGCGCTGATGTTCGGTGCGATCTCGGGTCTGGCTGTTCTCGAATTGACGCACATATTTCCCGCGGTCGGTGGACAAGTCGATCGCATTTGGCTCATCGTCGCAATGGTTTCTCTCCCGCTGCTCATCCTGAAGGTCTACCTCCAACTCCTCGTCCAAGCCGACTATGGATTCGGCGTGACGAACGCGGCGTGGATTATCGGACCCGCGACGACGGTGACGCTCAATGGCGCGATGGCGGCGACGGGAAGACTGAGCGTCGGTTCCGCAATCGCGGCATGGATCCTCGGACAGGCGCTCGGCACAACGATCCTTGTCGTTCACGTCATGCGCACTTCGGGCTTCGGCGCTCCCGATCTTCCTCTCGCCCGCGAATCCTTGAGCTTCGGATTCAGAACCCACTTGGGGCGGTTCATGGAGCTCGGGAACTACCGCGGAGATCAATGGTTCGTGGGCGCGATCTCGGGCTCCCGCGAGCTTGGTTTCTATACCGTTGCCGTCGCGTGGGCGGAAGTTCTGTACTACATACCCGGGGTGCTCTCGCTTGTCCAACGACCTGATCTGGTACGCGCGTCGCGCGAGGATGCCGCTCGTCTCGCGACTCGAGTCTTCCGATTGGCGCTGGTCATCTCTGGTGTCGTGTCGGCCGGCCTCATCGTGTTCGCACCGCAGTTGTGCGTAACGGTGTTCGGTGCCCAGTTCGCTCACTCGATTCCGGATCTGCGCGTGCTTGCACTGTCCGCGTTCGGCGTCTGCGCGTCTGGAACTCCTTGGAAGTGCTTTGATCGCTCAGCGACATCCCATGCTTTCAACCGCGGCAACGGCCATCGCGTTCGTGGCGACCGTGCTGCTCTGCGCGGTGCTCATCCCGCCCTTCGGGGGTCTCGGTGCGGCCATCGCGACGAGCGTCGCCTACACGATCGGCGGAATCGCGGCCATCATGATCTTCCGTCGAGCGTTGCCGACGAGGACGCGAGATTTCGTACCTCGCTGGAGCGATGCCTCCTGGTTGCTGAAGAGGCTCACGCGCAGAGAACAAATCAGTCGAGGGCTCGAACCGGCTGCTGTAGCGAACTCCGGAACGTCGGACTCATGAACAGCGTGCAACCGGAGGAGAAGTGGCCGTCACGACTCGGTGTGTATACCGACGTCGTGTATCGCGGCGAGGGTGAGCGCCGTTCGGCCGCGCAAGCGTTCGTTCGCTTCGTCACGATGCTGCCGCCCCGTGTCGATGAGGTCGTGCTGTTCGGACGACTCGATCCAGAACCAGGCCGAAGCCACTACGAATTGCCCGATCGAGGAGTGCGGTTCGTCGCGCTGCCCCATTATCCAGCTGTAACGGCCATCTGGCGGCAGTTCATGGCCGCAAGGACATCGGCTCGACGATTCAATCGCGAGTTGGACGCGATCGATGCAGTTTGGATCTTCGGACCGGGCCCGATGTCGGTGCTCTTCGCGGTCATAGCCCTCTACCGTGGCGTCCCAACGTTCCTGGGGGTTCGCCAGGACTATCCCAACTACATCCGCCATCGTCTTCCGGGGCGCGCCTGGTTCTGGGCAATACCCGTGGCCGACGCGCTCGAATACGCATTTCGCCGTATCGCTCGCAACATACCGACCGTCGTCGTGGGCGATGCTCTCGAGCGCAAGTACCGATTGGCGGGGGCGCGATACGTCCTGTCTACGCCGTTCTCACTCGTCGCCCGCACCGACATCGTGAAGCTCGACGTCGCCGTCAACAAATCATGGGATCGCGAACTCCGTGTTCTCGTCGTCGGACGGTTGGCTCCGGAAAAGAATCCGCTGCTCCTCGCCGAAGTCGCGAAACGGTTGTGTGCTCGTGATGCGCGCTGGCGCTTCGTAGTAGTCGGTGACGGCCCGATGGAATCGGCACTCGTGCAGCGGGCACTCGAGCTCGGCGTTTCGGACGCCATCGAGTTGAAGGGGTACGTGCCGAGCGGACCTCAGCTCCTCGAGTTGTATCGGGACAGCAATGCGCTGTTGCACCTTTCTTTGACGGAAGGACTTCCGCAGGTCATCTGGGAGGCGATGGCGTCTGGAATCCCCATCGTCGCTACCGACGTCGGCGGCGTCGCGGCCGCGGTCGGCGACGACCTCGCGATCCTGATCCCTCCGAACGACGCCGACGCGGCGGCTGCGGCGCTGGAACGTCTTCGCGACGATCCGGATGAACGGCGTAAACAAGTCGAAAATGGGCTGACGAAGGTGCGCGACGAGACAATCGAGGTGCAACTCGATCGCATCGTCGCCTTTTTCGCGTCGAGTCCTCCTCACACCCCGCCGGGCCCCACCCGCACGCGCCACACACGCCACACACGTCGAGCGTGACTACAAACTGGCAAACGAGCAACATGGAGTCGGAATCCACATGCAACCGAACAAGCGCGTTTGCATTGCCCGTCCGTGGGTAGCCGGGCTATGGTCCGGCTGGGACGGTGTCGCTTCGTGTTGCGGTCGAGAGACCGTTCACCGCAACCGCGATATGACGAGCGACGAAGGGGATCACGGATGACGCGAGGGCAGCGGCGCCATTTTCTGGTAGTCGTTTCGCTGTGTATAGCCGTCCTCAGTGCGTCCTTCGCCTCGGCATCCGTTGCCGCCGCGACGGTGACTCCGAATCCTGTGGTCGTCGAGAACTCACAGCCGGGTACGACGGATTGGATGATCGGAAACTCCGGTTACAAGATCGCGTCCGACGCTAACGGCGAGATCAAGGGTTATGCCTCGCAGACGAGCGTCGACAAAGGCGAGAACATCACCTTCAATGTGAGTGTTAGCCCGGCGCAGAACTACACGATCGACATCTATCGCATGGGTTGCTATCCCGACGCCGGCGGTAACTGCCTCGGCGGCCGATTCATGCAGCACCTTGGGCCGTACGCCGGCATACAGCAACCTGCGTGCCCGACCGACGGACCGTCGGGCACGAACACCGGCCTCACGCAATGCTCATGGACCGGGCCGGACTTCGGCATTCCCGCGACATGGACGAGCGGCATTTTCCTCGCGGTATTGACCAACGACAACGGCTATCAGAACTACATCGAGTTCGTTGTGCGCGACGATGCCAGGAAAGCCGATGTCCTGTACCAGCAGCCGGTCGCGACCTACGAGGCATACAACAACTGGCCGAACTACGGCTCGGGTGACCCGCGCAATGGCAAGAGCCTCTACGACTCGAGCAGCGGCGGAGCTGACACCGTCGCAGGTGCCGGTCGCACTCGGGCAGTCAAGGTGTCGTTCGACCGGCCATTCGCCAATACCGGCGCGGACGAGCTCACCGACAAGAACGGCTGGAGCTGGGAGTTGTACTTCGTCCAGTGGATGGAGAAATCCGGATACGACGTGAGCTACTCGACCAGCCTCGACACGCATACTGACGGGCAACGACTCCTCGATTACAAAGGCTTTATTTCGGTCGGCCACGACGAGTACTGGTCGAAGCAGATGTTCGACGCAGCCGTCGCCGCACGCGACTCCGGTGTGAACGTAGGTTTCTTCGGCGGGAACGCGATCTATTGGCAGGTCCGGTTTGAACCGTCGGCCGTAGGCGTTGCCAATCGTGTGATGGTCGGGTACAAGAACTCGCCGAACAACACGTACAGTTCGAACGATCCCGTCACCGATCCGAGTCTGACGACCGCACGATTCCAAGATCCGCCGGTGAACCGGCCTGCGCAGACGCTGCTCGGGCTCAGCTTCCTCGGAAGCACCGAACGCTCCACGCTCAACACGCCGTACAGCGTGATCGATAGCTCGAACTGGGTGTATTCCGGCACCGGATTCAACGATGGCGACTCCGTGCCGGGAATTGTCTGGGTACGAGACGGACGGATTGAGTTGCCAGTACCCGTTGCCGGCCAACACGAGCTACACCCTTCTTTCGAGCTCGCCGTTCAACGATGCGGACGGCTACACCGGAACGTCGAATTCGGTGATGTACCGCGCACCCAGCGGCGCATGGGTCTTCTATGCCGGCACGATGTCGTGGAGTTGGGCGCTCGGGAGGCAAGGATTCATCGACCCCCGTATGCAAAAAGCCACGTCGAATATTCTCGATGCGCTCAGCGGCCAAACGACACCCACGCCCTCACCTTCGAACATTCCCGACTGCAGCTTCCACAAGCTCCTGTCCTTCGAAGGCGGCTCCCTCACCGGGTCTTCCGGTGCCGATAAGACGTTCGGCCCAGTCGGGCTCCAGAGCGTTGGCCCGATCGCCGGCGCCTATTCGGCTCGGATCGCCAACACGGGCGCCACGTACCTCGATCAACGGATGACCGCGACCGACGATTTCAATATGTCGTTCGCCTTCACCCCGAATGCCCTGCCCTCCGCCGACGCCCGCATCGCCCTCGTATCCGGCGTCTACACGGTCATCGGGAACCTCGTACTGCGCACGAACGGCACGTTGTGCCTGCGCAACGGTGTGAACTGGATCGGCGGATCCGTCTCGACCGCTTGCACCAAGACTCCGCTGAACCCCGGCACGACATATCACGTCGGCCTCCACGAGGTCATCGGAACGGGCAACGACGGTGTCCTCGAAGCGTCAATCGCCACCGGTGCCGGAACCTCGTTCGGTACGCCGTTCGTTCGCACGACAACAGGAACCTGGACAACGCGCGCCGACCGAGTAAGCGTCGGTTCAACAACCAACACGACACTCGACGCGCTCTTCGATGACATTCACCTCGACGGAGTCGCCCTCACCGTGCCGGCGGCACCGACGGCCCTCGTAGGCACCGCACCCACGACCAGCACCGAAGCCGACCTGACGTGGACTGCCAATACGACAAACGCGTCGAGCTACGTGGTGGACCGAAGCAATACGAGCGACTTCACGACGCTCACCAGCGTCAATCTCGGACGCGACGCGGTGAGCTACCAGGACACCACAGTGGCCAGCGGCTCCACGTACTACTACCGCGTCAAGGCGATCAACGCTGCCGGTGCGTCGAGCTACACCAACACGGCAACCGTCACGACGCGATCGAGTCCGCCCGCGGCGCCGACGGGGTTGGTTGCGACGCCGATCGCGCAGGGTTCGACGCGGCTGGATTGGGTCGACAATGCGACGGGGGAAACCAGTTATGTGGTGGAGCGGAGTGCAACAAGTAGCTTCGCTTCGGTCACGACGATCGCGGCTTCCGGCGAATACGAATTCGTACTTGGATAGCGGTCTGAGCGAGGGAACGTACTTCTACCGGGTCCGAGCATTCAATGGGACAAGCCCATCGAGTTACAGCAACGCGGTGAGTGGTCCTCGCATCAAGGACATCACGTTCGAAGATGGGACCGCGAGCCTCGTCAACGCGACGACTGGCGCGGGCCTCAATGCCAACAACGGCATGGTCCAAGAAAGCGTCTCGCCGATCAAGGGGCTGTACTCGGCGCGGTCGCCGAACACGAACAACACGTATCTCGACCAGTCCTTCACCGCGGTCAACAACGTCTATACGTCGTTCTACATTCGAGTCGCCTCGCTACCTCCCGCGGACATGCGGATCGCGCAGATTCTCGGCTCCGGGAACACGATCGCGAATCTGTGGCTCCGTACGAACGGGACATTGTGTCTCAAGTACGGCGCCTATTGGAGTGGTGGAACGACGACAACCGCGTGTAGTGCGCCAATACAGTTGGCGCCCACCTACTACCGGGTTGGACTCCACCAACTCCGTGGTGACGGCACAAACAATGCGGTCGTCGAGGCATTCCTCGCCCAAGGTGACGCGCAGTTCTCGACACCGTTCGCGTCCTCGACGGTGACACCAACCGCAGCCGGCTACTGGCAGTATCAAGCGAACGACCTGCGGATCGGCCCATCGCTCACTTCCAGCTCACTGGATGCCACCTTCGACGACATCAAACTCGACACCGCATTCATGCCCGGCCCCAGCGCCGGCACGGGCGCACCTGCTGCCCGCGGCGCCGACGGGGTTGGTTGCGACGCCGATCGCGCAGGGTTCGACGCGGCTGGATTGGGTCGACAATGCGACGGGGGAAACCAGTTATGTGGTGGAGCGGAGTGCAACAAGTAGCTTCGCTTCGGTCACGACGATCGCGCTTCCGGCGAATACGAATTCGTACTTGGATAGCGGTCTGAGCGAGGGAACGTACTTCTACCGGGTCCGAGCATTCAATGGGACAAGCCCATCGAGTTACAGCAACGCGGTGAGTGGTCCTCGGATCAAGGACATCACGTTCGAAGATGGGACCGCGAGCCTCGTCAACGCGACGACTGGCGCGGGCCTCAATGCCAACAACGGCATGGTCCAAGAAAGCGTCTCGCCGATCAAGGGGCTGTACTCGGCGCGGTCGCCGAACACGAACAACACGTATCTCGACCAGTCCTTCACCGCGGTCAACAACGTCTATACGTCGTTCTACATTCGAGTCGCCTCGCTACCTCCCGCGGACATGCGGATCGCGCAGATTCTCGGCTCCGGGAACACGATCGCGAATCTGTGGCTCCGCACGAACGGGACATTGTGTCTCAAGTACGGCGCCTATTGGAGTGGTGGAACGACGACAACCGCGTGTAGTGCGCCAATACAGTTGGCGCCCACCTACTACCGGGTTGGACTCCACCAACTCCGTGGTGACGGCACAAACAACGCGGTCGTCGAGGCATTCCTCGCCCAAGGTGACGCGCAGTTCTCGACACCGTTCGCGTCCTCGACGGTGACACCAACCGCAGCCGGCTACTGGCAGTATCAAGCGAACGACCTGCGGATCGGCCCATCGCTCACTTCCAGCTCACTGGATGCCACCTTCGACGACATCAAACTCGACACCGCATTCATGCCCGGCCCCAGCGCCTAACACCAGCGTGATCCCGATGGAACGCCGGAACATTGGCGAAACTGAACGTCCTTCGTCGGCCCGGTGCGTACCTTGTCGGACCTCGCTCGAGACATGACGTCCGTACTCGTGGTCCTTCTCGCGGCGAACCTCGCGGTCGTCACCTGGGTGTACGCCGGATATCCGTTGTTTCTCGTCGTCATGTCGCGCCTGAAGCCGTCACCCCGGATACGACAACCACTCGTCGGGCCGATTTCAGTCATCATTGCCGCGCACAACGAGGAACACGCGATCGAATCGACGATCGCAAACGTCTTCAGTTCCGACTATCCGAGAACCAGTCTCGAGATAGTCGTGGCATCCGACGGCTCAACCGACGGGACGGTCGCCGTGGCCCGCAGAGCGGGAGCGACTCAAGTCATCGACCTGCCCCGAGTCGGCAAGATTCGGGCGCTGACCGCGGCGGCGAACGCTGGCTCCGGCGACGTGCTCGTATTCACCGACGCCGATTCGACGCTCGAGCCCGAAACGCTTCGAGAACTCATGTCGAACTTCGCCGATCCGAATGTAGGCGGCGTCTCCGGAAACCAGATTACGAGATCAGCCGCTGACGACGGTGGAGTCGCTCGGGGTGAGGGGCTCTACTGGAAGTATGAACATTGGATCAAGCGACTCGAGGACCGGGTCGGGAGTACCGTCTCTGCCGCCGGAGGACTGTACGCAGTTCGACGAGAATTGTTCGCGCTCCGACGCTCTTCGCCGGAAGCGACGACTTTCTCATATCCACTGATGTAGTTCGCCAGGGCAGCCGGCTTGCATTCGATGAACATGCCCGCGTGCTTATCGACGCTCCCGAGGACAGTGCAGTGGCGCTCCGGCGTAAAGTTCGAGTGATGAACGGCGGCCTACGTGTGGCCTTCTCGCTTGGCCGCATGCTCATTCCGGTCGTCGGCGGTCTGTACGGCTTCGAGGTTCTGTCTCACAAGATTCTGCGCCGTTTCGTTCCCCTGTTTCTTCTGATCGCGCTGACAATCACGATCTTGCTCACGATCGTTGAACCAATTTGGGTGATTGCCTTAGTGCCGCAACTGGCGTTCTACGCTCTGGCCATCGCAGGCTGGCTGGGACGACAGCGATCGTGGGGCCGACACAAACTGGTGTACGTGCCGTATTTTTTCTGTCTCGCCAACGTCGCGGCCGGCCTCGCGATTCTGGGCATTGTCCGCAGGGTCCGCTTCGAAAGATGGGAGCCCGCGAGGACGGTCATGCCGTCTGCGACCGACCGCGCGACGTAACCGATTTCGATTTCCCGCGCCCGTCTCGCGAGGGCGCCACGCGCTACCGAATTGTCGGACGAATTTGGTTGCCTTGGGGGCTTGAGTTCCGTGAGGCTCACGCTCATGAGATCGCGTCGGAGGTCTGCGTTGCGCGGGGTGCGCCTGTGCGCGTTTGCGGTTGCCATCGCGACATCGAGCTTGGCTGTCGTCGGAGTGGCGCCTTCGAGCTCGTCGGGGTTGCCGCCGGGGCCGCCAACCAGCGTGGTCGCGGCGGCCGGCAACGCGTCGACCAGGTTGACCTGGCGGGCGCCCGCCAAGACGAACGGCACGATCATCGCCTACGTCGTAACGCCCATTGTGGGTTCGACGTCGCAATCCGCGAAGAGATATTCGTCGAACGCGACCGGTGCCATCATTGACAGTTTGAAGAACGGCGTCGCCTATCGGTTCGAGGTGGCCGCGGTGAACGGCAGTGGAGTTGGTTCGCGGTCTTCTGCTTCGACCGCGATCGTGGTAGGTGCGCCCGGACCGCCGGTCCCGCGAGCCGCGACCGTGTCGAGTGCAACCATTGCCGTTGGGTGGGGCGCGCCGGCCGACAACGGATCGCCGGTAACCGCTTACGCGGTAACAACGCTGCTCGGGAGCAAGAAGATTCTCACGGCGAGTCCGACGTTGAACTGTGCTCTTTCGCCATGCGCACCGCACGAGTCTGTGACGCTTGCAAGTGGTCTGCACACCGGGTTCATGTACACCATCAAGGTCGCAGCGCGTAACGCGCGTGGGCTCGGTGTCGCGTCCGCGACCTGGGCATGTGCGGCGGTGAGCACGCGCACGTGTCGTCCTTACGACAGCGCATCGAAATGGAACACGCCCATCGGTATGACCCCGACGATCGATTCCCACTCCGCGACATTCATTCGTGCCATTCAGGACAACGGCTTGCCACTGACCTCCGACCCGGACCAATACACGATCCCCGTCTACTACTTCGACAGTGCGACTCCGGTGCGAACGGTCAGGGTGAGCGGCTACTACGGCACCTATGACGCGGGCGACAACTCGCGCATCGGGCACGGATATTCGGGCAGCGTGATCTGGGTACCCGTCCCGACCGGCGCGACGGCCGGCGCAGGAAGCGATGCTCAGATCGTTATCTTGAACGCGAGGAGCGGCGTCGAATACGAGTTCTGGCAGTTTGGCCGGGACGCGAACGGTAACTACCTCGCGACGAACGGAGTGCGAACCCACACGACGCCGGGGTACATGGGCAGGTTCGCGAATGGCGACGCCGGACGCGGCGCGGGGACGCCGTATCTCGCCGGCCTGGTTCGTCCCTGGGAGATCGCCCAGGGCCACATCGATCACGCACTTGCGTTCGCATACCGGTCGCCCTCGGGTGCATACCGCAACCCCGCCTCGAAATCCGACGGGGCGACGTTCGGCGGCGTACTCGGCGTCGATCTTCCGGAAGGTACCCGGCTGCAACTTAACCCCGCGCTCACGGATTCCGACTTCCGAAACTGGGGCCTCTCAGCCGCCGCGATCGTGATCGCGCACGCCTTGCAGCGCTACGGAATGTTCACGATCGACCATTCCGGTTCTTCGAAGATCTACCTAGAAGCGCGTTCGACGGCAAAATGGAGCAGTTCCATCGGACGCAATCTCCTCAGTGCCATCCCCTGGAGAGCCTTCCGTGTGGTGACATAGAGCTCGAAGACGGCAAGGTTGTCGAGCACTGGGACGCCATCCCACCGGAAGCCGAGACCTCCGCAAGTCCCGTGACAGCACACGGTCTTGCGGAGGTCGTCGGCACCCCGGGTGACGATCAACTCGTCGAGTTGCTCTCCGCGAACTCGTCCGCCTCCAGATGCGCGAGATCCGCGTCCAGCACCGCGTACTCGGCCTCTTCGATGGCCCCGTACGTGTAGTCGATCGCGAACGCGGCGTCGTCGTCGGCCTGCTGCGCGGCGCGTTGCGCGGACTTGAGGTCGTGCGCCTTCTTCTTGTCGTCTACGTGCTTGCGCACGTCCTTGAGGTGCTTGTCCCATGACTTCTGGACGTTCTGCCACCAGTCCGAGATTTGACCCTTGCTCTTGTCGGCTGCCGCGCGGAACGAGTCGGCCTGAGACTGGGCGGACTCGCGGGCGTTCTTCACGTCCTGTTCGAGATCCGCCTTGCTCTTCGACTTGGCCGCCGCCGCGCGGTCTTCGAGGTCCTTCGCTCGCGTTGCGAGCGCCGTGAGCTGATCTGACAGAGCCACTTCTGGCTCCTTTCGTTGTTCGATGGCGAGCCCACTCGAGCCCGTCTTGCCGCCTCGATCATGCGGAACTCGCGCACCCTGCACATCACGTATCCGCGTATAACTTCTGCTCAACCGTCCAGGGAAGGATGTCGATCGGCGCGGTCCGCGTTCGCGAATGAACGCTGTTGCACGCGAGAAGTGGACGACGGCCGAGAGGAGCGCGACCAGCGCTCCCACCGGCCACACGATTTGCGGGTCCACGCTGCACAGCTGAAGGAGGAAGCCGACGACGAGGCCGATCAGGGCACTGTTCACGATGCTCACCAGCCCGGCCATCGTGAGCGCGAGCTGCCAGGCGTAGCGGCCCGTCATGCGGCGGGCGTCTCTCGCGTCGCCGGTGCTGGTGTCCAACGGTGCGTCGAGGTAGTCGACCAGGCCGGGAAGGAGCTCGAGATACGCGCCCCGGACCCGCTCGACCCGCTCCCCGAGGACCACATCCTCTACCGACCCCTGTACGCAACGAAGGAAGGTGACGATCCCGACGAGCGCCGTGAGGGAGAGAGCCACAGCTCCGAACGCGAAGAACGCATTCCCGAAGCTGCCCTCCCCCGCCTCCGCCGACGAATCCCAGCGCGATCAGACCGGCCGACAGCGTGCTGAGATAGGCCGCGACGCGGCCCGTCGTCTCGCTGGTGAGTGTCCCCCGGCGGCTGGTGAGGTTGTTGTGCTCGGAGGTCGTGAACCCGACGACCGGCCACGGATCGCTGGCGAACTGCTCCCGCAGACTCGGACGACTCGCGTCGGGCGAGTTGTGCTCGTCCATGGTTATCGGCCTCCCGGACACCAAGTTTGTCAGTAACCGTTCCCTCCTCCGCCACTCGATGTCGAGCCGGAGATCTGGTCGCCCGCGGGCGAGACCGCGAACCAGCTACCGCCATAGGCAACGAGTCCCTGACCGGCGGTGTCCCCTGCCTTCTGATCGCCGCTGAAGCGATACACCGGGTGACCGTTGTAGACGACCTGGGTCTTGCCGTCGGACCGCATGGCGGTTGCTACTAGCGAAGCACTCGCCCCGCTCCCGACGGTTGGCGTGCCGGCCGCGGTGAGCGGCGGCCAAGCAGTGGCGCAGGCTCCGGTGCAGGCGCTCTTGGTCCCCGAGTCTTTCTGGAACAGGTAGAGGGTGCGACCCTGTGCGTCGACGAGGGTGTCACCCAGGCTCGTGGTCGTGACACCGACGGTCACCGGTCGTCCGTCGGTCGCGGTCGGGGGCGCCGACGCGTGTCGGTTTGCTGCTACTGCCACAACCGGCGAGCGCGAGCAGCGATATGACGGCCAATGCAGAGGCGAACCTCACGAACGATCTGCTGCGAATCATGGTCGTGCCTTTCTCTGGGTACGTGACTCGAGACTGACAGGCCGCGGCGCCTTCGGCATCCCGCTCGTGTGTATCGAGAGCTTTGCGCCCGTGTCGGACGAGCGTCGAACGCCCGTCGAACCCCGCCGCTCATCATCAGAGCGAGGGACGAGTGGGGACGACGACGGGACCACACCATGCTGACGCGAGAGCGGGACCTGCTCGATGCATTCCCGGAAATATGGCCCACCCAAGCTCGATCGCCATACGATCTCACGGTCTGTTCGAGGAGCACCCTCATGGCTGTGCAGTTCGGCGTTCTGGGACCGCTTGCCGTGTGGTCGGACGGGGAATCGATCGACGTCAAAGGTGCGAAGCGACGCGGTCTCCTCGCGTATCTCCTCGCCCACGCCGGAGAGCCGCAGCCGATTCCGCGGATCGTCGACGCGCTGATGGGGCGAGCAGGCGTCGCCGGGTTCCGAGGCGACGGTACAGACGTACGTCTCGCAGCTTCGCAAGCTGTTCGCTGCGGACGGTCCAACCGTCGCCCATCGCGTGGGGGGCTACGTCCTCGAGCTCGATTCCAACGCCCTCGACGCAACGCGTTTCGAAGCGGCGATCGCGGCCGCGACCGGATCGTCGGATCGTGACCAGCGCCTGCTGCTGCTCGACGAAGCGCTGGAACTCTGGCGGGGTCCACCGCTCGACGAGTTCGCGGGGCAGCAGTGGGCCGACGCCCGCGCCGGCCAGTGGACGCGTATGCACGTTCTGGCCCATCAACTGCGTGCGCAGGCGTTGCTCGATGCGGGACGCCATCGCGACGCACTCCCGACCCTCGAACAGCTCGTCGGCTTGCATCCGCTGCATGAACCGTTCTGGGCGCAACTCATCGTGGCCCGCTATCGCTGCGGCCAGCAAGCCGATGCCCTCGCCGCGGCCAGCGAAGCGCGCGGCGTGCTCGCGAGGGAACTCGGGATTTCACCCGGACCCGAACTCGTCGAGCTGGAAAACCGGGTCCTCGCACAAGACCCGTCGCTCACCGCCCCGCCGTCAGCGCCGAGCATCAACGAACAACCGCGCGTGTTACGGGTCGAGTCCTTGCCCGACGGTGTTGTCACGTTCTTGTTGACGGACATCGAGCGGTCGACCGAGCTCTGGGATAGTCAGCCAATAGATATGGCGAACGCGCTCCTCCGTCATGAAAACATCATCAGCGAGGTCGTTGCATCGCACGATGGACACTTCTTGAAGTCGCGCGGTGAGGGCGACGCGACCTTGTCGGTCTTCACCAAAGCAACGGACGCGGTATCCGCGGGTGTTGCTCTACAAGGCCGCCTGCAAAACGAACCGTGGGACGGCGATCTCGAACTCTGGACGCGCGTTGCCGTACATACCGGCGAGGCGCAACTGCGGACTGGCGACTACTACGGCGGCACGCTCAATCGTGCGGCGCGTTACCGCGCGCTCGCGTCGGGCGGCGAGGTGTTGGTGTCGCACGCGACTCATGACCTCGTTGTCGACACCCTTGGTGGCGTGTTCGACATGGTTCCGGTCGGCGAGCACACGATGCGCGGGCTTCGGCGCAAGGAGTACGTGTACGCGGTTCGTGGTCCCGGCCTGCGCGAACTGACCTCGCCGCGACACCTCGCGAACGTCCGGCCCGTGAGCTTCGAGGTGCTTGGTCCACTCGCCGTGACGCGAGACGGCGCCCCGAGCCTCGTCCGTGGCGGCCGCCGTCGGGCATTGCTGCTGCGCCTCTTGGTGTCGGCGAACCAGTTCGTCGACGGCGATCGACTCGCCGACGACGTCTGGGATGGCCAACCGCCGGCGGGAGCGGCGTCGACGCTCGCGAGCCACGTATCGCTCTTACGCGAGCTCATCGGAGCGGAACGGCTCGAGAGTCGGGCCGGCGCCTATCGCCTGGTGGTCCGTGATGGCGAGCTCGACGTGGAGTGTTTCCTCGACGATCTCGACGACGGACAACGCCGAGTTGCCGGCGACGACCCGGCCGGTGCACTTGCGGTGCTGGAGCACCGCGCTCGTGTGGTGGCGCGGCCCCGTGATGGTCGACGCGCACAGCGCGCCATGGGCGGAGGGTGAGATCACGCGGCTCGAAATGGCGCATCTCACCGCGCTCGACGCGCGCCTCGAGTCCAAACTCGCGCTCGGGCATCACGGCGACGTGATCGGCGAAGCCGAAGCCCTGCTCGCCGCACAGCCGCTCCACGAACGGACGTGGGCCCATCTCATCGTCGCCCTGTATCGCGGGCCGCCAGGCCGACGCCTTGGCCGCGTACCAACGGGCTCGGAAGCACCTGGTCGAGGAGCTCGGCATCGAGCCCGGCCCCGACCTGCGCGCCTTGGAAGCAAAGGTGCTGCGCCATGACGACTCGCTCCAGTGGACCGACGTCGGCATTGCCGCGGCACGTCGGCCGCGCGGCGAGCCGCAAGCAGTGGTCTCCGGGCGTCCACCGCCCCGGCTCGATCGCGAAGACGACCAACTCCCGATCGTACGAGGCGAACTGATCGGACGTGACGCGATCGTCGACCTCGTCGACGACGCGGTCCGCGACGCTCGCCTCGTCACGCTCTGGGGACCGGGCGGGGTTGGCAAAACGCGCCTTGCCATCGGCGTTGCCCACACACTGCGCGGACTGTTCCGCGACGGGGCCCGGATGGTCGATCTCGCGGTGCTGGAGCCGTCGAGCACCATTACCGATGTCATGCTCGAGACGTTGGGCGTGCAGTCGTGGGCCGACGAAGCCCCAGCCGCCGCACTCGTTCGCGCGCTGCGGTCGAGCGAGATCCTGCTCGTCGTCGACAACTGCGAGCACGTACTCGGCCCGGTGCGCGAGATCGTGCACGCTCTGCTCGAACGATGCCCCGACGTGCATCTGCTGCTCACCAGCCGCGAGGCGTTGGGCATCGCGGAAGAGCACCGCATCGCGATCACGCCGCTCGAGGTGCCCGGCGAGCCGCTTCCCCGCACTTTCCGAACTGCTGGCCACCCCGTCGGTGCGCCTGTTCTGTGCCCGGGCGATCCAGACCGACGCCGCGTTCACGATTGACGAGGACAACGCCGCGGCCATGGCCACGTTGATCCGGCACCTGGGAGGGTTGCCGCTGGCCATCGAGCTCGCAGCCGGCCGTCTCGACGTCGAGTCGGTGCCCGAGCTCGCAGCCGCCGTCGAGACCGGCGTGCTCGCCCGGCTCAGAGCGCGTGGCCCGGACATCGGAAGGGCCGGCAGCGTCACCTCGTCGTTGTCTTGGTCCTACGACGCGCTGTCACCGTCGCAACAGGACTTGTTCGCGAGCGTCAGCGTCTTCGCGGGTCAGTTCACCCGCGGGATGGCGCTCGCCGTCCAGGGTGATGACAGCCCGGCAGTACACAGCGACTTCGACCAGCTCGTGCGCGCCGCATTGGTCAGCCGAGACGCGGCGAGCGCGTGGTTCCGACTTCTCGAACCGGTCAGAGCCTTCGCCCGCGACCACCTCAACGACTCGAAGGGATTGGAAGTGCGGGCGCGCCACGCCCGAGAAATGCTGGCCCGGGCCGAGCGCCTCGCACCCGAGGTTCGGACCCGTGAACAACCGCAAGCCACCGCCGCGTTCCGTGTGGACCTGGCCGACCACCGCGTGGCGATGGGCACACTCCTCGACGCCGACGAGGGCAACGCCGACGACGCCGCGAAACTGCTCGTCGCCCTCTTCACGTTCGGCCATCTGCACGTCTTGCCCGAAGTGAACCGGTGGGCGCGCCAGCTTGCGGACTCACTTTCCGAAGATCACGAGCTGCTCGCCGAGATATGCGGTGCTGCCGCGCTCGGCTCCTGGTTCGAGGGACGAATGGACGTCGCAATCGACTACGGCGAGCGATCGGTGCGCATCGCGAACGAGCAGGATGTACACGCGCCGCATTGGGCGCGCTCGCGCTCGTCGACGTGTATGGCTTTGTCGGCTCGGAGGCTATGTATCCGCACTACTTCGCCTTGGTTCGTGAGAGCCGTGACGACCCCGATCCGTTCTGGCGCATCAATGGCCTCGGCTACGAGGCGATCGGTGCACTGCTGGTCGGGTCGGCGAGATCGGGCGCTCGACACGCGCCGATCTGCGCGTTGCGCGAGGCACGCCAGCTGGAAAACCCGGAGTGTCTCCAGTGGGCACTCCACTGCTTCGGGCGCGCGACTTGCCGAAGTCGACCCTGCGAGCGCGGCCGCAGCCTTCGAACAAGCGATCGCGGCCATTGGTTCGGTCGAGGGCCGGCTCGGCCGCGCGCTCAACCTGTGCGAGTGGGTTGCCGTGAAACGACGCTCGGGTGCGTGGGACGACGCGACCCGCGGCCTCGTCGATCTGTTCGATCTGCTGCGAACGACCGGTATCCGCTCGTTCCTCTCAGCCGCGTTGCGAGAGACCGCACACGTACTCCAGCACTTCGGCGACGACGACACCGCGGTCGCGGCGATCCTGGCCCGCTCCGAGCTCGCCGACATGCCGGTCGTGACCGACGAACCACCCCTGCTCCGTGAACAGCTGGAAGCCGCCGCGGGTGAACGCTGGCCGCGCTCGTGATGCAGGCGCGCGTTCGATCCGCAGACGACGTGCTCGAGCTGTGCCTCGAGTCGCTTACCCGGATTGCGTCGGCTCTTTGAGGTCCGACTCACGCTCGTGCGCGTTCGCGTCCACCAACTGCGACTGACCGGCGCTCGTTTTCGTCAGCTCGCGCAGGTCGAGCCCGGGGATCTGGAACGGCGGGCCGTCGGCCCGGAGGAACGACTCCATCGCGTGGCGCGTAATGTCGTTGGCCATCATGCGCAGAGTTCCCGCGCGCGAATCTTCACGTAGCGCGATCGATCTGCGATCCGGCGCGTCGCGTACGCGGTCATCCCACTGCGGTCGAGCCCGAGCCGCGACCGAACGAGCGTCGGGGCCAACTCGCGCATGACGACAGCCGGCCACGTCCGCTTGGGGGCCGGCATGGCGTCGCTCAGAGCGGCGAGCAGGGCATTGGCCAGCATGCGGCCCGGGACGAGACCGCTCCACGGGAACGGTCGGCCGTCGTTGATCGTGGTTTGGTCGGGCAGCCACTGACGGGTGTGCAGCTGGTCGAGAAGCTGCGTCGCGGCGTCGAGGGTTTGCGGGCGGAGCGGATCCGGGGCGTAGGTCTCGGTCGCGCGCTTTCAGCTCGGTGCGCACGCTCGCGGTACCGATGCCGAGCGCGGCGCCGATGAGATCCCATAACAGGAGGTATGCATCGCGGTCGTCTTTGCTCAACTCCACACCGAGCTGGTCGAGGACGCCGAAGGTCGTGATCGTGAACGTCAGCAACGTTCCGAGGAGATCTTCCTGGTTGATCGGCGTGCTGTTCTCGGCACCGAGCGCGTCGAGTACGCGGTCATCGTCTTGGAGCTTCGTACGCAGGACGTGGTGAAACAGCCGCAGGCCCGCGGCGGTTCGAACGATCGTCGCGGTTGCGGCGGGGTCTTTTGCGGTGGCAGCGGTTTCGTCCGCCGTCAACACGGTCATCAGGAACATCGCCGTTTGGCGAACGCGCCGCGGGAGCGCCCACACGAGATCGCCATGCGCAACCAACACGCGAGCGCCCCACTCGGTGGCGTACGAATTCGGTAGCCCGGCCAGCAGCAGCGCCGCGGAGATCTCGTCGCCGTACTTCGTGAACAACCCGCGCCGCGAGCGATCGCTTGCGTCGGCTCGATGCCGAATGACTCGAGCATTGCCAGCGCTTCGTCGAAGTCGTGTTGAGCCTCCACCATCACGATGTCGCGGACACCTGAATTCGCGAGCGCGACGTCGAGGCCGGAGACGGCGACGTCCGAGAAGTAGCTTCCGACGTCGCCAATCCGCTGATCGGCGAGTCGCGGGTCTCCGATCGTGCGGAGCGCCTCCAGCGTTGCGTCGGGAAATGGCCTGCGCAGCATCTGGCCTCCTACTCCTGTTCGAACGTGTCGTCGTATCCGCCGCCGCTCAGGTACGAGAAACTCTCGAGCGGACCGAGCACGTCGAAGTCCGTCGGATTGCCGGCGTGGAGCGGCAGCTTGCCCCGATAGATGCGGTACACATCCTCGTTGCGGAACGGCGGCCAGAACAGCGACGCGTCCTGGATCCGGCTTCGGATGAGGGTCGTGGCCCAGTTCAGTCGCTCGGCGATCCTGCGCCAGTCGCGTGCACCGGTGCCGCAGCCGTCGCCATCCGACCGGTCGAACGCGTCGACCGTCCGCAACAGATCGAGGTTGTCGACGCTTGTGCCGATCCCTGTCGCCGACGTAACCACCGACACGGCAGTTCAGCGCCGTCCGCGTCGGGAAGCGACCGTAGGTCGAAGAGCTCCTCGGGGTAGAACGGTTTGCCCGCGGCGAGCGGAGGGATGTCGTGACCGAGCCGAAGGGTCTCGGCGGGCAGGGCGAGTACGAGCAACTCGCGGGTGAGCAGTCGGACCCACATCTCTTCGAAGACATCTTCCGCGGGCTGGAGTTTGACCGGGATCCGCAAACCGGCGAGCTGGCGGGGCACGCCGAACAGCCGCTGCGCGAAGCGGCGAGGTGGTTGCTGACATAGTCGCCGGCCGCGATCGGGACGTTGTTCAGCACGCGTTCGACGCCCGGGTCGACGACGTCCTGCTCGACCGACGTGATGATCAGGTTGCCCAGAAAGATGAGCCGCGCGCGGAGGAAGTCGAGATAGGTCTGCGTCGCGGTCGCCGGCACACCTTTGCGCCGCCGATCGAGACGGTGGGCCTTCTGGTAGCGCGTGACCTCTCGCGCGCGCTTGTAGTACTGCATCGCCATCGCCACCGGTTCGAGATGGCGTTCCTTCTTGAGCTTGGGTTCGCTGTCACGAGGCTTCACGAGCGCCTGCGCCTCGTTCATCCAACGCTGCGACGCGACTCGGATCTCGCCGTTCTCGATCGTCGCGAAATCCTCGCCGGGGTTCGTGCGCTCGAACTCCCGCGCCGCGTTGTACGCGAACGTCGTGTTGATGAACACCATGCGCTGATACCACGTGAGCAGCTGGCTGTAGCGCTGGCGGTTCGCGCTCTTGATGGCCAGCACGGTCGGCGTGAGTCGTCGGTAAAGACCGGGCGGCACCATGCGATCACTGCGATACGGCGGATCGTCGTTGCGGATGTCGGCGTTCAGCGTTGCCGTCGCCCACGTCGAGAAGTTGAACCAGTTGCCGTTGACCAACGGAATCTGCCCGAGAATGGCGTCTTGTCGAGACGGGGCCTTGGACGTCGTATATCCATTGGTAGAGGTCGATCGCCAGTGCGTGGTACGTCAGCGTGATGCGGTGCCCGCGCAGATCTCGCTCGGGCGTCTTGGCGACCTCGAGCAGCCACTTCCGTTCACGTGCCCATTTGGGAGTGTTCGAGAGGCGCTCGCCCTTGGTGGCGTCTTCCTCCCACGGCGGGTCTTCGTGTGGTCGATACATGTTTCCGTGCTCCTCGCGTCAGTACGTGAGGTCCACGCGCTCGCGACCGCGGGGCTGCTCCGCCCGTGGCGCGCGGAGGCGCGGGTTCTTCGGTCAACCGGTCGCGCCGGAGCCGCACCATGTCCTCGGTGACCTGCAAGAGTCGACGCACCGCGGCGAGCACGTCGGCAGTTGCGTCGAGCACGGCGGCCTTCGAGCTCGAAAGCGCCGGATCGGCCCGACGCCCCGTCGCGGACGCGGTCGGCTCCTCAGCCCCGTCGAGCAGATCCTCCAGGAACGCGAACGGCACATCACGATCATCACGCATGCACGGCCTCCCCGAAGACGACCTCCAGATATGCGCCGTCACGGCCGGCGCGCAACACATCCTGGTACTGCAGCGTGTCCGGGAGTTGCACGACGCGGCGATACTCGCCGAGCGTGACGATCAGTTCGGTACCGTCACGTTCGAGCGCAATGTCGTCTCGCACGAGACCGGGCGCGAACAGGCGCACCCTCGATTCCGCGCCATCCGTGGCGACCTCGAGTGCGGGCTGATCCGAGAGTCGCCCGACCGGATCGAGTCCCGCGTACAGCTCGTCGCCAACCGCGGCGAGCAGGTCGAGGCCGATCGGTTCCTCGCAGTGCCGGCGAACCCGCAGACGAGGAAGCGGATCGAAACTCCGATCGATGTATTCGAGCTGCGCAGCCTCGATGGCGAGCCACCGTTCCAGCTCGGGCGCGGCGAACTCGTGGCCGGCGACCCGATTCACGAGCACCGCGTCGACTTGGTAGCCGTAGAGCGCGAGGTACGCCATGGTGCGCTGCGCCTCGGCGATCACCAGGCGCTCGGGAGTCACCACGACCCGGGCCGTCGTAACCGCTTCGCCGAGCATCGAGCGCAAGCCGGAGAGCTGCTGCGTGATGTCGTTGATCGAGTCGAGCACGGAGTCATCGGGCGTCGGGATCGCGAGTGTCCGAGCGACGCGGCGGCGCATCCACGCGCTGGTGATGCCCCCGTCTCCGAACAAGCGGTCGACGTACCACTGAAGTACGTCGGGAAGCATGAGGAGCCGCAGACTGTCGGCACTCGGGGCGCAGTCGACGACGAGCACATCCCAACTGCCGTCGAGCACGAGCGCACGCAAGCGCGCGAGCGCGACGAGTTGATCGAGGCCGGGCACGACCATGAGCTCGTCGACCTGCAGCTTGTGGATCTCGGCCCAGCCCAGAACCCGGTGCAGGTAGTCGGCGATCGCCGACCATGACCGTTGCAGCTCATGGCGCCCGTCGAGCTGGACGGCGTCGAGCCCGGGTGCGACCGCCGAAGGCTCCGCGCCGAGCGGTCGGTCGAGCACGTCGCCGACGGAATGCGCCGCGTCGGTCGAGACGAGCAGCGTGCGCACACCCTGCCGGGCGGCGGCAACCGCGGTGGCGGCAGCCAGCGTCGTTTTGCCTACCCCACCCTTGCCGGTCAGGAGTATGACCCTCACTGTCGCCCCCTATTCGGTGGCGCCCCATTGGCATCATCATGATGTACCGGGTCCGTGCCGAGACGGTGGATCCCGACGTCGCCGGCCGGATCGTGCCGTGTGCCCATCCAACATCGATCCAACGCGGTTCCAATCGTCGACATCCGCGCGCCGTGATCGAGACGCGAGCAGTATGGCCTTGTGTCCGGTGCAAGCGACCCCCCGTGGTCCGCGACCGACAGCGAGTTCGCGACTTCCTACGCGTATCTACAACAGGTCGTCGGCGTGATCGCGCTGACGCTGCCCTTCGTGTTGATCCTCGGTAACCGACTCTTCGGTGGCGAATTGAAAGGGTCGATCAGCGCCTACTACTACACCCACATGGGCAGCTATTTCGTCGGCAGCCTGTTCGCGCTCGGCGTCTTCTTCGTGTCCTACCAACATCGACCGCTCCCCGACTACGCCTGGGACAACCGATTCGCGAACCTCGCCGGCATCATGGCCATCGCCGTCGCGCTGTTCCCCGTCGCCTCCAATCCGGGAAACGCGTCGGCGGGCTCGAAGACCGTCGCGGTCTTCCACCTCGCCTGTGCCGCAACCCTGTTCGCGCTGCTCGGCACCTTCGCACTCGTCTTCTTCACCAAGTCGGGCGAGCCGAATCTGATGTCCAAACAGAAGCAACAACGGAACCTCGTTTATCGCGTATGTGGATCGACGATCTTTGCGGCGATCGCACTGATTGTCGTGACCGAGATCATCCACGCCGCCTCGGCATTGGCACACGTTCTTGTTCCTCGAGACGATCATGGTTGTGGCATTCGGCATCTCGTGGCTCATCAAGGGTGGCTTCCTCCACCTGCTCGCGGACCCCTAAAACTCCGGTCGGCGACGAGCGACGGTGACCTTCGGGGGGCCAAAAGCCACCGCCGCCGCGCCGGTTCCCCACTCGGATCTCGACTACGGATCGTTCGCGGCCATCACTCGACGCTCATCGAAGGCGACGCGCCGGGAAGCGGCTGGTACCACGGCTCGCGTGTGGGGGCATCGCCGTGAACGAGCTGATTCGCCCCGTTCTGCAACCGAGCCCGAACCGAAGGCACGACCTCGAGCATGCAGTTGAACTCGCGCTTGTCGAACACGATCACCATGACTTGCGTTGTCGCGGTCACCGTCGCGCGGCGAGGCTCGCCGTCGAGCAAGGCCATCTCACCGAACCAGCCTCCGGCGTGTAGGAGCGCAACGGCTCCCGCGGCAGTCCGAACGACGACGTCGCCCTCCAGGAGCACGAAGAACTCGTACCCGGGCGCTCCCTCGTCGCAGAGCGTTCGCCCCGGCCGAACCGTGACGATTGTCCCCAGCTGGTCGATCCGCGCCAACTCGGCCCGCCGGCAGCCGGCGAACAACTCGAGAGCGGAAATCCTTCGGATGGTTGCTGTGGTCATCTCGCCTCCTTGGACGCTTCCCCGCGACAATGCGCCGGGGGGCTCGACGGAGGCTCGACGGGCGCTCGACCGGAGGCGTGCAGCCGCCGGTGAACGTTTGCGAGTGCGGGAAAGACCGCGCGGATCTACTGGACGCGGAGCTTCGTCAAGAGGTTCAGCAGCGAAGCGCGCAACGCCTCCAACTCGGTCCGGCTCGTGAGCTCGGCCCATCGCGCTTCGACGAGCGCCGCCGTAGCGTGTGTTACCGGCTTTACGGCCGCGCCGCGTTCGAGTCAGGAACAACAATCGTGAGCGACCGTCGCGCGGATTCGGGCGGCGCTCGACGTAGCCCATGGCTTCGAGCTGATCCACTGCCTGGGCCATCGTCTGTTTGCGCACTCGGGCGAGCTCGGCGAGTCCCGAGACGGTGATCCCATCGGGCGGCACGAACGGGAACACGTTCGCGTGGGCGGGCCCGATGTCACCGAAACCTGCGTCGCGCAGCGCCGCGTCGATCTCCCTTGCCCAGTCCTGATGGAGCAGCCGCAACAGCAAGCCCATGAGCGGGATGGTCGGAAAGTTCGGTATCCATGGATAGACAGTTTCCTGTCTAGTTGGTAAGATGGTCAGGTACCTGTCTACCACAAAGGGAGCCCGACATGACCACACCCAACTCCTTCGGCAAGTTCGGCATGACGCTGGCGTTCGCCGAGCGAACCCTGACCGAAGTGTTGCGCCGTCACCTCGCCGAGCGCGAGATCACACCCGAGACTTGGTACGCGTTGAAGTTGATTGCAACGCGTGGACCCGCCCTCTCGCGAGAGGTGCTGAGCGCTGACCTCGCGGGGTCACCGACACTCAACGCGGATTCGACGCGCCAACTGCTGGCGCAACTCGATGTCGACGGACTCATTCGCGGTGAGGCGGAAGTCGAACTGACCGCCGAGGGACAGCGTTTCTTCGAAGACCTGAGCGAGTATGTCTCCCGCGCAACGAGCGCGCTGCTCAGTCAGTTCGACATCGACGACATCGACACGACCGTTCGCACGCTGGAAGCAATCACCCAACGCGCTGCAGAACTCGCGGTGTCCGGCTAGTCCGGAGTCAGGTCACACCCTTGCGGCGGCGAGCTCCTGAAGCAGCGCGCGAGTTCGACGGCGGGACGCGCCGCCGTCGTCACCTACGGGGAAGATGGCGGCCCAGATGTCGGTGGCGCCTGCGTCGAGGAGGTCCTGGAGTTGCGCGGCCACCGATGCCTCGTCGCCCACGATCGCCGCATCGCCGGGTCCCGCTGCGCCGCCGTGGGCGAGGATCCGTTGATAGTTGGGCAGCTGTCCGTAGAGCTCGAACTGCCGGGCCGCGACTGCGCGCGCCTCGGTCGCGTCGTCGTGCACGGCTACGGGCAGACCGGCGACGATGCGGGGCGCGGGCCGGCCGGCCTCGTCGGCAGCCTTGGCAATGAGCGGCGCGACGTGTGACTCGATCGCGCGTGCGTTGCCCATCCAGAGAATGGTGCCGTCGGCGACGCTTCCCGCGACTCGCAACAGGCGTGGCGCGAGCGCGGCGACGAGCAGCTGTACCGGCTGCGGCATGGGCAGCGGTTCGACGCCGCGCAACGTGAACTCCTCGCCGGCAACATCGACCCGCTCGCCCCGCAGCAGGGCCGCGAGGATGTCGACGTACTCCTCGGTGTGGCGTCCGACCGTGTCGTACGACATCCCGAACCGGCCCTCGATGACCGGCGCGTGCGACGGGCCGACGCCGAGGGTGAAGCCGGGCCGGCCCATCGTGAAGGCCGCGGCCGCGACCCGAGTGAACTGCAGCACCGGGTGGCTCGTGTAGGTCTGCAGCACCGCGGTGCCGAGCTCGATCGAAGCCGTCTCCCGACCGCACACGGCCATCGGGGTCACCGGGTCGCCCGCGACCGCGCTCGGATACCAGAGTGCGCTGAAGCCGTCGGCCTCCGCCCGCTGGGCCTGCTCGACCATCTTCTCGATGGATCCCGCTCCGCCGTTCAACCCGATGCGCATGCGCACATCGTGCCCGTCCGACCCGGTGAGGCACAATCTCTCGACCACGATCAAAGGACCCGTCAATGGCTGACGCCTTCATCATCGACGCCTGCCGCACGCCGCGCGGCATCGGCAAGGCCGGAAAAGGGCGCGCTCGTCGCACCTGCACCCGCAGCACGTGGCGGCAACCGTGCTGCGCGCGCTCGTCGACCGGAACGGCTTCGACACCGCCGACGTCGACGACATCATCTGGGGCACCAGCTCGCAGGTCTGCGAACAGAGCGGCGATCTCGGTCGCATGGCCGCGCTCGACGCGGGCTACGACGTGCGCGCCAGCGGGGTCACCCTCGATCGTTTCTGCGGGTCGGGTATCACGGCCAACAACTTCGCCGCGGCCATGGTGATGGCCGGCCAGGAAGATCTTGTCATCGGTGGCGGAACCGAGATGATGTCGTTGAAGAAGAAGGGGCTCATGCCGATGGGTGCCGGCAACGCGCACCTGCAGGAGATCCATCCGCAATCGCACCAGGGCGTGTGCGCCGACGCGATCGCATCACTCGAGGGCATCGAGCGGACGGCGCTCGACGCGCACGCGGCCGAATCGCAACGGCGCGCCGACGTCGCGATCAAGGAAGGTCGCTTCGACCGGAGCCTGATCCCCGTGCTCAACCTCGACGGCAGTGTCGCGCTCGACCACGAGGAGTTCCCGCGTCCGCAGACGACCGAGGAGTCGCTCGCCGCGTTGGCGCCCAGCTTCCCCGCGGTGGCGGACTACCGGCACACCGAAGGGATGCCCACATTCCGCGAGCTCATCAACCAGCGCTACCCCGACCTCGAGATCACGCACGTCCACCACGCCGGTAACTCCTCGGGAGTGGTCGACGGCGCGGCCGCGGTGCTCTACGCGAGCGAGGAGTACGTGCGCGCGCACGGCCTGACGCCTCGGGCCCGCATCGTGGCGAGCGGCAACATGGGCGACGACCCGACGCTCATGCTGAACGCGCCCGTGCCCTCGGCGCGCAAGATCCTGAAGCGCGCGGGTATGACACTCGACGACATCGACCTCTTCGAGATCAACGAGGCCTTCGCCGTGGTGTCCGAGAAGTTCATGCGCGACCTCGACCTGGATCGGAACAAGGTCAACGTCAACGGCGGCGCGATGGCCCTCGGTCACCCCATCGGTGCCACCGGCGCGATCCTCATCGGCACCGTGCTCGACGAGCTCGAACGGCAAGACAAGAGCGTCGGTCTCGTCACGATGTGCGCCGGCGGTGGTATGGCACCCGCGATCATCGTCGAGCGCATCTAACGGCGTCATACCCAAGTTGAAGGTGGCGAGGCTGTCGTGACCGTTCGAGACGTCGTGGTCGTGTTGCTCGACTCTCTGAACCGTCACCTCCTGGGCTCGTACGGCGGCACCCAGTTCGAGACTCCGAACCTCGATCACCTGGCGGGCCGGTCGGTGCAGTTCACGAATCACGTCACGGGCTCGCTCCCTTGCATCCCGGCGCGCCACGACCTCCTCGTCGGTGCGCTCGACTTTCTGTGGCGACCGTGGGGTTCGATCGAGGTGTGGGAGGACGCGGTAACGCACCTCTTACGACGCGACGCCGGTGTCACCACCATGCTCGTGTCCGACCATCCGCACCTCTTCGAGAGTGGCGGCGAGAACTACCACGACGACTTCGCGGCCTGGGACTACGTACGCGGCCACGAAGACGACCCGTGGCGAACGCGCGCCGACCCGTCGTGGATCGGCGCGCCTGCTCTCCCGGCGTGGGCTGCACCCTTCCGGAGGGGCTACGACGCGAGCCGGACCACGTTCCGAGACGAGATCGATTTTCCGGGACCGAAGACCATGAGTGCCGCCGCCGGTTGGCTCGATCAGGAGCTCGCCGCGGAGCGCGGTCCCGACGAACGGTTGCTACTCGTCGTCGACGAGTTCGACCCCCACGAGCCGTTCGACACGCCCGAACCTTGGGCGACCCGTTACGACGCCGACTGGGAGGGACCAAGACTCATCTGGCCGCCGTACGCGAGAACGCAGGACGAATCGGGGCTCGACGCGCGCGAAGCCGCCATCTCCGCTCGCAGTACGGCGCCAAGCTTTCGATGATCGACCATTGGCTCGGGCGCGTGTTCGACGTGCTCGACCGGCACGGGGCGTGGGACACGACCGCGTTCGTTCTCTGCACCGACCACGGGCACTACCTCGGCGAGCGCGGGATCTGGGGGAAGCCTCAGGTACCGGTGTACCCCGAGCTCGGTCACATTCCGTTGCTGATCTCGTGGCCGGGCGCGGCGCCGGGCCCGTGCAACGCGCTCGACCACGACGGTCGATCTGCACGCGACGCTGTGCGACATCTTCGGCGTCACGCCGCAACACCGAACGCACGGTCACTCACTCGTGCCGCTGTTGAACGGCACGACCACGAGCGTGCGCGAATGGGCCTTGTGCGGAGTGTGGGGACGCGAGGTGCATGTGTCCGACGCAACCCGCACTTTCGCGAAGGCTCCCGTCGATACGAACCGCCCGCTGTCGATGTATTCGAACCGCTGGTCGACGATGCCGGTACGCGCGTTTCCGGATGTGCGCCTTCCTCGCCCCGACGGCCGCGCCACGCTCGCCCGCGCCCCCGGCAGCAACGTGCCGGTGATCCGGCAACCGTTCGACGCGAGCGACAATCTCCCGTTCTGGGCGCACGGCTCATTCCGCGGCGACGTGCTCTACGACCGCTTCGAACCGGAGGCCGGCGCCGCGTCCAACGATCCGGCCACGACCCGAGCGCGCTCCGAGATGACGGAGCTGCTCGAAACCGCGTTGCGCGCCGTTGACGTGCCGGCAGAGCAATTCGTCCGCCTCGGAGTGCACTGACAGCGAACTCGGCCGTCTCGAGTGGTGGAACAGTTACGAGGGCTGCTCGTTCGCCCGAATGTGGTCGACAACCGCGGCAACGCTCTCCGGAGATAGGGCGAGTCGAATCTCTCCCTGATCCGTGCCGACCTCGACGATTTGGAACGCGTCTGGCCTTGATATGCAACCGCTCCCATCCGCGCACGTCACGAACGACGTGGACCTCGAGTGGGTTCGGAAGCAGCACTCCCGTCTCGCGTCGTCGCAACCCGGGCCCCCATCGAATCCCGTCGACATCCAGCTGCAGACGTCCCTGTTTCCACCTCGGCGGAAGCGGCGCGAACGTCCCGCACAGGAAGCATGCGACCACGCGGCCGGGCGGAGCGGCCTCACGCGGCGGGAGCTCACCGTTCGACATGCACGCATGTTGTCAGTTTCCGCATGAGCGCGGGAACAGGGGTCTATGTGCTTGGCAAACTGGCGCTCGACGTCGGTCTTGTACGAGGTGTTCGGTGTAAGGAGATTGGCTATGAACGAACCGATGCAGTCATCGCCCGGGGTCGCGCTCGTGACCGGAGCAACGTCGGGAATCGGACGAGCGGTGGCGCTGAAGCTGGCGAGTGACGGCTTCGACGTGATCGTGCATGGCCGCGACGCAGAGCGCGGTGCAGCGACCGTGCGAGCCATCGAAGAAGCCGGCGGGCGAGCGCGCTTCATCGCGGCCGATCTCGCCAACGCCGACGAGGTGACGCGACTCGCCAAGGAAGCCGGCGATGTCGACGTCCTCGTCAACAACGGCGGGTTCTCCTGGTTCGGTCCGACAGTCGATCTCGAGACCTCCACTCTCGACAAGCTCTTCGCGAGCAACGTTCGTTCGGCCTTCCAGCTCGTGGCGGCGATCGCGCCCGGCATGGCGTCGCGGGGACACGGGAGCATCGTGAGCCTCGACTCGATGGCCGGCCATGTCGGCTTGGCGGGCGGCGCCGCGTACGGCGCAACCAAGGCTGCGCTCAGTGCCTTGTCGCGTTCCTGGGCTGCCGAGTTCAGTCCGGCAGGAGTGCGCGTCAACACCGTCGCGCCCGGGCCCGTCTACACCGATGGCGCGAGCCGAGAGCGGACCGAGCAGCTGGGCAAGACCACATTGATGGGGCGCGCCGCCGACGTCGAGGAGATCGCCGAGGTCATCGCGTTCATCGCGTCGGACAAGGCGAGCTACATCACGGGCGCGGTAATTCCCGTCGACGGCGGACGGACTGCCGTCTGATCCCGCGGCGTGGGCCGCAAGCCCGAGCGGGTTCATTGCATTCTGGGATCGTGCGTCGGGTCGGCGTACATCTGCGGGCAGCCGTCATCGATCGCTTCCGGGCGTAGCTCGTAGTGCCACGGTTCGTTGCCGTAGATCTGGCACAGCCCGTACTCGGCGCCGCGCTCCGACAGCCACGTCGTGGCCGCGAAGTGCCCGATGTCGACCGCGTTGCCCGACACGTGCGCGGACGTTTCCGGGGTGGCTACCCATCGGGCCGCTTCCTTTTCCGAGCCGTACTTCGCGACCGCCTCGCGCAGGAGTTGTTCCTGATACGCCGGGGAACGCCAGCCGCTATCGACGAAGAACTCGATGCCGGTCGCCTGCGGCATCGGTTGCGGCGCGGCGGAGGGCATCGAGGAGAGCCGGATCCAGGTTGGCCACGGCCGGAACCTCGTCGTCGAACACTGTCGTACCGTCGGGGACGGCACCGTCGGCCTCGCCCAGCGCGCCAAGGTGCTCACCGCGAAGCACGTCGATCGCTGATGCGGCCGCCGAGGACGAGGGCGCCAGCGACCGGTAGCCGAGGGCGCCGACAATCGCCGCGATGACGACGAGCAGGCCGGCGACGAGGTTCCTGGAATTCCGTCGGGTCGCGGTTCGCACGGCTGAACTGGAGGACACGCCGCCAGTCAAGGCTGCGTGATGTTGCCCGCCCGTACGTGGTTTTCGATATGCCGGCGATATGCGCGGGCTCGTTAGCATCGGAGCACGCGTGTATTGATCGTTGAGGACGAGCCCTACATGGCCGAAGCCATCCGCGATGGCCTCCGCCTGGAAGCGATCGCGGCAGACATCGCGAGCTGACGGCGACACCGCGCTGGAGTTGCTGAGCGTCAACGTGTACGACATCGCCGTCCTCGACCGCGACATCCCCGGACCAACCGGCGACGAGATCGCCGAACACATCGTCGCCTCCGGCAGCGGTATGCCGATCCTGATGCTCACCGCGGCCGACCGGCTCGACGACAAGGCCACCGGTTTCGAGCTCGGCGCCGACGACTACCTCACGAAGCCGTTCGAATTGCAAGAGCTCGTGATGAGGCTCAGGGCACTCGACCGCAGACGCGCGCACAGCCGGCCACCCGTACGCGAGATCGTGGGCCTGCGTTTGGATCCGTTCCGCCGCGAGGTCTACCGCGACGGCCGCTACGTCGCGCTCACCAGAAAGCAGTTCGCAGTGCTCGAAGTTCTGGTCGCGGCCGAAGGCGGTGTGATCAGCGCAGAAGAGCTACTGGAGCGAGCATGGGATGAGAACGCGAACCCGTTCACCAACGCGGTACGCATCACCGTCTCGGCCCTGCGCAAGCGGCTCGGCGAACCCTGGGTCATCGCCACCGTGGCCGGTGTCGGGTACCGCATCGACACGCAACTGGATGCCGGACGTGAGGGTCAAGAGCATGGATAGGCAGCCCGGGTTGAGCGTTCGCCTCAAACTCACCCTCAGCTACGCCGGCTTCCTCGTGCTCGCCGGGGCCGTGCTCCTGGTCGTCGGGTACTTCTCCCTTTCGTGTGGTGTGCACCCCGGTGTGATCTTCATGGTGCGCAGCCACGCCGACTTCCTGCGCGAGTTCGCTCCGACCGCGGCCGTCGTGTTGGGGTTCCTGTTCGTGTTCGGTCTCGCGGGAGGGTGGCTGCTCGCGGGCCGGATGCTCGCCCCGTTGACCCGCATCACCGACGCCACGCGCATCGCCGCGACCGGTTCGCTCTCCCACCGAATCCAGTTGGAAGGCCGCCGCGACGAGTTCCGCGAGCTCGCCGACACCTTCGACACCATGCTCGCGCGGCTCGAAGCACTGGTTGCCGAACAGCAGCGATTCGCGGCCAACGCCTCCCACGAGCTGCGCACACCATTGGCGATCACGCAGACACTGCTCGACGTCGCCCGCAACGATCCGAACCGTGATACCGACGAACTCGTCGACCGGCTCCACGTCGTCAACGCCCGAGCGATCGACCTCACCGAAGCATTGCTCCTCCTCAGTCGCGCCGACCAGCGATCCTTCACCCGAGAACCCCTCGACCTGTCGCTCATCGCGGAAGAAGCAACCGAAACACTCCTCCCGCTCGCAGAAAAGCGCGGCGTCACGATCGAAACGTCCGGCGACGTCACTCCCACCGTCGGTTCGCACGCGCTCCTCTTGCAGTTGACGACGAACCTCGTGCACAACGCGATCGTCCACAACCGGCCGGAACACGGGACCGTGTGGGTCACGACCGGCGTTCACGCCGAGAGTGTGATGCTGACCGTCGAGAACACCGGCGAGCAACTCACCGCGGAGTTGGTTGCCACGCTGGCCGAGCCGTTTCGTCGCGGCTCCGAACGCATCCGCGCCGACCATGCCGGTGTCGGTCTCGGGCTGGCGATCGTCGAGAGCATCACCCGCGCGCACGACGGAACCCTCACCCTCACGCCGCGCCCTGACGGTGGGCTCCGCGTCACGGTGCAACTTCCGCGAAACGTGGGTGACGCGCGAACAGTGTCGTGACCGAGTGTCTCCGCTCCGGATCAGCGCCGCCGGCGGGGCCACAGTTTGCCGAAGGCCAGCGCCGCGTACACAACTGTGTTGAAGCCGACGTAGACGATGAGCAGTTCGAACCAGCGGTTGCCGGTCAGGGCCGACGTGGCGAGCACCTTCATCGCGATGGCGTTCATCGCGAAGGAGCGCTCACGCTCGCCGCGTTCCAATGCTTGGAGCGGCCGAAGGCGATGTCGATCAGCGACTTCACGTAGACGAGCTGCAGGAACACGGCAAAGACGAGCTCGATCAGCAAGGGCGCGGCCAACAGGCGCGCGCGCCAGCCGCCCGGCCACACGGTGACGGTGCGCTCGACGGCGAACAGCGCGCCAACGAGCACCCAGAAGATTGCGACGATGACGCCAAAGGAGAGGTAGGACAACACCGCAAGCGTCAGCCAGGCGGCGACGGCGAGGACGCCGTATCCGAGCCCGAACTGCTGGGTCCAATACCGGGCGGTTGCCGACGACACGCCGTACATGCCGATGTTCTCGAGCGCGCCCCGCTGCCATCGTTGCCGTTGATGCCACAGATCGCGCCAGGTCGGCATCAGTTCGGTCTGCACCCGACACCCGCGCGGTGAAACCATCCGGGCGCCCAATGTCTTGAGCGCCAGCGTGAGTTCGTTGTCTTCGGTCAGCGAGTACGTGTCGTAGACCTGACCCGCATTGCCGGGCAGCACCGACCCGCGCGCCGCGGCGACGGCGGCCAAGGCGTCGGCCCGAAACAGCGACGCGGTGCCGGTCAACACGTACACGCGGCCTTGGCGGCGGGAGATGTCGCGTCCGTAGCGGAGGTATTCGTTTCGTTGCATCTGCGCGAGGAGTCCGGGTGCGTCGTCACCGACGAATACGCCGCCGACTGCGTCGAGGTCGGGTACCGCGTCGAATTCCTCGATGGCGCGCTCGAGGAAGTCGTCGACCATCACGGTGTCGGCGTCCATCACCAACACGGCGTCCAACGGTCCGGCGGTCGGTAGCAACTGCGCCAACAGCTGGTTCAGCCCGCCCGCCTTGCGATGACGATTCTGCACCGTCGTGAATACCTGGGCGCCACACGCCCGGGCGACGTCCGCGGTCGCGTCGGTGCAATTGTCGGCGATTACCCACACCGCCGCGGGCGGCGAAGTCTGACGGCGCAGCGATTCGAGCGTGGCCGCGATGTGGTGCTCTTCGTTGCGGGCGGGGATGAGTGCCGTCACCGAGATGTGTCCGGCCAAACGATCAGACGTGGCCTCCGAGCGCAGTGGTCGCGCCCGCGCGTCGTGGACGACGCGCCGGATCAGTCACGCGCCTGGCCGCCCACGCGTCCAAGCCAATGACAAGCAGGACGAAGGCCAGCGCGGTGACGAGCCCGGCGACGACCAGCGTCAGCGTCGGAGTCGAGTACACCACGCGCACATCGAAGGGGCCGACCGACACGGCCTTCGAGGTTGGAGTGTTCAGGCCGCTATGGGCGGCCAGCAACATGGCCGCCGCCATGGCGATCAGGCCGCTCCCGAGGAGCACACCGGGGACCGCGCGCACCATCCACGACGGCGCGCGCTCGACGTCACTCACGCACGCGCGACTGTACCGTCGTGCGCGTCACACCCCCGACGAGCCGAGATGAGACGCACGGTGCGGGCGTCCCGCCTACAGGTGCAGCAACTCGCTCAACAGCTCTTCCGGTTGCTCGAACACGAACCGGTGACCATTGACGAACACGGCCGGCGTCGTCGCGACACCGCTGCTAACTCCGCTCCGCTGATGCGCGCGCACGACCTCGGCGAAGTTTTCGTACGCGACGTCCTCATCGAAGCGCTCGACGTCGAGTCCGAGGTCGGATGCGTGCGCGGCGAGGTCGGCAACCTCCAGCGCTTCCTGGGCGTCGAACATTCGGTCGTGCATCGGCCAAAACGTGCCTTGATCGGCGGCGGCTTCGGCGGCCAGCGCGGCCGTGAACGTGTGCGGATGCACGCGGTTGAGCGGAAAGTGCCGGAACACTTCTCGCACGTCATCGCGCGCGGCGCGGATGTCGCGCAACGCGACCCACAGTCGGCGCGAGACGGGGCACTCGTAGTCACCGAAGGCGGTAACCACCGTGGCGGAGTCCGCATGACCGCGTGTGATCGTCGGGAGAGACTGCCGGGTGGAGAGGTTGATTCACGAAGGCCTCACAATCCGGGGAACGGATCCTCCAGCGAGCTGAGCACGTGCGTTGCCCCCACGCGTGTGAGCTCGTCGACCGAGTAGTGGCCGGTCGCGACTCCGATCGATGTCGCACCCGCGACCTGCGCGGCCGCGATGTCGTGCGGCGTGTCCCCGACGACATACACCTGATCTGCGGTGAGGGGTCCGTGCAACCGCGTCGCCTTCGCGATCGCGAGCGTCGTCAACTCTCCGCGGTCCGGCGAATCCGAGCCGTACGCGCCGAAGAGGAAGAACCGGTTGAGATTGGCCGGCATGAGCTTCGTACGCGCCGCGCCTTCCATCGCACCCGAAACGAGTCCGAGGATCACCCCGGCATCACCGAGGCGCGTCAGGAGGTCGTCAGCTCCGGGCAGAACCTTGTACTGCTCGGATTTCCAGATGTCGTCGGCAAGGTGCAGAAGGTATTGCGCGTAGATCCGGTCGAGCTCCTCGTTGCTCGGATCCCGGCCGAGCACACCTCGGAACGTTTCGCGGGCAACCTGCGGGTCGGTCTCGCCGGCCGAAGTGTGCTGACCGATGTCGGCGGTGACACCGTGCAACTTCTCGAACGCCGCGCTCCAACTCCGAGCCCCCGATCCACCGGTATGGATCAACGTCTCGTCGATGTCGAACAGCACTACGACTGGCTCGGGCATGCCTGGATATCCTCTCACCGGTCCGGGCCCGTTCACACCCCGCGAACGTGGGATGTCGAATGTGCACCTTCCTGGCAAGCTGAGGACGTGACCGGCAACGGAGGTGGAGCGTTGGACGAGGTACCCGCAGTCGACGTGTACGGGGCGGACTTCTTCACTGAACCGGAAGGCGACCCAAACACGCTCGCCAATCTCGGTCCGCTGACCTCCATGGCGGGGATCTTCGAGGGGCAGTCCGGAGCGGACAGCCACCCCGTCGTAGAGGGCAACGAGGACGAGGCGTACACCGAGCGGTACGAGCTCCAACCGATCGATTTCCAGACCAACGGCCCGCAGCTCTTCTATGGGCTCCGCTACCACACGCACATCGACAGCCCCACCGAGGTCGGGACGTTCCACGACCAGGTCGGCTACTGGCTGTGGGAACCGATGGCCGAACAAATCGTCTTCACGCTGTCGATCCCCCGTGGTCAGGCCCTGCTCGCGATCGGTCCGGCGTCCGCCGACGCGCGGGAGTTCGAGCTCACCTCGACCCTCGGAACCGAGGAAAACGGCATCGTCTCGAACCCGTTTCTCCTGCGGGGCTTTCGGACCACCAGCTACCGCATCGCCGTCTCGATCGGGACCGACGGATCGTGGTCGTACGAGTCCGACGGCGTGCTGGAAATACCAGGTCGCGATGCTCCGTTCCATCACATCGACCGCAACACGTTGCATCGGGTCGCAGCACCTACCCCCAACCCGCTCGCCGCGCAGCTCGCGGTCGGCGCGGGCCTCGGTGTCGGCTCTCTTCGGAATGAAAGCGAGAACCTGTGAACCACTTGACGCGCGACCTCGCCCCGATCACCGACGAAGCGTGGAAGCTGATCGACGAGGAAGCAGCTCGGTCACTGAAGCACTTCCTCGCCGCTCGACGGCTCATCGACTTCGCGGGCCCGCTCGGCTGGCAGGCCTCGGCGGTCGACCTCGGGCGAGTCGAACGGCTCAAGGCGGGTCCCGCCGCCGGTGTCGACGCCGCCCGCCGGCGCGTTTTGCCGCTGGTCGAGCTGCGCACCCCCTTTTCAGTCAGTCGCAACGAGCTCGAAGACGCGGAGCGCGGCGCGGAAGACCTCGACCTCGACGCGGTCATCGACGCGAGCCGGTCCGCCGCGCTCGCGGAGGACCACGCGGTCTTCAACGGTTACGCCGACGGCGGGATCGTCGGCATCGCGCCGTCCTCTCCCTACAAGCCGATCACGATCACCAATGACTACAGCGCCTACCCCACCCACGTGGCGAAGGCCGTCGAGGTGTTGCGGTCCGCCGACATCGCCGGCCCGTACGCGATCGCGATGGGGACGCGCGGTTACACGGGCGTGACCGAGACCACCGAACACGGCGGCTATCCGGTGTTCGAGCACCTTCGTGAGATCCTCGGCGGCACGGTGGTGTGGGCTCCCGCAGTGGATGGCGCCATCGTCCTGAGCGAGCGCGGCGGCGACTACGAGATGAGCGTGGGTGAAGACTTCTCGATCGGTTACCGCTCTGCGAACGACGAGTCGGTCTCCTTCTATCTGGAGGAGAGCCTCGCGTTCCACATCAACACTCCGGAAGCGGCAGTCGTCCTGAAGCACAAGTAACACGTCACGTCGTCACGAACCCACCAACAGGTCTTGCCAGTTCGCGGGGACCCGTCCGGCCGGTCCGGGCACCGGTTGGTCGACCGGATGATGGTGCGGAGGGACGAGGTGAGGACCCTCCACGTACTCGTTCGTTCGGTAGCTCCAGAACCAATCTTCGCCGGGCTCGAAGCTGCCGATGACGGCATGACCGGTGGCGTTCGCATGTGCGGTCGCGTGTTGGCTCGGCGAGTTGTCGCAACATCCGATGTGGCCGCACTCGGTGCACCGTCGCAGGTGAAACCACCATCCCTGAGACTCGAGACATTCCACGCAGCCGGTCCCGCTCGGGGGAACCTCTGGATCGAGAGAAGTGGTCACGGCTTGCACCTCCAGCGGTCAAATCGACACCATCCGCTTTTACAAGGCGCCGGCATTCCGGAGTATTTCCAGGCGTGCTATCCATCAACGTGCTCCGGGGCGCCGGAATCGATCGTGAGAGGGACGGGAATGGCTGAGCAGAGTGCAGATCGCGAGCTGGTCGCGGCGTTCGACGAGCTCGTCGAAGCCGCGCACGAGGCGAGACAGGCCGAATGGATCGAGCCGCGCGGTCCCCGCCGTGACGCGCTCGACGCACTGTTCGATTTTCTCCGCGAGGAGGCGACCACTCTGGCCGACGTGGAAGCTGCGATGTTCGGTCGGTCGCCCGAGATGGTGAGCCCATCGGAACAGACATCACGCAATCTCATCGCCGATGCGCACGACCGTCCCGATGCGGTGATCCCGTTGCTCATCCAACGCGTCGAGGCCGTTGCCGGAGACCTACGAAGCCGCGCCGAGCGGTTGGACGACTCCGCAATCGCGACAACACTTCGCGAGATCGCCGACGGACTCCAAACGCACGTTCAGCGATTGGCCGCGGTGGCCTAGCTCCTCGTTGCGCTCGTGGTGAGCGTTCGACAAATGCCGCGGCGGGTCCGGCGGTGAGATGCGTGCCGCGGCGTTGGCGGTCGACGATGAATGACTGGTACCAGCCCAGGCCGGGAGCGCCGTTTGGCGACCTGGGAACAAGCGTCGGCGCGGCGTGAACTTCGTCGAGTCGGTCTACGCAGCGGAGCCGGTGCCGCGGACTGGCGCCGCACGCCTCAGGTTCACCTGGCGGTCCACGCCGCGAAGGTCGGATCCAATCGGGTCGGTTGACCACAGCGCGGGATCGAGGAACCGGTCGACCTCGGCCGTGACGACGATGCCGCCCGGCTCTGCGAGCTTCGAGGCCCGCGCGACCGCGTTGACGAGCGGCCCGAAGTAGTCGCCGTCTCGGGCGGTCACGGAGCCGTACCCGACCGCGCCGCGTGCGTCGGGAAGCACCGGGTCGGTCTTCGCCATCATGCAGATCTCGGTCGCGACGTGACACAACGAGGCCGGATCGTCGGCGACGACCATCGCTTCGTCGCCGATCAGCTTGACCAGCCGCGCGCCATGGTCCGCGGCGAGCGCCGACGAGCGCATCTCGAATCGACGCAGCGCTTCGGAGTGCTCGGCGGGATCGAGGGACTCCGCCCATTCCGTCGACGAGACCAGATCGACGAACGCGAGCGCGACGCGCAGCTCGCCGTGGATCAACGCTTCCGCGAAACCGACGTTGCGCAGCGGGTGTTCGGCGAGCAGGTGCATCATGACGGCCTGCGCGTGTTTCCAGGCCGCGATTCCGAGCTCATTGGCCTTCGCGATCTGTAACTCGGTTCGCGCGTCGTCCTGCATCGCCACGACGCTGACGCCGAACATCGCGCGCGCCGCTTCTGCCACGCGGGCTGTGGACCACCCGAGCACGCGGGCAAACGACAGCGCGGCATCGCGTCCGTAGAGCTCCGCGCCGAGTACGAAGGACTTCACGTCGTCGATGACCGTCTCCGGCATCGACGGGACTGCCGGATCGACGACTGCGAAGCCAACGGCAGTGCGCAGATCGATGACCGTTTCCACGATGACGCCCGCCCGGGCCGCCACCTCGTCGGCACTGATCAACGGAGGTGGTCGATCGATCGCCCGGGCCGCAACGCCCGTCATGTTCGAGCGCTCCACCCAGTGCAGGATCTCGTCGACCGAGAAGCGTTCGAGGAGGTAACGCAACAGTTCCTCGCGCTGCGGCGCCGTCGCCGACGAAGGGTCGTAGTGCCCCGCGGCGCGAAACCGCTCGAACTCGCCGCCGGTCGTATCGCAATGCACGCAGTACGTACGCAGATCGGCGAGATCGGGTTCGATGACCTCATTTCACTCGAGGGGCTGGTGCGCGATCGACGCGGGCTCGCGTCCGGCCAGGAGCCAGCCGGCTGCGATGGCCAGGAGCGGAAGGCCGACGATGATGACGACGAGGTCGAGCCACGGAACCTGCTTCAGTGGATGCAGATCGCTTCGGTGCCACGCGATGAGCGCGACGTAGGCACCGAAAGTTCCGAGCAGCGCTCCGAGGAGTGCGAGCGCGCCCGCGGTCGCGGCCGTGATCGTGCGTCGGGTGGTGCTGGTCGCACCGGTCGCCGTCAGCGTGCGGAGCTCGTTGGCCGTTTCGCTGCGTATCAGGCCGACGGTCATCGCGAGCACGCCGAGCGCGACGAGCAAGCCGACTGCGGTGGCGCCGTCGCGCAGTCCCGCGTTCGACGACTGCTTCTCTCGAGTCTCGATGGTGATCCCGGCCGCGGCCGCAATGCGCTGCGCCGAGTTGATCTGAGCTTTGGTGAGCGGCGACCGCGTTTGCATGAACCAACCCGCCGCGGCTTGCTTGAGCCCGAAGTGCCGGAGGCCGTGCATGGTGAGCAGCGTGTCGGGTGCCGACGAGTACGTCGGGAGGTTCACGGTTTGGAGCGTGGGCTTCCAGTGATCCGGGCCCTGCTTTCCTCGCGCGCCGGGCGCAGGCTTCGCGCCGTTCACGCGGCACTTCGGCTGTGAGGAGTCACACGCAGTCGCACCGCCTTGCGGCGCGATGACCACATATCCGGCGAGGTCGGTTCTCCCGGTGATGACGTCGGTGTTCGCATTGATGGCGCTCGGATCAATTCCGTAGTGCGCGAGCAACGCCGGAGTGGCGATGTAGAGGGGGGTGTCACCGGTGATCTTGATGCCGGTTTGCTTCCCGTGCGTCACGACCGTGAGGTTGCCCAACGTGGCGGTGTCTTCGACAAAGGTGAGCGGGTTGCCGGCGACCGTCGTCGACGGCGACGCGCCATCGATCGCTTCGGTGAGGGGGATGACGGACTGCGCATGCAACGACGTGGCCAGCGCATCAACGCGCGGGCTGCAACGTGTGCGGATCGGCCGCGGTCCCTCCGGGTACTCCGGCCGGGCCTTCGTGCGGCGCCGAACCGTCGCCGGAGGCGAGATAGACGATCGCCTGGTTGCTCGCAAGATTGGCTTCGAGGGGCGGCACTGCGAGCGCAGCTGCGCTGACCGCGACGGTCGCGGCAATCGCGAGCGCGAGGCTGATGGCTCCGAGGGCGGCCGCCGACCGCGCTTGGTAACGCGCGAGGTCGCGGAGCGCGAGCCGCAATGCAATCGGCGCCCGCCGGCCGGTCGCGGCAAGTCCACGAATGAACAGCGGTCCGACGAACAGCATCCCGAACGTGGTCGCGATCGTCCCCGCGATCACGAGGAGCGCGATCGGTCGTTCGTCCGTGCGATTCGCGAACGCGAGGCAGCCGACTCCAGCCGCGAACAAGAGGATGCCGACTCCGGCCGAACGGTGTACCGGCTTGGGTGGCGACGGACGCCCCGACAAGGCCGAGACGATTGATGCCCGGGCCGCCGAACGCGCCGGCCACCAGGCGGCGATGACGGCGGTCACGACCGCGAGGATCATCGAGGCGACGATCGCCCACCACTGCAGGTGGAACCGGTCGACGCGGTGGTTGACGAGGCTCTCGAATCGGGGTGCGAGTGCAATCCAGGTCGCCAGGCCCAGTACCGCTCCGGCCACGGAGCCGACGACTCCGACGACCGCGCCGTTGGCGACCATCGCGAGGCGGACCTGACTGTCGGTCGCACCGAGCGCGCCCAGCATTCCGAGCGCGCGAAGCCGACGCTGTGCCATGACCGCGAATCCTGCGGCCGCGACGAGGCCGACGAACAAGAGGCCGATCGTTTCCATCGCGAGGACCGCTGCCGCGATCGCGTTCTTGCTCGCGGTCGAGCGAGTTCCGATTGCAACCGCGTTGCCCGAGGGCTGGAACGCGTCGATGACCCGGCTCGGAGCGTCGAACAGGATCGTGACCTGAGCCGGCGGGTTGGCGTGGCCGGGCGCGACGAGCGCGAACTCGTCGTTCAGGTCCAGCGGGTTCTCGACGATTCCGACGACGCGGCGGGTCACGCCGTTTGTGTCGAAGGAGCCCCCGAGGTGCACGCCGAGCGTCGCGGCGGCATCGGCCGTCATCGCGATCTCGCCGGCGCCGTTCGGAAAACGACCGGACACGACGCGCAGGGTCGGATACGCGAACGTGCCGTGCGGATCTTCCGCTCGCAGATCCAGCATCTTGAGCGATCCGGGAACCGCGATGCTCTGGTGATCGATCTCCTCGATCACCCCGAACGCACGCCGCGCCGCCGCGACATCGGCGCGGTCGGGACCGGAGAAGGTCATCTCACCCTTCGCCGTCCCCATCGAAGAGTCGACGCCCTGCCCCGCGTTGTATGTGAGCGTGACGCCGACAGTCGTGGCCGCGACGGCGAACATCAGCAGCGCGACGATCAGCACTTGCTGGCGCCACTCGCGGCGGAAGAGCCGCCACGACCAGCGGAAGATCGCACGGCGCGCGGGCCCGCCACCGGAGCTCGTCTCGGGCCCGGTCAACTCCCGAGGCCGATCCTCGAGAGCCAGGCTCACGACGTCGCTTCCGGCGCGAGGAGCGACTCCGGTCCGGCCGGGGGCATCGTCTGATCGACGACGCGTCCGTCGCGAAGGAACACCACCCGGTCGGCCCACGACGCCAGTTGCGCGTCGTGGGTGACGACGACGCCGGCGACGCCACGCTGGCACGCGGCACGAATGAGTCGGATCACCGACTCCGCGTTCGCGGAATCGAGCGCCCCCGACGGCTCGTCGGCCAACAGCAGATGTCGCTCGCCGACGACCGCGCGCGCGATCGCGACGCGTTGTCGTTCTCCACCCGAGAGCTCGTCCGGGAAATTGGACGCGCGATCGGTGAGGCCCAGCTCCTCGAGCGCGTCCATGCCCGCGGTGCGCGCCTTGCGCGCGCTGATCCCGTCGAGCTCCATGGGCAGGGACACGTTCTCGACTGCGCTCAGGCCCGCCAAGAGGTTGAAGTCTTGGAATACGTAGCCGATCGAACGGCGCCGCAATCGGGCCCGGTCGTTGCGAGACATCGCCGACACCGTGACGCCGTCGATCAATACGTCACCGCCCGACGGAACCTCCAGGCTTCCCGCGATCGTCAACAGCGTGCTCTTCCCCGAACCGCTGGGTCCCATCACCGCGACCAGCGCGCCCGGTTCGACCGAGAGGTCGACGCCGCGCAACGTGTGCACTTCGTTCGCGCCTTCGCCGTACACCTTCGACACGTCTCGAAGCTCGAGCGCGCTCATCGCCGCACGCCCGAGCGACGACGCAAGCGCGGGGCCAACGCGGGTCCAGGTAGTGACGGCGGATCGGCGGCGCGCCGCGCGATGCGCCCGTCGGCCGCGTCCAACCATCGGATCACCGAGTCGAGCCGGAACAGCTCGGCATCGACGGCCAGCAAGAATCCCAACTCGTGCTCGGCCGCGTCATCCTTCAGACGGGTCCACTGCTGCATGAGCTCCACGACGTACCGCCGGTGCACCTGCACGACGTCACGGACGTCGACGCCGGGCAACCCCAGCGCGACCAAGACCTTGATCACCAGCTCGTCCCGCGGCGGCGAGGTCATGTCGGGCGGCGTGCGTAGCCACGTCTCGAGCTCCGCCGCACCGGTATCCGTGATCCGGAACCCTCGCTGCGGACCTTCTTCGCCGTCGCCCTCGGACTCGACGAGTCCGTCGCGTTCGAGCCGCTGCAACGTCGTGTACACCTGCCCGACGTTCAGGGGCCAGACCTCGCCGGTTCGGTCCTCGAATTCCTGGCGCAGCTGGAGCCCGTACTTGGGGCCGTCGCTCAGCAGGGCGAGGAGGGCATGCCGGACGCTCACGATGTGGTCTCAAGAGGTAGCATACTCGGTATAGTACGCAGTTTCCCGCCGAGCGCAAGCCCCTTTTGTCGCTACCTCGCGCTCGCCCAGTAGGTGTCGAGGGCGCGCGACGAGGCAGAGACGATCTCGGTGATCATGTCGTTCTCGACGCGCAGGATCGTCGCCACGTCGCTCTCGAGCGGACCCGCATCCGATCCCGCTCGGCGCACGAGGTGGGCCAGCACGAGCTCGCGACCGGCGGGCCAGGACTCGGCGAGCCGGAGCGTCGTGCCCGCGCCTCCGGCTTGCGCGAGCGCCGCCATCGCCTCGAGCGCCGCCTGCTTTCCGTCGAAGGTGCCGGCCAGGGGATGATTGCCATGCAGCCGGTAGACGAGCGAAGGCGCGAACGCCGCCGAGGCCGTGGCCATGTCGCCCGCTTCCATCGCGGCGAACGCCTGCCGTACGACGTCGATCGCTGCCGTCACGGACACCATTCATACCCGTGTTCGTCGGGATCAATCGCGCGGGGACGCCGATGCGAGTAGTGCAGTAGCGCAGCCGATCTTGGAATCGGCCATGCCGTAGTACAGATGCCAGCGATCCTGGAAGAGCACGAGCCCCTGCGCAAAGCAGACGTTGTCGACCTGACCGACTCGGTCATCGGGAGTGCCGGGTCGCAGGAACGGCTCGGTCGAACGGGCGATGCACGACGCGGGGTCGTTGCCGTCGAAGAGTGCTTGGCCGGGTTGGTACGCGAACGCGGGCAGCGTGGGATCGCCCCGCGCCGGATGGTTCGCGCCGTTGTAGACGAGAACAATTCCGTCGTCGGTGCGAATAGCAGGAGGCCCCGGCTCGACGAGTAGCGAGTCGTAGCGCGTCGGCCGGGGGAACAGCAGCGGTCGCAGCATGCGCGGGCCCGGTACGCGGTGAACCTCCCAGCCGGCATCACCGACTTCGGATGTGCGGGTGAGGTACCGGTCGGGCGCGGCGTCGAACTCGAGGGGCGTCCATGCAACGAGATCGTGGGAAGTCGCGGCGAAGCACGTTCCCTCGCCCCAATACATCCAGTAGTGGCCGTCGACGGGATCGGCGACTACTCGACCGTCGCGAATCGTGGTGAGGATCGCGCCGCTCTTCGACCACCGGTGGGCGTGCGGCGTCGCGGTGAACGCAGGCCCGTGCTTGCGCCAGTCGCGCAGGTCGGTCGAAGTGGCCACCAGCAACCGCGCGACCGTGCCGTCGAAACCGGTGTAAAGACACACGTACCCGCCGTCGGGAGACTCCACGACGCGCGGGTCCTCACATCCGCCCGGCCACTCCAGCGACTGCCATTCGTCATTGTCGGGGAACAAAACTGGCTCGGGCTCGACAGTGAAGTGGACGCCGTCATCGCTGATGGCGAGCCCGATTCGAGAAGTGCCGCTGACTCCGTCACTGCCATCTTCGCCGCGGATCAGAAGATGCACGCGCCCGTCGCGAACCACCGCTCCGGGATTGAACACATCCTTGCCTGCCCAAGAAACCTGGCGATCCGAAACCGGGCACCGGAAGGTGACCTCCGGCACACGGTCGATCACAGCACCGCCATGACGCGTGAACGGACCGAGTTGCCACCCGCTCCGCGCAGTCACGGTCGGGCTTCGGCCCGGAACACGAACGCGCTCGGCTTCACGTTCCGATCGCGATCGATGATGCCGAACGCGACGTCGAATCCGTGGAGCCATTCGTAGTTGTCGACGCCGGTCCAGTGAAAGCAGCCACGGACGTCGGCGCCGCGCTCGATCGCGGCGTGGATCACATCGAGTCCGCGCGCGAGATAGCGCGCGCGCATCTCGTCGTCTTCGGTGCCGACGCCGAACTCGGCGACCAGGAGCGGCGTGCCCGGCACTTCTGTGTGCAGCCGGTCGATCACCAGCGCGACCCCGTCGGCCCAGATCCCGTAACCGAGCGGCGAAACCGGCGCGTCGGGCGGATGGATCGCCAAGCGACCGTCGGCGATTCCCATCGCCGCGTAGTACGAGAAGCCGATCAGATCGAACGCGCCGGCCAGGTCGGGACGCTCGACCGGTTCGCGTCCGCGCACGCGCAGCACACCATCGCGAAAGAGGCCGAGCCCCGGCGCCCAGAAGATGTCGAACAGCGTCTGCGCCGTGCGCGCAGTCGCGGCGGCATCGTCTTGCACCACGATCGGCGAGAGTCCGAAGATCGACGAGACGGGTGCGCCGGTCTGTCGTAACCGTTGCGCGGCCTCCGCGGTGGCGAGATGAATCGCTTCGTCGGCAACGGCCGCATCATTCGGGTCGTTGACACCGGGCGGCCATCCTCCGCCGCGGTAAGCCGCGCGCGCGTAGTAGTTCGTCTCGTTCACCGGCTGCCACCCGCCGACGAGATCGCCGAACGTCTCCGCGACGAACTCGACGTGGCGCGTCCACGCATCGGTGCGATTGGCCTCGACGAGAAAACCGCCGGTGTCGGCAAACCACCGTGGCAACGTGAAGTGGTGGAGGCAGACCCACGGCACGATGCCCGCGTCGCGCGCGGCCTCGAGCATGTTGCGGTAGTGGGCGACGGTTCGGTCGTCGTGCACTCCCGGCGCCGGCTCGACGCGCGCCCATTCGATCGACAAGCGGTGGTGGGTCAACCCGAGGCCCGCGAACAACGCGAAGTCTTCGGGGTAGCGAGACCCGAAGCCATTGCCATTCCCGGATAGCGGCGCATGGCCATCGCGTTCCCACTGCCACCAGTCGGACGCCGGCGCGGCACCTTCACACTGGGTCGACGATGCGCCGGTGCCCCACATGAACCCGTCCGGCCAGCGCATGCGTAGGAACGTATGCGATGCCGATCGATTCGGAGCTACTGCGCACACGTGCAGGGCACCGCGCCGCAACGGGGGCAGCCGTCGCGGTACCGGGCAACCGCGTCTATCGAGCGTGATGCCGAGTTGATTCGCCAGCGACGCGAGCCACGCCAGCGCGTCACCGAGCTCGTGGATCTGTTCGTCACGCGTGCCCTTCCGCGCCGCCTTGGCCAGCTCGCCGATCTCTTCGGCGAGCCACGCGACCGTGGCGGGCACGCCACGCGCCCGATCCCGCTCGCCGTACGTCGCGCGCATCAACTCCTGTAGCTCGCCGAGATCGGTCATCACACTCCCGAGGGTCAGCCGGATACGGGACAGTCTGCGCCAGAAGTGGCATAGCGTGGTTGGTGGAATACGGCGGGTACCCGAGGGGAACTCTCAACTCCATGTCCACCCGGCCCGACACGATCGGGCAGCGCTACGAGCTCGGGACCCTGCTGGGTCGCGGCGGCATGGGCGAGGTCCGCGAAGCGACCGACCTCCGCCTCGCGCGCGAGGTCGCGATCAAGGTCCTGCGCACCGATCTCGCCGAGCAGACCAACCTGCGCGAGCGCTTCGAGCGCGAGGCGCGCGCCGCGGCCCGAATCAACCACCCCAACGTCGTCGCGATCTACGACATCGGCGAAGACGACGGCGTGCCGTTCATCGTCATGGAACGCTTGCCCGGTCGCACGCTGGCCACCGAGCTCGCGTCGGGCCGGCTCTCCCAGTCGCGAGCATGCATGCTCGGACTCGAGATTCTCTCGGCCCTGACGACCGCACATCGGCTCGGCGTCATCCATCGTGACATCAAGCCCGCCAACATCTTGCTCGACGAGGAGTCGCACGCGAAGGTCGCCGACTTCGGGATCGCGAAGCTCGCCGAAGAAGACAGCCAAACCACGATGGGGATGGTGTTCGGCACCGCTTCGTATCTCGCGCCCGAACGACTCGCGGGCCACATCGCGACGGCGGGCACCGACATCTATGCGGTTGGCGTGTTGCTCTTCGAATCGCTCGCCGGTCGACCACCGTTCCGCGGCGACACCCCGCTCGCGCTCGTCGAAGCGATCTCGAACGGCGTGAGCGAACCGTTGCCAACGATCCGTCCCGACATCGATCCCGCCGTCGCCGCCGTGATCGACCGCGCCATGAACCACGATCCCGGTATGCGCTACGCGTCGGCCTCCGACATGGCCGTCGCCCTCGCGGCCGCGAGCGACGCAACGCGAGCAGTCGCTGTCGCCGCGGACGACACGGTCGCAACCCCGATCGTGTCCGCGCCGTCGGAGCCGACGCGCGCCATGGAGACGAAGGCGCGCGAGGATCCCGAGGCGACGGTTCCGACGCGAGTCGACGGCGGATCGGCTCCGCGTGAGACTCGGTCCGGTCACCGCGGGCGCAGGCTCGTCGTCGCCGTCGTGGTCGCGGCGCTGCTGGTGGTCGTCGCCGTCGTCGTGGGCGACGCGGCACTCCGGCTCGCCGGCATTGGTGCGACCGCCGACCACGGCCTCCGGCCCGACCGGCGCGATCCCCGCGCCGCTCGGACGAGCGATCGACGACCTCGACAAAACGGTGACGCCATGACCGGATTCGGGCGACGCGCTCGGGTCGTTCTCCTCGCCGCCACCGTTCTGGTGTTCGGCGTTCTCGGAGTCGGCGCCTGCGGCGGGTCGGGATCGGGGATCTCAGGCGCGGCCGGCGCCCAGATGCAGTTGCGGGTCGCGGCGATCCGCAACGCCGCGGCCGAAGGTGATCGCGCCACGGCCGAAAGCCAACTGCAGTCACTGCGCGTCGACGTTCTCCAGTTCCAGAGCGGCGGACGATCTGAGCGCCTCGGCCGCGACGCGCATTCTGCACGCCGCCGACACGGTGGAGACGAACCTGGCGCTGCTCGCGCCGCCGCCCACCATCGCCACGACCACGACGACGACCACCACCACGATGCCCCCGCCGCCGCCGAAGCCGAAGGGGCCGGGCAAGGACGGGCACCACGACAAAGGCGACCATCAGGACGGTCAGGACGGTTAGGACGGCGGCGGCTAGTCCCCGGCCGTCCTTGCGTACGCGACGCGCGCGCCGGCGAGAAGATCGGTATGCGCATCGGCCGGCATCGGCCGCGCGAGGAGATATCCCTGGCCGTAACGGCATCCGTAGACGCTCAGCAGATCGCGCTCCTCTTCCGTCTCGATCCCTTCGGCAATCGTCCGCAGCCCGAGCGTCGCGCCGAGCTGCGCGAGCGCGGCGACGATCGCGTTCCCGCCGACGCGGTCTCCGCGGGCCTGGTCGAGTGAGGCGATGAAGCTCCGATCGATCTTGAAGAAGTCGATGGGCAGCCGTTGCAAATTGGTGAGCGACGAGTAACCCGTGCCGAAGTCGTCCATCCCGAGGTGGACGCCGAGCGCTTGCACCGCGGAAAGCTCGACCGTCGCGGAGTGGCCGGCGCGCAACAGCGAGCTCTCGTTCAACTCGAGCCAGAGCGAGTCGGGATCGAGCCGCGAACCGGCCAGGACCGACTGCACCGTCGCCGCAAGGCCCGGCTCGGCGACCTGGCGGGCAGAAAGATTCACCGACATCCAGCCTTGCCAACCGAGCTGATCGCGCCACTCGCGTGCTTGCGCGGCGGCCGCGCCGAGCACCCACGTGCCGATCGGCACGATGAGGCCGGTCTGCTCCGCGACGAGAATGAACGACGACGGCGAGATGAGACCGCGAGTCGGGTGCTCCCACCGCACCAGCGCTTCGGTGCCGACGATGACTCCGGAGTCGAGTTCGAAGATCGGCTGGTAGTGCAGAACGAACTGCTCCCGTTCGATCGCGGTGTGCAGCTCGTCTTCGAGCTCCAGCCGGAGCGTCACTTCGTCGACCAACGCGTCGTCGAAGAACTGCCAACGAGCGCGGCCGTCGTGCTTGGCCTTGTACATCGCGGCGTCGGCGTTCTGGAGCAGCCGCATCGGATCTGCGTGGCGGGCCTCGTCCGGGCGGACCGTCACGATGCCGATGCTGACCGACACGACGGCATTCCGGCCGTCGAGCATGAGCGGGGCCTCGACCGCGTCGCGGACCTTCGCCGCGATCGTTGCCGCGTCGTCGATCTCGCGCAGCCCCTCGCAGAGAATCACGAACTCGTCGCCACCGGTGCGCGCGACGGTGTCGCACGCGCGTCCCGCACCGACCAGGCGACGCGCGATCTGCACCAGGACGTCGTCGCCGGTCTTGTGACCGAGCGCGTCGTTCACACGCTTGAACCCGTCGAGGTCGCAGAAGAGCAACACCAACACGTCGCAGGACCGTTCGCAGTGCGCGAGTGCGACCGTCATCCGGTCCATGAGCGAGACCCGATTCGGCAGACCGGTCAGCGGGTCGCGCAAGCTCAGATCGATGAGCGCCGCCGCGGCTTCCTTGCGCGCGGTGACGTTGCGCGCGGTGGTCACGATGCCGTGCGCGATGGGATCGTCGAGCATCTTGGTCGAGGTCAGCTCGAACCAGTGCCACTCGCCCGCAATATCGCGCAACCGCAATTCGATCGGCGGTTGCGGATCGTCCGACGCCAGCAGCCGATGTACGAGATTGTCGTGCAGCCCGAAGTCGGCCGCGTGGATCAGCTCGCGCTCGTTCGTTCCCGTGAGATCGAGCGGGTGGTAACCGAGCGCAGCCTCGATCGACGGGCTGCAATAGCTGAACGTCCCGTCGACGTCGGCGACCAGCACGATGTCGCGGATACTCGCGAGCAGCGCGCGGTGGTACTGCTCAGTGGTCTGGTCTGTCGTCGACGTCCCCAATCGAGCACTCCCAGGCGCCGAAGAACGGCGACATCAGGGTGCGCGATGCAGGGTCCGGGCAATCGCAGCCCACCTCGAGATTCCTTAGAAAGATATTGCACCAAGTGTCAAGCCTATTGTTTCGATTACGGCGGTCTCGGGAAGAACCGAAGCCATGAACATCGCCGTTGCACTCATCATCGCAGTCGTCGTAATCGCCGTTATCGTTGTCGTCGCCATCGCCGCGAAGCGACGCAAGGAAACGAAGTTGGACGCTCGCCGGGTCGAGGCACGCGATACCCGTGACCTCGCCCAAGCCACCCAACTCGAGGCCGACCGGGTCGCCGCGGAGGCCGAAGAGCGTGCCGCCCGAGCCAAGCGAGAGAGCCTGGCCGCCGAGCAACAGCAGATGGCTGCCGCCGCCCACCGCTCCGATGCGCAGGACCTGCAGTCACGAGCCGACGAGATCGATCCCGACCTCTAGCCGTACCCTCGGGCCTCTCGCGTTCCACGCGGGGTGAAGGGGTCGTAAACCGATCGGCCCTCCCCGGCGTGGAAGGTATGTGCGAGTCGAATTCGGGGAGGTGGGGATCACGAGCCGGAGGGTCATCCCCGCGCGGCTGCCCGAGAGCTTCACCGCGTCGTTTGCCGGGCTGTACGCATCGGCGTTCCAAGCCGCATACCGACTCCTCGGGAATCGCCAGGAGGCGGAGGATGTCGCGCAGGAGTCCTGCGCCCGGGCCTGCCTGCGCTGGAATCGTCTGACCAAGCACGGCTACAGCGCGAAGCCGTGGGTCGTCCGCGTCGCCACCAACCTCGCGATCGACCAGTACCGCCGCCGTCAGCGCGCGCAGGCCCAGGACACGGTCGAGCCCGCCGCCGTCGACGCGGTCGACGCGCGTCGCATCGATCTGTACCGCGCGCTCGACCAACTCACCCGGCGCCAACGAGACGTCGTGGTGTTGCGCTATATCGCCGATCTGAGCGAAGCCGATACCGCCGACGCGCTCGGCTGCGCGCCCGGAACCGTGAAGTCACACGCGACGCGCGGGCTGGCGGCGCTTCGCGCCGCGCTCGGCGAGGAGGACTGACCCCGTGGGCATGTTCGATGATCTCGATCCCGACTTCATCTCGTCTCCGGGTCCCGCGCTGCCGATCGTCGCGATGCGCGTGGCCGCGATCCGCAGGCGGCGCTGGATCGTCGTCGGCCTCGGTGCTCGGGGCGGTAGCGATCGTGTTCCTGGGCTCGATGGCGCTCGGTTCCGGCGGCAAGCCCGACAAGCTGATCGTCGCCAAAGAGGTCACCACGACAACCGGCGTCTCGTCGTCGACCACCGAAGCGCCGCTGATCACTGCGCCGACCAGCACCGCGACGTCGACGACGGCTGCCGCGACCTCGACCACCGTCACCCTGCCGATCGCATCCACGTCGACATCCGAAGCGACGACGACGACAAGTAAGCCGGAACCGGCTCACTTTTTGGTGACGTTCGACCGCGATCTCGCTCGTGATCCAGAGCGGAACGAGCATGACAATCTCCTCCACGGTCACGAACGACGGAGGCCGCAAAGGTGAGCTTCAGCTTCGCACCGAGCTGTGCGCCCTACACCGTGTGGCCCGACGAGCAATCCTTTGCGCACCCAATCGGATGGCCAGTCCCCTGGTCGGGTGCGCTCAGATCCGCGGCGCTCAGGACGGCCGAGTTCCACCCGGCCGATCGGTGAAGGTGCCGGTGCCCATCGCCACCGAGGTACCTACCAGTGGCGGAAGCTTCATTGGAAACTACGTGCCGGTTCCGCCCGGGCATGACACGCTCGTCATCAAGAATCTGCAGGGACAGGGAGAAGGGCGACTACCTGTGACGATCACGCCCCCGGCCACGCTGCCGCTCACGATCGACCATCCTTCGGAGGTCACGACCGGATCGGGCCAGCAACACGACGTGACTTCACGATCACCAACAATCTCCCGTTCGCGGTCGACTACTTCGACCAGGGACCCTGCGTCGCACGGTGTGGACGTGTCGCGCCGGTTGCGGCCCGGCATTCCCGGACTCGCCACTCGACTTGCGCCTCCCGCCGTATACGACACGCGGGCAAACCGCTCTGGCGCACCACGTTACGCCCTCGGCGCCAACGGGACAAACGTCACGAGCGCTCTGTCGATGGCGTCGCCGATCTCGACAACAGCGGTACCGGCAGCCCGGCTCTGCCTGCCCGGCGTCTACCACTTCGTCTGGGACGGCGAACGGTCAAATTCGACGATCACGCAGTAGCGCTGCGATCGGGAATCGGCGCTGGGTCTGAGTAGCGTCGGGAGTTGTGCAGCTTCTTCAACGGCGGTGGATTGCGGGGCACCTGCTCGCGCTGTTCATGGCCGGGCTGTTCGTGTTCCTCGGGCTCTGGCAGCTGGCGCGCAACGACCACAAGCACCGGCTCGTCGAACGCGAGAAGGCCGCGTACGCCAAGCCGGCGCCCGAGGTGACCGCGGTCGGCCGCGGCGCGCGACGACGGCACGAGGGTCGAAGCCCGCGGGACCTTCGACGCCTCGCACGAGACTGTGCTGCGCAACCAGGTGCACAACGATCACGTCGGTGTCGACGTGCTCACGCCGCTGCGGCTCGCCGACGGTTCGGCCGTGCTCGTCGACCGCGGCTGGGTGCAGGCATCGGCGCAAGGCGGCCTGACCACCGATCCCCCGTCGAGCGGCACCGCGGTTGTCCATGGGTTGCTGCACTCGTCGAATCCGTTCTCGGCGCAGGACTCCGTCGACCATCTTCCCGACGGACGGCTCGGCGTGCCGCGTGTCGACCTCGAAGCGATCGGTAAGACGCTCCCCTACAAGGTGCTCCCGGTGTGGATCGAGGCGCAGGCGATCGCGCCGGAACAAACGGGGAAAGCGCCGCAACTCCCGCAGCCGCCGCCTCCCGATCCCGTCAACCACATGGAGTACGCGATCGAGTGGTTCGCGTTCGCGCTCATCCCGCTGATCGGGTGGCCGATCGCGTTGCGCCGCTTCCTACGTCACCGGAAAGCCGACACCAGCGCGAGCAGCGACAGCACCGAAAGCACCGAACCGGTGATGAGTCGCAGTGAACGAGTGGGCAGCCGCGACAGCAGTCCGTGACCGCCGATCACGGCGAGGCCGGCCACCGCCCAGAGTGCGGCGGTCGCGCCCACGGCAACGCTCAACGGTGCGTGGTAGCGGGCGGAGAGGTTGGCCGTGAGCACCTGGGTGAGATCACCCCACTCCGCGAGGAAGATCACGCCGAACGCGGTCGCGACGACACGCCCGGTGTCGGGCACCTCGACCGACTCGACGTGCGGCGACGGCCGCGGCCGCCTCGAACGCGAGGTACGCGCTCACCCCGAACATCACCGCGACGACGACATCGAGCACGCGCTGTCGGCAGCACCTTGAACACGGCGACACCGATGGTGACCGCGATCACGACGTGGATCAGGAACGCCGCCGCCGCGCCCACCCAGACTGCGAACGGGCGGCCGCGCGCCGCCATCACGAGCGACGCGAACATCGATTTGTCGGGCAGCTCGCCGATGAAGATGATCGGGAACACAGCCGCGATGACGGCGAAATCCACTACTTCTCGCTGTCGTCGCGCATGATGCGCCGAGGCTAATCGCGCACCTTGCGCAGGCCGTGACCGTGCGCGTGACCGGCGCCGTCGGCCACGAGCGCGTTCTCGCTCAAGCCGTACCGAGCGATCACCGTGGCCGCCGCGGGCGTCGCCGGTTCGGCGTAGTAGAAGCCCTGGATGTAGTCGCAGTCGAGCGTTCGGAGCACATCGATCTGCGGTCCGGTCTCCGCCCCTTCGGCGATGATCTCGAACCCGAGCACGTGCGAGAGCTGCACGATCGCGAACAACACCGCCGACGCGGTCGAGTCGCTCACGATCTCGGCCACGAACGACTGGTCGATCTTGATCATGTCGACCGGCAGCTTCCGCAGATACGCGAGCCCGGAGTAGCCGGTGCCGAAGTCGTCGATCGCGATGCGCACGCCGAGGCGGCGCAGATCATCGAGTTGCAAGGTGTCGGCATCGTCTTCGCTCACCAACGCCGACTCCGTGAGCTCCAACACGATGCGTCGTCGGATCGGCGCCGGTTCGCGCCAGCGCCCGTCGGAACGAAGAGAGCAACGCGCCGTGCTGGAGTTGCAGCACCGAGACGTTGATCGATATCCACGGATCGTCGATGCCCTGCGCGCTCCAATCGCGGAGCTGTTCGCAGGCGCGTTCGATGACCCAGTCGCCGATGGGCACGATCAGGCCCGGTCTCCTCCGCGATCGGGATGAAGTCGTCGGGACCGATGAGCGTCCCGTCGGCAGCGCCGCCATCGCAGCAATGCCTCGAACCCGGCGACCGAACCGTCGGTCGGGCGGACGACCGGCTGGTACCGCAGCGCCAGCTCGTCGTGCAGCGTCGCCGATCGCAACGCTTCCTCGATCTCGCGGCGCCTGCGCAACTTCTCCCGCAGCGCGGCGTCGTACAACTCGCACCGATTTCCTCCGAGCCGCTTCGCCGCGTACATGGCTTCGTCGGCGCTGCGGATCAGCTCGTCGACATCGGTCGGCTCGCCCCGGCTGACGGCGATGCCGACGCTCACCGTCACGTGCAGCGTGGCCGGTCCGATGTGCACGGGCCGCGCGACCGCGGCAACCACCCGCTCCGCGACCTTCGACGCGACCTCGGGCTCGATGTCTTCGCACAGCACCACGAACTCGTCGCCGCCGAAGCGGCCCAAGGTGTCGGAGCTCCGGAGCGTGCTGCGGATCCGGCGCGCGACCTCGACCAGCAACTGATCGCCGACCTGATGCCCGAGCGTGTCGTTGATCGACTTGAACCGGTCGAGGTCGAGATACAGCACCGCGAGCGGCTCGGGCCGGCGCGTGCGCGCCAACGCGTGGCCGATGCGGTCGAGCAGCAACACGCGGTTCACCGTGCCCGTGAGCTCGTCGTGGGTCGCACGGTACGCGAGCGCCTCCTGGGCCGACTCGCGCGCCCGGACCGTCAGGGCGAATCTGATGACGACCGCGACGCTCAACAACACCGAGAGTCCAACGAGCACCGACCGCGTCGCCGCCGAATCCGTCTCGGTGAGGATCAAGGAGATCGACGCGAGCCCGAGCGACGAGCCGAGCAACATCAGGCGCGCGGGATGCATCCGCGTGCTCGGCGGACCGGCGGTGGTCAACTCGTCGCAGCCCGGATGCAGCGCGGCCGCCGCGAGCATCACGTACGTGAGCGGATAGAGAAAGTCGAGGCGGGCTACGTCGAACGACGAGACGATCGGGAGGTAGGTGTACAGGACGTCGAGCACGAGCGTTGCCGCGAGGGACGCGACAAGCAGCGACGTCGCGACGCCGCGCTTCCCCGGCGCGAGCACCAACCATCCGACCGCCGCGAGCAACAACACGTCGCCCAGCGGATACGAGCTCCACACGACCGCGACGCCGAGGCTGTGCGTTCCCGCCGCCGTCGGAACGACGAGCAACTGCCATACGGCGACCGCGGCGGCCACCGCGAAGATCGAACCGTCGAGGAAGCCGTCGCGCACATACCGACCCGCGCGCGCCTTCGCCATCTGGAACAGGCCGACCGCGAGCAAGCGGGTAGCCGGCGAGATAGAACAGGTCCGCGAACGACACGTCGGGACGCGTGATCCCGACGAACACGTAGCCGTCCCACACGAGATCGCCGATGACCCAACTCGCGAGGCCGAGCCCGACCCACAACCACGGGCGGCGCAGCACCTCGTGCCGGCGACGCACGCCGATCCACAGCGCGACGATCGCCAGCGCGGAGACGACGTCTTCCAGCAAGCCCGACCCACCGGTCGTCGATGCCCGATCGGCTGACCCCGTACAGCAGAACCGCGGCAGCGCCGACCCACCAAAGGGTCATACTCCTGCGCATCGTCACTAGCAGTTCTTCGACGGACGCGGGGTCCGCCTTGATGGCCGGCTCGCGGGCCGGAACTACTCGATCGGGACTACGGGCCGCGCCTGGGCGTCGAGCTGGTGCAGATACTCGCTGATGCCGTAACCGGTGCGGCCTTCATACGTCCATCGGGCGAGGCCCTCGTTGACGATCGTGGAATCGGGTCGGATGCCTGCCGGTCCCGGTGACACCCGGAACACCTCGGCGTCGAGCTCGTGCACCCGGCCGCGCTTGTCGGTGGCGTGAACGTGCGTCGCGGTGTGGGTAACACCGTCGTCCGCGATCTCGCTGGTGACCTTCCACTCCTTGATGCTCGAGTGCTCGCCGTCGGTCCACACCCAGCCCCGGTGGAGATCCCCGGCATCGGTACCGATCCGGATGCCGCCGAAGTGCGTCTCGTCGTCGATGTTGATCGAGAACCAGCGCCACATCTTCGGTCCGCCCCAGCGCCGCGGTCCCCACGACTTGTCGCGGTTGCCGCGCGCGTCGACGAGATCGTGGCGCACGCCGTCGGCCTCGATCCAACCCGTCCAGCGGCCGGCCTGCTCGAGATGGCCCTTGCCGACGATCGTGCTGGTCGCCGCGCTCGTACCGCTCTTCTTGCTCCCCTGCCCGTCGACGCCGACCGCAGGGGTCAGCGCCTGAAACGTGAGGTCCATCACGATGTGCGTGTCGCGCGCGTTGGTCGTTGCGACCGCGAGGTCGTGCGCCTTGGCGTCGACATCGGCGGTGAGGCGCCACGTCTTCAACGGCTCGATGCGTTCGTAGCGAATGCCACCCACATCGAGTCCGGCGTCGACCATCTCCTTCTGCTCGCGCACCGCGACCACATGCGCGAGCTCGTTGTTCGGGAGCCAGACCGAAAGGCCGACGTCCATCGTCCCCTCGTTCGGACGCACACCGATGCGCGTGAACAGCCCCGCGTCGGCCACCGGGCGAGTACGCGTTGAAGTAGTAGCTCTCCGACCAGGCGCTGTCGCCCTCTACCGGGTGCGCAAAGTCATGGCTGGCATCGAGAATCGGCATCGTGATCCTTCAGATCAGCGAACCTGCGTGACTTCGCCACGCTATGCGCGGTCAACTCACGCCGGTTCGGCTTGGACTAGGTCGCGGCGAGCACTTCGGCCGCGGCCCGTTCGCCGCTCGAGAGCGCGCCGTCCATGTAGCCGCTCCACTGAGCGGCGGTTTCGGTCCCGGCCCAATGGATGCGGCCGATCGGCTCACGCAGCGACGGACCGAACTGCGTCCATACGCCGGGCGCGAGGTGCGCGCCGTAACACCCGCGCGTCCATTCCTCGGCCGACCAGTCTTGCTCGACGAAGTCGATCGGCTTCGACGCGCGCTTGCCGAAGTAGCCGGTGAGTGACGCGAGCACGGCGCGGCGGCGCGCGCCGGCGTCGATGCGTCCGAACCGCCGCGCCTGCGCGCCTTCGAGGAAGCACACGAGCACGCCGGGCGTGCCCGACGGCGGCGAATTGTCGAACGTGAACCGGATCGGCGCGCGGTCACCGGCGGCCTGGCCGCTCAGACCCTCGGCCCGCCAGAACGGCTCGTCGTACACGACGTTGATCTTGATGACCGAGCCCGCCGGCATCTTCTGCGTGAGCAGGTCTCGTTGCGCGCGGGAGCGCGGGCTCGTACGCGATGCGACCCGCGAGCACCGGCGGAATCGACACGATGGCGCGTCGAGCGCGCACGGTTACCCCGTCGGCCTCCACGGTTACGCCGTCGGCACGCTGCTTGATCTTGCGGACGGGCGCGCTCAGGTGCAGATCCTCGCCCAGCGGCTCCGCGAGCAGTTCCGCGATGAGTTGCGAGCCGCCGACGATCCGGTCTTGCTGCGCGGCGTTGCGAACGCCCATGAGGCTGTTCACCCCGCCGCCCGAGTGCGTGTACGCGAGCGCGTGCAACAACGACATGTCTTGTGGTTCGGCGGCGAACACCGCCTCGGCGAACACCTCCCAGAAGAACCGGGCGCTCGCGGTGCGCGTGTTGCGTCGCATCCACGTGGCGAACGTCTCCTCGTCCCAGCGCTCGGCCTGATCGGCGGCCCACGGCGCCTCGAGCGGCACGCGCTTCGCGAGCCGGTCGAACCGAAGTTGCGATTGCCCGAGATCGACGAGCGCGGCCTTCGGCAGCGGCGGGATGTCACCCGTGTAGTGCTTGACCTTGCCGTTGAGGTCGAGCAGGTTCTCGCCGGTGTCGTAGGTGGGGAACGTCTCGAGCCCGAGCTCGGCGACGAGCTTGTTGACGCGGAGTTGCTGCGGGCCGATCCATTCGCCGCCGATCTCGACGACCTCGCCGCCCGGCAGTCGGTGATTCAGCACCCGGCCGCCGACCCGATCGCGCGCCTCGACGACGGCGACCTCACAGCCCGACGCCCGGAGCGACCGGGCCGCGGAGAGACCGGCGAGGCCGGCTCCGACCACGACGACGTCCGCCTCGACCTTCTGTCGCCCCATGCGATCCCTCCCCCGCGGGAGGTGAGGATACGGCGGTCCCCCGCGCCCGAGCCAGAGCAACCGTTACGATCCCCGCTCGATGCCCCTCGCAAACGCCGAACTCGCCCTCCTCGAAGCCGAACACGCGCTCCTCGAGGAACGCCGCCACCTCACCCGCGACGAAGCGCTCGCGGTGGCGCGCCTGCCGCTCGACGAGCTGCCCTCGCTCATCGCCCTCGCCCACAAGGTCCGCATGGCCTGGTGCGGGCCGGAGGTCGAGCTCGAGAGCCTCATCAACGCCAAGTCGGGCGCGTGCCCCGAAGACTGCGCCTTCTGCTCCCAGTCGGTGCGCTTCAGCACCGGCGTGGATGTCTACGCGTTCCTCGACCTCGACGAGGTGCTCGGCGCCGCGCGCGCGACGCGTGCCGCGGGCGCCACCCAGTTCTGCATCGTCGTCGCCGTGCGCGGACCCGAAGAACGGCTCCTGCGCAAGGTGATCGACGCGGTCGACGCGGTGCAGCGCGAGACCGGCCTCGAGGTTGCCTGCTCGCTCGGGTTGCTCCAGCCCGAACAGGCCCAGCGGCTCGCCGACGCCGGCGTGCGCCGGTACAACCACAACCTCGAGACGAGCCGCGAGCTCTTCCCGACGATCTGCACCACCCACACCTACGACGACCGGGTCGCGACCGCGCAGCTGGCGCGCGACGCCGGCATGGAGTTGTGCTGCGGCGGGATCATCGGGATGGGCGAGACGCTCGAGCAGCGCGTCGACTTCGCGTTCGAGCTCGCGGAGCTCGACCCGTGCGAAGTGCCGATCAACCTGCTCGATCCGCGACCGGGCACGCCGTTGGAAGATCAGACGACGCTCAGCCCCCGCGAAGCGCTCCAGGCGATCGCGCTCTTCCGCTTGATCCTGCCCGGCGCGTGGCTGCGGTTGGCCGGCGGTCGCGAGCGCGTGCTCGGCGAGCTCCAGGGCATGGGGCTGCTCGCGGGCGCCAACGCGTTGATCATCGGGAACTACCTCACGACCATCGGTCGCTCCGCCGAGGACGACAAGGCGTTGCTCGAAGCCCTCGGCATGCCGATCGCCGAAGGACCGGGCGAGGGTCGCTTCATCGTCGATGCCGACGGCGCGCACCCGATGCCGGCGCGGCGGTCGATCCCGCTGACCGTCGAGTAAATCTCTACTGGAGGTGGGCGTCGTCGTTGAACGACGCGAGGTAGCCGCCGCCGTTGGGCGCGGCACCGATGCTGGTGATGCTCGCCAGCCCGAGCCGCATCCGTAACGACACCCGTTCGTCGACACCGAGCGCCCACGCGACCGCGGCCTTGATCGGCGACACGTGGCTGACGGCGATGATCCGACCCTCACCCTTGCCGGCCTCTTCACCATCGAATCGTTCGTGGCAGAACGCCTCGACGCGCGCTTGCACCGCGACCAGGCTCTCGCCGCCGGGCGGCGCGAAGTTGGGATCGGCGAACTGCGACACGCCGCGCTTCGGGCGGATCTCCGAGAGCGGCAGGCCGTCCCACTCGCCGTAGTCGAGCTCGATGAGGCGGTCGTCGATCTGGATCTCGCACCCGGCGACCGCCGCGATCGCGGTCGCGGTTTGGCGGGCGCGCGTGAGTGGGCTCGAGTAGACGGCGGTGATCTCCCAAGTGGAGAGCCGCGTCGCGAGTCGCGCGACCTGTTCGACGCCGCGTGCCGACAACTCGGCGTCGACCCGGCCCTGGAGCCGGCCGTCACGATTGAGCGCGGTTTCACCGTGGCGCACGAAACTGATCATCGGTCGTCGCCCACCACGATCGCGAGCCGGCCGCTGCGCCAGAACGCGCGCCGGCGCGCGGGGTCGGCGAGACCGAATCGCGTCCACGCCCACCACGCCGCTGCGAGCCCGAGCAATTCCTCGATCACGACGACCGGCCACGGTGCGAGCAACCGCGTGTGCGGAAACTCCGTTCCGAACGCGGGCCACCAGAACACTTCTTTGCGGGCCCACGACGCCGCGAGCACGAGACCCGAGAACCAGCCGATGGCGAAGCTCAGGTACCGGCGCCGCCGGAGCCGCCGACCGCGTCCCGATGTCGCGGCCATGACGACGACCAACACCACGACGGCCGAGAGCAGCGTGTGCGCGTAGGCCTGTTTGCCGAACGGAAGATCGAGGAGGAGGGGCATCAGCGCGCCGACGTGAAATGAGGCGAAAGTCGATGCCCGGGCTCTGAAAGACGTTCCACACACCGAAGATCGACCCGAACGCGAACCAGAGCACCATCGAACGGGTCCTACAACGCGTCCAGCGCCGCGTTCACGAGCGCGTCGGCTTCGGTGTTCTCCTCACGCGGGACGTGTTCGAGATCCACCACGTCGTACGCGGCGAGCAGCTTGCGCGCTTCGGCGTGCAACGGCCGCATGTTCTCGTGCTTGACCTTCCATCGGCCCTTCAACTGGTTGATGACCAGCAACGAGTCGGCGCGCACGTGGATCACGCGTGCGTGCAGATGGGCGACCGCTTCCAGACCGGCGATCAGCGCCTTGTACTCGGCCACGTTGTTCGTCGTGATGCCGATGCACTCGCTCACCGACGCCACCAAAACCGGCGGGTCGACGGTGGAATCGAACACGACGGCACCGATCGCGGCCGGGCCGGGATTGCCGCGCGATCCCCCGTCGCAGAACAGCGTCAATTCGTCGACGGGGTTCGCCGCCGCGTCACCCGCGAACGGCAAGCTCGCTTGCGTCACGGGACGAGGATCGCGCCGCAGTTGTCGCAGTAGGCGACGACCGCGCCCGCGCCCTTGCGAATGTTCTCGGCCTCGGTCGACGGGATCGACAGGTGACACGCGGTGCAGCTCGTGCCGACGAGCCGGGCCGCGCCCGCGCCCTTGTTCTGTGCGCGCCGGCGTTCGTAGTCGGCGACCAGCGCGTCGGGAACCGCCGACGCCTGCTGAGCCCGCGCGGTGTCTTCCTTGGCGAGCTCCTCGTCGATCTCGGTCTCGGCGGCGGCGATGACGCCTTGCAGCCGCTCGATCTCGGCGCGCACGAGCGCGGAGTCGGCGTCGAGTGCGGCGATCTGCGCGTCGAGAAGTTCGCGCGCTTCCATCACCTCGAGCTCCTGGTCTTCGAGATCGGAGCGCTGCTTGCGGAGCATGTCGATGTCGGCCTGCATGGCCTGGAGCTCGCGGGGCGAGCTGACGGTTCCCGAGTAGAGCTTGGCGTCGCCTTCTTCGGCCCGGGCGCCGATCGACCTCGACTCGTCGTCGAGGCGCTTCTCGTCGGCGAGCACGACATCACGCTGCCCGTGAACCTCGCGGGTCTGCGCGTCGAGCGTGCGCAGGTTGGCGGTACGGGCCTCGAGCTCGGCTCGTTCCGGCAACGCGGCGCGGCGGTGGCGGAGGCGGTCGCGCGCGGTGTCATGCTCCTGTACGAGCAGGAGTGCTTCGAGCTCGTCGAGACTCACGTTACGGACCTGGGTTCTTCGGAGGCTTGGTCTTCGGTGGCTTCGCGACCGGCGGCGGCGAGGTCGTGGGCGACACTATCGGCGGAGCCTTGGTCGATGGCGTGGTGCTCGGGACCGACGTCGCGGTGATCGGACCGACTGTCGTCGGGGTCGTGTCCGACGAGTAGTAGTGGTACGAGCTCTTGTTCCGGCCGAACTCGTCGATGTGCGCCGCCGCCGGCCACAGGTTTTCGTTGGGTGGGGTGAAGTCGACGACCGGTGTATTCGCGAGGGCGGCCTGCATGAATGCCTTCCAGATGTCGGCCGGATAGGTCGCGCCGAACACCGAGATGCCACCCACGTTGCTCATCGAATGCTCGCCGAGCGGATCGCCCATCCACACCGCCGTCGTGAGCTGCGGGGTGTATCCGATGAACCAGGCGTCGATGTTCTGGTCGGTCGTGCCGGTCTTGCCCGCCGCGGGCCGGCCGATGCTGAGACCGGCGGCCGTACCGCTCTTCAACACTTCGGTCAGCATTTGGGTCTCGGTCCGCGCGACCTCTGCGCTGAGTACGCGCTTACCGGGTACGAGATTCGCGAACAGCACCTTGCCGAGCGGCCCGACGATCTTGTTGACGAACTGCGCGCGGTGGAGCACACCGTCGGACGCGATGACCGAGTAGGCCTGCGCCATCTCGAGCCCGTGCACGCCGTTCGTACCAAGCGTGGTCGAGATGACCGGCGGATCTCCGAAATGCGACGTGTCGATCCCCATTTGCGCGGCCATCGCCTGGACCCGCCGCGCGCCATCTTGGCCGTAGTGGCCGGGACCCAACGAAAGTTCGGTGCGCACGAACGCGCAGTTGTCCGACTTTGCGATCGCCTGGGTGAGCGTGGGGTCGCCGCCGTGGCAGTCGTCAGAGGATCCGTCGAGGTTGTAGAAGGAGTCTTCGCCATCGCCGGGCCCGAGGCGCCAGTGCAACGAGTACGCGTCGACCCGATCATCGGGTGAGTAGCCGGCCGACAGCGCGGCGGCCAAGGTGATCGCCTTGAACGACGATCCGGCTTGGCGTCCCTGGCCGTCGACCGCGGGGTCGAACTGGCTCGCGCTGTAGCCCTTCCCGAATGCCAGCGCGCGCACCGCGCCGTTGCTGTTGTCGATCGACACCAGCGTGGCCGTGAACTGATCCTGGTCCTTCGGGATGATTCCGGAGATCGCGAGATCAGCCGTGTACTCCATCACCGGGTCGTAGTTCGTGTAGATCCGCAGACCACCGCGGTACAACTTGTCGTGCGCCTCGGCTTCGGTTTTGCCGAGCGCGTTCGCGGGGTCGGACGGATCCTTCGGATTCGGGTGCTGGAGCGCGGCGAGGAGTGCGTCGATGTAGTAGCTGCGCTCCGACGCTTGCGGGTACGACGTGTGCGTCGGCAACGGAACCTGGTTGGCCGCCCTCTCCTGCGCGGCCGTGATCTTGTGCGTGTGCAGCATCGCGTCGAGCACTTCGCCGCGCCGGCGGGCGGCCTCGGCCGGATGCGTGATCGGGTCGAGCGCGCTCGGCGCCTGCACCAGACCGGCGAGCAACGCCGACTCCGCGAGCGTGAGCCCGCCGACCGGCTTGTCGAAGTAGCGCTCGGCCGCGACCTCGACGCCGAATGCGTTGTTCCCGAACGGTACGAAGTTGAGGTAGTGCTCGAGGATCTCCGACTTCGACAGCTTGCTCTCGAGCTGCACCGCCAGGTACGCCTCTTTCAACTTCTCTTTGAAGTCGCGCTTCTGATTTTGGCGCCACACATTCTTCACGAGCTGTTGGGTGATCGTCGACGCACCCTGCTCGAGCTTGCCGCTGTTGACGTCACGTGTGAACGCGCGGGCCATACCGGCGAGGTCGACGCCGTTGTGCTCGTAGAACTTGCGGTCTTCGATCGCGATAACGGCTTCTTGCAGCTGGATCGGAATCGCGGCGAGCTTGACCGGCGCGCGGTCGACGTCGAACAGGGTCGTCATCAGCTTGCCGTTGCGGTCGAAGACGTACGAGCGCTGGGCCGGCGTGGTCAACGTCTGGCGCAAGGAGGCGATCGGGCTGATCGCCGCAGAGAGGGTCCGCGCGGCCGGGACGAACAGTGCCACCGACGCCGCGAGCGCGGCCGCGCCGAGCGCGATGATCAGAACAAAGGTGACGACGAATCGGGTGAGCTTCACGGGTCCTCCATGGTGGCACACCACGGCCCGCGATCCGGCTCAGGCGTCGGCCAGCACCACGGGACCGAGCGGAGGCGGGGTGTCCCGCACCGATCGGATCAGCAACCGGACCTCGTCGATTGCGCCCGCGAGATCGTCGCCCCCGATCACGACCTCACGCACCCCGGCCGGTGAGAGGAACACGAACACGCAGCGGTCGACGCGCTCCCCCGTTGCCGCCGCGACCGCGATCGCGTACGCGGCGCCCTGCACTTGGTAGTGCGCGATCCGCGCGGAGAGATCGTCGTCGTTGCGGATCGCGTCGGTCTTGTAGTCGACCACCACGAGCGCGCCGCCCGCGCCCGCGTCTCGGTACACGAGGTCGACGTAGCCCTCGAGCGTCAGCCCCTCCACCGGAACGGCCACGTAGGCCTCGCGCCAATAGGCACCGGCGCACGCCTGCACGACCGTGGGGCTGTCGATCGCGAACTGCACCAGCATCGAGATCGTCTCCTCGTAGCCGAGCACGCCTTCCGCCGCGGCCTGCGCGGCGGCGAGATCGGCCAGTCCCGCGCCGGTCGCCAAGTCGACGGTTTGCAGGACCGCGTGCACGGCGCGCCCGATCGCGGTTCCGTAGCGACCCTTGTTCCAGGGCGGCAGCTCGAGATCACGACCTTCCTTCACCAGACCGGGATCGGGCTCGACTGCGGCGTCAGTGGCACGGGCGAGCGCGGTCGCGGAAACGAAGCGCCGGCGCGCGCCGGTCACGAACGCGGCATCGTGCTCCGCGATCCACGTGTCGAGATCCGGCGGCGCGATTGCCGAGGCGGGGACGACACCCGCGCGCGAGGTCGACGCCGGCTCGGTCGTCGCCGCATCCGCGTCGGTAGCCGCTTCGTTCAGCAGCTCGGCGAGCGTGAGGCGGGTCGGATCGGCGGCCTTGGCCCGAACGCTGCGGTGCACGGACACGATGAGGTGATCCTGGGCGCGCGTGCACGCCACGTACAAGAGCCGGAGCTTCTCGTGGAAGCTCATCTGCTCGTCGAAGGCCTGATGCAGCTCGAAGGCGTCGGTGTGCGCCCGCTTCGACAGGCTCACTTCGTATCCGCCCGACGCCGGGAACAGCACCTGCACGCCACCGAGTCGGGGCGACGCCTGGGTGGTCGTACCCGAGCACACCACGATCGGGAACTCCAGACCCTTGGCGCCGTGAACGGTCATGATCCGTACCGCGTCGTCGTCGGTTTCGGGCAGCACGGTCTCGACCACGCGAGCGCCTTCGGTTCCCTGCAACGTCGCCCACGCGAGATAGTCGCGGAGCGACCCGCCCGCGGCATCGCCGAACGCGCGGGCCTGGTCGACGACGAATCGGATCCGGCGCGAGACGTCACGGAACTTGCCGCTGTCGGCGCCGAGCTCGAGTAGGTGCCGATCGCGCACCACCCGCTCCAACAGCTCGCTCGGCGTCACCCATGTGCGTTCGAGATGCAGCTCCCGCAGATATGCGAGCGCGTCGACCACGGGGTGATGGTCGGGCAGCGTGTCGGGCGGAACCCGGCGCACGTCCCACCGTCCGTTGTGCTCCACATGGAACTCGAAGAGATCATCGTCGCCGCAGCCGAAGAGCGGTGACCGCAGCGCGCTCACGAGTGACAACTCGTCGCTGGGGTCGTCGATCGCGCGCAACGCCATGAGGAGGTCGCGCACCTCGCGTGTGGCGTAGACGAGTGAGCTGGTCTCGGCCCGGTACGAGATGCCCTCGGCTTCGAGCGCGCGCTCGAGGAACGGCAATGACGTGCGCGCCGGCAACAAGATGCACACGTCGCCGAGTTGCGCGTCGCGCCATTGATGCGTGCCGTCGGCGGCGCGGTAGCCGACCTGCCATCGCTCGTCGATCGCGGTTCGGACCGCGGCGGCGACACCCGCGGCCTCCCGTTCCCGCAGCTCGCCCGCTCGCAGCCCTTGCTCGTGACACTCCGAGCCGAGCAGCAAGACGCCGGGACCACTCGGTGCACTCTCGCGCCGCGCTTCGAGCGGGAAGTACTCGGGTTGGGAACTCTCCGCAGGCTGGATGAGGTTGCCGAACACGTGATTGATCCACGTCATCACCGCGTCGGTCGACCGGAAGTTCGACGTGAGCCGCAACGGCGTGTCGGCGAATCGCTCGCGCGCCGCGAGGAACGTCGCGATGTCGGCCCGCCGGAACCGGTAGATCGATTGTTTCGGGTCCCCGACGAAGAAGAGGCGGCCGGCCTCGATCTCGACGTCGTCCCACGCCCGGTCGCCCACGTCATCATCGGTGGCTGCAAGCAGCGCCGCGATGTCGACCTGGATCGGGTCGGTGTCCTGGAACTCGTCGACGAGGAGCCGCTGGTATCGGCCGTTCAAGCGGCGCCGCACTCCTGGCCCGTGCTTCGGATCGCGCAGCACCGAACGCGCGAGCACGAGAAGATCGTGGAACTCGAGCTCCCCGGCATGACGCCGGAGCGTCGCGTTCTCCGCGGTCCGGGACGCGATGAAGGCGACGACCTGACGCAGCGCGGCATCGGTGACGCGGTTGCACATGTCGGTGCGCTGCCCGTCGAGCCGAGTGATCTGCTCGCGCACCGCGTTGATGTCGGGCCAGTTCAGCCTGTTCCCACAGACCTTGACCTTGAAGGACGGCTTGTCGGACAGCAGGAGCTCGATCCGCGCCGCGTCGTCGACCGCGTTCCGGATCCGGTCGCGGTATTCGGCGAGCTCGTCGAGGCGATCGAGCATGTGGTCTTCGTCGGCCCGGCACTGATCGCGCTCGGCAATTACCGCGTCGAGATCCGCGAACCAGGTGTCGAGGTCCAGCGGCGGCAACGGCGGCGGATCGCCGATGCGATCGAGGAGGTCCCAGTTGTCGTCGAGGAACTCGGCGACGCGCCGCAGGTGCTCGAGCTTTCCGCCCGCGCCGAGCAGCACGAGGACTGCGGGCTCCAGCGTGGGATCGTCGAACAGGTCGTCACGGGTACGGCGCCAGCGCGCGTCGAACGTGAGCAGCGACGACACCTCGTCGTGCACCTCGATGCGCGGCGGCAGACCCGCTTCGACCGGGAACGCGGTGAGGATGCGTTGGGCGAATGCGTGCAACGTGCAGATCGCGGCCGCGTCGAGCTCGTCGAGCGCGGTCAGGCACCGTTCGCGAGCGTCGGAGTCGGGGGCGGCGTCACGCGCCCGCTCCTCGAGGCGGCGGCGCACCCGATCGCGCAGCTCGGCCGCCGCCTTCTCGGTGAACGTGATCGCGGCAACCGAACGCATCGCGATCGGTCCCGCGGCGCCGTCGGTCGTGACCAGCGCGACGATCCGATCGACCAGGACCTGGGTCTTCCCGGTCCCCGCGCCGGCCTCCACGAACAGCGTCTCGTCGAGCCGCGTCCGCACCGCGTCGCGCACGTCGAGATCGCGGAGCTCTTCGGGATCAGCCAGCGGGAACGTCTTTTGGGGAAACGTCACAGCAGTGCCAACTGCTCGACGACGGGCGCGGACGCGTCCGCGGACGCGTCGTCGGCCGGTGCTTCACCGCTCACGACTTCGATGCCGACGAGATCCACGTAGCCCGCAAGCTCCGGCGCGGTGACTTTGCGCAGCCAATCTCGATGCCGGTCGGCCGTGCCCAAGCCATCGGGATCGCAGTATTCGCACTGCACGTAGGTCTGCCAGCCGCCCGGTGCCGGTGCCCGCATGACGAACACCCCGTTCTCGATCCCGTCGACGATCGCGATCAACGCCCGGTCGAGCACCTCCTCCACCGGCGCGTCGACGAGATAGCCGCGCCGGTTCTTCGGCTCCTTGATGAACCAGTACGACGAGTCGACAGGCACGTCACGATCGAGTCCGTAGACCGAGCGCACCGCGTGCGCGTAGATCGGCAGCTGCAGGTACTTCGCACTGAGGAGCGGATCCTCGTGCGACAGACCCTTGTACGACGACTGGCCGCCGGTCTTGTAGTCGATGACTGCGAGCTGCCCGTCCGCCCACTTGTCGATGCGGTCGACCGAACCGCCGAGGCGCAGCGTGCGCCCGTCGGAGCATTCGATCTCGATCGCGGCCCGGGTGCCGTCGCGTTTCCCGAAACCGAGCTCGGTGGCCAGGGTCTCCGCACCGTTCTCGTCTCGGTAGTCCGTGTCGGCATCGAGGAACCCCTCGAGCTCGTCGTGCATCTGGCGGCGGGCGCGCTCCCACAACAGTCTCCGGCCACCGAGCCCGCTCGCCTCGAGCTGGTCGCACGCTTCCCGCAGGATCTCGTGCAGCCGCGCGCGCTGCTCGGCGGAGTACGGACGGCCGACACCGGGTTGACCGATCAACTCCGCGAGGAAGCGGTCGAGGGCGGCGTGCATGACGCTGCCCTTGTCGAGCGGCGAGATCTGCACGATCTCCTCGGGCCGTTCGATCGCGCGCACGTTCAGCAGGTAGTGCGCGAAATATGCGTAGGGACAGCTCGTCCACGTCTGGAGCCGGGTTGCGGAAACCTCGGTGCCGGACGCGGCCGGACTCTTCGCGGCCATGCGCTGCTTCAGGTGCGCGAGGTTGCCGTCGAACCGGGTGAACGGCGCGACTCCGACGACCGCGTGCGAGCTCCACGCCGCGCGCGAAATCAGGATCGGCGGCAATCCACGGTTCGCGCGCGAGGGCTGCTCGCACCTCGAGCTCGTGGCGCGTCGGTGGGAACACCGCGTGGGTAAGCCCGTGGACGAACGACGGAACCGTCGTCCACCACGGCTCTTCGATCGGCAACGCCGATCCGAGGGGACGCGACCCCGTGAGCGACTCCACCGTGTCGAGCAAGAACCGTGACGGCACGTGCTCGGTGTTGCGGCGGAGATCACCGCGCGGGAAACACAGCGTGCGCGCACCGGTGGTGTTCGCGAGCGCGGCGAGCAACGCGCGGTGATCGTCGGCGATCCGCCCACTCCGCAACCGGATCTGGCCGCCGAGCGCGACCCGGTCGGCATCGGCCAGCAGCGGATCATCACGCGGCGACCCGGGGAACACGCCTTCCGCGAGCCCACACACCCACAACCGGTCGAGCTCGACGCCCAGCGCGAGCACCGCGGGCCCGACCAACAATCCTTCACCGAGCCGGCCGACCTGATCGCGGGCGGCGTCGAGCTCGAGCGTGAGCGATCGCCGGAACACGTCGAGGGTCGGAGCCGATTCGACCTCGTCGAGACCGCCGAGCCGTTCGAGCGCAGCTTCGACCCGGCGCGCGGCTTCGCGCTCGAATGGCGTCCACGCGACCGCGTGCGTCTTCGTCGCCGATCCAACGCGCGACGAGACCGTGCGCCCAGAGCGCCAATCCCTCCCACGAGGTGGGCGCGCGGTCGAGGTCGGCGGCGAGCCCGGCGACGAAGCGTTGCAATCCCGCGGCGCGCGCCCGCTCGGCTTCGGCTCGTTTCACCTCCCGCTCGTCATCCGAGGTGGTCCGGGCCGTCTGCATCGCGACGTAGCGGTCGAGCCGCGCCTTCCACTGCTCGGCACCGCCCACGACTCCTGCGTCGCGCGAGATCCGTTCCCACACCGATGACTCGACCGGCCGTCCCCGATCGTCGAGCACCGGTGCGCCGGCCATGAACGCGCACACGTCTTCCCGGCGAAAGTCGTCGTCGGCGAGCGCGAGCAACCGCAGCAGCGATCGTCCGAGCACCGAATCGGCGAGCGTGCGCACCGATACCCCGTTGTGCGCGATCCCCGCGAGCTCGAGGTGGTCGTGCAGCAATCGCGCGTAGGGCTCCGCGTTGCCGAACACCACGGCCATGCGTTCGAGCGGCACTCCCTCGCGCATCGCGTCGACGATGCCGCGCACGACGACGCGGACTTCGTCATCGGCGTCGGAAGTCGAACACACCGCGGTACCGGCGGGCGGGATCAATGCCCGACGCCGTCGAGGTCGACCGGCGCGCCGAGCCGCTCGATTCCGGCGATCACCTCGGCGTCGGCCTTCGGAACACCGGTGAGCGCCGCGATCACGACCAGCTCGGTGCGCTCGGCAACCGTGCGGAGCAACCGGGCGACGGGCGCAGTCGTGCGCTGCGGCAAGTGGTACACGAGCGTGCCCAGCTCGCCGACCAACGCGCCGCCTTCTCCCACTGCATCGCACGGCGGCGCGCATGAGATCGTGCTCGTCGTACCAGGCGGGCGCGAGCTGCGCTTTGACGAGCCGATGGATGCGGACGACCTCGCGCGCTCGATCGCTCTGCGCCGCGAGCAGGTCGAGGGCGGCATCGTCGAGATCGGAAAGCTCCCAGACCGCGGCGACCAAAGCCTCTTCGGTCGCCGGGTGCGCGGCCACCGACGCGAACATCCCGGGCGCGGTCGTGAGCACGCTTCGGATCGCGGCCGCGACCACGGGCGCCGAAACGGGACGCCGTTGCTTCGCGGCCAAACGCGGCGCGGCCAAGAGCTCCGCCAACCGCGACGCGGTCAGGAAGTTGACGCCGATCAGACCGGTGCCGACGCTCGAGACCGGGCCGAGCTCACCGGAGGCGAGCAGCCGGCGCACCGCGACGCCCACCGAGTTTCCGGGCACGACGACCGTGACCGGCGCGAGCGGCGACTCCTGCTTCGCCCGCGCGATCTCACCCCGCAGCGCCTCGCTCGCGGCGCCGCCCGTAAGGAGTGGTGATGACCCGCAGTGACACGCCGGGGATCGTACGACCCCCCTGAGACGCGCCCCTTTGACCCTGGCCCTCGACCCCTGGCCCTACACCAGCGTCCGCGCCAGGAATTCGGTGATCTGGCTCATCGACTCCGGCGGGAGCTGCTCGTGGGTGCCGGCCCAGACGCCCATGCGCTTGGGGCCCGGAATCGCCTCGAAGGCCTCGATGGCTCCCATGATCGGAAAGTGCTCGTCCCGCGTCATGTTGATCATGAGGATTTCGCGATCCCCCAACCGACGGGCGCCATCGCGGATCCGCGCGTTGCGCGCCGCGCTCTCGTCTTTCGGCCGGCCCGTCCTCCGACCACAAGCCACCGAGCGCGAACACCGCGGCGCGCACCTCGGGAAGATCGGCGACGATCGACAGCCCGAACAACGCGCCCATCGAGAAGCCCGCGTAACCGGTGGGCCCCGAGAGCTCCGGCGCGGCGGCGCGCGCCGCGGCGGCAACTGCCGACCACTCGTCAGTGAGCGCGGCGTCGCCCGCGGGATCAGCCATGCGCCGGCGAACGTCTCGCAGGTAGTCGGCGTCGCTGGAATCGGGAAGCCTCCGATCGCCGTGGCCCGGACTGTCGATCAACGCGACACCGGCCGGCACTCCGTACGCGATCGCCTTCGCGAGGATCTGCGCGATCGGATCGTCCTTCGATTGATGCGCGCCGTGACCGAGCAACACCAGCGGCAGCGGGCGGTCGGAGCGGGGCACGAACAGGAGCGCGGGAACGCGCTCTCCGGCGACCTGCACGTCGAGCGCGATCGGATCAATGGCCATGCGGCCTCCTTAGAACCTCACGTCGTCTAGCACTCCACGGACGCTTGGTCCCAGGTCGCAGTCCCGGAGCGCGGTCCCGGGGCCTGCGATCCCAGCCAATCGGACGGCTTTTCACAGGTCGCGTACAGTCTCCGTGTTCATGATCCGGGATGACGATCCCCCCGTCGACGAGGAACCGTGATGACACCGGCCCCGAAGCCCGCGTAAATGGCTGCGGTGGGCCGTGGCCGGTGTCGTTGCGGTCCTCGTGATCGTGGTGGCCGCCCCCTTCGTCTACATCCACTTCATCGAGGGCGATCCGGCTCCCCCGCCGTCGCTCGAGTCGACGCCGAAGGCAACGTTGCCGAAGGGCGCAACCCGCGCGCCGCTGGCCGGGCACCTGGAAGGTCGTCAGCCCCTCGGTCGCCCAGTACCGGGTCAAGGAAACGTTGTTCGGCCAGAGCAACACCGCGACCGGCCAGACCAAGTCGATCACCGGTTCGATGACGATCGCGGGCACCGACGTGACGAAGGCGTCGTTCAGCGTCGACATGACGACGTTCGCGAGCAACGAGAGCATCCGCGACGACCAGTTCCAGCACCGCATCATGGACACGGCCGACTTCCCGACCGCGACGTTCGAGCTCACCAAACCCATCGCGCTCGGCGCCGAACCCAAGAACGGTGTGCAGGCCAACTACACCGCGACCGGCAAGCTCACGCTGCACGGGACGACGAAGACCATCACGTTCCCGCTCAAGGCGCGGCGAACGGCGAACGTGATCGCGGTGCAAGGCAACGTTCCGGTCACGTTCGCCGACTACGGCATCGACAACCCGAGTGGTGGTCCGGCTCAGGTCGGCAACACGGGGACGATGGTGTTCGTGCTCCAGTTCAACCCGAGTGCTTGAGAGCGATTCTGTGCCGGTCGTCACGCGCGCTGTCGTGCCCACCGTTGTGACCACGCGGTGAGGGGTTCAATCGCGATCCCTAGGTCTCGACCGAGCTTCGTGAGGGCCTGACGTTCCTGGTTGTCCTTGGCGACGAGACCCGCGGCACTGAGTTCGGCGAGACGATCTCGGAGAACGCTGGAGGACATGCCGTCGCATCGTTCGCGGAGTTCACGGAATCCCAGCGGGCCTTCGCGTAGTTCCCACAGCACTCGCAGCGCCCACCTTCGGCCTAAGAGATCCAACGCCGCCATCACCGGTCGTCCGGTACGCGAACCTCGAACTGGTCGACCGGGGACCGGCGTTTCGTGCGTCATCTGAACAGTATTGCGCTTCGGATTCCGAACCGGTACCGTGCTTCGGAATCCGAACCAGTACGACAGTGGAGGAGTGATTCGTGCGCATCGCCCCGCTCGAAGGACCGTATCCGCCCGACGTCGATATCCAGCTCCGTTCGATGATGCCGCCCGGCGTCGAGCCCATCGCCTTGTTCCGCACCTTCGCGAAGAACTTGGCAATGGCCGGGGCGATGGAGCCGTGGGGCCGGTACCAGCTCGGCAAGAACCTCTCGCTCGGGGTGCGCGAGCGGGAGATCATCATCGACAGGACGTGTGCTCGGTGCGGTTGTGAATACGAATGGGGTGTCCACGTCGCGTTCTTCGCTGAACGCGCCGCCCTCACCCCGGCCCAGTTATCGTCGCTCACGCACGGAGACGATCAAGACCCGTGTTGGGAATCCGCGCGTGACCGGCTCCTCATACGTCTCGCGGACGAGCTCCACGACGACGGCGACGTCCGCGACGAGCTATGGGCTGCGCTGGCCGGCGAGTTCAGCGAAACGCAGCTTCTCGACCTCACGATGTTGTGCGGTTGGTACCACGCCATCAGCTTCACCGCTCGCGCCGCGCGCGTCCCGCTGGAACCGGGCGCTCCGACCTTCCTCTCCGTGGCGTCGAAACCGTGACCGCAGGACCATTTCATGCGCATCGCAATCGTGACCGTCGGACCCGCCCTCACGGTCACATCCATGAACGGTGTCGTCGTCCACACCCAAAATTCGCCGGAGACTGCATCTCCGTCGATCCGCCTCACGAGAGGAACCGCTGTGAGCCGATTCGATCCTCCGATCACCGCCGCCCGGCGTCTCGTCGAGTGGGCCTTAGTTGAGGACCTCGAACCCTTAGGCGATGTCTCAGCCCATCTTCTCCCCGCCTCTCTTGAGGCGACATGCGAGTTCCGGTCCCGTGAGTCTGGAGTGTTCGCAGGCCGAGCTTGTGTCGCCGAGACGTTTCGGCAGGTCGATGACGCCGTTTCGGTGGAGTGGATGGTCGCCGATGGCGACGCTCTCGCCGAGGGCGACACCATTGTCCGCGTGACCGGCTCTACCCAGTCACTGCTGATTGCGGAGCGAGTCAGCCTCAACTTCGCTTGCCATCTCTCCGGCATTGCCACGATGACCAGAGCCTTTGTTGTCGCGGCGGGTCACCGCCTGTCCATCCGTGATACGCGCAAGACGCTCCCTGGTTTACGAGCACTCCAGAAGGCAGCCGTCAGGGCAGGTGGCGGCACGAACCACCGTGGATCGTTGTCGGAGTCCTTCATGATGAAGGACAACCATCTCGCTTCCTCGTCGGTCCGGTCGTTGTTCGCGGCGGCGGCCGAGCAAGGAGGTGGGCGCTTGACGACGGTCGAGTGCGAGACGGCAGCGGACGTGCGCGCTGCTGTAGTTGAACGCCCGCAGTGTGTGCTGCTCGACAACATGACGCCCGACGAAGTGAGGGCCGTCGTCGAATTGGTGCCTGAGGATATCGACATAGAGGTCTCTGGCAACATCGACCTGAGCAACATTTCCGCGTACGCCGAGATCCCTCAGGTTCGTTACGCAGCCATAGGGGCGCTGACGCACTCCGCCAGATCGCTCGACATCGGGGCCGACTACGTTGAAAATCTGCAACTCGCGGTGGAGTGGCGACCACGCATGAACTCACCCAAACGAGATCGATGTGCTGCTAGCGGTATGTCGCGTCGCCGGAGGAGGTGAACGAAGGGTCAACGCAACGGCGCTTCTAACGGATCGACCCTCACGACGTGAAGATTGCAACGGACTCACTGCTACAGCGGCGTCTTATTGAGCAGCACTCGGCTGGTGTGTATCGGAGCCCGTGGCTCGAAGCGACATGCGCGACGCCTCAGGCCGTCGGAAGACTCGTCCGCCGACCGACCTACCGAATGGAGCAACGCATGATCCGGCTCACCGTCCTGTATCCGGCGACCGAAGGCGCGACCTTCGACCACGAGTACTACCGGGAGAAGCACGTACCGTTGTGCGTGAACACCTGGGGTCTCGCCGGAGCTGAGATCGACAAGGGGCTCGATGGGCCGTATGTCGCGGCCGTCCACTTCAAGTTCGCATCGCCCGAGGCACTTCAATCCGCGATGGCCTCCGAAGGAAGGGGAGCCCTCCGGGCTGATGTTGCGAACTACACGACGATCACGCCCGTCTTGCAGACCAGCGAGATCGTCTGACAGGCACCGGGCACGACGCTGCCGCGCCAGATCTGCCGATCGGTGCGCGCTCGGTATCCTCACGCGGGGGACCCGATCAGCGACGGCATCTTGGTCTTCGTGGCCCGGCTCAGGTCGGCAACACGGGGACGATGGTGTTCGTGCTCCAGTTCAATCCGAGCTGACTGGTTCCGGGCTGATCGTACGGACCCGTAGCGCACCGGCTCGCGATTCGTAGTCGAGCGGCGTCGACATCTGCACGACTTCGCCGTCGAGGGCGACCGCGATCTGTGGATGGTTGGGTATCGCCACCGTCACCTTGCGACACTCGCGACGCGTCACCGTCGGGGTGAGCGCGAGCCGGCCCAGCAGCATCGAGATCACGAGCCGCAACCGGGCGAACCGCTGATCGGCGAGGACGATACGCACATCGAGCACGTTCGCGTCGAGCGCTTCGCGGGTCGTGACATCGCGCAGGTTCTCGCCGTAGCGGCCGTTGCCGACAAAGACCAACCACGCGACGAACGCTTCGCCGTCGATCACGACGTGCAGACGATGACCGTGGAGCAATTGCTGCCACGCGGCGATCACATTCGCGACGGGCTTCGGCCACCGTTCCTCGTGTTCCTCGCGCCGCTCCACCATGCGGGGGTACGCACCCAGGCTCGAGTTGTTGATGAAGCAGTGGCCGTTCACCTGTCCGACGTCGATGGCGCGCTCCTCGCCGCCCTTCGCGGCCGCGCCCGCGTCTTCGAGGGTCGCGATCCCGAAGTCTTTGGCAAAGTGATTGCGGGTACCCGCCGGGACCGCGAGCAGTGCGACCGGAGTGTCGACGAGCACCTCCGCCGCGGTCCGCAGAGTCCCGTCGCCGCCGGCAACACCGACGAACAACGCGCCGGCCTCGACCTGTCCGCGAACGCGCTCGGCCAATTCGTCGGGCGGGCACGATTCGACCCGGCAATCCGGGAAGATCGCCTCGAGCTCGTCGAGATCGGTTCCACCGCCCGAACCCGGGTTGACCAAGACCACCGGTTCGGGCATGACACCATTCTGGCGAGGAGGATGCAATGCGCGCGTACTGCCGGATCGCCATCGCGCTCGTGGTCGCGCTCGTCGGCGCGAGCCTGATGAGCGTGTGCAATGGAAGCGGCGGTAACGACGCTCGCACGTTGACGCTCTACAGCGGTCAGCACGAGCAGACGACCAGACTCCTCGTCGCGGCGTTCGAGCGCCAAACCGGTGTCGACGTCAAGATTCGCTTCGGCGACGAATCCACGCTTGCGAACGAGATCGCCGACGCGGGATCGAAGCGATCGGCGGACGTCTTCTGGGCGAAGAACACGCCGGCGTTGCGGCTGCTGGAACGCAAGCACCTGCTCGCTCACATCCCCGCGACCACGCGGGCGCGCGTCGAACCGCGGTGGTCGTCGCTAGAGGGCGACTTCGTCGGCGTGAGCGCGCGGATCGGTGCCTTCGGCTACAACCCCGCGCACCTCAAGCCCGCGCAGCTTCCGATGTCGGTGATGGACCTGCAGGATCCGGAGTGGAAGGGCAAGATCGGAATCGCCCCGCAAGACACCGACTTCCAGGCCGTCGTCGCCTCGGTTCTGATCACGCACGGCCAACAACGCACGCTCGATTGGCTCGCGGGAGTCAAGGCCAACGCGGGGAGCTACGTGTACTCCGACAACGACGTGCTCGCCGATGCAATCAACCGCGGCCAGGTCAGCCTCGGCGTGATCGATCAACACTCGTGGTTCCGCGAGCGGGCCAAAGTCGGCTCGGCCCAGATGAAGTCGAAGCTGGCGTTCTTCCAAGCGCAAGATCCCGGCTATCTGCTGAACATCTCCGCGGCCGCGGTCATGCGATCCAGTCAAGCGCCCGCGGCCGCTCAGCAACTCGTTGCGTTCCTCGTCAGCCGGCCCGGCGCCGAGATCATCGCCCGGAGCCATAGCTACGAATACCCGCTCGGATCGAACGTGAAGGCCGCGAAAGCGCTGCGGGAGTTCAACGGGCTGCAGCCGGTTTCCGAGTCGTTCGACGACCTCGGCTTCGGAACCAAGGTCGTGGGGCTGTTACAAGCAGTCGGTCTCTTGTAGAACACCTGTTGTAGAAGAACGGTTGCAAAGCAATCGGAGATGCACGAGGGGGCTGCCATGCCGACCAGAGGCTTCCTGGGGCGGGCGCACAAAGAGCGCGATCCGCGCCTGCCGCCGGGCCAGTACGACACGGGTCGGAGCTGGCCCGTCTTGACCGCGGAAGCGACGCCGAAGCTCGACACCGCGACCTGGACGTTCACGGTGGAAGGTCTCGTCGATCGGACGGTCACGTGGACATGGGACGAGATCCACGCGCTCCCGCCGTCTACGTACAACGGCGCCATCCATTGCGTCACGACGTGGTCGAAGTTCGACATGACGTTCACGGGCGTGTCGGTCGACACGCTCCTCGCAGCCGCGGGGCCGAAGCCCGAGGCGTCGTACGTGCTCGCGTTCTCGCACACCGGCTACACGACGAACCTGCCGTTGGCCGACGTAACCGGCGGGAAGGCCTGGGTCGCGTTCGAGGCAGACGGCGAGCCGCTCTCCCGCCAGCACGGAGGCCCGGCCCGGCTCCTCGTTCCGCACCTCTACTTCTGGAAGAGCGCGAAGTTCGTCGCCGGGCTGCGCCTGCTCGATCACGACGAGCCCGGATTCTGGGAACAGAACGGGTATCACGACCGGGGCGACCCCTGGCTCGAACAGCGTTATCAGGGCGACTAGTTCGTTGACGTCCACCGGCGCGGAAACCGCAGGGAGCCCATGGCAAACGGCGACCGTCGTCGCGATTCGGCCCGAGACCGCGCGTGCGAAAACGTTTCGGCTCGCGTTGTCGACCGCGGCACCACATCGGGCCGGCCAGCACTTCGTGGTCCGGCTCAGCGCGCCCGACGGCTACACCGCCTCCCGTTCGTACTCCGTTGCATCGGCACCCGACGACTCGAACGAGATCGAGCTGACCGTCGAACGCCTCGAAGACGGGGAGGTCTCGTCGTTCCTGCATGACGACGTGATCATCGGCGACGAGCTCGAAGTCCGCGGCCCGATCGGCGGCTGGTTCGTATGGGAAGGCGACTCCCCCGCGTTCCTGGTCGGTGGTGGATCCGGTGTGGTGCCGCTGATGGCGATGCTGCGGTTCGCGCGATTGCACGACAAGTCTTCATTGGTCCGGCTCGTCGTTTCCGTGCGCACGCCCGACGATCTCTACTACTCAACCGAACTCCCCGGCCCGGAGACCAGCGTGGTGTACACGCGCGCCGCGCCGCCTTCGTTCGCACGTCCGCCCGGCCGGCTCACCGCGGCCGACATCACGGTTCCTGATCTCGCGGCGACTGCGTACGTGTGCGGATCGTCGGGCTTCTGCGACGCGACCACCGATCTGCTCGTCGGCGCGGGCCTCCCCGTGGAACGAATCCGAGTCGAGCGCTTCGGCCCGACTGCGTGAGCGGCGGGCGACACGCCGTGTACAGGCAGTCAGTACAGGTCAGGTACGAAGGTTTGATCCTCTACCGGAGGCCGCACGTAGTCGTCGGGTTGACGGGCCGGGAGCTGCAACTTCTCCGACGTGACGTCTCGGTACGGGACGCACGACAGCAGATGGTGAATGCAGTTGAGCCGGGCGCGCCGCTTGTCGTTCGCGTCGACCACCCACCACGGTGACGCCTTCGTGTCGGTGAGCTGGAACATCGCATCCTTGGCGCGCGAGTAGTCGGCCCAACGGGCACGCGACTCCATGTCCATCGGGCTCATCTTCCAGCGCTTGCCCGGATTGTTGATGCGTTCCTGGAACCGGTGCTCCTGCTCCTCGTCGCTGACCGAGAACCAGTACTTCACGAGCACGAGACCCGAGCGCAGCAGCATTCGCTCGAACTCGGGGCACGACCGCAGGAACTCCTCGTATTCGTCCTGGGTACAGAACCCCATCACGTGCTCGACGCCGGCCCGGTTGTACCAACTGCGATCGAACAGCACGATCTCGCCGCCGGCCGGCAACTGCTCGACGTAGCGCTGGAAATACCACTGTGACCGCTCCCGATCCGACGGCTTGTCGAGCGCGACGACGCGCACGACACGAGGATTCGTGCGCTCTGCGATCCTCTTGATCGTGCCGCCCTTGCCCGCCGCGTCCCGGCCCTCGAACAGCACGCACACCTTCAGCTTCTCGTGTCGCACCCACTCCTGGAGCTTCACCAGCTCGCGTTGCAGGCGAGCCAGCTCCTCTTCGTAGAACGCTCTCGTCAACGGCTTCGCGTGAGCCGGAGGATGATGCGCGTCGCCGTGCGGGAGGTCGAGTGCCACGCCTCAGCGTCGCGCACTTTGCAAAATCCGCGCCATGCGGGCTCGCACGACCGCTACGACGTCGCGGAACCGAGGCAGAACTCGTTGCCTTCGGGATCACGCAGGACAACGTTGCGATAGGGCCACTCGGGCGGAAACGTCTCCTCCCATGCCACCTCGGCACCCATCGCAACGAGCCGTTCGATCTGCGCATCCAGCTCCGCCGCGGACAGGCCGAGATGCACGCGGTTCTTCAGCGTCTTTCGATCCGGCACCACGATGAACTCGAGGTAGGGCTGAGCCTTGTCGGGTGGCTCGACGATCGCGCTGTCGTCGGCGATGTTCGCGACGCGCCAATCGAGCGCCGCGGCCCAGAACTCCGCGACGAGTCGCGGATCGCGACAGTCGATGGTGATGCACGTAACGGTGATGCTCATTCGTTGGACGGTAATCATCGAGGTCGCCGAGCGAAAGATGAGTGTCTCACCCGGATGCGATGATGCACACGTGCTTACGGATGAGCGTCTGGGTGTGCAACTGAGCGACGTCGTTGCGTTGGAATCTCCGAGTGCGCGCGCTCGTCGAAACGTTGGATCCGGATGCGGTGTTCGTGTTCGACGCACCCGCGATGTGGTCGGCGTTCGATGTGTTGGTGCGCTTGGGCGAATCGGCGAAGACGTTGTTGGCTCGGCGGGTGGCCGATGCGAGCACATGGCAAGGTGAGGGTTATCGGTCGGCGGCGGAGCAGTTGGCCGCGGTGTCGGGTTCGTCGGTGTCGGCGGCGCGGAATGTGTTGGAGACGTCGGAGCAGGTCAAGGTAGTTGCCGGCGACTGCGGCGGCGATGCGCGCGGGGACGTTGTCGGTGGCGAAGGCTTCGGTGATTGCGGACGCGGCGACGGTCGATCCCGACGCGGAAGCCGAGCTGTTGGCCGGCGCGGATAAGCCGTTGGCGGATGTGCGGGAGAAGTGTCTGGCCGCCAAGGGGAAAGATCGGGACCGCGCGCACAAGCGGATCAAGGCCGCGTCGTTACGCGCGGGAGTTCACCGATAAGGAAGGCGCGTGGAACTTCGTGGCGCGCGGCACTGCCGAGGAGGGCGCCCGGTTCCGGTTCGCGTTGGATCCGATCGTCGACGAGCTGTTCAAGGCCGCACGGGCGGAGGATCGTCAGGAGACGCGCGACGCGTACGCGTTCGACGCGCTGATCGAACTCGCCGAACGCGCCTGCAACGGCGGTGTGGATGGCGCGCCGGCGAAGAAACCGTCCCCACGGTTCTACGGACTGATCCGGGCTGATCTCGAAGCCCTCCGGCGCGGCTCGGTCGACGGTGACGAGATCTGTGAGATCGCCGGCTGCGGACCCATCCCAGTGGCAACCGCGCGGGAGTTGCTCGGTGATGCGATCCTGAAGTTGGTCATCACCAAGGGGGTCGACGTGATCAACGTCACCCACCTCGGAAGACGGCCGACCGTCGCCCAACAGGTCGCACTCTGGTGGCAATCACCCACCTGCACCGCCGAAGGCTGCACAAGATCGCGGCGACTCGAGAACGATCACGAGATCGGCTGGGCCAACACCCACCGGACCGTGCTCGGCGACCTCGACCCGCTCTGCACACACATGCACCGCCTCAAAACCCTCGACGGCTGGGCCCTCGTCAAAGGAACCGGTAAACGACCATTCGTCCCACCCGACGATCCGCGGCATCCGAAATACCGCGCTCCCCCAGACCCATGAGCGCGGGCGAACGCGCGCGACTACTTCGCGGTCGGAACCGCTTCGACGATGTTGAGCTCGTCGGTGCCCGCGATCTTCGTGAGGACTTCGAGCACTGCGGGCGTCGGCGACGTCAAGACGAGATCACCTTCGGCGATGCGCGCGCGTTTGGTCAGTGTCACCAGCAGGCGGGCGCACTCGGCGTCGCAGGAATCGAGACCACTCAAGTCGACCGTCAGGCCTTCACCGTCGGAGGCGGGACCCGAGAGGATGCGTTGCATTTGTCGAGAAACCCCGACTTCGAGGTCTCCTACGAGTCGGAACGCTCGACCGTGCGCGCCTGCGATCCGTTCAATGTCCAACATTCATCCTTCTCTCATCTCGCCGATTTCGCCGCGCGAGGAACGCGTGTTGGTTGCTTGGCGGTGTTGTTCGCGCGTTGCGCGTGGTTGGTGCCGACCAACAGGTCGAGAACTTCCCCAATCGTACGTTCTCGAATGGTGGTCTCGGGCAGCGGCAAATGTTTCTGAACGATGTACCGGTTGCGGCGGCCCTCGCGCTCCTTCAAGACGTAGCCGGCAGACGCGAGATCGTTGACGATGGCGTATGCACTGCGCTCGGTAATACCGAGCAAGTCTGCGATATCGCGCAGGCGCACACCGGGATCATTCGCAATGCAGAGGAGTGCGCGCCCGTGATTCGTCAGGAATCCCCACTCGGCCATTCCGTTATCCTAGCAAAATATTTCCGGTACCCGTCTGCTACTATTGCGGCACTACGACGCAGACATCGCTCACGCCATCGTTCCTGTTCGGCTCCGAACCCTGGCTCGCGGCTGGCGCCTGTCGTCCCTACCCCACTGCATGGTGGTTCTCGACCGACCTCGGCGAGACCGCAACCGCACGCCACATCTGCGCCGAGTGCCCGGTGCGCGCCGAGTGCCTCGAATACGCAATCGAACGCCCGGCCCTGCTCGGATTGTGGGCGGGCACCAAGGCCGCCGAACGCTCCGGCATCCGCAGCGCGCGACTCTCACATTTGCTCTTATAGAAGGCATGAGAGCAATGGTGTTCGCCGGTGCGCATCAGCTGCTCGTGGCCACCGAAGTCGAAGCACCGCAACCCGGAGCCGGGCAGGTGCTCATCCGCGTCTCCGCGTGCGCGGTGTGCCGCACCGATCTGCACATCGTCGACGGCGAGCTCGACAATCCGAAACCGGCGCTCATACCGGGTCACCAAATCGTCGGGGTTGTCACCCAGATCGGAGCCGGCGTCGAGCAATTCGCGATCGGCGACCGCGTCGGTGTTCCCTGGCTCGGTTGGACCGACGGCACCTGCCGGTTCTGTTTGAGCGGGCGCGAGAATCTCTGCGACGAGGCGCGGTTCACGGGGTACGACATCGACGGCGGATACGCGGAGCTCACCGTCGCCGACGCCCGTTTCTGCTTCCCGCTCCCCGACACCTACTCCGACGTCGCCGTCGCGCCGCTTCTCTGCGCGGGACTTATCGGATCCCGGGCGCTCCGCCTCGCGGGCGACGCGACCGCGCTCGGGATCTACGGCTTCGGCGCCGCCGCGCACATCATCACGCAGGTCGCACGGGCGCAGGGCCGCGACGTCTACGCGTTCACCCGACCGGGCGACACCTCGAGCCAAGACTTCGCGCGCGAACTCGGCGCGGTGTGGGCCGGCGGCTCCGACACCGAACCGCCCGCCAAGCTCGGCGCCGCGGTGATCTTCGCACCCGTGGGCGCGCTGGTCCCCGCCGCGCTGCGCGCAGTCGACAAGGGTGGAACCGTCGTGTGCGCGGGCATCCACATGAGCGACATCCCCGGCTTCCCCTACCGCGATCTCTGGGAGGAGCGCAGCATCCGCTCGGTCGCCAACCTCACGCGCGCCGACGCGGTCGAATTCCTCGCGCTCGCACCGCGCGTTCCGGTCGAGACGCGCACCGTCGAGTACCCGTTGGAACGCGCCAACGAAGCGCTCGATGATCTCCGCACCGGACGGATCGAGGGCGCGGCGGTGCTCGTGCCACCGCGGCCGAACTCGAGCGCTACGGCTTGACGAACCGCTCGATGAACGCGAGTGCCGTGTTGGCGACCTCGCGCCACCCGTGGTCGATCGTCAACGAGTGGCCCCGACCCGACATCTTCTCGATCTCGGTCACGCCCTCGTTGCGCTTCTGCTTCTTGTACGACGCGTTGGCGATCGACCACGGCACGGTGTGGTCGAGCTCGCCGTCGAGGATCAGCAGCGGACCCCGCTCGGGGTTCTTCGTCTTCACCTTCACCTCGGTCCACGGATTCAGGTTCGCGGTCGCGGCCTGGAACAGCGGCGCACCCGAACCCGGAACCGCGTACGTGTTGTAGAGCTCCAGCGCCTCGGTCTCGTTGACCGCGTTCGCGAACGCGTACCGGAACTGCTCGTAGGTGAGCGGAATCGCCCGGCCGTGGTTCGCCGGGTTGCCGAGCACCGGCGATGCCGACTTCAACGCCGACAACGGGAGCGGCAACACGCCGCGGAACGGCGCGGGATCGATCGCGACCGTCGCGTCGGACACACCTCGACCGGCGAGGATCTGCACGAGCAACCCGCCGAACGAGTGCCCGACCAGCGCGGGCCGCTTCTTCAGCTTTCCGATCACATCCTCGACATGATCGGCGATCTGTCCGACCGTCTTGTGCGCGAAAACCTCGGGGTGCTGCTTCGCTTCCTCGACGGTGTTGGGATCGTCGGGCCAACCCGGAGACACGGTGGTGAAACCGGCCTCTTCGAACACCGTCCGCCAGCGATCCCAACTACTGGGCAGGAGCCACAAGCCGTGCACGAACACGATCGGTGTCTTGCCCGACGCGTTGGCCTGCTCGAGCTGCTCGTTCTCGTAGTCGGTAATCGCGACCATGGTGCCCCCTCAAGTTGGCTCGATGATGCCTCGTTGCTCGACGATCGAGCGGTACATCTCGGGCCGACGGTAGCGCTCGAAGTCGAAGACCGTCTTCTTGTAGTCGAGGCAGATATCGAGATCGCACTCCGCGATGATCACGTCGTCGCCATCGGTCGCGCTGCGCGCGACAACTTCACCCGAGGGCGCGATGATCTGGCTCTCGCTCAGACTCGCGACACCTTCCTCGACGCCGCCCTTCGCGACGCCGACCACCCACGTTCCGTTCTGGTACGCGCCACTGGCCATCACGAGGTTGTTGTGAAAGCCCGCGAGCGCGTCCTGCTTCGGGATCGGGCGCGTAGTGAATCGGCGTGTTGTAGCCGATGCAGATCAACTCGACACCCTGGAGGCCCAGCACGCGGTAGGTCTCGGGCCAGCGCCGGTCGTTGCACAGCGCGATCCCGATCGACCCGCCGAAGGCGCGGTGTACCCGAAAGCCTTGATGGCCGGGCTCGAAGTACTTGCGTTCGAGGTGTTGGAACGGCCGCCACGGTTCGACCGTTTCGTGACCGGGCAGGTGCACCTTGCGAAAGGTGGTGATCACCTTGCCGTCACCGTCGACGAGCACCGCGCGTGTTGTAACGATGATCGTCGGGCGTGAGCTCGGCGTATCCGAGGTGAAAGCCGACGCCGAGCCGGCGGGCCTCGTCGAAGAGCGGCTGAGTCGCCGGGCCGGGCATCTCCCGCTCGAAGAACGTGAGGAGCTCCTCGTCGGACAGATCCCAGCGCGGAAAGAACGTCGTGAGCGCGAGCTCGGGGAACACAACCAGCTGCGCGCCGCGGCTCGCGGCGGTGCGGAGCATCACCAGCAGCCGCTCGACCACCTGCTCCCGCGTCTCGGCGCGCGGCGACCGGCCCCATCTGGGCCGCGGCGACGGCGACGATCCGCGTCATCGGGCACCGGCCAGGCGAAGGAGCACGTGGAGCAACACGTTGGCGCCGGCTTCGAGATCGGGATCCTCGGTGAGCTCGGCCGGATTGTGGCTGATGCCGCGCACGCTCGGAACGAACACCATGCCCGCCGGACACACCCGGGCGAGCATCTGCGCGTCGTGGCCCGCGCCCGAGGGCATGCGCCGTGTCGAGTTCCCCTGCGCGCGAGCGGTCTCTTCGACCAGATCGATCACCGTGGGATCGAACTCGACCGGCTCGAACCGGGCCAATGAACGGCGTTCGATCGTCACACCCTCGCTGCGCTCGAGCTCGTCGCAGTGTGCGAAGAGTCGCCGCTCCGCTTCGCTGAGCACCGCGTCGTCGGTGTTACGGAGATCGACGGTGAGCGTCGCGTCGCGCCGCGACCACGTTCACGAGGTTCGGATGCAGCACGACCCGCCCGACGGTCGCCACTTGCGGCGCACCCAACTCGGCCGCGAGCCGGCGTACGAACACCGCGATCTCGGCCGCGACGTACCCCGCGTCGTGACGCAGCGCCATCGGCGTGGTGCCCGCGTGGTTCGACTGGCCGGTGATCACGAGCTCGGTCCACGAGATCCCCTGCACGCTCGTGACCGCGCCGATGGTGATCCCTTCCGCCTCGAGCACCGGGCCCTGTTCGATGTGCAGCTCGACGTACGCGTGCGGCGGGCGGGCCGGGCACGGTTCGGGTCCGGCGTACCCGATCCGCACGAGCTCCTCGCCGAGCACCGCGCCATCGGTGGCGCGGATCGAGAGCGCGTCTTCGAGCGGCATCCCGCCCGCGAACACGAGGCTGCCGAGCATGTCGGGCGCGAACCGGCTGCCCTCTTCATCGGTGAAGTACGCGACCGCGAGCGGATGGGCCAAGTCGACGCCCGCCGTAATCGATGGTCTCGATCACCTCGAGCCCGGCGAGCACGCCCAGCGTCCCGTCGAACCGGCCACCAGTCGCGACGGTGTCGATATGACTTCCGGTGAGCACCGGCGCGTCGGTCGCGTCGGGTGGCCAGGTGCCGACCACGTTGCCGATCTCGTCGATGTCGACCCGCAGACCGAGATCGTTCATCCAGGTGACGACGAGATCTCGGCCCCGGCGATCGTCGTCGGTGAGCGCGAGCCGGGCGGAGCCGCCGCCGTCGATCGCACCGATCTCGGCCAACGCATCAAGACGCGAGCGCAGACGCGGGAGCGAGATCCGCAGCGTTTCCAGGTCGGTGCCGGTCATTGCACGATGTCACGGGGCCGGACCGGAACCCGCGTGCAGGGCGCGCCGGTCGTGTCACGAATGGCGGCGACCACCGCGGGGGTCGACGAGATCGTCGGCGGCTCCCCCACGCCCTTGGCCCCAAACGGGGCGCCGGGCTCGGGCTCCTCGATCAACACCGCGTCGACCGTCGGCGCGTCGAGCGTGGTCGGGATCAGGTAGTCGGTGAAGCTCGCGTTGCGGACCCGGCCGCCGTCGATGATCAGCTCCTCCATCACCGCGAGGCCGACGCCCTGCGCGATCCCGCCTTCGATCTGACCGGTGACCTGCAACGGGTTGAGCACTTTGCCGACGTCTTGCGCGGTCGCGAGGTGCGACGACGCGCACCAGACCCAGCTCGGGGTCGACGTCCACCACCGCGCGGTGCGCGGCGCACGCGAACGACACGTGCGCGTCGCCCTGACCGTCGGCATCGAGCGGATGCGTAAGGCGGTGGTCGTACTGCTCGGTCACATCGATCGGAACCTCAGCGGTGAGCGCGGCGACGTCGACTGGGTCGAGCGCCGCGCGCGCGCGCCTCGAGCTCGTGCACGCGCGGCCCGGCAAGCCTTTTCGACCGCGCCGCCCGACATCATGGTTTGCCGGCTGGCCGACGTAGAGCCCGCCGAACCGATCGCGGTGTCGGCGGGCGCGATGATCACTTCGTCCACCCCGAGCACGGTACGGCCGATCTGCTGCACGAGCGTCACGAACCCCTGGCCGACCTCGGCCGCCGCGCAGGTGATCGTCACCACGCCAGCATCGATCCGGCAGCTCGCGACCGAGCCGTCCATGTAGCCCTCGGCGTACATGAGGTTCTTGAAGCCCGACCGCGAACCCGATGCCGCGGCGAACGTCGGCCGCGTCGGCGGACGCGGCCCGCACCGCCGGGACGCGCGAGCATGTCGTCTTCGGCAGTCGGCGCCGGCAGCGGCATCGCCGCGCACGCGCGGATCACCTCGCGCGACGGGCAGCACGCCTTCGATGCGCTGGCCGGTGAGCAGCTCGTCGCCGGGCGCGAGCGCATTGTTCGCAACGCAGCTCGATCGGATCGATGCCACACGCCGCGGCGAGCAGATCCATCTGCGCTTCGTGCGCGAAGCACGACTGCACCACGCCGAAGCCGCGCATCGCGCCGCACGGCGGATTGTTGGTACGAACCGCGATCGCCTGCACCACCGCGTTCGGAACGCGGTAGGGACCGGCCGCGAAACACGCGGCGTTAGCGGCGACGTGGTAGCTCGACGACCGGTACGCGCCGCCGTCGAGCACGATGCGCGACTCGAAGCTGACGATCGTCGCCGTCGGGATCGCGCGGTGTGCCGCATCCAGATGCTGGGCGGGGTGGCGGTGCACGTGCCCGAGGAACGACTCGCCGCGCGAGTAGACGATCTTCACCGGCCGGCCGGTATGCGTGGCGAGCAGGCAGGCGTGGATGTGCAGGCTCACGTCTTCGCGCGCGCCGAACGCGCCGCCGACTCCGCCGAGCGACAAGTTGACGAGCTCGGGCGGAAGCCCGAGACACTCGGCGACCTGATCGCGATCGTTGTGGAGCCACTGCGTGGAGACGATCAGGTCGACACCACCGTCGCCGGTCGGCGTGGCGAGTCCGGCCTCCGGACCCATGAACGCCTGATCCTGCATGCCGATCTCGTACGTGCCTTCGACGACGATCGGTCCTCGGAGGGTGGGGTCGCCGCGGCGGATCACGAGATCGCGGAACACGTTGCCGTCGGGATGCAACGGCGGCGCGCCGATCGCGACGCTCGGCGTCGATCACCGGATCGAGCGACTTCGTAGTCGACGACGATCGCCGCGCACGCCCGGCGCGCGGTGTCGGGATGATCGGCCGCGACGACCGCAACCGGTTCGCCGACGTAGCGGACGAGATCGCGCGACGAGCACCGGCTGATCGCGATGTTCGAGGCCGTAGCGATTCACGGGAACGTCGTCGGCCGTGAGCACGGTGTGCACGCCGGCGATCGCGAGCGCGGGCCCGATGTCGATCGAGCGGATCCGCGCCGACGGATGCGGCGAGCGCAGCGCCTGACCCCACAACATGTTGTCGGCCCAGAGGTCACCCGCGAACGAGAACTCGCCCCGCACCTTCGACGCTGCCGTCGGGCCGGATCGCGCGCTCGCCGATCCCGCCCGGCCACGCGCGCTTCGATGCGCGCGTGCTCATTCGGCCGGCTCCCAGCGCGCGCTCGCACCGCGACCTGCACTGCTTCGAGCATGCGGCCGTAGCCCGGTGCAGCGGCACAGGTTGCCCGAGATCGCCTCGCGGATCTCGAGATCGGTCGGCGGCGTGTCGTCGGCGAAGTCGAGCAGGTGCTGCACCGCCATGACCAGACCGGGCGTGCAGAACCCGCACTGCACCGCGCCCGATTCCACGAACGCGCGCTGCACGTCGTTCAGCGCGCCGCGCTCGTCGGGCTGCAAGCCCTCCACGGTGACGATCTTGCTCCCGACCGCCGCGGCCGCGAGCACGAGGCATGCGCACACCAGCGTGCCGTCGACGAACACCGAGCACGATCCGCACTCGCCCTGTTCGCATCCGGCTTTCGAGCCGGGAAGCCCGAGCCGCTCGCGCAGCACGTACAGGAGACTCTCACCGAGCCACGCGTCGGCCACGTGATGTTCGGCGCCGTTCACGCGCAGTGTGTAGATCTCGCTCATGCGACACACCGTTCGAGCGCGCGGCGCGCGAGCACGCCGATCGCGTGCCGGCGGTAGCCGGCCGTGCTGCGGTGGTCGTCGATCGGTGTTGCGGCGGCGGCGACCCGCCGGGCGAACTCGGCAATGTCGTCGGGCGCAACCGACAGCCCGTCGGTGCGCCACTCCGCCCGCGCCGCGATCCACTCGCACGCGTCGGGCGCGGGCAGTGGCGTCGGACCGACCGATCCGAGCCCGATACCAATCGACTGCTCATCGAGGTCGACCGCGATCGCGAGCGAGGCCACCGCGATCACCATCGCGTTTCGCACGCCGACCTTCAGATAGTCCTGCGGGCCGCGCCGCACCGGCACGTGGACGGCCACCACCAACTCACCGGGCTGCAACGCCGAACGCTTCGCACCGAGGAAGAACTCGCCGACGGGCAGCACGCGCCGCCCCGTCGCGCTGGCGATCTCGATCGATGCCCCGAGCGCCACGAGTACCGGCAGCGTGTCGCCCGCGGGCGACGCGGTGGCGACGTTCCCGCCGATCGTTCCCGCGTTGCGGATCTGGGGTGAGCCCACGGTGCGGGCCGCGTACGAGAGCGACGGCGCCCGATCCGCGAACCGACTTCCGCGCGAGGTCGGAGAAGTTCACCCCGGCACCGATCTGCACGTGGGCGTCCTTGATCCGCATGGTGCGCAACTCGCGGCACGCGCCCGATCGAGATCACGTGGTCGAGCCGGCGCCGGCCGTCGTTGACCTCGACCATGAGATCGGTTCCGCCCGCGAGCACGGTGGCTGCCGGGTCGGAGGCCAGCGCCGCGAGCGCCGCATCCAGCGAATTGGGAACGGTCACCGGCATGTCGTCACAGGTTCGGCTTCCCTCCCGGGGCGTGTCAATGCGAAGCCATGAACGCATTGTGAACGGAGGAGTCGCGACGCTCGATGGCGGCGCCAGCCGCCCACTCCGATGCGCATCCGACCATAGACGGAGCATGGTTAGCTGGGACGGTGTTGCTGACCGGCGGGACCGTGCTCGACGTCGACGGGGAACGCCGGGCCGATCTGCGCGTCGGCACCGACGGCCGGGTGGCCGCGGTCGGGCCCGACCTCGCACCGGAACCGGGCGAGGCGATCATCGATTGCGCCGGCCGGTTGCTGATTCCGGGCGGGGTCGACGTGCACACCCATCTGCACTTGCCGGTCGGCGCGGTGCGGGTGAGCGACGACTTCTCGACCGGCACGATGGCCGCTGCAATCGGTGGCACCACGACCATCGTCGACTACGTCACCGCGTACCGCGGCGAGGATCCGATGGACGCGCTCGCGACCTGGCGGGGCTGGGCCGAGCCCGCGTGCGTGGATTACGGGCTGCACATGACCTTCACCGAGCGGCCGTCGGAGCGTTCGCTCGCGTCGTGCGTGGAGGCGGGCGTCGTCTCGTTCAAGCTCTACATGGCGTACCCCGAGCTGTTGCAGGTCGACGACGACGTGATCCTCGACACGATGCGGCTGGCCCACGCGCACGGCGGATTGGTCACCCTCCACTGCGAGAACGGCGGCGCGATCGAGGCACTGCGCCGCGAAGCGCTCGCGGAGGGCCGCACCGGCGTGATGGAGCACGCGACGACCCGCCCCGCGGTGCTCGAAGCCGAGGCCGTCGCGCGCGCGGCCGTCGCTCGCCGAGATCGCGGGAACGAGCGTCTACGTGGTGCACATCTCTTCCGCGCCCGCGCTGGCCGCGGTGCGCGCCGCGCGCGAACGCGGCGTCGACGTGATCGCGGAGACGTGCCCGCAGTACCTCTATCTCGACACGGCCCGGCTCGCGGATGCCGACGGTGAATCGTTCGTGTGCACGCCGCCGCTGCGCGATCCGTGGCACGTCGAGGAGTTGTGGCACGCGCTCGGAACCGGCGCGGTGCACACGGTCGCGACCGACCACTGCCCGTTCACCGTCGCCGATCGCCGGGCCGGGATCCGCGCCCGCCAAGCAGGCTGGACCGACTTCACCGAGATCCCCGGCGGGCTCCCCGGCATCGAGACGCGCATGGGACTGGTGTGGGAAGGCGTCGTCGCCGGCCGCATCACGCGTGCCGACTGGGTGCGGCTGTGTGCCGAAGCGCCGGCGCGCACGTTCGGCCTGTGGCCCGCGAAGGGCAACCTTCGGGTCGGGGCCGACGCCGACGTGGTGGTGTGGGACCCGGCGCGCGGCGCAGTCGCTCGACGCGAGCGCGTTGCACATGGCGGTCGACCACTCGCCCTACGCGGGCACGGTCGTCACCGGCTGGCCCGAGGTCGTGCTCGCACGGGGCGACGTGATCGCGCGCGACGGCCGCTACGTCGGTGAACCGGAGCGCGGGCGCTTCGTCAGCCGGACGCCGCGTTCGAGCTACGCCACTCCCGAGCTCAACCCGCCGGGAATTGCGAAGCCGATTTCGCGGAGGCGACGCCGGTACGCGACTGCGAGCCGATCGAACGGAAGGTGCAGCTCTTCGAGGAGGTCGAGCGGGAGACGTTCGGGGCGCTGGCCCTCGACGATCGCCCGATCGGGCAGCCAGATACGGGACTCGAGCTCCTCGTAGGCGTCGCCGTCGACCTCGACCCCGACCGGAACGCGCACAACCAGAACAGGTTCATCGTCGACGCCGACGTCGGCGACGCGGCCACGCACATCACCGTGCCCGGACCACTCGCGTTGGCGAGCGCGACCGTGAACGGCAACTCCAAGCGGTACTCGAACTTCGTGCCCGCGAGCGGACGCTTCTCGCCGGGCGCAGGCTCAACGGTCGGGTCGCGTGACGGATAGTCGTAGTCGAACGAGAGGCGGTAACCGTCGTCGGAAGCCTCGACGTGGTACGGCTCCATCTCGAGCTGTTCGTCGTTGCCGAACGTGTCCGCGTGCAGCACCGAGAAGTGCGCGACGTCGCAGAAGTTCTCGATCTGGCGGAACGCCTGCGCCTTCCATTCGTAGACCGCGCCGACGTGCAACCAGTGCGTGTCGGCATCGGTGACCGGCCATGTCGGGCGGGGCCTGAGCTCCTCGCGCTCGTCGACGAGCGCGGTCCAAATCAGCCCCGCGTGCTCGACACGCGATACGAAGGCGACGCGTGCTTGCGCGGGGATTGTGTGATCCGCGCCGAGCTGCGGAATGTCCACGCACTGGCCGTCGCGCGCGTACGCCCACGAGTGGTAGGGACACCGCAGGCAGTCGCGGTCGACCGCGCCCGCGCTGAGCCGCGCACCGCGATGCGCGCACAGATCGTCGAGCACCGACACCGTGCCGTCGCCGGCGCGGAACACCGCGAGGTCGCGGCCGAGTAGGCGGACGGGCATGACCGCGCCCGGCACGACGTCGATCGAGCGGGCGACCGGGTGCCAGAAGCGGCTCGCCAATTCGCAGAAGGTGGTGTCGTCGTCGTCCGTCATGCGCCGAACGTAGAGCGGCATGTCACCGCGTTTCCAGGGCTTGTGTTGCGGCCGCGTGAAATGTCGCGGCCCAAGTTGACAGCGCGGTCTGGCCCGGAAACGCTGGCCCCGTGACCACGCTGATTCGCAACGGAATCGTCCTGCCGATGACCGATACCGGGCCCGCGGCACTCGATCCGGGATCGGTGCTCATCGACGGCAACACGCATCGTCGCAGTCGGCCGCGTCGAGGAGATCGATGCCGATCCGCGCGCCGCGGGCGCCGAAGTGATCGACGCGACCGATCACGCGGTGATCCCCGGGCTGCACAACTGTCACCTGCATTCCGGGCTGCTGCGCGGGACCGCGGAGTCGATGTCGTTGTGGGACTGGTTGAAGGCCTACGTCGATCCCGCGCACAAGGCGCTCACGCCGGAGATCGCTCGGGTCGCGTCGCTGCAGTGTTACGCCGAGAGCCTGCTCGCGGGCACGACGTCGGTGATGGACATGTGGCGGTTCATGGAGGGTTCCGCGGCCGTCGCGGCCGAGCTCGGGATCCGCGCCACGCTCGTTCCGTATGTCGCCGACGAGGAGGGCTTCGACTTCTTCGAGAGCATCGAATCGAATCGGCGCCTGCTCGAGTCGCATCACACCGCGGCCGAGGGCCGGGTCCGCACCTGGGTCGGGCTCGAGCACCTCATGTACTGCACGAAGGAGTGCTTCGCGCAGGCGGTCGAGCTGATGGACGAGTTCGGTACCGGCCTGCACACCCACTCGTCGGAATCGATCTGGGAGGTCGAAGAGTCGTTGAAGCGCTGGGGCCGGCGCCCGATCGAGGTGTTCCACGACCGGGGGATCCTCGGGCCACGCACGGTCGTCGCGCACGTGGTGTGGCTCTCCGATCGCGAGATCGAGCTACTCGCGCAGACCGGCACGTCGGTCGCCCACTGCCCTACATCCAACATGAAGCTTTCGTCGGGGTCGGCGCGGGTCGGCGACCTGCGCCGGGCGGGCGTGAAGGTCGGCATCGGCAGCGACGGCGAGAAGGAGAACAACAATCTCGACCTCGTGGAGGAGATGAAGTTCGCGTCGTTGCTGCAGAAGGTGTCGACTCTCGATCCGACATCGGGCGATCCGTGGGACGTGATCCGCCAGGCCACCATCGACGGTGCCGCCGCGCTCGGGTCTCGACGCGGTGACCGGTTCGCTCGCCGCGGGCAAGCGCGCCGACGTCGTGACGATCGTCGCTGACCGGCTTGCACACGACGCCGATCATGCACGGCGATCTGTTCAACGTGGCCGCGCACATCGTGTTCTCCGCGTCGGGCCGTGACGTTCGTGACGTATGGGTCGACGGTCGCCCGGTGGTCGCCGGCGGAGTACCGCACAGCTTCGACATCGCGAGCGTCCGCGCCGACGCGCAGGCCGCGGCAGAAGAGTTGTTCGAGCGGCGCGCCAAGGTCCTCGAGTCATCTTGAAGTGGCTCCTGCGCGGCTGCGATCTGGTCGCGACATTCGACGACGCGGGAACCGAGCTCGCGGGGGCCGACGTGCTCGTGAACGGGCGCGTCGATCGAAGCGGTCGGCGTCGGGCTCGAGAGCGACGGGTGCGAACGAATCGTCGACGGGACCGGGCTCGTGGTGCTGCCCGGGCTCGTGAACGCGCACCAACACCTGTACCAGGGCGCGACCCGCGCGGTGCCCGCGCTCGAGCGCGCGCTGATTGGCCCGTGGTTGGGTGGCCTCGGCGCGATCTTCAAACAGTGGTGGCGCGCAGGCCGCTTCGAACCCGAGCACGTGCAGGCGATCTCGGCCGCAGTGTTGACCGAATCGCTGCTCGGCGGCGTGACGACCGTCGCCGACCAGCACTACTTCCACCCCGCCGGACCGACGCGCCCCTACGTCGAAGCGACGATCGCGGCCGCGGGTGAGATCGGCGTCCGGCTCCACACGTGCCGCGGGACGCTCACCCTCGGGCCCGATCCCGATGTCGTACAGACCGTCGACGAAGTCGTGCGCCACTCCGCCGAGTTGATCGCCGCGCATCACGATCGCGAGCGCCGGCGCGATGGTGCGGGTCGCGCTGGCGCCGTGCGGCGTACACGTCGACGAGCTCGCACTGTTCGACGAGCTGGCCGCCCTCGCCGCCGATCACGACGCGGTCCGGCTGCATACGCACCTCTACGAGAAGGTCGACGCCGACGCCGCGCGCGAGCGCTACGGCAAGACGCCGTGGGAGCTGCTCGCGGAACACGGTTGGGCGCAGCCGCGCACATGGTTGGCCCACGTGGTGGACCCGCCCGCGGCCGAGATCGTCGAGATGGCCGAGTGTGGAGTCGCCGTCGCGCACTTGATCGCACCCGACCTCCGGATGGGTTGGGGACTCGCGCCGGTGCGCGCCTATCTCGACGCGGGCGTGACGCTCGGCTTCGGCACGACGGGGAGCGCGTCGAATGACGGGGCCAACCTCCTCGGCGATCTCCGCGTCGCCGCGCTCGCGCACCGCAGCACAGAGCCCGACGATCCGTCTCGCTGGCCGTCGGCGCGCGAGTTGCTGCGCATGGCGACCCGAGGATCGGCCGCGGCACTGGGCCGTGACGATCTCGGATCGCTGGAGCCCGGCCGGCAGGCCGACCTCGCCGCGTGGGACCTGCGCGCGGTCGATCGGGTCGGCGTACACGATCCGCTGGCCGGGCTGGTACTGACGGGACTGTCGAGTCGGGCCGCGTTCGTCGCCGTCGGCGGCGAGATCCTCGTCGAAAACGGAGCGCCGACGCAGCTCGATCCGGCGGCGATCGCGGCGCACGCCCGCGAGTGCATCCCGCCGCTGCCATGATGCAGATCTGACGAAGGAGGCCGGCATGGCCACGGCATTGATTACCGGCGCGTCGAGCGGCATCGGCTTGGAGATCGCGCGCATCCTCGCCCGCGATCACGACGTGATCGTCACCGCGATCGGCCGACGCGCTGGATCAGCTCACGGCGGAGCTCGGAGGGAACGCGCGCGCGGTGATCGTCGACCTGTCGGAACCCGCGGGCGCGGCGAAGCTCGCGGCCGGCGTTCCCGATGTCGACGTACTCGTCAACTGCGCCGGATTCGCGGGCTTCGGCAACTTCGCCGACGAATCGCCCGAAACGCATCGACCAGATGATCGTCGTGAACGTCGGTTCGCTCACCGCGCTGTGCCGTACGTACCTGCCCGGCATGTTGCAACGCGGGACGGGCCGCATCATGAACGTCGCGTCGACCGCCGCGTTCCAACCCGGACCGTTGATGGCCGTGTACTACGCGACCAAGGCGTACGTGTTGTCGTTCAGCGAGGCACTCGCCGAAGAGACGCGCGGCTCCGGCGTGACCGTGACCGCGCTGTGTCCGGGTCCGACCGAGAGTGGATTCCAGGCGCGGGCCGCGATGGAGCAGAGCAAGCTGGTGCACGGGAAGAAGTTGCCGAGCTCGGCGAGTGTTGCCGCGTTCGGCGTGAAGGCGATGCAGCGCGGCGATGTGGTCGCTGTACCCGGGCTTCCAGAACAAGGTGCTGGCGGCATCGATCCGCTTCACTCCCCGCCCCGTGGCCCGCCGTTTGGTGCACAAATTGCAGGCTGCCCGGTAGGCGCGGCACCCGGCATCCGCGAAAATCGGAAATGGTGAGGCCCGGGAGCGGTTGTAGTTCGCAGATCGCCATCACAGGGAGGCACGACCAAGATGACGGCGACGTTCAAACATCGTTCCAGCTCGGCGAAGTCCGGCCCCTCGAACGATCCTCCCGCGCCGCCGGCGCGCAAGCCGCCGCCGCGCTGGCTGCACACGCTCTGGCTCGTCGGACTCATGGTCGACACTCGTGTTGCTCTTCCTGCCCCACTCGAGCGCTTCGAAGACCTCGCTGACGTACACCGCGTGGAAGACCAAGGTCGACGCCAACGGGGTGAAGACCGCGACGATCGACCCGTCGGGCAAGGTCACCGGCGAGCTCACGAACAGCAGCAAGTACCAGTCGCGAATCCCGTCCGCGCTGAACGGACGACGCCCTCGCGAGTGACCTGACCGAACATCACGTCGACATCACCGGCATCAGCAAGGCCACGAGCGTCTGGGCGGTGATCGGGGGTCTGCTTCCGCTCGTCGTGCTCGTCGGGTTGTACTTCTGGATCAGCCGGCGCGCGTCGAAAGCACTTGCGGGCGGCTTCATGGGCATCGGCGCGTCGAAAGCGAAGGTCTACGACCAGCAACGACCGACCACCCGCTTCGCCGACGTGGCCGGCTACGAGGGCGCCAAGCGCGAGATCAGCGAGGTCGTCGACTTCCTCAAGCACCCCGAGCGCTACGCGACGATCGGCGCGGTCGCGCCGCGCGGCGTGCTGATGGTCGGCCCGCCCGGAACCGGCAAGACGTTGCTGGCGCGGGCCGGTCGCCGGCGAGGCCGATGTTCCGTTCTTCGCGCTGACGGGATCGAGCTTCGTGGAGTTGTTCGTGGGGGTGGGCGCGGCCCGAGTCCGCGACCTCTTCGCCGCGGCGCGCAAAGCCGCGCCCGCGATCATCTTCATCGACGAGGTGGACGCGATCGGCCAACGGCGCGGCGCCGGGCTCGGTGTCGAACGACGAACGCGAGCAGACGCTCAACCAGATGTTGGCCGAGATGGACGGGTTCGATCCGTCGTCGGGAGTCGTCGTGCTCGCGGCGACCAACCGACCCGAGACGCTCGACCCGGCGCTGCTCCGGCCCGGCCGATTCGATCGCCAGGTCGAGATACCGCTGCCCAATCTCCGCGAGCGCACGGCCATCCTCGCGGTCGCACACGCGCGACAAGCACGTCGGCCACGACGTCGATCTCGATGCAGTGGCGCGCTCGACACCGGGATTCTCCGGCGCCGACCTCGCGAACCTCGTGAACGAGGCCGCGATCGTCGCGGTACGAGACGACCGCCAACACGATCCTCGCCGCCGACTTCTCCGAGGCCCGCGACCGGATCCTGCTCGGTCGCCGCGAGGCAACGAACGCGCTGCATGCCCGGCGAGAAACACGCGGTCGCGGTGCACGAGTCGGGTCACGCACTCGTCGCCGCGTTGTCACCGAATGCCGATCCGGTTGCGAAGGTCACGATCCTGCCCGTCGGGTCAGGCGCTCGGCGTCACCGAGCAACTTCCGACCGACGAGCGCCATCTGTACAGCGAGAGCTATCTCAAGGATTCCCTCGCGGTTCAGCTCGGCGGTCGCGCCGCAGAGTTGCTCGTGCTGGGCGAGGCGTCTTCCGGCGCATCCAGCGACCTCGCGGGCGCCACCGATCTCGCGACGAGGATGGTGCGTGAGTACGGGATGAGTGAACGCCTCGGTCCGGTCGGATTCGCGAGCAGCGCGCCCGATGTATCTCGGCACCGAGCAGGTGCGCAGCCGCGACTACGCGGAGGCGACCCAACGCGTGATCGACGAGGAGGTCTCGGAGCTGCTGCGCGAGGCGGAGAAGCGAGCGCTCGATTGCTCACCGAGCATCGCGCCGCCCTCGATCGCCTCGTCGACGACCTGATCGCGCACGAGACCGTCGACGGAGCCGCGGTCGACGCCGCGCTGCGCGGTGACGGCCCGTCAACCGGCCCGGCCGAGAGCGGCGGTCCGCTCCGTACACCGCAATACTTGTCGCAAGGCAACTCCGCGACGACCTGACGGGCCCTCATGCACAAGGTCTCCCTCCTGATCGCCGGGATCGCGATCGCGACGTTCACGTGGATGGTCGTGATCTTCACGATCGTGCTGCCCCGCGCGGAGTGGGGCCCCGCTCAGATCTCGACGGGCGTGACCAAGATTGTGCGCATGGTGTTCGCCGCGTTCGCGCGCCTCACCAAGAGTTACGTACGCAAAGACGCGATCATGGCGCCGATCGGACCGATCGCCGTCGTCGCGCAACTGCTCGCATGGCTCGCGCTCTTCGGCGTCGCGTTCGTGTTGATGCTCGAGCCGTATACGCACAACCTCGCAACCGCGATCAGCCAGGTCGGCGCGGCGATGTTCACGCTCGGCTTGGCGCGAACGACGGGCATGACCAACGACACGATTTTGATCTTTGCCGCCGCGACCGGCCTCGTCGTCATCGGACTCCAGATCGCCTATCTGCCATCCCTCTACGCCGCGTTCAATCGCCGCGAAGTTCTGACGACGCTGCTCACGAGCCGCGCCGGCGAGCCGGCATGGGGACCCGAAATCCTGATCCGCCACCAACTGGTCGACATCACCGACGCGCTTCCCGCCTTCTACTCGTCGTGGGAGCAGTGGGCGGCCGAGGTTTCCGAGTCGCACGTGAGCTATCCGGTGTTGCTGTTGTTCCGCTCACCTGATCCGTGGTCGTCGTGGGTGCTCAGCTTGCTGTCGGTCATGGACGCGGCCGCGATGCACCTCGCGCTCCGACCCGAGAGCGCTCCGTCCGAAGCACGCATGTGCCTCCGCATGGGTTACGTCGCGCTGCGCCGCATCTCGAAGTCGCTCGGCTGGGAGTTCGACGACGACCCGATGCCCGATGCGCCACTCCAACTGACCGAGGTCGACTTCATCGCCGCCGTCGCGCTCCTCACCGAGAGCGGGTTTGCCATCGAGCGCGACCCGATCTCGGCGTGGCCGCACTTCCGGGGTTGGCGCGTCAACTACGAAGATCTCGCGTACCGATGGGCCGATCGGGTCGTCGCTCCCCCCGCGCCGTGGTCCGGCCCTCGACCTGGCATTGTCTCCGGGCCGGTTGCACCGAATCGGCCCATACACCGCTCGCCCGACGATCCGTACGCGTATGAGCGTCCGACGTTCCCACTTCAGGATTGAGAGGCACGCGATGGACGCGATCTTTCGAGTCAACGCCAATGATCTCCCGTGGTTCGAGTACGCGGAGTCGGCCGACGGCGATGGGCGCGCGGAGATTCGCGTCAAAGGCGTTACGCACCGGAATCCCGACGTTCCCGAGATGCAGTTCGTCGAGTACGCCGCGGGTTACACCGATCCGGTGCACCACCACGACACCGGCGAGTTCTTCATCGTCACCGAAGGTTCGTTGTGGCTCGACGAGGTGGAGAGCGGTCCGGGGAGCGTGGTGTTCATTCCCCGCGATACCGACTACGCGGTGCGCGCCGGCGACGAAGGAGTGCGGTACTACCGCGTCGTCGTTGGTTGAGCGTCGTTACTTGGACGGCCCGACGCTGCCGGTTGTGCAGCCCTGCGAGTAACGGGCGGCACGGGTCATACCCGGATCGTTCAACACACCCGTAAACGATGAGATCGCGCGCGCCAAGTCGTTGACCGGCCCGAGCGTGTAGTAGCTCGGCGTATGTTCCCAACCGCGGAACTCGCCGGCCCCGAAGTCACTGACGTTCGACGCCCACGTTCCGATCCCCACGCCGACGCCCGCGACGCGGACTTTCGCCGACGTGAAGAAGAGGTTCTCGTAGCGATCATCGTGGGCTTCGACGACCTTCACGTCGCTGACGTGGATTCGGCCGTCATGCATCCGCGCTTCGATCGCCTGCGCCATCGACCTGGCGGGTGTGATGCACGCAGACTTGATGCCGTCGGTGGGCGCAAGCTCCGAGAACCAGAACACCGCGGCCGCCGCGATCAGACCGATCGCGAGCGTGGCCCCGATCCACCGATTACGCATCACGAAGTAACGGTACGCCGAGGTGAGTGTCTCACCTGTATGCGAACATATGTTCGTGACGGTGACTGTTTTCGAGATGCGACTGAACCGGGCGCAAGACCTGCGGGGTTTGCGCTTGGAGTTGGGGTTGCAGGTCGACGCGTTGCAGCCCGACGCGGTGCATCTCGGCGATGCGCTCGCGTTGTGGGAGGAACTCGACGGGGTCGAACGGTTGGCGGCGTCGGCGAAGACGTTGCTCGCGGCGCGGGTCGCGGAGGCGGCGTCGTGGAAGCGCTCGGGGTTCCGGTCGGCGGCGGAGCAGTTGGCGGCGGTGTCGGGTTCGTCGGTGTCGGCGGCGCGGAATGTGTTGGAGACGTCGGAACAGGTGAAGGAGTTGCCGGCGACTGCGGCGGCGATGCGGGCGGGGACGTTGTCGGTGCGAAGGCTTCGGTGATCGCGGACGCGGCGACGGTGGATCCCGACGCCGAAGGCGAGTTATTGGCCGGCGCCCACAAGCCGTTGGCGGATGTGCGGGAGAAGTGTCTGGCCGCCAAGGGGAAAGATCGGGACCGCGCGCACAAGCGGATCAAAGAAGGTCGTTACGCGCGGGAGTTCACCGATAAGGAAGGCGCGTGGAACTTCGTCGCGCGCGGCACTGGCCGAGGAGGGCGCCCGGTTCCGGTTCGTGTTGGATCCGATCGTCGACGAGATGTTCAAGGCCGCACGGGCCGAGGATCGTAAGGAGACGCGCGACGCGTACGCGTTCGACGCGCTGATCGAGCTCGCCGAACGCGCATGCAACGGTGTGGATGGCGCGCCCGGCGAAGAAACCGTCACCAAGGTTCTACGGACTGATCCGGGCTGATCTCGAAGCCCTCCGGCGCGGGTCAGTCGAAGGTGACGAGATCTGTGAGATCGCCGGCTGCGGACCCATCCCAGTGGCAACCGCGCGGAGTTGCTCGGTGATGCGATCCTGAAGTTGGTCATCACCAAAGGGGTCGACGTGATCAACGTCACCCACCTCGGAAGACGGCCGACCGTCGCCCAACAGGTCGCACTCTGGTGGCAATCACCCACCTGCACCGCCGAAGGCTGCACAAGATCGCGGCGACTCGAAAACGACCACGAGATCGGCTGGGCCAAAACCCACCGGACCGTGCTCGGCGACCTCGACCCGCTCTGCACACACATGCACCGCCTCAAAACCCTCGACGGCTGGGCCCTCGTCAAAGGAACCGGTAAACGGCCCTTCGTCCCACCCGACGATCCCCGCCACCCCCAATACCGGGCGCCACCCGATGGGTGAGATCCGCTCGCGGGGCATCGTGGCAGTCTGTGTCGGTGAGGCCGTCCGACACCGCGCGCCGGACGCGCCGACGACCAGGCCGCCGTTGAGCAAGGCCGAACGGGTCGCGGTCGCCATCGTGATCACGGCCATGGTCGGCTTCGCCATCTTCGGGTTCGCAACGTCGGCTCACAGCACCGTCGCGTATCTCCTGATCGTGGCCGGTGCCGCAGCACTCATTCGCCAGTTTCGTCATGCGCCGATCCCGGGGCCGCTGGTGATTGCGCTGGCGATCGACGCGGCGGCGCATTTGGCCGGCGGACTCGTGAACGTCGGCGACGACGTCTTGTACAACGCGTCGATCGGTCCCTGGGTCGCGGCTCTCCACACGCATGTGTTGCAGTACGACCACTTCGTGCATGGGTTCGGGACCTTCCTCGCCACCTTGACGATCTGGACGCTCCTGGCACCACCCGGCGCCGAGACGCAGGATCGTCGCAACCTGATGGTGATGTGCGTTCTCGCCGGACTCGGTATCGGCGCCATCAACGAGACGATCGAGTTCATTGCGACGATCGCGCACAGCGGCGCCCACACCGGTGGCTACGACAACACCGGATGGGACCTCGTCTCGAACACGATCGGCGCGCTCTCCGCGGGAGTCGTCATCGCTCGCATCGGGCACCGGCTGCACGAACCCGCGCCACCGCCGGCGTGAACCGTCCGTCGCAGTCGGTTGCGCTGCGCACGACGCGCACCGGTTGCATCATCGCCAGCGCGGTCGTGCTCGCCTCGACCATTGTCGTCGTGGGCGCGTTGACCCCCGGATACAGCCAACTCGCCGACACTGTCAGCTTGCTCGGATCCCGCGGCCAACCCCACGCGCTCATCGCGCTCGCCGGCCTCGTGCTGTACGGACTGCTCGTCATGGTGGGCGCGGGCTCGCTCGGCGTGCGCGTTCCCGGCAAGGAACGACTCGTGACCTGGCTCATCGGCGGCTACGGAGCGGCAAGCGTGGTCGCGGGACTCGCGCCCAAGGATCCGCCGCATGGCGCCCACACGTTGCCCAGCCAGATCCACGTCGCCGCCGCGATCACCGGGGGGGCGCTGCTCATGACCGCGATGGGGGTGGTGGCGCGGTACGCGCCGGAGCGACGCGACCGGACGCTCGCCGCGATCGCGCTCGGAGTCGCGCTGCTCGGCGTTGCGGTATTTCCATTCCTCTGGGGCACGTTCGTGTACGGCCTCGTCGAGCGGCTGCTCCTCGTGATCGCGGTGGGTTGGCTCATCACGCTCGCGGTACCGATCGCGGGGTCGGGCGAGATCCCGTTCCCCAACCCGATGGGGCTCCCGCGTTAGCCGGGGGCGGGTACACGACGCGTGAACGCCGCCGCGTCGGATTCGTAGCCGGCGGCGCGGATCGCGGCGCGCAGGTAGTGCGCGTGCAAACGGGTCGAGGTGATCGCGACCCCGAGTGGTGCGAGCGCGTCGGCGACCGCACCCGCGAGCACCGCGGGCGCGGCGATGATCGCGGCTTCGCCCGCACCGCGGAATCCGCCGGCCGTCTCCGACGGGGTCTCGATGTGCACGATCCGCAGCGGTGGAACATCGGTGGCCGCGGGAATCGTGTAGTCGACGAGCGTCGACGTGAGCGGCTGGCCCTGCTCGTCGTAGCGGATCTCCTCGAGCAGCACCGCGCCCAAGCCCTTGCGCGAAGCCGCCGCTGATGCTGGCCCTCGACGACCATCGGGTTGATCACCACGCCGCAGTCGGAGACGAACACCGCGTCGAGCACGCGCACGTCACCCGTCTCGGGGATCGACCTCGACCGCGACCGCGGTCATGTGCGCAGCGAACGTCTCGTCGAAGTTCATGTGGCCGTTGCGCGTCGGGCACCGGCATCGTGTTGCCCGGCGTGTAGACGACCGTCGCGTGCAGTCCCGGGTTCCTCGCCGGGCGCGAGCCGGTGCGTCTGCCACCACGCCTCTTCCGCGATCTCCGCGAAGGTCGGCGCGGTGCCGTTCGCCGCGGTCATCTGCGGCGGCGATGCGATCCATCTTCTCGCGCAGCCGACGTCGCGGCGGTCATCACCGCGCCGCCGGCCATCACCGCGGTCCGGCTCCCCCACGAGCCCATGCCGTACGGCAACTGCGGCGGTGTCGCCGTCGGTCACCGATGACGCGCTCGATACCGACGCCGAGCACGTCGGCCGCGACCTGGGCCAGCGTCGTCTCGTGCGCCTGCCCCTGCGACTTCGTGCCGACCGCGACGGTGACCCGACCGTCGGGGAGCACCGCCGACCGCCGCGCTCTCGTACGAGCCGAACCGGCCCGCGACGCCGTACTGCGTCGGCGCGGTGCCCTGCACCAGCGTCGAGAGCACCGATGCCGACGAACCGGCCGTCGGCGCGCGCCTCGCGTTGCCGCGCGCGCCACGCTCGTAGCCGAACTCGTCGAGCAACGCGTCGAGGTGCGGGCCGAGCGCACCGACGTCGATACGGGCCCCGCCGCCGGTGATCCACGGCCGGGGCGCGTCGGGCAGCAGGTTGCGGCGCCGCACGTCGACCGGATCGATGCCGAGCTCGGCCGCGATCACGTCGAGCGTGCGCTCGCTCGAGAAGTGGGCCTGCGGTTGGCCGAAGCCGCGGTACGCGCCGATCGGGCACGTGTTCGTCGCGACGCAGCGGAGGTCGAAGCCGACCACCCCGAAGTCGTACCCACCCTCGAGCGTCGCCGACCGTGACGATCGCGGGACCGATGCCCGGAGAAGTACAGGACCGGGTTGCCGACGTTGGCGGTGACGTCGACGCGGTACGCCAGCACCTTGCCCGTCGTCGTCGTACGCCGACGGTCACGTCGTGCACCTGCTCGCGGGAATGGATCGACGCGGTGAGTCCCTCCGTACGGTCCTGACTCCAGCGCACCGGCCGGCCGGTGATGAGCGCCAGCCAGCGCGACCAGGCACTCCTCGCGGGTGAAGTGCTGCTTGTTGCCGAACCCGCCGCCCATGTCGGGCGCGATCACCCGCACCGACTGCTCGTCAGCCCGCACGTCTCCGCGATGACGGTGCGCAGCTGGTGCGGCTGCTGGTTCGACGCGTACACCTGCAGCACACCGGTCGCGGGATCGAGCGCCGCCTGCGCGCCGTGGCCTTCGAGCGGCAGCGCGGTGATGCGATGGTTCGTGAATCGCAGCTCGCGACATGTGCGGCGCGGCGGCGATCACCTCGGCGAGCGGTCGGGGCAGCACGGTCATGCGGAAGAACTCGTTGGTCCCCCACTCGGGATACAGCAGCGGCGCGCCGGGTGCGAGCGCGGCGAACGGATCGACAACGACCGGGAGCGGATCGTCGTCGACCACGATCAGCTCGAGCGCGTCCTCGGCGATCGCGCGACTCGTCGCGACGACCGCGGCGATCGGTTCGCCGACGAACCGCACCCGGTCGCGCGCGAGCACGCCCCACTCGAGCGGCTGCACGCCCGGCAGCGGCAGCCGGTGCGTCATCGGGCGCGGCGCCGGCCGCGTCGAGATCGGCCTGGGTGACGACCGCGATCACTCCCGGCAGCGCCGCCGCCGCGCTCGACGTCGATGCCGACGAATCTCGCGCGTGCGCGCTCGTGCTGCGCAGGATCGCGATGTGGCACAGACCGGCGACGTCGTGATCGGCGAGATAGCGGCCCCGGCCGCTCGTCAGCCGCGCGTCCTCCCGGCGCTCGACGCGCGCGCCGATCACGGCACGGTCTCCGCTGACGCTGGTCCGCGACCGAACTTCGACGCACCGCGGCCACGATGCCCGCGTAGCCGGTGCAACGGCACAGGTTTCCCGCGAGCGCGGTCGCGGACCTCGGCTTCGCTCGGGTGCGGGCGTCTCCTCCAGCAGCGCGATCGCGGTGAGCACCATCGCCGGGCGTGCAGAACCCGCACTGCAGCGCCGTGATGCCGCCGGAACGCCTCCATCATCGGGTGCAACGCGGCCGGGCTGCCCGAAGTGCTCGATCGTCGTGATCGCTCGTTGTCCTCGCACTGCACCGCGAAGACGAGGCACGAACGCGCCGGTTCACCGTCGAGCAGCACCGTGCACGCACCGCACGCGCCCTGCTCGCAACCGGCGTGCGCGCCGGTGAGCCCGAGTTGTTCGCGCAACACGTCGAGCAAGGTCTCGCGCGGTTCGACCGTCGACCTCGGCCGCATCGCCGTTCACGTCCCAGCTTGACCGTGCTGCTTCACGCCGCCACCTCCCCGGCGCGGCCGACCGGTCGAACGCGCGCAACACCGCGCGCGTGCCGCGAGCAGCCCGAGCAGCTCGGCCCGATCGTCGTCGCCACCGACGCACCGGCGCACACCGCCGCGCCACATCTCGCAGCAAGCGCGTCGTCGGCGCTCGTCGCACCGAGCACCGCGTGCAGCGAACGCCGAGCAGTCGAACGGCACGGACCCGACGCCGCATCGCGGCCGCGCCCGGGCCGAGACGCACGCCGTCGACGGTCGCGTTCGATCACCACCCCGATGCCCGGCGACCGCGAAGTCGCCTTCCCGCGGCGCCCATTCGCAGAACGCGGCTGCCGTGACGCGGGCCGGATGCCGGGATCCGCACCTCGACGATCATCTCGTCGGGCTCGATCGTGGTCGTGAGGAAACCGGCGAACAGATCGGCGGCCGTCGATCTCGCGGTCGCCGCCCGGGCCCGCGAACCGTCACCGAGCCGCCGGTCGCGACCAAGCACCGCGGGCAACTCCGCCAACGGGATCGGCGTGCGCGAGGCTCCCGCCGATCGTGCCGCGGGCCCGGATCGCCGGGTACCCGATGAATCGCGGCCGCCTCCGCGCAGCAACGGCGCCGCCGCGCGCGATCACCGGATCCGTCTCGAGCCGCCGGTGACGGGTCGCTGGCGCCGATCCGGACACACCGTCGGACCGGCTCGTCGACGTCCGTCGAGACCGAGATCGTTCACGTCGACGAGCAGCGTGGGCCGCGCCAGTCGCATCGCCATCAGCGGCACGAGGCTCTGCCCGCCCGCGATCAGCTTGGCGCCCTCGTCGCTCGCGCAGCTGCTGCGATGACCTCGGCCGACCGTCGCCGGCCGCACGTATTCGAACGGGCGCGGGCTTCACGCGGCCGCGATCCACGCTCCCGCGCGCACGCACCCGACCGGCGTCGAGGCGCTGCGTGACGGCGATCGTCTCGAACCCGTCGGAGAGCTCGAAGTCGCCCTCGTCGATGCGCAACACGCTCACGTTCGCGATCGCGGCCCGGGCGCGAGCGTTCCCGAGCTCGGCTTCCCGATGGATCACGCGGCGCCGGGTTGCACGTGGTCATCGCGACCACGTCGGTGAGCGGCACACCCAGCGCCCACATCTTGCTCATCGTCTCGCGCGAGCGACACCACCGGATGGTCGACGTTGAACACGTTGAGGTCGGTGGAGATCGTCGTCGGCAGGTACCCCTGGTCGAACAGCATCCGCGCGGTCGCGAAGCGGAAGTCGGTGCCCGAGTGACCCACGTCGAGCCGCACCCCGCGCTCGACCGCGTCGCGCAGCTCGAGCGTCGCCTTGCCGTCGGAGTCGAGCATGCCCGACGCGCCCCGGAACGCGTGCGTGATCACGTCGCCGGGCCGCAGCGCGCGCAGCAGATCGACGGTCGGGATCGTCGGCGTGAACGGGAACCGGCCGAGGTGCACCATGATCGGCATCGTTCCCGCGACCTGCTTCGCCGCGTCGAGGAACGGCGAGACGTTCGGATCGTCGACGTAGCACGCCCGCACCTTCATGCCGACGATCGACGTCGGAGTTGGCTTCGATGATCGACGCGGTGAGATCGACGTCGAGATTGCGCAGGTCGTTGGCGATCTCGAGCTTGTGGCAGATGAAGTCTTTGGTCGCGAAGTAGATCTGGCACGGGTCCATGAGCGCGAGCACCTGGGTGCGCACGTTCGGGGTCGTCGATCCATTTCCGCGGCGAGCCCGAAGGTCGCGGCGCCGCTCGTGCCCGCGTCGATCACCGTCGGGACGCCGCTGTCGACGCCGACCTGATCGGGATGCAGGCAGAAGTCGCCGAGGCCCGGGATACACGTGCACGTGCAGGTCGATCAGCCCGGGAGTGACGAGCAGGCCGGCCGCGTCGACGATCGTGCGCGTCCGCGGGCGCGTCGATGTCGGGCCCGATCGCCGTGATCACGCCGTCCTGGGTCAACACGTCGGCGATCTCGTCGCGACCGGCTTCGGGGTCGATCACCCGGCCCCCGCGAACGAGCACGGCGGCTCGCCATAGCCGTCGCCGCGTCATGTGAGCCCCTGGATCCGAGCGCTGGCTGCACGATGACGGCGCAACATGTCCTCCTCGCCGGGCGCGACGACCCGCCCGTCTTCCACCACCAACTTGCCGTTGACCACCGTGTGGCGCGCCGAGACCGGACCGCACCGCAACCACGCCTCGACCGGATCAGTGAGCGCGCCCGCGAACCGGATGCCCTCGAGCGGCCAGCACACGAGGTCGCCGACCGCGCCGGCCGAGAGCTCGCCGAGCTCGCCCGTCGCGCCCGAGGCAGGCGGCCGATCCCCGCGTCGCGATCTCGAGCGCGTCGCGCGCACCCATCGCCGTCGGGCCCCGGCGCAGGCGTCCCAGCAGCAGCGCGTTGCGCGCTTCCATCCACAGCGACGCGGAGTCGGTCGAAGCCGAGCCGTCGCAGCCGAGGCCGACGGGCACACCCGCGGCGCGGAACTCGGCGACCGGCGCGATCCCGCCGCCGCCGATCAACATGTTCGAGCTCGGGCAGTGCGCAACACCGGTGCCCCACTGGCCGAGCCGGGCGATCTCCTGCTCGTTGGGATAGATGCAGTGCGCGACCCACGCCCGGTCGCTCCCCCATCCCACCTCTTCGAAATGCTCGATGGTGCGCCGCCCGAACGCCTGCTCGGCGAATCGGTCCTCGTCGGGGTCTTCGGCGAGATGCGTGTGCAGTCGCACGTCGAGTCGTTCCGCGAGCTCGGCGGTGGCGCGCATCAACTCGGGGGTCACCGAGAACGGCGAGCACGGCGCGAGCGCGATCCGCACCATCGCGCCCCAGGTGCGATCGTGATGCTGGCGCGACCAGTCGCTCGCTGTCGGCGAGGATCTCGTCGTCTTCCTGCACGACCGAGTCGGGCGGCAACCCGCCGTCTTTCTCCGACAGGCTCATCGACCCGCGTGTCGGATGGAAGCGCATCCCGAGCTCTTGCGCGGCGCGGATCTCGGCGCTGATGAGATCGCCGGCGCCGCGCGGATGCACGTAGAGGTGGTCGGTGCTCGTCGTGCAGCCGCCGAGCGCGAGCTCGGCCAAGCCGATCCACGCCGAGACGTACGCGGCCTCCTCGTCGAGGCCGGCCCAACGCGGGTAGAGCGTCGTCAGCCATTGGAACAGCGTGCCGTTCACCGCGGGCCGGAAGCTGCGGGTGAGATTCTGGTAGATGTGGTGGTGCGTGTTGATGAGCCCCGGCGTGACCAAGCACCCGCTCGCGTCGATCACCCGATCGGCCGCCGGGCGCGGCGTCGGTCGGACGCGCCGACCGCGGCGACGAGCCCGTCGTGGATCGCGACCCATCCGCCGTCGAGCTCGCGCCGGTCGTCGTCGACGGTCGCGACGAGCGTCGCGTTGCGCACCAGCATGTCGACGTTCGACCACATTGGGTTGCTCAGGCACGGTTCACACTCCCGTGACCCGGCCGCAACCGGCTCGGACCGCAAGCCGGTGACGATGGAACCCATGCCGTTCGACAATCGGAGCCACGGGCATGCTCGACGAGTTCGCAGCACCAGGGATTCACGATCCTGCGGCGGCTGCTACTCGCGAGGCCGAGCTCGACGCGCTCCAAGTCGAGCTCGAGGATCGCCAGCGCAGCCTGATCGCGGGCGAGCTGCCCGAGGCGTGCGGAACCGTCGTGCTCGACGATCCCGACGCGGTGGTCGACGGCGAAGCCGTTCGCGCACTACGTGTGCGAGGTCACGACCGTCGCCCCGCTCACCCGTGCCGCGGTGCTGCATCCGGAGGTCGTGAGCGCGGTGCGCGCGCTGCTCGGTCCCGACTGCTGGCTGCTCGAAGACGATCGCTTCGGCGTCGTGTACCAGGACGCTCGTCCCGGTGACGGCTCCGGCTACTCGCGCATCGGTTGGCATTCCGACGCGCAGTCGGGCCCGACGCTCGACTGGTGGCCGTCGGTCGCGTTCACGATCCATCTCGACCCGACGTCGCCCGAGAACGGCTTCCTCCGCGTCGTGCCCGGATCGCACAAGGGCGGCACCGACGCGATGCCGCTCGGCTTCGAGCGCGTCCCCGGCGAGGTCGGCGTCTACTGCGATCGCGGCGACGTGCTCCTGCATCACTCCGATCTGTGGCACAGCGCGGCGCCGCGCGACCGATGATCCGCCCGGCGGAATCCGCCGGCACGTGCGCGGCGGTTGGTACGGCGGGCAGCGGCCGTCGGCGCCGCACGGCCTCCACGACTTCGTCAAGAACGCCCGGCGCTGAACCCACGCGTCCGTTCAACACCGGCGTTCACGACGGGAGGTCGGCGAAGCGACCGAGCACGCGCTTCTCGACGCCGCTGATCATCGTGTAGAGCAAGGTCGAGAAGAGCGTGATCAGCGCGACTCCGGCCCACAGCTGGTTGTACACGGAGGAGGCCATCGACGTCTCGATGAGATAGCCGAGCCCGGCGCCGGTCACGAGGAACTCGGCCAGCACGGCACCGACGAGCGCGAGCGGTGCCGAGACGCGCAGCGACGCGAACAATGCGGGCAACGCGCTCGGTATCTGCACCTTGCGCAACATCGTGAAGCGGCTCGCACCGTACGCGCGGCCCAGGTCGATCGACGCCATCGGGGTCGCGCGCGAGCGCGAGCGTCACGTTCACGAGCGTCGGGAAGAACGTGACGATCCCGGCGACGATCGTCACACACATCAGTCCCCGGCCGAAGACGAGCGCGATCAGCGGTGTCATCGCGACCAGCGGCACGGAGCGCAGGACCATCGCGATCGGCATGGCCGTCCGTTCCAGCGTGCGGGCCAGGTTGAACAGCACGGCGAACACGAATGCGGTGATCGTGCCGGCCGCGAGACCGATGAACGCGTCGCGCAACGTCGTCAGTCGAGTTGTGCAGGAGCCGGGACCGGGCGCCGGCGGCATCGGGACCGGTCGTGACGTAGCGCCAGACGTCGAGCGGTCCCCGGCCGATGAACGAGTTGACGTGGAAGATGATCGAGGAACAGCTGCCAGGCGAGGAGGACGACCGCGAGCGAGATCGCCCACGACAGCACCCGCCGGGCCGCCCCGACGAGCGGGCGGGTCGACTCGCGGCGCGGCGGCGCGGCGCGCCAGCACCTCGGCGGCGACATCGGGCGCATCGGCGAGCTGCGTGCTCATGCGATACCTCTCGGCGCCCACGGCGTGAGCATCCGTCCGACCAGCGCGGTGATCCCGTACGCGACGCTCGCGATCAATGTCGCCACGAGCGCGATCCCCCATGTTGTCGCCACGCGCAGCCCCGACTGGGACGCGATCATGGCGATACCGAGCCCGGATTCGCCACCGACGTATTCACCGATGATCGCGCCCAACACCGCGGCCGGCGCCGCGATGCGCAGCGCGACGAAGAGGCTCGGCAGCGCGGCCCGTATTCGGACCTTCCGGAGCTGCTGCACCGATCCGCCGCCGTACGCGTGCACGACGTCGAGCGTGGTCTTGTCGGCCGAGCGCAGCCCGACCAGCGCGCCGACCAGCGTGGTGAAGAACACCGACAACGCCGCGAGGATGATCTTGGGGTTCTGACCGTTGAAGAGGATCTGGAGCACGGGGCCGATCGCGATGACCGGCAGGCAGTACGACGCGATGCCGAGTCGCATCAGCGGCCCCTCGATCCACGGCACGACGAGGAACATGAGCGCGAGCAGGATGGCGAGGGTGTTGCCCCAGAGGTAACCGAGGAACGCCTCGTGCATCGTGACCCGGGCGTTGGCCCAGTAGTACGACCACCCGTCGCTGCGCATCTGCGAGAGGATGCGCGTGGGCGGCGGGACGGTGCCGCTCTTGTGGAAGACGGTCAGGCCCGCGATCTGCCACAGCACCAAGATGCCGACGATGCCGATCAGGCCGCCGATCCACGCCTTGGGAATCCGGCGGAACTTCGACACTCAGGGCTCGCTGCCGAGCTCACCCCGGCCGAAGAGCAACTCGCTGAATCGGTCGCAGAGCTCGTGGAAGTGCGGATCCCGCAACATCGCCGGCGTGCGGGGACGGGGAAGATCGATGTCGACCCGGGCGGTGATGCGGCCCGGACGCGGGCTCATGACGGCCACGGTGTCGGCGAGGAACACCGCTTCGGAGATCGAGTGCGTGACCAGCAACGTGGTGCACTGCCGCTCGGTCCAGATCCGCTGGAGCTCCAGATTGAGGCGCTGACGGGTCATCTCGTCGAGTGCACCGAACGGCTCGTCGAGCAACAGCACCTTCGGCTCGACCACGAGCGCGCGGGCGATGGCGACCCGTTGGCGCATGCCCCCGGAGAGTTGGGCCGGGCGCGCCTCCTCGAAGCCTTCGAGTCCGACCAGCTTCACGAGGTCGTCGATCACACCGGGTCCGGCCTTCACGCCGGCCAACTCCAGAGGAAGCTGGATGTTCGCGATGACCGATCGCCACGGCAACAGCGCGGCTTCTTGGAACGCGATGCCGAGGTGATGATTGCGCCGAGCCTCCGCCGGGTCTTCGCCGTGCACGAGTGCGGTACCCGTGGTCGGTACCTCGAGGTCGGCGAGGATCCGCAGGATCGTCGACTTCCCACACCCCGACGGTCCGAGCAACGCGGTGAACGAACCGTTCGGTGCTCCGAGATCGACGCGTTCGAGCGCGACGACCTCGGAGCGCCGGAGCTTGAAGACCTTGCCGAGTTGACGCAGCGAGATCCCGTCGTCGTTGACAACGGTGGGTTCGCCGGATGTGGCGTCGGCGCCGGGCAAGGTCTGGAGCGTAGTCACGTCACGCAGGCGCGGGAATCGCGACGAGCTCGGGGTGCTCGTCGTAGACCTCTTTGAGAACGGACATGTCGAAGAGCTTGTCCTGGGTGATCGTGATGTTCGCCAGCGCCAGCGTCGCGATGTTCTCTTCGAGCAGCGCGTCGGAGATCGTGAACAGACCGTGCTTCTTCGTATCCGCGGTCGCGATCGAGCAGGTTCTCCGACTTCGACTCCAGCGTCTGTTCGGCGACGGTCAGCTTCTGGTCCTTGCCGTACTTGTTGGCGGCGAGCGTGGCGCCGAGCGTCGGGTCCTTGATGTTCTCGTGCCAGCCCTTGATGTCGGCCACGAGCATCGCCTTGATCTCGTCGCGCTTGTCGGTGAGGTCGCTCTTCTTCACCACGTACGTCTCCGACACGAGCGGGTACTTGTAGTCGGCGAGCAGGAACGTGGTTGTGGCCACGCCCTGGGTCTTGAGCAGGTTCGGCTCGTTGGTGACGAACGAGAACCAACCGTCGACCTCCTTGGCGACCAACGGCTGCGGGTCGAACTGCACGACCACCTTGTGGATGCTGGCGGGGTCGATCTTGTTCGCCTTCAAGAACGCGTTCCAAACCGCCTCGTTGGTGGCCTGCACACCGATCTTCTTGCCGATCATCCCCTTCGGCGTGTGGATCGGCGTTTCGGCGAGACTCATCACCGCGAACGGGTTCTTCTGGTACTGCGCGCCGATCGTGACGAGGTCGGCGCCGTTGTTGATCGCCGCGCTCGTGATGTCGGGGGCGGAGATGCACACGAGTGCCTTGCCCGACGCGACGACGGCGTCTTGCTGCACGGTCGGTCCACCGGAGATCAGGTTCACGCCCGAGAAGCCGACCGCCTTGTAGTACCCGTTCGTGTCGGCGATGTATTCGCCCGCGAACTCGACGTTCTTGATCCACGAGAGTTGGAACGCCAACGTGCCGTAATCCGGCTTGCCCGAACCGGCCGTAGTGGTTCCCGACGACGACGGAGACTTCGAGGAGCTGCCGCACGCGGCGAGCAACGCCGACATGCCGCCGCCCGCAAGGAGCATCGCGCCCGCACCACCGATCGCGCCTCGGCGTAACAAGGTCCGACGATCGAGCGACAGCTTGCTGAGTTCGAAGTCCTCCGCCACAGTTTCCTCCCCTGGAAGCCGCGCGGCACCGACTTCGAGCCCGCGGCAACGGCTGTTGGGGCGAACGATAGAAGGTCCGCGGTTTCCACGCTGTCCCCGCAAGATGAACGCCGTGTTACTGCGGGTGACGCCCGGGTCTTTGGGGTGCGATGATCGGCGCGATGCGCGACCTCCGGACACTCCCCAAAGGCCATCTCCACATCCATCTCGAAGGTGCGATGCGGCCGAGCACGTTGCGTGACTGCGCCGCCGAGTTGGGTGTGGAGGTCCCACCGATCCGCGGCTTCGGGAACTTCGGGGCCTTCTCCGGCATGTACGTGGCCGCCTGCCACACCCTCACCACGCCCGCGGCGCTGGCCCGGTTGGTGCGCGAGTTCGTGGAGGACAACGCGATCGACGGCGCGATCTGGGTGGAGCCCGCGATCTACCTTCCGCACCACAACCTGCACATCGGGCCGCCCGAATTCACGCTCGAGATCGTGCTGCAGGCTGCGGCCGACGCGGCCCGGGAGTTCGGCGTGGGCGTCGGGATCATGGTCGCCGCCGACCGGACTCTCGACCCCTCCGATGCCGTTGACCAGGCCAATCTCGCCGCCAAGTACGTCGGGAAGGGGGTGGTGAGCTTCGGCCTCGCCAACGACGAGACCGATTGGCCACCCGAGCCGTTCGAGGCGGCGTTCAAGATCGCGCGCGAGGCCGGCCTGCTCAGCGTCCCGCACGCGGGCGAGCTCGACGGGCCCTCGTCGGTGATCGGCGCACTCGACGTGCTGGGTGCCGACCGCATCGAGCACGGCGTCCGCGCGATCGAGGATCCGGATCTCGTACGCCGGTTGGCCGACTCCGACGTGTGCCTCGACGTGTGCCCCACCTCGAACGTGCTGCTGTCGGTGGTGCCGTCGATCGAGGAACACCCGCTCCCGGCGTTGCTGGCCGCGGGCGTGAGCTGCAGCCTCAACGCCGACGATCCGCTCCTCTTCGGACCCAACCTGCTCGCGGAGTACGAGGTGGTACGCGAACGTCTCGGACTCGACGACTCGACGCTCGCGGGCATCGCGCGCACGTCACTCGACGCGTCGGGCGCACCCGATGACCTCAAGGCGCGAGGCCGGACCGCGATCGATACCTGGATCGGCGCGCCGGGCTGAGCCCGCGGGAAACCGCGATCGCGGCGACGAACGCAACCGCGGCGCCGACCGGCATCGGCCACGCGTAGCTCGAGGTCGCCGCGAACACGGTGCCGAGCACCGCGACGCCGAGCGCACCCGCGGCCTCGACGATGGTCTCGTTGACCCCGGCCGCGGCGCCGGCATTCTCCGCCGACGCCGACGACATGATCAGCTCCGCGCCCGACGCGGCCGAGGTTCCGATTCCGAGTCCGACGAGCACCGCCGCGACGAGCACCGTGGGCTCCGAAGCCACCGCGACGCCGACCGCAGTGAGTGCGGCGCCCGCGGCCATCTCGGCGAGCCCGGCCGCCGCGACCCGGCCCTGGCCGAAGCGCGCGACCCAACGCGGGTTGCGCAACGCGGCGAAGATGCCCGCGAGCGCGTTCGGGCAGGAAGTAGAGGGCGGCACCCATCGCCGACTTGTGCCGAGGTCCCTGCAGCCACTGCGTGAGCACGAACTGCACGCCGAACGCGGTGAAGAACAGCGCCCCGATTGTGACCGCGCCCCAACGCAGGCGCGGGTCGCGCGCGGTCTCCCGCGGGATCATCGGCCGTTCCGAGACCCGCTCCCGGTGCACGAACGCGCCGAGCAACACGATTGCGGCCAGCGCGGCACCGATCACGAGCGGAGCGGTCCACCCCTGCTGCGGTCCTTCGATGATCGCGACGAGCGCGGCGGTGAGCGCGGCCCACCAGCGGAGCGCGCTGCCCCGGTCGAGCGGGTGCGCAGCGGGATCGCGCGAGTTCGGAACCCACAACACGGCGGCCACGATCGCGATCACCGCGAGCGGCACGTTCACGAGGAAGATCGATCCCCACCAGAAGCGCGCGAGCAGCAACCCGCCCGCGATCGGACCGGCCGCCGACGCGACGCCCGCGACCCCCGACCAGATCGCGATCGCGCGGCCGCGCTCGTGCTGGTCGAACACATTGCCGATGATCGACAGCGTCGCCGGCATCGCGCACGCGCCCCCGATGCCCATCACGCCGCGCGTGATCGACAACATGACCGGCGAAGTGGCGAACGCGGCCGCGCCCGACGCGACGCCGAAGACCGCGAGCCCGATGAGCAGGAGCCCCTTACGGCCGTAGCGATCACCGAGCACCGCGAACGGCAACAGCAAGCCCGCGAGCACGAGTCCGTAGGAGGTCGCGATCCACTGGAGGTCGGTCTCGTCCGCGTGCAACTCGCGGGCCAGGCTCGGGATCGCGACGGTGAGGATCGTGTTGTCGATCACGATCATGCTCAGCGTGAGGCAGAGCACCCCCAACGCCAGCCACCGTCGCGGGTGCCCCCCGCCCCCACCGTCAGTCACCCGTGCATCATGCCCAACCCCGAGCCGAACCTGCGTGAGTTGGCCGCGCTATACGCGGTCAAGTCACGCAGGTTCGGATCAGGAGATGAGGGCGGTGGTGACTATTTCGCCGGTGGTGCCGTCGATGAGGCCGACGTCGGTGACGTGCGGACCGGGCAGGCAGGCGAGCGACGAGAGCATCACCTGGAACAGCGGTTGTGTGAGCGAACCCGCGAAGAGGCCGATCCCTACCGCCGCGTCCTGCGTCGCGCGCTGGGCGTCGGCGACCTCGGCCGCGGGGAGGGGCGAGAGGATCCCCGCGATCGGGAGCTCGATGTGGGCCAACACCTCGGCGCCGCGGATCACCGCGACGCCGCCGCCCGACGCGATCACCGTGTTCGCGGCGAGCGCCATCTCGTCGGCGTCGCGCCCGAACACCACGAGGTTGTGGGTGTCGTGCGCGACGGTGGTTGCGATCGCGCCGTCCCAGTGCCCCCAGCCCGACAACAACGCCGCATGCGGCACCGCGTCGATACGACCGTGGCGGTGCACGGTCACCTGCACGATGTGCTCGGCCGGCACCTCTACGACACCGCCGGTCACGGTTACGTCGGCTTCGTCCCAGCGTGTCATCACCGCATCCGCGATCACGCGCACGCGATGCACGCCGTCGGGAACGTCGAGGCGCATCAGCATGTCGGCCGGCGCGAGCGAACGTCAGCCGCATCGTGTCGAGCGGCGGGTCGCTCGGCCCTTCGACCACGTCGACGAGCATGCGGCCGTGCGCCGCGACCGCGACGCCATCGGTGAGCACGTGTTCGGCCGTGAACGACTCGAGGTCGGAGAGCACGACCACGTCGGCGCGCCGGCCCGCGGCGACCAGACCGAGATCGGCGCGCTGCAACCGGTAGGCCGCGTTGTAGGTCGCGCAACGCAGCGCGAGCAGCGGGTCCATGCCGTAGGCGACGAGCCGGCGGAGCAGGTGATCGATGCCGCCGTCGCCGAGGAGCGTCAGCGCGAACAGGTCGTCGGTCGCGGCGACGAGATGCGTCGGCGGGAGCGGCAGGCTGTTCACCTCGGCGACGATGCCGGGGAGGATCGGGTCGATCATCCCGCGCAGCTCGACCGTCATTCCTGCCCGCAGCTTCTCGAGACAGTCGGGCTCGGTGAAGATCTCGTGGTCGGAGGTCATGCCCGCCGCGAGGTACGCCTGGAGCACCGGCACCGGTGAGGCCCGCGGCGTGACCCGACACGAGCTTGCCGCTCTCGAGCCCGGCCGCGACGACGTCGACCATGCGGTCAGCTGCCGCCGAGCACGCCGAGCATGTCCATGACCTCGGCCAGACCGCCGACTTCGTCCCACGAGAGCATCTCGGTGATCTCGGGCCCGAACAGATCCGCGCCCGAGAGCTCGAGCCCGGGTTGCGGCGGAACGCACGACGGCGCCTGCACGATGAACCGCACCGGAAGCCCGCGGCTCGCTTCGACCGTGTAACGAACGCCCGCAACGCCCGCGACGTTCGCGAGCTCGTGCGGATCGACGAACACCGTCGTCGTGCCGCGCGGGCACACCGCCTCCGCGTAGCCGCCGGGCGTGAGCATCGACGACTCGAAGTGCACGTGCATGTCGATGAAGCCGGGCGCGACGAACTTGCCGGTGCAGTCGATCGCGTCGAGGCAGTCGGCGCGAGTTCCGGGCTCGTGCACGCTCGCGACGAGCGGACCCACGATGCCCGACGTCGGCCCGGCGCAGCTCACCGCAGCCGACATCGACGACGGTGCCGCCCGTGAGTAGCAGATCGAAGGGCTCGCTTCCGTTGCGCGGCCGCAACCGCGCGGGCTCGGGTCGACCGGGTCGACGGGATCGATGTGCATGCTGTCCCTCTTCTGTCAGCCCGTCGCAGTCGCCACGAGCTCACCCAGTATGCGGCGCAGCTCGATGGTCATGCGATCAGCCTTCACGTGCACCTCGGTGGTCAGGTCGAGCGGCAACCGCTTGTCGACGTAGCGCTCCTGGAGCGCGAGATCCTCGTCGATGATCTTGCGCTCGAACGCGACCGCCTCGGCCATGCCGTGCGGATCGCCCGCGAGATCGTTGCGGTGGACGGTCGTGTAGATGCGGCAGTGGTCGTCGTCTTCGGGCTGCACGTAGAAGTCGAGGACGTTGGTGCCGCCCGCCTCGACGTAGTCGATGCGCAGGCAGATCGAGAACGGGGCGCGGTACCGGTACTCGAGCGCGCGCGTCTGCACCAGCGGCCGGATACCCGCCGCGACACCCGGGTCTTCGCGGTGCGGGAAGGGATGGCGGGCGATCACCTGCATGCCGAAGCCGTCGCGCTCGACGTGGAACTCGAACTGTCTCCGCCTCCGGCGTGCCGATCGTCGCCGCGTGCACGAACGGGAAGTGCGCCATGTCGAGGAAGTTGTCGATCATCAGGCCCGCGCCGACACTCGCCTCGATCGGTTCGAGCTCGCCGTGCGTGAATTCGGGATCGTCGGCTTCGGGAATGTCGAGCAACTCGGTGAGCGGCGGTTCGGGTGCGAGGAACACCATGCCGTGCTGTTCCGCGATCGCCGCGGGCGCGGTCGCGGCGGCGCGGGCGGGTACGTGCTCCGCGTCGCCGAGCGACGGGATCTCGACGCACGCTGCCGCGCGCGTCGAAGCACCAGCCGTGATAGCCGCAGCGCAGCGCATTGCCGTCGACCCAACCGGCCGAGAGCGGCGCGAGCCGGTGCGGGCAGCGATCGAGCGAACGCGACCAGGCGTCCCGGCCGAGTCGGCACCGGGCAGGCGGACGAGCATCCAGTCTTCACCCATCAGGCGCGCCCGGATCGGCGCGCGCGCCGACCTCGTTGCTGCGCGCGACCGGCATGCCACGCGCGCCGCAGCGCGGGATCGGCGTTCGCGAGCATGCGCGTCAACGCACCAACTCCTTGTCGAGCGCGGCGATCTCGTCGTCGAACAGTCGGTGCAGCTCCGCCTTCTCGCCGTCGTCGAGCCAGGTCGCGTCGACGCCGTTGTGCACCAACTGCTTCGCGATCTCGGGCGGGTAGTCGTTCTGGCCGACGAAATCGACGTACTCCTTGCCGATGTCGGTGTGGAACATCGTCGGGTCGTCGGAGTTGAGGTGCACGAGCAGGCCCGCCGCCATCATCCCGTTGATCGGATGGGTCGTGAGATCGGGCCAGCCGTACACGACCGCGGTCGACGTGGGGCAACACGTGAAGTGAATGCCTTCGTCGCGGCAACGGGCGACCACGGCCTCGTCTTCGAGGATGTGGTAGCCGTGATCGATCCGCTCGCAACCGAGCACGTCGAGACACGTCGTGATGTTCGCGGGCGGACCGTCTTCGGACGGCGTGACTCGTGAGCCGCAGTCCGGCCTCGCTTCGCGAGCGCGAAGCTCTCCGACGAACTTCTCGGGCGGGTCGGGAGCCTCGGCCGCCGTCCATGCCCGAGACCGATCAACTCGTCGCGGCGGTTGGCGATGCACCTCTTCGGTCATCTGCAACGCCATCGCGGGTGGGTCCTGGCGGTACACGTCGGCGATGAGCCGGCAGCGCACGCCGAAGTCGCGCTCGGCCGCCGCGCACCCGTCGGCGAGCCCGTCGATGATGGTCGTCATCGCGACGCCACGCGGCGTGTGCAGCGTCGGGTTGAAGTACATCTCGCGGTACTTGAGGTTGCCGAGCTTCACGCCGTCCTCGAGCGACTCGTACGCGATGCGCGGCGAAGTCGTCCTGCGTGATCACCGTCGAGTTCACGAGCCGGAAGATCTCGAGGAACTCGTAGATCGTCTCGTACTCGTAGATGCTGCTCGACGTCGGCGGTCGGCAGCTCGATGGCGTGCTGCCGCGCGAGATCCGACGACCGTCTGCGGGCCGCAGCGTCCCCTCGACGTGGCAGTGCAGCTCGACCTTCGGCAGCCGGCGCAGGTACTCGGCGTAGTCCATCGTTCAACTCCTCGATTCGGCCAGCTCGCACAGCCAGCGGCGGTATTCGATCGACACGCGGTCGGTGCGCACCGAAGCTCGAAGCCGGGTTCGAGCACCATCTCCGGCGGATCCTGATTGCACACGACGGGCTCGTCCTCGTCGAGGACGATCTGTTGGAACGCGAGATGCGGCGCGTCGTCGCCGTCGAGATCGTCGTCGCGCGAGATGAACCAGAACGAGCGGCACGAGCGCTCGTCGAGCGGCGACGCGGTCATCCAGAGGTGGCGCCGCGCACCGGTGTCGAGATGGAACTCGATGTCGACCGTGCACGGCATCGGCATGCGGTACCGCGAATGGCCGAACAGCGCCTCGCGCTCGACCGGCATCTCGGGTGGGTCGTAGTGGAACCGCAGCTCGCCGTCGACGCGTTCGATGGCGGGCACGGCGGCACCGGTTCGTCGCGGCGCCCGAGCGTGCCGTCGTGCACCCAGGCGAAGTGCGCGAGGTCGACGAAGTTCTCGACCCGCCGCAGCGCCGACGTCGGCCACGTGTAGGGCGCGCCCGCGACCACCCGCATCGACGTCGTCGCCCCACGCCGGGTGCGCGGGGATCTTCGGTGTCGGCCGTACGGTCGATCCGCACCCACACGAGGTCGTACGCGACCGCGGCCTCGAACGTCTCGACGCAGCGCTGCGACGGGCAGCGGACCGTCGGGAGTCGACGGGATCTCGACGCACTCCCCCGCCGGCGAGTACCGCCAACCGTGGTACGCGCAGCGGACGAGTCGCCCTCGATCCACCCGATCGACAGCCGAGTCGAACGATGCGCGCACCGGTCGACCGCGGCCATCACCGCACCGCCGACTGTCGGCGACCGCGATCGCCAACCGCCGGCCGAGCAGCTGCACGGCGAGCGGATGCGGGCGCGCGGCCTCCAGCTCGGCGCGCGTGCACACCGGGTGCCAGTAGTGCTCGAGCGCCTGCATGATGTTCCCACCCGGAGCCGTCACGGCGACCAGTCCTTGAACGCGGCGATCATCTGCTCCACGTCGGCGCCCAGCGGGTAGAGCACCGGGCACGTGCAGCCCGACTTCACGTATTCGCCGCACCTTGGCCCGGCACTCGTCGGGCGTGCCCGACGCGGTGATGAGCTGCACGACCTCGTCGGGCACGAGCTTCGACGCCGCGACCACCTGCTCGTGCGTCGCGGGCCACGTGAGCACCTCGCCGATCTCGTCGAGCAGCTCCGCCGGAACGCCCGACGCCTTCATGATGTGCGGCTGCTGGCCGAGGTACTGCGTCACGAGCAGGCGCGCCGCGTCGAGCGCGGCGTCGCGGTCGTCGTCCATCGAGCACACGACGAGCTGCGGGCCGGTCGATGTCGTCGACGTCGCGGCCCGGCCTTGGCCGCGCCCTCGCCGATCGCTTCCAACGCGTCGGCGTTGTACGCGGGCGACACCAGATAGTTCGAGCAGCGCACCGTCGGCGATCTCGCCCGGCCAGCCGCATCATCTGCATGCCGGTCGCGCCGATCACGATCGGCACGTCCTTGGGCCGCCGCTCCTGGTACACGTAGTCGAGCTCGACCCCGTCGAGGTGCACGAACTCGCCGTCGAACGTCACGGTCTCGCCCGCGAGCAAGGCGCGCACGGCGGTGACGATCTCGCGCATCGCCAGCAGCGGCCGGGCGCGCGACACGCCGACCTTGGCGGCGAGCGGATCCCACCACGCGCCGATCCCGAGGATCACGCGCCCGGGCGCGAGATCGTCGAGCGTCGAGAACGTCGCGGCGAGGAACGCGGGGTTGCGCACCCACATGCTGACGACGCCCGGACCCGAGCTTGATGCGTTCGGTCGCGGCGCCGAACGCGGCCAGCGGGATCGTCGCCTCGCGCACGAGCCGGCTCTCGGCCTGCCACACCGCTTCGAATCCCGCCTGCTTCGGCGATACGCGCGTACCGCATGCCGTCGCGGATCGGGTGCGCGTCCTGCAGGTACAGCGCGACGCCGCGTCGCCAGTCAGAGCTCCTCCAGCGCGGCGAACATGCGCACGGCCTGCTCGGCGGCGCGGGCGCGGATCTCGGCCGCGTCGACGCGGGTCGGGCCCGAGCTCGTCGAACACGATCTCGCCGTCGACTTCCACCTGGACGGGGATGCACGCCGGTTGTGTACGCCAGATGCCACGGCTCGATCGGCTCGTAGGTCCACGACGACCACGTCGGCGAGCGCTTCGGGCACGAGCTCGTACCCGGTCTCGAGCCAGCTCCACGCGGTGTCGGGGGTCGCCGTCACGTCGTCGGCGCGCGCGAGCGCGAACGCGAGGCGGAACTCGTCGAGCATGTCGGCGCCGATGCCATCGGTCCCGAGCGCGACGCGGGGGAAGCGCGCCGGCCGGCCGTAGCCAACCGCATTGTTGAGGTTCGAGCGCGGGTTGTGCACGACCGTGCCGGGCAGCGTCCGGTCGAGATGCACCGCGTGCGCGAGCAGCCAGTTGTCGGCGGCGCGCCCGGCCAGGCGCGCGCCGCGCCGGCTTCGTCGACCGGATCCTCGGCCACGTGCATGTGCACGCCGACGCCGAGATCGGTCGCGAGCCCGCACACCGCGTCGAGCGTCTCGTCGGAGAGCGTGAAGCACGCGTGCGCGCCGACGAGACCGCGGCCGCCCGATCGCAGGAACCGCTCGTTCTCGGCGAGGCCGGCCTTGGCGCGCGTCGGCGCCGTTGCGATCGGTGACCTCGTAGCAACACACCACCCGCACGCCGACTTCGGCGCACGCTTCCGCGATCACGTCGAGACTGCCCTCGACTGCACTGGGACTGGAATGGTGGTCGATGATCGCGGTCGTGCCCGCCTCGAGCGCTTCGAGCGCGCCGAGCCGCGCACCCCAACGGAGCATGTCGAGCGTCGAGCGCACGGTCGACGCCGCCACCACACCTGTTCGAGGATCTCGGGGAAGTTGCGCGGAGTGTGCGGCGGCGAGGGCATTCCCCGGCGAGCGCGGAATACAGGTGCGTGTGCGCACACGACGAGGCCCGGCGATCGTGACCGGTCCGCCGCGTCATGCCTGCGGCCTCACGCGGGTGCGGCGCATCGGCAGCCGGTCCCGCCATTCGCCGTCGAGGTCGTGCAGGGCGGCCGCGACCGCGCCCGCGGTCGGCACGAGACCGATCTCGCCCACACCCTTGATCCCGTACGGCGCGCGTGGCTGCGGCTCCTCGATCGAGGATCATGTCGATCGGGGGAACGTCCTTGGCCCGGATGATGCCGAGGCCGCGCAGCGTCATGTGTGTGGGCCGGCCGTTCTCGTCGCACGGGAAATCCTCGGTGAGCGCGTAGCCGAGGCCCATGTGCACCGCGCCTTCGACCTGGCCGACGCATTGCAACGGGTTGACCGCGCGGCCCACGTCGTGCGCGGCCACCACCCGATCGATCGTTGCCGGTGTCCCGATCCATGACCACGAGCTGCGCCGCGTAGCCGAACGCGGAATGGATCACGGGGTTCTCCAGACCGGCCGCGATCGAGCTGGTCCAGTCGACGCGGTACTCCCCCGCGTAGTCGATCCCGATCTGGCAACCGTCCTCGCGCGCGGCGCGGCACGCGTCGGCCACCGCACCCGCACCCATCAGCGTGCCGCGCGATCCGGTCGTCTGACCCGCGCCGAGCTCGCGCGTCGTGTCGACGATCACGCGCACCCGATCGGGATCGATCCCGAGCTCTTCGATCGCGACCTGGGCCGCGACGGTGTGCACGCCTTGGCCCATCTCGGTCCAGCAGTGCCGCACCTCGACGGTGCCGTCGTCCTGGAAGCGCACGACCGCGCGGACGATCTCGAGGAAGCCGTTGCCGAGGCCCGAGTTCTTCAACCCGAGGCCCACGCCGACCGCGTGGCCGGCCGTGATCGCGGCGTCGTAGTCGTCCTTCACCGCGTCGAGGCACCGGCGCGCGCCGTGACAGCCGTCGTCCATGATCTGGCCGGGACCCCACACCTCGCCGGGCTTGATCACGTTGCGGCTGCGCATCTCCCACCCGCTGATGCCGACCTGCGCCGCGAGCCGGTCCATCGCGCCTTCCATCGCGAACTGGGCCTGGTTCGCGCCGAAGCCGCGGAACGCGCCGCACACCGAGTTGTTGGTGCGAACCGCGAACGCCTCCACGTCGATCGTCGGCAGGTGGTACGGCCCGCTCGCGTGACCGGCCGCCCGTTCGAGCACCTTCATGCCCACCGACGCGTACGGACCGGAGTCGCCGATCATGCGCGCCCGCAACCCGGTGAGGCGACCGAGCGGATCGCAGCCGACGGTGAGGTCGATGCGAATCGGGTGCCGCTTGGGATGGATGAGTAGCGACTCCTCGCGTGACAACGTGCATTTGACCGGCGCATCGAGGAGGAACGCGGCGAGCGCGGTTTGCGCCTGGTTCGCCATGTCTTCCTTGCCGCCGAACGCGCCGCCGTTCGATACGAGCTCGGCGGTGATGCGTTGCGGGTCGATGTCGAGCACGGTCGCGACCTGGTCGCGGTCGTCCCACACGCCCTGTCCGCCCGAGTACATCGTGAACCGGCCGTCGCCATCGGGAACGACCAGCGTGGATTCGGGCTCGAGGAAGGCGTGCTCGATGCGCTGGGTCTGGAACACCTCGTGGATCACGTGCGCGCTGGCCGCGAGCGCGGCGTCGGTGTCGCCGCGTGCATACGCGGAACGCGAGAGCACGTTGCCGTCGAGCTCCCACACCGCGTCCTCGGTGTCGTCGAGCGCGGCGACCGCGTCGGTGATCGTGCGCAGCGGCCGGTACTCGACCTCCACCGCGGCGGCCGCGGCGCGCGCGGTTTCCCGATCGCCGGCCACGACGAAGGCGAGCACGTCACCCAGGTACGACGTGCGCCCGCCCTCCGGAATGAACACGGGCCAGTCCTTGTGGATCAACCCGACGCGCAACTTGCCGGGCACGTCGGCCGCGGTGAAGACGCGCACCACGCCGGGCATCGCCGCCGCCGACGGTGGTGTCGATGCGCAGCACGTCGGCCCGCGCGTGTTCGGCGAGCGTGACCGCGCCGTGCAGCAGGCCGGGCGGACGGAGGTCGTCGACGTAGGGCTTGTCGCCGAGTGCGAGGTCGAAACCCTGGTAGCGCGTACCGCTCGAACCGATGCCGCCGATCGGAAGCACCTCGCGGGTCTCCCCGTTCGCGAGGAGATCGACCGCGTCGAGGATCTTCACGTATCCGGTGCACCGGCAGAGGTGCGCACCCAGGTGCCGGGCCGCGGTCTCGCGATCGAGACCGTCACCCTTGCGCTCGAGCAACGCGGCGACCCGCACGAGGATGCCCGGCGTACAGAATCCGCACTGGAGCGCGCCGGTCGCCGCGAACGCCGACGCCAATCGTTCGCGCTGGTCGTCGGGCAGACCTTCGAGCGTCGTGACCGTCGTGCCCGCGATCTTCTGGAGCGACAGGTTGCAACTCACCACTGCTTTGCCGTCGACCAGCACCGTGCAACACCCGCACTGCCCCGAAGGCGAGCAGCCGTCTTTGGGCGAGCACACACCGAGCTCCTCGCGCAATGCCGCGAGCAGATGCGGATGCGAGTCGGAGACGGAGGTTTCGGAACCGTTGAGTACGAAGTCGACCACTGCAGGTAGCGTCCACTCCGCTGTCACACAATGTCAACGCGAGACCATTGCTTTCGCGTGAAATCGCCCCCCTGAGCGACCGATCGAGGGAAGCGGTGCCCTCCTCCGAGCCCCAGATCCTCATCAACCCCGCCCGCGAGCACGATGCCGGGGCGCGGCCGGCGGCGACGGGCGGCTCGCCGGCCGATTTCCACCGGCGCCTGCCCGGCTATGCCGTCACCCGGGTCGTCAGTGCGCCGGCCCTCGCCGCCGAGCTCGGGCTGGCTTCGCTCTCCGTCAAAGACGAGGCCGGTCGGCTCGGGATGCCGTCGTTCAAGATCCTCGGCGTGTCGTGGGCGGTGTACCGGCTGCTCGTGTCCCGGCTCGGTTCCGAGCCCGAGTGGAACGACCTCGCCGAGCTGCGCGCCGCGTTCGCGCCGCTCGGCCCGCTGCAGCTCGTCGCGGCCACCGACGGCAACCACGGCCGCGCCGTCGCGCACATGGCGCACCTCCTCGGGTACGACGTCGCACATCCTCGTCCCCGCCGGGTACCGCCACCGCGCGGATCGACGGCATCGCGAGCGAAGGCGCGCAGGTAACGGTGGTCGACGGCACCTACGACGACGCGGTCGCGGCGTCCGCCGCGCTCGCAACTGATCGCGCGCTCGTCGTGTCCGACACGTCGTGGGACGGTTACACCGAAGTGCCGCGCACCGTCATCGAGGGCTACAGCACGATCTTCTCCGAGCTCGACGCGCAACTCGCGGTCGCGCCCGACGTGGTCGTCGTGCCGATGGGGGTCGGTGCGCTCACCGCGGCCGCGGTCGACCACTACTCCGCGTCCGCGCGCGTCGTCGCGGTCGAGCCGCTCTCGGCCGCGTGCGGCTTGCACTCCGCGGCCGCCGGACACCCGGTGTACGTACCGGGACCGCACGACTCGATCATGGCCGGCCTCAACTGCGGCAACGTGTCACCGATCGCGTGGCCGACGGTGGCGCGCGGGGTCGACGTGTTCGTCGCGGTCAGCGATGCCGCCGCCGAACAGGCGATGCGCGACCTCGCGTCAATCGGCGTGGTCGCCGGCGAGACCGGCGCCGCATCGTTGGCGGGCTTGCGCGCGGTCGTGGAGAACACTCCGACCGACTATCGAGCGCGCAACGCGCTGGTGCTGTGCACCGAAGGCGCGACCGATCCGGACGCGTACCGAAGGATCGTCGGCGTCGACCCGTCAATGGCCTGACCGATCTGGTCCGCGTCATGCAAGAGCGCAGCACCGATCCCCTCTGAATTTTGATGACAGCACCGGCGATAGCACCGGCGCATGCACGCGTTTCGGGCGTCGGTCTCTTCGCATCGGACGTTTGCAGTCCACGGCGGCGGGTGGTCGACGCGGGAACGCGGCGAGCGGTGCCGGTCAGGGCACGAAAGAACTACGCGTCGGTGTTGGCGGCCTGCACGACCGGGGCCTGACTCGACCACGGGAAATTGATCCAGCGTTCGGTGTGCGCCCAGACGTATTCGGGCGTGATGATCGAACGAGGCTTGTGATACAGCACCGCGGTGCGCGCTTCGGCAACGTGCTCCGCGATCTCCTTGCGTACAAGCTCCAACGTCTTGCCGGTGTCGGCGACATCATCGGCGATGAGCACGCGCATGCCGCGCAGGTCGAGCTTGTCGAGCATCGGCGGCAACACCACCGGCACGTCGAGACGCTCGTCGACACTCGTATAGAACTCGACGTTCATCGCGAAACAGTTCTTCACGGCTAGCGTGTACGCGAGCGTGCCGGCGACGGTCAGCCCACCGCGTGCGATGGCGAGCACCATGTCGGGCCGGTATCCGTCGCGCGCGATCTCGTGCGCAAGTTCACGGGTGGCGGTCCCGAACAACTCCCAGGTGAGGATCTCGCGCTCACTCAGGTCGGGCGAACTCGGGTCGGGATCGGTCAGGTCGATGTGTACATCCGCCATGTTCGGACGATAGCCAGGCTGCGCCTCGGATTGGCTGATCGGCACCGGCTCCTCTTCACCCATTCGGCGCCGGTGTTCACTTCCCTACCGACTAGTAGGTAGTCTGTCCCCATGGACGACGCCACCCTCATCTCCGAGCTCGAGCCCACCGTCGAAGTGCTGCTCGAGCGTCACCTGGCCGGGGCCAAGGAATGGTTCCCGCACGAGTACGTGCCGTGGAGCCGCGGCCGCGACTTCGTGGCCGGCGAAGCGTGGGATCCGCGCGAGGTCGACCTCGACCCCGCGGTCCGCAGCGCGTTGCTCGTGAACCTCCTTACCGAGGACAACCTCCCCTACTACACGTCGACGATCACGGGCTTGTACGGCAACAAGGGTCCGTGGGGGGTTTGGGTACGGCGGTGGACGGCCGAAGAAGGACGCCACTCGATCGTCATGCGTGACTACATGACCGTCACCCGCGCGCTCGACCCGGTCGCGTTGGAACGGGCACGCATGGCGCAGGTCGAGTGCGGTGAAGTCCCGCAGCCGAGCAGCGCGCAGCACGGCCTCGTCTACGTCGCGCTGCAAGAGCTCGCAACGCGCGTCTCGCATCACAACACGGGCAAGATGCTCGACGACCCCGCGGGGCGCGAAGTGATGAAGCGCGTCGCGTCCGACGAGAACCGCCACTACCTCTTCTACCGCGGCCTCGCCGACGCCGCGTTCGAGATCGACCCGTCGGGCATGATGCTCGCGGTCGAGCACGAGGTCCGCACGTTCGAGATGCCGGGCACCGGCATCATCGACTTCGCGCACCACGCCAAGGCGATCGCGCGCGCCGGCATCTACGACTTCAACATCCACTACGAGCAGATCCTGCTGCCCGTCGTGCTCCGCCACTGGAACATCGAAGCCCGCACCGGGCTCACGCCCGAAGCCGAGCTCGCACGCGATTCCGTGCTCGAACGCATGGAGCGCATCGGCGCCGCCGGTCGCCGCATGGCCGCCCGGCGCGAGGGCGTTACGGTTTCCGCGTAGCGGCGCTTTTCGTCGGCAAAGTCCGAAAAGCGGCGCGTGCCGCCGCATTTCACTGGAAAAACCCTCGGTCGAGTCATCCACGACCGCGTCCTGCTGCGGATTATTCGCATCTGCGGAGCTGTGGCGTGACCGCGGAGGGGGCCGAGGATGCACATTCCCGATGGATACCTGAGCCCCGAGACGTGCGGAGCGTTCGGTGTCGCGATGGTCCCGATGTGGACGACCGCCGGGCGCCGCGTGCGCAAGGTCGTGAAGAACCGCTACGTGCCGCTCGTCGCGATCGGCGCCGCGTACAGCTTTCTGGTGATGATGTTCAACGTGCCGATTCCCGACGGCACCACCGCGCACGCGGTCGGCGGTGTGCTCATCGCCGTGGTGCTCGGGCCGTGGGCCGCGGTGATCGCGGTGAGCATCGCACTGCTGATCCAGGCGTTGTTCTTCGGTGACGGCGGCGTGCTCGCGTACGGCGCGAACGCGTTCAACATGGCGTTGGTCATGCCCATGGTCGGCTACGGCGTGTACTGGGCGCTGACCCGCAACGTGTCATTGACGTCGCCGCGCCGCCCGTTTGCCGCGGGGCTCGGCGCGTACATCGGCCTCAACCTGGCCGCGCTCTGCGCGGCGATCGAGTTCGGCGTGCAGCCGGCGTTGTTCCACTCCGCCAACGGCACACCGCTCTACGCGCCGTTCCATCTTGCGCAGACCATTCCCGCGATGCTGCTCGCCCATCTCACCGTCGCGGGCATCGTCGAGCTCGCGTTGACCGCCGGCGTCGTGGCCTATCTGCAACGCGCGAATCTCCCGCTGCTGCGCATCAACCACGGCGCCGTCGCCCGACACCGAAGCCGAGCTCGACCCGCCGGCGCGACTCGGTTGGCGATGGGCGCTGATCGGCCTCGGTTCGATGATCGCGCTCGCGCCACTCGGACTCCTCGCACCGGGCCGAGCGTTCGGCGAGAGCTCGCCGGGGGATCTCGACCTCGCGAAATACCACCTCGAGCGCGGTGCCGAGCGGCCTCCGGCACTACGCGGGGTTCTGGCACAACACGTTGTTCCGCGGATACGACTTCAGCCACGACCGGCACCCGACGATCGGATACCTCGTCTCGGCGTTCATCGGTATCGCGGTGATCGCGATCGCGATCTTCGTGGCGTTCGGTGTGCTGCAACTGATCCGGCCGGCATCGTGACGACAACTCACTCTCGCGAGCGGCGACGTGAGCACCGCGGTCGGCAACGCCCACGCTGGCTGCTGGAACCCGAGGTCGGACTGTGTCCGTGCGGATGCATCGGCACGGCGCCGCAAGGGCAGCTTCGTCGAACGCACGATCAGCGGAACCGCGGGCCTCCTGCGCCAGGCCATGTTCTCCGACGACGCCGCGTCGCAACGCAGGTTTGCTCCAGCGCCTGGAACCGCGGGTCAAGCTGGTTTCGCTCCTCGGCCTGCTCGTCGTGACCGCGTTCGTGCGCCACATCCCCGTGCTCCTCGGCGTGTACGCGGCGACGCTGGCGCTCGCGGCCGCGTCGCGAGCTCTCGTTGTCGTTCTTCGTCAAGCGGGTGTGGCTCTTCATTCCGATCTTCACCGGCATCGTCGTGCTGCCGGCGACGTTGAACGTCATCACCCACGGCGACATCGTCGTGCCGCTCGGCACCTGGTTCGGCCATCCGCTGGGGCTCACGCAACAGGGCCTGACCGCGGCCGGGCTGATCGTCACGCGGGTGGCCGACATCGATCTCGCTCGTGGTGCTGCTCACGCTGACCACACCGTGGTCGAAGCTGCTCGCATCACTGCGCGGCCTCGCGCGTGCCGCGAATGTTCGTTCTCGTTCTCGGCATGGCGTACCGGTACCTCTTCCACCTTCTCGACTCCGTCACCGACATGTACACCGCGCGCAAGGCCCGCACGGTCTCCCGTGACACCGACGTCACGTCGGGCCGCGCGTTCGTGGCCGCGTCGGCCGGTGCGATGTTCGGCAAAGCGCATGCACTCTCGGAAGAGGTGCACATGGCGATGGTGGCGCGGGGCTACGCCGGGAACGCACGAACGATCAGCGTCGTTCGCGTCCGCCTGATCGACGCTGATGTTCGCGCTCGCGTGTGTCGCGGGCGCGGTCGCGGCGCTCGGCATCGACCGCGCGTTGGGAGCCTGAACGATGGCGACGTCACGCGATGAGCTGCTCGTCGTCGAGAAGGCGTCGTACTCGTACCTCGAGCGATTCCCGGCGCTCGACGAGGTGTCGCTGACCGTTCGACAGCGGCGAGAAGGTTGCGCTGCTCGGTGCCAACGGCTGCGGGAAGTCGACGCTGCTCAAGCTCCTCGACGGGCTCGTGTTCCCCGACTCCGGGCGCTACACCGCGTTCGGTGCCGCCGTCACCGAGGACCATCTCGAAGACGAGCAGTTCTCGCGAGGGTTCCGCAGCCGGATCGGATTCGTGTTCCAGAACTCCGACACCCAGGTGTTCTCCCCCACCGTCCGCGAGGAGATCGCGTTCGGTCCCCTCAACATGGGGCTGGGTCGAGCGGAGGCCACGGCCCGCGTCGATGACACGCTCGACATGCTCGGCATCGGGGACCTCGCCGACCGGGCGCCGTACCAACTTTCCGGTGGGCAGAAGAAGCGGGTCGCGATCGCATCGGTGCTCGTGATGAATCCCGAGGTACTGCTCTTCGACGAGCCGACCGCCGCGCTCGATCCGCGCACCCAGCAGTGGCTCGTCGAGCTCATCGTCGAGCTGAACGCGGCCGGCAAGACGATCGTGCTCGCGACGCACGACCTCGACACCCTCGACCGGCTCGCGGATCGCTGCGTCGTGTTCTCCGAGGACCACCGCGTCGCCGCGGCAGGACCGACCGCACGAAGATCCTCGAATCGACGATGAGAGCTTGCTCGTCCACGCCGTCAATCTCAGGTGACCACGTGAGCACGCGGCCATGATCACCGCTGAGGAGCTGCTCGGACGGCTGCGCGCGCAGGGCGGGCGCGTCACGACCGCGCGCGCGGCTCGTGGTGTCGACGCTCATCGGCGCGACCAGTCACGTCACCGCGGAGGATCTCGCGGCGACGATCCACGAACGCCATCCCGAGATCCATCTCTCGACCGTGTACCGCACGTTGGATTCGCTCGAGAAGCTCGGCATCGTCGAACACACCCACATCGGCCACGGCCCCGCCGTGTACCACGTCGGCATGACGCATCAGCATCTCGTCTGCGAGGAGTGCGGCGCGGTGATCGACGTTCCGGCGCAGTTGCTCGAATCCGTGCAGCGAACGTTGCGCGAGCAGTACGCATTCGAGTTGCACGTCGGCCACTTCGCCTTGCTCGGTCGTTGCGCAACGCATACGCAAATGCGAGAGATTCGCATCTAGCTATACACACATCCAAGGTGCCACTCTGCCCCGAACTGCACACAGACGCGTCCACGAAAAGGGGAGCACCAATGGAACCGACGAGTCGACGGCAGTTTCTGAAGCGATCGTCCGCGGTTGCCGCCGCGGCCGGCGTCGCAGCCGCGGTACCCGCGAGCGCGGCGAAGGCATTGAGCTCGAGGAGCAAGACCGACGAGCGCGATCCCGAGCTTCCCGACCATCCCGACGGTCGACATTCCCGTCATCGCGCACGTGCGCGACGTCCGCAAGGGTCTCGTGACGCTCTACACGGACGAACGCGAGGTCACGATCAAGAACAAGCGTCTCGCCGCCGCGCTCTACCACGCGACGCACTGACCGGCGACGGTCTGACCGGAAAGAGGAAACGAAATGTCATCTCACCGCGAGGCGCCGGAGATCTCGAAGGACCCGGTCGCCGACAGTACCGACCTCTACGCGTTCGTCAGCCCCGACGCGCCCGACACGGTAACGATCATCGCCAACTACGTGCCCCTGCAGGGCCCGGCCGGCGGCCCGAACTTCTACGAGTTCGGTGACGACGTCGTCTACGAGATCAACATCGACAACGACGCCGACGGCGACGTCGACATCACCTACGAGTTCCAGTTCCAAACCGTGATCGAGATCGGCGGCACGTTCCTCTACAACGTCGGGCCGATCACGTCACTCACGTCGTCGAACTGGAACCGCCGGCAGTTCTACTCGGTGGTCCGGATCGACTGGGACGACCACCGGCAGCACTGTGATCACGGCAACCGCCACCACCATGGCCACGAGCGCAAGCCGGGCATCACCCAGCTCGCGTCGAACGTCCCGTGCCCGCCGTGCAACGTCGGGCCCCGGTCGACTCCCAACTACGACGCGCTCGCGAGCTCCGCGATCAAGACGCTGTCGGATGGCACCAAGGTGTTCGCCGGGCAACGGGCCGAGGGCTTCTACGTAGACCTCGGGTCGATCTTCGACCTCGCCGCCCTGCGCCCGATCCAGAGCGCGCACGAGATTCCGATTCCGGGCAGCGCGGCCGCCGTCAACGCGACCAAGGATCTCAACGTGCACTCGATCGCGTTGCAGATCCCCAAGACGTCACTGACCAACGACACGACGATGCCGACCGATACCAAGGATCCGTTGTCGGTGATCGGCGTGTACACGTCGGCGTCGCGCCAACGTGTGCACTTCAACAACGGTCACGACGACCGGAACAACCCCGCGAACTTCGGGCCGTGGTCACAGGTGTCCCGGCTCGGAAACCCGTTGTTCAACGAGGTTCTCGTTCCGATGGAGCGCAAGGACGATTGGAACCAGGACCCTCCGACCAACGACAGCGAGTACGCCGACGGCGTGCTGCACCCCGAGCTCGCGAAGCTGCTGCCGAGTCTCTACCCCGGTGCGTTCCCGAACCTGCAAGCGCTCGTCAACTCGGGCAAGCCCCGTGCCGACCTCGCCGCGGTTCTGCTCACCGGCATTCCGCTCGGTGTCGTCAGCCCCGAGTTCCAGAACTTCACGGGCACGACCCAAGCCGATTTGCTGCGGCTGAACATGGCGGTCCCGCCGGCGGCAACGCCCAACAACCTTGGCGCGGTCGGCGGCGACCTCGCCGGCTTCCCGAACGGACGCCGCCTCGCCGACGACGTCGTGACGATCGAGCTGAAGGCGATCGCGGGTGCGATCTACGGGCTCGTCGACCCGACCTTCACGCCCGACGCCGCGGTCGGGATCGTCGATCAGGGACTCACGAGCAGCGCGACCGATCAGACCGCGAAGGGCACGGAGAACTATCTCCCGAACTTCCCCTACCTCGGCACCCCGCACAGCGGGTACGAAGTTCCGGCGGCGTAAGCAATGAGCCACGACCACGACCACGTCGCGGCACGACGCACCCGCTGCCGCCGAGTGGGCAGGCCACCGTCCTGCTCGACATCGGCGACGGGGTCGGCGCGCTGGTCGTGCATACAGGCAGTGGTCTCAATGGCGTCGAGGTCGAGCTCTCACATCGAGGTGAGCGGCGGGCGTTCGTGCACACGGATGTGCGCGAACGCCGGCTCCCCGACGGCTCGGTGTATGCGGGCGTGTTCCCGGCCGTCGCGGCAGGCGACTACACATTGCTCGGCCCTGAAGGTGCGCCGGATCACGACGTGACGATCGCGTCGGGGAAGGTCACCGAGGTCAGCCTCGTTCGCTAGCGTCCGGGCGAACATGAGGCTGATCTCGCTCGTCGACCACACCAGCGTGCACCGCCCGCCGGCCGGGACACTGGAAGCAATCGCGGAGGCGCTCACCATCCAGATTCGCCGCGACTTCGCACCCGCGTGGGGCGTGCAGGACGCGACGGTCTCCGTGGGTGGCCCGGGCGACAAGATCCACTTCTTCGACAGCGCGAACCAGCGCGACGGCTACGGCTTCCATGCGGTCGATCCGCACGGCCAACCGTACGCGCACGTCGCCGCGGAAGCGTCGCTGCACGCGGGCAACACGTGGGTCGCGGGAACCGACGCGATCTCGTCGAGCGCGTCGCACGAAGCACTCGAAATGATGGGCGACCCGGCCGCGAACGAGTGGTGCTTCGACGGCGACCACCGGCTCTGGTCGCGCGAGGTATGCGACCCCGTGCAGGAGAACACGTATCCGATCGTGGTCGGTGGCGTATCGGTCATGCTGAGCAACTTCGTGCTGCCCGCGTACTTCAATCCCAAGGCGCCCGGCCCCTACGACCACCTCGGCGTGTTGTCGGGCCCGTTCACGCTGGCCAAAGGCGGCTACGCGGTTTGGGACCAGGCGACGTCGGACCACGACGCGTACGGGCACCGGATCGCGGTGCAGTTCGACGATGCGGTTCCCGAGTGGCAGCGCGCCGAGAAGCGCGACGGTTACGGCCGCACGTGGTGGCGTTTGCTACTCGGCGCCGGCGGCCCGCAGAAGCCGGAAGCGACGCGTGTCGCGGCGTCTCGTAGCCGCTTTCGCTCGGTGGCTCACGACGCAGACGGGACCTCGATGCCGACGGACAAGATGCACGACGACCAGATCGAGGTCCCGGCGGCGCTCGTCCGAAAGCTCCTGTCGAGCCAGTTCCCGCCTGCTGGGCGCACCTCCCTCTCCGGCGCGTCCAGTCAATGGGAACGGTGCATGCGATGTATCGACTCGGCGACGACATGGCGGTTCGCCTTCCGATGATCCCTCGCGAGCACAGCCTGGACCGGGAGCTGCGCTGGCTGCCGTGGCTCGCGCCGCGGCTGCCCCTCGCCATCCCGGAACCGCTCGCCGAGGGCCGGCCCGATCACGGGTACCTGTGGCAATGGGCGATCTTCCGCTGGATCGACGGCGAGACGTGGCGCGCGATCTCGTCGATGACCTCTGCGAGGCCGCAGAGCATCTCGCCGAGTTCTTGCACGCGCTCCAGCGCCTCGATCCCACCGACGCTCCTCGAGCGAACCCCGGCGCGGCGGGGATGTCGATTTCCTTCAGAGACGAAACGGTGCGGCATGCGATCGTGTCGACACAGGAGATGTTCGACACGACTGCACTCACGGCGGCGTGGGGAACGGCACTCGAAGCATCCGAATGGGACGCCGAGCCGCGTTGGGTGCATGGCGACATGCTCGGCGCGAACGTCCTCACGGCAAGCGGCCGACTGCGCGCCATGATCGACTGGGGCAGTGCTGCCGTTGGTGACCCCGCGTGCGACCTCATGGCGGCGTGGACGTTGTTCTCCGGCGCGAGCCGCACGCGGTTTCAGGACGCGATGGGCGCTGATGACGCGACGTGGGCGAGGGCTCGGGGGTGGGCCATCAACCGAGTCGTCGGCGTCTGGTACTACGCCGACAGCAACCCGCGGTTCGCGGCCGACGCGAGAGACACGATCGAGAACGTCTTGGCGGACCGGTAGAAGTGCGTGTTTTTGTTTACTGCGCGGGAACCTGACCGACGACGGGTTGCTCAGGGCCGTCGATGTCGACGACCGGCGCGACGAACTGCGAGTTGTACAACCGCGAGTACGGACCGTCGTGGCTGAGCAGATCCTTGTGCGATCCCTGCTCGACGATGCTGCCCGTTCTCCATCACCAGGATCACGTCGGCGCCACGAATCGTCGACAGGCGGTGCGCGATCACGAAGCTCGTGCGATCCTTGCGCAGCGCGTTCATTGCTTCCTGGATGAGCACCTCGGTGCGCGTGTCGACCGAGCTCGTCGCCTCGTCGAGGATGAGGATCGCGGGATCGGCGAGGAACGCACGCGGCGATGGTGAGCAACTGCTTCTGGCCCGCGCTGACGTTGTCGGCCTCTTCGTTGATCATCGTCTCGTAGCCGTCGGGCAACGAGTGCACGAACCGGTCGACGTAGGTGGCGCGCGCCGCTTCGAGGATCTGCTCCTCGGTGGCATCGGGATTGCCGTACGCGATGTTGTCGTGAATCGTGCCGCCGAACAGCCACGTGTCCTGGAGCACCATGCCGATCTTGGATCGCAGCTCGTTGCGCGGGAACGACGAGATGTCACGGCCGTCGAGCATGATCGAGCCGCTGTTCAACTCGTAGAACCGCATGATCAGGTTCACGAGCGTGGTCTTGCCCGCGCCGGTCGGGCCGACGATCGCGACGGTCTGACCGGGCTCGGCCACGAGGGAGAGGTGCTCGATGAGCGGACGGTTCGGGTCGTAGGAGAAGGTGACGTCGCGGAACTCGACGCGACCGTGCACCGGCGGCGGGTTCGACACTCGCCTCCTGATCGGGGCTCTGCTCGTCGGCGTCGAGGAACTCGATGACGCGCTCGAACGACGCGATGCCCGACTGGAAGACGTTCATCATCGACGCAACTTGCGTCAGCGGCATCGAGAACTGACGCGAGTACTGGATGAACGCCTGCATGTCGCCGATGCTGATCGCCCCGGTCGCCACCCGCAGACCGCCGACCACCGCGACGAGCACGTATTGGACGTTGCCCATGAACATCGTGAGCGGTTGCATCAGGCTCGACATGAACTGGGCGCCGAACGACGACTCGAACAGTTCGTCGTTGGTGTCGCGGAACCGCTGCTCGACCTCGCGTTGGCGACCGAACGCCTTCACGACCGCGTGACCGGTGAAGGTCTCTTCGATTTGGGCGTTGAGCACTCCGGTGCTCTTCCATTGCGAGATGAATCGGGGTCGGGCCCGGCGGCCGACCACACGCATGCCGAAGACCGACACCGGCACCGTCGTGAGGGCGACGACCGCCAGCAACGGCGAGATGGTGAACATCATCACCGCGGTACCGATCAGCAACAGCACCGACGTGAGCATCTGGCTGAGCGTCTGCTGCAAGCTCTGCGCGACGTTGTCGATGTCGTTGGTGACCCGGCTCAGCAGATCACCGCGCTGCTGCTTGTCGATGTAGCTGAGCGGAAGCGCGTTGACCTTGTCTTCCACGTCGGAGCGGAGCTTGAACATCAGCCGTTGGATGACGCCGGCAAGCATGTAGGCCGACATGACCGAAAGCACCGACGACGCCGCGTACAACGCGATCGCCTGCATCAATGTGTGATGCAGCGCGCCGAAGGGAATGCCGTGTCCCGACTGGATGCCGTAGTAGATGAGGTTGGTGCCATGGCCGAGCACCTTCGGTCCGAGCACGTTGAGCGTGGCGCTGGTGACGGCAACGACCGCAACCAGGCCGAGCACCACCCACATCGGTCCGAGCATGCTGCCCAAGCGGCGGACCGCGGCCTTGAAGTCCTTCGATCGCTCGCCGGGAACCCCGGCCGAATTCCACCGGCCGGCTGCGCGTGTCTCCGGCGCCGCGAAATCGAGTTCCTCGTCTTCCTCGAAATCGTCGATAAGAGTCATGCCGCGCTCTTCTCGCCGATTTGGCTCTGCACGATCTCCGCGTACGTGGGGTTGTCGCGCATGAGCTCTTCGTGGGTCCCGTGGCCGATCACCACGCCGTCCTCGAGCACGAGGATGTTGTCGGCGGTCGCTATCGTCGAAACCCGCTGCGCCACGATCACGACCGCGGCGTCCTTCGTGTACGGGCCGAGTGCGGCGCGTAGCCGTGCGTCGGTAGTCAGGTCGAGGGCCGAGAACGAATCGTCGAACACGTAGATGTCAGGCTTGCGGATGAGGGCGCGTGCGATCGAGAGGCGCTGGCGCTGTCCGCCCGACACATTGGTGCCACCTTGTTCGATCCGCGCGTTGCAGCCCTCCGGGCATCTCGCGCACGAAGTCGCTCGCCTGCGCGACGTCGAGCGCGCTCCACATCTCTTCTTCCGTCGCATTCGGCTTGCCGAACTGCAAGTTGCTGGCGACGGTGCCCGAGAAGAGGTACGGCCGCTGCGGCACGAGACCGATCGTGCTCCACAGCACGTCGGGATCGAGATCGTGCACGTCGACTCCGCCGACCTTCACGGTGCCCTCGGTGCTGTCGAAGAGCCGCAGGATCAAGTTGACGAGCGTCGACTTGCCCGCGCCGGTGCTCCCGACGATGGCCGTGGTCTGACCCGGCGCGGTCGCGAACGACACGCCGGTCAACACCGTGTGCTCGGCACCCGGGTAGTGGAACCCGACATCTTCGAACTCGAGCGCACCGTGGGTGATGACCTCGCGCACCGGGTCGACCGGCGGTACGACGCTCGGTTCAGTGTCGAGGACCTCTTGGATGCGATCGGCCGACACCGATGCACGCGGGATCATCGAGATCATGAACGTGGCCATCACGACCGACATCAGGATCTGCACGAGGTACGACAGATACGCAACCAGCGTGCCGACCTCGATTTGACCCGATGCCACCCGGCTCGCTCCGATCCAGAGCACGGCCACGCTCGACAGGTTGATGAGCAGGTTCACGACCGGGAACATCGACGACATGAGTCGGCCCGCGTGCAGCGACACCTCGGTCAGATCTGCGTTCGCCTCGGCGAACCGGACCTTTTCCTGAGGTTCGCGCACGAACGCCCGCACCACCCGCATACCGGTGATCTGCTCGCGCAGCACGCGGTTGACCTGGTCGATGCGCTCCTGCATCAGCCGGAACGCCGGCACCATCCGCGAGACGAGCAGGCCGAGCACGACGCCCGCAACCGGCATCGCGAATACGAGGATGACCGACAGGCCGACGTCTTGACGCAGCGCCAGGATCACCCCGACAACCATTGTGATCGGCGCCGCGATCGCCATCGTGCACGCCATCACCACGAGCATCTGCACCTGTTGCACGTCGTTCGTGATCCGGGTGATCAGCGAGGGGGCGCCGAACGAACCGACTTCGCGACTCGAGAAGTCGGTGACCTGATGGAAGAGGTTCTTGCGTAGGTCGCGGCCGAAGCTCATCGCGACCTTGCCACCGAAGTACACCGCGCCGACCGAGAACGCGACTTGTACGAACGCGAAGAACAACATGACCGCGCCCCACCGATAGATGTAGGCCTGATCACCCTTGATCACACCGTTGTCGATGATGCGCGCGTTGATCGTCGGCAACAACAAGGCGGCGAATGTCTGTACCGTCTGCAGCACGACGACGAGCACGAGTGTCTGCTTGTACGGGCGGAGATGCGAACGCAGCAGGCGCATCAACATGACGCATCCCCGTGGTTCGCGGCACCGCCGACACCGTGGAGAAACAGGTGCACGAGCTCGTCGGCCGAAGTGGGCTCCCCCGCGAGCATCGGGTGCGTCGTCGACATCGTGAGCGCACGCAGCAACCGCGCCGCGACGACCGGTTCGACCGCGATTTTCACGCGGTGTGCGACGAAGAGTCGAACCAGCGCGTCGCTATCGGATACCGGCCGGCGCGTCATCTTGTGAAAACGGGTGTCGACACTCGACGTGAGCGTCCAGATGTCGATGACGCGCTGCTGGATGATCAAGACGGCCGCGGCCAACGCGGCTTCGAACTCCAAGCCGTTCGGAATCGCCGACAACGCGGCTTCGAGCGGTGCGGGATCGAGCGCCGACTCGATCGCGGCGGAAATCACTTCGTCCTTGTCGCCGAACGCGCGGAAGATCGTGCCTTCGGCGATGCCGGCCGCTTCCGCGATCTGCTTGGTGGTGACGCGGTCGCCGTGCTCGATGAGGAGCGGCAAGGTCGCGGCCACGATCATCGAACGGCGCTCGTCGGGAGGCAGCGCGGTGGCCCGCTTCGACTTGGTAGCTGTATCCGGCAGGCTCACGGGTTGCAGAATAGCTGAGTGAGCCCTCACTCAGGTCACGCCCCCAAACCCGCCCCCACCCTGCCCCCACCAGGTGATGCGTCTGTGAGCGACACTAGAGGGAGCTCACAGACGCATCTCAATTGGTGCGAGTCGGGCAATTGGGCGTACCTAGTGGATGGCAGCTAGTGGATGGATTGCAGCCGCTCGAGATCCGCCGGGGCCAGGCGGGCGGCCACCGCCAGTGCGGCGGAGTTCTGGCGAACCTGTTCGGGCGTGGTCGAGCCGAAGAGCACTGAGGCGACGCGTGGGTTGGCGAGCGTGAACGCGATCGCGAGCGCCGCTGGCGTCGTGTCGAGCTCACCAGCGAGCGTCGCGAGTTGGCGGCCGGTTGCCGCGGCGGCTGCGACTCGCGGATCTCCGAGACTCCCCGCGGCGCGACCCGTCGCGGGATCGTCGTCGTACTTGCCCGTCAACACTCCGCCCGCGAGCACGAACGACGCGACCACCCCCGCGCCGCACGCGTCGAGCGCGGCGAGCATGGCGGCGGCTTCGACCGGCGCGCGCTGCACGAGGCTGTACGGCAACTGCGCGGCGCACGGCTGCGGAACCCCCTTGTCGGTTGCAATCGTTGCCGCTTCGAGCAGCAATCGCGCGGGCCAGTTGACGATCGCCCACGCGCGCGCTTTGCCGGACGCAACGAGCGCCGCGCACGAATCGACGAGCTCCTCGAGACCGAGCCCGTTCTCCGGCGGATTCGCGTAGATGACGTCGACGTAGTCGAACTGCATGCGCGCGAGCGAGCCATCGAGCTCAGCCGCCGCGTTCTGCTCCGGCCAGAACTCCCACCACAGTTTGTTGGAGACCACCGTCTCCGCGCGTGGCCATCCGGCTGCTCGGAACAACTCCCCGAACAGCACCTCGGAGTAACCGGTCGGGATCGGCGCGGTTCCGACTTCGTCGTTGTAGCGCGCATCGTCGAGAAAGGTGATCCCCGCCTCTCGCGCCGCGAGCATCACCGCGAGGCCTTCGTCGTGGGTCAGCCGCTCGAAGGTCCGCCACGATCCGAGCGCGAGTCGGCTGACTTCGATTCCGCTTCCACCGAGCACGCGGGTTGGCATCTCCATCAGGGTCTCCAGAAGTTCGGGCACCGCAGGCCAGACTGGCCGCGTGCACTTCGAAGTCGTACACGAATTTCCCGCACCCTGCGCCGACGTCGTCGCAGTGCTCTGCGATCCGGCATTCCATACGCAGCTCGACCTGCCCGATCTCAGCCGGCCCGAGGTCGTCACCAGCTCGACCGACGGCACGACGCGTGCTGCTCCTCCGCTACGAGTACATCGGTCAGATCGATCCGATCGCGCAACGCATCGTCGGCAATCGCAAGCTCACCTGGATGCAGGAGCTGCGACTCGACACGGAGTCGCTGACCGGCACGCTCTCGTTCGCCGCGGAACAGGACGAGAAGCGGTTGAACGGAAAGGCCGACGTCGCGATCACACCGATCGACGACGGAACGCGCACCCGGCGCCGCATTGCCGGCGACCTGCACGTGCGGGTACCCCTCGTCGGGGGGACCGCGGAGCGGCGGATCGTTCCCGGACTCGTCCGCCGGCTCGACGTGGAAGCCGAGGCACTGACGGGTCGGCTGTCGTCACACTGACCGTTCGTTCTAATCTCCAGCGATGGCGGACGAGTTGCACGTCGAGATCACCGAAACCGCCCGTGCGTGGTCGGTCGTCGTGCGCGGCGAGATCGACATGCAGACGGCATCGAAACTGGAGGCCGTACTCGACGACGTGATCGCCCAGGATGCCCGCTTGGTCACGCTCGATCTCCAGCAGGTCGACTTCCTCGATTCCAGCGGACTGCGCGTCATCCTCGGCGCGTCGAACCAGCTCGAGGAACAAGAAGGCCAACTCGTGCTCGAGGGTGCGTCGGCCGCGGTGGAGCGGGTGCTCGAGCTCACCGGCGTCATCGAACGGTTACGCCAATCGCGGCAAACCTGAGTCGACGACACTCAATCGACGCTGTGCGGCACCCGAGCCGGACGGGCGATCTCGGCCCACAGATCGACTGAGCCGTTCGCGTAGATGCGTTTGCCCCATGCGAACGCCAACCCTTGCAACACGTTCTCGCGCAAACCGAACGGCTCGTCGCGCAAGTCCACATCTCCCGGGCAGCGCACGCGGACACTCGTGAGCCGGGCGAAGAGCTCGATGCTCAAGACCAACGGCCGGCCGATTCCGGCTTCGAGCGCGGCACCGAGCAACTCGCTCGCAACCGTCTGCACGGCCTCGACGTGTATGCGATCGACCCGAGCGTCGTCGCCGAGCTCGTCGCGTACCCAATGGCGGGCCCGACGGAGTTGAGATGTTGCAGGCGGAACGGCAAGCTCGATCACGGTGACCAAGGGATACCCCGGAGTTGACACCGGTACGCTCATTTCATGAGGCGCGTATGAATTCGTCCACCGAACGCGCCGTTCTCGATGCGCTGAACCGCGCCGTCGTCGTCACCGGCCCCGACGGCGAGATCATGTTGTGGAACCGCGCGGCCGAAGATCTGTACGGCTGGCCCGAGGAAGCGGTGCTCGGCCGCTCCATCGTCGACATCGTGGTGCCCAAGGCCGATCGCGCTCTCGCGGCCGGCATCTTCTCGCTCGTCGCGTCGGGGCAGTCGTGGCGCGGTGACTTCACCGTCGAACGCCGCGACGGAACCGCGATCCGCGTCCACTCCGTAGACCATCCTCTGCTCGACGAAGACGGCAAGCTCGTCGCGGTCGTCGGCGTGTCCGAAGACGTCACGACGCAACGCACGCTCGAACAACGCGCCGAAGACCTGGCGGCGCGCCTCGCGGTCGCGCTCGAAGCGGGCGGGCTCGGCACGTGGCGCTGGAACATGCAGACCGGCGAGACCGACTGGGACAACAAGGCCGAGCAGCTCTTCGGCCTCGGACCCGGCGAGTTCGACGGGACCTACGAGACCTACGTGTCATTGCTGCATCCGGACGATGCTCCCGAGGTGCTCGCCACCGTGCAGGAAGCGGTCGCCGCGAAGAGTTCGTACGTCGTTGATCACCGCGTCGTCTGGCCCGACGGCAGTGTCCATTGGTTGCAGGGCCGGGGGCGCGCCATCGTCGACGAAGACGGCAACGTAATGGGCACGATCGGATGCGTCGGCGACGTCACCGAGCAGATGCAAACGGTATTGGAGCGGGAGCAGCTCATGTCGGCCGCGTTGCACGCGGCCGAGAACGAACGTGTGAGCCGGGAACGACTCGAGTTCCTGGGCTTGATCAACGATGCACTGTCGACCGCAACCAGCCGGGCCGAGGTCATGCACAACGTGACGCGCGCCGCGGTACCGCACCTCGGCGATTGGTGCGCGATGTTCGTGCTGCCCGAGCCCGACGCGGAAATCCCCGACATCGATGTCGCGCACCGGGATCCCGAGATGCTCTCGTACGCGCGCAGCCTCGCCCAGCGCTTTCCGTACGATCCGGCCTCGGAAACAGGCATTCCCGGGGTAATCCGCACCGGGCGCAGCGAGTTCTATCCCGAGATCGACGACGCGCTCCTTGATCAGGCCGACGCGACCGGCGAAGCGCGCGACATCGTGCACGCGCTGGCGCTGCGCAGCTCGATCGCAGTCCCACTGGAGAAACGGGGCCGCATTCTCGGCGCGATCCAGTTCGTGAACTTGGAGTCGAGCCGGCGGTACACGATCGACGACCTCACGCTCGCCCATGCCGCGGCGGCGCGGATTGCCTCCTCACTCGAGTACATCCGGTTGAACGAGCATCAACGGAAGATCGCGACGACGCTGCAAGCCAGCCTGCTCCCGGCCAAGCTGCCCGAGATCGCCGGCCTCGACCTCGCCGTGCGCTATTGGGCCACCGGTGAGGGGACGGTGGTCGGCGGGGATTTCTACGACGTGTTCGACGTCGACGCGGATCATTGGGCAGTTGTGATCGGCGACGTGTGCGGCACCGGACCCGCCGCCGCGGCGCTCACCGGACTCGCCCGCCACACCATTCGGGCGTCGGCGTGGCACGGAGCGAGTCACGGCGAAGTACTGAGCAACGTCAACACCGCGGTCTTGCGATCGGGACAGATCACGTTCTGCACCGCGCTCTACGGCACGGTGGCGCACGCGCCCGGCGGGTTCACCTTCGAGATGGCATCGGGCGGTCATCCGTTGCCGATCATCTGCCGCGCCGGCGCCGGGACCGAGACGCTCGGTCAACCGGGAACTTTGCTCGGTGCATTTCCCGATTCCAAGTCGGTGACGGTCACCGCGGATCTCGCGCCCGGCGACACGATGCTGCTCTATACCGACGGAGTCACCGACGTTGCGCCGCCCTACGACCTCGGAACCGGCGCGCTGAGCAAGATGTTCGAGTCGTCGTGCGCATCCGCGCGTACCGCGGCCGAAGTCGCCGATCGGCTCGGAAGCGAACTCTCGACGATCCTGCCGCTCGCGGATCGCAACGACGACATCGCGCTACTGGTCGTCAGGATCGCGGGTTCTTCGTAAGGCGCGCGCTACGGCACCGCGTTGCGCGAGACCGTCCCGATCTCGCAGTTGATCTTGCCCTTGGCGTTGAGCGCGTCGGTCACGTGCCACTTCGCGCTCGTACCCGGGTCGACCTTGGCCACGGCGGCAATTCCTTCGCCGACCCCGTTCCCCGACGTGTCCTTGAACTTCACGTGGATCGTGTAGAGGCTCGACTTGCTGCTGGTGTTCTTGATCGCGCCGGATGCAGTCGGATGACCGCCGGTCGGGCTCGCTTTGCACGCAGTGACTGTGACGTCTTTGGCCGCGGTCTTGCTCGATGCCGCGCACCCCGCGAACAACGCACCGACGCACACACACAGCGCGACAACAACGAACAAGCGGCGAGCTCCAACGGGCATGGCGGTGACGCTACCCCCGACGTTTGCGCGACAAACGCACGGGCTACACCAGGCTGTCGAGCCAGGCTTGGTGGAGTCCCGCGTAGGTGCCGCCGCTTCCGATGAGATCGGCGGGGGCGCCGTCTTCGATCACGCGGCCGGCATCGAGCACGAGAACACGATCAGCGATCTCCACCGTCGTGAGCCGGTGGGCGATGATGATCGCGGTGCGGTGCGCGAGCAACGTCCGCAGCGCGCGCTGCACCAACCGCTCCGACGGGATGTCGAGCGACGAAGTCGCTTCGTCGAGGATCAGCACCGCGGGATCGGCGAGGAAGGCGCGCGCGAACGCGACGAGCTGGCGTTGCCCGGCCGAGAGCCGCGCGCCTTTCTGGTGTACGTCGGTGTCGTACCCGTCGGGGAGCGCCATCACGAAGTCGTGCGCGCCGATCGCGGTGGCCGCGGCTTCGATCTCGGCGCGCGTTGCGGTTGGCCGGCCGAGCCCGATGTTGTCGGCGACCGAACCGGTGAACAGGAAGTTCTCCTGCGTCACGGTCACGATCGCGCGGTGCAGGTCGGTCGGGTCGAGTTCGCGCAGGTCGACCTCGTCGAGCGTCACCTGCCCGGAGGTCGGATCCCAGAACCGGGCCGCGAGCCGGGCGATCGTGGTCTTGCCCGCGCCCGTCATGCCGACGACCGCGATGGTCTGGCCACCGGGGATGTCGAGATCGAGATCGGTGAGCACCGGGCGCTCGCGGTAGGCGAAGTCCACGTGCTCGAAGCGCAGCGCGCCGCGTGCGTCGGGCAGCCGAACCGGATCTGCGGGCGGCGCGACCGTGAGCGGCTCTTCGAGCACGCCCGACAGCTTCTCGAGCCCCGCGACCGCGGCCTGGAACAGGTTGTAGAACTGGCTCAGCTCCTGCATCGGTTCGAAGAACCGGCGCAGGTACAGGAGGAACGCGGCGAGCACGCCGACGCTCACATTGCCGTCGATCGCGAGCCAGCCGCCGTAGAACATCACGATCGCGGTCGTGAGCCGGCCGACGAGTTGCACGCCCGGCCCGTAGGCCGCGGCCAACCGTTGCGACCACATGTTCGCGCTCCGGTAGCGATCGTCGAGGTGCTCGAAGATCTCCTGGTTGCGCGGCTCGCGTCGGAACGCGTGCACGGCCTGGATCCCACCGAGACTCTCGACGAAGTGGACGATCACCAACGCGATCGCGTCGCGCGTCTCCCGGTACGCGCGTTCCGACTGGCCGCGGAACCAGCGCGTCATCAACCACAACACCGGCAACGAGACGAGCACCGGGACCGCGAGCTGCGCGTTCATGATGACGAGCACGACCGCGATGCCAACCAGTGTGAGCACCGACGTCACCAGCGTGACGATCCCCGACTTCAACATGTCTTCGAGCGCTTCGATGTCGGACGTCTGGCGGGAGATGACGCGCCCCGACGTGTACCGCTCGTGGAAGGCGAGGCTCAACTCCTGGAAGTGCACGAAGACGCGGCGCCGCAGATCGAGGATCACGTCTTGGCCCGACCCGGCCGACGATCAACAAGAACGCGTTGAACGTCAATGCGCCGAGCAGCGTGATCACCACGATCGCCACGACCACCGTCACCAGCGGGCGGAGGTCTCCGCTCCCACCCTTCAACAGCGGCGGAATCCCGTGGTCGATGCCGATCTGCACGAGGATCGGACCCGCGAGCTGCGCAATGGTGTTGAAGCCGATGAGTAGCGCCGCGAGCAGTAACGAACGAGTGTGAGGACGCACGAGCGAACCCAGCAGGCGCCGGCTGCGCGAGCGCAGCAAGCCGGCCAACCCGCCGGTCGGCTCGTCGACCTCCTCGGCGGCAACGCCGCGCCAGCGGTCGACCGCGGCGTCGCCGGTCAGGTCGAGCGACGCGCCGAGATCTACATCGGGAATCTTGTCGGGCTCGAACATCACGCGACTCGATCTCCGGGCCGATGGGCCGGTCGATCTCCCGGCCGATGGGCGACTTGATCCCCCGCCTCGTCGATCTCGTCCGCAGCCTGGCTCAAGATCGCGGCGTAGCGGGGCTCCGACTCGAGCAGGGCGCGATGCGAACCGGTGGCAATGATCCGGCCCTCGTCGATCAACGCGGCGCGATCCGCGAGCGCGATCGTCGACGGCCGGTGCACGACCACCAGCGCGGTACAGGCCGCCAGGATCGGCCGCAGCGCCCGCTCGACGCGCGCTTCGGTGTGCACGTCGAGCGCCGACAGCGGATCGTCGAGCACGAGCACCCGCGGCCGGCCGACGATCGCGCGCGCCGAACGCGAGCCGTTGCCGTTGCCCTCCCGAAAGCGACAGACCCTGTTCGCCGATCCGCGTCTCGAGTCCCCACGGCAGTTCGTAGGCGAACGCCGCCTGCGCGATCTCGAGCGCGGCCTCGATATCGGCTTCGGTCGCGTCGGGATGGCCGATCAGCAGGTTCTCGCGCACGCTGGCCGAGAACAGGGTCGGTTCCTCGAACGCGAATCCGATCTGCGCGCGCAAGCTGCGCAGCGTCAAGTCACGTACGTCGTGCCCGTCGAGGAGCACGCGGCCCGCGTCCACGTCGTACAACCGCGCGAGCAGCGCGGCAACACTCGTCTTGCCGGAGCCCGTGGCGCCGACGAGCGCGAGCGTCTCGCCCGGATGGATCTCGAGATCGAGCCCGCGCAGCACCGTCTTCTCGTTTCCGGGATAGCTGAAGTGGACGGCGTCGAATCGCACTTCACCGTCGGCGCGGCCGAGCGCGACCGCGCCCGGCCGGTCGGCGATGACCGGCTCGGTGTCGAACACTTCCCACACCCGGCCCGCGGCGGTCTCGGCCTCTTCGGCCATCGCGAGGATCCAGGCGAGCTCTTCGATCGGGAACACCAGGATCAACAGATACGACACGAACGCGACGAGGCCACCCACGGTCAACGCGCCCGACGACACCGCAAACGCGCCGACCAGCAACACCGCGGCGAGCGTGATGTTCGGGATCAGACCGAGCACCCAGATGAACTGCGTATGGATCCGCACCCGTTCGAGCTCGGTGTCGCGCAACTTCAAGCTCCGAGCGTCGAACCGGCGGAACATCTCGTCGCCGCGACCGAACGACTTCAACACGCGGATCCCGCGTGCCGCCTCCTCGAGCATGGTGGTGAGATCGCCGGTCTGATCTTGAATGTCGCGCACGACGAAGTGATACGTGCGTTCGAATCGCCGGCACAGCACGAGCACCGGAATCGCAGTGGCGATCGTGAGCAGGCCGAGCGTCACGTCGAGGTGCAACAAGAGCGCGAAGATCGCGAGCACCTCGACGACGATGATCACGAGGAAGATCGCGCCGAAGGCCGCGAACCGGCGGATCAGCGAGATGTCGGAGTTCGCGGCGAGAGCAACTGACCCGATTGCCAGCGGTCGTGGAAGCCCACTTCGAGACGTTGGAGATGCTCGTAGAAGTCGTCGCGCAACTCCGTCTCGACACTGGTTGCCACCTTCGCGAGCGACAACCGGCGGCGGTAGGTGAAGCTGAGCTCGAACAGCGCGAGCCCGATGGAGAGCGCGAAGAGCGGTACGAGCCCGCGCTTGTTCCCGTCGTGGATCGGGCCGTCGATGGCGGCTTTCGCGATCAGCGGAATCGAGAGTTGGGCGCCGATCGATAGCAGCGCCGACCCTCCGATGAAACCGATCCGTTTGGTGTGCGGCCGGAGATAGGGACCGACCCGCCACAGTGCCCGCTCACGCACCCAAGACTCCTGACCAGCGACGCCTCGGCGAGTGGGAACCCGGCGAGTGGGATCCCGATCGAGGCGGCTTACGACGCTACGGGCGATCCTCGACCCGATGCGAGCGATTTTCCGGTGATGATCCTTTCGGCCGTCGATGCCCGCTTAGCCTCCCCCGAAGCGTGAAGACTCCCCGAGGCGAACCCGAGCGTCTACGCGCGCACCGAGGGCGATCGCTCGTCGCGGGCGCGTTGCTCGCGGCCCTGCTGTCGAGCATCGGAGTCACGCTCATCACGCAGGTCTGGCGCGCGCACCTCGCGACGGTTCCGTTCAACTACACCCACTCCCCCGGCGACGATCAGCAGGACGCCACCCTCGATCTGATGCTGATCAAGAACATCCACGAGACGGGTTGGTTCAATCACAACCCCTCGCTGAACGCGCCGTTCGAGCAGCAATGGGCCGAGTGGCCGATGGGCGGCGACATCCTCGCGTACACCGTGAAGAAGGCGATCGTCGAGACGACCGGCAACGTGCCGCTCACCTTCAACCTGTTTTGGTTACTCACGTTCCCGCTCGCGGCACTCGCCGCGTTTCCGGCGTTGCGATCGTTGCGATGTTCGTGGGCATCGTCGCTCGTCGGCGCCGTTCTCTTCTCACTCGCGCCGTATCACTTCCGGAACGGCGCCGCGCACGAGAACCTCGCGTTCTACGTCGGCATACCGGTCATCGTGCTTGTTGTGCATGAAGATTCTCGGACCCGATGCCGCACTGCCGTCGGTCGCCGATCTTCGGCACCGCGCCGGGTGGTGGCGAATCCGGTGGTTGTTGCTCGGAACGGTTTTGGTCGCCGTGACCGGCATCTACTACCTCGCGTTCCTCCTCTCGATGCTCGCCCTGTGCGCGATCATCAGCGCGATCGCGCGGCGCCGACCGTCACGCTTGTTGATCGCGCTGCCGTTTGCCGTTGTCGGACTGGTGGTGTCGTCGCTCGCGAACCTGCCGACGTTGTTGTTCCGGTGGAACCACGCGACCAACCGGCTGGGCGTCCCGGATCGCGTCCTTGGCGTTTCGGAGGCGTATCCGCTGCGGCTCGTCGAGTTACTCAGTCCGGTCACCGCGCACCGATTCGGCCCGTTCGCGGCGCTGGCCGACCACCTCTACGAACCCGGCAAGGAAGGCTTCGGATCCGCGCAGCTGGGCCTGGCCGCCGCGATCGGTTTCGTCTGCGCGCTCGTCGCGGTGCTCGTGCGCGCCACTCGCGGCACCGTCGACCGGGGCACCGAACGGCGGGGGTGGTCGTTCGAGTCGCGGCTCGGCATCGTCATCCTCGTCGCGATTCTGCTGGGCATGAAAGGCGGTATCAGCCGCGCGCTCGAGCTGACCGGGCTCCAAGGTGTGCGGGCGTGGTCGCGCATCGCGATCGTCATCGCGTTCGCGAGCATCGCCGTGTTCGCGCGGCTCCTCGATCGTCTCCGCGTCGTCATCCACCGGCGTCACTGGCCGCGGCCCCGGCTCGTGTTCGCGGCGATCCTCGCGATCGTCGTCGTGCTCGGCGTGCTCGATCAGGCCGCACCTCCGCTCATGCCCAGCGCGGGCGCGGCCGCCCGCTCGGATTGGTGGCACGACGATGCCGAGTTCGTCGACACTCTGCAACGCCAACTTCCGCACGGTGCGATGGTGTTCCAACTTCCGGTCGTCGACTTTCCGGAGCACGGCGCGATCGGCAAGATGTCGGCGCACGACCTGATCAAGGAGGGCTACCTCCACTCGACCACGCTGCGCTGGAGTGCCGGCGGCGTACGCGGCCGAGACGGTGAATGGCAATGGCCCGCTGCCGGGCTCTCGATGGGCGATCTCGTTCGCGGCGTCACCGCGATGGGCTTCTCGGCGATCATGCTCGATCGCTACGGATTCAAGGACAACGGCGACGCGCAACTGCGCGCGCTCGACTTCCTGCTGGGCCCGCCGATCGCAACCAAAGAGCGCCGGCTCGCGGCATGGGATCTGCGCCCGGCGCGGCCGACGCTGCTCCGGGGACTGAGCTCCGAACAAGTGCACGCGCTGGCGCAGCAGATGCTCGACGCGCCGCAGCTGTACATGTCAACCGACGTCGACCCGCTCACCAACCGCGGCGACAAATCGGAGATTTGCGGTTCCGGTTCGATAACGCTGGTGAATCCGGGCGCGCACCACGTCGAAGTCCGAGCTCCAGATCACGTTCCGAGAACGCGAATCGGCCGCCACCAAAGGACACCTCGACATCGACGGTCATGCGGTACCCATCTCCGCCGACCGGCACGTCAACACGATCCCGGTCGACGTCGCACCGGGCACGACCGACATCAAAGTCGTGGTCGAGACTCCTGACGTGAGGTGCAAGTCGGTGCCCGACGACTCGCTGCCGTCGATCGAAGTGCTCCTCGTGCCCGAGCGCACGAAGCATCAGACCGCGCCGTAGCGCGGCGATCTACAGCGCTTTCTTCAACAGCTCCTGGTGCGCGTCTTCGACCGCGTTCGCCATGTCTTGCAAGCGGGGCGCGAGCTCGCGGCAGGCGATGAATCCCCAGTCGATCCGGTCGATGTAGCTCATCACGGTGATGTTCAATCCCGCGCCCTCGATCGGCGGACCGAGCGGCACCATCGACACGAGACGGGCGCCGCCGAGATAGAGCGGGAACGGCGGACCGGGCACATTGGAGATGACAAGGTTGATCGGCACGGTGCCTCGGCTCGCGAGCCCGCCGAGCAACCGGCTGGCCAGACCGAAACTGCGGGGGCCGGCCAGCTCACCGAGCTCGAGGAGTGTGCGCGCACCCATCGCCTGGTGCTCTTCCTTGGCGCCCATCGTCGCGTCGCGAATGTGTGCGATCCGCTCCTCGGGGTCTTCGAGGTGCGTCGGCAGCGACACGAACATGGCAGAAACTTTGTTCGCACTGTCGATGTCGGCGGTCTCGTCGTTGCGAACCGAGACCGGACACGCCGCGAGCAACGGCCGGTCGGGCAGCTCGTCGATGCGCTGCAAATACTTCCGCAGTGCTCCGGTTGCGGTCGCGAGCACGATGTCGTTCACGGTGCAACCGAACGCGTTCTTCATCGTCTTCACTTCGTCGAGCGGAACCGACGCGAACGCGACCCGCCGGTGCGGCGTCAACGGCGCATTCCACGGCGTGAGCGGCGTGTCGAACGGCGTACCCCCCGACGGCCGGCTCGAGGTCCGCGCGAGCGTCACCCCGATGATGCCGCGCAGGAGCGTCGGCGTTGCCAGTGCGAGCGCGAGCGGTAGCGGCCGGCGGAGCCGGGAGACGATCGCGTGCTGCACCAACTCGGCGTCCGACGGCTTGTGTTCCGGCTTCCAGTCGTCGATCTCCGGAACGTCGTCCACGGGGTCCGCTTCCAGATCCAGGATGTTCGTGAGCAGGCTCGAACCGGAGACGCCGTCGATCGTGGCGTGATGCATGCGCGCCACCACCGCGACCGCGCCGCCCTCGACACCCTCGATGACCCAGAACTCCCAGAGCGGACGCGCCCGGTCGAGCGGCCGGCCCGCGATGTCGCCGACGATGTCGGCCACCTTGTCGGGGGTGCCCGGTGCCGGCACCGCGATGTGGCGAACGTGGTAGTCGAGATCGAAGTCGGGATCGTCGAACCAGACCGGCCGGTGCAGATCAAACGGGACGTGTGCGAGCCGGCGCCGGAACTCCGGCAGTCGAGGCAGCCGCGCCGCGAGGTGCGCCTTGATCTTCTCGAACGAATAGCCGCCGGGAACCGTCGACGGGTCGAGCAGCATCACGGCCTGCACCTGCATGTGCGTGGTCGGCGTCTCCAGGTACAGGAACGCCGTATCCATTCCGCTCAAGCGCCGCATCGATGCTCCTCGGTCACAACCAGTGTGCGGCACGAACGTGCCCGCTGCAACGCCGGGCGAAACTGCGCGAGCATGCCCGAGTGATCTCCGGTTTCGTGCATCCCGACTTCGGCGGCGTCACCCAGGCCCTGCGCCGGGTTGCGACCCACAAACGCGGGGGCGGCGCGGCCGTAGCCGTGTACCACCGGGGCGAGCTCGTGGTCGACGCGTGGACCGGCGCACGCGAACGCGTACGGCACGCCGTGGCAGTCCGACACGATGGCGATGAGCTTCTCGACGACGAAGGGCGTCATCGCAACCACCGTCCACCGCCTCGTCGACCGCGGACTCATCGACTATGACGAACCGGTCGCGACGTACTGGCCAGAGTTCGCAGCCAACGGCAAGCAGGGCATCACCGTTCGTCACCTCCTCGACCATTCCGCGGGCCTCCACACGCTGCGTGACGTGATCCCCGACGCCTACGACATGCTCGACTGGGATCTCGTCACCTCGAAGCTCGCGGCCGCAGCGCCGGCGTATCCACCCGGCACCAAGTTCGGCTACCACGGCATCACCTTCGGCTTCCTCGTGGGCGAGGTCATCCAACGCGTGACCGGCTTGTCGGTGCACGACGCGGTCGAAGCCGAGATCGTGAAGCCACTCGATCTCGACGGCATGTCGATCGGCGTGCCACTCGATCAGCGCGGCCGCGTCGCCGATCTCCTCTTTCGCTTCGGCGACGCGGAGCGGACGGAGCGTTTCGCCCAGCGGGCTTCGCGGCTGCGGTGGATGCGCCCCGCGATCGACACGTTCGTCGTGCCGAACTCCGATCGGTTCTACGCGTCGAGTGAGATTCTCGACGGCGCGATTCCGGCCGTGAACGGCTGCTTCACCGCTCGTTCACTCGCGCGAATGTACGCGGCGCTCGCGGGCGGCGGCGTGCTCGACGGCGAGCGCTTTCTCAGCGCCGAGACGCTGCGGCGCGCCACCGAGATCCAGACCAACACCCTCGACATCGTCGTCGGTTTCCGGATGCGGTGGCGCCTCGGCTACCACATGGCCGCGACCAGCCGGGGCGTCATCCCGAACGGGTTCGGCCACTTCGGCTTCGGCGGATCGGGCAGCGTGGGCCGATCCCGACAACGATCTCGCGGTGGCCTTCGTGTGCAACCGGGTGGCCGGCACACCCTTTGGCGACACCCGGTTCCTGCGCATCGGCGCCCAGGCCCGCACGGCCGCAATGGCCCGCTGAGCGAGTTCCCTCAAAACAGTTCTGGGGATGTGAACAGTCGGAGAACACCGGCTTGCGCCCTTCGCGAGCGAGAGCGGCGCGGGGTACTACGGAGAGATGGAACTCCAACCCCCCGACGAGGAGACGATGGTGAAGGTCGTCATCTCCGACTTGGAAGACCGATTCGAGTCGATCGATCGGGCGGAGATCGAGACGACGGTTCGACCCCTCGTACGAGATCTGCTCGCGAGGTCTCGGGTGAAGACTTTCGTCGGCATCATCGCCGAGCGGCGCGCGAGGGCTGAGCTCGGCGCGTGACCAGCGCGAACCCCCGCCTCATCGAGGCGGGGGTTCCCACAATCAGCTGCGGTGGAGCTTTTCCTTGACGCTGTCGATCGCGTCTTCGGCCTTGTCCTTGCCGTCTTCGACGAATTCCTTGGCCTTTGCCGCTCGCGGGTCGGCCTTGCCTTCGTTCTTCAGATCCTTGTTGTCGGTGAGGTCGCCGATGGCTTCCTTCGCCCGGCCCTTGATGTCGTCGGTGTTGGAATCCATGAGTGTCATCTCGATTCAGTTCGGGGGGAAGGTGGACAGACGGCACAAGTTGCCGACTCGCTGGTGTTACCCACGGACCCTCGGGTCAACACTTCTCGTCAACACTTCTGGTCAACACTTCTCGGAGACGCAGTTGTTGAAATGTTGTGGAAACGAGCGTGGATTCCGGCCCCGAACCCGCCGATACAAAATCCGCCCGGACCACCGGGTGGGCGAAATCCCTGTCCCGGCTGACCCGGGAGACAGGGCCTGGGAGACAGCAATGCCTACCGACGAACGGCCCCTCGCGCTCAAGGGTTCGGTCCCGCGGCGCGCCCTCGTCGTCGACGACGAGCCTGCCGCCCGCGATCTGTTCGCACGAATCCTCCGCGGCGCGGGCATCGACACCGTTGTCGCATCCGACGGCAAGCGCGCACTCGAAATCCTCGAGCACGATTCGATACATCTCCTGGTATTGGATCGGCACATGCCGGGGCTCAGCGGCCTCGACGTGATCCAGCGCCTGCGCGACCAGGCCGCCACCGCGCACCTGCCGATCATCCTCGTCACCGCCGACACCGATCTCACCGACCGCGTCTACGGGCTCGAGCACGGCGCCGACGACTACTTGTCGAAGCCGGTAGAGGCGGAAGAGCTCATCGCACGCGCCAACGCGCAACTACGGCGGCGGTCACCCGACGACGGCATCCGGCAATTCGTCGAGTCCGCGAACGACGCCTTCGTGTCGTGGAACGCCGCGGGCGCGATCACGGAATGGACGAGCCACGCCGAATCGCTCTTCGGTTGGTCACGGGAAAAGGTGCTCGGTGAGTCGTTCGCGATGTCGGTGCTGGCGCCGCGCCACCGGATCGTCCACGCGCTCCGCATGGAACGGTTCCTCGGCGCCGGCAAGCCGCCCCTGCTCGGGAAGTGGTTCGAGCTCGCGGCAATCCACCGGGACGGCCACGAGATCCCCATCGAGATGACGGCGTGGCTCGTGTCGGATCACGGTGAACGCACCTTCAACGCGTTCATCCGTGACATCTCGAAGCGCAACGAGATCGAGAACGCGCTCCGGGAACGCGCTCGCCTGCAAACGGTCGTGGAAAGTGTCACCGACGTGATCATCCTCACTGACCTCTGCCGGCGTGATCGTCTATGCGTCGCCATCCGCACGGGTCGGGTTCGGATTCGAGCCCCGCGAGCTCTACGGCCATCTGCTCGACGAGTTCGTTCACGTCGACGATCAACAGATCTTCGACCGCACACTCGCGGGGCGATCAAGATCGGCTCGGGCATCGTGAAGGCGCAACGCATTCACACCCGCGACGATCGCTACGTCTGGATGGAAGGCGCGACGGGCGTCGTCCGCGACGGAACCTCGGGCGAGGTAACCGGACTCGAGATCGTCCTGCGTGACATCACCAGCCGCAAGCTCGCCGACGAGGCGCGCAAACGGGCGACCGGCGAGCTCACCGGCATGATCAAAGACCTGCGGGCCGAAGTCGACCGCGAGCACGAGACCGTCGAGCACCTCCGCGCCCGCGATCGGGTCAAGACGGATCTCGTGTCGACGGTGTCGGCCGAGCTGCGATCGCAGCTCACCGGAATCTGTGGATACGTCGAGTTGCTCGGCGACCCGACGGTCGATCTCGGCACGACACGCGAGCGGACCATGCTCGACAATGTCGAACGCACGATCAACGGCGTGCTCTCGATGATCGAGAATCTGTCGACGATCGAAACCGCCGGACTGTTCGCGGGAGCAAGGCCAGTGTCAACGCGCTGACCGCGGAGAGATCCCTCGTTAGTCAACTTGTGCCTACGCCGGTCGCAGGCGTTAGTCTCCGCCTGACTACTACGAGGGGGTCCGATCAGTGCGTCAAGTTCGTTCGCTTTGCGTCATGGCCGTTACCGCGGCGCTGCTCTTCGCGGCGTGTGGGTCGAGCAGCAAGCCCACCGCGTCGACCGACGCCAACAAGCTGACCGGCAGCATCACCGTGCTCGGAGCATCGTCGCTCACCTCGAGCTTCACTGATCTCGCGAAAGCCTTCGAAGCCGCGCACCCCGGCACCAAGATCGATCTCAGCTTCGGCTCGTCGTCGGACCTCGAGACCTCGATCGAACAGGGCGCGCCCGCCGATGTCTTCGCGTCCGCCGACGAGAAGAACATGACCAAGGTGGTCTCAGCCGGAGACAACTCGGGCAAGCCCGTCGACTTCGCCAAGAACCGGCTGGAGATCGCGGTCGAGAAGGGCAACCCCAAGCACATCGTGCACGCTGAACGACCTGACCAAGCCGGGCCTCACGGTTGTGCTCTGCGACCCGTCGGCACCGTGCGGAAAGTACGCCGCGCAGGTGTTGGACAACGCCAACGTGAAGCTCACGCCGAAGTCGCTCGAGGCGAATGTGAAGGCGACCCTTTCGAAGGTCGAGCTCGGCGAGGCCGACGCCGCGATCGTGTACGTCACCGACGTCAAGTCGTCGGGCAAAGTTGACGGCGTGAAGATCCCCGACAACGTCAACGTATTGACGACGCTCCCGATCGTCGCGCTCAAGGATTCCAAGAACTCGGCCCTGGCCAAGGCCTGGGTCGACTACGTCGTGGCACACCAGTCGGAGCTCGTGAGCAAGTACGGTTTCCTTCCTCTGTGACCTCTGATCGGCGAAGGCGCATGGTGGGCAATCAACCGCCCATCACCGCCGTCGCCGTCGCCCTCATCGGTCTCGTCGTCTTTTTCGGACTCCCCCTCGCGGGACTGCTCTGGCGCGCACCGTGGAGCGACGTCACTTCGGTCTTGCGTGACCACACCGCACGCCAGGCGCTGCGGCTGTCGCTGATCTGCTCTCTCTCGGCGACCGGGCTGTCGGTGCTGTTCGGACTCCCAATCGCGTGGCTGCTCGCGCGTGGCCGCATGCCAGGGCTCAACCTGATCCGCGCGCTCGCCGTACTCCCCTTGGTGCTGCCACCTGTCGTCGGTGGCGTCGCGCTCTTCTACGCGTTCGGTCGCCGGGGCCTGATCGGGCAATGGCTCGATCAATGGTTTGGCATTCGCCTGCCCTTCACGATGTGGGCGGCGATCATCGCCGAGACCTTCGTGGCGATGCCGTTCTTCATCATCACCGTCGAGGGCGCGCTGCGTGGTCTCGACCTGCGCTTCGAGGAAGCGGCAGCCACCTACGGCGCCGGACCCTGGACCATCCTGCGGCGGGTCACGCTGCCGATGATCGGCCCGTCGATCGCGGCGGGTATGGCCCTCACGTGGGCTCGCGCACTCGGCGAGTTCGGGGCCACGATCACCTTCGCGGGAAACTTTCCCGGCAAGACGCAAACGTTGCCGCTGGCGATCTACCTCGCCTTCGAGAACGACGATCCGGCCGGCATCATCCTCAGCATCTTGCTCCTCACGATCTCGATCGTGGTCCTCGTAGTGGTGGGAAGCCGAGTGTTCGGCACGCGGGATCGCCTGCGAGAGGCGCGCGGGTGACCGCCGGCCTCGACTGCCAGGCTCGGCTGCAGATCGGGTCGCTCGATCTCGACGTTGCGTTTCGCGTTGGCCCCGGCGAGTTGATCGTGCTCGTAGGTCCGAACGCCGCGGGCAAGTCGACCCTGTTGCGCGCGCTGGCCGGGCTCCTACCGATCGACGATGGCCGGATCACACTCGACGCCGACGTGCTCGACGAGCCCGAAACCGACGTCTTCGTGCCCCCGTCGCAGCGATCGGTGGGCGTGGTGTTCCAAGACGGCCTGCTTTTCGAGCATCTCAGCGTCGCCGAGAACGTCGCGTTCGGTCTGCGCAGCCGAGGGGTCGCCACACGGGACGCGCGCCGCACCGCCCGAGAATGGTTGACGCGGCTCGGGCTCGACGCCGACTCGAACGACTCGCCCGCGCGAGCTATCGGGCGGGCAGGTCCAGCGGGTCGCGCTCGCCCGGGCGCTGGCGTTCGAACCGCGACTGCTCCTCCTCGACGAGCCGTTCGCAGCCCTCGATGCCTCGACGCGCGTCGAGGTTCGCCGTGAGCTGCGCACCCATCTCGACACGATCATGGCGCCGAAGATCGTCGTCACCCACGACCCGATCGAGGCGATCGCGCTCGCCGACAGAATCATCGTGCTCGAAGCCGGCCACATCAGTCAGGAGGGAACCTCCGACGAGGTGCGCGCCCGACCCCGATCCAACTATGTCGCCGACCTCGTCGGCATCAACCTGCTTCGAGGCGACCTGCGCGACGGATCCGTCACCTTGGCCGGCGGCCATCAGCTCGTGGTCGCCGGCGACCTGGCTGGTGCCGGGCCGGTAATCGTCACCGTCCACCCGCGCGCGATTGCTCTGCACAGCCGCGAACCGCAAGGTGCAGCGCGCAACGTATGGGAGACAACGGTCTCGAGCATCGACGACGAGGGCGATCGGGTGCGGGTAAGGCTCGCCGAACCTTCGCCCCTAATCGTCGAAATCACTCGCGGCGGTCGTGAGGCCCTTTCGCTGCAACCGGGCACGAAGATCTGGGCTTCGCTCAAAGCCAGCGAGATCGGCGTTTACCCGGATTGACGGCTAGCTCTTCAGGCCGCTTTCGAGGCGCTCGATCGTCTCGATGTATTCCTCGACCAGGCCGTACATCACGTCCCGCACCGACTGCACTTCGTTCATGCGACCGACGATCTGACCGACCGGCGCGAAGGCCAGATCCTTGCGACCGGAGCGCGCGATCCGCGCGTTCGCGTCGGCGGTGAGGATGTTCTGGAGCGGCATGCCCAACGGCCCCGGACCGGCCGGGTCTTCCCACGCGTCGGTCCACGTGTTGCGCAACATGCGTGCGGGCTTGCCGGTGTAGCAACGCGACCGCACGGTGTCGGCCGAGGTCGCCTCCAGGTAGGCCTGCAACACCGCCGGACCCGAGTTGCTCTCCGCGGTCGTGAGCCACAGCGATCCCAACCATGCACCTTGCGCGCCGAGCGACAACGCGGCCGCGATCTGGCGCCCGCTGCCGATCCCACCGGCCGCGAGCACCGGAACCGGCGCGACCGCGTCGACCACTTCGGGAACGAGCACCATCGTCGCGATCTCGCCGGTGTGACCGCCGGCTTCGTAACCCTGCGCGACGATGACGTCGACGCCGTTGTTCACGTGACGTTGCGCGTGCACCGCCTTGCCCGCGAGCGCGGCGACTTTCACGCCGTGCTCGTGCGCGAGATCGATCACGTCCTTGGGCGGCGAGCCGAGCGCGTTCGCGATCAGCTTGATCGGATGCGCGAGCGCGATCTCCACGTGCCGGTGCGCGACATCGTCGGTCCACCCGAGCACGCCGTGGGGTTGGTCACCTTCGGGCAACGGCGCGAGCTCGAGCCGTTCCATCAACTCGTCGACGTAACGCCAGTGGTTCGCGTCGATCATCGAACGGATCTGGGCGAGCATCTCCTCGGGATTGCCGCCCTCGACGCTCACGGATTTCTGGGGCATCACGGTGTCGACGCCGTACGGCTTGCCGTCTACGTGCTCGTCGATCCAGTCGAGCTCGATCTCGAGCTGTTCGGGGCTGAACCCGACGGCGCCGAGCACTCCGAGACCGCCCGCCTTGCTGACCGCCGCGACCACGTCACGGCAGTGGGTGAACGCGAAGATCGGGTACTCGATCCCGAACACGTCGCACAGTGGAGTCCGCATCTGACCTCTCGCATTCATCCGTCGGAAGCTGTTGTGCACCAAAGGTAACGGGCGGATCCCGACGGGCGCTCCGCAGGCTCTCCGACCAGCCACACTGTGTCGATGGAACACGAACTCTGTGAAGCGTGCCGATTCGACGGCAGCGCCTTCGACGACGCGGCCCTTCTCGAAGCAATACATGCGCTCGGACCGCGGTGGCGTGCACTGATCGCCGATTCCGGGACCGAGCTTCGTACCCGACCGGCGCCGGAGGTGTGGTCGGCAATCGAATACGCGGCGCACAGCCGCGACATCACCGCGTTACACGCGTTCGGGGTCGAACAGGCGCTCACCATCGACGAGCCGGCGTTCCCCGCGATCGAGGCCGATGAGCTCATCGACGCCGCGGCCGCCACCTACGCGGCGGCGAATCCGGACGAGGTCGTCGACCAGCTCGGCGAACACGCCAACCGGCTCGCCCGGCTCGCGGCCGACGCGGGCGCCGCCAGGTGGACCCGGGGTCTCACCATCGGCGACGACCGCAGTGACGTGCGCCGGCTCCTCGAACACGCGCTGCACGACTCGACGCACCACCTCGACGACGTCGAACGCGGCCTCGCCGCGCTACGCCGCTAGCGCGTGAGTCGGTTCAGGGCGCGGCAACCCCGTCGAGGATGACGCCTAACTGCGCGCCCCACTCGCGTCCGCGAGCCTTCTCGTTCGGCTCGAGATGATTGTCCTTCTTCACGAAGAAGCTCTCGGGTTCGCAGATCAGGCGCGCGCCGTGACGGCGCAGGTTTTTCGCAATCCCCTTCGAGGCGCGCCCGGTGATCGCGGCGGGCATGTCGAATCGCGTGTCGAAGGCAGCCGCGTTCGACGGCACTTCGCCAAGCCGGTCGAACCATTCGCGCAGACCCTCGTTCTCCGCGTCAGGTTCGAGTACGAACTCGGAGTCCGGCTTCGCCGCCGCGTCAGCGGCACCCTTGCGGGTCGCGACGTGACTCATCCCGTGCGCATGAGTCGGGCCGCCGACAACAACGACATCGGCGCGGCCGACGATCTCGGGTTCCGCTTCTCCGACCGGCAGGACGACCGCTTCGCCGTGGGTGCGGAAGCCTTCGGCGATTGCATCCGCGATCAGGTGGGTGTTGCCGTACATCGACTCGTAGATCACAACCGCCTTCATGACAACCTCCAATGCGACGGGTAGGTGGCTCTCAGCCCGGTACGGATTTCTCGATCATGCGTCCGGTCACCAGCTCGCAGAACAGGCGTACGTAGTGTCTGCGTTCCTCACCGGAAACGGCCTCGTCGAGGATCGGAAAGCCGTCACCCTGCTCGTGCGCGGTCGTCACGACGGTTGCGCGTCCGAGCACCAGAACGCTCCAGCCTCGGCCCGATTGCGCGTCGTACGTGTCGACTTCGAATGCGAGCACGTCGCCGTTCGCCGCCGCCCGCAGCTTCGTCCCGGCGCCGGTTCGGAAGACGATCACGCCGTCGTCGTAGACATAGTGGACGGGCAGGATCAGTGGCAGTCCACCGCTCGTGATGCCGACCCGACCGAGGGTGTGGCAAGCGAGCAGGCGCCGGCACTCCGCCTCGGGCAGCGCGTCAATGAGGCCGCTGATCGGTTGCGGCGCATCGGAATCGGTCACATGCCTAGTCTCGGCGCAGGCCAGCCGGCCGGGCAGGGCCGAAGGTCCACTCATTTCGAGGACGTTGTCCGCTTCCGACCAGACAGGCGAGGAGCCGCTCGCATGCCGCGACGACGCTGCGGAGCAGGCCGTTCCGGCGGGGGAGCGGCGCGCCGGCTCCAACCTGACCGACACTGCGTTGCGCAGCGCGGTGGACGCCGCTCCCGACGGCATCATCGTCGTCGACGAGACGGGCACGATGCTGTTCGTCAATCCGATGACCGAGCGCTTGTTCGAGTACGACCGGGATGAGCTCGTCGGCACATCGGTCGATCTCTTGCTGCCCGAGCCGCTGCGTGCCGGTCATGCGGCCCGCCGGGCGGCGTATGTCGAACATCCGTTGACTCGCCCCATGGGCGTGGGCCTCGAGTTGCGCGGGCGGCGGCGTTCCGGGAACGAGTTCCCCGTGGAGATCAGCCTGAGCCCGGTCCGCAGCGGCGAGCGGACGTTGGTGATCGCGATCGTCCGTGACATCACCGACCGCCGAAGCGCCGACGAGGAGCTGGCCCAGGCGCGCGCCGACCTGGCTCTGGTCGACGATCGAGAGCGCATCGCGCGGGATCTCCACGACACGGTGATCCAACGGCTGTTCGCCGTCGGCCTCTCACTGCAGGGCGCGGTGAGTCGGGCCACCGGAGATCCGGCGCTCGAGCGAATGAACCAGGCCATCGACGACATCGACGACACCATCCGCGATATCCGCTCCGCGATCTTCGCGTTGCATACGCGGCGGCCGGGCGGTTCGAGCCTTCGTGACGACGTGCTCGCGATCGCGAAGGAAGCGACGCGCCCGCTCGGTTTCGAGCCCGCGGTGGCGTTCGACGGCCCCGTCGACAGCGCGGCCAGTGACGCCATGCAGGACCACCTCACCGCGACATTGCGCGAAGCGCTCAGCAACGTCGCCCAGCACGCCGGTGCGCACAAAGTGGTAATCGAGGTGCAGATCGAAACGTCGGACCTCGTCTTGCGCGTCATCGACGACGGGGTCGGGATCCGCGAGTCGACCACCTTCGGACGCGGACTCACGAACATGCGCGATCGTGCCGCGGCGCTGGGTGGGAGATGCAGCATCACTTCGCCGACCACCGGTGGCACGACGCTCGAATGGCGCGTCCCGATCGACGATCTCAGCAGCTCAAGTTGACGTCGATAGTCCGCACGCGGTGACCATCGTCACTCTCCTTCGCTTCGGCGATGACCGGGCGCGGGAATGCGCCGGCCGGTGAGCATGCGCGGTCGGAGCCGCAACCACGTGGACTTCGCGCCCGGGCACCACGGACCGAGTGGCAGGCGCGACAAGCGGGCGAGCTCGGCGGGGTTGACGACCTCTTCGGCGAGTCCTGTCGCCAGGACACTCCAGCCCGTGTGGTATATGAGGTCGATCCCGTCGCACTCGAATGCGATCGGTCCCCGACGCGCGCCGTGCAACTTCGTACCGGTGTCCGTGCGAAAGACGATGACGCCGACGTCGACTGCGAAGTTCACGGGGAACACGAGCGGACGCCCGTCCGTGGTGACGATCGCAACGCGTCCGATGGTGGCACGCTCGAGGAGAGCGACGCACTCTTCGCGGCTCAGGATCTCGAGTCCGGTACGGGAATCGATGTCGGTTTGCATGCCCCTAGCGTCGCTCGGCACCGCGGCCGGGACTAGGGACCTAAGTCACGAATCGCGTGATGCGTCCGGCCTCGGTTTCGGTGCGAGCTTGGCAGCGAAGACCGCGGCCTCGGTTCGGCGCTCCATACCGAGCTTCGACAGCAGATTCGAGACGTAGTTCTTCACCGTCTTCTCTGCGAGAAACATCCGCTCGCCGATCTGACGATTCGTCAGTCCCTCGGCGATGAGGTCGAGGATCTTGCGCTCCTGGTCGGTCAAGCGCGCCAACCGCTCATCCTCTTCGGGACCTTTTCTCAGGCGCTCGAGCACGCGAGCGGTCACGTTGGGATCGAGCAGTGACTGGCCCTGCGCGACGCGTCGGACCGCATCGACGAGGTCGGTTCCCTTGATCTGTTTCAGCAGGTATCCGGCCGCCCCCGCCATGATCGAGTCGAAGAGCGCTTCGTCGTCGGCGAACGACGTGAGGATCAGACACTTGATCGACTCGTCGCGCGACCGGACCTCGCGGCAGACCTCTACGCCGTTGCCGTCAGGGAGGCGCATGTCGACCACCGCGACATCAGGCTTCAGCGCGGGAATCCGCGTCATGCCTTCTTGCGCAGTTCCGGCCTCACCAACGATCTCGATGTCGTCGTTGGCTTCGAGTAGCTCGCGCACTCCGCGTCGAACGATCTCATGATCATCGAGCAGGAACACGCGAACCGTCACCAGGTCACGGTACTTCAGTTACTCAGAACCGCATTCGCCGGAAGTCCGCCGGGAGGCGCGCCGGTGCGGACGCGATGCGAATCTTGGCGTCGACCGCCACGACACCGTCGGAACCGACGATCACCGGGTTGAGGTCCATCTCCGCGATGTCGGGCAACTCGTCGGCGAGGTAGCCGACGCGTAGGAGCAGGTCCTCGAGCGCGGCGACGTCGACCTCGGGCCGGCCGCGATAGCCGAACAACAACGGCGATCCGCGCAACGAGCGCACCAGCTCGTGCGCATCTTCGTCGGTGATCGGAACGATACGGAACGACCGATCCGCCAGAAGCTCCGCGGTGACTCCGCCCAGGCCGAACATCACGAGCGGGCCGAACGACGAGTCGTGCGTGATGCCGACGATCGTCTCGACTCCGGGTGCGACCATCTGCTGGACCACCGCGCCACCCATCGCGTCTCCGAGCGCGCGCGCCATCTCGCCGTACGTGTGCGCGACTTCTGCGGCATCGCCGAGGTCGAGCACGACGCCACCTACGTCGGTCTTGTGCACGATCGTGGGCGCGCCCGCTTTCAACGCAACGGGATAGCCCAGCTCGTCTGCCGCCGCGACCGCCGACTCCGCGCTCGCAACCACCGAGAAGCCGACGACAGGGATACCGAAGCTCCGCAACAACTCGCCCGCCGCGCTCGGATCGAGCCATGCCCCTTCCGGGTCGGCCGCGAGCGTCGCGGCGACGATCGCGCGCGCTCGAACCAGATCGACGTCGTCGAACGCCGGAACCGCGCCGACCGGGCGCCGCCGCCAATCGGCGAGACCCGCGACCCGGCCGAGGGCGTGCGCCGCCGCCTCGGGAAACGCGAACGACGGGATCGTGCGCCGGCCATCGCCACCCCGGAGTCCGGCGGGCACGCCGGCCTGCCCGAGGAAACACGCGACCACCGGCTTCTCCCCCGCCGACTCCGCGGCGGTCGCGATCGCGCGCGCCACATCCTCGGCGCGAGTCACGAGCGGCGGGACGAAGATCGCGAGCACCGCGTCGATGCCCTCGTCGAGCATCGCGACGCGCAGCGCGGCTTCGAACTGCTCGGCGGTCGCGCCGGCGACGAGGTCGATCGGATTGCGGACGGTCGCGTCACGCGCAACGAGCGCGCGCAATGCGTCCTGCGTCGCTTCGCTCAGCTCCGGCACGTCCAGACCGGCGCCCGCGCAGGCGTCGGCCGCGAGGATCCCCGGCCCACCGGCGTTGCTGACGATCGCGACCCGCCGTCCGGCGGGCACGGGTTGATGCGCGAGCAGCATCGCCGTCGCCAGCAACTCATCGAGCGTGTCGACCCGGATCACGCCCGCTTGGCGGAACAGCGCATCGACCGCGACATCGGGCGTCGCGAGCGCGGCGGTGTGCGAAGAGGCCGCCCGGCTGCCCGCCGCCGACCGGCCGCTCTTGACCGCGACGATCGGCTTCGTGCGCGCGATGCGACGAGCGAGGCGCGCGAACTTGCGCGGGTTCCCGAACGATTCGAGGTACATCAGGATCACGTCGGTGTGCGGATCGTCGGCCCAGTACTGCAGCAGGTCGTTACCGCTCACATCGGCCTTGTTCCCGACCGAGACGAAATCCGAGATGCCGATGCCGAGGCCGGCGGCTTGGCTCATCAACTCGATACCGAGTCCTCCCGATTGCGAGAGGAACGCCACGTTCCCCGCGACCGGCAACCCCGGCGCGAACGTCGCGTTCATGTGAACTCCAGAGGCCGTGCTCACGACACCGAGGCAGTTCGGTCCGATGACCCGCATGCCGTTGCGCCGCGCCAGCGCGACGAGGTCGCGCTCGGTGGCCTTGCCCTCGGCGCCGGCCTCCGCGAAACCGGCGGAGATGATCACCATCCCGTGCACGTGTTTGGCCGCGCACTCGCGCACGATCTCGGGCACGGTGCCGGACGGCACGACGATGACGGCGAGGTCGACGTCGTCGGGAATGTCGAGCAGCGACGGATACGCGCGAACGCCGGCGACCGATGTTGACGACGGATTCACCGGGTACACCGGCCCCTCGAATCCGTAGGCGAGCAGATTGCGGAACAGCTCGTAGCCGATCGTTCCGGGATGCCGGCTCGCTCCGATCACCGCGATCGAACGCGGCGCCATCAGTCGCGCGATCGAGGCGCCCTCCGCGTGTTGTTCGCGGTCCTCGGACCGCGTCGATCGATCGCACCGTCGGGTCGATGTTGAAGCGAACGCGGACGGTTCCGGTGTCGAAGTGACGCTCGCTGACCCAACCCGCGGCCGCGAAGACGCTCAACATCTTCTGGTTGTCCGGCGAGGGTGTCGGCGAGGAACACGTGGATGCCGTTGTCCGCGCGACGACTGCGAGATGCTCCAGCAGGAGCGTGGCGAGGCCGCGCCCCTGTTGGTCGTCGTCGACAGTGAACGCGACCTCGGCTTCACCGTCGCCGCCGCGGTCGTAGCGAGCGATCGCGAGGATCTGATCGCCGAGCTCGGCGACCAGGACCATGCGGTCGTGGTAGTCGATGCTCGTGAGCCGTTCGAGTTGCACCGCGGTCGGACGCGGCACCGGCGAGAAGAACCGGAGGTAGATCGATTCGTCGCTCAGCCGCTCGTACAGCGCGAGCACCGCCGGCTCGTCGTCGGCCCGCACCGGCCGAACCCGAACCGTTCCGCCGTCAGTGAGAACGACGTCGTTCTCCCACTGCGTCGGATATTCGGGCACGAGCACCGAGGCTACGGCGCGCCGGACCTCGCGGTCGCGGCTCGGTGCCGGCACCGCCTCAGGCCGACTCGACGATTCGGCGCCCACTCGTTTCGGCCACGCGGATCCGCACGTACCGATCGCGGACCTCGCCGGCCCACGACTCCAGACCAAGCGCCTCTGCGCGCGCCAGCTCGGCGGGCTCCTCGATCTCTTCGGCGACACCGAGCACGTTCACGCTCCATCCGGTTCGGGCCGAGGTGTCGAAGCAGTCGATCTCGAACACAACTTCGCGATGCAAGGCAGCCGCGACGAGCTTCTCGCCGGGCGCGGTGCGGAATACGACATCTCCGTCGAGCAACGCGTACAACACAGGGAACATCCCGGGTCGGCCGCTGCACACCCCGACGCGACCGACGCGCTGGGTCTCGAGCAGCGCGTCACACGTGTCGGCACCGATGATCTCGAGTCCGTAGCTGCTCATGCACCGACCGTACGCCGGTTCGCCAACGGGCGAGAAGAGCCCTTGGTCCTCTCGTGATGATGCCTTGCTGCTCTGCCTCCGGGAACCTGCGATCATGAACGGTGGTGGACGAGCGACCGCAACCGGAATACCAACAACAATTCCTCGACGACAACAACGAATGGCGGCGACGGTTCGCCGAGTTGCTCGGTACGTACCTGCTGGTCTTCGTCGCGGTAGGAGCCGAGCTCGTGAACGCCCGCTTCGGCGGCCACACGATCAGTGCCGCGGCGCGAGCGACGGCGCCGGGGCTCATGATCGCCGCGATCATCCTCTTCATGGGATCGGTATCGGGTGCGCACTTGAACCCGGTCGTCACCGTCGCGTTCGCGTGGCGCGGCGACTTTCCGTGGAAACGGGTACCCGCGTACGTCATCGCGCAGTCGTTCGGGGCGGTCCTCGCCGTTCTCACGCTCACGGCGTTGCTGCACGAGCAGGGAACCGCCGGAATGACGCTGCCCGGTGACGGAATCAGCGCGACCACCGCGATGCTGTGGGAGCTGATCCTCACCGTCGGGCTGGTGAGCACCATTCTCGGCACGTGCTCCGGCGCGCGAGAACGTGGGCCCGCTCAACGCGATCGGAGTCGGCGCATATATCGCGCTGGCCGGTCTCATCGGCGAACCGGTGAGCGGCGCGTCGATGAACCCCGTCCGCTCATTGGCGCCCGCGCTGGTGCTGAACGATTGGACGGCATGGTGGGTGTATCTGATCGGTCCCCTCGCGGGGGCGGCGATCGCGGTGGGCTTCGCCTGGATCCTGCGTGGTCCCGGTGGTGGCTTCTACGAAACGCGCCGCGCAAGGCGCACTCGGGACGGAATGGCACCCGGGACACCCCGACTGACTTCGGCGACTACTCGGCGTAGTACCGATCGGTGACTGCGAGCGCGGTGTCCAACGCGGCGATCGCCTTCGTGCACTTCGGACTCGCTGACGATGCAGGGCGGCACGAAGTGCGTGCGATTGAAGTGCACGAACGGCCACGCTCCCTGTTCGCGCATCGCGGCCACGAACTCGTTCATGGGTTGCGCGTCGGGACCGGAGGCGTTGAACGGCACGAGCGGTTCGCGAGTCACGCGGTTGCGGACGAGCTCGAGGGCCCAGAACACACCGAGACCGCGCACCTCGCCGATCGACGGATGCCGCGTCGCGAGATCTTGTAACCCGGGACCGATGACCTTCTCCCCGATCGTGCGGCGTGCTCGATGATCCCCTCGTCCGCGAAGATCTTGATCGAGGCAGCTGCCGACGCGCACGCGAGCGGGTGCCCCGAGTAGGTAAGACCGCCGGGGAACGATTGGCGGGCAAACGTGTCGGCGATCCGTTGCGAGATGATCACGCCGCCGAGCGGCACGTAACCGGAGTTGACGCCTTTGGCGAACGTGATGAGATCGGGCGTAACACCCCAGCGATCCACCGAGAACCATTCGCCGCAGCGGCCGAAGCCGGCCATCACCTCGTCGGCGATCATCACGATGCCGAACTCGTCGCAGATCGCGCGCACGCCCGCGAGGTAACCGTCGGGCGGTACGAGAATTCCGTTCGTGCCCACCACCGGTTCGAGGATGAGCGCCGCGACGGTGTGCGCGCCTTCGACCATCAAGATCTCACGCAGGTGCGTGAGCGCGCGCTTGCACTCTTCGGCTTCGGACTGCGCGTGGAACGAGGACCGGTAGAGGTAGGGACCCCAGTAGCGGACCACGCCCGGGACTCCCGGTTCGCTGGGCCAGCGGCGCGGCTCGCCGGTCAGCGAGATCGCGCCGGCGGTCGCGCCGTGGTAGCTGCGATACGCGGCCATGATCTTGGCTCGCCCGGTGTGCAGTCGAGCCATGCGCACGGCGTACTCATTGGCTTCCGCGCCACCGTTGGTGAAGAACACGAGATCGAGATCGCCCGGTGCGCGTTCGGAAATGAGCCGCGCCGCCTCGCTGCGCACGTCGACCGCGAACGCGGGCGACACCGAGCAGAGCTTGCCCGCTTGTTCCTGAATCGCGGCGACGAGGCGCGGGTGTTGATGGCCGATGTTGAGGTTCACGAGCTGCGAGCTCAGATCGAGATACCGCTTGCCGTCGGTGTCCCAGAAGTAGGAACCGCTCCCCCGCGCGATCGGCAACGGATCGATCAGCTCCTGCGCCGACCACGAGTGGAAGACGTGCGCCCGATCGTCGGCGCGGGTCGGATCAGCGGTCATCGAGAGTCTCCGGTCGGCGAGAGAAAACAGCAGGCGCGAATGGCGAGCTGCGCGCCTACGGTCGGGCTGTGGGCGATCTCGCGGAGGATACGACGGTCGCCGGCGGCGACGGCCACTACCGCGCCGACATCAGTGGCGACTGGGAGATCTGGGGACCGATGGGCGGCTACGTCGCCGCGGTTGCCCTGCGTGCCGCGGCCGCGGAAGCGCCGCCCGGTCTCGAGCCGGCGAGCTTCACGTGTCAGTTCCTGTCAGCCGCGCGTTCGAGGCCGTCGACATCAATGTGGCGGTTCGGCGCGCGTCGCGGCGCGCGGCGGCCATCAGCGTGCAGATCGTGCAGCACGACACCGCGATCCTCGACGCGCAGGTGTGGTTCACGACACCGGATGACGTCGTGCGTCACGACTACGCGAAGGCCCATCGCCACGGCCACCCCGACGATCACAAACCGTTCTCGGAATACGAGGAAAACGACGGCCCGATCTTCCCGTTCTGGAACAACTTCGACGGCAAGCCGCTCTATTGGGTCGAAGACTGGGAGTCGTTCACCGGCGACGAGCCCGAATGGGCGCAGTGGGTGAAGTTCGTACCAGCCGCGTCGTTCACCGATCCGGTGCTCGAAGCGGCGCGCCTCGTGTTGCTCGCAGATCTGCCGTCGTTTCCCGCGGCAGTCCGTGCGCATCCCGGTCCGCGGACGTTCGTGTCGCCCAGTCTCGATCTGGCCGTGCAGTTCCACCGGCTGAACGATCTCGGTGAATGGCTGCTCGTCCAAGGCGTGGCACCCATCGCCGATCGCGGCCTGATGGCGTTCCGATCCGAGGTGTGGACCGCCGACGGTTGCCAGGCCGCGAGCGGGAGCGGTCAACTCGTGCTGCGCGCAGTACCGCCCGACGCGTAGGGCGCGCCCTCGCGCCGTCGCGCTAGGAAGCGTCGACCGCGGTTTTTGCGAAGCGTTCGGCGTTGCGCGCGTGCACGGGATCGTCGTCGGGCCACGGCCAACCCCCGAAGCCGGTCTCCCGGTAGTCGGCGAACGCCTGCTCGATGCCGGCCTCGTCGTTCATCACGAACGGCCCGTACTGCGCGACCGGTTCGCCGATGGGCTGTCCCTGCAACACGAGCGCTTCGGCGCCGGCGGCACCGGCCGCGATCTCGACGGTGTGGTCGACGGCCAGCACGACTCCGGTCGGCGCTTCGATCTCCTGATCGTCGACGCGCACCGAACCCTCGAACACGTAGAGAACCCGACCGGTTTCCGGTGTCGCCGCCACCGGCAGACTCCACACCGCGTCGGGCTCCGCCGCGATGTGCCAGATCGCGAGATCGGAACCGGGTTGCGATGCCCATGAATCGGGCGGAGGCGCCGGCGGACGAAGTCCGGCGAGCTCACCCGCGATCACGGTGATATCGGTGGTGCGCCCGTCGGCATCGTGGATCACGTGGTGCGGCAAGTCTTCGTTCCACAGCATCGTGAAGTACGGCTCGACCATCTTGTTGGCGGCCGGCAGGTTGAGCCAGATCTGGAACAGCTCGGTCCGGTTGGGGCCGTTCTCGTCGAGCAACGGGAACATCTCGCTGTGCACGATCCCCTTGCCCGCGGTGAGCCACTGCACGTCACCGCGGCCGAAGCGCGCGGTCGCACCCAACGAGTCGGAGTGATCGATGAACCCACTGCGGACGAAGGTCACCGTCTCGAATCCGCGGTGCGGATGTTGCGGAAATCCCGGGATCGTCGCGCCGTGGTACATCCGCCAGCCGTCGATCCCGGCGAAGTCGTTGCCGATCTCTCGACCGGCGAGGCTCGCGGCCGGGCCCATCTCGGCGTTCGCGGCCGGATAGTTGTCGACGTGATGCACGCAGAACAGGAACGGGTCCGCGGTCGGCCACTGGAACCCGAGCGGGACCGTCTGGAGCACGGAATCGGTCACGAAGCGAGAGTACCCAGCCGAATCGAGCGCTCAGTCACCGTCACCCGACGGCTCTGGACGGACCGATCGTCGCCGCCGTAGACGCAGCGCCAGCCCAGCGCGACCCACACAACCCGGCAACCCACGTAGGCTCTCAACATGCCGCGTCTCGCTCGATCCTCCGTGTTCGCCGCCTTTGCCCTCGTGCTCGTGACCGCCGCGTGCGGGAGCTCCACCTCGAAGGCGACCGGGAACACGTCGGCCCCGTCGACGACGACCACGGCCGCACCCGCGACGACGACCACGATGGCTACACCGGTTGCACCGGGCGTAGGTCCGATCCGGCTGGTAAGCGAAAGTGGCGTCACACCTACGGAGTTGCATCGCGCGGAGACGCTGATCGCAACCACCATCAAGGATCTCAAGCGCTTCCAAACACCGGCCCAGGCCTACGCCTTGGGTTACCGCTCGATCGGTGACGCCCTTACCGGCGACGAGCACTTCGTCAACTGGTCGTACTCGAACGACGGCCACATCCTCGACCCCACTCGGCCCGAATCGGTCGTGTACGAAGTGAAGAACGGCAAGCAGACCGCCGTCGCCGCGATGTACGCGTTGCCGTTCGGGAGCACGTTCGCCAACGTGCCCGATGTGGGCGGCGCGCTCACGCAGTGGCACGTGCACGACAATCTCTGCCTCACCAACGACCCGCAACAGCGCGTCGTCGCCGGCGTGATCGGCGCCGACCAGCCGTGCCCGGCCGGCACGACCAAGGCCGGCAACACTCCGATGCTGCACGTGTGGAACACACCGAATCCGTGTGGACCGTTCGCAGCACTCGAGGGCATCGGCGCCGGGCAGGTCCCCACTGGTCAAACCCGTAACTGCGACACCACGAACGCCTCAGTTCCGTAACGTGACGACCCGGAGCCCGCGGGCGCATCGTCGCCCTGACTCTCGGCCTTCTGGTCGTGTTCGGCGGGTTGGGCTTCGAGGCCACCCACCACGCCGGTGCCTCGAACCGCCACCGACCCGCGTCGTCGTTCTTCGAGCAGTGGGAAGCCGACCGTCGCGCCGGCTGAGGCCGCTCCGGCCGAGAACGCGCTCAACCGCTCGCACCACCCGCCGGCCCTCGCGTTCTTCCTGATCGTCGGGTGTGCGCTCGCCGGTTCCGTTCGCCGCCCGCGGGAATCCGCTCGCTCCGCCCGGCGCCGTCGACTCGACCAGTTCTTCGTACTTCGGCGCGGTCCACCGACAGCACTCCTCGTTCGCTAAGTCGACGCGCCCGGTGATCGCCGGACCGTCGACATCGTGGCCTGGTGTTCAGGCCTGTCGAGGAGGAGGCGCGCCATGCCGAGCGCGACCGCGATCAGAACAATTTCGCCGAAGCCTTCGTCACTTCCGCGGTGGCTGGGTTGGGTCGCCTTGGCGGCGATCATCGTCGTCGTGGGGTACGGCGGGACCCGGTTGCTACAAGGGCCCCATGTCGTTCCCCACGTGACGATCGTGAACCCGAGCAAGTACGCGGTCGAGGTGGAGACCACGAGTGCGAAACGCGATGGATGGACCGTGCTGGGTTCGACCCCACCGAAGTCGTCGTCGACGCTCGACGATGTCATCGATCAGGGAAGCACGTGGGTGTTCCGCGTCCACGCGCAAGGCGTGTCCGGTGGTGACTTCGTCATGAGCCGCGCGTTGCTGGGCCGACTGCACTGGCAGGTCACGATCCCGTCGACCGTGATCGACAAACTCGCGGCGCAACACATTTCCGCGTCGCCGACAACCGCGTCCCAAAGGGGTACACCGTGAACCAACCAACACCCGCGCCCTCGTGTGAGAAGACGCCGGAGCAAAAAGCCGCTCGCCGGAACTACATCGTGTTCGGCGGCGTGTCCGGGTTCTGCCTGTTCGTCATCGTGCTCATCGCCTCGTTGTTCGCGTCGGGCTAGCGCTTGCATGCCGCGTCAGGCGAAGTGGACGATCGAGATGGCGCCGAAGGCCAGGCAGTAGATCGCGAACGGAAGGAGATTGCGGGTCTCGAAGAACCGCATCAGGAATCGGACCGACGCGTAGGCCGCCAAGCCGGCGAACACGCTTCCGACGATCGCCTGCCCGCGGATGCCGTTGCCGAGCGGACCGGTGAGATCGGGGATCTTGTAGAGGCCGGCGGCGAAGATGATCGGAGTCGCGAGCAGGAACGAGAACCGCGCCGCGTCCTCGTGGTCGAGCCCGCGTAGGAGTCCGGCGACCATCGTGATGCCCGACCGGCTGATACCGGCGAAGAGTGCGCCGATCTGGGCAACGCCGATCACGCCGGCTTCGGCGACGCCGAGCGTCTCGACCTTGCGCGCGGTTCCTCGGCGGCGGACGCGTTCGCCACCGAGCAGGATCAGACCGTTGATCGTGAGGAAGATCGCGGCGGAGAGCGGCTTGGCGAACAATGTGCGCAGCGTGTGCTCCAGCAGCAGACCGGTGATCCCTACCGGCACCGTCGCGACGATCAACAACCACGCCATTCGCTCGTCGGTGGTCTCGATGCTGCGGGTACGGAGTGTCCGGAAGAATCCGCGGATGATGCGGACCCAGTCGTCGCGGAAATACACGACGCAGGGCGATCGCGGTGGCGACGTGCAGGGCCACGACGAACGCGAGATAGAACGACTCACCCTGCGACTGCGCGCTCACGAGGTGGTCCCAACCGAGCCACGCCGGGACCAGGACCGAGTGACCGAGACTCGAGATCGGGAACAGCTCGGTGACTCCCTGCAACAACCCGATCACGATCGCCTGGAAGTAGGTCACGCGGATCCATGGGTGTCACGCCGGTGCACGCGTAACGCGCGCCACAACGAAGCGCCGAGCGAAGCGGCAACGCATAGCGGCAGCACCGGCCATGCGTTCCATCCGTGGTGCGTGAGGATCGCGGTGAGCGAGACCGCGAGGATTACCGCGACGGCGATCGTCCAGTCGTCGCCGACCACGAAGTCGTACCAGAAGCGTCCGAAGCTCGCGATCCACTTCATGCCGCAACCGCCGGCATGCGCGGCGTCGGCCCGGCGCAATAGCGCAACGAACCCGAACGACATCAAGACGACGAAGCCGATGAGTGCCACGAGCGCAGCGTCACCGCCCGGCCACGACACGCCCGCGCCTTCCGCGCTCCAGAACGTGCCGAAGGAGGTCAACATCACACCCACGCCGAACTTCAACGTGTTCTCCGGGACTCGCGTGAGTGGTCCGTGCACCAACACGCCCGCGATCAGCACGATGACCAGCGCGGCCGCGGCACCGAGTGCGGCGATGCCCACGTTGTGCTGCGCGCCGCCGAAGGTCACGATGATGAACGCCACCTCGAGTCCTTCGAGGAACACGCCCTTGAACGCAACGGTGAACGCGTACCAATCCTGGGCGGGTCGGTTGCCGTGCGCGTTCAACTCGGCGACCTCCCGTTCGTAGATCGCTTCCTCGTCGTGGAGCGCCTTCAGGCCACTGGCGCGCATGATCGCCTTGCGCAGCCACTGCAGCCCGAAGATCAACAACAACACGCCGACCGCGACTCGTAGTGAGTCGATGGGGAGCTTCGACAACGCCGGGCCGAGCGCGGCCACGATCACGGCGAGCGCAGCCGAGTGCGGCCGCAATCCCCCACGCGGCCGATCGCCAGCCCCGCGTGACGGCAACCGCGAGCACGATGGTGAGCGCCTCGACCATCTCGACCGCGCAGGCCAGGAAGGCCGCCGCGAACAACAAGAACGTATGCATGTTTCGACCCCGGGAGTCGGCCCAAAGAATGAGTTGGTAGCGTATGCTACCGATATGTCATCAGTTGTAGCAAATGCTACTGACGACCTCGAAGCCCGCCTCGCCCGCAGCGAGAACCTCGCGCCGGCAGAACGACGAGTGGCCGAAGGTCTGGTCGGGTTCGGGCCGGAAGAGGCGTTGCTGACCGCGGCCGAGCTCGCCGAGCGGTTGGGAACCAGCGACGCCACCGTCGTGCGGACTGCGAAGGCACTCGGTTACCGCGGCCTGGCCGACCTCCGCCGGGCGATCGCGACCCGCTCTCCCGAGCCGCCGCTGGGCGAACGGCTGCGGCGCACGCTCGAGCAGACCGCCGCCCGAAGACCTGCTCGCGGCGTCGATCGAGCGTCACCTGTCCGCGCTCGATGCTCTGAGCCGAGACGTGTCGCCGCAGCAGTTTCACGACGCGGTCGCCGTCATCGCGAAGAGTCGGCGCGTCGTATGGCGCGGTGTCGGTCCGTCGGCCCATCTCGCGTCGTATGCACGAGTTGCTGAGCCAACGCATCGGGAAGCCTTCGATCGCGCTCGTGCACACCGGCACGTCGTTCGCCGACGAGTTGCTGGCGGTCGCGCCCGACGACGCGATCGTCGTCTTCGCATACGGACGATTGCAATCGCACGTGCGCGTGCTCGATCGAGCGCGCGTCGGATCTCGGTGCGCCGGTGATCCTCGTTACCGATAACCGGGGCCGCACCCCCAAGGGAGTGCATACGAGCCTGCGCTGCGGCCGCGGCACGCCCGGGCTCTTCGCGAGCCACGGCGTGACGCTGGTCGTCGTCGAGGCGCTCGTACTCGCGGTCGCGGCCACCGATCCGGCCGCTTCCGATGCGTCGCTAGCCACCCTGAACGAGCTCCGAGCCGAGCTGGCCGGACGCCGCATCGACGTCGACACGCCGTAACCCGAATCCCGTGCCGGCCGGTCGATCCAGGACCAGCACGACCAGGATCGCGACAGTGGCGAGGGGCAGGAAGAACGTGAGCATCCCGCCGGAGATTCGGCCGGAGACCGACACGGTGCCCGCCTGGTACGCCGCGAACACGATCGCGCCGTGCCACGCGGTGACCACGGAGATCGAGCGGCGCCACGACATCGCGGCGACCGGAATGGCCCAGAGCGCGTACCAGGGCAACGTGAAGCCGGCGACCATCGTGTAGGCCGCGAGGGCGAGCGCCACCGACGCCGCAATATCCGACCCCTCGCGCCCTCTCCACGCGAGGTCGGCGATGATCACCACGGCTGCGACCAACCCCAATACCGAGCCGACGCTCGACGAGATCACGTCGCGCGTCCACGAAGAGCCGCCACGGCGATGCTCGCGAGATGATCCCGTGGGTTGCATCGGCCGCCGACGTGAACGACGACGGCGCGACCACCGCGGCCAGCGTCAGCAACCCGCCGATGACGGCCGAGAAGCGCACCGCGTCGCGTGTACGCCGCTGACACAGCAGCACCACGACGATGACCGGCGCCGCGAAGAGTGCCACGATCTTGACCAGCGCCGCGAGCCCGATCGCGACCGCGGCACCCACCACGCGGTCGCGCCGAAACAGTGCGACGGCGGCGACCGCACCGAGCGCCACGTACACATCATTGTGCGCACCGTTCACAACCGAGATCCACACCATGGGTTGGAGCCCGACGAGCACGACCACCGCGGCGCGCTTCGCGGTACGCGCCGCGATCCAGACACACGCGAACATCGCGATGGCTACGGGAATCTGGAACCCGAGCCGCAGCCCGAGGAGATCGGTGCCCGCCAGCCGGCTGACGATCGCGGAAACCGCGGTGAACAAGGGTCCGTACGCGCTCGGCGTGTGTTGCCAAGTTCCGCCGACGAGCCGGAACACCGGATCGCCCCGGAACTGGGCGGGAAACGCGTGGTACGGATTCACGTGGTAGTGCTCGAGGATGCGCCCGTAGCTCGCGTACGACCACATGTCGTGGGAGCCGATCGGTGCGAGCGCCACGGAAACGGCCGCGAGCCCCAGCATCGCCAGCCACGGCGTCGATGGCCGAACGTGCAGCGTCTCGCGTGTGCCGACCCACGTGGCTGACGCGGTACCGACCCCGATGATGACGACACCGAGAACTCCGTGCGGATTGCGCAGGAGCACGATGGCCGTGCACACGACCGCGGCACCAATGAGGAACCGCTCCGTCGCGGCGTCGCGGCGCAACACGCGTCAAAGCGTACGGTGACCAGGGAAAATGAGCGGTTGGTCATAGGTGATCGAACGGCAAACTCTCCCTCGGCACCCGGGCGACGAACGCGATCGCTCCTACGCTGCCGCCATGGTTTCCACCGTGCTCCTCGTGGAGGACGACCCGACGATCGGCCGTTCACTCGAACAGGCGCTCACGGCCGAGGGCTATCGCGTCACCTGGGCGATCGACGGCGGGAGCGCGCGAGCGGCGTTCACGACGGAACGCCCGGACCTCGTGTTGCTCGACCTCGGCCTCCCCGATGCCGACGGGATCGAGCTTGTGTCGCGAGATGCGCGCCGCCGGCCCCGGCAGCTCGATCATCGTGCTGACCGCGCGCCGGGAAGAAGCCGACATCGTCGTCGGACTCGACGCGGGCGCCGACGACTACGTCACGAAGCCGTTCCGACTCGCGGAGCTGCTCGCCCGGGTGCGCGCCCACCTCCGCGGACCGAAGGTCGAGCGGCGAGCCGAGCGCATCGACGCGCTCGACCTCCACATCGACGTCGCCGCCCGCCGCGCCTGGATCGGTATGCACGAGCTTGCACTCCGTCCGCGCGAACACGACCTGCTCGTGCTCCTTGCGTCGGAGCCCGGACGCGTGATCACCCGCGAACGCATCATGGAAGAGGTTTGGGACGCGCACTGGTACGGGTCGACGAAGACACTCGACGTGCACGTCTCGTCGCTGCGCCGCAAGCTGGGCGCGCATCCCGATCTCACCGCGCCGAAGATCGTGGCCTTGCCGCGCGTCGGTTACCGGCTCGACGCCCCGTGAGATCAAGACCGTGAGACGGAGAATCGTCGGGTCCATAGTCGGCGTGTCGGTGGTCGCGTTGTTGGTGCTCGGCATCCCACTCGGGATCGCGGTCGGGCGCCTGTACGAGAACGAGGCCGTGCTGCGGCTGGAGCGGGAAGCGAGCGAGGAACGGCGAACGATCAAGGCGTCGGCGCTCAGCCGTGGCGTACCCGAAACCCTTCCTGCCGACGGCGCGATCCGCTTCGCGCTCTACTCGACCGCGGGCGTGAAAGTCGCCGGCAACGGACCGGTGCACGCCGATCTGCCCGTGCAGGGCGCGCTGCACGACGAGGTGCACGACGCGCGAGAACACGCACAGATCGTCGTGGCCATACCCGTCGACGGGAACGAGCAAATCGTCGGCGCGCTGCGCGCGGCCCGGCCGAAGAGCGTCGTCAGTGACCGCACACACCAGGCGTGGCTCCTCATGTTTCTCGCCGCGCTCGCCGCGATCGCGATTTCCGGTCTCTTGGCCTTTTGGCAGGCCCGCCGGCTTACCCGCCCGGTCGACGCGCTCGTCGACTCGGCTGAGCGCCTCGGCGCCGGCGACTTCTCGGTGCGCACCAAACACTCGGGCGTCGACGAGCTCGATGAGCTCGGCGCGGCCGTCGACGCGACCGCCCAGCGGCTCGGTGAGATGCTCTCGCGCGAGCGCGCCTTCAGCGCCGACGCGTCGCATCAGTTGCGAACACCGATCGCGGGCATCCGCGTGACCGTCGAGAGTGCGCTCATGACGCCCCAGACCGACACCCGTGCGGCGCTCCAGGATCTGCTCGAGCCGATCGACCGGCTGGAGGCCACCGTCGACGAGCTGCTCGATCTCGCGCGTGACACGCACGGCGATCGGGCCTCGCTCGATATCGGAAAGCTGCTCGACGATCTCGAGGCCGCGTGGCACGCCCGCCTGGCCGCGTCCGAACGCGCGCTCCGAATCGAACCCGAACCGGATCTCGTCGGTCCGCTCGTGTCGGCGTCGGCAGTCCGCCAGATCCTCGACGTCGTGTTGGCGAATGCCTACCAACACGGCGCCGGCACGGTCACGGTGCGAGCACGCCAAGCGCCGGGCGCGGTCGTGATCGACGTGGCGGACGAAGGGCCCGGAGTCGCCGACATCCGAGCGCCGTTCGAGCGGCGATCGGGCGACGGCCACGGCATCGGCCTCGCACTCGCGCGCGCCCTGGCGGAGGCGGAAGGTGGTCGCCTCGTGCTCGAACGCCCGGGGCCCGGACCGGTGTTCTCGCTGTTCATTCCCGTCGAAGCCACGTGACGCCGCGTCGCTAGGATCTTGCGTAATTCTTCGACAACTGCCACGCGGCTCCCAGTCCGCGTTGCTCAGCTGACCCGCATCGAGCTCTTCGGAGTTTGCCAGTCCCTCACCCTCAGGAGGGAGCGTGATCGCGGTAGTTCGGCGAGGTCTCGCATCCGAAGTCATCGTCGCGGCTCTGGCCTGCGCAGTGGCAGGCGCCCTCGCGTTACTCGTGGCGGTGATGGGCTGGCGCGGCTCCGATCTGCCCGCGCAACTGTTCCGCGTCGAGCTGTTCCGCCACGACGGTTTCGTCCTCTGGGACAGCCAATGGTTCAGTGGTCACCCGACCCTCGACTACAGCGTGCTGTCACCGGTATTCGGTGCCGTGACCGGACCGCTCGCGCTGTGCGCCGGGTGCGGCATCGCGTCGGCATTTCTCTTCCACCGGCTGGTGCACGGTGCGTTCGGAGCGTCGGCGTTGGTGGGTTCGCTCTGGTTCGCCACGAGCATGGCCACGAACCTCGTCGTCGGACGGGTGACGTTCGCGCTCGGAATGACCTTCATGCTCGGCGCGCTGCTTGCGCTGCAACGACGACCGGAGCACGATGGCACTCATCTGCGCGTTGCTCTGCCCGCTCGCGAGCCCGGTCGCCGGTTTGTTCCTCGCGATCGCGGCCGGCGCGTGGGGCTTCACGCGCGTATCGCAACGCTCGACCGCGTGGCTGGTCGCGGGCGTCGGCGATTGCACCGGTTCTCGTGATCGCGTTCGTCTTTCCGAGCCCGGGTACTCAGCCGTACGAGTTGTGGGCGTTCGCGTGCGACCTCGGCCTCTGCGCGTTCATCTGCCTGCTGGTCCCCGACCGCTTCCGCGGCCTGCGTTGGGGCGCCGGGCTCTACGGCGTGGTCTTGGCCGGGACCTACTTCTTCGCATCGCCGCTCGGCGGCAACGTGAGCCGCCTCAATCAGTACGCCGCCGGTCCACTCCTGGCGTGCACACTTTGGGAACACCGGCGGTGGGTGGTGGCGGCCGTCGCGATTCCATTGCTGTTCTGGCAATGGTTCCCGACCCTCGACACGATCACGCGCGCACCGAATGATCCATCGACCCGGCGCGCGTACTACGCGCCGCTGCTGCAGTACCTCGAATCACAACCGCACTCGTTCGGCCGGCTCGAGATCGCCGAGACCTATCGCCACTGGGAGACGGCGTACGTCGCGCCCCGAATTCCGCTGGCGCGCGGCTGGGAGCGGCAACTCGACTACGCCTACAACGGTCAGTTCCTCGACGGAACCCTCACCGCGTCCAGCTATCAAACCTGGCTCTCGCAGAACGGCGTCGAGTACGTCGCGCTCCCCGACGCGCAGCTCGACTCGTCGGCGATCGTCGAAGCACGGTTGATCGAACACGGGCTGCCGTACCTCGAGCCCGTGTGGCACAACGCGCATTGGCACGTCTGGAGGTTCGCCGGCTACCGCGGCCTGGTTGTCGGCCCGGCGCAGCTCCAGTCTCTCGCCGCCGACCGGTTCACCCTGCGGGTATCGGCGCCGGGGAACTTGACTGTCCACATCCACAACTCACCACACTGGGCAGTGGACGGCGAAGGATGCGTGGCCGGCGGCCCGGGCGGTTGGCTCCAACTGCTCGACGTCAGACCCGGAGAGCTCGAGGTCTCACAGGCGTTGCGCGGAACACCGTGCGACGCCGCCGAACTGCGCGAGCCCCGGCCCCGTCGACCATGATGGCAGGCAATGAGATCGCGCAGATTGGTTCTCGTCGCGATCCTCGCGATCTGCGTCGTCGGCCGAGGCGCATTCGTGCTCTACCTCGCGCACAGCGATTCCATCGTGACGACATCGGGCGACGCCCCCACCTACATCGGCCCGGCGCGCGAGCTGGCCGACCATCATCGATTCAACAGCGAGACATTGCCGGGGCAACCGGAGTTCCTTCGCACTCCGGGATACCCGGTGTACATCGCAGCCGTCTACCGCGTCTTCGGCGAGAACAACACCGCGGTATTGCTGATCCAGGTCCTGCTCAGCGCGCTGACAGTCTTTCTCGCCTACCTGCTGGCCGCGCGCATGTGGTCGGCACCCGTCGGTTTGCTCGCAGCCGCGTTCGTGGCGCTCGATCCGCTGCAGGCGGCGACGGCGAGCACGATCCTCACCGAAAGCCTCGCCGCGCTCCTGCTCATCGCAGTGGCCGCCATCGGATTCACCGCGTTCAGCCGGGACCGACCACAGCTGAGTCTCTGGGCGTTGCTCGGACTGACCATCGCCGCCGCGACGCTGCTCCGACCCGTGACGTATTACCTGCCGCTGATCGTCATCGTCATGTTGATCCTTCGGTACGCGCGTCGGCGCGACCGGTGGCTCGATGTCGCCAAGATGCTCGCGGCGTTCCTCGTACCGCTCATCGTCCTCGTCGGCGGATGGCAGTTGCGCAATCATCGAGCGCGTCGACTCGTGGCGCATCAGCGGGATCGAAGGCAAGAACCTCTATCTGTTCCGCGCCGCGGGCGTGGTCGCGCACGACTCCGGCGAGCCCTTCGCCGCGGTCCAACATCGGATGCGACACCAGTTCGGCCTGGTCGGCACGGAGAGCCAGGGCTCGTACTACGGCCGGATGTTCCGATCTGGAATGCACATCGTGACCGCGCATCCGGGCGCCGCGATCATCGGCACGGTCGATGGCCTTTGGAGCGAGATCACGACAGTCCAGACGCAGTCGTTCGGTGATCTCGGATTCGGTTCGCACAACTCGGCGATCATCGTCCCGCTCGATTTCTCACTCGTCGTCTTCTACGCCCTGACGATCTACGGACTCGTGCTCGTCGTGCGCCGGCGACGAGACCTGTTCGCGCATGCCTTCGTCCTGGCCATCGCCGCCTACGTGTTGCTGGCATCGGCGGGGCCCGAAGCGCAGGGCGGGCGCGGCGAACGGTTCCGGGCGCCCATCGTCCCGATCCTCGTCCTCTACGCGGCCGCGGGCACCTACGCGCTGTACACATTCATCCGGCGCGGCCGCGCCCCGAGCGAGCAACCCGCTCGGTAATCTGCGCCCATCGTGCTCGCGGATGACGTCGTTCGAAATCCGGTCGCGGACGACACCACCACTTCTACGCCGACCGCCTCTCCCCCGACTGCGACGTACCGTCCGCATCTCGACGGCATGCGCGCGATCGCGGTGTACCTCGTGGTGCTGTTCCACGCCGGCAGTGCGCAATTCAGCGGCGGCTATATCGGCGTAGACGTGTTCTTCGTGCTGTCGGGTTACCTGGTCACGCAACTGTTGCTACGCGACATCACGGCGCGGGGCTCGATTCAGTTCGGCCGGTTCTACGCGCGCCGGTTCCGCCGGCTGCTACCCGCCGCGTTCGTCGTGCTGATCGCGACCGCGTTCATCTTCACCGCGATCGCCGCGCCCGCCGACGTCATCAACGCGGTCGGATCGTTCAAAGCCGCGTTTCTGTACGTGACGAACTGGTACTTGATCCACTCGTCGACCGGATATTTCGGCGCCGACATCTCACACAATCCGGTGTTGCACTTCTGGTCGCTGGCCGTGGAGGAGCAGTTCTACCTCCTGTGGCCGTTGGCGCTGGGCGGGATGTTCCTGGTTACGCGCCGAATGGATCGTGACCGCCAGCTTCGGGTCATCCGCACGATCGTCGTCGTGGGCGCGCTGGCGTCGGCGGTGTGGGCACTCTCGCTGCGATCGACGAACCCGGATCGTGCGTACTACGGAACCGACGCCCGCGCCTACGAGCTTCTGGCCGGCGCGTTGATCGCGCTCCTCCCGTCGATCATCGCGGTGGCCGCGCGCTACCGCAGGTCGACACGCGTTATGACCGTCGTAAGCGTCGCCGCGGTGATCGCGCTCGCAACGTCATGGGTTCATCTCGACGCGATCGAGCGCGGCATCGCGATCACGATCGTGACCTTCGTGCTCATCGTCTCCCTCGAAGCCGCCGACGGCGGGATCACGCAAGGCGCGCTCTCGACCCACGCGATGACGTATCTGGGGAAGATCTCCTACGGCACGTATCTCTGGCACTGGATCGTGATCCTCGTCATCGTGACGAAGTTCCACGTGAGCGTCACGGCGACGATCCTGCTCGCGTGTCTCATTGCAACCGGCCTCTCGGCCTTGAGCTTCGAGATCCTCGAGCACCCCGTGCGGCGATCCGCCCGCCTGAATCGTCACAAGGGGCTGGTGATCGCGACCGGGCTCACCGTGAGTGTCGTGTCGGCGCTCGTGCTGATCCCCAGGATCGTCGATCCCGCGCAGGCCTCCGCGCCGGGATTGCGGGGCGCAACCACGGCCGGCTTCACCCCGGTCCCCGCGAATCTCGATTGGCAGCACGCCAAAGCCGGCGGTGCCGCGGTTCGTCGACTGTCTCGGCAAGCCCGCGAGCGCGTGCACCATCGTGCACGGGACGGGCAAGCACATCTTCCTGCTCGGCGACAGCCACGCCTGGATGCTCATTCCCGCGTTCGAGGCGATCGCCCGCCGCGACAACCTCACGCTGTCGGTATCAGTCCGGGCCAGTTGCCCCTGGCAACAAGACCTCTATGTGTATCCGGTCACCGTGAACAAGACGACGCCGAACACCGCCGCGTGTCGGGCGCAGAAGGACGACACGTACACGCGCGTCATCCCGGCGTTGCATCCCGATCTCGTCGTGGTCATGGAGGTCGGCCATGAAGACCGCGCCCTGCCGCAGTTCCTCGGACCGAACCTCCAGAAGCTGAAGCAGGCGACACCGACGTACTGGCAGTGGGTCGACGAGACGACGAAACGGTCGGTCGACGCGTTGCGCGCGCAGGGCCGCAAGGTGTTGATGGTCGAACCGATCCCGGTCGCGCCATCGGATCCGCTCACCTGTCTCTCGAAGGCAAAAGTGCTCGAGGAGTGTCGATACGTCGCCGGCAGCAACGCCGACATCATCCAGCGCGACTACCGCCGGATCGCGCACGCCGTCGATCGCGCGTGGAGCCTCGACCTCGATCATCTCGTCTGTCCGTACCTGCCGATCTGTGATCCGGTCGTCGACCACCAGATCGTCAAGATCGACGAAACGCATCTGACCGCAAAGTTCTCGAAGTCTCTCGCTCCGGCAATCGACGCGTACCTCAAGGACAACGGACTCCTCCCTCGCTGATGCGCGACAACAACCGACGCTTCCGGAGCTATCGATTCGCGGTGCTCGCGGTGTGCGCGCTCGTGCTCCTCGAGCGCGTGCACGACTGGTGGCGGCCACAAGGCGAGCCACCCGCAGCCGGTTGCACTGACCGGTATCCACAAGATCCGACACATCATCGTGATCATGCAGGAGAACCGTTCGTTCGACAGCTACTTCGGTACCTATCCCGGCGCCGATGGCATCCCGATGGCCAACGGCAAGCCGACCGTGTGCGCGCCGGACCCGCAGACGAAGACGTGCGTCGCCCCGTTCGTCGACCACCACGACACCAACGCGGGTGGGCCGCACGGCGCCGACGCGGCCCGGGAAGACATCGCGGGCGGCCGGATGAACGGCTTCGTGCGCACGTCCGTGGCGGCGCAGCAGAACTGCCCGAACACGTTCGCGCCCGGGTGCGTCGAAACCGTGCACCGAGCCGGAAAACCCGAGGTGATGGGCTACCACACGGGGAGCGACCTGCCGAACTACTGGCGCTACGCGAGTCACTTCGTGTTGCAGGATCACATGTTCGAGCCCACCGCGTCGTGGAGCCTGCCCGCGCACCTGTTCGAGGTGTCTTTGTGGTCGGCGCGCTGCAAAGTGGCCGACGATCCGGCGAGCTGCACCAACAACTCCAAATCGCCGCGCGACCCCTCCGACCCCCGGCCCACTCGGTCGCCGCACGACGGCGCGCGGCCCCATCTACGCGTGGACGGATCTCACGTATCTCCTGCACAAGCACAACGTGTCGTGGGGCTACTACGTCGTGGCGGGCGCCGAACCCGACTGCGAGGACGATGACGCCATCACCTGCGCACGCGTCACGCAGAACGCGCGCACACCGGGCATCTGGAATCCGCTCCCCTACTTCGACACGGTGCGCGACGACCATCAGCTGGGAAACATCGAGCCGGTATCCCGCTTCTACGCCGCGGCCAGAAGCGGAACGCTGCCGGCGGTGTCATGGGTGGTGCCGTCGGGCGCGGTCAGCGAGCATCCGCCCGATCAAATCCACAAAGGCGTCGCGTACGTCACCGGCCTCGTCAACGCCGTCATGCGCGGCAAAGACTGGGCATCGACTGCGATCTTCCTCGCCTGGGACGACTGGGGCGGTCTCTACGACCACGTGCAGCCGCCACGCGTCGACCAGAACGGATACGGCCTGCGCGTTCCCGCGATCGTGATCAGCCCGTACGCCGCGCCGGGGCTACATCGACCATCAGGTCTTGAGCTTCGATGCCTACGCGAAGTTCATCGAAGATGATTTCCTCAACAGCCAACGACTCGATCCGCGCACCGATGGCCGCGCCGATCCCCGGCCGACGGTGCGCGAGAACGTGCCGATACTCGGTGATCTCACGCGCGACTTCGACTTCACGCAGGTGCCGCGGCTCCCGCTGATCCTTCCGCTGCATCCCAAGACGACGCTCACGCGGTAGACCACCGCGTCAGCTCTCGTAGCTCCCGTATCTGATCGGGATCCGGAAGCGGGCAACGTCGGGGTATTGCTGCGAGGCCGCGCCGCGGGCCCGGTTGCCCATGCCCGCGATCATCTCTCCGATCGCGTGCGCGTGTTGCGGGCTCTCGAGCGTGCGGATCTCGGGACCGAACTCGACGATGCTCGGTTCGTTGCGGTCGCCGTAGTCGCCGAAGATGGGATAGATCACGGCCCCGGCCCGCGCCGCGAGGTAGAGGTCTTCACGCGTTCCGGCTGCGAACGGTTCCATCACGACGTAGCCGTGCGCATCCTTCGCGTCGCGTGACCCGCTGCCGGCCTCGATGACGATGTTTCCGTGATCGGAGGTCATGAGGTTCATGAACTCGCCCCGCGTCCGCGCGTTCTGGCGCTTCCGGAACGCTTTCACCCGTCGGTTGAGATCCTCGTCGGTGATGTCGCCCTCGTTGACTGCCTCCCCACCGCTCACCGGGAACGTCTTCAAGACGTTCGCGGCCTTGCGCAGGATGTCGTCGATGACGTTCATCCCCATGACCTCGAGGTATCCGAGCAGCCGACCGATCATCAGCGTCGTACGGGTGTCGAGACGGTCGAAGCCCTTCTTCTGCGCGGCCCGGGTGAGATACCCCAAGTTGAAACCGACGTCTTGGAACTCGAGGTGCGAACCGACGAAGACGAACGACTGACCGTCGGCGAGACGCTCGAACAATTTCTCGCGATTGGTGAACTCGACGAACGCGTCGATGTTCGACGCGGCGAAGTCCCCGTGCAGAATCTCGAGGAGGCCGAGCGCAGCTTCGGTCTCGGCGGCCGACAGTGGCGACGAGCGCAGGAACACCTGATCGTGGTTGATGGCATCCATGCGAGGTGTCGCCGCGATCGACTCCCGCGAGATCGGGTTGAAGATGCTCTCGAACTCGACGCCGCCCTACTCGCTTCGCCGACTCGTAGAGCACGTGGTCGAGTTGGCGATGCACGCCGAACATCTCGTGCAGCTGACCGGCCGCCGCGTGCAGCCGGCCGCCGTCGGGCCGGGGTGGTCCATTGATCGGACGCTCTTCGTCGGGCATTCGCCCGATCGTACGCGCCCGAGGTGGTCATGCCGTTTGCAGGTCGCGCCGGCGGAACATCGCGGTTGCGACCGCTCCGAGGAACACGGCCACGGCGCAGTCTGATCGCAGAGAGTCAGCGGACTCGTGGCCTGAGCCGGCGCCAGCGCCATGTAGTGGAACAGCGACACGATAGCGGAGCCAGTGCAGGCTCGAAACCAGCGATCCGAAGAAGTCGATGACCAGCGATCCGACGACGACGCCGTAGATCGTCGGCGCCGCGACGCGGGGCGCCACCGACGAGCACCACGGCACCGAAGCCGAGTACGACGAGCGCACTGGGCACCACGTTGAGTCCCGCACCGAGCAAGGTCGAGATCGGGAAGTCCACCCCCTGGCTCCTCGCACCCAGCCACGCACCGAGCCCGGCGAGCGCTGCGCTCGAGGAGGATTGCCGCCGCGCAGAGCGCGAGCCGTCCGCCGAACCACTCGTTCGCCGGGTCGCGCGCACCAAGCACGTTCGCGAGCCGGCCTGATGTCTCCTCTTCGCCCGCGGCGCCGACCTGGCCCGCGGCCAGCAGGCGCGACGACGGTCGCGACGAGCAGGAACACGACGCCGAAGTACTGCGCCGAAAGACTCCCGCGCACACCGAACTTCTCGAGCGTGTCGTTGAGCGATCCCGGCGTCGAAGTGGTCGTCACCTTGGCGATCGTGCCGAACATCACTCCCAACCCGAGCAAGCCTGCACACCACGCCACCAGCACGGGCAACTCGCGCCTCGCGCTCAGTCCGAACGCCGAACCCAGACCGAATGCCCGCAGCGGTGCGACGTCCTCGGAGGCGAGAATGCCATCACCCGTGTCGCGTTTCGACGAGAGCACTACCGCAACGCTGCACAACCCGATCACCGCGAGGACCGCGGGAATCAGCGGACGGAGATCATTTCGGGTGAGCGGATGCATCCGTTCGATCCAGCCGAACGGCGTCGCCCACAGCAACCACCGCGTCGCGTGGCCGGCGTCGCCGATCATGCGCAATACGAGGGTCACCCCGAACGTCGCGACGGCGAGGCCGGTGGCACCGCGTCGGGTCCGGCTCAGTTGTGAAGCAACGGCGCCGACTCCGACGAACACGGCCGGAGCGATCGACGAGGCTCAGCCCGAAGAGCAACGAACCACCCACGCTGAAACCGACCTTGGCGTCGCGGCCGGCGAGCAACGTGAGGAGCGCCGTTCCCGACGAAGATCACGCCGACCGCCGCGAACAGTCGCAGTGACGGTCGCCGCAGTCGCGCGTGCCGGTCGCGTGCTCCCGGCGAGCACGAGCTGGCGGCGTCCGCCCTCCTCCTCACCGCGCAGTATCCGCGTCGCCGCGAGCAACGCCCAGATGGCGCCGATGGTCGTGAGGAACACGAAGACCTTGTAGAACGTGTATCCACCGACCGTGCCGATCGACGACACCGGACCGAGCAACACCGACAGACCCGAGTCATGCCCGGTCGTCGCGAGGAGCTGTTGACGGCTGAGGGCGGTGGGAAACGAAGAGACGTACGTCGACCGCCGACGACGCGGCGGTGGCCCCGAACGCAACCGCGCACACCGTGGCGCCGACTCGGACCTGTCTGAACGCTTGCTTCGCGATCGCAACGTCTGCCCCGCTTCGGAACCGGTCGCGCCGCGGTGCCATTCGGCTATTCGTTGCCGTAGTGGGAGACGAAGAGCTCCTCGAGGGAGACCTCGCGCGTCGTCATGCGCTCGACCCCGACCGATGCGAACGCGGCGATCAGCGGCTGCATCGAACCCGTGACGTCACAATCGACCGTCTTGGCCGTCGACGACGACGTTGGACACATTCGCGCACGGACGCGAGATCGGGAACCGGCCCCGCGAGCTCGGCGTGCACCCGAAGGGCCGCCAGCCCTCGAAGCGTCTCGAGATGACCGATCTCGATGATCCGGCCGGCTCGCAACATGGCGACGCGATCGCATACCGCCTCGACCTCACTCAAGACGTGAGACGACAACAACACGGTTTGCCCGCGATCCCGTGCCTCGATCACGCACTCGCGAAAGACCTGCTCCATGAGTGGATCAAGACCGGTTGTCGGCTCGTCGAGCAGTATCAACTCGGGCCGGCCGGCAAACGCGGCGATGAGCAAGATCTTCTGCCGATTGCCGTGGCTGTACGCCCGGACCTTCTTGTCGAGCGTGAGCTCGAACCGGTCGACGAGCTCGCTCTGGTAGGTCGTGTCGACCGAGCCGTGAATCGCGCCGAGGAACCGCAACACCTCCGCGCCGGTGAGCGACGGCCACAGGTTCGCCTCGCTCGGAACGTACGCGAGCCGGCGGTGGATCTCCGGCGCGTCGCGCCACACGTCGAGGTCGAAGATCCGCGCCGTGCCGCCCGAGGGACGGATCAACCCGAGCAGGAGCCCGATCGTCGTCGACTTCCCGGCACCGTTCGGCCCGAGATAGCCGAACACCTCGCCCGCTTCGATCTCGAGGTCGAGCCGGTCCAGCGCGATTGTGTGCCGATAGTGCTTCGAGAGCTGCTCCCGCGCACGACCGTCGTCACGCATCGACCTCCGAATCCATTCCTCTCAGTCGACCATACGGCCGACCGTAGGGTCAGTCGACGAGTTCGGCGCGGATCGCGAGCACGGCGGCTTCGGCTCGGCCTCGTACGCCGAGCGTCCGGTAGATCGCGGTCGTGTGATGCATGACCGTCTTCGTCGAGACGCCGAGTCGAGCGGCGATCTCCTTGTTCCCGAGTCCCGCCACGAGGAGGCCGAGCACCTCACGCTGGCGAGCGGTGAGCGCGTCCGGGGTTGCCGTCGCGACGACTGGATCGGACGGCTGGTCATCGGCGGCGAAGCGCGCAATGGCGTCGTGCACGTAGCGCAACGCCTCCTCGATCGCCGCGGCCGGGGCCAAGGCCGCGCCGCGCGCCGCTTCCGCTTCGAACCGATCGGCGCCGAGCGTGGACCGCAGGTGATCGATCGTCGCTTCGTACAGCCGGACCTGTTGCGGGGCCAGGGTTTGTGAAAGCGCGGCGACGTCGTCGCGCACGACGCCATGAAAGTACGCGCCGGCTTCGGCGTCGTCGCACACGGCCGCGACTCGCAGCATGCTCATGAGGTTGTACCCGACGATCGGCGTTCCGGGCATGCTGCGCGCCATCGTCAGTGACTCGGCCGCCCACCGGAGTGCGGCCGCACGATCGCCGGCCGCGGCCGCATCACCGATGATCATCGGCAGGAGCAGCGCTTCGTACAGCGTGAGCCCAGTCGCGCGCGCGCCGAGCAGCGCCTCCTCGGGTGGCGGCACGTCGTCGCCGATCTCCGGGTGATTGCGGCGCAACGGAACCAACAACATCGTCGCCAGCACCAGCGTGCGCGGATCGCCGTAACGGCGAGCGCGCGCGACCGCAGACAGCCCGAGCGCGATCGCGCGTTCGTCGTTGCCGGTTTGTTGCGCGAGCATCCCCGACCACGCCTCGATCTCCCCGAGCGAGCGCTCCTCGCTCGTGCGCGCCGCGAGCTCGAGGCCCTCGGCGGACGCAGCTTGGGCACGCGCGAAGTCGCCTGTGTAGGGCGTCGAGCGCATCCGGAGGACCAGCGCGCGCAGCAGGGTTTGGTCGTCCCCGAGGGCGCGGGCAAGCTCCTCGCCTCGCTGCAGTCGATCGACAAGCTCGACGCGTTCTACTTGCTGCTCGGTCGGCCGGTGCCGCAAACCCAAGAGGCCCGACCAGATCAACACGTTCGCGTACGCGGCACTCGCGGCTTCGCGATTCGCGCCGAGCTTCAGCGTGCGTTCGAGGAGCTCCTCGTAGACAGGGTCGAAGCCGCCGCGTATCCCACAACGGCGCGAGACCGGCCGCGAGATCGATCGCGTCGTCCGCGAGATCGGTATCGAGCGCGGCATCGAGCGCCGCGATGAGATCGTCGTGGTCGGAGTTGAGCACCTCGAGCCAGGCGATCTCGTCGGCGGATGTCGTGCCCACGCTCGCGGCGCCGCGCGGTAGCCGCCCGCAGCGTGATGTGCATGCGCTGCGTGGACTCGTAGTCGCCGATGCGCTCGAGCTGCTCGCGACCGAAGACCCGGATCGATGATGCGATCTGGAACCGCGCCGGTTCGCGGGCCGGGAGCGGATCGACGAGATGCAGGTCGACGAGCGCGCTGAGCTCGTCGATCGCGTCGCCGGAGCTCGTCGAATTGCTGAGCGCTTCGACGGTCTCGACATCGAACGTTCCCGAGATCAACGAGAGCCGGCGCATCAAGCACTGCTCGTCGGGCCGCGAGCAGCTGGTAGGTCCAGTCGATCGCGGCGCGTAGATCGTGATGGCGGGCCGGCGCGTCGCCGCGCGCCCGGCGGAGCAGATCGAGCCCGGTCGTGTCGAGGCGGCTCAAGATCGCGGCGGCGGGCAGGGTCGCCACGCGCGCCGCGGCGAGCTCGATCGCCAGCGGCAGCCCATCCACCTGGCGGCACAACTCCCCGACCGCGAGGGCGTTGCTCGCCTCGAGCTCGAAGCTCCGGTCGACGGCCGCGGCCCGGGCGCAGTAGGTCGCGACGGCGTCCTCCGCGGCGAGCACCGACGGATCTCCCTCGCCGCGCTCCGGGACGGGTAGTGGATCGATTGCGAGGACGCGTTCACACTGGAGTCGCAGCGGCGCCTGACTGGTCACCAGGAATTTCAAACCCGCGCAGCGTTCCAGCAGATCGCTCAGCACTGGGGCCGCGTCGAGCACCTGCTCGAAGTTGTCGAGCACGACCAGCAGCTCGTCGCCGCGGATCCGATCCGCGACCGCGTCGACCATGTCGACGTTGGGCAACAGCGGCACGCCGAACGCGGCGGCGATCTCACCGATCACCAGCTCCGGTCTGGTCGTCCCCGCGAGGGAGACCGTGACCAGTGGGGGCGCCGCCCGTTCCCGGAGAATGCGGATGACTTCGAGGGCGAGGCGCGTCTTCCCGACGCCGCCGCGGCCGGTGAGTGTCACCAACCTCGCCGCGGGATCGCTCAAGGCGGCGAGGAGCTCGGATTGCTCGGCGGCGCGCCCGAACATCGACGTGGTGACGTGCAACTCGAGCGCCGGAATTCTCTTCGCCCGTCGTTGGGGTGCAGCGTCAGCTGGCTCGGCCAAATCACCCACTGGACCCCCATAGGGCAACTGCCCGATGCGCTCGAACGCAGGCGATGCTACCCGTGCCTGCAGTGGGTAGGTATCCGTCACTGCAATACTCGTCGGTTTGATCGGCACCCGACTCGTCACGCTGTGCTTCGACGCCAACGATCCATTGCGGCTGGCGCGCTTCTGGGCGGCCACGTTGCACTGGGACATCGAGGACGAGACCGACGACGAGATCGATGTCTCGTCCCGACCGACGGAACCAGCTTCGAGATCTTGTTCCTTCCCGTCCCGGAGCCGAAGACCGCAAAGAACCGGATCCATCTCGATCTCGTCAGCGAATCACCCGAGCACCAGTCGGAGATGGTCGATCGGCTGATCGCGCTTGGGCGCGCAGCCCGTCGACGTCGGGCAACCAAGTCGACGTCCCATGGGTGGTGCTGGCCGACCCGAGGGCAACGAGTTCTGCGTCGTCGTGCGCGGTGAATTCTTGGCGACGACGGGTCTGCTCGGCGCCGTCGTGTTCGAGCCCGCCGGCCCGACCGTCGGCCGGTTCTGGAGTGAGGCGACCGGGTTGGCCCATCGTGTACGACCAAGACGGCGACACCGCGATTCGTGATCCCGACGGACGAGGTCCCTTCGTGACGTTCGGGTCCTCCGAGCGACACGGTCAAGACCGGCAAGAACCGCCTTCATTTCGACGTCGCGCCGATGCCCGACGGCGACCAGGCGGCAGAAGTCGAGCGCCTCATCGCGCTCGGCGCCGCGGCGGGTCGATATCGGGCAAGGCGATGTCTCCTGGGTCGTGCTGGCCGACCCAGAAGGCAACGAATTCTGCGTGCTGACACCTCGCTAACGGTGTAGCCACTCGATGAGATCCGGCGGTGCGAGTTGCCTGACTCGCTCGTCGTATCGACGCCGCCCGGCCGCATCGAGCAGTTCCTGCCATTGGCCGCTGCCGCCGCGATGGAAGAACGCTCGATTGCTCTTCAGGATGCCGTCGGTGGCATCGGGCACGATCTCGTCGGCGCGTTCTCGCATCGCGTCGAAGCCGGCCGCGGCCACGAGATCGGGGAAGCGGTCTTCGTCGACGTCGATGTCGAGCCGGTGCGCGAGGCGTCGCATCTCGCCTGCGAGATCGCGCTGCAGATCCGCATAGTGGACGAGGACGACGTTCGGTTGGTCGCGCACTTCCCAATAGGTGGCGAGGTGATGCATCGTCGAGGCGAGGTTGACGTGCGCCAGTTCGCCGTCGGGCGAATCGTCGACGAAGCGCCAGAAGCGGGCGAGCGCATCGGTCGGCGGCGCTTCGAAGTCGCGATACATCTCGGCGAGGTCTTCGTTCCCGACCGCGCGGTCGCGAGCGGTGAAGATGGCCTGAACATCGATGTTGTCGGAGTGGTGCGCCCAGGAGACGGCGACGTCGCGGGGGTCTCGACCGACGCAGATGTACGTGACCGCCGAGTCGCGGGGCAACCCGTCGAGCGGCGTATGGGTCTTGATGAAGCGTCGATGTTGCTGCGCCTCCAGGTTGGCAATCACGTCATCGATGTCACGGATCTGCATGTCGAGCCAGGGCGAGATGAGATCGAGTGATCGATCAAACGTCGTGCGCTGAAAGATCAGCAGCGCACAGATCATCTGCATCCAGGTCGTGCCCGACTTCACCGGTGTGCTGATGATGATGTCGCCCGGTCCGCGGCGAGAACCGCTGCCAACGCTCGCTGTCGAACACGCCCGACCGATACCGAACCAGCTCGTCCCCCGCCACGCACGCATGATGCCCTGACGGTCGAGCTCGTGCCACGACTGCAAAGCTTCACCGCGCTGGCCCCCCGGGAAATTCGGATACCACCACCCTTGCCGGATGTCGATCCAACGCGTCGACTGGGCGGGAGTCCGGTTTCTAAGGTGGGGCGCGTTGGGCGCGATTCGGATGGTGGCGAGGGCTGAGTTGCGGCGCTACTGGCGCGGCACCGTCGTCGTCATGCTGCTCGTCGGTCTCGTCGGTGCGGTGACGCTCGCCGCGCTCGCCGGGGCCCGCCGCAGCAGCTCCTCGCTCCGGCGATTCAACGACGTCAGCCGCTCGTCGAACATCCAGATCCAGGTCGCGTCGTACACGCCGGCCCAGCTCGCGGCGGTACGCCGTGTACCTGGAGTCGAGGGTGTCGGCGTCGTCGACCTTCTGTTGCTGGGACCGGCCTCACCGGCGCTCCAACATCTGTTGATCGCCGCGCCCGTAGGACGAGCACTCGGTACCGAAGTCGACCGGCCGCGGTTGGTCGCGGGCCGGCTCGCGAACCCCAATTCCCTCGACGAGATCGATATCGGCGAGGGACTCGCCGCGATGAGTCACCTCGGGGTCGGCGACACGCTCGGCACGGTGTACATGTCGACGCAGGCGTTCGACCGCCTGCGCCACGGAGGCCCCTTCCGCATGGACGGGCGGATGCGTCTGCACATCGTGGGTTTGATCCGGCGCCCGCTCGACCTCGCCTCGCTGGGCAGCGCGGGTGGTGTCCTGCTGTTGCCGCCCGCATTCGAACGTACATATCGAGGCCGGATCGCGAACCCGGCCGGCTTCACGTTCCGCATCCGGGCTACCGACGTGCCGCGAACGACTGCGGCACTCGCCAAGATCTTCCGGAAGGATCCCACCTTCCAAGCACAGAGTCTCGAGATCGAGAGCGCCGGCGCACGCGACGCGATCAACGTGCTCACCGACGCCCTGCTGATCTTCGCGGTGATCACCGCCCTCGCGGGTCTCGTTGCCATCGCGATCGTGCTGAACCGCGAGGTGGCGTCGACCCAACTCGACCAGCGGGTTCTGACTGCGCTGGGTACGACCCGCTTTCAACGTACGGGCATGAGCGGCGCGCGGGTCTTCGTGATCGCCGGAGGTGGCGCGTTGCTCGCGGTCGGCGGCGCAGTAGCCGCGTCACCGCTCCTGCCGTTCGGTGTCGCTCGCCGCGCCGATCCCGATCCCGGCCTGCATGCAGATTGGCGGGTGCTCGTACCGGGAGCGCTGGCCGTCGTCGCGGCCGTGATCGCGATCGCGGTTGTCGCCGCGCTCCGAATCGACCCGTATCGCAGCCGGCAGCCGGGCCACCCGTCGGCCGGGACTCGGGGCTCGCGTCGCCGGCTCGCTGAGGGGTTCCGGGCTTTCACCGGCCGCGACGATGGGACTGCACATGGCGACCGATCCCGGAAGCGGTGATCGGGCGGTGCCGCTTCGTTCCGCGGCGTTCGGCGTCGCGTTCGGCGTCGTCGGTTTGAGCGCGCTGATCGTGTTCGCCTCGAGCCTCGGGCACCTGTCGTCGACACCGCGTCTGTTCGGATGGACATTTGATTTCAAAGCCGAAACCACCGACATTCAACGCTGCGACAACACCGACCTCGGCATCTCCCGCATCTCGGGCATCGCGGCGCTCGGCGTCGCGTGCTACGAGAACATGGAGTTCGCGGGCCGTCCGACGATCGGCTGGGCACTCGTCCCAGTCAGAGGCACGCTCCGACCGGCGATCGTCACCGGGCGCGCACCGCGGACACCGAAGGAGGTCGCAGTCGGTTCCACGACGATGCGGGCGCTCGGCAAACGCGTCGGCGACACGGTGCGGACCTCCGGCCCGAAGGGCAAGCCCGTCGTCGAACGGATCGTCGGCGAAGCGGTGTTCCCGCAACTCGCAGACGCGCAACCCGTCGCCGACGGAGTGTGGTTCACGCCCGCCGGGTGGTACGCGGCCGGCGCGAACAACGATGTGTTCAGCCGGTTCGTCGTCGGCACGTACGCGCCGCGCGCAGATCGCGATGCGATCGCCCGGCAGATCTACGCGAAGAAGGGAACGAACCCGGTCGGCGGTCCGCTGGTGCCGACCGAGATCGACCGGCTGCGAAAGATCAATTGGTTCCCGACGGCAACCGCGGCCTTGCTCGCGTTTCTGGCGCTGGTCGCGGTTGCGCATGCGATCTCCACCGGTACCCGGCGCCGCCGACGCGACCTCGCCATCCTCAAGACGATCGGCTTCGGTCGTCCGCAATTGCGGCACACCGTGGCTTGGCAGGCCACCGCGTTCGCGATCGGTGGGTTGTTCGTCGGAATCCCGTTGGGTGTGTTCGTCGGGGAAATCGTCTGGCGGGCGATGGCACACAGCCTCGGCGTACAGGTCGCCATCACCGTGCCGCTCGCGCTCGCGCTCCTCGTACCCGGCGCAATCATCGCAGTCAATGCGATCGCGTTCTTCCCCGCCCGGGCCGCGGCCCGCCTGTGGCCCGCGGTTGCACTGCGCTCCGAGTAACAACAAGGGCAATCGAAATGTGATCCCTGCGTTACGCGTCACCCTCGCCGGCGTTTGCATCCAGTTCGGCGCGGCGGATGCTGAGGTCGAACAACATCGTGCGGAGCGCGGCCTGTTTCTTGGGAGTCAGCCGTTCGAATGCGCAGCCGAGTGTCCAGCCCGTCGAGTCCTGGCGCGCCCGACGCGTGACCGCCGGGAGCCACAACACGCTTCCGGCAACGTTGAGTCTCACCCTTGCGGCGATGCCCACACCCACCCGACTTCGAATCCGTACCTGGCAACCACCCTCGGAAACATCCACGAGTTGGCCCTTTGCGCCGATGAGCCCCTTGCGCGGATCGGCAATGAGCACGACGCGACCCTCGAGCTGCAGGCGTTCGTGTTGACGACGGTTGTGTCCGTCGGGCGCTTCGGGCACCTACTTATCTCGGCACTCAGCCCGGTTCCGTAAAGCGAATCCGGAGTGATTCTCCTGCGTCACCGGGCACTGGCGGTGGGCGGACCTTTGCGCAAGGCTCTCGAGATGAGGGAGCTCGTCACTGACTATCTCGTGATCGGTGCCGGCGCGTCGGGCATGGCCTTCGTCGATTCGCTGCTCGACGAGTCGGATGCCGAGATCGTTTTGGTCGATCGCCGGCATCGTCCGGGTGGCCATTGGCTCGACGCGTATCCGTTCGTTCGGCTCCACCAGCCGTCCGCGAACTACGGCGTCCCGTCTCGCCGGCTGGGCCACGACCGAATCGACGAGTCGGGCCCGAACGCCGGGTTCTACGAGCGGGCAACCGCGCCCGAGATCTGCAGCTATTTCACCGACGTGCTCGAACAGCACCACCTGGCCTCCGGGCGAGTGCAATTCCTGCCCCGGTATGACTACCGCGGCGAGGACGCGCGACGGCCACCATGTCGTCTCGCTGCTCTCCGGCGAGGAGTGCACGATCCGCGTTCGCCGTCGGTCTCGTCGACGCGACCTACATGGAGTCGTCCATTCCTTCGCGCCACACACCCACGTTCACGGTGGACGCGGGAGTGCGGTTGGTGACACCCAACGACCTCGTTCACCTGGCGGAGGCACCGGCCGGTTTCACGATTCTCGGGTGCGGCAAGACGGCCATGGACACCTGCAACTGGCTGCTCGATGCGGGAGTCGATCCCGATCGCATCGAGTGGATCCGTCCTCGGGATCCTTGGTTGTTCAACCGCGCGCTTCATGCAGCCATTGGACCTCGTCGGCTCGTACATGCAGATGCAAGCCCGCTGGGTCGAGGCATGTGCCGAAGCGGAGAGCGGCCACGATTTCGCGCACCGCCTGGAAGCCGCCGGCGTGTTCGTGCGGATCGACGGCGCCGTCGAGCCGAACGCGTTTCGCGGCGCCACGATCAGCACGCGTCGAGATCGACGCGCTCGCCACCATCGAGCGAGTCGTACGCGCGGGAAGAGTCCGGCGCATCGGAACCGACCGCATCATCTTCGATCACGACGAACGCCCTGCCGACGCGCAGCCGCGTCTATGTCGACTGCACTGCGGCGGGCATCCCCTCGAGCGAGCCGATACCCGTATTCGCCGGTGATCGCATAACGCTGCAGCTCGTCACGATCGGCATTGTTCCGTGGACCACGGCAACGATCGGCGCGGTCGAGGCGCTCCGAGACGACGACATTGAAAAGAACCGCCTGTGCCCACCGCTGACCTTCACGGGCGACATCGTTCAGGTCCTACGCGTCGCGCTGACCGGCATGACCGGACTTGCCGTTCGGTCCGCGGAGCCCGACCTCGCGGCATGGAACGCACGCTGTCGGCTCGACCCATCACGCGCGGCGGGTGAACGGGCAAACGATCCCGACGTCGCCGCGGCCTTCACCACGATCGCGACCAACTTCGGGCCCGCAATGGAGAACCTCGCACGCTACATGGCGGCATCGGTCGCCACGACCTGAGTAGGGGCGGCGACGCCGGACCAAACCGTTGACCGGGTCGCGGTGTGTCAACCCCTGAATGGACGTAACCCGAAGGCGAGCGATGATCGGCGCGATCGACGCGGTCGTCGTCATCGCGCTCATCGCGGTCGCGGTCACAGCGACCGACGACCATCCGGGTAGACCGCGGGCGACACGTCGGGCCGGTCCGACGTCGACCGCGACGCCCACGACCACGAAGCCCACGACGTCGTCGGCCGCGACGACCACCACCACGGCGGCGGCCACGAGCACGAGTCCAGGCTCCGTACCGACCGCCGCACCCGCCGTACACCGAGCAGCGCCCAGCACGACGGCCGCGCCGGCGACCGATTCCGAGCCGCCTCCAACCACGGTCCCGTCACCGTGGCCACCCGGCACGATCCTGTTCCCCAAGGACTTGATCGGGAGCGCGACGTTCGATCCTCCGGAAGTGCATTTCGATCAACCGATGGCGTACACCGCGACGATCACGAACCCGCACGACCAGTGGATCTTCTACGACTGGGGAGGGCTCGATCCGAGCTACTCCGACGGCATCGCCTACGTCGGGCTCGAATTCGGCGTGAACGCGAATCAGTTCTTCATGATCGCCGCAACGAGCGATCCCGCCTTCCGGCACGAGACCGCGCAGGGCGTGCGGACAGGTCTGCTGCTGGCACCGCACGCGTCGGTGACATTCACGGGCCAGATTCACTGGAACATGGACGGCTGCGCGTGCGGCTTTGTCGACCAAGAGCCGGATGGCACGCGTGCTTTCAACGTGTTCATCATCTTCAAGCCGAATTACGGCAGTGAACCCGGATCGGAAATCCATGCCGGCTATCTGCCGTTCCCGCCGACGGGATCCGGGTAGCACCGCTCGCGATCCCGTTGAAATTGAGGCAGCTGAACGCGCGACTCGTTCGGCTAAGTCGAAGAAATAGACGCATCGTCAATCCCATAAGCCGTCTCCGGCAGCTAACACAAGACGCCGTTGTTCAATTTGTTCATGAACAACTACCCTTTCATGCATCTGTGAGCCTTGATGAGGCACGTCTTCGCGCATCACAGGAGGGGGCGGGTTCGCAATGGGACACGGTTCACGGATTTCGGTCGGGTTCCCAACGGTGGGCGCGATCATGCTGGTGGCTTCGATTGTTGCCCTGTCCGGCCCAATGGCACTTCCCTCGGCCGCCGCGGCCGATGCGGGAACGGGCATCGCTTCGGCTGCCCCGAAGATCACGGCGGGCGCCAAGCACTCGTGCGTGCTCTCGGCGGCTGGGACCGTGCGGTGTTGGGGGCTCAATACTTCGGGACAGTTGGGAAACAACACACTGACGAACGCCAAGGTTCCGGTCTCCGTCAAGGGTCTCACGGGTGCGACCGCAATCACCGCAGGCGCATACCACTCGTGCGCATTGCTCGCGGGTCGGGACCGTGAAGTGCTGGGGTCTCAACAATTTGGGACAGCTGGGGAACAACACACTGACAAAGGCAAAAGTTCCGGTCGCGGTCAGCGGCCTCACTGGCGCGACCGCAATCGCCGCGGGCGCGAACCACTCGTGCGCATTGCTCGCGGGTGGGACCGTGAAGTGCTGGGGTCTCAACAGCTCGGGACAGTTAGGGAACAACACGCTGACCAACGCGAAAACTCCAGTCGCCGTCAGCGGCCTCACCGGCGCGACCGCGATCGCCGCGCGTGGCAGACATAGCTGCGCGTTATTGGCGGCCGGAACTGTGAAGTGCTGGGGTCTCAACAGCTCGGGGCAGCTGGGAAACAACACACTGACCAACGCAAAGACTCCAGTCGCCGTCAGCGGACTGACCGGTGCAAGCGCGATCGCCGCGGGCGCGAACCACTCGTGCGCATTGCTCACTGATGGGACCGTGAAGTGCTGGGGTCTCAACAGCTCGGGACAGGTGGGGAACAACACGTACACGAACGCGAAAACTCCGGTCGCCGTCAGCGGACTGACCGGTGCGAGCGCGATCGCCGCGCGCGGCTCGCATAGCTGTGCTTTGCTCGCCGGCGGGACGGTGATGTGTTGGGGTCTCAATAGCTCGGGTGAGCTCGGAGACAACACGTTGACGAACGCAAACGTCCCGGTCGCCGTCAGCGGGCTCACGGGCGCAACCGCAATCGCCACCGGCTTCAACCATTCGTGTGCGTCCTTGCCCGGAGGAACGATGATGTGTTGGGGTCTCAACAGCTCCGGGCAGCTGGGCAACAACTCGTTGACCAACGCAATGGTCCCAGTCGCCGTGGTCGGCGTCACGGGTGTGAATCCGAGTGCGGTCGTCGCCACCGGCGCCTTGCATTCGTGTGCGCTGCTCCCCGACAGGACTGTCGAGTGCTGGGGGAACAACGATTACGATCAGCTCGGCAACGGGACGAGCACCAGTTCGTACACCCCGGTCGCCGTTACCGGCCTCACCGGCGTCACCGCCATCACCGCAGGCGGCTACCACACGTGCGCGCTCCTCTCTGATGAGACCGCGAAATGCTGGGGACAAAACTTCCGCGGTCAGCTCGGCAACACGACGAACACCAGCTCGAACACCCCGGTCGCCGTTACCGGCCTCACCGGCGTCACCGCCATTGCCGCAGGCGCCTACAACACGTGCGCGCTCCTCTCCAACCAGACCCTGAAGTGTTGGGGACAAAACGATTCGGGTCAGCTCGGCGACGGTACGACCACGGACACCAACGTGCCGGGCGTTGTCAGCGGCCTCACCGGCGTGACCGCCATCACCGGCGGCGACTACCACACTTGCGCGCTGCTTTCCGACCAGACCGTGAAGTGCTGGGGGTACAACGGCGACGGCAATCTCGGCAATGGGACGAACGCCGACTCACACACGCCCGTGGGGGTCAGTGGCCTCACCGGTGCAACCGCTGTCACAGCCGGCGACACGGATTCGTGCGTGCTGCTCGGGACGGAACCGTCAAGTGCTGGGGACGCAACTTGGAGGGTGAGCTCGGCAACGGGACAGGGAGCGGCTCGTACACTCCGGTCGCAGTCAGCGGCCTCACCGGCGCGACCGCCGTCACCGCCGGCCGTCTCGACACGTGCGCGTTGCTTGCGGATGGAACCGTCAAGTGCTGGGGATTTAACGAACTCGGTGAACTCGGCAACGGCACGAACACGAATAGCAACACGCCCGTCGCGGTGAGCGGAATCGCCAACGCCACCGCGGTTGAGACGACATGGCAGCACACCTGCGCGGTGCTTTCCGGTGGAAGCGTCAAGTGCTGGGGATGGAACCACTGGGGTCAGCTGGGTAATGGCACAACCGACGACACCACGACGCCTACCACCGTCAGCGGCCTCACCGCCGCGACCACCACCGCGGTCGCCACCGCGATCACTGCCGGTGCGTATCACGTGTGCGCGCTGATCTCCGACGGAACCGTTGAGTGCTGGGGACGCAACAACTGGGGTCAGCTCGGCGACGGGACGAATACCGACTCGAGCGTGCCGGTCACGGTCGACGGCGTGACGAGCGCAATCGCCATCACCGCCGGCGAGTTGCATTCGTGCGCGCTGCTGGCGGACGGGACCGTCAAGTGCTGGGGCCGCAACCTCTATGGCGAGCTCGGCGACGGGACGAATACCGACTCGAGCGTGCCCGTCACGGTCGACGGCCTCACGAGCGCAATCGCCATCACCGCCGGCGCCATCCATTCGTCCGCGCTACTCGCGGGCGGGACCGTCACGTGCTGGGGAGAAAACGACCATGGTCAACTCGGCGACGGTACGACCACCGGCACAAACGCGCCGATCGCGGTCAACGGGCTGACCGGCGTTTCGGCCATCACCGCCGGCGATATCCACTCGTGTGCGCTGCTCTCGGCGGGAAACGCGGAATGCTGGGGAAGCAACGCCTACGGTCAACTCGGCGACGCCACATATACGGACTCGACCCTGCCCACTGCGGTCAGCGGCCTCACGGCCGCCACGGCCCTCACGTCGGGCATTTCTCACTCGTGCGCACGCCAGTCGACCGGCAGTGTCAAGTGCTGGGGATACAACAGCGACGGTCAGCTCGGTAACGGCATGAACGGGGGCTCGAATACGCCGCTCGCCGTCAACGGCCTCACGGGCGCGACCGCCATCACGGCCGGCGGAAACCATACGTGCGCCTGCGTTTCGGTCGGGATCGTCAATTGCTGGGGATACAACGGCGACGGAGAGCTCGGCAACGCGACGAACACGAGCAGCAACGTGCCGGTCGCAGTCAGCGGCCTCAATGGCGCGACCGCAATCACTGCGGGCGTTGACTTTTCGTGCGCGCTGCAATCGAGCGGGAAGGTCAAGTGCTGGGGATCGAACTTCTACGGACAACTCGGCGACGGCAGCAGCACCGGCGCGAACACGCCGGTGAACGTCGTCTTGTGACGCTGCTGGTCAATATGCGCGTAACCTTCGTATGATGCGAGCGTCGTCGGCGAGCGTTGCTCCGGTCACCGGTGCGAGACTCACGTTGCTGCGCGCGCTCGGGTTCGGGACTCTGGAGCATGACTCGCACGTACCGTTCCTTTCGCACCTCATCGGCACGCGGCGGCTGCTCATGGAGTGGGATGAGCGGCCGGCGCTCTGCGACGCCGGACTCTTTCACTCGGTATACGGGACAGAATTCTTCGTACCGGACCGCATCGCTGAGCGCGACGACGTCGTCGCCCTGATCGGGGTCGAGGCCGAGCGCGTCGCCTGGCTCTGGTGCGCGATCAAGCGGAACACCATTGACGTAGAACACGCGACGGTGCAGCTACGACACGGCGATGTGACCGAGCAGCTGACACCGGAAGAAGTCCGCGACCTCGCGACGCTTTGGGCGGCCGACACGGTCGAGCAGATCGGCGGATGGAACCCGATGAAGGGGCGTTCGCGACTGGGTTGCGATCGGTAATCCACGCTGGCATCGAACCCCGCGCAACGCGCCGTCGCGAAGCTCGAACGTTGACGCACGAGCATGCGTCGGCGAAGGGGTGATTTGTATGAGCGGCCGGCCTTCCAGGGTTCGCGTTGCCATTGTGACGCTGGCGGCGGTGACGGCGATGTCGGGGACAATCGCCGTAGCCGATGTATCGAGCGCGGGGGCGGCGCTCCCGCCCGTCTCGGGCTGCGGATTCCGGCTCGGAGCGATCGCGAACCAGGGCGCGGCCGGAACGGTGTTCTATTCGGTCGTCCTCGAGCCGAATAGCCCGGCACAGCGCTGCACTGCGGTCGTCTCTTTCACCGCGAGCGCGACGATCGCGCCACAGTTCGCGTCCCACGGGCCGTACCGCAACATCGCGCACAACCCCCTCGCTGCGGCCGAGGTCGTCTCGTTCACGCCCGGCCGGCTCCCGCCCGAGATCGGAATCGCGTGGAGCGGCTTCCATTGTGCCGACCCGGCATTCCCCGGGAACCTTCGCTTCGTGGTCGGGAGCCAAAGCGAGTCGGTCGGGATCGACCCGAGCACGTGTGACGGCAACTCGTTTCCTTCGTCGTTCAGCCCGTTCACCCCTCATGTCGTAAGCGAGGTCGGGATCGCGCCGACCACCGACAATCACGGCTATCGAACCGTCGACCAGATCGGCAACATCACCGCGAAAGGCGACGCGACACCGTTCGTACTCACCGGCGTTCGGAACGCGCCGATCGTCGCGATCCGCACAGCCGCAACGGGTAACGGTGCGTGGATCGCCGACGCGGCCGGTCACGTGACCGGGTTCGGGAGCGCCAAGTTCTACGGCGACCTACGCAGCGTGCACCTGAACGCGCCGATCGTCGGGATGGCCGCCACGCGCGATGGCGGCGGGTATTGGCTCGTTGCGTCCGATGGAGGCGTGTTCACCTTCGGTAACGCTTCGTTCCACGGATCACTCGGCAACCTGCACCTCAACGCGCCAATCGTCGGGATAGCCGCGACGTCCGACGGGCGCGGGTATTGGCTCGACGCCTTCGACGGCGGGGTCTTCACGTTCGGCGATGCCCCCTTCCTGGGATCGCTCGGCAGCATCGTGCTCAACGCACCCGTCGTCGGGATAGCCGCCGGTCCACACGGCGGATACTGGCTCGTCGCTTCAGACGGCGGTGTGTTCACGTTCGGCGTCCCGTATGAGGGTTCCGCAGCCGGGATCCATCTCAATGCGCCCATCTCCGGCATCGCCGCCACGTCGAGCGGCAAGGGCTACTGGCTCGTCGGCGCCGACAACGGCATCTTCACCTTCGGCGACGCCCGATTCTTCGGCTCGAACCCGAACCTCAGCGGATAGTTCGCGCGAGCGCTTTCATACGTACGTGGGCGCTGCGGGGCTCGAACCCACGACCCCCTGCTTGTAAGGCAGGTGCTCTACCAGCTGAGCTAAACGCCCTTGCAGTTGTGGCCCTGACCAGGGAAACGCTCAGATCGTGCCCTGTGCGGTTACAGCTCCCCGCTTACTGCGCTGATAACGCCGTCCGTCATGACCACGGTTCAGCGTACCTCCGAGCCTGAGTCGGCCACCTCTCCGCGCCCGACATCCGTTCACTTCTGAACTCCTGGATCGAGCGGATGTGCATTGGGAGTAGCGCATATGCATCAACGGCGAGAAGGTCCACGGCTGTCAAACTGACGCGCGGTGCTCACTCGTCTCTCGTCGCTGTCGCTGACGCTCGTGGTTGTGGGGATCATCTTTGGTGCGACCGTCGCGGGCATCGCCATCGGGCGCGCCCTGGCGACGCGTGAGAAGGGTTTGAAGGAGCCGCTGGGTGTGGTGCAGGGCGCGCTCGTGGGGTTCGTCGCCTTACTGCTCGCGTTCGGACTGACGATGGCGGTCGGCCGCTACGAGACGCGACGTACGACACTGGTTGACGAGGCAAACGCGATAGGGACCACATACCTACGCGCGCAGACGCTCGCCGAGCCGATGCGCACCGAGTCGCTCGCGTTGCTTCGCCGGTACGCGGACGCTCGGATCGATCTGTCCGATGCCGTACCGGACTCCACAAAGTTTCGGTTGGCCTCGGATCGGTCGGTAGGTCTCCAGAATCAACTGTGGGCGCTCGCGGCTCGGACGATGAACGAGGCGCCGACCGCGAGCGCTCCGCGCCTGTACGTCGAGTCACTCAACGAGATGATCGATGCGCACACGACGCGCGTTGCCGCGCTCGACAATCGCATTCCGGCGTCCGTTCTGTGGCTGCAGTTACTGGCCAGCGCGCTCGCACTCGGGGTTCTCGGCATGTTCCTCGCGTCGCACGACCGCGGCATTTTCATGTCGTTGATCGCAGCGGGACTCATCGCGGTAATGCTGCTCGTCATCTTCGATCTCGATCGGCCCCGTCGCGGCCTCATCACCGTGCCCGACGCGCCGCTCGTCGCGCTGCGCGCGTCGATGAACACTCCGCCGGTCGCCACCGGACCTCGCTAGTCCGACGTCCGGGCGGGGCGCGCGCCGGTTTGTCGCGCACGAGCCTTGGGCGCGCGTCGCGATCACCCGCGTGAGGTGAAGATCGCCTGGCCGATGGCGCGCGACCATCAGCGCGAGCCGCCCCGCCGGCGTTCCGAGCGGGCGCGCCCGTCGAAGGAGGGCGAGATGCCCGGCCAGCAGCACTACGACGTAGTCATCATCGGCAGCGGAGCGGGTGGCGGCACCCTTGCGTGGAAGCTCGCACCGTCGGGCAAGCGGATCTTGCTCCTCGAGCGGGGTGACTACCTCCCGGTCGAACGTGACAACTGGGACACGGTCTCGGTGTTCACGCGCGGGAAGTACCTCACCACGGAGCAGTGGCTCGACCGGGATGACGACGAGTTCACGCCGGAGCAGAACTACTACGTGGGCGGCAACACGAAGTTCTATGGCGCAGCGCTGTTCCGGTTACGGCCGGAGGACTTCGGTGAGATCCGCCACCATGACGGCATATCGCCGGCGTGGCCGCTGACGTACGACGACTTCGAGCCTTGGTACGCGCAGGCCGAGAGCCTTTACCACGTGCACGGGAAGGCGGGCGAGGACCCCACCGAGGGCACGCGCAGCGGTCCGTACCCGTATCCCGAGGTGCAGCACGAGCCGCGCATTCAACAGCTCAACGACGACCTCGAGAAGCTCGGGCACCATCCGTCGCACCTGCCGCTCGGCGTGATGCTCGACCAGGACACCAACGGCGATGCCACCCCCTCCAGCCGCTGCATCCGCTGCGATCGTGTCGACGGCTTTCCGTGCCTGGTCGGGGGCAAGGCCGATGCGCAGACGGTATGCGTGGATCCGGCGCTCGAGCACTCGAATGTCGACCTCGTCACGAACGCGCACGTGGACCGCCTCGAGACGGACGCGTCGGGTCGGCAGATCACCGCGGTGGTGATCACGATGGCCGACGGCACCGAGCAGCGTGTGTCGGGCGACGTGGTGGTGGTGGCGTGCGGCGCGCTCAACTCGGCGCTGCTGCTGCTGCGTTCCGCGAGCGAGCAGCACCCGAGCGGGCTCGCGAACGGGTCCGACCAGGTGGGCCGCAACTACGTCCGGCACAACAACCTGGCGCTCATGGCGTTGTCGAAGGAGCCGAACCCCACGCGCCTCCAGAAGACGCTCGCGCTCAGCGACTGGTATCACGCGGGCGACGACTGGGAGTACCCGATGGGTGCGATTCAGATGCTCGGCAAGAGCGATGGCGAGATGCTTCGCGGCAAGGCACCGCACTGGGCGAAGTGGGGCGCGAAGCTCACTCCGGGCGCGTCGCTCGAGATGGTGGCGCTCCACGCGGTCGACTTCTGGCTCAGCTCCGAGGACCTGCCCCGCCCCGAGAACCGGGTCACGATCGACGACGGTCGGGTGCGGCTCACGCTCGATCCGAAGAACAACGTGGAGGGACTCAAGCGGCTGCGCAAGAAGTTCGAGTCGCTGCTTGGCGACCTCGGGATGCACGAGGAAACACACCATCGGAATGTGTACCTCCATATGGGTATGGACATCGCGGCGACCGCGCACCAGGCCGGCACCGTGCGCTTCGGTGCCGACCCAACCACGTCGGTGCTCGACGTGAACTGCCGAGCCCACGAGGTGGACAACCTCTACGTGGTCGACTCGGGCTTCTTCGTGTCGATCGGGGCTGTCAATCCGACACTCACGATCATCGCCAACGCCCTTCGCGTCGGTGACCACCTCCTCGAACGATTGGGATCCTGATGGACGCCCCGCAACGCGGCGACGTGCTCGTGATTTTCGGAATCACGGGCGACCTCGCACGAGTAATGACATTCCGGTCGCTCTACCGCCTCGAGCGGCGCAAACTGCTCGACACTCGCATCGTCGGTGTGGCCGTGGACGATTGGACGATCGACCAGCTCGTAGAACGCGCCCGAACCTCGATCGTGGCGACTGGGGAGCAGCTCGACCCCGCGGTGTTCGACCGCTTGGCCGCGCGCCTCTCCTATGTGCAGGGCGACTTCTCGGACGCCGCCACCTACGAGCGCGTCGGCTCCGAGATCAAGGGTGCGGAGCGACCGGTGTTCTACCTGGAGATCCCGCCGTTCCTGTTCGGCACGGTGGTGAAGGGTCTTCACGACGCCGGCCTCACCAAGAGCGCGCGCGTGGTCGTGGAGAAGCCGTTTGGCCACGACCGCGAGTCGGCGATCGCGCTCGCCGCAGAGCTGCACCAGTACATCGACGAATCGCAGCTGTTCCGGATCGACCACTACCTCGGGAAGATGGGGCTCGAAGAGATCCTCTATCTTCGCTTCGCGAACACGATGCTCGAGCCGGTATGGAACCGCGACCACATCGAGTCGGTACAGATCACGATGGCCGAAGACTTCGGCGTCGCCGATCGCGGCCACTTCTACGATCCCGTCGGCGCACTGCGAGACGTCGTGGTGAACCACCTCATGCAGGTCGTGTCGGCCGCGGCGATGGAAGCCCCGGCGGGCGGCGAGCCTTCAACTATCAAGGAATCGCAGACGGCGGTGCTCCGCGCCATCACCGAGGCCGATCCCGCGCACTACGTGCGCGGTCAGCACGACGGTTACCGGGACATCGACGGCGTTGCAGCCGATTCCACGACGGAAACTTACGCTGCACTCCGACTCGACATCGACAACTGGCGCTGGGCCGGGGTCCCGTTCTTCATTCGCACCGGCAAGCTCCTGCCCGTCACGCAGACCGAGCTTCGGCTCGTGTTCAAGAAGCCACCGCGCCTCGGCTTCCAGTTACGCGACCCCGACGCCGACGCCAACCAGCTCGTGGTGCGGCTCGATCCGTCGACCGGCATCAAGTTCCAGCTCGAAGCGCGTCGAGCCGACGGCGTGCACGCCGAGCAGATCCACCTCGACATGTTGTTCTCCGAGGAGGGCGGTGAGGGCGCCACGCCGTATGAGGTCCTGCTCGACGCCGCGATGAACGGGCAGAGCACCCGCTTCACGCGCCAAGACGGCGTGGAGCAGACCTGGCGCATCATGCAGCCGCTGCTCGACGCACCGCCGCCCGTGGAGCCGTACGCGCCGGGATCATGGGGTCCGCCGGCCGCTGATCGCCTCGTCGCGGGTCATGGTCGCTGGCACGAACCGTGGGTCGACTGATGACGGATCCCACGACGAGCGACGGGCAGAGCGCGGCGGCGCCTTCGCCGTTCACCCCGATCGCCGACTACGCGTTCCTCTCCGACTGCCACACCGGCGCCCTGGTGGCACCCGACGGCGCGATCGACTGGCTCTGCGTGCCGAGCTTCGACGCGCCGAGCGTGTTCGGCGCGCTCCTCGACCGCCAGGCGGGCTTCTTCCGCTTCGGCCCGTTCGGCATCAACCACCCCTCGGCGCGTGCCTACGAGCCGGGCACGAACGTGTTGATGACCACGTGGAAGGTCCCGTCCGGCTGGGTTGTCGTGCGCGACGCGCTCACGCTTGGACCCTGGGACCACGAGGACGCGATTACGCCGCACACCCGTCCGCCGGCCGACGATGACGGCGAGCACACCCTCGTCCGCACCGTCGAGTGCCTCGAGGGACGCGTCGAGATGGAGCTCGTCTGCGAGCCCGCCTTCGACTACGGGCGGAACCCGGCCGAGTGGACGCTCGTTGATGGTGATCGTCACACCGCCGACGCCAGCGGTGCCGGCGTCACGCGTGCGCCTTCACACCGACCTCGCGCTCGGCATCGAAGGCGGCCGCGTGCGCGCCCGCCATGTGCTCGAGGCGGGTGATCGCGCCTTTTGCTCGCTGTCGTGGGCCGAAGGCCTCGCGAGTCCCGCCGACGCCGACGACGCGGCCACGAGGATCGTCAATACCGTCCGATTCTGGCGGTCGTGGCTCGGCCGCGCCCGGATCCCCGATCATCGCTGGCGCGACCCGATCCAACGGTCGGCGCTCGCGATCAAGGGCCTCACGTACATGCCCACGGGCGCCACCGTCGCTGCGCTCACGACCTCGCTCCCCGAGACTCCGGGCGGCGAGCGCAACTGGGATTACCGATACACGTGGATGCGTGACACCACGTTCACGCTCCAGGCGCTCCACTGGCTCAATCTCGACTGGGAAGCCGACGAGTTCATGCAGTTCATCGCCGACGTCGAGGCCACCGAGGACGGCTCGCTGCAGATCATGTATGGCATCGACGGCCGACGAGATCTCACCGAGACGACGCGTGACGAACTGTCGGGCTACGCCGGTGCGCGTCCCGTGCGGATCGGCAACGGCGCCTTCGACCAACGGCAGAACGACGTGTACGGCTCAGTGCTCGACTCGATCCACCTGCACACGCAACGCGCGCAGCGCCTGCCGCGCGGGCTGTGGCCAATTGTCGAAACCCAGGCCGAGTGCGCGTCGAAGGTGTGGCGCCAGCCCGATCAGGGAATCTGGGAAGCGCGCGGCGAACCGCAGCACTATGTGTCGTCAAAGCTCATGTGCTGGGTCGCGCTCGATCGCGCCGCGAAGCTCGCAGGCATCCGCGGCGACGATGCGCTCGCGGCGAAGTGGAGGACGGTCGCCGAGGAGATCCGCGACGACATCCTCACCCACGGCGTGACCGACGCGGGCGTGCTCCGCAAGCACTATCAGACTGATTCACTCGACGCGTCGGTGCTCCTGGCCGCGATCTTCGGGTTCCTGCCCGCCGATGATCCCCGGCTGCGCGCCACTGTCAACGCCATCGCGAGCGATCTCACCGAGAACGGCTTCGTGCTCCGCTATCGCACCGAGGAAACCGACGACGGCCTCTCGGGCAAGGAGGGCACCTTCCTGATCTGCTCGTTCTGGCTCGTATCCGCACTGGCGATCGTCGGCGACCTCCAGTCGGCGCGTGACCTCATGGAGAAGCTGTTGCGCGTCGCGTCGCCCTTGGGTCTCTACGCAGAAGAGTTCGATGCCGACACCGGTCGGCACCTCGGCAACTTCCCGCAGGCCTTTTCCCATCTCGCGCTCCTCGAGGCGGCAGCCCGCATCATCCTTCCCGAGCTCATGGCGCAGTACTGACATCGATCGCGTTGTACTCGGCAGTGAGCTCATCTTCACGTTGCTTCTTGGGGAACCACACGAACACGACTGCGGCGCCGACCAGGACTGCGACCATGCCGGCCGCGTAGGCCCATTGGTCGCCCTTCAAAAAGGAGCTCTTCGCGGCGGCAGTTATTTGGCTCGCATATTGCGGGAACCGCTGCGCCGTGTCGGCGGCGCTCGAGAACGATTTTGTGAGCTCGGACTTTGTGGTGTTGGTGACCTGGGTGGCATCGGGAGAACTTCCGATCGCCGCGGTCATGGCCGAGGCGTACCCCGCCGCGAGCAACGCCCCGAAGATCGATTGCATAAGTGCTCCGCCGAGATCGCGCTGCAAGTCGGCCGTGCCCGACGCCATCCCGACCCGAGCGGGAGGAACCGATCCGGTGAGCGAGTGCGCCGCCGGCGTCGAGGCGAATCCGACGCCGATCCCGACGAACGCGTAGCCGAGACCGACCTTCCAATACGGAATGCCCTCCTTCCACAACACCAGCATCGTGACGAAGCCCGCCAAGACGAAGACGTAGCCGAGCAGCAACGTGCTCCGTGACCCGATCGCGCCGACAAGCTTGGCCGAACGGGGGGCGACGAGCACCATCATGACGGCGGCAGGCAGGATTGCCGCACCCGCTTCGATGGTCGAGTACCCGAGCACGTTTTGCAGGAACTGTTGACCGATGAACATCGCGCCCATGAGTGAGCCGAAGACGATGATGCCGGCGACGGCTGCGACCCAGAAGGTCGGTCGGGCGGCGACCTTGAGGTCATAGAGGGGGTTGGCGGCTCGGCGTTGGCGGACGACGAACGCGACCAGCGCGGCGACCGTCAACACGGTGAGGCCAACCACGAGCGCGCCGGCGTTGGGGACGACGGCGAAGTTGATGGCGAGGATCAATGCTCCCACCAGGACGATGGAGAGCACTCCGCCGAGATTGTCGACCGGTTCGCTCCCCTCGCTGACGTGGTTGGGAACGAGGAAGTAGGCCATCGCGAACGCGGCGATCGCGACGGGCACCGTGACCAGGAACACCGAGCCCCACCAGAAGTGCCGGAGCAGTCCGCCCGAGAGGAGCGGACCGATGGACGCGAACGCGGCGCCGATCGCGGACCAAAGTGCGATCGCCTTTGTGCGACCAGGACCGGTCCAGAGCGCCGCGATCAGTGCCAGCGTCGTGGGGTAGCACATGCCGCCGGCGACTCCGCCGAGGATGCGTGCCGCGATGAGAAAGTCCGCGTTCGGTGCGTACGCGGCGAGGAAGCTCATCGGTATCGACAGCGCCGAACCGACGAGCAGCAGCTGCTTACGGCCGTAACGATCTCCCAGGGCACCGAGGTAGAGCACGGAGGCGGCGAGTCCGAGGCTGTAGCCGACCGCAATCAGGTTGAGCTCGGTTTGCGATGCGCCGAACGCTTGTCCGATCGTCGGAAGCGCCACATTCGCGACTGCGAGATTGAGGTTCGCGACTGCCGCCGCGAGGATCAGTGCGACGAGCACGAGCGGGGCGCGCGCCGGGACGTCTGAGGCCGTCTCCGCGGTGCGACTCACGGGCCGGCCTCACGATCGGGCTCGTCCGCATCTGTCATGGCCGGAAACGGGTTCGGCGCAATTCTGATCCGTACGTTCTCCGGTGCACTCAGGTCGCCGCCCGTGTGCGCGACGCTGAAGATGCGTTCGTGGCGTTTGCGGCCGACCATCGTCCAGAACCATCGCCAGACTGCACCCAGGCGGTTCCCGAAACCGTTGAGGAACGCGAGGTGGATGAACAGCCATACGACCCACGCCGCGAATCCGCTGAGTCGGAGCCGGCCGACGCTGCAGATTGCCCGGAATCGGCCGATCGCCGCGACGCTGCCGAGGTCACGATATTTGTACGGCTTCGTGTCCTTGCCGTCGAGTCGGCGCACGATTGTGTTCGCGGCGTGCAGGCTTCCCTGCATCGCGACTTCGGCGACACCGGGCAGGTTGTTCACGGTGACCATGTCACCGACGGCGAAGACCTCGGGGTGACCCGGAAGCGTCAGGTCGGGCAGCGTCGCGATCCGTCCGGCGCGGTCGGTCTCCGCGCCGGACGATTCCGCGAGCATCGCGGCAAGGGGTGACGCTTGGACGCCGGCCGCCCAGACCTTCACCCGCGACGAGATACGTTCGGTGCCGCCGCTCGTTTGCACGTCGACCCCCTGCGCGTCGATGCCGGTGACGCGCGATTCCATCCGGAGCTCGATCCCCAGTTTCTCGAGAGTTTTCGCGGCGCGGGCGGAAAGATTGTGACCGAACGTTGCGAGGGGTTCGGTGCCGCCGTCGATCAGAAGAACGCGGACGGTCGCCGGGTCGAAGGTTCGGAAGTTATTGCGCAGACTGCGCACCGCGAGCTCGCGGATCTGCCCGGCGATCTCGACGCCGGTCGGTCCGGCGCCGACCACCACGATGGTCAGCCAGGCCTCTCGCTCAGCCGGATCGATCGTCGTCTCCGCCATCTCGAACGCGCCGAAGATCCGGCGTCGAAGCTCGAGCGCGTCGTCGAGGGTCTTCATGCCCGGCGCGAACAGGGCGAGCTCGTCGTGACCGAAGTACGACTGGCCCGCGCCGGCGGCCACGATGAGGCTGTCGTAGGGCACCTCGACCGGATCGTGTAGCGGACTTTGCGCGAATACGACGCGCCGCTCGAGGTCGAAGCCCGTTACCTCCGCGAGCTCGACCCGGATGTTCTGGTATCGATGCAGCGTCTCCCGGAGCGGCACCGCGATCTGGCCCTCGGAGAGAATGCCCGTCGCGACGTGGTAGAGCAGCGGCTGGAACAGGTGATGGTTTCGCCGGTCGAGCAGGGTGACGTCGACCGGCTTGCGTCCGAGGTACCGGCACGCGGGCAGGCCACCGAAGCCGCCACCCACGACGACCACTCGGTGCCGCGGATTCGACGTCATCGGTAGGGAACGTACGACTGCCGTCGAGGGTCAGCATCACCCGGTACGGATGAATCAGTGCGAGGTGTCTCGCGGTAAGACGATGGGCATGAGGTCACGGGTCAGCCGCCTCGCGTTGCCACTGATCGTGGTGGCGGTCGGATCGGTGCTGTCGGGTTGTGGCTCGTCCTCGAAGGGTTCCTGCGGCCGTACCGCCCGGGTCGACCGTTTCGCCGAACGCGTCGTGTCCATTCGACGGGTCCACGGCGTCTCAGAGCCAACCGGGCGCCAGTGGACAGACACAACTCAACAAGGTCACGCCTTCGCCCTCCGGATGTATCGACAACGTGACCCTCGGCTTTTCCCCGACCCTCGCGCCGTCGGTATCGGCTTACGAGAAACCCGCGCCGACTGGAGGTGGAGCCGTGCTCGTGGTGACACTTCAGCATGCGACACTCGGCGGTGGTCTGAAGACCGGAACGACGCACCCGACGAACTTGAGCTATGTCTCGCAAGTGCAGGTGTCGTCGGCCTCCGGCACTGTGACGATCCGGGCCACGCTCGACAAGGAACGGCCGTTCCTGGTGAGCTCGACGCAGGTACCTCCGCAGCTGACCCTCGCCGTCGGCTGATCGCGTGCGACACGACTCGATCCCCATGCCGCGGCGCTGTTCATGAACATCGCGCTGCTGCTCGCCGTGGATCCGGTGAAGTGGGCGCGTTCGCAGATGGCATTCACGCTCGCCTTCCACATCATCCTCGTCCCGCTCGGGGTGTCGTGGGCGTTCATGACGTTGATCGCCAATTACCGAGGCATCAAGAAGAACGATGCCGACGCCATCGAGCTCGCGCAGCGGTGGTCGAAGTACATGGCCGTCACCTTTGCGGTGGGCGCGGTGACGGGAACGGTGCTCTCGTTCGAGTTCGGGTTGTTGTGGCCGAAGTTCATGGGACGCTTTGGTGCCGCGTTCGGCGTGCCGTTCGCGTTCGAGGGGCTGTTCTTCTTCACGGAGGCGATCTTCGTCGCGATCTACATTTACGGCTGGCGCCGACTCCGGCCCTGGGCGCATTTCTGGACGGGAGTTCCGATCGTCATCGCCGGCATCGGCGGCGCGCTCTCAGTGGTGGCCGCCAACGCCTGGATGAACGAACCCGCCGGGTTCACACAGAACCGCTCGGGCAAAGTCGTGAGCGTCGACCCGTGGAACGTGATCTTCAACAAGGCCTTCCCCTACGAAGGCGCGCACATGTTGGTCGCCGCGTATGTCGTGGGCGGGTTCCTCATCGCGTCGGTATACGCAATGGGAATGCTGCGCGGTCGGCGCGATCACTATCACCGGTTGGGTTTCATCATCCCCTTCACCGTCGCCGCCATCATGACTCCGATCCAGATGGGCGTCGGCGACTCGCTCGCTCGATTCGTATACAACAACGAGCCCGCCAAGTTCGCGGCGATCGAGTTGGTGCCAAAGACGAACAAGGATGTGCCCGAGCGGCTGCTCGGACACATGAACTCGAACGGCGCAGTGAGCGGAGGAATACCGATCCCGGGCCTCGCGTCGTGGCTGTCCGATCCGAGTACGGGGAAGAACACGATCGTCGAAGGGCGTGAGGCCAACTCCTCACTCGGCTCCTCCGGGAAAGCCGCGGTGAGCCCGATCACAGACGGGCCGACCATCGCCGAGGCGAACGCCGTGCACCTCGCCTGGGATGTCATGGTCGGACTCGGCACGCTGCTCGCGTTGTTGTCGGTCTGGTACGGGTTGAGCTGGGCGATTCGGCGCGACTACCCGAAGACGAAGTGGTTCCTGCGCATCGCGTCCTGCACTGGCGTACTGGCGGTCGTGACTATGGAGGCGGGTTGGGTCGTCACCGAAGTCGGCCGCCAACCATGGATCGTGCACAACTACATGAAGGTCGAACAGGCCGCCACCGCGAATACCGGCGTCTGGATCACCTTTCTGGCCGTGTTCGTCATCTATGCCGTGGTCGGCGCCACGACCATCCTGGTGCTGCGCGGCATGAGCAAGCGGTACCGCGAAGCGGGGTCGCTCGACGAGTCCGACGTTCCCTACGGTCCGAGTGATGCGGGAATCCTCGCCGATTCACCCGAGGAGCTCCCGGTCGGATGAATCTCGCGAACGCCAACGCCGTGGTGTTGTTCTTCGGCGTCACCACCTACGCGGTTTTCGGCGGGGCCGACTTCGGAGCCGGGTTCTGGGATCTCATCGCCGGTGGCGCGAAGCGCGGCGAGCGACCGCGCGCAATCATCGATCATTCGATCGGACCGGTGTGGGAAGCGAACCATGTCTGGCTGATCTTCTGCCTCGTTGTCCTGTGGACAGCGTTCGCCGAGGCATTCGCGTCGATCACCCTCACGCTGTTCGTTCCTCTCACCCTCGCCGCGTTCGGAATCGTGCTGCGCGGTTCGAGCTTCGCGTTCCGCAAGGCGGTATTGCGGACCCGCGATCGGCGGAACTTCGGTGCCGCATTCGCGCTCGCATCCGTGATCGTGCCCTACTGCATGGGATCTGTCGCCGGCGCGATCGCGTCGGGACGGGTGCCGTCCGGCGGCGAGGCCGGCGACCCCTGGTCGAGCTGGCTGAACCCGACATCGATAACCGGCGGGCTCCTCGCGATCGCGACCTGTCGCGTATCTCTCGGCGGTCTACCTCGTGTGGGATGCCCGTCGACTCGACGAACCCGATCTGGCGGAATACTTCCGCCGTCGAGCCATCGCCGCATCGGTCGTCACCGGCGGGATCGCGTTCGCCGGAATCTTTGTATTGCACGCGGATGCGACATACCTCTACCACGGCTTGACGTCGAGGGCGTTGCCGTTGGTCATCCTCTCCGCGGCGTGCGGCATCGCGTCGCTCGTGCTGCTCGTGCGCGGCGCCGCGCACATCGCGCGGCTTTTCTCGATCGGCGCGGTCGCAACCGTGGTGATCGCCTGGGGCGTCGCGCAATGGCCTTACATGCTTCCCACATCGCTCAAGGTGTCACAGGCCGCGGGACCCACGGGAACTCTCGAAGTCGTGCTCGTCGTCTTCGCGGTCGCGGCCGTCACGATCCTGCCGGCCCTCGGCCTTGCTCTACACACTCGACCAGAAGAGCCTTCTCCCGGCAGAAGGTGCCGACGACGCGAGTCGGCAGCACGCTTCTCTCGTCGCCGACGAGTAATTCGGCGCAAATCCCTGCCAGCCGCGGAAGATCCATGTTTGAGACCGGTCGGGCCGGGGTACAGACCGCTCTTGGTCCGGCTCTGTCCCCACCAAGCTGGACCCCTTTGCGGATGAGTGCCCCAGGGCGGGCTGACAGAAAACAGAGCCCTGGGGCGCATCCCGCACCTTCGCCCTAGCCGGCCTTCTCCCACACGGAGATGTGACCTCGGCTCTCGCCGGTGAACGGCGAGCGCTCCCAGTCCTGCCAACGCTCGCGCAAGGTCATGCCCGCGAGCCGCGCCATGAGGTCGAGCTCGGACGGCCAGACGTAGCGATGCGCTCCGGAACGGGCCTCCATCTTGCCGTCGATCATCCAGTAGTGATGTGAGATCGCGATCTGCGACGCGAAGTCGTACTCCTCGAAGCCCAGATGGATCGGCGTCCGGGCGAACACGTGGACCGTCTCGCCGGGCGGAAGTCGTTGCAGCTCGGGGATGTAGTTCTCGATCACGAAATGACCGCCGGATTCCAAGTGGTCGGCGACGTATTGGAAACACGCAACCTGTTCGCTCTGGGTGCCGAGATTGGTGATCGTGTTGCGCGCCAAGTATGCGAGGCCGAAGACGCGATCGACCGGCGCGGTGGTGAAGTCACCCAACGTCAGCTCGATGTCCTGCGCTCCGGGTTTCGCACGCAGCACGTCCAACATTGCCGGCGCCAGGTCGATGCCGTGCACGCGAACACCGCGTTGACTCAGCGGCAACGCGAGGCGACCGGTGCCGACCCCGAGCTCGAGCGCCGCACCGTCGCCCGCAAGCGCGGCGAGGAAGTCGACGGCGCGGTCCAGCAACGCAGGGTCGCGCAACTCCGGCCACAGCTCGTCGTACCGCTGCGCGGTCCATGCATCGAATCGAGACGAGTCCATCGCGCGCCAGGATGGCACCGTCGTCGCCTCCGGGCTCGCGAATATCGCATCGCCGGCATGGAAGGTCACGGCCTGGAAGGTCAGATCGTCTATCGATCGCCCATGAAGTGACCATTCCGGTCGGGCCGGACCTTCGAGATGATTAACCCATGGACACCACCCGACGACCTGAAGAGCTCCTCGATCCCGAGGCTTCGGCCTCCCCGGCCGAAGACGCGTCGAGTGATCTGCGGTGGATGTTGCGCGCGAAGTGCCGCGGCGTCGACCCGGAAGAATTCTTCCCCGGCGACAGCTCCGGTTTCGCAGCGGCGCAGCGCCTTTGCGCGAACTGCCCGGTGCGCGCCGAGTGTCTCGAGTACGCGCTCGCCAACCGGATCGAGCTCGGCGTCTGGGGCGGCGCGTCCCAGCGCGAGCGCCGGCGCATCGCGTGTCGCCGGCGCGGTCTCGCCCAATCGCGGGAAGTGGCGACCGGCGACGCGTAACGCACGTACGCCAACGACTACGGGTTCCTGCGCAAGGTGTCCCGCCGCAACGTCGCGGTGGGCCACCTTGCCCAAGAACTCGACTTCCGCTGTAGCGTTCGACGTGTGCGCACGGCAGCCGTGACCGACGACCTCGAAGCTCGCGAGGCTGAGCTCCGCGAGGTTCTGCATCGAAGCGCTCTCGCGATGGCAACGTTCGATCTCGACGACATGTCATTCGTCGACGCAAACGTGGCTGCACGAGCGTTAGTGGGGCTCGATGAGCACGCATCGCTTCCCGAGAAGCTCTCGGACATCGTGCTCGAAGCAAAGGGAGCAGAACCGTCGGCGTCGCTCCGCCTGCTCGCGGACGGCGAGATTCTCGCGTTCGAGGCGCAGCGGCACCTGCGGTGTGTCAACGGCACCATGATTTCGGTGCATTGCTGGGTGGAGTCTGTCGACTTCGTCCACGCGCACACCGCATTGATCGTGTTCGCGCCTTGGGTCGATGCGCACGATGCCTTCAGCGCCGACCTCCCGGGAACCCGGCTGCGATTGTCGGGTCCAGTCGTCGTCGGCTCCCTCGATCTCGACATGCGCATGCAACGGCTGGGCAACGACATCGTGGAGCTGCTCGGCGAGGAGCCCGAGACGATGCTCGGTCAGCCACTCGTCGAGCGACTGCACCGTGACGATGTCGGCGCGTTCCTGCTCGGATTGGGCCGAGCCATGGCCGACGACAACGGCACGGCGATGCACGTCCGGATCCGGCATGCCAATGGCGACTTCATCCCGATTCGGCTCGTGGTCACGCCGACGAGCGGCGAGCCGGGAACGACCCGTCTGGGCATCGTGATGACCACCGAACACTCCGACTCGGCGAACGACGCCCGCGTCGGTGAGCTCGAGCGACACCTCTGGCGCATCGCGCTCGAGGTGCAAGCCGCGGGCGTGGTCGACGGTCTCCAACGACTCCCCGACCCGTCGCAGGTACCCGGACTCGCCGACCTGTCATCGCGCCAGTGGGACATCGTCACGCGACTGTTGAAGGGCGATCGAGTACCGGCCATCGTGCGCGCGACATTCGTGAGTCAGAGCACGGTCCGCAATCAACTCGGCACGATCTACCAGAAGGTCGGCGTGCACTCGCAAACGGAGCTGCTCTCGCTCCTCCGCGGCTCGGAAGGTCAGACCGTCTCGGGTTGACGGTTCGGTTCAGGCGTCTGCACCGACGCGGCCCGTTCCGATCGCGTCGAGCAGAGCCGCGTGGTCTGCCTCGTTGGTCTTCACGTATTTCGCGGCCCACGAACCGATCGCCCGATCGAAGGCGTCGGACTTGCCGAGGTATCCGGCGAGTTGGACGGGGTCACCAGTCCGCGCGTGCGCGCGTGCGAGCGCCATCCCGCAGAGATCGCCGTAGTAGGCGAGGTTGGTCACGCTCATCGTCATCGGGTCGCTCGAACCCTTGAAGTCCCAGAGTTGGCGTACGTAGTAGTCGCGACCGTTCGGGGCCTCGGTCCATCCGAGGAAGATGTCGCTCGCGGCCTGGGTGAGTCGCTGGCCGGCGACCACGCGCAGCCCGTGGTGCTCGAGCGGTGACGCGCCCACGTAGGGCTCGAGCACGGATGCCTGCGCTTCCTTGATCTGGAGGATCATCCGATCGCCGGCAGGAAGGTCCGGGCCTTCGAACAGGCAGATCCAACAGCGGGTACCGACACTGCCGACGCCGACGACCTTGCGGGCCACGTCGACCAAACGGAACCGGTCGAAGAGGTGCAACAGGTCGAGCGACAGTCGCTCGCGGTAGCCCTCGATCATCGGCGTCACGTCGTCCATGTCGTGGTCGGTGTTGTCGAGGTGGACGATCAGCGGCGGGTCCTCGGCGAATCGGACGGTGCCACCCTCGCTCGCGGGTGAGCTTGGCGAGCGCGCGCCGGTGGCCCTTGCGAAAAGCCTTCTTCACATCACGTCTGACTTGCGGCCGGAAGCTCGCGGGAAAGTGTGCGATCACATCTTTGACGTCGGTCCGCGCGTACCAGAGTGCGAGCGCGGGCATCTTCGCCGTCTGGGCGATGCGCTTGCGGTAACCACGTACCGCCGTCGTGACGACGCGGTCGCAACTCGCGGGAGAGAAGCCGCGCTGGCGGGCGACGACGTGCAGACTGCCGGCCAGGCGTTTGACGTCCCACTCCCACGGACCGGGCAGCGTCTCGTCGAAGTCGTTGATGTCGAAGACCATGTTGCGTTCCGGCGTGGCGAACTTGCCGAAGTTCGCAACGTGGGCATCACCGCACGCTTGGACCCGAAGACCCGTGACGGGCGCGGTCGAGAGGTCCATGGCCATGATCGCGGCCGCGCCGCGGTAGAAGGCGAACGGTGATTGCGCCATCCGGCTGTAGCGGATGGGCAGCAGCTCCTGCACCCGCGATTCACCTTGCGCTTCCAATACGCCGACCGGGTCGGATCGACCCGGCGGTGCGGTCCACTCCGCGTGCGGCGGATCTCCCGACTGTCTCGCGCAGTGCGCGCCCGGCGGCCCGGCGTTCTTTCCAGGTGCTGTCTATGTCGCCCTCCGCGTCAGGAGGCGAGAATACTTCTCGCTAGATGTGCTCGTTTCGCTGGAGCCATCGAAACGCGAAGAAGCCCCATACCGGTGGCAGGTAGAACGTCGCGAGTCGGTACAAGAGCACCGCCGCGAACGCAGTCTCCTCGGGCATGCCGGCGCGGACGAGGCCGAACGTCAGGCCGCCTTCGACCACGCCGATGCCACCCGGTACCGGGATTACTCCGGCCAACAGCGCGACGCTCACATTGATGAACACGAGATCGGTCAGCCCGATCGAGAAGCCGAAGGCGCGAGCGAACGCTCCGAGCGCGGCGGCGAACAACAGCTCGCTCGCCAGGTTCCCACCGAACAGCATGGCGATCCGCCGTGACGATCTCAGTCCCTTGGCCGCGCCGAGCGCCTCGGTGGCCAATCGCCGCACCCACCCGAAAACGAACCGGCGCCAGCGCCCCACGATCGCGACGGCACCGACCGCGACCAGACCCGCGAACACGATCAATGCGACGAGCCGGGCCAGGCCGCTCGTCGTACTTCGGTCGAGGTGGAGCTCGAGCGATGCGGGCGTGAAGAGGAGGATGCTCGTCAGCAATGTCACTTGCACGATGAACCCGGCGAAGCCGTCGAGCGCGCCGACGGCCAACGCAGATCCGGTCGGGAGACCGCGCCGTTGGAAGAATCTGATGTTCACGCGCGATGCGCGCGGCTCCGGTGGGGATGGCGAGCGCGATGTACGACGTCGCCAGTTGCAGCGCGTAGACAGGTCCGAGCGGCACCGGCGTCGGCGACGCGCCGAGCACCACCACGGCCTGCGCGAGTCTCGGCAACTGCGCGACGAGGAAGCCGACCGCGACGAACCACCAACGCGCGTCCCGCAACTCATGGCCCAGATGCTCGAGGTCGAGGCCGCTGACCGCGGACGTGAGCGCCAGGAACGCGAGAACGATCAACGCGACTTGGAGCAGCGATCCGAACGTGACGCGCCGCATCTTCTGCAACTCGGGTGCCTCGACGCCCGCTCGCCGCGCGGCGCGAGCGTGGAGGTCGTCGAGATCGAGCCCGACCCGACGTGCCTCGGTGCGCTGTCGAGGCGTCAGGGTGGTCGACTGCGCGAATGGCAGCGCGGCGGCCAGCCCATCAGGACCGAGTGTGTCGATCGCGAGATCGAGGGCCGCGTCGGCCCCGAGCGCGAGCGCGGTGGTGACCAACACTTGCGCCTCGTCGGTCCGCATCCGTTCCGGAGAGGGACTGATCGCGGCGCCGCGAAAGTTGACCAAGCCCACTACTTCGTCGTCGGTGACGACGAGATTGCGATCGTCGAGCGCACCGTGCGCGAGGCGCGCGTCGTGCAGTACCCGCAGCACGTTCCACACGCGCTCGGCGACGGCACCGGTCCACCGATCGGGGACGGCCATCAGCTCCCGGCCGACCGGACGGAGCACGAGGACGACATCGTCGTCGGTCGTGGCGCCGGCGGCGACGACCCGCGAAGTCAGGATCCCGGCTTGGTTCGCGAGCAGCGTGAGCAGGGCTTCGTGCTCGACCTGTTGCAGCCGGCCCAGGGAGAGCGGCGAGCCGGCCTCGCGGTACCAAACCATGCGACTCAAGGCGGTGACGAGTTGCGTGTCGTGCGCATCGCGTCCGTAGACCTTGACCACGAGCGGCTCGCCGTCGTCGTCGAGTGCATTCACCAAAAAGAGGCCGGAGGGTTGCCGGTCGGCGGCGCCGACGGATCGCGTCGCGACTCCGAGCGCGTCGAGCGCGGCGGCGACGTCGGCCAGACTCGGTCGGCCCCGGCACGAACCGAAGGCGAGGTGGACGGCACTGGCGCTCATGACGGCGACGAGCAGGCTGGCCAGCGCTCCGGTCGGAGTCGTCGCATTGAGCAGGATCGCCGCAACCGCGGCGATGCCGACGACCCATCGCCCGAGGCGCCGCGCCGGTTTGGCGAGATGCGGCGATGCGGTCATCACGATCCCGCTGGAAACCGCGAGCCGGAAGCACGGAAATGACGGCGTCGAACCGACCGCGCGCAACGACGACCAGATCGCCGGCCACGAGCCTTCGACCACTCGCGCCAGCAGTGACGCACCGCCTACCACGACGACGGCGGCGATAACGAGGTCGCGCACCAGTGCGACTCGGCGATGAGCTATTGCCGCGATGACTAGGGCGATCGCGACGAGTGCGAGCAGATCGACGAGGAACTCCCAGAGGTCGTCGAACGCATCGGGAAACGTCCGGACGAGCGCGATCAGCGCGCGCTCGAATCCCGCGGGCGGCGCAGCCAGCAAGCTCATCAATGCCAATCCCGCAGTCGCGGCAACCACCAGGATGACGTCGGTCGCCTGACGCGAGCGCGGCTCCTCGTCCGAGGTTGCGAAGAGGCGCGGCCTGCGTCGAAGAGACCGCCGTACCAATGCTGCGGAATCGGACGTGGAGGAGGTCACCACGCGCCCATCGTGGCACGCCACGACATCCTTATGATCGCCGGAATGCGGATGCACGTAGCAAGCGCCCGCGAGCGTCTCATGGCCCAGAGGGCTCGCCTGGCCCGCTACGAGAACGTGCCGATTGTCGGCATCGGCATTCGCCTATATCGACGAGATCGCGAATCCCAAGGTTCGGTGGTCGGGAGCGCGATCGCGTTCCGGCTCTTTCTCTTCTTCGTCCCGTTGTTGCTGTTCGTCGTCGGCGTTGCCGGGTTCATTTCCGGGTTCGTCAGTGCGGCCGACCTCGATCGTACGGCCGGCGTGTCCGGCGGACTCGCCGTGGAGATCCGCGCCGCCTTCAACCAGCCCGGCGCCAGCCGCTGGTTCGCACTCTTGTTCGGTTTGTTGGGGATGATGACCACCGGTCGATCGTTGAGCCGTGTGCTCTGGTCGGCGAGCGCGTCGGCGTGGCGTTTGCCGCCGGGTAGTCGGGCGCCGCTTCGGGTGTTGGGCAGCGTGTTGGGATTCGTCTGCGGCATCGGCTTTCTGACCGTGCTCGAGAGTCGGCTCCGTGCGGAGCTCGGTCTCGGCGCGGTCACGGTCTCGTTCGTTGGAGTCTTCGCGCTATACCTCGTCGTGTGGCTGTTCGTCTCGACGCTGCTGCCGCGCGGATCGCCGGATCCCGGTGCGTCACTTCCCGGATCGATCCTCGTTGCGCTCACGATCACCGGGATGCAAGCCGTGAGCCAGTTCTATCTACCCGGTCACATCGGTCGGGCGAACGAGCTGTACGGCGCGATCGGCACGACGATCGTGACGCTGGGATGGTTCCTCATCCTCGGTCGCGCGATTGTCGTTGCCATGGAGCTCGACGCGGTAGTCCACGAGCAGTTCGGCAGCATCTCGTCGTTCGTCTTCGCGTTGCCGGTCGCGCGTACGATCGCCCGGAGATCGGCGCGGGTTCGGCGCTTCTTCGACCTCGAAGATCCGCGTCCGGCCAAGGATCAGTGACGGCATGCCCGACGTGCAGAAGGCCGTGCGCGCGGTCGATCGCCTTCAGCAGCGCTATCGACCGACAGCGTTCGGATTCGCGGTGGCCAAGAAGTACGGCGACGACGGTGGCGGCAACCTCGCGGCCCTGATCACCTACTACGGATTCGTCAGCTTGTTCCCATTGCTCCTGGTCGCCGTCACCGTGCTCGGCTTCGTGCTCGAAGGAAACGAAGATCTCCAGCACCGGATCGTCGACTCGGCGCTCGCCAATATCCCGATTATCGGTGATCAGATCCAGGCGAATATCGGCAAGGTCCAGGGGAGCGGGATCGGACTCCTGATCGGCATCGTGTTGACGCTCTACGGAGGACTCGGCATCGCCAACGTCGCACAACACGCGATGAACCGCATCTGGAGTGTGCCGATGTACGCGCGTCCGGGCTTTCTCCCCCGGACCACGCGCAGCGTCGGGGTGCTCGCCACCATCGGTCTGGGTGTCATCACCACGACGGTGATCAGCGGGATCGGAGACCGCTACACGCACGGACTCCTCGGGCGCATCGCGATCGGCCTGGTCGCGACGATCCTGTATTTCGGATTGTTCACGCTGGCATTCCAAGTGCTCGTCGCGGTCCACGTCGCCTGGCGAGATCTGTTGCCGGGCGCAATCGCCGCGGGAATCGCCTGGGAGATCTTCCAAACACTCGGCGTGTTGTACGTGTCCCATGTCCTTCAGGGCATGAGCCAGGTCTACGGACTCTTCGCGTTGGTGCTGGGCCTGTTCGCCTGGATCTCGCTCCAGGCTCGGGCGGTGTTGTACGCCGCCGAGATCAACGCGGTACGGGTCCATCGGCTCTGGCCTCGATCGATCGCACCGCCGCGCACCGAGGCCGATCGGAGAGCCGAGGAGTCCTACGTGCGCGACGCCGCGCGCTCCCGCCCCGTCACCCCCGCGGAGTGATCACTATTGTCGGTGTCGAGCCACGATCGAACAAGGAGCAATCAATGCCGCCCTCCGAGACGGTTCTGCTGTGCGTCGACGGCTCCGAGAGTTCGCTCCAAGCCGTCTTGGCCGGGTTCGCGCTCTTGGCGCAGGACTCCCGCGTCGTTGTCGTGACCGTCGTCGAGGAGGCCGACACGACGCTCGTCACCGGTACCGGCGGCCACGCAGGGGGCGTCATGTCTCCCGAGGAGTTCGCAAAACTCGAGCGAACGAACGAATCGGAAGGTCGAGCGATCGCGGAGAGCGCGGCCGCCGCGGTGGGCGTCGCCGCACCGGAAATCCGCGTCATCCAGGGAGACCCAGGACGCGAGTTGTGCAGCCTCGCATCCGAGCTTTCCGCCCGCGCGATCGTCCTCGGCACGCACGGGCGCGGCGGGATCAAGCGCGCGTTTCTCGGATCGGTGTCCGACTATGTCGTCCGCAACGCACCGTGTCCGGTCGTCGTCACCGCCGTGAACTGATCGCTCGCCCGAGCGCGGCTACGCGTGCCCCGACAGGTCGGCTGACGGTGGTCCGGCATCAAGAACCGTTTGCTCGACCTGGAAATACGGCCGTAACTCGAAGTGGTACGAGCGGGCGATGATCAGCGCGGGGAAGCTCTGCACCAACGTGTCGTACGCGCGCACGTTCGCGTTGTAGATCCGGCGGGAGACCTGAATGCGATCTTCCGTGTCGGTCAACTGGTGCTGGAGCGAGAGGAACTGCTCGCTGGCCTTGAGGTCGGGATAGTTCTCGGCCACCGCCATCAGCTGTGAGACACCGCGCCCGAGCGCCTCTTCACGCGGCGCCTGCGCGTCGGGTGCCCGAGCCGCGGCCATCGCGTCGAGTCGGAGCGACGTCACCGAGTTGAACAGCTCCCGCTCGTGCGCGGCGTAGCCCTTGACCGTGTTCACGAGGTTGGGAATCAGGTCGTAGCGCCGTTGCAACTCGGTGCCGACGTCGTGCCACGACTCGTCGATCATGTTCCGCAGGCGGACGAATCGGTTGTACACGAACAGCAAGACCGCGACGAAGAACACGACGATCGCGACGGCGATGAGAATCGGTCCTTCCACGGTGCGATCGTACGCGACTACGTCGGCGGATACGTGGTGTAGACGACCGGCGGAACGTGCGCATGAAACTGGTCGAGCCACGCGCCGAGCTCGAGCCAGTGCGCCGGTTCGAGCTGCTTGCGGGCCAAGAGGACCCACGGTCCGACCACTTCGACGGTTTCGAACGTGTCGGCGTCGAGGAGCCACTGCATCATCTGACCGTCGAACAGCGCGAACGCGAACTTCTGGTCATTGCACTTCACGCGGAACCGCTTGTTGAAGTCGTCGTACTCGAACTCCACGTCGTGCAACCCGAGATGACTCCCGAGCCGGGTGAGGAAGTCTTCGTGACTGAGCCGCAACGGAGGCCCGGCGACCGGAAGGGTCACGAGCGCGCAGGTAAAGCGGTGGTACGAACGGGAGCGGCTGCCGCGCCCATCCGATGTCTCGTCGTAGTACCAGTAGTCGAACATCCGCATCGGGAAATTGTTGTGGGTACCCGAGATCACGAGCTCGACTTTTCGCCCCTGGCCCGCGGCGAACAGCTTGAACGGCATGTCGACCACGCGGTCGACGTCGTCACGAGTGAAGCTGAAGCCCGTGCGCAGCGCGAGTGCAGCGACCTCCCGCACCCGTCGTTGGCGCGCCGCGTATTGGAGATACAAGATCGCGCCGCCGACTGCGGCGAAGAGGACGAACACCACCCCGATGCCCACGGTCGTCAGTCTCCCAGAACGGCCGAAGACATCCCGGTTCTGACGCCGTTGCGTGGAAGGGGGGATACACGCAACGGCGCCGGAACCGGTGTCACGCCTGCCGGCCGGACCGGGACTCGCTTGTGAGCTGCGGGGGGAGGTTCAGCTCACGTTCGTTGTCCCGGTCCGCGTGTCGCGGCAGGCAAATCGTGTCGCGGCAGGAGATTGCCTGGAACCCAGGAGCGTTAGGCGCTTTGCGCTTCTTGCTCCTGGAGCTCCGGACGCACCTTGGGTGGGCGGCCACGCTTGCGCTTCTGCGCCACGACCTTGCCGTGCACGAACAGCTCCCCGCCCCACACTCCCCACGGCTCGCGCCGCGTGAGTGCACCGTCGAGGCAGTTGTCCTTCACCGGGCAGCCGGCGCAGAACGCCTTGGCCGCGGCGATGTCGTCGAGCTGCTCGGAAAAGAACAGCTCCGTCATCGATCCACTGCCGTCGTTGCAGAGCCCCAGGTCCTGCCAGACGGGTTCTCGGATGGTCTCGGTCTCTTCGATTGCCTGGATGGCGAACATCGCCGCTCACTCCCCTGCTCTCTTTGCTTTCGGGCTGATGTCTTGCTGTTGGGTTCCAGGGCCGTCCGTCCGAACTTGCCGTAACAAACAGAAAGGCCGCCGGGTTGCCCCGACGGCCTCGTGGTTCTCCCTGTAGCGCAGGCGCTACGTGGGGGACACCGGGGTCCGTCGGGGTCGACCGTGCTTGGTCGCCGTAGCCATACCGAAAATCGGCGACCACGGGGCCGTCACGGCCGGGCACGAGCCAAGGTTGGCGACACGCGCGCGCGCCACCCCGGCCGGTGCATTGGCCTGGGTTGCGTAGGTGCGGGTCGTCATCTTCAACTGCGCCTTCACTTGGTAAGTGCTCCCGATGGAGAATTCTGAGCCCGGGTATCGGATCACGCGATGGATATCCGGGTCAACTGATTATTCCGCAATTTCGCCGCCTCATTGCGACTCGCCGACGATAGTCAGCGACCGACTTCTATCGGCGGATTTAGTACTTCGCTGATGCGATCCCGGCCAGCACCTCGTGAACTTGGGGCGGGCCGGCCAGGATGTTTCCCGACGCCAGCCAGTCGGTCGGGTCGCCCTCCCAGTCGGTGACGATCCCGCCGGCCTCCCGCACGATGATGGCCCCGGCCGCCACGTCCCAGGGTCCGAGCGCCAGCTCGAAGTACCCGTCGAACACGCCCTCGGCGGTCCAGCACAGGTCGAGGCTGGCCCCGCCGACCCGGCGCAGGTCCTCGAACGTGTGGATCGCGGCGCCGAACGCCGGCTCGTACCGATCGAGCAGATCCTTGTGCCGGAACGGGAACCCGGTGGCGACGATCGCCCGCTCGGGCGGGCGGCTGCTCACGTGGAGGCGCCGTTCGTCTCGGAACGCTGCCCCCGCCCTTGCGGGCCGCGTAGGTGCGGTCGAGGAGCGGCGCGTGCACCACGCCGACGACGGGCTCGCCGCCCGATACCAACCCGATCGACACGCCGACCGCTTCGAGACCGTGCACGAAGTTCGAGGTGCCGTCGAGCGGATCGACGAGCCAACCGGTCTCGGCGCGTTCGCCGCCTTCTTCTTCGCCGAACACGGGGAGGCCGGTCTCGCGCTCGAGCACCTCGCGCACTGCCTTCTCGCTGGCGACATCCGCGGCGGTCACCCAGTCGCCGGGCGCCTTCTCGCGAACTTCGGGCGGGGCGCCGAAGTTGGCGCGCACGATCTCGCCTCCCGCGCGCGCGGCACGATCGGCGGCGACGAGGAGTGCGTCGAGGTCGAGTGCGGTCATGTGCGTTCCCATCAAGCGGTTCCCATCAAGTTGTTCCCATCAATACGGCGGCGAGGGCAGGGGTCGCGGCCGCGATGACTTGACGGCGCGCCGTCGGATCATCGGTCACGAGCTCGTCTCCGTTCGCTTCGCGCACGGTTGCGCCGGCCTCCAAACACGCGAGATAGCCGCCGAGATAGTCCCACGGCGCGTGATAGGCCGCGGTATCGAGGTAGCCGTCGACACCGCCCGCGGCGACGTCGCACAACGCCAGCGACGCGCAGCCGAGCGCGCGGAACTGCTTCCACGCGAGCCGCTCGGCCGGGAGACCCGCAAGCGCGATCACCGCGTCTTCGATGCGTTCGACACTCGAGGCGTGCAGCCGGACACCATCGCGGTACGCGCCCGCGCCGCGTACCGCCGTCGTGCGCGATCCGGTCGCCTGGTTCGTCACGAGCGCTGCAAGCGCGCCGTCGGCGTCGAGCGCGCAGATCGAGATCGCCCAGTACGAGATGCCGCGTGAGCAGTTCGTCGACCCGTCGACCGGATCGAGCACCACCGTGATCTCGGCGCCCTCGCGCTCGTGCACGCCTGACTCTTCACTGACGATGCGCACAGGAAGCCGGCCGAGCACGGTGAGCGCGGCCTGATCCGCGATGAGGTCGAGCGCGTACTGACCGGGCACGTCGGTGCGACTCCGGCGGGTTGCCGCGTCGATCGGTGCCAGCGCGTCGCGGACTGCGATCGCGGCTTCGTCGAAGCACTCGAGCAACTCGTCGGGTGTCATCGGACCGGAAGCACCTCGACGACCGCGTTGTAGTCGGGCACCCGCGACTGCGGTTCGTGGCGGGTGGGCGACAGCAGCAGGTTCGCTTCGGGAAAGAACGCCTGCACATTGCCGGGGCGGATCGGCGCCAGGTGCACCCGCGCCCGCATCTCGCCGAAGTCACTCCGCACCAACACCGCGTCGCCGTCGGTGACGCCGAGCGCTGCCGGCATCGGCGTCGGAGAGGAAGAGCGCATCGCGACCGGCCCCGGTGAGCGGATCGCGTTCCTGCCACACCATCGAGTTGAACTGCTTGCCCCGCCGAGTCGAGAGCACGAACCGGCCTGCGGGCACCGAGCTCGGCTGCGGCGCGACAACGGTGAAGTGGCCCTTGCCGTCGGGCGTCGGGAAGTTGCCGCCTTCACACAGCCGCTCCCCGCCCACCTGTATCGCGTCGCCGGTTTCGCGCAGGTGCTCGATTCCCGCGTACGCGGGCACGACGCGTGCGATCTCCCTGCGGATCGCGTCGGCGTTCTCGCAACCGAAGCGATCGGCGAGCTCGGGCCGGACGCGCCGCGCGACATCGGCGAAGATCTGCCACTCCGAGCGCGCTTCGCCGATGCGCGGCCCGGGAATCTCCGGACTGAACGCGACGCGGCGTTCCGTCGTGGTCGACGTTCCGCCCCCCACCTGCTCGTAGCGCGTGGCGGCGGGCAGCAGCACGACCGTGTCGCCCGGCTCCACGAACATCTGGTGCGTCACGAGGATGTCTTGGTGAATGCGCAACGGCGTCGCCGCGAGCGCGGTGCGGGTGATGTCGGGTGCGGGCAACACGTCGAGGAAGTTGCCGCCGCTCGACCACAACACGTCGAGCGCGCCGACGCGCGCGGCCTCGACCATTTCGGCCGCGGTGAGGCCCGGCTCGGTAGGAACCGGGAAGCCCCACTGCTCGGCGAGTGCGGCGGCCGACTCGTCGTCGATGGCGACGCCACCGGGGAACGCCGTCGTGTAGCAGCCCATCTCCGCGCCGCCCTGTACTCCCGAGTGGCCGCGGATCGGCATCAGCCCGGCCCCGGGACGACCCACGTTGCCGCGCGCGAGCCCGAGGTTGACGATCGCCTGCACATTCTCGACGCCGTGCTCGTGTTGGGTGATGCCCATCGACCACACGAGCACCGCGCTCTTCGCGTCCGCGTACAGGCGCGCGAACCGAGCCATGTCGTCGGTCGTGGCCCCGGCTTCGCGTACGAGATCGTCGAGCGACTCGTTCTCGAGCTCGTCGAGCAGACCCGAGAAACCGTCGGTGTGCTCGGTCACGAACTTGCGATCGATTCCACCCAACGCGAGCAGATACTTGAGCACGCCGTTGATGAACGCGATATCGCCGCCCGTGTGCACCGGGAAGAACTCGTCGGTGATCTTGGTACCGAACATCGCGCTCTCGGCATTCGACGGCACCCAGTAGCGCTCGAGGCCGGGCTCGCGCAGTGGGTTCACCACCGCGACCTTCGCGCCCCGCTTCTTCGCGAGATAGAGATACTTCATGAACACGGGCTGGCCGTTGGCGACGTCGGAGCCGAACAGCACGATGAGATCGCTGTCGATCACATCTCGGTAGTTGCAGGTGGTTGCCGCGACGCCGATGGTCGCCTTCAGCGCGGTGGTCGAGGGCGCGTGACAGACGCGGGCCGCATTGTCGATGTTGTTCGTGCCGATCGCGCGCGCCGCCTTCTGCGCGACGTAGTACACCTCGTTGGTGATGCCCCGCGCGGTCAGGTAGATACCGACCCGATCGGGCGTCGTCGCGCGAATCCGCGACGCGATCAGTTCGAGCGCGGCGTCCCACGAGATCCGCGTGAAGCCCGGTTCTCCGGCGTGGCGCACCATCGGGTGCGCGAGCCGGCCCAACGCGCGCAGCTCACGGCCGTTGCGGTTCTCGAGCTTCGATACGTCGGCGAGGGCGTCGTCGGCGATCGCGGTCGCAGTGTTGACCTGGAGCAGGTCGAGCCGGGTCGAGCACAGATGCACGCCGGTGATCGTCCAGTCGTGGAAGCCGGCGACTCCGAGCGCGCAACCGTCGCACACACCTTTGCGCAGGATGCGAAATGCATAGGGAAGGTTGCGCCGGTTCTCCCAAATGGTCTTGGCCATGCCGCGGTAGTGATGCGGTTTCTGCTCGCCGATCCCGTTCGGCTTCCATCCCACCCACAGATCGCGCCGCAGTCCCCCGCCACTGTGTACGAGGTTTTTTCGTTCTCCGCGGCGGCGCGCCATCAGGCGTCGAGATCGATGCGATCGGGATGGGTGTACACGTTGAACCGCGTACCACGCAGGAATCCGACGATCGTCTGACCGAACCGCTCGGCCGCCGAGACCGCGAGGCTCGACGGCGCCGACACCGCGCACAGCACCGGGATCCCCGCCACCGCGGCCTTTTGTACCAGCTCGAACGAGAGCCGGCCCGACACGAGCAGTACCTGCTCGCTCAGCGGGAGCTCGCCGGCCAGGAACGCGTGCCCGATCAACTTGTCGAGTGCGTTGTGCCGCCCGACGTCTTCTCGCACCGTGATCAACTCGCCCGCGGCGGTAAACCGCGCGGCCGCGTGCAGCCCGCCGGTCTGGTCGAACACACGCTGGTGCGCACCGAGCTGCTCGGGTAGCGACCGCACGACGCTCGCGGCGACGCGCGGACCCGCACCAACCGGCGCACACCGCACCTCGACCTCGTCGAGCGCGGCCTTGCCGCAGATCCCACACGAGGAGTTGGCCAGATACCGGCGCTCGCGCAGATCTTCGGTGATCGGCCGACGCAGCCGGACCGTCACGATGTTGTACTGCTGCTCCGGGCGCTCGCCCCGGTTCGGTCGCGACGCAGTATGCGATCGTCTCGACATCACCGGGCGCCTCGACGACACCTTCGGTTCGACACAACCCGACCGCGAGCTCGAAGTCGTTCCCCGGGCGTGCGCATCGCGACCGCGAACGCCTCCGGCTCCTGGCCCCGCCCTTGCAGCCGAATTTCCATCGGCTCCTCGGTCGCGAGTTGATCGCGGCGAGGGGTGGCGACACCGTCGTCGACACTGAGCACGTGCGCCGATGCGGTCGGACGGCGCACGGGAGCATCGCGAACGGTCACGACTCGATGTTAGGAGAGACCAAGATGGCCGATGTTAGGAGAGACCGAAGCTGACGGAGGTCTTCGGGCGTATCCACATCGGCGAAGTCGAGCGCGGTCGCGACCGCGCCCCACTCCGACTCGGCGAGGTACTCGCAATCCGCACCCGCGATCTCCTTCAACGACGACCCACCGGTACGCACCGCGGCCAGTGCTTCGTCGAGCGCGCGAGGCCCATACCGCGCGCACGCGTATTGGAAGCGTCCGTCGACCACCGGGATAACGGTGCCCGAACCGGGCCACTCCACGAGCAAGCGCAGCATGTCCGACGAGACGTTCGGCAGGTCACACGCGAGCAGGATCACCGAACGCGGTTCGCCGAGCGCTCCGACGCCGGCGAGCAGCGCGACCAGCGGACCGCCACCCGGCGGATCCTCCTGCACCGCGGGCAGACCGCTCACTCCCGAACCCGACCTCGACCACGGGATCACACACCGATGCGAGCACTCGCCCGGAGCGCGCGGCGAACGTCTCGCCGCGCACCACGAGCTGCGCCTTGTCGGTGCCCATCCGCGTGCTCGCGCCACCGGTCAGGAGCACGCCTGCCATCTGGCGCATCGCGACTACGAAGACCCCACTACGAAGACCCCAACTATGAAGACGACGGGCTCGGGCGCAACGAGTAGCCGACGACCGTCCACCCGTTGGCGCGCTTCTCGAGCAACACGTCGTTGCGCACACTCGTGCCTTCGGCCGCGACGCGCGTCACCACGAGCGCGCTTTGGTTTCCCTCCACGAAGGTATCGACCTCGATCTCCTCGGCCAAGCGCCCGCGCGATTCGGAGTTGGCGTAGGCCTTGCGCTTCGCTTCGATGAACTGGTCGCGGCGCATCCCGTCTCTGAGCTCTTCGCCGGAGAGATCCCACAGCAAGCCGAAGTTGAGCTCGTCCCAGGCCCGTTCGTAACCGATCGCGACGTCGGGCGCGCCCGGTCCCCGCTCGTGTGCAATCGCGTAGAAGAGAAACCCGATCAGCACGACGATGATCCCGACCGCGATCGCGAGCGGCACGTCAGCGCCCGTTCGAGTCGGTCACGAGGCGATCCCTTCGATCTCGCGGGCCAGATCGAGATCCTTGGCGGTCAACCCGCCCGCGTCGTGCGTGGTCAGCGCGACGCGCACGTTCTTCCAGCGCACGTCGAGATCGGGATGGTGATCAGCCTTCTCGGCGAAGAACCCGATCCTCACCACGAACGCGATGGCGCCGGGAAAGGTGCCGCAATCGAAGGTCTTGACGATCTCGTCGCCCTCGCGGGCCCACTCGGGCAGCCCGGCCAACCCACTCGCGATCTCGGCATCGGAAAGCTTCGCCATCGCCCCCATTCAACCGGAGCGGCCTCGACGCGGCACACTCAGGGCGTGACCATGGATCTTCCCGAAGCCGAATCACCCATCTCGGTCGAGCTCGACCGGGAGGTGGGCCTCACTCTGGCCTGGCCCGACGGGACCACGAGCCACTTCGGCGTGGAGGAGCTCCGCTTCAACTGCCCGTGCGCCGGGTGTCGGGGCCGGAGGGAGCAAGGGCTCGACGCGTGGCCGCTCCCGGGTGCGCCGCAACCGCTCAAGGCCGAAGGGGCCGAGCTCGTCGGTGCCTGGGGAATGCAGATCCACTGGAACGACGGTCACGAGACCGGCATCTACGCGTGGAGCATGCTCCGTGCCTGGGAGACCCAGCAATCAGGCGACTGATGCGGCCTGGCGCCACTGGAAGCGGTGCCGCACGAGCGCCTGCACGATCGGGCCGGGCTGCGGGTACGCGAAGTAGAAGCCCTGACCGAGATCGCATCCGAGCGACCGCAACTCCTCGAGCTGCGCGGTGGTCTCCACGCCCTCGGCCGTGACCGAGAGCCCGAGTGCGTGACCGAGATGCACGACCGCCGAGATGATCGCGGCGCCTTCGGGAGTGCGGCCGAGCCCGTCGACGAACGTGCCGTCGATCTTGAGGGAGTGGACCGGCAGCGCGCGGAGGTACGCGAGCGACGATTGACCGGTGCCGAAATCGTCGATGCCGATGCGCACACCGAGGTCGGTGATCTCGCGCAGCACGTCGATCGCGTGATCGCGGTCGGCCATGAGCGTCGTCTCGGTGATCTCGAGCATCAACAGGGTCGGGTCGAGTCCGGAGTCGGCGAGCGCGGCGCGCACGGTGGCGACGAGTTGGTCATCGGCGAGTTGGCGGGCCGACACATTCACCGACACGACGAGCGGAATGTCGTAGTTCGACTCTGCGGTCCAGCGCGCCGCCTGGTCGCAGGCCTCGCGCAACACCCACGCGCCGATCGGCACGATCAGGCCGGTCTCCTCCGCGACGGCGAGGAAGTCGTCGGGGTTGAGCAACCCGCGCTCGGGATGCTCCCATCGGACCAGCGCCTCGAAGCCGATCACTTCGGACGAGTCGAAACGGATAACGGGCTGGTAGAAGACGCGGAATTCGGCCTGCACGAGCCCCCGCCGCAGCGCACTCTCGAGCTCGAGCCGCTCGATCGCGACGTCGCGCATGCTCTCGTGGAACACCTCGATGCGGCCGCGCCCTTGCTTCTTCGCCGAGAACATCGCGATGTTCGCGTCGCGCAGCAGGCGCTCGGGCGTGTCGTCGGCTCCGGTCGAGAGCGCAACGCCGATGCTCGCGGTCACGAACACCTCGCCCGATTCGAGCATTACCGGTTCGGTGAGAACGGAACGCACGCGCTCGGCGACGGAGACAGCATCGCGTTCCCCGCGTGCATCGTTGCACACGATCGCGAGCTCATCGCCGCCGAGGCGCGCGACCGTGTCGCCAGCACGCAGCACGCGTTCGACGCGCTGCGCGATAACGGCGAACAGCTCGTCACCGGCGGGGATACCGAGGCCGTCGTTGACGATCTTGAAGTGGTCGAGATCGAGGAGCACGAGCCCGACCCGGCGCGGCGTCGCCCGTGACTCGGCGAGCGCGAGCGCGTCGGTCAGCTGCTCGAGCAACATCACCCGGTTCGGGAGCTCGGTGAGCGGATCGTGCCGTACGCGGTGCGCGAGCAGCGCCTCGATGCGCTTGTGCTCGGAGATGTCGTGCACGACACCGAGCAGGCACGGCTCGTCGGCCCAATCTTCGGGCATCTGCACCACATCGACGTTGAGGGTGCGGCGCCCGTTATCGAGCGAGAATTCGAAGGAGACCGACTCGCCACTCTCACTGGCGCGAGCGAACGCGCTCACGTGCGGGACGAGTACGTCGGTCGGAAGCACGGAGCGCAGGTCGTCGCCGAGCTCGCTCTGGTGATCGAGGCCGAACAAGGCGCGGTAGCGCGCGTTGGCGTGCACGAAGCGGAACACTTCGTCGGCGCCGATGCTGGCGATGAACGCGGGCTGCGGGAGGGCGTCGAGCACGATGCGAACGTCGCTCGCGGCGGGCACCTGCCCGCCGCCGGGACGGCCGCCATTCGGGCGCGTTCCGCCGCGAGTCGCGCCGTCTGCGCGTTCCCTTGGCTGCGTCCGATCCATCGGTGCCTTCCCCAGCGTGTCCTCTTCGATCTGTCGGCAGCCATGCCCCCGATCTGAATGGAGATTGGCGGGATCGGGGGCCGATCCGGCCGGTTCGAGCACGACCGATTCGGGACCGGGATTTCGCACCGGGGATCGGGAACGCGACCGGTAACGTGCATGGATGACCTGTCCCGCCTGCGGGGCGACAACCGCCGCAGGGGCCCGGTTCTGCCAAGAATGCGGTCAACGCCTCGGAGCCTCCCTGGAGGAGCGCCGCCTCGCAACCGTGTTGATGGCCGATCTGGTCGGATTCACCGAGATCTCGGCCGGCGCCGATCCCGAGCAGATCAAGCGCCTGGTCGACCATTGCTTCGAGCAATTGGTTGCCGACATCACGGAGTTCGGCGGCCGCCTCGACAAGATCGTCGGCGACGAGATCATCGCGATCTTCGGCGCCCCGATCGCCCACGAAGACGACGCCGAGCGGGCGGTGCGCGCCGCGTTGCGGATGCAGGAGACCATGCAGCGCGTCGCCTCCGAGGTCGGCATGCAGGTGCAGGTCCGGATCGGCGTGAACAGCGGCGAAGTGCTCGTGGGCGCGATGCGTGCGGGCGGCGACCCGACCGCAATGGGCGACGTCGTCAACACCACGCAGCGGTTGGAGAAGCTCGGTAAGCCCGGGCACGTGACCGTCGGTCCCGCGACCGAGCTCGCGACCCGGCAAGCCATCCGCTACGAATCCCTCGGACCGGTTGCCCTGCGCGGCCGCGAAGAGCCGGTCGAGGCGTTCCGCGCGATCGACGCGCTCACACCGCCGGGCCGGCGCCGGATCCGCAAACAGTCGCCGCTCGTCGGACGCGACGCCGAGCTCGCAACCCTGCGCGGCCTCACCAAGATGGCGCTGACCCGCGATCGCGCCCATCTCGTATTCCTCACCGGCGATGCGGGAGTCGGCAAGACCCGGCTCGCGAGCGAGCTCGCCGAGATCGCGAAGTGCGACCTGGGCGCGAGCGTGGTCAGCGGCGAGTGCCTTCCCTACGGCGACCCGAACGCGTTCGGTCCGATCGCGGTCGCGCTCCGCCAGGCCGCGGGCGTCGAGAACAGCCATGGCGAGCCGGTCATCAAGGCAGGGCGTATTCGCCAAGACCGCGCACCTCTTCGGCCCCGACACCGATGCGGCGGAGCTCGAGCGGATCGTCGAAGGATTGATGTACCTCCTCGACGGCGTCACCCGGCCGGGAGTCGACCCGAGCCGCGCCCGCGACGAAGCGCTGCGCTCGGCGGTGGCGGTGCTCGAAGCGCTCGCGGTGCGCAAGCCGCTCGTGCTCGTGCTGTCGGATCTCCACTGGGCCTCCGACGACACGCTCGAACTGTGCGATCGCCTGCTCACCCGCTTGCGCAACCGCGCGTTCGTACTCATCGCGACCGCCCGCCCCGACATCGAGACCCGGTGGAACCCCGAACCGGGCACATACAACGGGATCACGTTGCAGCTCGATCCGCTCGACGAAGACGCGACCGGCGAGCTCGTGCGCGCACTCCTCGACGGCAAGGCCGATCCCGAGACGGTCACGCTCCTGCTCGAGCGCAGCGGTGGCAACCCCTTCTTCATCGAAGAGCTCGTCGCCTTCATGCTCGAGTCGGGCGACACCACGCAGATCCGCGAGGTGCCGGCCACGTTGCACGGATTGCTCGCGGCGCGCCTCGACGCGCTCGATCCGGCCGAGCGTTCATTGCTCGAAGACTGCGCGATCGTCGGCGCCAACGGCCCGATCGCGGCCGTGCTCCGGCTCGCCGACCGCTCCGACGCGCAACAGGTGCTCGAGCGGTTGTCGGGACGCGACCTGATCGACATCGACGACGACGATGACTTCCATTTCAAGTCAGATCTCGTGCACGAGATCGCGTACGGGACGCTCACCAAGGCCGAGCGCGCCCGGCGCCACGCGCGCGTCGCGCCGATTCTCGAAGCTCGGGGCGAAGCCGAGATCGATCACGTTGCCCACCATCTCGCGACCGCGGCGGAGCTCATCGCCGAGCTGGGCGCGGTACCCGGTGTGCCCAGCGACATTCGCGAACAGGCGATCGTGGCGCTCCAACGGGCCGCGGAGCGCGCCGAGCTGATCGAGTCGTGGTTCCTGTTCGGCCAACACTCAGATCGCGCTGTCGGTCTGGTCGGTCCCGAACCGGGACCGATGCGCTGGCGGGCGTTGCTCGGGCGCGGCAAGGCCGCGGTCCAACAGCGTCGTATCGATGCCGCGCGCGAAGACCTGCTCACGGTTCTCACAGAGGCCAAGGCCGCCGGTGAACTTCGCCCGCAGGCCGAAGCGCTCACGCAGCTCGGCTCGTCGGAGATCGCGGTCGGTGCCTACGACGCCGCCGACGAGACGCTGGCCGCCGCCCTCGAGTGCTGGCGCGAGCTCGGCGACGACGCGGGCGGCGCCGACGTGCTGCGGGAGCTCGGCGTGTCGCATCTCTTCCGCGGCGATCTGGTGCAAGCCGAACGGTTCGTCTCCGAGGCGTTGGCGGCGTATCGCGCCGCCGGCCGCGAGCGCGGCGGCGCCTGGGCGTTGCAGAACCTGGCGTGGATCTCGTTCACCAAGGGCGACATCACCCACGCCGAAGAACGGCTCCAGCAATCGGCGGGCGCGTTCGCCGAGCTCGGCGACTGGGGTGGTCTCAGTTGGGCGTACGGCTTGCTCGCGTTCGTCCGTTACAACCAGGGCCGGCTCGAGGAAGCGGCGGCGCTCGCGGAGCACATCGCGATCGACGGTCGCGAGACCGGCAACCGGTGGGCCGTCGGCATGATGAGCGTGCTCATCTCGAACGTCCGCTTGTGGACGGGGCGCATGGCCGAGAGCGTGGCGCGTGGCCAGGAAGCGATCGCGTTGTTCCAGGAGATCGGCGACCGCTGGGGCGAGGTCATGGCGACCGGCCCCGTCGTGCGCGCCCTGGCCGAGCTCGGCCGCGACGGCGAGTACGCCGACACGCTCGCCCACTACCGCGCGATCTCGCGTGACATGCCCGATGAGGGGATGCGTACGTTCCCCGAAGTCATGGAGGCGCTCGTCGATCTCCAGCAGGGCCGGCCCGTTGCCGCGCAGGCGATCCTGGAATCGCTCGAGCTCGGCCTGCGCGACGACGAAGAGGCCCAGCTCGGCTTCGCCGACGGATGTGCCGCGATCGGCCTCAGCCTCCTGCAACTCGGCAAGGTCGACGACGCGATCGACATCTTGGCGCGGGGCTACGCGGGGGTCACCGAAGACGGACCCGTGATGTCGCTCGGATGCCGGCTCGCGCTCGCGTACGCAGCCGCGCAGCGTCCGGCCGACGCCGACCTCGTCATCACCGAGATGAAGTCGCGTGAAGGCGGAACGTTCTCGGATCGCATCCTTGCGCTGTGGAGCGAGGCGTTCATGCGCACGCAGCAGGGCGCGCCCGACGCGCGCGAACCGATCGACGCGGCCTACGAGATCGCCATCGACACCGACGCGCCGCTCGAGCACGCGATCTCCGGACTCGCCCGGGCGAAGGTGCTCACCGCGCTCGGGACCGACGATGCGCCCGCCGCCGTCGCCGAGTCCGACCGCCAGCTCGCCGAGCTCGGTCTCACCTGCGACGGCTGGGCCCGAGTGTTCGACCTCGCACTCCTCGACGTCAGCGTTTCGACGTAGCTCGGTAGGTCGCGGCGCGACGCGTCGACATCGACCTACGTTCGTGGGCTCGACGCGGCGCCGACGATCGGTTGGTTCAGGGGAGCACCGCCGGCAGAGCCGAAGAAGCGGGCGTCACCGAATTGGTAGACGTTGCCGTCCCGACCGAACAGCCAGTACCCCGCGCCGGTGCGGGAAGCTGCCATTGCCACGATAGGTGCGGGGAGCGGATAGCCCCCGGTCGATCCGTAGAACCCGGCGTTGCCAAAGGTGAACATCCCACCGTCACCCGCAACCAGGCGATAGCCGCGACCGTTCGGTGTACTCGACATGCCGATGATCGGCTGGACGAGGTGGAGGCTGCCCGTCGACCCGTAGAACTTCGCGTCGCCGAACGTAAACATCCCACCGTCACTCGCGACCAACCAATACCCATGACCACCGCGTGTCGACGCCATGCCAACGACGGGCCGGTTCAAATGCATCGCGCCCGTTGACCCATAGAACTTCGCGTCGCCGAACGAGAACATCCCACCGTCACTCGCGACCAACCAATACCCATGACCACTGCGCGTCGATGCCATGCCAACGATGGGCCGGTTCAAATGCATCGCGCCCGTCGACCCATAGAACTTCGCGTCGCCGAACGTGAACATCCCACCGTCACTCGCGACCAACCAATACCCATGGCCGCTCGGGGTCGGCGCCATGCCAACGATGGGTTGATTCAAATGCATGGCCCCCGTCGACCCATAGAACTTGGCGTTGCCGAAAGCGAAGATGCCGCCATCGCTCGCGGTCATCCAATATCCGGCGTGCGCCGGCGGTGGTGGCGGCGGGGGCGTCTGCGGTGGCGCCGCGGTGTGGTTCGCGCCGTAGCGCCATTGGGGCCACTCCGGCGCGACCCGAGGCGCCTTCGGGAACCGGTACGACTGCAGAATGCCGGGACCGGTTGTGCCCGAACCACTCTCGATGACGAGACGCCAACCGAACGAGCCTCCGAAGTTCGCGACTGCAGCGGAGTTGTCGACCAGGCGTCCGAGCGCGACCGACGGAGCGAGCGTCGCGCCATCGGGACCGCGCATGAAGTCGAAGCTCGAGGGACTTCCCATGCCGACGTCGTTCACGCCGTTACCGTCGAAGTCGGCGATGATCGGCGTCGAGAGGTAGCCACCGGGCCGGTGCCAGAGCACATGGCCCCGGCCACCGATCGCCCACACCTGTTGGTCGAACGTCCCGACGACGACATCCTTGCGGTGGTCTCCGGTGATGTCGCCGATCACCGGCGACCCGAAGATCGCGGCGCTGAGGTGCTTCGGCCATCCGCCACGGGCTGTCCGTTGTCGGCATATACGGCCTGGAGTGTGTTCGTTGCGGCGACGTCACCCGATGGTCCGGTGCCGGTTCCCAGAACCACCGCCGGGCGTCCAGTGCCGTCGAGGTCGCCGATAGCGGGACTGGACTGGAAGATCTGATGTTGGCAGAAGCTCCACCGGACGACTGGACCCAACGAGGTCTCCCGGATGTCGCGGAAAATGCCCGCCCACGTCCAGTTCTGTGGGCACGCGCCGTTCGGGCTCGAGTCCGAGCCGATGAAGATGTCCATTCGCCCGGTGTGACTGATGTCGTACAAAGCGGCGGAATCCCACACGGTGTCCTTCGCGAAGTACGGGAATCCAACCAATGCCTGGCCGAAGCGATTGAGCGCGTAGATGCGTTGATCGAAGCTGCCGAAGACGACATCGGCGAATCCATCGCCGTCGACGTCACCGACCGCGGGCGTGCCCACGACACCGTTGACGCCATTGATCGTCAAGGTCTTGAGTCGCCAGCGCACCGAGCCGTTGGCGTTGAATGCGACTACTCCGCCTTGTTGGCCCGGGTAATCCACCGAACCGGCACCGACAATGATCTCCTTGTGCCCATTCCGATCGAGATCGGCAACCGTCGGGCTCGACTCGACGGCGACGGTCTGGCCCGGATTGACCTGGACCGGCTGCGGCCAACCCGGCAGCTCGTGGCCGGTCCGGCCGTCGACCACATGCAGCCGGCCCGACAGATCGGCGGTAACGACGTCGAGGTGACCATCACCGTTGACATCGGCGATGGTCGGCGAGGACAGATGAACCGGCCCGAGCCCCGTCTTGGTCCATGCCGGCGCCGAGAACGCGTGCGGGCCGGCGCTCGCTCCTACCGGCGGCGATAGGGACGCGCACAATGCCGCGACCACAACACAAACCAGGAGCGAACCGACTGAGCGCGTGGCTCTCCTGGGTAGACGGTGCCCGCTCGGCGTTGGACGGCCAGAACCGATCACGAGTTCTCCCTCGCCAGACTCTTGATCAAATGACGACTGCGCTATGCAACGATTAGTTGCTATACGACCCCGCCAACCACGTCAATTCCGTAGTTGCGCGTCCATCATCAGCGCCAAGCGGTTCTCAACGGGACGAGACGATCGGGGCGGCACGGAGCTGATCGAGGACCAGGTCGCAGGCGAGACCGTCGGCGAAGGTCGGCACGCCGGGCGGCACCTCGCCACTGGTCACGACGTCGCGGACCGCTTCCGCGAATCGGTGCATCGGCTCGTCGTGGTGATCCCCGCCGCCGGTACCCGGCGCGGCCTTCGGCGTGAGATCTTCGTGGCTTCCGTCGCCGTGGCGCACGACGACGCGGGTGTCGCCGATGATCTCGCAGGTCGCGTCGGCACCGAGCACGGTGAGGCGCGGCGCGATCGACGCGCTCGCGGCGAAGGTGCTGTCGATCGCAACCGTCGTGCCGGTTTCCAGTCGCAGCGTTGCCGTGAGGCCGTCTTCCGCAGTGCACTGGTGCAGCTCGCCGTGATCGTCGGGCCGTTCGGCGACGTCGATGCGCGGCTGCGCGTCGGTTGCGACCACCTCACCGAAGCACCAGCGCAGCGTGTCGACCGCATGTGATCCCCACGCGCCGATCCAACCCCCGCCGCGATCGCGATCGAAGAGCCAGCCGTAGCGCCGGAGCGGCACCCGCGACCCCGCGCTGATGTGCGTCCAGTGCACGTGCTCGATCGACCCGAGCGCGTCGGTGCGCACGAGCTCGCGGAGCAATCGACGCACGGGATGAAACCGGAATTCGAAGTTGCAGAGCGCGATCACTCCCGCTGTGGCAGCCTCGGCCACGAGCTCGGCGGCTTCATCGGCTCCGGTCGCGAACGGCTTGTCGCACAACACGGCTTTCTCCTCCGAGAGCGCGGACCGCACGTGACGCGCGTGCAGGAACGGCGGCGAGTGGACGCTGACGAGATCGACGTCGGGGCGAGCGATCGCGCGACCGATGGCGTCGTCGTCACGCGGCGACACGACCTCGACCACTTCGCAGCCGGCCGTGGCATCGAACGCGGGCGCGACGACACGTGCGCACCGAATCCGGTTCCGATCACGACGATCTTCACTCCCCCATCACCTCCGGCGCGTCGTCGTGCACGGGCAAATGGAAGCGGCGCAGTCCGGCATGCGTCAACGGCCCGATCGTGAGCGCGATGACGACCGTGCCGATCCCGACTTTGCCGCCGAGCAGGAACCCGACCACCAACGCGCTGCATTCGATGATCGTGCGGACGATCCAGAGCCGGTGCCCGCGCGCGGTGATCGCGGTCATGAGCCCGTCACGCGGTCCGGGCCCGAGCCCGCACCCGATGTAGAGCCCGCCCCCGAGCCCGAAGCCGATGATCGCCAACGCCAGGAACGCAATGCGCGGCATGAGCGCGTGCTGGACCGGGATCCACGCCAAGCCGAGGTTCGCGATCGGTCCGATCGACAGCGTGTTGAGGATCGTCCCGATGCCGAGGTGTTGGCGCAACGGGATCCACGCGAGCAACACGACGAGCCCGACGACCACGAGCACGAGGCCGATCGACGTGCCCGTCGCCTTCGCGATGCCCTGATGCAGGACGTCCCACGGCGCGACACCGAGCTCGGCGCGCACCGAGATCGAGATCGAGAATCCGATGCACAACAACCCGGCGATGAGCGGCGGGAAGCGCCGAACCAGCTCGCGTCGATTCGGGAAGCGCAGCACCTGCGAGTACCGCGTGTCCTCGTGCGGCAGGGCCTCGCCTTCGTGCGTCTCGCTCACTGGTCGAGCAGGGACGCCGAGTCGGCGTCGAGATACAACGTCGCGTGCGATTGCCGCCGCAGGTATGACGCCGGGCACGCAGTGGTGATCGGTCCGAGCAACGCGTCGCGTACCGGTACCGCTTTGCGCTGCTCGGGGACGATCGCGAGGAGGCGGCGGGCACGCACGAGCGCGGGGATCGTCACCGTGATCGTGTGCGTCGGCACGTCGTCGATAGTCGCGAACCATCCTTCGGCAACCTGTTGGCGGCGCGACGCGGGTTCGAGGGCGACGACCTTCACGTCGGCGGGATCATCGAAGTCGGCGACCGGCGGATCGTTGAACGCCAAGTGGCCGTTCTCCCCGATCCCGCACACACAAAGATCGAGCGGATGCGTCCGGAGCAGCTTGGCGTACCGGTCGGCCTCCGCCTGCGCGTCACCCGTGTCGCCGTTGAGGTAATGGAACTCGTGCACCGGGATCAGCGCCGCCACCTTCTCGCGGATGTAGCGCTGGAAGCTCGCGGTGTGCGTGGGCGGCAGATCGACGTATTCATCCATGTGGAACGCGGTGACGCGCGACCAGTCGACGTCCGGATCCTGGATCAGCGCCGCGAGGAAGACGAGTTGAGATTTCCCGGTGGCGAGCATGATGTTCGCAGCACCGCGGTCGATCGATCGCGCCGACGATCGCGGCCGCGGCGTCGGATGCCGCCGCGGCGGCGAGCGTCTGCACATCGTCGAAGACCCACACCGGGAGTCGATCGGCCGTGAATTCCCTCACGGCCTGCTCGCGGTCATGCGAACTGCGGGAGCCAACGCGCGGTTGCCGCGAGCATGTCGTCGGTCATGCGCGCCACGTTCTCGAAATCGATCCGGCCCGCGAGCGGATCGAGCAACATCGCGTCGACCGCGCGATCGCGGTTCCCGGAGATCCCCGCCTCCACCGTCATCTCCTGCGACGCGACCACCCGGCGCAATGACTCCGTGAGCACCGCCGGCGCGTCGCGCGTGATCGCGGCCGGTGAGCCCGTCGCCCTTCGCGGTGATCATCGATTCGACCACCGCGTCGGCCGGGAGATCCGGGCACTGGCCGTCGTTCGGAAGATTGAGCGGGAAGTGCCGGGGCTTGTCGCGCAGGAAGGAGTCGATCATCGGCGCGACCATTTCGCCCGAGGGCATCTTCGGCACCTCGGTGATGCCCTGCAGCCGCGCGAACTCGGCTTGAAAGCGATCGACCCACTCCTCACGGTCGGCGATCGACGTGAGATGCACGTTCCAACGCTTCCCCCACTCCGACTCCTCCGTGAGGAAACCGGGGAAGAACTCGACGAGGTGGCGGTCGCCCGCACCGGGTAGCACGCCGAACCGATCGAACAGCGCAAACTTCACGCGGTTGCTGGTGACGAGATCGCGCTTGGTGAACTCCGAGGCCACGTCGCCGAGCTCGCGGCGCATCTCGTCGGAGAGATAGATCGGCTCGTCGGCCAGCTTCTCGGGGTCGGCCAGCTTCTCACGCAAGCGTTCCATCGCGTCTTCACCGTCGATGCGCAACGCGGTGATCAGTGGCAGATGGTTCACGCCGACGACTTCGAAATCGAAGCTGCGGAAGTCGGCGTCGAGGATCTGCGACAGCGTGTATTGGGCGCCGGTGATCTCGTGGCACAACCCGACCGTCTTCACCGACGTCTCCCGCGTGACCGCGCGGCACAACGCGGTCATCGGGTTCGTGATGTTGAGCATCCACGCGTCGGGACACACCGCTTCCATGTCGTGTGCGATGTCGAGCATCACCGGGATGTTGCGCAGCGAGCGCATGACGCCGCCCGGACCGACGGTGTCACCGACCGACTGCTTGATCCCGTAGCGCTCCGGAATCTCGAGGTCGTGGCGCATGCTGTCGAACGCGCCGGTCGAGATGCACACGACGACGTAGTCGGCGCCCGCCAGCGCCTGACGACGGTCGGTCGTGGTCTCGACGGTGATGCCCGTACCCGCGAGCCCGTTGACGTGGCGGATGAACGCGGCCATGTCGGGCAACGGGTCGGGATTGATGTCTTGGAGGACGATCTCCGACTCGGCGAGCGACGGCGTGTTGACGATGTCGAGGAAGAGTTTCGGCACCCACTGGAGGCTCGCGCCACCGATGATCACGATCCGCGGCCCCATGGGCCGAGACTACAACCGCACTCAGCGTCCCGGAACTGTGGGAGCCAGGGGGCGGTGGCGGCGAGCATCTCGTCGGTCATGGTGACGATGTCGTCGTAGGCGAGTTGGCCCGCCATCGGGTCGGCCATCATCGCCTCGAGTACCAGCGTCCGGTTCCCGGTGAGCGCGGCTTCGACCGTCCACTCCTGCACGACATTGATGCGCCGGAGGAACTCGCCCATGATCCCGGGCGCGGTGGCGGAGTCACGGCCGCGCACGCCGGCGCCGTCGGCGATGCCCATGATCTCGACGACCGACCCGTCGGGCAGGTTGGTGACATTGCCCGCGTTCGGCAGATTCATCGGGAGGGCGCGGGCCTTGCCGGTGACCATTCCGTCGAGCGTGGTGGCGACCAGCTCACCCGAGGGCATGCGCGAAACGTCGGTCGCGTCCCGCACCGACTCGTAGTGCTCGACGTCGTCGGCGGCGTCGGCGCGATGACCTTCCATGCCGTAGTGGTGCACGCGCCAACCGCTCCCGTAGTCGTTCCCGGGATGCACGAAGCCGGGCATGAACTCGACGGAGTGGTGATCGCCGGAACCGGGGAACACGCCGAACCGGCGGAGGATCTCGAAGCGGACCCGATTGTTCTCGATCACGTCGAGCTTCGACCAGTGTGGTGCCGGTGAGACCTTGGTCCACTTCATCATCGGCGGCGGATCCATCCAGATCGTCTCGTTCGCGGCGCGCTCGGGATCGTCCATCAGCGCGTTGAGTTGCGCGAACGCGTCTTCCCCGTTGACACGCAACGCGACCGCGAGCGGGAAATGGTTCACGCCCGCGAGCACGGGATCGAGGTCTTGCATCCCGCAATCGAGCGCCAAGCTCAGGTTGAAGGTCGCGCCCACCCACTCGTTGCACAACCCGACGGTCTTCACACCGGTTTCGCGCGTGACCGACCGGCACAACGCGGTCAGCGGATTGGTCACGTTCAGGAGCCACGCGTCGGGTGCGATCGCCTCGACGTCACGCGCGATATCGAGCAACACGGGCACGCTGCGCAACGCACGGAGCAAACCACCCGGACCCACGCTGTCGCCGATGGGCTGACGGATCCCGAACCGGCGCGGGATCTCGATGTCGTGCTGCATGCTGTCGAAGCCGCCGACCGAGAAACAGGTGATCACGAAGTCGGCGCCGGCGAGCGCGCGCTTGCGATCGGTCTCGGCGGTCGTGCGCAGCGCGATCCCCCGCCGGCTTGCGATCTCGCCGCCGAGATCCTCCATGAGCTTCAGCCGGTCGGCATCGAGATCGTGCAGGACCACGTCTGCACTTTCGAGCGACGGCGTATTGGCGAAATCACACAACAAACGGGGCGCCCAGTGGTAGCTACCTCCGCCGACGATCACGATGCGCGGGCTCATTTCGAGGAGCCTACGCTCGGGGGCGCATGACGCTGCAGCCCACCAACGAGCACGCCGACGACATCGAATTCCGGCCGCAGTTCGCGGAGCCGGGTGAGGTCAACCGGGTCCCGCGCAACCGGTTGCCCGATCGGCCGATGCAACCCCGCACCGCGTTTCAGATCATCCACGACGAACTGATGCTCGACGGCAACGCCCGCCTGAACCTGGCCACGTTCGTCACCACGTGGATGGAACCCGAAGCCGACATCCTCATGGCGGAGTCGGCCGACAAGAACATGATCGACAAAGACGAGTATCCGCAGACGGCGGAGCTCGAACGGCGCTGCGTGAACATCCTGAGTCACCTGTGGCACGCACCCGACGAAGGCGACGGCACCGGTTGTTCGACGACCGGTTCGAGCGAAGCGTGCATGCTCGGTGGTCTCGCGCTGAAGTGGCGCTGGCGCGAGCGCCGGCGCGCCGCGAACCAGTCGACGGAACGACCGAATCTCGTCATGGGATCGAACGTGCAGGTGTGCTGGGACAAGTTCTGCCGCTATTGGGACGTCGAACCCCGACTCGTTCCCGTCGACGCCGAGCACACGCACCTGACGGCCGAGAAGGCCGCGGCCGCGTGCGACGAGAACACGATCGGCGTGGTCGCGATCCTCGGCTCGACCTACGACGGCGCCTACGAACCGATTCGGGAGATCAACGACGCGCTCGACGCGCTCCAGGCCGACAAGGGCTGCGACATCCCGATCCACGTCGACGGCGCGTCGGGCGGCTTCGTGGCCCCGTTCATCGATCCCGCACTGGCCTGGGACTTTCGCGTGCCGAGAGTCCGCTCGATCAACTCCTCCGGGCACAAGTACGGCCTCGTGTATCCGGGCGTCGGCTGGATCATCTGGCGCGCGCGGGAAGACCTGCCCGAAGACCTCGTGTTCAACGTCGACTACCTCGGCGGCCAGATGCCGACGTTCGCGCTGAACTTCTCCCGGCCCGGCGCCCAAGTGGTCGCGCAGTACTACAACTTCCTCCGGCTCGGATTCGACGGCTACCGCGACGTGCAACAGTCGTGTCGCCACACCGCGAAGTGGCTGGCGGCACGAGTTCGCCCGCCTGGGCCCGTTCGAGCTGGTGTCGGATGGCAGTGAGCTCCCCGTGTTCGCGGTGCGATTGCGCGACGACATCACCGAGCTACACCGTGTACGACGTCTCCGACCGGTTGCGCATGCGCGGTTGGCTCGTACCGGCGTACCGAATGCCGCCCGGGATCGAAGACATGGCCGTGCTCCGCGTCGTCGTGCGCAACGGGTTGGGGCGTGATCTCGCGACGCTGCTGATCGCCGACGTCGAACGCGAGATCAAGTATCTCGAGGAGCACGGCGGACAGCCCGGCGAAGGCCGGAGCGGCTTCCGCCACTGACACTCGTTTCGAACGCGCCAGGCGCGCGCCTTCACACCCGTAGCGGCGACCTCGACCTCGATCTCGACCGCACCACCGCGCGGCAACGCGGCCACACCGATCGCGGAGCGACTATGCCGGCCGGCCGCGCCGAACACCTCGGCCAGCAGCCGGCTCGCACCGTCGACGACCGCGCGGCTGTTGCTCGAACCCGGGCGCCGACGCGACGAAACCGAGCACGGTCAGCACCCGCTCGATGCGATCGAGGCTTCCGAGCTCGGCGCGCAGCACCGACAGCGCGTTCAACGCGCACCAACGCGCCGCTTCCGCGCCTTCCTCCACCGTGAGCTCGAGGCCGAGCACACCGGGATTGACGAGCACGCCGTCGTGGTTGCGCGGCAGCTGACCCGATGTGCGCATACGCCCGCCGTGCGCCACGACCGCGTCGAGCGGATCGTGCGGCGGGTACGGACCGGGCAGCGTCAAGCCGAGCTCCGCGAGCCGTTCGTCGATGGTGCTCATAGCCAGCGCTCCAGGAAGGTCGATGTCTCGGTGCCGTGCCAACGGTGGCCGCCGTCGAACACGTCGTGAACGATCGCGTCAGCAGGCGCACCGACGTGCGCGTACACCTGGCGCAACCCTGCGACGGTCGCGCGCGCGGCTTCGACCGGGAACAGGATGTCTTCGGTTCCGTTCTCCGCGAGCACGGGCCGCGGCGCGATGAGCGCCGCGACGTCGAGGTGTTCGATCGCGCCGATCTGGCCGGGCAGGATCTGCGAGCCGCACATGTTCCACGGAACCGTGTGCGCCGAACGCCACGACGAGAGGTAACACGCGACGATCGCGGCGCGGACCCGCTCGTCGATCGCGGCGAGGAACAACGTGCACGTCGCGCCGTACGACAACCCGCCCGCGGCGATGCGGTCGGCGTCGACGAGTGGATGCGCGCCGAGCACGTCGAGCGAACGTTGCAGGTCCCACAGATTGCGCGCGTGCGGGACGACGCCCGCCATCGTCGCGCACACGAGATCCCAGTCGCAGTGGTACTTCTCGTCGGGCATCCAGTCGGCGCGCTCGCCGAAGCCGCGCAGGTCGGGCGCGAGCACGACATAGCCCTCGCTCGCGAGCACGTGCGCGTACGCGGGACCCTCGTCGTGGGTTTCGTCGGTGACACCGCAGATGCGCGCCTTGCCCGGACCGTGGCCATGGATCGCGAGCACCGCAGGACCGGGCTCGGTCCGATCGTGAGGCACGAGCAGATACGCCGGCACCGACATCGTCGACTCGGTGTCGAACACGATGCGCTCGCGCCGGTAGGAGCCGCAGTCGACGGTTTCGGTGACCTCGAGATCGAGCGGCACCGGATCGGGCGCGGGCCCGAGCATCGCGGTGAGCCGATCGCGGACGCGGGCGCGCCACGCGTCGATCTGCGTCGGGATCATCGAGCGGGCACGGGTCGGCGTCGACACTCGCCTCGTGCTGCAGCCGCCAGTACGACCAGTTGGAGAAGTTGCGGGTGCGGGTCACGCGGCGCCGAGCGCCCACTCGAGGCCGCCGGCGAGATGGCGGAGGTACGCCGGCGTCTCCCATGCTCCGGGAAAGTGCCCGAGACTCGTCGAGAACACGCGGCCCCCGCCTTCCGCGAAGCACCACGCGAGCGGATACCCGAACGACGGCGGCCGCGCCGCCGGCGCGTCGAGATCGAGCTCGCCGTCACGGACGCGCAGCAACACCTGCGCGTCGGCGCGCAGATCCCGGAATTGGTACACCTCGTCGTGCCACTTCCAGTCGGGCCCGAGATGCGCGCACGCCGGGTGCGTCGGCGTCGAGCACGTCGGCGGTGAAGGTCTGCGTCCACGGGTGACCGTCGAAGCGGGCGCCGACGAGCGCGCCGTATTCGTCCCACCCGTAACACGAGTCGGTCGCGGAGTGGATCGACAGCACCGACATCGTTCCCGCGCGCACCGCGCTCGAGAATCGCGGCGCGTTGCGGCGCGCTCCACGGCGTCTCGCCGATCGTGAACAGCGCGAGTGCACGCGCTGCGTCGGAGCTCCGCCGCGTCGATCGCGCGGACGTCGTCGACGCGTGCTCGGTTCCAAACCGTGCATCTCGGCGATCTGCGCGACGCCGACCGCAGCCTGGTCGAGCACACCGTGCACACCAGCGGGACCGTCGGCGTAGGGCGCGACCTGAGTGACGAACAGCAAGCGATCAGCCATTGTCGGCAACGCTAGTGGTCGGGCGAGAAGGGATCAGGCGAATCCGGGCGGTTGCGGGAAGGGAAATATCTCGCTGCGGCCCGTACGCGCGATCGACTGGTAGCGGCGCCGGGCGTAGCGCCAACGGCCGTCGACCTTGGCGAGCTCGTCGTGGTACACGCCGAACGCGTTGGACCAATGGCCGTTCGACGCTCTCCTGGCGCAGCTCGCAGGTAAACGACCGTGAACGAGCGGCGTCAGCCGTTGTCCCGGCGAGCATGTGCACGTTCAGGATCACGAGCTCGAAGAACTCGAACCGCTCGATCGCGCCCGCAATGAATCCGCCGATCCCGGCCGCACCCACGTGCTCGAACGGCGCGCCGGTCACGGTGTCGACAGTGATCGGCGCGTCGGCAAGGAAGAGCGGGTCGAGGTCGGCCCACGCGCGTCGCGAGACCGCGTCGGCGTACGCGGCTTGGAGCCGGCAGATCGCGAGGTACTCGAGGTTCTCCTGGTCGACGGAGTCCACGATTGCTACGCGCTCGGACCCGCAGGCAACGAGAAGTCGCGGTTGACCTTCTTGGGCGGCACGCCCACGTTCGATGGGAACCGGAGACCGCTCTCCTTCACGTCTTCCCAGAGGTGCGTCATGTTGAGCAGATCTTCCTCGTACCGGAACTTGCCGTCACCCGCGTATACGAGTGTCGAGTATCCCGACTGCGAGTACTCGCGACCGTCGGCGCGCGTCCCGGAATCACCTGCCGCCACTTCACGACGACGATGTCGCCGTCGATCACGTAGAAGTCGGTCGGAAACTTCCAGTCCTCGAGGCCGACCATCGCCTCGCCGAACACCGTGGCCTACATCTCCTCGATGCCCTCGACCCGACCCCACGCGGGATCGATGAACACCGCGTCGTCGGTGAAGAACTGTGCGAGGTCTGCCCAGGTTCCGTTGCCCGGCGTTGATCCCGTCCCTCACGGCGAGATACCGCTTGAGCGTGGTTTCCACTTCGTCGCGGCTGTGCGGCATCCGGATGTCCCCCTGGGAATCGACCTTCGGAATAGAAGCGAGTGCGATGCAGCCGCTAGTCAAACACCAAGTCTGACGGGCGCGCACTACGACGAGGATCACCCCGTTGGCGAAAGCACCGCCGTAGGCTCGCCGGGCACCAAGACCGAGTTCCGACCGCGTTCGACCCGGACCCCGAGGGAGCACCGACCTCGTGAGCATGGATGTGATCGCCGGCGGAACGGCGGGTCCGTTCGCCGCCGCGTGCGTCGTGCTCGCCGTTGCCGGGACTGCGAAGCTGCGCAAGCCGTTGGCGACCCGGCCGGCCGCTTCGGCCCTCGGACTCCCCGATTCGCGAGCGGCGGTGCGGACCCTCGGCGCGGTCGAGCTGATGAGTGCGCTCGCGGCGCTCGCGATCGGCGGAGTCGCCGCCGGGGCGGTCGCGATCCGTCTACGCCGCGCTCGACGCTCGCCGCCTGGCGTCTGTACGTACGCGTCACCCGGCACCGCGTGCGGATGCCTCGGCGCGTCGGATGCGCCGGTGAGCTCGTGCGCACATCGTCGTGAATGTCGTCGCCGCGCTCCTCGCGGCCATCGCGACCGTGCGCGGCGCACCCATCACTGCGGTCGGCTCGGGATTTTGGGAACGGGCAGCGTTCGTCGTGCTCGTCGGCTGCTGCGCGGCGCTGGTCGCGTTGGTGGTCGACGCGCTTCCGGCTCTTGCCACCGCCATGCGGCAAGGAGGATCCCGGTGACTGCACTCGTCGTCGTCGAATCCGTCGTTCTCGTGCTTCTGGTCGTGTTGGTGACCGGGCTGTTGCGCAGTCACGGCGAGATCCTGCGCCGCTTGCACGCTGCTCGGCGCCGGTCTCGATCCCGACGCCGTGGAAGCACCGGTGGTGTTGCGACCGCGCGGCGACCTCGCCCGCGACGCGTCCGAGCTTCGGGTCCGGCCGCCGATATTTCCGGCGAAGGGTTGCACGACGACGCGGTGAGCATCCCGGTCGTTGGTGTGCGGCACCGCACCCTGCTCGCGTTCTTGTCGAGTGGTTGCCTCACGTGTCGCGGATTCTGGGACGCGTTCGAACGGCCCGCCACGCTGGGACTGCCGCCCGACGTGCGCCTCGTCGTCGTTACGAAGGACGCCGCCGAGGAGAGTGTGCGGGCGTTGCGTGATCTGGCGGCGCCCGATCTCGCGGTGGTGATGTCGAACGCGGCGTGGGAGCGCTACGCGGTTCCGGGTTCGCCGTACTTCGCGCTGGTCGACGGCACGAGCGCGCGCGTGGTCGGCGAGGGCACGGGTGCAACCTGGGCGCAGGTGCAAAGCCTGCTCGTGCACGCGACCGGAGACGAAGCAGACCGCTTCGGGTCAACCGGGGGCGGTGCCGCGGCGACCGAAGCTCGCATCGATCTCGAGCTCATCGCGCAGGGCATCGGGCCCGGCGATCCTCGCCTCTACGGTCGCACCGAAGCCCTGACCCCTGACGGCTCCGGGTGAGATGACGAAGCTCGCCGCGCACGGCATCGGCTTCGAGGTTCCCCCGGGCTGGGAAGGTCGCATCGTGCGCCGCCCGGCCACGCATCCGGCCGAGCGCGCTCGCGCGGTCGTGCACGTCGCGTCGTTCCCGCTCCCCGAGAACCGCGGCGACTTCGGCGTGGGCGTCACCGAGCTCATGCGCTCGGGCGACATCTTCCTCACGCTGTTCGAATACGGCCCGGAGTCGGTCGGCACGCCGATGTTCGCGGCGACCGGGATACCGCAGCTGCGCACCGACCTGTTCGGTTCGCGCCGGCTCCAACGAACACTGCCGGGCCAGCTCGGATGCCAGCTGTTCTTCACCGCCGACAAACGGCCGTTCTGTCTCTACGTCGTCGTCGCGGGTCGGCTGCACCTGCGCGCGTCGGTGACGGAGGTCAACGGTTTCTGCAGGAGCTGGTCCTGTCGTGAGGCCCGCATGACCGTCTCGGAGAAGGTCGTCTCGTTCATCAGCGGCGGGCTCTCACGGAAGTCGAGCCGGCGCAGCTTCTTGTTCAAGTCGACGCTGGTCGGCTCGGCGCTCGCGTTGAACCCGTGGAAGTTCGTCTCGCGGCCGGGAACCGCGTACGCGTCGGTGTGCGGACCCGACGCGAGTTGCTCGTCGGGCTGGACGGTGTTCTGTTGCTCCGTCAACTCGGGCAGTAACTCGTGCCCGCCCGGCAGCATCCCCGCCGGTTGGTGGAAGACCGATCGTTCCGGGTTCTGCGAGGGCGGCGCCCGCTACATCATCGACTGCAATGCGACGTGCGGAACGTGCGGCTGCGGCGGCAGGCGGCATCTGCGCGCCGGGTTGCTACAACTGCGGCTGTCATTGCGGTACCGGATCGTGCGACGAGCGGCTCGTGTGCTGCAACCAGTTCCGCTACGGCCAATGTCATCAGGAGCTGGCGTGCGTCGGGCCGGTGGTGTGCCGCGTCGCTTCGTGCCGGCCGCCGTGGGAGGTCGATCCCACGTGCACGACCGCGAGTGCGACCGCGAACGAGACCGCGCTGCACACCGCACCTTGCCTCGACGACAGCGGACGCGGTGTTCGTCACTGCGTTCGGAGCCGCGCAGAAGTTGGGCGCGCCGGCCGCGCAACTCCATTCGGGTCTGGTCGGGATCGCGGCGACACCGAGCGGGCGGGGTTACTGGCTCGCGGGCGCCGACGGCGGTGTGTTCTCGTTCGGGAACGCGGGCTTCCACGGTTCCGCGGTCAATCTGCGGTTGAGCCGGCCGATCGTCGGCATCGCGGCTACGCCGACCGGCCGCGGCTACTGGCTCGTCGCGCTCGACGGGGGCGTGTTCGCATTCGGCGACGCGCGACTTCCACGGATCGACCGGCGCGCGCCGACTCAACCAGCCGATCGTCGGCATGGCATCGACACCCAGCGGCAAGGGCTACTGGCTCGTGGCGGCCGACGGCGGGATCTTCAGCTTCGGCGACGCGCACTTCCACGGATCGACCGGCGCGCGCCGACTCAACCAGCCGATCGTCGGCATGGCGCCGACGCTCAAGGGTCGCGGCTACTGGCTCGTCGCGGCCGACGGCGGGATCTTCAGCTTCGGCGACGCGCGCTTCCACGGATCGACTGGCGGGCTGCGGTTGCACCAACCCATCGTCGGGATGGCACCGACTCCTACGGGTAAGGGTTACTGGCTCGTCGCCGCGGACGGCGGGGTTTTCGCGTTCGGCGACGCGAGCTATCGCGGCGGCCTCGGTGACAGCGGTGGATCCAAGGGCCGCACGTTCGGGATCGCGCGCGTGCCAGTGCGCGCGGCTACTGGTTGGGCTCACAGCGATGAACCGGGAGGACCGATGATCATTGCGTTCGGGATCGTGATCGCGCTCGCCGCGGCGGCGCGCTCTACCTGGTCGCCGTGCGGCCTGTCGATGTTGTCGCAGATAACGCCGATGGCCGAAGCGGGACGGCAACAGAAGTTCGCGCGCACCGCCGGTTGGTTCATCGCGGGCGCGGTGCTGGGCGGCGCGACGCTCGGCGCGTTGATCGCAACGGGCGCGTTTGCCGTCTCCGGACTCAGCCCGACGACCGCGATCGCGCTGGTGGCCGCCTTCTCATTCGTCGCGGCCGCGATCGATTCGCATCTGTTCGGATTCGGACCGCCGTTCGTGACCCGGCAGGTGAACGAGCAATGGCTGTCGAAGTACCGGGCGTGGATCTACGGCGGCGGCTTCGGCTGGCAAATCGGCGCGGGCATCACCACCTACGTGATGACCGCCGCAGTCCCGCTGATGATCGTGGTCGGCGCGCTGACCGGAAACCCGTGGGCGGCGATCGCAATCGGCACCACCTTCGGCCTCGCCCGCGGCCTCGCCGTGCTCCTAGGCGCTCGCTTGCACTCCCCCGCCGCGCTCATCGCGTTCCACCGTCGCTTCGACGCGTGGGGCGAGCCCGTGCGGCAAGCGGTGATCGGCGTACAACTCGCGGTCGCGGTGATTGCGGCGTGGATCGCGGCTCCGCCACTCGTCGCCGTTGCGGCAACGATCGCGGGGATCACCCTGCTCGCGTGGACTCGCAGCGGACTACGAGATCATGCGGTCCGCGAAGCGGCGCAAGAGGTCGATCTTCTCGTCTAGCGGTTGCGTGTCGGGCTCGGTCGTGTACGGCCACCGGAAGCCGACGATCGCATCGGTGACGCCCGCGTCTTCGAGCCGGCGCACACCATCGGGCGTGTACGCGTCGATCGACACCGCGTGGATCTCGAACGGATCGCGTTCACGTCCGTACTCGGCGCGCAGCTGCTGCACGCGCGGGATCATCTCCGCGAGCTCTCCCGCGTCACCGCCCGCATGGATCCAGCCGTCACCCCGTTGCGCGGCGCGGCGCAGCGCCGGCGCGGAGTGACCGCCCACGAGGATCGGGATCGGTTGCGCGGAAACCGGCGTGATCTTGCACCGGTCGAGCTTCCACACGTCGCCGTCGTATTCGAACCAACCGCCGTTCGTGAGGCCGCGCACGATGTCGATGGTCTCGTCCATCCGCGCCCCGCGCTTCTCCCACGGCAGGCCCATCGCCGCGAAGTCCTCCGGCCACGGGCTGATGCCGACACCGAGCCGCAGCCGGTCGTCGGAGAGCACCGCGATGCTCGCGGCCTGCTTGGCGACCAGCACCGGCGGGCGGATCGCGAGCTTCACGACGAAGGTGGTGAACCGCAATCGAGTTGTCTGCGCCGCGAGGAACGGAATCAGCGTGAACGGCTCGATGATCGGCTTGTCCTCGAGGAACGCGCGGTCGCCGTCGGCGGTGTACGGATAGCGCGTGTCGGAATGCGCGGGGAACAACACGCTGTCGGGCACGACGAACGAGTCGAATCCCGCCTCCTCGGCCGCGCGGGCCAACGGTGCGAGGTACGCGGGATCACAGAACGTCTCGGCATAGCTGAATCGCATCCCGGGAGACTCGCTATCGACGAGCCGCGAGGTCAAGTCGCGGCGCCCGGCTTACGCAGGGAAACGTGAATCGAGCGCGCCCGCGACCATGGCCGACCAGTAGCGCGCGCCCGGGTCGGTGAGGTGCACGCCGAGCGGCGGGCCGAGAAAACCGGGATGCGACGACGCGATGAGGTTCCATCCGAGGATCGTGAGGTTCGGCCACCGTGATCGGGCATCACGCAACGCCTCGTTGACGATGTTGCAGCCGTGCTGACGCGAGGCGGGTTCGATCGGGCACGGCAGATTCGTCCAGAGAACCGGTTTGCCATCGAAGAGCGGCATGAGCCAGTCGATCTTCTGGCCATAGTCGGCGTATCCGTACGAGGTCGGGAGACCGGGCCCTCCAGTGTCGTTGATGCCGAAGTCGACGACGTAGGCGTCGGGTTCGACGGTGCTCTTCAGCGCGGCGAGCCGGGTTTTCCAGTACAGGCCGGTGGTGCAGCGCGGGCAATCCGGGAATCGGATACTCGAGCCGCCGCGAGCGATGTTGACGAGCTCGTAGCCGTTCGGGCGATCCAGGAGTGCCATCGCGGGGTACTGCGCGGACAGCACTTCGTTGGAGTCGCCGACGAACGCGACGGTCGCGTGGGGGTGGCGTAGTTGATCGTGGCGCCGTCAGCGCCGACGGTTCCGAGCGTTATCGCGGCCACCCCAACGACCAACATTGCGCGTATGACACGCTGTCGCATCGGTCGAGTTTCTCATGCGGTTCAGCCGGATTGTGGGAGCGTTCGGAACAGTTTGATCAGTGTTCAAAATCACTACGTGTTTAACAATCAGACGAGCCGGTCGCTCACGCGTCGCTGTCGGACCTTGTGGTACATGAAACTGTACGAAACCGCGACGCACGCCGCGAAGAGGACTTGGACGGCCCACGCGTAGTCGTGCGGATACAGCCGACCGGTCAGGTAGTGGTCGACGAAGCCGTCGGTGTAGGGCCGTTGACCGCCCCGGCGCCGCAGCGATTGCTCCCAGGTCGTAAGCGGACAATCGAATCCGATCGTGATGCTGATCAAGCCGACTGCAACCGCAGCCAGATGCGGCCACATCAGTCGAGGCCAACGCAGCGCGAGGAAGCCCCCGAGAGGAATGAACGCCAAATAGGCGAGATGCACGACCAGGATCGCATCGGCAAGCCAGACCAGCACGATCGCACGACCGTAGCTTCGACTGGGCGCGCGGTGGTACCAGGGTTCCGGACTAGCCGAACCGCTGGTCGGCATCGAACTTCTCGCCGAGCACGATTCCTTCGGGACGGATCTTGAACTCCCTGATCTCCGGGTGGTGCTCACTGGCGCGGGTCTTCAGCACCAACAGTGCGCGCTTCACCTCCGACTCGGTTCGGAGATATTGGAGCACGACGACATTGTCGGAGAGATGCGAGATGCCGATCTCCGACAGACGGGTGACGGTGAACAGCTCGAGGCTCTCGTGCGTCATCAGAAGACTCACACCCAGCCGAGACAGCCGCTGCGCGAGCGAATACATGAGTTCGCGGAAGCGGACCTCGTCGGGCGAGGCGAAGAGCAGGTCGCCGAGACTGTCGATGACCACGCGACGCGCTTTCGTCTGTTCGACGCACGCGAGCAGGTCGTACACCCACTCGTCTACGTAGAGGTCTACGGGTGAGCGCCCGAGTACCTCCACGTTCGAGTTGGCGAAATCCCAACCGAAGCCTTTGGCGATGCGATCGAGTTGGGTGGTGTTCTCCTGGAACGTCGCCAGCACTCCGGGCTCGTCGTTCGCGGCGCCGTGGAAGAGGAAATGCAAACCCATAAGCGTCTTGCCGGCGCCAGTCGGGCCGGCGATGAGCGTTACCGCGCCGGGCCAATAACCGTCACCGAGCGTTTCGTCGAGTGCCGGGATCCCGGTAGACACTCGCTCTGAACCGAGGACGTAGTGCGAAGTCTCGATGTCGTCGGCCAGGCGAGGGAACACGTTGAGTCCGTCGGGTCCGATCCGATATGCGTGCTCACCCGTGCGGAAACCGCTGCCTCGAAGCTTGAGGACCTGCAGCACGCGCAGCTCGCGTTCCGCGGTTCGATTGACGTGGAGGGCGATGATGGCGTCCGCGACCGCGAACTCCGCCGCGTCGGCAGCCTGATTGCGATCGTATTCACCGATCCAGAACGAGGTTGCGGCGACGGCGGTGAGTCGACCCGCGAGGTCATGGAGGAACCGGCGAAACTGGGCCTCGTCGGCGGCGAACGCGCGCAACGCTTTGAAGCTGTCGATGGCGACGAAGCTCGGCTGTTGCTCTTTGAGCAGCGCGTCGATCTGGTTGATGACCCCGGGCAAGCCGTCGCGGTTGACGGCCTCACCGAGATCGTCGAAGAAGATGGACGAGCCGATCGCGTCGTTGTCGAAGAACGTCAGTGCTTCGCCGTACCGGAGGATCTTGTCGAACGGTTCCGACATCGTCGACAGGTACACACCGCGACGCTCGGCCGTGACGTTACGAAAGAGATACTGCTCCGCGAGGATTGTCTTTCCGGTTCCGGGATGACCGATGATCAGGTTGATTGCGTTGGCCGGCAATCCTCCACCGAGCAGCGCGTCGAGCCGTTCGTGCCCACTTGGTATGCGTTCGATCATCCCGCGGCAACGCGGTTCGCAGTGCGCGTGATCGCGCTGGTCCCGACGAGGTCCCGTACTGCTGACACCAATCCCAAGGAGTCGAAGGGTTTGCGAATGAAGGCTTGCGCCCCGGCTTCGAGCGCGCGGTCGTGTTGATCGAGTGCCGACACGGCGAGCACCGGCATGTGTATGGAGAGTTGGTCGCACAGCGCGAGCCCGGCGCCGCCCCCGATCATGAGGTCGACGATCGCGAGATCGATGCTCTGGTCGCGCACAACGCGCTCGGCATCGGCGATCGACCGGACGACATGCACGTCGTAGCCCTCCGTGCGTAGAAAGTATTCACCGAGCTCGGCGGCGTAGGGATCGCGTTCAACGAGGAGGATCGTGCGTTCTCCCGGCTCGCGTGGCGTGTCGTCGAGTTTCGGATTGGTCGCGAGGCGCTCGGCGAGCGCGCGGTGCGCATCCGCAGCACTCAAGCCAAGTTGCATCTGGTCGCGGACGAAGCTGAGCTGATCCAAGTTGTCTCGCGAGTACAACCGTTGCGAACCTGAGCTGCGTTCGGGAACCACTACTCCGTAGCGTTCTTCCCACGAACGCAAGGTGGCGGGCGAAAGTCCGAGCATCCGCGCGAGCGCGCCGATGCTGTAGATACTTCGCTCCGACATCCCCACGATGCTAACGACCCTCGGTCGCGTTCCGGCTCGTATCTTCGAGCAGACGATCGCGCAGTCCGCAGATCTCGAGTGTTCGCTCGATCGTCTCGGTGCAATGGCGGACGACAAGCTTGGAGCCGGACTCCGAGGCCGCGTTTGCCGCGATCACGAGTTGTCGGATTCCGGTCGAGTCGAGGAAGCTCACGTTCGTCAGATCGACGGCAATGGTCTCCGGGTGGCCGGCCACCACGTCTGCGAGCACCTGCCTCAACGTTGCTTCGCAGGCGAGATCGATCTCGCCCGCCAGCGCCACGACCGTCTCCGGCCCTGAGGAGCGCACTGACCACTGCAGGAGCTCATCAGGCGCGGACGGAAGTTCGAAGTTGCCGATGGTTGCCATACCCAGAGTTCTACAGGACTTGCGATACTTCGTCAATACCTCTGCAATATCTGGGCAATAGCTGTCTATGGGCTGTTCAGGCCGGGACTCGCTACTCCGTGCGCAGCACTTCCGATGCCGGAAGCCGGCTCGCGAGGAGCCCCGGCGCGGCGGCGATCAGGTTCGCGATCACGAGCGCGGCCGGGATCATCACCAGGAACGCGACGAACGGCGTGTGCGCGTCGCCCACGATGCCCAGGTTCGACGCGAACGTCGACCAGACCCACCGGCCCGCCGCGGTACCAACCGGCAGCCCGACGAGCAGCGCGAGCGCGACGACCGTGGTGGCCTGCCACGCCACCGCGGCGGAGATCTGCCGGCGTCGGAAGCCGAGCGTCTTCAGGATCGCAAAGTCGCGCCGCCGGCGCCGGATGGAGCTGACGAGCAAGTTGGCGAGCACTCCGATCGCGAGGATGGCAAGCACCGCGGCCAGCACGAGCGGCGTGCTCCGGATGCGCGCGTAGTTGATGACGTCGGTCGGCCGGATGGTCGTCGATATCGCGCACTGGTTGTAGAGCCCACAAAGGTGGGCGTGCTCGAACGCGGTCCGGACGTTGCGTATCGCGGCAGCACGGTTCGGTCCGGGCGCGACGCGGATGAGCACGAAATTGATCGGTGCCATTCCGTGACCGCCGAGTGCGGCTTCGGTCACCTCGGCCCCGACGCCGAGACCCGTCGGGGTGAAGCTGCCTTCGCCGAGGAAGGGAAAGACGCTGCGGCCGACGATGCGCAACCGCGTCGGCGGCGGCGCTTGCACGCCGGGCCTCGGCAAGTCCGCGCTGACGAATTCGCCGACATGCCGGTGGAGCGCGTCGAGCGTCTTCGATCCGAGCACGATCTCGTCGGGACCGATGACGGACCGGCCCGCGACGACCGTCGGCGCGACCGGCGCTTCGCTTGCTCGCGAGGAGCGCGACGCCGGGAACGACCCGGCCCCCGATCGTGACGTCGGCGTGCGTTCCGAACGTCCACGACTCGAGACCTTTCTGCTGGTGGAGCAACGCGTCAATCCGGTCCATCGGGAGCGGGCTGAACTGCGCGTCGACGGTGACGTCCCACGACTGGCCGTACAGGCGCGGTGTGGCGACGAGCCGCGAAAGGTTGGCGCCGAAGGTAGCGGTAGCGGCGATCGCCGCGACCGCGAGCGCGGTGATCCCGATCACGCCTCGCGTCGGCACCGCGGTGCCGGAACCGCCCGGGTCGACGGCATAGCCGATCCCGATTGCCGCATCCGGCGGTGAGCCGACGGCCGTCGCCCAGCGGGTCGCGGCCGACGGATCGGCGCGGCCCGTGCACCCGCCGGCCATCTCGTTCGCCGGTCCCGCGCGTGAGGCGCCAGGCGGGAACGATCATGACCGCAGTGAGCAGCGCCGACGACTGCGACGAATCCGAGTCCGAGGACGGTCCAGTCGAGCGCGAGGCCGGGATGCGGCTCGGCGAGCCGCGCGGGCCCGATCGGCATCATCGGCGACGCGAAGATCGCGACCACAACCGCGACCAGCGCGCCCACCGTCGCGACGGTCGCCACTTCGGTGAGCGCGATCCACATCAGTTGGTGACGCGTCATGCCGAGCGCCGACAGCGCGTCGTTCTCGGCCGCGGCAAGGAACAGACGGCGGGAGAGCACCTGCGCGATCGCGAGCAACGCGGTCAGCGCGGTGAGGAGCGCGAAGAGACCGAGCGCGACGGCTTGCGGCCGGATCGCGTGATCGACCTTGGCGGCTTGCTCGTGTTCGTCGGCGATCGAAACGTTGCCGCCGGTGGCCGGTAGGCGCCGCGCCAACCGCTGGGTCGTCGCGGTAAAGGCGGACATCGTGGTTCCGGGCCGCAGCGTGACGTACGCCCCGTCGAACGCGTATTGGTCCGGGCGGAACTGGCGAGTGAACGCCGGGCCCGCGCCCAGCGTCGGTGCAGTGGCGAGTGCGTTCACCGGCGCGACGCTGTCGCGCGTCACGACGATGCCGACCACGTGAACCGTGATCTGTTTGTCGCGCGCGAGATCGGGAAGCTCCTCGTTGCGACTCGCGACGACCAGCCGCAACCGGCTCCCGGCGTGCAGGTGCAGGATGCGCGCCGCGGTCAAGTCGGCGACGACCTCGTTCGCCGCGCCGGGCCGGAACATCCGGCCGGAAGTGACCTTGGGTCGCTCGACGCGCGTGAGCCAATCGGGGTCGGTGCTCGCGGCCACCAACCCGGGCAGCGCGGGGTCGGAGACGGGCGCCACGCCGAGGCCGATCACCGGCGTCACCTCGGCGTGGGTCGCGCGCGCGAGTTGCGAGTACAGGTCGGGGAACCCCGTCTTGTCGGGTGAGACGAGCAGATCGGACGCGTGCGAGGCGCGCAAGAAGCGGTCATAGGCGGTGGCCGTGCGCCGGGCCCCGGCTGCGGTCGTGAGCACGACACCGCCGCCGAATCCGATCAACAAGGCGACGCCCGCCCAGGCGCGCCAGTGCGCGCGGAGCTCCGACTTCAGACGAGCGACCACCGCACCCATCTGGCGATTCTCGCGTCCGCGATCGTGCGAATGCAGCCTGCAGGCACCGATTTCGCGTGGGATGCCAGCCTCCCTGCGCCGCTTCTGTGAGCGGCGTGTGCTCGCGCTGAACCGCTCAGGTTGACGATCTGTCGATGGAAGCGACAACACAGTCGTCGTGGGCCGGGAAGGGATCGAACCTTCGACCGAGGGATTATGAGTCCCCTGCTCTGACCACTGAGCTACCGGCCCCGCGTGAACGAGGATGCTACGCGGCGGAGTCGCCGCGGAGTTTGCGCTCCATGCGTGTCGGGTAGGCCGTGTCACGAGCTTGGTGGACCGCCACCGATGCCCGACCCGAAGGACTTCACATGCTGCTCTGGCTCATCGCCGTCGTCATCGCACTCGTCGGCGTCGTACAGCTCTTTCAGGGACAAGTGTTGTTCGCACTGGTCCTGTTCGTCATTGCGTGCTTGATCGGTCCCGGCGGCTACAGCATCTTCCGCGGACGTAGTCGCAGTACCTGAGTCTCGCCGGAGCTTCACGTTCCGAGCGCTAGAAGCGGCCCGCCATCACCCCCGCCCGGTGGCGGGCTGCTTCGCGTAACGAGGCGCGACGAACCACGAACCGACGACCAGCCCGCCGGCGCCCACTACCGCCATCCATGCACCGAGTCCGAGGTGTGAGAATCCGACGAGCCAACCGAACGCGATGAACGCAGCCGCGGCCGCCACTGCCGATGCCACCGCGACGACGTGTGCCGCCCGACTCCCCGCGCCGCGCAATCCGGCCGCGATCCAACTGGCCGCGCCGAGTGCGGGAACGAGGTACCAAAGGATCGTGAGCCGGGCCGCCGACAGTCCCGGGAAGTGTCGACCGACGTTGACGAGCGCGTCGACGAGCGCATGGCCGCGCAGACCGCTGCCGTAACCGCGGCTCACCCAATGGGCGAACGCCGACGCGACGAGCAACGCTCCCCCCACCAACACCAGCGCGTCGGCCACGCGCCGACGTGCGTCAGGCGTCACGGACTCGAGTCGCGGGTTGCCGGCGCGATCGTCACTGGCGCGATCGTCGCCGGCGGATACGCGATCGACGTCGCGGTCATGCTCTTACTGCCGTAACCGTTCGAGCTCGAGCTCGAACTCGACGACGAACTTCCGGCAATGACGGTCGTCGGTGTCAAGGGACTGATTTCGACGGCGCACTTCTCCGACGAGCCGAACAAGCCCTCGGCCGACGACGTGCAGCTCCCACCGGAGTCGCTACTGCCCTCCGCCGCCTTGCGCAGCGCTTTCGGCGCATGGTCGAGGTCCCACACGGTCAGTGCGCGATCCGTGGTCGGATACGGGTCGATTACGAGCCGGTAGCTCCCGGTCTTCGGCAGCTCGACACTGTTCGCGTAGAAGTACTGCGAGTCGGCGCCGGTCGGAATGACCTGGAAGTCGACCGAGCCGATCTCTTCGCCGTCGGTCGTGTAGACACGACCGTACGCGTACGGATACCGCTCGCTGTCTCCGCTTGCGCCTCCGGAAATCTCGCCGACGATCTTCTGGCCGGCGCGACCGTCGAATGCGTACACGCTGCTGTTGAGCCAACCCCGGCTCGACGCGACCTGGAACGAGTGGTCGAGCGTGATGGTGCCGTCGGGCGGCAACTCGTACGCGAGCCCGAACAACGAGTAGATCATGCGCTGATCGATCTGATGGACGGTGTTGTCGACGATGCCGAGGACCGTGGTAACCGGACTCACGAACCAGCGTCCGTCCTCGCGAACCACCGAGATCGAAACCGGTCCGGTCGTCTGTTCACCGGTCGACCCCGCGGCCAACATCAAACCGAACGGAATGGTTCCGGAGAGGTTTCCGCTGAGGCACAGGCTCGACTGATCGTTCGGTGGACTGGTTCACGAGCGACGGACACGTGCCACCGACCTGCCAGGTACCGCGGTCGCGGCCGCTACCGGTCGTGCCGGACGCATCCAACTGAACCACCCCGGTATCACCGGACTGCGTCGACGTCGTCGAGAGATGATCGATCGTGAAGTTCACGTCGCTATCGGTCGCACCGGCGTCGATCATGGCGCGGTAGTCGTACAGCGGAAGCTCGTCGGGCGGCGCGAGCGCGATCAGCCGATTCCAATCGGATTGCTGCCAGGCGCGCAGCGCGTCGCTGACCGCGGCGTCGGGCGTGTCGGCGCCGAGATCGGCTGCCTTCGCGGAACCGAAGTCGGCCGCGGGATAGTGATTCAACTCACGGATGTACTCCATCGCGGTGTACGCGGGGCTGACGTACCACCCGCCGTTGTGGCGGACGACCACGACGAACGTGGGCACGCCGGGATCGCTGACCACTGTGCTGAGGTCGACCTGGCCGTCGCCGTCGCTGCCGTTGCGCAACGCCTTCTGCAGGAGCGTCGACATCTGCGCCCGGTGGGTCTTGGCGGAGATGTCACCGCTCGTGATGACGACCTTCGCGTAACCGTCGGCCGAGGGGCTCCGTCTGCAGCACCAGATGATCCACGGAAAGGTCGACGCCGGCGAGCGGCTGGCTCGCCTCGTTCACGATCTTGAGGTCGGCGGCGCGGTCGGTCGCGCTCTTGACGGTGTTGCGCATCGAGCGAACTTCGGACGGCACCAGCACGTCGACCGCCGCGAGTGGATCTTTGTTGTTCACCGCATCCGCGAGTTGGCGCACCGCGCCTTCCGGCGAGCTCGCACCACCGCTGCCGAACATCGCCGTAACCGCGAGCGCGCCGACACCGACGAGTGCGGCGATACCCACCGACGCGATCAACGAGCCGTAACGGCGACGCTTCCGGGTTCGCGGTTCGAGGGTGACGACGGGAGCTCGTCGTCGATGATCTCCATCTCGCTGTCGTCGAAGTCGCCCGCGCCGTTTTCGGACGGGATCGTCTGTGCGTCGCGCTGCGCCGCGCCGAGCACGTCGTCGGCGCCGCGACGCGTCCCGCGGTTCGCGAGCGCTTCGAGTCGGTCACGCAGTTCACTCACCGGAACGCTCCTCACTCAGCTCGGCGCGTAAGCGCCGGCGGGCACGCAGCAGCGCCACGCGCGCGATTGCCACTCGACATCCCGACCGCCTCGGCGGCCGGCCCGATCTGTTGGCCTTCGACCTCCACCATGTAGAGCAGCGCCCGGACCCGCGGCGGCAACCCGAGCAGATCCGAGAGATCACTCGGATACGAATCCGTCGACGCGCCGTCGGTCGCGAGCTTCGGTGCGAACGTTGCCGCTCGGCCCTACCCGCCGCCGTTCGTCGGTCGCGAGGTTCACGACCATGCGCCGCAGATACGGCCCGAGATCACGGATCTCCGACGGGCCGCTTGCAGAGCACCTTCGCGTACGCCTCTTGCACGAGGTCGTCGGGCTCCACGTCCCACTGTCCGATGACCGCCGCAAACCGCCGGAGTGGCTCGTACTGCGCCCGGAGCGCCTCGAGCTGGCCGGGATCCCACCGCTCTTCGACCGTTGTCACCGAATCGCCCCCGCGGATCGTCTGCATCAACGTACTGACGCACGGCGGGGTGTGGATGTAACACTGCCGGGGAGATTCTTCAGATCAGCCTTGCGAGAGCTCCGGGGGAGAGACTCGAACCCGCAACCTGTCGGCTTAACAGGCCGACCGCTCCGCCAATTGAGCTACCCCGGAATGGCGCCCGAGGATAGCAGCGCCCGGACGAGGCCCATGATCTCTCGATGTGTTCGCGAACAGCAGTATCCGACGTACACACAGCCATTCTCGTGCTTGGTATGCCGGATCGTGGGATCGGCCTTCGCACGGTAAGGAGCCTCGGAATTGTGCACGAGGCACGCCGTGACGTCGACCAGAACTGCTCCGCCGCATCGAGATCCAGTCCCTCGTGGAGATATACGCGGACGCGGAGCCGTGACTCGTCGATCGCGAAGAATCGACGCAACCACGCGCAGAAGAACGCGACCATCGCCGCGTCGGTATTCGCGAACTTCACCTCATCCCGTCTTCGACCCTTCGCCGGCGTAGAGCGCGACCCCGGCGACGAGAAACGCTTCGTCGGAAATGACGCCGATGCGCTCGACGCCGCAGCGCGATCGCACTCGGCGATCTCGGCAAGCTTGGCAAGGTGCTGCGGATGCGGGCGGCGATTGATCGACGGCTGCCGGCGGATCCGGGTCGAACGGAACGTCGCGTACCCACAGCGACACTGACGATTTCGAGACGCCGAGTGTTGTTGCGATGTCTTGGAGGTTCGGCTTTCGGCGCGCATCAGCGCGCGCTTTTTCTTGTTGTTCGACTTTGCCGCGGTAGCCCACGTTCGAAGTGTATCGAACGTATGTTCGTATAGCAGGGGCTGCTACGACTCTTCCAAGTAATCGCGGAGGCGTTGCGAGCGTGTGGGGTGACGCAGCTTGGCGAGGGTCTTCGACTCGATTTGGCGGATGCGTTCGCGGGTGACGCCGAACTCTTTGCCGACTTCTTCGAGTGTGCGGATCTGACCGTCGTCGAGACCGAAACGCAAACGCACCACCGCGCTGCTCGCGGTCGTTCAGCTCCTGCAACGCTTCTTCGATCGCTTCCGACAGCAACGCGCGCGCCGCGGCAGTCGCCGGCGCGATCACGTTGGGGTCTTCGACGAAGTCGCCGAGCAGGCTGTCGTCTTCCTCGCCGACCGGCGTCTCGAGCGACACCGGCTCCTGCGCGATGCGCTGGATGTCACGCACCTTGTCGGGAGTGAGCTCGACCTTGGCCGCGATCTCGTCGATCGTCGGCTCCCGCCCGAGCTCCTGCAGCATCTGGCGCGAGATGCGCAGCACCTTGTTCATCGTCTCGACCATGTGCACCGGGATGCGGATGGTGCGGGCCTGGTCGGCGATGGCACGGGTGATGGCCTGGCGGATCCACCAGGTCGCGTACGTGGAGAACTTGAAGCCCTTCGTGTAGTCGAACTTCTCGACGGCACGGATCAGGCCGAGGTTGCCCTCCTGGATGAGGTCGAGGAGGGCCATGCCCCGCCCGACGTAGCGCTTGGCGATCGACACGACGAGCCGCAGGTTGGCTTCGGTGAGCTGGCGGCGGGCGAGCTCACCGTCACGCTGGACGGCCTGCTCGGCGGCCCGCTGGCTCTCACCGAGCGAATCCGACGGTCTCGCCCTCGAGCGTCTCGGTGGCCAGGAGTCCGGCCTCGATGCGCTTGGCGAGCGTGACTTCTTGCTCGGCCGTGAGGAGCGGGACCTTGCCGATCTCCTTGAGGTACATCCGCACCGGGTCGAAGCTGCCGCCCTCGGTGTGCGTGACGCGTGCCGACGAGCGCACGGCGGCGAGCTCGGCGTCGGCGTTCGTCGTTGTGCTCTCTTCGGGCGCGCGGCACCGGCCGCGGGACGACTGCGCCGCGCGGGCGGTGCTCGCGATGCTCGGTGCGCGTCGGCGCGGTTCGGCGATCGGCGCGTCGGTCGGCGACCACCCGCGGCGCTGGTCTTCGAGCTGCAGCTCTTCGCGCGATCTCGTCGAGCACTTTGATGCCGCGCGACTCGAACATGTCCCACAGTTCGCGGCAACTCGTTCGTGTCGGGCTCGAGGTCGGGGAACGCGGCGAAGATCTCACCGGTGGTGATGAAGCCGCGCTCGCGTACCTTGTCGAGCACGCCGACGTGCGGCGCCGGTCGCCGGCGTCGCGTCGCGCCGGTCGCGGCTGCGCTGGCGTCTTCGGGCTCAGCCGTTTCGGTCATCGTCACCACTGGATTCGTGCTGCTCCGACTCGGTGATCCACGTTACCAACTGCTCGGCCGACGCGTTCCGCCGCGTCCCACTCGCTCGTCGCGCGCGCGTTCGCAAGCGCGTCGAGCAGCGACTTGATCTCCGACGCCCGAGGATCATCGCTCTCGACCATCGACGCTCTGCACCCGCTGACTTGACGCTTCGACGAGGTTCACCACGACGCGGACAACACGCTCGTCAGCTGCGACGCCGTCTTCGGGCTCCTCCACCGCGAGCCGCTGCAGCAGTGTCGCGACCTCGGGGCGACGCGCTGCTCCAGGCATTCGTGCCACGGCCACTCGTCAGCGCGTCGAACGCGCTCGCGCGCGAGCGGGTCGACGAAGAGGTCGACGTGCAAGCGACCGCTCATCAGCTCGGGCGCATGGACCGCCCAGCGCAACGCATCGAGCTCCCGCCGATCGACGACGACCGCGGCGCGCTGCGGGCCGCGCCGCGGCCGCGCGGCTCGGTATGCGGTCGGCGCGAGCGCGGTCGTCGACCGTGTCGCGCAACCGATCGGGCGCGATGTCGAGCCGGCCGGCGAGCCGCATCACGTACTGGTCGCGCACGAGGTCGCTCGGATGCTCGACGATCATCGCCGCCGCGGCTCCGCCGCGCGCGCGCGGCCCTTCGAGCGTCGACGAGATCCGACGCCTCGAGCAAGCGGTCGATGCGGAACTCGAGGAACGGCGTCGCGCCCTTCGACCGCGCTCACCAGCGCTGCGGGATCTTCGCGCCACACGTCGGCCGGGATCGCGGCCCGGGCGGGAGATCGGCGACCTGGAACTGCACCTCGTAACGCTGCTCCCACAGGTAACACTTCTCGGCCGCGGCCTGCCCTGCGGCGTCGGCGTCGTACGCGAGCGTGACCTTGCGGGCGAGGTTCTTCAGCGTGAGGAAGTGCTCGTCGGTGAGCGCGGTGCCGCACGTGGCAACCGCGTTGGGCACACCCGCGAGCACGAACGCCATCACGTCGGTGTAGCCCTCGCAGATGACGACCTCGCCGCGCGCGACGATCTCGCCCTTCGCCCAGTTGCAGCCCGTAGAGCAGCCGCGACTTCTGGTAGATGCGGCGTCTCGGCGCGTGTTCTTGTACTTCGGGCCGCTGTCGTCGAGCGCGCGGCCGCCGAACCCGACCGGCGTCGCCCCGCGCGTCCCAGATCGGGAACATCACCCGGCCCCGGAACGCAGTCCTGGAGCTTGTTCGCCTTATTGACGAACGCGAGCCCGGCGTCGACGATGTCGTCGCGCGAGAACTTCTGCTTCTGCAGATGCCGGCTCAGCACGTCGTAGCCGTCGGGCGACCAACCGAGCGAGAACGTGCGCGCGACGTCCCCGTCGAAACCGCGGCTCCGCAGGTAGCGCCGCGCGTGCCCGCGTCGTCCGAGCCGAGGAGCAGCTCGTGGTAGTACGCGATCGCCGCGGCCACGGCTTCGTGCAGCCGCTGCTTGCGCTTGCGGTCCTCGGAGAACGAGGCGTCGTCGTAGCGGAGCGTGATGCCGGCACGCGCGCGCGAGCCGTTCGACCGCGTCCACGAAGTCGAGATGCTCGACCTCGCGCACGAACGTGATCGCGTCGCCGCTCTTCTGGCACCCGAAGCAGTAGTAGACGCCCTGCTCGGGGTTGATCGAGAACGACGGAGACTTCTCGGTGTGGAACGGGCAGAGGCCGGCGAAACGGCGGCCGACTGCTTGAGCTCGAGGTGCTCTCCGGCGAGCGCGACGAGATCGGTTGCCTCCCGGACCCGCTGCACGTCCTCGTCGAGGATCCCCATCCGCGTAGGCTAGGCGCGGCATGGCCGCGGTCGCGTCACACGCCCCGCGGCAGGTGCTCGGGCCGCAACCGAGGAGCTCGACGCCGAGCCGAGCGCGTACCGATCTGTCATCCCGCGACGTAGCGCACGGCGACCGCCGCCGCCTCGGCGACCCCGGCCGCGAGATCGGCGCGCATGCCCGTGGCAGTCGGCAGGCGGCAGGTCGGGCACGTCGAGGTAGAAGTCGACCAGGCCCTGGAGCAGGCCGACGACCTTCTCGGCCTGGCGACACCGGCCGGGCGCAGGTAGATGCGCTCGAAGTTGAACGGCCGGAACGCGGCGAGTGCGCTCGCCGCCGGCTCGGTCATCGCCGACACGCCGGTCGCGTCCACCGCGTCGAGGACGGCGAGCGACGAATGTGCCGATCTGCCCTGACGGCCGTGGACCGACGACCGCGGCGACCTCGGCCGGCAGATCATCGGGCGTGAGGATCCCGGCCCGCACCGCGTCCTCGAAGTCGTGGCAGACGTACGCGATGCGGTCGGCCCACGCGACGACCTCGCCCTCGGGCGTCGCCGGAGCCGGCCGGCGCCACGAATGGTTGCGAACGCCGTCGAGCGTCTCGACGCACAGGTTGAGCGGCTCGAGCGTGACGTCGGCGCCGTAGACCGCATGGTCGTAGCCGCCGGGGACGTACGGCGTGAACGCCTCTTCCGACGCGTGGCCCGCGGGTCCGTGACCGCAGTCGTGCGCGAGCGCGATCGCCTCGACGAGCGGCACGCACAGGCCGGCGGCCCGGGCGATTCCTGTCGCGACCTGCGCGACCTCGACCGCGTGGGTGAGCCGTGTGCGCAGGTGATCGTCTTCGGGCGCGACGAAGACCTGGCACTTGCCCGCCAGGCGGCGCCACGGACGCGAGTGCTTGATGCGATCGAGATCGCGTTCGAAGCACAGTGCGGAACGGATCGGGCTCCTCGGCGCGCGCCCGGATGCCCGGCGCCGACCGGGCCGCGTCGCGCCCGGGCGCGAGCGACAGCGAGCGCGTGCTCGCGCTCCTCGCCGCCGGATGACTCCCCGCCCCACGAACGCCGCCGCATCGGCGTGCGCCCGCCGGACAACCGGCAATCCCAGTCGAGTTCCCGGTCGATTCAGTGGACAACGCACCCAGATCTTGCACGGTCCGAGGGTACCGGGAGCTGAGACAGCTCAGCGGTGCCGCGGCAGACTCCCGGCATGGCTCGCTTGCATGACGTCGTGTTCGACTGCCACCGGCCCTCGGCGCTCGCCCGGTTCCGGGCACGTGCGCTCGACGGGTATGACATCGCGCCCTACGACGACGCGGAGATCGAGCGTCTGCGCAGCATCGGCATCGACGACATCGATCGACGACCCCAGCGTGATGGTGATCGCGGCCGACGGGCCGCGTCGTCCTTCAGCTCGTGACGGAAGCGAAGACGGTCAAGAACCGCGTCCACCGTCGATCTGCGCTGCGACGACGTCGACGCGGAAACCGCGCGCCTCGTCGCGCTCGGTCGCGCGAGCGATCGCGACGACGGACCGACGAGCGATTGGGTCGTCCTCGCGGATCCCGAGGGCAACGATTCTGCCTCGTCGAAATAGCGGTTCTGATGGCGTTGCACGGCGTGACGACGCCGCGTTCCTACTTCTGATGACGGAATAGGGCGGGGGCGGCTCGTCGAGGCCTTGTAGCGTCGGGCGGGATGGCGTAGGTGACGCGATGCTCGTGCGCACGGCATGGTTTCGCCGTCGGAGTACATGAGGACGTCGCCGACCGCGAGGCGCTTGCCGAGCTTGTGCAGCGTCGTGTGCCGCGATCACGTCGGCGGGTGCGGGTTTGCGCAAGAAATCGATGTCGAGGTGCGACGTGACCGACAACGCCTCGCGTCCGATCATCGCCAGCAGCGCGACCCACATCCCGGTGTCCGCGAGCGCCATCAACGACGGTCCGCTGATCGTCCCACCCGGACGCAGTTGCCGCGTTGTGAAACGGCATGCGGATGCGCGCGGTCATCGGCTGCACCTGCTCGATCGTGAAGTTCGCCATCGCGCCGCGGGAACACCTCGTCGAGGAACTTCGCGATGCTCGTCGGCGTCGAGCCGACAGTCTCGGGCGTCACGCTCAAGCGGTCGAGCCCGGTCCGTCGCTGCCGAGTGCGGCGTGCGCCGCCGCGAGCCGGGCGATCGGCACGCGGAACGGCGAGCACGACACGTAGTCGAGGCCGACCTCGTGACAGAACGCGATCGAGTCGGGATCGCCGCCGTGCTCGCCGCAGATGCCGAGCTTGAGATCGGCACGCGTCGCGCGCCCCTTCTCACAGCCCATGCGGACGAGCTGGCCCACGCCCTCGACGTCGAGCTTGTCGAACGGGTTCACGGTCAGCAGCTTCTTCTCGACGTACTCGGCCATGAACCGGCCCTCGACGTCGTCGCGGCTGAACCCGAACGTCATCTGCGTGAGGTCGTTGGTGCCGAACGAGAAGAACTCGGCGACTTCGGCGACACCGTCGGCAACGAGCGCGGCGCGCGGCGTCTCGATCATCGTGCCGACCGTGTAGTGCAAGTCGACCTTGGCCTCTGCGAGCACCGCATCGGCCTCGGCGCGCACCCACGCGTCGAGCAACGTCGAGCTCGGCGCTTGCTCACGATCAACGGGATCATGATCTCGACGATCGGATCGCCACCCGCCTGCTTGCGCGTGACTGCGGCCTGGATGAGCGCGCGCGTCTGCATCGTGTAGAGACCGGGCTTGAGGATGCCGAGCCGGCTTCCACGCGTGCCGAGCATCGGGTTGGACTCGCGCCAGAACTCGGCGGCCGCGAGGAGCTTGGTCTCGACGTCGGTGAGCTCGCCCTTCGCCTGCTTCACGATCAGCTCGTCGTGATCGGGCAGGAACTCGTGCAGCGGAGGGTCGAGCAGACGAATGGTGACCGGCAGGCCGTCCATCGCCTCGAGGATGCCGACGAAGTCACTCTCTTGTTGCGCGCGCAGTTGCTCGAGCGCGGCGTTCTCCTCGTCGGGCGTGTCGGCGAGGATCATGCGCTGCACGATCGGCAGCCGGTCACCGAGGAACATGTGCTCGGTGCGGCAGAGGCCGATGCCTTCCGCGCCGAACTCCCGGGCGCGCTTCGCATCTTCGGGAAGATCGGCGTTGGTGCGCACGCGAGCCGGCGGTACTCGTCGGCCCAACCGAGGATCGTGCCGAAGTGGCCGGTCGGCTCGGGCGTGATCACGGCGACCGAGCCCAGCGCGATCTCGCCGGTCGTACCCGAGATCGAGATCACGTCGCCCTCGGCCACCGTGTGGCCACCGGCGACGAACTGCTTCGCACCGAGATCGATGCGGACCTCCTCCGCGCCGCAGATCGCGGGCTTGCCCATGCCGCGCGCGACCACAGCCGCGTGCGACACCAGACCGCCGCGTGACGTGAGGATGCCTTCGGCCGCGATCATCCCGTGCAAGTCGTCGGGCGAGGTCTCGGGCCGAACGAGGATCACGTGCTCGCCGGCGAGGTGGCGCGCCTCGGCCTCGTCGGCGGTGAAGTACACCTTGCCGACCGCGGCGCCCGGCGACGCGTTCAGGCCCTTCGCGATCACATCGAACGTCGCCTTCGGATCGAACTGCGGGTGCAGCAGCTGATCGAGCTGCGCGGGTTCGATGCGGAGCACCGCTTCGCGCTGATCGATCAGGCGCTCGTCGACCATCTCGACCGCCATCCGCAACGCGGCCGCGGCCGTGCGCTTGCCGACGCGCGTCTGCAGCATGAACAGCCGACCCTGTTCGATCGTGAACTCGATGTCGCACATGTCGCGGTAGTGATTCTCGAGCTCTTTCATCACGTTGGTCAGCTGCGCGTGCGGCTCGGGGAAGTGACCCGCCATCGCGTCGAGCGGCTCGGTGATACGAATGCCGGCCACGACGTCTTCGCCCTGCGCGTTCACGAGGAAGTCGCCGTAGGGCTTGCTCTCACCCGTCGACGGGTTACGCGTGAACGCGACACCGGTGCCGGAGTCGTCGCCCTTGTTGCCGAACACCATCGTTTGCACGTTCACCGCGGTACCGAGATCGTCGGCGATGCCTTCGAAGCGGCGGTAGTCCTTGGCGCGCTTGCCGTTCCACGACTTGAACACGGCTTCGATCGCGTAGCCGAGCTGTTCGAGCGGGTCGACGGGGAACTCGACGCCCGCGTGCTCACGGACGATGCCCTTGAACGTCTCGACCAGACCGGCGAGATCGGCCGCGCTCGAGATCGGTATCGACGTGGAGCTGCTTCGACTCCACGAGCTCGTGCAGCGCCTCTTCGAAGAGGTCGCCGGGAACGTCGAGCACGATCTTGCCGAACATCTGCACGAAGCGGCGGTAGGAGTCGTAGGCGAAGCGCTCGTTGCCAGTCTGCTGGGCGAGGCCCTTGACCGACTGGTCGTTGAGCCCGAGGTTGAGGACGGTGTCCATCATCCCCGGCATCGAGAACGGCGCACCCGAGCGCACCGACACGAGCAGCGGGTCGGCGCCGTCGCCGAGCTGCTTGCCCATCTTCTGCTCGAGCATCTCGCGGGCGACCGCGACCTCGGCCATGAGACCGGCCGGGAGCTGGTCGCCGCCGGCCATGTAGGCGTTGCACGCCTCGGTCGTGATGGTGAAGCCCGGCGGTACCGGCAGGCCCAGAATCGTCATCTCGGCGAGGTTGGCACCCTTGCCGCCGAGCAGGAACTTTTGCTCCTTGCCGCCCTCTTCGAAGGCGTAGACGTATTTCGGCATCGAACGTTCCTCCGAGGGTCTGCGTACCTGATCAGCCTACCGACGCCGCGTCGCTGCGCCGGTGCGTTACTCCGCGTCGTCGGCGACGACGAGCGTCTTCGCAAAGCGGTCGTGCAGGCCTTGCTGGTTGGGGTTTCTGCTCCACATCGTCGCCACGAAAATGGCGACCAGACCACCGGTCGGGCCGAGGAGCAACGAGAGCGCGAAGCCCGCGAGGATCAGCGCTCCGTAGCGGCGGAGCACGTCGAGGAATCGGGCCGGCGTTCCGTCGGTGCGGATCACGCGGATCCGTTGCGTCTCCTTGCCCGAGCGTCTGGCGGCCGAACAACGTCGGCACGGTGAGTATGAGCAACCCCACGCAGGAACACCAGCGCGCTCATCAGGTTCTGCAACGGCAGCAGCACCTTGTTCTGCTTGTCGAGCTTGTCCTGCAGTGTCTTCTCGTGGGCCTTCGCGTCGCAGTAGACCTTGTCGTTACCCGTGATCGGCTCTTTGCTGTCGCAGTTGACGTTCTTCGACGCGGCTTTCTTCGCGGCGCTCGTCGCGTCTTGGGCCTTGGGAATCTCGGTCTTCACGAGCTCGCGCGCGGTTTCGTACGCCTCGCGGTGCTGCGACTTCTCGAGGCTCGGCAGGATCACGATCGATCCCGCGAAGAACAAGCCGATCAGGATTAGGAGGTCGATACCCATCGCGACCAGGCGTTGGCGCATGGTCGGGAAGTGCACGCCCGCGGGCAACGCGATCGTCGGCTTCGCGGGCTCGCGGTTCTTGTTGCGCCGCTCGGCCCGATCGTTCGCCCGTGACGACGGCTTGCGGACCACCACGGGCGCGTCGTCATCGTCGTCTTCGTACTCGTCGTCGGAGTCGTCGCCCTCGGTGCGCTGCTGGTCGTAACGACCGCGCTGGTAGGGATCGGAAAGCACGTTCCACGCCTTGTTCAACTTGGCGACATCCGACTTCGCCTCGTCGTTGGCCGAGGTGTCGACCGCGGCCTTCTTGTCGCGGTACGCGCTGCGTATGTCGTCGACGGGCGCGTCCTCATCGACGCCGAGCAGTTCGTAGTAGTCGTCCATCGTCCTTCTCGAGCCGTCCGGGGGTACGGAGCCGGCGGTGAAGCTCGCCGACGAGATTCGCGATCGGGACCCGAGCCTGCTCCATCGTGTCGCGGTCGCGGACGGTCACCGCCCCGTCGTCGAGCGAATCGAAGTCGACGGTGACGCACAGCGGAGTTCCGACCTCGTCCTGGCGCCGGTACCGCTTCCCGATCGAACCCGCATCGTCGACGTCGATCATGTAATCCCTGCGCACCGCCGCCGCGATGTCGGCCGTGAGCGGAGCCAACTTCTCGTTGCGCGACAACGGCAGCACCGCAACGTGCACGGGCGCGAGCCGCGGGTCGAGTCGCAACACCGTGCGCTTCTCGCCCTTCACTTCTTCCTCGTGATACGCCGCGAGCAGAAATGCGAGCGTTGCCCGGTCGGCCCCGGCCGCCGGTTCGATCACGTAAGGCGTGTAGTGCGTGTTCGATTCCTGGTCGAAGTAGGTGAGATCTTCGCCCGAGAACTTCGCGTGCTGTGTGAGGTCGAAGTCGGTGCGGTTGGCCACACCCTCGAGCTCACCCCAACCCCAGGGGTACAGGAACTCGATGTCGCTGGTGCCGACGGAATAGTGCGAGAGCTCGTCGGGATCATGCGGGCGGATCCGCAACATCGACTCGGGAATACCGAGATCGATGTACCAGTCGTAGCGCGCCTGCACCCAGTACTCGTACCAAGTCTGCGCGTCGTCGGGCGGTACGAAGAACTCCATCTCCATCTGCTCGAACTCGCGCGTGCGGAAGATGAAGTTGCCGGGCGTGATCTCGTTGCGGAACGACTTACCGATCTGCGCGATACCGAACGGCGGCTTCTTCCGCGCGGTCGTCTGCACGTTCTTGAAGTTGACGAAGATCCCCTGCGCGGTCTCGGGCCGGAGGTACGCGACCGACGTGTCGTCTTCCACCGGACCGACGAACGTCTTGAACATCAGGTTGAAGTTGCGCGCTTCGGTGAAGCTGTCCTTGGCGCCGCAGTTCGGGCACGCACCCGACTCCGGCAGGTGATCCGACCGGAAACGCTCCTGGCAGTTGCGGCAGTCGACGAGCGGGTCGGTGAACGTCGCGAGGTGACCGCTCGCCTCCCACACCTTCGGTGCCATCAGGATCGAGGAATCGAGGCCGACGATGTCGTCTCGGTACTGCACCATCGAGCGCCACCACGCGTCTTTCACGTTGCGCTTGAGGAGCACACCGAGCGGCCCGTAGTCCCAGGTGGACCGGAAACCGCCGTAGATCTCCGAGGACGGAAAGACCAACCCACGCCGCTTGGCGAGATTGACGATGCGGTCCATGAGTTTGGGATCAGGAGCCGCGGCCATAGCCGACCAGACTACAGGCGACCTATAGAAGCACCGCTGAACGGAGGCGCCGCTCGACGTGATGCTCGAGGGCGCGGACGCCGAGATGCTCGACCTCGTGCGCAGCCGGGCCCGGCACCTCTGCCAGGGCAGCGCTGAGTCCGCCGCCGAGCACCCGGCGTAGCAACGCGAGCCCTTCGGGTGAGAGCGGCCGGCCCCCGCCGCGCGCACACGCCCGACAGACCGTGCCGCCTTCTTCGAGATCGAACGCGACGAGGTCGTGGTCGGAGCCGGTGTCCCCGGCGAGTCCGCCGTCGGGCTCGCCGCAGCGCGCGCAGCCGTCGAGCAGCGGATGAAATCCTTCGAGCGACAGCAGCTTCCAGAAGAACGCGGGCGTGACGAGCGGGTTGCGGGTTTCCGCGAGCGTGTGCAACGCGCCCGTCAGCATCCGGTACATGGCCGGATTCGCTTCGCGATCCTGGGCGACCTGATCGACGGCTTCGAGCATCGGTACCGACCGCGTGAGCAGCGCGTATTCCTCGCGCAGGGCGCGGTTGGAATCGAGCGACTCGGCTTGCGTCACGATGTCGAGGTCGCGGCCCTTGTAGCACTGCAACGCGACCCGGCTCATCGGCTCCAGGCGCGCACCGAACTTGCTCGTCGTCTTGCGGATCCCCTTGGCGACCGCGCGGATCTTGCCGTGCCCCAGCGTGAAGATCGTGACGATCCGGTCGGCCTCGCCCAGCTTGATCGCCCGGAGCACAACACCTTCGTCGCGATACAGCCCGGGCATGCCACGAGGCTACGCGGAGCGACGCTCGACTCCCGCCATGGGTAGCCGGGCAGTTGAATCGAGAAGGGCGCAAAGCTGATCGGGCCTTGGTCTCCGCGTCGCAGCGCTCGAGCGGCGGGCTTCAAGACTCCGACAGCGGCGGCCGATGCATGGTTGTGCACCCAGTGCCTGGCGCGACCCTGGTCGATCTCGTGGAGAAGGCTCGCCGAGACCAGATGCAGAGGTGGGGTATCCACCTCGTGTGGTGGGTCTGCATCCTGGTGGGATTCACCGTTGTCGGCGGCCATGGAACGTTCGTCAGCATCGCATCAGTCGTCCTCCGCGTTGTTGCGTTCCTCGCGTTGGGGTTCGCGGTCTTTGAGTTCCTCGTCCGTCCGAAGCCTGTGCCGGTCGCGGGTGTCGTCCAGCCGGGGTTTTTCTCCTTCAAGATGGTCGCGACCAAGACGCCAGCGCCAGGACGAATCAGAATCGTCCCCTGTTCTGGACGGTTGACCTTCGCGCCGACGGACTCACTTGGGTACCAAGCGCACAGTCGCAACGACGTGGTCTTGGAACTACTAAGTGGCTTCGTGAAGACATCGCTGAACTTCGCGTCGAACGTCGTCCGGAACCTCACGCCACTTGGCTATTTGCATCTGCGGCCTACGGGATCGGCAGAAATCACCTTCCGTATCTTCCAGCCCAAGCGGCTCCGTCCGCTCGCGGCGGTGTTCGTGTCGTTTGCCCCGCCGCACTCTGGAGCGCCGGGCGACTCCACGACTGCCGATCCGCGGGACGATTCCAACTGATTGTGAGTCTGCGGTCCACCTCGCGGCGCGGGCAGCTCAAGTGGTCGTGGAAACCAAACTGACGGGAGGAATTGAGTGACCCTCTCCGAAACGAGATGCATGCACCTGCGATAGCACCAGCGATAGCACCAGCGATAGCACCGTAGCAACGATAGCACCAGCGATAGCACCAGCGATAGCACCAGCGATAGCACCAGCGATAGCACCAGCGATAGCACCAGCGATAGCACCAGCGATAGCACCCGTGCATGCATGCGTTTTCGCGGTGTGTCGGTTCGCGCCGAACTCCGTCGAGGCCCGCGTTCTGACAGATGTGGGCGATCGGTTGTCCGTGAGGTTCGGGACGGTCAGACCGCGCCGAAGCGGCGGTCGCGCTTCTGGAATTCGTCGATCGCGTCGAACAGGTTCTGGCGGCGAAAGTCGGGCCACAGCACGTCGGTGAAGTGCAACTCCGAGTACGCGAGCTGCCACAGGAGGTAGTTCGAGATCCGGTGCTCGCCCGAGGTGCGGATGAGGAGATCGGGATCGGGCATGTCGGGCGTGTAGAGGTGCCGGTGGATCAGGCGCTCGTCGACCTTGTCGGGCGCCAACTTCCCGTCGGCGGCATCTTGCGCGATCTGCCGGACGGCGTCGACGAGCTCGGCGCGGCCGCCGTAGTTGAACGCGAACGTAAGCGTGAGCCGGCGATTGCGGGCGGTCAGCGCCTCGGTCTCCTCGATGCGCCGCAGCACCCGACGCGGGACCCGGCCGGTGCGGCGGCCGATGAACCGGACCCGCACACCCTTGCCGTGCAACTCGTCGCGCCGGGACACGAGCAGCCGCTCGTTGAAGTTCATCAAGAAGCGCACTTCGTCGAGCGGTCGCCGCCAGTTCTCGGTGGAGAACGCGTAGACAGTCATCCACGGCAAGCCGATCTCGAGTGCGCCTTCGACGGTGTCGAACAGCGCCTCCTCGCCCGCGGCGTGGCCCTCGGTGCGCTTCAGACCCCGGCGTTGCGCCCACCGCCCGTTGCCGTCCATCACGATGGCAACGTGCTTCGGGATCTTTGAGAGATCAAGATCCGCCACGGAACGAACCTACTTGCGTCTCCCCGCGAAACTCCCCCTCTCCCCGTAATCTCCACACATGACGTGGACGGTGATCGTCAATCCGGCAGCGGGGCGCGGGCGCACGCGCAAGCTGCTCCCGCAGGTCGAGGAGCGCGCGGCCGCGGTCGGCGCCAAGGTCGCGGTGTCGATGCACGCCGACGCGCCGATCGAGCTCGCTCGCGAAGCTGCGGCCATCGGCCACGATCTCGTCGCGTGCGGCGGTGACGGCCTCGCGGCCATGGTTGCCGGCGTTGCTGCCGATACGGGTCGCCGGCTCGCCGTCGTTCCCACGGGCGCGGGCAACGACTTCGCCCGCGGGCTCGGCTACGACCCGAAGCACCCGCTCGACGCGTTCGGTGCACTCGAGCACGGGCACGATCGGGTCATCGATCTCGGCCGGGTCAACGGCCGTTGGTACACGTGCGTCACCGCGTCCGGTTTCGATGCGGAGGCCAACCGCTGGGCGAACACTGTGACCCGCCTGTCGGGCACGGCGTTGTACATCGCGGCGGTGTTGCGCACGTTGGCCGTCTACAAACCGCATCCGTTCCGGCTCACCGTCGACGGTGAAGCGCACGAGATCAAAGCGTGGCTCGTCGCGGTCGGCAACGGTCCTTCCTACGGCGGTGGGATGAACATCGCGCCCGCGGCCTCACTCGACGACGGACTCCTCGACGTCACCGTCGTCGGCGAGATGAATCGCGCGCAGATGCTCGTGAACTTCCCGAAGGTGTTCAAGGGGACGCACACGTCGCACCCGTTGGTCACGACCTACCGCGCGACCCGCGTCGAACTCGAGTCGCTCGACACCGCGGTGCCGATGGACGTGTACGCCGACGGCGAGCGCGTCGGTCCGCTCCCGGCAACGATGGAAGCCGTGCCGAACGCGCTGACCGTGCGCGTTCCCTGACGCTCACTAGGCCTTCGCGGCGGCGGGCTTACTTCGCCTTCGCGGCCGCGGCTTCGGCTTGCGAGAGCGTCATCGGCGGTCCGGTAACCGTGACCGTCCCCTGCATGCCGGCCGCTCGGTGGCCCGGAATCGCGCAGAAGAACGTGTAGCTGCCCGGCGCTCCGAAGAAGATCCGGGAGCTGTCCTTCTCGCCCTGCGCGTTGACGGCCAGACCCTTGAACAGCGTGTTCGGGTCGTCGAAGTCGGTCGTGTGCGGTCCCGCGGCATCGTCGGTGAGCGTCACCGTGTAGATGCCGGTCTTCACCGTGAAGACGTTGGGCGTGAACTTCAACGACGCCAGCGCCGAGAGCTTGAGCGTGCCCGACACCGGACCGTTCGCCGAGAGCGGTGTCGTGGCCAAACCCTTCTCCTGGGAGTGGCCGAGCACGAGCCACCCCGAAGTGAAGATGACCAACGCGAAGATCGTCGTCATCAACGCGATCGACGATGACCGCAGGTGCTTCGAGTTACGTGAAGATGGTTGCGCCGACGAGGATCCCGACCAGGATCACCGAGCAGATGACGACCGGGATGTGACTGTGCGCCGCGAGAAACACCCGTGACAGGTTGAGCACGAACAGGACCAAGCCGAACGACCACCACGATCGGGAGCACGATCGGCAGCAGGTACCGCTCGACGTAGGGCCGGTGCCAGAACGGGATCGCGGCCGCGGGCGCCGGTTCGATCGCAGCCGCTTCCGCGCCGACGACTTCCGCGCCGGGCCCATCGGCGGCCGGCTCTTCGGTGAGGGTGTCGGTGGTGTCGTCAGTCATGCTGGCGCAATCCCATCAGTTCGCGTTCAAGGTCTCGGGAAACACGGCGAGAGGGCGCGGGAGCCTCTTCGGCGCTGTACCAGCGGAAGAAGAGGATCGCGATCACGATCCACAATGTGAACCCGACTCCGATTTTCATGATGACACCGGCGACCTGCATGTCGGAGATCGCCGACACGCCCCACAGGCGCGGGAACGTTGCGTAGATGCGATACAGCGGATGGTCGCCGAAGGTGAGGAACGACGCGGGCACCGTCGGCACCACCGACTGCAGGAACAGGAACAGCATCCGGCCCAGCGGCGGGAGTCTGCGGCACTTCCGGCAACGGGCTCAGCAACGGCATCCACACGATCAACGACGACACGAAGATCAACGTGTGAATCGCGAAGTGCAGCGGAGCGTGCTCGACCGCGGCGGTCACGACGATCGGCGTGTGCGTGATGATCACCACGAGGTTGAACAGGATCGTCGCCGGAATCAGGCGCGACGCCCACCGCACGATCGCGAGCAACCACCGGGGTGACAGCAGCCAGCGCGCCAGCCATGCCGGCGTACCGATCAGCAGCAACGGCGCCGCGACGATCGAGTAGGTGACGTGCTGCAGCATGTGCACCGAGAACAGGTAGCGCTCGGCGAGGTCGTGGATCGGCCAGTCGGAGGCGACCCACAGCGCGAGCACGCCCGCCGAGAACGAGCAGACCTGGAACCGGGTGACGACGGGAACCCCGGCCGGCGCGAGCCGCGGCCCCAGCCGGTTGATCGCGACCGCGTATCCGATCGCGAACAACGCGACCATGAGCCATACGTCGGGATGCGCCTGCCAGGCGGGAAAGGGAACGTCGCCGATCACGAGGACCTACGACTTCAGCACCGTGCTCGAAAACACGAGGAGCAGAATTCCGTAGACGATCGTGGCACCGACCAAGCCGACGATGAACACCCGCCGGAAGAACGGCTGGTCGGTCTTCATGTGCATGTACCACGCGCACACGAGGAAGAACTTGATCGCGGCCATCGTGAACAGGGTCCCGATGATGAGGTTGGTGTGCGCGGTGTCGATGTACGACGTCGCGATCTCGACGCCGGTGATCACGACGAGCACGACCGCGATGAGGACGTACTGCCGCGGGCTCGGCTGGTGGTGCTCGTGCTCGTACGCGAGCGGCGAGAGATCCTCGTGCGCGACTACCGCGCCAGTGCCCTCGGTCGCGGCAACGACCTCGGTGCCCGGCTCGGCGACCTCGGTGCCCTGATCAGTCATGGGTTCCTCATCGAAGATGCTCGGGTTAGTGCTGGGGAATCAGGTAGATCGCGGTGAAGATGAAGATCCAGACGATGTCGACGAAGTGCCAGTACAGACCGGCGATCTCGACGGCTTCGTGGCGCTCCTGGGGCAACGTTCCCTGCATCGACCGGCCCCAGAGTGTCAGCAGCCAAATGATGCCCATCGTCACGTGCGCGCCGTGCAAACCGGTGAGCACGTAGAACGTCGTGCCGAACAGGTTGGTGCCGAGGTGCAGGCCTTCTCGGTAGAACTCCGTGAACTCGTAGACCTGGCCCGCGATGAACGTCATCCCGAAGAACGCGGTCGCGAGGATCCAGATCCGGAATCGCCGATGGTCGCCGCGCTGGATCGCCGCGAGCGCGAGCACCATCGTGAGCGAGCTCATCAGCAGCACGAACGACGTCACCGACGTGAACGGGATGTTGAGCAGCGAGCTAGGAGTCGGGCCTTTCAGGAACTGGGCGTCGCGACCGCGGTACAGGAAGTAGGTCGCGATGAACGCCCCGAAGAACAAGGCCTCCGACGCGAGGAAGACCCAGATCGCCAGCTTGTTGTTGCTGACGCCCGTGTTCGTCTGGAGCGCCTCTTCGTGCGCGACGACCGGGCTCGACTCGCTGCTGGTGACGACTGCCTGCGCCATCAGTGGTGCTCCTCGGTCGCAGGCTCGATCGTCCACGCGTTGATGCCGGCCAACGTGACGAGCGCACCGATGGCGAGCAGCCACCACCACTTGAACACGAACCCGTAACCCATGATCGGGAGGCCGAGTGCGAGCACGAGCGGCCAGTACGACGGCGACGGCATATGGATGTTGTGCGGCTCATTGGGTTCACGCCGGCGCGGGATCGCGGCGGCATCGCTCGGCGGCAGCTTCACGAGCCGGCCTTCGTCGTCTTCGGTGTACTTGCGGTGCCAGAACTCGTCGCGGTGCGTCACGACCGGGATCTCCGCGAAGTTGTATTCGGGCGGTGGTGAAGACGTGAGCCACTCGAGCGTGCGCGCGTCCCACGGGTCTTCCGGTGCGAGCTCGCCGCGCCGCGCGGTGAAGATCACGTTCACGAGGAACACGCCGACACCCAACGCGATGATGAACGCCCCGATCGTGGCCATGAGGTTGAGCGTGCCCCAACCCATACCGCTCGGGTACGTGTAGGTGCGGCGGGGCTGACCCTCGAAGCCGAGGAAGTGCATCGGGAAGAACGTGAGGTTGAACCCGATCACCATGAGCCAGAAGTTGAGCTTGCCCATCCGCTCGTTGAGCATCTTCCCGAAGACCTTCGGGTACCAGTAGTAGATGCCGCCGAAGATCGCGAACACGAGTCCGCCGAAGAGCACGTAGTGGAAGTGCGCGACGACGAAGTACGTGTCGGTCTGTTGCGTGTCGGCGGGCACGATCGAGTGCAACACGCCGGAGAGCCCGCCGATGGTGAACTGCGCGATGAATCCGAGCGCGAACAGCATCGGTGTCTTCAGGCGTACTTGGCCGCCCCAAACGGTCGCGAGCCAGTTGAAGATCTTCACACCGGTCGGGATACCGATGAGCATCGTCGAGAGGCTGAAGGCCGAGGCGGCGACCGGACCGATTCCTGTCGCGAACATGTGGTGCGCCCACACGCCCCAACCGAGGAACCCGATCGCGATTCCGGAGAACACGACCACCGAGTAGCCGAACAACGGCTTGCGGGAGAACACCGGCAGGATCTCCGAGACGATCGCCATGCCCGGGAGGATGAGGATGTACACCTCGGGATGGCCGAAGATCCAGAACAGGTTTTGGTACAGGAGTGGATCGCCACCGGCCGCAGCGTTGAAGAAGTTGGTGTGGAAGTTCCGGTCCATGAAGACCTGGATCAGTGCAGCGGTGAGCGGCGGCATCGCGAACAGCGTGAGGAACGCGACGACCAGCATCATCCACACGAACACCGGCATCTTCATCATCGTCATTCCCGGCGCGCGCATATTGAGCGCGGTGACGATGAAGTTGACCGCGGTCGCGACCGAGCCGATACCGAGCATGATCAAGCCGACTGCCCAGAAGTCGGCGCCTCGACCAGGCAGGAACCCCTGCGTCATCGGCGTGCTCGTGAGCGGTGCGTAGCCGAACCACCCCCCGTCGGGCGCGCCGCCGAAGATGAAGCTCGAGTAGATGAACGCGCCACCGAATACGAACACCCAGTAGCCGAACATGTTGAGCCGCGGGAACGCGACGTCACGGGCGCCGATCATCAACGGCAGGAAGTAGTTACCGAACGCGGCGGCGAGCGGCATTCCCATGAGGAACACCATCGTGGTGCCGTGCATGGTGAAGAACTCGTTGTACCGCGCCGCGGAAAGAATCGTGCCGTTCGGAGCCGCGAGTTGGAGGCGGATCGCGAGCGCTTCGATTCCACCGACCAGGAAGAAGAACATCGCGGTCGTGGCGTACATGATCGCGATCTTCTTGTGATCGACGGTCGTGACCCAGCTCCACGGACCCGTCGTCGGCGCGGGTCGTTCGAGCAGCCGGCTGTGGACCGGCGTCTTTACGAGCGCGTGAGCGTCTTCGACAGTGGTCATGTCACCGGCACTCCGGATGCGCTGAGGGGTTGGTCGCGGTATCGCACAGGAGGAACTTCGCGAGCGCGTGCGCTTGGGTCGTCGTCATGCCGTCTTGGTTGAAGGCCGGCATCCAACCCTTGAGCGGGCCCGCGGGCTTCCGCCCGGGCGCGTCGTAGATCCACTTGGAGAGATTGTCGAGTTGCATCGGGTAGATGTCGCCCGCAAAAGCGTCGCGATCGCCGACGTGGGTGAGGTTGGGCCCGATCGTCGCGCCGACGGTCTTCGAGGTGCTCGTGATCGAGTGACACGTCGTGCAGCCCCACGGTTTCGCGAGCGTGTCGAACTCGGTGACCTTTGCGCCCGAGAGCGGCGCTTGTTGTTCGCGGATCCACTTCTCGTAGTCGGCCTTGGTCTCGCGCGATCACCCGCAGTCGCATGTTCGCGTGCGAGAGGCCGCAGTACTCCGCGCACTGGCCCGTGAACGTCCCGACGCGATTCGCCTCGATCGTCAACGTGTTCGTGTGGCCGGGCACGACGTCTTTCTTGCCCGCGAGCTCCGGCACCCAGAACGAGTGGATGACGTTCGAGCTCGTGAGCGTGAGGAGCACCGGCTGGTCGATCGGGATATGCATCTCGTTGGCCGTGAAGAAGTTCGTGCCCTTGTCGGTGTACTCGTACTGCCAGAACCACTGACGAGCGTCGACGTGCACGTGGACGACGTTCGGGCCCGTCGGGATCTTGGCCAGATCGAAGATGGTGGCCACGGTCGGAACCGCCATGACCGCGAGGATCAGGAACGGGATGATCGTCCAGCTGATCTCGAGGACGATGTTGCCGTGGGTCTGAACCGGACTGCGGTCTTCGTCACCCGGACGCTCCCGGAAGCGCAGGGCCACGAAGATGGTCATCCCGACCACGCCCGCGCCGACCAGGACCGCGACCCAGAAGAACGGGGTCATCAGGTTCAGGATCTTGTGGGCGGCCGAACCCGCGGGGTGCAGCGCGTTCTGATGGTTGTCGGGGCCGGTGCCGCCGCAGCTCGCGAGCACCACGAGCATTGTCGCCGTGCCGACGGTTGTCACGGCTCCGCGCCGGAGCCGTTGTGTGCGGTCCAACATTCGCCTTCCCTAGAGGAGCCGGAATCTCGGGAGTGCCAGCGCGCGGCGACTCTACATTGGCGGATTCGCCGGATCGCAACTCTGTGATTCGGTTTGTTTAGAGGCCGAGCCGGTCGAGCGACGCGGGCCGCCGCTGCCAGTCGCGATCGACCCGTACGTGGGTCTCGAGGTGTATACGCACGCCGAGCAGCGCCTCCAACTCGAGACGCGCTTCGGTCCCGGCCTGCCGGAGCATCGCGCCCCCTCGCCCGATCACGATTCCCCGCTGGGATGCCCGCTCCACGCGTATGACCAGGCGGAACGCGAGCAGGGGCCCGTCCTTGGTCTCGCGCTCCTCGAGCTCCTCGGTGGTCACCGCGATCGAGTGGGGCATCTCGTCGTGCATCGCCCCGATCAGCTTCTCGCGCAGCAGCTCGGCCGCGAGCACCGATTCGGGCTGATCGCTGACCACTCCGTCGGGGTAGTACTGCGGGCCCTCGGGCATCCGATTCTCGAGCTCCGACGCCAGCTCATCGGCGCCTTCACCCGTGAGTGCGGAGACCGGGACGAACGCATCCGGCTCGCCCAGCTCCCCTGACGCCCGGATCAGGTGCGCGGCGATCTTCTCCGGGCTCGCGCGGTCGATCTTGTTCACGACGAGCACCGACGGCGTCCGCACCTGGCTGATGAGGTCGGCGATGTAACGGTCGCCGCGGCCGATCGCCTGGGTCGCGTCGATCACGAAGCAGATGACATCGACCTCACCCAACGTCGTGAGCGCGCGACTGTTCGTGCGCTCCCCGAGCAGCGTGCTCGGCTTGTGGATGCCGGGTGTGTCGAGGAACACGATCTGCGTGGATTCGGTGTTGCGTACACCGCGCACCTGCGTGCGCGTCGTCTGCGGCCGGTCGGAGACGATCGAGACCTTCTGGCCGACGAGCTGGTTCAACAGCGTCGACTTGCCGACGTTGGGTCGCCCGACGATCGAGACGAACCCGGACCGATACGTCACTTACACGCTTCGCTGAACGGGATCGGCGGGTTCGGTCGGGCGCGACCGTTCCGACAGCCGCGAGATCCGCACCAGAACGATGCGACGGCCCTGCACGCGTTCGGCGCAGAACTCGAGGCCGTCGACCCGCGCGCATTCGCCTTCGTCGGGCACGTGACCGAGCGCGTCGAGCACGAGACCGCCAACGGTGTCCCACTCCTCTTGCGGCAGGTCGGCGTCGAGGAGCTCGTTGACCTCGTCGATCGGCGTACGCCCGGGCACCCGGAACGCACCACCGGGAAGCTGCTCGACCTGCGGCTCGTCGACGTCGTATTCGTCGGTGATCTCGCCGACGATCTCCTCGAGGAGGTCTTCCATCGTGACGAGACCGGCGGTTCCCCCGTGCTCGTCGATCACGATCGCCATGTGGAACTTCTCGGTCTGCATCTGGCGCAACAGCTCGGCGACGCGCTTCGACTCGGGCACGAAGTGGGATCGGCGCAGCATTTGGCGGACGGGCTCGTTCCCTTCGCCACTTCCACTACGCGTCACGAGGTCTTTCAGGAACACGAGCCCGATGATGTCGTCGGTCGTGTCGTCGTAGGCCGGCAGGCGCGACTTACCCGCCGAGATCGCGGTACGGATCGCTTCGTCGACCGTTGCGTCGGCCTCGACCGCCACCATGTCGGGACGCGGCACCATCACTTCGCGCACGACGGTGTCGCCGAACTCGAAGATCGAATGGATGAGCTCGCGCTCCTCGGTCTCGATCGACGCTTCCTGCGCGGCGACGTCGGCCATGGTGAGGATCTCGGCTTCGGTGACGAACGGGCCGCCGCGCAAACCCTTGCCCGGCAGCACCGTGTTGGCGAGGCCGATGAAGCCGCGCGTGAGAATACGGGTGAGCCAGAAGCGCGTGACGAACACGAGCAATCCCGAGACCGCCATCGCGGCCCGCTCGGCGTGCTGCACCGCGAACGTCTTGGGCGCGACCTCCGCGAACGTGAACACCACCGTGATCTCGAACAGGATGCCGACGAACACTCCGAACGCGCCGAAATGCGGTTCGAGCACCGTCCCGAGCAGCGTGGCCGAGATCATCTGACACGCGAGCAGGACCAACAGCACGCTGTTCAACGTCTGCTCGGGTCGTTCCAACAGGCGCAACAACCGCTCGGCGCGCTTGTCGCCCTCGTCGGCGAGGTTCATCAAACGGATGCGACTGACACGCACGAACGCGGTCTCCGCGAGCGCCATGACAGCGGACAAGAGGAGCAGCACCACGATCACGACGATCAGGATGACGTCGGGACTCACGACCCTCAGGCCCTTCCTTCGATCTCACGGAAGCGCGCCAACAGCTCTTGCTCGCGTCGCCGCATCACGATCGCCTCGTTCGGCTCCGCGTGGTCATAGTCGAGCAAGTGGAGCACGCCGTGGACCACCAACAGCGCCAATTCGTCCTCGGTCGCGATACTGCGCTCCGCGGCCTGGCGGCTCGCGACCAGCGGGCACACGACCACGTCGCCGAGCAACGTGGGCGGGTCCGTCGGATCCGATGGGGTACCCGGGCCCCGTCCGCCCTGATCGGGCTGGCGGCCCGACGGCGGGAGCTCGTCGTCGATCGGGAACGCGAGCACGTCGGTGGGACCGGTGCCACCCAGGAAGCGCTCGTTGAGCTCGGAGATCGTCGTCGTGTCGACGAACAGCAGCGACATCTCGGTATCGGGTCCGAGGCGCTCGATCACGCGCTCCTCGTCGAGCACCAGTTGCGCGAGGCGGACCCATCTCGCAACCTCGACCGGAACGTCGCGTTGCTCGTCGGCACCGAAGACCGTGGGGACCGCCTGCGCCTGGTTGTTCATTGCTGTTTTTCGCGATCGGCTTTGGCGTCGTCGTGGCGGCCGTAGGCGTCGACGATGTCCTGCACGATTCTGTGGCGCACCACATCGGAAGAACCGAGCTCGACGAACACGAGGCCGTCGATGCCATCGAGCACATCGCGCACCTGGAGCAGTCCCGAGCGGTGCCGGCCGTCGGGAAGGTCGATCTGCGTCACGTCGCCGGTAACCACTGTCTTCGAACCGAAGCCGAGGCGCGTGAGGAACATCTTCATCTGCTCGGGCGTCGTGTTCTGCGCTTCGTCGAGAATGATGAACGAATCGTTGAGCGTGCGGCCGCGCATGTAGGCGAGCGGCGCGACCTCGATCGTTCCCCGCTCCATCAAACGCGACACCACCTCGGGCTCGAGCATGTCGAAGAGCGCGTCGTACAACGGCCGCAAGTACGGATCGACCTTGGCGAGCATGTCGCCGGGCAGAAAGCCGAGCCGCTCCCCCGCCTCCACTGCCGGCCGGGTGAGAATGATGCGGTTCACCGTTTTCGCCTGCAACGCCTGCACCGCGAGCGCGACCGCGAGATAGCTCTTACCGGTACCGGCCGGACCGATCGCGAACGTGACCGTGTGATCGCGCACCGCGTCGACGTAGCGCTTCTGACCCGCGGTCTTGGGGCGAATGCTCTTGCGCCCGCGTACGACTTCGGTGGTGAGCACCTCAGTGGGGCGCTGGTCGGCCTTCAACATGTCGATCGATCGGCCGAGACCGTCGGCGTCGAGGTGATGACCCTGTTCGAGCAGCACCACGAGCTCCTCGAACAACCGGCCGACGCGTTCGGCGTCAGGCGCGTCGCCGGTGACCGAGATCTCGTTGCCGCGCACGAGGATCTTCACCGGGAACGAGCTTTCGATCATGCGCAGAAGCTCGTCGCGCTGGCCCAGCAGACCCACCATGAGGTGGTTGCCCGGGACCAGGATCTTGACGGAGGTGGTCGCAGGCGGGCTGGACGTTCGTGGCGCTGGCAAGGTGAATCAAGCGTAGCGCGACAACACCCGAACCCAACCGGGCTTCTTCGGCTCGCGACCGGGACTCGCCTAACGAGTAAACGGAGAATTAGGCGGAGGCGCGGAGGCCGAGCTGTTCGAGCCGCACACCCAGGTCTTCGAGGCTGCGACCCATGCACGACGCCAGGACCCGTAGGTCGGAGCGCCGGATGGTCAGCATGCGGCCGTTGAAGTCCTGGCGCTCGAGCTGGATCGACGACGCAAACCTCGAGATGATCTGCGCGTCGGGATCGTCGACGTCGTGCAGGCGGACGAGGTCGATGGCGAAGGTGCCGGTCTGGTCGGCGGCGCCGCCGGCGCTCTCGACGAGGCTGATCTCGCCGTCGAAATCGCGCGGGAGAAGTTGATCGGCCGGGACCTCGTAGATCTCGGCCAGGCGCAGGAGGCGCGGAACGGAGATGGCTCGCTCGCCGCGTTCGTAGGCACCGAGCACGGAGGCTTTGAACTCCAGGCTCGAGCGCGCTTCGACATCGTGGAGAGAGAGGCCCTTTTGCCGGCGGATCGCCCGGAGGCGCTCGCCGACGCGTGCTCCCGTCGTCGCCACCTTGTAAGCCCCCTAACCCGACTGCGAATGCATAGTGAAGCCGGGCGATGGTTCCGGGATGAACCCATCGCCCGCGTTGTTTCACGACGCTTGTGGTGCGGCAGGCTGGATCGTACCAGCACGCTCCGTGAAAGTCATGCTTCCCCGCGCTTCTAACACGAGTCACACAAGACCGGCATCGACTACACGGGCCACTCTCGCGACAATTCCCGCACCCGGGCGAGCAATACCGACACCGCCGCGATCGGCGCAGTTTCGGCTCGGAGGACATATGGGCCGAGGCTCAGGTGGCCCGCGTCGGCGAAGGCCTCGATCTCGGTGGGCTCGAGCCCACCCTCGGGCCCGACGACCACGGTCCACGCCGAACTTCCCGGAACGGATAAATCGGACGGCGGCCCGCCCGCTCGGTCGGCGACGATCACGTCGGGACGTCCGACGAAATCGGCGAGCTCGCCCACCGGCGCGATCTCCGGCAACCGGGCCCGCCGGCACTGACCGGCGGCCTCGCGGGCGACGGTGCGCAGGCGCTTGACCGCGCGCTCGGCCTGGCTCGCGTCCCACTGCACCACGCACCGGCGGGTCCGGATCGGCGTGATGCGGGAAACGCCGAGCTCGGTGCAACGGGCGACCACGGCGTCGAGCGCGCCCGCCTTGGTGAGCGCGACCGCGAGCGCGACCTCGGGAACGAGCTCGGGATCGCGCCGCAACTCACCGCGCGCCGCGAGCTGCAGCCGGCCGGGTTCGACTGCCTCGATCTCGTAGAGACGCCAGCTGCCCGCGCCGTCGGCCGCAGTGACGTGCTCCCCCGCGCGCAGTCGCCGCACCCGCTGGAGGTGGTGGCCGTCGGTTCCGGCGATCTCGATCGCGTCGTCGAGCGCGGCGACGAACGCATGCGCGGCGGCGTCTTGCCCGGCCGCCCAGGCGCTCACTGCTTCGGCGTCATTGGCGAAAGGCGGATCTGATGCGCGAGAACAGGCCTTCGGCGGGCGGGTTCACGTGCTCGCCGCGCAGTTGTGCGAGCTGCACGAGCAGCTCGGCCTGTTCGGGTGTGAGGTTGGTCGGCACCTGCACGTCGACTTCGATCACGAGATCGGCCCGCCGACCGGTGCGCAACGACGGAACACCGAGGCCGTGGAACCGGATGCGCGCGCCGGGCTGCGTTCCCGACTGCACCTCGATCTCGCGCGGCCCGTCGAGCGTGTCGAGATTGAGTTGCGCGCCGAGCGCGGCTTGCACGATCGACACTGGAAGCCGGTGCCAGAGCTCGTCGCCCTGGCGCTGGAACGACGCGTGCGGCGCAACCTGCACCGCGACGAACAAGTCGCCCGCCTCTCCCCCGCGCGGCTGCGGGCCCGCGGCCGGCCAGACGCAGTCGTTGGCCGTCGTCGATACCGGCGGGAACATCGACGTCGATCGAGCGGACTCCGGCCACCCGGCCTTCGCCGCGACACACCTCGCAGGGATGTTCGATGATCGTCCCGAGACCGGAGCAGGTCGGGCACGGACCCGCGGTCACGATCTGGCCGAGCAGCGAGCGCCGGATCTGGCGCACCTCGCCCACGCCGTCGCAGGTGTCGCAGCGAATCGACTCGGTCCCGGGTTCGCCGCCCGAGCCGCCACAGGTCTCGCACTCCACGGGCATGCGCATCTCCACGGTGCGGCGCACGCCTCTGACGACCTCTTCGAGCGTGAGCTCCATCACGGTTTCTGCGTCGGGACCGCGCCGGGGCGCAGCGGGACCTCGCCCGCCACCGAACGCGTCGCCGCTGAAGAACGCGTCGAACAAATCGTTGAGACCGAACTGACCCGAGGTGAACGGATTCCCGCCGCCACCACCGGGTCCTCCGCTCCCGCCGAACATGTCGTACTGGCGGCGCCGTTCGGGATCGCGCACCGATTCGTAGGCGGCGCTGATCTCCTTGAACCGCTCGGCCGCTTGCGGGTCGTCGGGATTCGCGTCGGGATGGCACTCGCGCGCGAGGCGGCGGTAGGCCTTCTTGATCTCGTCGTCGGTCGCCTGCGGCGACACGCCGAGAACTTCGTAGGAATCGCGTGCCATTAGCGCGTCATCGCGATCAACGGGAGAGCTGCTGGCCGAGGCGGCGCGACACGGTCGAGACCGCGGCCTGCGCCTTCCGGTAATCCATGCGCGTCGGGCCGAGCACACCGATCGTTCCGATCGGCTCGCCTTCCACGAGATACGGCGCCAGCACGATCGAGCACTCGCGCAGATCCGCGCGCTCGTTCTCGGAGCCGATGCGAACGGTCAGACCGGGACCGAGGAGCTCGCGCAACAGCGTTGCCAACACGACGTGCTGTTCGAGGAGATCGAGAAGACCGGACGCGCTCGTGCCTGCGAACGACTCCTGATCCGCCGCGAGGTGATTCGCACCTCCGACGTAGAGCGGCTCGCCGTGATGCATCTCGACGCGCGCGGCGAACGCGTCGCGCGTCGCCTCGGCGAGTGCGTCGGCGCGATCACCGGGCGGGCCGCCGAGCGCGTAGGTCAACGTCGGGATCTCGGCGAGGCGGTGACCGTCGAGATACGCCGCGAGCCGGGCGCCGGCGTCGGCGACGTCGTTCGGGTCGGCGTCCTCGGTGAGCACGACTGTTTCCTTCTCGACCGCGCCGTTCGACATGATCACGACCGCGAGCAACACGCGCGGCTGGAGCAGCACGAGGTGGGCGCTGCGGACCGTGACCGATTCGGGCTGCGGACCGACGACGACCGCGGCGTGCGCGGTCACCCGCGCCAGCAACTGGCTGGTCTCGTGCAGGAGGTCGTCCATGGCCATGGTCGAGCTGGTGAAGAACTCGACGATCCGACGGCGCTCGGCCGGGGGCAACGCCCCGGCTCCCGCGAGATGGTCGACGTAGTAGCGGTAGCCGTGATCGGTCGGCACCCGTCCGGCCGAGGTGTGGGGCTGGACGATGAAGCCGTCGCGCTCGAGCACCGACATCTCGTTGCGCACGGTGGCCGCCGAGACGCCCAGGCCGGCACTCTGCGTGACCGTCTGCGAGCCGACCGGCTGGGCATTATCGACATAATGCTCGACGATCGCGCGCAGGATGGCCGCCTTGCGCTCGTCCAGCTCCGACATGGCTGCTTGGTCCGATCGATCGTGTGCTCGTTGGCACTCGATGTTACCGAGTGCCAACCGCCCCGGCGAGCAAGAGTCTGGCAGTCACATCGGAAGCCATCAGCCGGCCCTGGGCCGTGAGCACGACTCGTCCGTCGATTCGGCGGACGAAACCGCCGTTGGCGAGGTCGTTCACGGTTTCATCGGCGGCCGGATCGACCGTCGTACCCCGGCGGGTCCGCAGCGCGAGGACGCAGGCCTCTTCGGCGCGGGGAAGCGGATCGAGCGTCTCGGATCCGGCCTCGGTTGACGAGCCGGCCTCGATCGCGGCGATATAGCGATCGGGGGTCCGTACGTTCCACCAGCGCCGGCCGCCCGTGTGAGCGTGGGCCGCGCATCCGATGCCGAGGTACTCGCCCTCGCTCCAGTACAGGAGGTTGTGCCGGCACTCCTCGCCCGGGCGGGCCCAGTTCGAAACCTCGTACCAATCGAGGCCGGCTCCGGTGAGCATCTCGTCGGCGACGAGATAGAAGTCGGCCTGTACGTCGTCGTCGGGGGCCGCGGCGCCCGCCGCGACGCGCTGCCCCAACGGGGTCGCGGGCTCGATCGTCAATGCGTACGCGCTCACGTGCGGGACATCGAGCGCGACCGCGCCCGCGAGCGTCGCGCACCAATCATCTTTGGTCTCGCCCGGCGTTCCGTAGATCAGGTCGACGTTGATGCGTTCGAAGCCCGCGTCGCGCGCGAGGGCGATCGCGCGGGTCACGTTCGCGGGATCGTGGGTGCGATTGAGCGCAGTGAGCACGTGCGGGGCCATCGACTGCACGCCGAAGCTGAGTCGATTGACACCGCCGCGGCGGTACGCGGCGAGCTTGGCGGCGTCGACGCTGTCGGGATTGCACTCGACGGTGACCTCGGCGTCGTCGGTCCGATCGATCGCGTCGAGGATGCGCACGAGTTGATCGGCTTCGATCAACGACGGCGTGCCCCCTCCGAAGAACACGCTGGTGGCGGCGGGATGGTTCTCGGCGCGGCGGCGGGCGATGTCGGTGATGCACGCGTCGACGTACGCGTCGACGAGATGCCCGCGGTCGGTCCACGTCGCGAAGTCGCAGTAGTCACACCGCGCCGCGCAAAACGGAATGTGAACGTAAACCCCGAATGCCACGGGTTCAGGCTATGGCGGCCTGTGCGATCGGGGTTTGCGACGACTTGACGACGCCGCCTTCTTGTTCGACCGTGACCGCGAACGCGCGGACCGGACCGCTGGCTCGGAACGGTACGGCCTGCGGATGGGGTCCGAGCACGCCGGCCGAGACGGTCACCGGCTGGTCGGGCGATCCCGTTACGGCCCATAACTGATAGGTCTGGTTCGCGGGCAACGGGTCGAGGTGATCACCGCGTAGGTACCCGGTGCCGTCGGGCAGGAGCACGACGCGCGCGAGTGTCGATCCCGATTTGCCGGTCAACCCGACTTCGAGCGCGCCGTCGACCTTCGTCGCGTGGTCGTACGCGGCGGCCATCGCGCTCGGGCCGAGCTGGTGGGCGCGGTCGAGCTGTGAGTGCAGTGACACGACCTGCGCGCCGAGCGCCACGAGCACGATCACCGCGGCCGCAGCCAGCACGGGCCGGATCCAGCCCGCGCGCTTGCGCCGCGCGCGCCGCGCCGCGAGCTCGTCGGCGCGCGTGCGCGTCGCGGTGTGCACGTCTTGCTCGCGCTCGTCGGCGATCGCGCCCGCGATCCGACCCCAGAGCTCCGGCGGCGCTTCGAGCGACGACGCCGGCATCAACGCCAACGACGCCGCGGTCTCCCGCAACTCGTCGACTTCCGCGCGCGCGTCGGCGTCGTCCGCCAAGTAGGCATCGACGCGCGCCCGGTCGGCGGCATCGAGCGCGTCGAGCGCGTAGGCACCCAGCAAGGAGTCGAGCTCGTCGGTGGCGTTCGGATCTCCAGGAACGTCGCTCATTGGCTCACCCCTTCCTCGATCAGTGCGGCGCGCAACCGCAGGAGCCCGGCCCGGATGCGGCTCTTCACCGTTCCCTCCGGTTGGTCGAGGAGAACCGCGACCTCCCGATAGGTATGCCCGCCGAAGTACGCGAGCTCGATCGCCCGCCGCTCACCGTTGGAGAGGGTCGCGAGCGCCCGGCGCACGGCCTCCGCTTCGGCGAGTTGCATCACTTCGCGCTCGAGATCGATGTCGACATCAGGGTTGCGCAGCGCTTCACGTTCCTCGCGCGCCCGGCGCGCGGACTCGGCTCGGAGCAGGTCGACCGACCGGCCGTGAACCTGTGCGAGGAGGAACGAGCGCATCGAACCCCGGGTGGGATCGAAGCGGCCCGGATCCCGCCAGGTGCGAACGAATACTTCTTGCACGACTTCTTCACCCAAGGTCTTGTCGCTGAGTACCCGGCACGCGAGGCCCAGGCAGGGGCCCGCATGGCGGCGGTACAACTCGTTCAGCGCTCCTTCATCGTGCTCGGCGACGGCGCGCGCGAGCGTCGCATCGTCGGCGCCGCGCCGCTGCGATTCCGACATCTTCTCGCCCGCGCTCGTAGACCTGCGCACACGAGATGTTCGATGCCGGTCCTCGGGATGGATGACGTAGGTTCGCGCGATCACCTCCGACCTCGCGACCGATCTGCGGGAACTCGTCGCCGAGCACGCTCCCGACGGCGTGTACCCGACCGACTGGAGCCGCGTGCTCGCGGCCGCGGGCTATGTGGCCCCGCACTGGCCCGCCCCCTGGGGCCTCGACGCCGACCCCAACCAGCAACTCGCGATCGACGAGGTCATGCGCGAGCTCGCAATCCCGCGACCGATGAACCCGATCGGGATCGGGTGGGCGGGGCCGACGTTGCTCGTCGCGGGCACCGAAGCGCAGCAACGGGAGTGGCTGCCGGGGATCCTCGACGGCTCCGACATCTGGTGCCAGCTGTTCAGCGAGCCCGAAGCCGGCAGCGACCTCGCATCACTCCAGACGCGCGCGGTTCGCGACGGCGAGGAGTACGTGGTCAACGGCCAGAAGGTCTGGACCACGCTGGCCCACGTCGCCCGGTTCGGGATCCTGCTCGCGCGCACCGACCCCGATGCAACCGCGCAGGAAGGCATCACCTACTTCGTCGTCGACATGCGCTCGCCGGGTATCGAAGTGCGTCCGCTCGTACAGATGACCGGCACGCACGAGTTCAACGAGGTGTTCTTCACCGACGTTCGGATCCCGGCCGCCAACGTCGTCGGAGTCGAGCACGACGGTTGGCGACTGGCCAAGGTCACCCTCGGCAACGAGCGAGTGTCGCTGTCGGGCGAGGGCGCGCTGTGGGGACGCGGACCGACCGCGAACGACGTGATCGATCTGGTGCGCGCGCACGGCGGGACTCGTGACCCGTTGCTGCGCCAACAGGTCGCGCGCCTGTACTCGGAAGCGGAGACGTTGCGGCTGATCCGGTTGCGCACGCTCTCCGCAAAGTTGCGCGGACTCGAACCGGGACCGGAAGCGTCGGTGCGCAAGGCGATCGCCGACGAACACGGTCAACACGTGATGGCGTTGGCGAAAACGTTGGCCGGAACGCACGGATTGCTCGTCGATCACGGCCCGTACGCAGAACCCGACGCCGGAATGTGGAACTACGGCTACCTGTACTCGTGCGCGCTGACGATCGGCGGCGGCACGAGCGAAGTGCAACGAAACATTCTCGGCGAGAAGGTGCTGGGACTCCCGCGCGAGCCCCAGAGCTAGGTCAGGTTCCCGGGCAGAAGCCGACCGCGTCGGCGTTCACGGTGCCGTCGGCGCACCGCAGGTCGGGATCCGAGTGGGAGAAGACGCCCTTGGGGCTTTCCCAACCGGGCACCACCCACGCGTGGACCATCCACACGGTGCGCGGCATGAACTGACCGTGCACCGCGTCGCACTGAGAGAGCGTGACATCGCGGTCGGGCGCGAACGGAACCGAGATCTTTCCCTTGCTGCCGTACTGGATGCACAGATTCATGTGGCGGTGCCAGTGGTCGTTCGGCCCCGCGAAGCCGGCGGGCGCGGGTCCACCCGCGATCGAGACGTACATCAAGCCGACGATCTTCGACGAGGGGCTGATGCCGTCGAAGATGTAGCCGACCGGGTGACTGGCGTCGACGATGCCGCCCGGCAAGAGCTCGCGGTTCAGGTTCGCGTAGGAGATGAAATGCGCGCCGAGCTCGGGGGCGAACTTTCCGGCTTGGAGCAGTCCCGCGGCGCGTGCGGCCGCGACGGTCGGATACTGCGTCGCCGCCGCACGTGCGGCTACGAGTTGCACGCCGAGCTGGGCGCGGGTCGCGGCGTCGAGCGGTTGGTCGGGCCGATTTTCGGCGATCTCGTCGGCGTTGAGGGTCGGGACGGTCGTCGTCGTGACCGTCGCCCCCGAGAACCGGGCGTTCGCGGCGTCGTGGCTCGCGGACTTGGTCGAGTCATCGGAGGTGACCCGCCCGATGGCGAAGGCGGCGACCACGACAACCACCACTGCGACCGTTGCGATCGCGAGCCGGCCCGCGACGGGCCCGGGCCGGGTTCTCTTCCATCGAGCTCGACATCGCAACTCCCCCGGCGACTCGACGAGCGACTACCCGGCGGGAACGCTACTCCTCGAGCTTGAGCGCGGCGACGAACGCCTCCTGCGGCACTTCGACCCGCCCGATCTGCTTCATCCGCTTCTTGCCTTCCTTCTGGCGGTCGAGCAGCTTGCGCTTCCGGGTGATGTCACCGCCGTAGCACTTGGCGAGCACGTCTTTGCGCTTCGCTTTCACGGTTTCGCGAGCGATGATGCGACCGCCGATCGCGGCTTGGATCGGCACGTCGAAGAGTTGGCGCGGGATCAGCTCGCGCAACTTGGTGGTCATCTTGCGGCCGTACACGTCGGCCTTCGCGCGGTGCACGATCGCGGAGAACGCGTCGACCGGCACGCTGTTGAGGAGCACGTCGACCTTGGCCAGATTCGAGACGCGATACCCCGCGGGTTCGTAGTCGAGGCTCGCGTACCCACGCGTGCGTGACTTCATCTGATCGAAGAAGTCGAGCACGATCTCGCCGAGCGGAAGCGTGTACACGAGCTCGACCCGATCGGTCGAGAGGTACTCCATCTTGATCATCTCGCCCCGCCGTTGTTGCGCGAGCTCCATGAGCGTGCCGACGTAGTCGGTGGGAGTGAGGATCGTCACTTTCACGAACGGCTCTTCGATCGCCTCGATGTGCTCGGGCGCGGGCATCGACGACGGGTTGTCGATCACCTCGACGCTTCCATCGGGGCGCTGCACCCGGTACTCCACGTTCGGGGCCGTCGCGACGAGCGACAAGTTGTACTCGCGCTCGAGCCGCTCGCGAATGATCTCCATGTGCAACAAGCCGAGGAACCCGCAGCGAAACCCGAAGCCGAGCGCGCCCGACGTTTCCGGTTCGTAGCTGAACGACGAATCGTTGAGTCGCAGGCGCTCCATGGCCTCGCGCAGATCGGCATACTCGTCGCCGTCGACGGGATAGAGACCGCAGAAGACCATCGGCTTCGGGTCGCGATACCCCTCGAGCGGCTCCCCTTGATTGCCGGCGTCGGTGACGGTCTCACCGACCTTGGCCTCGCCCACGTCTTTGATACCCGCGATCAGATACCCGACCTCGCCCGGCCCGAGCATCGCGACCGGCGTCGGCACCGGAAGCCGAACGCCGATCTCTTCGGCTTCGTGCATCTGCCGCGCGTTGACATACCGCAACTTGGCGCCACTGCGCAGCGCGCCGTTGAACACGCGCACTGAAGAGATCACGCCGCGGTACGCGTCGTAGTACGAGTCGAACATCAGCGCTTGCAACGGCGCGTCGATGTCGCCCTTCGGCGCGGGGATGCGTTCGATGACCGCGTCGAGCAACTCCTCCACGCCCGCGCCCGTCTTCGCCGAGATGTGCAATACCTCGCTCGCAGGAATGCCGAGCACGTGCTCGATCTCCTCGGCGCGCTTCTCGGGCTCGGCCGCGGGCAGGTCGATCTTGTTCAGCGCGGCGACGATCGTGAGGTCGTGCTCGATCGCCTGGTAGCAGTTGGCGAGCGTCTGCGCTTCGATCCCCTGCGACGCGTCGACGAGCAGGATCACGCCCTCACACGCGGCGAGACTGCGGCTCACCTCGTAGCTGAAGTCGACGTGGCCGGGCGTGTCGATGAGGTTGATGACGTACCCGTGCCATTCGAGGCGCACGTTCTGGGCCTTGATCGTGATGCCCCGTTCCCGTTCGAGATCCATCGAGTCGAGATACTGGGCGCGCATGTCACGCGCATCGACGGCGCCGGTCATCTCGAGGAGCCGGTCGGCCAGCGTCGACTTCCCGTGGTCGATATGGGCGATGATGCTGAGGCAGCGGATGCGGTCGAGGTCGGTCAAGGCGCCCATTCTCGCGGCTCCCGGCCCGATCAACGGATCCTGCCGATCGCGGGATCGCTCCTGATACCCTGCTCCGTCTTCCGAGAAAGGTTTTACGTGGCAAACATCAAGTCGCAGAAGAAGCGCAACCTGCAGAACGAGCGCCGTCGCGATCGCAACAAGGCTGTCCGCTCCGAGCTCAAGACGCGGGTCAAGCTCGCGACCGCGGCCGTCGAGTCCGGCGCCGAAGACGCCGATGAGCTCGTGAAGGCCGCTCAGAAGCGCTTGAACAAGGCCGGTGCCAAGGGCATCGTGCACAAGAACGCCGCTGCTCGCCGCACCTCGCGCCTCATGCGCCGGGCGCACACCACCACCGAGGCGTAAACCCAACTCCGCGGGCTCGAACTCGGGCCGTTCAGACTCGAGAGCGGCCCCGGGTCGTGCCGCGCGCGTGGCGTCGGCTGAGGGCCGCCAACCGCGCGACGAGCACGTCGATCGCGGTGCGCTCGTCGAATCCGCTCTGACCGCGTAGGTCGAGCTCGGCCTGGGCGAGCAGCCCGAGCGCTTCGCGCAGTCCATCGGACCCGAGCTTCTTCGCCGCTTCGAGCGGGAACCGGGCGCCGCCCGCGCTCTTCATGCCGAGCACCTCGGCGGCCTGTTCCTTGGTCGTGATCGCGGGATTGTCGAGTCGCAGCAGCCGTTGGTAGTGGAACACCAGCGAGGCCATCACCTGCATCGGGTGCAACGGTTTCGGTTGCGACGCGCTTGTAGCGGTCAACATTCGGTGCAACACCTCGAGCGAGGCGCCGAGATCGCCGCGGTCGATCGCGTTCGTGAGGTCGAACCGCGCCGCGGTGCCGAGCTCGCCGAGGTAGGGCTCGACCGCGTCGACGTCGAGGTTGGCCTTGTCGCCGTACGTGGCCCGCAGCAAGTCGACGAGCTCGGGCACACGGCCCGCGTCGTCGCCGAGATGGGTCACGATGCGGGCCGCGGCCTCGGAGCTGAGCTTCAGCCGAGCCGTCTTCGCCGCGGTCGCGAGGATTGCCGCCGTCTGTTCGCCGGTGGAACCCACGACCGTGGCGCCCGTCTTCACCGCGTTCGACAGCGCGGCCGGGATGCGGGTGCCTCCCGAAACGAGCACCAGGTGCACGCCGTCGAGGGGATCCTCCATCCACGACGCGATCCACTTGCCCTGCTCCGACGTGAGGTTGCCGACATCCCGCACGACAACGACGCGGCACTCCGTCATGAACGGCGGCGATTGCAACGCGTTCACGACGGCGGCGAACGTCGGCAATTCGAGCGACGCCCCGGTCGAGCCGTCGTCGTCATCGTCGTCAGCCGGATCGGGTTCGGCGGCGCCCGCGCGGCGGCGACCTTCGATCGTGTGATCGTCGAGTGCCAACGAGCGATCGACCCCGTCGAGCAACACGTCGATCGCGGTCTGCACCTCGCGATCGCGCAGGCTCGGATCGGAACCCTGGACCAGCGTGACGCTCATGACAACACCGGATCCCGCACGCCGGCATCGAGTAGCGCTTCCATCGTTCGGCAGACGCGCGCGCTGCCCGCGACGTCGTGGACGCGCACGATCCGACAGCCCTGGGCCACGCCGTAGGCGACCGCGGCCAACGACTCGTCCCGCCGGTCGTCGATCTCGCGCCCGAGCAGCTCACCGATGAATCGCTTGTTCGACGCGGAGAGCAACAGCGGGTAGCCGAGGCCGGCGTGCGCGGCCGACTCGCGCAGGAGCACCGCGCTCTGCGCCGGCGTCTTGCCGAGATCGAGCCCGGCGTCGAGCACGATCTGCTCGGCATCGAGGCCGGCGGCTTCGGCCCGGCGCGCTCGTTCGAGGAGGAATGCGGTGACGTCGCCGACCAGATCGTCGTAGTGCGGATCGGGATCGGGCACGCGGGGGCGCAGGCGAATGTGCGTTGCGACGACGGTCGCGTCGTGCGCGGCGGCGACCGTGAGGTACTCGGGATCACCGAAGCCGGAGATGTCGTTGCCGACCGCGGCGCCCGCGTCGCAGGCGGCGGCGAGCACCGACGCCGCGCCACGTGTCGATCGAGAGCGGCACGTCGAAACGCGCTCGCAGCGCGACGATCGCGGGCACGACCCGGTCGAGCTCCTCGGCCTCGTCGACCTCGGGACCGGGCCCGGCCTTGACCCCGCCGACGTCGAGCAGATCCGCGCCGTCGACGACGAGCTGCTCGGCCCGACGCAGGAACGCATCGAGGTCCCAGGTCGCGCCCCGGTCGTAGAAGGAGTCGGGAGTGCGGTTGAGGATCCCCATCACCAGCGCCCGGGCGCGCACGTCGAAACGACGATCGCCGATGCGGATCGTCGGGTACGGGACCGCCGGCGCGTCGCTCACGGGCCGAGGCTACCGACGGGGTCCTGCCGCCGGGTCCGGCGCACGACGACCAGCACCGCCGCGGCCGCGCAGCCGATCGCGAGCGCCATGAGCGCGCCCCGGCGGTCGAGATCGAGGCCGATCGCGGAACCGGAGCGGGCGACCGCGGTGATCCACGCGATGAGCACCGCGGTCGGCTGTTGGAGCACCGGCGCCAGCGGGGGCACGAGTCCTCCCACGGCACTCGCGAGCATCCCGTAGACGCCGACGGCTTCGGCGGCGGGCGCGGCGAGGAGATTCGCGAGCGGCGTGACGACCGGGACGGTCCCGAACGTCGCGAGCAGTACCGGCGTGACGCCGACCTGAGCCGCGAGCGACACCGCGAGCGGGTCGCGTATCCACGCGGGCCCGCGCAGGCGCGCCCGGATCGGGCCCGAGAACACCGCGATCCCCGCGCTCGCGCCGCACGACAGCAAGAACGCGACCGAGTGCAACAGGAAGGGATCGCACACGAGCAATGCGATCACCGCGAGCGATAGTGCGCGGACGCTCGACGTGGGGCGCCCGACGAACGACGAACCGAGCGCGACGACCGCGAGCGCGGTCGCGCGCAACACCGACGGCTCGAATCGCGTCATCGTCGCGAACATCAACACGATCGCGACGGCAACGACCGTCCGCGGCCCGAGCGAGAGTCGGCGGAGCAGCGGGCCGAACAGCGCGAGCGTGAACGCGACGTTCTCACCCGAGACCGCGAGCAGATGGGAGAGGCCCGACCCGCGGTAGGCCGCGACCACGTCGTCGGGGACGCCACGGGTGTCACCGAGGAGAAATCCGGCCAGCAGCGAGCGCGGTCGTCGGCGCCAGCGGCGTCGTGCCGCGCAACACGACATCGCGCAGCCGGTTGGAGAGGTGCACCGCGCCGCGTGCCGACGTGAGCGCGAGCACCTGCGTTCGATTCAGCCGCGCGATCGCGTGACGCCAGTGCGCCCGTTCGTCGAAGCTCGTCGGGTGCAGTGGCCCGAGCCGTCCGGCCAGCACGACTCGGTCGCCGGCTTCGAGGACGCGCACGCGCAGCGCATCGTCTCCCGTCGCAACCACGAACAGGATCCGGTGACCACCGGCGGTCGGCACCCGGACGAAGGCATCGGTATCGAACCGGCCGCTCTGCGGATCGTCGACGAGCACACCGCTGACGGTCACGGGTTCTTCGCGCTCGATCGCGTGGGTCAACGAGGAATGCACGAGCCCGTCGAGCGCACGCTGCGTCTGCGCACCGCCGATCAAGACCAACGCGAGAACCACCACCGCGAGCCGGGCCCGTCCGGCCAGGAACCACGCGGCACCGAGCGCGAGCATCCCGACGATCAACACCGCGGTCGCCGGCATGCGGCCCCTCGTGTTGGCCGGCGAAGATCCCTCCGATCAACCCACCGAGCGCGACGACCACGCCGACTTCACTCATCATCCGGGCTTCACTCATCTCGGCTCAAAACGCGACGAAGTCACGGAGCTGCGCGAGTCGTCCGTCGCCGATGCCGTGCACGCGTGTGAGATCGTCGGCGGAGCGGAACGGCCCGTTGCGTTCGCGTTCGGCCACGATCGCCGCGGCCAACGTCGGGCCGATCCCGGGCAGGGCCTCGAGCTCGGTTTCGGTCGCAGTGTTCACGTTCACCGGCGCGTGCGGATCCGCGCCGGCGCCGGTCGGCGCCTGCCGCCGCGGGGTCGGGAGACCCGCTCACCGCGCCCGGATCGATCGCGGGCGGCGGCTGCCCGAGCAGCGGCACCGCGATCCGCGACCCGTCGGTGAGCTTGGCGGCCAGGTTCAGGCGCTCGAGATCGGCACCGGGTGCGACGCCACCGGCGGCGCGGATCGCGTCGAGCACCCGTGCACCACCGTGGAGGCTGACCACGCCCGGGACCCGAACCGCCCCGACCACGTCCACGACCATCTCTCCCGCTGGTCGTCGTCGTGACCGGCGCCGAAGTGGTCGTCGTAAATGTGGTCGACGTGGGCTCGGTGCGGGATCGGCGGGCGACGCGGGCGCAACCCCAGCCGCGGAACCACGCGACTCCGGCGGCGATAGACGACGCAAACGAGCACGGCAATCCCGACGCGCGCGTCGCCCCGCAGGGTGCGCATGCCGTTCTGCGAACGCGCCGCCATCGCTCGACGCGGCGGGGCGCGGAACATCGGGCGGATCGGACATGGCTTCCCTCGGGAGCGCGCAGGAACAACGGGGAAGCGCAAAGAGGGAAGGACCACGACCCTACCCCGCCCCTACGACAACAACCAGGGGTCAAAGCGATGCGTCTGTGAGCCGCACGACTGTGGGTCAGCGACGCATCGACAGCTACGACAATTGTCAGCCGACGACGAAATTGACGGTGCGGCCGGGGACGATGATCACCTTGCGGATCTCCTTGCCCTCCAGCAACGCCGCGATGCGCGGATCGGCGCGGCGCGATCCGCTCGTGCTCGTCGGCGTCGGCTCCCGCGGGCACGGTGATGCGAGCCCCGCACCTTGCCGTTGATCTGCACCGGTACCTCGACCGTGTCGTCGACGAGGAACGCGGGATCGGCAACCGGGAACGGCTCGTAGGTGAGTGTGTCGGCGTGACCGAGCCGCGACCACAGCTCTTCGGCGATGTGCGGCGCGAGCGGCGCCACCATCAACACGAGTGGAAGCACGACCTCGCGGCGGCGCGGCACCGTCACGCGCGACGACCTGAGTCAGATGGTTGTTGCACTCGGTGAGCCGGGCGATCGCGGTGTTGAAGCCCATTGACTCCATGTCGGCGCGAACTGCGGCGATCGTGCGGTGCAAGACGCGCTTCGTCTCCTCGTCGGGAGTCGCATCCGACACGCGCGCGACACCCGTGTCTTCGTCGATCACGTTGCGCCAGAGCCGCTGGAGAAAACGATGGACGCCGATGATGTCGGAGGTGTTCCACGGCCGCGACGCGTCGAGCGGACCGGTCGCCATCTCGTAGAGGCGCAACGTGTCGGCGCCGTAGTCGCGGAACACATCGTCGGGAGTAACCGCGTTCTTCAGGCTCTTGCCCATCTTGCCGAGCTCGCGGTGAACCGGCACGCCGTCGAACAAGAACTTGCCGTCTTGTTCGACCACCTCCGACGCCTCGACGTACATGCCCCGTTCGTCGGTGTACGCGGCGGCGACGACCATGCCCTGGTTCACGAGCTTCTGGAACGGTTCGACGGTCGACACGTGACCGAGATCGAAGAGCACCTTGTGCCAGAACCGCGCGTACAAGAGGTGCAACACCGCGTGCTCGACCCCGCCGACGTACAGATCGACCAGACCCGACTTCGGCGACCCGTCGTCACGCGCCCCTCCGCCCACGCGCGCTCGACGACGGGATCGACCACTTGGTCTTCGTTGGTCGGGTCGAGATAGCGGAGGTAGTACCAACACGATCCCGCCCACTGCGGCATCGTGTTCGTCTCGCGGAGGTACGCGTGTTTGCCGCCGCCGTAGCCGGCCCACGCCGGACCGGCCAGATCGAGCTCGACCTCGACCCAGTCGGCCGCGCGCGCCAGCGGCGGCTCCGGCAACGCATCGGGATCGTCGGAGGTTGCCGGCTCGAAGTTCGTGATCTCGGGCAGCTCGACCGGGAGTACCGATTCCGGCAGTGCGACCGGGCCGATGTCGTCGTAGACGATCGGGAACGGCTCACCCCAGTAGCGCTGGCGACTGAACAACCAGTCTCGCAACTTGTAGGTGACGGTGCCCTCACCGACGCCGTGCGCCTCGAGCCACTCGATCATCGTGCGTTTCGCATCGACGACGTCGAGACCGTTCAGGAAGTCGCTGTTGATCGCGGGCCCGTCGCCGAGAAACGCCTCGCCGTCGAAGTCGGGCGGCGGTTGGATGGTGCGAACGACCGGCAGCTCGAACTCCGCGGCGAATTCCCAGTCGCGCTGGTCTTCGGCCGGGACCGCCATGATCGCACCGGTCCCGTATCCCATCAGCACGTAGTCGGCGACGAACACCGGGATCAGTTCGTCGTTCACCGGGTTGATCGCGAACGCGCCGGTGAACACGCCGGTCTTCTCCCGACCCTCCGACTGTCGTTCGAGATCCGACTTCACCGCCGCGAACTTCCGGTAGTTCGCGATCGCAGTCGCGGGGTCGACGTCGAGACCGAACGTGGCCTTCCACGGCAGCAAGGTTCCTTCCGGCCACTCGCTCGGAACGATCGTGTCGACGAGCGGATGTTCGGGCGCGAGCACCATGTAGGTCGCGCCGAACAACGTGTCGGGCCGGGTGGTGAACACCTCGATGTCGACACCCTCGTGGCCGCTCACCGGGAAACGAACCAGACGCGCCGGTCGACCGGCCGATCCAGTTGCGCTGCATGAGCTTGATCGAGTCGGACCAGTCGAGCACGTCGAGATCGGAGAGCAACCGATCTGCGTACGCGGTGATCCGCATCATCCACTGCTTGAGCGGCCGCTTGTACACCGGGAAGTTGCCGCGCTCGCTGCGCCCGTCGGCGGTGACCTCTTCGTTGGCGAGCACGGTGCCCAGACCGGGACACCAGTTGACCGGAGCCTCGGCGATGTACGCGAGGCGGTACGAGTCGACGAGCGCGCGCTGTTCCGTTGACGTGAGCGCGCTGAACGCGCGTCCGTCGGCGGTCGCGCGCGTCCCGGCCTCGAACTCGGCGACGAGCTCCGTCACCGGACGAGCCCGATCCGCTTCGGCGTCGTACCAGGAGTTGTAGATCTGCAGGAAGATCCACTGCGTCCACCGGTAGTAGTCGACATCGGTGGTAGAGGGGCCGCGCCGCGAGTCGTGCCCGAGACCGAGCGCGCGCGATCTGGCGGCGCATGTTGGCGATGTTCGCCTCGGTGGTGACGCGCGGATGCGTGCCGGTCTGCACCGCGTACTGCTCGGCGGGGAGCCCGAACGCGTCGTAGCCCATCGCGTGCAGCACGTTGAAGCCGTCCATGCGGCAGAAGCGCGCGTACACGTCAGTGGCGATGAAGCCGAGCGGATGGCCGACGTGCAAACCGACGCCACTCGGATACGGGAACATGTCGAGCACATACCGGCTGGGCCGCGAGGCCAGGCCACGCGGATCCTCGGCGAGGAGACCAGTGCGGTTGGGGGTCCAGAACACGTGCTCGGCGTCCCACCGGTCTTGCCAGGTGCGCTCGATCTCACCGGCGAGCGCGGCCGTATACCGGTGCGTGGGAATGTCGTCAGCGCGCGCCGTCACCCGCGCGGAGAGTAGTTGCCGCGTTTCGGCTCCCCCGGTGACCGGAGCATGGTCGGATCGAACCGGTCGACTGGTAACGTGACTGCCCCGATGGGGGCGTAGCTCAGTTGGTAGAGCGCTTGCATGGCATGCAAGAGGTAGTGGGTTCGATCCCCATCGCCTCCACCATTTCGGTCTCACGCAAACCCTGAGCAATTGCTGACCAATTGCATGCCTCGCCCGGTCCGAGGTGTAGTCCCCTCGTGGGGTCGACGGTGCCGCTCGGTAGGTTGGGCCGGTGCCTGTTGACGGTCAGCAGTCCTACCCGTTACCCGAGGACTCGACGCTGGCCGACGTCGCGATCGCGCTGCGGGATGCCGGGCATTGGGCCTCGGTGGTCGATGACCATTGGCGCGTGGTCTACGTGACCGACGAGCAGCGTCGCACATTCGGCGGGCACAAGGAACTCGCACCGTTCGCGATCGGCAAGCACATGTACGGGCCGGAAGCGGCGCAGCTGACCCAGCAGTGGCGCTTCGGTGTGAACAGCATGCGTCCGGGATTCGCGGCGCTCGGTGGTCTGATACTCGCCGACACTCCGGGCGGCCGGGACGCGCTGCGCGAGCTCGTCGACCCGTCGCTGCATGACCTGATCGATGCGTTCTCGCCCGACGATCGGGCAATGGTTACGTTCAACTCGGCGGGCGCGCCGCTCGGCGGGGCCGTAGGTGCTTCGGTTCTTTTCACGCGTGTCTGCGACGCGGCCGGACGACGCGTCGGGGGTGTGCTCATCGCGAAGCCCGGGGCCGGCATGTCGACGATCTCGACCATGACGTCACTTGCCGATCCCGGCCATCTCGAGCGTATGCAGCGCGTCATCCAAGCCGGACGCCGTCCGGCGGCGCTCCTCTTTGCCGATCTCGATGGTTCCACTCCGCTCGCGAAACGTCTGTCGACCGCGAGCTACTTCGCGCTTGCTCGGCGACTCGTACGCGCCGCCGATCAATGTGTGATCGACGCGGGAGGCCTGGCCGGGCGCCACGTCGGCGACGGCGTCGTCGCGTTCTTTCTCTCCGAGACCGCAGGTTCGGACTCCGCTGCTGCCCGCGCCTGCATCACCGCGGCTCGCGCCTTGCGCGTCGCGGTACGCGAGGTCGCGGTTCGCAGCGAACTATCGCCCGACGACGTGGTATTGCGGTTCGGCTTGCACTGGGGCGCCACGCTCTACGTCGGCAACATCAGCAGCGCGGGACGCACAGAAGTCACCGCGCTCGGCGACGAAGCCAACGAAGCCGCGCGGATCGAGGCCTGCGCAAGCGGCGGACGAACGCTCGCCTCGAAAGCTCTCCTCGAACGCCTCGACCCGCATGATGCCGCCGCGCTCGGAATCGATCCCACGCGCACGAGCTACACCCTGCTCGCTGACCTGCCAACCGCGACCGAGAAGGCTCGGCGCGATGCCCCGGCGATCGCAGTCTGCGACCTCGTCGAGTGATCCGTCGGTCAGGCGTACACCACGCGAGTCACCCATTCGGCGACGAGGGCGGGCTTCTCTTCGCCCTCGATCTCCACGGTGATATTCCGGCTGATCTCGAGCGAGTTGCCTTTCAGCTCGACGTTCGAGGTGACCGCCGCGAGCCCGGATCCGTGAGCCGACCTTGACGGGATTGACGAAGCGGACCTTGTTGAACCCGTAGTTGATTCCCATGAGCACCCCGTCGAACCGCGCTGCGTCCTGCGGAGCGGAGCTCGCTCCGACCGTGAGCTTGGTCAGCATCGACAAGGTGAGGAAGCCGTGGGCGATTGTCGTGCCGAACGGTGTCGACTTCGCCGCTTCCGGATCGACATGGATGAACTGGTGGTCGTGCGTGACGTCAGCAAACTGGTTGATCTGGTCCTGACGTGACCTCGAACCACTCGCCGGTCCCTTCATCGTTGCCGATATCGGCCTGGAACAGCGGGAGTGCTTGGGCTGCGGCTTCGCTCATGGCAGGACCCTACGCCTGTCGTGCGAGCCCGCGCCGCGCAGAACGCGGCTGTGTGTTCTGCGCGCGCTCTAGTCGGGAGCCTCGTTCACATAGTGGCTATCCGGAATCGTGAGCCCGCTGTCGACGGCACCCTCATGCACCTGCGCGATGTGCGCCGCACTGACCCGGCCAGTCGGCACGACCGGATGATGTTTGCGGCAGGTGACGTAGGGCGTGCCGACGACACGGTGAATGCCGATCCGCCAACAGCCGGCGGCGTGGCAGTTGAGGCGCCGCAGCAACACGAACAAGGTGCCGAGCAACGCGACGTCACCGACAATGCCGCTCCAAAACAGATACCAGGCACCCGATCCATCGTCCATGCCGAATGTGTGAAGGAACCAGTTGACGATCACGCCCACCTCCGCCCAGACCGTGCGAAGTCTTGTGCACCTACTGCACATCCAGCTTTGCGGAATCCCGGCCCGCAGGCGCGGATCGGCACATCGATGCCGTTCCGAACGCGTCAGTTCGCTCTGACCAGCGGCGGGCGAACCCGCGCAGCCGCGCGACTCGGCCGGCGAGCCGCGATCGCCGGCCGAGCCGTCTCATCAGGCGACTTAACCCGGGACAGGCTCGAGTTGCTGGATGTCGGCGCGCTGCAACACCGCTTCCGATACGCCGACGTCTCGCCAGGCGTCGTAGCTGATGCCCCGCATCCCGGCGAACTTCTTCGCCACATAGATGAACTCGCGCTCGAGCGCGTCGAACACCTGTGACCCCAACGGCAGGAGACCTTCGAGTGCTCGCAGATAACGATCAACGGTCAACGCGCCGTGGAGCGTGGTCGGTCCGTTGGAAGCCGTGACGCGGGTGCGTGGTCGGACTGACACCGTTGCCTCCCCCTATCGAGAACTGCGACGCCTCGGTCGAAGCCGCTGCCGGTCTGCCTACGCGGACCGGACGTGGATCGTCGGTGTGCCGGCGTCCGGGGAGACCTGAACCGCGACCGGCTTGTCGAGATCCGACGCGGCCACGGTGCAGACGACGGGCATCGTGAAGTTCTTGCCGTCGAGCATGTTGAGCACTGCCGCACGGATTCCGGCGACCTCGTCGTCCGACATCGACTCGAGGATCCGACGCACGCGGTCGCTCATGTCGTCGTCGAGGCCGAGCGCGCCGACCATCTGCACGAGCGGGTAACCCTCGGCGTGCATCTGGCGCACGCTGGCCCGAAAGTTCGGATCGGCGAGCGCCGCGTTGGCCGCGATGAGGAGTTCCTCTTCGCCGGGACTCACCGGTAGCTGCCGATCGGCATCGCTCGCACGAGAATCGCTTTCATCGCCATTTCGCACTCCCTGGTTGCGGCCCGTGGGCCGGAGTCGGGCGCCCCGCCGGGCGATCAGAATCACCGCGGAGAAATTCGCTGCTCTTGAGGTCTACGGCATGCCTGTAAACATCACGTAAACGCCCATGGGCAGCGGGCCGGAGCCGATGTACCGTTGCCGCTCCGCTGCATGTGGGGGCCAACGTGGAGCTGCGAGTCCTCGGACCTATCGAGGTGCGGCACGATGGATCGCCCGTGCAGATCCGCGGCGAAAAGCCCCGGCAGCTGCTCGCACTCCTGGCGATGCGGCCCAACCGGCCGGTCACGGCCGAACAGCTCGTCGAAGAGTTGTGGGAGGGCAACCCACCCCCCAGCGCCGCGACCGCGCTGCGCGTTCATATCGGCCGTATCCGTCAGATCCTCGAGCTCGACCGGAGTACGAGCGCGCCGAGTACCCGACTGCCGGCCGGTCCGCACGGATACGTGCTCAGGATCGAGCCCGACGAGCTCGACTCGCAGAGCTTCGAACGATTCGTGTTGCTCGCGCGTGACGCGATCGGCGTGGGTGATCCCGCATCCGCCGTCCCGCAACTGACCCAGGCGCTCGACCTCTGGCGCGGACCGGCGTTCGTCGACGTCAGCGAAATGGCGGCTGCCGCCGGTGAGATCGCTCGGCTCAACGACCTGCGCGCGATTGCGATCGAGGAGCTGGCCGACGCGCGTCTCGCGCTGGGCGAGCACACGTTGGCCGTCGATCTCGTGACGTCGGCGATCTCGGAGTTCCCGCTGCGAGAACGTTTGACCGCGAGCTTGATGCGCGGTCTCTACCGCGGCGGACGGCAAGCCGAGGCACTGCGCGACGTACGCGCAGCTCGCGCGCCGCCTCGACGACGAGCTCGGCGTCACTCCGTCACACGAGCTCCGGCGCCTCGAGGAAGACGTTCTCCTGCAGCGCTCGAATCTCGACTTCACGCCGGATCGCACGCAGTCGCAACCGTCGCCACAGCAACGACCGCCGATCGGCCGCTTCATCGGACGCCGGACCGAGGTCGGCCATCTGCTCGATGCACTCGATCGGGCCGGCACCGGGCCCGCTCAGGTGGTCGTCGTGGCCGGCCCGGCCGGAGTCGGAAAGACCACACTCACCGACGAGTTCCGGGATCGCGCGGAGACAGCGGGCGCGGCACCGCTCGTCGGCCACTGCGATCCCGAGCCCACCGCCGACTACCAGCCGGTCGCCGAAATCCTGCGCGCCCTCGTGGATCCGCTCGGCAGCGCGGCGCGTTCCGTGCTGCCGTCACCGTTGGCGCTGTTGCTCCCGGATGTCATCGGAACCCGGCCCGAGACGGAGCGGGAGCTCGAATCGGAGGGTGCGCAGTACCGGCTGTTCGAAGCGATCGTCACGACCGTGGCCACGCTCGCGGCTCGCCCCGCGGTGATCATCTTCGAAGATCTCCACTGGGCCGACCGTCCGACGCTGCGACTCATCCGCTATCTCGTGCGCCACCCCGAGCTCGAAGGCATGCTCGTGGTCGCGACTCATCGCGACGAGATCGACGGCGAGCGGGCGCACGCCATCGAACGGCTCGCGCCGTCGGGCCGGCGCAACAAGATCGAGCTGTCGGGCTTCGACGGCCACGAGGTGCGCGCCCTCATTCGCGCCACTGCACCACCCGAGACCATGACCACGCTCTTCGAGCTGACCGGAACGTTGCACGACGTAACCGGCGGGAACCCGCTGTTCCTACGGGAGCTCCTACGCGAGCTCGACGAACAAGCAGTGAAGGTCGGGACCGCCGAAGAGCTCTCCGAAACGATCACCGCGATCGCGCCCGCCGGGGTGCGCGCCCTCGTCGATCGGCGACTGGCGCGACTGACCGAACCGACGCTCCGCGTCATGTACGCGGCGGCGACCGTCCGACGCGAGCTGACCGTCGATGCGTTGGCTCGCATCTGCGAGCTCACGCGTGAGGTTGTGTTCGACGCTCTGGAAGAAGGGCTAGCCGCGCGGTTGCTCGTCGAGGACTACAGCCGCGTCGACCACTATCTGTTCCCCCACGTCGTCGTCCGCAACGCGGTTTATGCCGCGATCCCGACGGAACCGCGCCAACATCTGCATCGCCGTATTGCGCAGATTATGGAACGCGAGCAGCACGATTTGGGTTCGACCCGGCACAGCGTCGACCTCGCGCATCACTACGTCGAAGCGGCACCGCTCGGGTTGCAACGCGAAGCCGCCACCTACGCAATGCGTGCGGCCGACGACGCCGACCAACGCTTCGCGTTCGGGGAAGCCGCGCGTTGGTACGAGCACGCGCTGCGCTTCCACTCCGAGACGCTGGGCGCGTCGGAGCGAGGACGGATACAACTGGCGCTCGGGCGCGCCTGCGCGAACGATCAGCAGATCGAGCGAGCGCGCGCGGCCCTTCTCGCGGCAGCCGATTCCGCCCGCGAGGCCAACGACGCCGCGCTGCTCGCCGACATCGGCCTGGATGCCGACGGGCCGTGGGCCGACGGATCGGTCCTGGAGCCCGACGCCCTCAACCTGCTCGAGGAAGCGCTTCCCGGTATCGCCGCTTCCGACCGGCATCGCCTGGTACGCGTGCTCACCGGGATCGCTTCCGACGTGTACTACACCGATCACGAGCGCCAGACCCGCGTCGCGAACGAAGCACTCGCGATCGCGCACGAGGTCGACGATACGGAGACGCTGGCTACGGCGCTCCTCGCGGTGCGGCTGTCGACCACGCATCAACCCGAGGCGCGCGCCGAGCGACTGGCGATCGCGCGCGAGGCCTACGAGCTCGTCTCGAACTTTCCGTCGAAGCCGTACCTGCGGCTCAGCACGCACCGCTCACTGATCGTCGACCTGCTCGAGAACCGTGCGATCGAGGAATTCGCGAGGAGCCTCGACGCGTACGAGCAGTTGGCCCGCGCGTTGGGAAGCCCGCGTGACATCTACTCGGCGATGGCGCTACGAGCGACGGAGGCGATCCTGCATGGCGACCTCGACGCCGGCGAGCAACTTTCTCGGGGGGCCTCGCTGCGCGGTCACGAGCTGGGTCAGCTCTCCGGCGGCGCGTACTTCCTGCAGCGATTCGCCATCCGCCGCATGCAGGGCCGACTCCAGGAGGAGGTCGAGGGCCTGCGCGCCGCCGGCGCGACGCCGTCGGTGTTCCTCTCCGGCGCGGCGCTCACCGCGACCGCGTTTGCCGATACCGGTCACGTGGATCGCGCAACTGCGGTTGCGCGGCGGATCCTCGGACCCGACGGCTCCGCGCTTCCTCGCGACGCGTTCTGGATCGGCGGCGTCGCGCTGTTCGCGGGAGTCGCGGCCAGCCGCGCGTGACCGAGCCCTTGTCGAATTACTCCGAGAGATGCTCGAACCGTGCGCCGACCATCTCGTGATGTTCGGCGCCGGTGGCGTCGACCTCGGCCCCGCCCATCATTGGCTCGGCGTTCTCGCCGCCGCCGTCGACGACACCGATGCGGCCCTCGGCGCATTTCGACGAGGCGACGTCGATCGCGGAGGAACTCGACGCTCCGTTCTGGATTGCGCAGAGCAACGCCGATGCGGCCGCGGCGTTGGTGTCGCGCGGTCGCCCCGGCGACGCGTCGGGAGCCGATCGCCGCGCCGCGGCCGCGATCGAGATCGCGGAACGTCGCGGCTACGGACGAATCATGCGCCAGCTCGAGGCGCGCGGCTGAACGTCAACCGCGGGTGCGGGCGACGCCGGCCTTCTTGAGCACCACGGCGGGAACACCGGCGTCACGCCAGGCGCCATAGCCGATTCCCCGGTTCTCACCGAACTTCTTCGCAATGCGAACGAACTCGGCTTCCAGGCTTTTCACGTCGGTGCCGTTTGCTGCATTAATGCTCGAAAGCTTGTTCTGGAGATCGCGAACTTCCTGTGCAGCCAGCACCTTCTCGACGCCCGTTGCCGACTTCGCCCGCTCACGAGCCGCGGCGAGCCGCTGCGTAAGCGTCGCTTTGGAGACCTTGCGACCCCGCTGCTTTGGCGTATTCACCGCCGAGAGATAGCGGTCAACGGTGGCCGACATCGTCCGTCCTTCGGCCAAAGCCCGCTTGTGGGCAGCGCTCAGCGTGCGCTGCGTCGACCGCTTGGCCGCCTTCTTCGCCGTCTTCTTCGTTGCCTTGCGGGCGGCCTTCTGTGCTGCGGGCATTTGCTTCCTCGCTGTGGCGAGAACATGAACAGCGAACAAACTACCAACCAGAAACACGCCGGGCCGTAACCGCCGCACAATTCGCCGATGCTGAGATTCGGCTGAGGCCGCTTTACCTGCCTTACCCGCCGCTAACGCAACTCAGGCCGCCGCCAAGGCGGCGTAGAAGTTTCCCGCGCCGCGTAGAAACCGCGTAAACGACTGATACCGCGGGTCGGACAAAGGGATATCTCTGAGGTTGTGAATCGTACGAAGTCCTCTCGCCGTGGTGAACGACCATGACCATCTAGATCAGACGAAACCATTGCACCGACCGTCGAGGAGCTCCTCCTCGTTCTCGTCCAGACGACCGACGCCCACACGGTCGAGGTGACTGCCGACCGGCTCGCCGCGACCCGCGATCACCGCGGACGCGGCCACTTCTGATGAGTCTCGGCGATGCCATCGTCGAGTCGGATCCCGACGTCGAGGCCACTGTCTGCCGGGCGCTGGTCAATCTCGATGTCATGTGCCGTTGCGGCGATCACTCGTTCACACTGCGGCCGCGCCGCGATCTCGCCCCGGAGGTCGTCGAGATGATCCGCGACCTCGTCGGCGTCCTCCCGTGGCGCTACTTCGGCACCGCGCAGATCTGAGTGATGTCATTCGCGTCGATGCAGGATCCATTGATGGATCCGACCGGCCGCGAGGCGATAAGAGGGCGGGAAGATCCGGACGTCCGAGCGCTAAGAGACCGTTAGGACATTCGAGCACGCGGGGTACGTAGGCGTACAACAAGTGCCATGCCTGACGTTCTCGCATTCGCCGTTCACTCGTCGTCTTCTTCTCGATCGCCGTGCTCTTCGTACGTGCGTGCGAGCGCATCATCGGCCCCGATCTCGAGGCCGAGGCCACCGCGGTCGACGCCGACGCGGGCCGGACCGAACTCGGGTCAGGTCGCGGCATGACCGGCCTCGAGAGCATCATCGGGCTGGGACTCAGCCTGCTGGTCGCCGTGTACCTCGTGTACGCGTTGCTGTTCCCGGAGAAGCTCTGATGTCGGGCGCCGCATGGCTCCAGGTGCTCGCGGTCATCGCGCTCCTGGCAATCAGCACACCGATCCTCGGCTCCTACATGGCCAAGGTCTACGGCGACGGCAAGGCGCCCGGGGATCGCTTCTTCGGCCCGATCGAGCGCGTGATCTACCGCGTGTGCGGCGTCGATCCCGAGACCGAACAGCGCTGGTCTACGTACGCGATCTCGTTGCTCGCGTTCAGCCTCGTTTCGGTGGTCATTCTCTACGCGCAGCTGCGACTGCAGGGCCACCTTCCGTTCAATCCCGACCACCGGACGGGCGTCACTCCCGCGCTCTCGCTCAACACCGCGGTCAGCTTCCTGACCAACACGAACTGGCAGAACTACTCGGGCGAGTCGACGATGTCGCACCTCACCCAGATGGCCGGTCTCGCGCTGCACAACTTCGTGTCGGCCGCAGTCGGTGCCGCGGTCGCGGTCGCCCTCGATCCGCGGCCTCGTCCGCCGGCGCACCCACACGCTCGGCAACTTCTGGGTCGACCTCGTGCGCACCACCACGCGGATCCTCGTTCCGCTGGCGATCGTCTTCACGCTCGTGCTCGTGAGCCAGGGCTCCGTCCAGAACTTCCACGCCGCGCGCACGGTCACGACGGTCACGGGTCAGAAGCAGACGATCCCCGGCGGTCCGATCGCGAGCCAGGAGGCGATCAAGGAGATCGGCGAGAACGGCGGCGGCCCGTACAACGCCAACTCCTCGCACCCGTTCGAGAACCCGAACCCGATCACCAACACGCTCCAGATCTGGATGCTGCTCGCGATCCCGTTCGCGTTCCCATGGATGTTCGGGAAGATGGCGGGCAACGTGAAACAAGGCATCGCGGTGCTCGAGCGCGATGTTCGTGCTCTGGTTCGCGATCGCGATGATCGCCATGGTGTTCGAGACGAACGGCAACCCCAAGCTCACCGCGGTCGGTGCCAATCAAACGACGATCGGCGACGCAATCGGGCGGGAACATGGAGGGCAAGGAGACCCGATTCGGGCCGGCGGCGTCGGGACTCTTCGCGGCGTCGACCACCGGAACCTCGACCGGTGCCGTCGACGCCCAACACGACAGCTTCACGCCCGATCGGCGGCGCCGCGCCGCTCGTGAACATCATGCTCGGTGAGGTCGACCCCGGCGGAACCGGCTCGGGGCTGTACGGCATGTTGTTATTCGCGCTCCTCTCGGTGTTCATCGCCGGCCTCATGGTCGGACGAACGCCGGAGTATCTCGGCAAGAAGATCCAGGGTCCCGAGATGAAACTCGTGGTGCTCTACATCCTGTTGGTCCCCGTTGCGATCCTCGGGTTCACCGCGATCTCCGTCGTGATGAAGTCGTCGCTCAACTCGCTCGGAGAACCACGCGGCCCGCACGGGCTCACCGAGATGACCTACGCGTTCACGTCGATGGCGAACAACAACGGCTCGGCGTTCGGCGGCCTGACCGGCAACACCGCAGTGGTTCAACATCACGGGCGCGATCGCGATGCTCATCGGCCGCTTCCTGTTGATGATCCCGGTGCTCGCGATCGCCGGATCGGTCGGGCGCAAGCAGCCGACGCCGCCGTCGGCCGGCACGTTCCCGACCAACACGCCGTTGTTCGCGGCGCTGCTGACCGGCGTCGTCGTCATCGTCGTCGGGCTCACGTACTTCCCCGTTATCGCGCTCGGCCCCGTGGTCGAGCATCTCGTCGGAAAGTTCTGAGGAGCGACTGTCGTGACCTCCACAACACCCACCGAATCCACCGTCGCCGACCCCACCGAGCCGCGGCCGCCCAAGGTCCGCCAACGCTCGTCGGCCACGTCGCTGTTCGATCCCGCGATCGTCCGCCGTGCGGTCGGCGACTCGTTCGTGAAGCTCGACCCGCGCCAGATGGCGCGCAACCCGGTGATGTTCGTCGTCGAGATCTGCAGCGTTCTCACGACGATCCTGTTCTTCCAGAAGCTCCCCTCGGCCAAGGCGTCCGACAGCGTGTTCGTGGGGCTCGTGAGTGCGTGGCTGTGGTTCACGGTGCTGTTCGCCAACTTCGCGGAAGCGGTCGCCGAGGGCCGCGGCAAGGCGCAGGCCGACACCCTGCGCAAGACCCGGGCCGACACGATCGCAGCCGTGCGCCTGCCCGACGGCACGACGACCACGAAGCCGTCGGGTGAGCTCGCAAGTCGGCGACGAGTGCGTCGTGCCCGCCGGCGAGCTGATCCCCGGCGACGGCGAGATCATCGACGGCATCGCCTCCGTCGACGAGTCGGCCATCACCGGCGAGTCGGCACCGGTCATCCGCGAGTCGGGCGGCGACCGTTCCGCCGTGACGGGTGGCACGCGTGTGCTGTCCGACCAGATCATCGTGCGCATCACGTCGAAGCCGGGCGAGACGTTCCTCGACCGCATGATCGCGCTCGTCGAAGGCGCCGAGCGGCAGAAGACGCCGAACGAGATCGCGCTCAACATCCTGCTGGCCGGACTCACGCTCATCTTCCTGCTCGCGGTCGTGACGCTCCAGCCGTTCGCGATCTACTCGCACGCGGCCCAGTCGCTCACCGTGCTGGTCGCGTTGCTCGTGTGCCTGATCCCCACGACGATCGGCGCGTTGTTGTCGGCGATCGGCATCGCGGGAATGGACCGGCTCGTGCAGCGCAACGTGCTCGCCATGAGCGGCCGCGCGGTCGAAGCCGCGGGCGACTGCTCCACGTTGCTGCTCGACAAGACGGGCACCATCACCTACGGCAACCGCCAAGCGGCCGAGTTCATCTCGCTCCCGGGTGTGGACGAACGGGATCTGGCCGAGTCGGCGTTGATCTCGAGCTTGGCCGACGAGACCCCCGAAGGCCGCTCGATCGTCACGTTCGCCGAGGAGCACTACGGCCTGAAGCCCCCGCGACATCCCGAACGCCGAGCTCGTGCCGTTCACCGCGCAGACCCGCATGAGCGGCGTGAACTTCGACTCGAGCGAGATCCGCAAGGGTGCGGCCGATTCGGTGCGGCGCTGGGTCCAGGAGCAGGGCGGCGACATCCCCGACGCGCTCGAGGTCATCGTCGACGGCATCGCAACTCGCGGCGGAACGCCGCTCACCGTCGCCGAAGGCCCGCGTGTGCTCGGCGTGATCTACCTCAAGGACATCGTCAAGCAAGGCATGAACGAGCGCTTCGACGAGTTGCGCGCGATGGGCATCCGCACGGTCATGATCACCGGCGACAACCCGCGCACCGCGGCCGCGATCGCCAAGGAAGCCGGCGTCGACGACTTCCTCGCCGAAGCCACTCCCGAAGACAAGATGGCGCTGATCAAGCGCGAGCAGCTCGGCGGCGCGATGGTCGCGATGACGGGCGACGGGACCAACGACGCGCCCGCGCTCGCGCAGGCCGACGTGGGCGTCGCGATGAACACCGGCACGCAAGCCGCCAAAGAGGCCGGCAACATGGTCGACCTCGACTCGAATCCGACGAAGCTCATCGAGATCGTCGAAATCGGCAAGCAGCTGCTCATCACCCGCGGTTCGCTGACCACGTTCTCGATCGCCAACGACGTCGCCAAGTACTTCGCGATCATCCCCGCCATGTTCGTGGGCGTAGTTCAAGCCGCTCGAACACGCTCAACATCATGAAGCTCGACAACCCGCACACCGCGATCCTCTCCGCGGTCATCTTCAACGCGCTGATCATCGTGTTCCTGATCCCGCTCGCGCTGCGAGGCGTGAAGTTCCGGGCGTTGAGCGCGGCCGCGGTGCTGCGGCGCAACCTGTTGATCTACGGCATCGGCGGCATCATCACGCCGTTCATCGGCATCAAGCTCATCGACCTGGCCCTCGCGGCAATGGGGGTGCACTGAGATGCGGCGACAACTGCTGACCGGATTGCGCATGACGATCGCGCTGACCGTGCTCGTCGGGCTGGCGTACCCGCTCGCGATGACGGGAATCGCGCAGGCGCTGATGAAGAACAAGGCGAACGGCTCGTTCGTGACGGAGAACGCCTCGGGAAGAGCGTCGTCGGCTCGTCGCTCATCGGCCAGAACTTCGCACTGAAGAACGGCGACCCCGACCCGCGCTACTTCCAACCCCGGCCGTCGAACGCGGGCGACGGCTACGACGCGATGGCGAGCGCGGGTTCCAACCTCGGACCGTCGAACCCCGACCTCCTCGACGCGGTATCGAAGCGGGTCGCCGCCTACCGGAAGCTCAACGGGCTCTCGGCGCACGCATCGGTTCCCGTTGACGCCGTCACGTCCTCCGCCTCCGGTCTCGACCCCGACATCTCGGTCGCGAACGCCAACGCTTCAGACCGCGAGAGTTGCGCACGCTCGCGGCCTGACCGAAGCACAGGTGCGCGACTTGGTCTCGGCACACACCGACGGCCGTCAACTCGGGATCCTCGGGGAGAAGACCGTGAACGTGCTCGACCTGAACCTTGCCCTCGACGCCCTGTCCGCTAAGAAGTAGTCCGGACGCATGTCAGCGGGGGCAGAACCAGAGAAGGTGATCGCATGAGCTTGATACGGCGTCGCCCGAGAGAGCTCGAGGACGGATCCGATTTCGTCGGCCTGGCAGTCGGCGTGTTCGGCGCACTGCTCCTGTCGGTGGCGATGCTTCCGCTCCGCGGACATCTGCACAACGCCAACATGGCGCTCGCACTGGTGGTGCCGGTACTGCTCGCCGGCGTGCTCGGCGGACGGTGGGCGGGCGCGCTCTCGGCGGGCGTAGCCGCCTTGTGCTTCGACTTCTTCTTCACCCAGCCCTACCTCTCGTTACGCATCGCCAGCGGCAACGACATCGCGAGCGCGATCGTGCTCGTGATCGTCGGCGTTGATCGCGGCCGAGATCGGTATTCGGGCCCGGCGCGGGAGCCAGTCGGCGCGAGAGTCGCGCGCGGATCTCGATCGCCTCTACCGGGTGATCGAGCTCGCGGCCCGCGGAGGTGACATCGAAGACGTCGTCTCGTCAGTTCGCGCCGAGCTCATCGGCCTGTTCGGCCTCCTCGATTGCACGTACGAAACCGTGCCCGCTGACACCGGTCTCCCCCGGCTCGGCGTCCGCGGCGCGATCGAGGGGGCCTCGCTCATCGCGACCCACACCGACTTCCTGTTGCCGACCGGCGGCGTGGAGCTCCCGGTACGAGGTCGCGGTCACGAGTTCGGGCGACTCGTGCTGTTCGCGTCCGAATCGGTGCGGGCACCGATGCAGAAGCGACTGGTCGCGGTCGCGATCGCCGACGAGCTCGGGCTCACACTCGCGACCCAAGCGGTGGCCTGATCAGCCGAGTCGCCCGAGGGTTAACCTGGGCTCGGGTGAGCCGGGAAGTCTGGTCGGCACGAGTCGGCTGACGTCCCGAGGAGTACCGCATGGCGACCAGCGAACCGTTCGACCAGATCGGATTCGACCAGAAGCAATTCGGCCGCGTGGCTCGTGTCGCTGCAGAGCGTCGTGTGGACTGTCGTCGCGAGCACCATCGCCATCGCGCTCGGTATCAGCGGCAACAGTGCGGTGCTGATCGCGTTCGGTGCAATCGGATTCGTCGACGCGTTGGGATCCGTCGCGCTCGGTGTATCACTTCCGCCACGCGATGAAACACGATCAGATCTCCGAGCGGCTCGAGCGCATCGCCCATCGGGTCGTGCTGATCGGCTTGTTTACGGTCGGCGCGGGCGCGGTGGTTATGGGTGTCACGCGTCTCGTCACCGGAGCGGAGGGTGGCAGCTCGAACGGCGGAACCGCGCTCGCCGCAGTATCGCTCGTGATGCTCGTCATCCTCTCGATGCGCAAGCAGAGACTGGCGCGCGTCGTCGGCAGCGACGCACTCCTCGCCGACGGCCGGCTCTCCGGTGTCGGCGCGATGCAAGCCGCAGTCACGCTGTTCGGAACTGCGGCCGCGCGCCTACTTCCACTGGGACTGGGCCGATGCGGTCGCGGCAATGCTCGTGGGTCTGGTTGCGATCGGCGTCGCGATCGCGACCGTGCGTCAGCAGTCTGCGCCGGAGTCGATCGCCGAGGCCTCGCACATCAAGTAGCCGGCGTTTCGTACGCACTTGATGGTCAGATCGATCGGCAGGAGCCGGCGGCGCAGGCGGGAGACGTGCACGCGGAGGCGTTGCTCGCTCGCGCCATCCGACCAGACTTGGCGCCGGAGGTCGCCCTCCTCGACGATCGCACCGAAGCTCTCGATGAGGGTTTGCGCCAGGCGCTGCTCGACCGGCGACAGGAACCGCGATCGACCGCGGTAGGTCAGCTGACCGAATGCCGTCGATCGTCGGCGGCCGCGGATGATGCGCGGCCCGGCGGGCGAGGTTCATGAGGCGGGCTTCCACCTCGAGATCACTCGCGGGAAGCGCCAGCCAATCCTCCAGGCAGCTGCCCGATATCGGGGGTGCCGCGCCTTCGGCCACCAGTAGCAGGCGGGGAATCCCCTCCTTGTCGAGGCGCTCCGCCTCGTCGGCCTCTTCCGGCCAGTTCAGCACCGCAACGTCGTGGTTGTGCGTGAGCCAGCCGAGTCGTGCAGTCGCAGTTGAGTTCACGCTTTCTTATGTACCTGAGACGTTATTTACGCACAATCATCTTGTCGCCATCTTTACGGCTATCCGGGGGATTGCTGCGCGGATCAGACGCGGAGGCCCGGCTCCGGGTGCCCGATCGGGCGCCGCTCTCGTTACACATCGGTTATGGAAACGATATTTCGTTTTGATGTCCACTATCTGGCGGCTCTGTTAACACGCGCGTGACAGAGCGGTCACCCAAGTGGAACCCCTCACTCTTACGTTCCGGACCGAGCTCGTCGCGAGTGTCGAGCCACGACGGAGGGAGGACACTTGTCGAAGGGCAAGAAGTTCGTTGCGCTCAGCCTGATGACATTCATCGTGCTCATCGTGATCGGAGCCGCGTGGGGCCATCACAGCCCCGGCGATCCGGCGGGCCCGGCATTCAACGGGCTCGGCAACTATCCGAAGACCACGACCAACGTTCCCGTCTCGCAGCAGGGCATCAACGATCTCGCATCGTCAGACCGGCCACCTGGGCGTCTCGATCAACTTCACCTGGACGCTCATCACGGGCTTCCTCGTGCTGTTCATGCAGGTGGGCTTCGCGTTCCTCGTCACCGGGCCTCACCCGGGCCAAGAACGCGGCGCACATGATGATGATGAACATCGCCGCGTTCGCAGTGGCGCTGCTCGCGTACTACGCCGTTGGATTCGCGTTCCAGTTCGGAGGGATCGCGCCCGATCGCGAACCTCGGTGGGGTCACGCCGCTGAGCGGGATCTTCGGTCACGGCAGCGCCGGGCTCATCGGAACCCACGGGTTCTTCCTGCAGAGCCACGGCTCCTATGACGTCGGCGTGATGGTGCTGTTCCTGTTCGAGGTCGTGTTCATGGAGACGGCCGGCTACATCATCATCGGGGCGATCGCGGAGCGGATCTCGTTCGCGGGGTTCCTGCTGCGCCGAGATCGCGATCGGCGCGATCGTCTACCCGATCTACGGCAACTGGCTCTGGGGCGGCGGTTGGCTGGCGCACCTCGGCACGTCGCTGCACCTCGGTCACGGCGCGGTCGACTTCGCCGGTTCGGGAGTCGTGCACGCGACCGGAGGCTGGGCCGCACTCGCGCTGGCCATGCATCTGGGTCCGCGCATCGGCAAGTACAACAAGGACGGCAGTGCCAACGCGATACCGGGCCACAACATCACCTACGTCGTGATCGGCACGCTCGTGCTCATCTTCGGATGGATGGGCTTCAACCCGGGCTCCACGCTCGGCGCCACCGACCTGCGCATCGGCCTCGTCGCGGTCAACACGTTGCTGGCGGCGTGCGTCGGCTTCGTGATGGCGATGGGGGTGACCAACTACAAGTACGGCAAACCCGATATCTCGATGTCGTGTAACGGCATGCTGGCCGGTCTGGTCGCGATCACCGCTCCCTGCGCGTTCGTTGCGCCGTGGGCGGCCGTCATCATCGGAGCCATTGCCGGCGTGCTCGTCGTATACAGCGTCGAGTTCTTCGACAAGGTCCACGTCGACGATCCGTGCGGTGCCATTTCGGTGCACGGCGTCAATGGCGCCTGGGGCATCCTCGCGGTCGGACTGTTCGCCGACGGTACCTACGGCGTGGGTTGGAACGGCGTCGGCGCAACCGCGACACACGGCGTGACAGGGCCTCTTCTACGGAGACGCCGGGCAGCTCGTCGCCCAGATCTTCCACGTCGTGATCGGGTTCGCCTGGGCCTGGGGCTCGATGTGGTTGATCTTCGCGGTCGTGAAGAAGTTCGTGAAGATCCGGGTCTCGCCCGAGGTCGAGATCCAAGGCCTCGACGTTCCCGAGTTCGGTGTGCTCGCCTACCCCGACTTCGTGCTCACCTCCACGCACGTCGGAGGTCACGCGGCTGCGATGGCGTCGTCTTCGTCGGGCGACACCAGCTGGCGCCGATCCAGGGAGGTCCGAGTGAAGCTCGTCACCGCGCTCGTCAAGCCGTTCAAGCTCGACGAGGTCAAAGACGCACTTGACCACGCTCGGCTTGGCCGGGGATCACGATCACCGAAGCGACGGGCTTCGGCCGGCAACGCGGACACACAGAGGTGTACCGCGGTGCCGAGTACACGATCGAGTTCGTCCCCAAGGTGCGCGTCGAAGTGCTGACCGAAGACGAAAACGCCCGCCGCGTCGCCGACACGATCGTCGAAGCGGCACGGACGGGCCAGATCGGCGACGGAAAGGTGTGGATCTCACCGGTCGAGACGATCATCCGGGTCCGCACCGGCGAGATGGACAACGACGCAATCTGAGAAACGGGCGATCTGAGGAATCGCTTGAGATAGCGCGCAAAGAACGCGCAAAAACCGTATTCCGGCGCCGCGTCCTGCCGTAGAACCAGTAGGGCGCGGCGTCGGTGCGCGCTTGCGTGCAATGCGTGGAGGTCTCGGATGGCAGCGGTGATCGTGTCGCTCGCCGGTGGCGCTCCTGTGGTTCGACTTCAGAGTGATTCGTCACCTGCAGCGGACATCGCCGTACCGCCGAGTCGTCGAGCCGGCCCACAGTTCGTCGGATCTCGAGCAGCTCTTCGAGCGCACGTTCCGCGAGCTCACCGAGTTGTTCGAGCTCCGCGCGTGTTGGTTCGAGGCGTTTCCGTTCGACACGTCGTTGCCGCGCATCGAGCCGGGACGCGATCACGGTGCCGGCTGACGAACCCGGCAACCCGCCCGTTACCTACACGAGCATCGAATTGCCGCTGCGACTCGACGGCTTACCCGTCGGCCGCATCGTGCTGCTTCCCGGCGCGGCAAACAGTTGGCTTCCTCGCGTCGCCGAGCGCGCGCGCCACTGCGCTCGAGATGGCCGCCGTACTCGCCGTGCCCCGTTGCCGCCGCACTCAAAGACGACGACACCTCGCGATTCGGTGCGCTACGAAGCAGCGCTCGCGCTGTCGGCCCAGGGCACTCGCGCCACGTCGGCCCATAGGCGCTCGAGGTCGTAGAACTCGCGCGTCTCCGCGAGGAAGACGTGCACGACGAGATCGCCGTAGTCGAGGAGCACCCACGACGCATCGCGCAGCCCTTCGACGGCACGCGGCTTGTCGCCGGTCTGCTCGAACACCTCGTGCTCGACCTCGTCGACGATGGCTCGCACGAGACGAGAGTTCGGCGCGCTGGCGATGACGAAGCTCTCGACGATGCCCATGATCTCGCCGACATCGAGGATCACGATGTCTTCCGCCTTCTTGGCGTCAGCCGCGCGCGCCGCGATCTTCGACCGGGCGACGATGTCCGTCTCGCCGATTTCCGTCACACGCTCCCCTGGCCCGCGAATTCTGTCCCTACCAGTCTGTCACGGATTCGCATACAGCCCGTATGAGCGCAGCACCCGCACCGCGGGCATGGGAACGAGGAAGTCGATGGGCTCCCCGGCCGCCACCCGGCGCCGGAGATCGGTCGACGAGAGCTGCATCCGAGGGACCGCAACCCGCACGACCCGCCAACCATCGGGGTCGGGCAAGGTCTCTCCGTCGCGGTCGACGATCGCGAGGGTGACCAGCCGGCGGAGCTCGTCGACCCGGTGCCACGACGGAGAGCGAGGCGGCGACGTCGCTGCCCATCACGAGCACGAGCTCGCGGCCGGGTGCGGTGAGGTGCTCCGCCGTGTCGATCGTGTAGGTGGGGCCATCGCGGTCGAGCTCGATCCGGGAAGCCTCGAGGCCGACCGCGCCGTCGAGCGCGGCGGCGAGCATCTCGTAGCGGGCCTCGGCCGGCGCAACCACACTTCCGTGCTTCTGCCACGGATCGCGGGCCGGGACCACCAGGACCCGGTCGAGTCCCAGCTGGTGGCGGGCGGCACTCGTGTCCATCAGATGGCCCACGTGAACTGGATCGAAGGTGCCGCCGAGGATCCCGATCTTCTCGCTGGGCTCGGATCCGCTCACCGAGCGAGTCTACGAAGAACGCTTCGTGAACCGCGCGTAACGGCGGCGCGCGAGGCGAAATCGAGCCGTAACCTTCCGGCGTGAAAGGGAACGACGCGAGGCCGCGATGACCACCACACGGGACAGTCCCGACGGAGCCGACGTCGTCCGGCTCGTCGTGCGGGTGTGGCTGCCCGACCGTCCGGGTGCGCTCGGTTTGGTCGCGTCGCGGATCGGCGCGATCGGCGCCGACATCGTGGGCGTCGACGTGCTCGAGCGCAGTGAACACGTCGCGGTCGATGAGTTCGCGGTCACGCTCGCGAACGCAGATTTGGTGAAGCTCCTGGTGCGCGAGATCGAGGAGGTCGACGGCGCATCGGTCGAGCAGTGGGAGCGCGTCGAGCGGTTCCCCGATCCACTCGATGCGCTCGAAACCGTCGAGCACGTGTACGCGGCCGCGAATGCGAAAGACCTCGCCGCCCGGCTCACCGAACGCGTCCGCTCCGACTTCAACGCCGACTGGACGGTCGTCCTGCGCGAATCGGAGCTCATTGCCACGTGCGGCGACGACGTTCCCGAGCCGTCGACGTTGCACGCATTCGCGAGTGGGACCAGCGCGTCGCCGGCCGTCGCCGCCGGAGATTCCGGCCCCGACGATCTCGCGGTCGCGCCGCTCGACGGTGAGGGCTCGTTCCTGCTCGTCGGACGAGCGGGTCACCCGTTCCGGCGGCGCGAGCGCCGTCAGCTCCTCGCGCTCGCGCGCATTGCCTCGCGAGCCGCCACCCTGATGCTCGATTGACCTGATGCTCGATTGACCTGATGCCCGGTTGAGTTGATGCCCGGCTGAACGTCGGCTATCGGCGCGGGCGGCGGCCGCGCAGCTCGCGCGCTTCCTCAAGGCGGCGAGCCACGGTGTCGAGCTCGGCGTCGAGTTGCCGGTAGTGCTCCACGCGGGCCGCGTCGATCTCGCCGCGCGCCACGGCCGCCTGCACCGCGCAGTCGGGCTCGCGGTCGTGCGCGCAATCGTGGAACTTGCAGAGCGGCGCGAGCTCTTCGATGTCGATGAACGCGCGCCGCAACCCTTCGTCGGCCACCCACAACGTGACCGCGCGCAGTCCGGGTGTGTCGACGAGCACGCCGCCATCGGGGAGGAGAACGAGCTCGCGCGCGGTCGTCGTGTGGCGGCCCCGCTGATCGGTGGAACGCACCGCCCCGGTCGCTTGCACGTCGGCACCGACCAGACGATTCACGAGCGTCGACTTCCCCACTCCCGACGCACCGATGAGCGCGACCGAGCTCCCGGCGCCGGCGTACCTACGAAGCTGCTCGACGCCGGCCAGCGTTACCGAGCTGGTCACGATCACGGGCGCGCCGACCGCGGTGCGCTCGACCGCGGCAACGTCGGCCGCGAGGTCACGGTCGGAGTCGGCGCCGACGAGATCCGACTTCGTCAGCACGATCACGGGATCGGCACCGCTCTCGAACGAGAGCACGAGCTCACGTTCCAACCGGCGCAGGTTGGGTCCGTTCTCGAGCGACTGGGTCACGAAGACGGTGTCGATGTTGGCGGCGACGACCTGCGCATTGCGAGCGGTGCCGTCCATCGGGTCGCCGCGTACGAACGCAGAGTGCCGGGGCAGGACGGCGACCACGTCGGGCCACTTGTCGCCGGGCGCGAGCAGCACCCAGTCGCCTGTCGCCAGCGACTCGGCACCCGTCGCGGCGCGCACCTTGCCCTCCGCGGTCAACACGTTCACCATCCGCTTGTCGACACGCGCGACGCGGCCCGGCGTCGTACCCGGATACTCCTCGAGCGCGTCGGCCGCGGCCTCCGCCGAGCCGCGCGTTCCACCCGAGCGGAACGAGTGCGGTCGGATCTTCCACGTAATCAGGCTACGGGTCTTCGGGCCGCGGCCCGTTAGCCTCCGGCCGGTGCGCCACTTCGACGTCGATCGCCTGAACCCCGCCGACGAACCGGCGGTCGTCGCCGCGCTCGCCCGCGCCTTCTACGACGATCCGCTCTTCGGATTCTTCGTCCCGAACCTCGTGAAGCAGACGAAGTCGCTGATCTCGTTCATGAACTCCGGGGTGAAAGACGCCCGCCCGTTCGGTGACGTGTGGGTCGCGCACACCGACGGCAAGGTCGCGAGCGCGGCGGTGTGGCTACCGCCCGGCAGCTACCCGCGCGGCTTCCGCCGCGACTTCATGACGTACGTGCGCACCGCGCCGACGTTGTTCCACACCGGCAAACGGCTCGGTCGGGCGGTGGCACTGCTCGGCGCGGTCGACAAAGCCCACCACGACGTCGCCGGACCGCACTACTACCTCGGGATCCTCGGCACCGACCCGGAGTTCCAACGCACCGGCGCGGGCTCCGCAGTACTCGCGCCCGTGCTCGAACAGTGCGACACCGAAGGACTCCCCGCGTACCTCGAGACGCAAAAGGAAGCGAACATCGCGTACTACGCGCGGCACCGCTTCGAGTTGGTGAAGAAGCTCGAGGTCGAAGGCTGCCCCCCGATCTGGACCCTGCTCCGCCAACCCCGCTAACTCAGACGCCGACGACGTCTTCGACGAACTTTTGGAGTTGGCGGAGGTTGCGGACCTCGTAGACACCGTCGCAATACGGCGCGTACTCGGAGACGATCGAGTCGCCGGTGTCCCAGTAGCCGCGCGGTTCGGGATCGAGCCAGAAGACGCGGCGCGCCCGCTTGCGCATCTCGCCGACTGTCCACGCTTGCGACGCGTGGTAGTTGTTGCGCGCGTCGCCGAGCAGGATGATCGACGACTTCCGCGTGACCTCGCGAATGTGACGCTCGTGCCACACCTCGAACGCGTGGCCGTAGTCGGAGTGGCCGTCGACCCACACGACGTCGGCCTCGGTGTTGACCCGTTGGATCGCGGTGCTGAGCTCGTCGGATTCGTCGAAGAAACGGGTGACCTCGTCGACCCCGTCGATGAACACCCACGACCGCACCTTCGAGAACTCGCTCTGCATCGCGTACACGAACTGCAGCGTGAAGCGGGCGAAGGATGCGACCGAGCCGGAGATGTCGGCAACCACCATGATCTCGGGCTTCGACGGGCGGGGGCGCTTGAACTTGGGCTCGGCCGGCACACCTCCGTACGACAGCGAGTGCCGCACGGTCTGGCGGAAGTCGAGGGTGCCCCGGTTCCGGTTCTTCCGGCGCTGCGCGAGCCGGGCCGCGAGCGCACGCGTCAGCGGGTAGATCGCCCTCTGGAGCTGCTGCATCTCCTCGCGCGACGCGTGCATGAAGTCGACGTCTTCGGGCAGCGGCTTGCGCAACGTCCGCGCCATCGCCTCGACGCCGCGGTCGGCGACCAGCCGCCGGCGGATCTCGGTCTCGATCATCTCCTTCAAGACCTTGAGCCGGCCTTCGTATTCTTCCTGCGCGAGCCGCTCGTCGAACGCGCCGTCGCCGATCGCGTTGTCCTGCTCGGCCTGCGCCATCATCTTCGCCACGAGTCCTTCGGCGTCGAGCTGTCGCAGCGTGCGGTACAGGTAGTACGCGCCGCCTACCGGCCGACCGGGCTCCATCCCCGCGAAACGCGCGACGGCCGCGGCCGCGAGCGCCCGCAGTTGCTCGTTGTCCATGCGCATCAACGCGTCGAGGAGCATCTGCGCGAGCTCTTCGTTCGAGAGCTGGCCCATCGCGCCGCCGCCCTCCATCGCGGCGCGGAGCTGTTCGAAGTCGGCATCGGCGTCGGAGCCGCCCTCGGATGCTTCACCGTCTTGGTCGACGCCCGGGCTGAAGAGTGAGAAGTACACCTCGAACACCGTGTCGAACACCTTGTGGTGACCGTGGTGCTTCACCAACGTCGCGCCGAGCGCGGTCTTGAACGCCTCGCGATCCGCGAGCGGCACGTACTCGACCGCGCGCATCGCGTCGAGGTTCTCGGTCATCGACACCGGCAGCCCCGCGAGCCGGAGTTCGTGCACGAACCCCTGGAGCACGTCGAGCATCGTCGGCTCCGCGGCTACCGAAGTCACGCGATCAGCTCCCGGATCGCGCGGGCCGCCGGCCTGTGAGCCGGAAGTACGGTTGAGTGCGTAGTCGAGCTTGTTCCACTGCACCGACTCGTTACGTGCGGCGCGACGCAGGCGTAGCGGGCGCGTCGACGCCCAGCTCCTTGCGCGCTTTGGTGATGTCGGTCTGGTACTTGAGCAGCACGTGCAGCGTCTCGCCCATCAGCTCGGGCGTGATCTCGTTGCGGCCGAGGTACACGAGTGTGCGAGCCCAGTCGATCGTCTCCGAGATCGACGGCGCCTTCTTGAGATCGAGGTTGCGGATCGAGCCGACGACCTTGGCGATCTGCTCGGCGAGCGCGTCGTCGACCTCGGGCACGCGCACGCGCACGATCTCCTTCTCGCGGTCGACGTCGGGGTAGTCGATGTGGAGGAACAGGCACCGGCGCTTCAACGCTTCGGAAAGCTCGCGCGTGTTGTTCGACGTGAGGAACACCATCGGCCGCAGCTTGTTGCCTTCGATGGTGCCGAGCTCGGGGATCGAAACCTGGAAGTCGGAGAGCACCTCGAGCAGCAGCGCCTCGGTCTCGATCTCGACCCGGTCGACCTCGTCGATCAGCAGCACCACCGGGTCTTCGGAGCGGATCGCCTCGAGCAACGGCCGCGTGAGCAGGAACTCCTCGGAGAAGATGTCGGCTTCGACGGTCTCCCAGTCGCGCTCGTGCTCACGGTCGGCCTGAATGCGGAGCAGCTGCTTCTTGTAGTTCCACTCGTAGATGGCCTTCGACTCGTCGAGGCCTTCGTAGCACTGCAACCGGATGAGCCGGGCGCCGAGAATCGCGGCCGCGGCCTTGGCGAGCTCGGTCTTGCCGACACCGGCGGGACCCTCGACCAGCACCGGCTTCTCGAGCCGGTCGGCGAGGAACATCACGCCGGCGATGTTGGTGTCGGCGAGGTAGTCGACGCCGCGCAGACTCTGCACGACATCGGAAACGGATTCGAAGCGCTCGGCCATGACGGGTTGCGGACTCCTGGTAGTTGGGGCGGGGTATCAGCCGCGGGTTTGGCCGTCGCCCCAGATGACGTACTTGTACGTGGTGAGCTCACGCAGACCCATCGGACCGCGCGCGTGCAGCTTCTGTGTAGAGATACCGATCTCGGCGCCGAAGCCGAACTCTTCGCCGTCGGTGAAGCGCGTCGACGCGTTCACGATGACCGCGGCGGCGTCGACATCGCGCGTGAACTGACGGGCGGAATCGAGATCACGCGGTGAGGATCGCCTCGGTGTGACCGGTCCCGTACCGATTGACGTGCGCGATCGCGGCATCGAGGTCGGGCACGGTCGCGACCGACATCTTGAGGTCGAGGAATTCACGGCCGAAGTCATCATCGGTGGCCGGTTGCACGTGCGCGGAACGCTTCTGGCTCTCGGCGTCGCCGACCAGCTCGACACCGTGTTCGTGGAGCGCGTCGGCGATTCGGGGCAGGAACGCGTCGGCAACCGCCGAGTGCACGACGAGCGACTCGGCCGAGTTGCAGACGCTCGTACGTTGCGTCTTGGCGTTGACGACGATCTTCATCGCCTCGTCGAGATCGGCGGCGGCGTCCACGTAGACGTGACAGTTGCCGTCACCGTCGATGATCACGGGGACGGTCGCGTTCTCGCGAATGCTCTTGATGAGCGACGGGCCACCGCGCGGGATGAGGCAGTCGACGTATTCGGTGAGCTGCATCACCGCGGTCGCGGTTTCGTACGCGGTGTCTTCCACGAGGATGACTGCGTCTTCGGGCAGGCCGTGCTTGCTCGAGCGCGTCGCGTAGCACCGAGGCGACCGCAATGTTCGACCGCAACGCGCTCGACGAGCCGCGCAGGATCACCGCGTTCCCCGCCTTCACGCACAGCCCCGCCGCGTCACTGGTCACGTTGGGGCGGTTTTCGTAGATGATCGCGATCACGCCGAGCGGCACCCGGGTTCTCGTGATCTGGAGGCCGTTGGGGCGGGTCCAGCCGTCGAGGATCTCGCCGACCGGATCGGGAAGATCGGCGACGGTGCGCAGGCCGTTGGCCATGCCCGCGAGCCGGGCATCGGTGAGCCGCAGGCGGTCGAGCGGACCCTCGGCCATTCCGGCCTCGCGGGCGGCGGCGAGGTCGGCGTCGTTGGCCGCCTGGATCTCGGCGGCCCGCTCCGAGAGCAGGTCGGCGGCGGTGAGCAGCGCCCCGTTCTTGGCCGAAGTGGATGCTCCGGCGAGGAGACGGCTCGCCGTCTTGGCCCGCCGGCCCAGCTCCTCGACGCTCGTCATCGGCCCAGCGTACCCCTTGACCGTTCGGTCAAGTCAGGGGGTTTTCGCCCCCGAAGTCGCGAGGACCACGAGGTCATCCCGGTGGACGACCTCGTGTGGAAGCCCGTCGGGGAGCTCGGCAGTCTGGCGGCCACGATGGGTTCGGAGCAGCTTCGACGTGTAGCCACTCAACCCCTTCGCGAACACGTCTCCCGACTCGTCGACGATCTCGACGGTGGCGTCGGCGTCGAAATCGCCGACGACATCTCGGACGCCGGCGAGCAGCAACGACTTGCCGCGCTCGACGAGCGCACGGCGCGCGCCCGTGTCGACGACGATCTGGCCTTCGGACGCTCGTGCGAACGCGATCCAGAGCTTGCGACTCGGGAGGCGCTGTGAACGCGCCTTGAACGACGTGCCGACCGGCCGGCCCGCCAGCGCGTCGGCAACCACCGCGGGCGCGCTCGCCGACGCAATCACCGCGCGCACACCCGACCACGCCGCGATCTTCGCGGCGGCGAGCTTGCTCGCCATTCCCCCACTGCCGCGCTCGGTCCCGGCACCACCTGCCACAGACTCCAACGCGGCATCGACTTCGATGATCTCCTCGATGAGCGACGCGTCGTCATCGCGACGAGGGTCGGCGGTGAACACACCCTCGGTGTCGGTCAGCATGAGCAACACGTCGGCGCGAATCAGATGCGAGACCAGCGCCGCGAGCCGGTCGTTGTCGCCGTAACGGATCTCGTCGTCGGCCACGGTGTCGTTCTCGTTGACGATGGGGAGCACGCCGAGCTCGAGCAGATGCTGCAGCGTCTCGCGCGCGTGCAGATACTGCGAACGATGGAGGAAGTCGTACGGCGTCAGCAGCACCTGGCCCGACGACCACGTTGTGCGCGCCGAGCAGTCCGTTCATGCGTTCGATCAGGCGGGGCTGCCCGACCGCGGCGATGGCCTGGAGCGTCCCGATCTCACGCGGACGCGTGGTCAGGCCGAGCGCCGGCATTCCGGCTGCGATGGCGCCCGACATCACCAACACGACGCGATGCCCGTCGAGCGCGCGCCCGCGCGAGATCGTCGGCGAGCTTCAGGAGCGCGGCGTCGTCGAGCTCGCCCGACGGACGCGTGATCGACGAGCTCCCGATCTTGACGACGGCGAGCGAGCGGCTCATACCGCCTCTTCGTAGGTGAGCTCGATCTCTCCGATCCGAACGACATCGCCGTCACGCGCGCCGGCGCGGGCCAGCGCGCGTTCCACACCCATGCGACGCAGCTTCTGTTGCACATAGGCGAGCGCGTCGGGCGTCGTGATGTCGGCGAGCGCAACCGCGCGCTCGGCGGGCCGGCCCTGCACCCGCCACTCATTCGATCCCTTCGCGCACGACCGAGTATCCCTGCTCGGCAGGACGCAGCACGACGTAGGGCTCGGGTTCGCCCTCGGCCGCGCGCGCTGCTTCGACCAAGCCGCGCGACTTCGCCGACGAACTCGTCGAGCCCTTCACGCGTGACCGCCGAGATCACGAGACCGTCGAAGTCGGATGTCACAAGGTCGTCGGTCGCGACATCAGACTTGCTCCCGACGACCACACGCGGCCGGTCGAGCAGCTCGGGCCGGTAGCGGCGCAGCTCGTCGATCAGCACGCGCGCCTGCTCGTTCGGATCGCGCCCGTCGGTCGGCGCGAGGTCACAGAGCACCACCAGCACCCGCGCCCGCTCGATGTGGCGCAAGAATTGGTGTCCGAGCCCGCGGCCCTCGGCCGCGCCTTCGATCAGCCCCGGCATGTCGGCGAGCACGAACTCGTGATCGCGCCAGCGGACCACGCCGAGGTGCGGCTCGAGCGTCGTGAACGGGTAGTCGGCGATCTTCGGCTTCGCCGCGCTGAGCGCCGAGATCAACGTGGACTTGCCCGCGTTGGGAAACCCGACGAGCGCGGCATCGGCGAGCAGCTTCAACTCGAGCCGGAGCCAGAGCTCCTCGCCGTACTCCCCCTGTTCGGCAAAGCTCGGGGCCCGGCGCGCGTTCGACAAGAAGCGCGCGTTCCCGCGCCCGCCCTGCCCACCACGCGCCGCGAGCCAGCGCGCACCATGACTCACGAGGTCGGCGAGCAGCTCGTTGTTCGGGCCGTACACGACCGTGCCTTCGGGAACGTCGACGACGAGATCGTTGCCCCCGACGCCGTGCTTCTTCTTGCCCGACCCGTGGGTTCCCGAAGTGGCTTTGCGGTGCGGGTGATCGCGAAAAGCCAGGAGCGAAGCCACGTTGCGGCTCGCCTGCAACCAAACGTCGCCGCCCTTCCCGCCGTCGCCCCCATCGGGACCACCGCGGGGCACATGCGACTCGCGGCGGAACGCGACACAGCCCGCGCCGCCGTCGCCCCCTTTGAGATTGCATTGCGCCACATCGACGAACCCGGACATCGCAGACAGGATACGGACCGCCCCCGAATTGGCCGGCGGTATCTCTACGATCTCTGTGTGCGCCTACCGCGACTCGCCTCCATCGCGACGATCGCGATGCTCGCCGGGTTGAGCGCGTGCTCCAGCTCGTCGAGCAAGCCTTCGACGGCTTCGACCTCGACATCTACGTCGACCATCGGCCACAACCTCGACGACGGCGACATCGTCCACGACCACCACGATCGCTCGGCCCCGACCACGGTTCCGCCCCCGTCGGTGCCGGTTTCGGCGCTCGGTGGTCCCGGAATCCTGCGGTTGACGGGCCCGCCCACGCCGGTGCAGTGCAACGCACCGACCAGCATCGAGCTCCACTGGGAAACCCGCGACGCCAAGACCGTGACCCTGAGCATCGACTCGGAATCGGCGTTCGCGACCTATGGGAACGGAGCGATGGACAAGCTCGTCCCGCTCGCGTGTGACGGGAAGCCCCACACGTACACGCTCGTCGCCCGTACGACCGACGGCACCGCGGCCATCAAGTCGCTCACCATCACCGAGCACAAGATCTAGCTAGGCGCTCGCGCCTTGCTTCTTTGCGCGCGCGCTGTCTTCGGTGCTGCGGCCTTCTTCGCGGCCTTGGCCGCGCGCTTCTTGGCGCGGATCTCACCGACGCGCTCGAAGGTGTCGACATCGGCGATCGACGGCCAGTCGGCGGCAACCTGCTCCCAACCGGGCGGCTGCACGCCCAAGCGCTTGCCGAGCAGGCCCACGAAGATTCGCGCCTTGTCCTTGCCGAACCCCGGCAGCGCGTGCACCCGCGCGAGCAATTCCTCGCCGCTCGCCACTCCGGCCCACACTCCCTCGGCGCGGCCGTCGTAGTTGTCGACGAGGTGCCGGCAGAGATCATGGGTGCGCTTCGCCATCGACGCCGGGTAACGGTGCAGCGCGGGCTTGTCCCGGAACACCGTCTCGAGCGCCTCCGGATCCATCGCCGCGATCGCGCCGGCGTCGAGGTGATCCACGCCGAGACGCCGCTTGAGCAGGAGCGGCGCGCCGAACGCCCACTCCATCGTGACCTGCTGGTCGAGGAGCATGCCGAGCATCACTGCCAGCGGCTCCTCCGCGAGCAGGCGGTTGGCCTCGGCATCCGCCGTGAAATACAGGGCCGCCGGTCGCTCACTCACGAATGGCGACGATACCGCCCGGTCGGGACCAGGGTCCCCGGCGACTAAACTGCCCTCTCCCCGAAACCCGAGAGACCTCATGCCGGACGGACCGTTCGTCGACCCTGAGCTCGCCGCCGAGCAGGCGTACGTGGATGCCGCGTACACCCGCCTCGAGGCCATGCGAGCCGCGGCCGAACGGGTCCGGGAGGCGTACTCCGACGTGCGGGCGGGCGGAACCCACCAGGCCCGGCTCGAGCGCGACATCGCCTGGAACGTGACCCAGCGCCGCCTCGCCGACCTCGACATCGGCGACGCGCCGCTCATGTTCGGCCGCCTCGACATGGAAGATCACTCGCGCTGGTACGTCGGCCGGATCGCCGTGGAAGACGAGGAGCACACGCCGCTCGTCGTCGACTGGCGGGCCCCGGTATCGGAGCCCTTCTACCGCGCGACCGCGGTCGAGCCGATGGCGGTCGTTCGCCGCCGGCACCTCATCTCCAAGAAGGGCCGCGAGCTGGTCGGCCTCGACGACGAGGTGTTCGACCAGGAGGCCATCGACGAAGCCGGCCTCCCGATCGCCGGTGAAGGCGCGCTGCTCGCCGCGCTCGAGCGCAACCGCACCGGCCGCATGGGCGACATCGTCGCGACCATCCAGGCCGAACAGGACGAAGCGATCCGCGCCGACATCCAGGGCCCGCTGATCGTCGCGGGCGGACCGGGCACCGGCAAGACCGCGGTGGCCCTGCACCGCGCCGCGTACCTCCTCTACACGTTCCGCCGCCGGCTCGGCGCGCAGGGTGTGTTGCTGGTCGGCCCGAGCACGGTGTTCCTCCGCTACATCGAGCACGTGCTCCCCTCGCTCGGCGAGCAAGACGTACAGCTGTCGACGATCTCCGGCCTCCGCCCGAGCCTGAAGATCCGCGCCATCGACCCGATCGAGGCCGGCGCGCTGAAGGGCGACGCCCGGATGGCGCAGGTGATCGAACGGGCGGTCGCCGATCGCGAACGGCCGCTCCGCGACGACTTCACGTTGCTGATCGACGGGTTGCAGCTGCGCGTGCGGCGCCGCGAGACCGTGCGGATGATCGAGAACGTGCACCGCCGGCGCGGCACGCACAACGAGCTGCGACCGAACCTCGTGCAGCGCTTCGTCGATCTGCTGATCGCGCGCTACAAGGAAGCGGCGATCCGTTCGTATCACCGCCGCGCCGACGAGGGTCCGGCCGAGAACGTGCACAGCCTGTTCGACCGCGACAACACGCTCGACGCGAGCGTCGCCGGCGCACTCGTGCGCGGCGAGGCACCGCCCGAAGGGTGGGAACAAGAACTGCGCGGCGCGTATGCGGAGCCGGCCCGAGGTGCGCGAAGCGCTCGATCGCATGTGGCCCATCCTCTCCGGCCCCGAGCTCGTGAACGACCTCTTCGGGTTCGCGGCACTGGTGCGTTCGGCGGGTCGCGACCTGCTGACCGACGAGGAACAGGCATCGCTGCACCGCGCCCGGCGCGCGACGTCGCCACCGTCGCGTGGACCGAAGACGACGTCGCCCTCGTCGACGAGGCCGACTCCCGGCTCGGCCCGGTCGAGGCGGCGCGGCCGCGCAGCAAGCGGTCGCAGAACCGTGACGAAGAGCTCGATCAGGCGTCACGCGTGATCGACGAGCTCGGGCTCGGCGGCTTCACCGACGCGGCGTCGATCGTGCGCCGCAACGAGGAGCCGGTCAGCAACGGTGCCGAGTCGACACCGAGACCCGCGCACCTACGGGCACGTGCTCGTCGACGAAGCGCAGGACCTCACCGCGATGCAGTGGCGCATGCTCGCGCGGCGCTGCCCGTCGGGCTCGATGACGCTGGTCGGCGACCCCGGTCAGGCCAGCCGACCCGGGGCCCTCGCCTCGTGGTCCGACGTGCTCGAGCACGTACCCCAGCACGCGCCGGTGCGCTTCGTCACGCTCACGATCAACTACCGCACACCGTCGGAAGTGATGGACGTCGCGTCCCGCCTCCTCGCGGTCGCGGCCCCCACCGTCGAGCCGTCACGATCCGTGCGCAGCACCGGCGAAGACCCGCTGTTCGTGACCACGTCGCGAGATCGCCTGGTCGAAGAAGCCACCGACCATGCGCGCGCCGCACTCGCGCGTACCGGCACGCTCGCGGTGATCGCACCGGCCGCGCTGCACGCCGAGATCATCTCGCGCCTCGCCGATGTGAACGCGTCGACCGACGCGAGCGACGCACTCGACGCCGCGGTCGCGGTCCTCGAACCGGCGGAGGCCAAGGGCCTCGAGTTCGACCACGTCGTGGTCGTGGAGCCCGCGGATTTGGTAACCGCCGACCGCGCCGGATTGCGATTGCTCTACGTGAGCATCACGCGCACGACCAAGACACTGACCGTCGTACACGCCGAGCCCCTCCCCGAAGGACTCGCGAACCGCGCCGACGTGCGAGCGCTTCAGTCGAGAAAGAGACAGAACGGGTGGCCCGCCGGGTCGAGCATCACCCGCACCCGTTCTCGCGGCTGGTACTCGGCGAGCCGCGCGCCGCGGCAATTGCGTGCTCGACCGCCGCTTCGAGATCGTCGACCTTGATGTCGAGGTGGAGCATCTTGTCCTGGCCGTTCGCCTGTTCAGGCCAACTCGGTTCGCGGTAACCGGACTCGGCCTGGAACGACAAGCCAGTCCCTCCGGCGGGGTCACGCATCAGCACCCAGTTCGGCTCGCTGGACGTCACCTCCCACCCGAGGAGTCGCCCGTAGAAGTCGGCCATGACGTGCGCGTCGCGCAATCAATACACACCGTTTGCAGACGAAGCGACGGCGACCTCAATGTCGTCAGCCTCCTCCAAGCCCGTCGTAGTCGCGGCGCAGTTCGTCCGCGAGACCGTCGACCGCGGCGGCCGCAGCCCTGGCCAGGTTCTCACCGGCCGGCGATCCGATGACCCGAGTAGACCTCGCGATCCTCTTCCTGCACGTCGACGACCCCAGCGACTGCGCGGAGGCTCGTGACGATCGCCGCCCGAAGTTGGGATTCCAACGGCTCCTCGCGGACGAACTCCAAGACCCAGAACGAGACTTGCCACGCAGATTCTTCGTCTCTGATCGCCTCGACTCCGAAGAGGTGCGGTTCGCCGCTGAGCCGATTCCATGCTTCGCAATCTTCGACATCCTCCCGCCGGATCTCACCGTCGGCGTGTCCGGCGACAAGCTCCGCGTACCACTGTGAAGGATCGAGCTCGGTCAACCGGTCGACTTCCGATCGCTCCTTCTCGGTCGAGCACGTATGGATCACCGCACCGTCGAACGCAACTGCGCGATACCTGCCGTCGTCGAGCTCCTCGAACGTCACCGGCAACAACCGATGATTGCACGACGTCTCTCCATCAGCGGCGACCGAGCGTTCGATCGCGAGCGCGGTAACCGGTTCACCGCAGCCCGGGCACAAGCACGCCCGGCGGAAACGGCGCCCCGCACTGCAAACAGACAGCCTCGATCACATCGCTACTCCGTCTGCGCCGCGATCATGATCATCGATGCCTTCGCGAGTTCGGCGCCACTCGCCGAAGACGAAAGCGATGCACTGACGAAGAGCTTCCGCCGCTCGCGTCCGTCGAGCGTTGCCGTGCCGATCAGGCGCTCGCCCAACGGAACCGGCGCCTGATAGCGCACCGTCAGTGTGCCCATGTACGCGATGGTCCCCAACAAGACCGGCAGGACGCCACACATCTCGCTGAGCACGGCTGCCGTCCACGCGCCGTGCGCGAGGTCCGGAGACTCCCGATGATCGGCCGGGCACTCGATCTCGAAGTGTGCGGAGTCCGTCCCATCGAGTCGCTCGACGAGAATTCCGAGACGACAGAATCCCTGCAGGCCGCAGGGCTCGCCGCAAAGGACTATGCCGCTCGCACTCCGCGGAACCGCGGAAGCATCAAAGGTCCATTCCTCCTGCGCCACGCGGTGAATCATGCCCGCTCCCGGAGCGCGTGCTCGCCATTGACGCTACGGGTAGGAGAAGGGCACGACGCGGTCTGTGGCACTCGCGGTTTAGAGGGGCGGACCCAGCTTTTCGTCGAACAGATCGAGCATCGAACGCCAGGAACGGCGGTCGGCCGCGGCGTCGAAGGCCAAACCCGGGATGCCAAGATCGTCGGCCCGGGGATTCGTGAAGCAGTGCCCGACTCCGCCGTACACCTCGATCCGCCAATCCGCGACACCGGCGGCGCGCATCTCATGCTCGAACGCGTCGCGCTGCTCGAGAGGGACCATCGGGTCGTCGGCGCCGCAACACATCAGGACCGCCGCGTTGATAGTGGCAGAATCCGCGGGACGTGGTCGACTTCAGCCCCGGGTGAAATCCCACCACCGCCTTCAAGTCTGCGCCCGACCGCGCCAGCTCCATTGCCATCGCGCCACCGAAGCAGAAGCCAATCGCGGCCACTCGCTCGTGGTCGACCTGCTCCTGGGCCAGCAACACATCCAGCCCGGCGCGCGCGAAACGACGAGTGAGATCCGCGTCGGCCATGAACACGTCAAGGCGGGCCATGGCTTCATCTCGCGGAAGCATTCGACCGTGTCCGTGATAGTCGAGCGCAAACGCCACGTACCCGAGGCCGGCCAGACGCACCGCCCGGCCCTTCACATGCTCCTCGAGTCCCGGACCTTCGTGACAGACCAACACGGCGGGTCGCGATCCGACGCGATACTCGTCGAAGGCAAGGTGGCCAAGCATCTGTTGACCATCAACCTCGTACGCGATGTTCTCGATCCGCACGACGCTCACGATATCCATGACGCCGTGGCAACCCGACGCCACCGAAAACGCGAAGCGTGCGGCGACGGAGAACGGCAGCTACGCAGACTTGCGGTCGTGAGTGTGCGCGCTGTTCGACTGCGACTTGGTCTGCGTCAGCGGCGGTCAGGCTCCGAAGTTTCGCTACGAGCCGTCCCCACAGTGTCGTGGGGGTTGCTCCTTGCGGAACGGGTGCGCCTTGCAGCGCCGCGGAGTGACCGAGTGCCTCCACCAACAACGTGGCGAGCTCGGTGGTTTCGGTCACCCGCACCGGAGTCGCGGCGACACAGACCTCGCCCCGCCACTGAGAGAACACGATCACTCGATCGGGCTCGTGCCACGTCACCCGCAAGTACTCGTCCGCACCCAGCGCCTGCGGCACGAAGACTCGACGACGACCACCGAAGAAGCTCTCCGCCACCACCTGATGATGCGTGCCGCGCGCCTGACCGTCAAGCGCGAGCTTCTAGGTGATGCCGCGCAAACCCATTTCGATCGCGTGATCACGAAGCGCCGGTGATTCGTCAATGGCGCAATCAGCGCGGCGCCAGACTCCAATGCCTTGGGCCGCGCGACCGTGAGCCGCGTCGACAAGGATGGCGTCCAGGTTCGAGTCGTCCTCGTCATCCGACATGATCGTGACGACTACGCCCCACAGTCTGTGCGGCAGTCGCACGACTGAGCCGGGAATCACATCTCGTCGTGATTGCGACCGATCTGACATCCGACAATGTTGCTCGCTGGGTGCGCGGCGTCCAAGCCGATTCTCTTGACGAGACGAACCGATCGGCAGCTATGAACCCGCAGACCGGGTGGGTGAAGTTCTCGCACATGCGGAGCGCGCTTCTGCGAGGACCTCGGCGGTGTGAGCGGGGGCCATCGTGCCCGAGGCGTTGTACGCCGTCGACCAACTCGTCGAACCGACGACCTTCGTGCTGCCATACGCGACTCCGAGCCAGAACGTGGGCTCGCGGACGGGGACGACACGTTTCCCGTCTCGGCCGAATACGACCTGCGACGTGTATGGGCGATCGCGTCCATCTCGGCCCTCGACAACCAGCATCCAGAACCCGGATCCCACGTCGCGACTGCACAACACCTTCGGACGCTTTCCCGGACCAGGCGCGCCGGCGGGCTCGTATTGAACCGCACTCGAGAGCCCCGAGCAGTGATCCAGGGACATCTCGCATAGGTGCTTCATCGCGGCGGGAGTTCGAGTCTCGGCGATGGAATAGAGCACGTTCAGCGCGGTTCGAGCCTCGCCATCGCCCACAGGTTGGGCCGTGTCATGGTTCCGCGAACAGGAACTGGAGATCAGAACAAGGACAATGACCGCACAGCCAACTCGCGGATACGTTCGAATGCATTGGCGCCCCACGCGCACATGTTGCCCCGTCTGAAGCGATTCGCCAAGCGATGGACTGCTCGAAACCGGCTGGCGGCAGTCAGGTAGCGCGAGCAACGAGGTAGCACCGATCGCCCTGGTGCTCGTGCGGCAGCGGGTCGCGGCGATTGACGGTCTGAACGGACAGGGATGCATTGGCGAGTTGCTCGCTGAGTTCCTCCGCGGGAAGCGGGTCGCGGTCACCGAACCGACCTGAAACTCACCATCGCCCTGATGGAACGCGGCCGCGAACAGGCCATCGTGCGCGAGCACGCGCCGCACCTCGAGCAACGTGCGCCGAAGCTCAGAACGAGGCACATGCTGGAGCACGTAGTAGGCCACAACACCGGCGATCGAACCTCCCCGAATGGGCAACGCGTGGAGATCGCCGATCGCAACTCGCAGGAGAGGGATGCGTCGCCGGGCAACGGCGAGCATCGGGGGCGTGAAGTCGATACCGACCACCTCGACCTGGCGTCCCAGGAGATAGCCGGAGACTGGCGCGGGTCCGCACCCGATGTCGAGTACCGGTCCGACTCCCCTGCAGTGCTCGGCAACCAAGTCAAGGATCCCGCGATCAAGTTCCAGGTTCGCCAGATCGTCCGCGAAGGTCGCCGCGTATTCGTCAGCGACCGAGGCGTAGGCCGACCGAATCGTCGTCGCTTCGAACCCGCCTTCCGACATTCACACAGCTTGCCCGCGGCGAAGCGCTCCTGCCCAGTAAGAGCGGCGACGCGTGTTACAAATCGTGCGTGGCGAAGTCATCGACGCGGCTTGTGCTGATCTGTGGGCTTCCGGCCTCGGGCAAGTCGACGCTCGCGGCGAGCTCGCACCCAAGATCCCGGCGATCAGGTTGGACAAGGACGCGTGGGCGACGCAACTCGGTGCGGATTTGTGGGATGAAGCATTCCGAGCGCGTCCGAACATCAGCTTTGGGTTCTCTCCCAGGATCTCCTCGCACAGGGCCAGAGTGTGATCTTGGAGTGGGGCCACTGGGCGCGAGAAGAACGGGATGAGAAACGGCTCGGGGCGCGAGCGCTGGGGGTGGGAGTCGAGCTGCATTACCTCGATGCGCCCGTGGACCAATTGATCGAGCGAGCCGAACGGCGCAACGTGTCGGGCGAGTGGACGGCCTCGCCGATCACGCGGGCTCACTTCGAAGAGTGGGCAACGATTTTTCAACCGCCCGACGACGAGGAGTTCTGGTTGTTCGACAACCCCGTTGCCGATGGTTGATCGGCAGCGTCAAGCGTGCAAGCTGCTCAGTATTTCGCCGAAGTGCTCGTATATGAGCCAGTGCCCTTCGCCGCGAATCTCGTGAAGGACGGCTTTGGGAATCACGTTGGCTTGGTAGGTGCCGTTCGGCAACGGGACGGTGTCATCGGCATCTCCGTGCCAGACGTGGACCGCACAATTGATCTCCCGTAGGTCGAAGCCCCATGGCCGCGCTTCCAAGCAGATGTCTTGGACCGCTGCTCGTCCGGCTGTCGCTGACACGGGTCGCGCGATGTCGTTGAGCCAGTGTGCCCGGACCTCGGGCCGTTCAATGACGCGGGCGTCACAAGCAGGAAGGGTGCGCAGCATCCAGGTGATCGACTTCTCCGGGTCTCGCCGGCCTTGCCGAAGCGCGGCCTGAACGAGCGGGCTCATCAGCCGAGGTGCGAGCACTTCGATGCGCTTGGCAATTCGGTTCGATCGCCTGGTTCCTTCGCCTGACACGTTTCCCTCCGGCGGCGCCGGACCACTGACGATCGCGGAACCGAAGACCCGACCGGAGAGGTAACGAGCGCAACTCGCACTATTCGGACCTCCACTCGACCAGCCGACAACCCCGAACTCGTCGAGATTCAGGTGGTCGGCAAGTTCGCCGATGTCGGCCGCAGATCGTTCGTACGTGCGACGCGGATCGAACGTGCTGTGGCCGTAGCCCGGTCGATCGACTGCGATCAGGCGCACGCCTTCGCCGGCGGCAGCGTCCGCGACGGGAGCGAAGTTGCTATGCGAACCCGGCGAACCGTGCAGCGCGATTACAGGCGCGCCGTCGCTTGTGCCGAACTCGCGCCAAGCGAGGTCGCGACCGTCCCGAAGCTCGAGCACTCGGAGATCAGCCATCACGCCAGATTGATTCGCCTTTAGTGGCGATGATGATGGCCGTGTCGCCGGGCCAATCCCAGAAGCGGCCGCTGGTTGTGTGAGTGACAAGCAATGCGCGCAGCTCTTCGATGAACGATTCCAATCGGTCTCCGAAGCGATCGGGCGCGGCATAGGACATCGAGAGGTAGCCGGACACAACTCCGTCCACGTCGCGCGTCACGTTTTCTCGACCGGGCGTGTAGATCGTCGCGTGTGTGACCGAACACGGTCGCGGCCAATGCCGGCTCGTAGCGATCGGTCGGTCGCCAATATGAAGAGCTGTACTTGGTGCGATAGTCCGGTCCGAGATACGAGGCGATCAGGTCCTCTATCTCGGCGTGGGGTATCGGCGGGTCGCCCGGTCCGGCCGGTGCCGGCCGGGCGTCAATGTCGTGGGCGACGAGCGCGACCGACCCACCCGGTACCAAGATGTCGTAGACCGCCGCCGCGACCCGATCTCGCTCGGTCCAATGGAACGACTGGCCGAACGTCACCAGGCGCGCCGGTGCGAGATCGAGCGACGCGAGATCTTCCGCGCGGGCCTGCATCCATTCGATATCTGGTGCCGCGCAGTCGAGGCTGTAGCGACGGGCTTCGTTGACCATGTCGAGGTCGGGTCGATCCCGATCACGCGATCAAAGAATGAGACGAGCGCGACCGCGAGCACACCCGGTCCGCACCCGACATCGATCAATGTGCCCGTACCGTCAAGTCCGAGTTCCTCGCGAGAACGTCGCCGAGACGCTCCGAGTAGGGCGGACGGCCCCGCAGGTAGTGCGCCGCGCAACCCGAGTACAAAACGGGATCCCTCATTGATCAGCTCGGCGCGGAAGCACGCCCGGTGACGACATAGCCCGATGTCGCGGTCCTCGTACGCAACCATGAGCGATAGCGCACCGTGATGTGCGTGACGGACCACCCGCCGGGACGGTGCGCCGTGACGGTGACGACGAGCCACGTCGTGCTGCGGCCATTCGCGGAACGCTGCAGTTGCTCGACGCAGCTCGGTTGTGGAACCGGTGCGATGGGCCGAGGACTACACGACTTCCCAGGACTAGAAGGCAGCGCCGGTTCTGCAACCCGGATCCCGTGCGCGCCGATCGGGATCGACCCCGGGATCGATCCGTCCGCCGTTCCGATCCCCGATTGCTCCTGGCCCCCTCCGGACGATCGCATATTGCACGCTGACGCCGGCTGAGTGTTTGGAGCTCGCCGCCTCGACGACGACGCTCGGCCCTCCGCTCGTTCACCATGCCGACGCCGAAACTGACCGCACGATTCACCGCGACGGAGTGCACACCCAGACCGGCACTGTCCAACTCCAGGCCGGGTCCCGCGCTGATACCAGACATGCGCCGCGAAGAGACCGCAAACGATGAGCGCTACGAACGCAACCAGCCGGTAGCCGCGAGGCCCACCGACGCGTGGGCGCGGGCTGCCCTCGACCGGGACTTCGGTTTCAAGGGCGAGCGTCGGACTCACCAAACCAGTTTGCACGCTCCCGACGGAGATCGCACCTCTCGTCGCTGAGCTAGGAATGGCATGGTCGGGCAACATCCGCACCGTCGTGGTGCGATGAGTTTCGCGGTGTGCAGTCGTCTCAGTAGTTGTGAGCGTCCGCTTGGCGGTGCCGGGGTTGCAGAAAGAGGGGTCGACCATGAACTCGATGGCACGCCGCATGTTCGAGCTGGTCGAGCCGATCGGTGTCATCCCCTACTCGGCCGACGAGCCCAACGAGGCGATGTTCGCGCTCGGGTTCACGAACTACTGGGACACCTACTTCGCCGGACGTGCCGCGCCCCTGGGCCTGGTCCCGGCGGAGGTAGTGGACTCGCTCTTCTACAACTTCGCACCCGGTGAAGTGGCTCGCCACATACCGAAGGTGTGGAGCACCACCACTCCCGAAGCGGCGATCGCCGCTCGTCAGATGGGCTGCGCGAACGCGCTGCGTCGGATCCTGGGCGATCACGTCGACACGCCCGCCTTCGCACGCGCCACCGAACTCTTGATGAAGGCGGCGACCAGCGCGCCGTTCGAGGGCCGACCGATGTACGCCGCGCTGCGCGCGATCCCGATCCCAGACGACGTGGTCGCTCGTCTCTTTCATGCAGCTTCCTTGCTGCGCGAGCACCGTGGCGACGGGCACATCGCAGCTCTGATGATCGAGGGTGTCGGCCGACTCGAGGCGCATGTGCTCCTCGCCCTCGATATGGACATGGCGGCGGAGAAGTTCGGACGCATCCACCACCTCCCCGCCGCGCAGATCGGCGCCGTGATCGACGGCATGCGCGATCGCGGCCTGATCGGTGATGACGGTTGGCTGAGCGAACCGGGTCGCGCCGTCAAACAGCGCGTCGAGTCGCTTACCGATGACCTCGCGGCGAAGCCGTATGAGATCCTCGAGCCGGGCGAGCTCGATGAGCTGATGGCCGCGCTCGAGCCGCTCGCCACCCTGCTACTCGCCGCCCAAGACTTTTAGACGCCGACGCGCGCTCTCCTCTGCCGAGGAGGCTGGGGGTTTTAGACCGCTTCGGCGGGAACGATGTCGACGAGGTTGCGGCCGCGGCGCGTGCCGAACTTCACGACGCCGTGCGACTTGGCGAACAACGTGTCGTCGCCGCCGATGCCGACGTTGAAGCCGGGGTGCCACTGCGTGCCGCGCTGGCGCACGATGATCGTGCCCGCGGTAACCGTCTCGCCGCTGTAACGCTTCACACCGAGCCGCTGAGCGTTGGAGTCACGACCGTTGCGCGAGGATGCCGCGCCCTTCTTCTTCGACATGGTGTGAGCTCCTAGCTCTTCTTCGAGATGCCGGTGATCTCGATCAGCGAGTAGTGCTGGCGGTGTCCCCAGTGGCGGCGCTGGTTCGACTTGTTCTTGTAGGTGAAGCCCTTGATCTTCGGGCCCTTCGTCTCGCCGACGATGCGCGCCGATACGGCGGCGCCTTCGAGGGCGGACGGGGTCGACAACACGCTGTCGCCGTCGACGAGCAGCACCGGCTGCAACGTCACGTCGTCGCCGTCGAGCAGCTCGACTTCGATGCGGTCGCCTTCGGCGACGCGGTACTGCTTGCCACCGGTCTGGATCACTGCGTACATCAAGGCCTCACGAGCTGGTCTATGAAGTGTCATCGGAGAAGAGTCATCGGGCGCGACACCACAGCGGGGCGCTTCCGGAACGGGTCGATTGTAGCCGAGAGCCCGGATCCGGCCCCGACGGGCGATCGACCGGATCACTCGCTATGGAGGATCTCGGCCGGACGCACCTTGGCCGCTCGGCGAGCGGGAAGCAGCGCGACTGCGATCGCGAGCACCACAGCTGCGGCCGGAACGACCAGCACGACGGCCATCGGCACGCGGTCCACGACCGCGACGCCGATCCGCTCGGCGGTTCTCGCCCACGCGAGCCGAGCCAGGACGATCCCGAACGGTATCCCTATCACCGCCCCCGCCAGGGCGAGCGCGCCGGCTTCCCACGCGACCGTGCCTCGAACCTGACGTCGGCGGAACCCGATCGCGCGGAGGACCGCGAAGTCGTGGGCCCGCCGGCGCACGCTGACCACCAACGTGTGGGCGAGCGCGATCGCGCCGAGCAGCGCGAGAAAGCCCGCGAGCACTCTCGGCAGCGACTCAACTTGGCGGAGCTTGTCGATCTCGGCCGGCGGCGCGGGTCGATCGGGAGGATCGGCGGTCGGATCGCTCTTCCGAACGAGCGCCGCGAGACGTGCATACGTCGCGGCCTGGTTCGTGCCGGCACGGAACCGCACCGCGAGCGCTTGGCTCGAGTCACCCTCGCCCACCGCACGCAATGCGGCCGGCGTGATGTAGGCACCGTCCGCGAGTGGATACGCGTCGGCCGGAGTCGGGAACACGCCCTGCCCCACGATGCGCATCGTCCGCGTCCGCTTGGCTCCCTCAACTCGAACCGTGTCGCCGATGTGCGCGTGCGCCGCGTGCAGCGTGTCGGCGCCGAGCGCGACCTCATCGATCGCCGCCGGCGCGCGACCGGCGACGATCGCGGGACGGATCTCACCCCGCATCGGCACGATCGCGGCGCCGAGCGTCGGACGACCATTCACGCGCAGCGGCACGCCCGAGTGGGTGTCGGCTACCGCCTCGATCCCCGGATCAGCCATGACGGCGGCCGAGTTCTGGTTCGGGATGCCGATCGCATCGAAGGTCCACCCGTAGAGCGGCGGCGTTCGGATGAGGTGCCGGAGTCCCGCGCTGAACCCGAGCACTCCGATGATTCCGGCCGTCGCGACGGCGACGCCGACGAACGCAGACCGCACCGGCACGGCCCGAGCGCCGCGCCCGGGTGAGGTGGCATGGCGGAGACCGACGATCGCGGATGGGGAAAGCGCCGACCACCCGCTTGGCACCGAGCGCGATGAGCGAACCGTCACGGGCCGGCTCGCCGATCGAACCGCGGCCGCGGTTACCACGACGACGAGCAAGAGGCACAGGGCCGCGCCGATGACGAATACCGTCGCGTCGAGCTCGGCCCCGCGCCGCGGATCGACGCGACGCGCGAATCCCATGGGCATCAGTTCGGATGCGACGTACGCACCGATCACTGCCAGCGCGATTCCGAGCAGCGCCGCGAGCACGACCGGCGCGAGCGCGTCGGCGAACAAGAGTCGCCTCGTCCCGCCGAGTCCGGAGAGGACCTTGCGCTCTTCGTCGTCGGATCGCACCTGCCGCGCGACTGCCTGACCCACGGCGAACGCACCGGCGACGCCGGCAACAAGCGCAAAGAGCCACAGCCCCGTGGTCAGCACATTGACCGCATCGAAGGTCGCACTGGCGTTGATGAGATCGAAGTCGGGCTCGACGCCTTTCGGGAGCACCTTGCGGACTGCAGCAACGAACGACTCGGGAGATGCACCCGGGCGGAGCCGAACGAGCACAACCGGATTCCATGCGATCGCGTTTCGATGGCGGGCGAAGAACTGGCCACTCAACACCGAGAGGCTGATATCGCTGCCGCGATTGTTCACGTCGGGCGCGGTGCGAGCGATGCCGACGACCCGGACCGAGAGCCGTGGCGTTCGAAACAACTTCGCGCAAACCGGTGGCGCGTCGTCGTGGTTGTTGTAGAGGCACTGCTGAGCCTGCTTGGGGCTGAAGGTGACCAGCCGGACGCGGCTGCCCACGTGGGCGTGCAGCGTTCTCGCGTGGCCCTCGGAGAGCATGATCTCATCGGCGCGCCGGGGATCCGGGCGCCGACCGGCGAGCAGCAATCCGCGGAACGCGGTCACGCCGGCCCGGCCGTCGATCGGCGCGAGCAGTGGAAGGAACGCACCCGTTCCGGTGTACGGGTAGGCGGCCATCGCCGCGTTGACGCTGATGCTGCGCACCTGCGGAAGTCGCGCGATGGCGTCGACGCCGCGAAGCGAGTCCGGCGGATACAAACCGATCTGGACGTCGGCAGTTCGGTCCTCACGGAGGAAGCGCGCCGGGGCACTGTGGGTACGCCGAGCGCCCGCGACGGCAGTCAACGTGACCGCGAGACTGATCGAGATCAACAGCGCGAGCGCGAGGAGAGATGGCCGGCGCCGGCGCCACGTGGCGCGCACTCTCAGGAATAACACGCCGATCACGCCCGACAATTAGGCCTCACGGCGGCGCCGATCGACAAGGGCGTTTCCCTCCGACGTCATGGGTGCTGGCACCACCGTGCGCGAAGCGTTGAGCGCTAGGAGACGATGTGGCTGTCGAGCTCGCGCACCCGCTCGGCGAGCGCCTCGAGCAGTTTGCGCGCGAAACCGGGGGCGTCGGCGAGCAACCGGTTGAGTGCCCGCCGACCGATAACGGCGACCTCGGATTCGGAGGTGGTCGTAACGGTCGCATTGCGCGGCGCCTTCACGAGCACACCGAGCTCGCCGACCACATCGCCCGGCGAGAGCGACGCGACCTTGCGACCATTGCGATGAACCGACGCGGAGCCGGTGAGGAACGCGAACATCTCCTCACCGTCCTCGCCCTCGACGAGCAGGGTCGTGCCGGTCGGAACTTGGCGCGTCTTGGCAACCTTGGCCACGAGCTTCAACTCGCGCGCCGAACATTGCGAAAAGAGCGACGTGTTCGCGAGCGCGCTCTCGATGGCCTTGGTCATCAGATCCGCCTCTGCTATTCGAGTAGCGACTCGTCGACGATGAACCCACGACCATTGCATTGCGGGCACGTCGTGGAGAACACCTCTACCAAACCTTCCGACACACGCTTGCGGGTCATCTCGAGCAAGCCGAGCTCGGAGATCGGGAACACCTGCGTGCGCGTCTTGTCCCGTGCGAGCGCCTGGCGGAACGCCTCTTCGACAGCCTCACGGTTTGCCCGCGATTCCATGTCGATGAAGTCGGTGACGATGATGCCGCCGATGTCACGCAAGCGCAGCTCACGGGCGATGGCTTCGGCCGCTTCAAGGTTGTTCCGGTACACCGTTTCTTCGAGATTCGACGTACCGACGTTCTTCCCGGTGTTCACGTCGATCACAGTGAGCGCTTCGGTGCGCTCGATCACGAGCGAGCCACCGGACGGAAGCCAGACCTTGCGCTCCAGCGCCTTGTGCAGCTGCTCGTGCACGTGGAACTTCTCGAAGATCGGCAGGTTCTCCTCGGCCGCGTCGTAGTACTCGACCCGGTCGGCGAGCTCCGGCGCGATCGCGTCGACGTAACCGCGCACCTCGTTGTAGAGGGGCTGCTTGTCGATGACGACCCCGCGGAACTCCTTGGTGAACTCCTCACGGATCAATCGGGTCGCGAGCGGCGGCTCCTTGTAGAGGAGGCTGCCGGGTTTCGCCTTCTTCGCGTACTCCGAGATCTGGCGCCACTGCTCATTGAGGCGAAGCATGTCGCGCTCGAGCTCGTCTTCGGTCGCACCTTCGGCTGCGGTACGCACGATGAGGCCGGCGTCCTTCGGGCGCAACCGGTCGAGCACCTGGCGCAATCGCTTGCGCTCGTCTTCGGGCAGTCGCTTCGAGATGCCGTAGGTCTGCGGTTGGCCCGGCACCATCACGACGAAGCGGCCGGCCAGGCTCACCTCTTGTGTGAGCCGCGCGCCCTTGTGCGCGATCGGGTTCTTCGTGACCTGCACGATGATCGACTGACCGTTGCGCAACACGCTTTCGATGCGCGGCCGCTGGTTGCCTTCGACGTCGGCGGGGTCGTACACCACGTCACCGCGGTACAACACGCCGTTCTTCGGCGTGCCGATGTCGATGAACGCGGCTTCCATACCGGGGAGCACGTTCTGCACCCGGCCGAGGTAGATGTTGCCGTCGATCGACAACGTGTCGTCGGTCGGCATCGAGACGTAGTGCTCCACGAGCGTGCGGCCTTCGAGCACTGCGATGTGCGCGATGCCGTCGTCACGCTGGTGCACCACCATCAGGTAGCGACCGGCCGGACGACCCTTGCGGTGCGTGCCGCGACGACGCAACAGCGTTTCGTCGTCGAGGGAGTCGAGCAGTGCCGTTCCGTCGACATCGATGTCGGTGAGCGGCAATCCCGCGTCGACGAAGCTCCGGGTCGGTGTCTGCGCCTTGCGGCCACCATTACCGCCGCCGCCACCGGCCGAGCGCGCACTCGAAGGCTGCGGACTGTCGACCCGCTCGCCGCCGCCCTTGCTCCGGCCGCGCCCACCACGACGACGCCGCCGCTTCTTCGGGGCGTCCCCGTCGGCGCCTTCGCCGGCTGCTTCACCGGCCGGGGCCGCGTTACGCGACTGGGCCGGGGCTCCCGGACGGCTGTCGCCGACTCTGGGGGCGGTCGCCTGCGGTCGGGGCGCGCGCGGCGCAGTGGCTGCCGTTCCCCGCTCGGCCAGACCCGCGTCTTCCCGGGCCTGATCACCGGCGTCTTCTGCGGTCAAGCCTCGATCGGCGGCCGCGTCGGTCCAGTCGTCTTCGACGCCCTCGATCGATTCGTCGTCGTCGAAATCGGAGTCGCCGGGCGCATTGATGTTCCGTGCCGCGCCGCCGGTCGGCGAACCGCCGGTTCCGCCGGCGGCACCGTTGGCGCCGGTGCCCGGCTTCTTGCGACCGCGACCGCCGCGCGAACCGCGGCGACGGCGCTTCTTGGGCATGCCGTTCTCGTCGAGCAGCGGCGGCCGCTCGGGCCGAGTGCCGGTGCCAGTTCCGGTTTCGGAGCTCGGGGAATCCGAGCCTTCGGAGTCAGTCGACGAAACGACTACGGGGGTCGGGTCGGGTTGCTTGGGCTCCGGCGCCGTCTTCTCGGGCGTGTGGGGCAGCAACGTGGGTGATTCGGTCATCGCTCCATGGTCGGAGCGTTCCAGTTCGGACATCTATTCCTTCTCTCATGACGCGTGCGCCGTAAGCGTGCGCGGGCGCGTGTCGGCATTCAGCGGTTCCAACCGCGTGCCGTCGCGCTCGATCCATTGGTGGGTGCGCAGTACCCGTGCTTCGATCAGCCCGCCCGGCAGATCAGTTGCGCGCACGATGCCGGAAAGGATGTCTCCGGGCTTGGCACTGCGAGGTTGCGTAGTGAGCTCCATCTCGATGCTCACCGGATTCGTGGTTTGGACGACGCAGCGCCGAATGACCGGCATCACGTCTTCCTCGACGTCACGGCCCTTGCGTCGCCGTGAGGTCGGTAGCGCCGGCAAGGTAAGAGCATGTTCGATCAGCTCTTCCAACGCCGACGCCTCGATCGGTGTTCCGTCGGCGCGAGTCGGCTCGACGTGCCACACCACTGCGGTCACTGCTTCTTGCAACGCCGGGGCGCGTTCCGCGAGCGGAACCGCACCGGTGACGGCGATGCCGTCGGGGAGCGCATCGGTGAGAGCCACCGACAGCGCCTCGAGCTCGACCTCGTCGGCGAAGACGAGATCGAGATACTCCGCCTCACTCTCGTGCCCGGTCGAGAGTGCCAAACCGAAGCTCACTTTGGGCCGGGGCGAGAAGCCCTCGGTGAACGCCAAAGGCAGCTTCGTGATCCGAAATGCCCGCTCGAGCGCGCGGGCCACATCACGATGCGAGATCCAACGAACTTTGCCCTGCTTCGTGTACCGAAGCCGCACGGGATTGTGCGCGCCGCCCCTCACGAGACGAGCCCCGCGGGCTTCGATCCGAGGAAGCGAACCGGGATGCCGGCGCCCGCGGTCAGGTCCTGACCGGTGCCCTGGCTGCCGCCCGCGGGCGCGAGGGGCGAGGCCACCACGTGCTCGAGGGCGTAGTCGGTACATACCCCGCAGTCATAGCAGGGAGTCCACCGGCAATCGGGGAGGCCATGCTCGGCCAGGGCCGCCTGCCAGTCCTGCCACAGGAAATCGTGGTGGAGGCCGGCCGCGATGTGATCCCAGGGCAGGATCTCCTCCCGGGTGCGGTGGCGCGTCACGTACCAGTCAGGGTCGAGACCCTCGGCGTGCATCGCGTCCATCCACCGGTCGAGCGTGAAGTGCTCGCTCCACTCCTGGAACGTCCCGCCCGCCCGCCAGACCGCTTCGATGACCCGGCCGATCCGGCGGTCGCCGCGGCTCACGATGCCCTCCGCAAACGTCGCGCTCGGATCGTGCCACTTCACTTGCGCCTTGGTTCCCCTGGTAGCTGAACGGAGCATGCTGATCTTGCGACCGAGCTCGTCGACGCTGTTCTGACCGAACCACTGGAACGGTGTGTGCGGCTTCGGGACGAACCCGCCGACCGACACCGTGCAGCTCGCCTGCTTGGTGTGCTTGCGGCCGATATCGACGACGTTCTTGGCCAGCTCGGCGATACCGAGCGTGTCGTCATCCATCTCCGTCGGCAGGCCGGTGAGGAAATAGAGCTTCACGCGCCGCCAACCCTGCGAATACGCGGCATCGACGGCGCTGTAGAGGTCTTCTTCGAGGATCAGCTTGTTGATCACCTGGCGCAATCGCCACGAGCCCGCCTCGGGTGCGAACGTCAATCCGGTACGGCGCACCTTTTGGATCTCGGTCGCGATCTTCACGCTGAACGCGTCGACGCGCAGGCTCGGCAACGACACGCTGACCTGACCGGTACCGACCTGGTTGTTCACGAGATCGGCAACGACGCCGTCGATACCGGAGAAGTCCGCGCTCGACAACGACGTGAGTGCAACCTCGTCATAGCCCGTGCGCGCCAGACCCTCGCGCACCATCGTGCGTACTTGTTCTTCCGGACGTTCGCGCACCGGGCGGGTGATCATCCCCGCCTGGCAGAAACGACAACCGCGCGTGCAACCGCGAAAGATCTCGACGTTCAAACGGTCGTGCACGACCTCGACGAGCGGCACGAGCTGGTGCTTCGGATACGGCCAATCGGCAAGATCCGCGACGGTGCGCTTGTCGACCACCGCGGGAACATCGGCAAAGCGCGGCTTGACCTCGGCGATGTGCTGACCGTCGTACTCGACGTCGTACATCGACGGCACGTACACGCCAGTGATGGTCGCGAGCTCGCGCAACACGCCTTCGCGCGACGCGCGCCGCCGCGCTTCCACGCGCCGACCACCTCGGCGATCTCGGAGATGACCTCTTCACCATCACCCATGACGAACGCGTCGACGTACTCGGCGAGCGGCTCCGGGTTGTACGCGCAGTGCCCGCCCGCGATCACGATCGGATCCTTGGGGCCGCGGTCCTCGTTGCGGACCGCGACGCCGGCCAGATCGACCAGGTTCAGCAGGTTCGTGTAGACGAGCTCGGCCGAGAGGTTGAACGCCAGCACGTCGAAGTCGCGTGCCGCCCGGTGGGTGTCGACGCTGAACAGCGGGAGGCCCGCCGCCCGCATCGACGACTCCATGTCGGTCCACGGCGAATAGGCGCGCTCGGCAACCGCATCGGGCCGCTCATTCAGGATTTCGTAAAGGATCTGGAGCCCCTGGTTGGGGAGGCCGATCTCGTAAGTGTCGGGATAGATCAGGAGGAAGGCAACCCGGCCAGCCTCGTGTTGCGGCCGAACGCTGCCCTGCTCCATGCCGATGTAGCGAGCGGGCTTCTCCACCCGGGCCAGGAGCGGTTCGATCCGCGGCCACAGGTCAGACATCTGATGAGCAGCCTAGCTGGTGGACCGGTCCGGCCTGCTCAGGAGCGGGATTGGGGCCTCGCCTAGCTGAAGCGGCGCATATTGACGTTGGCGACCAAGCCGATGGCGATGAAGCAGCTGATGATCGCCGAGCCGCCGTAGGACATGAAGGGTAAGGGGATGCCGGTGATCGGCATGATGCCCATCGTCATCCCGATGTTCTCGAATATCTGGAACGCGAAGATCCCGAGCACACCCACTGCGAGGAGCGTCCCGAAGAAATCCGAAGATAACAATGCGGTTCGCCAGAGTCGCCATACGAGTAATCCGTAGAGACCGATCAGGGTCGCGCCGCCGAGGAAGCCGAGCTCCTCCCCCACCACCGTGAAGATGAAGTCGGTGTGTTGCTCGGGCACGTACGCGAGGTTGGTCTGGCGGCCCTTGAACAATCCTTCACCCGCGAAGCCGCCGTTGACGATCGCGATCTTCGATTCCTGGAGGCTGTACTCGGCCTGGGTCTGCTGCGACGCGCGTCTTGTCGCCGGTCGACTGATCGAGGAACCCGACGATCCGATCGACGCGATACGCCGCGACCTTGCCCGTCACCACCGCCGCGCCGACGAGCGTCACGCCGATGAGCACGAGCACACCGATGTGCACGGGGCGCAATCCGGCGACCACGAGCACCGCGAACGAACACACGAGGATCACGAGCGTCGTACCGAGGTCGTGTTGCAGGAACACGAGCGCCATCGCGAAGCCGGCGATCATCGAGCGCGACTGCGAGCCGGCCCGCGTCGAGATCGTTGCGATGTTGATGGCAATAGCCCGCGACCGCGATGACGACCGCGACCTTGGTGATCTCCGACGGCTGGAACTGCAACGGCCCGACTTGGAACCACGATTGCGCGCCCTTGTGGTTCTGGCCGGTGATGAGCACGCCGATGAGTAGTGGCAACACCGCGAGGTACACGAGCGGCCACATGTCACGGATGCGGCGGTAGTCGATCGCGAGCACGATCGCCATCGCGATCACGCCGAGCACGATGGCGAGGCTCTGGCGCTCGACGTAATAGAGCTGGCTCAGCCCTGGCGCGCGAGCCGCGTGCGGCTCGACGAATAGATCATCAAGAGCCCGAGACCGCTGATCGCGAACGGCAACGCGAGCAGGAGCGGGTCCGCGTTCCGCCAGGGGCTCGTTTCCGAGGCGGGCATCAGTCGTGACCCGAGGCGATGACTTGCACCGGCCCGGGGTGCTGGCCGTTCATCGACTCGATGATGTTGCGCACGATCGGCGCCGCGGTCTGGGCGCCGAATCCGGCTTGCTCCACCACGCACACTGCGACGTACTGCTTGCCGTGGGCGGTGAAGATCGCGGCGAAGATCGACGTGTCACCTTTTCCCTTGACCTGCGCGGTGCCGGTCTTCCCCGCGATCGGGATCTGACTGAAGTCGAACCCTTGGAACGCGGCGTTCGCGGTGCCCTTCGGATCGGCGACCGCGCCCTGCAGGCCGGCCATGATCGTCGCGTTCACAGTGGGATCGAACGAGAGGTGACGGATCGCCTGTTGCTTCGTCGTCGACAGGAGCTTTCCCCGCGCGGTGGTGACCTTGTCCTCGATGTGCGGCTTCCACAACGTTCCGCCGTTCGCGAACGCGGCGTACGCGTTCGCGAGCTGCAACGGCGTCACGACGACGTCGCCCTGCCCGACGGCCGACAAGATGTCGTCACCCGGGTACCACTGACTGTTGTCGTGCTTTTCCTTCTCCGTCTTGTAGTTGGCATGCGCGTACGCGTACTTCCAGGCGGGATCGGGAACGCGGCCGTCGGTCTCGTCGAGCTCGATGCCGGTCGGCGCCCCGAACCCGAGCGCGCGAGCCTCCATCTGAATGCCGAGCCCGCGCTGCTTGTCCCCTTGGTTCCACACGTTCCAAAACGAGTTGCCAACCGTGTAGAAGTAGGCGTCACTCGAGACGGTGAGCGCCTGTTGCAGGTTCACCGAGCCGAACTGCTCGTCCTTCGCGTTGTGGAACGTCGTATCCCCGATCGTGACCTTGCCCACGTCGTTGTAGTAGTCACCGATGCTCTGAATCCCGTACTTGGTCATCGCGAGCGACGTGACGAGCTTGAACGTCGAGCCCGGCGCGTACTGACCCTGCGTCGCGCGGTCGACGAGCTTCGACCCGACCGAGACGTTGGCGTAGTTCGTCTTGCTGATTCCCCCCACGAACAAGCTCGGCGCATACGTGGGATTGCTGGCGAGCGCGGCGACCGAACCATCCTGCGCGTCGAGCACCACTACCGCGCCGGCGGGAGCGGTGAACTTCACTTCGCCGGTTTTGATGTCGAGGTTGTCGAGACCGCGCGCACCGAGGATGCCTTGAGCGAGCGCGTCTTCGGCCGCGCGTTGCACGTTCTTGTCGATCGTGAGATACACGTTGTTGCCGACCGCGCCCGGGCGGATCTTGACCGGGGCGCCGACCTGGCGGCCGGTCGGATCGACCTCGATCGTCTCTCGACGTGGAAGACCGCGCAACTGTGACTCGAACGCGGCCTCGGCGCCGGAGAGACCGATCTGGTCGCCGGGTTCGTACCCCTTCTTCTTGAGCTCGGGAAGCTTGTCGCTCGAAACCTCACCGACGTAACCGAGAATCTGCGCGGCGAGATGGCCCTGCGGATATTCGCGCACGGTCAGCGCCTTCACGTGTACGCCCGGATAGTTCTGCGGGTCCTGCAGGATCTCGAGCCGATCGGGTTGGGAGACGTCGAGCGCAACCACCGCCGGCTCGAGCGGAGACTGCTGGTCGCTGGTGTATTGCGACTGCAGCGTGGCGACCTTCACGTGGAGCAGCTCGGCGAGCTGACCGATCACCTTGTCGAGACTGCGCTTCGACATGTTGCGATCGATCGTCAGCGCCCACGACGCGCGGTCGCGCACGAGCACATTCCCGTTCCTGTCCAAGATCTCCCCGCGCGGAGTCTGGGTCTGGATCACACGGGTGCTGTCGACGACGGCCTGCACCGCCAAGTTGTCCTCCGGCCCCGACTGCAGGAACCAGAGCCGCACCAGGAGCGTGCTGAACAAGGCGACGATGACGACGCCGACGATGCTGACTCGAACGCGGCTGTTGTCACTCATGCGGTGGGATGCGCCATACGCACGACGATCCAGACGACCGATGCGCGCGTTCGAGCGCAGCGATCACGCTATCGGTTGCACCCTCGGTCGTGGAGAGTCACCCCTCCGCGCCGATCGTCAGGATTTCGCCCCTCAGACTTGCGCCCCTAAGACTTCGTGGCCTCAGGCGCTTCCCAGGCATTGCCGCCGAGGCGACCGCCCAACTCGGGGCATTCCCCGCTGAACACGCCCCAACTGCACTCGAAGCCGGGCACGACCCACGCGTGCAGCATCCATATGTCGATGAGCAGTGTCTTGCGGCCACCACGGTCCGCGCATTGCTGCGGTGAGACGTCTTCCCCGCCGACGACCAATCCGCCGCGCAGGCACAGACCGCCGTTGGCGTTGTGCTGGTGCCAGTGATCGTTGTTGCCCGCGAAACCGGGCGGCGGTCCGTTGTGGTGGTACGCGAGATAGCTCAGCCCGACGATCTTCGAGTCGGGCGCGGTGCCGTCGTACAACAGCTCCGACGGCGCCGACGGGTCGAAGTGTCCGGCCAGGCCGATGTTCGTGTAGTGCGCGCCGATGCACGGCACGTACGGCGTCGACATCTCGTAACCGGCTGCGAGCGCGCTCGCCGTGGTCGGATACTTCGCGACAACCGCGCGCGCTTCCGCCATCTGCGCTTCGAGCTCGACGCGCTGCGCGTGGGTGAGGTCGACCTGCTTCACCATGCCGCGCGCGCCGTGCTCCGAAGATGCCACGTCGGCGTCGGTGACCGAACCGCCGGCGCCGGCACCGACCTCGCCGGGTGAAGCCGGAGTCGGCGCGGCTTGCTCGCACGGCGACGTACCGGTCGCACTGCCGACGATCACCTGAAGCTGACCCGAACGGATCGCGGTGGTCGGCGTCGTGGTTGCGCTCGTCGTCGATGACGACGCCGGTTTCGTCGCGGTCTTGCCCGAGCTCGAGCAACCTGCGATCAAGATGGCCATCACGGCGAGCGTCGCAACGATTCTCGGTCTCATGAAGATCCCCCTTGTACGAGCGTCGAGACTACGACTTCGACGCCCCAATCGGGTACAGGGGCGCGCGGTAGCAGCTGTCTGTCACCGGCGGACCCAGCCGGTGCCCCGCTCCCGGGGGTCGTCCAACACCGCACCCACGAGCACGAACACGAAGGGCGCGAGGAGCCCGTCGTAGATCGCGGCGATGACGACGGTCGCGAACGCTCGGTTCCCGTGCACTCCCTCGACGCCGGCCAGTAACCCGATCCCGACGAACAGCAATCCCGAGCAGAGACCGGCGAGGAAGCCGATTACGGGCGTGAACCAACGCGGCGCGCGCAGCACCCCGCCCTGGAGCACGCCGACCGCGTAGGCAGTCAGCGCGTACGACAACGCCGTGAGGCCGAGGGGCGTCGAGAGGAACAGGTCGAATGCGAGTCCGGCGACGAAGCCCACGACCGCGCCCTCTTCGGGGCCGTGGTCGAACGCGATGGCCACCGCGAGCAGGAGGCCGAGGTCGGGCACCCGTCCGGCCAGCCGCACGTGCGGAAATATCACGACCTGCAGCACGACGGTCAGCGCGATCAGGGCGACCACCCGCCAGATGCGCATCAGCCGCCGGTCTGACTGGTTGACGTCGTCGTCGTGGTCGAGCTGGTCGACGTCGTCGTGCTCGGGATCGTCGTGGTGGTCGTCGCGATCGGCACGACCGGCCCTTCACCCGGGACCCATCGCAACACCATGACGAAGTCGAGCTCGTCGAAGTCCACGTACGGCTTGATGCGCACCGTCGTGCCCAGGCCGGCCGACTGGTCGTCGACGCGCGTGACCTCCCCGACCGGGAGATCCGGCGGGTACACGCTGTTCGTCACATCCGACGACACCGCGGTGTCGCCCTTCTGCACCTTGGCGGACGGGTCGAAGTCGGCGACGGTCAACTCGTCACTGCCCGTATGACCTTGCGCGATACCGACTGCGGCGGGGTGCTCGACAATGCGTACCGCAATCGCGGAGTCGGGGTCGGTGAGCACGCGCACCGTGCAGCCGCCCCGCCACGAGCTGATGACGTGACCGACGACGCCGTCGGGCGCGAGCACCGCCATGCCTTCTTCGATGCCCGCATCCGTGCCGCGGTCGAGCGTGATCGTCGACTCGAAGTTGCCCGGGCTCCGGTCGACGACGCGCGCCGCGACCGGCTGCGCGTTGAGATCGAGTCGTTGACCGAGACTCAGCAGTCGCTTGAGCTCGGCGTCTTGGCTCAGCGCGATGGCGACGTCATGTTGGTTGCCGCGGAGCTCGGCGATCTCCTTGGCGAGCCGGCGGTTCTCGCGCTTGAGATGGCCGGAGTCGGAGACGCCGCTCCACCAGTCGCTGATGGGTCGCGCCACGTCGCTGACCGCCCCGCCGATCGGCGAGACCACCGCGTGCGCGGCCCGACCGGCAGCCCCGAGCGGACCCGACCGGCCGTTGCGGTTGTCGAGGGTGATCAGCGTGATCGAGGTGAGCACGATCAGAGCCAGCACGAATCGGCGCCGATTCGCGCTTCGAGGCCTCGCCATCGCCCGCGGCCCCTCTCGGTTACTGCTGGGTCGAGCTCAGGACACCCTTGAGCACATCGAAATTCTCGAGGCACTGACCGGATCCCTGCACGACCGAATACAGCGGATTCGGCGCGATCACGATCGGCATGCCCGTCTCGGCGTTCAGGCGCTCACTCAACCCGAGGAGCAGTGCGCCGCCGCCGGTGGCAACGATGCCGCGCGTCATGATGTCGGCGGCGAGCTCCGGCGGCGTCTTGTCGAGCGTGACCTTGACCGTGTCGACGATCGCGGCGACCGGCTCTTCGATCGCTTCGCGGATCTCCTGCGTCGACACGACGATCGTCTTCGGCAAACCGGTTACGAGGTCGCGACCGCGCACTTCCGCGTACAGCTCCTCTTGCAACGGGTACGCGCTGCCGAGCGCGATCTTGATCTCTTCCGCCGTGCGCTCCCCGAGCGCGAGGGCGTATTCCTTCTTCACGTAGTTGATGATCGCGTCGTCGAGCTCGTCACCGGCGATGCGGATCGATTCGCTGGCGACGATGCCGCCGAGCGAGATGACGGCGACTTCAGTGGTGCCGCCGCCGATGTCGACGATCATGTTGCCGGCCGGCTCGTGCACGGGCAGGCCCGCTCCGATTGCAGCGGCCATCGGTTCTTCGATGATGTAGGCGGGCTTGCGCGCCCCGGCCTGCTCCGCGGCTTCCTGCACTGCGCGCTGCTCGACGCCCGTGATACCCGACGGCACGCAGATCACCATGCGTGGCCGCGACCACTTCCGCGGGTGCACCTTCTGGATGAAGTAGCGGAGCATCTTCTCGCAGATGTCGAAATCCGCGATTACTCCGTCTTTGAGCGGACGGATCGCGTGAATGTGCTCGGGCGTGCGCCCGATCATCTTCTTCGCTTCGATACCGACCGCGAGCGGACGGCCATCGCGCACGTTGACGGCGACCACCGACGGCTCGTCGAGCACGACACCGCGGCCGCGTACGTACACGAGTGTGTTCGCGGTCCCGAGGTCGACCGCCATGTCGCGCCCGAGCAAACCCGCGTAGAACGGCTCGGACATCGACGCGGTGCTCCGGCGTCGTTGCGACTGCAGGTTTCTCGAAGACTGGCGCGTGCGGCCAAGGCTACGAGCGGATCCGGAGGGGCGCCACTCTCCCCGCAGGGGCGAGTCGATCACGACAAGCCTGGGAAGAACAGCGCTATCTCGCGCGCGGCCGACTCCGGTCCGTCGCTTCCATGCACGAGATTCTCCGTGAGCTCGATCGCGAGGTCGCCGCGAATCGTGCCGGGCGCTGCTTCGCGGGGATTCGTCGTGCCCATCATCAGGCGCATGACCTTCCACGCGTCAGGACCCTCCACCACCATCGCGACCAGGGGCGACCGGGTGATGAAGGCAACGAGATCGTCGAAAAAGGGCTTTCCGTCGTGCTCGGAGTAGTGCTGCTTCGCCACGACCACCTCGAGCGTGCGCTGCTCCAGCGCCACGATCTTGAGGCCCTTGCGTTCGATCCGGCCGATGATCTCGCCCACCAGCCCGCGTTCGACGGCATCGGGCTTGCAGAGGATGAGCGTCCGTTCGGCAGTCATGAGCGGGGCAGGCTACCGGAGAGGTCGAAACTTCCTCAAAGCGGTCACGCCGAATCCGATCCGCGATCTACGAGGATGCTGCGGGCCGCGCCCACGAAGTAGAGCGATCCGGTGACGATGATCTCGCCGTCCTCTGCGGTCGTCAGCAGTGCGCTCGAGATCGCCTGGGCGACGGTGTCGACCACGTCGATGCGGTCTTCCGGAAATCCGAGCTCGATGGCGGCGGCCGCGATCAGCTGCGGATCGAGCGCCCGCGGATTCGGCGGCGGCGCGCAGACGAGTTGCTCGACGTCGTCGAGGCCGAGGGCGCGGCAGCATGTCTCGCGGATCCTTCTCGCGGAGCAACCCGACCACGAGTGTGCGCGACGCGGGTGCGAACTCCTCCGCCAGCGCGCGGCGCAACGCTTCGGCACCGGCGACATTGTGCGCGCCGTCGAGCAGCACCAACGGGTGACGGCCGACGAGCTCGAGCCGGCCCGGCGAGCGAACGCGCGCGAACGCGCCGCGAACTGCGTCGGGATCGAGGGGCGCGCCGACGAACGCTTCCGCGGCCGCGAGCGCGACCGCCGCGTTGTCACCTTGATGCGCGCCGTGCAACGGAACGAACACGTCCGGATATCGCGCGTCGGGAGTGAAGAGCTCCAGCATCCGTCCGCCGAACGCGGGCACATTGGATCGCACCCCGAAATCGATATCGCGTTGCAGTACCCGCGCCGCACCGCGGCCGGTGAAGATCGGGACGAGATCGGGGTCGGTCTCGCCCAACACCAATGTCGATCCCTCTTTGACGATGCCCGCCTTCTCCGCCGCGATCTCCTCGGGTGTACTCCCGAGGTACGCGACGTGATCGATGCTCACATTGGTCACGACCGCGACTTGACCGTCGATCACGTTGGTCGCGTCCCACGTGCCGCCCATCCCGACCTCGACCACCGCAACGTCGATCGCGACGTCGGCGAACCAACGCAGCGCCGCCGCGATCACGACTTCGAAGTACGACGGATCGAGTCCGATCTCGCGTTCGACCAACGCGACAACCCGAAGCTGCTCGTCGAGGTCGGCGTCGCTGATCGGTTCGCCGTTGACCGTCATGCGCTCGTTGACGCGCTCCAGATGCGGACTCGTGGTCGCACCGACGAGCAACCCGACCGTCGAGAAGAGCTCGGTGACCATGCGCGTCGCCGAGGTCTTGCCGTTCGTGCCCGTGATGTGGACCGCCGGGTACTCGAGTTGCGGCGACCCGAGGTACTGCAGGAGCGCCCCGATGCGGTCGAGCGTCGGCGCGCCCGCGCTCGCGAGCGGCCGCGGGCGCACCCACCCCGGTCTCGAGGTTCACATGCGCGTCGAGCCAGTCCCTGGGCCTCAGCTGAGGGTCGCTCACGACTCTGGCGGGGCGAGGACTACCTCGACTCGAAGCTCCGGGGCCTCTGCGGTCACGAGCTCACCGATCTTGCCCGCCTCGCGGAGGTCGGAGTCGGCGAGCGCGAGTGCAGCCAGCCGCTCAGCGGTGTCATTGACCACAACGCGGTCCGCGGGAGTCCGCAGCGATCGCTTCGCCTCCGACTTGGCCTTGCGGATCTCGGCGAGCACATCGGCGGCGACCTCGAACACCAACGGATCGGCGCCGTCGAGGCGCAACGGCGCCGCGTCGGGCCAACCCGCGCGATGCACCGATCCCGACTCGAACCACGACCAGACCTCTTCGGTGACGAACGGCATGATCGGCGCGAACATGCGCAGCAACGTCGAGAGCGCGCTGCGGAGCGCGATCGCGGCGGACGCCGCGGCCTCCGGACCCGACTCCCCCGTACGCGCGGCCCTTCACGAGCTCGACGTAGTCGTCGCAGAACGACCAGAAGAAGCGCTCGGTGCGCTCGAGTGCACGCGCGTAGTCGAACGAATCGAACGCGGTCGTTGCGTCGGCGACGAGATCGGCGAGCGTCGCCAGCATCGACCGGTCGAACGGAACGGTGACCAACGCGAGATCGTCGGCAGCTCCCGGGTTGTTCGTTCGCGATGTTCAACGTGAACTTCGACGCGTTGAGAATCTTGATCGCGAGCTTGCGGCCGATCTTCATGATGCCGAAGTCGACCGCGGTGTCGACCGCGGGGCGGCCGTTGCACGACCAGTACCGCAATGCGTCGGGTCCGTACTCGTCGACCAGCGGCATCGGCGTGACGACGTTGCCCTTCGACTTCGACATCTTCTTGCGATCGGGGTCGAGCACCCATCCGTTGATCGTCGTCGCCGCCCACGGCAACCCGCCGTGTTCGAAACGCGAGCGCACGACCGTGTCGAACAACCACGTGCGGATGATCTCCGGACCCTGCGGCCGCAGGTCCATCGGGAACGTGCGCTCGAACAGGTCGGGGTCGTCTTCCCACCCGGTCACGATCTGCGGCGTGAGTGACGAGGTCGCCCACGTGTCCATGACGTCGGGATCCTCGACGAAGCCACCCGGTCGGCCCCGCTGGTCGGCGGTGAAGCCGGGCGGGAGATCCGAGGAGGGGTCGACGGGAAGGTCGGCTTCGGCGGGCACGATCGGATCGCGATAGTCGGTCTCACCGTCGGCATCGACGCGGTACCAGACCGGGAACGGCACGCCGAAGTAGCGCTGGCGGCTCACCAGCCAGTCGGAGTTGAGTCCGTCGATCCACGTGTCGTAGCGCGCGCGCATGTGCGGCGGGTGCCACTGCAACTCGCCGCCCAACTTCAGGAGCTCGGCGCGCAACTCGGCGTCGCGTCCGCCGTTGCGGAAGTACCACTGGCGCGACGTGACGATCTCGAGCGGGCGGTCGCCGCGCTCGTAGAACTTCACCGGGTGCGAGATCGGACGGGGTTCACCTTCGAGCTCGCCCGACGCGCGCAGCTGCTCGACCACGATCTTCTGCGCCTGCTTGATGTTCTTGCCCGCCATCTCCGCGTACGCCGCGTTGCCGCCGTTCGCGAATCCTTCGGGCGGGTCGGCCTTGATGCGACCGTCGACACCGATGATCGCTCGCGTCGGTAGTTGCAGCTCGCGCCACCACACCACGTCGGTGGTGTCACCGAACGTGCAGATCATCGCGATGCCGGTTCCCTTCTCGGGATCGGCGAGCCGGTGCGCGACGCACGGGAACGCGCGCGCCGTACAACGGAGTGGAGACTTCGGTGTCGAACAGCGGCTGGTAGCGCTCGTCTTCGGGATGCGCGACGAGCGCGACGCACGCGGCGAGCAACTCGGGCCGCGTGGTGTCGATCAAGACGTCGCCTTCGCCGTCGACGCGATGGAAACGCAACGCGTGATACGCGCCGGCCATCTCCCGGTCTTCGAGCTCCGCTTGCGCGACCGCGGTGCGCAGATCGACGTCCCACAACGTGGGGGCATCGGCTTGGTACGCCTCGCCGCGCGCCAGGTTGCGCAGGAAGGCGCGCTGACTCGTGCGCCGGGCCGACGTTCCGATCGTCGTGTACGTGAGTGTCCAGTCGACCGAGAGGCCGAGGCGGCACCACAGCTCTTCGAACGCTTTCTCGTCTTGCGCAACGAGACGCGCGCACAACTCGAGAAAGTTCGGGCGCGAGATCGGAAGGGGATCCTTCGGCGGGTTGTCGGGCGGCGTGAACGCGGGGTCGTACGCGAGATGCGGATCGCAACGCACGCCGTAGTAGTTCTGCACGCGCCGTTCGGTCGCGAGCCCGTTGTCGTCCCAACCCATCGGGTAGAAGACCTCACGGCCGCGCATGCGTTGAAAGCGCGCGATCGCGTCAGTTTGGACATAACCGAACACTGATCCCATGTGCAGCGAACCGCTCACGGTGGGTGGTGGCGTATCGATCGAGAACACGTCGGCACGGGCTCGAGAACGGTCGAACCGATACGTGCCTTCGGTCTCCCAGTGCGTAGCCCAGCGCTCGTCTATGCCCTCGAGCGTCGGCTTGTCGGGGACGCCCGTCGTCATCGCGCTGAGTCTAGGAGCGATGCCGCGAAGTGCGAGTTGGGCGCTTTCGACGGATTGATGTAGAGGCGAGGCATTGACACCCGTGCACGTTGCGTCGGCGCGTCGATCAATTCAATACTGCATGCACTGGGCGCCGGGACGGAACCCAAAGGCGCAAGTCAGGACTGGATGATTCCTCGGACCCCCCGCGGTATGCGTTACGCAGCAGTTGTCGTCGTAACGCTCGCGATGTCGCTACTCGCGGGTGCGACCGCGTTCGGCGCGCCGGCATCCGGAACTCGTTATCTCGGCTCCGCGCGAACATCTCGGTCTCAATCAGCCGATCGTCGGCATCTCGGCAACTCCGTCGGGCAAGGGCTACTGGTTGGTCGCGGCCGACGGTGGCATCTTCAGCTTCGGCGACGCGCACTTCTACGGATCGACCGGCGGCCTTCATTTGAACCGCCCGATCGTGGGCATGGCTTCCACGCGATCGGGACACGGGTACTGGCTGGTCGCGGCCGACGGTGGCATCTTCAGCTTCGGTGACGCGCGTTTCCACGGCTCGACCGGGGCGTACCACCTCAACCAACCGATCGTCGGCATGCGCGCGACGCCATCGGGACGCGGCTACTGGCTGGTCGCGACCGACGGCGGCATCTTCAGCTTCGGCGACGCCGCGCTTCCACGGCTCGACCGGCGCGCTTCATCTCAACCAACCCATCGTCGGCATGGCCGCGACACCCAATGGCCGCGGGTACTGGCTCGTCGCGGCCGACGGCGGCATCTTCACGTTCGGCAACGCGCGCTTCCACGGCGCGGCGACGAACCGCTCCGACGGGACGCCGATCGTCGGCCTGGCACCGACGCCTTCCGGTCATGGCTATTGGATCGCGAGCGCGGGCGGCGGGACCGTCGGCGTTCGGTGATGCGCGTCCGTTCGGAACCCAAATCGCCAGCGGGCAAAGCGATGTCGTCGCGATCGCCGCGTCACCGCGTTACGGCTACTGGGTCGCGACCAAAGACGGCACGGTTGGTATGTCGACCGCCAATCTGTCGAGTCCCTCGTCGCACATCAACCGGCGCCCGGGCAATCGCGTTCGAGTTGTTGCGGCGCATGAACGACGAGCGCGCGGCCCGCGGCCTGCACCCGGTGAAGTGGGATCGACCAACTCGCGGGTTACGCGAACAGTTGGGCGCACACGCTTGGTGACGTCGAAGCCGATTCGCCACCAGGATCTCGGTGCGATCGTCGTCGGCGCCAACGGCCGGCTCGAAGAAGTCGGCGAGAACCTGTTCGCGGGCGCCGGTTCGGCGGCCGACGCCGGCACCGCGCACCTCGCGTTGATGGCTTCGGCCGAGCACCGCGCAGAACATGCTGTTGCCCCAGGGTCAACTCGTCGGTATCGGTGCGACGTGCAGCGGCGGAGTCCTGATCGTGGTCGAGGACTTCGGCATCAACATGGGTGCACCCCTCCCGCCGGCCGGCCAGGCGCATTGCTCCCGCGCAGCCGGTCGTCGCATCGAATCCGGCCGGCGCGCACTGCTGAGCCCGGCAAGGGAGTCGATACGCTCACGCCCTCGTGAGCTCCGCGCTGCTCTGCTCGCACATCTCGCTCGATCTCGACGGCACGCGCGTCCTCGACGACGTGAGCTGGGAGATCCGCGCCGGCGAACGCTGGGTCGTTCTCGGCCCCAACGGCGCGGGCAAGACCACGCTGCTGCGAATCGCGTCGCTGTACCAACACCCCACGAGCGGAACGGTTGAGGTACTGGGTCAACGCTTGGGCAGGTGCGACGTCCGCGCGCTGCGCGAACACATCGCGTTCTCGTCCCCCGCACTGGCGGCGCGCTTGGAACCGAGCATGACCGCCACCGAAGTAGTGATGACCGCGCGCTACGCGGCCCTCGCCCCCTGGTGGCACAAGTACACGAACGAAGACAGGGAACGAGCGCTGTCGCTCCTCGACCGCTTCCGCTGCGCGGCACTCGCCGACCACAAACTCCCGACCCTCTCCGCCGGCGAACGCCAACGAGTCCTCCTGGCCCGAACCCTGATGACCGACCCCGCGCTGGTCCTCTTCGACGAACCCACCGCCGGCCTAGACGTTGGCGGCCGAGAAGAACTCATCGCCGACCTGACGCAGTGGGCAAACGACAAGACCGGCCCCCCACTCGTGTTGGTCACCCATCACGTCGAGGAAATCCCCCCCGGCTTCACGGACGCGCTGGTCCTGAAGTCAGGAAAGGTCGCCGCGGCTGGTCCGCTCGAGGAAACGGTGACGAGCGAAGTGATGTCCGCCGCCTTCAACCTCCCGCTGCAAATAACGGCTGACGAAGGAAGATTCCGAGCGCGCCTCGCGTGAGGGAAGCACCTTGCGAGCGCTTTGATGTCGGAACGCACCTCTGAGAGGTGCATTCGCGACTCTGATGACGAATGGTGGATTCGGGCGACGGCGCAGCTACCACCCCGTGGCCGTGAACCACTCCCGAGCACGTTTCTGATGGCAGAACGCGGTCCCTCGGGAACGCGTTCCTACTTCTGATGGCGAAAACGCGGGCTCCACGCGCCGCGTTCCTACTTCTGATGAGGATTCGGGCGGGCCGCGTCGAGAGGCGCTAGTTGGCCGGTGCAGGTCGCAGAGGCCGACTTGATCGGCAGCCGCGCGAGCGGCGACCCGATCTCGGAGGCGGCGCGGCGTGCGCCGGCGAATCAGCTACACCGCGGAGCCTAAGCGGTACGCCGCGACTCGTCTTCAGTAACGAGAGTCGGCGCAACCTTCGACAACACCACTTCGCGATCAACGATGCACTTCACAACGTCAGCCCGCGAAGGCAGGTCGTACATCACCTCGAGCAGTGACTCTTCGAGGATGGCCCGCAACCCGCGAGCACCGGTCGCACGCTTCAGCGCCTCGTCGGCGATGGCGTCGAGTGCGTCGTCGGAGAAGACCAACTCGACGTCGTCGAAGTGGAAGAACTTCTGGTACTGCTTGACCAGCGCGTTCTTCGGTTCGACGAGGATCCGCATGAGCGCGTCCTTGTCGAGGTTGTGCACGACACCGACGACCGGAAGCCGGCCGACGAACTCGGGGATGAGCCCGAACTTGAGGAGGTCTTCGGGGAGCACGTCGGCGAGCAGACGGCCGAGCTCTTGGTGGTCGTCGCCGCGGCGGACGTCGGCACCGAAGCCGATGCCGCGCTTGCCGACGCGCGATTCGATCATCTTGTCGAGTCCGGCGAACGCACCACCGCAGATGAAGAGGATGTTGGTGGTGTCGATCTGGATGAACTCTTGGTGGGGGTGCTTGCGGCCACCTTGCGGCGGGACCGATGCGGTCGTGCCTTCGAGGATCTTGAGCAGCGCCTGCTGCACACCTTCACCGGAGACGTCTCGGGTGATCGACGGGTTCTCGGCCTTGCGGGCGATCTTGTCGATCTCGTCGATGTAGATGATCCCGGTCTCGGCCTTCTTGACGTCGTAGTCGGCGGCCTGGATCAGCTTGAGGAGGATGTTCTCGACGTCTTCACCGACGTAGCCCGCTTCGGTGAGCGCGGTGGCGTCGGCGATCGCGAACGGCACTTTCAGCATGCGGGCCAACGTCTGCGCGAGCAGCGTCTTGCCGCAGCCGGTGGGACCGATCAGCAGGATGTTCGACTTCTGGAGCTCGACGTCGGGGTCGCCGTACGCGCCGGCTTGCACGCGCTTGTAGTGGTTGTAGACCGCGACGGAGAGGATCTTCTTCGCCTGCTCCTGCCCGATGATGTAGTCGTTCAGGTAGCCGTAGATCTCGCGCGGCTTGGGAAGATCGTCGAACCGGACTTCGGTGCCCTGCGAGAGCTCTTCTTCGATGATCTCGTTGCAGAGATCAATGCACTCATCGCAGATGTAGACGCCGGGACCGGCAATCAGCTTCTTTACCTGCTTCTGGCTCTTGCCGCAGAACGAGCACTTGAGCAGATCGCCACCGTCACCGAACTTCGCCACCGAAGCCCTCCTACCCCCGACTAAGGAACAGCTGCTGCTAGCTCGTGCTATCCGCCGCCGGCACTGCGGCCAGCTCACGGTTGGTGATGACTTCGTCGACAAGACCGTAGTCGGCCGCGTCGACCGCGCTCATGATGAAGTCGCGGTCGGTGTCCTTCTTCACGCGTTCGACCGGCTGACCGGTGTGGAACGCGAGGATCTCGTCGAGCAGTTCGCGCATGCGTGTGATCTCGCGCGCCTGGATCTCGATGTCTACTGCCTGACCGGACGCACCACCGTGCGGCTGGTGGATGAGCACACGCGCGTGCGGGAGGATGTAGCGCTTCCCAGGCGCACCCGATGCGAGGAGCACCGCGGCGGCCGACGCGGCCTGACCGATGCAGATCGTCTGCACGTCGGGCTTGATGTACTGCATCGTGTCGTAGATCGCGAAGAGGCCGGTGATCTCGCCGCCGGGCGAGTTCACGTACATCACGACGTCCTTGTCGGGATCTTCGGACTCGAGGATCAACAGCTGGGCGATGATCAGGTTGGCGACGGTGTCGTCGACCGGTGTGCCCAAGAAGATGATGCGGTCGTTCGCAAGGCGCGAGTACGGATCCCATTCCATGCGCCCGCGCGGCGTGTCTTGAATGAACCGCGGCATCGGTACGTATTGCCCAAGCGGCGGCTGGTTGCGCATCGGGTCGGTCACGCCTCGGACCTTTCGTCAGGGGAATCGTTTTCCCCGGAAGTTTTTTCGGGGGAGTCGTCTTCGGAAGTTGTGTCGTCTCTATCGACGGGTTGGGGCTCGTCGGGAAGCGTGAGGTCGATCACGTTCCCTTCCTCGTCGACCACGGTGCTGTGCTCTACGAGGAATTCGAGTGCCTTCCCCCGTGCAAGATCAGAGCGTACCGTCTCCAGCACACCCCTTCGTTCTAGGTCGCGCCGTACCTTTTCGGGCTTCTCTTCCAGGCGCTCGGCCAGTCGTACGATCTCGCTGTCGACCTCGTCGTCGGTCGGTTCGATCGATTCCTGCGCGACCACGGCGCGTAGTGCCAGGTCGGCGAGCACGGCCCGCACCGCACCGACGCGGACCTCGTCGATAAAGGCCTGCGGTTCCTGACCGGTCGCTTCGAGGTACTGCTCGATCGACGCGTTCTGATGCTGCAATCGGTGCCCGAGGTCTTCGACGCGCCGGCGCAGCTCGTCGTCGACGAGCACTTCGGGTGCGGGCACCGGTACGAGATCGGCGACGGCTTCCAACACCTTGTCGCGTGCGGCCATTTGCGCTTGCAACTTCTGCACCATCTCGAGGCGCTTGCGAATGTCGGCCTTCAACTCGTCGACAGTGTCGAACTCACTTGCTTCGTCGACCCATTCGTCGGTGAGGTCGGGCAGCACCTTGTGCTTCGCTTCCTTGACGAGTACGCGGAAGCTCGCGTCTTCGCCGGCCCGATCACCGAAGCGTTCGGGCAACGTCGCGTCGAACTCGAGGATGGCGCCGGGTCGCGTTCCGTGCAGCTGCTGGTCGAGCTCGGGCACGACCATGTCGGAACCGACGCGATAGAGAAAGTCGGTTGCGGTAAGGCCTTCGACGGGCTCGCCGCCGATCGATCCGGTGATGTCGATGGTTGCGTACGACTCGTCGATCAGTGGGTCGTCGGAGTCGGTGAGATCGGCGAAGCGGTCTCGGAGGCGATCGACCTGCTGGTCGATCTGCTCGTCGTCGACAGATTCGAACGGCAGCTCGACGCGGAGCTCGTCGTAGCCCACGAGCTGCACTTGCGGGCGGACTTCGACCACGGCTTCGAACTCGACGTCACCGTCTTCTTGACCGGCGGTTACCTCGATCTCGGGCGGCGCGATCACGTCGACGTTGTTCTCGGTTACCGCGTCGACGTAGAACTCGGGCAGGGAGTCGCGCAGCGCCTGCTCCCGCGCCATATCGGTGCCGAGGCGGGCCTCGAGCAGCTTGCGCGGCGCCTTGCCGGGACGGAATCCGGGCACGCGAACTTCCCGTGCGAGCTTCTTGAACGCGGCATCGATGGCCCGTTCGAATTCGTCGGCCGGCACCGTGATGTGCAGCTTGACCTTGTTGCCCTCGACCGATTCCACCGTGCTCTGCATAAGGAGGAGGCAGTGTATCGAGGAGGCCGTCAGCATCGGTTCTGTGTCTAGGATCGAATCGTGACCGATCTCCGCGAACGCGTCGCAATTGTCACCGGCGCGGGACGCGGAATCGGCCGGGCCTACGCATTGCGCCTCGCCGCGTACGGCGCGCGGGTGATCGTGAACGATGCCGGCGTCGCGACCGATGGAAGCTCGACCGCCGAGGATCCCGCCGCGGAGGTCGTCGCCGAGATCAACGCCGCGGGCGGTGAGGCGATCGCGCAACGCGGCGATATCGGCGATGCGGAGGTTGCCGATCAGCTCGTGCAGCGCGCACTCGATACCTGGGGCCGGCTCGACATCGTCATCAACAACGCCGGCTTCGGCCGGCCGCGCATGGTGTTCAATCTCGCCGACGACGAGTGGGACGACGTGATCCGTGTTCATCTGCGCGGAACGTTCGTCGTGTCCCGCCCGGCGTGTCGGCATTGGCGCGCGCAGGCGAAGGAGCACGGCACCACCTACGGCCGGTTGATCAACACCGCGACCGGCTTGTTGCTCTACGGCGGCGCCGGGCAGTCGAACTACGTCGCCGCGAAAGCGGGCATCAACGCGTTCACCGAAGCCGTTGCGACGGAGATGGCGCCGTACGGCGTCACCGCGAACTCGATCATGCCGGGCGCGAACACGCGCTTGGCGCAGATCGGCTGGCGGACGCAACGCTCCATCGACGACGCGGGCGGCACCGACGACGCGCTCGCGATGCGCGATCCCGTTCACGTCGCCGAACTGGGCTGCTTCCTCGCGTCGCCCGAAGCCGCCGGTATCTCCGGCCAGACCTTCCAGGTGCACGGCGGCACGATCGAACACGTGCAGACGTGGCGCGTGGCCCGCACGTGGCAGCGCGACGATCGTGGCTTCACCGCCGACGAGCTCGCGAACGAGCTTCCGATGGACGCCGGACCCAAGGCCGCCGATCGCCCACCCGCCGACTGGAGCGCGGCGCGCAAGGCGTGACGATCAGCCCATAGCGATCAAATCGCACGCCCGCGAGGTGGCCGTCGTAGATCGCCCGGTCGGCGAGCCGAGGAACCACTGCGTCACCCACGCGCCGTACGTCGGGCAACACCGCAGAAAGCGCGAAATACAACGAGTCATTCGCGACGCCGTGGGTACGTATGACCATGTGATCCGCGGGGAGCGTCTCGATCGCGTACGACATCACATCGGCCACCGTCACCTCGTGGTCGCCGATCGAGACGACGGCAGTGTTCGGTCGCCAGCGCACGCCTGCCCGCACGGCGCGCGGCAAGGCCTTTTGCATGGTCTCCGCGTCGAGCAGCAGCGGCGAGTGCAACGGCGAGACGACGGTCACCTGGTGCGAGCGTTCGGCGAGATAGTGGCCGATGCCGATTGCCTCGATATGGCCGATCGCGTCGAGGATCACCACGTGCTCCCCGAGCGCATCGGCTTCGAGCAGCGCCCGTTCGTGGTCGATCACCCAGCCTTGTTCGGAGCCGGCAACGGGCATGTTGTGCGACTTCGACGGCGTGTCGACCGTGGCGAATCCTCCGGTTGCGATGATCACCGCATCGGGTGCAAGGGCGAGCACCGCGTCGACGTCGGCGTCGACACCGACGCGCACATCCACGCCGCGGCGCGGCGCACTCCTCCGCCCGCCAGTCGGCGAACGCGGCCATTTCCGCTCGGCCCGGAAGCATCGCGGCGAGCCGGATCTTCCCGCCGAGCTGCGCGGATCGCTCGAGCAACGTGACCTCGTGGCCGCGGTGCGGCCGCGACCCATGCGGCCTCGAGTCCCGCCG
>CAWEDT010000014.1:0-42819 GCA_963807945.1 uncultured Actinomycetes bacterium | reverse complement strand
GATCGCGAGCGATGAGAGGCGCGGGTCGACGCAGATCGGAACCAGATCGTCGCGATGAGCAGCGGCGGCAGGATCGACGCGGTGATCAAGGCCAACTTCGGATCCATGAATACCAGCGCGACGCCGACGCCGAGGAAGGTCACCAAGTTCACCAGCACGTTGACGAGGCCGTTCTGGAGCAGTTGCGACAGCGCGTCGATATCGGTGGTCATGCGGGTCATGATCCGACCCGCCATCTCTTGCTCGTAGTACTCGACGCCGAGCCGCTGGAGTTGGGCGAACACCTTCACCCGCAAACCGTGCAGCATGCGCTCCGACACACGCCCATCACGCGCGCCTCGGCCCACATCAGCCACCAGTCGATGCACGTGATGATGAAGAACACGATCACCGCGGCCCAGATCGCGCTCGGCACTTGCGGCGTAGGCGCGATGCCGCTGTCGATGCCGTGGCGGACGAGCAACGGCCCCGCGAGCGTGCAGACCGCGTCGAGCGAAACCAGCAACATGCCGGTGAGGAGCCAGCCGCGGTAGCGGCGGATGAAGTGCAGGAACTTGAAGTTGGGCGTGGGTCGGCTTTCGGCCTCCACGTCGATGTGCGGGTCGGCGGTCGCGGGGCCGAGGGCGTCGACTTCCGCGAGCAGCTCCGGCGTCGGCGAGAGTGCGCCACCCCAGCCCCCACCGGCGCCCATGCCACCACCACCACCGCCGCCACCACCGGCGACGCGTACTGCCGCGGTCGGGCTCGCGGTACGTGCCCGTTCCACGATCTGCGCGCTGCGAATCTCCTCGCGATCGAGACCGAGCCAGGCCGCGGGGGTGACCCCGTCGACCTGCTCGTCGTCGCGTTCGGCTTCCGCGGCGTCGACTCCTTCCGCGTCGCCGCCCGGTCCGGAGAGCAGCATCCGGTAGAGGTGGCAGCGCTCCCACAACTCGTCGTGCGTACCGGCGTCGAGCACCGCGCCCTGGTCCATGACGACGATGCGATCGGCGAGCGAGAGCGACGACCGCCGGTGCGCGATGAGGATCGTGGTGCGCGTGCTCGCGATCTCGCGCAGCGTCGCGTGGATTTCCTCTTCGACGCGTGAGTCGACCGAGGAGGTCGCGTCGTCGAGGAGCAGGATCTTCGGATCGGAGAGCAATGCGCGCGCGAGTGCGATGCGCTGGCGCTGACCACCCGACAGCGTGAGCCCCTGTTCACCGACGACCGTCTCGTACCCGTTTGGGAGGCGCAGAATGAACTCATGGGCCTCGGCCGCGCGCGCCGCGGTCTCGATCTCCTCACGCGTCGCGTCGGGGCTCCCGAAGCCGATGTTGGCCGTGATCGAATCCGAGAACAAGAACGAGTCTTCGAACACGACGCCGATGTTGTGGCGCAGCGAATCGAGGCGCACCTCTCGAACGTCGGTGCCGTCGATCGTGATGCGGCCCGAGTGGACGTCGTAGAAGCGCGGCAGCATCAGCGCCACGGTCGACTTGCCCGATCCCGAGCTGCCGACGAGCGCGACCGTTTCGCCCGATGCAACCGTCAGATCGAAATCGCGCAGCACCGGTTCGGTCGACGTGTAGCCGAACGTCACGTGCTCGAAGCGCACCTCCGCCCGCGGGATCTCGAGATCGATCGCGTCGGGCACGTCCTGCACCACGGGCGTCGAGTCGAGCAGGTCGTAGATGCGTTCGGCGCCGGCCCGGGCGAGCTGGCCGACGGTGAGGATCGCGGCGAGCTGTCGGATCGGCGGCGTGATCAGCAGCATGTAGGTGGAGAACGCGAGGAACGTGCCGAGCGTGATGCGACCCTGCAGCGCGAGCCAGCCGCCGAGCGCGAGTACCGCGACCTGACCGAACGCCGGGATGCTCTGCATCGCGGGTTGCAGCCGGGCCTGGATGTTCACGAGGCGGACGCGCGACGCGAACATTTCGCGTGAGCGGCTGGTCAGCCGGTCGAGCTCACGTTGTTCCTGACCGAAGCCCTTCACGACGCGGACGCCGGTGACGTCTTCCTCGACGACGTTGGCGACGTCGCCCGCCTTCTGCTGTGCGTCCCAGCTCGCAGGGAACACCGAGGTGCGCAGTTTCATCGCGGTGAACAGCAGCGCCGGCGCCACCGCGAGCATCACCAACGAGAGGAGCGGCGACAGCCAGATCATCGCCGCGAACGAGACGATGAACAGCAAGATGTTGGCGACGCCGATCGGCAGGAACTGCAGGAACCCTTGGAGCAGCGCGACGTCGGACGACGCCCGGCTCACGAGCTGACCGGTCTGGAGCTCGTCCTGGCTGGCGAAGTCGAGATGCTGGAGCTGGCGGAACACCGCGGTCCGCAGGTCGTGCTGCACGTCGAGCGCGATGCGACCGCCGCGGAACCGCCGGAAGTAGGCGAAGATGAACGTGAACACGCCCATCGCGATCATCAGCGCGAGCCACGGTGCCAGCGGCTTCCCCGGTATGGAGTGGCCGTTCTTCACCTGCGGCGTGATCACGTCGTCGACGACGATCTTCTGCACGATCGGCAGCAGCGACTGAATGAGCTGGCCGCCGATCGCGACGCCGAACGCGATGTAGGCGTTCTTCTTGTGCGGCTTCATGTAGCCGACGAGCCGCCGGATCCAACCCTGCCTCTTCACCGCGTCGGTCGCGGCAGGGATCTCGACGGTCTCCAGGGTGTCGACGGCGGTCATGTGCGCACCGCCCGGGCCAAGCGGACGCGCATCCGTTCGGCGAGGGCGTCATCGAGGTCGCACAGCGCGTTGAGCAGCGCCGTGCGGTCACGCGCGTGTTCGAGCACCTGCTCGAGTCGTTCCCCCATCGACTTTTCGGCGGTCCGCAACGCAGCCCCGCCCCGACGGGTCACCGCGAGACGCACGGATCGGCGGTCACCACTTACGGCCTCGCGGGCGAGCATCCCGCGCTCGACCAGCCAGTCGACGGTCGCGGTGACGGTCGGCTTGGCCAGCGCCAGGCCCTCGGCCACGATCGAGGAGCGCTCGTGTCCGGCGGCCACGAAGGCGAGGACCCGGTACTGGGCGAGCGTCAGGTCGCCGGCGGCCCGTTCGAGCGAGCGCGCCGCGAGCGCCAACGCCCGCACTGCGGACGACAGATCCGGGTCATCCGGCGCAGGGGAGTCGGGCCCAGGGGCGTCACTCGGCATCCGGTAAGGATATCGAATGGTTAGGGAACCGAACTATCTCGCCTCTTCGGCAGGTGCTCGAACCCGGCTATCTGATGGTGCGGTTCGAGCACCTACTAGTCGGTGAACTCCCAGAGGTCGGTCTGGTCGAGCATCGCGTCGAGAGTCATGGCGTCGGCGTCGTACTCCTCGTTCCAGAGCCGGGTGGCCTGGCGGACGCCGAGCAGCGTCAGGCCGACGGGCACGATCCAGTTGAACACGGTCGACCAGGCGTGGCTGTCGATCAGGGCGGCGGCGGTGAACGACAGTGCGATCGCCAGGAAGGTGAGCGCCCAGGTGCGGCTGAGCTCGACGTTCACCCGCTTGAAGCGCGGCGTCGCCCAGAACTTTCGCAGGACGATTTCCCGCGCGTAGGGCTCAGTGAAGGGGGTGAAGCGTGTCGATACGAGAGCGATGAGCGCTATGGCTCCGGCTGCGATCACCCGGAAGTACTGCTGGAGGAATCCGTTCGGGTTGTGCTGGTCGAGCGCGCCGAACACCGCGAGCCCCGCGAACAACGCGATCGCCGACATCCCGAGCAGGGTCACCGAGCCGGCCCGCGCCGACGCGACGGCGATCACGACGGCCGTGCCCAAGGCGGCCATGGCGCCCCAGGCGACACCGCCGCTGATCGTTCTGCCGATGAACGCGAACACCACCCACGGCAGGAATCCGAGGTAGATGCGTGAACTCATCGCGCCCTTCCGTTCCCAGGTCCGACCGCGGGGTCGAGCGCCGACCCGAGGTCCGCTTTGCCCTCAACAGAGAAGTCGTTCAAGCTGGCAAAAGGAAACACTCCCGGTGAGCGAATTTCTCGACCTGAATCTCGCTCTCGAGCCCGGGTGTAACCGGCCATGACCCGACTGAAACTTCGACTCCGGCTCGCGGGGTTCGCAACCGCTGCACTCCTGCTCGCCGGGATTGCGGCGCCCGCGGCCGCGTCGAGCGCACCGCCGTCGGCGCGGAGCGTTCACGGCTTCGACACGCATGTCGGTCCCGCCGGCGAGGTCGATGTCAACGTGTGCTCGAAGGCGGTACCGATCGGATACGCGCACTGCGACGCTCGAAAGCAAACACATCCCGGGTCGGTTCGCGCGAACACGTTCGTCGGCGACGACGGCGCGTACAGCCCCGCGTACCTGCAGTCGGCGTACAACGCGCCGATCGCGCACGGCACCGGCCAGACGGTTGCGGTTGTCGACGCGTTCGACGCCCCCAACGCCGAAAGCGACCTCGCCACCTACCGCTCCGAGTACGGACTGCCGGCCTGCACGACGGCCAACGGTTGCTTCAAGAAGATCGACCAGAGCGGAGGGACGAGCTATCCGCCGCCGAACTCCAGCTGGGAGCAGGAGATATCGCTCGACATCGACATGGTGAGCGCGCTGTGCCCCAAGTGCAAGATCCTGTTGGTCGAGGCCGACGATTCGTTCTTCGACAACCTCGGTGCCGCGGTCAACAAGGCCGTGCAGCTCGGTGCGAATGTCGTCAGCAACAGCTACGGCGGCGCGGAGTTTTCGAGCGAGCTCAGCGCCGACACCGCGTATTACGATCACCCCGGCGTCGCGGTCCTCGCGAGCACCGGTGACAGTGGCTACGGCGTGAACTATCCGGCCTCGTCTCCCGACGTGATCGCGGTCGGGGGGACGAGCCTGCTCCAGGCGACCGATACCGGAACGCGCGACGCGACCGAGTCCGTGTGGAACGGTGCCGGGAGCGGCTGCAGCGCGTACGAAGCCAAGCCCGTGTGGCAGACCGATACCGGTTGCAGCAATCGCACGGTCGCCGACGTCGCGGCAGTCGCAGACCCGAACACCGGCGTGTGGGTCTACGACTCCGACGATGGAGGATGGGAGGTGTTCGGTGGCACCAGCGCCGCTTCACCGATCGTCGCCGGCCTGTATGCGCTCGCCGAGAACGGCGCGTCGTCGGATGAGTTGGGCTCGTACCCGTACGCGCACCCGACGGCATTGAACGATGTTGTTTCCGGTACCAACGGGAGTTGCGGCGGGACGTATCTCTGTACCGGCGCCGTGGGCTATGACGGGCCGACCGGTCTCGGTACCCCGAACAGCGCCGACGCGTTCGTCGGCGTTCCGCCCGACCCGAATGCCCCCGACTTCTCGGTCGACGCGACTCCGGTGACCACGCCGATGCACGTCGGTAGCGTCTCGCACAGCAGCGTGACGGTTACGCCGGCGAACGCCTTCACGGGCAGCGTGCACCTCTCCGCGACCGTGAGCCCGAGCCTGGGCCTCTCCAAGTCGTTCGTACCCACAACGGTCGCGGTCGGCGCGCAGCCCGGGACTTCGACGCTCACCTACACCGCGCACAAGCCCGGTACGTACACGGTGACCATCACCGCGACCTCGGGCGCGCTCGACGCGCACCCGCGTGCGCAAGGTCTACGTGAACGACTTCTCGATGAAGATCACGCCCGCAACCCTCACCGTGCTCCGGGGGAACGCCGCGCACTTCACCCTGACGATCACGCCCGCGGGATCGTTCAACCATCCGATCGCCCTCTCGATCACCGGTATGCGGACCCGCGACACGATTACCTACGCGCACAATCCGGCGCCGTACCACGGCTCACAGGTGGTCACCATCAAGACGTCGAAACTCGATGCGCCGGGCACGCTCACGTTGCAGCTCAAGGGCAACAGTGGGCCGTTGAATCACATCGTGGTCGCGAAACTCGTGCTGAAGTAGGGCCAATTCGGGGTGGCCCGTGTCGCTCCGCACCCACTCGGCACTAGCGTCGCGGCGTGACGACGCCGAGCCCGCTCGTTCCCTACGTTCCGCGGCTCACCCTGGATTGGGCGCGTGCCGACGAGCTCGTCAGTAGTCGCCTCCCCGCCTGGCGGCTGGTCGAAGGCACGATGGTCTTCGCCGACATCTCGGGTTTCACCAAGATGTCGGAGCGCCTCGCGCGGCACGGCAAGGTCGGCGCCGAGGAAGTGACCGACGCGATCAACACCTGTTTCGAGCAACTGCTCGAGATCGCGTACTCGGCCGGTGGCAGCCTCTTGAAGTTCGGCGGCGACGCGCTGCTCCTCCTGTTCAGTGGCGACGATCACGTCGCGCGCGCCGCGCACGCCGCGGTCGGGATGCGCCATCGCCTCCGCACGGTCGGACGCATCAACACGTCGTCGGGGCTCGTGATCCTGCGGATCTCAATGGGTCTGCACTCGGGAACCTTCCACGCGTTCGCGGCGGGCGACTCGCACCGCGAGCTGGTGGTCGCCGGTCCGGCCGCGACCGCGACCGTGGAGGCCGAAGGCACCGCGACCGCAGGCGAGATCGTGATGAGCGCGGCCGCGGCCGCGTTGCTGCCCGCGCGGTGTCGGGGCCCGGCCCGGGGCGAGGGTTTTCTCCTGCGGTCACCGCCGGGTGACGCGCCGCAGCTTCCGCCGGTTCCCGCGGTGCCCGGCGATGTCGACGTGCCGAGCTACGTGCCGACCGCGATTCGTAAGCATCTGCTCGACGGCGTCGAAGACTCCGAGCATCGCAGCGCGACGGTGGCGTTCTTGCACTTCGATGGCACTGACGGCATCGTCGAACGCGACGGGCCCGAGGTGTTGGCCGCGCACCTGCACGAGGTCGTACGCATCGTGCAGGAAGCCGCCGACGAGGCCGAGGTCACGCTGCTCGGTACCGACATCGACCACGACGGCGGCAAGCTGATTCTCGTCGCGGGGGTTCCGCGCCGGGTCGGTGACGACGAAGAACGCATGTTGACGGCGCTGCGCAAGATCAGCGACGCGGCGCTGCCGATACCGCTGCGGATCGGCGCGCACACCGGGCCGGTGTTTGCGGGCGCGGTCGGCCCCGCGTACCGGCGCACGTTCACGGTCATGGGTGACACCGTGAACCTCGCGGCCCGGGTCATGTCGAAAGCGGCGCCCGGACAGGTGCTCGTGACGCCCGACGTGCTCGAGCGCTCGCAACTCGCGTTCGAGACCGAAGCACTCGAGCCGTTCAGCGTGAAGGGCAAGCGCAAGCCCGTGACCGCGTTCGCGCTCGGCGCGCCGAAGCGGGCGCGGAGACGGCGCTCGGATGCCCTCCCGCTCGTCGGTCGCACCGAGGAGCTGGCCGCGCTCGACACGTGATCTCGCGGCGGCGGTCGCGGGCGAATCGCGCTTCGTCGAGATCGTCGCCGATCCCGGGATGGGCAAGTCACGACTGATCGAAGTGTTGCGAGCGCGTGCGGAAGCCGCGACCAACGCCACGCAATGCATCACGATCCGCTGCGAGGCCTACGAGTCGAGTGCGCCGTACGCGTCGTTCTGGATTCTGTTGCGCTACCTGCTCGGTGTCGATGCGGGTGAGTCCCGCGACGCGGTCGAGCGCCGTTTGCGCGATCGGCTCGACGAGGTTGCTCCCGATCTCGTCCCGCTCGTGTCGCTCCTGGCGACGCCGCTCGATCTCGACCTCGCCGACCCGCCCGACCTGGCCGACCTCGAACCCGCCTTCCGCCGGGAACGGGTCGACGAGGTGACGGCGACGTTCCTCCAACGCGTGCTCGCGCATCCAACCGTCCTCGTCTTCGAGGACGTGCAATACATGGACGAGGCGTCGGTCGGCCTGTTGCGCCAGGTGGTTTCGCTGACGATGAAGTCGACGCTGTTGTGCGTGACCCGGCGTCCCGCCGAAAGCGGATTCGTCGCGCACCCCGACGCCGACGTGCGGACGATCGAGCTCGCACCGCTCACTACCGAGCAAGCCGCCGAAGCGCTGATTCTCGCCACCGAAGACGCGCCGCTCCTGCCGCACGACATCCGCACGCTCGCCGAACGTTCAGCCGGGAACCCGCTGTTCCTCGACGAGATGTTGCGCTCGGTCGGGGCCCACGGCGATCTCGGCGCGCTGCCGTCTTCGATCGACGCGGCGGTGATCGCCGAGATCGACCGTCTCCCGGGCCGCCACCGCCAGATCCTGCGCCGGGCCGCGGTGCTCGGGCACAGCTTCATGATCGACGAGCTCGCCGAGATCCTCTCGCCCGATCTCCCGCCCCCCGACGACGCGACCATCCGGGAGCTCGGCGACTTCCTCGTGAGCGACGGTCCGGGTCGGTTGCGCTTTCGCTACGCCATCATGCGCGACTCGGCATACGAGGAGCTCCCGTTCCGTCAGCGCCGCGAGCTCCACGGTCGAGCGGCGGCCGCGCTCGAACGCTCATTGGGCGGCGAGCTCGAGACCGAAGCGGCGCTCATCTCGCTGCACTGCCTGCAAGCGCAGCGCTACGCCGAAGCGTGGAAGTTCGCCGGGGTTGCCGGCGACCGCGCCAGCGCCGTGTACGCGAACATCGAGGCGGCGGCATTCTTCGAACGCGCGCTCGCGGCCGCGCGCCGGCTCCCGGAGCTGGCGCGGGTCGACGTCGCCAAAGTCTGGGAGCAACTGGGCGACGTGCGCGAACGCTCCGGCGCCTATGACCGCGCGCTGCGTGCGTACCGCAGTGCCCGGCGCTTGTTGGGCGACGTACCACTCGTCGAAGCGCGGTTGTTGTTGAAGGAAGCGTGGATCCCCGAGCGCATGGGTCGGTTCAGTGAAGCCGTGCGCGCAGTTCGCAAAGGTCTCGCGGTCCTCGACGGAGTCGAGGGCGCCGAAGCCGCCCGCCAGCGCGCCGAGCTCTCCGCTTGGTACGCGGCGATGCGTCAGGCCCAGGGCCGCAGTCGGGAGGCCGTCACCTGGTGCGAACGGGCGATTGCCGAGGCGCGCGAGTCGGGGAGCCTGGCCGCGGAAGCGCACGCGTCGTTCATCCTCGACTGGGCCTGGTTCTCGATCGGCCGCTTCGATCTCGCGACGCACTCCGAGCGGGCGCTCGAGATCTACGCGGAGCTCGGTGACCTCAGCAGTGAGGCCGCGGTGCTCCAGAACCAAGGCGGCTTCGCGTTCTACCAAGGTCGTTGGGACGAAGCCGTCGCGCTGTTCGAACGGTCCCGCGATGCGCGTCAGCGCACCGGTAACGACGTCGATGCGGCGATTGGTTCCTGCAACATTGCCGAGGTCCTTACGGACCAAGGTCGTTACGAAGACGCGGAGCGCGAGCTCACCGACGCATTGAGGGTGTGCCGGGCGGCCGACTACCGCTCGGGCGTCGCCTTTGCCAACAGCCTCCTGGGTCGGATCGCGGCGCAGACCGGCCGCCCTGAAGCCGCCCACGAGCATTTCGACGTTGCGCGCCGCGAGTACGTCGCGGCCGGTCTCGACGGTGATGCGCAGGAGACCGATACGCACCGCGCCGAATGTCTCGTGCTGGAAGGCCGTGCCGCCGAAGCACTCGCGCTGGCCGACTCCGCGCCGCGGGCTTCGTCGAGCGACGACGAGACCGAGCGCGACCTCGCGCGGTTGGAGCGGGTGCGGGGCTACGCGTACTTGCAGCTCGGCGACCGTCAGGCCGCGTTCGAGGCGTTCACCGCGAGTCTCGAAGCCGGGCGCGCTCGCGAGGCCGACTTCGAGGTCGCGTTGACAATGCTCGCGTTGGCCCGCGTCGCCCGTGCCACCGACGACGAAGCGCGCGCGACGTCACTCGAAGCGGAAGCGCAAGTGATTCTCGAACCGCTCGGCGTGAAGCGGGTTCCGGAGTACGGAGTACCTACGTCGGTTTGACGCTTCCTACCTACGTCGGTTTGACCGCGTTCGAGAGCGCGGACGCCGCACCGGTACCGAGTGAATTCTTGCCCGCGACCTTGAATGTGTAGGTGGTCCCCTTGGTCAGACCGGTGATCACCTCGGTGACGGCGGCGGTGGTGAACACCACGGTCTTCTTCACCACTCCGGCTACGAGCACCGTGACTACATACCCGGTGACGGTCGCACCGTTCGGGTGCGAAGCCGTCCACTTCAGTGTCGCCCGCGCCGCGCCGGCCGTCGCGGTCACGCCGGTCGGTGCCGAGGGTGGGCCGGTCGGGATGATCGCATTCGACGTCATCGACGCGTCACCGAGGCCGGAGAGGTTCGCGGCCGCGACCTTGAACGTGTAGGTCTTGCCCACGGTCAGGCCGGTGATGGTTTGGGTGAGCGCGATGCTGTCGAAGTCGACGACCTTCTGGACCACGCCTCCGCTCAGCGCGGTGACCTCGTAGCCGATCAGGTCCGAGCCGTTGGTGGCTGTCGGCGCCTTCCACCGGACGGTCGCCTTGCCGGCTGCAGCCGTCGCGGCGACTCCGGTCGGTGGGTCGGGCGGACTGACGCCCGCGATATCGCGACGCGCGAAGTGGATGTCGTCGCCGACGAACAGGATGCTGTTATAGGTCGTGAGGTTGCCGGCGGCAGCAGTACCGCGCACGATCTGCGGCAGCACGCACGGCGCGTTGAACGCCCGGGTCGTCGGGTTGACAACACACGGGTTCAGGTAGATCGGATTTCCTCCGGTGCTCTTCTCCATGGTTATGCGGCCGGCAGGAACGGAGGTTCCCCACCGGGCCACGATCGTCACCCGGATCGGGTTCTTCGTGTCGACGTAGGCGCCGAAGTTCCCGACTACCGACGAGATCTGACCCACACACGGTGTCGAACTCGAAGCCGGGCACAGCTGGTCATCGCCGGGGTCGGTCGCCGCCGAGGGGTCGATCGACGACAGGGTGACCTGCACGGCGGGGAGGGTTCCGCCCGGAGTGTTGTTCGACAGGAGCAGGACCTGTTGCGTGTCGCCGTTCGCGACCGGGGGCGGGCTCGCAAAGGGATCGCCGGGCACGCCGACACCGATCGTGCAGTCGGTCGAACAGGTAACGACGGATGCGCTGCCCAGCGCGCCCGACGAATCGAGCGTGTTGAACCCGGAGGTCGAGACGGTGCCGGCGATCGTGGTGTTGGGATCCAGGCCGTCGGTGAGCACGAGCACGGTGAACTTCTTCACGGTGTGCGCGGGGATGTCGTCGGGGAGGCTGCAATCAATACTCGTACCGGCGCCCGGAGTACACGTCGCGGCGTTGGGGTCGAGACCCAACGCGGTGTTCATGGCCGACTCGTCGAAGGTTGCCGGCGTCGTAGACGTGTCGGGCGCGGTAACGGTCGCGTCGAGGTTGACGACCACGTCGTGCGCGGCGACTCCCGTGTTGTTGGTGATGTTCACCGTCCAACCGGCATTCGAACCCGCGGTGATCTGCGGCGCGATCGTCGGTGTCGTCGCGGGAACGACGGCCTCCCCGGCCGTGATCACGAGCACGCTGCCGGTCAACGTGTATGTGGTTCCGCCGAGGTCGGGTGACGTCGCCTGCAACGTGTAGTGGATCGTCTGGCCGCCGAGGCCGGTGGTGTCGATGGTGGGGTCGTCCGGTGCCGATGCGCCGGGCGCGAGGTCATAGCTGGGCGTCACGCCCGGATCGGGGCAGGTCATCGTCGCGCCGGTGCCGGCGTTGTTGTGGAACGTGCACCCGCCGGTGACGCCGGTGATGTGACCGCGGTCGATCGTCCCGGTTTCGACGATCCCGGTGATCGTCGCGGTCGCACTGGAGTTCGTTGTGGTTCCCGGTAGCGACAACGGCCGGCCCGCGAGGATCGAAACCGGCGCGTTGACGCTGAACAACAAGCCGTTGATCGCCAGCGATTGCTGCGGGCCGCCGAGCGGCGTGCAGCCGAGGTAACACGGAATCGACTCGGTCGAGGCTTCGAGAAAGAACTCGTCGGTGATGGTCTGCGGCTGCGCATTCTGCAGCGTGATCGTGGCGTCGACCTTCACCGAATAGCCCGCAGGAATGGTGCCGGTGTTGCACTGCCAGAGCGGCGTCGACGTGGCGATGGCGGTCTGACAGGCGGCCGGACTGCCGATCGCGATGTTGCCCGGCGCGAACTGCTGCCAGGTGGGCACACTCGACGCCGAACCCGGCAGCTCGCGCGCAGGATCGGCCCAGACGGCCGGACTGTGGATCGCGGTCGTGGCGAGGTTGTGGAGCGTTCCCTCCCATCCGATCGTGCCGGTGGCCGGAACCGGACCGGCCGACGCATACGCCGAGGTCGTATGCGTCGCGGCCGCGATCGTCACCGTCATCGAACCCGAGTTGTCGGCGAAGTTTCCGTTGGTGTCGTTGATCGCGAGGTACAGCTCGCCGGTGCCGACGAGCGTGTGCGGATTCGGCGATCCGGATCCGATCTCGCTCCACGGACCGCTGGTCCCGAGCCGGCCGACCAGCGAGTACGGATTGGCGGTCGGAGCCAGGTAGTTGGTCATGGGTCCGAACGGAGCCACACCATCAGCGGTTCGGCACGCCGGGCAGAAGCCACTCTGCTCGGACCACCCGCCGGTCGCGGTCAGCGACACGCCGTTGTCGACGACGTAACCGGTGTCGAAGCCGTTCGGATTCCCCGCGGTCGCGGGCACGGTGAACGTCGAGTCCTGTACCAACTGGACTCCGCGGACGCGGTGGTTGCCTTGATCGGCGATGACGAGGTTGCCGGCGGGATCGAATGCGAGATCCGACGGGAGGTCGAGCTGGGCGCTCGTCGAGACCACGCCGTCGCCGTTGTAGCCCGACGCGTTCGTACCGGCGATCGTGTAGATGTGCGTCGGAGTCCAGGTGCAGCCGCCGCACGGGTAGCCCGGGTTGGTCGCCGAGACGGCGATGATGCGAACGCGGGAATTGATGATGTCGGCGATGAGCACGTTGCCGGCGCTGTCGACCAACGCGTCGTTCGGGGCGTCGACCTTGGCCGTGGTCGCGACGATGTCGTCACCGTTGTAACCCCCGGTACCGGTACCGGCGATCGTGTAGATGTTCCCGGTCGTCCACGTGCAACCGCCGCACGGGTAGCCCGGGTTCGAGGCCGATACCGCGACGATGCGCACGCGGTTGTTCGACCCGTCGCCGATGATGACATTGCCGACACCATCCGTCGTCACGCCGTGCGGATACTGGAGCTCGGCGCCGGTGCCCGTGCCGATGATCGTTGCCGCGCCGCCATCGCCCGCGTATCCGAGCGTGTCGCTGCCCGCGATCGTGTAGATCTGCTGTTGAGTCCACGTGCACGGGCAGTTGTGACCGCCCAACGTGTATCCGGGGTTCGACGCGTTGATCGCCACGACGCGGACGCGACCGTTCGACGTGTCGCTGATGAGGAGGTTGCCCGAGCTGTCGAACGCGATGTTTCCGGGGGCGCTGAGCTGCGCAGAGCTCGCGACGATGCCGTCACCGTTGTATGAGGCAGTTCCGGTCCCCGCGACGGTGTAGATGTTGCCGGGAGTCCACGTGCAACCGCCGCACGGATAGCCGGGATTGGAGACCGAGACTGCGATGACGCGAACGCGATGGTTGCCCTGGTCGGCGATGAACACGTTGCCCGAACCGTCGACTGCGACATCGGCCGGAGCCTTGATCTGCGCGGTGTCCGACGGAATGTTGTCGCCGTTGTACCCGAAGGTTCCCGTTCCGGCGATCGTGTCGATGTTGCCGGGAGTCCACGTACAGCCGCCGCACGGGTAGCCGGGGTTCGTCGTGGAGTTCTCGATGATGCGAATACGTTGGTTATCACGGTCGGCGATGATGTCGTTGCCCTGGGCATCGACCGCGACACCAGTCGGGTTGTTGAGCCGGACGCCCGAGGAGACAGGTATGCCGTCGCCGTTGTAGGCGGCGGTGCCGGTCCCGGCAATCGTGGAGATGTTGAACTGCGTTGCCGCGGCCGGCGACGCGACCACCGCGAGGGTCGCGACCGTTGCCGGTATCACCAGGCCGACGATGGCGGCCAGCGTGATCGCCCGCTGCACTATCGATCCGTGCACGATCGACCGGCGCGCCCGCTCTCCCGACGTGTTGCGTCCCGACATGATGCTCACAATCTGCTCACGGTGTTGCCGTGGCTGTTCGCGACCCACACGTTGTTCCCGTCGAACGCGAGTCCCGCGGGATACGCGCCGACCGGGAAGGTGCCGGCCCGTACGCCGGTCGCGGCGACGAGCTTGGTGACGTTGCTCGAGGCGTTGTTCGTGACCCATATGTTCGAGCCGTCGAACGCGAGCCATTCGGGCTGGATGCCAACCGAATATTCGGTTTGGGCGCCGCCGGCGATCGCGACCTTGATCACGCTGCTGCCCTCGGTCGCAAACCACATGTTCGTACCGTCGAAGGCGATACCCGACGGTCCACCGAACGAAGCCGACGACCCGATCGAGTAGCGGTGGATCTCGACTCCACTCGTACCGGACAACACTGAGGCGGTTCCGTCGCCACCGTTGGCGACCCACACGTTGGCGCCGTCGAACGCGATGCCGAGTGGGTTCGGTCCGGTGGTGTACGTGCTCACGAGCGCGCCCGTCGCGGCGACGAGCTCGGTCACGGTGTCGGAACCGCTGTTCGTGACCCAGATGTTGGTCCCGTCGAACATGATCCCCGTCGGCGCGGTACCGACGCTGTAGTTGCCGACGAGCGCGCCGGTCGTGGGGTTCAACTTCGTGACCGTGTCGGCGCCACTGTTGGCGACCCAGATATTCGCACCGTCGAACGCGACGCCGACGGGTGCGGCACCGACGGCGTAGCTGCCGATCGTCGCGCCGGTCACCGAGTTCAACTTGGTGACCTTGTTCGTTCCGTTGTCGGCGATCCAGATGTTGGCGCCGTCGAACGCGACTCCCTGTGGAGTCGTGCCGGCTGCGACTGCCGCGTAGCCGCGGTTGGCGGCGTACCAGTGCAGCGTCGCGACCTGGGTCGGGTTGAGGCCGCCGCCGACCACTCCGTTGGCGGTGAACTTCGCGACCTTGTTGTCAGTCGTGTTGGCGACCCACAGGTTGACCCCGTCGAAGGCGATGCCGCTCGGACCGTGACCGATGGAATAGCTGGCGCGTTGTACGCCGGTCGCGGCGACGTAACCGGTGATGTTGGCCGAGCCGCTGTTGGTTGCCCAGACGTTGGCGCCGTCGAACGCCAACCCGGTCGGATGAGTGCCTACGGGAACTGTCGCGAGCACCGTTCCGGTCATGCTCAGCTTCTTGATCGTGTTGCCGTTGGTGTTGGCGACCCACATGTTCGTACCGTCGAACGCGAGTGCCGACGGCAACGCACCCGTCGGCGCGGTGAGCACTACCACGCCGTTCGCGTTCAGCTTCTTGACGTTGTTGTTGCCCGAGTTCGCAACCCACATGTTGGTGCCGTCGAACGCGAGCGCCGAGGGCGCAGTCCCGACGGTGTAGGTGCCCAGTACCGCGCCGGACACCGCGAGTTTGGTCACGGTTGTCGCGCCCTTGTTCGCGACCCAGATGTTGGTGCCGTCGAACGCGACCGCCGCGGGTCCGGCACCCACCGCGAACGTGCCGTTCGCGACTCCCGTATTGGCGACGACGCGTGTCACGGTCTTACTGATCGAGTTCGTGACCCACAGCCGCGTCCCGTCGAACGCGATCGCCGTGGGCCGGGTGCCGACGGTAACGGTCTGGAGCACCGCGCCGGTCACGGGATTCAGCTTGCTGATGGTGTTGCTCGTCGTGTTGGTCACCCACACGGCCGAGCCCGCGAATGCGACGCCCTTGGGGGCCTTGCCGACCGGGTAGCTGCGGAACGCGGTGCCCGCCGCCGTGTCCCAGTGCAACGTCGCGACCTGCATGCGGTTGAGCCCACCCGCGATAACGCCGGTGTCGGTCACCTTGGAGACCGTGTTGTCGGTGCCGTTGGCCGCCCACACGTTGAGTCCGTCGAACGCGAGCGCGGTCGGCCCTTGTCCAGCCGGGTCCGAGACGATGACATTGCCGGCCGGGTCGAGCTCGGTGAGCGTGGCGTCGTCACCGTTCGCGACCCAGATGTGGGCGCCGTCGAACGTGAGGCCGCGCGGCGAGCTCCCCACGAGGAACGGACCCGTCACCACTCCACTCGTGACGTTTATTTCGCTGACGGCGTCGGAGCCGGAGTCGGCGACCCATATGCTCGTGCCGTCGAACGCGAGCGCACTCGGAGCCGAGTCGACCGGGTAGGTCGCGATGACATCACCGCTCGCGATGGCGAGTTTCTGCACATCGTCGAGATCCTTGCTCGCAACCCAGATGTTCGTTCCGTCGAACGCGACGGCCGCCGGGTTGTCGTCGACGTCGAACGGGCCGGACGCGACACCGGTCGCGGTATTGATCTTCGTCACGTTGTTGCTGCCGGAGTTGGCGACCCACATGCTCGTGCCGTCGAACGCGAGACCACTCGGCGCGGTACCGACGCCGATGTTCTGCACGACCGCGCCCGCGAGCGTCAACTTGGTGACGGAGTTGGCGCCCGAGTTGGCGACCCACATGTTGGTGCCGTCGAAGGCGAGCGCATCGGGCGCGGCACCGACCGCAAACGGACCCGAGATCGCGCCGGTCACCGGATTGACCTTGCGCACGTTGTTATCGGTCGTGTCGGCGACCCAGATACTCGTGCCGTCGAAGGCGAGCGCGCTCGGCGCGGCACCGACGGGGTAGTCGGTACGCGCCGCGTGCGTGCGGTACCAGTGGAGCGTCGCGACCTGCGCGGGGTTCAGCCCGCCGCCGACGACGCCCGCGGCACCGGCCGCGCCGATGGTTACGGCGACGGTCGTGATCACGATCGCGAGCACGGCAACTATCGCCGGGCGCGACCTCGCACGATGAGATGGAAACACAAGCCCGCCTTCCCCACTTCGACGGAGGCTTTGGGGCGCGAGGCTACTCACGATTGTTGTATTTGGCACGTGCTGATTTCCCGGCGTTCTCATTCGAGAACGCCGGGAAACTTGATCGGACGGTCGGTATGGCTAGGTGACTCTGACCGCGTTGGAGAGTGCCGACGCCGGTCCGGCCCCCGCCACGTTCTTGGCTACGACCTTGAACGTGTAGGTGCCCGCGGCGAGATTTGTAATCCCCGCGCCCACCGAGGCGTTGGTCAACGTCACGGTTTTCTGCACCACTCCCGCGATGAGAACGGTGATGACGTATCCCGTTATCGGCGAACCACCGGTCGCGGTCGGTGCGGTCCACCGCACGGTCGCGCGGCCGGCGCCCGCAGTGGCGGTCACACCGGTTGGTGCCGCGGGCGGTCCGATCGGCTTGATCGCGTTCGACGCCGCGGACACCACGCTGAGGCCGGCGGGGTTCGCCGCCGCGACCTTGAACGTGTAGGTCTTGCTCGGGTTCAGGCCGGGGATGGTTTGGGTGAGTGCGGTGCTGTCGAAGTCGACAACCTTCTGCACGACGCCACCGCTCAAAACGGTCACCTCGTACCCGATCAGCTTGCCGCCGTTGGTCGCGGTCGGCGCCGTCCACCGAAGGATCGCCTTGCCGACACCAGCCGTCGCGCTGACTCCGGTCGGTGCTCCGGGCGGGTCGACGCCTGCGATGATGCGGCGTGCGAAGTGCACGTCGTCGCCCACGAATAGGACGCTGTCGTAGGTCGTGAGGTCGCCGGCGGCGACGGTGCCGTGCACGATCTCGGGCAGTACGCACGGCGTGTTGAACTCGCGCGTCGTCGGGTTGACGACACAGGGAACGAGGAAGAACGGATCGCCGCCGGAGTCCTTCTCCATCAGGATCCCGCCGGGCGGGATCGACGTACCCCACCGTGTGATGATCGTGACGCGGATCGGATTCTTCTTGTCGACGTAGGAGCCGAAGTCCCCGACGACCGAGGAGATCTGACCCGCGCAGGCCGTCGGACCGGTATCGGTCGGACACAGCGATGCGTCAGGGGAATTGTTGTCGTCGTTCGCGGTAGTTGGGTCGATCGACGAGAGCGTGACGGTGACGGCCGGAAGTTCCGGTCCGCCCGCGACGCCGCTCGACAGCGTGATGACCTGCTTGGTCGGGTTTTCGGCGGTGGGCCCGCCGGGCGTGCTGGCGAACGGGTCGCCCGGTGCCGCGACCCCGATGACGCATCCCGGGCCACAGGAGATGACGCTGACCGCGTCGAGCACACCCGACGCCGGACCGGCGTTCGCGGCGGACGCGACCGCGTTGCCCGTGATCGTGCTGCCGGCCGGGAGGCTGGGCGTCGTCACGAAGATCCGGTAGGGAGACGACAACGACGACATCGGTGGCAGGTCGGGCACGTTGCACACGAAGGTCGTGCCGCTGCCGGGCACGCACGTAACGGTCGTCGCGGGCAGGTTCAGCCCGCCGTTGATCGCGCCGAGATCGAAGGAGAGCGCGGTGGTCGCTCCGTTCGGCGCCGTGGCGGTGGCATCGATCGTCAGCTTCACGTGGTGTGCGACGACGTTCGACGTGTTGTTCACCTGAATCGGCCACGCCGCGTCACCGTTGCCCGTGATCTGCCCGATCACCGGCGGGTTCGTTCCCGCGATCGTCAGCGTCGCTCCGGGCACACTGAAGTTGAAGTTGTTGGTAGCGGTTTGACCGAGCGAGTCGAGCGCGATCGCGGTCAGCGAGTGCGAACCCGAGCTGAGGCTCAGGATCGAGGGGTCGACGACCTTCGTGTACGGCGCGGCTGTGGTCGATCCGATCGAGTTGCCATCGACCGCGTAGGTCACCGACGCGATCGTCACGCCGGATGCCCCCGGTGTCGCGATCGAGTGGAACGTCTTGGCGGTGTCGAGGTTCGTGAATCCGGCCGGGGGAACGATCGCGACCGATGGCGGGCCGGCGACGGTTACCGTGATCGACGTCACCTTGGTCTGGCCATCGCTGTCGTGCGCGCTCGCGCTGAGAACATGGGTTCCCGGGTTCAGTTGATTCGGTGCGAGCGTGACCGAATACGGCGACGACGTATCGATCGTGCGCGCACCGTTGTCGACTTTCAGATCGACGTAGGTGATCGACTGACCCGAAGCCGGCGACGCATTCGCACTGAACACATGCGTGAGCGTTTGACCGAGCTTGACGTTGCTGGCGGGCGAGACGATCGAGACCGTCGGAGCCGCGGCGGCGGTGGCGGCCACGACGCCGACCGATCCACTCTCGGTCTGCGTGTCGCCGTTGAGGTCGGGAGAATCCCCGAACATCGACCAGCCGATGGTCTGGCCGGCGAGGCCGCCGGTGTTCACGGTCGTCGTGAAGTCGAGGGAACCGCCCGGCGGGAGGGTGTATCCGCCTTCCGCGTTCGGGCAGTCGATCGTCGGACCGCCTTCACCACCGTTGTCGACTACGCACTCGGGCGGGCCCGACTGGTACGCGCCGTTGTCGAGCGACCCGTGCAGGAAGATGTCGCTGATCGGGTCGGTGGCGCTCGTGTTCGTGACGGTCGTTGTGAGCTGGAGCACCTTGCCCGCGGGGATCGTGGGGGGTGCCAAGACCGAGAACTGCAGGCCGTCGATTTGCTGTTGCGCTACCGGCGCGGCGGAGTACGAGCTGCCCCCGTCGGTGCTGACCTGGAGGGAATCGCTGATGAATCCCGGCCGAGCCCCGGTCGTGTCGACGGTCGCATCGATGAACGCGGTCGAGTCGGCCGGGACCGTGCCGAAGTTGCAGAAATATTCGTCGCCCTCGGACGGCGTGCAGGTACCTGACGATTCGCTCGCGGGTACCGACCACGTCGGAACGGCGACGGCGGGCGCGCCGAACGAAACGATCGCCTGACCGCCGGCGACGTTCGTCGAGTTGGTGTTCGCGATCGTGCCTTCCCAATCAACGGGCGTGCCCGCGAGCACCGGTCCCTCCGAGAGGTACGACGTGCTCAGTTGCAGCGGGTCCGTCGCGGTGACGTGCATCGAGCCGCCGTTGTCGGCGTACGACGGGAGCCGGTCGTTCATCGCCATGTAGAGGGCGCCGTTGCCGTGCATCGTGACCGGGCCCGATCCGACCGCAGTCCACGGTCCACTGGTGCCGATCCGGCCCGCGAGGATAAAGGCGCTGCCGTTCGGGAGGAGCCAGTTCGCCTGGTTCTCTCCGGCGAGGGGGGCTCCGGTGCCGTTCGGTCCGCGGCAATTCAGAGCCGGACAACCTGCGGTGTTTTCCGTCCATCCGCCGGTTGCGCTGAGTGTCACGCTGCCGTTGACGATGTAATTCGTCGTGTAGCCGATGGAAGAATCCGCAATGAGCCCAGGCACATCGAAGGTGGTCGTCGCGCCTGCGGGCGCGGCGAGTGTCGTGATGAGCACGGGCACGGTGAGGGTGAGCATCGACACGAGCGCGATTGCGCGGCGTAGGAACATGCCACCTCGATGTTGGTTCGTGGGCTCGTGTGTGCGTTCGCTCGTCATCGCGACCCTGCCTTTCACAGCTTGCTCACGCTGTTCGCTTGGCTGTTGGCAATCCAGACGCTCGTCCCGTCGAACGCGACGCCCAGCGGGTAGGCACCCGTGGGGAAGCGGCCGACGAGCGCGCCGGTGGCAGCAACGAGCTTGGTCGCATCGCTCGTGCCGAAGTTCGTGACCCAGATGTTCGTTCCGTCGAACGCGACCGCCAGGGGTTCGATACCGACGGGGAATTCCGTTTGAGTTCCGTCGGATACGTCGAGCTTGATCACGGAGTTGCCCGCCGTCGCGAACCACATGGCCGTGCCGTCGAATGCCAAACCGAACGGACCGCCGTAGCTGGCCGACGTGCCGATCGTGTACGTGTTCACGACGCCGCCGGTGCCGGTGTCGAGCTTCATCGCGGTGCCGTTGCCGCTGTTCGCGACCCAGATGTTGGTGCCGTCGAACGCGACGCCCTCGGGGTCGGGACCGATCGCGAAGGTGCCGGTGACCGCGCCCGTCGCCGCGGCGAGTCGCGTAATCGTCGCGGCGCCGCTGTTCGCGACCCAGATGCTCGTGCCGTCGAACGCGACGCCGGTGGGAGAGAGCCCGACCGGGTAGCTACCGACGACCGCGCCGGTTGCCGCGTTCAACTTGGTGACCTTGTTGGCCGTGCGATCCGTGACCCACATGAAGGTGCCGTCGGACGCGAGCGCATACGGACCGGCGAGGACCGGATAGGTACCGATCGTCGTGTTCGTCAGGGGGTTGATCTTGGTGACGCTCGCCGCGCCGGAGTTGGCGACCCAGATGTTGGTGCCGTCGAACGCGACGCCCTTGGGTGTCGCGCCGACCGGGCGAACCGGGTTGTCGCGGCCCGCGGCGTACCAGTGCAGCGTCGCCACCTGCGCGGGATTCAGCCCGCCGCCGATCACTCCGGTGGCGGTCAACCTCGTGACCTTGTTCGCACTCGCGCCGGTGGACCAGAGGTTGACGCCGTCGAACGCCAGCGCGGAAGGACTCTGCGCAACCGGGTAGGTGCCGAGCACCGCGCCGTTGGCGAGGCTCAGCTTCTGCGCCTTGTGCGCGCCGTTGTTCGCGACCCACATGTTGGCGCCGTCGAACGCGAGTGCGTTCGGGTTGGTCGCGACCGGAACCGTAAGGAGCAAGGTTCCGGTCGGCGAGATCTTCCGCACCAAGCTCGGTGCCGAGTTGGCGACCCACATGTTCGTCCCGTCGAACGCGAGCGCATACCCGTCTAGTCCGATGGGCGTGCTGCTCTGCACGACGCCGTTGGTGTGATTCGCTTGAGCCGGTTCTGCGACGGGACCAGGACCCACACGTACGTCCCGTCGAATGCGAGCGACTTCGGCCTCGCGCCCATGAGATACGTGTTGAGCAGAGCACCGGTGGCCGCGGAGAGCTTCTTGACCGTGTCTCCGCCCCAGTTGGCGACCCAGATGTTCGTGCCGTCGAAGGTCAGCGCCCGAGGGGTGTTCCCAACGGGGAAAGTGCCCGACACCGCGCCGGTTGAGGCGTTCACCTTCGTGACGGTGTTGCTGCCCGAGTTCGCGACCCAGATGTAGGTGCCGTCGAACACGAGCGCCTGCGGCCCCTTACCGACGGGGACGGTTTGCAGGATCGCGCCGGTCGTCACACTGTGCTTGGTGATCGTGTTCACCCCGCCGTTGGCGACCCAGATGTTGGTGCCGTCGAACGCGACCGCGTCCGGGTCCTGTCCGGTGGCGTAGCTCTTGAAGGTCGTGTTGGTCGTGTACCAGTGCAACGTCGCGACCTGCTCGGCGTTCAGGCCGCCACCGGCGACGCCCGTCGCGGTGATCTTCGTGACGTTGTTGGTCGTCGAGTTGGTGACCCAGACGTTGAGCCCGTCGAACGCGACGCCCGCCGGCGCGGTGCCGACCCCGAACGTCTGCAGAACGGTGCCGGCGTTGTCGAGCTTGGTGATGTTGTTGGTGCCGGAGTTCGCGACCCAGATGCTCGATCCGTCGAATGCGAGCGCCGAGGGCGCGGTCCCGACGGTGAAGGTGCCGGTCGCGACGTCGGTGGTGATGTCGACCTTGGTGACGTTCGCGCTCCCGGAGTTCGCGACCCACATGCTCGTACCGTCGAATGCGAGTGCCGAGGGTGCGGTCCCGACGGTGGTCATGTCGAGCACGGCGCCCGATGCCGGATCGATCTTCCGCACGTCGTTGCTGTCGGAGTCGGCGACCCAGATGTTGGTGCCGTCGAACGCGAGCGCGGTCGGATTCGTACCGACAGCGTACGGACCTGACGTCGCGCCCGAGGTGATGTTCACCTTCGTGACGTTCGCGCTCCCGGAGTTGGCGACCCAGATGCTCGTCCCGTCGAACGCGATGGCGTCGGGCGCGGTCCCGACGGTGAACGTCCCCGACGCGACGCCGGTAGTCGCGTCGACGCGGGTGACATTGTTACTGCCCTTGTTCGCGACCCAGACGCTCGTTCCGTCGAACGCGACCGCGGTCGGCGTGGTACCGACCGAGACATTCTGCGCGACGGCGCCGCTGGTCCGGTTGATCTTGCTGATCGTCCCGCTCCCGGAGTTCGCGCTCCAGAGGCTCGTACCGTCGAACGCGAGTCCCTTCGGCGCCATCCCGACGGCGTAGTTGGTGAACGCGGTGCCGGAGTCGAACCAACGCAGGCTCGCGACCTGCGAGGCATTGCGGCCGTCGGTTGTGACGCCGGCGGCTCCTCCGGTGCCCACCGTCGCGGCGAGCAGAGAAAGCGCGATCACGAAAGTCAACGCGACGGAAGTCGACCGAGAACGAGAACGCATAGTTCGACCCACCATCAAACTCTCTCCCCACCCCCGGCATCCTGGCCAGGCCCGGGCGGATCCTACCGCTCCACGCCCCTCAATGGCAGTTGACATAAGCGCCAGGTAAACGCGGTGTAAGGGCTCAGTCAGGCGCCGGTGACACAGACGACTCACCCGCCGCGAGGAGAACGTCGACGAGCGCGATATTGCCGGTGAGAGCGGCTTCGTGCAGCGGCGTGTGTGCGCCGACTCGGCGGGCACTCGGATCGGTGCCCGCGGCGATGAGCAGCCGGCGCCACTTCAGAGATTACCGAGGTTTAGCCTGGTGGGACTTAGGAGGAATGCGCGACGCTGATAGAGGAAGTTGCGGGCGAGAGAGGTGAAGATGACGGATAGCCGGGATGGTTCGGATCCGGTATTGGTCACCGGCGCCTCGGGATTCATCGGGTCTGCGACGACTCGCGCGTTGCTGGGAGCCGGCTACCCGGTAAGAGTGCTCGTCGAACCGGGCCGCAGCGACGACAACCTGGCCGGTCTCCCGGTCGAACGCATCGCCGGTGATATTCGCGATCCCACCGTCGTCGACGCGGCGATGCGAGGGATCGCGATGGTGTTCCACCTCGCCGCGGTGTACCGGTTCTGGGCCGCCGATCCTGACTTGTTCTACGACGTCAACGTGGGCGGGACGATGAACGTCCTGCGGGCGGCGCAGGCCGCGAACGTCCGGCGGGTCGTCTATACGAGCACGGTGGGCACCATCGGCGTCGCCCACGGCGGTCGCCTCGCCTCGGAGCGCTCGGTCGTGCACTTCGACCACCTCTTCGGCCACTACAAGCGCTCGAAGTACCTCGCGGAGCACGAGGTGCTGCGGGCCGGCGCGAGCGGGCTCCCGGTCGTGCTGGTGCATCCGACGTTCCCGGTCGGTGAAGGTGACTCGGCGCCGACGCCGACCGGTCGGACCATCGTCGAGTTCCTCAACGGTCGCATTCCGGCTTACGTCGACACCGCCCTGAACGTCGCCCATGTGGACGACGTCGCGCGCGGCCACGTGCTCGCAGCGGAACGGGGCACGCTCGGCCGGAGCTACATCCTCGGCGGCGAAAACATGTCGTTGCGGGAGATGCTCGCGACATTGGGCGAGATTTCGGGATTGCGGGCGCCCCGCGTCCGGTTGACGCCTGGGATGGTGCTGCCAATCGTCCGCACGACCGAATGGCTCCAGGGCCGGGTGCTCCGCCGGGAACCGACGCTGCCGTCGGAACCGGTGCGCATGGCGACGACGCGCATGGAATACGACACCGCCCGGGCGCGCGACGAGCTGGGTTACACGAGCATCCCCGCGCGCGAGGCGCTCACACGCGCGGTGCGCTGGTACGTCGACAACGGATTCGTGAAGGACTCGCAGGTCCGGCGCATCCGGGCCGCGGGCAAGCTCGGACGTGAGATCGACCTCCGCGACGACCCGGCGTCGAGCGACGTGGTGCCGACGAGAGAAAGTGCTCGCAAACTATGAGCGCGTTCGACGTGAAGGCGTTGCTCGAACAACGAGGCGCGTGAGGCGTTCGCGTTGCACGAGCGCTATATGAATCCGCAGATGCCGAAGATCCTGCGCACCCTCGGCTTCGATCGCGACTACGTGCGCGCCGAAGGCGCATACCTCTTCGACCGCGATGGCGCGAGATACCTCGACTTCCTCGCGGGTTTCGGTGTGTTCGCGCTCGGTCGTTGCCATCCTGCGATCGAACAGGCGCTCCGCGACGCCATGGAGCTCGAGCTTCCCAACCTCGTCCAGATGGAGTGCCAACCCCTCTCCGGCCTGCTGGCCGAGGCGCTGGTTGCTCGGATGCCGAACGATTCCTACCGATGCTTCTTCACGAACAGCGGCGCAGAGTCGGTCGAGACCGCAATCAAATTCGTCCGTTGCGCGACCGGCCGCGGTCGCGTCGTCTTCGCCGATCATGCGTTTCATGGGCTCACCAACGGAGCGTTGTCGCTCAACGGTGCCCATGAGTTTCGCGACCGGTTCGGCAAGCTGCTCCCGGGCTGTGTGAGTGTTCCGTTCGGCGATCTCGACGCGTTGGAACGCGAGCTCACGCGGGTGATGTCGCCGCGTACGTGGTCGAGCCGATCCAGGGCAAGGGCGTGTTCGTCGCGCCCGATGGCTACCTCGCGGCCGCGTCGGAGCTGTGTCATCGAGTACGGCGCGCTCCTCGCCATCGACGAGGTGCAGACGGGTCTCGGTCGCACCGGCACGTTCTTCGCGTTCGAACAGTGGAACGTCGAGCCCGATCTGGTCACGGTCGCGAAAGCGTTGTCGGGCGGCTACGTACCGGTCGGCGCCGTGATCGCGAAGACGCGCGGTGGTCGAAGCGGTGTTCGACAAGATGGATCGCGCGGTCGTGCACAGCTCGACGTTCGGACAGAACGTGCTCGCCATGACGGCCGGCCTGGCAACGCTGCACACGATCGATTCGGAGTCCATCGTCGACCGCGCGGCGACCACCGGCGACGCGCTGATGGCCGGACTCCAAACTGTGGCCGAGCGCCACGAGGTCGTGCACGAAGTTCGGGGCCGCGGGCTCATGATCGGCATCGAATTCAGCCGCCCCCGACCGATGCGACTGCGCGCGCAGTGGACCCTCCTCGAGACGATGCGCACCGGGTTGTTCACCCAGCTCGTCGTCGTCCCGCTGTTCCGCGACCACGGCATCCTCACCCAGGTTGCCGGCGACCATCAGAACGTGCTCAAGATCCTGCCGCCGCTCATCACGTCCGAGACCCAGGCCAAGGAGTTCGTGACCGCGTTCGACGACGTGCTCGACAAGCTCGAACGCTCGATCGGGCTCCTCGTCGGCGTCGGTCGCTCCCTCGCACTGCCGGCGCTCCGCGCCCGCGGCTGACGAAGCGTTCGGATCGCACGCCGCGTGGCGCAGCCGGTCGGTATCTCCTCCCTCGTCGTCGGCGACATCCGCCTCACGATGATTCCCGACGGCTATCACCGTGCCGATCCGATCTCGACGTTCGTCGGCAGCACGCAACTCGATTGGGACGCGCATCGCGATTTGCTCGACGACAAGGGTCGGATCGTGATGACAATGGGCGCGTTGCTCGCCGAGCTGCCCGACGGGCGACGAGTGCTGATCGATCTCGGGTTCGGCCCGCGCACCGTGATCCTCGAAGAGCTCGGGATGGAATTCTGGGGCGGGCGCCTGCTGACGAATCTCGCGAGCCTCGGCCTCGCGCCCGAAGATGTCGACGCGGTTCTCTACAGCCACTTGCATATCGATCATGTGGGGTGGACGAGCCCGACCGACGACGGCGCGCTCACCTTCGACCGGGCGCGCCATGTGATGTTCCGGTCCGAATGGGAGTACTGGAAGACGCGGCCGGGCGCGGGCGGCCCCAGCGAAAGAGACATCACGATGCTCGCCGAGCGCGTCGATTTGCTCGACGGGGAGTCGGAGGTCCTGCCCGGCATCACCGCGGTACCGACGCCCGGTCATACGCCCGGCCACTGTTCGTTCCTCGTCGCGTCCGGCAATCAGCGCGCGGTCGTGCTCGGCGACGCGATCCATTGCCCGCTCCAAATCACGCATCCGGAATGGGCGTTCGCGGCCGACGCCAATCCCGACGCGGCACGGCGCGCGCGTGAGCGGCTCCTCGTCGAGCTCGATGCGCGTGACACCGTTGTCGTCGGCGCCCACTTTCCCGACGCGGTGTTCGGCCGGGTGCTCGCGGGCGCCGTCCCCCGTCGGGTCGCATTCGATGTCGCGGTACCGGCCCCGGCGCAAGTGGTGATCGCCGACGCGCCGCCCGGTTCGCTGCTGCTTCCTGCGCTGACCTGACCTAGCGGGTCTGGTCGGGGACGCGATCGAAGAGCTCGTCGAGCCAGGTGCCGAGGATGTCGAGATGCTTCGTGACGGTCGGTCGCCACGGATCGCCCGCGGTTCCGGTTATTTGATCGGCGAGGCTCGCGAGAAAGTCGGTGACGAGTTCGGGGAGCCCTTGCACCTGCGGCGCGAGCTCGAGGTAGACGCCGACGTCACTGCACGCCTGGTGGCCGGCATTTTCGATGTCGACGCGGCGCGCGCCCTTCTCGGCGAGCACCGCGAACGCACGGTCGGCATCGGTGTCGGGCGGAGTCGTGAGATCACGCATACCGACGATCATCAACGCGGGAACATCGACGCGCCGCAACACGCGGCCCGGCATCGTGCGGGTGAACGATTCCAACCCGGCGACGCCGCGCACGCGCGAGTCGGGTTGCTCGGCGCCCGCGAGCGCGAACGCAGTGAACCCGCCGTAGGAATGCCCGGCAACTGCGACGCGATCCGCGTCGACCTCGGGGATGAGATCGAGGCCCGGGCGGTCACCGAGCGCGGCGTCGAGCACGAAGCGAACGTCGTCGACGCGCTGTTCCTCGTTGGTGGCGTCGTCGACCGCGGCACCGAGGAGCCAATCGGCCAGCGTGTCGCCCGGGTGATCGGGCGCGATCACGACGTAGCCGCGCGCCGCGAGCCCTTCGCACAGCATCGAATAGGAGGTGCGGGTGCCCGACCGGCCGTGCGACCAAATGAGCAGCGGATGCCGACCGGGTGCGGCGGGCGCGTCGGCGAGCGCCGACGACGTGAAGCCGACACCGGGCAGCACCTCATAGAGGGACTTGGGATGGTCACCGGCGAGGGCCGGATACCAACAGTCGATACCGAGCATGCGGTCTTGGCGGTGCTCGTCGGCGAGCAGGGTGACGCTCCGGCCGACCGCACCCGATATCGGTTCGAGCGGCTCACCGGCACGGAGCTCAGACGTCATGCGCCACCCTTGCACGAACCGCGCCGAGCGGGCACCTGCGCGGGATCAGTAGATGATGAGCGAGGCGATCAATGCGTCGTAGAGACGGCCGACTCCGCTCGTGGCGTGAACGCCGAGCAGATAGAAGTGGGAGCCGGAGACGATCACGAGCAGCCGGGCGTCGTAGCCGTCGTTGATCTTGGCGCGGACCTCGATGCCGGGTGCGCCTACGACCGTCACCTTCTTCTCGCTGGTGATCCTCGCATCCTGCGCCGTGGCCCCGGCCTCCAGGATCTGATGGATCGCGGCGTCCACCTCGGAGTCGGGTATCCGAACCGGAACCACCATGCTGGCCACGACGACCTCGTAATCGGCGGTTTGCGCCTGCGCGAGATTCAGCGTCGTCATCGACGACACGACGGAGAACTGCTTCTGAATCAGGGTCGGTTGCGAGGGGAACTGCGCGTCGAACGTGTGGTCGGGCGACGAGAAGGAGACGCCGTGGCCGGCGACGAAATCTTTGGCATCGGCGGGCACCTTGTCGTGCTTCAGGAACTGGCCCATCGCGACCCAGCCGAGGGCCATCGATGCGATGACGACGAACGCGAGCACCACGCGCGGGCGTGTTGTTGCGGGGGGCCTTCACCGGCACCGGGGTCGGCGCGTCCCACTCGCGCTCGAACGCCTGAGATCCCGAGAAGGCGGGCGGAGCCGCGTAGCCGGGCGGGGCGGGTGGCGGCGGCGCGGCGCGGCGGCGCGGTCGGCGGTGCGCCGCTGGTCACCAGCGCCGTGACGCGCGCGGAGCAACGCGCCGCAGTTCTTGCAGGTTTCGCCGTCGCCGAGCACCAGGTACCCGCACGTCTGGCATTTCCGCATTTGTCGATATCGGGCGCCGGAGACCGACCCTAAATGTCAGATTCCCCGAGTGACATCATTCACGGCGGCTTCGGTTGAGATGCTGCGTACGCTCGACGCCGTGGACGCGGGCGTGGTGATCCTGGCCGGCGGATTGGGCACCCGATTCGGTGGCGTGAAGCAGCTCGCGGAGGTCGATGTCGACGGCGCCGCGATCATGGACATCCTGCTGCGGCGGGCGGCGACCGCGGGTTTCTCGCATGCCGTCGTGGTCGTCGCGCCTGCGATCGAAAGATGAGGTGCGAGCCCATCTCGAGCTGATGCCGCGGACCGCCATCCCGGTCGAGATCGCAGTGCAGGAACTGCCGGCGGGTCGCACGCGCCCGATGGGTACGGCCCACGCGGTGCTGGCCGCTCGCCATCAGGTGCACGGGCCGTTCGTGGTCGTGAACGCCGACGACTTGTATCCGGCCGACGCGTTCGTGCTCGCGGCCGAGCATCTCCGCACGGCGCCCGACGACGAGCACGCGCTGGTGGCGTTTCGGGTGGCGCGCACACTTACGTCGGATCGGCCCGTCTCCCGAGCCCTGATGGAGATCGACGATGGTCACTTGGTCGCGGCGCCGGAGGGAAAGGTCGTGACGCGTAGCGGCGCGCGGTTCTTCGAGTCTGGCGCGACGGTCACGCCGTTCGCGCGGCGATGAGTGGGTGTCGATGAACATGTGGGTCCTGCGCGAGTCGGTATTTCCGCCGCTGGCCGACGCGGTCGGCGCGTTCATCGCGGCCGGCAGCGTCGGCGAGGTGTTCCTGCCCGATGTCGTGGTCTCGCTCGCGCACGCCGGCGAGACCGTGCGCGTGATGCTCTCCGAGGCAGCGTGTATCGGCGTCACCCACGATGAAGACCTGGCCGCCGTCCGAGCCGCGCTGCAGTGACCGACTCGGCCGAGGTCTCGCGCGTCGCGGCGCGGTTCGCGTTGGCGGATCCGGTTGTCGCGGTGCGCGCGTTCGGCGGCGGTCATATCAACGAGACCTTCCTCGCCGAGACCGCGACCGCTGACTACGTGGTGCAACGCATCAACACCGTGATCTTCCCGGCTCCCAACCAGCTGGTCGAGAACGTCACGGCGGTGACGACGCATCTTCACGGGCGATTCCTGCCCGAGCCCGTGCCCGCGCGATCCGGTGGGTGGCTCGTCGACGATGGCGACGGCGTATGGCGGGCGTGGCTCCGCGTTGCCGATGCGGAATCTCGCGTCGACGTCGACCCGGCGAGCGCGATGTCGGCGGCGAACCTGTTGGCTCGCTTCCACGTGGGTCTCGCGGATCTCGAGCCCGCCACGCTCCACGAGACGCTCCCGAACTTTCACGATCCCGCCGCGTCGGCTCGCTCGTTTGCGCGAAGCCGTTGCGGCAGATCCGTGTGGGCGCGTAGCCGGAGTCGAGCCGGAGATCGCGGCCGCGTTTGCGGCGGCTCCGCTCGCGGATATGGCACGGGAGATCGTCGCGAGTGTTCCGCGCCGGATCGCGCACAACGATCCCAAGCTCGACAACTTCCTGTTTCGCGACGGCGAGGCGGTCTGTCTCGTCGACCTCGACACGGTGATGCCGACCGCGTGGTTCTGGGACGTCGGCGACCTGCGTGCGCACGGCGTCGACCTACGCCGCCGAAGACGAGCCTCGTACCGAGCGCGCAATCGTGGATCCCGAGCTGTATCGAGCAGTGCTCGACGGGTACCGCTCCGGCTTCTCGACAGTTCCCGGTATGCGCGCCGCGGAATCGGAAGCGCTCGAGTCCGCGGGCGCGATCGTCACGTTCGAGCAGGCGGTGCGCTTCCTGACCGACTGGATCGAGGGTGACGTGTACTTCCGGACGGCGCGGCCCGGCCACAACCTCGACCGCGCACGCGCGCAGCTCCACCTTCTCGCATCGATGCCGGGTACCGTCACGACCTTGTGACAGAACTTCCGGTTCTCGATCGGAGCGCACTCTCGGCCATTGCCGATCTGTGCCGGCGCGGCATCGCGGACTCGCCGACCGAAGCCGAGATTGATGGTGTGCTCTTCGCGGCCGAGCAGCCCGCGATCGTGCGCGGCGATCCGAGTGTCGGGGTCGTCGCCACCGCGCAGTGTGATGACGGCACGCACCTGCGGCTTCTCGTGGTCGATCCGGAACAGCGCGGTAACGGCCACGGTCGCGCGCTCGTGCGCGCCGCCGAGGGCGATGCGCGTGCGGCCGGGAGTGCCGCGCTGACGGTCGGTGCCGACTCGCCGTACTTCTTGTGGGCGGGAGTCCCGAGTGCGAGCACCGAACTGATGTGTCTGTTCGAGCGGCTGCACTACGAGCGGATCGAGTCACACTTCGACATGACGATCGACTTGGCGACGATTCCCGACGATCCCGGTGGGTACGCGCTCGCCGGTCCCGACGATCGTGACGAAGTCGACGAGTGGATGGCGAAGCACTGGTCGAACTGGCGGGTCGAAGTGTTGCGGGCGCTCGACAAGAACAATCTGCTGATTACCCGGGACGATCGCGGGATCAGCGCGTTCTGTGGCTTCGAGGTCAACCGGGCCGGCTTCCTCGGGCCGGTTGCCGCGCGTCCCGAATTGATAGGTCGTGGTGCCGGGCGCAGCACGCTCGTCGGCGCACTCCATGAGCTCCGGCGTCGTGGGCGCGACTCGATCGAGGTCAACTGGGTCGGGCCGGTCGTCCCGTACGCCGCGCTCGGCGGCCGGGTCAGCACCGTTTACTTCGTGTACCGGAAGGTGCTGTCGTGAACTTGCTGCCGTGTCCCCGCTTCGTCGACGTCGGCGACCAGCTCACCGCGAACCGGATCGCGTCGGAGCGCATCGACCCGACCTTGCCCGCCGAGGGTTACGAGCTCCGCATCGAGGAGGACGGCGCGCATCTCGTTGCCGGCGACGACGCCGGTCGGTTCTACGCGCGCGCAACGCTGGCCCAGCTCGCGCGTCTGTCGAACGGATCGATCCCGATCGGAACGATTCGCGACCATCCCGATCTCCCGGTCCGCGCGGTGATGCTCGACGTCTCGCGCGACAAAGTCCCGACCATGCAGACACTGCGCGATCTCATCGACCGCCTCGCGCAGTGGAAGGTCAACCAGTTCCAGCTCTACAGCGAGCACACGTTCGCGTACAAGACCACCCGGAGGTGCACGCGCGAGGCGAGCCCGTTCACGGCCGCCGAGATCCGCGAGCTCGACGCGTTCTGTCGCGAGCGCCACGTCGAGTTGGTGCCCAACCAGAACTGTCTTGGTCACATGAACCGGTGGCTGAAGCACGAGCGTTACCGGTCACTCGCGATCGAACCCGACGGCTTCGTCGACCCGTGGGGTCTCTGGCACACCGCGATGACGCATCGACCCCGCGAACCCTGATTCGCTCGCGCTCGTGCGCGAGTTGCTCGCCGAGTTGCTGCCTCTGTTCACGAGCCGGCGGGTCAACATCGGCCTCGACGAGACGTGGGAACTGCCGCGCGAACGACTGGGCGAGTACTTCGAGTGGGTCGCGAAGTTGCGCGCGCTGCCGGAGCTCGCCGGGCGCGAGGTGATCATCTGGGGCGACATGTTCTCCGGCGACGCCGAGCTGCTCGCGCAGGTGCCCGACGGTGTGACCGTGTGCGAGTGGGGCTACGACGCGGAGTACCCGTTCGACGAGCGCACCGCGATGCTGGCCGGCGCGGATATTCCGTTCTGGGTCGCGCCCGGCACGTCGAGCTGGCTCAGCATTGCCGGGCGCATCACCAACGCGAAGGAGAGCTGTCGCCACGCGGCCGAAGCTGCGCTCGCGCACGGCGGGACCGGGTTCCTCAACACCGATTGGGGCGATGGCGGCCACCTGCAGCAGCAGCCGATCAGCGAACCGGGCCTCGCGTACGGCGCCGCGGTTTCGTGGTGCCTCGAGACCAACGCCGACATCGATCTCGGTGCCGCGCTGAGCGTGCACGCGTTCGACGATGCGACCGGCGGCCTCGCGGCGGCGTTGCTCACGATGGGCGACCTGCACCGAGCGGTGACCCCGCAGATCCCCAACCACTCGGTGCTGGCGATGCACCTCTACTACCCGCAGATCCGAGTCGGTCGCGGAATCACGAGGGGCATGACCATCGAGGAGCTCGACTCGGTGAAGGCTCTGATCGCTGATGCGCGCGCCGGGGTCGAGCGCGCCCGGCCCGGCCGTGACGATGCCGACTGCTCGTGCGGGAGATGCGGTGGACCGTCGACATGATGGACCTCATGGCCGACGACGCGTTCGCGCGTATCGCGGCAGGAGACACCGGGATGCTCGGCGCCGTGCCCGAGGATCAGCGCCGCGCCTTTGCCGATCGTCTCGACGATCTCATCGACCGTCATCGCGAGTTGTGGCTCGCACGCAACCGCCCCGGCGGACTCGAAGACAGCATGAGCTGGCTCGAAAACCTTCGGGCCGCCTATCTCTCGGGCGAACCCGATCCGAGCTGGGGTGGCTGGCCGGCGAAATTCAGCTGAAGTGGTCTTACCGAAGTAGTGACGCGCGCGGGCCGGAGATGGTTCGGCTGATCGCCTTGCGGCCGGCAGGCGTTTCCTCGGGATTGGTCGATGTAGCAACGGCTCGCCGTCGGCGGAGTAGGCGAATGGTGTCGACGACCATTGCAATGAGCACCACGTCGAAAGCCGGTCGGAACCATTCGCCCCACGCCAGACGCACCGCGCCATCGATGAAGAATGCGATTCCGCACAAGGCCACGGAAGCGATGAGCAGGTCGATTGGCAGCCGCTTCCGTGGCAATCTGAGCACGGTTCGAGTCTAAATCTTCGCCTCAAACTGCCGAGCCGCTGAGAGGCTCGGCTGTCGTGCTCCCAACGAGCGGAGGGAGTGGGATTCGAACCCACGGTGAGTTGCCCCACACACGCTTTCCAAGCGTGCCGATTCGGCCGCTCTCGCACCCCTCCTGAACCGGTGGATCGTACAGGCGCAGATCCGTAGGCCCGGAAGTTGCGACGAGCCGCACGGGCGTTCGAGGGCCGGAGGTCGTAGCCGCAGTCAGAATGGTGGCCCGCTCGCAGCACAGGTCAGGCGACCCGGCGGCACCCAGGCGCTTCCGCTGAGAGCTGCTTCCTTTCGGACCTGACTCGGTTCACGGGCACCCGTCGCGCCGGACCCGACAAGGCGCGAGCGGGCCGGGGGCAGGCTACCTCCCGTCGGTACCATCGATGTTGTGACCTCGCAGAGCCTGTATCGCAAGTACCGCCCGGAGCATTTCTCGGAGTTGGTCGGTCAGGATCACGTCACGGTCGCGCTCCGCAACGCGGTCAAGGAAGACCGCACCAGTCACGCCTACCTCTTCTCCGGTCCGCGTGGAACGGGCAAGACCACCACCGGCGCGCATCCTCGCCCGGGCGCTCAACTGTCTCGACCTCGGCGTCGACGGCGAGCCGTGCGGCAAGTGCGAGAACTGCCTGGCGGTGGCCAACGGATCGTTCTTCGACCTGGTCGAGCTCGACGCGGCGTCGAACAACGGGGTCGACGCGATCCGCGACCTCATTCAGGGCGTGCATCTCGGGGTCGGCGCCACCAGCCGGAAAAAGGTCTACATCATCGACGAGGTGCACATGCTCTCGGCGGCGGCGTCGAACACGCTGCTGAAAACGCTCGAGGAGCCGCCCGCCCACGTCGTGTTCGTGCTCGCCACGACCGACCCGCAGAAGGTGCTGCCCACCATCCGGTCGCGCACCCAGCACTTCGAGTTCACGCTGCTCTCGCACGAGGAGCTCACCGGCCACCTCGCCGACATCCTCGCCCGGGAGGGCATCGAAGCCGACGCCGAGGCCATCGATCTCATCGCCCGTAAGGCCGGCGGTTCGGCCCGCGATGCGCTCTCCGCGCTCGACCAGGCCCTCGCGGTCGGCGGGGCCAGCTCGACGGCGCCGCGGTGCAGGAAGCGTTCGGCGGCGTGCCCTTCGAGCAGCGGGTCGCGGTGCTCGACGCGGTCAGCGCGGAAGACGTGGCGGGCGCGCTGGTCGGTGTGCACGACATGTTGCTCGCCGGTCACGACGCCGCGCCGCATCGCCGACGACATGCTGCGCACGTTGCGTGACGCGTTCCTCTCCGCGAACGGCAACGGACGCGTTCCGTACGACGGTCCCGCCGAGGAGGCGGCGCGCTTACCGAGCTCGCGGAGCACATCGGCAATCGTTGCGCTCGTGCGCGGCATCGAGATGATGGGGCAGGCGATCGTCGACATCCGCGGCCAGGCGATCGCCGACCCACGTCTCGTGTTGGAAGTCGCGGTCGTTCGGCTCGCCCGTCGCGAAGCCCGCCCGCGAAGAGAATCTGCTCGATCGGGTCGAGCGACTCGAACGCCAGACTCGCGGGCGGCCGACCGCGAGCGGCGACGCGCCGCACCGCATCGCGCCGGTCGCGCCGAGCGGCGCCGGCGCCGAAGCCCGAACCGGCGTCGGCGCGCGCAAGTACGAGGGGCCGATGCTCGCGGCGCGCTCGCGCCCGAAGCCACGTGCCGCCGAGCCGCAGCCCGCGCCGCGAAGGCTTCCGCAGCCGCCCGCCGCAGCAACCGCGGCGCCGGCCGAACCCGCGGTGACCGTCACCTTCGTTCGACGACGTCGATCGAAGCGTGGCCCGACCGCGTTCGCCACGCTGAAGGCCCGTTCCGCGCGGTGATCCAGGAAGCGCAGCCGATCGGTGTCGAAGACGGCGTGGTCGTGTTCGGCGCGCCGCCGGGCAAGCGCTTCGAGACGATCAACGCGCGCTTCCGCAGCGAGGCCGACGCGATCAAGGCCGCGCTCGAAGCCCCTGCTCGGATCGCAGCCCCGCCTCAAGCTCATCGCCGCACGATTTCGGCGCCCACGACGCGCTGAAGCCGCGTCGCCGGCGGCGAGCCCGTGCGTAACCGTCGACGAGCCGCCGGAACCCGAAGAAAGACATCGTCATCGACGACATCGACGAGTTGGAAGACGTACCCGACGCCGACCTTCCCCGACCCGCATCGCGGCCTCATGGCCGGGCTCGGTGCGGAAGTGGTCGAAGAACATCCCCGCAAGTGACCGGAGACGCCCGAGTGACCGGAGACGACGTGACCCCGACCCGATGAACATGCTGGAACAAGTCCAGAAGATGCAGGCCGACATGCAGGCCGCGCAGCAAGCGTTGGAGAACGCGGTCGTCGAGGCGACCGTCGGCGGCGGTGTCGTGAAGGCGACCGTCAACGGCCAAGGCGCGTTGCGTGCGATCTCGATCGACCCGAGCGTCGTCGACCCCACCGATGTCGAGACGCTCGAGGATCTCGTCGTCGCGGCCGTGACCGAAGCCGCCCGCCAGGCGAAGGTGTTGCAGGCGCGAGAAGCTCGGCGCCGTCAACCCTCCGGTTTGGATCTCGGATCGCTCGGCCTCGACGGATTGCTCGGCTGAGGCGCGCGTTCATTGGCCCTTTACGAAGGACCGGTTCAGGCGCTGATCGACGAGCTCGGTCGACTGCCCGGCGTCGGACCCAATCCGCACAACGAATCGCGTTCCACCTCCTCCGGGTTGATCCGTCGATCCGCGCCGGCTCGCGACGGCGATCGTCGATGCCAAGGAACGCGTCACGTGGTGCCGTCAGTGCTTCAACATCTCCGAAGGTGAGCTCTGCGCGATCTGCCGGGACGAACGACGCGACACGATCGCTCTGCATCGTGGAGGAACCGCGCGACATCGTCGCGATCGAGCGCACCGGCGAGTTCAAGGGCCGCTACCACGTGCTGCAAGGCGCGATCTCACCGATCGAAGGGGTCGGCCCCGAACAGCTGCGCATCAAGGAGCTGCTCGGCGCGCATCGATCAAGACGGCGTCGACGAGATCATCCTCGCGACCAATCCCAACATCGAAGGCGAAGCCACCGCGATGTATCTCGCGCGGTTGCTGAAGCCACTCGGCATGCTCGTCACACGCATCGCGAGCGGACTGCCGGTCGGTGGCGATCTCGAGTACGCCGACGAAGTGACGCTCGGGCACGCGGTTCGAAGGCCGCCGCGACGTCGAGCGTTAGCGCAGCCGGAGCTGCCGCTAGCGCAGCAGGAGTTGATGAAACGTCGGGATTGAATCCGATGTTCCAGACCCACAACACGCCGAGCACGCCGATCATCAACCACACCGGCACACGGGCCCGCGTGAGCAACTGGGGCCGGATGAGTGCCGTGACCGCGAGCAGCACCACCAGTATCCCGCCCGGATTGAACGCCAGCGACGTGCCGAGATGTCCGTGCACCGCCGCGATGCACCGCACGGGTCATGCCGCAGAGTGGGCACGGGATTCCCGTGATCGATCGCAAGGGACACGCCAGCGGTGGGTGCAGCGGGAGGACCGGCCAGATCGCGGCGGCGCCGACGAGCGCGGCGCCTCCGATCCGAACATCGCGTGCCCGGCGCGGCAGTACCGGGAACGACGCTCACGAGCGCGACTGCTTCGCGACGACGATGCCCTCGAGCACATATTCAGGATGGCTGTACGGCGGGATGCCCGCAACCCGCGGGGCGAGCCGGTTGGCGAGATCGGCCACGAAGTAGTTGCGCGCGGGCGGGGTGAGATCGAGGCGCCGGTCGAGGAACTGGCGCACGGCCTGAATCTCGCCGGTACCGATTGCCGAGACATCCCACGTGGCCACCGCCGCGGGATTGACCGTGATGGGCGCGGTCATGCGGGCCATGCCCGGGAAGCGGTCGCGCATCACGAGCGTGCCGGCCGCCAGGTCGCCGACCCGTTGATCGCGCTCGGTGGCGATGATCGAGATCGTGCCGATCAAATAGAAGGCGGGTAGGAAGTCGAGGATGCGAGCGATGTTGCGGATCGCGCTGGCGAGAAAGCGGACGGGCTCGCCGGTCTGGCCGACCACGCGGATGCCCGCGGCCTGCTTGCCGATGGTTCGCCCGTGGTTCAACGTCTCGAACGCGACGTCGTACGCGAAGATCGTCAGGAACACGAAGATGATGACAATCGCCTGGACGAAACCCGGCGTGCCGCCGCCGGCGATCCCGAGACCGAAGGCAAGCGCGACGATGACGCCGAACTGGATGACCGAGTCGAGGAGGCGGGCGAGGAATCGTGAACCCAGACCCGCGAGTATGAGCTCGAGCGCCACTCCTTCGGGTGTCGCGAGCGTGACCCGATCGTCGAGTTGCACGTGACCAACCTAGACGAGTTCGTTTCCGATCGATCTCCTACATGGAACGAGCTCGAACAGTTGCTTGCGGTTGCCGGAAACCGGCCGAGCCGGCTCGGTGCCGACGGCGTGCGCCGGCTCGGCGCGTTGTACCGCGCCAGCGCGGCTGACCTCGCGCACGCGCGCCGACGCTTTCCCGGAGACGCGATCGTCGTTCGCCTCGAACAGCTCGTGCAACGCGGCCGCCAAGGCGTTTACAACGCGCCGTCGTCACGGACGAGCGTGTGGGAGTTCTTCTCGACCGGATACTGGCGCCGCATCCGCGAACGCAAGCTCATTCTCGCGATCTCGTTCCTCGCACTTGCGGTTCCCGCGCTGCTCGGTGGCTACTGGGCCTGGCGCGATCCCGGTCCGGCGAGCGGCATGGTGCCGACCGAATTCCAGTCGGTGACCGAACCGCGCACTCCTGGCCAGAGCCTCGGCAAATCGGTCGACGAAGAGTCGTCGCTGGCGGCGCAGATCTTCACGAACAACATCGGCGTGACGTTCTACACGTTCGCGGGCGGACTGCTGTTCGGCGTCGGTTCGCTCTACATCCTGATCCAGAACGGGATGATGCTCGGCGTCGTCGCGGGATTGGCGGTGGGCGCCGGGAACGGTCGCGTCTTCTTCGAGCTCGTCACGGCGCACGGCGTGTTGGAGTTGAGTTGCATCATCGTGGCGGGCGCGGCGGGATTGCGGCTCGGTTGGTCGATCATCGATCCGGGCAACCGACCACACGGTCAAGCCGTCCGCGAGGAAGCGCGCGCCGCGATCGAGATGGTGCTGGGCACCGTGCCGTGGCTCGTTGTGGCCGGCCTGGTCGAAGGTTTTCTCACACCCGCGGGTACGGGACTGCCGACGGTGCTCGCCGTCGGCTTCTCTCTAGGCGCCGTCTTCTGGGGACTCGTGTTGTGGCGCGGTGCGCCGCCCGAGGAACCGGCCTTAGAGGCGGGCGCGGGACTTCAGGCGTAGATACGCGCGTACGCACGCTTCGCCGAGTTCCGCGGGCGGCGCTTCGATCACCGTCGCGCCCTGGCTCCGTAGGCGTTTCATGACTTGCGCCCGGCCGTCGAGCACGTCGAGCGCAATCGCACCCGCGTAGACGTCGCGCGGTGTCTGCGGCGCGTGCGTGAGCGGCGCGTCGAGGTCGGGATCGCGCACCGACGCGATCACGACGGCGTGCCGGCGCGCCAGCACCGGGACCGCGTCGAGCAGCGAACGGGCCGCGGCTTCATCGACGAGATCGGTGAGCACGACGATCAACGCCCGCTTGACGCCGCCGACCGCGCGGAAGGCGAGATCGTGATCGCTGTCGACGAGCGTCGGCTCGATGTCGAGGATGGTGCGGACGACGGCTTTGCCGCCCACGCGCCGGGGGACGAGTCGGCGCCGGACCTCGGAGTCGTACACCGTCACGCCGCACCGGTCGCCGAGCTCGTCGGCGACGAGCGCGACCATCGTGACCGCGTCGACTGCGGCGTCGAGCCGCGTCGCTTGCGCGCCTTCGTTCGTGTCGTCGGCGCGGCGGATCGGCGCGGCCATCAGCCGACCCGCGTCGACCAGGCACACGACATCGCGGTCTTGCTCGATCCGGTACTGATTGCTCATCGGTCGACCTGTGCGTTCGGTCGCCTGCCAGTTGATCTGGCGCACGTCGTCATCGGGGAGGTAGTCGCGCACGGATTCGAACTCGGTGCCCAAGCCGAGCGGGCCACGCGTCCTCAGGCCCGGATCGCGGAAGCGACCGCGCCGCAGCGCGACTACCAGCCGCTGCGCCGCGAACACGTCGGGGTACACGAGGAGATCGGTGCCCCCATCGGCGTCGAACGTGCATGTGCCCAAGCCGAGGGGGCCGCGGCGCCGGGCGGCAACCGGCGGGAGCCGATGCGCGCCCCGCCGGTGCGCGACCACTTGCGCGTCGATCGTTCCGCGTCCGGTCGACGGTTCGATGGTGAAGTCAGGCGGCCGGGCCTGGCGCAGATCGACATCGCGCGCGCACGTCGGGGTTCGTCTCGATCGCGAGCGACGCGGGAACCCCGCGTGCGAGCGCGGCGGAGATCGTGCGCCGAACCCGCGGCTCGCGCCGCGCGAGCACCATGTCGACCGCGGTGAGCACGACCACCACGATCGCGAGGGTGATCGCGATCCAGCCCGGAACCGCGAGCGCGACGAAGCCGACGATCACCAGGGCAATCGCCGCCCGCGGGGATGGGCTCATCGGGTCTGGGTCGAGAGAACGAACGTCAACGGGGAACCGGGACGCTGGCGATTGCGGTCGCGACTGCGTCGTCGGGGGAGTAGCGCTCGAGCTCGGCTTCGGGCCGGAGCTGGAGCCGATGGCGCAGCACCGCGGGCGCGACCGCGACCACGTCGTCGGGAGTCACGAAGTCGCGGCCGCCGAGCCGGGCTGATGCCTTCGCCGCCGCGAGGAGGTGCACCGCACCGCGCGGACTCGCACCCAACGAGACACTCGGTAGCTCCCGGGTCCGGCGCACGAGCATGACGACGTAGTTGACGATCGCATCGCTCACGGTTGTCGCGTCGACCGTCTCGCGGGCCGCGATGAGCTCCGCGGCAGAGGTGACCGCGTGCACGTCGTCGAGTGTCGCCGGTGCGACCCCCTTGTGCCGCAGCCGGAGAATCGCGGCTTCGTCGTCGGCGCCCGGGTAGCCGACATCGATCTTGGCGAGGAACCGGTCGAGTTGCGCTTCGGGCAGGGGATAGGTGCCTTCGTACTCGATCGGGTTCTGTGTCGCGACGACGATGAACGGATCGGGGAGCGGTCGGCTCACCCCGTCGACACTCACCTGGCGTTCCTGCATCGCTTCGAGCAACGCGGCCTGGGTCTTCGGGGGCGTGCGGTTGATCTCGTCGGCCAACAACAGGTTGGTGAACACCGGACCTTGGCGGAACGCGAGCTCGCCCGATCGCAACGTCATCGTCCCGGTGAGGTCGGAGGGCAGCATGTCGGGCGTGAACTGCACCCGCCGGAAGTCGACGCCGATCGCGCGCGCGAACGCGTTCGCGACGAGCGTCTTGGCCACACCCGGAACGCCTTCGAGCAGCAGGTGGCCGCCGACGGTGACCGCCGCGAGCAGCACCTCGACGACGCCGTCTTGACCGACGACGACCTTGCGGACCTCTTGCACGACCCGATCGCGAAGTTCGTTCACACCGGGCTCCTCTCGTCTTGTGACAAACGCGAGACGAGCTGACCCAGCGCGAGCGCGGTGTTGTCATCGGTGGGCGGATACCAGATCGCGGCGCGTTCCGCTTGGGAGAATCCGAGCGTGATCGCGGCGCGGTCGATCTCTTCCGGCGAAGCATCGCTTCGGAGATGAGCGCGCTGCGCGATGTGCAGCGCGCCCATTGTTGCAGCGGTGCCAGTGCGGTTCCGGGATCGCGTGTGCGTTCGAGCGTGACCGAGAGCGCCCGCACGTACTCGGCGCGCGGCGGCGGGAGATCACGCGCCGGTCGGTCGGGTGGCCCGAACCGGCGACTCCGCGACCAGGCGAGCACGATTGCCGCCAGGGCGAGGATCACCAGTGCGATCTTCCACGGCGTCGGGATCGCGCTGATACCGCGGGTTTCGCCGTACCCGCGTGTTCCCTCGGCAAAGCCGACCGTTCGCGACTGGTTACCCGCGAGCCCGAGTGCGAACGCGGCGTCGTCGGAGCGGCCGAGATAGTCGTTCTCGAGCGGCGACGCGTCGGCGAGAAAGTAGATCTCGCCGAGTCCGACGTTTTCCTGGGTGAGCAACGCCGCGTCGCCCGTGTCGCGTAGACGGTTCCGGAACCGGGGTCGGTCCATACGCCCTGGCCCGCCGTCTCGACTTCCCGCGCGCCGAGGATCGGTGCGATCTCGGCGTATGTCTTGAGCCCGTTCGGATCCCATTCGGGCGGGTGATCGCGGAGCCCGTGGAGATAGAACGGTTGCGATCCACCGATCACGAGCCGGCCGCCCCGGCTGACGAACTCGAGCAGCGTCGCTTCGTCGTCTTCGGTGAGCGTCTCGGGTTCGATGACGAACAGGGTCATGTGCGGATCGAGGGTCGCCGACACGAGTGATCCGCGCTGGCGGACGATCGGATGCCCGTAGTCGGCAAACAACGACGCCGCGGCTGCGAGCCCGGTCGATTGCGTTCCGTACGACGACCCCGCGACGCCGCTCGGCTCGTTGCCGCCGACCGCGTGGTCGAGGCCCTTCGCCGCGACGTTGAGCGAGATGATCCCGCCGATCAGCACGATGGCGACGATCGCGAACCGCCGGCCTGCCTTCGACTCGCCGGTCGCCGACTTCCCGGCTGACGGGCTTTGCGATTCGGTCGCCATCGACGCTCTTGTTCGCGCCCACGACGACGCGGGGCCATTCGCGACGGGCGGCGTCGACGTCGGGTGCCTCGGCCTCGCGTCCGCCGTACGCAATCGCGTCGAAGGTGCGCGCCAACTCGTCGAACGTGTCGGATCCCAACACGCGCCGCACTTCGTTGGTCGTGACCGACGGGCGGTACCGGATCGCGCCACGATTGCCGAGCCGCAGCCGACCGGCGCGGAAGCGAAGCCGCACGGCCATGTCGAGCTGACCGGCTTGCTCGGCCACGTCGGCCACGCGCTCGAGCTCGTCGGGATCTTCAACCGCGTACCGCCGAGGTCGCCGCCGCGCCCGTGTCTGATGGCGGCGCCGCGGTTCACGCGCGCCTTGCTCACGATGTAGGCGATCGCGACCGCGACCACGACGAGACCGAGGATGAACAACAACGCCGTCGGCACGTGGGAGAACACACGGACCCGAACCAGTGGCCGATGTTGCTCAGGCGATCACCGAGCCAGTTCAACGGCTTGCGCAACGGACGAGGCGTGTGCATGCGCACGAAACCGAGCAGTCCCGCCGAGAATGTCGCACGCGGCCACGCGTGCCCGATCGGGGTCGACTGGTTCCGAGAACCGCGGCAGGCGCTCA
>CAWEDT010000013.1:0-264043 GCA_963807945.1 uncultured Actinomycetes bacterium | reverse complement strand
ATCCGACGACCCGGGCGTGAAATCGGTACGAGAGGCAAACGGCGAGTTGGTGCTGACCGTGGGCGCCGGCCACTACGAGCTGTTCGAGCCCGCGCACAAAGCGCCGCCGATCAACCCCTTCCCCTGGACGGTCTTCGTGTTCGCGATCGTCGGCGCCTTCGCCTTCGCCCAGCTCGCAGCCATGAGAATTCGGCGCCGCCGAGGTTTCTGACCGGAATTCGACTGGTAGCTTCTCCGCCCGTGAGCTCCCGGAACCGCGACAAAAGGATCCAGAACCGCCAGGCGCGCTTGTCGGCGGTCGAAGTGGCGAGGCGGCGAGCCAAGCGGCGACGGTGGGAGATCGCCGCGGGCGGCCTTATCTCGGCCTCATCGGGATCATCTTCGTAGTCGATCGTTCCCCTCAAGAGCTCCACGTCGCGATCGGGCGACGGCGGCAGCTCCAACCACGACGGCCGCGAAGGCGCCCGCGGCGGGAAGAAGTGCGTCGCTATGGACGACACGCTTCCCAAGGGTGCCCCGAACGTCCCCGTCAAGGTCGGGCCCCCGCCGACTCGTACTGGTGAAGAAAGACCTGAAGGTCGGCACTGGCGCGGTCGTGAAACCGGGTGCCACCGTCACGGTCAACTACATCGGCGTTTCGTGCTCGACCGGCAAGATCTTCGACTCGTCGTACGAGACAGGCCAGCCCGCGACCTTCCCGTTGAACCAGGTGATCAAGGGCTGGACCGACGGCATCCCGGGGATGAAGGTCGGCGGTAACGACTGCTCGGCATCCCGAGCGATCAGGCGTACGGCCCGGCCGGAAGTCCGCCGAACATCGCACCCGACGAACCGTTGTGGTTCGTCGTGTCACTGATTTCGACGAAGTAGATCGGCGGGCGTGTCGCCCAGCAAATAGCGCGCGCCTTCACCCAACGACGCCGCGAGATCGTCGGGGTTGTAGAGCGCGCACGATTGCAGCGACAAGACATCCGCAACCGATGCACGACGAGAGTTCGTCGCGCAGCCGTTCGAGCAGGGCGATCTGCGCGTCGAGGCGAGGTCGCCACGCGCGTGAGAGCCGCGTCCAGTCGGCTTTGTTCGGGGTGCCGCCCCGCCGGCAGCGTCGCGAGCGAGTCGCGGATCTCCTCGAGGGTCAAGCCGACGGTCTGCGCGACGCGTGATGAATGCGATCCGGCGCAGCACCTCGCGCGAAAAGCGCCGCTGGCCACCCGCGGTGCGCACAGAGGCGATGAACCCTTCGGCGTCGTAGAAGCGCAGCGCCGAGACCGCGACGCCGGTGCGTTCCGCCACCTCCCCGATCGTCATGAGCTCGGCCGAGGAATGCTCCTTCGTCATGGTGCGAGAATAACACTTGACCTCAAGTTAGCTTTAGGTCTTAGGGTGCTCCTCATGAGCACGACACCGGCCCCGACGCCGACCGATCTGCTCCGCCGACGAGGTCTTCGACGAGGCCGTGCGCCTGGTCTCCCGGCCGAAGTCAGCCCCCGCCAATTCCTTCGAGCTGCACGCCCCGCTCGAGCTCATGGCCCGCCGCATCCTGCTCGACCGGGTCGAGCCCGGTCGCAAGGCCGCCGCACGCGACGCATCACCTGGGTCGCGGACACCTATGCCCATTCCGGCGAGTCCGTCGCCGACGACGAGCCCGCACCTCCCCCGGTCGGGCCCGACGAGCTGGTCGCGTGCCTCTCCGCCGCCGGCCATGCGCCGATCTACAACAACCTGCTCCCCCGCGTCGCGCCCCGCAGCCCGGGAGCAACCGCGCTGGCGCGCCCGCTCCTGCACGAGCTCAATCGCTTCCGCGAATGGAAGATCGAATGGATCGACGCGCAACCCTTCACCGGCTCGGGTGACGAACAAGGACTCACCCGCGCGCTGCTCGAGACGCCCTACCTCGGAATGCCCGGCAGCGACTTCATCTTCCCGCTGATGCATCAAGTCGATTCGAAAGGTGTCGCCGCCGATGTGATCGGGCCGGTGTTAGGCCGCACCACCGACGTCGCCGCAACTGCACGCGTCGTCGCGCGAGTCGCGGCGTGGTCGATGCTGCAGGACAATCCCGCGCACGCCCCGTACGGATGGACGCACTGCCTCACGCTCGCGCAGGCCGCGGCGGCGATGGCAACGACCACCACCGATCCGCTCCGCGCGCTCGCGGTTGCCGCGACGCACGTGGTCGGTTTCCGCGCCGCGTTGAGCAACGCACCCGTGACCGATCGCTACGAGCCCGACCCGGTGGAAGTGGATCCGTTCGACGCGTTCGATGCGACGCCGCAGCTCGCGGCCGCCGCGGTCTACCACGCTCCCCCTGCGGTCGTCGCGGCGATCAGCGCTGAGCTCGCGTCACGTGCCGCGTTGCACCCCGATGCCCACGTCGCCAAGTACACGCTCGCCTGCTTCGACGCGGCCGACGCCGATCCCGAGCACGAGCGGATGTTCCTCTCGGCCGCCGCGTACCTGCACGGCTGGTGGGCGCAACCGAGAAGTAGGCGGTCAGCCTCCGAACGCCGCCCGGAACCCGCCCCCGCCGCCAAATCCGGTGCTGGGTGAGATGCTCGTCGCCGCCATCGACGAGCCGTCGGAGCTCGCTTTGCCCTGCACGATGACCGTCGACCCGGGCTCGATCTGGCTGACCGTTCCGGGCTTGCTGATCGTGACGGTGGTGTCGGCGTTCGTGGTGACCTTCACCACGTCACCCTGCACATCCTGCACGTAGACGTTCTTGCCGTCGACCAGCTTGACCGTGCCGATCGTCGCGCCCGAGGCCGCGCCGCCGAACCCGCTCGTTGCCGACGCGCCCGATGCGCCCGATGCGCCGCTGGCGCCCGTCGAACCCGTCGACCCGGTCGCGCCGGCGCCGCCGCGACGATTCCGGAACTGCGCGAGCAGTGACTGCGCGCTCGACGCCGAGCTCGAAGCCGGACGCTGCCAGCGGTCGACCAACGCGCCGGCGAGGAATCCGACACTCAGCACGATGAGCACGAGCAGCACGCGCGTGAACGGCGTGGTGATCCTCGTCTTGCGCACCTCCGCGAGGAGCTCCTCGTCGGGAGTGATGCTGTCGATGTCGACGAGCGGTGGACTGACCGTGCTCTGATCACTCATGACTTCCTCTGATCACTCGTAGCGGAGCGCGTCGATCGGACGGAGCTTGGCCGCGCGGTTCGCGGGATAGATACCGAAGAAGAGACCCGACACCGATCGCGAACGCGAGCGCGAGCACGACCGAGTACGGCTCGACCACCGGCGTGACGTTCTCGATGGTGACGAACGCGCTGAGCCCGATCGCCACGACCGCGCCGATGAGCCCACCGATGCCGGCGAGCATCACCGCCTCGGTGAGGAACTGCGTGAGGATGTGACCTTGGCGGGCGCCGATCGCCTTGCGGATGCCGATCTCGCGCGTGCGCTCGGTCACGGTCACCAACATGATGTTCATCACGCCGATGCCGCCGACGAGCAGCGAGATCGCGGCGACCGCGGCCAGGAGAACGGTGAACGTGCGGTTGTTGCTCGACACCGTTTGCAGCAACGACTGCTGATTCAGCACGCTGAAGTCGGTCGAGCTCGATCCGGGGTGCTGGGCGACGAGCACGGCCGTGATCTCGCTCTGCGCGGCGGCCGCGGTCTTCGAGCTCGTGGCCTGCGCGGTCAGGCCGTCGACGGTGCCCTGGTTGCCGACGAACTCGTCGCGCGCGGTCGTGAGCGGCATGACCGCGATGCTGTCCTGGTCCTGGAAGCCGTTGGTGCCCTTCGACTTGAAGACGCCGATGACGGTGAACGACTTCCCGCCCATCAACACCTGCTGGCCGACGAGCGCCGAACCGTCGGCGGTCTGGCCGACGAGGTCTTTCACATCGGTGAGACCGAGCACCACCACGTTGCGGTGCTGGTCGTACTCGGCTTGCGTGAACCACGATCCCCACTGCACGGGATAGTTGCGCACCGAGCTGAAGTTGGTCGTGGTGCCCGAGATGGAGCTCGGCGTGTCGGTCGCACCGTTGTAGACGACGGTGACGTCGCTGACATTGACGCTGGGCACGACCTCGCGCGACGTCGGGCGCGTTGTCCTTGCTGGCAAGTGCCTGCACGTCATTGTTCGTGATCTCGATGTTGCCGACTCTGCGTGCCCGGCGCGTGCACCGAAGCCGAAGCCGCCGGCGCGCACCGTGAGTGTGTTCGATCCGAGTTGCTCCAGGTTCTGGCGGGTCGCGGCCGCCGAGCCGCTGCCCACCGCGACGAGCAGGATCACCGAGCCGACGCCGATCGCGATGCCGAGCGTCGTGAGGGCCGAGCGCAGCTTGTTGACGACGATGCCGCGCAACGCGATGTTGACGCTCGACAGGTTCATCGGTCTTCGACGATCGCGCCGTCGCGCAGCCGGATGACTCGACTGGCGCGCGCCGCGACATCAGGTTCGTGCGTGATCACGATCACGGTTCGACCTTCGCGGTTCAAGCCGCCGAACAGGTCGAGGACCTCACCGGTCGATGCGCTGTCGAGCGCGCCGGTCGGCTCGTCGGCGAGGATGATCGCGGGGTTGGTCACGATGGCCCGGGCGATCGCGGCGCGTTGCTGCTGACCACCGGAAAGTTGATTCGGGAGATGTTCGCTGCGATCGCTGAGACCGACCGCGGCCAACGCGGCCGAGGCTCGTTCGCGGCGCTCGTCCTTGGGCACGCCCGCGTAGACCATCGGCAACTCGACGTTCGCGCGCGCCGAAGTCCGCGGGATGAGGTTGAAGCTCTGGAAGACGAAGCCGATCTTGCGGTTGCGCACGACCGACAGTGCGAAGTCGTCGAGAGTCGACACGTCCATGCCGTCGAGCACGTAGCGGCCTGAGGTCGCGACATCGAGACAGCCGACGATGTGCATCATCGTGCTCTTGCCGCTGCCCGACGCACCCATGATCGCGACGTACTCGCCGGTCGCGATGTCGAGGCTGATCCCGCGCAGCGCGTGCACCTCGGTGTCGCCTTCGCCGTAGACCTTGGTGACATCGCGCAACGCGATGACCGGACGGGTGCTGACGACCGCGACCGGCCGAGTCGCCTCGCCCAGCGCCGTCGACGGTCCCGCTTCGATGCTCATCCGCCGCGGCGAGCGCCGCCCCCGCCGATCAGGCCGCCGCCACCGCCGAACCCGCCGCCGCCGGTGAAGGCACCGCCGCCGGTCGACGCCGCCGCGGTCGTGATCACGACCTGGTCGCCGACGTTCAAACCCGCGGTGATCTCGACCGCGTTGTCGCCGCGCAACCCGATAGAGATCGAGCGCGTGCTCTCGCTGCCGGTCTTGGGCTTGACCGTGACCGTCTCGGTCGTGCCGGTGGTCGACACCGCCGACGTCGGCAGCGTGATCACGTCGTCGCGCTTGTCGAGCACGACGTTGACCGACGCGGTCATTCCCGGCTTCACCGCCGCGGGCGCGGAGTCGAAGCTGACCTTGGCGTTGTACGTCACGACGTTGCTGACGAGGGTCGAGCTCGTGTCGAGCTCCACGACATGACCGTTGAATGTCTGGTTCGGAAGGGCATCGAGCGTGATCGTCGCCGCCTGCCCGACCTTCACCTTCGGCGCGTCGGTCTCGGTGAATCCCGACCGTGACGTCGAGCAGCTTCACGTTGGTGAGCTCGATGAAACCGGTGCTTCCGCTCGATGATGACGAGCTGCTGCTACTCGACGCCGAGGAGCTGCTCGCAGCCGCCGACGACGAGCCGCTGCTCGATTGCTGGCCGACGAGACCGTTGACCGACGCGACCACCCCGGCCACCGGGGCGCGCAGCGTCGTGTCGTTCTCGTTCTTCTGCGCGGTGGCGACCTGACCCTCCGCCGAGACGATGGTCGCTTGCGCTTGCGCGAGCTGTTCCGGCTTCGGTGGTTCCTGCTTCACGGCGTTGCCGACGACCGTGGAGTTGTACTGATCCTGGGCCGAGGTGAGCTGCGTCTGCGCGTTCTGCACCGACTGCGCGTCCTGCATCTCGCCCGAAGTCTTGCCCTGGTTCGCGCCGGTCACGCCGGACTGCGCGCGTCGTCAGCTGCCCTTGCGCCTGCGTCAGCTCCGACTGCGCAGCCTGGACGTTCTTCGCGAACGTCGACAGGTTGACGAGCTGGGAGCACGTCACGCCGTCGGAGGGATGGAACGACGGGTCGGCCGCATGATTCGTGCAGCTGACCTGATCGAGCGAGTAGCGCGTGATGGTCGCGGCGATCGGCTCCGTCGCCGAGCGACTCGGGTCGGCGCTCTCTTGCATCGTGGTGAGTGCCCGGTCGGCCTGGTTCACGTCGACTTGCGCCGACGCGACCGCGGCGTTGGCCGACTGGACCGACTGCTCGGCGTCGGTGATCGCCTGGTCGTACTTGGCCACGTTGACCAGCCGCGTTCTGCTGCGCGTCGGTAAGACCTTGTTGCGCGGTAGTGATGCCCTGCTGCGCGGAGACAACCGACTGGTCGTCGGCCTCGCGTTCGATCGGCGTTTCGCCGCGCTGAAGCGCGGCCAGACTCGCCTGCGCCGAGACGAGTGATGCCTGCGCCGACGCGAGCGCCATCTTCTGCTGGGTGTCGTCGACCTGGGCCAGTACCTCGTTCGCCGATACGTGCTGGCCGGGCTTCACCGCGATCGCCGTGACCTGACCCGACTGTTGGAACGAGAGCGACAAGCTGGTCGGCGCTTCCACGTTGCCGGTCGAGGTGACACTCTCCAACACGACGCCGCGCTTGGCGGTGGCGAACGTTTGCGTCGTCGCGGCCGAACCCTTCGACGAATGCACGGTTGCGAATGCGCCGACGGCGATGCCGACCACGACCAGCGCGAGTACACCGTTCAGCAACAGTCGCTTGCTCATGTCAGCCTCGGGTCGGGAGCAGGGCGCGGCACACCTTGTTCGCGGCCGCGAACTTGGGTCGGCTGCGAACCGCGTTCAGGCCACCGAAGCCGCCCCGGTTGCCCGACGCACCCGATGCACCTGATGCACCCGATGTCGTCGTCGGGACGGTGACGCCGTGGTCACTCAGGCACGAGAGATACGCGCGCAACGCGCCCGCGTTCGCTCCACCCGCGCCGCCGCCGAAGCGACCGCCGTTCGGCAGCTTCGAACGACACGCGGTAAACGCCGACTGCACCTTCGTCGCGCTCACCCCCGGAATCGAGATCGTCGGGCGGCCACCACTGGCTCCGCTCGGCCGGGTGAAACCACCCCCGCCGCTCGCGCCACTGGCACCACTCGCGCCGGCGCCGCGGCGCCGACCGCCGAAGCCTCCGAACGCACCGGCCGGAAGCGTCACGCCGTGGTCCTTCAGGCAACTGGTGAACGCGGCGTTTTGGAATCGCCCGCCCGGCGCCGTGGTCGAGGTCGAGGTGGAACCCGACGCCTTGGGGGTCGACGACCCGCCGCCGCAACCGGCGAGGGCGACAACGGCAAGGACGGCGGAGATTGGGATCAAGAGTCTGTACACGCCACGTACAACAACACCCGAATCTCTGAAGCCGCGCGCAATCCGATGTGGACTTGCTGTGAGCCCGCCAAGTCTCCGGCGGGCGATCTACAGCGAAGCGGCGGGATCCTCGAACCGGTAACCCATGCCGGGCTCGGTGATGAAGTAACTGCGGATGCGCGGGATCGGGCTCGAGCTTGCGCCGGATGTGGGCCATGTAGACGCGGAGATAGTTCGTCTCGGTGCCGTACTCGGGGCCCCACACTTCGCGCAGCAGCGCACCCTGGGTCACGAGCTTGCCCGCATTGCGCACGAGCATCTCCACGAGATGCCATTCGGTGGGCGTGAGGCGGACCTCGCCCGCGTCGTTGGTCACGCGCTTCGCGGCGAGATCGATCGTGAAGCGCCGAGTGACGACCGTCGCTTCCTCGGTCGTGGGCGCGCTGCGGCGCAACGCGGCACGCACACGCGCGAGCAGCTCCCCCATCCCGAACGGCTTGGTGACGTAGTCGTCGGCGCCCGCGTCGAGCGCAGCGATCTTGTCGCGTTCGGCGTCGCGGGCCGAGAGCACGATGATCGGGACCTCGCTCCAGCCGCGCAGCCCGTGGATCACGTCGATCCCGCTCATCGCCGGAAGCCCGAGGTCGAGCACGACCACGTCGGGATGATGACGCGCCGCCAGCTCGAGCGCGATCTCGCCCGTCGTCGCGGCGTCGACCTCGTAGCCGCGGGCGCGCAGGTTCGTGATCAGCGCGCGCAGGAGTTGCGGCTCGTCGTCGACCGCAAGAACCAGGCTCACGTGATTGCTCCCGTCTTCATTGGACGACACGTCATGGGGCGACTCCGAGGCTGACGACGCCGTCGTGCCACCACCGGGTGTGTCCTCGATGATGCAGCTCGCCTTCCATCGCGCGCACGAAACCACGCGCGACCGCGAGACCGAGCCCGACACCGCTGCCGCCGCGATCGCCGAGCCGTTGGAAGGGCTGGAACACCTGCTCGCGGTTCGGCGGCTTGATGCCGGGACCGTGATCGATGATGCGCACGTCGACGCGATCTGCACGCGGCCCGCGGTGACCCGCGCCGGGTCGATCGCCGGGCGACCACCGCATCGCGTTCTCGACGAGATTCGCGACGACCCGCTCGAGCAGCGCGGCGTCGGCGCGCACGTGTTCCAGCGTCTCGGGCACGTCGTACCACGACGCCGTAGGCCCGCTCGCCCAAGCTCGCGATCGCGGCCGGCACGACGTCTTCGAGATTCACCGGGCCGAGCTCGGGCTGGAGCACGCCCGCCTGCAACCGGCTCATGTCGAGCAGGTTCGAGACCAGCGCAGTGAGGCGATCGGTCTCGTCTTCGATCGTCTCGAGGAACGCCTCCTCGTCTTGCGGCGACCACTCGATGTCGTGCTGGCGCAAGCTCGACGCCGACGCCTTGATCGACGCGAGCGGCGTGCGCAGGTCATGCGACACCGCCTGCAGGAGCGCGGTCCGCAACTCGTTGGCCTCGGTGAGCTGCGGTCGCGTGCGCGGCCGCCTCCGAGAGCCGCGCGCGATCACGCGCCGCGGTGAGCTGCGCCGCGAACGCGTTGAGCACCTGCCGATCGGCGCCGGTGAGCCGGCCGCCCACGAGCGCGAGCACGACCCCATCGCCGAGCGGCAGCGTGAGGTCGGCCGTCCTCGGGAGACTCGGGCGGCATCGAACCGGCCGACGCTTCGACCCGCCACTCGTCGTCGCCGTTCGCCAGATCGTGCGGGCGAGCACGCTCGCGCCGTCGAGCCCGAACGACGAGCGCACGAACACGATGAGATCGGCGAGCGGATCGTCGTACTGCACGTTGGCCGCGAGCCGGGCCAGCGTCTCGGCATCGGCGCGCGCCCGCGTCGCGTCGCGAGCCCGGCGCGCCGACGCGTCGACGAACGCTGCTGACGACGCCGGCGACGACGAGGAACACGATCAACGCGAGCAGGTTCTGGCGCTCCTCGATCGTGAATTGTGCAACGGCGGCGCGAAGTAGTAGTTCGCGCAGAGGAACGCGACGATCGCGGTGGCGATCGCGAGCATCGGCCCGCCGACCGCCGCCGTCGCGACGACGAGCAGCAGGAAGAGCAGCAACACGGTGCCGAGCGTGAAGTCGTCGCGCACCTGCGAGAGCCCGAGCGTGAGCAGCGGCAGGCCGATCACGGCGATCGCCAGCCCGGCGAGGCGCCGGCGAGGGGTGAGCGCGGATCCCCGCCGAAAGAACCGGCCCCGCAGATGGATCTTGATGTTCGCCGCTCGGCCGTCCTTCTCCTGCGAGATCACGTGGAGGTCGATCGGGCCCGACAACCGGATCACCCGGTTGATGACCGAACCGCGCATGAGCTCGGCCCAGCGCGAGCGGCGGCTCGCGCCCAGCACGAGCTGCGTGCAGTTCTCGACCCGCGCCAACTCGGCCAGCGCAGCAGCCACGTCGGACGCGACCACCTCGTGGTACTCCCCACCGAGATCGGTGAGGAGCTGGCGGTGCCGTTCGACCGCCTCGGACCGTCCGCCGTCGGCGAGCCCGTCGTCACTGCGCACGTGCACGCCGAGCAACTCTCCGCGAGAGCGATGCGCCATCCGCGCGGCGCGGCGGATCAGCGCGTCGGTACCCGGTGCGCCGGTGATCGCCACGAGCACCCGCTCGCGCGTCTCCCAGGGCTCGGTGATGCTGTTCCGCTCGCGATACTCCTCGAGGCCCTCGTCGACGCGATCGGCGAGCCACAGCAGCGCGAGCTCGCGCAACGCGGCGAGATTGCCGGGCCGGAAGTAGTTCGCGAGCGCGGCGTCGATGCGATCCGACTTGTAGACGTTGCCGTGCGCCATGCGGCGCCGCAACGCCTCGGGCGTCATGTCGACGAGCTCGATCTGATCGGCGCGGCGCACGATGTCGTCGGGAATCGTCTCTCGCTGCTTCACGCCGGTGATGCGTTCCGACCACGTCGTTCACCGACTCGAGGTGCTGGATGTTCAGCGTCGAGATGACGTCGATCCCGGCGTCGAGGATCAGCTCGACGTCTTGCCACCGCTTGTCGTGGCCCGTGCCGGGAATGTTGGTGTGCGCGAGCTCGTCGACGAGGACGACCTCGGGCGCGCCGGGCGATGCACCGCGTCGAGATCCATCTCCTCGAACTCGGCGCCTCGATACTCGACCTTGCGCCGGGGAATGATCTCGAGATCGGACAGCTGTTCGGCGGTGCGGGCCCGGCCGTGCGTCTCGACGAAGCCGACCACCACGTCGGTTCCACGCTCATGGCGGCGCCGGCCCTCGTTGAGCATCGCGAACGTCTTGCCCACGCCCGGGGCCGCACCGAGATACAAGCGCAGTTGGCCCCTCGACATGCAACCAGTGTGGCGCGCCCGCGCCGAGGGGCCGGTATTTCGTGCCCGGATTTCAACGCGCTGTTAGCGCGGGTCAGTATCCGTTGCCACCGCCACCCGAACTCGTTGCGGGGGTAGGTGCAGTGGTCACCGGAGTGGTCGGCGTCGCCGGACTCGTTGCGCCCGGGCTCGCCGGCGCCTTCGACGAGCTCCCACATCCCGCCAGCGCGATCGAGAGGGCCGCCGCGGCGATCACGACCGAGCCGACCTTCGTGAACCTGCGCTGCGCCATCGTCGACCTCCGATTTACGGCTCGTTACGAGTGACTACGAGCAGGCGGAGGTGAGAGTTCAGCGGCTGGTCGACCGCTTCGGCGCAACCTCGAGGGCCCGAGCTTCGTCACGAACGGCCTGCGGCACCGGACGCAGATCGTGGACGATGCCGACGAGGCTGAACAGCCGCAGCACGTAATAGGTCACATCGATCTGCCACCAGCGAAAGCCCTGGCGGGCCGACCACGGGTACCGGTGATGGTTGTTGTGCCAACCCTCGCCGCTCGTGATCAACGCGACGATCGCGGAGTTGCGGCTCGTATCCGTGGTCTCGTACGCGCGGCGGCCGAACACGTGCGCCAACGAGTTCACCGTGAACGTCGCGTGCCACAGCAAGATCGTCGACGCGAAGAAACCGATGAGCAATCCCGGCCAACCCGCAATCAGGTAGCACGCGACGCCGAGCGTCCACGGCCCGACCCAGTCGTGCTTGTCGAGCCACACGAGCTCGGGATAACGGGTGAAGTCCTTGATCGCGTCACTGTCGGTCTTGTTGTACTTGTCGCAAAGAATCCAGCCGACGTGACTCCACCAGAACCCGCGGATCGGCGAGTGGATATCGGCCTCGGTGTCGGAGTTCTTGTGATGCGCGCGGTGATGCGCGGCCCACCACAACGGACCCTTCTGCGCGGCGCTGGTACCGATGAACGCAAGAATGAATTGCGGGACACGCGCGAGGCGGTAGCTGCGATGTGAGAAGTACCGGTGGTAGCCCCCGGTGATCGCGAGCATGCGGACGAAGTAGAGGACGACCGCGAGGACGACTGCCCGCCACGTGACGCCGGTGACGAATGCCAGCAGCGGGAGGAAGTGCAGGAGGATGAACGGGATCGACGAGCGCTTGTTGATGTGCTCGTTCGGCGCCCAGGTGGACGGATCCCGACCGGAGGCCTTGGCTTCGGCCAGGGTGACGCCCGGCCGCGGGGAGGGACTGTCCTGATCGCCTACGTGGTCGAGCGTGACCGACATGCCGCTCCTGGGGGGCGTTCCAACGGGGGCCGAGGAACCCTACCTCCCAGTAGGTAGGGAGGTGGGGTCGGCCGGCCGGTTTAGCCTTCCGGGGTGCTGACCTGGATCACCGACGATTCCTTCGAGATCGGCGACGACACCACCTTCGTCTGCCGGCCCATCGGCGATCGGTTCCCGTCGGAGCCCGGCCGGTTCTGCCTGCTGAAGCCTCGGCACGAGGTCGAGTGGTACCAGCGGTTCCTTGCCGAGCGGGCGCCGAAACACATCGTCGAGGTCGGCGCCTACGACGGGGCGAGCAGCGCGCTGTTCGCCGAGCTCGCGCAGCCGCAGCGGCTGGTCGCCATCGACCGGCGGGAGGAATCGACGCCCGCGTTCACCGACTTCATCGCCCGCCGCGGACTCACCGACGTGGTGACTCCGTACTACGGCGTCGACCAGGCCGACGCGCCCCGCCTGCGCGAGATCGTCACGGAGGCGTTTGACGATGCGAAGCTCGATCTCGTGGTCGACGACGCGTCGCATCTCGTCGAGCCGACCCGCATCACATTCAACTGCCTGTTCCCGCGGCTCACGCCCGGCGGCATATACCTGATCGAAGACTGGTCGTGGGCCCACAGCGGGCTCGGGCATCTATGGCCCGATCAGCAACCACTTACGAGGGTGATCTTCGAACTGGTGCTCGCGTGCGCATCGCAGCCGCAGGCCGTCGCCAACGTGCACGTCTACAAGAACTACGTGCTCGTCGAGCGCGGACCACTCGAGATGGATCCCGACGCGTTCGATCTCGCGAACTGTTTCGGACCGCGAGCGGCCGCGCTACTCCCCGACTGATGCGCCTACCCGAGTAGCGCGCGCAGCGTGTAGGCGAGGATGCCGCCGGCGCGGAACACCTCACGTTCGAACGGCGTGTCGATACGGGCGCGCATCGTGAATGTGCGATCGTCGGCCTCGACGGTCACGTCGAACGGGAGCGGACCGTCGGTCGCCACCGCTTCGACGCCGCGGATGTTGAACACCTCGTGCCCGGTGAGCCCGAGCGACGCGGCCGAATCGCCGGCGTGGAATTCGAGCGGGAGCACGCCCATGCCCGACCAGATTCGACCGGTGGATGCGCTCGAAGCTCTCGACGAGCACCGCGTGCACGCCGAGCAAGAGCGACCCCTTGGCCGCCCAGTCGCGCGAAGAACCGGAGCCGTACTCCTTGCCCGCGACGATGACGAGCGGAACGCCATCGCGCTGGTACTGCATCGACGCGTCGTAGATCGTCGTGCCCTCACCGTCGGGCTGATGCACGGTGAAACCGCCCTCGGTGCCCGGCGCGAGCTGGTTGCGCAACCGCACGTTGGCGAACGTGCCGCGCACCATCACTTCGTGATTGCCGCGGCGCGCGCCGTAGGAGTTGAAGTCACGCGGCTCGACTCCGTGGGCGACCAGCCACTCGCCCGGCCGGCGTGGATGCGCGGATGTTGCCCGCGGGTGAGATGTGGTCGGTCGTGACGCTGTCGCCGAGCAACGCGAGCGCACGCGCGCCCTCGATGTCGGAGAACACGGTCGTCGGCGTCGCTGAGCTGTCGAGGAACGGGGGCCGGCGGATGTACGTGGACTCCGGATCCCACTCGTAGCGCTCACCGGTCGGCGCGGGCAGCGCGCGCCAACGCTCGTCGCCTTCGAAGATCGAGCCGTAACGCTCGACGAACATGCTTCGATCGACGACCGGCTTCGACCACGCTCGTGATCTCGGAGTCCGACGGCCAGAGGTCGCGCAGGTACACCGGCTTGCCGTCGGTGTCGTGGCCGATCGGATCGTTGTTCAGATCGATGTCCATCGTGCCCGCGAGCGCGTACGCGACGACCAGTGGCGGCGACGCGAGGTAGTTCATCCGGCAGTCGGGATGGATGCGACCCTCGAAGTTGCGGTTGCCGGAGAGCACCGAACAGACCGAGAGATCGTTGTCGGCGATCGCCTGCGAGATCTCGGGCGCGAGCGGCCCGGAGTTTCCGATGCAGGTCGTGCAGCCGTAGCCGACGACGTCGAAGCCGAGCTTCGAGAGCGGCTCCATGCAGTCCCGACTTCTCGTAGTAGTCGGTGACGACGAGCGAACCGGGCGCGAGCGAGGTCTTCACCCACGGCGCCGAACCGTGAGTCCGCGCGCGACCGCGTTGCGCGCGAGCAGACCCGCCGCGATCATCACCGACGGGTTCGACGTGTTCGTGCACGACGTGATCGCCGCGATCACGACCGCGCCGTCGGCGAGCGTCGAACGCGCGGCCGTCGGCGAGCACGACCGGTGCCTTCTGGAGCTGCAGCGTCGCGCCTTCGTCGCGCCGCACTCCGGCGAGCGCGGTCGCGAAACCGGCCTTCGCGCTCGAGAGCGCCACGCGGTCCTGCGGACGGGCCGGGCCCGCCAGCGACGGCTCGATCGGTCGCGAGGTCGAGCTCGATCGTCTCGTCGTACTGCGGAACCGAATCGGGATCGTGCCAGAGCCCCTGCTCCTTCGCGTACGTCTCGACCAGCGCGACGAGATCGTCGGGGCGACCGGTCGCGCGCAGGTAGCGCAGCGTCTCGTCGTCGACGGGGAACAGCGTGCTCGTCGATCCGTACTCGGGCGTCATGTTGCCGATCGTCGCCCGGTTCTCGAGCGGCACACGGCCGACACCTTCGCCGTAGAACTCGACGAGCTTGCCGACCACGCCGTGCTGCGCGCAGGCGTTGCGCGACGGTGAGCACGAGGTCGGTGGCGGTCGTGCCCGGCCGGCAGCGCGCCGATCAGCTTGATGCCGACCACCTTGCGGCAGCAGCATCGAGATCGACTGGCCGAGCATCGCGGCCTCGGCCTCGATGCCGCCCACTCCCCAACCGAGCACGCCGAGACCGTTGACCATCGGCGTGTGCGAGTCGGTGCCGACGAGCGTGTCGGGATACGCGAGGCCGTTGCCGTCGCGGAACACGACCTGCGCGAGGAACTCGAGGTTCACCTGGTGACAGATGCCGCGGTCGGGCGGGAACACGCGCAGCGTCTTGAACGCCTGCTGCGCCCAGCGCAGGAACGTGTAGCGCTCGCGGTTGCGCTCGTACTCGAGCTCGGCGTTGCGCGCGAGCGCGTCGGAGGTGCCGGCTGAAGTCGGCGATGATCGAGTGGTCGATCACGAGGTCGACCGGGATGCCGGGCTCGACCTTCTCGGGGTCGCCGCCGAGGCGGGCGACGGCGTCGCGCATCGCGGCGAGGTCGGCGATGGCGGGCACGCCGGTGAGGTCCTGCATCAGGACGCGGGCGGGCATGAACTGCAGCTCGCGCTTGCCGACTTCTTGCGCGGCGCGGCTGCGGTCGGCGAGGGCGCGGATGTCGTCGGCGGTCACGTCGACGCCGTCTTCCCGGCGCAGCAGGTTCTCCACGCAGAACGCGCAGCGAATACGGCAGGACGTGCGGGGTCGCCGACGATCGAGTCGAGCCGGAAGATGTCGTAGCGAATCGTCGCCGACGGAGAGGCGCGACCGTGCACCGAAGCTGTCGAGAGTCACGATTTGCGAGGCTACCCTCCGCCTTTGTGGCCGACGTCATTGCGGTCGACGTCGGCGGCACCAAGCTCGCGGCCGGCGTGGTGCGCGACGACGGCACCCTGATTTCCCGAGTCGAGCGCGCCGACGCCGGCTCGACGCTCGACGCCGACGCGCTCTTCGCAACGCTGACCGACCTCGTCGACCAGCTCGATGCGTCGAGCGCAGCTGGCGGTCGGCGTCGGGCTGCGGCGGCCCGATGGACGCCGGCGGCGAGCACGTCTCGCCGCTGAACATCCCCGCGTGGCGCGACGTTCCCGCTGCGGGCCCGCCTGGCCGCGCACACCGGGCTGCCGACGTGCGTCGACAACGACGCCAAGGCGCTCGCGCTCGGCGAAGGCTGGATCGGCGCGGCGCGCGGCGCGCGCGAACTACATCGGGATGGTCGTGTCGACCGGCGTCGGCGGCGGCATCGTGCTCGACGGCCGGCTCCTCGACGGCGACACCGGGCAACGCGGGCCACATCGGCCACGTGATCGTCGAGCCCGACGGCCACGAGTGCGGCTGCGGCGCGCGCGGCTGCCTCGAAGCGGAAGCGTCCGGGCACCGCGATCGCGCGCATCACCGGCGCGCCCGCCGGCCGACGCGCCGCTCGGACGTGCGCGAGCGGACCGGCATGCTCGTCGGCCGCGCGGTCGCGTCGGTCGCGAACCTGCTCGACCTCCCCCTCGCGGTCGTGAGCGGTTCGGTCGCGCTCGGCTTCGGCGAACCGTTCTTCGCCGCCGCGCAAGCGCGAGCTCGACGCGCGCTGCCGCCTCGACTTCTCCCGCGGCACGAAGATCGTCCCCGGCGCGCTCGGCGCCGACGGCCCCCTGATCGGCGCCGCCAGAGTCGCCTTCAACGAACTGGCGTGACATAGTCAGCGACGTCGTCGCTGACAGTCACGCCGGTTCGAGCTATTCGAAGGTGAAGACGCCGCCGTCGATCACGACGGTGCCCTCCTGGGTGACGGTCTGGTAGAGCGCGCGGCCCTTGCCGTCGTCCCACATGCGCACGGTGAGCGTGTCGCCGGGCATCACGGGCTTCGAGAAACGCGAGTCCATGCTCTTGAAGCGCGCGACGTCGGAGCCGCACAGCTCGTGCAGCAACGCGCGGCCGGTGAAGCCGTAGGTGCAGAGGCCGTGCAGGATCGGTCGGTCGAAGCCGGCGAACTTCGCGATCGTCGGGTCGGAGTGCAGCGGGTTGCGGTCGCCGCTCAGGCGGTAGAGCAACGCCTGGTCGTCGCGCGTCGCGTACGTGACCTCGTGGTCGGGCTGCGCGCTCGGGCATCTTCGGCGGGTCGGCGACCTCGTCGCCGCGCGACTCGCCGAAGCCACCTTCGCCGCGGATGAACGCGGCGAAGCGCGTGTCGAACGCGGGCTTGCCACTGTCGACGTACGTCGCACTTGTTCTCGAGCCGGACGATCGCGGCCTTGCCCTTGTCGTAGATGCCGACGATCCGCGGCGACCGACTCGACCTCGCCGTCGGGCGGGATCGGGCCGTGCACCGTCACGCCCTGCTCGGCGTGCAGCAGCATGCGGAAGTCGAAGTCGCCCCAGCTCGGCAGGCCGGGGCCGCCGCCCATCGAGATCACGACGGGCATCGTCGGCAGCACGCTGCTGCGCGACGTCCGTGGAGTTCTCGGTCGTGAACTCGAGCTCGAAGCCGGTCGGGTCGGTCTGGCCCGCGCCGACGCCGAGCGCGTAGAGCAGCGCGTCCTTCGACGTCCACGACGTGCGGCACGGGTCGGAGACCGCACCGACCGAGTCGAGGTTCATCGGCATGGTTCAGTTCCTTCCCGCGTCAGAACCTATGCGTCTCAGACGCAGTCGTTGCAACGATCAGGACATCATCGTCGAGTTGGGCTGCGGCCTTGCGCGACGAGATCGGGGACGACCTTGGTGAGCTGCGCCGGCTCCCAGCGCATGCCGTCGTTGCGGGCGGTCGGGCCGCGGCGCCAGCCCTCGGCGACCGAGACGCGGTCACCGTCGACGAGGAACACGCGGCCGGTCACGTCCTTGTTGTCGTTGCGAGCCGAGCCACACGACGAGCGGCGAGATGTTGGCCGGGTCGAGCGCGTCGAATCCCTCCGTCGGGCGCACCGCCCATGCCCAGAGGTCTTCGGTCATGCGCGTGCGCGCGACCGGCGCGATCGCGTTGGCCATCACGCCGTAGCGCCCGAGCTCGAGGCCGCAGATGATCGTGAACGCGGCGATGCCGGCCTTGGCGGCGCCGTAGTTGGTCTGGCCCGCGTTGCCGAACACACCCGACGGCGACGACGTGTTGACGATGCGCCCGTCGACCGGCGTGCCCGCCTTCGACTGGTCGCGCCAGTACGCGGCCGCGTGGCGCGTCGGCGCGAACGCACCCTTGAGGTGGACCGCGATCACCGCGTCCCACTCCGACTCTTCCATGTTGGCGAGCATGCGGTCGCGGAGGATGCCGGCGTTGTTGACGATCGTGTCGAGCCGGCCGAACGTGTCGATCGCGCGCTGCACCATGCGGCCGGCGCCCGCGAAGTCGGCGACGTTCTCGCCGTCGGCGACCGCTTCGCCGCCCATCCCCTTGATCTCCTCGACGACCTCCATCGCGGGGCTGAGCGACCCGCCGTCGCCGCGCATGTCGCCGCCGAGGTCGTTGACGACGACCTTGGCGCCTTCGGCCGCGTACGCGAGCGCGTGCTCGCGGCCGATGCCCCGCCCCGATCCGGTCACGATGACCACCCGGCCGTCGCAGATACCCATGCTGTTTCCCTACCTGGTTCGGAGCTGCTCGCGCAGCTGGTGCTTGTACAGCTTTCCGTTGTCGTGCCGGGGCAACGCCTCGGTGAATTCGACGCGGCGGGGACACTTGTAGTGCGCGATGCGGTCGCGGCACCACTCGACCAGCTCGGCGGCGAGCTCGTCCGAGGGCTGCGACGCCCGGTTGCGGCTCCACCACGGCGACCACGATCTCGCCCCAATCATCGTCGGGGACGCCGACCACACCGACGTCGCCGACGGCCGGATGGCCGATCAGGACCGCCTCGACCTCGGCCGGATAGATGTTCACGCCCCCGCTGATGATGAGGTGCGCGCTGCGGTCGGTGAGGAAGAGGTAGCCGTCGGCGTCGACGTACCCGACGTCGCCGAGCGTGAAGTAGTCGCCGGAGTACGACGCCCGCCGTCTTCTCGGGCGCCTTGTAGTACTCGAAGCGCCGGCGCCGTTCGGACCGGGCGCCTTCAAGTAGACGGTGCCGACCTCACCGGGCGCGGCGTCGGCGCCCTCGGCGTCGAGGATGCGGACGTGGTCGGGCGGGTCGACCTTGCCGACCGTGCCCGGCCGCCGCAACCACTGCGCCCGGGCTCACGAGCGTGCCCGCCCCTTCGGTCGCCGCGTAGTACTCCCACACGATCGGGCCGAGCCAGTCCATCAGTCGCTGCTTCACCTCGACCGGGCACGGCGCCGCGCCGTGCAGGATGAAGATCAACGACGACAGGTCGTAGCGTCGCTCTTCACCTCGTCGGGCAGCGAGAGCAAGCCGGTGGAACATCGTCGGAACCATGTGCGTGTGCGTGATGCCGTGCTGCTCGATCAGCCGCAGCGTCTCTTCCGCGGCCCACCCGTCCATCATCACGATCGGCACGCCGACCGCGGCCGGCGCCGACCACGAGAACGCGAGCGGCGCGGCGTGGTACAGCGGACCGGTGCAGAGATGCACGTGCACGTCGGGGTCGTACTGCGTGAGCAGGCCGACGTCGAGATCGGCGCGCGGATCGCCGACGGTCCTTGCGCACACCTTTCGGCCGACCGGTCGTGCCCGACGTGTAGAGCATCGAGCCCGCCGGCACGCGGATCGTCGATCGCGTCACCCGACTGTCCGCGCGAGCACGTCGTCCCACGACTCGAAGTCGTCGATCTCGCCACCGACCGCGACGCACGCCTTCACTCCGCGGCGCGAGCTCGGCCGCGCCGACCGCCGCGTCGGCGAACCGCGCGTCGGCGACGAACGCGGTCGCGTCGCAGTCGTCGACGATGTAGCCGGCTTCGTCGCGCGGTGAGATGCCAGTTGACCGTCGTGAGCCGCAACCCGGCTTGGCGCACTGCGACCACGGTCTCCGACGAACTCGGGCCGGTTCGAGCACAGCAACGCGAGCCCGTCGCCGGCCTGCACACCGCCGCGCCCGCAGCGCGCGCACGAGCCGGTTCGCGTTGGCGTCGACCTCGGCGAACGTGCGGTTGCCCGCCTCGGAGTGACATCGCGACCCGGTCGGGCTGCCGTTCCGCCCAGAACGCCGGCGAGCAACCCGCGGTCAGCCGCCTCGTCCAGAGCCTCGCGATCCATGTTCATGCGGCTACGACCTCCGGCCCTCGATCACCCGTGCGACGCCGTCAACTGTCCGGGCCTCCGGATCTCCGCCTTTATGCCGCGGTCTCGCGATCGCGGGCGACTTCGTCGAGCTCGAGCGTACTCCTCGCCGGTGTCGACGAAGTCCTCGAACTCGATCACGCCGATCTCGGTGAAGCGCTCGCGCAGCCAACCGCCCGACGCGTCGATCAGCCCGAGCTTCTTGCAGTTCGGGACGATCTTCGAGAACAGCAGCTGTTGGAACATCTGCTGCGCGGGCGGGTTCACGCGATCCATCGTGCGGTACACCGCGTCGGGGTCGACACCCATCTTCGCCCACATCTCGGTGTGCGCGAAGCGGCGCTGCAACCGCCGGGCGACGTCGAACGCGAACTCCTGGCGCTCGCGCATCTCCGCGTCGCTGAGCTCCGTGTAGAACTCCTGCAACGAGAGCACGCCGAACGCGACGTGACGCGCTTCGTCGCTCATGACGTAACGCAGCAACTTCTTCAGCAGCGGCTCGGTCGTGAGCTGGTGCAGCATGCCGAAGGCGGCGAGCGCGAGACCCTCGACCATGATCTGCATGCCGAGGTACGCGATGTCCCAACGCGGGTCGGCGAGGATGTCGTCGAGGATGCCCTTGAGGTTGTCGTTGATGCCGTACTGACTGCCGAGCTTCTCGTCGAGGTAGCGTGGCGAACACCTCGACGTGGCGCGCTTCGTCCATCACCTGCGTCGCCGCGTAGTACTTGGCGTCGATCCACGGGACGGTCTCGACGATGCGCGCGGTGCACAGCAACGCGCCCTGCTCGCCGTGCATGAACTGTGAGAGCAGTGAGTTCTGGATCTCGACCGAGACCTTGTCGCCACTCTTTCTCGCCGAAGTGCTTCACCGGCGAGTCTTCGGCGTCCTGGAGCGCCTGGAAGCGCATCGTACCGCCGCCGCCGAGCTCCCGGCCGATCTTCTCGGGATCGACGTCGACCGACCAGTCGAGGTCGGTGCGTCGCGTTCCACTGCGAGGTCTTCGCCTTCTCGTAGAGCTTGACCAGTGAGCCGCGGCTGCGCTCGTAGTCCCAGGAGAAGATGGTGTCGAAGTTCGGCCGTCGACGGCGTGAATGGTCTCGAGAACTGATCGAGCATGACCCGGATATTACCGGCGCACGTCTCGGCGACGTTCGTGACGCGGAGCACGCGGCTCGGCATAACGTCGTGGCGCTCTTCACCTCGAGAGGAAGCCCCGCATGCGCAAGTTCGCAGTCCATCGGCATCGCCGCTCGCGCTCGCCACTCGGCCTCTCCGCGTGCTCCAGCAGCAGCAAGCCCAGCGCCAGCAGCGACACGAACGCGACGACCACCACGACCGCGCTCGGCGCCGGGGCCTGCGGCAACACGCCCAATCCCGGCCGCCGCCGCCGACTTCAAGCCGTGGTCAGCCGACACGCTCTCGGTCGTCACGAGCCTGCCCGGACCCGGCTTCTGGGAAGGCAGCGACAGCGACCCGACCAAGCTCACGTCGGGCTACGAGTACGACATCGCCAAGTGCATGGAGACAGACGTTCGGCCTGCACAACTTCAGCGTGCGCAACGTGAGCTTCGATGCGATCGTCGCGGGCTCGGTCACCGAACTACGACCTCGCGCTCTCGCAGGTGTCGATCACCCCCGAGCGGGCGAAGGTCGTGTCGTTCTCGGAGCCGTACTTCGAGTCGCAGCAGGGCGTCCTCATGAAGCGCCGGCGACAGCATCACGCACGCTGGCCGAGGCCAAGACGGCGAACTGGGGCGTGCAGACCGCGACCACCGCCGTCGACCTGCTGAAGAGCATCGGCGTGAACAACCCGCACACGTACACCGACCTCGCCGACGCCTACACCGCGCTCGAGGCCAAGCCAGGTCGACGCAGTGCTCATCGACACCGCGATCAACCTCGGCGAAGCGGCCCGCTCCAACGGGAAGTTCCACGTGGTCGCGCAGTTCGACCAGCCCGGCGGTCCCGACCAGTACGGCGCGATCCTTCCCAAGGGCTCCGCCAACGTCGCGGCGGTGAACGCGGTGTTCACGGCCATGAAGAACTCCGGCCAGTTGAAGGCGCTCACGACGAAGGACCTCACCGTCGACCCGAACACCCTGGCGACGATCCCGATCATCAAGGTCGCCCCCTAAGTGCCTAACTCGTAAGTGCCTACCCCTGAAGTGCCAAACCGTCAAGTGGTCGAGACACTCTCCGACTCCAGCACACCGCCCGGCGGCCCTCGCCGGGCGGTGTCGCGATTCAAGCCCGGCGTCGGCGCGGGCCGTCATCGCCGAGGTCGTCGCGGTCGCGCTCGACCGCTGTCGACGTGGGCCGGCCTGCGCGCGTTCGACCAGTCGCTCGAGATCGGCGCCCCCGGTCCGGCAATCGCGCGGGCGATCGAGATCGTGCTCGGAATCGCGGCGCTGATCGTCCCCGCGTACGGCGCGCGGGCGATCGTCCGGAGCCTGCGAGCCCGTCGCCTCGCGCGCCGACGGATCGCATCCTCGACGCACGCATCGCGGCCGAGGACGCGCGCGACGACCTGCTGTACGTGATCGGCTTCGGGCTCGTCGCCGCGATCGTCGCGTTCGGTGCGTTCTTCCTGGCCGCCAACGCACGGTCGCGTCCGGGCCGTGCATGTTCAAGTGGGACCTGATCTGGTCGAGTCGCACCGCGCTGATTCGCGGGTTCTGGTGGAACATCAAGCTGTTCGTCGTCGCCGAAGTCCTCGTGCTGGTCTGGGCGCTCATCGTCGCGGTCGTGCGGCAGCTTCCCGGACGCGCGTTCCTCCCGCTGCGCACGCTCGCGATCATCTACGCCGACGTGTTCCGCGGCATCCCGACGATCATCGTCATCTACCTGATCGGGTTCGGGTTCCCGCTCGCCGGCGTCGAGCCGTTCGCTTCGCACATGTCGCGGCAACACGCAGCTGTTCTGGCTCGGCATCGCTCGCGCTCGTGCTCGTGTACGGCGCGTACGTCGCCGAGGTCTACCGATCCGGGCCTCGAGAGCATCCACTGGAGCCAGACCGCGGCCGCACGCTCGCTCGGGCTGTCGCAGTGGCAGACGCTGCGCTACGTCGTGATCCCGCAGGCGGTGCGCCGGATCCTGCCGCCGCTGCTCAACGACTTCGTCGCGCTGCAGAAGGACACCGCGCTCGTCTCGATCATCGGTCTGTCGGAGATCCTGCTCATCGCGTGGCATCCTCAAGAGCAACAAGTTCAACCTCTCGCCGATCACCGGCGCCGCGATCTTCTTCCTCGTCGTGACGATCCCGTTCACGCGCCTCGTCGACTACCTCATCAAGCGCGACAAGGCGAGGACGCAAGGCGGATGAGCCACTTCCTCGAGCTCGACGACGTGCACAAGTACTTCGGCGCAAACGAAGTGCTGCGCGGCGTGAGCCTCGGCGTCGACGAGCACCAGGTCGTGTGCCTGATCGGACCGTCGGGTTGCGGCAAGTCGACGTTGCTGCGCTGCGTCAACGCGTTGGAGGACATCCAACAGGGCGAGATCCGGCTCGACGGCGAACGCGTCTCCGGCCGCGGTGTCGACCTCAACGGCTTGCGCCAAGACGTCGGGATCGTGTTCCAGAGCTTACAACCTGTTCCCGCACATGAGCGTGCTCCACAACGTGACGCTCGCGCCCACGAAGGTGCTCGGGCTGTCGAAGTCCGACGCGACGTCGACCGCGCCCACGCGCTGCTCGACCGCATCGGTATGTGGGACAAGCGCGACGACTATCCCGACCGGCTCTCGGGCGGCCAGCAACAGCGCGTCGCGATCGTGCGCGCGCTCGCGATGCAGCCGCGCGTCATGCTCCTCGACGAGATCACGAGCGCGCTCGACCCGGAGCTCGTCGCCGAGGTGCTCACGCTTGGTGGGCGAGCTCGCGCGCGAGGGCATGACGATGCTCATCGCAACCCACGAGATGGGCTTCGCGCGCGACGTCGCGAGCAAGGTGGTGTTCCTCTACGCGGGTCAGATCGAAGAGGAAGGTCCGCCCGACCGGATCTTCCGCGATCCGCACAGCGAGCGCACGCGCACGTTCCTGCGCAGCATCATCGAAGCCAAACGCATGTAGCTCACGAGCGTTCGAGCTCGGCGATGCCCAGATCCTCGATCACGCGCATGAGGTCGTCGACCGTCGCGTCCGTCACCGGTAGCTGCGGCTTACGGGGATACCCACCGGGTAGCCCGAGTCGGTTCAGCACGGCCTTGGTCGCCCGGATCCCACCCGCGCCGTACAGCGCCATCGACAAACGGGCGACTTTCCCGAACGCGAGCGAACAACTCGTCGGCGGCCCCTTGTTCGTACGCGGCGATCACGGACGCGGCAGAGCTGAGGCGCCAAATTCGCCTCCGAGCTGAGGAACCCGTTCGCGCCCAATCCGAACGCGGTGAGGGCCTGCAACGGACCGCCGACGTGCACGTCGATCCGGTGGCCGACCGCATCGACGATCGCCGCGAGATAGCCGACGTCGGCGTGACTGCTGTTGATGCCGACAACGTGGTCGAAGCGGTCGACGACGCGCGCGATCGCCTCGACGGAGATGCGGTAGCCGACCGATTGATGCGTCGACAGCACGCAGGGAACCGTCGTGGCCGACAGCACCTCGACCAAGTACTCGAACACCTCGTCGGGCGTCGGTCGATGACCGTGACCCGGGTCGAGCGAATAGACCTGCGCGGCGTCGACCCCGACCGACTCGGCGACTCGCAGGTACTCGATCATCTCGGCCGCGGACCGCGCCTCGACTCCCATCGATCGAAACGGGACCTTGCCCCGAAGCTCTTCGGACCGCGACCTCGAGGACGCGCCGCCGTTCTTCGGGCGAGAGCACGAAGCCCTCGCCGCTCCCTCCCCCGCCGATGTACACACCGATGCCGGCCGCCGACCATGCGCTCGCAGGTGTGCACGAAAGCCGGCCTCGTCGATCGCGACCGTCGAGCCGAGAACGGCGTGATGCTCACGGCGAAGACGCTGGCCGGGCCGCGGCCCGACGATGACGGTTCCCACAATGGTCGTTAACTTAACGGCCTGTGGACACGAACCCTCTCGCCGTATCAGCTCATCTCCGCCGACAGTCACGTCAACGAACCGCCGGATCTCTGGCTCGACCGCGTTCCGGCTGCGCTCCGCGACCGCGCGCCCCGCATCGAGCGCTTCGACGAGGGCGACGCGTGGGTCATCGAAGGCGTGCGCGATCCGATCAACTTCGGCATGAACGCATGCGCCGGCCTTGCGCCCGAAGACATGAAGGGCTGGGTCAAGTTCGACGACATTCGCGCCGGCGGCTACGACCCCGCCGCCCGGCTCGACGAGATGGACCGCGACGGCGTCGACGCCGAGGTGCTCTACCCCACTCCGCGGCTCTCGGCCGCGATCATCGCGAACAAGGACGCGGAGTATCACCTGGCGATGGTGAAGGCGTACAACGACTGGATCTCCGAGTTCGTTGCGCCACGCACCGCGCGGTTCGGCGGGTTGGCGATCCTGCCGAACCGCGGCGGCGTGGGCGAGAGCGTCGCCGAGATCGATCGCGTCCTCGATCGCCCCGGGATGCGCGGCATCGTCATGGGCTGCTACCCGAACGGAACGCTCTCGATCGAGCCCGAAGACGATCAGGTTTGGGGTGCGCTCGCCGAGCGCGGCGTCCCGCTGGGTATCCACGTGTCGCTGACGCAGTCGATGCCGCGCGTCGCACCGCTCGCATCTGCCGGGCTACGGACGATTCTTCGACGCACCCAACCGCATGATCGAGTTGGTGATGGCCGGCGTGTTCGATCGGTTCCCGAAGCTCGAACGTGATGTTCGCCGAGGTCGATTGCGGCTGGGTGCCGTACGTGAAGGAACAGATCGACAACAACTACCACCGCCTCGATCCGGTGAGCCGATTCGGTTTGCGCAAGCTTCCGAGCGAATACATCGCCGAGCACTTCCACTACGGCTACATGACCGACTCGTTCGGCCTGCGCGTGCGCGAAGACATCGGCGTCGAGCGGATCTTGTGGTCCAACGACTACCCGCACATCAGCGCCGACTGGCCCTACTCGTGGCGCACGATCCAAGCGTCGATGTCGGGCGTGTCACCCGAGGAGAAGCACCTGATCCTCGCGGGAAACGCGGCCCGCCTCTACGGCTTCTGACCTTTCTATCAGTCCGTCGTCGGTGCCGGCGCACGTCGACGGTGTAGGTACACGAACGGAAACCGTCGTGACCGCTGTCGGGCGCCGACGCCCGACCGATGATCACGCCCGCCGCGTTCGTCATCTGTATCTGCTGCGGGAGCTTCAGTCCCGCCGGCGGCGCTGTTCACCTTGGCGAGATTGAATGCCGGGTTGGTGAGTGCCGGGAGCGGAGCGAGTGACGATCCGCCGGTACCGATCAGCGTCGGGCGTTCCTGAATCCATTCGGCCGTCAGGTGCGACGACGAATAGGGCGTCGTGGTCTTGAACGACTTCTTCGTGGTGCGGTCCGTGAGTGCGATCGTCCAGAGGTTGGAACCGGTGACCGCCTCGGAGATCTCGGCGTGCATGCGATCACCGGGGTGAACGACCAACGACGTGATGACCGACTCGGGCGCGGGGATGAGCTCGTACCACGCGGTATAGGTGCGCTTCCCGTTCTTCGCGATGTCCTGCTCGGTACCGGTTTGGATCAAGGTGTTGTCGCCAATCGTGCAACCGGCGTCGACACAACCGCCGCCGATGCCGATCCAATCCGAGGAGTACTCCGCTTCTCCGGCCTTGTGTTGACTCGGCAGCGGCACGGTCCAGTCGCCGGCGACCTCGTGGAACAGCACGCCACCGAGTGCCTGCGATCCCTGGTTGTAGCCCGACCAGTTCTGCGACTTGTTCGCACTGAACGGCATGATCAGCCGGTGGCTCAGCGCGGGCGCACTCGCCGCCGCCGTCCCGCCCGAGAACCCCGCTACCGCCAGCATCGAACACGTCAGCGCCGCGGCGCGTCTCATCAAAGTCATCTGTGCAGCGTTCCCGCACAGACCCACCGTCAAACGCTCCCTAGTCAGCGGCCGGCACGCGAGCATCGCGAGCAGCATCTCGTAACTCTGAATGCCGAGATCCGCGGCGATCGTCTCGGCCCAGGTGGCGTCGAGCTCGGCGAGAAGCCCCTCCGGAGCTCCAATCGGTGGGCGCCAACCTCACCGGCGCGCACCTTGCTCGAGTCGCTTCCCGGAGGGAGATCGCAAACCAGTTCGCTGCGTTCGCGCATCATGAGGTCGTCGTACTTATCGTGGTGCGCTTTCATGGACGCCAGGGACGACTCCTGATACGCGATCGCGATCCGTTCATCATCGGAGCCGAGGCCGATGAACTCCTCGACGCGACGAACGGCTGCCTCGGGGTCGTCCTTCATGTGTTCGTACGCGAGCAGCAACACGTTCGCATCGTGACGATGCGGCCACCAAGACGCGAGATGCGCGTAGTACGTGCGACCTTCGACGAAGCGCGCCCGGCCGAGCGTCTCGATATCGATCGAACCGGGCTCGAAGAACCAGCCCTCGAAGAAGCGATATGCCGAGACGAGCACGTCACGCGGGTCGCGAACGGAGACGACGTACCGAGCGCCGGCGGGAACCTGGTCCCAGGAGAGGTGACTCTTGAAGGCACGCGGCTCACCGCGCTGTGCCTCGTCGAGGTCGATGCCGAGGTCGGCCGCGGTTTCGATCCACGGCACGACACGCGAAATGTCGTCGAAGTCGAGATCGCCACCGGTCCGCAGACTGTGCACCATCTGTTGCAGCCACGTCGTCCCGCACTTGGCGTACGACGCGATGATCACGTCGGACGGGCGCGCGACGAATCGAAGCCCTGCGGCGAAGCCCGCCTCGGATACCAGCCGGGCCGACTTCGCCTGCAACTCCGCGAGTGTCGTCGCCCGCCGCCGTTCAGCCACTCTCATCCCACTTCCTCGAGCTCACAGCCGCGAATTCGTACGGCTGAGCCCGCCGAGGCCCTACCGGCTACCCGTCGGTTTCTGGTTGGTTCAGCTCGATGAAGTTGCCGAACGGGTCGTGCAGGAACGCCTGGCGACCGGCGCCGGGGATGTAGTCGCTCGTGAAGACCTTCACGTCGCGGCCTTCGAGATCGGCCACGGCTTCTGTCGAGGTCGTCGACGCGGATCGCGAAATGATCGGATCGCGGGCCGGGCTTCGTCGGACTGCATCAGGTGCACCTGCTGGCCGCCCGCGTCGAGCCAGTAGCCCGGGCCCGAGGTCGGGGCGCGGCAGCTGCGTGAAGCCGAGCACATCCCGGTAGAACGCGAGCCCGGCATCGGCGTCGGTGACACAGATCGCAAGGTGATGGATTCCCGCAGGCTTCATGGAAAAGTCAGGGTACGCGGATATCGTGCCGCCCGCACGACGAGCAGGCAGACGAATCGGAGACGACGTGGGTGCGCTCGACGGCAAGGTGATCGCGATTACGGGAGCCGGGCGCGGTATCGGCCGGGCGGTGGCCCTGGCGTGCGCGGCCGAGGGCGCGGCCGTGATCGTGAACGACTACGGCGTGAGCATCGACGGCAACGAGCCGACGAGCGAGGTCGCCGACGAGGTCGTCGCCGAGATCAACGCCGCGGGCGGCCGGGCGGCCGCCAACGCGCAGTCGGTCACGACGATGGAAGGCGGCGCGTCGATCGTCAACGACGCGGTCGACCAACGTTCGGCCGCATCGACGGCGTCGTGTGTGTCGCCGGCATCCTGCGCGAACGCATGCTCTTCAACATGTCCGAAGCCGAATGGGACCCGGTGATCGAGACGCACCTCAAGGGCACGTTCACCGTGTTCCGCGCCGCGGCTCCGATCTTCCGCGAGCAGAAGAGCGGCACGATGCTCGCCTTCACGTCCGGCGCGTTCGCGGCGAGCGTCGCCCAGGCGAACTACTCGGCCGCCAAGGGCGGCATCGTCTCACTCGTACGCAGCGCGGCGGCGGGCATGAACAAGTACGGCGTGACCGCGAACTGCATCGCTCCGGTTGCGAAGTCGCGCATGTCGGGCAACGTGCCGTTCGGGCTCGAGATGGGCGAACCGGAAGACGTCGCGCCGATGGTCGCGTTCCTCTGCTCCGATCACGCCCGCGAGATCACCGGCCAGATCTACACGGTGAACGGTGGTCGGGTTGCGGTGTGGAACCAGCCGGCCGAGGTGCGCGAGATGCGCAAGGACGGGCGCTGGACCGTCGACGAGCTCGCGGCCCGCTTCGACGAAGTCGGCCAGGAGCCGATGCCGATCCTCGCCGCGCTCGCCGAGCGCGAAGCGGCCGCGAAGAGCGGCGACAAGCCGAACCAGTAGTCGGTAGCGATTCGCACGCGTGGAGACGAACCTGCAACTCGGCGTCTGGAAGGGCGAACCTTCCATCACGCTGGTCGCAGGCGCGCGCGACGCGACGTTTCTTCCCGGCTGCGGGATGGTCTGCGCGTCGCTGCGCGATCGCGGCGACGAATTCGTCGCGTGGCCGCGCATCGCTCGCGCAGTTCCGCGCCGGGCGGATGACCGCGGTTCCGTTGGTGCATCCGTGGGGCAACCGCCTCGAAGCGTCGCAGCTACCGGGTCGGGCGCCGCACGTGTCGATCTCGCCGGCGATCGACCTCCCGACGGATCCCAACGGCGCTCCCGATGCACGGCAACCTGCCGGGCGCGGCGTTCGCCATCACCCGCGCCGAGGCCAACGCGCGCGGCGCGCGCCTCGCCGCCGCAACTCGACTACGGCGCGCGGCCCGATCTCCTGCGCGCGTTCCCGTTCCCGCACGTCGTGACGATCGACGCCCGGCTCGACGATCGACGGGCTGCGCATCACCACCGAGATCGAACCGACCGGTCGCGCCGCGGTGCCGATCTCCTTCTGCTGGCACCCGTATCTCCGCATCCCCGAGTCGCCGCGCCGCGACTGGAAGCTGCGCTGGCCCGCTGCGAACGCGTGCTCGTGGACGAACGGGTGCTTCCGACCGGCGAGCGGTCGAGGCCGCAACCGGCCGAGCACGCGGCGCTCGGCGACCGCACGTTCGACGATCACTACCGGCTCGGGTCCGACCGCCGCTTCTCGCTGGCCGCGGGCGGGCGCACAGCTCGACCTCCGGTTCGGCCCGACCTATCCGTTCGCGCAGCTCTTCGTGCCGCCGCGAGGCGACTTCGCCGCGATCGAACCGATGACCGCGACGATCGACGCACTCGGCCGGCGCAGCACGCCGATGGTCGCACCCGGCGAGCGCTTCCGAGCGTGGTTCACGATCGCGTCCGGCTGACCTACCGGTTTGACCGGCCTACCGGTTGACGCCTGATCTCAGGTCGCCGCCAACCGAGTGTCGACCGCCTTGGTCACCTGCTCGGCCCAATACGACGAGCCTTGCGCGTCATCGTGGACGTTGGGCTTGCCGTCCGGATGCACGAGATACTCGGGGTGGTCGTTGGCCAGCGCGGCCCAGTTGACCAGGATCAAGTTCGGCCAACGATCGCGCGCCGCCGCGAGCGCCTTGTTGACGGCGAGACAACCCGTCAGAAGCGGCGACGGCTCGATCAGACACGGCAGGTTCGTCCAGAAGACCGGCATGCTCGCCGGTATCAGGTCCATGAACCAGTCGATCTTTCTTCCGTAATAGCTATAGCCCGCGGTCGTTTCGGTTCCGACATGCACGGTGTCGTTGATTCCGAGGTTGTTCACGATCGCGTCGGGGTGGATCGTGCTCAGCGTCGACTGCAACTTGATCTGCCAGTAGTTGTTCGTCTTGCACCCGACGACCACGCGGCAGTCCGGCGTACGGATGGTCGCGCCGATCCTCGCGGCCAGTACCGGGATGTACGGGTTGTCGATGTGGTCGTACAACGTCGTCTGCGTTTCGATCTGCATCGACGACAACACTTCGTTCGAGTCGCCGACGAACAACAGCACGCCGCGCGTGTTCGCTCTGCTGTCGGTACCCGCCAACACTGACTGTACCGCTCGATAACGGAACGAGCAGTGCGATCAGCGCGACAACGACCAAAACTCGCGTCCACGTGCGCAGTGTCTTGACCTTCACGATGTGTGTCCCCGCATCGGCAATAAACGATATTTGCACAACGCGATATGAACGGTGATGGTCTTACGGTGAACATCGATCGTCACGACGAATGTTCTCTAGGCTCATTATGTGACGCTTCGCCTCCTTCCTCCCGGTGCGTACACCGGCTTCCTCGGGGCGCTCTGCATTCCCGACGAGCTCTACTGGGTGGCGCCGCACACCGGTCGCGGTCGGCGGGCATGAAGCTCCCGGGTCGCGCCGAACTGGGCAGCTGCTCGCCGCCGAAGGGATCGGTCACGTCGTGTGCCTCACCCACGACGCCGCGCCCTACGACCCGCACCGTGCACCGTTACCGTCGATCAAACTGCAAGACCTCGTGAGTGGCAGCCCACCGTCGATCCGGAACGGGAGCAGGCCCGCGTGATCGAAGCCGCCGCCGACGTCGTTGCGCACATCGAGCGCGGCATCGGGGTCGCGGTGCACTGCGTGGGCGGCCGCGGCCGCACCGGAACCGTGATCGGCGTCGCGCTCGTGCAGACTCGGCCACGAGCCCGAAGCCGTGATCGACGTATCTCGACCGACTGCCTCGGGCTCGGAGCCAACCCGGCTGGCCCGAAAGCCCGTGGCAGGCCGAGTCGTGCGCGTCGCCGAACCGAACGCCGTCAACTTCAAGGCGCCGCGGATAGCGGCACTGACGTCGTTTCGGGGCGAGCATCATGAGGTCGACGGCGGATGCACCCGGGGCGGCACCGAAGTACTTGGCGGTGCCGAAGGAGTACACCGCGCCGTTCGACGCCGAGCAGGTAGTAGCCGCGGCCCGACGGCAGCGCGCGCATGCGAACGGTCGGCATCATCGCGCGTCACTGAGTCGCGCGGCACGCCCGGCATGCTGCCCTCGAACGGAACGTTGAAGGCGAAGATGCCGCCGTCGGACGCGACCATCCAGTAGCCGCTTGCCGCCGCCGCCGCGGTCATCGACATCACCGGCGCCGTTCAAGGGCAGGTTGCCGGTCGAGCCGTGGAACGGCGCGTTGCCGAACGTGAACACGCCACCGTCACCGGCCACGAACCAGTAGCCCTTGCCGTTCGCCGTCGATCGCGAGGTCGAGCACGCGGGCATTGAGGTGCATGTTGCCGGTCGAGCCGTAGAAGTGCGCGTTGCCGAACGTGAAGATGCCGCCGTCGGCGCCGAGCAGGATGTAGCCCGTGCCCCTTGGGCGTCGCGGCTCATCCCGACGATCGGCGAGCTGAGCGGGTGACCGGCCATCGAGCCGTAGTACCTGGCGTTGCCGAACGTGTAGACCGAACCGTCGGCGCCGGCGAGCCAGTAGCCCCTGCCGTTCGGCGTGCGGGCCGACGCCACGATCGGTGCGGTGCAACGCACGGCCGCCGAGGTCGCCGTGGAAGTGCGCGCCGCCGAAGGCGCGCACGCGGCCGTCGGCGCTCACGATCAGGTAGCCCTTGCCCTTGGCACGCGAAGCCCTTCGGGTGCGGTCGCCGCGGCGACGAGCGCCGCGTGCGGGGTTGATGAGGCCGTGCCCGAACAGCGTCCGCCCCGGGCCGAGGTGGCGTCGCGGTGCCCTCCATGAGCTGCGTGACCTCGCCCGCCGACAGCGACGGGTTGCGCGGCGATGATCAATGCGGCTTCGGCCGACACGTACGGCGTCGCCATCGACGTGCCGCTCGCCGACGCGTACGCGGTCGGCGAGATACCCCAGGTCGAGACGATGCCGACGCCGGGCGCCGACGACGTCGATGTAACTGCCGGTGTTGCCGAACGGCGGGTGCTGCAGATTGCTGTCGACCGTCGGCGACCGCGATCGCCTCGGGGTACGCCGCGGGATACATCGGCGTGTTGCCGCCTGTGCCGTTGTTGCCGGCCGCCGCGAACACGACCGCGCCCTTGCTGTTCGCGTACTGCATCGCCTGCTCGATGCCGGGCGCTTGCGCCGCCACCGAGGCTGACGTTGATCACGCGGGCGCCGTGGTCGGTCGCCCAGATGATTCCCTTGGCAACATTCGGACGCGACGCCGCCGCCGTGCGCGTCGAGCACGCGCACCGGAAGGATCTTCACGTCGGGCGCGGCGCCGGCGATGCCGAGCGCGTTGTTCACGTGCGCGGCGATGATGCCCGCGACGTGGGTGCCGTGACCGTTGGGGTCGATGCGACCGTCGCCGCCCGGCTTGACGAAGTCCTTGCCCGGGAGCACCGAACCCGCGAGGTCCTGGTGGTCGGCCTCGACCCCGGAGTCGATGACCGCGACGATGACGCCGGCGCCCCGGGTCACGGGCCACGCCGCTCGAAGGTGGTCTGGTCGAGCGCCCACTGCTGGTTGCGCATCGGGTCGTTCTCGCCGGTCCCGAGCGGGCGCTGACCGTCTGGTCGGCTCTGGACGCTCAGGACCTCGGGGCGTCGGCAGTGCCCGGCCGCGGCGTCGTCGACGACCTGGCCGGCGGCTCGTCGCCGGTGACGACCTGCAGGTGGCCGTCGGCGCCTGCGCCACCGCCCAGGCGTCGGCCGGGATTCGGGCGCCGGGGCGGACGCAGTGTCATCGGCGGTAGCCGGGACCGCGAGACCCAAGACGACGCCAGGGCGGCGACAATGCACGGCGACAGCGCGCCTCGCCGCGCTCCGCGTGCCGAATCGACCAATTTTGACTGCGCCTCCCCTGGACATGCACAGAGGTTTCGGCACGGAGAGTGGCTGACTCAAGACCAAATACCCAACAATATCACGTAACGGTGACCAGATTCTGAGGGTCCGTTGGGCGCTCATCGCGGCCGTACGGGCCTGTCGGGTTCACTCGAAGCGACGTTCGACCTCGTCGAGACGTTGTTCGACCGAGACTTCCAGCTTCGTCGATATCGGCGGCCGTGAGGCCGAGCGCCTGACATCGGCCGCGGCGTACGGCAACCGGATTGGGGTTGTCGTCGATGCCGGCGCCCGACGGCCTTGGCCAGCGCATCCGAGAGGTAGACGGCGTGCACGAGGATGTCGCGCCGTCGCGGCGCGGGTCCGACGACGGCGTTGCGATCGGCCGGGTGCAGCCGTGCTCACGGATCCCCCGCACCAGGGTGTCGGGCAGGGCCCACGAGCGGGCGATCAGGCCGCCGAGCTCGGCGTGGTCGATCCCGAGCACCTGCGTCTTCGGCGTCGAGCCGGCTGGCACCGGCCTCCTGCGCCTGCGCAGCTCGCTCGAGCAAGCGCGGCTCGAGAAAGCGGGCCATCACCAGCTTGCCGACGTCGTGGAGCAGGGCGGCGGTTGCCGTCTCGGCCGGCGGGCGCGGTCGCGCGCCCGCTGGGCCAGCAGCTCGGCCGCGAGCGACGCGGCGACGGAATGCCGCCAGAGCTCGCCTTCGCTCAGGCCGTACTGCGGGAGCGCAGTCGACGAGGTGCCGCCGCACGTTCAGGCCCAACGTCAGGGCCAGCACCGGGCTGGCGCCGAGACGGATCACGGCGTCGCGCACGGTCTTGATCTCGCTGCGGCTCGCGCTCCACGAGGAGTTCGCCGACGCAGGAGCGAGGCGGTGAGGGCCTCGTCGAACTGCACGATCTCCACGACCTGGCCGAGCTCGGGGGTGCCGTCGCACACGAGCGCGGCCAGGCGGGTGCTACTCGTCGGCAGCGGCTCCGAGCTTGGTGGCGGCCCGGGCCATTCGTCGAGATCGATCACACTCTGGCCTGCACGATCGGCACGGACCACCGCTCCAGCGTCGTGGATTCACATGGCGCCCGGAATCAGCGCAGCAGCGAGAGCACGAGGCCGGCCTGGCCGAGGTGGTAGGTGATCATGATCCACACGCCCGCGCTCGGGAACGGTCCCGACGAACCGGTCCCAGGCGATCATCGTGTCGGAGGCGGCGAAGAGCATCGCGCCCACGGCCGCGACCGGATTGCCGACGGCCAGCGCGGTCGCGACCATCGCCCCGATCACCACCATGTAGGCCGCCACCGGGCCCACCAACGCCCGGTCCTGGCTGCCGCAACGCGCCGGAAGGATCCGCCGGCCGAGCAGGCCGATGACGAGCACCACGGCGACCAGCGTCGCGACGACAACGGCACCGAGCGCGGGCCCGTGGTCCAGAACCCGACGATGTAACAGCAGGTGCGCGACGAGGAACGCCGAGAGCCCGGCGACGAACTGCTCGTTCGGCAGCATCAGGAGTACGTCGCCCACGAGCGAGAACACGAGCGCGGCGACGAACCACGACTGCCGGGCGTCGGCGCTCGCCGCGGGATCGCAGCGTGCGGCCGCGACGATCACGCAGCGCGCAGCATCGCCGGCTTGCAGACGTACTCGACGCGCTGCCACGGCGCCGACGACCGGTCGCGCTGCGCAGCCGCAATCCAGTCGCCGATCGCGAAGACCGCCGGCGACGACCAACGCGATACCGTCGCTGGGTCCATGATCCGACACCGTGCCAGACTGGAAGCCCATGGCTTTCCACCACGTAGCAATCACCACCAAGGACCTCGACGCGACCCACCGCTTCTACACGGAGGCAATGGGCTTCGAGCTCGTGAAGGTCGAAGCCCAGCCCACACCGACGCCCGCGGACCGGCTGGGCCCGGCACCTCTTCTACGACACCGGTAACGGCGAGATGCTCGCGGTCTGGGACATCCACGACGACGATGCTCACAGGCAGCTACCACACCGAGATCTCCACCGGCCTCGGCCTGCCGCCGTGGGCGAATCACATCGCGTTCGGCGTCGCCCGACCTCGACGATCTCAAGCTGCAAGCTCGAGCGCTGGATCGACAAGGGCTCGACTGCGTGCGCATCGATCACGGCTGGTGCACCTCGATCTACGCCGACGACCCCAACGGCATCACCGTGGAGTTCTGCGTGTCGACGCGCGAGTTCACCGACGACGACCGCGCCGAGGCCAACGCGCTGCAGCGTCGCGGCATCGAAGCCCGAGCTCAACAGGACCGAGCCCGAGGTCGAGTTCTTCACCGCGAACGCAACCGGCGTAGGAGCCAACTGATGGACTTCGCACCCAGCGCCCGATCCGACGAGCTGAAAGCGCGGCTCGTCGAGTTCGACGAGCGAGATCGGTGCGGCCGGCCGAGGCCGTGTACCGCGAACAGCGCGCCGAGTCGGGCGACCCGCACTTCCCGCCGCCGGTGATGGAGGAGCTGAAGGTCGAAGCGCGCAAGCGCGACCTCTGGAACCTCTTCATGCCCGAGGGTGACCACGGCGCCAAGCTGTCGAACCTCGACTACGCGCCGCTGTGCGAAGTGATGGGCACCTCGCCGCTGCTGTCGGAGGCGACCAACTGCTCGGCGCCCGACACCGGGAACATGGAGATCCTCGCCCAGTTCGGCACGCCGCTGCAGCAGGAGCAGTGGCTCGCAGCCGCTGCTCGACGGCGAGATCCGCTCGTGCTTCGCGATGACCGAGCCGTGGGTCGCGTCGTCGGATGCGACGAACATCTCGAGCCGCATCGACGCGCCGACGGCGACGACTACGTGATCAGCGGGCACAAGTGGTTCACGAGTGGCGCGCTCGACCCGCGCTGCAAGGTCGCGGTGTTCATGGGCGTCACCAACCCCGACGCCGACGCGCACCGCCGGCAGTCGATGATCCTCGTGCCGATGGACGCGCCCGGCGTCACCGTCGTGCGCGGCCTTCCCGTGTTCGGGCACTCCGAAGGTGGCGGTCACGGCGAGACGCTGTGGGACGAACGTGCGCGTCCCGAAGGAGAACCTGCTCGGCGAGGAAGGCGGCGGCTTCGCGATCGCGCAGGCCCGCCTCGGCCCCGGCCGGATTCACCACTGCATGCGCGCGATCGGGCTCGCCGAACGCGCGCTCGACCTGATGTGCATGCGCGCGCAGACGCGCGTCGCGTTCGGCAAGCCGCTCGCCGATCAAGGTGTGGTGCGCGAGCGCATCGCCGAGTCGCGAATCGCAGATCGAGCAGGTCCGTCTGCTCACGCTCAAGGCCGCGTGGATGATGGACACGGTCGGCAAGAAGGCCGCGCAGACCGAGATCGCGGCGATCAAGGTGATGGCCGCCCGCGTCGCCACCGACGTGATCGACCGCGCCATCCAGCTGTTCGGCGGCGCGGGCGTTACCGACGACTGGCCGCTCGCGGCGATGTACGCGCACGCGCGAACGCTGCATCTCGTCGACGGTCCCGACGAAGTGCACATGCGGCAGATCGCCCGCCGCGAGCTCGGCAAGTACGCCCACCTCCGCCCGGCCGGCTTCTGAGTCCCATGAACGTCACGGCATGAAGGTTCGGGTCGGGTACGGGCTCGGCAACCTCCGGTCGCTCGACGGCGAGCGCCTCGGCGACGCTCGCCGAGGCCATCGAGCACCACGGGTTCGACTCGCTCTGGCTGTCGGAGCGGATCAGCGGCCCCGCGCCCGACCCGCTGCTCGGACTCACGTTCGCGGCCGCCCGCACCAAGCAAGATCAAGCTCGGCACGAGCGTGCAGGTGCTGCCCGGCCGGAGCCCGGCCCGCGTGCGCGAAGTCGTGGGCGACGCTCGACGCGCTGTCGGGGGGCCGCGCGCTTCCCGCGTTCGGGCTCGGCATCGTGCATCCCGTCGAGCAGCAGGCGTTCGGCGTCGAGCGGAAGGAACGGGCCGCGATCTTCGACGAAGCGCTCCCGCTGATCCGCCGCTTGTGGACGGAAGACGCCGTCGACTCACGACGGCACGCTACTTCCACTACGAAGGCATGACGGTGCTGCCCAAGCCGGACAAGCGGCTCGACGTGTGGCTCGGCGGCAAGGCGCCGTCGGAGCTGCGCCGCGTCGGCAAGCTCGCCGACGGGTGGCTCGCGTCGTTCAGCACGCCCGAAGACTGCAAGGCCGGTCGCGAGTCACGATCGAAGACGGCGGCCGCGGCCGCCGGCCGCTCGATCGACGACGACCACTTCGGCGCGATGGTCTTCTACACGCACGACGCAGATCCCCGACCGGCATCATGGAGATGCTCAGCGGCGCGCAATCCCGGCGCCGACCCGCGCGACCTCGTCGCGCACGGGTGGCCCGCGGTGCGCGAGCTCTGCGAGCGCTTCGTCGCGGTCGGCTTCTCGAAGCTCGTGCTCGTGCCGTTCACCGAGCCCGACAACTGGGACGACGAGCTCGCCGCCGGCGGCCGACGGCCGTGCTGTCGATCCAGAACTGATCGTCTACTCGGCTGCGGGCTCGCCCTACGCCTGGCTAGGCGTCGAGGAAGCGGCGGAGGCCGATCATCGAGCCGAGCACGCCGATGCCGGCGCCGATCGCCAGGACGAACAGCGCCGATGACGAACACGTCGTGGGAGCTCGCGTAGAACGGCTGGAGCAGGTTGTGCTGGTTGCTGCAGCAGCTTGGTGATGAGCCACTTCAAGAAGTACACGAGCCCGAACGCGAAGCCGGCGCCGATCGCGCCCTGCACGAACCCTTCGGCCATGAACGGCACGCGAACGAACCAGTTGGACGCGCCCGACGAGCTTCATCACCTCGATCTCGCGCCGCCGCGGCGAAGGTGGCGAGGCGGATCGTGTTCACGATGAGGAACAGTGACGACGCCAGCAGCACCGCCGGCCATGACCCGAAGAACGCCCACCGGATCCACTTGGTGACGTTGAGCAGCGTCTTCACCTGCTTGGCCGGCGTGTTGATCTGCTCGACGCCGGGCACGTTCTGGAACTCGTTGGCGATCGTCGCCGTGAGCTGCGGGCTTGCACGGGATCACGCGGTACGAGGTCGGGCAGGCGCGGCCGGCGGTCTCGTTCTCGACGAGCACGGGCTGGTCGGCGAAGAGCTTCTTGAACTCGTTGTACGCGTCCTGGTGATTGAGGAACCGGAAGCTCTTCACTCGCTTGCCCGCGATCTTCGCGTCGGTTCGAGCTGCGTCTCCGACCGCGTCGATCTGCGCGCTGGCTCGCCTTCACCTGCATGAAGATCTCGAGCTCCACGCCGTGCTTCCACTTGTTGGTGCCGTGGTCGACCGTGCGCGACACGAGCAGGATCCCGCCGAACAGGAACAACGACACCGCCACGGTCATCACGCCCGCGAACGTCATCAGCAGGTTGCGGCGCAGCGAGATCAGCGTCTCCCGGGTGAAGTAGGCGAGTCGCGACAACGGAAGCTCCTCGAAGAGTTGGCTGGTCAGGAACCGACGCCGTAGACGCCGCGTACCTGGTCGCGCACGAGCGATGCCGTGGTCGAGCTCCATGACGCGCCGGCGCATCGCGTCGACGATGCGCTGGTCGTGCGTCGCCATCACGACGGTGGTGCCGGTGCGGTTGATGCGGTCGAGCAGCCGCATGATGCCGACGGTCGTGGCCGGGTCGAGGTTTCCGGTCGGCTCGTCGGCGAGCAGGATCAGCGGCCGGTTCACGAACGCACGCGCGATCGACACGCGCTGCTGCTCACCACCCGACAGCTCGGTCGGGAAGTTGTCGGACTTCTTGGAGAGGCCGACGAGGTCGAGGATCTGCGGCACCTGCGTGCGGATGATGTGCTTCGGCCGGCCGATCACCTCGAGCGCGAACGGCGACGTTCTCGTACACGGTCTTGTTCGTGAGCAGCTTGTAGTCCTGGAACACGCAGCCGATGTTGCGGCGCAGCTGCCGGAATCTTCCACGCGCCGAGGCGGCCGATGTCGCGACCGGCGACGAGCACGCGTACCGTCGGTGGCGACCTCGTCGCGCAGCAGCAGCTTGAGCAAGCGTCGACTTCCCCGAGCCCGACGGGCCCACGAGGAACACGAACTCGCCCTTGGCGATATCGAGGGCGACATCGCGGAGGGCGACGACCGTCGCCCTTGTAGGTCTTGTTGACGTTCTCGAATCGAATCATGAGCAGCGAAAGATTAGCTGGTCGCCCCTGCTTCCCCGCGTCGGCGCCATTGCAGGTACGCCTCGATGAACGCATCGAGGTCGCCGTCGATCACTGCCTGCACGTTGCCGGTCTCGAAGCGCGTTCGCTCGTCCTTGACGAGTTGGTACGGCGCGAGCGTGTACGTGCGGATCTGATTCCCGAACGCAACGTCTCGCTTGTCACCGGAGAGCGCTTCGATCTCCTTGCGGTGCTCCTCACGTTGGCGCTCCGCGAGCCGCGCCGCGAGGATCTGCATCGCCTTCGCCTTGTTCTGCGTCTGCGAGCGCTCGTTCTGGCACGACACGACCACGCCGGTCGGCAGGTGCGTGATGCGCACCGCGGAGTCGGTGACGTTCACGTGCTGACCGCCCGCACCCGACGAGCGGTACGTGTCGATGCGCAGATCGCTCGGATCGATCTCCGGCTCTTCCGTCTCCTCGAGCGCGGGCACGCAGTCGAACGACGCGAACGCGGTTTGCCGGCGCGCGGTTCGCGTCGAACGGCGAGATGCGGATCAACCGGTGCACGCCGCGCTCACCCGCGAGCATTCCGTACGCGTAGCGGCCCTTGATGATGAACGTCGCCGACGTGATCCCGGCCTCGCTGCCTTCTTGCGATCTCGTCGACCTCGACGCTGAAGCCCTTCGCTCCGCCCAGCGCGTGAACATGCGCAGCAACATCGCGGCCCAGTCCTGCGAGTCGGTACCACCCGCGCCGGAGTGGACTTCGCAGATCGCGTCGCGTTCGTCGTGCTCGCCGCTGAACAGCGCGCGCAGCTCGAGCTTGTCGAGCGTGGTGCGCAGGTCGTCGACCTCGGCCGCGATCTCCGGTCTCGATCGACTCGTCGCCTTCGTCGCGCGCGAGCTCGAACAGCGTCTGCACGTCACGAGACGCGGCGCTCGAGCTCGTCGACGAGCTCGACGTCGTCGCGCACGCCGGCGAACTCGCCGCTCACTTTGCGCGCCCGATCGGGATCGTCCCAGAGCTCGGGCGCCGACGCTTCGACCTCGAGCGCGGTCAAGTCGGTTTCGGGCTTCGTCGATCCCGAGGTAGCTGGTGCGCCTCGGCGACGCGACGCGCGAGATCAGCCAGGTCTTCCGATGAAGTCGCGCATTCAACGACCGTGGCACAGCTTGTACTTCTTGCCACTCCCGCAGAAGCACGGCTCGTTGCGGCCCGGCGTCTTCTCGACCCGGACCGGTTCCTGCGCGACCATCGGCTCCTCGGCCGCGATCGCCTCGGGCGGTCCCGCGGCGCCCGTGAACTGCGGTTCGGCGCCCATCTGCTGCGCCTCGGCGGCCATCGCGCTCGCGATCGAGCGTCGAGCCCTGGACCGGGTCGCTCGGCGCGCTGTACTGCACGTTCCCGAGCCGGCTCGTGCGGCCCCTCGTCGACCACGACCTGGAGATGGAACACGTACTGGACGAAGTCGTCCTCGATCAGGCCCATCATCGCTTCGAACATGTCGAAGCCTTCGCGCTGCCACTCCGCGAGCGGGTCCTGCTGGCCCATGGCCCGGAGGTTGATGCCCTCCTGCAGGTAGTCCATCTCGTAGAGGTGCTCGCGCCAGTGCTGGTCGATCACCGAGAGCATCACCCGGCGTTCGATGTCACGCAGCGTCTCGACGCCGACCGATGCTTCCTTCGCCTCGTACAGCGTCGGTCGCGTCGGCGACGAGCAGCTCCGTCATCGCTTGCGATGTCGCCGGACGCCGTCGAGCTGCTCCTTCGTGACCGTGGTCGGGAAGTGCGTGCGCGTGTCTTCGAGCAGTCCTTCGGTGTTCCACTCCTCGACGAACTCGCCGCCGCAGTACTGGTCGACGAGCCGGTCGATCGTCGGATTCGATCGCGTCGAGCGCGGCGTCGCGGAGGTCTTCACCGTCGAGGATCTGCTGGCGGCGCCGGTAGATGATCTTGCGCTGCTCGTTCATCACCTCGTCGTACTTGAGCACGTCCTTGCGGATCTCGAAGTTGCGACCTTCGACGGTGCCCTGCGCGCGCTCGACCGCCTTCGAGACCATCTTCGACTCGAGCGGCACGTCGTCTTCGAACGACTTGTCCATCACGCGTTGCATGAGCCCGGTCGCGAACAGCCGCATGAGCTCGTCTTCGAGCGAGAGGTAGAAGCGGCTCTCGCCGGGGTCGCCCTGGCGGCCGGCGCGTCCACGCAGCTGGTTGTCGATGCGGCGCGACTCGTGGCGCTCGGTACCGAGCACGTAGAGGCCGCCGTTGCCGCGCACCTTCTCGCCCTCGATCTTGCAGTTTTCCTTGAAGTCGGGGAAGAGCTCCTCGTAGCGAGCTTCGTACTCGGGGGTACCGACGACGAGGCCCTCGCGGATGCACTCGCGCTTGGCCAGGCCCTCGGGGTAGCCGCCGAGCAGGATGTCGACACCGCGGCCGGCCATGTTCGTGGCGACCGTGACCGCCGAAAGCTGGCCGGCCTGGGCGATGATCTCGGCTTCCCGGTCGTGCTGCTTGGCGTTCAGCACCTCGTGCGGGATGCCCCGCTTCTCGAGCAGGCGCGCGAGCTTCTCCGACTTCTCGACCGAGATCGTGCCGACGAGCACCGGCTGACCCTTCTCGTGGCGCTCCTGGATGTCTTCGACCGCGGCGTTGTACTTCGCCTCTTCGGTCTTGTAGATGAAGTCGGCGTTGTCGGCGCGGACCATCGGCCGGTTGCGTCGGGATCGACACCACGTGCAGGTCGTAGGTGTGCGCGAACTCGCCGGCCTCGGTGACGCGGTACCGGTCATGCCCGAGAGCTTGTTGTACATGCGGAAGTAGTTCTGGAGCGTCACCGTCGCGAGGGTCTGGTTCTCCTCCTTGATGTTGCACGCCCTCCTTGGCCTCGACCGCCTGGTGCAGACCCTCGCTCCAACGCCGGCCTTCGAGGATGCGGCCGGTGAACTCGTCGACGATGTTCACCTCGCCGTTCTGCGACGAGGTAGTCGACGTCGCGCTTGAAGAGCTCCTTCGCGCGCAAGGCCTGCTGGATCTGGTGGACGTAGTTCTGGTTGACGTGGTCGTAGAGGTTGTCGACACCGAGCGCCTCTTCGACTCGCGCGATGCCCTCTTCGGTCGGAACGACCGTTCGCTTCGCTTCGTCGACCTCGTAGTCGCGCTCACGCTGCAGGCCGCGGACGATGCGTGCGAACTGGTAGTAGAGCTCGGCGGCGTCGGTGGCGCGGCCGGAGATGATGAGCGGCGTACGCGCTTCGTCGATGAGGATCGAGTCGACCTCGTCGACGACCGCGAAGTAGTGCGGCGACCACGACTGGTTCCGGACGCCGCGCTGCACCTGCTCCTCGATGCTCGGTGACCATGTTGTCGCGGAGGTAGTCGAAGCCGAACTCGTTGTTGGTGCCGTAGGTGATGTCGCAGTCGTACTGCGCGCGCTTCTCGCTCGGGGCGTCGAGTCGTCGGGGATGATCTTGCCGACGCTGAGGCCGAGGAAGCGGTGGAGCTGGCCCATCCAGTCGGCGTGGAACGACGCGAGGTAGTCGTTCACCGTGATGAGGTGCACGCCCCGGCCGGCGAGCGCGTTGAGGTACAGCGGCAGGGTGGAGACGAGGGTCTTGCCCTCACCGGTCTTCATCTCGGCGACCCAGCCGAGGTGCAGCGCGGCGCCGCCCATCAGCTGCACGTCGAAGTGGCGCTGGCCGAGCACCCGCCGACCAGCCTCGCGAACGGTCGCGAACGCCTCGGGCAGCAGATCGTGGAGCAGGTCCTCGACCAGCTCTTCGCCGTGCTCGGCGTTCTTGCCCTCCGCCCGCGCCCGGTCGACCTGGGCCTTGAAGTCGGTGGTGCGGGCCCGGAGCTGATCGTCGGTCAGCTTCTCGACCTCGGGCTCGAGGGCGTTGATCTCGGGCACGATCGCCTCGACCGCCTTCAGCCGCTTGCCTTCACCGGCGTGGAGAATCTTCGAGATAATGCTCATGCGATCGCCGAGTCTACCGGCGCCGGTATGGGCTCAGGATGCGTCCACCAGCTTCTCGCGCACCGCGTACATTGCCGCCTCCATTCGGCTACGGAGCTGCAGCTTTTCGAGAATATTGCGCACATGGTTCTTTACCGTGTTCTCGGCGATGACCAGTTCCGCCGCAATGTCCTTATTGGAAAGCCCGCGTGCCACGAGCCGGAGCACCTCGAGCTCACGATCGCTGAGCCGGGGCGCGGTGCCGCGCTGCTCCTCGACCCGACGCGAGAGCGCGTTGAACTCGCCGAGCAACCGCGTCGCCATCGACGGCGACATCAGACTTTGGCCGCGCACGACCGCGCGCACCGCGTCGGGGAGCTCCTCGATCGACACCTCCTTGAGCAGATAGCCGGTTGCGCCCGCGCGCACCGCGGCGAACAGGTCTTCGTCATCTTCCGACACCGTGAGGATCGCGACCTTCACGTTGGGCACAACCGATCGAACCCGCCGCGTCGCCTCGATCCCGGTGATACCGGGAAGGCGAACGTCGATGAACGCGAGATCGGGAACCAGCTCGGTGATGCGATCGACCGCGTCGTTCCCGTCGCTGCACTCCGCGATCACTTCGATGTCGGCCTGCTCCTCGAGCACCATGCGCACGCCGCGCCGGAACAACGCGTGCGGGTCCGCGAGCAGCACGCGAATCGGCGGCTCCGACGGAAACGGTCAGCTGCTCGCCTCGATGAGACCGAGCTCACCGTCACGGCGGCGGTAGACGACCGCGGCCCGCCCGGATTCGGCCAGGGTGAAGAAGTAGAAGTCGTGGCCGAGCAGCTCCATCTGCAACGCGGCTTCGTCGATGCCCATCGGCCTCACGTCGAACTGCTTGCTCTTCACCACGACCGCGTCGGCGCTCCCGTTGCTACTCGCGTTGGTGCTCGCGGGTCGGAGGTGCGGGCGCGGGCGTCGGTTCCCCCGTCGTGGCGACCGTCGCCGGCGGCGGCCACGGCCGCGTCCCGCGCGGTACGGGCCCGCGATCCGTTCCGGGCGCCGACCCGACGGCCGTGCAGGCGGCGCATCTGCTGCTCGACCTTGTCGAGGGCGCGATCCAAGGCGATCACGTGCTCGGCGCCCGCGGCCGATCCCTTCACCAGATGCTGGCGCACGTGCACGAGGATCTCGCACGCATGAGAGTCGTCGGCGCGGCGGGTCGGGTGCTGGGTGAAGTCGACGTCGACCCGGCGCACGTCACTCGCGAACTTTGCGACTCGCTCGACTTTCTCCACCGTGAGCGCTCGGAGTGCGGAATCGACTTCGGTGTGCTTGCCGACGACGACGACATCCATACGCGTGCTCCTCGGTCAGTTGCCTGAGTCCATCCGCCTGAGTCATCCGCTTGGCGATCGAGTATAGGGAGACACGCGACGACCCTCTCCCGGGCGGGGTGTGCGTGCCACCGTTGCCGCGAGCACCGCGCGCGCGCCGAGCGACAACAGGACGCGCGCGGCGGCCTGCAATGTCGCGCCGGTGGTCACGACATCGTCGACCACGAGCACGTTCTTTCCCGCGACAGACATCTGCGCGACCGCACCCGCGCCGTGCAACATCGGACCCGCCCGCCGTTCGGCGGCCGGTCGTCCGGTTTGGGGTGGACCGTCGTCACGAGTCAACAGCCTGCGCGCGTCGAGGCCGAGCTCGCTCGCGACGACACGTGCGAGCAAGGCGCCGTGGTCGACACCGCGCTCGGCGCGCCGGCTCGCGCTCGCGGGTACCCACGTGACGCCGTCGATCGCGATCGGCGCGTGCCTACAACGAGCGGCGAGCTGCGCACCGAGCCAGCGCACTGCGATGCGCTCGTTGCGATACTTGACCCGAGCAACCAACTCGCGGGCAACGCCCTCGTACGCGAACACCGCCGTCGACCACACGATCCCCGGCGGCGGACCGGCGTGCGGCGCGGCGCGCATGCCGGCTTCACAACGCTCGCAGACCGGCTCGGCCCGACGCCCGCAACCCGGACACCGACCCGGTAGGAGCACCGTGAGCAGATCGTCGACAACTCCGCGGAACATGCCGGCAACCTACGAACACGGCTGCGACAGTCGCTCGCGTGCTACTGCGGCCTTCACTTTTTCAGGGCGGCGCTACTCGGTGAGGGGCGAGCGCATGACCGGGTTCGTGCGGTCGATGAGCGACTGCGCCCGCTCGTTCACGAACTCCGTCCAGAAGTTGCCGGGCGCATCGTGCGGGAGGATCCAGAATTTCTCCTCACGGATGGCGATCAACACCTTCGACGCGACCTCGTCGGACGACATGCCCTTGTCGATCAGATCGTGGACGCAGGCCCGAGATCACCGACTCTCCGGCCACATCCACCTCGGTTCCGGCGGGCCGGTTGCGCGCGCTGTCGGCGATCCGAGTCCGGACCCAACCAGGGCACAACACCGAGACCTTCACCTGCGGCGCCATCATCGCCATCTCGTGGTGCAACGTCTCGGAGATCGCGACCACCGCGTGTTTGCTCGCGTTGTACGGCGCCATGAACGGCCCCGCGACGACTCCCGCGACCGACGCCGTGTTCACGACGTGCGCCTGCGGCTGTTGCATCAGGATCGGCACGAACGCGCGCATCCCGTGGACCACGCCCCAGAAGTTGACGCCGAACACCCATTCCCACATCGCTTCGGGCGCTTCCCACGACAGGCCGCCGCCACCCACTCCCGCGTTGTTGCACGCGATGTGGATCGCGCCGAACCGCTCGACCGCGGCGTCGGCCAGAGCCTGCACCTGCGCAGCATCGGAGACGTCGGTGACGACGCCGATCACCTGCGCGCCCGTCGCCTCGAGCTTGCCGACGGCTTCGTCGAGCGCGGGCACTTCGATGTCGCCGAGGACGATCTTCATCCCCTCGGCGGCAAAGGCGGACGCGAGCGAGAAACCGATCCCGCTCGCGCCGCCCGTTACAACCGCAACGCGGCCGTCGAACTCCCTCAAGTCAGCTCCTGTATGTCAGTAGCGGTAGATGTCGGGCTTGAAGGGGCCCTCGACCGGCACACCGAGATACGCAGCCTGGTCTTCGGTGAGCGTCGTGAGCTTCACGCCGAGCTTGTCGAGGTGCAGGCGCGCGACCTTCTCGTCGAGGTGCTTCGGCAGCGTGTACACGCTGGCGCTCGTAGAAGTCGGTGTGCGTGAACAGCTCGATCTGCGCGATCACCTGGTTGGTGAAGCTGTTCGACATCACGAAGCTCGGGTGACCGGTCGCGCAACCGAGGTTCAGCAGCCGGCCTTCGGCGAGCACGATGATCGAGTGGCCGTCGGGGAAGGCCCACTCGTCGACCTGCGGCTTCACGTTCTTGCGCTCGATGCCCTTGAACTTGGTGAGGCCGGCCATGTCGATCTCGGTGTCGAAGTGACCGATGTTCCCGACGATCGCGTTGTGCTTCATCTTCGCCATCGACTCGACGCTGATCACGTCCATGTTGCCGGTCGTCGTGACGAAGATGTCGGCGCTCGCCGACGACGTCGTCGAGCGTCGTGACCTGGTAGCCCTCCATCGCCGCCTGCAGCGCGCAGATCGGGTCGATCTCGGTGACGATCACGCGTGCACCCTGACCGCGCAGTGACTGCGCGCAACCCTTGCCGACGTCGCCGTAGCCGCAGACGACCGCGACCTTGCCCGCGATCATCACGTCGGTGGCGCGGTTGATGCCGTCGATCAGCGAGTGCCGGCAGCCGTAGAGGTTGTCGAACTTCGACTTCGTCACCGAGTCGTTGACGTTGATCGCGGGGAACAACAGCGTGCCCGCTTCGTGCATCTGGTAGAGCCGGTGCACGCCGGTGGTCGTCTCCTCGGTCACGCCCTTCACGCTCGCGGCGACCTCGTGCCACAACTTCGGCTGCTCACTTCGAGCAGACGGCCGAGCACACCGAGGATCACGGCGTACTCGTCGTTCTCGGCGGTCGACGGGTCGGGAACCTTGCCGGCCTTCTCGAACTCGACGCCCTTGTGGATCAGGAGCGTGGCGTCGCCGCCGTCGTCGAGCAGCATGTTGGGGCCGTGCGAACCGGCTTCGTCGGCCTCGGGCCAACGCAATGCCTGCTCGGTGCACCACCAGTACTCCTCGAGCGACTCACCCTTCCACGCGAACACCGGGACGCCCGCCGGCTGGTCGGGAGTGCCGGTGCGACCGACCGCGATCGCGGCCGCCGCGTGGTCCTGGGTGGAGAAGATGTTGCAGCTCGCCCAGCGCACTTCGCGCACCGAGATCGACGAGCGTCTCGATGAGCACCGCGGTCTGGATCGTCATGTGCAGCGAGCCGGTGATGCGCGCGCCGTGCAGCGGCTGCGCTGGGTCCGTACTCCTCGCGGCAGGCGATGAGGCCGGGCATCTCGATCTCGGCGAGCTCGATCTCCTTGCGACCCCACTCGCGCGAGTGAGAGGTCGGCAACCTTGTAGTCGAGCTTCGCGTAGTCGTACGCGAATCAGTTGTAGTCATTGTTTGCGGTCCTCCGGTTCCGGTGCCACCCCACGTGATCGCGAGGGTTCTGATCGCGCACACGAGCATTCACGGAGGCCGGCCCGGATCACCGGATGACAGCCCATATACGGGCCCGACCAGAACTTGATGTTATCGCAGCGCGGTGCGAGCGTCTCCCGATGGAAACCGCCGTCGTCGCCGCCGTCCAAGCCACGCCCGTGTTCTGCGATCGGGACGCCACGATCGAGAAGGTCGCGGAGCTCACCAAGGAGGCGGCGGGCCAGGACGCCCGCCTGGTCGCGTTCTCCGAGGGTTTCGTCCCGACTTATCCCGACTGGGTCTGGCGCACGGTGCCGTGGAGCGAGGGCAACCGCGCCTGGTACGCCCGCTGGTTCGACCAGGCCGTCGACATTCCCGGTCCCGCATGCGACGCGCTCGGCGCGATCGTCGCGAGAGCACGCGTGCTACCTCGCGATACCGGTGAACGAACGCGACGGCGGAACCGTCTACAACACGCTCTGCTATTTCGGCCCCGACGGCACCTTGTTGGCGAAGCACCGCAAGCTCGTCGCAACCGGCGGCGAGCGCCTCGTGTGGGGATCCGGCGACGGCTCGACGCTGGCGGTGATCGACACGCCGTTCGGTCGCGTCGGCGGATTGATCTGCTGGGAGAACTACATGCCGCTCGCGCGTGCCGCGATGTATGAGCCGGCATCGACGTGCTGCTCGCACCGACGTGGGACAACTCCGACACGTGGCCGCTGTCGATGCAACACATCGCGAAGGAAGGTCGGTGCTACGTGATCGGCATCACGTCGTGTCAACGCGCGGCCGACGTGCCGGCCGACCTTCCCGGGCCGCGACGACATCTACGGCGACGACGCGGATTGGATGTCGCGTGGCAACTCGATCATCGTCGACCCGTCGGGTTCGGTGCTCGCGGGACCGCTCATCGGCGAGACCGGGATCCTCTACGCGGAGATCGACGCCGCGCAGGCGCGGGTGTCACGGCTCGAGTTCGACGTCGTCGGCCACTACTCGCGCCCCGACGTGTTCCACCTCGCGGTGAACCGCGGGACGCTGAGAACCCTACGGCAATTCACGGGAGCTGCGCCATGCGGTCCTTGAACGCGAAGATCGCGTCGATCGGGCCGGGATCGACGTCGTTCTCGAGCGCGAGGTAGCAACTCACCCAGTCGCCGATGTACATCAGGTCGAGCAGCTGCGCGAGCCGGCCTTCGCCTTCGCGCCTCGACCTCGAGCACCTGGTGCACGCACTCGTCGATGATCTCGCGCGTCGCGTCGAAGCGCAGCGCGAGCCGCTCGTGCTCGAAGCCGTGCCGCAGCTCGATCAGCGTGATCAGCTGCCGGGTGACGTCACCGTGCTGGCCCCACGCGCAGATCTCGTTGTGGTCGAGCTCCGGGTACGCGTGTGAGAACGCCGGCGCCTTCGCGTTCTCGTTGATGTCGCACTTCCAGCGGTACGCCGCGATCGCGCCGAGCGCGCCGCCGCCGTAGATCAGCGGGATCGTGCGGCCGATCTGCCGCGCGATCTCCCGCGCCGGGTTCGCCGCACCCTCGACCGCCGGGCAGCACTGATCGCGTCGACGGGCGAGCTGCGTCTGCGCGTCGCATCAACATCGCGTGCGCGCCCGGCGCGAGACCCATGCGGTACAAGACGGTGCACAGCGGCGCGACCAGCGCGCCGATCGCCGCACGCGGCAAGAACCCGTCGGGGCACGCGATGTGCAGCCCGCCCGAGTCGCGCGCGATGCGTTGCAGCTCTCCGCCGCACGAGATCGCGACGAGCTGCGCGCCCTTCTCGGCCGCGCTACGCGCCATCGACACCGTCTCTTCGGTGTCCGCCCGAGTACGACATCGCGAACGCGAGCGTGTTCGGGCCGACGAACGCGGGCGTGCGGATCTGCTTCAGCACCGTGACCGGAACCGGCAGCTCGTCGTTGAACGCGGCCGACACGCACGTCGCCGGAGATCCCCGAACCGCCCATGCCGAGCACGACGATGTTGCGGATCGACTCCGCGCTTGGGCAGCGCGTCGGCGTGCACCGCGGCCGCGGCCGTCGTGCGCGGCGGCCAGCTGCTCGGGCAGACCCGTCGACCGCGTCGAGGAAGTTCGAGCGAGTCGCGTCACACGCTTCCCGTCATGCTTCGAACGTGGGCTTCATGCCGTCGGCCTCGGCCTTCGTCGTGCAGGCGCGCGTGCTCGGCGTCGTCGACCGTCTCGGCGTCGTCGATCAACAGATCGGGGATGTCGCCGTCGAGCACGCGGTAGCGGCGCTTGAGGCGCGGGTTGTAGAGCGTGTCCTCGTCGACGAAGTAGAGCAGCGGGCCCTTGTCTTCGGGGCACGCCAGGATCTCGAGCAACTTCGGGTCGAGCGCCATGACGCGCTCCTTGGTCAGCTGGCGACTGGGCTTGATGAGCTTGCGATTCGGCGGCGCAGACTACCGGCCCGCCCGGCCCCAGTCGTTACTCGCCGGCGCGAACGCAGGCGCGAGCACCTCGGCGGTGTGCGCGTCGCACGAGGCGGGGTCGGGCGCCTCGAGATTGAGGCGCAGCAACGGCTCGGTGTTGCTCGGCCGGAGGTTGAACCACCAGTCGCCGCCGTTCGACGGTGAGCCCGTCGAGCCGATCCTGTTCGAGCGCCGAGTAGTCGCCCGCGATCCGTTCGATCACCGCGGCGGGTCGTCGACCCGGGAGTTGATCTCGCCGCTCTGCGCGTACCGCTCGAACGGCTTGCGCAGCTCCGAGAGCGGGACGCCGGCCAGCGAGAGCTGCTCGAGCACGAACAACGCGGCGATCGAACCGCTGTCGGCGCGCCAGTTGTCGCGGAAGTAGTAGTGCGCCGAGTGCTCGCCGCCGAAGATCGCGCCGGTCTCGGCCATCACCTGCTTGATGAACGAGTGCCCGACGCGCGTGCGCACCGGCATGCCGCCGTGCTCGCGGATGACCTCGGGAACCGCCTGCGAGCAGATGAGGTTGTGCACGATGGTCTCGCCCGGGTGCTTGTCGAGGATGCCTGCGGCGACGATCGCGGTCGTGGTCGAACCGCTCACGGGCTGACCCAGGTCGTCGACGAGGAACACGCGGTCGGCGTCGCCGTCGAACGCGAGGCCGACGTCGGCACCGATATCGAGCACCGCGCGCTGGAGGTCCTTCAGGTTCTCGAGCTGGATCGGATCGGCGGGATGGTTCGGGAACGTGCCGTCGAGCTCGCCGAAGAGCACCGTGAGCGTGAACGGCAGCCCTTCGAACACCTTGGGCACGACGAGGCCGCCCATGCCGTTGGCGGTGTCGGCGACGACCACGAGTGGCCGCAGACGCGGCGACGTCGACGAACGAGCGAACGTGATCGCCGAACTCCTCGAGGAGGTCGACGTGCTCGACCCTGCCCGCAACCTCGCCGCGCGAGGTGACGCCCGCCGCGACCATCTCCTTGATCTGGGTGAGGCCCGTCTGCTCGCCGACCGGCGCGGCGCCGGCGCGGCACAGCTTGATGCCGTTGTACTGCGCGGGGTTGTGGCTCGCGGTGAACATCGCGCCCGGCGCGTCGAGCTTGCCGGCGGCGAAGTACACGACGTCGGTGGAGCAGAGACCGATGTCGGTGACGTCGGCGCCCGCGAGCGTCGCGCCCTCGATGAACGCCGCCGTGAGCGGAATCGACGACGGCCGCATGTCGTGGCCGACGATCACCTGCTGCGCGCCGGTGAAGTGCGCGAACGCGTTGCCGATTCGGCGCGCGAGCGCCTCGTCGATCTCTTCGGGGTACACGCCCGCGAATGTCGTAGGCCTTGAAGATGGCGTCGAGCGACACACGATACTCCTGCAGAGGAACCGCCCAAGATGGGGCGCTCATGGTAGCGGCTCGGTCAGTCGACGCCTGGGGGCGGGAGCCCGCCTGAGCCCGGCGTCATTGCCGGGCTCCGGGACCTGCGTCCGGCGCGACATCCGCCTCGCCGTCGGGGTCGTCGTCGTCGTCGCCGAGCGGGTCGCCGTCGGGCGTCCGGTCGGCGCGGTACCGGCGAATGCCCTTCCACGTCGACGAGCGCTCCGAGCGCGGCCGATCCGAGAGCAACGTGCACGAACCGGCCGAGCCAGTCGGCCTTGGTGAGCCCGTACGTGAGCTGTCACGTCGTGACTCGTCGGGCACGACGACCATCAAGTTCGGCGCGGCGCGGTACGGACCCGTCGCGCCGCTCGCCTGCCAGTTCGGGAAGTACGACGTCTTCACCAGCACCGGCTTGCCGATCTCGGAAACGTGGAACGAGATCGTGCTCGACGCCCTCGTGGATGTCGCGACGACCTTCGTCGGCTCGATCGCGCGTCTCCGACGTGTTGTCGAGCTGCTTGATGTCGATGTGCTTCCACGACTTCGGACCCGGACGCGGCCCAGACCTTGTCGAGCTGCGGCCGGGTTCATGAACCACGGCGCGGCCGAGCACTCCCACGCGTCCGAGACTTCGGCATCGCGCGTCGTCGTGTCTGCCACGGCTGGCCCCAGCACTGTTGGTAGTTCCCCGCGTGCGTCTTCACGACGACGCGGCTCCACCGACAGCCCGGTGACCAGCGGCGACTCCTTGCCGGGATACTTCACCTCGTAGATCTTCCAACCCTTCGGCGCCTGACCGTCGAGGTCGGGAACGGTCGCGACGAGCTTGAGATCGGGTTGCGTCGTCGGCCATCCGCTTGGTCTGCGGCGTGAACAACATCAAGTAGCGCACGCCGAGCATCTGCAGGTGCTTCACGCCGAGCGCGAAGTCGGTCGGGCTCGTCGAGGTGCCGTAGACGAGACCCGCGCACCGGGTTCGACGGTTGCGCCGACAAGCTCGCTCACGGTCATGAAGTGGAACGACGTCGTGGCCGACGACTCGAAGTACAAGCCTTCCATCGAGTCGATCCGCCCGTTCGTGAAATACGGCAGCAGCTCGAGCGACGAGCGTCGTGCCGTACGTTGCCGACCGTCGTCGCCGCCCTCCCAGAGCGCGCGCCCGGCGGGCAGGCTTGTCCATCGTCTTCATCAGCGCGTCGGTACTCGGGCCACGCGGGCTGGCTCTCGTAGCCCTTGTAGTTGTACTGCGCCCAACCCTGGATCGCGAATCGCGGGTTGCCGTTGCGCGCGCTCCACGCGAGGCGCAGTCCGTACATGCCGCGACAATGCGACGAGCACGGCGAGCACGCATCGTCGAGATCGAGCCGCGACGCGGCGGGCGAGCCGTTCCGGCGTCGAGCTGGGTTCGGGCGGTTCCCAGCCCGGCGGCCCGCGGCGAAGCGACGCTCGGCGAGCATCGCAACCGCTTCGCGGCGCACGGCGGGATCGACGTCGGGGCGGTCGTCGAGCCGCGACATCGGCCCAGGCGTTGGCGCGCACGTCTTCGAGATCACCGTCGCGGATCCAGCGGAACGCCCACGTCGACGCCGTCCGCGAGCGAGGCGCAGGATCTCGGCCGCGCCCATCGCGGCGATGAATCCCCACGTGAGCAACCAGAACGGCAGGAACCGCGTGTTCCACACCGCGTGCTCGGGCCACTGCACGAAGAAGATGCCGAAGGCCAACGCGATCAGCAGCAGCACGAAGGTCGAGCGCCGGCGGTACCAACCGGCGGCAACGATCGCGACACCCGCGAGGACCCAGATCCACCACGGCAACCACAGCGTCGGCGAGATCACCTTGCCCGTCGTGAGGTCGCGGTCGCTCGCGACCCCGCGCACGAGGCCCTCGATGGTGTGCTTCACCGGGTTCGGGATGAAGATCCAGTAGGGCACGCTGACGAGCTGCCGGTGGAGAAGACCTTCCCGTACCGCATGCTCTGCGTATACGCCTGTCGCCGAGAGCGGCAGCGACCAGACCGCGGTGAGCCCCAATCCCACGGCGCCGACCGCGACGGCAATGGGCCAGGTGCGCCGCGGCCGGCGCACGAGCCACAACAACGTCGCGGCGACACCCACGAAGATCGCGACGACGATGTGCGACATGATCGCGGCCGCGATGAGCACCGCCGGCAGCCATGGCCGCTTGCCCGTATCGAGCGTGTACGCGAGCGCGCCGAGCGCGAACAAGGCGAAGCGCGAGCGCGATCTCGAACGAGTACTCGCCCGCGAGCGTGCTCGCGATGTTGCCGCCGTAGATGTTCCAGCTCGTGCGCTCCTGCACGAGCATCCCGAGCGCGGCGATCGCGAACGCGGGCGGCGCCGGCCACGGCGTCTTCATGCCCTTGGCGAAGCAGTAGGCGGCGGCGGGGAGCATGAGCGGCCCGCTCACCGTCACGAGCTTGAACGCGACGTTGTAGTGGATCACAGGTCGAGGAACGCGACCATCACGTCGGGAACGGGAAGTAGTACTCCCGACCGGGAAGCCGGCGTACCAGTCGGGCGACCACCCCGAGAGGCGGACCTTCCGAACCAGTGTGCTCGAGGAACCACGGCATCCACACGTGGGCGCCCATGTCGCCGCCGTTGGTGGTCGTGTTCCGGAAAGATCCAGCCGAACTGGAGGTGCGTGAGAGCTCGCAGTTGTGACCCGGAGTCGAGGATCGAGATCGACGATGAACGTGCAGATCGCGACGATCGACCCACCCGATCGCCCGCTGCCAGACGCGCGGCGCTGATCGTCCCCATCCTCGTCGACGCGCAGTCGTCCTCGTCGCGATCAGCCACGGAATCGAGGTCGAGCGCATCTCGCGTACGCCGTCGGGATCACCGGCGGCGATCGACCGCGTCCGGGTCCTCTCGGGGCGACGCCCTCGTCGATCACGGCGTCGGACACGGCTCGACAGCATGCCAGGCCGAACGCGCGAACTGAAGCTTCACTCTGTGGAGCTGCGGCTTGCGCGCCGTAGTCGCCTCAGTGAGGCGGCTCGAGCCAGCTCCAGGACCTCGCCCAGCGACATCGCGCCGGAGTCGTCCTGCCAGCTGTTCGATTCGCACCGGGCGCAGCGGTGAAAAACAACCTCGCGTCCCGCGATCCGCATGCGGATCGTGATCAGCGCACCTTTCGCACATCCTGTGCAAGCGTGCATCCGTGGCCTCCCTGCCGTTCGCCGCGGTGATATCGACCGCGACTGCGAAAACCGGAAGCGCAGAGAGTGAACTTTTTCGAGGAGCGGCGCAGCCTCCAGTCGCCGCCGTCAGCCGGCCGCGAGATGCGTGCGACCAAGATCAATGGTGCTTTCCAGAGCGTCGACGACCGCCGAGAACGTGGTGAGCAGGTTGAACCCGATATGGAGCATGATCGACATCGGAGAGGTTGCCCCGCCGCACCGCCATCGACCCCGGAGACGGCGCCCATGCCGAACAGGGCGGGCACGACCGCGAAGGTCCCCGAGCGTCGGGTCGAGCAGCGGGTGCGCCAGTGCGAACACGAGCGCCGAGATCGTCACCGCGGCCACCGGCGAGACCCGCCGGCGCAGCGCCCGCAGCAGCAGCCCGCGGAACAGCAATTCCTCGCAGACCGGCGCGATGAGGCCGGCGAAGAGCGCGATCAGGGCGAGCTGCACCCCGCGGGCGGTCTGCGAGCTCGTTCACGACGTCCTGGTGCTGATTGTCGATCAGAGGTTGACCAGCGGCAGCATCAGCTCGGAGCCCGATCTCGAGCACCGACCCCGACCACGATCAACCAGGCAGATCGCGGAGGTGCACGATCGAACCCGAAGTCGGCTCGCAGCGTGCCCCGGCCCTTGCGCCGGCTCACCAGCATGAGTGCGAGGATCCAGCCGCCGAACTGGCCGAGGAGCTCGAGTCCGTCTGGTCAGCGCACCGGCATGCCGGCTCGTGTCGCCGGTGATCCCGTAGCCGATCGTGGCGAACACCAGGCGCGGCGACGATTCCGACCGAAGTAGACCGAGAAGAAGTCGCCCAGATCCCCAGGTCACGGCCGGATCGCTCGACCGGAACGACGCCGTTCCGCCGGCAACGTGCGATCCACCGGGTAAGGCTACCGACGCGCCCTTCGCCGATGTCGGACAGTTGACGATTCGGACAGCGAGCCCGCCGTAGCATGACCGGCATCACACCCGACTGGGAGTGCAGATGAGTCCAGGCCCCGAAGACCAGTGGCGGCCGCCCGGAGCCGCCGGGCCGCCAGCCGCGCCCGCGGGGGCAACGACCTACCGGCCGGCCCCGCTGGCTGCCACTCGTCATCGTCGGCCTCGCCGTGCTCGCGCTGCTCGCCTGGCACGTCGACCACCGGCTCGGGCACGTCGCGTGCCGCCATCGATTACTCGAAGTTCATGCAGCTCGCCGACGAGGGCACGGTCACATCGATCACGTACGAGTCCTCGAGCGGACACATCACCGGCGAGCTCGCGAAGGGCGCGCCGACGATCGACGGCAAGTCCGCGTTCTCGACCACCACCAAGCCCGACGGCATCCCCGACACCGACCTCATCCAGCTCAAAGCGGCGAACGTCGAGGTCAACTACAAGGCGAAGCCGTCGAACCTCGTCGAGCACGATCCTGAGCTTCGCGCTCGTGATCGGGTTGATCGGTGCGCTCGTGGTGGTTCATCGCGCGTCGCGCGCAGGGCCAGATGGGCGCGGTGATGAACATCGGGCGCTCGCGCGCCAAGGTCTACAACACCGACAAACCGAAAACGACGTTCGCCGACGTCGCCGGGTACGGCGCGGTGAAGGAAGAGATCAGCCGAAGTCGTCGACTTCCTGAAGGTGCCCGGCAAGTTCAAGGACATCGGCGCGCGCATCCCGAAGGGCGTGCTGCTCGTCGGTCCGCCCGGAACCGGTAAGACGCTCATCGCCCGCGTGCCGTTGCCGGTGAAGCGGGCGTGCCGTTCATCTCGATCACCGGTTCCGACTTCATGGAGATGTTCGTCGGGGTCGGCGCGGCGCGTGTCCGCGACCTCTTCCAGACCGCGCGCAAGCAGGCGCCCGCGATCATCTTCGTCGACGAGATCGACTCCATCGGCCGCAAGCGCGGGGCCGGCCTCGGCGGCGGGCACGACGAGCGGGAGCAGACGCTCAACCAGATGCTCTCCGAGATGGACGGCTTCGAGGCGACCGAAGGCATCGTGATGATCGCGGCGACGAACCGCCCCGACATCCTCGACTCCGCGTTGCTCCGGCCCGGCCGGTTCGACCGCCAGATCATGGTGCCGCTCCCCACGCAGGAAGAGCGCGTCGAGATCCTGAAGGTGCACTTCCGCGACAAGAAGATCTCCCCCGACGTGAGCGTCGACGTGATCGCACGCGGCACGCCGGGCATGAGTGGTGCCGATCTCTCGAACCTCGTGAACGAAGCCGCGCTGTTCGCAGTGCGCCGCGGCGCGGCAAGAGGTGCACAAGGAAGACTTCGACGCCGCCCGTGACCGTGTGCTGATGGGTCTGCGGCGCGAGTCGCTCGCGCTGTCGGAGGAAGAGAAGGAGATCGTCGCGTACCACGAGGGCGGGCACGCGGTGTGCGCGTACGTGCTCGAGTTCGCCGACCCGTTGCACAAGGTGACGATCCTGCCCACCGGCATGGCGCTCGGCGTGACGCAGCAGCTCCCGCTCGAGGAGCGCCACATCTACAAGCGCGAGTACATCGTCGACTCACTCGTCGTCCGGCTCGGCGGGCGCGTGGCCGAGGAGCTCGTGTTCGGGCACCAGTCGACCGGCGCCGAGAACGACCTCGTCGGCAGCACCGAGCTCGCCCGCAAGATGGTGCGCGAGTGGGGCATGTCGGGCCGGGTCGGCCCGATGGCGTGGGGTTCGCAGGGTGCGGTGTTCCTCGGCGAGGACCTCATGCACTCCCGCGACTACTCCGACGAGACCGCACGCGTCATCGACGAAGAGGTCGAGCACATCCTCCGCGACGAGGAAGACCGCTGCCGCAAGACGCTCGAGGAGTACCGCCCCGGGCTCGACGCGGTCGCGAAGGCGCTGCTCGAACGCGAGACGCTCGAAGGCGCTCGAGGTCGCGAACCTCGTCGACACCGCGATGGGCCGCAAGGTCGGCGGTCCGCGCATGATCCTGCACGCCGACGGCACCGAAGAGCCGGCCAGCGGGATCATCGAAGACCCCCTGATCAACCCCGGCCAGACCCTCTAAACGCCTTCGAAACCCCCGTACCTCCATCAGATGTAGGAACGCGGCGTCACGTGCCGCGTTCTGCCATCAAATGACAGTGGTTCGCCGGATCACGTAGAGGACGAACGGTTCGCCGTCGTGCGTGATCTCGCGCGGGTCGGTCATGCCGAGCCGTTCCATCACCGCTCGTGACGGCGCGTTGGTCGTTTCGGTGAAGGCCACGACCTCTTCTACGTCCAGCTCGTCGTACGCGAAGTCGATGCCGGCGCGCCCGATCTCGGTCGCGAGCCCGCGTCCGCGAAACGTGCCGCGCAGTGTCCACCCCACCTCGATTCGTAGCTCACTATCGACGATCGCGCGTGACAGACCACCCCGCCCGACGAGCGAGGAGTCGACACGGTCGTACGCGATCCACTTCGACACGCCGTCGACGTTCCACGCCTGCTCGCAGTGAGCGGAGAACGCGTGAGCGTCCTCACGGCTCCACGAACCCCAATATTCCGCGACGTCCGGGTCTTGATGCAGCACCCACAAAGCGTCGGCGCGATCGAGACCGATCGGCTCCAACCGCAACCGTTCCGTGAACCGAACCGTCGCGGATCAACTTCGCCGGCAGGCACGACGAGAGCATGACTCGTTCTCAGTGCCTGCGGAGTCGATTTTCGGAGCCCCACGCACACAGTTGACGTCGCCTACATCAGCGCGACGATCGTCAGGCCCAGCCGCCCGAAGGCATCCGGCTACCGCGCTACGGAGTCGCTCCTCGTGCGCCTCCTCGGACGCAACTTCGAGGCGGACCTTCCCATTCTCGACCACCATGCGTAGCGACCGCGCCCGTGCGTCGTAGAACTCGACCGGTTGTTCGGCGAGGAACGGCTCGAGCTCGCGTGTTGCATCCGATGGGTCGGCGATTACAGCCACGTCGTTGCCGTCGAGCAAGAAGCCGGCGCTGTCGGCGCACTCATGGCGACAGCTTGGCGCGCGATCTCGAATTCGTGTGTTCGATTGCGCGTTTGCACCCGAAAATCGTCGTCAAACGCGAGAAGTTCGACCGCGAGTCAGCTGGGGGTGGCGCGGAGCTCGGCCAGGGCCGACCACAATTCGGGGGCGGCGTAGGAACCGACGAACGCGGTGCGGGTTACGCCTTCGCTGTCTACGAGCACCGTGATCGGTGCGGCGTCGATCTGGTAGCGCTCGTGCAGCGCAGGCTCGGCGCCGTACTCGACCTCGATCACGGCCACGTCGTTGGATTCCAACGGCAGCGCCTTCTCGACCAGTCCTTTGCACGAATCACAGTGGCGCGACGTGAACAGCACCACCAACCAGGGCGCGTCCGGGCGCGGGAAGTCGTTGCGGTCGAGTTGCTCGGGCGCGACCGCGCGACCCTGCGACGGCGGTGCGACCTCGCGCCGGTGCTCGAGCCACCACGCGATCCCGACCGCAATGACGAGGATTGCGACGGCGACGACGACGTGGACGACCACGTGGAGCGACGGTACCGCTTGCGGGTCAGCGCGCCGGAATACCGGGCGCGCGGGCGGCGTCCCGTTCGGCGTAGATCGTCGACTCGGCGAAGATCGGCGCGTCGGAGGTGATCACGATCGCGGCATCGACCCGCTGCAACCGCGGGCAGATCGGCGAGCGGCACCACGAAGCGCGTGCCGGGCGTGACCGTCAAATGTTGCAGCGATGCGGGCCGGTCGACGTGCCCGCCGCGACACAATCGTGATCGCGACGTGCGCAGGCTTCAAGCCGGGTTCCGACAACGCGACCGAGGTCGACCGCTCGTTGACGACGCGGGTACGGGGAATCACCCACCGCGGCGATGGCGTCGATGATCCCACCGAAGACGCCGCGCCCGACGTGCTGTCGCGGCTGCCGTCGAACCGGCTGAGCGTCTGCGCCACGATCGGCGTATTGCTGTCGGATCCGACGAGCAGCACGTAGCCGGTCCGTCCGGGACGTCGAGACATACCGGCGTGGAGGTGCTGCACCCGCCGACCTGCACCCAACTGACGCCGCCCGACGGAACGGTCAACTGGACCGGATGCACGATGGTCTTCGGACCCGCCTGCGCCTGCACGCTCACTCTCGCGTCGAGCTGCCCGACGTTGGCGATCGCGACGACCTCCGATGCACCGGCACGGTGTCGCCGCCGGGGAACCACCACGAGCTCGCCGGCTTCACCGCGCCGAGCGACGTCGCAACGCCCGGCGCGCCGGTCGAGCCGCTGTACGCGATGGTCTGCGACGCGACGACTCGCCCGAGCTCGGCGTGCACCTGTACCGAGACCCGCGTGCGCGCGCACCGCCTCGTTGTGGATCGGGATGATCACGCGCGACCGGCCGGGCACGTCGAGCCCCGTCAATGACGGCAGTTCCTGCAAGCCCTGCGTCGGTGCGCAGCGTGACGTCGACGCGCGCATCGGCCGAGAACGGATCTTCGAGTACGAGCCATTGCGTCACGCCCCGCACGGTCGTGCCGCCCGCGAAGTACCAATCCTTGGCGGCAGTCGTCGCGCACGGCACCGTGGCGAGCCGGTCGTCGCTCTCGAGCCCGGCCGACACCATGACGTCGGGCGAGAACGGCTCGACCACCAGCGGCCCGGCGGGAAGCGTCTTCCGTTCGAACGTGCGCACCGATGCGTGCGGGACCGCGACCGTTTCGGTCACCGGCGCCGATCCGTCGTCGGGGTGCACCGTGACCGAAGCCTGCACGGGCGTCGCACCGAGGTTGCTCAACGTGAAGGTCTGATTCTTCATCGGGAACGCCGACGGCAGCCCCGGGCAGTACCACGCAGTCGAGACCGCGTCGTGCGCAGGCAGCTGCGTCGCCTCGACCGCTTCGACCGGGCTCGACGCCGTGGGACTCTTCGAGGTTCCGGCTACGACCCCGGCGACGATCGCCACCGCGATCAGCACCAGAATCGGGAGCCGCCGACTGGCGCGGGCGGTCGTTACGGGCGTGCTCACGCCGCCACCTCGCGATCACGCCGACGCGAACGACGCGCGCGGGTTCGGCGCCACACGACGATCGCCAGCGATCCACGCGACCATCTCGAACGTCGACCAGGAAGCCGGGGAGCGAACCGGCGCGGAAGTGCAGCCCGACCGACGCGTGACCGGGCAGCGCGAATGCGTTCGTCCAGTCGAACGCCTGCGAACGCTCCAGTCCCTTGCCGTTCGCGTGTGCGTGCCAGCCGGGGTCGGCGGCCTCGGCCCAGAGCAGCGTGCCCGGACCGGTCGGATCGCGAGTGGCTGACGTTGCCGCCGACACCCCGCGCCATCGGCCGCGACGTTGCTGCGCGCCGCGGCCGCGAGCGCGCTCGCCGGCCGGCGCGCCTTCACGGCGGCCTTGCTGTCGGCGGGCACGGACGCCCGACCGCGGGAACCACGCGTCGTTGGCGTAGATGACCGCACCGCTGTCGATCCGCGACACCGAGAGGTCGAGCTGCCGCGCGTCATCGCGTCGGCCAGCGTCGGGTCGACCGGGAACGATCGTGGCCCGTGCCCGGCGCCCGCCGGTTCAACGACGACGACGTAGCGCACGCCGATCGGGCGCAAGGAGATGGCCGAGCCGGGCCGAGTTCCCCGCTCGCACGGTGAGCAGCGCCTGCTCGAGCAGGTCGTCGGCGCGGCTCTCGGGCGCCGCCCACAACGCGCGCGCGTCGCCCGGCCCGTTGCGGGTCAATCCGAACCCGATGTTCCCGGACCCGGCATCGGCCAACGCGGTCCCGTCGACGACCTTCCCGTCGACCGGCAGGACCGAGGGCCCACCCAACCACAGCACCCGGAACCCGCCGGGGGTCGGGACCTCGCTCATCCACGACACCGCCGTCGGCCAGTCGTCGTGCTCGGCAGGTGCCAGCGGCCCGATGCCGTGTCCGCCGCGAGCGCGAGCAACGGGCAGCGCGATCCCGATCGTCGCCGCGACCGCGGCCACCTGACGCCAACCGAAATGCGGCACGGCGCATGTCGTCGAGCAGCGCGCTCACACCGAGGCCCGCCGCGACCGCCAAGCCCAACGCCGCGGGCACGAGCACACCTTCGACGGCCGGCACCGGAGGGTCGCCGAAAGCCGCGTCGGCACCCACGCGAGCGCGAACGAAGCCAGCGCCAGCAACCACGCGCGGGTCGCCCACACGAACCGCGGCCCCGATCGCGAACACCAACGGCACGACCGCGGCCGCGACGAGCAGCCGAGCGTGAACCACCCGGTATGCGACGGCCCGACGTTCGAAGCGAAGGATGTCGCCGAACGTCATCGGCGATCCGATGTGCAGACCCAGCGTCGTCGGCGTCGGCGCCGAGCAGCGAGAGCGACCACGGCAATGAGCAGCGCACGCTGATCACCGCGGCGACGATCGCGAGCGCGGCGCCGGCCAGCGCCTCTCGCACCGCGCCGGCGAATGCGGCCGAAACGACGAACACGATCGCGACGAGCGCGAGCAGCAAGATCGCGGGTGGCCATACCGAACCCGCGATCGCGGCCAAGCACCCCGAGGCCGAGCACGGTGTGCACCGGACGCGCGCCAGCCGCGGGCCAGTCGACGGCTCGTCGGAGGCTGACACGTCGCGCGCACCAACGCGTGGAACACGAACGGCGCCAGCGCGAACATCACCAGCGGACCGAGCTCGCCCTTGGCGATCGCGTCACGGCCGACCGGGTTCGGTGACGTACGCGGTCGCGGTCACGACGCTCGGCAACGACGAGTCGGTCAGCGTTGCGGGCGAGCCGGAACGAACCCCACACGCCGAGCGGCATCGCACCGACGACGACGATCGTCCGGGCCAGGCCTTCGTGCCCGATCGTCAGACGGTCGACAACCCGGCCATCATCGCGAAGGCCGGCGTGGCCGGCGTCTGCGGACTCCGACCATCGTGTAGCGCCACGGCGACGTGAACGTCGTGCCACATGCGACGCCGATGCCCGGCCACGACTGGAACGCACCCGATCTCCGGGACCCGCCCGAAGATCAGCGCGCGCGATCCGATGATGAGTAACGCCACGACGACGAGCGCGAGGATCGCGGGCGCGCGCCGCAGCTGGGCCCCCGTCGTCGACATGCGGACTCGCGCCCGGCTCGACGCGTCGGCGAGTCGATCCCCCGCGTGCATCCGCTGCACGAGTAGGTCCGCGTACTCGCGCGCTGCCCCGGACCATGAGGTCGCGGACGTCGGCGTCGTCGACCTGGCGGCTGCGTTGCGTCGCCGCGCGCGCCTTGGCGCAGGCCCGTTCCCCGGCCGGGAGCCAACCCCGGAGCACGGCGAGCGCGTGGCGCCACCGCCGCGTCAACGCGAGCGCAACCGCCTCGCCGAGCGTCAGCACGAATGCCGCTCGGCAGCACCCATACCAGCGCCGTCGCACGAATACGACTTGAAGAGCACGCGCACGCGAGCCTGGGTCGCGAGGCGCGCTTCCTCGGGAGACTGGCGGCGCATCCGCCGCTCGTCGACGGCCGTCGCCTGCCGGTGCCGAACGCGCGCGGCAGGCGCGACCAGCACACGGGCACCGACGAGCCGCGCCCGCCAACACAGATCGATGTCGTCGGAGCCGGGCTGCGGCCGCGACGTCGAACCCGCCGAGCTCGCGGAACAGGTCGGCGCGCACGAGCATCGTCGCGTGCGATACGAAGAACACGTCGCGCACACCGTCGTGTTGTTCCTGGTCGATCTCTCCGGGCTCGATCCCGAGAACGGCACGCCGTAGTGGTCGACCGCCATGCCGACTTCGATGAGCACGTTCGGGTCGGTCGTAGTCGACGAGCTTCGGCCCGACGATCGCCGCGTTCGAGCGGTACGCCTCCTCGACCATCACGCGGACCGCGTCGGGGTCGAGCGCGACGTCGTCGTGGCAGAACACCAGGAACGTCGCGCCTTCGACCGTGCTGCAGCGCCTCGTTGGCCGCGGCGGCGAACCCGACGTTCTCGGGCAGCCGGCGCACGAAGGCGGTCGGCATCGCGGTCGCGATCCGCGGCCGTGGGGTCGTCGTCGGACGGCGTTGTCGAGCACCAGCACCGACAGCGCCGGGTAGTCCTGGGCGGCGAGCGACGCGATCGTCGGCGTCGAGCAACGGCGCCGCCCGTCGTGACCATGACCGCGACGACCGGCGGCGCCTCGAGCGCCTCCTCGACCTCTGCCTCGATCTCGGCTCGTCGAGCGCTTCGGGCTCGTCGAGCGCTTCGGCCGTCGGGGGATCTCGGGCTCGGGGAGCTCGGGGACAACCGGCGTTCTCGGGAGTGGATTTCGAGGTCCGGTTCGGGCTCGACTCGGGGCTCCGGTTCGGTCGATCGGAGCCCGGGCCCCGCTCGTCGACTCGGGGGGCTCCATCGTCTCCATGCGGCCGGTGGAGATTAGCCCGGACCCAAATATCCTCGTGCACACCCGCCGCATGGCCACGGAGTGCTTGCAAGAGTTAGCACTCTGCGACTATTGTCGCGAGCACTTCGCATGTCTTGCACGCAATCAACACGTGCCGACCCCGATCCGAACGGAGCATCATGGACGTCCGCAAGACCGCCACCGACGCCGGCTACATCGCCATCGGCCTGGGTGTCATGGGCTACCAGCAGGCCCAGACCCGCCGCCGCGAGCTCACCGGCAAGCTCGACACCGTTCACCGACAACGCTCGGCGCCGCGCAGGCCGCGAGGTCCACGGCTTCGTCGACCGAAGGCACCCGCCAAGTCGGCGCCCGCGGCGTCGCCGCCCGGGGTCGTGCCGAGGACCAGGCCCGCTCGACCGTCACGAAGGTGCAGGAGCTGCGGCGCCGAAGTCACGCAAGCGCGTCGAGCCCGTCGTCGACCACGTGCAGGTGCGCCTCGGCGACATCCCCGAGCGCCTCGTGCAAGTGATCGAGCCCGTTGCCGCCAAGGTCCGCGGGCTCACCGGCTCGCGCGGCGTAAGCTCCCAAGAGAAGTACCGAGCACGTCCCGCACTACATTCCGGGCGTGCTCGCAGCTCTTGCCGGCGGTGTCGGCGCTGCCCGTTTCCTCAACTGGACTCGTGCGCGCCGTGCCGCCGAGCGAGGTCGTCGCCATCGTCAACACCGGCGACGACGACGAGTTCCACGGGTTGTACGTCTCCCCCGATCTCGATTCCGTCACCTACACGCTCGCCGGCGCGTCGAACGCGGTGCAGGGCTGGGGACTCGAAGGCGAGACGTTCGCCACCCTCGACGCACTGCAGTCGGTACGACGTTCCCACGTGGTTCCGCCTCGGCGACAAAGACATCGCGACCCACCTCTTCCGCACGCAACGGCTCAACGCGGGCGCGACGCTCTCCGAGGTCACCGCCGAGATCACTCGGGCGTGGGATCTCGATCTGCGGCTCGTGCCGATGACCGACGACCGCGTCCGCACGCGCATCACGGTCACGCGTGACGGCGGTCGCACCGAAGAGATCGCCGATGCAGCAGTGGTTCGTCGGTGAGCGCGCCGAGTCACCGGTCGTCTCGCGTGCGCTTCGACGGCGCGGATCACGGCCCGGCCCGCGCCCGGTGTGCTCGAGGCGTTGCGCACCGCCGACGCGATCCTGATCTGCCCGTCGAACCCCGTGATCTCGATCGGCCCGATCCTCGCGGTGCCCGGGCATCCGTGACGCGCTGGTCGCCCGCCGCGAGCGCGTGATCGCCATCAGCCCGATCGTCGGCGGCGCGCCGGTGAAGGGACCGGCCGACCGCCTCATGGCTCCGCTCGGCATCGACGTGTCGTGTGTCGGCGTCGCCCGGGCGTACGCCGAGATCTGCGGCGCGCTCGTGATCGACGAGGTCGACGCCCACCTCGCCGACCGCGGTGGAGGCGGCGGGCGTTCGCGCGATCGTCACCGACACGATGATGCGCAGCCCCGAGATCGCGACCGAGCTCGCTCGCCGCACGCTCGCCGCGGTCGCCTGATCGAACTTCGGTGCCCGCCGCGCTTTCCATCATGCCCGATCGCGGGCATCGGTGAGATCCGTCCCGGCGACGAGATCGCCGAGCTGATCCGCGACGCGGCGACCGCGCAGAACACGCCGCTCGACGACCGCGACTGCCTCGTCGTGACGCAGAAGATCGTGTCGAAGGCCGAAGGCCGACTGGTGGAGCTCGACCCGCTCGACCGCGACGCGCGCCGCCGGCTCGTGGAATCGGAATCGGTGCGCATCGTGCGCCGCCGCGGCGACCTCATCGATCAGCGAGACCACGTCACGGCTTCGTGTCCGCGAACGCGGGCATCGACCTCTCGAACGTGGAGGAGGGTTGGGCCGCGCTGCTCCCGGTCGACTCCGACCGCTCGGCCAAGCACGTCCGCGACGCGTTGCGCGCGCGCAGTCGGCATCGAGGTCGGCGTGATCGTCTCCGACACGTTCGGCCGACCATGGCGCCAGGGCCTCACCGACGTCGCGATCGGCGTGAGCGGCATCTCGGCGATCGATCGACCTGCGCGACACGCCCGACGCGACTCGGCCGCGTGCTCCATGGTCACCGAGGTCGCGATCGCCGACGAGATCGCGTCGGCCGCCGAGCTCGTCATGGGCAAAGCCTCGGCGGTGCCGGTCGCCATCGTGCGCGGGCTCGACGCGTCGTGGTTCGGCGACGGGCTCCGTACGCCAGCTCGTGCGCCCGCCGCAAGACGACCTCTTCCGATGAACGTGCGCAGCAGCCAGGTGCCGGCGTTCATCGAGCAGCGTCGGTCGATCCGCTCGTTCCGGCCCGATCCCGTCGACCGGGATCGTGCTCGACACGCTTGATCGAGGCCGCGTGCCTCGCGCCCGCGCCGCACCACTCCCGGCCCTGGCGTTTCGTCGTGATCGATACCGACGCCGGGAAGTCCGCGCTCGCCGACGGCATGGGCGCGCGCTGGCAGTCCGACCTCGACGCCGACGGCGTCGCGCCCGAACGCATCGACGAGCTCGTCGCACGCGTCGCACGCCAAGATCACCGGCGCGCCCGCGCTCGTGCTCGGCTGCCTCACCTGGGACGGGCTCGACCGTTACCCCGACGAGACGCGCCAACGCGCCGAGTGGGGCATGGCGTTGCTGTCGCTCGGCGCGTCAGTCGAGAACCTCATGCTGAGCGCGGCCGATGCCGGTCTCGCGTCGTGCTGGGTCGCGGCGCCGATCTTCTGCCCGGAAGCGGCGCGTGACGCGCTCGAGCTTCCCGACGAGTGGCTCCCCCACACGCTGGTGCTCGTCGGCCATCCGGATCCGGCGTACGTCGCACGAGAACGCCCGCCGGTCCCGCTCGAGTCGCTGCGCCGAAACCTCTGATCGACGCCCTCTGATGAACGTAACGAACCGATGGCTGCGCGCTAGCGCGCGCCGGCGATCTGGCCCTTGAAGTGCTCGAGCGTGCGGGCGACGCCTTCTTCGACCGTTCGTCCACGGTTGCCAGCCGAGATGGATGCCGGCCCGGCTCGGATCGAGCGCGCTCCGTTGCACCTCACCGGTCCGCGGCGGGTCGTAGCGCGCGTGCTGCTTGAAGCCCGCGAGCTTGGCCATCACGTCGAAGAGCTGCTGGACGCTCGTCTCGACGCCGGTGCCGATGTTCATCAGCAGGCCGCCACCCTTGTCGACCGCCGCGCACGAACGCGTCGACGACGTCGTCGACGTACACGAAGTCACGGGTTTGCGAACCGTCGCCGTAGATCATCGGCCGTTCGTGCGAGAGCACCTTGCCCGCGAAGATCGAGACGACGCCGGCTTCGCCGTGCGGATCCTGACGGGGGCCGTACACGTTGGCCATTGCCGACGCGGTGTACTCGAGCCCGCGGACCTGGCGGTAGTAGTAGAGGTAATCGCCCGCGGCCTTCTTCGACGACGCCGTAGGGAGACTCGGGCGTTTGCGGTTGGCCTTCGCGCACCGGGCAGCTCGTCGGTGATGCCGTAGAGCGTTCCGCCGGACGCGGCGAAGATCACCTTGCCGACGCCGGCCGCGACCGCGCCTTCGCAGACGTTGAGCGTGCCGAGGATGTTGACGGTCGCGTCGAACACCGGACGCGCGACCGAGACCCGCACGTCGGCCTGAGCCGCGAGGTGGAAGATCACTTCGGGCCGGCGGTGCCGCGATGAGCTCCATCACACCCGGCGACGCCACATCGATGCGGTGGAACGAGAACCGGCGGTCGGGCTGCGAGCGGGCGTTGGCGAGATTCCCGAGCGAGCCGTTCGAGAGGTCGTCGACCGCGTCGACGCGCCAGTCCTTCGGCGAGCAGCCGGTCGACGAGGGTCGAACCGATGAACCCGGCGCCACCGGTGACCATTGCCTTCATCCGCTTACCTTCATACAGGCGCCTTCATGGGTCGACGCTACTCGCGCTCGGCCGGGAACCGGCCGCCCGAGATGCGGGTGCCGGAGGCGATCGTGACGTCGGGACCGACGATGGTCTGGGCGTCGAGCACGACGTCGGGCTTCACGACCGTGTTGCGGCCGACGACGGCGTGATCGACGGTGCTGTCGTGCGAGACGCGGGCGCGTTCGAGCAGCACCGCGGCGTCGAGCACCGCGCCCTGCTCGACGACCGCGCCCGCGCCCAAGCACCGAGCCACGCACCCGGGCGCCCGACTCGATCCGCGCGCCGCGATCCGAGCAGCACCGGCGCCGTCACCGTGGCGCCCGGTTCGATCGTCGCGTCGCCCTGCGTCCAGATGCCCTCGGACAGCTCGCGCGCGCCGGGAGTCGGCGGCCGGCCGACCTTGCCGCGCAGCACGTCGTGGTGCGCCTGGAGATACTTCTCGGGCGTCCCGATATCGAGCCAGTACGCGTCGGAGCGATACCCGAAGAGGCGGCCCGGCTGCTCGAGCAGGCGCGGGAACGTCTCGCGTTCGACCGACACGTTGAGCCGGGGCGGGATGCGATCGAGAAACGCCGGTTCGAGGATGTAGGTGCCGGCGTTGATCCAGTCGCTCGGCGCGCTCCCCGGCGCCGGCTTCTCGACGAACGCGATGACGCCGCCGTCGGCTTCGGTGGGCACGACACCGAATGCGCTCGGGTCCTCGACCTGCGTGAGCGCGATCGTGACTTCGGCTCCGCGTTCGTCGTGGAACTCGACCATCGCGCTCAGATCGAGATCGGTGAGCACGTCGCCGTTGCACACGACGAACCGTTCGTGGATGTTGTCGGCCGCGAAGCGGATCGCGCCCGCGGTGCCGAGCGGAACGGACTCGACCGCGTAGTGGAGGCGGATGCCCCGGAACGTGTCTTGGCCCGACGCGTCGCGGAAATGGGCGTGGAAGGAATCCGGGAGGTAGCCCATCGCGAGCACGACCTCGTCGACGCCGTGATTGGAGAGCCAGTCGAGTTGGCGCTCGAGAAACGGCTGATTCGACGATCGGCAGGAGCGGCTTCGGAGTGGTGAACGTCAGCGGCCGGAGCCGAGTCCCCTCACCACCGACGAGGACGACTGCCTTCATGCGGCTGTTCCCGGTCGCCCGCACGAGGCGACGTTAGTCGGGCGCCTGCCGGAACGCGGATGCCAGCGGAACGCGCAGATCGATCATCGGCCATCCACGGCCCGCAGCGCGAAGTAGATCGCGGCGAACGGGAGCAGCATCGCTCGGGCGCCGGTGAACCGTTTCCTGCGCGAACCGCCAGGCCGAACGATGGTGTTCGAGCAGCATGCGGTAGGGGCGCCGCGACGCGCTCGCGCCCTGCACGTGAACGATCACGCCCCCCGGCTCGTACGCGACCTCCCACTCCGCGCCGCGCAGCCGCCAGCAGAGGTCGGTGTCTTCGAGGTACATGAAGTAACGCTCGTCCCAACCGCCGACGTCGTCGAGCGCGCGGCCGGCGCAGCCAGATCGCGGCGCCCGACACCCAGTCGACGAGCCGCGGCAGCGACGGGTCGGCGTCGAGCTGGCGGTAACGGGTCGGTGAACGGATTCGTCGGCCACCACATGCCGAGCAGGCCGTGACCGATCGCGACGGGGATCGACGGCATCGTTGCGGGCCGACGGATAGTCGGAGCCGTCGAGATTGCGCAGGCGCGGGCCGGCACGCGGCGAGCCGCGAGCTCGTGCTCGAGCCGCGCCACGCAGCGCGCCGGCCGTACCCGGCTCGATGATCGTGTCGGGGTTCAGCACGGCGACGATCGGCGCCTTGGTCGCGGCGGTGCCGAGGTTGGCGGCGCGGGCGTAGCCCGACGTTGCCGGGCGCCTTGACCACGTGTACGTCGGGGTGTTCGCGCAACGAGCCGTGCGATCGAATCGTCCCGCGAAGCGTTGTCGACCACGACGAGCTCGGCCGGACCGGCGCTGGTATCGGCGAGCAGCGAGCGTGACGCATCCGACGAGCAGCGGGCCGGACTCGAAGTTGACGACGACCGCCGCCCAACGTGGCCGATCAAGCTGCGGATCGGGCCGGCGATCGATCTGGGTGTCAGTCGCCAAAACGGAACTTCACGAGGGTCCACAACGCTGCGAAGCCGTCGCGCCACGTGATCTTCTTGCCTTCGTCGAACTCGCGACCCATGTACGAGATCGGCACCTCGTAGATGCGGATCCCGCGCTTGAGGATCTTGGCGGTGATCTCCGGCTCGATGTCGAAGTGATCCGAGCGGAGGCCGAGGTCGACGAGCAACTTCCGGTCGACGAGCTTGTAACAGGTCTCCATGTCGGAGAGCGTGGAGTTGAAGAGGATGTTGGTGACGAGCGACAGCATGCGGTTGCCGATCCAGTGCAACAACAACATGTTGCGACGCTCACCCGTGAAGCGCGAGCCGTACACGACGCGCGCCCGACCGCGCATGCACCGGCGCGATGAGCCGGGGCCAGTCGTCGGGGTCGTACTCGAGGTCGGCATCCTGGATAAGGACGTAGTCGCCGGTCGCGAGCGCAGAGGCCGGTCCGCACCGCGGCGCCCTTCCCGCGGTTCTCGCCGTGCACGAGGACGCGGACCGTGCTGTCGCCGAGTTGGCGCAACACGTCGCGGGTGCCGTCGCTGCTGCCGTCGTCGATGACGATGATCTCGCGCTCGATGCCGTCGGGGAGCTCGACCGCGCGCATCCGGCGCACGACCTCTACGACGGTGTTGCGCTCGTTGAAGACGGGGACGATGACCGAGAGCTTGCGGATCTTCGGCGGGGCCGTGTCACGCTCTTCCACGAGCGCGCTCCTCCAGGTACCAGGCGTGCATGCGGGTGAGCCCCTCGCGCAGCTCGATCTTCGGCTCCCAGTGCAGGAGCTCGCCGCGCTCGCGTGATGTCGGGCCGGCGCAGCGCCGGGTCGCCGACCGGAAGCGGCTCGAACACCATGCCGCCGGTCGATCCCGTGATCTCGACCACCAGCGCGGCGAGCTCCAGCATCGTGAACTCGATCGGGTTCCCGATGTTGACCGGCTCGACGACATCGGAGTCGAACAATGCGAGGAGACCGCGCACTTCGTCGTCGACGTAGCAGAACGATCGCGTTTGCGTGGCCGGTGCCGTACATGGTGAGCGGCTTGCCGTCGATCGCCTGGGCGAGGAAGTTGGAAACGACGCGCCCGTCGGCCGGGCGCAACCGCGGGCCGTACGTGTTGAAGATGCGCACGATGCGCGTCGGCAGGTCGTACAGCCGGTGGTACGTCATGGTGAGCGTCTCGGCGAACCGCTTCGCTTCGTCGTAGACCGCGCGCAGGCCGACGGGATCGACGTTGCCGTTGTAGCTCTCGACCTGCGGGTGCACCAAGCGGGTCGCCGTAGACCTCGCTGGTCGACGCGACCAGGAAGCGCGCGTTGTTGGCGCGAGCGAGATCGAGCGCGCGCCGAGTGCCGATCGAGCACACGTCGAGGGTCTCGAGCGGCATCCGGTGGTACTCCGGCGGGCTGGCCGGGCTCGCGAGGTGAAACACGCCGTCGACCGGGCCGGTAACCGGAAGCTCGGCGATCGACGTCGGCGATGACGAGCTCGAAGCCGGGAACGTCGAGGAGATGGTCGACGTTGTCTTGCCGGCTCGTGCAGAAGTTGTCGACCGCAACCACTTCGTCGCCGCGCTCGAACAGCGCTTCGCAGAGATGTGATCCGACGAATCCCCCGCCGCCGGTCACCACGATCCGGCTCATCGCCGGCCGATTCCGTTGTAGTCGAAGCCGCGGCGGCGCATTGCGGCCGGATCGAGCAGATTCCGCGCGTCGACGATCGCGGGCCGGCGCATCAACGTGCGCACCCGCTCGAAGTCGAGCCACCGCAACTCTTCCCACTCGGTGAGCAACGCCACGACATCGGCGCCCGAGCGAGGCTTCGTAAGGATCGGGGCGCACGTCGAGCGCGGGGATCAGATCGGCCGCCGTCTCGCCCGCGGCCGGGTCGTAGGCGCGCACGGTGGCGCCCGCCTCGAGCAGCTCTTCGCGATCACGAGCGACGGCGAGTCACGCAGGTCGTCGGTGTCGGCCTTGAACGTGAGGCCCCAGATCGCGATCTCGGCGCCTTCGATCGGCCGGCCCGCGGCCACCCGCACCTTGTCGACGATGCGCTGGTGCTGGCCGACGTTGACGTCGACGACGCCTTCGAGCAGTTGGAAGTCGTAGCCGGCTTCGCGTGCGGTGTGGAGCAGCGCCGGCACGTCTTTCGGGAAGCACGAGCCGCCGAAGCCGGGCCCGGGGTGCAGGAACTGGAAATCCGATGCGCGCGTCGTAGCCCATGCCGATCGCGACCTCGCGAACGTCGGCATCGACCGCTTCGCAGAGGTTGGCGATCGCGTTGATGAACGAGACCTTGGTCGCGAGGAACGCGTTCGACGCGTACTTGATCATCTCGGCCGACGCGGGATCGGTGACGAGCACCGGCGCGTGCACGCCGCGGTAGAGCTCCGAGACCCGCACGGCCGACTCCGGATCTTCGCAACCGATCACGATGCGATCGGGATGCAGGAAGTCGTGGACGGCCTGACCCTCGCGGAGGAACTCGGGGTTCGACGCGACGGTGACCTGGTCGCGCGGTGTGCCCGCCTCCGCGAGCACCCGCTGCACGAACCGGGTCGAGCCGACCGGAACCGTCGACTTGTTCACGACGATCGCCTTCGGCATCAGGACCGGCGCGATCTCGCTGGGCGACCTGCTCGACGTAGCTGAGATCGGCGGCGCCGTCGTCGCCCTGCGGCGTCTGCACGCAGAGGAACACGATCTCGGCGTCCGCGGCCGCGACCGGCGCGCCGACGACGAACGACAACCGCTTCGAGGCCAGGCCCTCGGCGATGAGCGCGGGGAGACCGTCTTCGAGGATCGGCACCTCGCCCTTGCGGAGGCGTTCGACCCGCTCGGCGTCGATATCGGCGCACACGACCTCGTGGCCGAGGTGCGCCAGGCACGCGGCGGTCGTGAGGCCGACGTAGCCGGCTCCGATGATGGCGACGCTCACGAGCGACCATCTCTACGGAGCCGAATCGGCGTGAGACCGGGCGATTAGGCATGAGGGGAGATGTTAGGGGGCGTACTAGCAACCGGCCGCAGGGACCGCGCCTCCCGGATTCGCCGGAGGTCCGGTAGTGGTCGTGCGTGCCGGTGGTGCGCCGGTGTGCTTGGCTCGTCGGCGCGCCCGATGGTCGACGTCGGGGGTGTCGTGACCTGCCCGAAGTCGCTGGCCGAGCACGAGCACCACGTCCGCGCCGCGCGGGTGCGGAGTCGAGCGACACGAGCTTGCCCGCGCCGCCGAGGATACGCGAGCACGAGCTGGCCCTTGGTCTTCTGCGCCGGGGGCGTAGCGGACCTCGGTCACGTCGTAGTCGGATCGATCGGCGTCGGCCGCCGGCGCGCCGAGCGCTGAAACCGGCGGCGCCGAGGTCGGCTCGGGCCTTGCCCGCGGCGCCGGTCACGCCCGAGCCGTTCTCGACCTTCACGCGCACGGTCGACGGGCGAGATCTTCGGAACCACCACCGCCTTCTTCTGGACGCCCCGGAGCCGGGCCAGGGTGGGCGCCGCCTGGGCGTCAGTCGAGCAGCAGCACGCTCTGATTGTCACGGAACGCATTGCGTCGCCGGCAGCGTCGTACATCGGGAACGCGTTCGGGATCGGTGTTGCGGAATGCGCGCACCAGCGCGCTGCAGGTCGGCCGAGCTGAAGTTCTGATCGCGGCGTGAGGCTCGCGACGCGTCTTGTCGAGCACCTTGTTGAGCTTGGTGAACGATTCGGGAACACCGACTGGATCGCCGCGTGCGACAAGCGAACGGATGAAGTACTGCTGGCGTTGATGCGGCCGAAGTCGGAAGTCGGGTCGTAGTGCCACTGACCGTCGGCTTTTGATACTGGTAATAGCGCGAGCGCACGTAGGCCAGCGCGTCGTCGCCGTTGAGATTGTGCAACCGGGAGTGGGGATGTTGAGCCCGGTGTTGTGTCGCGCGCGGGGTCGGGAAGTAGATCGGCACGCTTCCGATCGCGTTCACGATGTCGCGGAAACCGGCGAAGTCGACCTCGAGGAAGTGAGCTGATCGGGATGTTGAAGTCTTGCTTGATCGTCTGCGATGGTGAGCTGCGGTCCGCCGAACGCGAACGCGGCATTGATCTTCGCGGTGCCGTGACCGGGGATGTCCACCCAGAGGTCACGCGGGAACGACACGAGCATCCCGGTGTGCTTCCCGGGATCGATGTGCACGACCATCATCGTGTCGGACCGCTGACCGGTCTGCTTGGCCTTGCTGCCGAAATGCTCGGCGTCGTCCTTCGTGTCGACGAACGACCGCGTGTCGGAGCCGATGATCAAGTAGTTGCCGCCCTCGGTGAGCAGTCTCGGGTCGATCTCGACGCTTGGCGATCTTGGAGATCTTCTGCTGCTGCACGACGTTCTCGGAAACGACGAGCGCGCCGATCATGACGGCACAGATGACCAACGCCACGAAGAATCTGTGCACGAACGCGCGCAGCGACAACGGAGAAGACGTCATGGGGAGGTCATCACCCTACCGACGCGACACCGGAATTCGCGCGCACCCAACTCGGCGCGATTACGTCTTCGGGCAGCCCACGAGCGGGTTGATCGAGTCGCCGGAAACCGGGACGTAGCGAGTATCCGGGGTGATCCCCGACGTCGTCGTGGTAGTGCTCGACGTACTGCGACGGCCGGCACCGTCGAACCGAGCTCGCCCGTCCGTCGATCCCGCCGATGTAGACGGGGCGCCTTTGTCAACAAACCGTGAAGGTCGGGATAGTCGCGCCCGAGGACCACCAGCACGTCGCCCTTCAACGTCTTCGCCCGATTCTTGAATGTCGGTGCTCGCGACCTCGACCGCGTTCCCCGAACCCATGTACTCCGCGACGCTGAGTCCCTTCGTGCCCTCGCCGGTCCCGTACCGAACCTGGGTCTTCGCGAAGTCGCTGATGCTCGCGTCGGCCGAGCCGCCCGATACGAACCCACGCGCGACGAGCGCGGCCTCGACTTGCGCGGCGCGACCCTTCACGCCCGAGCCATCGACCACGACGACCTTCATCGTCGACGGCTTGGCCGCTTGCGGCAACACGAACGGCGCCGGCTTCAGATCCTTGAGCCGGTCGAGCACCGGTTGCGCCTCGGGATACTGCAACGGTGAGCGGCATGCCCTTCGTTCCACCCTGGATGGGGATCGTCGTCATCTCGACCGTGGCCGGGTTGAGGCCGCGGAACGTGCGGACCAACGGCTTCAGCTCGCTGTTGGTGAGCGTCTGGTCCCTCGTCATGCTGTTCGTGACCGCGCCGGCGAGCGTGAACGCGGTGAGCGGGTTGCCGACGCTCCGGTTGAGCGCGGTCTGGCCGAGACTGCGCAAGAAGTACTGCTGGCGCAGGATGCGATCGAGATCCGACCGCGGATCCTCGATCCAGTCGTGGCGTGTTGTTGGGATCGGGGTTGGTCACACCGTCGCGGGGGATCAGGTAGTGGCGCGAGCGCGCGTATTGCAACGCCTCGCTCGCCGTCGAGCGCGACGCACCCCGCGGTCGGCTGGTAGAGGCCGGTGTAGAAGTCGCGGGCCGGCGTCGGGAAGAAGATCTTCACGTGGCCGATTGCGTCGACGATCTTCTGGAACCCGACGAAGTTGACCGCCAGGAAGTGCTGGATCGGGATGCCGAAGTCTTCGCTGGAACGTCTTGATCGTCAGTGCGGGCCCGCCGTACGCGAACGCGGCGTTGAGCTTGTCGTGACCGTGGCCGTGATCGTCGACCTCGGTGTCACGGGGAAACGACACGACGAAGGCGGTGCCGAGCTCGGGCTCGGTGTGCACGACCATCATCACGTCGGAGCGGCCGGTGCCGACTCTTTCGTCGCTGCCGAACGCCTTCGCCTGTTCGGGTGTGTCGACGAACGCGCGGGAGTCGGAACCGATGATCAGGTAGTTGGCCGGCGCGCCCGGCTTGCCCTTCGGTGACAGCACGTTCGTGCGGGATCGTGACCGTGTTGATGTCATTGAACTTCTGATTCTCGACGACGTTCGCGACGACCGTGACCGTCCCGCTGATCACGGTCGCGACGACGAAGCGCCACGACGAAGCGACGAAGAAAGATGCGTATCGAGTCGGCCCGGCTCACGCGGTGCGGGAGCATACCGGCGCGCGATTCGCGATTCGACTGCAGGCCGCCTTCGACGACGGCGCCTACTCGACGGGCAGGCCGAGGTCGCGAGCGATGATCAGCCGCTGGATCTCGCTCGTGCCTTCACCGATCTCGAGGATCTTCGCGTCGCGGTAGAAGCGGCTCACCGGCGTCTCGTCGATGTAGCCGTAACCGCCGTGGATCTGCACCGCGTCGCGCGTCGCGTTCGACCGCGATCTCGCTCGAGTACAGCTTCGCCATCGCCGACGCCGCGCGGAACGGCTCGCCGCGGTCGCGCATCCGCGCCGCCTTGTAGGTGAGGTTGCGCGCGTTCTCGACCGCGACCGCCATGTCGGCGCACTTGAACGCGATCGACTGGTAACGACCGATCGGCCCGCCGAACGCCTGGCGCTCGCGGCGCGTACGCGACCGATGCGTCGAGACAACCCTGCGCGAGCCCGACCGCGAGCGCAGAGATCGCGATGCGGCCTTCGTCGAGAATGCGGAGGAACGTCTTGAAGCCCTCGCCGCGCGCACCGAGCAGGCGGTCTTCGGGAACCCGGCACCCGTCGAACACGAGCTCGTGCGTGTCGGAGGCGTGCCATCCCATCTTGCGGTACGGCGCCATCACGGTGAACCCGGGCGTTCCCGCATCGACCACGATGTTGGAGATCTCGTTCCGGCGCCGGTGCGCGCGGTGATCGTGACGCACTTCGTGATCGGCGTGCCGGAGTTGGTGATGAACGTCTTCTGGCCGTCGATCACCCACTCGTGCGCGTCGTCGTCGAGCGTGGCGCGCGTGCGCGTCGCGCCGGCATCGGAACCGGCCTCGGCTTCGGTGAGTCCGAACGCGCCGAGCACCTCGCCCGCGATCATCGGCACGAGGTACTCCTGCTTCTGCGCCTCGGTGCCGGAGTAGAAGAACGGTGCCGCGCCGAGACTCACACCCGCTTCGAGCGTGATCGCCATCGACGCGTCGACACGGGCGAGCTCCTCGATCGCGAGGCAGTACGTGAGGTAGTCGGCACCGCCCCCGCCGTACTCCTCGGGAAACGGCAGGCCGAACAGGCCGAGGCGGCCCATGGCGAGCACCGTGTCGACCGGGAAGGTGTGGTCGCGGTCCCAATCGGCGGCGTACGGGCGCGATCTCCGCCTCGGCGAACTCGCGCACGACGTCGCGGAACTGGATCTGCTCCGGGGTGAGTTCGAAGTCCACCGGTCCGACCGTACCCGCGTCCGGTAGCCTACGCCCAGTCGGTCGCGCGTGCGCGTCCCCGTCGGATTCGTCCGGCTTCGATCCTGCGCCACGTTCCCAGCGAGCGGGGCTGCGCGATCATGCGCGACGGCGCGACGACGATCGTGGGCTTCGAACCCGCAGTCGTGCGCACGGCGCAGCGGCGAGGCCGCCTTCGACGTGTTGCGCGAGGTCGACGCGCGGCGGATTCTGGGCCGGCTTCTGCGCGTACGACCTCGGCCGCGCCGATCGAACGGGTGCTCGCCCGCCGCACCGTCGACGACCTGACGACGCGGTCCCCGACGTCGCGTTCGCGCGGTACGACGCCCGGCTCGTGATCACGACGACGGCGACATCGAGCTCGATCGGCGACGGCCCGGCCCGCGCCCGCTTGGAAGCGCGCCGTCCGCGACGCGGCGAAGAGCGAGAACGAACCCGCGCCGCGCCCACGCTCGAATCGTGGACGTCGAGCCTCGATCGCGTCGACCACGCAGCTCGCGTGCGAGAAGGTGTTGGAGCTCCTGCGCGCGGGCGAGTGCTACCAGGTGAACGTCACCCGGCAGCTCACGGCCGACGGTGCGCCCGATCCGATCGCGCTGTACGACCGGCTCTCGACCGCGTGAACCCGGCGCCCCACGCGGCGCTGTGCACGTTCGGCCCGCGCTCGACCGGGCTTCGCCGTCGTCTCGGCGTCACCGGAGCTGTTCCTGCGCATCGAACGCGGCGCCGACGGTGCGCGGTAGTCGAGACGCGTCCGATCAAGGGCACCGCACGCCGACGCGGCGAGCCCTGGTCGCGAGCGCGAAGGACCACGCCGAGAACGTGATGATCGTCGACCTGGCGCGCAACGACCTCGGGCGTGTGTGCGAGTTCGGATCGGTACAGGTGCCCGCGCTGTTCGAGGTCGAGGCCCACCCCGGCCTGTTCCACCTCGTGAGCACGGTGACCGGCCGGCTGCGCGCCGGGATCGACCTCGCCGACGTCGTGCGCGCCGACGTTCCCACCCGCGTCGGTCACCGGCGCGCCGAAGCCACGCGTCATGCAGGCGATCGAAGACCTCGAACCGGTTCGCCGCGGCGTGTACTGCGGCGCGATCGGGTGGGTCGACGGCGACCGCGGCCGCGCCGAGCTCGCGGTCGCGATCCGCACGTTCACGATCGCCGACGGCCGAACCGCATCTCGGCGTCGGCGGCGGCATCGTTGCCGACTCCCGAGCCCGACGAATGAATGGCCGAGACCGAGTTGAAGGCGGCGCGCCTGCTCGCGGCCGCGGGCGCCACGACTCGCAAACCCGTGAGCGCGAGCAGCCAATGAGCCGGAGTCAGACTCGTGATCATCTGGATGAACGGCGAGCTCACGCCGCTGGAAGCAGCGCGGCGTGTCGCCGCTCGATCACGGCCTCGTCGTCGGCGACGGCGTGTTCGAGACACTGCGCGTCTACGGCGGCGTGCCGTTCGCGTGGAGCCGGCACCTCGCACGCTTGCACGCCTCCGGCGAACGGACTCGGCCTCGTCGCCCCCGACGCCGGCGGAGCTGCGCGCCGCCGCCGAATCGCGTGCTCGCCGCCAACGACCTTGCGCGAAGCGCGGCTGCGCATCACGGTGACCGGCGGTCCGAAGCGCCGCCCGGCTCGCGCCGCGGCGCCGGTTCCGCCGACCGTCATCGTCGTGGCGTTCCCAGCTCGATCCCCCTCGGCCCGAGCCGACGTCGTGATGTCGTGCCCTGGTCGCGCAACGAAGGCGGCGCGCTCGCGGGGCTGAAGACGATCTCCTACGCCGAGAACGTGCGCGCGCTCGCGTACGTCGAGGAACGCGGCGCGGGCGAGGCGATCTTCGCCAACACGCAGGGAAACCTCTGCGAGGCGACCGGCTCCAACGTGTTCCTCGTCCTCGGACGAGCAGTGCGTGCACGCCGCCGCTGTCGGCCGGCTGCCTCAACGGCGTGACCCGCCAGCTCCTCCTCGAGGTCGGCAACGGCGAGCTCGGCATCTCGATCGAGCAGCACGACGTCCCGGTCGAGTCGTTGCAGACGTGTCGACGAAGCGTTCCTCTGTCGACCGTCCGCGAGGTGCAACCGATCGCAACCGTCGACGGCGTCGCGCTCCCCGCCGCGCCCGGCCCGATCACCACCGCCTCGCCGCCGCCTTCGCCAAGCTCGTCGTCGAAAACCTCGACCCCTAAGTCAGCGAACCGGCGTGAGTTCACCGCGATATGCGCGGCCAAGTCACGCAGGTTCGGGTCGGAGGTGGATGACGTCGCCGGCGGTGACTCCGTGCGGTGCCGTCGGTCGCGGTGCGACGACGAGGTAGCCCTCCGGGGTCAGTGCGGTTCGCCGTTCCCGTGAACGTGCTCGCGGGCCAGCTCGACCCGCACTGCTCGTCCGAGCGTCGCCGAGTGTTCGGCCGCGGCCGCGACCACGACCGGTCGAGGGCGTCGAGCCACGCGTCGAGGTGCGCCAACCACGCGCCGAGCAGCGGCTCCCGGTCGACCGGCGTCGCCAGCGTGGCAGGTCGCACGCGGTCGCGATCGTCGGCGAGCTCCGGCGGGAACGCGTCGGAGCGCAGGTTGAGGCCCATGCCGACCACCACCGCGCCGCGCCCGTCGGCCTCGGCGAGCATTCCGGCGAGCTTGCGGTCGTCGACCACGAGATCGTTGGGCCACTTCAGCCGGCGCGCCGAAGCCCGCCACCTCGGCGACCGCGTCGGCCGCGGCGACCGCCGGCCGCCAGCGTCACGAGGTGCACGCGCTCGGGCGGGAGATCGGGCCGCAGCAGGACCGACACCAGGAGCGCGGCACCCGGCGCGGCGGTCCAGGTGCGGCCGTGGCGACCCCGGCCCGCGGTCTGTTCGTCGGCGACCGCGACGACACCCTCGCGCACGCACCCGAGCGCCGACCTCGGCCAGGAGGTAGCGGTTCGTCGAGTCGATGCCGGTGAACCAGCGGATCTCGTGGAAGCGGGTGCCCGCGAGGCGAGCGTTCGCACATCGGGTGCCGACCTCCAGGTGGCGGCGGCAGCGGGCATCACCCGTAGGATACGGCGCCGCATAGGCCGGTCGAAGGGCGGAAGGGTGCTGCAGAAGATCCTGATCGCGAACCGCGGCAGAGATCGCGATCCGTGTCATGCGAACGTGTCGTGAGCTCGGCATCGCAACGGTCGCGGTGTACTCCGACCTCGATCGTGATGCCGCGCACGTGCGGTACGCCGACGAGGCGTACGCACTCGGCGGCCAGACCGCAGCCGAGAGCTACCTCAACACCGAAGCGATCATCGACGCGATCGACACGTCGGGCGCCGACGGCGTGCACCCCGGCTACGGCTTCTTCTCCGAGAACGCCGACTTCGCCCGCACGATCACCGCGGCGGGAGTCACGTGGATCGGGCCGCCGCCCGAAGCGATCGAGGTCATGGGCGACAAGATCTCGTCCCGGCTCGCGGCGCAGCGCAGCCGAGGTGGAGAGCGTGCCCGGCACCACCGTGCCGATCACCGATGCGAGCGAGATCGTCGAGTTCGGCGACGCAGTACGGCTACCCGATCGCGATCAAGGCCGCGTACGGCGGCGGCGGACGCGGCATGAAGGTCGTCGAAAGCGCCGACGAAGCCGAGTCGGCGTTCGCGTCGGCGCAACGCGAGGCGCTGGCGTACTTCGGGCGCGCCGAGTGCTACATGGAGCGGTACCTCACGCGGCCCCGCCACGTGGAGCTCCAGATCTTCACCGACACGCACGGCAACGGCGTGTACCTCAGCGACCGCGACTGCTCGGCGCAGCGCCGCCACCAGAAGCTGATCGAAGAAGCGCCGGCGCCGGCGATCCCCGACGAGACCCGCCGGGCGATGGGCGAAGCGGCGGTGAAGGTCGCGCTCGGCTGCGGCTACGTGAACGCGGGCACGGTCGAGATGCTCTTCCAGGACGGCGAGTTCTTCTTCCTCGAGATGAACACCCGGCTCCAGGTCGAGCACTGCGTGACCGAAGAGATCACCGGCCTCGACCTCGTCGCCGAGCAGATGCGCGTCGCGTCGGGCGAGCCGCTCTCGTTCACGCAGGAATCGGTCGAGCACAACGGCCACTCGATCGAGTGCCGCATCAACGCCGAGGACCCGTCGAAGAACTTCCTGCCGTCGCCGGGCACGATCACGCGGCTGCGCGTCCCGTCCGGTCCGGGTGTGCGGTGGGACGGCGGCTACCACGAAGGCGACGCGATCTCGCAGTACTACGACAACCTCATCGGCAAGCTCATCGTGTGGGCGCCCGACCGCGACCGCGCGATCGAACGCATGCTGCGCGCGCTCGGCGAGTTCGAGATCGAAGGCGTGCGCACCACGATCCCCGCGCACAAGGTGCTGCTCGACCACGCCGACTTCCGCAGCGCGCGGCACTCCACCAAGTGGGTCGAAGACGAAGTCGACCAACCGCAGTTCGCGGCACCGGCCGCGGCACCCGCGACACCGCGCCGGCGGCTGACGGTGCGCGCCGAGGATCTCGTCGAGCGCACGGTTCCCGTGGAGGTCGACGGCCGCCGCTTCTCGGTGCGCGTGTGGCTCCCGACGCGCCGGTGGCGGCGGCGCCGGCGGCACGCCCGGGCCGCGCCCGGCCCAAGCTCGCGTAGCGACCAGCTCGGGCGCCGCGGTCGGCGACGGCACGGTGAGCGCACCGATGCAGGGCACGATCGTGCAGGTGCTCGTAGAGGTCGGCGCCGACCGTGGAGGTCGGCCAGGCGATCCTCGTGCTCGAGGCGATGAAGATGGAGAACCACATCAACGCCGAGCGCGCCGGCACCGTCGCCGAGATCCGCGTCGCAGCCGGCGACTCCGTCGGCACCGGCGACGTCCTCGCCGTCATCAAGTAGCCCGAACCACGCAGATACATGCGTCTGTGGACCCACAAATCGGTGGTTGCAGACGCATCACCTGGAATCGGTGGATGAAGCAGGCCCATCTTACGTCGTCGACGCGTTCGCCTCCGGGCCCGTTCCGCGGGAACCCGGCCGCGGTCGTGCCGCTCGAGGCCGGGCGATGCGCCCGACACCGCGTGGATGCAGCAGTGGGCGGCCGAGATGAAGCACTCCGAGACCGCGTTCGTGCAGCCGCGGCCCGACGGCGCGTTCGACCTGCGCTGGTTCACGCCGGAGGTCGAGGTCGATCTCTGCGGGCACGCGACGCTCGCGAGCGCGCACGTGTTGTGGGAGACGGAGCGCCTCGCGGCCGACGCGCCCGCGGTGTTCCACACGCGTGGCGGCGAGCTCCGGGCCCGACGCCGCGACGACGGCGACGGTCGAGCTCGACTTCCCCACCGCGCCGCCCGAGCCGTGCGATCCGCCCGCCGGGCTGCTCGGAAGCGCTCGGCCTCGACGAAGGCGGAGTCACTGAAGCACGACCGGCCAGTTCTTCATGCTCGTCGTGAGCCGATGCCGCGACGGTTCGCAAGCTCGAGCCCGACTTCGCCGCGCTGCGCGCACTCACCGACGTGCGCGGTGTCTACGTGACCGCGGCCCGGCGACGACGGCGTTCGACATCGTGTCGCGCTGCTTTGCGCCGCGGGTCGGCATCGACGAAGACCCGGTCACGGGTTCGATGCACTGCGTGCTCAGCGCCGTACTGGTGCGAGCGGCTCGGCAAGACCGAGCTGCACGCGCGAGCAGGCGTCGGCGCGGCGGCGACTCTGCAGGTTCGCCTGGCCGGCGACCGCACGCTGCTGGGCGGGTCGGCGATCACGGTGCTCACCGGCGAACTCGTGGTCTGAGCCGCGTGGCGGAGATCATCGTCCACGCCGGAATGGCGAAGACGGGATCCACCAGCATCCAGCGCTGGCTGACCCAGAACCGACGAGCTCCTCGCGGAACACCGGTGCAGCTCGTGGCGGCCGACGGATCGCGCCCGACGAAGACCCGAGCGAACAGCATCTCCTCGAGCCCTACGCCGCGGGTGACCCGAACTCGGGCCGCATCGTCATGGCGTGGGGCGCCTACGGATTCGCGCCCTCGATCGCGCAGCGCTTCGTGCACGATCTCGGCGAACTGGCGTCGACGCACGGCACGGTGCTGGTTACCGCCGAAGCGTTCAGCATGTTCTTCTACCGGCTCGACGAACCATTTCTGGCCGCGCTCGACACGCTCGGCGCGCGAGCACACGGTTCGAGTCGCGTACTACGTGCGACCGCAACACACCGCGATCGAAGCGTTGTGGCGCCAAGGTGGTTTTCGCCGCGCCGCGCCGCCGAGCGCAGCGGTCGTCGGCGAGGCGGCGAGCTCGTTGCACTACCTACGCACGAAATCACGGCGTGCGAAGCGCTCGCGCCGAACGTGCACTTCGACGTACGCCCGTTCCGCTCCGATCTCCTCGACGGCGGCAGCGCAGTCTCCGACTTCGCCCGCACGCTTTCTCGGTATCGACACCGGCGGTCCCGACATCCAGGAGAACAGCGCGCTCCCACTCGAGCTGGTGAACCGGTTGCGGCACGCGCCCGAAGGCATGTTCTGGAACGGCACGGCCGAGCTCTATCCACGCGGCAAGCTCAGAGCCGCGGCCGCGCAGCTCGAGTTGCCGTCGTCACCGGCGACCAAGCGGTCGCGCCAGATTCTCCGGGCGTACTGCCGGCAAGAGTTCGAAGCCGACAACCGAGCAGCTCATTCGCCAACTCGGGTGGCCGACCACCGAGTTCGTTCCCGCCGTCCACGCTCGCGGCGAGTGGTCGCTCTCGGAGCTCGACGATCTCTGGACCCCGAAGGACTCGCCGGCCGACGTTGACGCGGCTCTTCGACGAGCTGCAGGACCGGCTCGCGGCCGGCTGAGTACCGCTACTCAGACGCGCTCGCGGTGCCACGCGACTTGGGCGGCGATGCCGTCTCGGAGTGACACCTCCGGCTCCCAACCGAGCACATCACGCGCCCGGGCGATCGACCCGCCGTTGCGGAACGAGTCGCCCGCCTGCTTCGGGCCCGCTTCGATCGCGACCGGCGAGCCCGCGACTTCGCCGACGAGCGCGATCAGCTCGTTGAGCGTGATCTCGGCGCCGCCCGCGATGTTGAGGTAGGTGCCGGGCACCACTTCCCGGTCGGCGGCCGCCAGGTTGCGCGGCGACGATGTCGCTGACGTAGGTGAACTCGCGGATCTGCGTGCCGTCGCCGTAACGCGGGAACGACGTGCCTTCGTACCGCGGCCTCGCACAGCCGGTGGATCGACATGTCGGGCCGTTGCCGCGGTCCGAACACTGTGAAGTACCGCAGCGACACCGTGTGAATCCCCCAGTTCTCCGCGTAGAGGCCACAGAGGTGCTCGGCACCGAGCTTGGTGACGCCGTACGGGCTGAACGGCCGGGGCAGGTCGGTTTCGGTCGTCGGGTAGCGCGTCTGGTTGCCGTACACCGACGAGGACGAGGCGTACACGACGCGCGCGTCCGGGCGCGCGACCTGCACTGCCTCGAGCAGCCGCTGGGTCGCGAGCACGTTGTGGCCGACGTAGTCGGCGAAACCTTCCGACCACGACAGCCGAACCCCGGCCTGCGCGGCTTGGTGGAACACGACGTCGACGCCGTCGAGCAGCTCGGCGATGTCGATGGTCCGGAGATCGGCTTCGACGAGCTCGAACTCGTCGTGCACGAACGCGGTCGCGACGTTGAGCTCCTTGTCGACGCGGTCGTAGTACGGCGTGAAGCAGTCGACCCCGACCACCGTATCGCCGCGTGCGAGCAACGCCTCCGACGAGGTGACTGCCGACGAACCCGGCCGCGCCGGTCACGAGCGCCCGCACCGGCTACGTCACCAACGCCTAGTACGACGCTTCGGCGAGCGACTCGGCCAGCGCCGGGTGCACGAGGAGCGAGTCGACGATGTCACCGACTTGCAGCTTGTTGGTTGCGGCCACCGCGATCACCGAGATCAGCTCCGCCGCGTTGCGGCCGACGATCGCGCCGCCGAGCACCACGCCGGTTGCGGGGTCGGAGAGAATCTTGACGAAGCCGCGCGCATCGCCGTTGATGAGCGACTTCGGGTTGGACGAGAACGGCACCTTCGTGACCCGGAGCTTGCGGCCCGGCGGCGAACGCCTCCGCCTCGGCGACGCCCGACCTCCGCGATCTCGGGATCGGTGAAGATCGCCTGCGCGGCCTTGTCGTAGTCGAGGTGACGGTGGGCGCGGGCGGTGAGGCCCATCACGTGCTCGGCGATCTTGCGGCCCTGCATCGCGGCCACCGACGACAGCGGCAGCCGGCCCGAGATGTCACCGGCCGCATAGATGTGCGGGATGTTGGTCTGGCAGTGCCGGTTGCCGGGGATGTAGCCGCTCTCGTCGACGACGACGCCCGCCGCGTCGCAGTCCGAGGTCTTCGGTGTTCGGGATCGAACCGATCGCGAGCAACGCGTGCGAGCCGTCGACCGCGCGGCCGTCGTCGCACGCGACGAACACCTTGTCGTCTTCGCGCCCGATCGATATCGCCCGGGCACCCTTCAAGAGCTTCACGCCGCGCCGGAAGAACTCGTTCTCGAGCACGGCCGCGACTTCGGGATCCTTGCTCGGCAGCACCTGCTGACGCGAGACGATCAGCGAGACCTGCGAACCGAGTGCGCTGAACATGTGCGTGAACTCGACGCCGGTGACGCCCGATCCGATCACGACGAGATGCTCGGGAATCTCGGGCGGCGGGTAGGCCTGGCGTGTCGTGAGGATGCGCTCGCCGTCGATGGTGGTCCACTCGGGCACGCGCGGACGGGATCCGCTCGAGAGCAGGATCGCGTCGGCTTCGAAGTCTTCCTCGCCTTCGTCGGTGACCGCGTCGACCGAGTACGCACCCGTGAGTCGACCGACACCGCGAACGAGCCGAACGCCTTGCGACTCGAGCAGGCTGGTGACGCCCTCGCGCAGCGTCTCCTCCATGCCCGAGATGCGCTGACGAAGGGCGGGCACGTCGAGATGACCTTCGGCTTCGAGGCCCATCGTGCTCGAGCGAGAAAGCTCGGACAGCTCGCCACCCGTTGCGACCATCGCCTTGCTCGGGATGCAATCCCACAAGTGCGCGGCGCCGCCGATGATGTCGCGCTCGATCAACGTCACTTCGGCGCCGAGCGAAGCCGCGACGGTCGCCGCGGTATTTCCGGCGGGACCGCCCCCGATGATCACGAAGCGAACAGGCACGAGTCCAGGCTACGCGGCGACCGGCCCCTAGCCTGACCATGTGCAAGAGCTGCGCACCGACGAGCTGACCGGCACGCAGGTGATCATCGCGCCCGGTCGCGCGACCCGGCCCGAGGTGTTCCGGCCGACCCCGACCGACGCGGCGGCGACCCCACCGGATTCGTGCCCGTTCTGCGCCGGTCACGAATCGATGACACCCCCGGAGGTCGCGCGTTCGGGTGGCGGCGAACCCGACACACCCGGATGGCAGGTCCGCGTCGTACCGAACCTGTATCCGATCGTCGGTGACGGCGTCGCCGGCGCGCACGACGTGATCGTGCTGTCGCCCTGCGCACGACGGCCAGCTCGACCGCCTCTCGCCCGAAGCCGCGACCGCGACGATTCGCATGCTGCGCGATCGCGCCGCGCACCATCTCGCGGCCGGGCTCGTGCATGCGCAGCCCATCCTCAACCAAGGCCGCGCGTCGGGCGCGTCGATCGAGCACCCGCACGCGCAGCTCATCGCGCTCGGGTTCATTCCGCCCCATGTGGAAATGCTCCTGAGCCGGTTCGCGGTCTCGGGCACCGACCTCGTCGCCGACGCGATCGAAATCGCGCGGGCCGGCGCGTTCGTCGTGAACGACGACTCCGCGATCATCTGGTGCCCGCCGGCGTCGCCGACGCCGTTCGTCATGCGCGTCGCGCTTCCCTACGGACGCCAGCGTTTCGACCTCGCCACCGACGACGAGATCGCGGTGTTGACCCGCGCATTGCAAGACGCATTGGCGCGGCTGCGCCGCGCTGCTCGGCGAGGTCGCATACAACGTGGTCGTGCACACCGCACCGCGCGACGATCCGCGACCGTTCCACTGGTGGGTCGACATCGTTCCGCGCGTCTCGGTGTATGGCGGCTTCGAGATCGGAACCGGGCTCTGGGTCAACACCCGCCAACCCGAAGCCGCGGCCGAGATGCTGCGCGACGCGACTTCATGACCACTGCCCCATGAAGATCAAGGTCGCGGTCGTGATCGACGCGCCGCCCGAGGTCGTGTGGCGAACGGTCGAACAGATCGAGCGCCACGTCGATTGGATGACCGACGCGGAGTCGATCACGTTCACCACGGAGTCGCACCGAGGTGAGGGCACCGCCTTCGACTGCGTGACGAAGATCGGTCCGCTGCGCACCACCGATCGCATGATCGTCACCCAGTGGACGCCGCGCCGCGCCCTGGGCATCAAGCATCAGGGCGTCGTCACCGGGTGGGGCAAGTTCACCCTCAGCCGGCGCAAGGGAAACCTCACCCGCTTCACGTGGACGGAGCGCTTGAAGTTCCCGTTATGGATGGGCGGCCCGGTCGGCGCGCTCGCGGCCAAGCCGATCCTGCGCGCGGTCTGGCGGCGCAACCTCGCCAACCTCAAAGGAATCGTCGAAACCCAAGCCCTCACTTCGGGCGGGTAGGCACTTCGGGCGGGTAGGCACTTCGGGCGGGTAGGTTCCGCCGCCATGAGCTACGCAGTGAGCATCGCCGGCGTGCAAACGCTGGGCGCCGACCTGAGTCTCGATGTCGCGCGCGAAGCCGACGCGCTCGGTTGCGAGTCGGTATGGGTGGCGGAGGCGAACGCAGCCGAGGCGATGTCGCTGCTCGGCGCGATCAGCCAAGCGGCGCCGCACGTCGGCCTCGGGACCGGCGTGGTCGCGCTCCAGCTGCGCACGCCCCCGCTGCACGCGATGGCGGCCGCCACCTTGCAACAACTCGCCGGGGACCGCCCGGTGTACCTCGGCATCGGCATCTCGTCGCCGGCGGTGGCGGGCCAGTGGCACGGCGCCGGATACACCGACCGGCCGATCGCGCAGGTGCGGGAGTTCGTCACCTTGCTGCGCGAATGCCTTGCGGGAGACGCGGTGACGTTCGAGGGCGACTTCTACACGGTGAAGCGTTTCCGCCTCGGCGTACGACTGGGCGACGTACGTCCGAAGATCTTCGTCGCCGCGCTCAACGAACAGATGCTGCGGCTCGCGGGTTCGATCGCCGACGGGGTGCTACTCAACTACCTGCCGGCGTCGCGCGTGCCGTGGTGTGTCGAGAAGGTGCGAGAAGGGGGCGACGCCGCCGTCTACGCGTACGTGCACTGTGGCGTGACCGACCGCGACCGCTACGCCGACCTCGCCCGCAAGGATCTCCTGAACTACGCGGTGGTCGACGCCTACGCGAACCAGTTCGCTGCCGCCGGTTTCGCCGACGATGTCGCAGGCGTTCCAAACCCATTGGAAGGCGCGCGAGCGCGACGAAGCACTCGCCGCGATCGGGGATGCGTGGGTCGACGAGATCCAGATCATGGGCGACGCCGCGCACGTGCGCGCCAAAGTCGATGCCTACGCTCGGGCGGGAGCCGAACCGATCGTGTTCGCATTGCCGTGGGGCGAAGACCGGCGGGCGACGATCAGCGAGACGCTGCACGCCCTCGCATAGTTACGCGCGCAGCACCAACGACTGGAAGTGGCTGTTGTCGCCGTCGAGCTCCACGACGCGGAACGACTCGACGCTGAACTGCTCGCCCACGATCGCCAGCAACACGTCGTCGGGGAGAAACGAGAAGTAGCGCTTCGGCTCATAGGAGTCGTCGTCGAGCACGCCGTCTTGATCGATACCGCCGTACTGGCCGAGGAAGAACACCCCGCCGTCGACGAGCGTCGACCGGATCCGCGTGAGCACCGCCGGGAGATCTTCACGCGGAACGTGCAACAGACAGTTCATCGCGAAGACCGCATCGAACGTGCGCCCGAGATCGAGCTGCAGGAAGTCCTGCTGTACGGCGGTGAGTCCCTGCGCCCGGCAGTGCTCGACCATGGCCGCCGATAAATCTGTGCAGACCACTTCGAACCCGGCGTCGGCGAAAAACCGGCCATGGACTCCGGTGCCCGCGCCGATCTCGAGGAGCGAATGGCGACCTTCGCGAACGAGGATCTCGAGGAACGCCGCGCGCTCCGGCAGCTTCCACGGTTCCAGCGGTGACGCGGCGCGCCGCTCGACCACGCCGTCGTAGATCTCTTGCAGCTGGTGCGAGACCAGCTCGTAGCGGTCGCTCAAACGGTCAGCGCCCGGTGAATTTCGCCTTGCCGGGACCGTGCTCGAGGAACGACTCCACCCCGATGCGCGCATCATCCGTGGCGAACGACCTGCACGAACGCGTCGGCCTCCTGCGTCGAGTCCAAGCGCCAACGGGACGCCGAGCCCGTCGTCGATCACGCGCTTGGCCAGACCCATCGCGACCACCGCGCCCGTCCCGAGCTCGCCCGCCCAGTGCAACGCGTTCCGCTCCACCTCGTCGACCCCGACGACCCGGTCGAGAATGCCGAGCGCGTGCGCTTCGTCGGCGCGCACCTGACGGCCGCTCCAGACCAGTTCCTTGGCGCGGGCCGGACCGATCAAGCCGCGCCAACCGCTGCGTGCCACCGGCGCCGGGCAGCACCCCCAACAGGATCTCGGGCTGGCCGATGCGCGTGCTCTCACCGCCGACCCGCAGATCGCACGTGAGCGCGAGCTCCAAACCGCCGCCCAACGCGTAGCCGCGGATCGCGGCGATCACGGGTCGGGGAATCGACGCGACCGCGTCGAAGGCGCCGCGGAACGCGTCGGCCACGGCGCGCGCACTGGCCTGATCGCGGAGCTCGGAGATGTCGGCGCCGGCCGCGAGCGCCTTCTCGCTCCCGGCCACGACAACCGCTTTGATCTCGGGATCGGCGGCGAGCGCGCCGGCGGCATCGCGCAGCGCGTCGAGCAGCGCGATCGAGAGCGGATTCATCGGCGGCCGGTTGAGGCGCAGCAGCGCGACTCCGCCGTCGTGATGTTCGGTGAGCACGAGGTCGGTCATGGCCGAAAGGCTAGGCCCGCGTCGAACAGCACCTCGGCCGCCACCGGCACGAACCCCGCGGCCAGCGTCGAGCGCATCGACGCCGCGTTGCCGGGAGCGACCTGCGCCCATAGCGGCTCCCCCGCGGGAACGAGCCCGCGGGCAGCTGCGACGAGCCGGCGGCCGAGCCCGCGACCACGGTGATCCTCCGCAACTTCGTATCCGACTTCCCATCGACCGCAGAGGCCGCGGCCGACGATCACGATGCCGGCGTGGTCGTCGGCGGTCCAGATGCTGTCGATCACTCGGTACCTCGACGCTGCGGTCGACGCGGGGATGATCAAGATGATCGACTCGGTGCAACCACTCGGGCGCGCCCGTTCCGTCGCCGATCGTCACGAGCAACGCGTCGTACGTCGCGGGTTCGCGGCCGAGCTCCGCTGCGAGCCACTGCAACGATCGGGGCGAGAACGGCACCGAGAAGTCGCCGGGCGGCATGCGTTGCGCGACCCCCCGCGTGTCGATATCGGCGGCGATGCACGAAGTGGCCGGTGAAGCCGACGATCGCGTCGCAGGGCGGACCCGGAGACGGCACGACTTCGACGATGCCGTCGGCGGGAGGGAACACGCCGTGCGCGGCGTCGTGTAGTCGCTGCGCGAGCGAGATGCCGCGGCGAGGGTCACGCGCCGAGGAGGGCGTCGACCGCGGTGTAGGGATCGCTCGTGCGATCGGCGACCCGATCGACGAGCGCGTCGAACTCGGCGCCCTCGCGTCATCGCGCCGGCCCGTTCGAGCAGACGCTCGGCGACGAGACCACGAATCTCGTCGACCAGACGCGCGCGCCGCCTCGCATCGATCGCGCCAGTCGACTCGAGGAACTCTCGGTGCGCGCCGATGTCGTCCCACAGCTCGGCGAGCCCGTCACCGGTTGTCGCGATCGTGCGCACGATCGGCGGCCCCCAGTCTTTTCTCCTACCGAGCCCGAGCATGCCGGTGAGATCGCTCACGGTCACGTCGGCACCGGGCCGATCCGCCTTGTTGACGACGAAGATGTCGGCGATCTCGAGCAGTCCCGCTTTCGCGGCCTGCACTTCGTCACCCCAACCCGGATTGACGACGACGATCGTCGTGTCGGCCTGACTTGCGATCTCGACCTCGACCTGTCCGACGCCGACCGTCTCGACGATCACCCACGGCTTGCCGACCGCGTCGAGCACGCGCACCGACTTGCGGCGTCGCGAGGGCGAGACCACCGAGATGCCCGCGTGATGCCATCGAGCGGATGAACACGCCGGGATCGGTCGAGTGCCGCTGCATGCGCACGCGGTCGCCGAGGATCGCGCCGCCGCTGAACGGGCTGCTCGGATCGACCGCGAGCACACCGACGTCGAGGTCTTCGTCGCGCACGCACATGACGAGCTCGTCGGTGAGCGTCGACTTGCCCGCGCCCGGCGCGCCGGTGATCCCGACCGACCAGGCCCGCCCCGTATGCGGATGGAGCCGGCTGACGACGGTGCGGGCGCCTTCGCCGCCCTGCTCGACGAGCGACAGGACCTTGGCCGTGGCGACCCGGTCCCCCGCCAGCGCACGGTCGACGAGCGCGTCAGCGTCGGCGGGCATGCCGGGAGTCAGGCTGGCGTACGAGCGGTGGGCCGCTACTAGTCCGCGACGACTTCGGTGATGCCGGGCACCCGGTCCATGATGATCCGCTCGACGCCGGCCTTCAGCGTCATCTGCGACACCGGGCAGCTGCCACAGGCCCCGACGAGGAGTCACGTGGACGACACCGTCGGGGTCGACGCCCTGGTAGACGATGTCGCCGCCGTCGCTCTGGAGCGCAGGGCGGATCATGTCGATCGCCTCGAGAATGTCGTCTTCGGCGGTGGCGAGATCCAGCGACATACAGGCTCCTTCGGGGTACTGCTCTGAACAACCCCAGTATCGCAGGTGTTCCCACCCACCCCCGCAAAAGCGGTCCCGCGGGACCGCTTTTGGTCCTCGGTAGCCACCGCGCACTGCCTACCGATCTGGGCCTACCGATCTGGGCCTACCGATCTGGCTTTCGGCCGCGGCGCCAGATCCGCTCCGTGCTCGGATCGAAAGGCGGCCCCTCGAAACTCGCCCGCTCTCTAGCGATCATCCGCGGCGTTGCCTGCCAAATCGCGACCGCCGAGAAGCCGAGGGCGGCGGCCGCAGATAGGACGCCGATCAACCAGCCAGTGGTCACGGCAACGAATACGCCGAGGATCACTATGAGGCAGCCAGCGCGGCGATACGCCAACGAAACAAGGTGACCCGCGCCGACGGACTGTCGAGAAAGTCGCGAAGCCAGTCGTCCTGGCGATATAGGGCGTCGTATCGCAACCCACTGAGATACAGCCAACGTTCACGCCGCGACCCATGGGCAGGAGAAGGATCATCCGGCGTCACGAGTGCAGCTTGGCACCGAGCGCCGGCGCACTGAACTCAGATGCCGGCGGCCCGCGGCTCGCTCGATCCCGATTCTCCGGGAGCGTTGCCGCGACCCTCCGAATTCTCATGCATGCACCGGCGATAGCACGGGCGATAGCACCGGCGACGGCCGGGCGATAGCACCGGCGATAGCACCGGTGCAGCTACGCGTTTCACGCGTTCTATCCGGAACCGGTTCGACTCGTTGAGGCTGAGACAGCGACGGTCAGAGGCGATCCGCGAACCAGGCGACGATGCTGTCTCGAACTCCGATCGCATCCCTCGTACCAACGACGAATATCTGTTCGGGATCTCCGCGATATGCGCGACGAACGCCGGGGAGCGATTGGATGAAGTCGACGCACTCTTGAATGTCGGCGTCATGCTCCGCCCGGAACTCGTCGCTGAATCCGACCTCGATGTCGAACTCCTCAGCGACGAAGACCTCGACGTACAACCACGGGAAACCAGACGCGTCGACGGCAGGCTCTCGCGACTCGTGTCACCGGGATCCACGGTCGGGACAACATCTCGGATTCGCACATGTCCTCCGGAATCGAGATCAATGGCTTTGCCCTCCATCAACGCCTTCGTGATCTCCTCGAGGGTGGTTTGATCGTCTTTCTGCGCCACGGCAGAAGCTTGGCATCGCGCTCGGACTCAATGCGACGACAACCTGTGGTGGCTGCACGGAAAGCGGTCCCGCGGGACCGCTTTTAGACCCGGTCGATGTCGGCGCCGAGGGATCTGAGGGTGGCGGGGAGGTCGCAGTAGCCGCGATCGACGTGCTCGCAGCCGTGCACGATCGTCTCCCCTTCGGCGACCAGGCCCGCGAGCACCAGCGCCGCGCCGGCCCGCACGTCGGAGGCGGTGACGGGCGCGCCGGAGAGGCCGCTCGACGCCCCGGACGATCGCGTGCCGGCCTTCGTTGCTCACGTCGGCGCCCATGCGGATGAGCTCGTCGACGAACTGGAAGCGGCCGTCGTAGATGTTCTCGGTGACGATCGCGCTGCCCTCGGCGACCGACATCAGCGCGACGGCGATCGGCATGAAGTCGGTCGCGAAGCCGGGATGCGGAAGCGTCGCCACGTCGATCGCGCGCAGAGCCGGTCCTGGCGCGCCCACAAGCCGTCGGAGGTCTGCGACACGCGCATGCCCATCTCGCACAGCTTCGAGACCACGATCTCGAGGTGTTCCAGCCGGGTCCCGACCAGCTCGATCTCGCCGCCCGCGATGCCGCACGCCATGAGCAGCGTTCCGGCTTCGATGCGGTCGGCCATGATCTCGCTGTCGGCGGGCACGAGCTCTTCGACGCCTTCGATCTCGATCGTCGACGTTGCCCGCGCCCGTCACCTGCGCGCCCATGCGGTCGAGGAACGCGGCGAGGTCGGTGACCTCCGGCTCGCGCGCGGCGTTCTCGATGATCGTCGAACCCTTCGCGAGCACGGCCGCGCACATGAGGTTCTCGGTCGCGCCGACACTCGGGAACTCCAGCAGCGACTCGCGCGCCCTGCAACGCGTCGCAACGCGCGTTCACGAAACCGTGCACGACCTCCACGTCGGCACCCATCGCCTCGAGCCCGCGCAGATGCATGTCGACCTTGCGACTGCCGATGTTGTCGCCGCCCGGCAACGCGACGCGCGCTTCGCCGCACCGGGCGAGCAACGGTCCGAGCACGTTGAACGACGCGCGCATCCGCGCTCACCAGCTCGTACGGCGCTTCGGGCTGCAACGTGGCCGACGCGTCGATCGTGCACGACGTTCGGCTCCGGCTGATCCACCACTGCACCGACCGCGCGCAGGAGATCGCTCATCACGTCGAGGTCGAGCACGGGCGGCATGTTGCGCAGCGTGGAAGCACCGGGCGCGAGCAATGCCGCGGCCATCTGCTTCACGCCCGAGTTCTTCGTCGCACCCGCGACCTCGACCCGGCCTTCGAGCGGACCGCTTGCGCGCACGCGGAAGCGAGTCATGAGCGCAATCCTAGGAGCGCCGGCTTACTTTCCTTTGTATTCAGGTGTCCGCTGCTCGACGAATGCGCTGATCGCCTCCCGCATGTCGTCCGAACGCAGGCAGATGCGCTGCTGCTCGGCTTCGTACACGAGTCCTTCGGCGACCGGCAGGCGGCCGGAAGCCTCGACCGCGCGCTTCGCGCCCTGCACCGCGAGCGGCGGCTGCGCCGCGATCGTCGCCGCGAGCGCGGTGACCTCCGACTCGAGATCGGCTTCGTCGACGAGCCGGTCACACAATCCGATCCGGTACGACTCGTCGGCGTCGATGCGCGCCGCGGTCCAGATCAACTCCTTGGCCTTGCTCGCGCCGACGACGCGTGGCAGGCGCTGCGTTCCGCCGAGGTCGGGCAGGATCCCGTACTTGTGCTCGAGCAGTCCGACCTTGGTGCCGCGTGCGAACACGCGGACGTCGCACGCGAGCGCGAGCTGCAATCCCGGCGCCGAACGCGTAGCCGTGCACGGCCGCGATCGTCGGGTAGCGCGCGTCGGCGAGCCACGAGTACGCCGCCTGCGTGCGCAGGATGCCGTCGACGGTGGGATCGGCGTGCCGCGTACCCGCGTCGTCACCGGATTCGATCGAATCCGACGTTCCGCCGGTGAACACCGTGGTGTCGATGCCCGACGAGAACGCGCGGCCCTTGCCGATCACCACGACCGCGCGCAGCTCGGGATCGTCCTGAATCTCTGCGCCGAGTGCGCGCATCTCGTGCCACATCGCGACCGTGAAGGAGTTGAGCTTGTCGGGCCGATCGAGGCGCAGCCACCCGACGGAGCCGGCGCGTTCGAATTCGATGGTCTCGTACTTCGTCATGCGGGCAACGGTACCGGCGGACCGGCGGCAGGTGTCAGCTGAGGTCGCGAGCCGCGCTCGGCCGCGGCGCCGACGCGTACGACTTCGACCGGATCGTGCAATCCGGCGACGGTGTACATCCCGGCCGGTTCGATCGGGGTTCCCTCGGGCGCGAACTCGGCGAGCTCCGGCGTAGACAACACCTCGCCCCGCTCGGCGACCGTAGAGAGCCGCGCCGCGAGGTTGACGCAACGACCGGTGTAGTCGTCACCCTCGAGGAGGATCACACCGCCGCCGGCCATGCCCGCGTGCATCTCCAGCGGGAGCTCCATCTCGCGCGTCAAGCACTTCGAGCTTGCACACCGCGGCGACGAGTTGCCCCGGCTCGACCGACACCAACATGCAGCCGTCGCCCAACCACTTGGCGATGCGCACCCCGAAGTCGGTGGCGACGTTGCGTACCCCGCTGCGGAACAGCGTGAGCACGCGGACCGACTCGTCGTCGCCGAACTCGTCGCCGAACGACGTGAAGCCCGAGAGATCGACGAACGCGAACCATCGCTCGACTCTCACGTGCTCATTCTCGCATCGTGATCACGCCAGACTCTGAACGAAGGCCACCACCGCCTCCGCCACGCCACGGAGTGCGTCATCCGCGGTCAGCCCGCTCGATTTCAGTGGCTTGACGCTGTGGTCACCGGTCTCGACCCAGATAGAACGTCACCGGGCCCTTGATCTTCTTGGCGTGGCGCTTCAACTCGGCCGGCGTCCCGAACGCATCCCGGGTGCCGCTCGCGAACAGCACGGGCATCGTCAAGCGCTTGAAGTGCTCGACCCGCAGCGTTCTCCGGCTTGCCCGGCGGGTGCAACGGATAGCTGAGCAGCGCGAGTCCGAGCGCGGGAACCGGATCGACCGGGTCGGCCGGCGACCAGCGAGCAGATGCGGCCGCCCATCGAACGGCCACCGAGCACCAAGCGGTCCATCGGCACCTCGCGCGAGTCGGTGCGAGCTCGGCCGCGGCCTCGCGCACGGCGGCGAGCGAGCACCGGCGGCCGGTCGGGCGAGCTCCGGCCCGCTTGCTTGGTAGGGGAAGTTGAAGCGCAGCGACGGGATCTTGGCGTCGGCGAGCGCATCGGCGGCGACGCTGCAACGCGGCCGAGTTCATGTCGGCGCCCGCACCGTGCGCGAGCAGCACGGCGCGATCGGCGCCGCGCTTCGGCCCCTGAAAGCCGTCGGCGCTGCCGTGCCTTCGCCGGCGCTCAATGCGGGAACACCCATGCCGGGTGAGGAACGCGTCGACGCGCTCGAAGTCGTCGGCGATCGTCTCGGCACGCCGCCAACCGTGCCCTTCGCCCTTCGTACACGTGCCGCTCCACCGGCACGCCGGCGGCGCGCAACGCGTCGGCGACCGCGGCCGACTGCGCGACCGGAACCGACGTGTCCTGCGTCGCCGTGCAACAACAGCACCGGCGCCGCGGATCTCCGCGGCGCGAGTGATCGGCGAACGATCGCGATAGGTGTCGGCCGCTTCGGGAAGCAGACCGACCAGGCGGTAGCGTGTACGCCGACTCGAAGCGATGCGTCGTCAACGCGAGGTCGACGAGATCACAGACCGGATACCGGGCAACGACCGCCTGCACGAGATCGGGATGCTGCGCCGCGACGAGCAACGCGGTCATGCCGCCCGCGCTCCCGCCGACGATCGCGACGCGTGACCGCGTCGGCCCACCCTTCCTTCATCGGCATGACGAATTCCCGCGCCGACGTCGGCGACGTCGCGCTCGCCCCATTTTCCGGCCAAGGCCTGCGCGTAGGCACGCCCGTACCCCGTCGAGCCGCGGTAGTCGGGCTGCAACACCGTCCATCCCCGTTGCACGAACGCCTGCACCTCAGGTTTCCAGTCGGCGAGTGACTGGCCCGTCGGCCCGCCGTGCACGATCACGACCAGCGGTCGCCCCCGTCCGTCGGCCGGCGGCAAGCCGGCCGCCCGCCACAACAAGCCGTGCACGGTCGCGCTCCCCGACTTCCACTTGACCGGCTTCGGCTCCACCAAGCCCGGTCGCCTCGAATCCTGCCGCCGGGCCGCGGGCGATCGGCCGCCGCCCCGAGCCGTTGGCTGCCAGCACCACAACTTGCGGACGGCGTGACCGCACCCGAACGCACGCACGACGATGCCGTTCCCGGCCCCAATCGAGGGAACGATGCCAACCCTTCGACAACTCGCGCGCCGATCGGCTTGCCCGGCGCCGAGATCACGAGCCGGCCGAACCCGTCTTCGTTGCGGCACCACGCGATCTCGGTGCTGTCGGGCGACCACGCGAACGAACGCTGACCCGGGCCTCCACGCCGGTTCCGCGTGCTCCCGATGTTCGGAGATCAGCGGCCTCGCGTTCGGCGCGACGCTGTCGCTACTGGCCGATCGGGATCGGGTCCGCGACCCACAGCACGGGCCAGCCGTCGGCGTCGGAGATGAACGCGAGCTTCGATCCGTCGGGCGAGAAACGCGGCTGACTCGCGGCGACCGCGTCGCCGCCCACGCGATCGTGCGGACCGACCCGTTCGGCGAATCGCAGCATCGACGCGTGACGCGTCCCACGGCATCGCGGGCAGATCCCATTCGTGCCACGCGAGCATCGAACCGTCGGGCGACCACGTGGGATCCCACGCGTAGTCGACGTGCGTGACGCGCACCGGCCAGGCCGACCCGTCGAGGGGCACCGTCGCGATGTCGCACGAGTCGTCGCGCTCGATCGCGAACGCGACCTCGCCACGCGACGAGACCGCGGGCGCGATCGCGTCGCCTTCGCCGGTGCAGCACCCGCTGCTGGGTCCCGTCGGTGGCGATCACCGAGGAGCCGCCCGTCGTCGGCGACGACCACCATCTCGTCGTCATTCGCCCAGCACCAACCGCGCGCCGAGCCCGCACGCGGCGGTCACGACCAGTGGGCGGTGTCGAGCCGTCGGTCGCGGCCACCACCAGGTCGCGTGCGACCGTCGAAGCTGTCGGACCAGGCCAGCCGATTTCCCGACGGCGACCACCGCGGATCGGCGACACCGTGGGAGCGGGCGATCAGCGCGGCGGTGATCGGACCAACGGTCGCACCAGTGATTGCGGAGGTCACGACGGCGAACGGTAGCCGTGAGAGGCCCACGGCGGCGCCGGAGACGAGCCCGCGACCCGCCTGGGTCCTGGGCGGCAGCTTGCTTCCGGAGAGGCCCACCCTCCATCCTGGATCTACATGCCCGATTCGCCCTGTCCCCCTTGCCGCGCCCCGGCGACCCCCTTCGCATCGCATTCCTCATCTACCGAGGCAATCCCGCACTGCGGCGGTCAGGGCGTCTACAGCCGTCATCTGACCCGCGAGCTGACCGCGCTCGGGCACACCGTCACGATGTTCGCCGGCCAGCCGTGGCCCGTCGCCGACGACTCCGGTGCCGCTCGAGGAAGTCGCAGGCCTCGACCTCTACCGCAGCGAGAACCCGTTCCGGGTCCCGTGGCCGTACGAGTTCCGCACCTTCGAGGATCTCGCCGAGTTCGCGATCATGTGCACGGCCGGATTTCCCGGAGCCGTACGCGTTCAGCCGCCGCGTCTACAAGACGTCTGCGCAACCGGCGCGCCGAGTTCGACCTCGTGCACGACAACCAGTGCCTCGGCATCGGGCCTGCTCGGGCTGATCCGCGACGGCTGGCCGTTCGTCAACACGCTGCACCACCCGATCACCGTCGACCGTGACCTCGACCTCGACGCCGCGAGCGGTCCGTTCCGCCGCGTGACCTTGCGCCGTTGGTACGGCTTCCTCGGCATGCAGATGAAGGTCGCGCGCCAGGTGCCGCGCCACATCACGGTGTCGGAGAACTCCAAGAAGGACATCGCCGCGCAGATGGGTGTCGACCTCGACACGCTGCACGTCGTTCCGGTCGGCGTCGACCAGGAGCAGTTCCGGCCCGATGCCGCACGTCAAGCGCGTTCCCGGGCGGTTGATGACGACGGCGAGTGCCGACGTTCCGCTCAAGGGACTCACGTATCTCATCGAGGCATTGGCGAAGGTGCGCACCGAACGCGAAGACGCGCACCTCGTGGTGATCGGCCGGCCCCGGCACAAGAGCGCGGTGCCCGCGCAGCTCGAGCGCCTCGGTCTCACCGACGCGGTCGAGTTCGTGAGCGGCGTGACCGACGAGCGCATCGTCGAGCTCTACGCCGAAGCCGAGATCGCCGTGGTGCCCTCGCTCTACGAAGGGTTCTCGCTGCCGGCGATCGAGGCGATGGCGTGCGGGGTTCCGCTCGTCACCACCACCGGCGGCGCGTTGCCCGAAGTCGTCGGGCCGTCGGGCGACACCGCGATGACGGTCCCGACCGCCGACGCCGGCGCGCTCGCGGTACCAGATCGTCGAGACGCTCGACAACCCCGAGCAGCGGGCCCGCCTCGGTGAAGGCGGACGGCGCCGCGTGCTCGACCGGTTCACGTGGCGCAAGACCGCCGAAGGCACGGCCGAGCAGTACTACCTCGAGCTCGAAGCGCACGAGCGCCGCCGGCTCCGAGTGCGATTCGGCGTAGCCGATGCTCACGGTCGACTTCGAACGGCTCGAGCTCGCGCCCGGCGAGCGGCTGCTCGACCTCGGGTCGGGCGGCGGGCGGCACGCGTTCGAGGCGATGCGCCGCGGCGCGCGCGTCACCGCGCTCGACTACTCGGCCGCCGATCTGAAAGATGTCGCCGCGGTCGCGGGAGCGATGATCGAAGCGGGCGAGACCGGCGAGGGTCAGTGGGCCGGCGTCGTGAACGCCGATGCGCTCGACCTGCCGTTCCCCGACAACAGCATTCGACCGCGTGATCGTCTCCGAAGTGCTCGAGCACATCTGGGACGACGAGCGCGCGCTGGTCGAGATCGTCCGCGTGCTGCGGCCCGGTGGACGCGCTCGCGGCGACGGTTCCGACCCGGTGGCCCGAGCGAGTTTCGTGGGCGATCAACTACCGCTACCACGACGCGCCCGGCGCCCACGTTCGTATCTACCGGCAGCACGAGCTCGAGCAGAAGCTCGAGACGCGCGGGTTGCTTCCTGCGCGGTTCGCACCACGCGCACGCGTTCCACTCGCCGTACTGGTGGCTGAAGTGCGCGTACGGCCTCGACAACCCCGACGCCGCGCCGGTGAAGCGCTACCACGAGTTCCTGTGCCACCTGATCGAGCACAACCCGCGCTGGGCACGCGTGACCGAGCGTGCGCTCAACCCGGTGCTCGGCAAGAGCCTCGTCGTCTACGGCGAGAAGGTGCCACCGGACCGGCGCCAAATGGGGGAAGCGCAGCCTTGGCTGATGTGCACGCTCCCCGAAGTCGCCGGGCATTCATGACCGGCGCCCAGGTTCAACAGACGGTCGACGCGATCGCGTCGGTCCAGCAGCCCGACGGCAACATCCCGTGGGTACCCGGCGGCCAGACCGACCCGTGGAACCTCGTCGAGGCGGCGATGGCGCTCGACGTCGGCGGTCGGTTCGCCGAAGCCGAACGCGCCTACGAGTGGCTGCGCGGCAAGCAACTGCTCGACCGGTTCGTGGCACGCCTACTACCAGGGCGACGCGGTGAAGGAGCACACGCTCGACACCAACGTCACCTGTTACATCGCCAACGGCGTGTGGCACCACTACCTCGCGACCGGCGACACCGGCTTCCTCGACGAGCTCTTCCCCGCGGTCGAGCGCGCGATCGACTTCGCGCTCGATCAACCAGCACCCGACCGGCGAGATCGAGTGGGACGCCGATCCCGAACGCGTCGAAGGCAAGGGCGCGCTGCTCACCGGTTCGTCGAGCATCTATTCGTCGCTGCGGTGCGCGATCGCCGCGGCCGAGCGGCTCGGCCGCGAACGTCCCGACTGGGAGCTCTCCCTCGGCTCGCTCGCGATCGCCATCGCGCACCGCCCGGAGCGGTTCCTCGACAAGGAACGCTGGGCGATGGACTGGTACTACCCCATCCTCGCGGGCGTGCTGCGCGGCCACGCGGCCGAAGCGCGCGTCGCGTCGAAGTGGGACACGTTCGTGGTCGAAGGTCGCGGCGTGCGGTGCGTCTCCGATCAGCCGTGGATCACCGCCGCCGAAACGTGCGAGCTCGTGATGGCGCTCGACGCGATCGGCTTGCACGAACGCGCCCGGGAGTTGTTCGTCGTGGGTGCAGTTCCTGCGCCACGACGACGGCAGCTACTGGACCGGCATGAACTTCGACGAACGACGCTTCGACCGAGCCCGGCGACTACTTCACGCCCGAGCAGCCGACGTGGAACAGCGCGGCAGTGGTGCTCGCGGCGAACGCGCTCGGCGGCAGCGGACCCACCTCGGGCCTGTTCCGCGGCGAAGGCCTGCCCGCGGGACTCACCGCGCAAGAGCTCATCGAAGCCGGCACCGAGATCGAAGCCGGCCGCTCCGCCCGCGAGCAGCGCTAACCGCGAACACTCCCCTGTTGATGGCGGAGCGCGGCCTGGGCGACCGCGTTCCTACTTCTGATGGCGATTCCGGGGGTTACGACCGGCGTCGTAAGACGCGCAGCGAGCCGGTCGTCGAGACCGGTTCGAAACCGTCGGCAACCGCGCGTTGCCACACGTGGAACGGCGCTTGCCCTCCCGCTTCCGGATCTTCGAACACGTCGTGGATCGCGAGCACTCCCCCGGGTACGACGTGCGGTGACCAGCCCGCGTAGTCGGCCATCGCGACGTCTTCGGCGTGACCGCCGTCGATGAACAGGAAGCCGAGCGGCGTCTGCCACACGAGCGACGACGGGAATCGAGTGGCCGACGATCGCGACCACGACGTCTTCGAGATCGGCGGCGTAGATCGTGCGCCGGAAGAACGGCAGTGTGTCCATCTTCCCGGTCTCGGGATCGACGACCTCGACGATCGTGATGATCCCAGCCGGCCTGGTTCTCCTCCGAACCGCGGTGGTGATCGACCGTGAAACAGCACGGTGCCCGCAGTCGCGGGCGGCGGCGCCGAGATAGACGGCCGACTTTCCGCAGTACGTGCCGATCTCGAGCAGCGGTCCGACCCGGCCGCCGTCGACACCGGCCGCGTGCAGCGCCAGCCCTTCGTCATCGGGCATGAAGCCTTTGGCGCCGCGCGCGACCTTCAACAGGTTCGGTTCGAGCAGGTGCGAATCCATCGCGCGCGCAGGCTACGCCAGACGTTCTAGGCCAGACCCTTCCGCACCGCGGCGACCAGCGCGTTCTGTTCGGCCTTGGTGGTGGTCTTGGTTCGTTCGAAGTCGTCACCGACGAAGCCGCAGATCGGCGTACGTGTCGTCACCGTCGGCGTGGAAGTGCAGGACACGCGCGCGAGCGGCGGTAGAACACGCCCCGACTCTTCTCCGTCAATCCGTCGATCGAGCGCAACTCCGCGAGCAACGGTTCGATCCGATCGAGATCTTCGTCGCGAGCATGACGCATGGGCACCGCTCAGATCCTGGGTTGTTCGACCCAACGGCCGAACACGCCCGCGAGTGCTTCGACGATCTCGCCGAGCGTCGCGTAGGCGCGCGCCGCGTCGAGCAACGCGGGCATCAGGTTGGTGGTCGGCTCCGCCGCGTCGGATCGCACTCGCACCAAGCGCGCGTTCCACTGCGCCGGCGTCGCGATCGTTGCGCACCTTCTCGACCCGGCGGCGCTGCTCTTCCTCGACCTCCGGACCGATGCGCAGCGTTTCCGGTGGCGGCTTCGTCGTTGCCCTCGAGGAACTGGGTGCACTCCGACGACCACGTGCCGGCCCGCGTTGAGCTTGCGCTCCAACTCGTAGGCGGAGTCGGCGATCTCAGACTGGAACCAGCCTTCCTCCACACCGCGCACCGCACCGTCGAGCATCGAACCCGCCGCCGAGCTCGTCGACACGCGCAAAGATCTGCTTCCGCTTGCCGCTCCATCTCGTCGGTGAGTGCTTCGACGTACCACGAGCCCCCGAGCGGATCGGCGACGTTCGCGACGCGCGTTTCGTGGGCGATCACCTGCTGCGTGCGCAACGCGATCCGTGCCGCCCGCTCCGTTGGGAGTGCGAACGTCTCGTCCATCGAGTTCGTGTGCAGGCTCTGCGTCCCACCGAGCACGCCGGCCAACGCCTCGATCGCAGTGCGGACGATGTTGACCTCGGGCTGTTGCGCGGTCAGCGAAACCCCCGCGGTTTGCGTGTGGAATCGCATCTGGAGCGAGCGCTCGGTCTGCGCGCCGTAGCGCTCGCGCAGCCAGCGCGCCCAGATCCGGCGCGCGGCCCGGTACTTGGCGATCTCCTCGAAGAAGTCGATGTGCGCGTTGAAGAAGAACGACAAGCGCGGCGCGAACGCGTCGATGTCGAGACCGGCCTGCAACCCGAGCTCCACGTAGGCGAAACCGTTGGCCACGGTGAACGCGAGCTCTTCCGCCGCGGTCGAGCCCGCCTCGCGGATGTGATAGCCGGAGATCGAGAGCGGATGGAACCGCGGCATCTCCGCGGTGCAGAACCGGATCGTGTCGGCGACGAGTCGCAACGACGGTCGGGGCGGAAAGATGAACTCCTTCTGCGCCTGGTACTCCTTGAGAATGTCGTTCTGCAGCGTGCCGCCCAGGCGCGCCCGCTCGACGCCGGTCGGCTTCGGCGTTCGCGACATACATCGCGAAGATCACCGCCGCGGGACCGTTGATCGTCATCGACGTGGTGACCGCGCCGAGGTCGATGCCGCGGTAGAGATCCTCGACGTCGGCGAGCGTGTCGACGGCGACTCCACACCGACCCACCTCGCCGAGCGCGAGCTCGTCGTCGGAGTCGCGGCCCATGAGCGTGGGCAGGTCGAACGCGGTCGACAAGCCCGTCGCTCGCCCGCCGCCAGCAACTCGTGGAAGCGGCGGTTGGTGTCGAGCGCCGTTCCGAAGCCCGCGAACATGCGCATCGTCCAGAGCTTCGAGCGGTACATCGAAGCGTGCGGACCACGCGTGTACGGGTACTGGCCCGGGAACTCACCGTCGTCGGGTCCGTAGACCGGATCGACGGGAACGCCCGACATCGTCGTGAAGTCGGCGTCGCGCGTGCGGGGTCGCGTCGAACGCTTCCCGCCAGTCGTCGCGCCGCGTCACGGCATCAGGTTACAAGCCGAGCAGGCTCGCATTTATAGCCCGAGCAGCTTCGTGACGCCGTGGTCACGACCGGCGGTGTAGCCGCCGTCGACCGCGATGGCCTGACCCGTCACGAATGACGCGTCGCCGGACACGAGGAACGCGGCGACGGCCGCGATCTCTTCGGGCCGGCCCAGTCGCCGGAGCTTGTGCTCTTCGCGAATTTCGCTGCGCACGTCTTCGAGGCCGGGCATGCCGAACACGCCCTCGAGCATCGGCGTCTCGATGAAACCCGGGCAGATGACGTTGGCGCGGATGCCGCTCCGGCCGTAGTCGATCGCGAGGTTCTTGGTGAAGATCACGACCGCGCCTTTCGACGCGTTGTACGAGCTGCCACCCGCGGTGCCTTCGAGGCCTTCGACGCTCGCGATCGTGACGAGGCTGCCACGCTCGTCGTTCGACGAGTGGCTGTTCGAGCATGCGCGCGATCGCGTGCTTGCACACGAGGAACGTGCCGGTGAGATTGATGTCGAGCACCCGTTGCCACTCGTCGCGGTCGAGCAGATGCGCGGGCCCACCGCCCGCGACTCCGGCCGCGGTGACCACCGCATCGAGCCGACCGTGTTCGGCGACCGCGGCCGACGACCGCGTCGGCGATTGCGTCTTCGTCGCGAACGTCGGCCTGCACGAACGAGACCGCCGGCGTTCCATCGGGGACATCGAGATCCGTTTGCGGCTCGGTGAGTCGAGACCGACGACTCGCGCGCCTTCCCGCACGAAGCGCGCGACGCACGCCAACCCGATGCCTGACGAAGCACCCGTGACGAGCGCGACCTTTCCGGGTAGTGACCCCATGGGAGATCGTGTTCTACCGACCCGCCTTCCCCGGCGGGTCGGTCCGATAGGGTCACCCGACCACCGATTGGGCGGGGAACCGATGGAAACGCACCAACCCCCTGACCGCAACCTGGCGATGGAGCTCATGCGCTCCACCGAGGCGGCGGCGCTCGCGGGCGGCCGCTGGATGGGCCGGGGCGACAAGAACGCCGCCGACGGCGCCGCGGTCGAGGCGATGCGGGTCGTGCTCAGCACGGTCGCGATGGACGGCATCGTGGTGATCGGCGAGGGCGAGAAGGACGAAGCGCCCATGCTGTTCAACGGCGAGCAGATCGGCGACGGCTCGCCGCCCTTGATGGACATCGCGGTCGACCCGATCGACGGCACCACACTCACTTCGCTCGGACGCCCGGGCGCCATCGCCGTGATCGCGCTCAGCGAGCGGGGCACGATGTTCAACCCCGGTCCGTGCGTGTACATGGAGAAGATCGCGGCCGGCCCGCTGGCCGCCGACGTGATCGACCTCAACGCGCCGGTGAAGGCGAACCTCGAAGCGGTCGCGAAGGCGCTCGGCGAGCGCGTCAGCGACGTGACCGCGGTGATCCTCGACCGCGATCGCCACACCGACATCATCCGCGAGTGTCGCGAAGCCGGTGCGCGCATCCGGCTCATCCAAGACGGCGACATCGCCGGCGCGATCTCCGTTGCCTGGCGCAACTCGGGTACCGACGTGCTGTTCGGCATCGGCGGTACTCCCGAAGGCGTGATCGCGGCGTGCGCGCTCAAGTGCCTCGGCGGATCGATCCAGGGTCGGTTGTACGCCGCGCAACGACGAAGAGAAGCGCGCCGCACTCGATCAGGGCTACGACCTCGACCGCGTGCTGATGATCGACGATCTCGTCAGCCGGCGACGACGTGTTCTTCGCGGCCACCGGCATCTCCGACGGCGAGCTGCTCCAGGGCGTGCGCTACTGGGGCGACGGTGCGAGCACGCAAAGCCTCGTCATGCGGTCCAAGTCGGGAACCGTCCGCATCATCGCGGCCACCCACCGCTGGACGAAGCTGATGTCGTACTCCGCAGTCAGCTACGAGTAGCCCGCCCAAGCCCCAACCTGCGTGAGTTCACCGCGCTATACGCGGCCAAGTCACGCAGGTTCGACTTCTTTCTGAACCTTTTGCCCGCGCCCGGGCTTAGATGGGCACGTGGGTGACCGGTCCGAATCGTTCGAGGCGTTCTTCGGCGAGCACTACGAATCCATCTTTCGTGGTCTGGCGGTGGCGTTTCGTGAGCCACTCCTGGCCGAGGAGGCTGCGCAGGAGGCGTTCACCCGCGCGTACGTACGTTGGGAGCGCGTCAGTGGAATGGAACGGCCGGCCGGTTGGGTCTACGTGGTTGCGGTGCGGGTCGCCCGCCGGCGCCGCCGCGATCTGCTCGCCGATCCGTCCGCACACTCCGACCGGAGCCGAGCGTGACCTCGCGACCGAGGTGGTGGACCGCGTGACGTTGCAGGCCGCGATCGAGCAACTCCCGACCCGGCAGCGCGTCGCGTTGGTGCTCCGTTACTACGGCGGGCTTTCGCTCGACGAGATCGCGACCGCCATGGGCTGCGCGCTCGGCACGGTGAAGTCGACGTTGCACGCCGCGCACGCGCGCCTTGCGCTCGACATCGAAGACGAGATCCCGGAGGTCGAGCTCGATGTCCCCTGACGGCCTCGATCGCGACGACGTAACGCACGCGCTCGACGCGCTCGCGTCGGAGGTGCCGGCTCCGACCGCAGACGCGGCCTCGTTGATCGCGCGCGGGCGCCGGCGCCTCATGAAGCAACGCGTCGCGATCACCGTCGCCGTCCTCGCAGTGATCGCAACGGCCGCGAGCGTCGGCGCGGTCGTGAGCAACAACAACGACACGCCGCGAGTCGTCGCGCCTACGACGTCCACGACTCCGTCCAAGCTGGGCTTCGGCGAAGCCAAGCAGATCGCGGTGGCGTCTTCCCTCGAAGCCTGGAAATGCCTCGATCCCCTGCAATACACCGACAATGGCGGCCGCACGTGGCGAACCGTCTCGTATCCGGACCATGGTTTGAACCAGCCGACCTCGTGCACCGCAACCGAGGGCGGCAACATGTGGGCCGTGCTGTCGAGCGCCGACGGGGCGCACTACGACGTGCTTCGCGTTCGGCACGGAACCGATGTCGACGTGGTCCGCCTCGCGCAGGTTCACGGCGGCGACTACATCCAAGACGCGCCGTACTTCGTCGGATGCCGATCACGGCTGGATCGAGAGCACCAACGAGTCCGGCCCGAGTCAGCTCTACGGAACCACCGACGGCGGCACGACGTGGAAGCTCGTCTCGTTGCGCAAGTACGAGAATCTCGTGGCGTTCACGAATACGCTACACCGGTCCCTTCTTCGTGCTCGACCAACTGTCCGTCGCGCCGAACGGAGACGCGACGCCGAAACCCATCACCTGGCCGAGCGACATCCGCGACGCCGTCGCGGATCGTCTTCCGCGGGAACTCCATCATCGTCTGGAAGAGCTCGCCCAAACGTGACGGCCCGTACCGAACGTTCGTCGAGGTGAACACCGACCGTGGGCGCACGTGGGTGGGCCGCGCCGGACCCGTCGTCACGGGCGGTTCGAGCACTGCGTTCGACGCGATCGACGGTTCCACTGGTTCGTGATCAGCGACGGCAAACTCGTCCGTCAGCGCCGACGCCGGTAAAACCTGGCAGACCCGTCCCGTGCGTGCCCGGCGTCATCGACGTTCGAGAGATGGTCGTTCCCCACCACCAACGTCGGATGGACGACGTCAGCGGCGCGGGCACGATCCTCCGCACGACCGACGCCGGTTGCACGTGGACCGGGGTCACCAACGGCGGGACTCCGCAACCACCCCACCGCCCGCGGTTACCCAGGCGCAGCCGATCCCGATGGCGTTCGTGTCACCGACCGAAGGTTGGCTCTGTTCGGATCCGCTCCGCTTCACCGCGGATGCGGGAACCACGTGGCGCAACGTCGGCTACTCGACGAGCCCGCCGACTGCGCCGTCGTACCAACAACCGCTGTGCGCGGCGACACCGGGCGGCGACGCGTGGGTGCTGACCGCGACACCCGATCCGCAGGTCCAGCAGCTCTTGCACTTCCGGCGCGGCGGAGAGTCGCGAGACGATCCGCTCCCGTTCCCGCGCCTGCTGGACGCGACGCGGATCGTCGAGCTCACGTTCGCCGACGCGAACCACGGGTGGGCGATCAGCGAGCCCACCGTCGACGGACCGACGCTCGATCTCTACCGCACGACTGACGGCGGTCGGACCTGGTCGATCGTCGGTCACAACCCGCCGCTCGGGCTCACCTTCACGAGTGCGACCGACGGATGGGGCGCGGGCGGCCGGCACACCACCGACGGCGGCCACACCTGGGTCACGGCCGACGTGCCCACTCCGGACCTCCCGCAGGGCTTCCTCGTCGGACTGGGGGACACCGTCGTCACACCCGACGCGATCGTCGTGCGCGGGTCCTCGACGGCCGGCAACATCGCTTCACTGTTCTTCGATGTCAGCACCGACGGCGGCAGCACGTGGACCATGCATACCGGACCGCCTCCGCACGAGATCATCGGCACGACCGAGCCCCAAGAGTTCGACGCGGTCGACGCGCGATCACTGGCAGCTCTCCGCGTCGAACGCGCTGTACACGACCGCGGACAGCGGAGACACCTGGACGCAGGTTGCCGATTTCGCGGGCGTCGAGAACATCACTTCGGTCGCGTTCCTCACGCCGGAGATCGGCTTCGTCTCGGTAACGGGCAATCCCCCCAACGACTTCGCCACCGCGGTGCTCGAGACGAGCGACGGCGGGGATTCGTGGACGAACGTCGACCAGCAGGCGCCGGCCGAACCACCCGGCGGGCTCGCATCGTTCCCCGGCGGGATCATCGGCTGCCCGACCCGGCCGCTCACGCCCGGACCGCCCACCTTCGAGATCGCGCAACGGGCCGCCGACTACGCGGACGTTGCTCGGTATTACGTCAGGAACGTGTACAGCGGGAGCAGCACCCAGGGCGAGTTCGCGAGCGTCTTCCGCTTCAACGTCGGATCGTGCGGTCCGAACATTCTCGAGAACAGCTACGTCGCCTACGTCATCGGTCCGCCCAACGCGGGCCCAGGTGGAAGCACGGCGCGAGTCACGCTCGCGCTCGCGCACTACGCCGACGGCTGGCACGTCTTCGGCCGCTACCCGTAACGCATCCCCGAACCTGCGTGAGTTCACCGCGGTATGCGCGGTCAAGTCACGCAGGTTCGCTCGGGGGGTTAGGAGTTGAGTGCGACCTCGAGGCGGACTTCGGCGCGGGACACCGCACCTTGTGCCTGTTCGTCTTCGGCGTTCGCGCGCGAGCGCTTCTTCGGCGCGGGTCTTGGCCGCTTGCGCGTGTTCCACGTCGATGTCGGACGGAAGCTCGGCGACGTCGGAGAGGATGATCACGCGGTTGTGGCCGACCTCGACGAAACCGCCGTGCACCGCGAACCACTTCTGCGTGCCGTCCTCGAACTTCACGCGGGCGGGCCAGGTGTCGAGCGCGCCGAGGAACTCGGCGTGGTTCTCCTCGAACGCGATGTCACCGCCGCCGAGCGTGCGCACGACGACCATCTTCGCTTCGCCGATGTAGAGCACCTGCTCCGGTGAGACGAGCTGCACTTCCACGATCGCCATCCTCTGGTCGTCTCCGGCTCGGCGCTGACTCCCACGTCGCACCTCCGCCTGCGACTCCTACGACTCTTGCAGCGTCTTGGACTTCTCGAGCACCGACTCGACGCCACCGACGTTGAAGAACGCCTGCTCCGGCACGTGGTCGAGCTCGCCGCTGTTCAGCGCCTCGAACGCCTCGACCGTCTCCGCGACGGGCACGTAGATGCCGGGCAGACCCGTGAACACCTCGCCCACGAAGAACGGCTGCGACAGGAACTTCTGGATCTTGCGGGCCCGGGCCACCGTCACCCGGTCCTCTTCCGACAGCTCGTCGAGACCGAGAATGGCGATGATGTCCTGGAGCTCCTTGTAGCGCTGGAGAATCTCCTGCGTCCGCCGGGCGCACGCGTAGTGGCGGGCACCGACGATCTCGGGCGCCAGGATGTTGGAGGTCGACGCCAGCGGGTCGACCGCCGGGTAGATACCCAGCGACGCGATCTGGCGGGAGAGCTCCGTGGTCGCGTCGAGGTGGGTGAACGTGGTGAACGGCGCGGGGTCGGTGTAGTCGTCAGCCGGCACGTACACCGCCTGCAGCGACGTGATCGAACGACCCTTCGTCGACGTGATGCGCTCCTGGAGCTCACCCATCTCGTCGGCGAGCGTCGGCTGGTAACCCACCGCCGAAGGCATGCGGCCGAGCAGCGTCGACACCTCGGAACCGGCCTGCACGAACCGGAAGATGTTGTCGACGAACAACAACACGTCCTGGTTCTTCACGTCACGGAAGTACTCGGCGACCGTGAGCGCGCTCGAGCGCGACCCGGAGCCGCACACCCGGCGGCTCGTCCATCTGGCCGTACACGAGTGCGGCCTTGTCGATAACTCCCGACTCCTGCATCTCGATCCAGAGGTCGGTTCCTTCACGTGTGCGCTCCCCCACGCCCGCGAACACCGACACACCACCGTGCTGCTGGGCGACGCGGTTGATCATCTCCTGGATGAGGATGGTCTTGCCCACTCCGGCGCCGCCGAAGAGGCCGATCTTCCCACCCTGCACGTACGGCTCGAGGAGGTCGATGACCTTGATGCCGGTCTCGAACATCGTCGCCTTGGGCTCGAGCTCGTCGAACGGCGGCGCGTCGCGGTGGATGTCCCAGCGGTCTTCGATACCGGTGACCTGGCTCGCCTCGATGTCGAGGGGCTCGCCGATCACGTTCCACACATGACCGAGCGTGCCGTCGCCGACCGGCATCTGGATGCCGTGGCCGGTGTTGCGCACGAGCGTGCCACGCGTCAGGCCGTCGGTCGGCTTCAGGCAGACGACGCGGACGCGACCTTCACCGATCTGCTGGGCGACCTCGGCGGTCACCGTGATGGTCTCGCCTTCGAGCTGGATGTCCATCTCGAGCGCGTGGTTGATCTCCGGCAGCGCGTCGGGAGGAAACTCGGCGTCGACGACGGGGCCGTAGATCGCGACGACGCGACCATCCTTCAGCTTCCCCTCGTTCGGCTTGGTGGCCGGCTCTGCGGTGGCAGTCATTCGGCGTGCGCTCCCTGGACTAGTGACTTGTGTGGCTGGCGGTGAGGGCGGCCCTCACTCCACCGAAATCGAAACGCTCGTGCTCTTCACCTTCGCCGCCATCCGATTGCAAGGCCTCGGCGCCGCCGACGATCTCCATGATCTCGGTGGTGATCTGTTCCTGACGGGCCCGGTTCATGACCCGGCTCAGCGCGCGGATCAACTCGTCGGCATTGTCGGTTGCGGCTTTCATCGCACGCTGACGGGCGGCGTGCTCGGAAGCGGCCGCGTTGAGCAGCGCGGCGTAGATGCGCGCTTCCGCGTAACGTGGAGCAGCGCGTCGAGGATCGCGTCGGGCTCGGGTTCGAACTCGTACGACCCACTCGGCTCGCCGCTTTGATTATCGGCGGCGCTGACTTCCGCCGCGGGCAACGGCAGCAACGGCTCGATCACGACTTCCTGGCGACCGGCGGAGATGAACTTGGTGTAGGTGATCTGCACGAGGTCGAGCTCACCCGACTGGAACGCGCCGATCACCGCGCCGGCAACTTCGCGGGCGTCTTCGTAAGACGGGTTCTGCGTGTAGCCGCCGAACGCACCGCTGATCGGATAACCGCGGAACCGGAAGTAGCCCTCGGGCTTACGACCACTGGTCACGATGGCGGTCTCGCGACCCAGCGCCTTTTGCGAGTTGATATCGCTTTCGGCGGTGCGGATCACGCTCGTGTTGTAGGCACCGCAGAGGCCACGGTCGGCCGCGATCACGATCTCACCGACGCGGCGCGTCTCCTCGCGTGGAACCAGCAACGGATTGTTCGCTCCGGCGCCGGCCGCTTGCAATGAACGCACGACTTCGGTGATCCCGTCGGCGTACGGCTGGGCCGCCTGCACGTGCGCCTGCGCCTTCACGATGCGCGACGCCGCGATGAGCTCCATCGCGCGCGTGATCTTCTTCGTCGACTGCACCGACTTGATGCGTCTGCGAAGAATGCGCTCCTGACCGCCGGCCATCGTTACTCGCCAGTGCTCGTCGGCTGGAAGCCCGACTTGAAGTCGGTCACCGCGGCGGCGAGCGCGTCGCCTTCGGGCAGCGAGCCCTTGTCGCGGATCGTCGTCATCAGGTCGGACTTGCGAGTGCGCATGTAGTCGAGCAGCTCGGTCTCGAAGCGGCCGACATCGGATGCCGGGATGTCGTCGAGGTAACCGCTGGTACCGGCAAAGATCGACACGACCTGATCTTCGACCGACATCGGTGCGTGCAGACCCTGCTTCAGGAGCTCCACCAACCGCTCACCGCGCTCGAGCTGCGCCTTCGACACCGCGTCGAGCTCGGAACCGAACGTTGCGAACGCTTCGAGCTCACGGAACTGGGCCAGGTCGAGCTTCAACGTTCCCGACACCGACTTCATCGCTTTGATCTGTGCGGCGCCGCCCACGCGGGACACCGAGATGCCCACGTCGACCGCCGGCCGCACACCCGACTTGAAGAGGTCGTCGACGAGGTAGATCTGCCCGTCGGTGATCGAGATCACGTTGGTCGGGATGTACGCCGAGACGTCGCCGGCCTTGGTCTCGATGATCGGCAGCGCCGTGAGCGAACCGGCGCCCATCGCGTCGCTCAACTTCGCGGCGCGCTCGAGCAGGCGGCTGTGGAGGTAGAAGACGTCGCCGGGGTACGCCTCGCGGCCCGGCGGGCGGCGCAGGAGCAACGCGATCTGGCGGTACGCCTCGGCCTGCTTGGAAAGGTCGTCGTAGACGACCAATGCGGCCTGGCCGTTCTCCATCCAGTGCTGACCGATCGCGCAACCCGAGTAGGGAGCGAGGTACTTGAACACCGCTTCGTCGGAAGCGGGCGCGCTCACCACGACCGTGTACTCGAGTGCGCCGTGCTCGCGCAGGGTCTCGACGGTCTGCGCAACGGTCGAGCCCTTCTGGCCGATGGCGACGTAGATGCACTTCACGCCCTGACCCTTTTGGTTCAGGATCGTGTCGATGGCGACGGTGGTCTTGCCGGTCTTGCGGTCGCCGATGATGAGCTCCCGCTGACCGCGGCCGATCGGCGTCATCGCGTCGATGGCCTTGATGCCGGTCTGCAGCGGCTCGTGCACGGGCTTGCGGCCGGTGATGCCGGGCGCCTGGATCTCGAGGCGACGCACGTCGTCCTGAGAGATGGGGCCCTGGCCGTCGATCGCCACGCCGAGTGCGTTGACGACGCGGCCGATCAGCGTGTCGCCGACCGGGATCGAAAGGATGCGACCGGTCGCGGTGACGAGCTGGCCCTCCTCCACGGAGTCGACCTTGCCGAGCACCACCGCACCGATGTTGTCTTCCTCGAGGTTCAGCGCGAGACCGAGCGCGCCGCCTTCGAACTCGAGCAGCTCGTTGACCGCGGCGTTGGGCAGGCCCGCGACGCGCGCGATGCCGTCACCGACCTCGAGCACCCGACCGACCTGCTCGCTCTCGATCGTGGGCTGGAAGCCCTCGATGTTCTTGCGCAGCGCGGCCGCGATCTGCGAGGCGTCAATGGTGAGCTCTGCCATTACATGCGCTCCTTGAGCTGTTCGAGACGGTGACGCACGGTGCCGTCGATCACGGTGTCGCCGATCGTCGCAACGATCCCGCCGAGCACCGACTCGTCGACCACGACCTTCACCTCGACGCGCTTGCGGGTCGACGCGCTGAGCGCGGCCGCGATGCGCGCCGTCTGCGAGTCGTCGAGCGCGACGGCCGAACGGACTTCGGCGACCACTTGCTCGCGGCTCTGCGCCGCGAGCTCGACGAACTTGTTCACGATCACCGGCAGGTCGTGCCCGCGACCCGCGGCGACGAGGAACGTCGCGATCGCACGCGTGGTCGGGAGTGCCCGGTTCTCGAGCAGCTCGTCGACGATCGCGGCCCGCCGGTCGATCGGTAGGCCCGGGTTGGAGATCGTCATGCGCAGGTCGTCGTTGCCCTCGACGATCCGGGCGAAACGAAACAGCTCGTCTTCGACCTCGTCGCCATGGCCCTCGGCCCTGACGATGTCGAGGATCGCCTGCGCGTAGACGTCGTTGCGGTCGGCCATCGGACTAGTTGCTTCCGACCTGGTTGATGAAGCTGTCGACGAGCCGCAGTTGCGTATCGCGGTCGAGGTTGTGCTCGACGATGCGCTCGGCGAGATCGATCGACAGCGCCGTCACGTCGGTACGGAGCTCGGCCATCGCCCGCTCCTGTTGCGTCGCGATGTCGGCCTGGGCCCGTTGGCGAACTTCCAACGCGTCGGCCTCGGCTCGGGCGATCAGATCCTTGCGAACCTGCTCGGCCGATTGCCGAGCCTCTTCGATGATCCGTCCGGCCTCGTTGCGGGCGTCGGCGATCTCCGCGTCGTACTGCGCCTTCTCCCCCTCCGCATCGGTACGAGCCTTCTCGGCACCCTCGAGGTCGTTGCGAATGCGGTCCTCGCGCGCCTGCTCCATGTTCTTCACGGCCGGCACGCCGAACTTCCACATCGCGACGAGCAGCACCAAGAACGCGAGGCCTCCCCAGATGACCTCGTTCGCGGCCGGAAGCAAGGGCGACGGCGCCTTCTGGCAGTCGTCGATCGTGCCGCCGTTCGCGAGCTTCTCGGCGCACTGCTTCGAGGCCTCGTTGGCGTACGTGATCGGCGGTTCGGCCGCGAACGCGGGCGCGGCCACGATCAGCACCGCGAAGGCGATGACCGACGACTGCAATGAGCGCACGGATGCGAGTACGCACCGTTCCTCCTGTCCGGGTTTCAGCCCGAGATGATGAACGCAAGGACGAATCCGAAGAGCGCGAGCGCTTCGGTGAAGGCAATGCCGAGGAACATCGTGGTTCGCACGGTGCCCGCCGACTCCGGCTGACGCGCCATCGCAGTGATCGCGTTACCGACCACCAGATCCGATGCCGATGCCGGGGCCGATCGCGGCGCCTCCGTAAACGATGCCTCGACCGATCGCGGTGAGTCCCTTGGTGGGATCAGCCGCGGTGGCGGCGAGGAGCAAGTGCAGCATGACCACAGGGGTCTCCTGACTCGTTTTTTCAGTGTCTGGGTTCAGTGATCTGGGTTAGTGATCGGGATGCATGGAACTGCCGATGTACACGGCAGTCAGGATGGTGAAGATGAACGCCTGGAGGAAACTCACCAGGATCTCGAAGCCGGTCATGGCGACGAGCAACGCGAAGGTGAACGGCAGGATCACGACGGTGACCTTGGCCGCCCACAGCGCGGCGCAGAGGATCGAGAAGGTCGTGAGGATGAGGTGGCCGGCGAGCATGTTGGCGAACAGTCGGACGGCGAGCGAGAACGGGCCGCACGATGAACACCGAGACGAACTCGATCGGTGCGACGAGCAAGGCCTTGATCGAGGAACGGGACGCCGGGCGGCCACACCGAGTTCTTGAAGTAGTGGCCCGGGCCCTGCTTCACGACACCGACCACGTTGAAGATGACCCACGTGAGCAGCGCCAACAGCAGCGGCACACCGAAGCGCGCGTTGGCCGGGAACTGCACACCGGGGATGATCTCGGTGATGTTGCTGAAGAAGATGAAGAAGAACAGCGCAGTGAGGTACGGCAGGTACCCGAGGCCGTCGGCGCCGATCGTCTGCATGATGACCTGGTTGCGGACGAAGCCGACGCCCGACTCGGCCGTGTTCTGCAGGAGGCCCGCGGGAACGAGCGCATCCTTGCGGCGCGTGCCGAGCCAGAACACGAGAATCGTCGCGATCGTCGCGAAGACGTAGATCCCGCGCGGTCTTGTTGAAGCCGAGCGGTCCGCTACGCCAGATCGTGAGATGGCTGACGGGCGGGACGTCGACGCCGAGAAGACTCATTTTTCTCCCGTCGGAATAGGAAGGTGCGGGCGCAAGCCCGGCGCGGCCAACGACAAGCTGATGTAACGCATCTCCCAGAACAACAACACGAGATGCGTGCCGACGAGCGTGAAGCCCAACCAGGGCAACACGATCCACGGCTGGTGACGCAACAACACGAGCGCGCCGAGGATGAGACCGAGGCGGACCACGTAGCCGCCGAGCGCGACGCCACCGACCATCTCCGGCGAGATCTTCGCGGCCCAGCCGACGCTCACTGCGGCGAGCGTGAAGTTGAGGCAGACGATCGCGAGCGCGATGCCGGCGCTGGCAACGCCGTCCCAGCCGCTCACGAAAAAGGCAACCAGGAGAATGACCGGGCGCGATCAGCAGACCGTGCTTCACGATGTCGAGCGCGATGTCGCGCTCTACTTGGGGCTGTTCTTCCACGGCTTCCCCTCCTCTTCGCGACTCATGTGCATCTGGTACCAGAAGTACGTACGCGGCCACGATCCCGACGAGACCGAACAGACCCAACACGATCGCGAGATACGGACCCGTCCCCAACCACCGGTCGAGCCACCAACCGATCAGTGCAAACACCATTGGCGTCGCGACGAGCTCGACCGCCATGCCGAGCGCATCGCTGAATCCTCGCCAAGTCGCCTGGCGCTCCTGCGAGCTCCACCAGCGAACCTTTCCTCATCAGACCCCACTCGGGCCACACGAGACCGCTCGAACCTTGCTCACGAACGTGCTTGTGAATCTATTCGCAATCTATTGGGAAGATTCCTAGCCGTGCAAACCGAGGTTTTGTGGAGCCTCAAGCTCGCTTACGGCGCGCCGAATCCAGGTCGACCACGGCGGTGCCGGTGGTCTCCCCGGTGGGGTGGGCAGCCCGTTCGAGCTGCTCCCGGGCGACTCGTACCCCGGGGTGGAAGAAGGCAAACAGCGCCAACGCCAGGCCCGCGAGGGCGAACGGAACCAGCGCGTTGCCCTCCTTCGTATAGGTCGGGACCAGCGCCGCACCCGAGAGCAGCGCCGTCCAGAGCCACAGCATCACGACCGTGCGGCGCGGGCCGTGACCGAGCCGCATGAGGCGGTGATGGAGGTGCCCGGCGTCGGCTTGATGCCAGCTCTGGCGTTTGTAGATGCGGCGCACGAACGAGAACACCACGTCGAGAATCGGCACACCCAGGATCACCACCGGGATGGCCAACGGCGCGAAGAAGAAGTACGTGTTGCCCGAGAACGCGAAATCGGTGCGGCCGCCGATCGTGATCGTGGGTACCGCGAGCAGCACACCGAGGAAGAGCGCGCCCGCGTCGCCCATGATGATCTTCGCCGGGTTCCAGTTGAACGGGAGGAAGCCGACGCACACCCCGACCGCGATGACCGCGACGAGCGGGGCGATGCTGCTCGCCTCGAGGCCGCCGGCTTTGAAGAGCCGGTCGGCGAACAGGAACAACGCGGCGCCCGCGATCGCGACGATGCCCGCCGCGAGACCGTCGAGCCCGTCGATGAGGTTCACCGCGTTCGTCAACAACACGACCCACGCCGCGGTCACGAGCGGCGCGAGGTCGGGCGACAACACGACGACACCGGTGTGGAACAGGTTGAACGGCATGAGGAAGAAGTACATGGTCACGCCGAACAGCGTGAGCACGCTGGCCGCGAGCACCTGACCCGCCGACTTTCGCGGGCGGCGACACTTCGATGAGATCGTCGAGCGCGCCGGTCACGAACATCACGCCCGCGCCGAGCAGCAGTCCGACGGGTTCCGAGTTGTTGTGGAACACATCGTGGAACTGGCCCATGTGCGACGCGACCGCCATCGCCGCGAGGAATCCGATGAACATCGCCGCGCCGCCGAGCGTTGGCGTGGGTTTGGTGTGCACATGACGCGCGTCCGAAGACGGCGCGACCACCGCTCCGTAGCGGATCGCCAACCACCGCACGACCGGAGTCAGCAGGAACGTCGTACCCAGCGCGACGGCCGCGACAACGAAATAACCCTTCACGGGTGCTGGCTCCGGTTCGGGATGATCAGCCCTCGGGGTAGGGGGTGTACTTGGAGCAGAGACGGTTCGCCTGCTCGCGCACTTCGCTCGCAACGCTCTCGTCGTCGACGGAACGCAGCACGCGGCCGATCAATGCGGCGATCTCGCGCATCTCCTCGGCGCCCATACCCGCCGTCGTGCACGACGCCGAACCGAGTCGCAAGCCGCTGGTGACGAACGGCTTTTCCGGATCGTTCGGGATCGCATTCTTGTTGCACGTGATGCCGGCCCGATCGAGTGCTTCCTGCGCCACCTTGCCGGTCACGCCGAACGGGCGCAGGTCGACCAGCATCAGGTGGTTGTCGGTGCCGCCGGAGACGATGCGGAATCCCTCACCCGCGAGCGCGTCGGCCAGTGCACTCGCGTTGCTCACGACTTCGGCCGCGTACGACGTGAACGACGGCTGGCTTGCCTCGAGGAACGCGACTGCTTTGGCTGCGATCACGTGCATGAGCGGGCCGCCCTGCAAGCCCGGGAACACCGCCTTGTCGACGGCGGCCGCGTGCTCGCGCCGGCAGAGGATCGCGCCCGCTCGCGGACCGCGCAACGTCTTGTGGGTCGTGAACGTGACGACGTCGGCGTGCGGAACCGGTGACGGGTGGGCGCCACCGGCAATCAGCCCGGCGATGTGCGCGGCGTCGACGAGGAATAACGCGTCGACCTCGTCGGCGATCGAGCGAAACGCCTCGAAGTCGATGATCCGCGAGTACGCGGTCGCGCCGGCGATGATCATGCGCGGCCGCTCGCGCACGGCGAGGTCACGGATCTCGTCGTAGTCGAGCGTTTCCGTCACGTCGTCGACGCCGTAGGCCACGAAGTCGTACATACGGCCGCTGAAGTTGACCGGCGATCCGTGGGTGAGGTGGCCGCCCTGATCGAGCCGCATCCCCATCACCTTGTCGCCCGGCTCGAGCAACGCCATGAACGCAGCCTGATTCGCGTTGGCACCGGAGTGCGGCTGCACGTTCGCGTGGTCGGCGCCGAACAGCGCGCACGCCCGATCGCGAGCGACGTTCTCCGCCTCGTCGACGACGAGATTGCCGCCGTAGTACCGCTTGGCCGGATAGCCCTCGGAGTACTTGTTCGTGAGCACCGATCCCTGCGCCTCGAGCACCGCCCGCGACGTGAAGTTCTCCGACGCGATCAACTGGATCGTCGTGTTCTGGCGCTCCAACTCGCGCTCGATGATCCCCGCGATCTGCGGGATCAGTCTGCTCCAGCGGACTGCTCATGACGTGCTCCTCTACCTCTATCTTCGAAATCTCGTCGATGCGGCGCTGATGGCGGCCACCCTCGAACGACGTGTCGAGAAAGATCCGGACGATCTCCTCGGCGAGCTCGGGAGCGACGATACGCGCGCCGATCGACAGCACGTTCGCGTTGTTGTGCTGGCGGGCCATGCGCGGCGTATAGAGGTCGTTGCAGAGCGCGGCCCGCACACCGTGGACCTTGTTGGCCGAGATCTGCTCGCCCTGGCCGCTGCCCCCGAGCACGATCCCCATGTCGGCCTCGCCGCGCACGACCGCCCGGGCCACCGCCGCGCAGAACGGCGGATAGTCGACCGGCTCGGTGCTGTCGGTGCCGAGATCGTCGACCGCGTGGCCCCAATCGGTCAGCACTCCCACGAGGTGCTGCTTGAGCGGATAGCCCGCGTGGTCACCACCGATGGCAATACGCATTCAGGCGAGTGTAACGAGCGGGGCTCCCGGTTCCCGGGGCTTACGCGGGGTTGTCTCAGGCTGCGGTTACCGTGCGCAGCGTGGACGGCGAAGAGGAGTTTCCGCGCGTAACGCCCGCGATGTTGCGGCGAGCCCACGACATGTGCCGGCGCCGGCTCGCACGCGAGCACGCGGGCGGTAAGCGGCGCGCCAACCAGTCGGCCGATGCCCGATTCGCGGTGTCGAATCGTCTCTTCGAAGACGCCCAGCTCGCGCACGCCGAGCTCGGCCCGCCGCAGACAGAAGCGTTCGTCGACCCGAAAGATCTCGAGCCCGAGCAACGCGCGCTCTATCACGCCGCGGTTCGGGGCTATCTCGACGCATTCGGCGATCGCCCGGGGCGCGCGGTGGATCTCGGCTGGAGCACGCACCTCGAGGATCTCGGTGTCGACCTGTTCGACCGGCCCGGCCTCGGCCTCGAGCTTCCCGACGGTCGGCGCGAGCTCCGCGTGCTCCACCTCGGTGGCCGCCACATCGGTGCCCCGCTGCTCGATCCGGTGAAGCGACGCGTCGCGCTCGTCCGCACCGCAGAGTGGGCTCCGGATCAGATGACCATCGTCGCCGCCGACGTGATCGAACAGGAGTTGCACCGCGAGACGCCCGATCTCGAGCGCGAGCGCGCCGACGCGCGCGCCTGGATCACCGAGCGCGTCGCGCTCGTGAAGGAGCACGCGGCCGACGGTCGCCCGAAGGTCGGATCCGATTGCTCCGGTTGCCCGTTCATCGCGGGCTGCGACAAGTTCCGCGGCTAACGCGATGAAGAAGCGACTCCTCCCCGACATCGTGTCGATCACGCCGACCAACTACGAAGACTTCGTCCACTGCGAACGCCGATTCCTCAACCGCCATCTGCTCGGCATTCCCGAGAGCGATGCGGGCCCACCCAACGAGACCGGACTGCTCGCCCACGACATGTTGCGCGCGATTCACGCGGGCGGCTCGTGCCGAGATGCCGCGCACGTCGCGGATGTGCTCGCGGGCCACGCCGCCGACGACGACCACATTCGCCAACTCGTCACCCGCCACGCGCAGCGCTGCCCGTCCGACGAGTCGAGCGGCGGTGCGCACGAGCTCACGATGGCGCGCTTCCACCGCTCGCTCCCGCCGATGTTCATGGCGACGGCCCGGATCGATGCCATCTGGCTGCACGACGGGCTCCTCGACGCGCGCGACTACAAGACCGGTGGCCTCCGCTACGAGCGCGTCGCCGACGTGCCCGGGGCGAAAGTGCAGGCGTTCGTCCTCGACGAGGCGGCGCGCAAGCGGGGTCTGCAACTCCGGCTTCGTTACGAGTACCTCAGCGCCGACGTACCCGAGGATCCCGACCCCTGGCAGCCCGACGCCGACGACATGGAAGCAGTCGAGGAAGAACTGCGGGCGGTCGTCGAGCGGATGCGCGGCAACGAGTGGAACGGCGTCGCCGACGCGGAGGTCTGCGCCGCGCTGCTCGTACCGCTCGATCTGTCGCGACAGCGCGGCCCGGGGCGAGTCGACCTGGCCCGTGCTCGCTACGGAGCCGTCGGAGTCATCTGACTAGCGTCCCGCCCCATGGTTGATCCGCGGTCGCCGGTCATTGTCGGAGTCGGACAGGTTTCGCAGCGGGTCGACGCGGCCGAGGCGCGCAGCCCGATCGATCTGCTCACCGACGCGGCGCGACTCGCCGATGCCGACTCGACCGCGCGTTCGTCGGTGCTCGACCGCGTCGGGGTGGTCGCGATCGCGGCGATCGGTTCGTGGCCCTATCCCGACCCGGGCGCGCTCCTCGCGAGAAAGCTCGGCATCACCCCGAGCACAACCGCACTGTCGACCGTCGGCGGCAACAGCCCGCAGCTCCTCGTCAACGAGATGGCCGAGCGCATCCAGCGCAACCAGCTCGACGTCGCGCTGATCGGCGGGGCGGAGTCGATGCACACGCGCTGGCGGGCGCGACGCGAACCACGCGTCGAGCTCACCTGGGAGAGCGGCGACGACGCGCCGTGCGAGTGGGTGATCGGCGACGGCCGCCCGGGCGCAAGCGAATACGAGGCCGCGCACTCCGCGCTCGCGCCGACGATGGTGTATCCCCTCTTCGAGACCGCGTTGCGCCACGCGAACGGTCGCACCATCGACGAACACCAGCGCCACGTGAGCGAGATCTGGGCGCGCTTTGCGGCGGTCGCGGCCGACAATCCGAACGCGTGGTCGCGCACCGCGTTCTCGCCCGAGGAGATCCGCACGGTCTCGCCCGACAATCGCATGGTGTGCTTCCCGTACCCGAAGCGCATGTGCGCGAACATCGACGTCGACCAGGCCGCGGCGCTGATCCTGTGCTCCTACGAGGCGGCGCAGTCGGCCGGCATTCCCGACGATCGCATGGTCTTCCTGCACGCGGCCGCGGAAACCCACGACCACTACTTCTTCTCGGAACGCGACACGCTCACCGAGTCACCCGGAATCGAGGTCGCGGTGACCGACGCGATCGCGGCGGCCGGCATCACGCTCGACGCCATCTCCCGTTTCGACCTGTACTCGTGCTTCCCGGCCGCGGTGCAGGTAGCGACCCGTTCGCTGGGGTTGGCCGACGACGATCCCCGGCCGCTCACCGTCACCGGCGGGCTCGGCTTCGCGGGCGGCCCGGTGAACAACTATCCCGCGCACGCGATCGCGCGCATGGTCGAGGTCCTGCGCGCCGATCCCGCGGCGTACGGGTGCACCACCGCGCTCGGTTGGTACATCTCGAAGCACGCGACCGGGATCTGGTCGGCCTCACCGCCCGAGCACGGCTTCCGCCGAGTCGATTCCGCCGCGAGCCAGGCACGCGTCGATGCGCGCCCTCGGCGAGAGCCGGCGGGCCTGATCGAGGGCGACGTCACGTTGGAAGCCACATCCGTGGCGTTCGAACGTGACGGAAGCCCGTCGCTCGGCATCCTTACCGCGCTCGACCGCCGACGGCCGGCGGGCGCTCGCCAACACCCGCGATCCGGATCTCCTGCACGCGCTCACGACCGAAGCCCACGAAGGAACGACCATCAAACTGGTCAACGACGGCACCACGAATAACGTGGCGTGATGCAACCCTCACGCGCGCGCATGCTCTGGCGTGGACTCACCCGTCGGTGCGCGCGCTGCGGCAGCCGCCATCTGTTCCGGCACTGGGTCGCGATGGTTCCCGACTGCCCGCGCTGCGGCCTCCACTTCGAACGGGAAGCCGGCTACTGGACCGGCGCGATGGCGATCAACGTCGTGCTCGTCGGCGGCGGCTTCACCGTGTTGTTCGTCATCGCGATTGCCTTGACGATCCCCGACGTTCCCGTCGTCCCACTCCTGGCGTTCTTCGTGCCGTACATGTTGCTCGCACCGATCGTCGCGTACCCGTTCTCGAAGACCACGTGGGTCGCGATCGACCGCGCCTACTTGCAGCGACTCGGTGGGAACGACCGCCCCGACGAGCAGATCAAGCACATCTAAGCCTTCATATTTCGCGAGGCGCGTCACCCTTGGGGCGAAGGTCGACGGTGAGTGTGAGGATCCCGTCGGTGAACGTCCACGACGCGTCGCCGACGATCGCGTAGTCCTGGAAGTCGGTCTGCGCCTGCTCGATGAACCGCATCCGCTCCTCACCGGCCACCGGCGGGAGCGGACGGTGCTCCACCGCGGCCGCTCGTTCGCGAAACCGGGCCAACATCGCATCCACATCGAGCACGTCGTCGGGCATGACGGGAAGTTACCCAGCGCGCGCCACGAGCACACGCGGCCGGCCGGTCAGGTCGTCTCGAATCGCGACCTCCACGTAACCGTGGCTGCGCGCCCGTTCGGCCATCGCGTCGGCCTGGTGCGGCGCCAGCTCGCAGACGAATACTCCGTCGGCGACCAGCCATTCGCGCGCGTGCGCGAGCAGGTATTCCACGGCCTCGCACCCGGTCGGGCCCGCGATCAACGCCGAACGCGGCTCGAAATCGACGACTTCGGCGGGCAGGTCTTCGGCTTCGTGCTCGGCGATATACGGCGGGTTCGAAACGATCAGCTCGAGCCGGCCCCGCAGTGAGTCGGGCAGTGCGTCGAACCACGAGCCCGGGGCAACCCGAACCCGGGTCGCCGCGCACCCGGCGATATTGGCGCGCGCCACGTCGAGCGCGTCGGGGCTCGCGTCGGTCGCCCAGACGACGACGTCGGGCAGCTCGGCATCGAGCGCGAGTGCGATCGCGCCCGACCCGGTCCCGAGATCCGCGACCGCCAACTCGGGCTCACCCGCGAGCGACAGATGACGGCGCCGCACCCGCCGCAGTCCCCTGCGCTCCGCCTCCTCGAGCGCAACTTCAACGACGTGCTCGGTCTCGGGGCGCGGGATGAGCACGCGCCGGTCGACCATGAGATCCAGACCGCGAAACGACCACGAACCGAGCACGTACTGCAACGGCTCGCCCGCGGCTCGGCGCTCCGTCAGCGGCAGCACACGCGCGTACCCGCGCGCCGGCGGCTGCTCGTCGGCGATCGTCGGCCATTCGGACACGCTGTAACCCGAGACGTGCTCGATCAGAAACGATGCTTCGATCTCCGCGGTCGGGATGCCGGCGGCCACTAAGCGGCTGACGATCTCGTCGCGCACCGCGCGCCACGTCGGCGGAACTTCCTCAATCATGCGGAAGAACGGAAGCGCTCACGCGGGACCGAGCTGCCGCCGGCGTTCGTCGGCGGCGAGCTCGTCGACGATCTCGTCGAGATCACCGGACAACACGCGATCGAGGGCGTGCAACGTGAGACCGATCCGATGATCGGTGACCCGGTTCTCTTTGTAGTTGTAGGTGCGGATCTTCTCGGAGCGACCGCCGCCCTTCACCTGCTCGCGGCGCGCGGCGCTCACCTCTTCGTGTTGCTTGTCCTGCTCGGCTTGCAGGAGCCGCGCGCGCAGCACTCGCATCGCCTTGTCCTTGTTCTGCAACTGGCTCTTCTCGTCTTGCATCGCGACCACGAGACCGGTCGGCTTGTGCGTGATACGAACCGCGGAGTCGGTCGTGTTCACCGACTGACCGCCGGGACCGGTCGAGCGGTACACGTCGATGATGAGATCGTTCGGATCGATCGTCACGTCGACCTCCTCGGCCTCGGGCAGGATCGCGACGGTGGCCGCGCTGGTGTGCACGCGGCCTTGACTCTCGGTCTCGGGGACGCGCTGCACGCGATGCGGACCGCCCTCGTACTTGAACCGGGCCCACGCGTCGGCGCCCTTCACCAGGAACGTCACGTCCCGGAAGCCGCCGTGATCCGACGGCTGGCTCGAGAGCACCTCGATCTTGAAGCCGCGGCGCTCGGCGTAGTGCTGGTACATGCGATACAGGTCGCCGGCCCAGAGGTTGCCCTCCTCGCCGCCTTCGGCGCCCTGGATCTCGACGATCACGTTGCGGCCCTCGTTCGGGTCGCGGGGCAGGAGGAGCTCCTTGAGCTTGGCTTCGAGCTCGGCGCTGTGGGCCTCTTTTTCGGCGATCTCGGCCCGCAGGTACTCCCGCATCTCGGCGTCGCCGTCGCCGGCCAGCATCTCCCGGGCGTCGGCCGCGTCCTGGTTGGCGGCGGTCCACTCCCGCCAGGTGTCGACGACGGGCTTGAGCTCCGCGTACCGGCGGCCGGCGGCCTGGGACGCGTGACGATCCCCCGACGCCTGGATATCCGCCAGGCCCCCCGCTTCGAGCGCATCGAGCTCCGCGGCGAGCTCACCGAGGTGCTCGAACATGCGCATCACCCTATTCGCCGCTCAAGGGCCTTCCGGTGAGGGCCGATAGCTCGCGTGGGTGGGTTCGGCGAGGCTCGATGCCAGGGATGGCACGAGATGATCGCAAACCTGAAGGGACAAGGTCCCGGCGCCGTACACGCGGTACCGAGGCCCGGCAGCGGACCGTCGTCCGCTCGCGGCGCACCCGCGTCGCTCGCCGCATCGCCCTCGCCGAGCTGAAAACGCGGTGTTCGACGCGAACGGTGACGGCGCCATCGAGAACTGGGGTTTCCTCCACGGCGGCGACTCCTACACCACGTTCACTCCCCCGCCGACGGGTGCCGATCCGACGCGCGGCCGCAAGGTCGAGCCGCCGCCGGCCGACCGCGCACACGCCAAGACGCCCGTCGCGATTCGACACGCGCCACGCGGCGTACCGACGCGACGGCTCGCCCGTTCACGACGCGCCACCCGAGCACCGACGCACGACGCCCGCGCCGGCCCGGTGAGCACGAACCCGCCCGCGGCCCAACCGCCGTCTACGCCCGCTCTACGATCGTTCGGGTGACCCGTCTCGCGCTTCTTTCAGCCGTTCTTTGCGTCGCCGGAGCCGGGCTCGGGCTCGCCGCGTGCGGCAGCAGTAGCTCGCCGGCCGCTCCGCCGGAAACGTCGGCACCGCGATCGTCGACTACCGACGCGACGCCTCGACCACGACCCGGCCCGTCACGACCACCACCCGCGTGAGCGCGAAGGTGGCCGATGAGTTCACCCAGGCCGCGCTCTCGTCGGCGATCGACGCGGCCAAGTCGGCCTACGGCGCGAACGACGACTACACCGCGGTCACCCCCGCGAACCTGGCGGCGCTGGTGCCGCAGGTCCACTTCGGGACGATCGACCAAGCGAGCAGCACGGTGGTGGGCGTGCTGGCGCAAGACAAGCATGACGTGCTGCTCGCGACCCGCAGCCCGAGCGGCCACTGGTACTGCGTCATCGACAACACGACCGACGGCACCTCTTACGGATCGGGAACGTCCCGTGACGCGGTCGACAGCAACGGCGAGTGCCAAGCGCCTGCGTGGACCGCGCCCGGCGATGACGCCGCCGCCTCTTCTAACCGAGCAGGCCCCTAACCCAACAGCCCGCCGAGGCCGCCGATCGCGGTCTGGCCCGCGAAGTCGTCGAGCATCTTCAAGAAGTCGTCGTTGCCGGCGCGATCGGCCATCGCGCGCGGCATGGCCGGGAACGCGTAGTCGTCACTGGGGAGCGGCGGATGATCCTCGGCCGGCTTGCGTTCCATCACCGCGTCGATCACCGGAGCCAAGCGCTGTTCCTTGTCGCGGTCGGCTTTCTCGGCCCGATCCATGAACTCGGGGAGCACCTCGCGTCCGAACAGCTCGAGCGACTCCATGATGTGCTCGTGGCGGTTCTTGCCCGCCTGGAAGCAGAAGATCACCTGGTCGACGCCGCACTCTTCGTAGCGGAGTAGGTACTCGCGGATCTGTTCGGGGGTACCGACCGCGCCGCGGAGTCCGCCGACGCCTTGTTCGACGACCTTCGCGCCGAGCCGATCTTCGTTCTCGGCGCGGCGATGAGCACGGCTTCGGGGTCGTAGCCCTGTTCGGCGCGGCGCGCCTGGAACTCGTCCCACACGCTCGTGCGCGCCGGTTCGTGGCGACCGAACACGTAGTAGTGCGCGAGCGAGTAGCCGAAGAAGTTCGCGCCTTCGATGCCACGGCGCAGCGCTTCGTCTTCGTCTTCGTGACACATGAAGGTGGTGACACACGCGAGGTTCGGGTTGACCGCATCGCCGATCGGCACGCCGTCGCTCGCGAGCGTGGCGTAGTAGTCATCGGCCCAGTAGCGCGCCTCTTCGGGATCGACGAACGCGAACGCCAACGCGCCGATGCCGTGCTGCGCGGCGAGGTGAATCGTGTCGCGCCGGCTGCACGCGACCCACAGCGGCGGGTGCGGCTTCTGGCGCGGCTTGGGAACGACGTTGCGCGGCGGCATGGTGACGTACTTGCCGGAGTGCCCGGTGAAGGGCTCCTCCGTCATGCACCGCACCGCGACGCGCAGTCCCTCTTCCCACATCGCCCGCTTGTCGGCGGGATCGATCATGAACCCGCCGAGCTCGGCCTCCGACGACGATTCCCCCGTCCCGAATCGACCCGGCCGTTCGAGACGAGATCGAGCATCGAGATGCGTTCGGCGATGCGGGCCGGATGGTTGAACGCGGGCGGCGTCTGCACGATGCCGTGGCCGAGCCGGATGCGTTCGGTGCGCTGCGACGCGGCCGCGAGGAACACCTCGGGCGCGCTCGAGTGCGAGTACTCCTCGAGAAAGTGGTGCTCGACTTCCCACGCGTAGTCGATGCCGATCCGATCGGCGTACTCGATCTGCTCGAGCGCGTCCTGGATGAGCCGGTACTCGGAGTCGATATCCCACGGGCCGCGGGAGCTGGTGCTCGTAGAAGATGCCGAACTTCATCGGGCGGCGACGGGCTGCAGCGAGTGGAAGCCTTCGAGCAGCTCTGCTCGCCGCGGGTTGCCTGCGAGTGCGTGCTCGACCTCGGCCATCGCGGTGCGCCGGAAGTTCTCGCGGTTCGGACCCAACGACTGTTCGAGCGCGGTGTCCCACAGCGTTCCGATCACTTCGGTACCGGGGATGCGCCGACCGGATTCGCCGATGAACGTGCGGTCGCGCATCTCGGTGAGCGCGGTGCGCAGGTACTCGACGTGCGGCGTCTCGTCGGCGCGCACGTAGCGCACGAGATCGGCGGCGCGCACCGTCGCCCGCGACGAGATCGGTGTCGGAGAGCACTGCCTCGGCCCACGCGAACGTGTGGAACGCGGAAACCTCGATGAAGAGCAGTCCGACCATGCGCCGCAGCATCATCTCGAGCGCGAGATCGATGTCGGGGAAGCGTCGCAACGCGAGTGCGCGCCGCGTGCGCCTCGGCCGGCGTGGGCGCCTTGCCGTCGGGCGCGGCGATGCCCATGCGCACGAGCATGGTCTGCGTCATGTCTTCGGTCACCGGCTCGTCGAACGCGATGTCACGCGCCGCGAACCACATCTGCTTGTGACCGCCTTCGTCTTCCCAACCCGCTTCGTCGCGCGCGTGCGCTTCGAAGAGCCCGCCCTGCAGATGCTCGACCGCGGTCCCCGAGATCGACTCGTCGAAGTGCGATTGCAGCTGTCGACCTGCACCGCGCGAATCATCGACGCCGAAGCCTTCGACGGTCCCGATCCGCGTGAGCGACGAGATCATCGGCGCGGTACGCCCTCCCGCAGCAGGTACTTCGTCTGCGCCACGCTCGGGAACACCTCGGGCCAGAGCTCGATCGGTGCGTCGAGGATCTCGGTGCCGAACACCTCGCGGTGCGACTGTTGCCAGGCACCGATCGCGGGAACGCGATTCTTGGTGCGGGGCGACACGTAGGTGCCGTCGGCCGCGAAGCCGCCGTGGCAGCGAACGCCGCCGGCGACGAGCGGCTCGACGATCTCGTGCTCGGCGAGCAGCTCGCTCGCAGTCCATGTGAGCGGGAGCTCGGCCATGGACGGGAACTTAGACCGCGGGAGCGACCGCGGGCACCCGCCGGCCCACTCGGGAATCGACTTCGACCTGCTGCTCGGCGGTGAACACCGCACGCAGCGAAGCGATCGCCACCTCGAGCTGGTCGAGGTCGGGCTCACGGGTCGTGAGCCGCTGCAGCCACAGCCCGGGCCGCATGAGCGTGCGCACCCAGGCCCGCTGCATGTTCTTGGCCGCGAGGCGAATCACCTCGTAGCTGAGGCCCGCGATCAAGGGAATCAAGACGATGCGGGACGCGATGACGAACCAGAGATTCGGGCCGCGGGATGACCGCGTACACGAACACCGCGACGACCATGACGATCAGCAGGAAGTTCGTTCCGCAGCGCACGTGCGCGGTCGAGAACTGCTGCGCGGTCTCGGGCGTGAGCTCCACGTCGTTCTCGTAGGCGGCGATCGTCTTGTGCTCGGCGCCGTGGTACTGGAACACGCGCCGGATGTCCTTCAGGTTGCTGACGAGCAACAGGTAGCCGACGAACAGCGCGAGCCGCACGAGCCCCTTCCATGACCGGGAACGATCCGTGGAACAGGTGCGACAGGCCCTTGCCCGCGAACGCGGGGATCATGATGAAGATCGCGCTGAAGACCACGACCGCGATCCCCATCGTCCAGCTCATGACCTTGCTCGAGACCTGATCCTCTTCGGGGATCTGCACGTTGCGCCGAGTACGTGAGCGCGCGGTAGCCGAGCCCGAGCGACTCACCGAGGCCGGTGATGCCGCGCAGGATCGGGATGTTGCGGTACTTCTCGGACCAGCCGGGAACCGGGTGTACGTCGACGACGATGTCGCCGTCGGGCTTGCGGACCGCGACCGCCCACGTGGACTCGCCGCGCATCATCACGCCTTCGACGACCGCTTGGCCGCCTACGTAACGGGGTTCGGCCATGAGACGCCTACGCGGTCTTGGGAGCAGCTGTTTTCGGAGCGGCGGCCTTGGCCAGCTTCTTCGACTTCGCGGCGCGGCGCTCGAAGCGCTCGACGCGTCCACCGGTGTCGACCAGCTTCTGCTTGCCCGTGTAGAAGGGGTGGCACTCCGAGCACAGCTCTACTCGCAGTGTTGAAGCCGTGGAGCGGGTCGTGAACTCGTTACCGCACGAGCAGTGGACCTGGCACTCGACGTAGTCGGGGTGGATCTGAGTCTGCATAAGAACTCCAGTGTAACGGCCGGAAGACGGCGTAACGGCAGGCGCCGTCCGACGATTCCCTCGACCAGCGGTTAGGCCATCCCGGCCGGGGCTTTGGCGATCTCGGAGAGGAACTCGGCGTTGTTCTTGGTGTGGCGGAGCTTGTCGATCAGGAGCTCGAGGCCGGCGCCGCCGTCGAGCGCATTGAGCACGCGGCGGAGCTTCCAGACCTGCTGGAGGTCCTGGCGGTCGAAGAGCAGCTCCTCGTGGCGCGTGCTCGACTGCTCGACGTCGATGGCCGGGTAGATCCGGCGATCGGCGACCCGGCGGTCGAGGCGAAGCTCCATGTTTCCGGTGCCCTTGAACTCCTCGAAGATCACCTCGTCCATCTTCGAACCCGTGTCGATGAGCGCGGTGGCGAGGATCGTGAGCGATCCGCCCTCTTCGATGTTGCGCGGCGGAACCGAAGAACTTCTTCGGCGGGTAGAGCGCCGACGAGTCGACACCACCCGACATGATCCGACCCGACGCGGGCGCCGCGAGGTTGTAGGCGCGGGCCAGGCGCGTGATGCCGTCGAGCACGATGACGACGTCTTTGCCCATCTCCACGAGCCGGCGGGCTCGTTCGATCGCGAGCTCGGCGACGTGGCAGTGCTCGTCGGAGGGACGATCGAAGGTCGAGGCGACGACTTCGGCGCGCTCGCACGTGGCGGCGCATGTCGGTGACTTCCTCGGGTCGTTCGTCGACGAGGAGCACCATGACGTGCACTTCGGGGTTGTTGCGTTCGATCGATTGCACGATCTGCTTGATGATCGTGGTCTTGCCGGCCTTGGGCGGCGAGACGATGAGGCCGCGCTGGCCCTTTCCGATCGGCGAGATGAGATCGATGATCCGGCCCGTGATCTCACCGGGATTGTCGGAGAGCTCGAGGCGGAGCTTGGAGTCGGGGAACAACGGCGTGAGGTCTTCGAAGCGCACCCGGCTGCGGGCGTCTTCGGTGGTCATCCCGTTGATCTGGTCGACGCGTACGAGCGCGGGGTACTTCTCGCTGCTCGCGGGCGGACGGGTGGCGCCGGTGACGTAGTCGCCCTTGCGCAGTCCGAACCGACGGACCTGCGATGCCGAGACGTACGCGTCGTTGCGGCCGGCGAGATACCCGGAAGTGCGGAGGAAGCCGTAGCCCTCGTCGCGGAGGTCGAGCAGACCCTCGAGCGGGATCAGATCGCCGCTGAAGTCTTCGCGGGTCTCGCCGCGCTCGCCGCCCTGCCGTTCGCCACCTTGCCGCTCGCCGCCTTGACGGTCTCCGGCCTGGCGTTCGGCACCTTGACGTTCACCGCCGGGACGCTCCCGTTCGCGGCCCCGCCGGCGCCGGCGCCGGCGGTTGCCCTGGCCGTCGTCGTCGCCGCGAGCCTGGGACGACTGCGATCCGTGGTCGAGGTCGGAGCCCTGGTCGTGACTCGATCCCTGGCTCGTGGCCCTGGTCGTGGGCCCATCGTGGCGGCACGTTGTCCGACGGCTGCGCGTCGCGGACCTGCGTGCTCTCCGAGCTCGGCGCCGGCGCGACCGTCGCGGCGCTCGCTTCGCCGGAACCGTTGCCCGAGCCCGAACGCCGGGGCCGGATCAACGTCATCTCGTCGGCCGGTTCGCTACCGGTCGCCAACGCGTCTTCTTCGGCCGCGAGTGATGCGAGGTCGTCGCCACCCGACACCGTCGAGCGGATCTTGCGCGGTCGGGACTCCGTCGCGCCGGAGGTGGTGCTGCTCGATCCGTTCGAACCCGAGGTCGCGGACACGATCGCTTCCACGAGATCGGCTTTGCGCATACGGCTGATCGCCTTCACGCCCAGCGCCGACGCAATCTCGGAGAGCTGCTCACGGTCTTTGCCGTCGAGCTGGGTCCGATCGAACGTATCGGTCATGTTGTTTTGCTCCGGTGATTCAACAGAGGTCAAGGCGTCGCGCTGTGAAAGTCGTGTCGTGCTACCGCCGAGATGAGTTGGTGCACAATCGGCAACGGTCCCCTCGGAGGTCCTCGCCGGCTCATCGATCCGGTGCCTACGAACAGGCAGACGAAACGAAGAGGAACTGCGGGGAATCCGGCCCCTGCCGGGCAGACTGCGCCGGGCCAGGGTCTCGAGGGATCGAAATCACCTTACACCCGAGCAGCGAGAGGTGCACGAGCCTCGAGGGTCTTCGGGGTGAACACTCGGCAGCCGGAACCGATTCCTGAAGGTTGCCGACGTGATCAGGCCGGCGAATCAGGCCGGCGCGAGGAGACGCCCCATCAGCTCGTGCGCAGGAACGGGCACGCTCGACGCAGTGCCGGGTTCCGTATACACACCGCCGGCCGCGTCGCGACTCGAGTCGAACAACAGATACGGCACCGACTGTGACGTGTGCGTCATGATCGTGCACGGAGTTGCGTGGTCGGGAAGCATGAGGATGCGGAACGGTTCGGAGCCCGCGGCGAGCGCGTCGACGATCGGGCCGATCACGTCGGTGTCCCATCGTTCGAGCGCGTCGACCTTCACGTGCGGGAGCCCCTGGTGCCCGGCCTCGTCGGTGGCCTCGACGTGCAGCACGAACAGATCGCGATCCTCGAGCGAGCGCAAACACGCGTTGGCCTGCCCCACATAGTCGTTGTCGAAGCCCGCGGTCGCGCCCGGAACGTCGACCACCTCGATGCCGGTGAGCACACCGAGTCCTTGCACGAGATCGACGGCCGACGACATGCGCCCGGCGACGCCGTAGGTCGCGTCGAACTGTGGGAGCGCGGGCTTCACACCCTGTCCCCACAACCAAATCTGGGTCGCCGATGCGCCGACTTCGCGCGCGGCCGCGCTCACCACCGCGCGCGACGCGTCCATGAGGGCCTGCAACTTCGGTGCCGCGGAACCGGTCGGGAGCTGCACCGGCATTCCGGTGATGTCGTGCGGCGGCGTACAACTCGCGTCGGACCAATCCGTAGGCACGACACACAGGTGGCGGTACTCGACACCGGGATGGAAACGCACTCCGTCGCGACCGCCTCCGAGCTCGGCTTCGAGCGCGGCAACGATCGGATGACTCTGCTCGCTCGTGAGGTGACCGGCCGCGAAGTCGATCATCAGCGGCGGATCGGCGTCGGAGACGTTCACGAGGTTGCAGCGGTAGGCAACTTCGTTCGGCCCGAGCTCGATGCCCATCGCCGCGGCCTCGATCGGCGCGCGGCCGGTGTGGTACCGAGCGGGATCGAAGCCGAGGATCGCCATGTTGCCGACGTCGCTGCCCGGCGGAAGCCCGGGCGGGATCACTTCGGCGCGGCCGACATCCCCGCGAGCTGCGAGCTCGGCCAACCGCGGCATGCGCGCCGCTTCGAGCGGAGTGCGCCCGTCGAGCTCGTCGAGCGCAACGTCGGCGCAACCATCGGGTACGAACACCAGATACTTCATGGCGACGAAGCGTAGGCGGCGGCCGCCCCTAGCCTCGTCTCGATGAAGAAGAGCCCGTTCGGATGCATCGGCGCGGCGCTCGCACTCGCGCTCACCCTCGCCGCGTGCAGCAGTAGCTCTCCGCACGCGGCGCCTTCGACCGCGCCAACCTCGCCTGTACCCACGACGGGAAGACCGACCAGTACCACCGCCACGACCACGACCCGCACCGCGCCCGTCTACAGCGGCGGGACGACAACGATCCCTCCTGATCTCGCGCTCGGCAAAGTCCACCTCGTTTCGGTCGTCTCCGGGCTCGATAGTCCGGTCGTGATCGCGTTCCGCCCCGGCGCGCCCGGAACCGCGGGAACCATGTACGTGGGCGAGCAGACGGGACTGTTGCGGCGGATCGTGAACGGGCAACCCGCGGGGATCGCGCTCGACCTGCGCGCGCAACCTGAGTCACGGCAACGAACAGGGCTTTCTCGGCGCGACGTTCTCTCCCGACGGGAAGCGCCTCTACGTCGACTACACCGACGCCAACGGCGACACCAACGTCGACGAATACGCGATGCAGGGCGCGAACGCCGATCCGAGCACGCGGCGGCGCGTGCTGTTCGTCAAGCAGCCCTACGCGAACCACAACGGCGGCGAAGTCGTGTTCGGTCCCGACGGCGAGCTCTACATCGGACTCGGCGACGGCGGGAGCGCGGGCGATCCGCAGAACCACGCGCAAGACCTCGGAAGCCCGCTCGGCAAGATCCTGCGCATCGACCCGAAGCGCTCGGGAAACGCGTCGTACAGCGTTCCCGCCGACAATCCGTTCGTCGGGCGCGCGGGAGCGTTCCGCGAGATCTGGATGTACGGCCTGCGCAATCCCTGGCGGTTCTCATTCGATCGCGCGACGAATGCCCTCTGGATCGGCGACGTCGGTCAAGGCGCCTACGAAGAGGTCGACTACGCGCCGAGCGGCCAGAAGGGCATCAACTGGGGTTGGAGTCAGCGCGAGGGCGACCACGAATACAAGGGCGCCCGCCCCGCGGGCGCGCGCGATCCGATCATCGAGACCACCCATGCCGACGGTTGGTGCGCGATCGTCGGCGGCTACGTGTACCGCGGTCGTGCAATCCCGAGACTGGTCGGTACGTATCTCTACGGAGACAACTGTCGATCGAACATCGAAGCGCTGACCCAGAGCAACGGCCGCGTCACCGCGCAACGCGATCTCGGCATCACCGTGAATCAGCTGACGACGTTCGGCCAAGACGGCACTGGCGAGCTCTACCTCGCTGCGCGGGGCGGAACGATCTACCGGCTCGCGGCGAACTCACCGTCGAGGGCGCTAGGAAGCCCGAGCGCTTGAGTACTGCGGCGCCGAGCCGGCGCGTGATCGCGCTGGGCATGACCGCCGAGAAGTTCCCGAGCACCTTGTTCAAGTTGCCCGGGATGGCAACCGCTTTGTTCTTCGCGAGCGCGTCGAGGCCGGCGCGCGCGACCTCGTCGGCTTCCTGCCACACGAATCCGGGAATGGATTCGGCGGGCGCGTTCGCGACCTCCTGGAAGCCGGTGCGCGTGAAACCGGGGCACAGCACCGTGACGTTGACGCCGCTCCCCTTCAACTCTTCGTGCACGGCTTCGGTGAACGAGGTGATGAACGCCTTCGTCGCGCTGTAGGTCGCGTTGGCGGGCCCGGGTTGGAAGCCCGCGAGCGACGACACGTTGAGGATGCCGCCCTTACCGCGCTGGAACATCTCGGTCGCGGCCGCGTGCGTGAGGCGAACCGAGCGCGACGACATTGAGTTGGATCTCGCGGGTTTCAGTCTCGAGGTCGAGCGTGTGGAACGGGCCGAAGGTGCCGAAGCCCGCGTTGTTCACCAGCATGTCGATCGGCGCGCTCGGATCGTGACAACGACCTTCGACGGTCGCGAGCTGCTCGGGATCGGTGAGGTCGGCCGGAAGTACCTGTGCGGTCACGCCGAACGCGCCTTCGAGCTCCTTGGCCAGCGCTTCCAACCGGCCCACATCGCGCGCGACGAGAACGAGGTCGTAGCCGCGTTCAGCGAGCAGCCGAGCAAAGCTGTCGCCGATCCCCGACGACGCGCCCGTGACGAGCGCGATGGGCCGGGTCACGCAGCCACGTCGGGAATGACCGGCAACGGAACCGGCTTCCCGCCGGGGATCAGCTTGGAGCTGATCAGCTTGCCCTTGGCAACGATGCGTTGCGCGGCGCTGTGCTTGGGATTGCACGCGAACAAGGTGATCGTCGGCGTCTTGGTCGGGAAGATGATGCCGAAGTTCTCGGGCTGCACGATCGTGATTCCGGTGACCGCATACGTGAACGTGCCGTACGGCATGTTCACGATGATCTTGTCGCCCGGTGCCAACAGGTCCATGTCGTAGAAGGGGTGCGTGTGCGTGACGCGGTGACCGGCGAACACCGAATTGCCGCGCCGGCCCGGCATGGCCGAGTTCGGCCAGTGCCCCGGTCCGTGATCGACCACGGTCAGCCAAACGCCTTCGAAGATCGGCGTGACGACGTTGATCTTCGGGATCACCATCGTGCCGATCTGGGTGATCGGCACGTCGCGGTACGCGTCGAGCGGCGCGGGGTCGGGAATCGGCAGCTTCCCGAGCGTCGTCGTAGTACGCGGCACGGTTGTCGTGGTCGTCGACGACGTGGTGGTGGTCGGCGCGGCCACCGTTTTGGCGTCGGCATGATCGTCACGGGTGACGACGAACGCCGTCGCGCCGATCGCGACGGCAACCACGCTTGCGATAACAACACTCAGAAGGGTGCGTTTGCGCTGGGTAGGACTCACGATTTCCTTTCGGTCATGCGTCCCCGCCCCGGAGGCTCATAGGCCGAGTTGTTCCAGTACCTGCTCCACATCGGCGTCTACCGCCGGGCGGGGCTCGATCTCCGCAATCGCCCGGTTCGGATCCTTCAACCCGTGACCCGTGACGGTGCAAACCACGATCTCATCACGCCCGACGAGCCCCTGGGTCGCGCCCAGCAGGAGCCCCGCTACCGAGGCGGCCGAGGCGGGCTCGACGAACACCCCTTCGAGCGACGCGAGCATCCGGTAGGCGTCAAGGATCTGCGCGTCGGTGACCGCTCCGATCGCGCCGCCCGACGCGTCGCGGGCGTCGATCGCCGCGTCCCAGCTGGCCGGATTGCCGATACGAATCGCGGTCGCGATGGTCTCGGGATGCGGCACGACCTCGCCGATCACGAGCGGCGCCGAACCCGAGGCCTGCCACCCCAGCATGCGCGGGCGCTTGGTCGCGAGCCCGTCGGTCGCGTACTCGCCGTAGCCCTTCCAGTACGCGGTGATGTTCCCCGCGTTCCCGACCGGGATGCAGTGCACGTCGGGCGCGTCACCGAGCGCGTCGCAGATCTCGAACGCGGCGGTCTTCTGACCCTCGATGCGGAACGGGTTGATCGAGTTGACGACGGTCACTCCCCCGCGTTCGCCGAGCTGACGCACCACGTTGAGCGCGTCGTCGAAGCTGCCGCGCACCGCGACGACCTTGGCTCCGTGAATGAGCGCCTGCGCGAGCTTGCCGAGCGCGACGTGCCCGTCGGGAATGATGACCGCGGCGATCATGCCCGCGCGCGCCGCGTACGCGGCCGCCGACGCCGACGTGTTCCCGGTCGACGCGCACACCACGACCTTCGCGCCTTCCTCGGCTGCCTTCGAGATCGCGACCGTCATCCCCCGGTCTTTGAACGAGCCCGTGGGATTGGCGCCCTCGATCTTCAGGTACACCTGCGCGCCGACCTGCTCCGAAAGTTTCGGCGCTTCGAGCAACGGGCGTGTTGCCCTCGTTGAGCGTGACAACCGGAGTGCGATCGGTGACCGGCAGGCGATCCCGGTACGCGTTGATCAACCCGGTCCAGTGCGGCAGCGCGGTCACTCTTCACCACCGACAACACGGAGGACGGAGCCGACGCGCTTCACTGCGGGAAGCTCGCGGACGGCGCGGATCGTGGCCGAGAGCGCGGATTCGAGCGCGAGGTGGGTCACGAAGATGAGGCGGGCGTCGTCGCCCTGCCCGTCTTGTTGCATCGACTGGATCGACACGTCGTGTTGGCCGAACACTCCGGCGATGGTTGCCAGCACACCAGGCTGATCGGCAGCTTCGAGCGAGATGTAGAACTGCGACGACGTTTCGTCGATCGGGCGGATCGGGCGCCGTTCGAGCGTGCCGATCGTCGCGCCGCGGGCCCCCGAGTGCAGATTCTTGGCCGCGTCGATGAGATCCCCGAGCACCGCGCTCGCCGTCGGACCGCCGCCGGCACCCCGCCCCAACAACATCAGCTGCCCGACCGCCTCGCCTTCGATGAACACCGCGTTGAACGACCCGCGCACCGATGCCAGCGGGTGACCGTCGGGGACCATCGCCGGGTGCACGCGCACGCTGATCGCGCCGTCGTGCTCCTCGCACACTGCGAGCAACTTCACTGTGTACCCGAGCTCGGCCGCGGCCGCGATGTCTTCGGCAGTGATGTGCGTGATGCCTTCGCGGGAAACGTCGCCCGCGACCGACGCGCGCGCCAAAGGCGATCGACGCGATGATCGCCGCCTTGGCCGCGGCGTCGAACCCGTCGATGTCGGCCGTGGGGTCGCGCTCGGCGTAACCGAGCTCCTGCGCCTCGGCGACCGCGGCCGCGAACGACAACCGCTCCTCCGTCATGCGGGTGAGCACGTAGTTGGTGGTGCCGTTGACGATTCCGGTCACGCGCCGGATGCGCTCTCCGGCCAGCGACTCGCGCAACGGCCGGATCAACGGGATACCGCCCGCGACCGAAGCTTCGAACAACAGGTCGACGCCCGACGCGGCCGCAACCTCGAAGAGCTCTTCGCCGACGTTCGCGAGCAACTCCTTGTTCGCGGTCACCACCGGCTTGCCGGCCTTGAGCGCGGTGAGGATCAGCGAACGCGCGGGTTCGACGCCGCCGATCACCTCGACGATCACGTCGACGTCGGACGCGGCGACGACACTGCCCGCGTCGTTGGTGAGCACACCGGCCGCGAACTCGACGTCACGCTCCTTGGTGAGATTCTGCACCGCGACCCGCGTCACCTCGAGGCGAACGCCGGAACGGCGCGTGATCAGGTCGGCGTTGGTGTCGAGCAGGCCCACGAGGGCCGCGCCCACGTTGCCGCATCCGAGAATGCCGACTCGCACGAGTCCGTCGCCGAGTGAGTCACGCGAGTCCATCCGGTCATTCTCGCGGATCGGCGACATCGAGCCGCACCAAGTCATCGAGGGCTTCGCGGCGCACGACCAGGCGGGCCCGGCCCTCATGCACGAAGACCACCGCCGGGCGTAGGACCTTGTTGTAATTCGAGGCCATGGACTGCGCGTAGGCCCCGGTCACCGGGGTCACGAGAATGTCACCCACCGCGACATCGTCGGGGAGCTGTGCGTCCCGGACCAGCAGGTCACCCTGTTCACAGTGCTTGCCCGCGATCGTCGCGACCAGCGACCGGGGCGCCGTGACTCGCGCCGGGAGGAACGACTCGTAACTGGCTCCATACGTGACCGGGCGGAGGTTGTCGCTCATCCCGCCGTCGACGGCGACGTAGGTGCGCAATCCGGGGATTTCTTTGATAGTCCCGACGGTATAAAGCGTGAAGCCGGATGGACCCGCGATCGAACGACCGGGTTCGACCATGAGCGTCGGGCGCGACTTCACTCCGTGCGCGGCGAGGGCTTTGGCGACGAGGTCGGCCAGCGTCGCGACGTGTTGTGCGATCGATGCGCCTTCGTCGGTCGAGACGTAGCGAACACCGAGACCGCCGCCGAGATTCAACTCGTCGACGTTTACACCCGTGTCGGTCTCGATGTCGTCGATCAACCCGACCATGCGATCGGTCGCGGCCGCGAACGAGTCGAGCCGGAACACCTGCGATCCAATGTGACAGTGCAGGCCCGCGAAACGCAGCGATCCGCCCTCGACGATGCGCACCACCGCCTGCAACGCGTCGCCGTTCTGCAGACCGAACCCGAACTTCGAATCTTCGGTGCCGGTCTCGATGTACTCGTGGGTGTGCGCTTCGACACCCGGGGTCACGCGCACGAGCACCGTCGCAACCAACCCCTCACCCGAGAGGGATTCGAGGCGCTCGATCTCGTCGAAGGAATCGACGACGATCCGGCCGACACCGGCGGCGAGCGCGGTACGGAGCTCTTCGGATGACTTGTTGTTGCCGTGGAACACGATGCGCGCGGCCGGAAACCCCGCTTGCAGCGCGACGTGCAGCTCGCCGCCGGTCGCGACGTCGAGATCGAGCCCTTCTTCGTCTACGAGTCGCGCCATCGCGGTGCAGAGGAATGCCTTGCTCGCGTACGCGACGCCGCCCACTGAAGTTGGAGCGGTACTCGCGACAGCGCGCCCGCAGCTCCCCCTCGTCGTACACATATAGAGGAGTGCCGAACTCACCGGCCAGACCGACGAGGTCGACTCCGCCGACCGAGAGACTCCCGTCGGCGCCGACCCGTGCCGACGCCGGCAACAACGTCAGGTCGAACGGCGCGGCCGTCACGATCTACTCCGTGGATACATCGTCGTCGGCGTCTTCCTCGGCGTCGAGTCGCGTCATCTCCTCGCGGCGCGCCGACACCCAGGATCCCCAGCGCGTTGGCAAGGCCGATACGACTCGCTTCGGTGAGCCACAGCCGGGCCTGGGTCAACTCGGCGTCCTCGGTGATCACCCGGCAGTCGCGGTAGAAACCGTGGAACGCCCGGGCAAAGTCGCGCACCCAAGTGCTGACCTTCTGCGGCGCGCGTGTCTCGGTCGCTTCGGCCAACACGTCGGGATACAGCGCCAGCGCGCGGCAGGAGCTCGTCTTCCCGTTCGTGCTCGAGCTTCGAGAGATCGACCTCGTCGATCGGCTTACGCGCGAATTCCGGCCTCGGCCGCGCGGCGTGCGATCGAGGAGACGCGGGCGTGCGCGTACTGCACGTAGTAGACGGGGTTTTCCATCGACTGCGATGTGACGACGTTCATGTCGAACGTCTGCGTCGTGTCGATTCCCTGGAGCAGGAACGTCATACGCGCGACGTCAGGATCGACCTCATCGAGAATGTCGGCCAGCGTGACGATGTTCCCGGCCCGTTTCGACAGCTTCACTTCCACGCCGTCACGCACCAGCTTCACCATCTGACCGAGCAACACTTCGGGTTCAGCGGGCGGGCCGAAGCCGAGGGCTTGCATCCCCGCCTGCAACGACTTGACCTGACCGTGATGGTCGGCGCCCCACATGTCGATCAGATGGTTGAAGCCGCGCTCGAACTTGTTGCGGTGGTACGCGAGGTCGTTGCAGAGATACGTCGTCGAGCCGTCGCCGCGGACGAGCACACGGTCACGCGAGTCGCCGAAGTCGGTCGAGCGGAACCAGCGGGCGTTGTCTTCGTCGAATACGAGCCCGCGCTCGTCGAGCTCGCGAAGCACCGCGCTGACTTCGTCGCGCTCGTGCAGCGTCCGCTCGGAGAACCAGGTGTCGAAGTGCACGCCGATGCGCGCCAGGTCGTCTCGAATCCCTTCGACGACACGCCGCACGCCCCACTCGCACGCGGCGTCGGGCGTGACGTCGTCACCGAGATCGGCGCGCAGCGCGTTCGCAAGGTCGATGAGGTAGTCGCCCTGATACCCGTCCTCGGGCGGCGTTTCGCCGCGGTACCGCGCGTACAACGAGTCGCGGAAGGTCACGAGCTGGTTGCCGGTGTCGTTGAGGTAGTACTCGCGATGCACCGCCGCGCCCTGTGACACGAGCAAGTTCGCGATCGCGTCGCCCACCGCGACCCAACGACCCCCGCCCGCGTGCAGCGGCCCGGTCGGATTGGCCGACACGAACTCGAGGTTCACGAGCGCACCTTCGAGCGCGGTTCCGGTGCCGTAGCTGTCGCCGTCGGCCACGACCGTGCGCAGCACGTCGTGGAGCCAGGTCGGCGCGAGATAGAGGTTCACGAAGCCGGGCTTGGCCGCCTCCGCCCGAGCCAGGTGCGGCACGGCCGCGCGTTCCAGGGCCGTGGCGATGCGCTCCGCCAAGTCGAAGGGATTGCCGCCGACGTCCTTTTGGAGTGCGAGCGCCACCGGGGTGGCCCAATCGCCCCGGTCCCGCTGGCGGGGCGGGTCCAGAACGACCCCGCTCGACGGTTCGGGCAGCCCTAATTCCGCGAGCACTCGACGAACAGCGAGGGCGAGGTCGTCGCGGATCATGGGGAGCCCACAATCTTACTGGAACCCCTGAAATCCGCGGTGGACGTTTCACCGTGGGCGCGAACACAGCTATTGTTGAACCGGGCAAAGGGTCAAAATGGAGCAGCGGGCGCTTCATTCGTGCGGCAACATGCCGGCGATACAACGTCTGCTGGCGTGTACCAGGGAGGGGTTTCAGTGCCGCAGCAGCCTGGCTATGGGCGAGGATTGGCGGCACTCTTCCCGGGCGCGGTCAATGGGCGTCCGGGCAACGCGAGCGAGCGCTACGACACCGAATCCGCCCGGGCAGGTGCTACACCGCCGATGAACGGCCCGAACGACGAGATCCTGGCCACCGTCGCGAGCACCGACTCCGGCATCGCGCTCATTTATCGCTCGCTCGACGCCCTCGTCGAGCAGTTCGACCTCGACGACGCCGCGGTCGTGCTCGAAGAGCGCCAGATCGGCCGGCAGATCTTCTGCGCCGGCCGCCGGCCGCTCGGAGTCGCCGACGACGAGCTCCTCGTCGCCCCGCCCGGCCTCTATACCCAGCCCGCCCTGGAACAGGACGACTTCGATCGTTCACTCATGCTCTCGCTATGCGTCCTCGCACTCCGCCTCGACGTGGTCCGCTACGACGCCTGGCACGATCCGCTCACGGGTCTGTACGACCGGCGCAGCTTCGATCGCCTGCTCGACATGGCCGTCGCCCGCGGCAACCGGTACGGGTGGCAGTTCACGCTGGTCATCCTCGACCTCGACGGGCTCAAGCAGATCAACGACACCGAAGGCCACCTCGGCGGCGACGCCGCGCTGCGGGAGCTCGGCGAGCGATTCCGCCACGTCCTGAGAATCGGCGACGACGGCGCGCGCATCGGCGGCGACGAGTTCGCGTTGATCCTGCCGAACACTCCGCCCGAGGCGGTCGACGCGCTGCTCGAACGAGCCCGGCGCGCCAACGGCTTCGAACGGGCCTGCCCCGAGTTCTCCTACGGCTGGGCGCAGATCCCGGGCGACGCAACCGAACGCGACGCGCTCGTCGCCATCGCCGACGAGCGTCTCTACGCAGCCAAGAAGCAGGTGCGCTGATGAACGGCACCGGAAAAGACGAGAGGTCACCAATGAACTCGCTCGACGATCTCGAGCTCGAGCTGCGCAAGCTTCCGGGCGTGCGCGCGGCCGGTTTCGACCGGCGCGACGACATGCTGCTCGTGCAGCTGCACGTCGGCGACCGCGCCGACTCCGCCGAGGTCCCGATGCCGGTGGAGGCGTCGCGGATCGTCGCTCGCCACATCGACGAACGCTCCGCAGTCGAGATCGTTCGCTGGCGCAACATTCCTTCGGCCGCAGCGATCGCGTCGCCGCCCCCGGTCATCGACCTCACGACGCCCGACACCGCGGTAACGACGCAACCTGACGTCGTGGCTCCGGTCGACGTCGCTCCACCTGCGCCCGTCGACGAGGTCGCAGAACCCCTACCCGCGCCGGCTCCCGAGCCCGCTGCGGTGGTCGAGGCGCCGACGCGCCGGGCGCGGCTCTTGGCCGTGCTCGCGTTCCCCGACACCAACGAGCTCGAAGTGCATCTCATCCTCGACGGCCGCCGCACCATCGGGCGCGCGATCTCGACCGACGGACTCGTCGGCGCGGTCGAAGCCACGCTCGCCGCGGTAAAGGAGATCGGCGCGCCGTTCGAGCCCACCGCCTTGTGGGCCCGCGCGATCGAGAGCGGCGAAGACGAGCGTGCGGTGGTTGCCGTTGCGCTCGGCGGTGTCGTCACCGACGCGCCGATCGATTACGGCATGGCCGCGGGTGCGAGCCCGATCGACGCGGCCGCGCGATCGACGCTCGACGCGCTGAATCGCCGGCTCGCCCAGGTTCTTTGACCAGCTAGCGTTTCCCCGCGAATGAGGGTCTTGGTCACGGGCGGCGCGGGCTTCATCGGTTCGCACATCGTCGACGCGCTCGTCGCCCGAGACCACGACGTCGCAGTGCTCGACGATCTCGACACTGGCTTTCGCGAGAACGTCAACGCGCAGGCGCGCCTCGTGATCGGCTCCGTCGCCGACGAAGAGCTCGTGCGCGACGCGATGCAGGGCTGCGACGTGGTGTTCCACCAGGCCGCGGACAAGGCCGTGCTGCGCTCGGTCGAACGCCCGCTGATCACCGACACCGTCAACACGCACGGCACGCTCACAGTCCTGAAGGCCGCGCTCGATGCCGGCGTCGGCCGCGTGGTGCATGCGTCGTCGAGCAGCGTGTACGGCGGTGCGGCAACGCTCCCCACGACCGAGAGCGAGCCGTTGAACCCCCGGTCGCCGTACGCGGTCACGAAGGTCGCGGCCGAGCACTACTGCCGGGTGTTCAGCGAGCTGTACGGCCTCGAAACGGTCGCGCTGCGCTACTTCAACGTCTACGGCCCGCGTCAGCGACCGGATGCGACCTACGCGGCCGTCATTCCGCTGTTCGTCGAAGCGTTGCTACGCGGCCGGCGACCGGTCGTGCACGGCGACGGGCTCCAATCACGAGATTTCACCTTTATCGGCGACGTGGTCGAGGCCAATCTCGCCGCCGCGGTCGCACCGGCTGATCGTTGCGCCGGTCATGCGTACAACATCGCAGGCGGCGCGGCTTCGAGCCTCCTCGACGTGCTGGAGATTCTCGCCAAGCTGCTGGGCGTGGTGCCCGATCCCGAGTTCGTCGACTCCCGGGCCGGCGACGTGCGGCACAGCCGAGCCGACGCGAGTGCAGCCGCGCGCGCGACCTGGGCTTCGCGACGCAAGTGGAGCTAGCCGACGGCCTGCAACAGACCGTCGACTGGCTCCGCACCTTCGGCTGACCGACGTCCTCGCTACCCGCCGGTCGGCGGCGTCACCGTCGACGTGTTCGAGCCGCCACCCGTGTTCAGGTTCAAGCAGCGGCGTGAGGTTCTGGTCGAACGGCAACACCAAGGTCGTGTTGTTCGGCGAGGTTGCCAGCTGCGTCAGCGCCTGGATGTAGGTGAACTGCAGGTACTGCGGCGTGAGTTGCGCCTGGTTGCACTTGGTCAGCGGGTTCGGCACGACAGTCGAGACCTGGGAACCGTCGCGCAGGATCTTCGTCGCCACGCCGCCGCACGCCAGGATCTGCTGCGAGTCGGCTGTCGCGAGCGCCTGGATCCGGGTGATGTCGGCCTGCTGCAGAGCCGTCGCCTGGTCGAACTTGATCTGTTCCTGGCGCTGCTGCGCGGCGACCTTCAACGTCACCGCGTTGTTGATCGAGGAGGCGAGCGTGACCTCACGCATCTGGAAGTCTTGGAGGAGCAGGCCGCGCGGTTCGAGCTTGTCCTTCATGCACTTGGTCACGTCGTTCTCGACGGTGTCCCAAGCCGAGGTTGATGCAGTCACGACGTCGTAGTGCGTGAAGACGATGCGGATGCAGTTGCGAGCCGACGGGCGTACGATCTGGGTCTGATAGTTCCGCCCCAACGTCCTGTACACGTCGGCGGCCTTATCGGGGTTGAGCCGGTACAGCACTGTCGCGTTGACCTTGGCGCCACCACCGTCACGGCCGAGCACCGCGACCGAGTCGTCGGAGTTCTTCGCCGCGCCCTCGCCCTTCAGTGACGACATCGTGTAGTTCTGCGTGCGCGTCGTCATCGCGTACGCGCTGGTGAACGGCCACGTGATGTGCGGCCCCGCGTTCGAGCGGCTTCCCGGCGTGCCCGAACGTGACGGGTACCGCGACGGTTCCCGGCTGCACGATGTGGATCGATGTCCACACGAAGATGATGGCGAAGATCGCTCCGAGAAATCCGAACAGACCCTTCCAGTGGCGCGGGCCGAGGTCACCCGACGTGGTGCGGGGCCGCAACACACCGATGGTCACGAGGCTGGAAACGAATGCTGCTGACATCCGCTCCCGTAGGAACTTGGTGAGCGACGGGTTGGTCTTGACCTCCCGCGGATCCCTCACCATCCCCCCGATGGGTTGCATGGGCCGGGCCGCCGCCGGCTCTGCTCCCTCGGGCGTTTCGCCCGCGGGGGAATCGTTGTCCGAATCATCCATTCCAGCTACCCCTCCCTCAGGGCGCACATCGTAACCAGCGCCGCGAGGCGAATAGCACCGCCCTAGGCCTTCTCATCTGCACATTTGCCGAAATTTCACAACGTTTGCACGGCCGTCATTCAGCCATCGCGTCACTCAGGCGTCGCGCCGCCCCACCGGTCGCAGAGCCGTACCCGTTCACTATCGGCATAGAAGTGCCGCGGCGTAACGGGACTCGTAGGCGTCGTCTCGCACCGGAGCCGGGAACCGGACTGCGGCGAGGAAGTCGCGGTAGGAGTCGGCATAGCCCTTGGCCGTGGCCTCGTTGCGCTTCGGGACCGGTACCGCGCGGCCCAGCCGGAGGAACTCACCGAGCGCGTCGGGAACGGCGGCGAGGCTCTCCTGGCGGATCACCATGACCCGTACCGCCGGCGTGTCGATCAGGCCGTATCCCCGCGGGGGTCGAACTCGTGCGCGAACACATCGATGCCGAGCGCGGGGGTGAACTCACGATCGAACCAGCGCAGGGGCTCGCGAATCCAGCCTTCGCTCACCATCGTCGCTGCGAGCGCGTCGGCGCGTCGATCAACCTCGCCGTTCTCGTCGCGGAGACCACGGCTGTGGAAGAACGCCGACACCGCCTGCCCGATCGGTTCGCGCACGGTCGTAACGACCGTCCACGGCGCCGCGGGCGTCGGCCCATGGCGCAGCAGGTATTCCGACTCCCACAGGTGGAGCGCCCCGGGGAACCCCGGCCCTCGATTGTTCGCGCGGTACCGGCGCTCTGCTTGCGCGAGGCGCTCGGCGTGCAAGCGGAAGACCTGGAACACACGGTCGCCGGTCGCATCCTCGATCGCGCGGCGATCGCGGTGCTCCCCGTCTTGCCCATGCTGAACACGACGATCGGCGACTCGCGGCGCCGCATCTGTGCGAGCGCATATTGCTTGGAGACGAAGTAGCTCCGGCGGGCGAGCCCGCGAACCGCATCACTCCCGGGTACGCGCGTCACACGTCTTCGAGTGCCGTCGGGTTCGTCGCCTCGATGTTCTCGTCGGACATGTATGCCGACACGACCTCGTCGGCCGGGCCTTCGAGACGGACAACCCCTCGGTCGAGCCACACGCACCGTTCGGCCAACGCTTTCACGACCTCGAGACCGTGCGAAACGATCAACACCGTGCAGTGTTGGTTCTCGCACAACTCGCGGATCTTCTGCATCGACTTCATCTTGAACGCGGCGTCACCGGCGGAGAGCGCCTCGTCGATCAGGAGGATCTCCGGCTTCAGGTGCGCGGCCACCGAGAAGGCGAGCCGACCGAACATGCCCGACGAGTAGGTGCGCATCGGAAAGTCGATCGCGTCCCCGAGACCGGCGAACTCCTCGACCGAATCGAAGTTGGCGTAGACCTCTTCGAGCCGCAGGCCCCGGGTGAGCCCGCCCAACAGGATGTTCTCGCGACCGGTGAGCTCCCGGTTGAAGCCGACGCCGAGCGACAGCAACGGAGTGACGTCGCCCCAAACGGTGACGCGTCCGGCTGTGGGCGGCAGGATGCCCGCGACCGTGCGCAGCATCGTCGACTTGCCCGCACCATTGCGGCCGATCACGCCGTAGACCGAACCCGCGGGCACCTCGAAGCTGACGCCGCGTAGCGCCTCGATCAACATCGTGCGCTTCCCGCGGTCGCGCAGGTTCGCGAGCGTGCCCTTCAACGTCTGGTTCTTCTCCCGGGTCGCGCGGAAGCTGATCCAGAGGTCGTCGACCCGTACGGCCGGTGGCCGGTCAGAGGCGGACAGCAAATTCACGCTCTCGGGCCAGGAACACGATCGCACCGAAGAAGAAGAAGCCGAGCGCCCACGCCAACGCCCCGAGCATGTAACCCTGCGACGGCCACTGCGCGGCGAAGATCTGCTCCAGCGCGGCGAACGCGGGGAACAGCGGATTCCAGCGCAAGTACACCAGCAGCTTCGGCGGTATCTCGCTGATGAAGAACAGCACCGGCGTGACGTAGAGCCAGATCCGGTTGATGTACGGCAGGAAGCCGCTGGTATCGCGGAAGAACACCATGAGCGGCGCGAACAACATCGCGAGACCGATGTTGAAGATGGTCAGGATCACGATGACGACCGGCAGCATCACGAGGGATAACCCGAACGGCTGACCGAGCACCGCGTGAAACGCGAAGTACACGAGCATCGTCGGAATGAAGTCGAAGACGGCCTTCACGATCGACACCAACGGCAGGACGGCGCGTGGGAACGACGCGTTCATGATCAGGTTGCGTCCACTCAGCAGCGACCGCGCCCCGGTCTGCATGGAGTTGCTCACGAACGTGAACACGAAGACCGCCCATACGAGGTGGGCGATGATGGCGGAGCGCTGGGCGCCGGAGCCGGCCGGCCGCACAACCGTACGCAGCAGGAAGTAGACGCCGGCCATGAGCAGCGGGTCGAGAATGACCCAGGCCTGGCCGATCGCCGAGTCGTAGTGCTCGCCCTTGAGGTCGGTGCGCGCGAGGTGCCAGATGAAACGCCGGCGGCCCCAGAGCTCGATCAGGTACGGCCGGAGCTGAGGCAAGCCGGTAGCGGTCGACTCGTAGACCGTCGCTTCTCGATAAGAAGGCTGCGTAACCGCCATGAAGCCCTGAATCCTAACGATCCTCAGTCGGCGTCTTTACCGTCTGCATCGGCGCGCTCGAGCCGCCTCCAACACCTGCTCGACCGATTGATCCCACGAAAACCGGTCCGCCGCGGCCGATCGTGCCGCGGCCGCGAGGCCCAGCCGCTCGGCAGGATCGCGCTGGAGTCGTACCAGCACCGAAGCGAGCTCAGTGCTGTCGCCGGGCGCCACGAGAACCGCATCGACCCCGTCGCGTAGTTGTTGTGGGAGATCACCGGCGCGCGGTGCGATCACCGGCAGACCCGCGGCGAGGTATTCGGCGAGCTTCAGCGGCGAGTAGTGAAACGGCGCGTCCGCGGCCGACAGCACGAGCGCGACATCCATCGCGGCGAGATGCGCAGGAATCTCGTCGTGGGCGACGGTGCCCGTACACACCAGCGCAACGCCGCGCTCGCGGGCCCGCGCCTCGATCTTCGGTCGTTCGGGCCCGTCACCGACGAGCAGGAGTGTCGCGTGGTCGAGCCGGGCCACCGCCTCGACCGCCTGTTCGAGCGCGTGGAACTTCCGGAAGCTCCCGATCCAACCGACGACGAATTGATCACCGAGTCCGAGTCGCGCCCGCGTCGCCCCGCGATCCACGACTTCGGCAAAGAGGTCCGGATCGATCCCGGTCGACGTGATCACGATGCGCTTCTCCGCGACGCCCATGCCGCGCGACCTGTTCGGCGACCGATGCTGAACCGCAGGCGACGACGTCGGCACGGCGCAGCGGCGCGCCCTCGCCGGCCCGTTCGATCCATCGGTCCCAGCCCGGGCGGTGCACTCCCCACTGCCGCGCCTGCCACATAAGTGGCGCGGGGACGAACACGATCGACGGAACGCCCAGCGCGCGCGCGAACTGCGGCCCCGCGGTTTGGAACAACTCGTGACGCTGCCACACACACGCGATGTCGTGACCGGTCCATGGGCCCGCGGGATTTACGTGGAACGCGCGCGCCCGCTGCCACTCGCGTGCGTCCTTCATCGCGGTCTTCGCGACGACCGGAACCCGGCGTTGCCACCCGGTGCCGACCGTTCGCGAAGCAAGCGACACGTCTGACGCCCGCCGGCGCAGCTCGTCGGGTTGCATCACGCCCTCGGGAGTGACGATCCAAACCTCGCCGAGTATCCGCCGCAGCCCGCTCGCCCATCCGGCGGTGCTCACCCACCCCGCGACCGGTCCCTGCTGACCGGCAGTCGTCGTCGGCAGGACGAGGATCGCGCCGCGGGATTCCATGGTCGAGCAACGGTACCGCCCGGAACTCCGAGCGCCCGTGCCACGATTGGCCCCGAATGCGGATCTTGCATCTCGTCACCCGGAGTCAGCGTCGCGGCGCGGAGCTCGTCGCGGTCGAGCTCGCGTCGGCCTCAATTCGTTGGGCCACACGAACGAGGTGCTCGCGCTCGGGCTCGGGTTCGACGGCAGCGAAGACGTCGACCTCCCCCCGTTGACCCGGCGCTCCGACGGCGGGTTCCGCCGCTCTGGCTCGGCGCGGCGGGCGCTACGACGTCATCTCGCGGCGCATCCGGTCGACATCGTGATCGCGCACGGCGGGCGCGCCGTCGAAGCCTCGGTGCTCGCCCGGCGTCACCACCGCCCGATCATCGTCTGGCAACGCATCCTCGGGTTCCCGCCGCACATGTGGCGCCCGATCCGAAACCTGCGTTGGCGGATGATCGTGCGGCGCATCGACGCCGCGGTCGCGCTCACGCCCGACCTCGGCGACGAGCTCCGGCGACTCGGCTTCAAGGGGCCGGTCTGGGCGATCCCGAACTTTCGCGATCCGGAGCCGTTCGTAGCGGTGGATCGCGACGAGGCGGCGCGGCACCTGCGAGCCGAGCTCGACATCCCCGTCGACAGTGGTCTCATCGGCTTCGTCGGTCACCTGATCGCGCAGAAGCGACCCGACCGCGCGCTCGAGGTGTTGGTCGCGGTGCACGCGCTCGGCGAACCTGCGCATCTCGTCGTCGCGGGCGACGGACCGCTGCGCAACCGATTCGAGGCCGACGTCAAAGCGCGCGGCTTCGGCGAGTTCGTGCATGTACTCGGCGATCGCAACGACATCCCGCAGATCCTCGCGGCGACCGACGTATTCATCTTGACCAGCGACTCGGAAGGGCTTCCCGGCGTTCTCATCGAAGCGCAAATGGCGGGCTGTCCCGTCGTGACCGTTCCGGTCGGCGGTGTACGCGAATTGGTCGACGACGGCGAGACCGGAATCGTCACTGATGGTCTCGATCCCGACGAGCTCGCGAACCGCGTGGTCGAGCTCCTCCGTGACCCGCACTTGCGATTCCGCCTCGGTGAACGCGCTCGGCGGCGGGCCGTGCGCTTTTCGTCAACGCGCGCCGCCGGGACTTATGCGGCCCGGCTCGCGGAAGTCATACGAGATCATTAACGGCGCACAAATTCGACTGGCAAATTCGACCGTCGAGGTTTTTGTTCGCGGTCGGTATTGGGTATGGGTCAAACGACTCATGCAATGCAATCTTCGAGCCGAGATGAACGTCACACACTTACGAACGGATATTGCTTTATTGGACTGTTCAGGCTAGATTGTCCGAATCCTCCCACGGAAATTGGGGTCGTCCGCGTGCGTACGCGTTCTCTTGGTTGACGCTCGGCGCAGACCGCGACAAGATTTGTGGGCGGGCCGGACGGAGCTGGCTCAAAGCCTGGCTGAGCGGTGGGCGGGGGGAACAGGGGTGGGTCGACTGTCGACGGCGCCGCTGAATGAGGGCTCGAATCCGAGTTCGGATCCGCATCGACTCGCGCGGTCCGTGTATGGATTCGTGCGAGGACGAGGCACTACGAGCCTGCGCGTCCTGGATTTCGGCGTAATCGGAGCTGCCTGGCTGCTCGGATATCTCGCGGGCTTCGCCGGCACGGCCAAGTTCGGCGTGCGCGGCGCGATTCCGTATCTCCTGATCCCGATCCTCACGCAGCTTTTCTTCAATCAGGTCTGCGGCCTGTACGGACCGGTGTGGCGTTACGCGTCGGTCGAGGAAGCGCTCCGCGTCCTCGCCGCAGTGTCGGCCGGCATCTTCGTGTCGACGTTCGAGCTCGCCTGGTACGCCGACATACGGCATATGACATTGCCGCTGCTGAGCGCGCCGCCGGTCGCCGCGTTGCTCATCCTGCTCGGTTGCGGTGGCATCCGGTTCCAAGCCCGACTCTTCGCCCTCGAACGCCAACGTGACGGCCGGAGCACGCGCTTGCGCACGCTCATCGTCGGCGCGACCGACCAGGGCGTGGCGCTCGCGCTCGAGCTCGAACGGCGCACCTTCAGCGACGCGGTGGTCGTCGGATTCGTCGACGACGACGTGCAGCTCGTCGGCCGCTCGGTGCGCGCGCTCCGCATCCTCGGAACGACCGAAGACATCGAGCGCGTCTGCAAAGCCGAGAAGATCGACCGCATCCTCATCGCGCTGCCCGACGCGTCACGCGAGCGCCTCGGCGCGATCGAATCACGCGCGCTCAAGACCGACGCGCAGGTGAAGATCCTCGCCAGCTCCTCCGACATCGACGGCGCGCCGCTGCTCAACAGCCTGCGTGACCTCGATCTCACCGACCTTCTCGGCCGCGAGCACGCGCCCGTCGATCCCGGCGACATCGCCGACTACCTCGAAGGCTCGACGGTGCTCGTCACCGGCGCCGGTGGCTCGATCGGGAGCGAGATCGCGCGCCAGGTGTCGCGTTACCGCCCGGCCCGGTTGTTGCTCCTCGATCGTGACGACAGCTTGCTGTTCGAAGCGGTCTCGAGCCTCGACAAAGCCGAGCCGATCCTCGCCGACATCCGCGACGAAGGCCGCCTACGCGAAATCTTCGATCGCTACCAGCCCGACGTGATCTTCCACGCCGCCGCGCACAAGCACGTGCCGATCCTCGAATCGCACCCCGCCGAAGCGGTGCAGACGAACCTGCTCGGAACGTGGACGCTCGCGGAGGTCGCGGCCGACCACGGCTGCACCTTCGTGCACATCTCCACCGACAAGGCCGCCGATCCCGGTTGCATCATGGGCGCCAGCAAGCGCGCGGCCGAGCTCGCCGTGCTTTCCGTCGGCGAGCAGCACGACCTCCCGTTCGCCGCCGTTCGCTTCGGCAACGTCCTCGGCAGCCGCGGCAGCGTCGTTCCCACGTTCTTCCGTCAGATCGTGGAGGGTGGTCCGGTCACGGTGACCGACCCCGAGATGACGCGCTACTTCATGACCATCCCCGAAGCCGTGAGCCTCGTGTTGCAGGCCGGCTCGATGGCCGACAAGCGCAAGGTCTTCGTGCTCGAGATGGGCAAGCCGGTGAAGATCATCGAGCTCGCCCGCCAGATGATCCGCCTCGCGGGTCACCGACCCGACGAAGACATTCAGATCGAGATCGTCGGTACCCGTCCCGGCGAACGCCTGCACGAGTTCCTGCACGACGCGGCCGAGGTCGTGGAGCCGACCCGTCACCCGTCGATCCGGGGCCTCACGCCGAAGGTGCCGACCGATCCGACCCGGCTGCTCTATTTCATCGACGTACTCCGCCGCAGCTGCACCGGCGCACCCGACCAGGTAGTCGTCGGCCTGCTCGACCAGATGCTCGCCGAGAACGGCGTGGAGTGTCACCTCGATGCCGAGCTCCACACGCCCGCACCGCGCACCAACGGCCGCCGTGCGCTACGTGCCGGACTCGATCGGGCCGAGGTCAACGGTCACGAGCACAACGGTCACGAGCACAACGGTCACGAGCACAACAGAAGCGCACTGAACGGCGCCGACCTCGATCTGACCGCCGACGACGTCGGTGCATCGACCAACGGCAACGGTCGTGCCCAACTGCCCGCGCTGCTCGGTGGTGACGCAACGTTCGCACCCGGTGTGCCGTTCGCGCGCCCGGCCCGCCCGCCGCTCGAACGAGTGGTGCGGCGCCTGCAACCGTCCTACGAGCGCGGCATGCTCACGAACGGCCCACTCGTCTCCGATCTCGAACGTCGCATCGCCGAACGCCTCGGCGTCGCGCACGTCGTTGCACTCAGCTCGTGTACGTCGGGCCTCATGCTCGTTTTGCAAGCGGTCACCGACGGCACCTCCGGTCCAGTCGTGCTGCCCAGTTTCACGTTCTCGGCGTCGGCGCACGCAGTCGCCTGGAACGGTCTCACCCCTCGCTTCGTGGAATGCCTGCCCGACTCGTTCCAGATCGACACCGCGCACGCGGCCGCCTCACTCGAAGGTGCGAGCGCGATCCTCGCCACACACGTGTTCGGCGCGCCGTGTGATCCGCGCCGGGTCGAAGACATCGCGCGTGAGTACCGCATTCCGGTCGTGTTCGATGCCGCGCACGCGCTCGGCGCGTTGGCCGATCAGATCCCGGTCGGCTCGTTCGGCATCGCCGAAGTGTTCAGCCTGACGCCGACCAAGCCGCTAGTGGCCGGCGAAGGCGGACTCGTCGCGACCAACGACTCGGCGCTCGCAGAAACACTGCGCATCGGTCGCGACTACGGCAACCCGGGCGACTACGACACCCGTTTCGCCGGATTGAACGCGCGCATGTCGGAGTTCCACGCCGCGATGGCTCTCGAATCACTCGAGTTGTTCGACGAGTCGCTGGAGCGCCGTCGCTACCTGGCGAGCCTCTACCGCGGCTACCTCGACGACGTGCCCGGCATCTCGCTCCAGGCGTTCTCGTCCCGCGACACGAGCACGTTCAAGGACCTGACGATCAAGGTCGACGCCGACACGTTCGGTATCGATCGCGACGGCTTGGCGTTGGCGTTGCTTGCCGAAGGGGTCGACACGCGCAAGTACTTCGATCCGCCGGTGCACCGCCAGCGCGCGTACGCCCACGTCGAACACACGCGCCTGCCGGTCACCGACGAGGTATCCCGCAGCGTGTTGTCGTTGCCGGTGTTCCCCGACCTGACCGACGAGCAGGTCGAGAAGATCTCCGAGATCGTGCGCCGGGTGCACACCCACGCGGTGGAGCTCGACGCGTACATCTCGACGATGACCGAAGTCGACGCCCGGATGTTCGAGCTCGACTGAGCGCGGCTGACAACCGAGATCACTCTTCGAGCTCGCCGAACGCGAGCGCGAAGCTGACTCCGGTTACCGACAATCCGTCGAGCATCTCGCCGTCGCGCACGATTCGCCGGACCTCGGGGAGCGGCACCCACTCGATACGTTCGGCCTCGCCCGCGTCGGTCGGATCGCCGACATGCGCCGCGCCGGTCGCGACGAAGATGTGGAACGTCTGGTCCGACAAGCCGTTCGTCGGGTGGTAGCGCAGCACCTGCCGCAAACCCGAAGGCTGCCAGCCCGTCTCCTCGAGCGTTTCCCGCACTGCGGCCGCCTCAGGACTCTCGCCGGCTTCGATCCCGCCGGCCGGGATCTCCCAACCCCAGGAGTCGGTAATGAACCGGTGCCGCCACAGGAGCAACACGCCCCGATCGGGATCGTGCACGATCGTGCCCGCGGCCATTCTCGGCAAACGCACAACATGATGCTCGAACCGTTCGCCGTCGGGGATCTCGACGTCGGTGAGCACGAGGCGAACCCAGTCGCTCTCGTAGAGACTCCGCTCACCGTGCACCGTCCATCTCATGTTGGGTCCTGGCGCATGTCAGAACTGTATGCACGTCAGTTACGATCGCAACGAATGTCAGAGGCGGACGGCGGCGGCGACACCACTGACGTGGATCCTGATCTCACCGATCAGGACGAAGGCCGCGCGGACGAAGCCAGTGCCGTAGTCGACGGTCGGGACGACTCGGTAACCGCGGGAACCGCGCTATCGGTGTTCCTCTTCGCGCAACTCATCGCGCTCGTCTTCTACATGTACGTCTCGCGGCCGATGTGGTTCTTCCTCGACGAGTGGGACTTCCTCGCGAACCGCACCGTGTTCAACGTGCACGATTTGTTCGCGCCGCACAATGAGCACTGGGTGACACTGCCCGTGATCGTGTACCGGGCGCTGTGGTTCGTGTTCGGCCTCAACAGCTACCGCCCCTACCAGTTCCTCATCATCGTCCTGCACCTCACGCTCGCACTCGTGCTCCGCACGATCATGCGGCGAGGCGGCGTGCGACCGTGGACCGCGACGCTCGTCGCCGGAGTGTTCGTCTTCTTCGGGAGCGGTTACCAGGACATCGTCCTCCCGTTCCAGATCACGCTGGTCGGATCCGTGTTGTTCGGATTGGTCGACCTGATGCTGGTCGCCCGCGTACGCGCTTGGGGCCGCCGCGACTACCTCGGGCTCGCGGCCGGCCTCGCCGCGTTGATGTGCTCCGGTGTGGGTGTCGCGATGGTGATCGCCGTGGGCGTGGCCGTGCTGATGGTTCGCGGCTGGCGCGCGGCCTTGCTGCACACGGTGCCACTCGCCGCGATCTACATGGTGTGGTTCGCCGCCATCGGCCATCGTGGTTACACGGGCGAACACGCAGGCCCGGGTGACGTCGCGCGGTTCGTCCGGCTGATCGTCACGTCGACCTTCGGTGCGCTCGGCCGCTATGGCGTGCTGAGTTGGCTGATCGGGATCGTGCTCGTCGTCGGGCTCGTGATCTGGTGGCGCGGTTTGCCGACGACCGGCCCGCCGGCAAACCGGCGCCGCGCAAGCGGCCATCCCCGTCGGCTTGCTCGTCGGCGCGTTCTCGTTGCTGTGCATCACCGGCTACGGGCGCGCGGGCCTGGCATCGTTCACCGAGAAGAGTCGGTACCTCTACCTCTTGATCGCCTTGGCGCTCCCGGCGCTCGGCGTCGCCGTCGACACGGTGATGCTGCGTTGGCGCCGGCTCGCGCCGGTCGTCGTCGTGGTGTTGCTCGTCGGCGTGCCGGCCAATATCAACACGATCGTCAACTACATGGACAAGCCGGTCGTACAGAGTCAACGCGCGTACCGGCGCATGATGATCTCTCTGCCGCGGGTCGCCGCGGCCAAGGAAGTGCCGCGCGACACCATCCCGGAACAGGAGTTCGCGCACTTCGTGACGATCGGCTGGCTCCTCGACAGTGCCGCCGCGGGCCGGGTGCCGAACCCGAAGCACATCTCCCCCGCCGACGAAGCGACGGACACCATCCGGCTGTCGTTCCACCAGGATCGGGCGCCGCAGCGGATACCCCCCGGTTGGGGATGCGGCGACCTCGGGCAGGGTTCGTTGCTCTTCGACCTGCACCCGGGCGATCGGTTCCTCGTGCGGGCGCAGGGCCGGTCGGCCGAGTTCATTCCGGCGACGCTGGCTCCCGGCGAGGCGTACCGCTACTACGCAGTCACGGTTGCCGGCGCGATGTTCAAGGTGCAGCGCCCGGTGTCGTTCCGGGTGATCAGCGTCGGAAACGCGATCAGCTCGGTATGCGCGAAACGAGACTTCGTCATCGCGGCCCGCGCCGCCGCGGGTCGCTGACTGCTTCTCACCGACTGACTGGTAGCCGGCTGACCGGTCGCGGGCCGGGCGTTATCCGAGCCGCCGCGCGAACACGCCGAGGCGAGCGGCGACCCCTGCCGGCAAGCGGGGCCGGATGCGGCGCCACACGTTGTGCGCGAGCGCGAGCGATTGCGTACGCACCGCGCCGTTCTTGGCGAAGAACCGCCGGTTGCGTTGATCTTCACGGTCGCGCATCGCGAAGTACCGGTCCATCCACTCCGCCACTGCGCGCGCCGTCTCGCGGTTGCGCGCGAACCGTCCGGGCGGGCAACTCTCGAGTCGCGGCGCGACGCCGTCACCCATCCACTTGTCGAGAAACCGTTGCCGGTTCCTGGCCCACAAGGCCTGCCAGTCATCGAGGCGGGACGCCGAACCTTTGCCGACGTGCTGCACGAGCACACGTTCGTCGTACACGACATCGAGATCGTTCACCCAGGCCTTGAAGCACAGGTCGACGTCTTCCCCGCTCGCGATCTCGTACTCCTCGCCCCACGCGCCGAGTCGCCGAACGACGTCGGTCGGCATCACGTAGACGATCGCCGCGGGCGGTGCGGAAAAGGGCGGGAGAACTGCAACGTCGGTTCCCGGCGCACTGCGCACGTTCACGGGGTTCCGGGCCACGGTCACGGCCGGAACCACGACCGCGGCATCGGGATGACTGCGCGCCGACTCGAGCAGCGGGCCCGCCCAATCGGTCGGGAGAATCGCATCGTTGTTGCAGAACGCGACGTAGCGACCGCGCGCCAACGCCAACCCTTGGTTCATCCCCACCGCGAATCCGAGGTTGGTCTCGTTCAGCACGACCTGATCGGCGGCCGCGTTGGCGTAGTTGGCCGCTTCCCATTCGGAGCCGTTGTCGACGATGATCAGCTCGTAGGGGACGTCGGTGTTGCGCCGCACCGACTCGACAAAGAGCTGCGTGAACACGAGGTTGTCCCACGCGGGTACCACGACGGACAGCTCCGGCTCCACGGGCGCGGGCGCGAACGTGGGTGGCGGTACGGGCGCAGGGTCCGCGCACAACCCGTCGAGCACCGACTCGAACTCCTCGGTGCGCCGGTCCCAGTTGAAGTCGCGCTCGACCAGATCGAGCCCGTTCGCGACGAAGCGCGCCGCGAGTGCCTCGTCGTCGAGGAGTCGCCGCATCGCGTCGGCCATTGCCCACGCGTCGCGCGGCGGGACGACGAGCGCGGTCTCGCCGTCGATCGCGTACTCCCGGCATCCGCCGTTGTCGGTCGTGACCAGCGCGGTTCCGCACGCGAGTGACTCGAGACCGGGTTGGCAGAAACCCTCGAACCAGCTGCCCACGGCGAACACGCGTGCCGACCGCGTACTCGCGACCGAGCGCGTCCTGATCGAGGTTCTTGCCCGAGTACCGCTCGACCTTCCGCCCGAGGAGGCGACCCGCGTCGATGATCGTGTCGGTGCCCTTCCACGATCGCAGCTGCTCACCGCTGCACAGCAGGTCGTAGCGCTTGCGACCGGGGTAGGGATGGAACGTGTCGCGGTTGACTCCGCCCAGCTGGACCACGGGCCGGTAGCCGGTTTCGGCGAAGATCTCGTCGGCAGTCCAGTTGCTGTTCGCCAGTTGGAGATCGACCGGCGCCCGCACGCTTTCCCAAGCGCCTTCCTTGTCGTACAGACGCGCGTAGTGCAGCGCGTAGAACACGCGCCGGCGCGCGTGCTCGAACCGTTCGATGAGCGGCCACTGCGGTTCGTGGTTGAACAGCACCACGTCGAGGGGGTCGTCGAAGCCCTCGGTGATCGGCTTCACCGCGGCGTCGCAGCGCATCCATGAACAACCCTGCTCGACGTTCGGCGGGCAAGTAGAAGGTGACGTCGTGGCCGCGTGCCACGAGCCGGTTCGCGAACTCGAGCATGCGGCGGATGCCGCCGAAGCGAGCCAAGTGGGGCTCGACGAAACCCAGACGCATGCCCCGCCCCGGATTCGCCATGAGCACCACGGTACCGCCTGTTTCCGGGCCGTAAGCCCCTAACCGCGGTCGCGACGGAGCCGTCGCTACGTCTCGGTCGACCACGTGTGCGGCGCGGTGAACACGACGATCGCCGCGACACCGACGACCGCGACTGTCACCACGGTCACGACGATCGCGGCGTCGCGGGTGAGTTGGGCGATCGCGATCCCCGCGCCCGTGAGCACGGTCTGCGCGGCCACGCACGCGACGGTCGCGGCCGGAGCCTGCCAGCCGCGATCGACGAGCTGGTCGTACACGTGGCCCCGATCGCCCTGCAGGAGCGGCCGGCCCACGCGGAACCGGCGCACGATCGCGATCGCGGTATCGGCGACGGGCACCGCGAGGAACAAGCACGCGCCGCTCACGACTTCGGCGGGATGTTGCGCGGCGGTGAGGAAGAGCATCGCTAACGCGGTGCCGATGAGGTAGCTCCCCGAGTCACCGAGGTACACGCGCGCCGGAGGCGAGTTCCACACCAGGAAGCCGGCGGCCGCGCCCGCGAGCGAGAGCGCGAGCGTCGCGCCCGCGCCGGTGAGCACGACGTAGAAGCCGGCGGCCGAAGCGATCGTCACGCCCGCGGCGAGACCGTCGAGACCGTCGAGCAGGTTGATCGCGTTGACGAGCACGAGCACGACGACGATCCCGAGTGCGACGCGACCGATGTCGTGATGGCCGACCGCGATGGCCGCGCTCACACCGATTGCGGCCTCGGCCACCAGCCGGACCGCCGGAGCCAGACCGGCGACGTCGTCGATCAAGCCGAGCGCGCACGCGAGGCCGAGCGGAACGAGCAACGAGGGCCGATCGCGCAACACCGGTCCCGCGAGCGCGACGAGCACCGCGACCCCGCCCAGGTACGGCACCGCCCGCGCCTGCACCTTCAAGGGGCCGGGCTCATCGACGATGCCCAATCGGGTCGCGACCCACGCCGCGACCGGCGTCAGGATCACTGCGACCACGAACGCGACGATCAGGGCCATACGAGCAACTCTTGGGTCACGCCGCGGTGAACTTCCTCGCGGCCCCGGCTGCGAAACCCGCCGCGCTCGTACGCGTGTACTGCGGCGAGGTTGCCGACCGCGGTCACGACGCGCGCCGACTCGACTCCGCGTCGCTCGAGCTCGTCGACGGCCACGCGTACGAGCTGGGTACCGATCCCGCGGCCCGTGTGATCGGCCGCGACGCACGTCGAGAGGATCTCGGCTGCCACCGCGTTCGCCGCGCTCGCCGTCGCCGTTGCGCAGTCCGTAGCGCAAGGTCTCCGACACAGACCGGGGGGCCCGCGCGATCCCGCGCGGCGGTGATCGTGGCCATCACCCCGTCTCGCAGCACGAACTCGCGATACAGCGCCTTCGTGTTCTCGGCGACCGCGATGAAGCCACAGACCCGCGCGCCCCTCGTCGGCCACCAGCAGGAACGAACCATGCGAGCGCACGACCCGGGAGTACAGGCGACGCAAGAACGCGGGACCGAGCGAGACGAGGAAGCCCTCGGAGATGCGGCTCGCATGTAGCGCGACGACCGCGTCGACGTCTTCGAGCGTGGCGAACCGGAGCAACGGGTCCGTCACGAGGGGAGCGCCGGCACCGGAAGCGCGCGCCGGGTCAGCAGCGCGCGGTAGGTGTCGAGCGTGGTGGTGACGCAACGGCGTTCGTCGAAGTCGCGCAACGCTTTGGCGCGCCCGGCCTTCCCGAACTGCCGGCGCCGCTCGGGGTCGAGCGCGAGGGCCGAGATCGCGTCGGCCAGCGCCGGCGCGTCGCGCGCAGGGACGAGCAGCCCGGTGGTTCCCGAATCGACGACCTGGCGACACCCCCGGATATCGGTCGCGATCACCGGCACGCCCATCGCGGCCGCCTCCATCGCGGAACGCGGGAAGCCCTCACGGTGCGAGGCCAACACGAAGATGTCCATCCCCGCGTACAGGCGGTCGACGTCGTCGCGGCCGCCGAGAAACCGCACGCCCGCGGCCTTCGCCCGCTCACGATCACCCGCGTCGAGTGCGTCGTCCTTTTCGTTCTCGTCGTCCCAGCCGATCACCGCGAAGCGCAGGTTCGGATGTTGCTCGCGCAGTTGGCTCGCGGCCGCGAACACCTCGGCATACCCCTTCTCGCGAACCAGCCGACCCACCAGGCCGACGACCACGTCGTCGGGCGCGGTCGCGCCCAGCTCGGCGCCGCGGCCTGGGCATCGGCATCCGAGATCGCGTCCGGATCGAAGCGGCGGAGGTCGATGCCGTTCCCGAGCAAGGTCAGCTTGCGTTCGGGCACACCGATACGGCGCAGCGTCGCGACGTCTTCGGGATTCTGCACCAGCTCCATGTTCGAGCACAGACCCGCGACCCGCTCCATGCCGTAGATCATGGCGCGCCGGGCGAGCGCATCGTGGGGTTGCGCGTAGAGACCGTGCACGGTGTTGACGATGACCGGCACCCGGGCCACGCGCGCCGCCAGCCTCCCGTAGAGGCCGGGCTTCGGGTTGTGGGTGTGCACGATCGCGGGGCGCAGCCGCCGGAACACCGACACGAGCTCCCCGAGCGCCTGGGCGTCTTCCAAGGGTGCGAACGACCGCGTCGCGTGCTGCAACGGAACGTGGCGGATCCCGCGCTGCTCGAGCGCGGCCACGAACGGGCCCGGTGCCGAGACGCCGATCACCTCGTAGCCCGCAGCCGCGAACGCGGCCAACTGGTTCCCGAGCAGGAGCTCGAGACTGATGTCGGTGGTGGTGACGTGAAGCAGCCGCGGGCCCGATGCGGGACCCGAGAGAGGAGGTGTCGTCACGAAGACACTCTCGCGTACCGCGCCCGGTTCACGACGCGCCGAAACGAGTCTTCGAGCGACATGCCGCCGGCCACCTTGCGCTCGAAGTACTCCATCCCGTCACTCACCTGGATAGGAGAGCGGGCGAGCCGTTGGAGATCGCTGTGCCGAGCCGATCCACCGGCGCGGTACGGGTTCACTCGAGTGCCCGCAAGCGCCGCCGATCGAAAGCGGTCACCGACGAGTCGCGCGACCTCTGGCGTGCCGGCCACGGCCTTCGGGTAGGCGAAGTCGAGCGCGGGACGGTCCAGTCGCTCCTCGATCAGGCCCGCAGACCGGTCGAGCTCTTCGGTCGCCTCGCCCGGCGAGACCCGATCGAGCAAGAGGTGGCGGTGCGTGTGCGATCCGACATCGACGAGGCCGGTCGCACACGCGTCGCGCAACGCCGCCCACGAAACCGGCCGCCCGTGGTCGGAGAACTCGACGCCGTCTTCGATGAACGCGGTCGCCGCGTAGAGGGTCGCGCACACCCCGTGGCGCTCGAGGATGGGTACGGCCACATCCACGAAGTCGGTGGTTCCGTCGTCGAACGTGATCACCACGGCCGGGTCGCCGGGCGCCGGCGCGGCGAGGCGCTCGACCGCGGTACCGAGTGACACCACGCGCTTCGACGCGGCCAGCGCGGCGATCTCCGCGTCGAACACTCCCGGATCGAGATCGATCTCGAGCGTCGTTCCGCCGCCGACCCGGTGGTAGATGAGGATGACGATGCCCGGAACCGGCGGGCGCAAGCGGTCGGCGGAGGCGGACGCGACCTTGACGGTGCGCCGGAGGAGCGCGCTGCCGCCGCGCCACTGGTCGTGGAGTCGTTGGCGGAGAGACCGAGCCGACTGTTGCGGTTCTCGTCGAACTCGCGCGCCTTCTTGGAATCGAGGCACAGCAACACGTAGAGCGCGGGGAGCACCAACGATCGCTGCCGGTCGAGCAGACCGAAGTTGGCGAACGCCTGGAAGGTGACCGCGTAGAGAATCGTGAGCACCCAGCAGTACATGAGGAACGGCACCGTTCGGATATGCCGCAACGAGATCGCCAGTGACTTACGCCGCCAGATGATGAACGCGGCGAGGGCGACGCCTTCGAGTGACGCGAGGATCTGGAGCGATCCGCCGACCTCCCACGGGAACGGCCGCAAGAGGACCGTCACCATGCCTTGCGGGAGCCGCAACGGTGACAAGGAGTTCCCGCCGTTGTTGAACGCCGACGAACCCTGCCCGGTGCTCACACTGGTCGCGTCGAGCTCGGCCTGCACCGATGAGAGCGACAGACTCGGGAGACCGAGTGAGTTCGCGCCCGCGCTGACCGCGAACACCGCGATGAACACGACGACGACGATGCCGATCGGCTTGACCAACGACGAGCTCGCGGTCGACGCCTGAGCCTTACGCGGGCTCCTCCCGATCACGTACGCGGCCGCCGCGGCGAGCGCGGCGAGGGCAAGGAGGTGTGGTCGAACCACCGACATGAGCCACGCGCCGGGAAGCGCGACGAGAATGCCGCGCACGAGCTTGCCGTTGAAGATGTCCGCGGTACCGAGCGCGGCGGAGCCGATCGCGAACTGCATCAACGCTTCTTTACCGATCGACGACGGCCAGAAGAGGATGCTCGGCACGAACATCACGACGATGAAGTAGAGGCGGCGATCGACGAACGGGACCGCCTCGACCGTTGCGCGGTACCAGAGGTACGAACCGACGAACGCGATCAACCCGAACACGATGAAGCCGGCGATCATGTCGGTGCCGAAGAGGTAATAGAACACGCCGGTGATCCACCGCAAGAAGTTGCTCTTGCGGATGTTGTCGAGCTGGGGCTGCACCGAACCCGCGGTGTGCAGCCAGAAGTTCGCGTAGCGCCGGCCGTACGTGTCGAACACGCTCGCGTCGCCGACGTCGCCGTAAGAGTTGACGAGCGTCGTGTAGCGCAGGACCGACGCGAACTCCTTCGCGAGTACCGCGAGCACCATGATCCGACCCAGCCACGGTTCGTCGGGATGGCGCGCGACCAGCCACTTGGAGGCGGCGAGCACCGCGAGGAAGCCGAACAGTGGAATGAGGATGCCGCGTGAGGATCGGCGTCGGGAAGAAGTGCCCGCTGATCAGCAGCAAGACAAGCACCGCGCCCGCGGCGATGATGATCGGCATCATCGCCGGCGTGAAGACACTGCCGCCGGGCAGCGGCTCCTCGGCCACCGGACTCATATCCGCGCCGGACCGAGGATCCCCCTCCGCCGGAGTACGCGGGCCGGGAGCCCGTACCGCGGTTCGCCCACCACGGATCAGCCGCGTGGCCCCCGCCATTCGCGGCGCCCCCGCCATTCGTAGGGCCGTTGCCGTTGCCGCCGATCGTGTACGGCGCGGGGCGGCGCGTCCCGTCGGTCATCGCCTGGCCTCGAGATCGAGCGGGGCGAACCGCACGCCGGTCAGACCCCGAGCGTTTGCGGCTCGACCATCACGACACCGAACGGCGTGACCCCGGCCAACTCCATGCGGGCCGCGGCGGCACGCGCCTCGGCCCTTGTCACCTCGCCCGGGATGATGGCCCACAACACATTCCGCGTCGCCCACGCCACGATTGTCGCATCGGCTTCCTCGAGCAGGGGCGGCCCCGAGATGACGGTCACGTCGACCCCGCCGTCGGAGAGTGCCTGCAACAACGCGGGCAGGCCGTCGATCGGGAGGTGCATCATCGGGTGCTCGGCGGGCGGCACCACGACGAGGTTCGGCGCGCGCTCGGTCGCCGGGAGCGTCTGGGGCAGGCCGGCCGCAAGTGTTCCGCTCTGGGCCCGGTCGAGCAGCTCGGGCAGCCGCATCATCCCGTTCGGGGAGGTGAACGAGTCGAGGTACCAGTCTTGATCGGCGGAGGTCGCCATCAGCGCGACCTTGAGCCCGAGCCGCGAGAGTGCGGCCGCGAAGTTGGCCGCAACCTGCGCGTGCGCATCGCCCGTCGGCGTGCTGACCATGATGGCTTTCGGCAATCGATCGGTCGCGATCGACATCGCGGCCAAGCCGCGATACGCCTCCGCCGCTAACGAGTTCGGCTCGGCGATGACGGCGAAGTCCTCGCCGTCGGCCGGGATGATCGAGAGCACCGGCGCAGAGAAGGTGAGCGCCGCCTCTTCCGGGTCACGAATCGTGCGGTCGGCGCGGTCCACGAGGAGTGCGGCACCGAGCGCGAAGAGCAAACCACCCAAGAGCCCGCCGAGTGCCGGCAACGTGGTCGCCCGAGTGGTCGACACCCGGATCGGCGGCGTTTGCGAAGTCAGCGTCGCGACGTCGCTCGCGGTGATCAGCCGAGATGCGGTGTGACGCCGACTCGGAGCCGAGCTCGCCGAGTGTGTTGAGCAGCTGGACCCGCTCGTTCGCGAGGTTCAGCGCGTGCGTGGACCCCTGCTCCGGAACCGGCGGCGGACCGGACACGCCATCGGTGAACTGGTTGCCGTTCGGTGCGTTGTAGCGAAGGATGCCGGAGTACACGATCGGCATCAGTTTCACGAGCTGTGCGTCGACGCGTCGGAGCTCGTCGTGCAGCTGTCCGACCCGAAGGTCGAGGCGATGGTTCGCCTGCCGCTGCTTGCGCACCGAATCGATCTTGCGCGCTTTGACGAACACGACCGCCCAGTTGTGGGCGACTGTCCGCGCCTCGAACGACGTGGGTGCCGTGACCGTCAGTTCCAACACGTCTTCGGTCGTCGGAGAGCTTCGCCGCGAACTTGGTGCCCGCTACTGGCCGCGAGATGCGACTTGACCAGGGTCGACCTGATGATGCTCTTTTGGAGCGCGAATCGCTGCGGGGCCGAAAGTACGATGTTCTGAGCTTGCGTCGTGGACGTGTCGCTCTTCTTGTTCGAGTTTTCGGTCTTTTCCTTTGACGACTTTGGGCGCGACGCGAACCGACGCGACGCTTCGGTAGCGGACGGGCTCGGTGTGGTGCTTACGGCCGAATACGAAGATCCCGACCGCGACACAAGTAAGCAGGCCGATGCCTGCCACGAGCCGCCACCGACGCTGAATGGCGCGGAGGACGTATTGAGCGCTCAGGATGAATCCTCCGCACTTGATTGCCGTGACATCTCGCCGAACGGAGCCCGCGGCTATTCACCGCAGAACCCGCTCGACGCGGCAAATTGGGCTTCCCTTCCAAATTGAGGATACTACCCAGCGTGATCGCCGAACAGCGCGGGTTGCCCGGCTCCGACCGACCTCTGAGGGTCCTGTGGCTGATCAAAGGACTCGGTGCGGGCGGCGCCGAGCGACTGGTCGAGCAGAGCGCGCGATATCGGGATCGGACCCTCGTGGAGCCCGCGGTCGCCTACCTCTTGGTCGAGAAGTCCACCCTGGTCGAAAGCCTGGAGAATGAGGGTTGCAAGCCGGTCGAGTGTCTGGGTACCCGGTCGTCGTGGGACCCTCGCTGGACACTCCGTCTGCGCAAGCTGTTGAGACGCCAAGCGTTCGATGTGATCCACATCCACTCCCCCCTCGTGGCCATCGGGACCCGGCTCGCGATCCGGACTTTGCCCCGCCAAAAACGCCCACGGATAGTGGTCACGGAGCACAATGTCTGGAGCAGCCACGCCCCGCTGACGCGGTGGGCCGACCGCCTGACCGCGGGCCGGGACGAGATCCACCTCGCCGTGTCGGAGGCGGTGCTCGAGTCGATGCCGGCGGCGCTGCGGCCTCGAACCCGGGTGGTCCGCTACGGCATCGACGCGGCCGAGATCCGCGCCGCGGCGCCCGATCGGGCCGACGGTCCGGCGAACGCTGGGGATCGCCGACGACGAGGTGCTCGTCGGCACCGTCGCCAACCTCCGCGCCACCAAGGGCTATCCCGACCTGCTCCGCGCCGCCGCAATCGTCACCCGCGAGACCGTCACTCGCGAGACCGACGACCGCGAGACCGGTGCCGGCGCCAACGGTCCGAATGTGAAATTCGTCTCGATTGGCCGCGGACCCCTCTTGGACGAGCTCCAATCGCTGCAGCGCGAGCTCGGGCTCGGGGATCGCTTCGAGTTCCTGGGCTTTCGTCCCGACGCCGTGGAATGCATGTCGGCGTTCGACATCTTCTGCCTGGCATCGCATCACGAAGGCCTGCCCATCGCGCTGATGGAGGCACTCGCGCTCGGGCTGCCGGTGGTCGCGACCCGCGTCGGCGGCATCGAGGAGATCGTCACCGACGGGGTCGAGGCCGTGCTCGTACCGGCCCGCCAACCGGACCGGCTCGCCGCCGCGCTGCTCGACCTCGCCCGCGATCCGGAACGACGCGCGGAGTATGCGCAGCGATCTCGCGAGCGGGGAGACCTGCTCGACGCGCCGACGACGGTCGCGACGATCGAAGCTGTCTACCGAGAGATCGTCGCCCGAGAAACCGTCGAGCGGTGACGACACCGGCCGAGATCACCGTGCGCCGGGCCACCGACGTCGACCGACCCGCAGTGCTCGAGCTCCTGGCCGACTCCCTCGGCTGGGACCGCGACGAGTCGTTTGCCGAGTTCTTCCACTGGAAGCACGTCGAGAATCCGTTCGGCGCGTCACCGGCGTGGGTTGCCGTCGAGCACGAGACGATCGTCGGCTTCCGCACCTTTCTGCAATGGCGGTTCGACCACCCCGATGGCCGCACGCGCCGCGCTGTCCGCGCGGTCGACACCGCGACCTCACCCGCGCATCAAGGGCGCGGGATCTTCCGCCGCCTCACGCTTACTGCAGTCGAGGAGCTGACCGCGGCCGGCTTCGACTTCGTGTTCAACACACCCAACGCGAACAGCCGCCCCGGCTATCTCCGCATGGGTTGGTCGACCGTCGGCCGGCTCCCGATCGTCGCCCGCGTCGGCGGGATCGGGAGCGCGTTGCGCATGCGCACGTCGCGCGTGCCGGCCGAGCGCTGGCCGGTCGCCACGAGCGCAGGCACGGTTGCGAGCGAGTTGCTCGCGACGCCGGAGGTTTCCGACCTGCTCGGCCGCGTCGGGCCACCCACCGGACTGCGCACCGAGCGCTCGGTCGAATACCTGCGCTGGCGCTACGGGCTCGCGGCGCTGGGCTACCGGGCGATCGCACTCGACGACGACCCGGGCGCGGGGATCGCCATCTTTCGCGTGCGGCGGCGGGGCGACGCCACCGAAGCCGGGATCTCCGACGTGATCGTGCCGGAGCACGCGGCCGACGCGCGCGGCCGCCTGCTCTCGCACGTCGCGCGCCAAACCGGCGCCGACTACGCGATCCGTGTCGGCCGACCGTTGCTGCGCGCCGGGTACCTGCCGTTTCCCAAGCAGGGTCCGATCCTCACGTATCGGCCGCTGGCCGACACCGCCGCCGCGCCCACGCTCGGCGATCTCGACCTGTCCCTCGGCGACGTCGAGTTGTTGTGAGCGATCTCTCGCGCGTCAAGGCCGCGACGACCAACACACTGCGCCGCAGCGCGCGCCGACCTCGGGCCTGGATCCGTGCGGCACGCGCGCACCGCGCCACGCGGTCGGCCCGCCGGTTCACCCAAGACGCGTGGGCTCGCGTCTCGCTGATCGCGCGCTCGATTCCCGGTACCCGGGCCCGTCACGCGCGTTGGGCCGCGCTCGCGGCGGAGGTCGCAGCACTCGGCTCGGTTCCGGAATTGAAACGTTCGGTGTCGATCGTGATGCTGGATCCGGACGACATCGGCGCTGCCGCGCGCGCCGCGGCCGACAGTACGAGCGACCTGCTGTGCTTCGTGCTCGCGACGACCACGACGATCACCGAGCAATCGGTGGATGCGGAGTGGTTCGCCCGAATGGCCGCGCCGATCGACGGAACCGCCGTAGTGGCGGCGACGCCGCTCGTGGTGCACCCGCTGCGGCCACTCGTGCGTGCGACACCGCACGACGGATGCGTACGCGCTCGCGGGCTCGGTCTCGCATTGTGGTTCGACCAACCCATCCTGCGCGCGCTCGACGCGGGCGCGCGCCCGATCGCCGGCGCCGCAGCAGAACCGGTTCCGGGCGCGACCGCCGCCTGCCTGCTCGTCGACCGGCGCGCCTACGAAGGTGCAGGCGGCTGGCCCGAACTCGCCGGCAGATACGCCGATGTCGATGTGCCCGATGTCGATGTAGTCGTGTTCGAGCTGTGCCGGCGGCTCCGCGCGCACGGCGGTGCGATCGTCGTCGTGCCGGGAACGGTCGCGGTCGACCACCGACCGGTCATGCGGCCGGCCGAGCTCACCCATCCGGTCTCGATCTCGACGACGGCGTGGCGGGACTACGTCGAAGCGCACGGCCCCGCGCTCATGCACGAAGCGAGCCCGCTACCTGCAGGCCACCTACGCATCGCGCTCACCGTCGCGGCCCCGTCCGAGAAGGTCGCGCCCCGCTGGGGCGATTGGCATCTCGCCGAGGCGTTCGCCCGCGCCCTGCGCCGCGACGGCCATGCCGTTCGCGTGCAGACCTTCGACCATGCCGATGATCTCGCCGGCCACGCGTGCGACGTCCACTGCGTCGTCCGGGGCCTGAGCCCCGTTCGCCGCACCGCCGGTCAGGCCCACGTGCTCTGGATCATCAGCCACCCCGAGACGATCAACACCGCGGAGTGCGACGCCGCCGACCTCGTCCTCGTCGCGTCGGAGCGGTTCGCGGCGGTGCTGCGAGCGCGCACCCGTACGCCGGTAGAGGTCTTTCTCCAGGCCACCGACACCGATCGGTTCCGGCCGCAGTCGCGTGTGCCCGTGCACACGCACGACGTCGCGATCGTCGCCAAGAGCAGAGACGTGTTCCGTTCCGCGGCCGCCGACGCGCTCGCGGCCGGGCTCCGGCCCGCGATCTACGGCAGCGGCTGGGAGCCGTTCGTCGATCCCGCGTTGGTGGTGAGCCAGTACGTGCCGAACGAGGATCTCCCCGCCGTGTACTCGTCGGTCGGCGTGCTCCTCAACGATCACTGGGACACGATGCGCGAATCGGGGTTCGTCTCCAACCGGTTGTTCGACGCACTGGCGTGCGGAACGCCGGTGATCTCCGATGACCTCGCCGAGATCGAACCGCTCTTCGGCGGCGCGGTGCTCACGTATCGCAGCGTCGACGAGTTACGCGAGCTCGTGAACGCGGCCCTCACGGATCCGGCCGGAGCGCGCGCCCGGGCCGAGCGCGGACGCGAGCTCGTGGCCGCGCGTCACACCTTCGACCACCGCGCGCAGGAGTTCGTCGCCGCGCTCCGCCGCCACGGTCTCGCGTAGCGGACCCGGGCGTAACGAATCCGGTTACGGCGCGCGCTTCACCTTCCGGCGCGTGCACACCTCGATCGTGGTCCCGCCGATCGGCTCGACCCGCAACTTCAGCGAGTCGATTGCCGACGAGAGCGTGGCCGGCGCGAAGGGAACCACCGCCGACACGGTGCCATTCGGATCGAGGTACGAAACCGAGGCGAGCCCCGACTTCAGCGTCATGTGCTGACCGGCGTGGAGTGTGATCTCCCCCGGTCGAGTGAACGTGGAGCACCCCGCGGTCGCCGGGTCCTTCCCCGGCCGCAACGCGAGCCGCAGGGTCTGATTCGCGATGTCGGTCTTGGACACATCGTGGGGCGCGGGGATGCGACCCGACGGCAGGCTGTCGATGAGCCAGCCCAGCGTGAGTCCCGCGAAGCGCGTCGGCGTCGCCGGCGGCGTCGCCCGCGGGAACTCCCCGGCGCGCGGCAACCTCGGCGCCTCCAGCACCGCGGCCCGGAAGTGCTTCCGGTCGACCAGCGATTGATTCGTAAAGGTCGAGAGCTCGTGCACGTTGCCGGGCAGGCCGACGAGCAGGATCGCGACCACCACGACCGCGAACGCGCGCCGGCGCCGCGCCACCGCGTCGGCCGCGACCGCGAACGCCGGGAGTGCGAGCGCAACGATGAGGTACACGTAGCGACTCTGACGGGCGCGCCCCGGCCCGGTGCTCACCGCGCTCGCGATCGGCCCGACCTGCCCCGAGCGCACGAGCCCGGTGACAACGAGGAACACGCCCGCGCCCAGGAGCAACGCGAACGGGAGCGCGAGCCGGCCGCGCAGCGCGCCGAGCCCGGCGCTGCGCACGGTGAGGACGAGGCCCGCGAGCATCAGCGCCGCGAGCACGAACCCGAACCACGGCACCTGACCCAAGCGGCCGAAGGCGGCACCGATGCCGATGCCCGCGAACTTGATCACTTGGAGCGGCGACTGCGTTCGGTACTCCCCCGCGCCCGATCCGTCGGGACCGAGCACCGCCCACAACCCGTACGCGACCGCGAGCGGCGCGGTGTGCAACAACGCGATTCTCCAGCCGCGCCGCAACCACATCGCGACCCCGACGACGATCGCCATCGCCACACCGACGCCGGAGCACATCAAGGCAGCCAGGCCCGCGAGCAACCCGAGCCAGTCTCGGTGATCCCAAGGCCCGGCGTGATCGGCGAGCAGCAGTTGCACGAGCCCGAAGAGCAGCGAACCGACGAACGTGATCTGGAACGCGATCAGGATGTTCTCCGCACCCGAACCGAAGAACACGAACACGACCGCGACCAGCGTCGCCATCCACGGCGAGACCCCCGCCCGGCGCATGACGACGCGCAGCAACGCGATCGCGCCGAGGTGCGCGCCGATCACCAACAGCTGGTACGGCAGGTAGCTCCGGATGCCGAACACGAACCACAGGCCCCGGTACGCGAGGACAGGCACGGTGGTCCAGTGCTGGTAATGGCCGCGGAACAGATCGCCGGCGTTGCCCGCGGTGCGGTCAGCGAGAAAGTCCCAGTCGTCAGCCCAGAACCACCAGTTGCGGCCCCAGAAGGCGAGCAACGGCACCGACAACACCGCGACCGCCCCGAAGGCAATCGCGGCGGCGCGCGCCGGCGAGCCGCCGCAACCCGGACGCGCGCTCGGTCACCGTTGGTGAACAGGATTGTCGAGCCCGCGCTGCCCGTCGCGTTCGATCACGTGCTGGGTGGTGGACTCGACGCGTTTCAGCTCGTCGCCGACACGGACCTTCATACCGGCCGTGCGCGTCCGATAGTTCGCGGCGGTGCAGTAGTGCGTCACGAAACTCTTGCGCGTTCGCGTCTCGTCGGCGATTCGGCTCCCGCCGTGAACGAGTCCCGCGTGCCAGATGAACGCGTCGCCGCGCCGGCACGTGAGCTGCTCGACCTCGAGGCCGCGCTCGCGCATGAGCTCACTGTTGGTCGGACGCGAACTCCATGCGCCGGCCGGCCGGGACCTGATGTCCGCACCGGATGGAGCCCGGCGTGAACTCGAACCAGGGAAGCCGGTGCGACCCCGGCACGTAGGCGAGCGGACCACATTCGTCGGTCGACGTCTTCGAGCGCGACCCACGACGCGAGCAGATGCGACGCCGGTTCGGTGACGACGAACATCGGGTCACGGTGCAAGGCCTGCTGCGATCCGTATTCGAAGTAGAGCGATTGGAACGAGATCGCGGGCTCGCCGTAGATCAGCTCCACCATCCGGAACAGGTCCGGGTGGAGGTAGATATCGAGCGCGCGCTCGGAGTGGCTGTGCATGTCGGGGATGCGGTATCCCGGCGCCTTGACCCGGCCGTCCCAATCGCGAAACGACGTGGGTCCCTGCGGCGTCGGCGGCGACACCGCGAGATCGGCGGGCCGATCGGTCCAAAAGCCGGAAACGTCGCCGTCGAACGCCTCACAGAAACTCGCATCCAGGTCGATCGAGAAGGTCAGAAATCCCGAGTCGATGAACGTGTGCAGCCTTGCGGCTTCATCGGGCGTGATCAGGCCGCCGGCCCGGCGCTCCTCGATGCGGTCGTGCGCATCCGGCTGATCGAGCCACAAGTCGGATTGCAGCTCCAACGGTGTGCTCCCAGGCTCTTACAACGGCTCGCCAAATGTACCTGACCCCCTATCATCGGGCACCCGCCAAGGAGCGTTAATGGATTCGGACGGCTACAAACAGGCATGGGTGCGGCCGAGCACCCTCGACAGCCTCAACCGGCGGATCCACGACGGGGTCCCGCTCGAAGAGCTCGGTGAGCGCGCCGCCGACCGGCGCGACACCTTCTTCGAGCTGTTGTTCCCCTACGCCCGCCCCCAAGAGGGCGCGAAGGTCCTGGAGCTCGGACCCGGCGTCGGCTGGATCATGGAAGCGATGCTCGAGCGCTACCCGATCGGCGAGATCACCGGCCTCGACGTGTCGCCGGTCATGATCGAGCAGGCCCAGGAGCGTTGGCACGACGATCGCGCCAACTACGTCCTCTACGACGGGCTCCACGTTCCGCTCGAAGACAACTCCTTCGACAACGTCTACTCGGTCGCGTGCCTCCAGCACATCGAGAAGCACCACGCGTTCCTCGCGATGAAAGAGCTCGTGCGCATCCTCAAGCCCGGTGGCCACGGGACGCTGCACCTCATCTCGATCCATCACATGCCCAACGTGCAACGCACGTACGAAGAGGAGTGCTGGAACCACGTGAACAACGTGGACCAGCACTGGATGCACTACTACAGCTACGACGAGATCCTGGTGTTGTTCGCGCACGCGTTGGCGGTCACTGACCTCGACATCAAGTACCACCGCACGAGCTTCTGGGTGCACTTCTCCAAGGGCACCGATCAGCGCTTCCACTCCGACGAGGTCGAGAAGCAGTACTTCTTGAACCAGGATCTGCCCGAGGCGATCAGGCCTCGACCCCCGCGTGTCAAGAGCTGATGTCAGGCGCCGAGCCCCGCGGGCGGGTGCTCGTTACCGGGAGCAATCGCGGCATCGGCCTCGAACTGGTGCAGCAATACGCGCGCGACGGGTACGACGTGATCGCGACCTGTCGCGAGCCCGACGCGGCGAGCGCGTTGCTGGGCATCGACCGCGTGACGGTTCGCAAGCTCGACGTCGCGTCGGAACCTGATCTCGACGTCGCTGGTTGCGGATCTCGATGGCGCGCCGATCGACATCCTCGTCGGCAACGCGGCCGTGTTCGGCGGGATGCGCTCGCGTTTCGAGAACGTCGACTGGGACGCCTGGCGGAACACGTTCGAGATCAACGTGCTCGGGACCATCCGCGTCGCGACCGCCTTGTGGCCGAACGTCGCCGCGTCGGGGCAGCGCAAGATCGTGTTCGTGTCGAGCCGGGCCGGGCTACCGCGCGAGGCGACGCCCAACCGCTCGTACATCTATTCGTCGACCAAGGCTGCGCTCAACTCCGCGGCGCGGTGCCTCGCCCTCGACCTCGTCGAGCACGGCGTGACCGCGGTCTTGCTCAATCCCGGACACGTGCAGACGGGCATCGGCGGGATGAAGGCGCCGATGACGCCCACCGAAAGCGTCACCAAGATGCGCGCGGTGATCGCCGGCCTCACCGCGGACGACGCCGGAAAGTTCCTGCACTTCGACGGCAGCGAACTAAAGCTCTAGAACCTCAGTCGTTGCCGGCGGCGGCGGCGACGCCGGGTGACCAGCGCGAGAGGTCGACGCCGAGGGTTTGCTCGAGCCGGGCGACGTCGTCGCGGAAGTACTCCCACATCTCGACGCGATCGGCATTCGAGAGTTGGTTCTTCTTCTTGCGCCCGACGCGGCCGCGCTGGTTGCTGAACACGACGCGCGAAAGCTCGGGCGCGGTGAACTCGGGATCGGCGCCGACGTGCTCCAAGGCCGAGCGGAACGGCCGGGCCGGATTCGCGATGACGTCGTCGTGGAACAAGACGAGGAGCTGATCGCCGAACTGCTCGACGAACGGCGTGAGGCTCGCGCCGTACCAACCTCCGGAGACGAGGCAGAACCACTCCGTCTCGGGGGCGCCGCGCTCGCGCACGACATCGAGTAGGCGGGACCCCGGCGGAATCCGCCGCCGGCGCATCTGGTGCATCAGCGCCGACTGCGCCCGGTCGACCGGATTGCGGAGGATCGCGATCACCTTCACGTCGGGATGGTGATCCTTGATCCGCTTGGCGACCAGGTCGGGATGGTGCCGCCAGAACATGTAGCCGGGCGTGGCCTCGCCGACGATCGGCTCGCCGTTCCAGCCTTCGAATTGCTCGCCGTACCACTCGAGGCCGAGCTTCTCGACGCGGTGCCCGTTGTTCCAGAAGTGCATCTCCGAGCGGGCAGTGAAGATCTCGGGGTGACTACCGAGATTGATCCGCAACCACCGCGTCGCGGACTTCTGCGCGCCGATGATGAGGAACGTCGGGAGCGGCACTCGACCGCCTGGGCGGCCCACTTGTCGATCCATCGAATTGGCCATGAAGCTGGTCGAATCCTCCGCAGAACGGACCCAGAGGGTATCCCGGCGTACGATCCCAATGAAACGCCTGACGGCGTGAAATGGCCGGAAGGATCACCGAATATGGACGCTGCCGAATCATCCGCCGACACCGGCGCCGATCCGGAAGAGCTCGACCGGCTCCGGCGCCAGCTCCGCGCCCAGAGCGTGGTGAATCGCCAGCTCTACGCCCAACTCGACGGGAGTGGCGTGCGGGTGTCGAGCACGGCGGCAACCGGAGAAGGCACTCGCAAGTCGCTGACCGTGCCCCGCGTCACCGAAGGCGGCTCCTGGCTCGAGCAGCTCCAGATGCACGGTGGGGGCAAGGTCTTCCTCGTCCAGACGCCGACGCAGGGCTCCTACGTGATCGACGGCGACATGCGCCGTCAGGTGAAGGCCGGGATGCTGTTCTCCGCGCTCACCGGCGTGATCGGCGCGCCCCGTGACGTCGCCGACGAGGAGCTGCAGAAGTGGAGCCCGGGACCACCGGTCGAGGTGTTCGAGTCGGGTTCGGGTCCGGCGTTTCTCGTGGTCGGCGGCCGCCGGCTGCCGTTGCGCGGTCTGCCGCTCCCCTACCTCGTGGCCAACGACGACATGCTCCTGTTTCCCGAAGGCGAAGAGCTCAATGTCGCGGCGTCGGTTCGCAAGCCCCCGCCGTCGAAGACCGACCGGGCGCGCGCCTTGATCCGCAAGGAAGGCCCGGTGAAAGGCGGCGCCAAGCTCGCCCGCAGCGCCTGGCGCCGCATTTCTTCCTAGACGCTCGGTTCAGACAGCTTTGTAGAGCGCGGCGTAGCGGTGCGCGGTGTCGGCGACCGTCTCGAGGGGGACGAGCAACACCTGGCGCGTGACGCGTAGCAACTCGTCGCGCGCGCGATCGAGGCGTTCGATGAGCACGCGAATGCCGTCGGGGTCGGTGGGATCGATCGTCCAGCCCGCGCCGAACGCGCGGATGCGCTCGCCCAGCGCGCCGTAGGTCGCACCGATCACCGGGATGCCCGCCGCCATCGACTCACTCATCACGATCCCGAACGTCTCGGCGTACGGCCCCGGGAGCAACACGACCTGAATGCCCGCCCGGTGCAACAGGTCGGGCAGGAACTCGTTGTCGTACGGGCCGTGGGCGCGCAGCTCCGGTGAGGCCGGCTCCTTCAACGGACCGAAGTGATGTATCTCGACGCTCGACCCGCGGAATCCTTCCGCGAGCTGGTTCGCGGCGTCGAGCCCCTTCTTCGACCAGCCGATCCCCACGAACGCCACCCGCAACGGCTCCTCGAGGATCAGCTGCTCGTCGGGCTCCAGGGGCCGGCGACCGAGACGAATGATCGAACCGTGTTCGATGATCTCGATGCGGTGCGGATCGGGCGCGTGGACCCGCAGGAAATAGTCGGCCGCGCTCTGGCTCGGGAACACCCAGTGGTCGACCGCGTCGAGCAGCGAGCCGACCGTCGAGCGGAACCGGTTCAGGTAGTCGACCGAGATGTCGGGCATCGGCGGCGAGCCCGGCATCGGCTGGGCCGCGACGTCTTCGAGACAACGCGCGCACGCAGAGAGATCTTCGGGGATCCCGCACGGATCACTCTTCTTGTAGAGCAGCGAGAAGTTCGGGCACGCGAGGAACAGGTCGTGGACCGAACAGGCGACCGGGCCGGGGAACGCCCGCAACGCGTCGAGCGGTGAGAGCGAGAACCCGATCAGGTTGTGCACGTGCACCGCGTCGAACTCGAACAGGTCGAGGGCGGCGACGAGCGCGGCGCGCGTCACCTCGTCGTACATCTGCGTCACCTGGTGCCACGCGCCGGGAAGCAGGAACTCCTGCTCGACTCGTTGGCCTTGGATGTTCCAGAGCGCGCGCAACACGAAGCCCGAGGCCACCGGGTAGACGACGGAGAAGTCGAACTCGTCTTCCATCGACCGCATGAGCGACGCGACCCACTTCTCGGTGCCGCCGGTCGCGCCGGGCGGGCTGTGGAGCACGTGCAGCACATGCGGACGTTCGGTGTCGCGTTCGTGGAGACCGAGCTCGAGCGCCGCGAACGAGACGCGCAGCGGATCGTGGGCGCGCTCATGGGTGTTGCTCGGGCGGAAGAACGGATAGCGCGCGTCGATGATCGCCGAGCTGCGCGCCCACCCTTCGCTCTGCCCGTCACCGAACGAGACCCCGCCCCGGTGGTACACGAAGGTCGAGTCCTCGGCGAGGTGGCGCATCCCGATGCGAGACGCGCGCAGGCAGAAGTCGACCTCCTCGCCGTAGCCGCGGCCGAACGTCTCCTCGTCGAGCAGGCCGCACAGATCCAGCGCGGTGCGCGTCACGTACATGCAGAAGCCCACGCCCGAGATCAGCTCGGGCAGCAGGTGCAACGAGTGCCGTTCGACGAACGTGGCGCAGTCGTCGATGCGCGGGTTCGCGCTCTCGAGTGCGAACGCCTGGATCACCGAATCCGGCATCGTGCAGATCGAGCCGTGACTCGTCAACGGCGTCACGGTCGCGACATCGGGAAGCGCGGCGGCGGCCGCCATCTTGTCGAGCCAGCCTTCGGTGACGGCCGTGTCGGAATTCAGAATGACGACATCACCCGCGGCGAGGCGCAGCCCGCGGTTCACGGTCCCGACGAACCCGAGGTTCACTTCGTTGTGCAACGCGGTGATCGGGAAGCTGGCCGGCGTCGCCGCGAACTGATCGACGAGGTCGCGCACCGGCTGGTCGGGCGACGCGTCGTCGATGACCACCATCTCGAAGGGAACGCGGCTGCTTTCGGCGTGCCGCACGACGCTCTCGAGGCAACGCGCGGTGTACGCGAGGCCGCCGTAGACGGGGACGATGATCGTGACCGGCGCGTCCTCGTGCGTGGCTCATGCGCCCACCGGCTCGAGCTCGTTCGACGGCGCTGGTCGCCCAGCCGAGGAAGCGGCTCGCGACCGTGGTCGCCGTCGCGGGACCGTCGAGCGCGTCGGCCCGGCGCGCGGCCTCGTGGCGACGCCGGGCCCGTACGGCCGGGTCGTCGAGCACGTGGTGCAACACGTCGCCCCATTCCTGGCCGGTCGTGACCGACTCGACGACGACGAACGGCGAGACGACACCCTCGATCGCGGTGCGGCGACGATCGGCATCACGCTCGCCACTCCGAGATAGCTGATGACCTCGAACGCTCGGGTATCGCCGGCGACCTCGTCGCCCACGAGCGCAGGGGTCCAGACGTTGACCGCCCACCGCCGCGACCGCGGGATCCGGACCCAGCTCGGAGTCGCCGACGACTCGCACCCGCTCGTGACCGGCGAGGTTCGCGGGCAGCGATGACGCGGCGCCGACGAACTCGAACTCGTTGGTGTCGTGCACCAGCGCCAGCTCGATGCCCTCCGCGACCGCCGCCGCGTAGTCGGGCGCAATGTTTCCGGGCCGCCAGCCGATGATCCGGGGCGCGGTCGGGTCCTCTACGTCGGCGCGCGCGCGCCACGCAGCTCGGCCGCGTATTCGCGCGTGAAGAGTGTCGGCACGACGAGCGTGCGCACCCGCGGCGTCTCGGCCGCAAGCGACCGGGTTCCCAGCGATGAGGCCGCGGTGTGCAGCGCGCCGGCCGGCGCCATGACCCGACCGCACGCCAACACCAACGCTTCGACGCGCGGGCGTGAGTTGCGGGTTCGTCGGCGCCGGTCCGCAGATCGGCGAGCGAGAGATCCACGACCGTCGGGCGGCCCGCGGCGCGCCGGGCCGCGATCAGCGCGTCGATGTCGGGATTCGGAGCCATACCCGCGAGCACCACGACCGCCGCGTCCGCGCGCGGCGCCCGCGAGCCGCGGCCGCGGCCGCGAGCACGGACACGGACGCGCCCGCGCCCGCGAGGTGGTCGGCGAAGCCGTCGACGCGCGCCCGGTGCGCCGCAGCGAGCGATCCGGTCAGGATCACGCAATCGCGAGCCGGCGCCGAGGTCGATGCGTCGCCCCAGCTCTCGCGAACGGGTCGGCGGGCATCGGCCAGGATCTTCTCGTCCGAGGGCGGGATCGGCTGCGGTCCGGCGCAGAGGCGGATCACGAGCGCGGCGAACGCGGGGACATCGACGTGCGGACCGATCCGCGCGCGCAGTCGGCCCTGCGCGTGGCCGAGCTGCCAGGAGACGAGCTCCATCGGGTCGGCGAGATCTCGGTCGAAGTCGACGAGGACCGTCGATCGGTTCCCTTCGCACCACGCATCCGCCTGCGCGGCGGCGGTGCGGTCGAGCGTTACGACCACGTCGGGCGCGAGGGCCCGGATCGATGCTTCGGTCGGGAGGCACGGGCGGGTGCGGTGAAACCCGGCACCCGGATCCGGGATCGCGATGCGGGCCTCGACATCCCGCCGGACCAAGCGGTTCGCGAGCCGGCGCACCCAGTCGGCGTCGGATCCGTTCTCGCAGCCCAGGAACACGACCACCGGCCGCCGCGGAAAGGGTGGTCGACCGAGCTCCGACGCGGTATCGAGCTGATCGAACGGCGCGTGAGGATCGAGCACGGGCGCGCCGGCGTCGAGCAACACCGAGGCCGCGCCGGTAACGACGACCGCGCCGTCGCGGATTTCGTAGGTAACGCCCGGGCGCAGCAACACCGCGCCCCGAACCGCGGCCGACGGTGCGAGCGGCGTCAACCGGGTCGGTTCGAGCGACCGCCACTCGACGTGCACGCGATAGCTCGCGCCCGGCGCGAGCTCCGAAGTCTCGCCCGCGATGCCGACAACGGTTGCGGGCGCGGTCGCGAGGCGTCGCTCGAGCCGTTCCCGGACGCTCTCGTCGATCACCAGTCCCGCGGGCACGACGAGCCGCGGGACGGCGCCGAGATCACCCATTCCGCTCCCTCGTTGCTCGACGAATGCTAGAGATTCCGGGCTCAACAGGGTAGAAGATGAACCCGATGGAGACCCTCACGCTGCCGCTGCCCACCTTCCTCATCATCGGCGCGCAGAAGAGCGCCACGCGGTGGTTGCGCCTGAATCTCGGGTTGCATCCCGATGTGTTCTCGGCCCGGGGCGAGATCGAGTTCTTCAACAACGGCAACGTGTACCGCGACCAGGGGCAGGCCTGGTACCGGGAGCAGTTCGAGGGGTGGAACGGCGAGGCCATCGTCGGTGAGGCCACCCCGGGCTACATGTTCTGGCGCCACCGCCCGGCCGTGGTTGCCGAACGCATCGCGGAGACGGTCCCCGACGTCCGCCTGCTGGCGACGTTGCGCAACCCGATCGACCGGGCGCAGTCGGCGATGGTGCATCACATCGAAGGCGGGAGCCTCCCGCCCGACTCGGTGCTCGTCGATGTCGTGAAGCAGACGCCACCCGACCGCGACCATCTCGGCATCATCGCCGGCGGTTGGTACGCGGCGAGCCTCGAGCCGTACCAGGAGCGCTTCGGCGAGCGGCTCCTGATCTTGTTGCACGACGACATCGACGACGACCCGCGGGGCGCCTACGACTCCGCGCTCGTGCACGTGGGCACGACGCCGGATTTCATGCCGGCCGAGCTGGAACGCATTCGCTTCAGCTTCCAGGAGAAGCCGTCGCAGGAGCCGGGGCGACAACCCCTCACGCTCGAACAGCGCCGCGAGATCTGGGAGTACTTCGCCGACGACGTCGCGAACCTGGAGAAGATGATCGGCCGCGACCTCTCGATCTGGGAGCCCTAGTTCACGAGCAGTAGTTCACGAGCGTTCGTTCAGGGTTCGAGCGCGGCGAGTTGCGCTTCGAGCGTCGCGACCCGGCCGTTCGTCTTGCGGAGCGTCTCGCGCGCCCTCGACCACGTCGGCGCGAGCGCGCGCCAGGAGCTCACCGTCGAGCGGGGGCCGCAGCCAACCGCGAGCGATCAGGTCGGCGACGATCGCCGGGACCGCTCCGAGATCGACGTTGCCATCGTTCCAGATCACGCGGGCCAGATCGAGCAGTGGACTCTCGATCTCGGGGGCCGAGGCGGCCGCGTCGTGATGGCGCAACCCGGTATCGAGGTGGGCCCGTACCGCGGCCTCGGCGTCGGCGCCGGGTGCCGGGAGTCCGAGGTGGTCGGCGAGGCGGGCGATCGTCGCGGGGAGATCTTCGAAGATGTCGAGTGTGGCGAACCACCAGGCAGTCGGGATCATTGGCGACCGCCGCGTACACGTAGCGCAACCAAAGGCTCGCAGCCTGCGCGGCGTCGACCGAGTACTTGCGGGCGCCGAGCGAAGCGACCACCTCCGCCGGATCGCGAATGACCACCACCGTCGCCGCCATCGGCATGACCGAACGCCAGAACGGCAACAACAACGACAGCCGGGGATCCTTCCAGGCGATCACCGGCGCCCGATCGGCGACCGGGCCGAACGTGGTGTCGAGGATCTCGACGGCGCGCACCCGGAACGGATCGAGGCCGGCGTCGAGCTCCCAGCCCGGATCGAGAACGGGCGGCTGATCCCACGCGCCGCCACAGTGTGCGAGCACCTCGTCGTCGAGCTGCATGAGCGCCGCGACCTCGAAGTACCCGAGCGGGTTGTCGGGTCCGGGCTTCAACAGCCGGGCCGGGTCGCCCAGCGACACCCCGAGGAACCGCAACGCGCCCGCGATGAACGAGGTGCCACTCCGGTGCATGCCGGTGACGCAGACCGCTCGGCTCGGCGCCATTTCGGTTCCCCTGCCCTCGGAGTCAGTAAGCGGGGCGGGCGCCGCGACCAGCTGTCGCCGCCGCGCGCCGGCCGGGCCTTGCGGGCGTCGCGGCGGCGGGCTTGCACCACCAGGAACCAGAGCAGCCCGGCCGCGAGCAAGAACAAGAAGATGGCCGGGAGCGGGTTCTTCTGGGCGTCGATCTTCACCGGCAGCGACAGCGCCAGGAGATAGAGGTGCACCGTGGCATAGTACGCGGCCGATCGGGCCAGTCCTTCGGCGAACGCAAAAATGGCCGTAGGCTGTCGCGGCGTGGGGACGGGCCACATGGGGACAGGCCAAGTAGGGGCGGACCGTGAAGACCAATCAGCTGGCGAGGTTCGCGGCGGTGGTCCTGGCCCTGGCCGGGGTCGCGGCGTTGCTCGCGGCCGGCGTGGTGTCGCTCCGCAGCTTCGATTATCGCGGCCCGGCGCAGACCGTACGACTGCGGCAGCGTCCTGTTCCCCAAGGACCCCCGCGACCTCGCGCCGCGCCGCGCCAACGTCCCGCCCCGCTACACATGGGCCAACACCAAGTGCGAGAAGGTCCGCAACGAGCGCACCCACAAGGCCCTGGTCTTCATGCTCGCGGGCGCCGTACCGCTGCTCATCGTGCTGGCCCTGCCCTTCTTCTCCCGTCGCTCCCGCAGATCGAGGGGTCCGCCGCCGCGTTCATGCGTGATGGCGCGAGTCTGGGAGTGGCGAGTTTGTGATGAGGCGGTTCGTGATGGGGCAGTCGTGACCCGGCTTGACGGCCCTCGCGCGGACAGCGAGGCTGGTTGCCCCTAGATTGCGCGGTTCCGGGGCGGAAAAGCTGACAAACCCGTCAGAGCGTTCCGACACAGACTGATCAGACGCCGATCAAGTTCGATCAATCCTGCCCCGATCACTTCCGAGGAGTTCGAACATGGCGACGGCCGAGACACCGAAGCGCTCGTGGAAGCGCACGGTGGCCAGCACCGTGGAGGGTCGTACGCCACGTTTCCTGCTCGGCTCGCTCGCCCTCGCCATGGTGATCTCGTTGATCGCCGGACTCGGGATCGGCGTCAAGGTCGGCGAGCACCGCAAGACCACGACCAAGCAGGCCGCGGTCGAGCACCCACCGGCGACGAGGAAGCGGGTCAAGGTCGTCACCGCGTTCGCGCCGCCGCCGTTGAAGGGTGTCGTCGTTCGCACCGCGGCGCGGGTCACTCGTGGTCTCGACCGGCAAAAGCGCCGGTCACCTTGGGCTTCCTGCCCCGCACGCACGTGGAAGCGACGGCGCTGGCGAGCAAGTCCGACATCAAGGCCGGATCCCGCGTCGTCTTCGTGCTCAACCCGAAGGGCGCGACCACGACCTCGGGCCCCCCGACCACCGCCGGCGACCGCGAAGGCAACCGGCGCGGCCGGTCCGCCGGTCTACGCGGCCAAGGAGATCTTGATCATCAGCGGTGCGTGCTGCCGAACCGCATGGGTTCGTTGGTCTCGTCGGTGACGAACGATGCGATGGTGTTCAAAGCCCGCAACGGCCGGCCGATATCGATCTCGACCGTCGGAGCCGTCGTCGCGCAAGACGGTGCCGGCCACGAAGGCCAAGCTCACGGCGGGCCGCCACGTTCTCGTCCGCACCTTCCTGGCGGCCGCGGCGACGAAGAAGAAGGCCGGGGCCAAGAAGAAGGCCCGGGTGAAGCGGGTGCGGGTCGCCGTCGAGATCGTCGTGCTCCCGGGCGACAGCACGCTCGGCTGAGCGGTAGCCCCGAGCATCCCCCATGTATCCGTTCTGGGAGCGAGTGATCTGGCCCGTCCTCCAGACGGCGCACGCGAATCGAATCGTCGAGATCGGCGCGTTGCGCGGCGAGACCACGGCGCTCATGCTCGAACGGCTCGGCCCCGAGACCGAGCTGCACGTGATCGACCCGATCCCGGAATTCGATCCCGCCGAGCACGAGAAGAAGTTCCCGGGCCGGTACATCTTTCACCGGGACGTCAGCCACAACGTGCTGCCGACGCTCCCGCCCGTCGACGTCGCGTTGGTCGACGGCGACCACAACTGGTTCACCGTGTACCACGAGCTCAAGATGCTCGCCGAGGGCGCACGCAAGGGGAACGCGCCGCTCCCGATCATCATCATGCACGACGTGTTGTGGCCGTACGGCCGGCGCGATCTCTACTACGAGCCTGACCGCGTACCCGCGGAGTTCCGCCAGCCCTACGAGATGAAGGGCATCCGGCCGGGCACGAAGCAAGTACTGCCGACCGGCGGTTTGAACCCGGAGCACTACAACGCGGTGACCGAGGGCGGTCCCCGCAACGGCGTGATGACCGCGCTCGACGACTTCATCGCCGAGTACGACCAGCCGCTGCGCCGGCTCGTGCTCCCGGTGTACTTCGGCCTGGCGATCGTGGTCGAAGAAGCGCGACTCGAGCGCGAACCGGAGCTGCGCGCGCTGCTCGATTCGTTCGAGGCGGCCGAGGGCAAAGACATCCTGCTCGACATCGCCGAGAAGACCCGGCTCCAGGCAATCCTGTTCCAGCACAACGACTTCTACGGTCGCCGCCACCTGCTCACCGAGGCCGCCGATCGCTACCTGAACCTGCTCGAGGCCGCGCTCCTCAACGAGCTGTACCTCGATCACGAGCTACGCCTCTGGTATCTCGCGGATTGCATCGCGCAGGGCAAGACCCCGGATCGGCCCAAGATCGGTGATCCGACGCGCGAGATGCAGCTCCGCTGGGACAAGCTCGTAGAGGAGCGCCGCGCCGGAGTGCTGCCCCACGCGGGCCACGCCGGTTCGACGCTCCCCTACTCCGACATGGGCCGCGAACGGCTCGCCTTCCTGCGCCGCGGGCTCGACGCGGTTCGAACCGAGCGGCTCGCGGGCGACCTGGTGGAGGTCGACACCGCGCGCGGCGGCGCCGCGATCTTCCTGCGCGGCTACCTCGACGCGCACGACATCGAGACCCGCGAGGTGTGGGTCGCCGACCGCTTCCGTGTGGAACCGTCGCCGTCGGAGCTCGTGTTCGCGTGGTCCGATCTCAACACCGTGCGAGACGGCTTCTCGCGCTTCGGCCTGCTCGACGAGCGGGTGCGATTCCTCTCAGGGCCCGCCGGCCGACACGCTGCCCGACGCGCCGATCAAGCAGATCGCGCTGCTGCACATCGGTGCCGGCGACGCGGCAGACATCACCGCCGCGTTCGACGCGTTGTATCACCGCGTCGCCGTCGGTGGCGTCGTGATCGTCGACGACTACGAAGACGCCGATCGGGCGAGCGCGGTCGACGAGTTCCGCGCCCGCCGCGGCGTCGACGTCGCCGATCGAACGGGTCGCCGGTTCCGGCGTCTCCTGGCGCAAGACGCTGCCGGTTCCCGGCGCGGCTCCGGCTCCGGCTCCGGTCGTGACGACTGCACCGGAAACCCAGAGCTCGCCCAAGGAGTCAGGGGTGCGCGGCTTGTTGCGCCGCCGCAACCGGCCCCCGATCGCCGCGCCCGCCCCGGCGCCCGCGCTGACGAAAGACCTGTCGATCGTCGTCGTCTTCTACAACATGAAGCGCGAAGCCGCACGCACCTTGCACTCGCTTTCCCGGGCGTACCAACAGGGAGTTGCCGATCTCGATTACGAGGTCGTCGTCGTCGAGAACGGCTCGGCCGCCGACCAGAAGCTCGGCGAGGAATACGTACAGAGCTTCGGTCCGGAGTTCCGTTACCTCGATCTCGGCGAAGCGGCGACACCTACCCCCGTCGATGCCCTCAACCGCGGCCTCGCGATCGCGGCGGGCTCCACGATCGCGTTCATGATCGACGGGGCGCACGTGCTCACGCCGAGCGTGCTCCGCTACGGCATGGCCGGCTTGTCGACGTACGAACCCGCGATCGTCGTCACCCAGCAGTGGTACGTCGGGCCCGGTCAACAACCCGACGCGATGAACGCGGGCTACGACCAGACCTACGAAGACGAGTTGTTCCGCGAGATCGAGTGGCCCCTCGACGGCTACCGCCTCTTCGACATCGGCCACTTCATCGGCGACCGCGACTGGTTCGACGGGTTGTGGGAGAGCAACTGCATCTTCGTGCCCCGCAAGTTGCTCGAGCAGTACGGCGCGTTCGACGAGAGCTTCTCGATGCCGGGCGGCGGTTACGCGAACCTCGAGCTCTACGAACGGCTGGGCGCGACCCCCGACGTCAACGTCGTCACGATCCTCGGTGAGGGCTCGTTCCACCAGGTGCACGGGGGCACGACGACCAACCGCGCCGATCCCGAAGACCGCCGGGCCACCATCACCGGGTACGCCGAACACTTCGCCGATCTCCGCGGCCGGCAGTTCCGCGGCGCGGGCAAGACGCTGCACTACGTCGGCACGATGTTCCCGCGCGCGTCACGCACGCGTGCGCGGCGCATGACGGCGAGCTCGTTCGTGAAGGGACCGGTGTTCACCGGCCCCGACGGCCAGCCGAGCTCCGCCACACCGATACCCGACGAGCTCACGACCCAGTTCGTCGACGCGTTTTGGCACAGCATGGCGTGGCGGGAAACGAGTTGGCTCGGCCAACGCGTCGCGAAGGCGCCGACGGATCTGTTCGTGTATCAGGAGCTGCTCCATCGGGTGAAGCCCGATTGGATCATCGAAACCGGCTCGGCCAACGGGGGCCGGGCGTTGTTCCTCGCGTCGATCTGCGAACTGCTCGATCACGGTCAGGTCGTGTCGATCGACCCCGAAGTCGCGGGCGACCGCGCCGAACATCCCCGAGTCACGTACATCGAAGGCTCCGCGCAGGCCGAGGACATCGCGCAGCGGGTGCGCGACATGGTCGGCGACTCGCGCGTGCTGGTCGTGTTGGGATCCCAACCCGGTACCAACCTGCGCATCGAATCGGAGTTCAAGGTCTACTCACCGCTCGTGCCGGTCGGCTCGTACGTGATCGTCGAGTACACGATCCTCAACGGCCATCCGGTTTGGCCCGGGTTCGGTCCGGGACCGCTCGAAGCGGTCAAGCGCATCCTCGCGGACAACAACAATTGGGCCGTCGACACCACGCTCGAGAAGTACGCACTCACCTTCAACCCGAGCGGCTACCTGAAGCGCACGCGCTAGGCCGTTTCCAGTCAGGTCGGCGGGCGGAGCTCGAGCGCGCGCTTCGCGGATTGCTCGATGTGTGGGAGCGCGGCATCGGGAACGGTGCCCAGATAGAGCCGCTCGTTCTCGGGTGGCCGGTACGCGTGCCCGCGCAGCTTGACGTACTCGGCGTGCATCTCGTCCCAGCCGATGCGGCCCGACGTGGCCGCGCCGCCGTGAATCTGGTGGAAGGTCCCCTCACCGAGCAGCACGACGAGCTGGGCGCCATCGAGCTCGCACGCCCGCCGGTACAGGTCGTGATTCGAGAGTCCACCGCCCGGGAGCGCGAACGTCTCGTCGAGCCCGCCCAACTCGTCCCACATCGACTTGGCCATGAACAGACCGTTGCTCTCCCCCATCGGCGCGAACCAACCGCGGGCCGACGACGCCGCGAGCGTGCTGATCGAGAACAAGCGGTATCCGTCGTGCTCCCAGCCCGATCCCGCGAGCAGCTCGTCTTCCGCCGCCTGGTCGTAACCCGCGTCGCGCGCGTCCATATGGCGAATCGATCCGAGATGCCACCCGAGGGTCGCGATGACCGGCCGCGGTGCCAGCGCGCGCGCGCGAGGCAGGCGCGCGCGAGCAGCCCCGGGCTCGCGAGACGCGCGCCGTCTACGAGCAACCCGACAAAATCGCTCTCGGCCATCTCGACGCCGAGGTTCGCGGCGTGGGCGGGGGTGGGCGGAGCGGGATCGATGCGCATGCTGCGCGCCTTGCCCCCGAACCCGTCGATCAGCGCGGGGTCCAGCGGCGTGGGCGAGCCGTTGTCGACGACGATCACCTCGTAGTCGTCGGCACCGATCCCCTGTTGGTAGCCCGGCGCGAGCGACTGCAACGTACGCGGGATCTCGCGCGCCATGTCGTAGGTGACGACGACGACGCTCACCTGCCGCGAACCCACCGTCACGATGCCAACTCCTTGGCGTACGCGTACAGCTCGACGTCGAACGCATTGTCGCGGGCGATGCGCGCGCGGAGTTCAGGACTCGCGACCCACGATTCGGAGCTGACGTTGGCGCGGGCGTCGCCCGCCATGCCGTCGGGCCACCAACCGAAGCGCGCCCGCAGCGTCTCTACGAACTCGTCGAACCGCTCGTTCAAGCCGACCACGTCGACGCGCGCCAGATTTTCGCGGGCCCGCTCGAGCCGCCGGTCGTCAACCGTGATCGTGTCGTCGGCGCCCACTGCATCGGGCGCGGTACCGGTGACGTAGTCGTTGATCTGCTGGTAGGTGACCCGGCTCGCGATCGTACGCGGGTGGTCCGCCCGATCGACCGAGAACACCTTGGTCTGGTGGTTGTCGATGAAGTGCCGGTAGACGAATGGATCCTCGTAGATCCGCTCGAGCGGCTCGTCCCGAAACCGTTCGTAGAGTCGCTTGAAGTGCTTGAGCAACGAGACCGTGCGATCGACCGGATCCCGCAACAACGTCAACGTCGTCAGGTCGCCACTGGTCAGGTCGCCGGCTATCAAGTCGCGCGCCATGTAGGGAAAGTGACCCGCGTACATACGAATCGCGCGGTGCCGTTCGGGTGTAACCGCGGCGAGATCGGCGAGGCTCCCGTACGGCTCCGCGTCGGTCGCATGCCGGCGATCCAAGCCCGCGCTCGGATACACCTCGTTGGGAGCGAACTGCTGCAGGAGGTGAAAGACAAACGACGTGCCGCCGGTCTTCATCACGTGGATGAAGAGGTAGCGCGGCGGCGAGCTCATGTTGAGGCTCAGGTCGCGAAGCCGCTGTCAGGCGGCAGCACGATCACCTCGATGGCGTCGAAGGTCTTGTCGTCCTTGGCGCGCCCGCCCACGAGCACCGGGTCGCCGACCTTCAGATCGGCTTCGGTGATCGGCTTCAACGTGTAGACCACGTGTATATCGGCAGTCTTGACGCTGCCGGCCGGAGCGCCGTTGCCCTTTGCGATCTTGATCGAGTCGCTGCCGACTCCGTCGACGATGCGACCGAGCTGGCTGGTCTGCGTCAACACGATGAGCTCTTTGCCGCCCGGTGTGACGAGGATGCGGCGACCCGAGTGCACGTCGGCGATCGTTGCGCGCACTGTCGTCTCGAACACCGTCTTGTCGGTCGTGTTGATCGTCTGCGCGCCGCGCTGCTTCGTCGTCATCGTGAAGGAGCCCGAGCCGGTCTTCGTCACCTTGCCGAGGCGCTGGCCGAGTGCTCCGGTGACCGAGCCCTTGGGGGCGGTCTTGGCCTTGAGCTGCTTCTGCAAGTTCGCGACGTCGGACTTGGTCCGGCTCTGCTCGATCTTGAACCCGATCCCGAGCCCGATCAGACCTCCGACGACGATCCCCAGCGCGGCAACGACCGCGATCGCCTGAGTCGGCCCTTTGCGAACCCACTCGTCTGCTGAAGTCTTGATGGACATTCGTTACCCCTCGCGCCCGGATTTGGAATCGGTCATTATCTCACGCCTGCGAGGCCCGACGCACCGCCGAAGGAGCTCAGGCGGGACCGCGGTGACGCTCAGGGAAGGCGCGCGAACTGGGCGAAGGCGAGCGCGGTAGCGGGATCCGCCTGATCGACGCCGCCCGGGCCCGTCGTCACGGCCTGGACGGCGTACGGGCCCTTGGAGAAGAGGACGACCCCCGACGAGCCGAGGGCGTCGTTGGCCTTGAGGCCCATCCAGCCCGGAACGGTCGGCGTGAACGGCACCGGCCCCGCGCGCGAGGCGCCGGCGGTGGCGGTGGCGCTCCAATGCGACAGGTACTGCGCCGCGCCTTCGGGAGTGGCGAACTGGTACACGTACATGAAGTTCTGACTCACGGCCGGCTCCGTCGACCACTGCCGTTGGTAGCCCCGTTGGAATCCTGCGGTCGTGAGCGCCCGGCGGGCGTCGCCTTCGGAGCTCAACGCGTCGTCGCGCACCGCCTTCTCGAGATTGGTCGGACCGGTGTCGGCCAGCGTGTCGGGCTTGCGCTCGTATCCACTCGGCGCGTCCTCGATGACCAAGGGTCCGAGCGGCGGACCCGGGAATGTCACGGGCGTCGTCGTCGAGGTGGTCGTCGGCGCCGTCGTCGCTGCGGGTGCGATCACGGTCGTGGTCGGCGCGGTCTTGGCGCTCCCGCTCGAGCATCCGCAGGCAACGACGACCAGCGCCGATCCGGCGACGAGAGCTCTTCGGGTCAACACGCGGCGCAACGCTACTGCCCGCCGCCTGTGAACCTTCTCAGGAGACGAGCGGGATCCACTCGAGCGGATACGTCGACGGTGCGAAGAACCAGGATTCGATCGTGTACCGCGTCTGGGTCATCTCCGGGTTGGCTCCCGTCTGGTGAACGAGGAAACCGTCGAAGAAGAGTGCGTCGCCCGCCGCGAAGTCGGGGCGGACGATCGAACCCGCGCCGAGCGCTTCCACCACCGCGGTAGAGGCGGCCCAGTCGAAGGCGGCACCTTCGGTACCGGTCGGAAGGATGCGTTCGACTCGCCGCGCGACCAGGTCGAGGCTCGGCGCGTCGCGCCCACAGTCGGAGAGCGCCACCCACAGGTTCATGGTGCGAACGTCGGCGCCGAGGAACGCGCCGTCTTGATGCCATCCGGAATCAGCACCGCGACCGTCGAGCGCTTCGAAGAACTTGTCGGAGTGAACTCTTCGCAGCGTCGTCTTGCGCGCCGAGAGCGTCGGGTGCTCACCGAAGTACTCCGTGAGCAAGCGAAGAATGCCAATCTCGCGGTAGAAGTCGAGCACGTCGAAGAGCGCGCGTGGCGAGTCGGCGGCCAGCAGCCCGCCCTGCGCGATCGCGATGGCACGATCGAAGTCGAGGATCCCGTCGTTGATGTCGTCACCGGTGAGGGGCTGGTACCACGGTCCTGCTTCACCCGCGGGCGCGCGCTCGGCGTCGTGGGCCGCGAAGGAGCGGTCGATGTCATCGCGCAGGCGAGCGACCTCCGCCGCGGGAATGAGGCCGCGCACGAGCAGGCTCCCGTGATGTTGCACCGCGCCCCGCAACGTCTCGGCGTCGAGCCCGGCGGGAGTGATCTCGGGCGGTACGTCGACGACATCCGGGAACGGATCGGCAACGAGCGGAAGGGCATCGGGTCCCGCGCCGCGGTCGAGCGCGGCGAACGCGCGGTGCCGAAGCTGAACGAGCTCGGCTTCGAGCGCGGCATCGGCGCGCACACGGTTCTCGTCCGCGAGCACCGTCATCGCCTCGAGGAACCGCCCGTCGGCGGCGAGCTGCTCGGCGCGTGAGAGCGCCGGCATCGACTGCCGGCGCCACCGGCTGAGAACACCCATATCCAGGAGGAAGGCTACAACGCCTCGGCGCGATCGATCGCGGCGAGAACCGATGCCGCGTAGTCGCGCGGGCGCGGCCACTCGAGCTCGGGCGGCGCGACCGGAGAGGCCGCGACGCGGTCGATCGCATGGGTGATCGCACCGACGTCGCGCGGATCGAACAGCTCGACCGGCGCGCCCTGCACGATCTCGGGCAACGCGCCACCGGTGCTGACCGCCACGGGGATTCCCGCGGCCATCGCCTCGGCGACGGGCAGGCCGAAGCCCTCCTCGAGCGACGGTTGTGCGAGCAGGGTCGCCGACGCGAGTAGCGCTTCCAACGCGTCTTGCGAGATGACGCCGGGCAGCTCGACGCGTGCGCCGACCTGCGCGGCCAGCGTTCGCAAGCGTTCCATGGATTCCTTCCCGTCGACGCCCGCCAGTGTGAGCACTGCGCCCTGCCCCGCGAACTCGCTCGGTGCGAAGCCGCGCACGAGGCGGTCGAGGTTCTTGTGCGGCGCGTCGCGGCCCACGAAGATCACGCGGTCGACCTTGGGCGCGGTCGTACGCAACTGCTTGATCCGCGCCGCCGAATCGTGATCGATCGCCAGCTTCAACACAACGATGCGATCCGCATCCAGGCCGATGTCTTCTTGCAAGCTCTGCTTGGAGAACTCGGAATCCGTGGTGACGAGTGTCGAGTGCCGCGCCATCCAGCGGATGTACTCACGCATCAGCGGCGCGAGCGCGGGTGACGGCGGGTAGCGGAACGGGATCGTGTCGTGCACGGTGGTCACCTCGACCGGCGCCAACCTCCAGGCCGGCCGGAGATGATGGGTGAAGTACGCGACGCGTGGATGCACCGATCGCGGTCCCGGAAACTCACGCTGGCTGTACAGCGCCTTGGGGTGATGCCGGTTCGGGACGCGCGTCGCGTTCGACCAGAGGTGCGCGTCGACCGCGTCGGGGCCCCACACCACCCACGAACCGGGCGGGTCGATCTCGTGCAGACCCTGGAGGAGATGTTCCGCGACCCGACCCGGTCCGCCGATACCGAGCCAGCGGGCGTCGACGAGCGCCGGACCGTTCGGGGCCGGATTGGTCACCGCTTGGCCCCGCGGCCCTGCGCGACGGCTTCTTGCAGCACGCGTTCGAGTATGTCGATCGAGCGATCCCACGTGAACGACGCCGAACGCGTGAGCGCGGCGCGGCCCATGGCGGCGAGCAGCTCCGGCGACCGGTACAGCTGGGTAATCGCCGCCGCGAGCGCGTCGGGCGCGTCGGGCGGGATGAGCATTCCGGTCACTCCGTCGTCGACGACTTCGCGCGGCGCGCCGGAGTCGGTCGCGATCGACGGAACTCCCGTCGCCGCCGCTTCCATGAGCACGAGCCCGAAACCCTCGGCCGTCCGCGTCGGGAGAATGAACACGTCGGCGGCCCGGTAGTAGTCGGGAAGATCCGCGTCGGGGATGTAGCCGACGAGATGAACGTTGGCTGAGTCGGTCCCGGGCGATGCGCTCCTTGATCTCGGCGCCCTCGGGGCCGGCGCCGCCGATCACGATGTGCATCCCGGCCAGGCCCCGCAGGCGCGTCGCCGCCTCGATGAGCGTGTCGAGGCCGTTGCGGAAGAAGAGCCGGCGCACCGTCGAGCGCGATGAACCCGTCGACGGGCAGGTCGAGCCGGCGCCGGATCGCGGCCCGCTCGGCCGCGTCGACCGGAGCGAACCGCTCGGTGTCGGTACCGAGATGCATGACCGTGACCTCACGCCCCGGCGCCAACGCGGTGGACGTATTGGGCGGTGAACTCACTGTTGGTGAGGAGCCGGTCGGCGGAGCGCATCGTGTGGCGACCAACCGTTGCATCGGCGGCATCTTGCACGACGTTCAACGGGAACTTGTACTCGATGAACGGGTTGTTCTGGAAGAGCACGAACGGTTTGTGCCGTACCCGCGCCGCGTGCGCGGTCGGCGATCGTGCTCATGAACGTGTGCGTGTGCGCGAGCACGACGTCGGACTCGGCAGCCAGACGCGACGCCAACGGGAACAACGTGGGCGAGAACAGCGGGTACGGAAGCCGTATCCGTTCTTCGAGAACGTTGCTGGCCGCGACCTTGTGGACCGGAAACCCGTCGTCGTACGACAGCGCCCGATCGTCACCGATCCGAGACGAGATCGCGGTCACTTCGTGACCACGCTCGACGAGGCGGCGGGACTGTTCACGCGCCAGGAACTCGACACCACCGATGTGCGGCAGCCAGTAGTGCGCCGCTATCAACACCCGCATGCTTCAGGAAGCGCGGGGCAGGAGTCTCCAACGGCGCCCGCACGATCGGCTGTTCGTCCGCGGTGCGGATGGAGAGCACGCCGATCGAGAAGCTGCCGAGGATCGTCTGCGAACCCATCACCAACCCGAGGATCGTGGGAGTAATGGTGCGCACGTTGGTGCCGGGATTCAGGGCACCGAAATCGGCTTGGCGCCATCGAATGAACGACAGCAAGGCGACGATCAATCCGAACACGATCATGCCGACGCCGAGCACGAGTCCACGCTCGAGTGTCAGCCGCCGCTGGAGACGGTTCGGACGGGCGCGCATCGGCAAGATGCCGCGCGTCTCCGCGTAGTTCTGCATCAACAGCCCGAACCAGAGCGCCTGATACCCGATGATCATGAGTGAGGCGGCGTAGAGCAGCCCCGCGATGTCGAGGCGGCCGACGTAGCCGAACGTGAGCGCGGTCGTTCCCACCGCGCCGATGGCCAGCACGAACAACCCCGGGTACACGAACATCCAGCGGGGGCAGAACAGCAGCAAGAATCGGAGGTGGCGCCACCCGTCACGGAAGCTGCGCAGGTGCGGCGCGCGGCTGCGCCCATCGGGTCGCAGGGTGGTGGGTACCTCGTCGATCTTGAGCTTGGCGAGTGTCGCCTTCACGACCATCTCGCTCGCGAACTCCATGCCACCCGAGCGCAACCCGAGCCCGAGAATCGCGTCTTTGCGGAACCCGCGCATACCGCAGTGGAAGTCACGAACCGGGGTGCGGAAGAACAACCGGCCGATGCCCGAGAGCACCGGGTTGCCGATCCAGCGGTGCAGCCACGGCATCGCGCCGGGCTCGATCCCGCCCTTGAAGCGGTTCCCCATCACGAGGTCGTCGCCGTTGCGCAGACCCGCGAGGAAGGGGCCGAGGTTCTCGAGGTCATAGCTGTCGTCGGCGTCGGCCATGATCACGTAGGTGCCGCGCGGCGGCGCGGATCCCGCTCATCAAGGCGTTGCCGTAACCCTTGCGCCGTACGACGACGACCCGGGCGCCCGCGGCTTCGGCGAGCTCGACGGAGTTATCGGTGCTGCCGTTGTCGGCGACGACGACCTCGCCGTCGACTCCGTGCTCGTGCAGCCAGCGCATCGCCTTGGTGACGCAGATTGCGACGGTCTCGGATTCGTTCAGGCACGGCATGACCACGGTGAGCTCGAGCTCGCCCGCGGCCCGGTGTGGCCCCTCCGTCGCAATCGCCGCCAAGTTCCCCATTCGTGCGAATCGTAGCCGGAGAATCGCGCCGTGTACACGGGCCGATCGGCCCGGATTGTAGGACCCGGGCGGGTCATACGCTGCTACCGGCGGGTCGGCGGGAGTCCAGATGGCGGTTCACCAGGCGCAGGCCCGCCGCCAAAACGGCCACGGGCAGTAGCGCGAACAGGAGCGGGGCCCGCCATCCGAGATCCCGCGCCCGCAGCCACCAGAACTCGAGCCGGGGCTTCCCGGGGAACCGCGTGACCGGGATGGGTCCGGTCTTCCACGTCACGTTGTTGAGCGTGTTCGAGAACGTGTGCGGAAGCTCCCGTAGGTGGTACAGGATCTGTTGCCAGTGCCAGGTGTGCCAGATGAGCGCGTAATAACTGTGGTCCCAGTCGGGCGGACCCTTGATCGACGGCGGCGGCATGACCCCGTACGCGTTGTAGAACTCGATCGTGAAGCGGGTCGCGACGGCCGGCAGCGCCGAGAACAAGAAGCCGAACACGCTCACGACGATGAGCGCGCGCATCCAGAACCGCGAGTCCATCAAGGGCGCCGCCATCGCCGCCAGGCACGGCAGCACGATCTGGAGGTACCGCGGGCCCCACGCCCAGTCGCCCGACCAGAACTGGTACCGCGCGAAGAACAACGTGTTGGCGACGACGATCGCTCCGAGCAGCGACATCTCGAGGGGCAGCTTCTTCACCGAACGACCGAGCCCGAGCACCACCACGATCGCGATCGGCGCGAACAAGAAGATGCTCTTGCCCGAGCTGAACCACTGATTGATCACACCCCGCACGATCGAATACGGGTGTTTCGGCGACCCGGTCGCGTAGCCGACGTCGAGCGCGCCGCCGTAGCGCCACGCGTTCGAAGCGAGCAGCACGACGAGCGGCGCGACGGCGCCGGCCGTGTACCACGCACCGAACTCGAACATGCGCCGCAGATTGCTCGAACCGGAGTCGTCCCGATCCCGCATCCGCGTCGCGGCCACCAGCAGCCACACCCCGAAAATCGGCAGGAACAAGGCGGCGGATATCCGGAACAACAGCGCCGCGCTCGCGAACGCACCGCTCGCGACGAGATCCCATCTTCGACCGCTCCGAGACGCGTGGATCGCAAAGAACGCGGCGGAGAGCACGCACAGCGCGGTCCCCGGCTCGGAGAAGAACGTGAGCGCGTGCGGGTACGCGTAGGAGCCGAGCCCGAAGGACAGGCCGATGAGCACCGCACCCCGGGGCGGGGCGCCCAATAACGCGCACAACATCATGAGCATGAACACGCTCGCGGCCGTGATGAACGCGTTCATGAACATCATCGTGGTGGTGATCACGCGCGGCCGCTGCGCCGGCGACGCGAACTGCGCGACCAATCGCCCGGCGCCGTAGAGCGGCACGCTCGCCAGGGAGTTGCCGACGCCGTACAGCCCCGCAACGGTGCCGTCGTGGCGCTTGACGCCGAACGACGAGAACTCTTTGGTCTGCAGGAGTGGCGTCTGGATGTTCGGCTTTCCGTGCACGAGCGCAGTCGTGGTGTCGAGCATGATCTGCTCGTCGAACGTCGTCGGCAACCCCCGGGCCGAGACCAGGTAGACCGCGAGAGTGAGCAGCGCGACCGCGAGGAATAGATGCCGCGTGCGCCGCGAGATCACGAGCCGGACCGGTCCGGGCGCCGGCTCTCGTACATGTCCCGGGCGAACGCGTAGAAGTCGATGTCGAGTTGGTTGTCGGCGGCGATGCGTTCGCGCAGCGCGTCGGGAACCGCGGTGGCCTGCGCGGTTCGGTTCGCATGACCGGGTTTCCCGAGATCCCAGCCGAACCGCGATTGCAGCTCGCCGCAGAACTCCTCGAACCGGTCTTGCAAACCGACCACGTCGACCGCCGCGAGCCGTTCCTTCGCGCGCACCAGACGTTCGGCCGTGAGGTCGATCGGCGTGAACATCGCCCACCCCTTCGGTGCGGTCGACGCCGCGACTTCGGCGGCCGTCAACGCGAACATCTTGACCATCTGATTGGGCGAGGCGAGATTGTTGGTGCCGTTTTCGTAGAGCTCCTCGAGCGACTTGCTCCCCGCCGCCGGCACCCGTTCGCGATAGCGGTGCAGTTGGGACAGTACGCGATCAACGGGTTCGCGGAGGACCGTGAAGGTGACGAAGTCGGCGTCGAGGAGCTCCGCGGTGGCGATCGGGAAATGACCGGTCACGATCTCGATCTCGTCGCGGCGCTGCTCCCATCGCGCCAGCAGCTGATCGACCGAAATCTGCGGCGCCACGAGGAGCAGGTCACCATCGGTCGCATCGGGATACATCGCGCTCGGCGCGAAGTGCCGGGCCAAGCGGTGCCACAGCGTGGTGCCACCGGTCTTTTGGATGTGCACGAAGAAGTAGCGGACGCGCGGGCTCATAGGCACACGTCCACACCCTTGTCGAGCGGGAAGAACCGCAAGCGCAGCGGGCCTACCAGCGCGCGGTACGTCTGCGCGGGGAAGGCCCGGTAGGTCGACGGCGCGGTTCCCGGCCCGACCGGTAGATATTTGACGTTGGCGTAACCCCGCTCGATCGTGAACGTCTGGTGCCGCTTGATCTCGAAGATGAGCGGCCGCGTGAGCGGGTGACACACGAGGTTGGGCCCCGGGGTCGCGGGTTGCACGAAGAACTCGAGCTCCTCCGCCGCCGAGACACCCGGCTTGATCGGACCCGGGTTCGGGATGCGGTCGCCACTGTCGATCAGCCAACTCACCGTGAGGCCCTCGACGCTCAAACGGCTGTCGGGATACGGCGTGTGCGTGTTGCGCAGCTGATACGCGTGCGGGAGCCGCGACAACGACACGATCGCGTAGCGGGTGCCCGGCGGCGTCGCGTAGCGCGGCGAGTAGTCGTGCAGTTGGTTGATGTTGGCGGGGAGTCCCGCGAGGAGCACTACGACGATCGGAATTGTAAGCAACTTCTTCCGGCGTATGAGCGCTTCGGACGCCAGCCCGATCGCGGGCAGCAGCATCGCCGCGATGAGATAGATGTACCTACTCTCGCGAGCGCGGTCGGGTCCCGTCGTCTTGAGCAGCACGAGCAGGCCGCCCTGCCCGGCCCGTGCGGTCGCGGTCATGAGCAGGAAGAGGACGGCACCGATCATCAGCGCGACGGGGGCAGCCCGGCCCTGGGCGAACAACCGCCGCGATTTCGGCCGGTCGCGGAACGCGAAGAAGAGCCCGACGACGAGCAGGATCAGCAACAGGATGCCGACGCCGGGGAGTTGACCGAGCCCGCCGAAGGTCGCTTCGAGACCGACCCACACGAACTTGGCGATCTGCACCGGGGAGTGGCTCTTCAGATTCGTGACGATCTGGCCTTTCGGCGCCGCCACCGTCCACACGATGTACGCGACGCCGATCGGCGCGGTGTGGAACAGCGCGATGCGCCAACCCTCGCCGGCCGCGTCGCATCAACACCGCGAGCCCGACGACGATGGTCATTGCGACTGCAACACCGGAGCACAAGAACCCGGCGAAGCCCGCGAGCAGACCCAGCCAGTCGCGCCGATCGAGGGGACCGTCGTGATCTGCGAGCACGAGCTGCACGAGCCCGAAGAACAACGAGCCGCCGAACGTGATCTGGAAGGCAACGAGAATGTTCTCGCCGCCCGCGCCGAACAACACGAAGCCACCCGCCAAGAGCGTCGCGATCCACGGGCGCACACCGGCCCGCCGCAGCAAGACCCGAATCAGCGCCGCGATGGCCAGGTGCGTGAGGATGATCAACATGAGGTACGGCACGTAGGTCCGGACCCCGAAGATGACCCAGAACAAGCGGTAGACGAGGATCGGCAGGGTCACCAGGTGATTGAAATGACCGCGGAACCAGTCACCGGCGTCACCGAATTTTCGCGCCGAAAGGAAGTCCCAATCGTCTTGCGTGAACCATGCGTGGCGGCCGAAGAAAAGGAGGAGCGGGAGCGCGCACACCTCGATCGCGACGAACGCGATGAGCGCCCACCGACCCCGAACGCGATCTCTCAACCGAGACGCAACCGACGACTCGGACTCAGCCACCTTCCGCCCACCTCAGGACCCGCACCAGACCCGTCAGTATCCCATACCCACAACACCGTCTCTCTCGCGGGGACCGCCCGGTTCACAGGTCCGAGCGGCCGCTCAAGACCCGCCTCGATCCGCCGATGAGCGCAAGGGAGCTATTCGGCACTGAGTACGCTGACGGGCGCAATGGACATGACACACCCGGAGTATTCGTTCGTCATTCCGGTTCTCGACGAGATCGATTCGCTCGAACTGCTCTACAACCGCCTTGGGCCGGTGATGGATGCCCTCGACGGAACCGCCGAGGCGATCCTCGTAGACGACGGCTCGACCGACGGCTCGTACGAGCTCATGCTGGAGTCTGCATCGCCGCGACGATCGCGGTTCGTCGCCGTGCGGCTCTCGCGGAACTTCGGCCATCAGATCGCCATCACCGCCGGGCTCGATCACGCGCGGGGCAAGGCGGTCGATCATCATGGACGGCGACCTCCAGGATCCCCCGGAAGTTGCGCTGGACCTCGCCCGGTGCTGGCGGGAGGGCTACGACGTCGTCTACGCGGTTCGCGACGCGCGGGCGGGCGATCGCGCAGGCCAAGCTCGATGACCGCGCCGGTGGTTCTACCGCATGCATGAACCGGCTGGGCGATGTGCCCGATCCCTCCGGACGCGGGCGACTTCCGCCTCGTCGATCGGCGGGCCCTCGACGGCATGATCGCGATGCGCGAACACCGCCGCTACCTGCGGGGCATGTTCGCCTGGATCGGCTACGACCAGACCGGCGGTGCACTACGAGCGCGAAGCTCGCCACGCCGGTCGTACCAAGTTCTCGAGCCGGCGCATGATCGGCTTCGCCGCCGACGGAGTGGTCTCGTTTTCGGCAGCACCGCTGCGGCGCCGTTCTCAGCGGCGGTTTCATCGTCTCGATCTTCTCGATCTTGATCGGCGTCACCGCGGCGATCCTCAAGATCACCGGCACCTACACGGTTCCCGGTTGGGCGTCGATCGTCGTCGGCATCGCGTTGCTCGGCGGGATCCAGTTGACGGTGCTCGGTGTCATCGGCGAGTACGTCGCCCGCATTCACGAAGAGGTCAAACGCCGCCCGTTGTACTTCGTACGCGATTCGGTCGGCGTTCTCCGACCCCGACGAAGCCGGCGCCGCCCAGACTCCTAGTGGCCGACCTGCGCTGAGTGGCCGAGTTCGATGCGTACGCCGACCCTACGCGGACGCGGTGTCGTTCAGTCGATCTCGTTCTGCCGACCAGGAAGTCGACTTCTTCGCCGGCGCAAAGCCGATCAGCCTACGAGCTCAGCCGTCGCCTCGTCGGCGACCCCGGTCGGCCTCTCGGTGCTCGACGTCGGCTGCGGGATCGGGACGACCGACAAGTTCCTGACGCCGCGTTTCGGCACCGTTCACGGCATCGACGTCGCGGCGGAAGCGGTCGAGCGCGCCGCGATCGAGAACCCCGACGCGCATTACCAGACGTATTCGGGCGCCACGTTGCCGATCGACTCCGCCAGTCTCGACGTCGCGTTCGCCGCGTGCGTGGTGCACCACGTCCCTCCCGCGGAACGGACCGCCTTCGTGCGGGAGATGAGCCGCGTCACGCGGCCGGGTGGATTGGTCGTGGTCTTCGAGCACAATCCCTTGAACCCACTCACCCGGCTCGCGGTCAGCCGCTGCGAGTTCGACGAAGGTGTCGAGTTGGTGGGGCGACGCGAGCGCGCCGGCTGTTCGCCGATGCCGGGCTGACCGCCGTCGAGAGCGCCTACATCGTGTTCTTTCCGTGGGACCGGCGGCCACTCCCCGCGATCGAGCGCGGGCTGCGGCGGCTTCCGTTCGGCGCGGAGTACTACGTGGCGGGCCGCAAGTAGACGAACATCTGCGAGGTCCGGCCGCCGAACTTGGCTCGGACGAGATCGAACGCGGCGAAGCCGGCGGTGAACACCCCGAACAGCGGATGTTGCACCATCGCCTGGCCGGGTTTGCGACGCAAGAGCCGGCGGCGCTCGAGCATCGACATCACGCCGACCGTCCAGAACGGTCCGCCCTGGGTGAGGTCCATGCGCTCGACCACGAAGCCCGCGTGTTCGGCGACGAGCCGGAAGGTGTCGGGCGTGAACAACACCCAATGACGGGGCGCGTGATATCCGCCCCAGTCGCGGTGCCGCAACACCTTCGCGTCCCAACCTTCGACATTCGGCGTCTTCACGAGCACCCGCGAATCGGGCGTCGCGAGGCGCCGGGCGCCGCTCAGCACCGCCACCGGATCCGCGACGTGCTCGATCAGATTCAGCATGAGGATCACGTCGAACTGCGACGGCTCATCGAAGTCCTCGATCCGGCTCGTCACGAACCGATGGCCGGCCGCCTCGGCGAGCGGAGCCGCCCGGTCGTCGAGATCGACGATCACGCTTTCGGTGATGCGCGGTTCGATCCCCCGTACGAGCGACGCCATCGCGCCGACACCGCCACCGACATCGAGCAACCGGAGGCGAACGCCGGGAATACGCGAACACAACGTCCGCAACGTTCGCCGGTCGAGCATCTCCTTGACCCGAACCGGAAACGAGTTCTCGGCTCCGTACGAGTAGTAGTTGGCCGGATAGATCTCGTCGAGCCGGTCGCGCGGCGGATCGATCAAGAACAGCGTCGCGCAGCTTTGGCACCGGGCGTAGTGCCAGACCTGATCGCTGGTGCGGTACTCCACGTCGGTCGTATCCGCCCACAGCTCCGCCGCGCCCGCACAGACGGGACACGGCGGACACTCGACACTGGTCACGCGTGTCGCCACATGCGCCGGAACAGCGCGCTGTAGGTGGAGTCGCGCGCGAGTCATGATCGGACGCGCGTCGGTCGGTTGGAGGCGATCCTCGAGCTCGCGGAAGCGCGTGTACGAAACGCTCGCATCCCAGTGGTGCAGGAGGTGCCGGTTGAATCCGGCACCACCGATGATCGACGAAAGCGGGCCCTTCGTGAACATCCGCGTGAGTGCGCCTCGAGCCGGGTCGGCGTCGTCCCGATGCTCGAGGAGTTGCCGGGTCGAGTTCAACAGCGGATACACGCCACCCACGCCGACGGCCCAGGCGCAGGCCGTACCCCATCGCCCGCGGCGCGCCAGACCGAGAACCACCGCCGCGTGCAACGCGGCGCCGATGAGCGGCACCGCCTTCGACGCGGGCGGCCCGTCGGTTTCCTCGACCGCCAACCGCTGCCGCAACGCAAACGCGACTCGAGAACCGAACAGCCCGCGCATGCACAAAACGCGGATCGAGGGCGTCGAAGTAGCTCCGCTCCGGATCGTCGGGCTGACCGAGACGGCGATGGTGCGCGAGGTGGATCGGCCGGTACGCGCGAACGTCGGTCAGCACGACGACCCCGACGGCCGCGTTCGTCACCAGATCATTCGCGCCGTGCCCGGGCGCAACGTTGAAGTGCGCGCCCTCGTGGAGGAAGTGACCGAGTCGGTGAACCGCGGTACCCACCGCCAAGGCGGCGATCGGCGCGACCAACACCGCACGGGCGCGTCGACCTGCCCTCGAACCGGGCCGCGAGGATCGGAACGAGCACGACCGCGCCCGCCGTCGCGCCGAGATCGGCCCAAACTCGCGACCAGCGAGGTTCGAGCCCGCTGCGCAGCTCGCGGTACGTCAACCCCTCGGGCGTGACGAGTACCGACCGGAGCGGACCGAACTGGCCGGAGTGATCCTCCAACCATTCGAAGCGAGCCGGTGCAACCCGGCCGTCCTCACTCTTCAGGGAGCTCACCACGGACTCGTGTTCTCTCGGTTGGGCTTCTCTTGCGACGTCTCGGGAGTCTTCGCTCAGGGCTGTTTCGCCGTGCGGAGGACCACAAGGCTACAACCCGCCGGATCGAGCTTCCCCTTGATCTGGTACAGCCAGGCCTTTGCCCCGAAGTACGAATCCTGGACGACGAGCTTCGCCGCGGGATCCGATCGTGTCCACTGCGAGATGAGCGACGGCGGCGGATTCCGCGCCGCGAACGGAAACCCGTGCGCGGCGACGAGCACATAGGAATAACGCCGGTCGTTCACGCGGCGTCTCCACGCCTGGCACCGCTCGACCTGCGTCGCGCGTTTGCCATTCGCGGCGGGCACGACGTATTCGACCCGGTTCGAGAGATCCTTACCGAAGAGCGGATACGGCAGCGTGAGATTGACGGCGGCGATCCGTTCGTCGTGCGCGCCCTGCGCCCACCGGTAGATCGAGACGAGCGGCGCGGTCGCCTGGTAACGACGGTTCAGATAGAACCGGCTCACACCGAAGAAACCGGCCACCAGCGCAACCACCATGAACGCGGCGAACGCGATCAACGCGCCGGAACGCGCGCGCTGTGGTCGAGATCGAGGTCGACGCGACCACCCGACGAGAAGCACGATCCCGATCACGAGAATCGCGACGCCGACCAAGGCGCCGCGCGACCATCGACGATGCCTCGCGCACCTTCGGGGAGAACATCGTTGAGCCGCGTTTCCACACACCGCCGCCGAATTGGGTTCCCACCGCGATGAACGCGTATCCGGCGACGACCGCGCGCAACGCCCAGTCGGCGAATCGTGTGAGCGCGAGCGGAAGCACGACGAGACCGAGCGTGAGGCCGATCGCGGCGTAGCGCGCGTTGGGGGCGAAGTACTTCGGAACCGTTGCGCCCACCGGGCCCAGGATCTGGGGCGTGAACAAGAACACCGCCAGGCTGAACGCGCTCAGCGCGGCGAGCATGCGCACGAACCGGCCGGGACCGAAACGGAGCGCCACCACGACGCCAACCGCGACTGCGGCACTGATCACCCACCACACCGGCCCGAACGCCTGACCCATTCCGGGCAGGAAGTAGTCGCGCCAGGCGTCGCCGTCGAGAAGATATTTGCTGACGCTCGATGTGCCGCCCATCGGAACCGTGGGCAGATGAACCGGACCCAACCCGAGGTTGAGCGTCGGGAGCGGGTTTCCGACCGCGAACAGGTTCCGCACGTACCAATACGCGCCGCCAAGTGCGATCGCGCCGACGCACAGGACGGTTCGGCGGACCAGCACCGGGCGGCGTACGCCGATCACGAGCACACCGACGAGGAGCGCGGCGACGGGGGCGATGAGTGTGTACTTCGTACCCAGCGCGAGCCCGGCCGCCAGGAAGACAGTCGCGAGCTCGGCCCGGCCCAACGGCCGCCGTTCGTCGGGCCCCATCGTGTGCGCGAGGAGCGCGATCGCGACGAGTATCAACGCGATGCCCACAACGTCGTTGAGGGCACTACCCGCGTCATCGACGAGCAACTCCGGCGTCATCAAGACGAGCGCGACGGCGATCAACGTCACCGGGGCGACACCAAACGGCCTCCCGATGCACCAACCCGCGAACAGCGCGAGCGCGAGCCACCCCAGGTTCGCGAACAGCGACAACACGTCGCTACCGAGAAACAGGATCCCGAGTGCGTGCAGCAGTTCGGACGTTGCCGGGAAGTACGTGATGTACGACTTGCCGAACACGTGCAGATGCGAGGTCCAACCGTCTTGCACGAAGTGCGCGGCGATCGGCATGTGATACCAGAGCGTGTCGGCCGTGTTCATCCCGTGGCGCACCACGTCGAAGACGCGCGTGCTCCATTCGCCGAACACCAACGCAGTGGCGGCAACGCCGGCGAACGCGCCGAGGCGACCGGTTCGGCTCGGTGGCGTCGTCGGCACCGAAGAACGCGACGCGGACTCTGACGCGGACCCGGACGCGAGCGGCGCGCGGCCGGCGGTCCGCAACGCGAGGAACCCGACGCCGGCGAGCGCGATCGGTGACGGGCACCAAACGAAAGAGCCCGACCGTCCCCAGCACCTCCGCGACGACGACCACCGTCGTCAAACCCAAAACCCCGCTCGCCAGCCACCCGGGCGGCCCCACGAACCGCGGGAGCAGGCGCCGCCGCCAAGCGTTCGCGCCGAAAAACACCGGTCCGACGCTCACGCCCAACAGGCAGAGTCCGATCAGGTAGCGCGTTAGCGTCATCCGAACTCCCACCGGCAACGGGCAGCTGGACCGAAGTTCTCGCCGTCCAGTCGATTTACCCTAGGCGGGACCATGGCGTCGAGATCGGACGAAGTCAGGCGTGCAGGATACCGACGTTGCCGTACGGCGCCTGGGGTTCGTGCCCGCACTCGACGGAGTGCGCGGCGTCGCGGTACTGGTCGTCCTCGTCCATCACATTCCGGCCGTCGTCCCGACCTTCAACAAGAGCCGGCCGGCTCGGTGGCTATCTCGGCGTCGACATCTTCTTCGTCCTCAGCGGGTTCCTCATCACGGCACTCCTGCTGCGCGAGCAAGTCGAAACCAATCGCGTGCGACTCGGGGCGTTCTACGCGCGACGCGCGCTGCGGCTGCTCCCCGCGCTCATCGTTCTCCTCGTCGCCTATGACCTCTATCTCTGGATCTTCGGTGGCCCGCTCAGCACCGCGGTTTCAGCCATTCCTTCGCGATCGTGTTCTACGTACAAAACCTGCCGTACTTCTTGCACAAATCTACGCCCGCTTATGGGCCGCTGTGGTCACTGGCGGTCGAGGAGCAGTTCTACCTGATCTGGCCGCTCATCGTGGTGCTCGCGCTCGGTATCCGGCGCCGGACATGGGTCGTCGTCACGATCATCGTGGCGATGATCGTGGTACTCGACATCCGCCAGGCCATCGCGTTCTCCCATGCGCGCGGCTACCTCTTGGTACCCCTGTACAACCGGACCGACTATCGAGTGAGCTCGCTCCTGGTCGGAGCCTTGCTCGCGCAATTGTGGGTTCGTCGCAAGACACCGACGCGCGGGCTGCGCGCCCGCGGCCTGGGTCGCACTCGCGTTCATCGTGCTTTGCATTGCCAAGCTTCACGTCACGAATTCGCTTCGTGTACCGCGGCGGCTTCACCGCGTTCGCAATCGCGGTCGCGGTGGTCGTGCTCGCAGTTGTCGAATCGACCTGGGCCGGTATCAAATTCTTGACCCTTGCTCCATTGCGGGCGATCGGACGCGTCTCCTACGGCCTGTACCTCTGGCACGTGCCGGTCTTCCTCATCGTCTTTAGATACGGGTCTCACATCTCACGGCTGCCCCGGCTCGTTCTCGCGCTCGCGCTCGTCGCGGCCGTGACCTACGCGTCGTGGGTGTTCGTCGAACGCCCGATCCTGCGCTGGAAGAATCGCCACGTGGAGCCCGCGCGGGCGCCCGCGACCTGACGAATTCCAGCCCACGCGCTGGATACGCTGCGGGGGCCATGGGGACCAGTACCGCGATTCAGGAGACCGCGGTCGGTGAGCCCGGTGGGACCGCTTCTACCTACCGTCCCCATCTCGACGGGCTGCGCGCGCTCGCGGTGTATCTCGTCCTGCTCTTCCACGCGGGGAGCAGCGCGTTTCCGGGCGGCTACATCGGCGTCGACGTCTTCTTCGTGCTCTCGGGCTACCTGGTGACGCAGCTGCTGCTGCGTGACATCTCGGCCCATCACTCGATCCGATTCGGCCGGTTCTACGCGCGCCGATTCCGGCGCCTGCTGCCCGCCGCGTTCGTGACGCTCATCGTCACGGCGGTGGTGTACACGGCGATCGCTTCACCGGCCGAGGTCGCGGCCAGCGTCGGATCGTTCAAAGCCGCGTTCTTGTACTCCACGAACTGGTATTTCATCCATCAGTCGACGAACTACTTCGGCGCCGACATCACCGCGAACCCCGTCTTGCACTTCTGGTCGTTGGCGGTCGAAGAGCAGTTCTACCTGTTGTGGCCGCTGGCCCTGGGCGGCCTGTTCGCGCTCACGCGGCGTATGGACGATGCCACCCGGATGCGCACGCTCCGCATCGTCGTCACGGTCGGCGCGGTGGCGTCGGCGATCTGGGCGCTGTCACTTCGCAACTCGAATCCGAACCGCGCCTACTACGGCACCGACACCCGCGCCTACGAGCTTCTCGCCGGCGCGCTGATCGCGCTCGCTCCGGCCTTCGTCGACCGCGCGAAGCAATACCGGAACGCGTTGCGAGTCGCGTCGATCGCGTCGGTCGCGCTGCTGCTCGTCGTCGCCTCGTCGTGGATCGATTCCGACGCGATCGAACGCGGCATCGTGGTCACGCTCACGACCTGCGTGCTCATCGTCGCGCTGGAAGCGTCCGAACGCAGCGTCGTCAAGCGCGCGCTCTCCACACCGACGGCGGTATATCTCGGCAAGATCTCCTACGGCACCTATCTGTGGCACTGGATCGTGATCCTCGTCGCGGTCCGCACCTTTCACCTCTCGACCCTCTCCACCATCGGGATCGCCGCACTCGTCGCGACCGCGCTCGCCGCACTCAGCTTCGAAGTGCTCGAACACCCTGTCCGAGTGTCGCGGCTCCTCGATCGCCACCGACTCGCCGTCATCGCGACCGGCCTCACGGTCAGCGTCGTCGCCGCGCTCGTGCTGATCCCGGCCATCGTCGATCCCGCCAACGCGACGACCCCCGACGTCACCGCGTCGGTCACCAACGGCTTTACACCGGTGCCCGCAAATCTCGACTTGAGCGACCCCAGCGAGAACGGTGCATTCCCCAACTGTCTCCACAAGCCGGCGCAGGACTGCACGATCGTGCACGGCACCGGACCGCACATCCTGTTGATCGGCGACAGCCACGCGCGCATGCTCATCCCCGCGTTCGAAGCGATCGCGCGGCGCAACCACTTGACGCTCTCGGTATCGGTCAGCGGCGCGTGCCCGTGGCAACAGGACCTCTACATCCAGCCGCTCGCGCAGTTCGGATTGAAGGGGCCGTGCAAGGCGCAGAAGGATGACACGTACACGCGGGTATTCCGCGAGCTCCACCCCGACATCGTCGTCGCCATGAACCTCGGCTACGAAGACCCGTTCCTGGGGTACGAGCCGTTCCTCGACGCGCAGGGCCACGTCGCACGCCACACGGCGGATCCCTACGGGTGGGCGGAGAAAACAACCGCGCAATCCCTCGCCGTCCTACGTGGCGATCACCGGAAGGTGCTGCTGATCGACCCGATTCCGGTTGCACCGATCCAGGTCGATCCGAAGACGTGCCTCTCCGAGGCGAAGGTGCTCGAGGAGTGCCGGTATGTCGCGAGCGTGAAACCGGATCCGCTCGAGCGCGACTACCGCCAACTCGATCGCCGGTACTCGCGACGTGTGGTCACTCGACATGGATCACCTCGTGTGCCCGTACCTTCCGATCTGCGATCCCATCGTGAACGGCCAAGTCGTCAAGCTCGACCGCAACCACCTCACCGGGAAATTCGCGAAGACGCTCGCGGCTCCGATCCAGGCCTACCTCGAGCAAGAGGGAATCCTGACCCACTGAGCTATCTCTCGGGACAACAGCTCTCGGCGTAACAGCGCTAGCGACCGCTCGGTAGTCCGCACAACGACGGTACGGCGGGGACCGCGGGCGAACGCGAGATGTACAACGTGATCGGACCCCCGACGTCGACGAGCTTGTGCTCGCCCGCCCCGGTGAGGAAGCCCGCGCCGAACAGCACCTTCTGCGAGCGCCGCGGGTGCTGCACCGACTGCACCACGATCGTTCCCTTCACCGAGAACGCGTCGCCGGTACGCAACTTGACCGTGCGCGGAGTAGGCAGCGCCTGGCAATTCGAATTGGTCGAACCCCGCGACTGTTCGAGCGACAGCCGCAGAATGTTGGTGAGCCGCTCGACCGGGGTCGGCGGTCGCGTATTTGGGCAAGCGTCCGGAACGGACGGCGTCGAGCAGCCACGAGAGCGTCAGCGTCGGCGCTCGATCGGGTTCCGGATGCACCGATCCCGGTACACGCGTTGCCAGCGGCATGCGCGGCAGGGAGAGAATCATCTGGCGATATCCCCGGAAGTACGCGGCCTCGGGAAACGCGTCCCTCGTCTGGGAGATGTTGCCGGGGATACCGACGAGCAGTAGAACGATCCCGACCGCCAGCAGTACCCGGTGCCGACGCGCCAGCGTGTCGACACCGACCGCGATCGCCGGAAGCAGGAGCACCGCGACCACGTCGAGATAGCGACTCGACGAGTGCACCGTGGAGGCCCGCCCACGCTCGCGAGACCCCCGTGATCGTCACGAAGAAGAACGCTCCGAACAGCATCGCGAGCGGCAGCACCAGCCGCTCGCGCCGGGCGACCGGATCGGCCTGCTTCACCGCCAGCGACGACGCCCACGATCAGCAACGACGGCGAGCGCGACACCGATCGGCGCGACGTATCCGAGGGAGCGGAACGACGCCGCGAGCGCTTCGCGATCCCAGTCGAAGAGCACGTGCGGGTTGAACGACGTACTTTGCGGCCGCGCCGTAGCGCAGCGACCAGAGCAGCCACAGCGCACCGAGCGGGACCGTGTGGAAGATCGCGGCGCGCCAACGGCCGCGCAGCAACGCGGCGACACCCACCACCGCGACCATCGTGACCGCGACACCCGAGCACAGCAGTCCGAGCAACCCGAAGCCGAGCCCGATCCAGTCGCGACGGTCGATCGGGCCGTCGTGATCGGCGAACGAGCAATTGCACGAGACCGAACGCGACCGCTCCGGCCAATGTCATCTGGAACGCCCACAGGATGTTCTGGCCACCCGCACCGAAGAACACGTACAACGTCGCCGCGGCGGTGGCGATCCACGGGCTGACACCGGCGCGCCGCATGATCGCTGCGGAGTAACGCCGCGATCACGAGATGCAAGACCACGACGGTCAGGAGATAGGGCACGTAGCTGCGCAGCCCGAACACGAAGAACAGCGCCCGGAACGCGAGGAACGGGAGCGCGATCAGGTGACCACCGTGTTCATCGAGCGCATCCCGCGCGCTGCGCCCGGCGAGCACGCCCCACTCGTCGCCGAAGAACCACATGAACCGGCCGATGTAGAGATACGTGAAGAAGCCCGCGACCTCGACCGCGACGAAGGCGATGAACGCCCACCGCACTGCTGCATCCCGAGAACCGGTATCCCCGGAGCCGATATCAGGAGCGGCGGCGTCCGGTGGAGGCGCTGCGACCGCCTCGGTTGGGTTCGCGGGGGCGACGTCGTCGACGCCGACGTCGCCGCCCACTCGGCTCAGATCCGACCGTCCGCGACCGCGGCCGACACCCACGGGATGACCTCGTCGAGCATGTCGCTCAAGCTCGTGGTCGCCTCGAAGCCGAGGATCCGCTTCGCCTTTTCGGTCGCGGGAACGCGCTTCTGCACGTCGTGCTCGAACGGGATCGTCGGACACGTAGCGGAACGGCACGTCGTCGCCGCGGATCTTCTTCCAGATCACTTCGGCCAACTCGAGCACCGTGGTCGACTGCGCGGTCGAGAGGTTGAAATCGTCGTTGAGCGCGTCGGGATGCTCGATCGCGATCGCGATGCCACGCGCGAGGTCGCCGCCGTAGGTGTAGTGCCGGACCTGCGAGCCGTCGCCGAGGATGTGCAACGGATCCTGGCCCTTCAACACCTTCTGCACGACGTCGGGCACGACGTGGCTCATCGCGAGCTTCACGTTTCCGCTCAGCACCTCGACATCGCCGAGCGCCCGGCCCTCGCCGACACCGACGCAGTTGAACGGCCGCACGATCGTGTACGGAATGCCGTACTGGTCGAACGCCGCGTGCGCGAAGTACTCGACCGCGAGCTTCTGGAACCCGTACGACGACAACGGCGGCGGGCACTCCCGCTCCTGGCCTTCGTACGACGGCCACTCGGTCGCCGACTCGAAGACCATCGACGAGCTCATGTAGGTGACCTTCTGCAGGCGGCCGCTGCCGAACGCCTTGATCGCGGCGTCGCACGACGACGCGATGATGCGCTCGTTCGTCGCGAGGAGGTCGTAGGCGTAGGTGTGGAAGTAGGAGATCCCACCGATCATCGCCGCGCCGGCGACGAAGTGATCGCAGTCGGCGATCAGCTCGGTCATCAGGTCGACGTCGGTGCAGTCGCCCTCGACGAGCGTGTACGCCGGGTGGTTGTCGTAGGACCGCGCGACGGGTCCGTACTTGGAGAAGTTGTCGACGCCGACGACCTCGTGCCCGCGCTCGAGCAGCTCCTGCACGAGATAGCCGCCGATGAAGCCCGCGGAACCGGTTACCGCGATCTTGCTCATGTTGTTCGCCCTCGTGCTTTCACGGATCTTGGCTACTTGATCCTGGGTCCGAATGCGTAGAAGTACCAGTGGAAGTAGCGCGGAAGCCACTTCCACATCTTGAAATTCGACGCGCCGTCGGTGCGCTCGAGCCACAGCGTCGGGATCTCGGCCACCGGACGCCGGTGCCGGCGGGCCTTGGCGACGAGCTCGATCGCGAGCTCGAAGCCGGCATCGGACTCGATCCCGACCTCCCGCACGAAGTTCCGGTCGTAGGCCTTGAACGAGCTGGTCGCGTCGTGGGTGCCGGCGCGCGCGAACCAGAACAGCGTGATCCCGGCCCACTTCGAGAACTGTGACTTCAGCCACGGCGCGTCGAGTTGCGCGCCGCCGGGCATGTACCGGCTGGCCGCCGCGATCACCACGCCCCGCTCGATGAGGCGCGCGAGCTGCGTCGACCTGCGTCGGGTCGTCGGAGCCGTCGGCCATCGACACGACGACCACGTCGGCAGTGGCGTGCTCGATGCCGTAGCGGATCGCGAACGCGGGACCGCGCCCGAGCGTGTTCAGCGTCGGAACGATGCGCGGATCTTCACGCGCGTACTTCTCGGCGTAGGGCCGCGTGGTGTCGTCGTTGCGAATCGAAGACCACGAGGATCTCGAACGGCAAGGTGATCGCGTCGACGAGCCGGTCGAGGCACGTGACGATGCTGTCCCCCTCGTTGTAAACGGGGATGACAACCGAGACTCGAGGCGTCACACGCGCTCGCCGTTGCCCAGCAGGTTCCACACGTCGATGATGGGAGTGTCGACGCCGAGGTCGGCGTACTGCTTGTGCGGCGTTGCGATCACGAGCAGATCCGATTCGGCGAGCACGTCGGCGAGCGGCCAGAGGTCGTTGTCGGTGTGCGCGTACGGGTCGGTGCACAGCACGCGTCCGGCCCGGAAGCGCAGCAGGCGCTTGAGCTTGTAGCTCAGGCTCGAGCGGGTGTCGTCGGACTCCGCCTTGAACGCCATGCCGAGGATCCCGACGGTCATCTCCGACAGGTCGTACTCCTGCTCGAGCTTCGACACCATGTACATCGGGAGACCTTCGTTGATCATCATGCTCGCGTGGCCGAGCGTGAAGTTGTTGTTGTTGAAGGCCGCGAGCTGCATCGTGTCCTTGAGCAGGCACGGGCCGGCCGCGAGACCGGGACCGGGCATGCCGGCGAGGCGCGGGTAGTCCTGCTTCAGCGCGTCACGGATGCGGGCGAAGTCGACGACCGAAGTCGTTGGCGATCATGAAGAGCTGGTTGGCCGCCGCGAACTGGATGTAGCGCCACGTGTTCGCGAAGAGCTTCGCGAGCTCTGCTTCTTCGACGTCGAGGTGGACGATCGACGGCGCGATCTCTGCGAAGAGCTCTTCGGCCCGGCGCACCGCGCGCTCGCTGCGACCGGAGATGATCTGCGGGAGCGACCTGCAGCTCCTCGATCGCCTTGCCTTCGGCGATGCGCTCGGGGCAGAACGAGACGTCGATGGTGCGCTTGGCGGCGACGCAGCAGCTTCGAGACCATCGCGGTCACGCCCGGGTACACAGTGCTGCGCAGCACGACGTGTTGCCCGTCGCGGAGCTGGTCGAGCAGACCTTCGATCGCGAGGAGGACGAACTTGGGGTCGGGGTTGAGGTGCTCGTCGACCGGCGTTCCGACCACGAGGATGACGTGCTCGGCTTCCGCGACCGAGCTCGGATCGGTCGTGGCGTTGAGCCGGTCGGTCCCGATCAGCCGCTCGAGCAGCTCGTCGGCGCCGTTCTCCCAGAACGGCATCTTCCCCGCGCAAACGCGGTCGACCGCCTCTGCGTCCCGGTCGTAGAGCGTGACCGAGAGCCCGGCGTCGGCCAAGCACGAGGCCGAGCGGCAAACCGACGCGGCCGCAACCGCCGACAATCGCAACATCGCGTACAAACGACATGCCCATCCCGTCGCCCTGCCGACACCGTCCGTGAGAGAGTCGCATGTTACCCGCAGGTCCCCGGGTCTGGAAAGGGGCAAATGGCCCACCTCGCCGCTCCGATCCCGGTCCAATCCCTGGTCAGGCGTCAGTAGCCTCCCGACGATGGAAAGCCGGTTGCGCTGGGAGAGCGACGAGAATTTCACGCTCGACGGCGTCCGCTACTCCGTCGATGGCCCGCCAAGCCGAACCGGATCGACTCACGATCTACAAGAAGCGCCCCGAGATCGAGCGGTACGAGGCCCTGCTTCGCGACACCGCGCCGCCGAACGATCCTGGAGCTCGGCATCTTCGGCGGCGGCAGCACCGCCCTGATCGCCCAGCTCGCGCCGCCCACCAAGCTGGTCGCGTTGGAGATCAAGGACGCGCGCCTCCTGGTGCTCGACGCCTTCATCGAGACAGCTCGGGCTCGACCACGATCGTGTCCGTGTATTACGGCGTCAACCAGGCCGACACCGCGCGCCTCGCGGAGATCGTGCGGGACGAGTTCGCGGGCGTGCCCCTCGATCTCGTCGTCGACGACGCTTCCCATCTGTTCGACGAGACCCGCGCGAGCTTCAACGCGCTCTTCCCGCATCTTCGCCCGGGCGGCTCCTACATCATCGAAGACTGGTCGTGGCCGCACCGCTGGTTCGTGTTCCCGAACCCGAGTTACCGCGCGGTCACGCCGGTCTCGGCGTTCGCGCTCGAGCTCGCGCTCGTCGCCGCGTGCGACGATCAGCGTGATCGCCGACGTCACGTTGCAGCGAGGACTGGCGATCGTTCGCCGCGGACCGGCCGAGCTCGACAGCGCGACGTTCGACCCGTCGTCGTATCTCGACGCGGTCGGCGCGCGAGATGGTCGCGGCGCTCGCGCTCGACCCGCACGCCGTCATGAAGTGTAGCGCCTACGCGGGTGTCGCGAGTATCAGGAACTGCTTGCCCTGGAGCGGCCAGAGCATCGGCGTCCGCAGATACAGAGCGGGTCAACCGCGGCGACGCCGGAAGCCGGCTCCGGAACGAGAACGGCAAGAACCGGGGCACGACCTCGGTGACCTTGTAGCCGGCCGCGAACAACAGCTCCTGCACGGAGACGTGCGTGAGCGCGAGGAGATGATCGGCGCAGTCGAAGTAGTCCTTCGCGCAGTACTTGAAGTTCGGTCCCATCAGCGCGAGCACCCCGCCGGGCGCGAGGGTCTTGCGCATTCGATCGAGGAACTCGCCGACCTCTTCGGGCGAATGGAAGTGTTCGAGCAGGTTCGACGCGAACACGCCGTCGAAGTACGCGTCGGGCAGCTCGATGTCGAACAGGTTGCCGATGACGATCTTGACGTGCGGGTCGGTCTGACGTTCGGGGTAGTCGACGACGTCGACGAGCCAGCTCTCTTCGGCCGGCACCGCGTTGACGAACTCGCCGCGCCCGCCGGCCGGGTCGAGCACTCGACGCGGACGACCCATGCGCTCCCAGAGGAACGCGGCGATCTCGTTCCATACTGCTTGGCGCTCGGCCTGGTCGACGTCCTTGAAGCGGAACTCGTACAGGCGCGAGTAGTCGAGACCGAATGGCGGCTTCGAGGGTGACGGCAGGTTGGGCTCGGAGGAGCCGGCGTCCATCGCGGCAATGTACCGGGAATCGCATCACGACCGGATCGTTGCGGTCACCTCGACACACCGGGCCCGTCAGGCGGGCGACTCGATCGTCGGTTATTCTGACGGATCACGTCTATGTCGAAACGTATGAGCCCACGGCGCTTTCGGCGTCGCCCCGCGGGATCTCCCGGAGCTTGCGCGAGGTCGCGTGTACGGCCGAGTCCGAGGGAAGGTTCCGCGACGCGATCTCGGCCTGGACCACTCTCAATCGCATCGAATCCGACCCGTGGATCGAGACGCATCTCGTCGACCTGCGTTGCGATCCCGACAACCTCGAGGCGGCGAGCGCGCAGTCTCGGACCGGCGCCCGAGCCCTGGCCCCGCCAACTCGATGACCCGTTTCCCAATGCTTCAGGTGCCCGGAGATACGCGCCGAACAACTCTCGATGGAGGTGCTGGGCGGTGCGATCCTGCACCACGGCTGTCTCCTCGTTCGTGGTCTGTTCTCGCCGGATCGCGCCGAAGGTCTGCGCACGACGGTCGATCGCGCCTTCACCGGGCGTCAGCAGCATGTAGACGGTGCGCCGGTCGAACAGACCGGTCCTTGGTATGTTCCGTGCGGGCCCTGGGATGCGGCCGAGCCGATGGGCGCCCGCACCGCGCGCACCGACAACGACACCTGTAAGGCTGTTCACGTCGCCGACTCCCCGCGAGCGTTGTTCGAGGTCGTCGAGGCGCTCCAAGACACGAGCGTGCTCACGGTCATCAACGAGTACCTCGGTGAGCACGCCTCGCTCTCTATTCGTAAGACGATGTTGCGCCGCGTGCCTCCTGATGCCAAGCCGGCGTTCCACCAGGACGGCACCTTCATGGGTCTCGACACTCGCGCAGTCGATGTCTGGGTCGCGGCTCACCGAGTGCGGCGAAGGCACCGACGCTCCCGGCCTTTCGGTATTACCGAAGCGGCTGAAATCATCGGCGCGACCCAACAACATGGCGCCACATATCCCGTTGGACGAATCCGAGCTCGAAGAGATTGCCAAGGGAACTCTTGTCGTGCGTCCACAGTGCCAACCGGGCGACGCCCTTCTGTTCGACGAGTTGTGCGTGCACGCGAACGGTGGCAACCAACCCGGCCAGACCCGGGATCGCTACGCGGTCGAAGCGTGGCTGTTCGCGCCTTCGGCCAAACCGCCCGGCTATCTCCCCATCCTCGTGTAGGCATTCGAAACTCACCATGCCGACACCCGGCCGGACGCCGTCAATGGCCGAGATACGAACGAAACACCCGCGTTTTGTCGTGGCCGTAGCCGCCGACGCCAGGGTCGCCTGCGCGTACCGCGGCAGCGATTCAGGTTCAAAGGACGCGTCGACCTCGTAACACAGGTGCTGCGGTTGATGTGGGTAAGCGACGCGTTCGCGGCGCAGGTGTTCTACCGCGTGAAGGCGCGTATGCAGGCCCTTGGAATTCCGATAGTCCCTGCGCATCGCGCACCATCTCGCGATGTCGTGGGCGCAGGTATGTATTGGCGATCCAGTCGTCATCGAACCGGGATGTACCTCGCGACGGGCAGGTCGTGATCGGCGGATTGGTGGAAATCCGCCGCGGCGTGGTGATCTTCCCGTGGGTGACGATCGGGTTGCACGGCGGCAGCATCGTCGGCGCCCGGATCGGCCGGGACGTGCGGCTCGGAACCGGCGCCAAGTTGATCGGGCCGATCACGATCGGCGACGGGGCCCGCATCGGGGCCAACGCGGTTGTCGTCGACGACGTTGCGCCGGATACAACCGTCATCGGTATTCCGGCCCGTCCGGTCGCGCCCTTGATCCCACCGCCCAGTAATGCCGACACTCGACGTGCAGTCCGCGATGGCCGGCGTTCGTGCCAAGCATCCTCCGTTCCTCAAAGCGCTCCTGGCCGATGCCAGGACGACCGCTTCCTACCGTTCGGAACGCTTCGAGTTCCGCGGGCGCACCGATGCGCTGGTGCAAGCCGCGGCGGCGATGTGGGCGAGCGATGCGTTCGCCGCGCAGACGCTGTACCGCGTAAGGCGCGGATGCAGACCCTCGGAGTACCGATCCTCCCTCGCATCGCGCACCGCCTCGCCATGGTGCTCGCGCAGGTCTGCATCGGCGATCCCGTGTTCATGCAACCCGGCGTGTACATCGCACACGGGCAGGTCGTGATCGACGGCTTCGTCGAGATTCACACCGGCGTCGTGCTCAACCCGTGGGTCACTGTCGGCTTGCGTTCCGGCGACTTTCGCGGTCCGACGATCCTGCGGGGCGTTCAGGTCGGAACGGGCTCCAAGGTGATCGGACCGATCACGATCGGAAGGTTCGCTCGTATCGGTGCCAACTCGGTCGTCATCGATGACGTCGAAGAGAACGTGACGGTTGTCGGCTCGCCCGCCCGTCCGGTGCCACAGGACCCGCCTGGCTAGCGCGGAGATCCCTCGGTCGGCTCGTAGTCCCAAAGCGCCCGGAAATCGCGACGCGTGTAGGCGATACTCCGCGGATCCGTGATCCAAGTCCGCTCGTCGTGCGGACCTACGTAGTACTGACCGAGCGGAATACCCGTGCCTGCCCCGTACAGACCGGGCGGCGGCGAGTTGAAGTGCTTGTCCCAAAAGCTCTCGGAGAAGAACAGGGCGCAGTAGTCGATGAAGACGTATTCATCGATGAACACGTAGCCCCGTGGCGTTAGATGCGACCACAGGTTGACGACGCAATCGTGAAGGCTGGATTGGAAGTCGACATCGAGCAGGCACATGACGACCGGCTCGGTGTGGTTCGGCAGCATGTCCTTGAACCATCCCTTGCGAAACGTGCAGCGTTCGATCTTCCCGTACTTACGGACGTTCTCACGCACGGTCTCGAGGTCGCCCCGGTACATGCCTTGGGCCTCCGGGTCCGCGTACCGGTCGTTCTCCTCGGCCGCAGGCAGCCCCTCGAACGAGTCGTAGACGATCAGGTCGCGCCCGACAAGATCACACGCGAGGCAGAAGTTCGCGGTGCTACCCCCCTGCCAACAACCGCACTCGACGACCACACCGTGTGTGGTCGGTGGCGTCTCCAGCAACTTCCCGAGCATCGTGAGGTGAGCCTTGTAGGTCGTAGCAGTCGGAAGTCGTCGCCAGTTGCGGTACATCTTCCAAGAGAGCGCAAGCTTCTGGCGGAAACTGATTTGGTATCCGGAATGCTGACGCCGGTTGTAGAACAACGAAGCCGCGGTGGCGGGCAGTGTGATCGTATGGATCGTGTCGCGGATTCCTTCCATGACGTGCTGGTTGAGTCGGTGGAAGACGCGGCGCAGCGGACTCTTCATCCGCCGCATCGTAGCGACTACCCAGAAAATCAGTAGACGATCGGGATCTGATCGGCGGGGATCTTCTTGGTGTCGCCGTCGTCGTAGATGTTCGTCATGGCGCCGTATGTCGACGGCGCGAAGAACCACGCTTCGATCGCGTACCGATCGTGGATCATCGCGGGATCGGTCGCAGTGCGGTGCAGATTCATGTGGTCGAAGATCACCCCGTCGCCGGCTTCGAACACCGGGCGCACGACACTTCCCTCCGAGACCCGCTCGACGACGCCGGGACCCACGGTCCATTCGAGCCACGCGCCCTCGGTGCCGCGCTCGACGATCTCGTTCAAGCGCCGCCCGACGATGTCGATGCCGGGCGCAGTGTCGCCACAGTGCGAGAGCGCGACCCACACGTCGAGCGAGCGGATGCCCTGGCCCATGAACGCGCCGTCTTGGTGCCAGTCGGACGGACCCGCGTCATGCGGAGTGCGGCGCAGCGTCCACTTCTTCGCCAACAACGCGGGCGGCTCGTCGAAGTACTGGCGAACCACGTTGCCGACCGTCGATTCGTCGAACGCCTCGATCACGTTGAACAGCGCGGCGCGGTGAATCGACCGCCAGCACTCCGCCGGCCTGACGCCGGAAGTGGCGCTCCTTCAACTTGGGCTCGTACTTGAACGGCCGGAACCACTGCGGGTCGTCATCGACCTTGCCGGTCTCGCGAAAACGGTCGTAGGCGTCGAAGACCTCGTCGATGTCGGCGACCAAGGCTCGAAACCCGATCGGGCTTCAACAAGCCGCGCACGATCAGCGAACCGTGACACAGGATCGCGCTGCGCACCGCGTCGACCGTGAGTGCGGCCGCGTCGATCTCGGGAATGACCGCGCCCGGGAACAGGTCGGCGACGGCGTCGGGCTGGAACGGCGGCTCGCTCGGACGCGTGCCCTGGACGTAGGCCTGGTAGCGAAGTTCGAGCAACAGCTCTTCGACTCGTACTTCGCGACCGCGGCGGTTCGCCTTCGTGAGGAGATCGATCGCCCCGAGCAGATCTCCCCGGTCGGCCAACTCTTTGGCTTCGTCGACAACGTCGACCACGGCGTTGCCGCCTGAGGATCCGAAGCCGCCGGACTCTCCGAGGAACCACGCCGCCACAGCTTTTTCACGGCGTAATCGTAACCGGCAATCGCTCGGACTATCTCCCGGCCAGCCGTTCGATCACGGGCAGGACTCGATCGAGTGCGTTGGCGGGAACCGCCCAGTACGACACTCCCCATCGCTCGCGGTAGGTCTCGAGCGACGCCGCGATCTCATCGCACGAACCGATCCAGATGTGCGGCGCGGCGAGAGCCTGCTCCGCGGTAAGACCGACCGCGGGACCGATACGCGCCGCGGCGGCGGGCGCGTCGTCGGTGACCGCCACCGGGAACGCGACCATGTTGAGCTCGATGTCGGCGACGCGGGCGCCGGCCGCCCGATCCCTGCGGCCGCGAATCCAGCCGATCTGCTCGTCGACCGCGGCCTCGACCGACTGCAATGGCGGACGATCGCCGACTTGCCGCGCGTGACACTCGGCGCGACGCCGATCATGTCGGCCTCGCGCGCGGCGAACGACAACAAACGCTTGCTCGCGGCGGCCACCAACAACGGTGGATGCGGTCGCTGCCGCGGTTTCGGCGTGCCGTGCAGATCGTGAACGCGATAGTGCTCCCCGGCGAACGTCACCGCGTCGTCACCGAAGCACGCCTTCATCACCATCACCGCTTCTTGCAGACGATCGACGCGCACGCCGGGCGGATCGAATGGCAGGCCGACCATCTCGTACTCCGCCGCGAGCCAACCCGCGCCGATTCCCCAGTCGACGCGACCATCCGAAAGGAGGTCGAGGGTCGCGAGCTCCTTGGCGTACACGACCGGATGGCGGTAGTCGTTGCAGGCGACGAGCGCGCCGACCCGCAACGTCGTGGTGGCATCGATCGCGGCGGCGAGCGCCGGGATCAACGCCAGCTGCGCACCAAAGTGATCGGACACGAGCAGATTCGTGCAGCCGATCGCTTCGACCCGTTGGCAGAACGCGCGCCACTCGTCGCGATCGGCGACGAACTCACACGTCACCCCGAAACGGAACGCGCGCGTCGGGAATCCACTACGTCCAACATCGGTCCCGACCGCCGGCATCGCGGGCACGATAGAGCAACTATCGTCTCGCCCATATGCCGACGACCGGGAGCACTGAAGACCTACGCGAGCGCTATCTGACGCTGCTCAAGCGCGCGCTCACCCACACGCTCTACTGGCCGCTCGACATCGACTGGAGCAACGACCACAAGAAGACCGATGCCGTGCTCACCGAGAGCGTCGCCGCGGAGCTGGCCAAGCCCGACTTCGACTGGGCACAAGTGCGCGCCGAGGGCAAGGACTGGCCGAAGTTCGCGCAGACGATGGTCGGGCTGAAGCGCCTCGACAACGTGCACCACTGTGTCGAGCGCGTCGTCGCCGACAATGTTCCCGGCGATCTCATCGAGACCGGCGTGTGGCGGGGCGGCGTCGTCATCTTCATGCGCGCGCTCCTCGACGCCTACGGCGACGACACCCGTTCGGTCTACGTCGCCGATTCGTTCGAAGGTCTCCCGCCGCCCGACGCCGCGTACCCCGCCGATGCCGAGAGCCAACTCCACACCACGAAGTCGCTCGCGATCACGCGCGACGAGGTGGAGAAGAACTTCGAGCGTTACGGGCTGCTCGACGATCGCGTGCAGTTCCTCCAGGGCTGGTTCAAGGACACGTTGCCGACCGTGAAGGATCGCACCTGGTCGGTCGTGCGCCTCGACGGCGACATGTACGAATCGACGATGGACGGATTGACGAATCTGTACCCGCAACTCTCGGTCGGCGGCTTCCTCATCGTCGACGACTACACCTACGAACCCTGCCGGCAGGCGGTCGCCGACTACCGCGCCGCCAACGCGATCGAGGAACCCATCGAGGCGATCGACTGGCTCGGCGCGTTCTGGCGCCGCACCCGGTGACCGAACCCGAAGCTCCCCCGTTCTTCTTCATTCACGTGATGAAGACGGGCGGTACCTCGTTCGTGTTCCAGATGCTGGCCAACTTCGAACCCGACGAGGCCTACCCGAGCGCGATCGATCGCAGCTCCCCTACCGACGTCACTCCCTACGCAAGCATCCCCAAGATGCTCGCGTTGAGTCCCGAACGACGCGCCCGCATCCGCGTGTACGCCGGTCACCTTCCGTACGTCGCGTCGGAGCTCCTCGGGTTCCCGGTCGTGCGCCTCACGTTGCTGCGTGATCCCGTCGACCGCACGGTCTCGATGCTCAAGCACGTCAAGCGTCTGTTCGAGCGGTACAAGGAGCTCTCGCTCGAGGAGATCTACGACGACGACCCGGTGTTCCGCCACTACCTCGACAACGCGCAGACGAAGGTGTTCGCGCTCACGGCCGAAGAACGCGAACGCGCGCTCGCGAGCATGGACGCCGCCGAAGACGACTGCGCCGCTCGCGCGATCGGTGCCGATCGACGCCGCCCGTCTCGACCAAGCCAAGGCGAACCTGGCCAAGGTCGACGTGGTCGGCCTCAACGAGAGCTACGGCGACTTCCTCGAGGTGTTGCACAACCAATTCGGTTGGTGGCCCAACGGAGTGAAGGAACAGGCCCGGGCCAACGTGAGCTCCGAAGGCTGGAACGTTCCCGCCGCGCTGCGAGCCCGCATCGCCGACGACCTGGCCGTCGACCTGGAGTTCTACGAGTACGCACGGGAGCTCGTCGCCGACCGGCGCCGGTCCTCATAGCGTTCTCACAGCCGGAAATCCAGGGCGGGGCGCATCGACGGAGCGAGATCGCTGCCGTATCCTGACCCGATGAAACCGCGGGGGACTTGGGGGCGGCGTGTCTTCGCGCTGGCCGCGATCGCGCTGAGTCTCGCCATCGTCGCACCCGAGCTGGCCGCGCCGGCCGGCGCGGCGGTCGTGGGACCGGGCGGCAGACACCCGGCGCGCACCGAGGCCCAGCGCAAGGCGCGGATCATCGCGGCGATGCGGGCCAAAGGATTGACCCCGGCCGCGAAGAACGCGAAGTTGCGCGCCGCCGTCGCCAAGTACGGCTTGCAGGCCAAGGCCGGCACCGGCGCCAAGAAGCCGAGGGGCAAAGCGGCGCCCCGCACGGCTGCGCAGCGCCAGCGCGCGCTCCGGGCCCGGCGGCTGGCGGCGAGGCGCACTGCCGCGAGGCGCGCCGCCGCGCTCGGGCTCGCCGCGAGGCGTGGCGCCGAAGAAGGAATCGTCACTGTCGGTTCCCTTTCTCGCGTTCCTCGCGCTCCTGCCATTCGTCCTGATCGGGTTGTACCTGCTGGGCGCCGACTACTGGCGCAAGCGCGAGACGCGCGAGCCGCGCGGTCCGCGCAAGCGCGGTGGGGCATCGCTCGTCATCACACGCGTGGGCGACCGCTGACCAGAAGCCGACAGTCGATCGCATTCGCGCTCGCGCTCGTCATGACGTCGATCATGTTCGGCGCCGCGTGCTCGAGCTCGAGCCCGTCCGCCGACTCCCCCACGACCGTCTCGCCGACGACCGCTTCCCCGACGGCCACGACCAAGCCCGCGGCGACCACCTCGACGGCTTCGACCACCACACTCCCGCCCGCGCCGTCGACGACCTCGGTTGCGGTCTCGCAGCCCGATCCCGCCGATCCGTCGCAGTACGTCGTCACCATCCAGGGCAATGGCACGCGGTCGGTGCCGATCCCGGCCCGAGTCCCGCTCCCCGCGATCGTCCACGCGCACCATGACGGCAAGACCAGTTTCGTCGTCAGTGGTATCGATTCGTTCGGCCAGCGCACGTCGGTGCTCGCCAGCTCGCGCGGCGCCTACGACGGTACGTTCGCAGTCGGCTTCGTCGAAGCGGCGAACAACCCGACCAAGCGACTGCTCATCGCGACCCGCGGACCGTGGCGGATCGACATCGGCCCCGCCGCGTTCGCCCCGCCCCTCGCGGGCGGCAAGCAAGGCGTGGGCGACACGGTTCTGTCCTACCGCGGACCCGCGGCGACCGCGCATCTCGTGTTCCGGGACACGTCGAAGTTGGTCGTCAACCTCTACGAGAACGGAGGGTTGGTACCGCTGGTCGACACCAAGGGTCCCTACGACGGCCCGATCTCCTTACTGGCGGGCCCTCTGTTGATCGCGGTAACAACTCCCGGAAAATGGTCGATGATCATCGAGAAGGGCTGAAGCCGCAGGTCGCGCCGGTTCCGGTGGCCGATAGCCTGAGCGAGAGAGAAGAAGACGAGATGGCCGCGATCGATCAGCCCGTAGGACGCGCACTCATCGTGCGTGAGGCCGCGGCCGCGTGTCGATTGAGCCCTCGCACCATCCGGCGCAAGCTCAATGCCGGAGCATTCCCGAACGCGTACAAGTCGCCGTCGCCCGACGAACCGGGCCGGATGATGTGGAAGATCCCGGTGAGTGACCTCGAGCAGGCCGGACTCGAGCCGACGCTCGTGCATCCGGCGTTCTCGAAACCGGCCGCGAGCACCGAAGCGGATACCTCGGCGCCCACCGTGCTCGAGTTGGTGCGCTCCGACCGCTTCGGGCGGCTCCGCGCCGAGCTCGCAGAAGCCGTTGCCGCGGCCGAGATCGCACTCCTGCGCGCCGAAGCCGAACGCTGGCACGTCATCGCCGACGAGCGCGCGCAAGCACTCGAACGCGCCGACCTCGCGATCAAGGCGCTGAGCAGTGCGGTGCAGTCAGACGGCAGCCACCCGGTTACGCCACCGGGTGCGCGCGGCGACGTCGCGTCCGTTCCCCCGCTCGTTCGCGCGAAGCGATGCGTTACACCGCGACGTTGCAGGCCTTGCACGACATGCGCAAGCAGGAGCGCCGCTGGTGGCACTTCTGGCGGTAACGCCTCACCGGATCGCGTCTCAGCGCATCGGGGGGAGCGTTACGTGCAAGTGCGCCTTCGGGCGCCGCTCCGCGAACTGAGCGAGTCGACGCCGCCGGCGCTCCGGACCGAGCGCGGCGAGTGCACCGCCGACCAGCAACGCTTCGAGACCGAACATCGCCGCGGTTCCACTGTGGCTGCCGGTAAACGCCAGCGTTCCCTGCGGGAACGGTGTGGTGGTACCCGTGCCGTTGTTGAACGGCGGAACACTTTGCACGACGACGATCCGCACCGGAGACGTTTGCGGCGGCCCGGTTGTGGGTCCACCCAGATTCGTGACCGGAACCGTTACGGGATTGGTCGGCGTCGTCGGGGGTTGCGTCGGCGGCGTCGTCGCGGGCGGTTGCGTCGTCGAAGTGACGTCGGGCGTCAGCAGTTGGAAGCTGCGGCTGTTGATGTACTCGATCTTCTTCAACGGGTTCGACGCGGTGCAGTTGGGGCCGCTGCCGTCGAAGACCTGCGTGTAGCGGAGTTGGGACTGAACGAGCAGACCCTGGAACATTCCCGAAGTCATGATCCCGGTGATGACAACGATGTTCGGTTCCAACGCTTGCGGTTGGAAGTGCAAGAAACCGGTGGAGTGACTTCCGTTGAGCCAGGCGAAGCTCGCGGTGCCGCTCATCGCGAGATTGCCGCAGGTCGCGTTCGTCATCTGCATGTTCGCAGAGAACTGCGCGCCACCGCCGGCCTTGTTGCAGCTGAACATCTTTCCGCTCACCGTCACGGACTGCTGCAAAGGGAGGTTGGTGACACCGGGAAAGATGCTGATCGCGCCACCCGAGTCTTTCCAAGCCATGCATTTGATGACGGCGGGACCGCCGGCGCCCGCGACGCTGGTGAAAAGCACGCCCACGGGGAATGCAACAGCCAACGCCAGGAGTAGTCGTCCTACGAGCCGCATTGCACCCCCCAACCACCCTTCCGTGGCAGCCTCCGCGTCCGGAGCATAACTCTCCGCGCGCAAATGATCGAGGGTCGGCCTCGAGAACCCACTCAACCGCCCGAATCCCCCGTACTTGACATAGCACACTAACCGGACATGGCGTCCGGCGTCGAGTCCGACCCGCAAAGATGCCGCTGATGATCTTCTTCGCCGGCGCGATCGCAGGAGTGGTCGTGGGCCTCGTGGTGGGGGCCATGCTCCAGCGCCGGTCGACGGGTTCGAGCGTCTTCGACAGCCGCTCTCTCGCGACCGTGATTGCCCTGATCGCGCTCGTCGTCGCCGCCGTCGCGCTCGCGAACAGTGAGCGGGACCGGAGCAACGACAGCGGTAGCACGTCGGTCGCAACCACTCCGGCCACGACGCCGACGACTGTCGACACGGGGGCGACGACAACCACTACCACCAGCGACACCGTCGCCGACTCACTCGTGATCGTGCCCAACGTCTCGCATCCACCACTGACCCGAGCCGACGCGGAAGCGGCGTTGAAACGCGCGCACCTCGCGGTGACGGTCCAAACGCTGAGGCTCGCAAACGTCCCGCCGGGCTTCGTGATCTCGCAGAGCCCGTTGCCCGAAACCACGACGACCGCGGGTTCGACCGTCACGATCGTCGTCAGCGCCGCGCCGGCCTAGTTCAAGAAGGCCGCCGCGGCCGGCGGGCGCGGAGGCCGAGCACGATCGCGAGCACGACCAACGCGCCGAGCGCGACGAAGATGCCGTCGGCGAGATCGAACCCGCCGCCCGCGTCCGACGCGCCGGAGGGCACGGAGGTCGTCGGTGGCGCTGACGTCGGTGGGACAACAGTCGGCGCGGGAACTGTTGGCAGGGCAATCGTCGACGGGGGTACGGCAGTCCCGTTCGGCGCGCGACCGGCGAGCGCGGGTACAACGGGCACGACGAGCGTTGCCGCGCACGGCGCGTTGGTCTGGCGGACCCCGCCTTTGCCGAAGTCGTTGCCGGCGACGTGCGCGCCGCACACGTCGTTGAGGACGACGCCGGGATCGCCGTTGGTGACGTCCTGGTGATTGCCGCTCACGACCAGACCGTCGATGCGAAAGAACCGCAGGGGGCGATGGTGAACCGACACGTCGCTCATGTTGTTCTCGACCACCCAGTTCGAGCGTCGGGAGTTGTCCGGCGGCAGCACGTCGATGCCGAGACCATGACCGATCAACCGATTGCCCTTGATCACGACGTTGTCGACCGGGCCGGCACCGTGCGACGCGATGAAGAGCAACCGGCCCGCGCCGATCGTGTTGTTCAAGACGAAGATGTTCGACACGGGCCAGCGGGGTGAGTTCGGTTCGAGGTCTATCGTCGACCGGCGGGTGTCACCGATGTGGTTGCGCTCGATGATCACGTTGGTCGCCGCGGTCACCGCGATCCCCTGCCGCCCGTTGCGGGAGAACACCGAATCGTGGATCCAGATATTGCGCGACGGCACGCGCTTGAAGTCGCGGCCGATGTCGACGAAGTCGCCGAACACGTCGTGCACTTGCACATGATCCAGCTCGACTCCGTTGACCCCCTCGAGCCGGAACCCGTGCTGGGTCTCGAGCTTGCGGACGTACGCGTTCTCGTCGACGCCCGCGTTGGGGTTGGAACCACGCACCACGAGGTTGCGGAACACGATGCGGCTCCCACCCTTCACCCACCACTGGGATCGGTCGGGTCCGCCGCGCGTCCGAGCGAAGACCGTCGCGCCGTTGCCGTCGATCGTGATGCGGTGCCGGTCCCGGAGGAAGAGCGTGCCGTTCACCTGGTACCGGCCGCCCTTACGGAACTCGACCACTCGCCCACTGGGTACCGAAGCGAGGAACAGCTGGAGCGGTTTGGTGACGTCGGTCCGCCCGGTGGAGTCGATCGATGCCGGGACCGGCATACCGAGCCGGCCGGGATTCGGCGGTCCGGTGACCGGGGTCGACGCCGGCGGCGAGGTCGCGGAGGGCCCGGATGTGCCGGATGTCGATGTGGGGGTCGAAACCGCCGAACCCGACGTCGTTGTCGAGGAGTTGGGCGCCGATTGATCCGATCCGCTGCTGCACGCGGCGCAAATCGCGACGAACGCCAAGAGTGACAAATAAGGGCTCCAGACTCGGGTGCGTCGCGTCGAATCAAAAGCCATGGCGGAGGCCAAATTCTACCCGGAGGTCGTCGACACTCCCTCGCAGCCCGACCTCGCCCAGCGCGTGGCGGAGCTCGAACGCGTCATCGCGACGCTCTCGTCCTTGCACCGTGAGCGTTCGGTCGCCGACCGCCCCGATCCGGTCGCACTCACGGCCGCGCTCCACCCGGGCGGCATGCGCTCGGCGCGCACGGCCCGCCGCCGCACGTCGAGCGACGGCACCCTCGCGTTGCGGTTCGTGCTCTTCGACGGCTCTGCCGCCCGCTGAGCCCAGCCCGCGCGCCGAGGGTCAGCTCAGTTTCTCGACGACGAAGTACCAGTTCTGACAGAGCGCGGGCAGGATGCGGCCGATTGCCGAGTCCGCGGCGTTCACTCCCGAAACCAGCGTGCGATTGTCTCGTATCGAGGCGGGCAGGCTGCTCATCACGTTGCGCGGCAGGATGTTGTATCGACCCTTCGCCACGACGCGAACCTGCATCCCCGCGAATAACGCCATGAACCGCTGGTCGGTGTAGAGCCGCGAGTGCGCGTGCACCGACTTGCCGAACACCTGGTTGTACCTGCGCACGAGAAACTCGACCCAGCCGTATTTGTTCGGCAGGTGGAAGACGAAGAGCTTCCCGTTCGGCTTGAGAATCCTCATCAGCTCCTCGACCGACTTCCGCTGATCGCCTCCGAGTTGATGCACGTGTTCCAGGACCCCGACGCTGAAGACCGCGTCGAAGCTCTCGTCCGCGAACGGCAGATGAACCGGATCGCCCTCAATTCCGGGGACGAACTGGAACGCCGATCCTTGCTCGAGGAACGGCGGCGGCGGGAGGTAGCCGTACCCAACCGTGTCGACCGGCTCGTCTTGCAGGAAGAGGGAGAAGTGTCCGTTCCCGCAGCCCCAGTCGAGAACGTGGTGCGCGGATCCCAGGTGCTCACGCGTTTGCTCGTACACCGTTTCGTACTGCGACATCGCCGCGTACGAGCGCATCTGAAAGGGCTTCTCGCGGTCGGGCAGTCGTCGCGCTTTGTCGTAGAGCGCCTCGAGGCGGCGTCGGTTTTCCGGCCCGTTCACGCGTGCCCTCGCGCGACGGGACCTCTGAATTCCATCTCGATCACGGACGGTGAGACTAACCAGCACGGTCGGTTCGGCTTGCCGGCGGGTAACCTCCGAGCCCTGCCCTCGTAGCTCAGGGGATAGAGCATCGCCCTCCGGAGGCGTGTGCGCAGGTTCGAATCCTGCCGAGGGCGCTCGCGTCCGCGTAATCCATCAACTCGTGGCGAACTGGTCGCACAAGATCTCGCCGGTTATCGACTCGATGGTGCGACAAGATGGGGCATGACCGGCTCTTCGAACCTCGAGGTGGATGTCGCGGTCGATGTCCGCGCCGAGGTGGGAGAGGGACCGCACTGGGATGAGCGAACGGGCTCGCTTTGGTTCGTCGACCTCACTGCGGGCACCGTGTTCCGCTACGAAAGAGCCGGCGGTCGTGTGAGCACGTTTTCCGTGGGCCAAGAGGTTGGCGCGGTCATACCGAGACGGCACGGCGGGCTCATGCTCGCGGTTCGTGACGGAATTGCCGTGGCGACGGAGACGGGTGACGGATTCGAGGTGCGGCTTCCGGTCGAGCGCGAGACCGATGGGAATCGAATGAACGACGCCAAGTGCGATGCCGCAGGTCGGCTCTTCGCCGGAACGACCGCGTTTGATTTCGCCCCGGGTGCCGGAGCCCTGTACCGCATCGACGCGGACTGGTCGTGTGAAACCGTGATCGAGGGCGTCACGACATCGAACGGAACTGCGTGGAGCCCGGATGGGAGCAGGCTCTATTTCATCGACTCGGCCACGCAGGGCGTCGATGTCTTTGACTACGACCTCCGCTCGGGGTCCCTCGGGAACGGTACGCGGCTCGTGACCATTGACCGTGAGTCCGGAATTCCTGACGGGATGACCGTCGATGCCGAGGGCAACCTGTGGGTTGCGTGCTTCGGCGGCGGACGCGTCCAGTGCTACTCGCCGTCGGGCGACCGGATCGGTGAGATCGGCTTTCCGGTGAGTCAGGTCACAAGCTGCGCGTTCGGGGGCCCGGGATACTCGGAGCTGTACGTGACGTCGGCGTCGTATCGCATGACGCCTCACCAGCTCGAGCAGGAGCCGCTCGCGGGTGCCACGTTTGTCTGTCGCCCCGGTGTCGTCGGCGTTCCCGCGTCGGCGTTTGCGGGATAGCGCGCGTCAGAGCAGCTCCAGCGCGGTCGCCCGTGAAATCGCCGCACCTCGCGAGGTGACGCCCAGCTTCATGTACGCGTTCTTGACGTGCGTCTTCACGGTATTGATGGACACACACAGTTCGGATGCGGTTTGCGAGTAGGTGAGGTGCTCGGCCAGCTTCGCGAGGACTCGGAGCTCGGCGTCGGTCAAGGATGCGGCGGCATTCTCGCGAGGATGCGATCGCGCCAAGGTCCGCGCGTCGAGATAGGCGGCGACCAGCGTGGAGCTCGGATCGGAGTACGGGTAGAGGTCCGGGTTCGAGCTCACGTGGCCCAGGAGTTGGGGCGCGGTGTCGAGCACAGTCTGGACGTATCCCTCCGCGGCGGCCGCGCCGAGGGCACGGCGGACAAGGTGGGGTGCGTCTCGCGGTGACCGGACGAGTGCGAGGTTGGCGCGGAGGAGTTGAAGCTCGATGTCCGACCGCGGAGTCGAGTCGACGGCAGGGGCGTCGCGCAGTGCGAGTTCCGCCGCATCGTCGTTTCCTTGTGCGAGATCGAGGATCACTTCCATCACGATGCGCCGCGCGGTCGGGAGCTGCTGAGCGGCGTTGCGGGCACCTTCGGAATCGCCGAGCGCGAGTCGGAGGCGAGCCTCGAGCTCGTCGGCCTCGGCGAGCAGAGGCGAACGCGGACTTTTGAGCGCCGAGCGCGCCGCCGGGAGCGACGCGAGCGCCTCGTCCAGACGCCCACCTGCCGCCCAGATGCGGGCGCGGTCCAGTTGCGCGAGGAAGTTGAAGGCGGGTCGCGCGCCGGTCACCATTCCCAACGCGGACTCGACGCGCTCCCCGGCGGTCTGGAGGTCGCGCCGTTCGAGGGCGAGTTGTCCCAGTGTCCGCAGCGCATGGAACGCGAAGAAGTGCCCGTCGAAGCCGAGCCGCTCAGCGGCGATCTGCGCCGCCGCTGCCGACGCGGACGCTTCGTGGAGATGCCCCTCGAGGAAAGCTGCCTGACTCATCACGCCCGGGCACAACACGTCGGTGAGGGGAAGGGTCGTGCCGGTGGCGACGAGCATGTCGGCAAGCTCTCGCGCTCGGCTGTACTGGCCGACGTAGGTGGCGCAGTACATCGCCAAGGTGTCGAGGGTGACGATCCAATCGTCGACACCCGTCGCGGACGCTTCGAAGGACTTGGCCCACTCGCGGTGCATCAGCGCCTCGTCGAACTCGCCGACGAAGGTGCAGTAGAGAGTGTTCACCAGTGCGAATCTCACCGCGAGGTCGGGCTGTTGTGACGGGTCGACGTGTGTCGCCGCGCGAGCGACACTGCGCGCGCTCCATGTTCGAACGAGCCGTGCCAGAGCAGCTCAGCCGCTAACGGAACGAGGACGTCGGGTGCGCCCGCGAATAGCTCGGGCCGAAACTCGTCGAGATCGAGCGCACTTCCGATCGTCGGATTCGTCAACACGTCACGCACGACGCGATCACTCAGCAAGGTGAACGCAGTGGCAGAGTCTCCGGCGGCTGAGAGGTGACGGGCCGCGGCCCCGACGTGTCCCGTTTCCAAGAGGTGACGTGCTGCCGCTTCGTGCAGCAGCGACTCGCGCGCGGGTCACGTGCGTGCAATTCTGCCTGCAGGACTTCCTTGATCAACTGGTGGTACCGGTAGGTGCGTGCGTGCTCGTCGACGACGGTGATGAACAGGTGGTCGCTGAGCAAGGTTTCGAGGATGCTCGCAGCTCCGTCGCCGATCATTGCTTCACACGCCGCCACGGACAGTTCGTCGAGCAGCGAGGTCGCCAGCATGAAGTCCGCCACCGCTTGCGGTTGCCGGTAGAGGACCTCCTCCAGGAAGTAGCCGGCAACCGCGTGACCGTGAACTGTCGCTCGCCGCACGGCGGTTGGCGGGTCGGGAGATGTCCGGATCGAGATCGCCGTCATCTGCAGACCGGTCGACCACCCCTCGGTCCGCTGTTGGACCGACGCGATGTCGTCATCGGAGAGATCGAGCCCGAACCCCGAAAAGAACCCACGCGTCTCCTCCACCGAGAAGGCGAGGTCACTATCGCGGAGCTCTACCAGCTGTTCCTGTGCCCTCAGGCGATGCAGCCGCAATGGCGGATCGACCCGAGTCGCGATCACGAGCTGCAGCGCGCTCGGGCAGTACTCGGCGAGCTGTGTGAACACGGTGCCGCTCTCGTTACCGACAAGGTGAAAGTCGTCTATCGCGACGATCCCGTTCCCGAGCCGGTCGAGGTCGTCGGCGAGTGCGGCGATGGCATCGATTGTGACGTCGCCGTCGACGTCGAGTAACTCGCGGTATTCTCGCCGACTCCGAGATCGTCGAAGCCGTATTGCAGGGCCTCGATGAGCCCGGCCATGAACCGCACCGGGTCACTGTCGCCGGCGTCGCAGCTGAGCCAAGCGGAGGAACGGTTCGTCCGGGCGGCCAGCCAGTTCGCGAGCAGTGTCGTCTTTCCGGCACCCGGCGCGCCGACCACCAACGTGAGGCCAACCCCTGCCCCTCGGTCGAGCTCGTCGAACAATCGGGACCGCGCAACAACGCGTGATGCCGGCCGGGGAGCAATGAATTTGGTCAATGCGAATCGCCGGCCCCGCAATCCGGTGTTTTCGCTCACCCGCTCCTTTGCCATCGCAACCATTGTCCCACCGTCGCGGCCAACTCCCCTAAATGTCCTTTTGGCAACCCCCCGAACGCCGCCTATGCGACGAATTCCCCCGTTTCTGCGAACACCTAGCGTTGCGATCAAGGCCGCACGAGAGGAGTCCGGGTGCCTCCCAGACCTCAGTCAGAGTCGGCGTCGCCGGTGAACACACGCCTGCCACCACTGAGCGATGACGTGCTCGCAGTCGCCGCCGCGTTGCAACACGGCTACGCCGCGATTCTCGGCGACGGGCTCGCGAGCTTCTTTCTTTACGGCGCCGTGGCATTCGACCGTCCCGCGGGCTGGAGAATCGATTTCGATTTCCACCTGTTGCTGCACCGGCCGCTGAGCGACTCGGATCGAGCCGCCGTCAAGGTGTTGCACGCCGAGGTGGGAACAACGTGCGAGCTCGGTCGCGATCTCGACGGCTACTTCGTGCTGTTCGCCGACGCGGCCACATCGGAGCCGCCTCACCATCAACTCGATCCGAGCGTGCGCGACGAGGCGTGGGCGTTGCACCGCGCGCACGTCCTCGCCGGTCGGTACTTCCTCGTGAGCGGCGTCGATCCTGCCGGCGTCGTTGCACCACCGCAATGGTCGGAGCTCGATGCCGGACTCCGCGCGGAGCTCGCGTTCGTCGAGACTCATCCCGAGGCACCGGCGTTCGGAATACTCAACGGCGCGCGGATCCTCGCGAGCTTTGCGACCCGTGATGTCGTGATGTCGAAGTACCAAGCCGCGCAGTGGGCGCTCGCGTCGCTCCCGGGCGAGTGGCACGACGGGGTGCGCGCCGCGATGCGCTTCTACGCGAGAACGCCGGCCGAGGGTGACGAGCGCGTGTTCGAAGAATCCTGGGCGCCGTTCGTCGCGTACGTGAAGCGTTCCGTGCCGCTCCCCTAGCGCGGGTTGGCGGCGAAGAACTCGACCAGCGCGGCCGCGACCGGTTCCGCGTGGGTGAACGGCGCGAGATGAGACGTGTCGGGGATCTCGACGTAGCGAGCGTTCGGGATGATCGCGGCCGCCTCGCGGGCGCGCGCCGGTGGTGAGTCGATGTCGTGCTCGTAGGCCATGATCAGGCACGGCACCGTGATCGACGGCCAGCTCGCGCCGTGCGCCGGATCGGTCGACCAGGCCAGGCACGCTTCGTACTGGCCGAGCCGGCCGGGATTGGGCCAGGGCTCCTGCTCCCCGATGAACATCAGCCAGGTGTCGACCGCGGCGTCGTCCTGCAGCTCGGTGTTGGGGAGATAACGCATCGTCTCGGTCGCGTAGAACAGCGGCGGGAGGTCGTAATCGAGGCGCGCGAGATCGCGCTCCACCGTCGTGATCGCCTTCTCCCAAGATGTCGGCGGGTTGCAACTGCCGAGAAACGCGGCGGCGCGAACGCGTTCGGGATAGCGCGCCGCGATCGTCTCCGCGATCCAACCGCCCATCGAATGGCCGGCGATGTACGCAACGTCGATCTGCAAGTGATCGAGCAGCGCGATCGCGTCGCCGACCATCTGGTCGACCGAATACGGCGCGAGCGGTGACGACGACGGCTCGACACCGCGGTTGTCGAACGTGATCACGCGGTAACCCGCGGCCGCGAGCGCGGGCGCGACCCCGACCTGCCACGCCAACGCGGGCTGGCCGCAACCCGCGATCAACAGCACCGGATCAGCCTTCACGTCGGCGCCGGTGGCACCCGGGCCGAGCTCGTCGTAGGCGATCGCGACTTCGTCACTCGTGCCCGCGTGCAACGTCACCGTGGGCATCGCGCGCGCTCCTGCACCTGATCTTCCTAGCGCACGGTGCCGTAGCGTGCCCGCGTGTCGGCCGGTGGACGAGGAGCGCGGAGAGTGACGCAAGCGATCGGTTGGCTCTTCGTCGCCGTGATCGCGTACCACGCGATTCGAGCATGGGGACAGATGGCGCGCGCCGCTTCCGACCACAACTGGGGATACGCAACCGAGCTGGGCGCCATCGCGCTCATCGCCACGATTGTGGTGCTCGCGGCGGTCCAGGCCGCGGCCAAATCGGTGCGTGGTCACCGGTAACCCCTACAATGCCGGACCTGCCGCGGCGATGCGGCAGACACATGGTGGCTGTAGCTCAGGTGGTTAGAGCGTCGGGTTGTGGTCCCGAAGGCCGGGGGTTCGAGTCCCCTCAGTCACCCTCTACGTGCGGATCACCGCGCGCAACGCGGCGTCGAGCGTCTCGAAGCCGAACTGGTACCCGGCGGCCTGCAGTGCCGCCGGCGTGAGCCGTTGGCTCGCCATCAGCAAGGTCTCCACCAACTCCGCGCCGAACTTCAGCTTCAACGGGAGCAGCGGCGTCGGCAGGATCGTCGGTCGGTGCAACACCTCGCCGAGCGTCTTGGCGAACTCGGCGTTTGTGACCGGATTCGGTGCCACCAGATTGGCCGGCCCGCGCAGCGCGTCGTTGTCGATCGCGAACCGGATCGCGCCGATCTCGTCGGCGAGCGCAATCCAGCTCATCCACTGCTTGCCCGACCCCTGACGGCCGCCGAGGCCGAGCTTGAACGGCAACAACATCTGCTTGAGCGCGCCGCCGTGCGCGTCGAGCACGATCCCCGTGCGAGTGAAGACCGTGCGCACTCCCGCTTCGACCGCGGGTGCGGCTTCCGCCTCCCACGCAACGCACGCCTGGGCGAGGAAGTCAGTGCCGGGCGTGCTCTGTTCGGTCAGGATCTCGTCGCCGCGGCTGCCGTAATACCCCATCGCCGACGCCGACACGAGCACGCGGGGCTTGCGCTCCCGACTGGCAACCGCCGCCGCAAGCACCGCGGTGCCGCGCACTCTGCTGTCACGAATGCGGGCCTTCTGCTCGTCGGTCCAGCGGTGCTCGCCGATGCCTTCGCCCGCGAGGTGGACGATCGCGTCGAGCCCTTCGAGCGCGGGGGCATCGATGCGACCCGCCTCGGGATCCCACCCGATGACATCACCCGAGGTGACGCCGCCTCGTTGGAATCGGAGCACCCGGTGACCGTCGGTGCGCAACGAGTTGGACAGCGCGCGCCCGATCAAGCCGCTCGCACCTGTGATCGCGACGTCCATCGGGTGCACCTCCAACCGCCCCTACCGTACGACGCGCCCGGCTACGATGACCCATCCAACGAGCGCCCCTAGCTCAACTGGTTAGAGCATCAGACTCTTAATCTGCAGGTTCCGGGTTCGAGTCCCGGGGGGCGTACCACTCATATTCCTTCTTCCCCGCCGTAACGACCATCGGGGCATTCACATGCCCGGCAATCCTCCCAGGCGGGATTCAATGGCACGAAAGTCAGCGATCGGAACCTTGTCGACGCTCAGCTCGTCGGCGTTGGGCGTTTTTCGCGGCTGCGACACGGTCAAGCTTGGAGTGACGCAGAAAGCAACTCACAGCACTCATACGCAGACGGCGTGATCGACACGCGAGTTCCCCGATACGTACCGGATGACAGTGGTGTCGCGTTCGAACGAGCAGCAACTCCGCGCCGCGCTCTTGTGGGCGGGTGACCACGCCGCCGGCGCCGGACGTTCCGCCGGTGAGCTCTACGGGCTCGAAGGAGTGCGCGCTCCAGTGCCCGAGATCGTCGTCCGGACTACGCGTCGCGTCCGATACGCGCGGAGTGCACGTGACGCGCAGCGCGAATCCAGCCAGCGCTGATGCTCCGAACGCATCGAGGGCTCCGGACAACCGGTGTCGAACCCACACTCGTCACGCTTGCGGCGACACTCGAGGCCGAGGCGTTCGAGATTGCGTGCGAAGACGCCCGTCGCCGGCGGCTCACATCGGTCCCCGCGTTGAACGCGTACCTCGCTCGGTTCGGGCGCTCGGGGCGGCCCGGTGTCGGCAGGCTTCGTCGTCTCCTCCATGAGCTCGACCCGGTGCACGCGTCCCGATCGACACTCGAAGTGAAGACACGCAGGCTTCTCGTGGCGACGGGTCACACCGGCTTCGTTCGTGAATTTCCGGCTCGCGTGGAACGGCCGCACCTACTTCTTCGACTTCGCCTTCGACCGCGAGCGGACGATCCTCGAAGTCAACGGCCGGCGTTGGCACGACGACTCCTCTGACTACGAACACGACAACGAGAAATGGAGCGTTCCGGGCCGCCACGGATACCGCATGGTGTTCGCGACGTGGGAGAAGGTCACGCAGAACGCCGCCGCACTCCTGCAAGAGCTCGAAGCGACCCTCGCCGCGCTGAGGCTTCGCCGACTACGCGGGTGTCACCGCGTTCGACGCCGCCGATTGCGGTCCCGTCCCGTTGGCGTTCTTCGCCGCGACCGTGAACGTGTAGCTCTGACCCGCGGTCAGGCTGGTGATGGTTCTAGTCGTTGCGCTCGGCGGGAAGACCCACGGCGCCTGGGCGATCCCGTTGCGGTACGGGGTCACGACGTACTGGGTAATGGCCGAGCCGTTGTTCGACGACGGAGCCGTCCAATGGACGGAGGCCGATCCGGTGCCGGCGGTCGCGGTCTACACCGGTTGGCGCGGTGGGTGTGCCCACGGTGACCGCGCCCGTCGCGACCGACTGCGCACCGGCTCCGTTCGCGTTCCGCGCCGGCGACTTTGAACGTATATGTCTTCGTGTTGACGAGTCCGGTAAACGTCTCGGAAGTCGCGGTGGAATAGATAGTGCGTGACGCCTGCGCGACGCCTCCGAGGTAGGGCGTGATGACGTACGCGGTGATGGCTGCACCGTTGGTAGTCAACGGCGGAGTCCACGAGATCTTGGCTGTGCTGTTTCCCGGCGCCGCCGACGGAGTGCGAGGGGCGCTGGGCGTGCCGACGATGAGGGGAGCAGTTTGGGGAGACTTAGGCCCAGTTCCTCGCGCGTTCCTCGCGGCAACCGCGAATGTGTAGGACTTGCCGTTGACGAGGCCGATCACGACCTCGGTCGGTGCGGTCGAGTTGTACACCCGTGGTTGTTGGGCCGCGCCCGCGAGATACGGCGTGACGGTGTAGCCGGTGATCGCGAAGCCGCCGTTGTCGGTCGGCGCGATCCAGCTCACGGTTGCCTGCTGGTTCCCTTGCGTTGCCGACGGTGACCGAGGTGCGGTCGGCGTCCCGACCAGGACCGCGGCGCTCTGCGCGGATGACGGGCCGGTCCCGCGTGCGTTCTTCGCGGCGACGCTGAAGCGATACGTGGTCCCGTTCGTCAGGCCGGTGATGGTCTCCGTCGTCGCGGCCGAGTTGAACGTACGGGCCGTTTCCGCGGCCGTGCCGATCCAGGGGACGACGACGTAACCCGAGATCGCTGCGCCATTGTTCGACGCGGGCACCGCCCATGACAACGTCACGAGCGTGCTCGACGGCTGGGCCGACGGTTGTCCGGGCGCGGTCGGTGCACCGACCGTCACCGCGCCGCTCGCCGGGAGCCCGACTCCACGCGCGTTCGTGGCCGTGATCGTGAACGTGTACGTCTTTCCGTTGGTCAAGCCCGTGATCGTGCCGGTCGTCGCGGTCGCATCGAAGCCCCACTGCGACTGCAGGACACCGGCCGCGAACACCTTCGCGACGTAGCCGGAGACTGCTGCGCCGTTGTTCGCAGGAGGAGCCCAACTGAGCACCGCGCTCCCGTTACCCGGACGCACCGCGAACAAACGGGGCGGCGAAGGCGCGCCCACGACAACGGGAACGGTCGTCGCGGCCGGTCCGGCTCCCACCGCGTTCACGGCCGCGACCTTGAAGGTGTAGGTCGTCGCGTTGGTGAGCCCGGTGATCGTTGCTCCCATGGCTGCGGCCGGAAAAGATTGCGGCGTTTGCGCCACACCGGAGATGTAGGGCGTTACGACATAACCCTCGGACGGCTCGCCCGACGCCGGCGCTTGCCACGTCAGCGTCACTTGCCCATTCCCGGCGGAAACGCCCAAGGAACGCGGCGCGGTCGGAACAACGGGCGTGATCGTTGCGGAACCATCGCCCGACTGGATGCCGGCCTCGTTGAGCACGTTCAGCGCCGACGATGTTGCGAAGCCCGATCCGCCACCACCACCACCCAGGACGATCCCTCCATCGCCGGGCGCCTCGCCCGAGCCGGACCCCCCGCCGAAGAGCCCACCACCGCCGCCACCACCACAGCCACTGCCTCCGAAACCGGCACTTCCGCTCGCGCCACCACATTGGTCATGGGAACTGCAGATCGAGCCGCCGGCACCGCCCGCGGTTTGGGTCCCGCCTCCACCCTGATCGCAGTCGACACCGCCACCCCCGGTTGACCCACCTCCGGGGCTGCCGGCAATTGATCCGCCGTTCTGGTCCACTGCGTTACCGCCGCCGCCGCCGGCGACCACGACTCGATTCGACATCGCGTCGCCGCCCTGACGAACGTCGGTCGCGCCACCTCCGCCGGCAGCACACACGAAGTCTGCGCTCCCGTCGCCGCCACCGTTGAACCCACCGGACAACTGCCCGCCCGACCCGCCGACCCGAACGTTGAGGACTTCTCCGGCAACGACGGTCACGGTTGCGCGCACGTGTCCACCGAGCCCGCCCGTCGTGTCGGTGCCACTGCACGTACCGCCCTGGGCTCCCCACGTCTCGACCGCTACTTGGGTCACGCCGTCGGGCACCGTGTAGGTGTCGACGGATCCCGTGAAGGAGAACGTCGTCGGGGTCGCGCCCGCCGGGGCCGCAGAAAGGGCCGGTGTGACGAGTGCAACGATGAGCGCCAAACCACCGAGCACGCACGCGAGTCGCCGCGACATCGTCAACTCCCTGTTCCCCCCGCCACGAGTGACGATAGACCCAGCCGACCGGGGGCGTCATCAAGTTCCGGTCGAGTGGCCCTTCCGGGACGTGAGGACGTAGAGGTCGGGACCCGGTTGTTGGTCCGCGGATATCGCGGTGGATGCCGGCGCCGACGACTCCTTGTGCCACGTGCCGATCTCGAACGCGTGAATGTCGAGCGCGGCCTGGTCGATCATCGAACGGATGAGCGTGTCGTCGTAGGCCATCGCGAAACCGTCGCGGGGCTTGTACACACCGTCGCGCGGACGCTTATACGAAGAACCGACGCGCGCCTGCGCGTCGCCACCGATGACGGCCTTGAGCGTCATCAGGCCCACGCCGCCCGCGCGCAGTACCCGGTTCGTCTCGCGCAGATAGTTCGCGATGCCCGCCTGATCCAGGTACATGAGGGTGTTGAACGAGCACACGACGTCGAACCGGTCGTCGTCATGGGGGAAACGGATGGCTTCCGACTTGAGCGCGCCTTTGGGCCGGTACGACTTGCTCTTCACGTCGAGGAGGTCGAATCGGAAGTTGGGCAACCGGGAGGCGTAGTTGGCATCGAGCCATTCGATGGCCGGCCCACTCACGTCTACACCCGCGTAGCTGCCGGCGTCGGTCAACTGCGAAGCGAGATCGTACGCAAGCCAGCCGACACCGCACCCGATCTCCAGCACCTGCGACGTGGGTTGGAAGCCGTACCGCTCGAGCATCGCGATCTGGTTGCGGCGCCGCCCGAGCCCGGACCCGCGACAGCCGGGACGAACGTTGTTCAACTCGTCCTGCGGTGTCGGTAAGTTCTCGACCATCGATCCACTCTAAGAGGCTCGACGCAACGCTCGCGGCTGTGCGGTACGAGTCGATAACGTCAGCGAGCGATGCCCGTGACGAGCAAGGCGCCCGGTCGGTCGTTCACGCGGGTCGCGGTCTCGTTTCTCGTTCCGGCTGCGCTTGTCTGCGCGTTTCTGATTCCTGCGGCTGCGCGGCGTCCCCTCGACGAGGACGAGGGCTACTACGCGCTCGCATCGAAGCTGGTCGGCCACGGCAAGACGCCGTATACGAGCTTCTGGTATCCGCAGGCACCGCTCATGCCGTACGTGTACGGAGCCTGGTCACGCGTTGTGTCGGAGACCTGGTACGTGCTGCGCGGACTTTCGGTGGTGCTCGTCATCGCGCTGGCGTGCATGGTCTACCGCTACGTCGTGAAGCGTTGGGCCTCGAGGCGGCTCGCGGTCCTCGCCGTTCTCCTCTTGGCCGCGACACCCTTGGGCTTCGAGTGGTACCCGACGGTGAAGACGTACGCGCTCACGACACTCCTCCTGTTCACCGCGTACGTCTGGGCGGAGTCGTCGTCGACCCGGGCGTGGTTGTGGGCCGGATTGTTCCTCGGGCTCGCGATCGACGTGCGCCTCCTCGTCGCATCCGTCGTCATCGTGTTCCTGCTCTACGGGCGCCGTCACGTGGGGCAATTCCTGCTCGGACTCGCGCTGGGGTTGATCCCGACGATCTGGTTGTTCGCGATCGGACCGCGCGATTCCTCAGCGACACGCTCACGTCGCAGACAACGCGCAAGAAGACGACGCTCGCCGACAACCTCGTCGACAAGTTCCGAACGGTTGCCCGCGTCCTGGTGGAACCGCACTTCTTGTTGCTCGCGGGCGTCGGACTGCTCCTGATACTGGTGTGCATCTTTCGTCGCAAGCGCCTGCCGTTCTCCGTTGCGATCGCAGTCATGCTCGCGGTCACCAACCTCCTGCCGACCCCCAGTTACCCGCAGTACTTCGTCACCATGATTCCCTTCCTCGCGGATCGCGACCATCGAGCTCGTCGACCTGCTCGGGATCACCCGCTCCGTGATCGGGACTCGTTTCCTGGCGATCGCGGCGGTGATCGTCATCCTCCCGGCGGCCTGGTCGCTCCACCACCTGACCTCTGCGAACGCGACGCGGTCGCGGATCTCCGACGTCCAGGCCATCTCCCACGCGGTCGATCGCCACACACACGATGGAGAGGTCGTACTCGCGTTCTGGCCGGGCTACGTCTACGAATCCCACGCGCGTCAGATATCGGGACTCGAGAGCGACTTCGCGCCGGCCGCGGTCGCCAACGCGCACCTGTCCACCAAGCGAGCTGCGCAATATCACATGCTGTCGACGCCGGCGATCGCCAAAGCGATCCGCGCGCATAAGACCCGACTCATTGTGTTCGGACGGGGGAACGCGAATCGCGGCATCCGGTGGCGACCGTTGATCCTCGCGGCGGGCTACCGCCCGGTCGAGCGAGTCGGAGACGCCACGCTGTTCGCGCTCGCTCCGTAGGCAGCTCAGTCGATGACGTCGTGCTGGAAGGCCCAGAGTGTGGCCGCCGCGCGGTTCGAAACGTCGATCTTCGTATATACGTGTTGGATGTGATGATCGGCCGTCTTCGGTGAGATGAACAGCCGGTTGGCGATCTCGCGGGTGGTGAGCCCTTCCGCGACCAGACGCAGCACCTCGACCTCGCGCCGGCTGAGGCCACCGGGATGAACCGGCCGGGGCGCCCGGGTCGCCAACTGCGCGCGCGCCAGTTGGATCTGCTCGCGCGCAAAACGCGCCGCCTCGGTGAGATCCATCGTCGCTCCGGTCGCGACACACGCGTCGAAGCGATCTGACCCCAGCTTCGACGCAATCCGCGCTGCGACATCCGGGAGATCGGGCACGTGATGCTCGCCGCCGGGTAGACGGGAAATCGCGCCGTAGAGCGTGCCCGCCACCTCCGGGAGGTCGATTCGCTCGAACAGCGACGTGACGCTGGCGACGGTGATCGTGAGTTGCGCGATGTTGCCAACGCGTCGGAACGCCTCGATCGCCGCGTCGAACAGAGCCAGCGACTCCTCCGGATCGGCATCGTCCAGTTTGAGCAGCGCGGCATCGCGAGCGATGAACCCTTCGAAGAACTGCACGCGGTGCCGGCGTACGTACTCGAGTGCTTCCCGCCAGGCCGCGAGCGCACGCGTGGGATCGACGCGCGAGTACGCCGTTCCCCGCGTCCAGAGTGCGTACGCAATGAACCACGGGTTCCCCCGCACGCGCGCCGCGGCCACCCCCGCGTCGGCGAGGTCCGTCGCCTCCTCGACTTGGCCCGTCGCTTGGAGACCGTCGACCAACCCGGGCAGGCCCCACGCCCGCGCGACCGGATGCACCGACACCCGTTCCATGATCTGCACGTAGAGATCGAGGTGCCCGCAATACACCTCCGCGAGCGCTTCGATGAACGCGGCCAGCCCCGGTTCGAATGCGTCGTAGCTCGGGTTCGACTCGAGACGCTGCGCGGCTTGCGCGTGCGCGACACCTGCTTCGGGGATTCCGGTGAAGCAGTTGTATCCGCCGGCAGTGAGCAAACGCGGCAGTCGCCGCACATCCGCGATCGTTGCCGCGTCGACGATCTCTTCGACCCATCCGACCGGCTCGAGCAGATCCCCGGAGACTCCGATCATCGCTGCGTGCGCGGCGATGTCGACTGCGGTGGCGACGTTGCCTCGCGCCGCGCTCCACCGGAACGCGAGCGCGCAGGTTCGCGAACTCGCTCTCCACCCAATCCACTACCTCGCGGTAGCCGGGTCCGTTCCAACTATCCCAGCGGTTCGACACTTCGTTCGCGAAATACCCGGCGTGCCGATCACGAACGGCTTCCAGCGCGGCGAGCTCGGCCAATTCGTTCTCCGCGAACTGACGAATCGTCTCGAGGAGCCCGTATCGCACCTGCCCGGTGGCATGACTCGCGGTCACGAGCGACTTGCGTACCAACGAGTCCAGCCGATCCAACACGTCGAGCTCACTCCCCGACCCAGCGTCGTCGACACCAAGGACACTCGCGATGGCATCGACGCCGAAACCGCCCGCGAACACCGCCGCATGGCGCAGCACGTCGCGTTCCCCGTCGTCCAACAGCTCGTACGACCAACCGACCGTCTCCCGCAAGCTGCGCTGACGTTTCGACCCGGTCAGCATTCGGAATCGGTCGGCCAGGAGACGCTGCTGCAGGTCGGCCGGCGTCAGCGAGACCATGCGGGCCGCGGCCAACTCGATCGCGAGCGCGAGTCCGTCGAGACCGCGACAAATCTCGGTCACGACCTCGGCCGTCTCGGCATCGGCGACATCGAACGCCGGGTTGACGGCGCGTGCGCGCTCGACGAAGAGCTCGACCGCGGATGATGCGACGCCGCCCTCGAGCGCGAGTGGCGGGACCGGCACCAGTTGCTCACCGGCGACCCGCAAACTCTCGCGGGAGGTCGCAAGGACCTTTGCCGTGCCGGACCGGGTGAGGATGGCCGCGGTGGCATCAGCCGCGGCATCGACAACGTGCTCACAGTTGTCGAGCAGCATGAGCAGGTCGCGGCCCGCGAGCGCATCGGCGATGGTCTCGGTCAGGGAAGCGCCCGCTTGCGGCGTGATGCCGAACGCGGTCGCGATGGCATCGGGAACGGATGCGGCGTCGTTCACCGATGCGAGCTCCACCAGCCACACACCGTCGGGGAATCGGTCGGCCAGCTCCGCGCCGACCTCGAGCGCCAGGCGCGTCTTGCCCACGCCGCCGACTCCGGTCAGCGTCACCAACCGGTTGGTCCGCACCGAGCGAACGACCTCGGTGACTTCGCTCGCGCGGCCGACGAGCGTCGTCGCGGGAACCGGAAGATTCCCGCGCCGCGCATCCAGCGCGCGCAACGCGGGAAAGTCCGTTTGCAGGTCGTCGGCTCGAACCTGGAACACGTGCTCGACGCCAGCGAGGTCGCGCAGCCGGTGCTCACCCAGATTGACGAAGTCGATCGCGTCGTCCTCGACCAACGACGCGGTCAGCGCGCCGACGAGGATTTGGCCACCGTGACCGGCCGCCATGATGCGAGCCGCTCGGTTCAGCACCGGCCCGGCGTAGACACCTTCACGTTCGATTGCCTCACCGGTGTAGAGGCCCATCCGCACGGTCAACTGCAGGTCGGGCTGCGGTCGTTCGCGTGCGAGCTCGCGTTGCATCTCGATCGCGGCGTTCACCGCGTCGCCCGCGTGCGAGAACGCGACCGCGAAGCAGTCGCCGGTGGTGGCGAACACGTAACCGGCGCGATGCGCGATCGCGGAGCGGAGGATCTCGGCGTGGCGGTCCAGCGTCGACCGCATCTGCGCCGGGTGCGCTTCCCACAACCGTGTCGAACCTTCGACGTCGGTGAGCAGGAACGTCACCGTCCCTGTCGGCCGCCCGTCCACACTCCCAGTCTGGCACCAGACGCCTGATGCTCCCGAAGGACGAACGCGCTACGTCGCGCGCCGCGCCTCCGGGAGATCAAGCACCATCGTCGTACCTACGCGACCTTCTCGCGCCAGGCCATGGCCTGGAGCTCGACCGCAACCGCGTCCATAACGTCGATGACCGGCTCGAGCCGGAACGTGAACGCGGCGAGCGCGGTGGTCAGCACGTGGATCTCGGCGAGGTTGTCGGTCTCGATGACCGCGTATCCGCCCCAGTCACCGACGCGCACGACGAACTGGTGGAACGTGAGGCCCGGCGGCGTTTCCCACTGCCGGAAGACGTCGAGGATGCGCGTCTGCGCGGCCTCGTACTCCGACGGACCGGCGCCCGGCCGTTCTTCCCAGCGCAGGACGTACTTGCTGTATTCGGGTGCTTCGATTGCGGGATTGGTCATGACGTGTCTCCAGACGTTGTTCTGCGAATGAGCCGAAGTCGCGTGTCGGCGACTAGGCGTCGTACTGGCCGCCGATCTCGCCCGCCTGGGGCCGGCCGACGTGGCCCGCCTCTTGCAGGATCGCGGGGACCATGGGATCGGTGACGAAGCTCTGCCAGCCCTCGGCGTCCCAATCGAAGAGGACCCACACGCGGTCGTCTTCGTTGGGGTCGCGGAACACCGTGGAGCCTTTGGAGCCGTGCTGCTTGCGCTTCTCCGCGCCCTTGGTCGAGAACACCTTCAGGAAGCGGTCGAAATCCTCGACCTTCGTCGTTGCCAGAATCATGGCTTTCTCCTCTGCGGGAAGTGTTTGCTGCGCTGGTGCGCACCAGATCGCGATCAACATCGCGGTCCTGTCGACCGTACGGATGGCGGAAGATTCCGGCATCGGGAGGTCTCCCTATTTCCGCTCCGTAGCATCAGGTGTGCCCGAACCGCAGGATTTCAGCGACGAGCTCGAATCCTGGCTGAATAGCGACGGGCCCAAGACGCTCGAGGAGCTCGGCAACGCGTTCGCCGAGCGCAGCTTCGCGGTCACGATCCTGCTGTTGATGTTCGTGCCGGCGCTGCCGCTGCCCACCGGCGGGATCACGCACGTGTTCGAGGTGATCACGGTCGTGATCGCCATGCAGATGGTGATCGGTCGCCGCACGATCTGGCTGCCCCGGAAGTGGAAACAACGCGAGCTCGGCGCCACGATCACGGGCAAGGCGGTGCCGTTCGTGATCCGGCGCATCCGCTGGTTCGAGAAGTTCTCGCGCCCGCGATTCCCAGGGCTGTTTCGCCGGCGGTGGTTCCTCCGGCTGATCGGCCTCGTGATCATTGCATTCACCGCGGGCGCAGCGATCGCACCGCCGTTCTCGGGACTCGACACGCTGCCGGCCCTCGGCGTGGTCGCGATCTCGCTGGCGATCATCCTCGAAGACGTCGTCGTCCTCGGCGCCGGGCTCGTCATCGGTACCGGCGGGATCCTGCTCATCGTGACGATCGGCGCCGCGATCGCCCACTTCCTCCGCGACCGCTTCTGATCACGGCGGGTCTGACTATTTGACCGCGAGAAAGCATCTCCGGCTACCCGCGGCGTAGAGATCGTGCGGGACATCGGAACGACCGATCACCTCGAAGATCTCACTGAAACCGGCGTGACGAATCGTGTCGATCACCGCGGGTAGGTCGGGTGCAACTCGTAGGTCTCGCGGCCTTCGGCCGAAACGTTCACGTCCTTATCGCCCATCACGAAGTAGCCCGACACGGGCTCGGTGTGACACACCGTGTCGATGATCGCGAACGATCGGCACAAGTCGTACGTCTGGCGAATGAACTCGAACGGATTGAGCACGTGATAGAGCACACCGAGGTTGAGCACGACATCCCATTGCGCGTCGGTCGCGAGATCGTCGGCGTCGCGCACCTCGAACGCCGCGTTCTCGAGGCCGTAGTGCTCGGCGAGAAAGCGCGCCTGCGCGATGTTCTTGGCCCGGAGATCGATGCCGTCGACCCGAAGCGCGCCGCGCCCGGCCAGGTCGAGACTGAACAGCCCGGCGTTGCAGCCGATATCGAGGACGGTTGTGGACGCGAGGGTGTCGCCGAGGAGCCTGGTCACGGCATCGTTGATCAGCGCGAGCCGGTAGAGGAATCGGCGCTCCGCGACTGCCGCGTGGGTTCGGTCCGACATCGTGGTGAGGCCGTCACCCAGCGGAAACGGAATACCCCACGGACCGAGCTCGGCGATCCGCGCGTCGAGATCGGTCCGCGACATCGTGATCCCGGCCCGGGGCTTCATCGCGTCGGGCCATCGGCGTGTGATATCGATCTCGATGCGCGGGACCAGATACTCGAGCGCGCTGCGACTCGTGTCGTCCAACGTCAGGCGCCACTGGCGGTACCGCTCCTGCGACGTGCCGTCGGTAAAAGCAGAGCCCGGGATCGCCGCGACAATCGAGTCGTCGACCGGGAACGTATCCCGCACCCGTTTCGCCACGGTGGGAGGATACGCCGGTGAATGACGAGGAACGGCCGACGACCGCCGAGCTCGAGGCCGCCGGGCTGTTCGATCCCGACGCGCCGGGTGCGCCCGAACTGCTCGCGCTCCTCAACTATCTCCTCGATGTCGGCGCGACGATCGACGATCTGATCGAGGCGGGGCCGGGAGAGTTGCCGCTCGTCGGATCGCGGATCGCGTTGTGGGGTCCGCGGCATCGGCTCTCGCTCGACGAGATCGCGGAGGCCGCGCACATCGATCGTGCACTCGCATCGACACTGTGGCGGGCGGTCGGGTTTCCCGAACCCGATCCGGATCCGAACGTCCGCGTCTTCTCCGAGCGCGATCTGGAGCTCCTCGTGAGCCTGCAAGGAGGGATCGCGTTCTTCGGTGAGGAAGTGACGATCCAGCTCGCGCGGGTGCTCGGCGCGGCCGCGGCCCGCGTCGCCGACGCCTCGGTCAGTGCCTTCGTCGCGAACATCATTCCCCGGGCACTCGAAGACGATCCCTCGGGGCTCGAATTCGACGCGCGCGAACGTCGAGTCGATGACGCTGCTCGACACCTTGACCCGCGGCTTCGACACGCTCCTTCGTCATCAGATCGAGGCCGGCTTCCGGCCCGGCGACGTGGTCGACCGAACGTCGGGCATCGACCTCGTCCGCCGCAGCGTGGGCTTCGCCGACCTCGTCGACTCCACCGCGTGGACACAACAACTCGAGCTGCCCGCACTGTCGTCGGCGCTGAGCACCTTCGACTCCACCGCGTCGGAGATCGTCGCCGGTCTCGGGGGCCGGGTCGTGAAACTCATCGGCGACGGCGTGATGTTCGCGGCCGAAGATCCGATCACCGCGACCGAGATCGCGCTGCGGCTCGTGGAGGCGTTCGCGCAGCACGAGACGCTGCCGCCGTTACGCGCCGGAATCGCGACCGGCGACGTGCTCGCTCGCGACGGTGACTTTTCGGGCGCGGTCGTGAACCTCGCATCCCGGGCAGTCAATGTCGCGCGACCGTCGAGTGTGCTCGTCGATCCCGAAACGCGTGCTTGCGCTGGATGAGTCGCCGGCTTACGACTGTCGAGTCGCGGGCGCGTTCAAGCTGAAGGGATTCGAGCGCCGGGTGCGGCTCTCACGGGTCAAGCGCGCGTCTTCGGACGACGACGCCGAGGCGTAGCGGACCGAGTCGGATCGCACGCGGCGACCACTCCGGCTTTGCACCGACCGAGCACCATCGTCCACGCCGATTCGAGAAAGACTGCGTGATCGGGTGAATCAAGGAGTTGGTGCACCTCCACGTGGCAGCCGCGCGTCGATCGGACTGAATCGCATGTAGCCGACCATGCCCCCGCCCGGGACCGGGACGTTCTCGTCATCGTCGAAGTCCCAGCGCAGCGCGATCAAACTCGGCTCGACAACGATCTCGTACACGCCTTCGATGCGAGTGCCCCACTCCATCGTGGCGGAGAAACGGCCGTCTTCGATGCGGACCGGAACTCCCATCCAGCGCGAGTAGATGTCGGGATCGGTGAATGCAGTGAACGTCGTCGGTTGATCGGTCTCGACGTCGACCTGCGCGACCACCATCGTCCGCGTCTCCGCCACCGCCAGCGCGCTCTCCGGAATGTCGTCGGCCGGCGTCCACCGCGCCGGGTTGCCGCCGAGCGCGCCGTGGAGACTCCGCAACACATCTTGCTGGGCGCGGTAGCGGCGGAAGTTCCCCTCGGCGGTCATGGTCACGAGGCCCGCTTCGCGCAACACGGTCAGGTGCTGCGACACGGTGGGCGCGGTCACGTGGAATGCCTTGGCGATCTCGCCCGCGGGCAGCTCCCGGTCCCAGATCAGGGTGAGGATCTCGCGCCGCACGGGCGAGGTGAGCGCTTCGAGGATTCGCTGCACGTCCCGCATCGAGGCCCGAGGGTAGCCCGGTCTGGCGTGCTGATTCGATGGTCGTCTAATTTGCTCCCAGACGAAATAGACGCCCATACGACCAGGAGAAGCTGATGGCGAACCTGCTCCCCATGATCCACGCCGAGCGCCGTTCGCTGGCGGAGTTCCTCGACACCGTTCCCGACGAGAAGTGGTCGACGCAGTCGTGGTGCGACAAGTGGAGCGTGCAAGACCTCGTCGGGCACCTGACCGCGGCCGGCAACATCACCGCACCCCACTTCTTCGGCGGCTTCATCCGCACCGGCTTCAACTTCGACAAGTTCGTGGAGGGCGACCTGCGGCAATACGCGCAGGGTTCGCCGGCCGACGTGCGCAAGCGGTACGACGCGATCATCGACAGCGACCGCACGCCGCCCGGCCCGTCGTACGTCGCGCTCGGCGAGGTCATGGTGCACGGCGAAGACATCCGCCGGCCGCTCGGCGCGCGGGGCGACCATCCCGCGGAACATCTCACGACACTCGCCGACCTCTACAAGAAGACCGGCGCACCCTTACGCGCGAAGAAGCGCCTCGACGGATTGAAGCTCGAGGCCACCGACGTCGACTGGTCGACCGGCGAGGGCCCCGAAGTGCGCGGGCCGTGCATGTCGTTGATCCTCGCCATGGTCGGCCGCGCCGGCGCGCTCGACGACTGCGAAGGACCGGGAGTCGACACCCTGCGTTCCCGAGCCGACGTTCGCTGAGCCGTCGTTCGGAAAGCCTCAGGCGCGGATCAGCATGAGGTACCGGTAGATCTCGCGGTATCCCATGCGTGCGTACGTGTGCTCGCCGAAGTGCGACGCCTCGAGCGTGACAAGCGTGCGCCCCGCGGCGAACGCCTCGTTCGTGACCGCCCGGGTCACCACGTCTCCGAGTCCCTGCCCTCGCGCGGCGTCGGCGCACGCCACCCAACCGACATAACCGATCGGATCGGGCCCGAACAACACCACCAAAGCGCCCGCAACCGGTGCCCCGTCGATTTCCGCCAACGCGATGATGCAATCAGACCCGAGCATCACCTCGGCATTGTCGATCTCGGTGCTGGTCACCTCGGCCGGGATCCCCAGGTGTGCGAACGCTTCGCCCGCGATGCGCGCGTACGCGCTGACGTCGGCGGGCGACGCCGCGAACCGCACCGATACGCCCGGCGGCGGCTCGCGCGCCTCGAGTGGACCGTCGCAGATCATCTCCGGCGACTGCGCCAACTCGTGAAAGCCACGCGCGGTCAGCTCGGCGCGGAGGTCGTCGTCGGCGCCGACTCGCAACCACACGAAGCCGCCGCCACCGTGCGCGTCGAAGAACGCGGTGAGTGCGTCGGCGCATTGGGTCGCGTCCACGGCGGGGTCGGACCGAACTCCCGTACGCGCCGAGGGGAAGTCGGCAGTTCCCGCGACCGCGACGACGCCGGCTTCGTCGAACAGCACACTCCCCGGATCCAATCGCGCGTGGAAGCGCGTGAAGTCGCCGAGGTTCTGATGGGCGTGCGCGGCGACGTCAGTCATCGGCCGCGTCAGCCCGCCTTGTTCGTGCGGTAGTCGCCGAACGGCTCGTCGCGTTCCTGGAGCGCGGCGGTAAGGCCCTTCTCGCGTGACGTGCCGATGAACTTCCGCATCGTCTCGGTGTGGGTTCCGAGCGCGCACAGCTCGGTGCCCGCGCGAATGCCGGCCCGCAGTCCCATTGCGTCCATCTGGCGGTGCACGACGCGCTTGTTGAGCTGCAACAGCTCGATCGGCACCATCGCGATCCGGCCTGCGACTTCGAGCACGCGCGCTTCGAGCTCGTCGGCCGGGTACGCGGCGTTCGCCCACCCGAGCTCGGCGGCCTCGATGCCGTTGATGGAGTCGCCCGTGAGCATCATCTCCATCGCCTTGCGCATCCCGAGGAACCACGGGTGGAAATGCATGTCGGGAACACCGAACCGCACGGCGGGATACCCCATCTGCGCGTCTTCGGCCATGTACACGAGGTCGCAACCGGTTGCGAGCTCGCTGCCGCCCGCGAGGCAGTAGCCGTGCACCTGCGCGATCACCGGCTTGGCGAGATCCCAGATGCTCATCCAACCTTCGGTGACGTGGCGCGGCCACGCGCCTTCGCCGCCCGGCGTGTAGTACGGCATCTCCTCGCCCTCGTTGCCGCCGCCGAGGTCGTAGCCGGCGGAGAACGACGGCCCTGCGCCGCGGATGATCGTCACCGACACGGCCGGATCGGCGTCGTGGGCGCGCAACGTGTCGAGGATCGCTCCGCGCAGCGGATGGATCAGGCTGTTGCGCTTCTCGGGCCGGTTCATCGTGATGCGCTTCACGCGCGGCGCCGGCTCGTCGACCAGGATCACGTCGTTACTCATCGCTTCGGGCTCCCTACCGTCGGTGGATACGCGGACGGTATCTCGCGAGGGGGAATTCGCGACAAACTCCCCCGGTGCGCGTCGGTGTGTTGATGCTCCCCACGGATCCGTGGCCCGAGACGTTCGAGCGCGCACGCCGCATCGAAGTCCTCGGTTACGACCACCTGTGGACGTACGACCATCTGTCGTGGCGGCGGTACCGGGGCCGCACCTGGTTCTCCGCCATCCCGTGGCTGACCGCGATCGCGGGCGCGACCAGCCGCATGGAGCTGGGGCCGATGGTCGCCTCACCGAACATGAGACATCCGGTGACGCTCGCGCAGGACACGGTGACGATCGATCACGTATCGAACGGCCGGTTCGTGCTCGGCGTCGGCGCGGGCGGGGTCGGCTTCGACGCCACCGTGTTCGGCGCCGAACCGCTGGCGCGCGCGCAACTCCTCGCCCGACTCGACGAGTTCGTCGACCTCCTGGATCAACTCTTGCTGGAGCCCACCGTTTCGTTCGACGGCACCTACTACACCGTCGACGACGCGTGCATACGTCCGCCGAGCGTGCGCCAACCTCGGGTCCCGATCGCGATCGCCGCGGCCGGCCCGCGCGCGCTCGACCTCGTCGCCCGGCGCGGCGATGCGTGGATCACGATCGTGGGTCCGTCGGAGGAGACGCCGGCCGAGGTCGAGGCGATCACCCGCACGCGCGTTGCGCAGCTCGATGACGCGTGCAACGCGATCGGCCGCGATCCGAAATCGGTGCGCCGGATCTACCTCGTCGGGACGACCGGCGAGCACCCGTTGGCGAGCGTCGGCGCGTTCGAGGATTTCGTGGGCCGCTACGCCGCGCTCGGCATCACCGACATCGTGTTCCATCACCCCCGCGCCGACGATCCGGCGTGGCCCGAGCCCGAGTCGATCATCGAAGCCATCGCCACCGAGGTGCTCCCGAAGCTCCGCACCGAACCGGCGTGAGGACGCAGCCGTATATGCGGCGCACTCACGCCGGTTCGTTTTCTACGCTGTCTCGATGGATCCGATCCTCCACTTGTCGTTGCCGGTGCGTGACCTGGCGGAGGCGCGGGCGTTCTACGTCGACCTCCTCGGCTGCGAGGTCGGCCGGGTCCGACCGGGTTGGATCGACGTATGGTTCTACGGGATGCAGGTCACGCTGCACGAGGAACCCGACCTCGTGGCCCGGCCCGACGCATTCGGCATTCGTCACTTCGGCGTGGCGCTCGACGCCGGGCAACTCGCCGCCGTGCTCGAGCGCCTCGCTGCCGCACCGTCGGATCACCCCATCGAGTGGCTCCGCCCCTTGGTGACCGAGCACGCGGGTACACCGCGAGAGCAGACCAAGGCGATGATCGTCGACCCGAGCGGCAACGCGATCGAGTTGAAGTCTTACGCCGACCCGGCGGCCGCGTACTCAGACCGCTGACGCTGACGCCGGCGCCGCCACGCGTGCAGCGCGTGGAACGCGGGCGCCGCGAAGACGAGCGCGAGCACCGCGAGCAACGCAACGAGCGCGCCCCGCTCCAAGCCCGGAGGCGTGAACGCGATCTTCACGACGTGGTGCCCGCGCGGAACCGTCACACCGAGCACGAGCCCGTTGGTGCGCAGTACCGGAGTGGGCTTGCCGTCGACGGTGGCGCGCCACCCCTGCTCCCAATCTTGGGAGATCACGAGCAACGCATCACGGTCGGCGTTCACCACGATGCGACCGCGGTCGAGCAGGTCGGCCGACTCGACCGTCCCCGCTCGACCCGGCTCGGTGAGATGTTGCATCCCGGGCGTGCGGCGTTCGACGTAGGCCGACGTCAGCAGGTCGGCGTAGGGATTGCGAAGCTGCGATTGCACCTGCCCGAGGTTTGCGAGGTCGACCGCCCCGACGAGATACGCGTCGGCCAAGCGCGGCGTCCGCACCCACCGCGTGAAGCCCCCGGCCACTGATCCGTCGTAGTGCCACGAGGGGTCGACCTTCCCGGCCCCATCGGTCAATACCGCGGTCGTTACTCGGAGCACGTCGGCCGACCATCCCGGTTGCCACAGATCGCCGCGAGCGGGGTCACCGTCGTAGCGCCAGCCGCCGGCCGTCTCTGCCCAGTCCTTTTGCAACAACGGGTCGTAACCGTTGACGCCGAGGAGATTCTTGGCGAGCGAGAGCGATCGGAACGTGTAGGTATCGGAGACCCAACGGTCGATCCCGCCCGCGGCGTTGTAGGGATCGCCGAAGACCGGCGGCGACGAGTCGTAGAGCGCGTTGGCTACTTCCCGGTGGCTCGACGAGCCGTACCACGGCGCGAAATTCGCGAACGAGATCATGTCGATCGCACATACCACGAGGATCGCGATCAGTCCGGCGCGCCGATTGACGATCGCGAGCGCGACCGCGCCGGCGAGCGTGAGGAGCAAGAGGATCGGCGTCCACCTCGCGATCGTGCCCGGCGATCCCGTCGCGAGCAGGCCGCGCAACGCGCCGATATGCGGCATCGCAGTAACGAACACCGCCAGCCAGACCGCGGCCAGCGCGATGGCATACGCGAAGCGCCGCGGCGCGCGCAACAACTCGCGCACACCGAGACCGGCGAGCATCGACACCGCGATGTTCGCGAGCCACAACGTGCGGCCCCACGCGCGGAACTCTTTGGCCCCGGGCACGACGACATACGCAAGATGACCGAAGGGCGTCGAGCCACCCATGCTGAACAACACCGCGAACAGCGTCATGGCCACCAACGCCTGCACTACGCGGTTCCGGCGCTGCACGAACACGGCGACCACGGCGGCGGCCAGGATCGTGATGCCCAGGTAATTGCCGACCTCTTGCTGCAGATCTCCACCGGTCCATGACGCGGCGAACGAAGCGCCGTGACTCGCGCCGCCGTACAGGTAAGGGAACCCCAGAAGCAGGAGCTGATGCGGCGTGACCGAATGCTCGAACGATCCCGTCATCGACAAGGCAGGCCGCACACTCGTCCGGCTGAACGCGAGGAGCGGGAGCAACTGGATCGCGCCGATACCGAGTCCGCACGCGAGTGCGCCCGCAACGCGCCCGGTCGCCGCCCAATTCCGGCCGCGCACGAGGAGCAGCGCGGCCGAATCGAGCGCGCAACCGAGTGCCGCCATCCAGACCAGTTGCGGTTGTCCGAGGAATGCGATCAGCGCGATCGGGACCGCGACCAACGAGGCGCGCGCCACTGACCAACGTTCACTGACCAGATCGACACCGAGGAACGTGAACGGGAGCCACGCGACCGCCGCGAGGAACGACGGGTGTACGAGATGCAGCACCGCGAACCCGTTGAGCGCGTACGCGACGCCGGTAACGATCGCGCCGGGCCGCGACCGCCAGCGATGCCACGACCACGCGAACGCGCCGGCGGCCGCGATCCAGATATGGCCGAGCATCCACCAGCGATACGCGACGACCGGATCGAGCCACCCGAAGATCGCGTTGAGCGGATAGAACACGGCGTACTGCGCCGCCCCGATCATCGAGTGCCCGCCGAAGACGTTCTGCGTCCACCAGGGCCAATGCCCCGCTCGGATCGTCCGCCACACCGTCGTGTAGATCGGGACGTGGAAGTCGTTCACGTCGCCGTACATCGCGGTGCGGGATCCCGCGAGCACGTCCCAGTACGGGATCGTGACGAGCGCGAGTGTGATCGCAACCGCGAGCGTCGTCTTGCGCGCCCGAAGCGCCCGCCCGCGCATAGTTGCAATGCTCATTCCGGGGGCCGGGGCGATGGCAGAGTGTAGAGGCGGCGACGCGCGTCGAGACGGACGAGTAGCTTCCGCTCGACCGAGGAGACCGCGCTATGTCCGAGAACGTGCTCGATGTCGACCGACTCGTCGCCGCCGCGTACGACGCGACCGCGCTCGACGACTTCGGCGCGCCGACCTGGCGCGACGGACTCGAGCGGCTCACCGACTCGCTCCGCACCGAAGCGCGGCTTCACGAATTGGGCGAGCAGATCGTGGGCGGCGAGCTCACCGACTACCTCTCGACGCGCCTCGGGCTCGTGGAATGGCGCCGGCAGCATCCGGAAATCGCGACCGTCGACGTCGTCCCGCCGATCGTGATCGTCGGTCAGGCGCGGACCGGCACCACGATCCTGCACGACCTCCTCGCGCAAGATCGTTCCAACCGTGTGCCGCTCACGTGGGAGACCGATCGCCCGCTCCCGCCGCCCGAGACCGCGACCTACGGCACCGACCCGCGCATCGCGGCATCGCAAGAATTGCTCGAAGGCGTCGAGCTCGTGATTCCCGGCTTCCAGGCCATGCACCCGATGGGCGCGCTGCTGCCACAGGAGTGCGTGCGCATGACCGGCGGCGACTTCCGCAGCATGATCTTCCCGACGCAATACCGAGTCCCTTCCTACGCGCGCTGGCTCATCGACGAGGCCGACATGGCGCCGGCGTATCAGTACCACCGGATCTTCCTGCAACACCTGCAGTCGCGTCATCCCGCGCCGCGCTGGGTGCTGAAGTCGCCCGGCCATCTCTGGTGCCTCGGCGCGCTCGTGAACGAGTACCCGAACGCGCTGCTCGTGCAGACCCACCGTGATCCGCTACGCATCATCGCGTCGCTGACCTCGCTCATGAGTGTGCTGCGCCAACTCGGGACCAGCGACATCTCCCAGCCCGACATCGCGGCCGAGTTCGCCGACTACCTGTTGGAAGGGCTCGATCGCTCGGTCGCGGCGCGTGAAGACGGAACGGTGTCTGCCGATCGTGTCGTCGACGTGCAGTTCCGCTCGTTCATGGCCGACCCGTTCACAACGATTCGTGAGATCTACGAGAAGCTCGGCCTCGAGCTCTCGAACGAATCCGAACAGCGGATGCGCGCATTCCTCGCCGACAACACGACCGAGAAGCACGGCGGTCACCACTACACGTGGACCGACACCGAGCTCGACCTCGGTGAGTGGCGTGAACGCGCGCGCCGCTACCAGGAATACTTCGACGTGCCGAGCGAAGACCTCGGCTGATCGCCCGCCACCTCGATCGGCCGAAAAGGGCTCGCGATCCGTCGCCTACCCTGCCCGGGGTGACGACCACCGACGCCGCGGCCGCGTGGCCCGCACTCACGGCGCGCGGGCTCGCGAAGGCGTTCGGTCAGAAGATCGCGGTCGCCGAGGTCAACATCGACGTGCCGCGCGGTTCGTTCTTCGGCATCGTCGGCCCGAACGGCGCGGGGAAGACGACCACGCTGCGCATGGCAACCGGCCTGTTACGTCCCGACCGCGGCCAGGTCTGGATCGACGGGATCGACGTGTGGGCCGACCCGATCGCGGCCAAGAGCCGCATCGGCGTGCTACCCGAAGACCTGTCGTTGTTCGAGCGACTGCGCGGCCGTGAGCTGCTCGAGTTCCACGGCCTGTTGCGCAACATGCCGATCGACTCGGTGCGCAGCCGATCGGCAGAGCTGCTCGACTTCCTCGGCCTCACCGAGGCCGCCGACGCGATGGTCATCGACTACAGCCACGGGATGCGCAAGAAGCTCGTCCTGGCGGCGGCGCTGCTCCACGGCCCGCGGGTGTTGTTCCTCGACGAGCCGTTCGAAGCGATCGATCCGGTATCGGCGCGCGCGATCCGATCCGCGCTCGAGCACTTCACGCGCGGCGGGGGCACGATCGTGTTCTCGAGTCACGTGATGGAACTCGTCGAGCGCATGTGCGATCACGTCGCGGTGATGGTGGCCGGTCGCGTCGCATGGGTCGGACCGCTCGACGTACTGCGAGGTTCGGGCTCACTCGAAGACGCGTTCGTCGCGCTCGTCGGCGAGCCCGCGGAGCGCCAGGGGCTGTCGTGGCTCGAACATTCGTCCGACTGAAACTCCGCCTGGTCCGCAACGGCTTGGGAATCGGCCAGGCCGGGGTGCTCTTCGTGCTCGGCGCGATCGGCGCGTCGATCCTCGCGCTCGTCAGCTTCATCGTGCTCGCGAGCGCACGCGGAGACGCGAACGGACCCGATGTCGCGATCGTCGTGTTCGGGCTCGCAACCGTCGGCTGGACCTTCTTCCCGATCCTGGGTTTCGGCAACGACGAGACCCTCGATCCGCAGCGCCTCGCCACGATTCCGCTCACGCGGCGCCAACTCGTGACCGGCGTGCTCGCGGCTTCGCTCGTCGGCGTCGCGCCGCTGGCGACGTTTATCGCGTTCTGCGGCGCGTTCCCGGGCTTCGCGCACGACGTCACCTCCACGGTCGTCATCGCCATCGTGATCGTGGTGAACGTGTTGTTGTGCGTCGTCGCGTCACGTGCGCTGGTCGCGGTGTTGGTGCCGATCTTGCGTTCGCGCCGGGGTCGGGACTTCACGATCCTCGCGATCACGATCCTCGGGCTGTTGCCGCCGATCCTCCAGCTGTTCGCGGCCGGGGGACGCAACGGGGGCACCGGCCGCGACTGGGGTCGCACGTTCTCCGAGATCGCGGGGCGGGTGCGATACACGCCGTTCGCGTGGGGCGGCAGCGCGATCGCGGATGCGGCGGGCGACCGCCCGCTCGCCGCGCTCGGATTCGTCGCCGCCATGGCAGCACTGATCGCGGCGCTGCTGTTGATCTGGGCCCGCGCGCTCGAGCGCGGGCTCACCAGCTCCGACGCGCCGATGCCCGCGGCGCGCCGGGGCGCGGCGTCGGCCGGCCTGATCCCCCGCGTGCTCCCGTTCCTTCCCCGCAACCGGATCGGCGCCAACGCCGCGAAGGATCTGCGGTACTCGTTGCGCGATCCGCGCCGCCGGGCGCCGCTCATCGGCGCGCTCGTGATTCCCGCGGTCGCATTGTGGGCGTCGCTCAGCCGAAATCCCAACGGCCCCCACGCGACAACGTTGCTCGCACTGATCGCGGTGCTTCCCGCGGCGGGGTTGACGTTGAATCAGTTCGGCCTCGACGGCGCGCCCATGTGGGTGACGCTCGTCGCCGGCAACGATCCCCGCTCGGATCTCACGGGCAAGAACATCGCGAGCGTGTTCGTGATGGTGCCGCTCGCGACGGTCGCCACCTTCATCTGCGCGTTCTTCACGCACGGTTGGTCGTACGTGCCGATCACGCTCGGCCTCGCGCCCGCGATCTTCGGTGTCCTGCTCGGTGTGGGCAACGTCATGTCGGTGCGCGTTCCCTACGCGATGCCTGACCGGCGCAATCCGCTCGCGTTCAATCCCGGACAAGGTTGCGCAACATTGCTGTCCGGTCTGGCCGCGTTGGCATTCGAGGGTGTGCTCATGATTCCGGTGGCGGTCGTGACCGCGCTGGTGTTGAGCACCCTGTCGCTCCCCGTCGCGACGGTCATTGCGGTCATGTTCGCGAATGTCTACGGCGGGACGATCTGGTTCGTCGGCCGGCGGATCGCGTGGCGAGACGCATGGTGGCGACTACCCGAGATCCTCGACGCGGTGTCGCCTCGCCAAGCCGGATGAACGCGCCGGTCAGAGCCCGTGCACCGCGGGGACGAAGCGGGCCAGGTACGAGGTGAGATGGATGTAGGTGTCGGTGGCGAGCAAGAGGCCCAACACCACCAGCAGCACGCCTGACACCCGTTCGAGCCCCGGGCCCATGCGCCGGAGACGCTCGGCGAGCCGCGGCGACGACGCGATGCCGAGCGCGGTCACGAGAAACGGCACCCCGATCCCCAACGCGTACGCACACAACAAGATCGTGCCGTGGACGACCTCGCCCGAACGCGCCGCGATCGTGAGTGCGGCCGCGAGCAGCGGACCGACACACGGGCTCCAGCCCGCGCCGAATGCGACGCCGACGATATACGGCCGCGCCACACCGGTGACGGCTGGCAACTGCGGGATCAATCGCTTCTCGCGACCGAACACCCGTCGCCCGACGCCGAGTAACGCCAACCCCATGATGACGATCACGACTCCGCCCACGACGCGCACCGTGTCCTGAAACGTCGAGAGCGACGAGCCGAGCAAGCCTGCGATCGCACCCAAGCCCGCGAACACCGTCGTGAACCCTGCGATGAAGATCAACGTCGCAGGAACCGCGGGGCCGGATCGTGCGCGTCGCCGACCTCGCCGACGATGATCCCGAGATACGCGGGGACGAGCGGGATGATGCACGGCGCGAGAAACGACGCGACGCCGGCCCCGAACAGCGCGATGATCTGCGCAATCATCGGGACATCACGGATTGGTCATTCGGCTAGCCGAATGTGAAGGCATACGCCTCGAGACCAGTGCCGGGCGCGGCGACCGACAGCACGTGATCGCCGACCGCCGCCGTGCGAACGATGCGGTACATGTCGGACGCGAGAATTGTGACAACGGTGCGCCCGTTGGCATCTTCGTGCACGCTCGCGCCGCGATCAGCCGCCGGGATCGGACGGCCGTCGAGCTCGACGACCGCGTCGATCGGCTTACCGGTCGCGGTCGCCATCACCAGGTTCACTTCCTTGGCGTGCACACCGAGGAGGATGGTCGCAGCCGTGTGCGCAGACTCGATGTATTCGGGCTTGGCCGTCCAACGCCCGATGAGCGCAGCCCGTGGCGCGGTAATCGACCCGGTGCCCGACGCCGAATAGTCGTGGGTACCACTCCGAATCGACACCCAAGGTTCCTCACCGTTGCGGAAGGTTCCGAGATAGGTCTCGGGGTTGAGCGTGGCCGTGGACGCGACCTCACCGTGAATGACCTTCGCCGCTCGCGGCGCCGACGCGGGGACGCCGAGCAGTTGACGAATGACGTTTTCGGCGTTCTGGTAATCGCCTTCACCGATGTGCGTGTAGCGGATGTGCCCCTGCCGATCGGCGAAGTAGTCGGCGGGCCAGCTGTTGTTCTGGAACGCATTCCAAATCGTCATGTCGTCGTCGAGCGCGACGGGCCACGTGACTCCGAGGCGCTTCGTTGCCGCCTCCACATTCTTGTGGACCTTCTCGAAGTCGAACTCGGGCGAATGGATGCCCACGATCACGAGCCCGTCACTGCGATACCGGTCGAACCAGGAGCGCAGATAGGGAATCGTGCGCTGGCAGTTGATGCACGAATAGGTCCAGAAGTCGTACAGCACGACCTTGCCCGTTAGATCCCGGGCGCTGAGCGGCGGCGAGTTGATCCAGCCCTTGGCGTCGAGCGCGGGGGCCGGGCCGAGGTCGGCGAGATGGTTCACGTCGACGGGGGATGACGGGGGATTCGAGTTGGCGGCGAAGATCACGGCGCCCACCGCGACCGCCACGACCAGGGCGGCGACGACGAGATAGCCTCGCCCCCGGTGCGAGCCATTGCTCGCCGCCCGCTGACGTCGTTCGGGCGGGGCCGTTGGTGTCACGAGGCCGAGTGTACGAGCGCAATCGCGATCACAAGCATCACCCGAGACGCAATGCGACACTCGCCGCGGCGCTCGCGCTCGTCGCGCTGATCGGCGTCGTGATCGTCCCGACGACCGCGCTCGCCGGCACGCCGGCCGCGAGTGCCGCCACCGTTCGCGCCGCCGCGTTCGCGCCGAGCATTCCGCACGGCGCCACGCGCCTCGGTCGGCTGCCGCAGGCGCAGCCGCTCACGATCTCGGTGATCCTCCAACCGTCGAACCCGGCGGCTCTCGACGCGTTGCTCGAGGCGCAGTACGACCCCAGCTCGCCCAGTTACGAGCAGTGGCTGACTCCCGCTGATTTCAGCCGGCTCTTCGGACCGAGCCCCGAGCAGATCGATGCGGCGACGAGCTGGCTCCGGAGTCGCGGGCTCTCCGACGTAACAGTCAACGGGTTTGCGGTGCGGGCGACGGCACCGTCGCAAACGGTCGCCGACGTGCTCGGCGTCTCGTTCTCGAGCTACGCGCTCGCCGGAGGCAAGACCGGGTACGCGGCATCGTCGGCGCCGTTGGTTCCGGCGAACCTCGCGAGCGGGATCACGGCGATCGTCGGGCTTTCCGACACCGTGCAATTCCAGAACCGCCTCGTCCTGCCGCCCAATCCCGCGGCCGGCGGATCGACGCGTGCCATGCCCCGAGCCGACACCAACGCGGTTCCCGCGCCGAGAGCCTGCAACGCGGCCCGCAACTTTGCGGGGTCCCAGTTTTGGACGCCGGACCAGGTCGGGCAGATCTACGGCGTCGGCGACCTGGTCTCACACGGCATGAGCGGCGCGGGGAAAACCGTCGGGCTGCTCGAGCTCGCACCGAGCCGGCCGGCCGACAACCAACACTTCCTGTCGTGCTTCGGGCTCACCAACAAAGTGGGCGTGCGCGAGATCGACGGCGGTGGGTCGTTCGACCCGTTCGGCACGCTCGAAGCGAACATCGACATCCAAGAGGCGGCCATCACTGCGCCCGGCGCGCTCATCCGTTCGTACGAAGCGCCGAATAGCGGAACCGGCGAGTACGACGCGTACAACCAGATGATCCACGACAACGTCACCGTCATCTCGACGAGTTGGGGCTTCTGCGAAACGTTGCTCGAATCCGAGGCACCCGGATTCATGAACGCACTGCACACACTCTTCCAGCAGGCGGCCGCGGAAGGACAGTCGATCTTCGCGGCGAGCGGCGACAACGGTTCCGAAGATTGCTACGACTCGACGGCCCCGTCGCCCGACACGTCGTTGGTGGTCGACAACCCTGCCAACGATCCACTCGTGACCGGCGTCGGCGGCACGTCACTCGGTGCGCCGGGCCTCGAACCGGTTTGGAACGACTGCGAAGGCGAGACCGGCACCAACTGCGCCGCATCCGGAGGGGGCGGTACCGGTGGCGGTGAGTCGAACCACTTCCACCGCCCCTCGTGGCAGCCGCTAGCTGCCACCGCGACGTGTCCGAACTGCCGAGGCGTGCCTGACATTTCCGCCAACTCCGGTGTGCCCGAAACCTTCTACGACTCCGACTTCACGAACAACTATGTCGCGGTCGGCGGCACCAGCATCGCGGCGCCCCGCCTGGCCGGCATCGTCGCGGATATCAACTCCGGTTGCGCGCGACGAGTCGGCGACTTCGCACCCCGGCTCGCCCGGCTCGCGGCGAAGCACGTGTACGGAACCGCGATCACCGACATCACCCAGGGTCTCGACGCGCACGGCGCGGTCGTGAAGTTGATCGCGCCGGGCGACAACGACGTCACGCGCACCAACGCCGGCACCTACAAGGCCGCGAGCGGCTTCGACCTCTCGACCGGATTCGGTGTACCGATCGCGCGTGGGCTCTCGTGTCCGCAGATCACAACGCTCTCCCCACGCCGCGGCGCCGCCGGCAGCCGCGTGACGATCCACGGTCTCGGCCTCGAACGGGCGACGATCAACTTCGGGGCGAAGCCGGCCAAGGTCCTGTCCGCAACCGCGACAACCGCGACCGTCGTCGTACCCGCGGGCAGGAGCACGGTCAGCGTCTCCGCATCCGACGCGATCGGGTCGGGATCGCATCACGCGCTGTTCGGCTATCCCGATGCCGACACCGCGGCGTATCGCTTGGCCGGCTCCGACGGTGCCGTCTTCGCGTTCGGCGGCGCGCACGATTCGGGTTCGGCCGCGGGCCACGCGACCGCGCCGATCATCGGCATGGCGGTCGACCACGCGACCGGCGGCTACTGGCTCGCCTCGGCCGACGGTAATGTGTACGCGTTCAACGCGCCGAACCTCGGCTCGAAGCACGGACAGCACCTGAACCAACCCATCGTCGGCATCGCCGCGACCGCCAACGGCGACGGCTATTGGCTCGTCGCGCGTGACGGCGGGATCTTTACGTTCGGCAAGGCCAAGTTCCACGGGTCGACCGGCGGCATGCACCTCAACCAGCCCATCGTCGGGATCGCGGCGAGCGAACGCACCGGCGGCTACTGGCTCGTCGTGTCCGACGGCGGGATCTTCGTGTTCAACGCGCCGTTCCACGGCTCGACCGGCGCGATGCATCTCAACCGCCCCATCGTCGGCATGGTCGACAATCCGGTCACCGGTGGTTACTGGCTCGTCGCATCCGACGGCGGTGTGTTCACGTTCAAGACGCAGTTCTACGGATCGACCGGCGCGATACATCTCAATCAGCCGATCGTCGGGATGGCCGCGACCCGCAACGCGCGCGGCTACTGGTTCGTAGCCCGTGATGGCGGCGTGTTCACCTTTGGCAACGCGCACTTCGCGGGTTCGAAGGGCGGATCCCCGCTCGGCGGCGCGGTCGTTGCTATAACCACTGCGCACTGATCAAAACGGGGGAGATCAATGCTTGCGTTCGGCGGGTTGAATTCCGGCATCTTCAAAGCACTTCTGGTGCTCCACATCCTGACGGCGATCGTGGGCCTCGGGGCCGTCATGCTCAACGGGCTGTACGCCGCGCAGGCGATGAAGCGGCCCGGCCCCGGAGGGCGAGCAGTCTCGGAAGCCAACGAAGCAGTGTCGAACATCGCCGAGAAGGTGATCTACCTCATTCCCGTGTTCGGCATCCTGCTGGTGCTGGCCAGTGACAGCGCGATCAAGTTCTCGACCACCTTCGTCTGGCTTTCACTGCTCTTGTTCATCGCCGCGCTCGGCGTGTCGCACAGTGTCCTGATTCCCGGTCACCGCAAGATCAACGCGCTGCTCCTCGAGATGGAGCAAGGTCCTCCCCCCGTCGGAGGGCCGCCACCGCAGCTCGTGCAGATCCAGGCGCTGAGCAAGCGTCAGGCCGCAGCCGGCGCTTCGTTGAATGTCGTCGTCGCGGTGATCCTGATCCTGATGATCTGGAAGCCCGGCTGGTAGTTAGCTCGGTGCGGGACGCGCGCCTCGGAGCAACTGTCCGGGGCGCTCACCCTGATCTTCGCCGTTGCGCAGGATCGGTGTGCCCCGCTTGATCGTCGCGACGTAACCCTGCGAACCCTGCACGAATCGGCGGGCGTCGGCGGGGAGGTCGTGCACCAGCTCGGGGAGCGGGAGCTGCAACCCGTCGAAGTCGATGACGTTGGCGTCGCCGAGGAAGCCGGGTACGAGTGGCCCCGATCACCGAGCCCGTAGAGCGCGGCGGTCTGCTCGGTCATCTTGTTGACGACGAACTCGAGCGGCAACGGATCGTGCGAACGGTCGCGCACCCAGTGCGTGAGCATGAAGGTGGGGGTGCTCGCGTCGCAGGTGGTGCCGCAGTACGCGCCGCCGTCGCCGAGTCCCCACGCCGTGGTCGGGTGCGAGAGCATCGTCCGCACCGGATCGAGTGAGAACCCCGAGTAGTTGAGCAGCGGGCGCATGACCAGCTGATGGCCGTCGTGCTCCATCAG
>CAWEDT010000012.1:0-17478 GCA_963807945.1 uncultured Actinomycetes bacterium | reverse complement strand
TGTCGAGTGGCGAGACGAATCCGTACTGGTAGTCACGGTCGACGAGCTCCTGAATGCTGGTCTCTGTCTCACTCGTCATGATGCGCCTCGCTCGTGATCGGGAGGCCCGGCCGTTCGCCGACCAGTTGTTGGCAATGCACCCGAGCGACGTTGGCGGCGAGAGCCTTGACCTTCTCCGCGTTCGCGCCCACCCATCCCATCTCGACGGTCTCGTAAACAGGTCGAGCCAACGCTCGAAGTGCGCGACCGTGAATGCCCGCTGCGCGTGGATCAGCTCATGCGCACGGAACGGATTTCCGGCATAGCCCTGCGTCCCGAACAGCGCCCGACACCAAAAGGCCGTCAGCTTCGGTAGGTGTTCCGACCAATCGACCGGGCAACCTCGTTGAACATCGGGCCGAGGAGGTCGTCCTGAGCGACGTCGCGATAGAAGCGCTGCACCATCTCGGCAACATCGCCGGGATCGAGGAGATCACGCGTCGGCTTGCGGCGCGTGTTCGCCGGGGCAAACATCGATTCTGGGGCATGGTGTCGCCCTACCACCCCGCAGGCTAGCGACTTCGCCCGTATTATTCTAGTTACTGTTCAGATTTATCGTCGGGAGGTTCGACACAGATGATCACGGGACGCACGGTCTTGATCGCGATCGAGATGCTCGCGGCAAGCGTCTGGGTCGGCAGTCTCGTATTCCTGGCCCTGGTGTCCACGTCGCTGCCGAGTGCTCGACGGCCCGTCGCGCGTCGCTCTGTTTCGCGCTATCGGACGCATATATGGCCGGGTCGGTACCGGAGCACTTCTCGTCGCGATCGCCGCCGGGGTGGCGATCGCGGGACGACCATCGCATTGGGAGACGACGGTCCTCTGCGATCATCCTGTCTGTGGTGCTCGTCGCACTCACCCTCGCCGGCATGGCGCAAGCACGCCGGATGACGGTCCGACGCCAACGGCACTCGACGCGCCCGAGACGTGTCCATTGCGAGCCAGATCGGTCGAGGAGCTGCAGTGGCAGGCGCGCTCGAGGCTCCATCGCGCTCGTGACCCTGGTCATCCTGGCGCTCGGCGCTCATGTCATGGGCGCGTGATGCGTCCTCGCCCCATCGACGAATGACTCCCTGCGAAAGGACAGCACATCATGGAACGCAAACCCATCGATACGCCCACGTCGTCCCAGAAGCGCTCGGCGGATGCTCGGGCTCGAACAAGTCGTCCACGCCAGTGGGCTTGAACCACTGCTACTCGAGCTGGTCAAGGTACGGGCCTCGCAGATCAATGGATGTGCACGATGCCTCGAGATGCACACGAAGGACGCCCGCGCGCTCGGCGAGGACCAAGAGCGGCTCGACCTCGTGGCGGTCTGGGGAGAAGCGCCATGTTTCACGAGCCGCGAACATGCTGCGCTTGCCTGGTGCGAGGCGCTGACTCGAATCGGCGACAGCGGCGTATCCGACGAGGCGTTTCGCGGAGTTGAGGAGCAGTTCGATCAACGCGAGATCGTCGAACTGACCTTGGCAGTCGCAACCATCAACGCTTGGAACCGGCTGAACGTAGGACTGGGCGCGCAGGTTGGCGATTCGTCTCCCCACACGCCCAACTCGGACATCCTCGCCTCAGCATCCTACCGGCACGTTGACGGGGTTTCTCTAGGGTAGAATAGAAGAACAATTGGCCAACGTGTCGAGGGGAAGACTGATGAAGGCGCAGCAACCGGCGATTCCGACGCTGCAGGAACAGGCGCGCGCGCTCGGCGACCCGACTCGCCACGCGATCTTTCGCTACGTAACCGATGCAGGCGCGCCGGTCGATGTTGCCGAGCTCACGACGCATTTCGCCCTCAATCACAACGCGATCCGACAGCACCTGGCGAAGTTGGTCGACGCCAACCTCGTGATCGAAGAACAAGCACCGAGCACTGGACGCGGACGGCCGAGACTCAACTACCGCACCCATCCCGCCGCAGATAGCCGGTGGGGCGCCACCGGGCCATACGAGCGTCTCAGCCTGCTCCTGAGCGAAATGCTCCGAACGGGCGACTCGGCCGTTGAAGTCGGGCGGCGCGCCGGCCGACGTCAGCAACTCGGTGCGGCCGCCGAAGAAGATCCGGTCGCGTTCGTCGTCGAGGCGATGGAGCGCTCCGGCTTCGACCCGACGGTTCATCCGCGGTAGCCGCGTTGACGTGGTACTGCGCACGTGTCCATTCGTGACAACTGCGCTCGTCGACCCCGACACCGTGTGTTCGATACATCTGGGCATCGCGCAAGGCATAGCCGAGTTGACCGACGGGCGCATCGTGGTCGACCAGCTCGTGCCGCACGACCCGCGCAAGGCGAACTGTCGGCTTCGGATGCACCGCGAGGCCTGAAGCTCGACCCGTATAGCGACGAGTCCTCCGGAATCGCATCCAACCCACTGACACCAGCATTCGGAGCCGAACGCGGCGTCAGGCTTTCGAGGACATCCCGTTTGCACTCGCTGCTGTCCGAGACGGCACGTATGCGCACTGCTCTCGTTGCGGGCTACAATGACGAAGACCGGCCGCCTCGACCACGTGCTGGCTCGCATCGAGCGCCAGCGCAACGACGAGCGCCACTGACCTCCAGCGCTCCCTCGACCGAGGAACGTCTTCGCGATAGTTCTAGTATCTGCTAGATTTTATACGACACCGATCATTCAAGGTAAGGGCTCCAAGATGGACAGAGGGTCAACCGGGGGGAGCCAGTGTGTGGCCGGCGGCGTTGGGCTCGTTCGTCGTCATCTCGCTGCTCGTCAGCCTGCTCAGTCTGGGCTTTCTCATCGACAGGAGCAACGGAACCAGAGTCGTCAACGCAACCTCGTCGACAGCTTCCGCCGCGGCTCCCGATTCGACTTCGGTGCCGGCGCGCCGGACGGGTTCGAAGCCCGCGACCCGAACGCACCGAAGCCGAGCACACAGCCGGCGGGCACGGTGCACAAGGTGACGTTCGACATCGTCGAGAAACAGAGTCGAGATCGCGCCCGGCGTGACGCAGTTGATGTGGACGTACAACGGTGAGGTCCCGGGACCGATCCTGCGCGGAAAGGTCGGCGACACGTTCGAGGTCACCCTCGTGAACCGCGCCACCACGATGACCCATTCGATCGACTTCCACGCGAGCAAGGTCGCGCCGAACGTCACGATGCGCATGATCGGTCCGGGCAGCAAGTTCGTGTACAAGTTCACGGCAACCCACTCCGGCATCTTCATGTACCACTGCGGTACCCCGCCGGTGCTGCAACACATCGCAATGGGCATGTACGGCGCGGTCATCATCGACCCGCCGAACCTTCCGCCGGTCGATCACGAGTACGCCTTCGTCCAGTCGGAGCTCTACCGGGAGAGCGATTCTTCACAACCGGTCGACTACAACAAACTCCTCGCCGAACAGTGGGACGGTGTCGTCTTCAACGGCTACGTCGGCCAGTACACGGATCGACCGATCCGCGTACAACCGAACCAGACGATCCGCGCCTGGGTCATGGACGACGGCCCGTCCGATATCTCCTCGTTCCATGTGATCGGCACGATCTTCGACACCGTCTACAAAGAAGGCGCCTACCTCCTGCAACCGGGCGCCGATCAGGGTGGCGGACAAGCACTCGACCTCGCCCCCGCCCAGGGCGGATTCGTCGAGTTCAGCCTCCCCGTTCGCGGGTAAGTATCCGTTCATCACCCACAAGTTCGCCGACGCCGCGAAAGGCGCCGAGGGCGTCTTCATCGCCGGCAGTGTTCCAGCCGACTCGGACGGCTGACCACCACAACGATTGGACCACACTCATGACTCTCCCCGGCCCTGTCATGCGTCATCACACCGCCTGGATCCATTGCGCCGACTGTCCCTCGCATCCGGTTCGGTACGCAGTCGATGCCGACCGATTGCTGTGCTTCGGCGACGACCTCCCCGATGGTGCAGCCAACGGACGACAACTGTTCGTGGCCGTTCACGAGATCGCAGGCGGACCGGCGCTCGCCGAGATGAATCTGGCGCTACGCGACGTCTCAGTCGACGACCTCGATCGGAACTCGGTACTCGAGCTTCTCGAACACATATCGCTCGGCCGCACGGCCGAAGAAGTCGATGCCGCGATCGCCCGGCACCGCCATCCCCGCCCTCGTCACGCTCTCCAATAGATGAGGTCCGATGACCGCTCCTGAACCGCAGTGGGACGAGCCCCGGTTGGAGCCGGCTGTACCCGTGCGCGTGCGCACTCAGCCCGAGGCTTTGCGTCGGTTGGGGCGAATGTCATCGCTGGACCCCGAACGTCTACCCGCTCGACGACAAAGGCCATGTCGCGGTGCACATGATGGATGTGCCGAGCGAGCAGGCTGACGACGCGTCGTGGGGCGCTTCGGTGTGTCCGGAACGCGCCCATAACCCTGATCGGACCGCCGGAGGCTTACTAGTTCGAACGAGCGTGGCCCCGTCACCAGCAGACGTCGCGACGAACCATCGAAGACGAGGAGCAACGATGATCGAACTGACCGGGACCGAAACGCTGGCCGATCTCATGACCGTGAACCCGTCGCGGACGCGAGTGCTGGAAAGATTCCACTTCGACTACTGCTACAACGGTGCGCGCTCACGGACGGTGAGGCTCGCGCCGTTGACGAGCTCAGGATTCGTAACTTCGACCATGTCGACCGTTACGTCATGCCCTTGAAGTCGAGTGTCTGAGCCGGAGACGCGGCTCATTCGTCCGGGGAATAGCGTGCGTTGTCTCGGAGCGCGAGAGCCGCTTGGACGAGCGCCGCGTGGGTGAGCGCCTGGGGATAGTTGCCGAGGTGGTCGCGGCTCGGTGGGTTCCATCTCCTCGGCGTAGAGGCCGAGTGGTGTCGCGAGGTGAATGAGCGCATCGAGACGTCGGTCGCCTCGGCGATGCGTCCGGTCTTGGCGAGCGCCTGTACGAGCCAGAACGCGCAGGGCATGAACGCGCCTTCGGTGCCGGGGAGGCCGTCGCGCCCCGGCGGATAGCGGTAGAGCAAGCGGCCCACCGGCGTCGAGGTCGCGCGGGATCGCGTCGATCGTGCTCGCGAACGCGTGGCCAGTCGGGCGGTTCGATGCCGAGGAAGGGAAGGACGAGAACGGCGGCGTCGAGCTCGTCGGATCCGTAGCTGCGCGTGTAGCTGCCGCGCGTCCGTCGAACCCGTCGAGTCCGAACGTCGTCGGCGATCGCGTCGCGTTCTGTCCCCCAGCGTTCGGCGTCGACGCGTCGAGCAGTCGGTGGGTGTCGGCGATGCGCAGCGCTCGGTCGAGGGCAAGCCACGCCATGAGCTTGGAGTGCACGTGGTGCTTGCGGGTCGTCTCGGATCTCCCAGATGCCGGCGTCGGGTTCGCGCCAGTGTCCGGCGACCCGATCGGCGAAGCCGCCGATGGCCCGCCACGTCTCGGAGTAGAGGCGGTGACCGACTCGGGTGAGCGAGCCACGCGGCGTCGAGGACCCAGCCGTAGCCGTCGAGTTGATGTTGGTCGGCGGCGCCGTTGCCGACCCGGACGGGCTGGCTGTTTGCGTAGCCCGGCCAATCGTCGAGCGTGCGTTCGGGGCGCGGATGCTTGCCGTGCAGGGTGAGCAGCACGGGAAGGCGCGGGCGGTCGAGCCGGCTCGCGTGCAGCAGCCACGCGAGGAACATCCGGGCCTCGTCGTCCTTGCCGGCGCCGAGAAAGGCGCCGATCGCCGATGCTCGCGTCGCGGGGCCACGCGAAGCGGTAGTCCCAGTTGCGGATCCCGCCGAGCTCTTCCGGCAACGACGTGGTCGGGGCCGCGACCGGTGCGCCCGACGGCGAGTAGGTGAGCAGCCGAAGTGTGAGCAAGCTTCGCACGACGGCATCTCGGAACGGAATGTCCGCGTCGATCGTCTCGGTCCACGCTCGCCAGCGCTGTTCGTCGGCCTCGAGCGCGGCCCACGCGGCATTCGGCTCGACGTGATACGAGTGGCTCGCGGTGCGCGACGGCGAGCACCAGTGTGAGCGGACTGCCCGGGTTCGACGATCACCTGCGACCGGTCGGCCCGTTCGATGTCGAACTGCGGACGTTCGTGTCGAGCGCGACGGCGAGCGAACCCCAGCTGCAGCAACGAGGCCGGCCACGGCGGTGCTCGCGCGCGGAGCGGCTGCGGGCTTCACCGAGGCGAGGGTCGAACTCGATGGCAGCGTCGACCGGGCCGCCTTCGGCGGTCAGGCGACGCACGAGGAGGGTCGTCGGCAGGAGGCGACCCGCGAGTTCGGCGACCATCCCTTCGGTCAGCGTCAGTCGCGCGCCGGTCCGACTTCCCAGGTGGTTTCGAGGGTCGCGGTGCCGGGCCGGTAGCGACGCGCATGACTCGGTTCGGGCCGCGGCGGGCCCGACGCGGAATGTGACCGCGCCGCGGACCGCCGACGAGGCGGCCGAAGATCGGGTCGCCGTCGAAGTGAGGCACGCACATCCAGTCGATCGCTCCGTCCGACGAGACGAGCGCGGCGGTGCGGGTGTCGCCGATCAGCCCGTAGTCGCCGATCGGTCGCGAGCGCGTCGTCGGGCATTTCAGTGCGCCGTGAGCAGCAGACCGAGCGCGACGCCGAACGCCAGGTGCGAGACGATCGCGACGGCGGCGTTCGGGCGCCGTAGTTCAGGCCGAGCAGTCCGGGCGGTTCCAGCACCGGCGTCGACGCCGGGCCGGCGCGGTCCGACGCCATGCGGGGATGCACTCCCGGCAGAAGCGGGACGAGAACGGTCAGCGCGACGGCGACGTGCACCAACCCGAACAGCGCGCCGAGCCACCACGTTGCAGTACCGAGCAACGCGAACGCCGCGGCGTAACCGAGCGCGAACCCTTCACCGATCGCGAGGTGGATGAAGAACCCGGCGACACGCGCGCGGTCCGGGTCGTCCGGTCACGATCGTGCCCAGCACCAACGGAAGGTCGAGGCGGGTCCAGCCCAGAGCTGCGCGGCGATCATGACCGCGGTCAGGATCGCAGTCGCGACGAGACCGAACAGCGCCCAGCCGGCCCAGTCCATGCGTCTAGCGGATCGCGAGTTGGTGGGCCTTGGCGTCGAGCGCGTCGAGCACGTGCTGGAACGACTCGTGGAAGCTGGCGACGCCCTCGTCTTCGAGGGTGAGACCGACATCGTCCATGTCGATGCCGACGGCGACGAGGTCGCGCATCACGTCGTGCGCGTCGTCGACATCTGAGTCGATGGTGCGGGCCAACTCGCCGTGGTCCTCGAACGCGGCGATGGTGCTTCTCGGGCAGCGTGTTGACGGTGTCGGGCCCGATGAGGCCGTCGACGTAGACGCGTGTCGGCGTACGCGGGGTTCTTGGTCGAGGTCGATGCCCACAGGGGTCGTTGCACGTGAGCGCCGAGCGCGGCGAGGCGCTCCCAGCGCTCACCGGCAGAACCGCTCGCGGAACAGTTGATAGCGCGAGCTTGGCTTGCGCGACGGCGGCGCGACCGCGCAGGTCCCGGGCCTCGTCGGTCGCGATGGCGTCGAGGCGCTGGTCGACCTCGGTGTCGACTCGGCTCACGAAGAACGACGCGACGCTGTGGACGTCGGCGAGGTCGCCGCCGGCCGCGGCGAACGTCTCGAGCCCGCTCGATATACGCGTCGATCACCTCGGCGTAGCGGTGCAACGAGAAGATGAGCGTGACGTTGATGCTGCGACCCTCCGCGGTCATCGTTCGGATCGCGGGGATCCCCTCGGCCGTCGCGGGGATCTTGACGAAGAGGTTGGGGAGCGCGATGCGCTGGTGGAGATCACGCGCTGCGTTGACGGTCGCGTCGGTGTCGCGGGCGAGCTCGGGGGCGACCTCGATCGACACGAAGCCGTCGGCTCCGTCGACTGTCATCGAACGTCGGTCGCAGGACGGCGCACGCGTCGTCGACGTCGTCGACGACGAGCTCCCAATACGCGTCCGTTACGGTCTGCCCCGCTTGCGATGAGCGCATCGGAACTGCTCGTCGTAGGCGTCGGAACCCTCGATCGCACGCGCGAAGATGGTGGGGTTCGCGGTGACGCCCCGGATGCCGTCGGCGACCATGCGCGCCAGCGTCCCGTCACGCAGGTAGGGCCGGGTGAGGTTGTCGAGCCACGGACTCTGCCCGCACTTCGTGAACAGCTGCTGCAGTTTTGTCATATCAACTACCTCCTGCCAACATCAGCTTCGGGCTGGTCAGTGGTCATGCTCGCCCGGCATCACGTCGGTCTCGGACGTGTGCCAGACCGGGCTGTCGCCGGCGGTTTCGACGTTGAAGCCATATTCGAAGACGAGGCTTCCGCCGAAGGTTGCACCGACCGAGACGAGCATGGCGACAACGATCGAGAGCACGAGAATCGCGATACTCGGATGCGTGCGCGTGTGGTAGACGTTCAGTCGAAGCGCGATATCTGTCAACGCGAGCACCGTCACCGTGATCATCGTCCACGCATGGGTGTTCGCCGTGCGGCGCGCCTGCGTACCCTTCTCCGTTGAGCGCAACCAGTCCCAGAATCCGGTCAGTGCCGCAAGAACAGAGACAGCTGCGCCGCCGATGAACACGTAGGTGCCGGCCCGGAAGAAGTCACGCGCCCAGGGTTCGTGCCGGCCGAGTGTTGCGATGACGTCAAGGACCGCCGCGAAGATGTAGGCGGCAACGGGAAAATCGGTGAGCGGTGGATGTGTCGGTTTTCCCGACCAGCCCCGCAAGCCCTTGAACTTGCGGCCTCGTAACGTCAGGGTGGGTCGCACCGAGAACCTGCGCATTTCTGCCTCCTGTGTGTCGACGCTGCCGACGAGAGATCTCGGCGTCGCGTCCTGACGTTACTTCTAGTATATGCTAGACATATGGTCATGGTCACTACAGCCGACTCGTCAGATCAGACAGTTGACAAGGACGCCGGTCCGGCCGCGGTCGTCCAAGACGCGCCTGCGGCCCAGAATGCGGACCACGGTGGCGACTCCGCCTGCTGGGCCCACCTTGTCTGTCCCGAATGCGGCGCGATCTCGAGCGCTGGACACCACCAAGGCTGCGAGTCCGAACAGGTCGCACGCAGCAGTAAGGGCGTCGAAATCGACCAAGAGCCGATACGCGCCGACGATCTCGATCCGTTGTCGAATCAGCGAGCGTCGGCCCTGGCCGGACGAAGTCTTATGCGCAGAATCCTGACCTGGACGGCGATCGGCGTGCCAGTCGGAGCAACGTTCTTCGGCCTGCTTGTATTTGTCGCGGCGCGCATGTCGGACGTGCCGGCTGGTGCGCCGTCCGCGATGGGAGCGGTCGTCGGTGTACTCGCCGGGGTCTTCTTCGGCATGTGGACCGGCGTCGTTCTGAGCGTCGAAGAGTCGGAGCATGCGAACCTGGTACTGAGGCCGCACCCGAACGCTTAGCCTTCCGTCTCAGGCGATGGTTCGCTCGACGATCTCGAGCTGCGTTCACGTTGGGAGTGGATGAGCCCGACTTCACTCGTCAGCATGAAGGCGATTGTCGCGGCGATCAGCGTGGTTGGTAGGAGATGAATTCCCCCATCTCCGTCACGATCAGGGTCGAACCGATCAGCGTTTTCGTGACACCGACATTCGCCGCGACCATGAGCGCCGCGCACACCACTCCCACCGGCGCCGCCGCGAAGACATGGGAGGTGAGCTGGCCGACGGTCGCTCCGATGAAGAACAACGGGATGATGAAACCCCCCGGCCAGCCGGACGACACCGTGAGTGAGGTACCCAGCAGCTTTGCAACCGCCGCAACGGCGAGCACGCTCACACCCAGACGAGTGCCGAGAACATGGCCCGTCTGCACCTCGCCGAAGGTCAGCGTGTACGGAGACCAAATCGCGAGCAACGCGAGGCCGAATCCGCCCACGATCGGCCGCGAGGCCGCAGGAACGGCGCGGAACATCCAACGCAGCCCGAGCGTGAGATACGTAAACGACGACCGCGATCACCGCGCCCGCGACACCGGCACCGACCGCCCACACCAGGTCGATGCCGTGCAGCTTGTCCGACCCCTGGGATGTGCCAGGCGGGGACGAGATCGGCTCCGGTTACCGCGACGTAGCACGCATAGCCGGAAAGCGAACCAAGGATCGCCGGAAGGAGCGCCTCGGTGTATTGCATTCCTCGTCGGTGCAGGATCTCGAGCGAGAACATCGCCGAGCCGAGCGGAGCGCCGAACAGCACCGTGAACGCAGCGGCCATCCCGGCGATCGTGACGCAACGTGCCTCGTCGACCGAAAGGTTGCGCCTGCGCGCGAGCCATCCCGCGAGCGTCCCGCACGTCGTGACCAAGGGCGCTTCGGGCCCCGCCGCACCGCCGGCTGAGATCGTGAGGAGCGACATCGGAATCAGCGACCGCAGCGTGCGTACGCCGGGCGCCGTGCCCGACACGTGGATGTTGTCGACGAGCAGCTCGACGTCGCCCGGGCTGCCGAGCACAAGCCCGATCACGACCACCCCTACCCCGGTTGCTCCGAGCACCGCGAACTCTGCGGCGTGCTCCAGTGATCGGGCCAGAGCACGTGCTGCAGCAGATGAAACGCGAGGAGATACGCGGCGCCGACCGCGCCGCTTGCGAGTCCGACGAGCACGGTCGCACCCAGCAGGGCCGGCGACATGCCCACGACACCGTGATCGAAGAATCTGCTGCCGGAACGACTTCAAGAACATATCGTAGTACGATATCTTGTGCTGATGCGAGCCCACGAGCCGGACGACGACGACTACCGGCGCCTCCTGGACGTTCGGACCGGACTCCGCCAGTTCCTCCATTGGAGCGAACAGCAATCGACGGCCGTCGGCATCACGCCCGCACACCACCAACTCCTGCTCGCGATCCGGGGACATCCGCACCGCGAGGGACCAACTATCGGCGACGTCGCCGCCGCCTTGCTACTCCGCCATCACAGCGCCGTCGGTCTCGTCGACCGCGCGGTGAGTGCCGGTCTCGTCGACCGGCACACCGACACAATGGACCATCGGATCGTCCGACTCCGACTCACACCCCTCGGAGCACGACGCCTGCGCCAACTCAGCGGGGCGCACATCGAGGAGCTGCGACGCCTCGCGCCCCGTATGCGGTCCTTGTGGGCGAACCTCGAACCACTCCACGACACGGAGCCGTGAATATGTTGCTGCATACACCACTGTGTGACCTCTTCGGAATCGAACACCCAATCCTCAACGCCCCGATGGGAGGCGGCGATGCCCCGGCACGACTCGCAGCCGCGGTCTCCGAAGCGGGCGGCCTCGGACTTATCGGCGGCACGACGATCGGCGGTGTCGAATGGTTGGTCGAACAGATCCGCCTCGCCCGCGACCTGACCGATCGTCCCTTCGGCGTCGGCTTCATCAGCCACCTTCCGAACACCGCCGAGCTCATGGCCGCCGCGTTGCATGAAGGTGTCCGGATCATCGCGCACTCGTTTGCCGACCCCACGCCCTTCGTCGCGGCGGCCCACGACGCCGGCGCGGCTCGTGCTCTGCCAAGTCCGCACCGTCGACGACGCGGCCAGGCCCAGGCGGCCGGTGTCGACGTCGTGACGGCCCAAGGCACCGAGGCCGGAGGTCATACCGGCCGGATCTCGACGCTGCCCCTGGTCCCCGCGGTCGTCGATGCCGTCGCGCCACTCCCAGTCATCGCAGCCGGCGGGATCGCCGACGGCCGCGGGATCGCCGCGGCGCTCATGCTCGGCGCCGAAGGGGTCTGGATCGGTACCCGATTCCTCGCAACCAACGAATGCGGCGTCTCCGACGCCTACAAAGCCCATATCGTCGACGCCTCCGGCGACGACACCGTGCTCACCGATCTGTTCGACATCGCCATCGGAATGCCATGGCCCGAGGGAGTGTCCGGCCGCGCGATCCGCAACGAATTCGCAGACCGGTGGGCGAACCGGGACGTCGAACTCCGAACGTGGGCGATCGAACATCGCGACGAATACCACGCGCTCGGCCCGGACTCCGAGACCGCCGAGAAGGCGGTATGGGCGGGCGAAGCCGTCTCGTTCGTCACGCGGCATCGAGTCGGCCGCAGACGTCGTGCGCAGTCTCGTGAACGGGGCGACCGACGTTCTCCGCGACCGACCTCCGGGCCTACTCCGGTACCGCTGACTCCACGGAGGAAGGTGAGTCTTCGGTAGCCCGCTCCGTTCCCCAGCACGAGACAAGCACGGACTCGAGACCGTCGTGGCCGCGGAGCTCTGTCCACGCCGAACCGACCAACGCGTCAGCGAATCCCGAAAAGTTTGTCGCGTTCGTGCTTTCCGCCGCGCTATTACCAGGTATGAGACCCAATCGACTCGCGTGCCCGCCGCCCGTTGCGGTTGAGCGGATACTCCTCGGATCCGTCGACAGCTAAGGAACTAAGGCACACCGAGGCTTCACGAAACCCGGGAGGCTCACAGAGGTTCTCGTACTGGCATCCGTCCGCGACGGTCCGCAGATTAGATAACCCCGAGGCTGACTCCAGATGCTGCGAGCACTCGGAGGGTCACGCACCGTGCGCGCGATATTGCGCGATGACCGTCTGCGATTGCGCAGGCGTCTCCGTCCGGACCCCGGCGGACACTGGTGGGCGTTGGCGGACTCGAACCGCCGACCACCTGCTTGTAAGGCAGGTGCTCTACCAACTGAGCTAAACGCCCGCGAACGAGCTTCAAGCCTACGCGAAGCGGCTCGGCAGCCGATCGAAATCGACCAATCTCGGCGGGCCGGTCGGAATAAGACACATGCCTCAACCGGGGCATGCCCTGCGCCGATGAGGTGGGGTCGCGGGCCTCGGCCGGGAGAGAGATCATGACGTCGTTCGACCCTGAACTCACGCTGTTGCTGACGGGTACCGAGGTCGAGGTACTGACCCGGTACGAGCACCACTGGACGGCGGGCTTCGAGATCGCGTCCGTCGACGACGACGGCTTCCTCTTGCGCCGCCACTCCGACGGCGAAGTGTTGCCGGCCGCGTTCAGCGCGAGTGAGCTCCGCCCGCGCCGCTAGAGCTCTTCTTCGGAGACGACGTCGATTCCCGCAGCCCGGAGCGCGGCCGCGGCGACGCCTTCGCCGGCGCGCAACGTGCGCGAGAACGTGCCGTCGTAGATCGCGGCACTTCCGCACGAGGGGCTGCGCGCCTTCAAGACCGCCCGCTGCGCGCCGACGGCTTGCGCCAGCTCGACTGCGGCTTGCGCGCCCCGTTCGTATTCGGCGGTGACGTCCTCGCCGTCGACGTTGACGACTCGGTCGCCCACTGCGTTCGGCCGCGGGCCGGGGCGTCGACAAGCCGCCGCACACCTCGGGGCAGATCGGAACCAGCCGATTCGTCGCGGCGAGGGCTTCGACGGCCGGTCGGCGCGAATGGCCGGCCTCGTGATTGCAACGCACGCCCAGCAAACACGCCGACACCAGCACCGCCGGCCGCTCGGACGAATTTCCCGCCGACCCCGTCACGGCGATTCGTTCAAAGATTCGTTGTGACCCGGCACGCTCGGAAACGGTAGTGCCGGGTCGGGTGGGTGAGACGGGGTCGGCGGGACGGGCCGGCGGGACAACGCCGGTCGGCCGCTCGCAGGCCGGGACTCGCATCGATGAGCAGCGGGGGGAAGCTGCTCACGTCTCGTTGTCCCGGCCCGCGAGACGCGGCAAACCCGGCGCGGCTTGCGCAGGCACAGTCAGATCACGCCGACTGCGCCTGCGGAACCTCTACTCTTCCGGCCGCACCTTCGGCGGCCGCCCGCGCTTGCGCTTCTGGGCGACGATCTTGCCGTTCACGAACAGCTCGCCGCCCCAGACGCCCCACGGCTCGCGCCGCATCTGGGCGCCTTCGAGGCAGAGCTCTTTCACCGGGCACTCGAGGCAGAACGCCTTGGCCGCGGCGATGTCGTCGAGCTGCTCGGAGAAGAACAGCTCCGTCATCGATCCGCTCCCGTCGTTGCAGCGCGCGAGTTCCTGCCAGTCGGGTTCTCTCGTTGTCTCGTCGGTCTCGAAAGGCTGGATGGCGAACATCGCCGATCACTCCCCGTTTTCTCGTCGTTTCGTGTGTTCGTCGTCGCCGTGCGTGGATTCGTCGTTGTGGGTCGGTCGGTAGGTGGGTCGGTCGATTGGGGCCAGACAAAGAGAAAGGCCGCCGGGTTGCCCCGACGGCCTGCTGGATGCTCCCTGGTAGCGAGTAGCTACGGATGGGACACCTCGAGGCGTCGGGGCCGGCCATGCTTTGCTGCCGTTGCCGTCGTACCGAGCGAAATCGGCGACCAAGGCGCAAATACGACCGGGGCCGAGCACGACTGGAATCCACGCACGCGCGCGTTCCCGGCCATGTCGTCGGCCTGGGTTGCATACATGCGGGTATTCATGCTCGGCGTACCTTTTCCGAAGCGGAACATTCGAGCGTCTTATCGGACCATGATCCGATCGGCCCGTCAAATGATTTTCGCGGATGCGAGCCAAAGGCCCGCGACTCAGCCGATTTCCCGGGTCGGCTGCGGCGATTTCGAGCAGCGCGGCGTGGACCGCGGGCGGTCCGGCCGACGATGTTCCCCGACCGCAGCCAGGCCCGGTCGTCGCCGGCCCAGTCGGTCACGACCCCGCCGGCCTCCCGCACGATGATCGCCGCCCGCGGCCACGTCCCACGGGCCGAGGCTGGAGCTCGAAGTAGCCGTCGAACACGCCCTCGGCGGTCCAGCACAGGTCGAGGCTCGCCGCGCCGGCCCGGCGGAGGTCCTCGAAGCCGCGCAGCGCCGGCCGGTAGACGCGCGCTCGTAGCGGCGGCAGCAGTTCCTTGTGCCGGAACGGGAAACCGGTCGCCACGATCGCCTGCACGGGCGGCCGCGTGCTCACGCGCATCGGCCGCTCGTCGCGGAACGCGCCCACGCCCCGGCGCGCAGAACGTGCGGTCGAGCAACGGCGCGTGCACGACGCCGACGACCGGCACGCCGTCGGCGATGAGTCCGACCGACACGCCGACCGCGTCGAAGCCGTGCAGGAAGTTCGACGTGCCGTCGAGCGGATCGACGAGCCAGCCGGTGTCGAAGTCGTCTCCCCCGGCTTCCTCGCCGAACACCGGCAAGCCCGGACTCGCCGCGTCAAGCAGCTCGCGGATCGCCTGCTCGCTCGCGAGGTCGGCTTCGCTCACCCAGTCGCCGGGCGACTTCTCGCGCACCTCTTCGAGGTGGCCGAAGTAGTGGCGCACGACTTCGCCACCCGCGCGCGCGGCCCGGTCGGCCACGCGAGCAACTCGCGGTAGTCGAGCCCGCTCACCCGAGACCTCCCGTGAGCGCGTGCGGCGAGCTCGGGAGTTCCGGCGGCGATGAGTTGACGACGCGCGTCGATGTCGTCGGTGACGAGCTCGCGACCCTCGCGCGTCGCGCACGTCGCGCCGGCTTCGATGCACGCGAGATAGCCCGCGAGGTAGTCCCACGGCGCGTGGAATCCGCCGCGCGTCGAGCAGCCGTCGAGCGCGCCGGCCGCGATCTCGCACAGTCCGAGCGCGGCCGACCCGAGCGAGCGGAACTGCTTCCACGGGAGCAACGCGACGGGCGCCGGTGAGATACACCATCGACTCCTCGACCCGGCGTCGCCGGCGACGCCTGCAAGCGCTCGCCGTCGCGGAACGCGCCGCCGCCGCGCACCGCGGTGACGCACACGCCGGTCGCCTGGTTGACACGAGGCCGGCGAGCGCGCCGTCGGCGTCGAGCGCGCAGATCGACGTGGCCCAGTACGGGATCTCGGCGCGAGCAGTTCGTCGAACCGTCGACCGGGTCGAGCACCACGGTGATCGCGGCGCCCGCGCGTTCGTGCACGCCCGACTCCTCGCTCACGATCCGGACGTCGGCCGCTTCCAGCACCCGGCACGCCACGGCGTCGGCGACGAGGTCGAGCGCGTACTGGCCGGCGCGGTCGGTCCGGCCCGCGCAGTTCGGCGACGGCGATGGCACTCACCGCGACGGCACGCACCGCCGCGGCCGAACGTCGACGAAGAGCTCGAGCAACGCGTCGGGCTCGACGGTCATGGAACGGTTTCGGACGACCTCGACGACCGCGTTGTAGTCGGGCACGCCGGAGATCGGTTCGCGCCGGGCCGGAGCGAGCAACGATTCGCCTCCGGGAAGAACGCCTGCACGTTGCCGGGCCGGATCGGCGCGAGGTGCACACGGGCGCGCATCTCGCCGTACGGCGAACGTACGAGCACCGCCTCGCCGGCGTGCACGCCGAACGCGTCGGCATCGGCTGGTGCGAGGAACAGCGCGTCGCGCGCCGCGCCCGTCAGCGGATCGTCTCGTTCCACACCATGGAGTTGAACTGCTTACCGCGCCGGGTCGACAACACGAATGACCGTCGGGAATGTCGTGGACCTCGGGCACGACCACCGCGAACTGCGCCCGACCGCCGGGTGTCGGGAACACGCCGCCCTCGCACAGGCGCTCGCCCCCGACCTGGATCGCGTCGCCGGTCGTCGTGCAGGTTCTCGATGCCCGGCGTACGCGGGTACGACGCGCGCGATCTCGGCCCGGATCGCGTCGCGCCGACTCGCACCCGAACAGCGCGGCGCGCTCCGGGTGAACCCGGCGCGCGATGTCGGCGAAGATCTGCCATTCGCTGCGGGCCTCCCCGACGCGCGGACCGGGATCTCGGGGCTGAACGCGACCCGGCGCTCCGTCGTGGTCGACGTTCCCCCGCCCACCTGTTCGTAGCGCGTCGCCGCGGGCAGCAGCACGACGACCTCGCCGGGATCGACGAGCATCTGGTGCGTAGGAAGATGTCCTGGTGGATGCGCACCGGCGCGCGCCGAACGCGGTCGCGGTGACGTCGGGCGCGGGCAGCACGTCGAGGAAGTTGCCGCCGCTCGACCAGAGCACGTCGAGGTCGCCGTGGCGCGCGGCGTCGACCATCGCGGCCGCGGTCAGGCCGGGCGTGCCGGGACGTCGAATCCCCACTGCGCGCGAGATCGGCCGCCGCTCGCGGGGTGATCGAGCCCCCGCCCGGGAACGTGTCGCGTACAACCCATCTCGGCTCCGCCCTGCACGCCGGAGTGACCGCGGATGGGCATGAGCCCGGCGCCCGGCCGGCCCGACGTTGCCGCGGGCGAGCCCGAGGTTCACGATCGCGCGCACGTTGTCGACGCCCGAGACGTGCTGGGTCACGCCCATCGACCACACGAGCACCGCGGAGCGCGCCGACGCGTACATCCGCGCGAACCGCGCCATGTCGGCGCGCGTCGCGCCCGACGCTCCTCGAGCGTCCCGTAGGGCTCGTCTTCGAGCTCGGCGAGCACCGCGTCGAAGCCGACCGTGTGCTCGTTGACGAACCTCGGTCGATCGCCGCCGCTCGCCAGCAGCTCCTTCAGCACACCGTTGACGAACGCGACGTCGCCGCCGGTGTGGACGGAGAAGAACTCGTCGGCGACCTTGGTGCCGAACATCGCGCTCTTGACGTTCGACGGCACCCAGTAGCGCTCGAGGCCCGGCTCCCGGAAGGGTTCACCACGGCGACCTCGCGCCCGCGCTTGCTTGGCAAGATACAGGTA
>CAWEDT010000011.1:0-175280 GCA_963807945.1 uncultured Actinomycetes bacterium | reverse complement strand
GCCGATCGGGCGTAGTCGGTCATCACATCGGGCGTGCGGTGCGCCGAGACGATCCGCACCTCGTGGGTGACCCCGAACTCGGCCAGCACATCGATCGCGGCCTGCATGACCGGCAGATCGGAGTCGCTCCCCATGATCACGCCGACGAGCGGAGCAGTTCCGGAGGCCACGACGCTTCACGCTAATGGAACGAAAGCGGCGCGGCCTGCAACGATGGGCCCATGCACACACGACTGACCGAGATGTTGGGGATCGAGCACCCGGTGATGCTGGCCGGGATGGGTGGCGTGTCGTATCACGCAGTCGTCGCCGCGGTGTCGGACGCGGGCGGGTTCGGCACGCTCGGCGCCGCGACCATGGGGAGCGACGAGCTCGACCGCGAGATGGCCGCCGTGCGCGCGGCCACCGACAAGCCGTTCGGCGTCGACCTGCTCGCGGCGCTGCCCGAGCGCATGCTCGACGATGCGCACAAGGTCGTGACGGGAGGCGCGTCGCTCTTCGTCGCCGGGCTCGGCGTCCCGCGTGACGTCATCAAGATCCTGCACGACGGCAACGTGCTCGTCGCGAGCATGTGCGGCAAGGTGCGCCACGCGATCGCCGCGGTCGAAGCCGGCTGCGACTTCGTGATCGCGCAGGGCACCGAGGCCGGCGGTCACACCGGAACCGTCGCGACCATGCCGCTCGTGCCGCAGATCGTCGACGAGGTCGGCGACCGGGTACCGGTCGTCGCGGCCGGCGGCATGTTCGACGGCCGCGGCCTCGCGGCCGCGATCGCGCTCGGTGCCGACGGCGTATGGATGGGAACCCGCTTCATCGCGACGCCCGAAGCGCGCACCGTGCGCGGCTACAAGGAAGCGCTCCTGCGCACACCCGAAGACGGCACGGTCATCAGCCGCGGCTTCACCGGCAAGACGCTGCGCGCGGTCCGCAACGAGTGGACGCAATACATCGAGGAGCACCCGGAGGAGCTGACGAAGTTCCCCGAGCAGATGACGCGCGCGATTCAGGCCAACGCGTTGCACCTCGGCGGTGACGAGAACTCCAACGTCGACCCCGACAAGGAGTGCTATCCCGCGGGCCAGGGCGTCGGCGCGATGCACGCGCTGATTCCGGCCGGCGATCTGGTGCGCCAGATCGTCGACGAAGCCGAACACGCGCTCGCACGCGCGGCCAAGACCGTCGTGGTCTGAGGTGGCGCGATGACCGGCCGGCCGAGGCTGCTGATCGTCGGCGGCGACGCGGCCGGAATGACCGCGGCGTCGCAGGCCCGGCGTCGAGTCGGCGTCGACGCGCTCGACATGATCGCGTTCGAGCGCGGCGACTACAGCTCGTATAGCGCGTGCGGGATCCCGTTCTTCGTCGGCGGTGAGGTCACCGAGATCGACGACCTCGTCGCGCGTTCTCCCGAAGAGCACCGCCGCAACGGGATCGACATGCAGATGCGCACGGAGGTGGTCGCGATCGATCTCGGTGCGCGCGCGATCACCGTTCGTGATCTCGACACCGCCACCGAACGCGTCGAACCCTTCGATCAGCTCGTGATCGCGACGGGTGCGTCACCCCGGCGACCGAACCTGCCGGGCATCGACGCGCCCGGAATCCACGGTGTGCAAACGCTCGGTGACGGCGTGGCCCTCAACGAGGAGCTCATGCGCCTCGATCCGTCGTGTGCCTGCTCCGTTGTCGTCGGGGCGGGCTACGTCGGTCTCGAGTTGGCCGAGGCGCTGCATCGGCGTGGGCTCAAGGTCACGATCGTCGAGGCCGGCGAGCAACCGATGGCGCAGCTCGATCCCGACATGGGTGCGTTGGTTGCCGATGCGATCCGTGCGCTCGGTATCGATCTGCGTACGCGCGACCAAGGTCGAGGCGTTCGAAACCGGCGCCGATGGCCGCGTTGCCGGCGTGACGATCGACGGCGACCACGTTGCCCACCGACCTCGTGGTGCTCGGACTCGGCGTGGAGCCGAACGTCGCGCTCGGCACGCGACGCGGGCATCGAGATCGGCCCGACCGGCGGGATCGCGACCGATGCGCGCATGGCGACGAGCGTCGGAAGGCGTATGGGCCGCCGGCGACTGCGTGCAATGCCACCACCGGGTCAGCGGCCGTGAGGTCACGATCGCGCTGGGCACCCATGCCAACAAGCAGGGCATCGTCGCGGGCACGAACGCGACGGGCGGCGACGCGACCTTCGCGGGGGTGTTGGGTACCGCGGTCACCAAGATCTGCGACACCGAGGTCGCACGCACCGGCCTCAACGAGAGGGAAGCACGCGAAGCCGGCTTCGACTTCACGACGGCAACGGTCGAACCGACGACGCGTGCCGGCTACTACCCGGGCGCCGAGCGCATCACCGTGAAGATCGTGGTCGAACGACAAACGAACCGGCTGCTCGGCGCGCAGATCATCGGCAAGGAGGGCGCGGCCAAGCGCATCGACGTGCTGGCGACCGCAATCTGGAACGACATGACGGTCGACGAGATCGCGAAGCTCGACCTCGGGTATGCGCCGCCGTTCTCGCCGTTGTGGGATCCGGTGCAGGTCGCAGCCCGCCGGTGGACCCACAAGGAGTAGCTACTTCTTCTGTTTGGCGCGTTCCTCTTGGAGGTCGCTCTCGTACATCATCCGCACGAGGTCGGAGAACCCGACCCGCGGCTTCCAGCCCAGCACCTTGTGCGCCTTCGACGCGTCACCGATCAGCAGATCGACTTCGGCCGGACGGTAGAAGCGCGGGTCCTGTTGCACGAAGCGTTCCCAGTCGTCGTAGCCCGCGCGACTTGAACGCGACCTCGAGCAACTCGCGGATGGAGTGGGTCTCGCCGGTCGCGATCACGTAGTCGTCGGGCACGTCTTGCTGGAGCATCATCCACATCGCCTCGACGTAGTCGCCCGCGTAACCCCAGTCACGCGACGCTTCGAGGTTGCCGAGCGTGATGCTGTCCTGCAATCCGAGCTTGATCCGCGCGACCGCGTTCGTGACCTTGCGGGTCACGAACTCCAGACCGCGCTTGGGACCTTCGTGGTTGAACAGGATCCCACTGCTCGCGTGGATGTCGTAGGCCTCGCGGTAGTTCATCGTCGTGTAATGACCGAAGACCTTCGCCGCGCCGTACGGCGAGCGCGGGTGGAACGGCGTGCGTTCCGTCTGCGGCGTCTCCTGCACCTTGCCGAACATCTCCGACGACGACGCCTGGTAGAAGCGCATCGGGTTGTTGTCGGTACCGCCGACGATGCGCACCGCTTCGAGCATGCGCAGCACGCCGATGCCGGTGATCTCCGCGGTGAGCTCGGCCTGCTTGAACGAGAGCTGCACGAAGCTGATGGCGCCGAGGTTGTAGACCTCGTCGGGCTGCACCTGCTCCACCACCGCGATGAGCGACGACAGGTCGCGGAGGTCACCCTCGATCAGCTCGAGCGCCGGGTTCTCGTTCTGGACCATCTCGATCTTCGGGTTGGCCTGGCCGTGGACGAGGCCGAAGACCTGATACCCCTTGCCCGAGAGGAACTCGGACAGATGACGACCGTCCTGGCCGGTAATGCCGGTGATCAGTGCGCGTTTCACGTTGTCTCCCGCTTGTGGACGGGACGAAACTAGTCGGGCACCCGCGAATTCGGCGGTTCGGGCTAGTCGGGGCGCCGGTCCCAGCCCGGATCGAGCTGGTAGATGAACTCGTCGCACCGGCGGGCCTCGTCGGCCTCCCCGATCGACTCCGCCGCCGACCGCAGACCCTCCAGGCCCCGCAGGAAGCCGCGGTTGGTCTCGTGTCCCCAACGGACGTAGCCGGAGCCGCGCCAACCCGATTGGCGCAGACGGTCGAGGCCGCGGTGATAGGCGACGCGGCAATAGGCGTAGGCCTCCACGTCGTCACGCGCGAGTTGTGCGAGGCGCGCCCACGCGTCGAGGTAGCGCGGCCACCGGGCACACACGTCGGAGACGGCATCGCGCCGGCCTTCGACCGGACTCGCCAGCGCGGCGCGCAACGCGTCGATTGCATCGTCGGGCTCGGGTTCGAGCACCGTCTCGGGGATACCGCCAGGAGTGAAGCCGACCTCGGTCATGAACGTTGGATGCTAGGGCCACGCGCGAGCGCGCGACCGGACCGCGACGACGTCGAAATACGTCGAGACGTCGCCGGTAGGCTCGGGTCATGGTCGCCGACGACGCCGACGACCGAAAACCGACGAGACGAAAGCCGAACCCCGAAGCCGCCGACGCGGCTCATCCTCGTGCGCCACGCGGTCACCGCGCACACCGGTCCGTTGCTCTCCGGGCGCATGCCGGGCATCGATCTTTCCGACAAAGGCGTGGGCCAGGCCGAGGCCGCCGCGAGCCGGCTCGCGAAGCTGCCGATCGCGGCGATCTACGCGAGCCCGATCGAACGCACCACGCAGACCGCGGAGTGCATCGCCGCGCATCACGCAATGGACGTTCTCGCCGCTCCCCGGTGTGATCGAAGCCGACTACGGCGAATGGACCGGCGGCAAGATCTCCGATCTCGCCAAGACCGACGAGTGGAAGGTCGTGCAGGTCGCGCCTTCTCGCGCAGTGTTCCCGGGCGGCGAGTCGATCCGGGCGATGCAATCGCGCATGGTCGACGCGCTCGACGCGATCGTGGCCGCGCACCCGCACGAGACAGTCGTCGTGGTGAGTCACGCCGATCCCATCAAGTCGGCCATCGCGCACTACACGGGCATGCACCTCGATCTGTTCCAGCGCATCCACGTGAGCCCGGCCTCCGCAACCGTGTTCGACTTCCATGCCTACGGCGCGCTCCTGGTGAAGTGCAACGACACCGGCGGCCTCGACGACCTCCTCCCCGAACCGGAGGACGAAAAAGCCGAAGCGAAGACCGTCGTGACCGATCCCATCGAGTTCGATCCGGTCGACGCGATCGGCGCGGGTGCGTTCGGTCAGCCGGGCGCGCGCACGTTCGTGATCCAGGCGCGCAAGGGTGGCGCGGTGCTGTCGGTGCTCGTGGAGAAGGAGCAGGTGCAGCTGCTCGCGAACGAAGCCGAGCAGTTCCTCGATCGCATCGCCGACGAGCACCCGGAGGAACCCGGGACTTTCGGCGAGCTCGCGGGCAGTGGCGACGTGCAGGAAGACGAACCGCTGTTCCGGGCCCGACTCATCGGCATCGGATTCGACCCCGAGCGCTCGTTGGTGTTGATCGAGTTGCGCGAGCAGGCCGCCGACGACGATGACCCGCCGCCCGCGATCGAGGAGAGCGAAGGCCACATCGCGCGGCTCTACGCAACCCGCGCCCAGATCCGGGCGATGCTGGCCAACGGAGTCGTCGCGGTCACCGCGGGACGGCCGAAGTGCCCGCTGTGCGAATTCCCGATGGATCCCGACGGGCACATCTGCCCCCGGATGAACTGAAGCGCGCGTTGGCCGAGCCGGACGAGACTGAAACCGGCTGGCCGGTCGTCGACCCGATCGACGAAGCGACCGCGCGACTCAGTGTTGCGCGACGGCGAGGTCGAGGTGCTCGGCCGGATGCCGTGGTCGTCGAACGCGACGTTCCTCGTGTGTCTCTCGAGTGGCCGCGATCAACTGCTCGCGATCTACAAGCCGCAACGCGGCGAACGTCCGCTGTGGGACTTCCCACGCGGCACGCTGTGCGATCGCGAGGTCGCGGCGCGCGAGGTGTCGGAGGCGTTGGGGTGGGCAATCGTCCCCGACACCGTCTTGCGTGACGGTCCGGCCGGCATCGGCATGATGCAACGGTTCGTGCATCACGATCCCGAAGAGCACTACTTCACGTTGCTCGCCCAGCACCGGGACGAGTTCCGGCGGATGTGCGCGTTCGACATCGTGATCAACAACACCGACCGCAAGGGCGGGCACTGCCTCCGCGCCGCCGACGGCAGCATCTTCGGGATCGACCACGGCGTATCGTTCCACTGTGAGTGGAAGGTGCGGACCGTCATCTGGGACTTCGCGGGCGAGCCGATCGCACCGGATGTCTGCGCCGATCTGCACCGCCTCGCCGACGAGCTTCGGGGCGACCTCGGCGAACGTCTCGACCCGCTGCTCGACCGGTTCGAGCTCGACGCAATGCGGGGCCGCCTGGCTCACCTCTTGAAGACCGGCGAGTACCCCGATGCCGACCGCGACTACCACTCCTACCCCTGGCCCACCATCTAGCGCGCCGACCGCGCCGTGGTGGGCGCGGTCTCCCGGCGGGCCGATCCTGGCGATCGTCGCGGTCAAAGTCGCGCTGACGCTGCTGACCGACAATCGCTACGGCTTTCACCGCGACGAGCTGTATTACCGGGTAGCCGCGAATCGTCTCGCGTTCGGCTACGTCGACTTCCCACCCGTCACGCCGCTGATCGCGCGCCTTTCCCAAGCCCGCGTTCGGTGCGTCGCTCGTCGGACTACGCGCTGCCGGCGCTCGCCGCCGGTGTGGGCGTCGTGCTGCTCACCGCCGGCATGGCGAAGCAGCTCGGTGGCGATGCCCGGTCGCAGTGGATCGCCGCGCTCGGCGTCGCAACCTTTACGTTCTTCCTGGCGGCCAACGGCCTCCTGCAGACCGTCTCCTTCGACACCTTGACGTGGGCCCTTGCGCTCTACTCGTTCGTTCGCATCGTGAGATCGGGCAACCCGAGATGGTGGCTCGGTCTCGGTGCCGCGATCGGGTTGGGCATGCAGACGAAGTTTTCGATGCCGGCCCTCGTCGCCGGCATCGCGGTCGGCGTCGTGCTGACGCCGCTGCGGCGCGAGCTGCGCACGCCGTGGCCGTGGTTGGGCGCCCTCGTTGCGATCGCGATCGCGGGGCCGAACCTCGCCTGGCAGGTGGCGCACAGTTGGCCGAGCGTGAGTTTCCTGCGCGGCCAAAACGCGCGCGTGCGCGCCGAGAACTCGACGGCGAAGTACATCACCGACCAGTTGCTCGATCTCGGCCCGTTCTTGTTGATCATCTGCGGCGCGGGCGCGCGCCGCCTCTGGCGTGGTGAACGGGAGCGCGCCCTGTTATGGACGGCGATCACCGTCGAGCTCGTATACCTCGTCTTCCGGGGCAAGGGGTACTACCCGCTCGACGTCGCGCCCGTGCTCATCGCCGCGGGTTCGGTCGTCGTCGCCGCGTGGACGCGCTGGCGGGTGATCGTGATCGGGCTCGTCGTCACCGCGCTCGTCACCCTCCCGATCACGCTTCCGCTGCTTCCGGAATCGACGATGATCCGCTTGACCTCGACAAGACCCGCGACGACTTCAGCGCGGAGTTGGGGTGGCCGATGGTCACGACGGCGATCGCCCACGCGTACATGAAAGTGCCGGCGCGCGAACGTCCCCGCACGCTCGTCCTGACGCAGAACTACGCCCAGGCATCGGCGGTGAACCTGTTCGGCCGGACGCTCGGTCTGCCCGAGGCGCGCAGCGGCCACAACACCTACTGGATGTGGCTGCCCACCGACGCGTCGATCGACTCCGTCTTCACGGTCGGCTTCTCCGCGTCGGAGCTCCACCAGTGGTTCGGCCGGTGCACACCGCTCGGCACGCCTCCCCGATACTCGCCGCATCGATGTGGAGGAGCGGCGGCAGCCCATGTATTGGTGCACCCGACCATTGGTGACCACGGCGCAGCTCTGGAACGCGGTGAAACTCTTCTCGTAGTCGGGTCAGCACCCCTTGGTTCGGGATATCCGCACACTCCCGCCGCGGCTCGAGATGTGTTTGGCTGATCCCATGGCGAGCGGTGGCCACTCGTGACGGCGTCGTGGTTCTGGGCCCGGTCGGAGCTCCGCGGCGCGTTGGGTCGCTTGGCTGGTGCTCGGATTGCTCGCGGGCGCCACCTTCGGGTTGGCCGGAGCCGGGCTCGCGGGTGCGCGCCGCACCTCCGTGGCACTCCCGCGTTACGTCGCCGCAATGCACGCGCCCGACGCGGCCGCGCTGGTGAACGATCCGTCGTTCGACGCCAAGAAGCGCCGGGCCGTCGCCGAGCTCCCGGAGGTTCGCACCGTCTATCCGTTCATCGTGGCGGTCAGCATCTTCGCCAAGCCCACGACGGACGGCGGTGGCCTCATACCCGTCACCGACGGCACGGCACGGCTCATGGGCGGCATCGTCATTCACGGACGGCATACCGATCCGAAGCGATCCGATGAGGTGGTCATCGACCAGAACCTCCAACGGAAGTACCACCTCGGCATCGGCGCCACGATGACGATCGGACAACAAGCATCTCCGAAGGAGATCGCGTCACTTCCGCCGGGACTTCTCGCTCCGGGTGTCGATCCGAACTTCCGGCAGACGCTCCACATCGTCGGAATCACCAAGTCGGTCGACAGCGAGGAGAACTGGACCCCGTCGGCCGGCTTCTTCGCCAAGTACGGCCACCGGCTGGCGGGATTCACCAACGACTTCGTCACGTTCCGACGCGGCACTGCGGATCTCCCCCGCTTCCGGCAGGACATCCAACGCATCGTCGGCCATCCCGTAAACGTCGAGGACTTCGGGCAGCTGGTCGGGCTGCCGAAGATCAAGAACATCCTCCGGGTCGAGGAGGAAGGACTGTTGCTCTTCGCCCTGGCCGTGCTGGTCGTCGGCGGCGTGCTGATCGGCCAGGCGTTGGCCCGGGCGGTGAGCGCGGGCGCCGCGGATCTTCCGACGTGGCGAGCCATCGGTGCCGATCGCGGTATCGCGGTGCGCGCGTTGGTACTGCCCGCGGTCGGTACCGCGGTCATCGGAGCCATTACCGGTGTGCTCGTCGCGTTCGCGTTGTCGGCGCGTTTTCCGATCAGCCAGGCTCGGCGCTACGACCTCGACGTGGGCTACCACGCCGACTGGGTCGTGCTGGGTTTGGCAGCCGCCGCGATCGTGGTTGCGGTGCTGACCATCGCGCTGGTCTCGGCGCTGTGGTCGGCCTCCGGACGCCGTCCGCGCATGCCGACGCCATCGGTCGCCGGAAAGTGGGCGGCGCGTACCGGGCTCCCACCCGCGCTGGCCGTGGGTTCGCGACTCGCGGTGGAGCCGGGCCGCGGTCGGCGCGCGGTGCCCGTCCGCTCCGCGTTGATCGGAGCCATCGTGGGCGTGCTCGGTGTCGTCGGATGCTTCACGTTCCGCGCCGGGCTGGCCGACGCCGCCGCGAGCCCGGAGCGGTCCGGGGTCGTTTGGAACTTCGAAGTTGCCTCGGGTGAAGGTTTGGTCAGCGCGAAGGATCTCTCGACCATCACCCACGACCACGACGTCGCGGCCGTGATGCATGCAGTGTGGTACCGAGCGGTTCGGGTCAACGGTGTCACGACACCCACGTTCGCGATCACTTCGTTGAAAGGTGGTCTGGCTCCGGTCGTCCTCGCGGGCCGCGCGCCCGCGCACCCGACGAGATCGCGTTCGGGCCCGGCACACTGCGTGAGTTGAAGCTGCACGTCGGTCAACGAATTCCGATCGGTGACACGGCGGGGCGTACCGCGACCGTCGTCGGTACCGCGTTGCTCCCCGCGAGCTCGCACACCGACTACGACCAGAGCGCGTGGATGACGGCCGCGGGCGTAGAAGCGCTGCTCGGGCCGCCGAACAAGCTCGACTCCAACGACTTCGAGGATTACGTGCTCGTGAAGTGGACGCCGGGCACGAAGGTCTCGGCCGCGCAGCATCGGCTGCGCGCGCTCGGCGGCGGAAGCTACGACGCCCAGGCGGCCATCCTCCCGGCGGCCGTCGTGAGCCTGGGCGATCTCCGGTCGTTGCCGCTCGCGCTCGGTGTCTTCTTCGCACTGCTGGCGTCGGCGACGGTCGCGCACGCCCTCGTCACCACGGTGCGCCGCCGGCGTCAGGAGCTGGCCATTCTGCGCTCGATCGGCTTCACCCGGCGCCAGTCGCGCATCGCGATCGCGTGGCAGGCCACGTTGATTGCCGCGGCCGGAGTCATCGTCGGCGTACCGTTGGGCATCCTCGCGGGACGGTTGGTGTGGCGCCACCTCGCCGACAACTTCCCCGTCGTCTACGCACCTCCGCTCGCGTTGGTCGCGATGATCGTCATCGCGCCCGTCGCGTTGTTGTTAGCCAACCTGCTGGCGGCCGGCCCGCGCGCGCCGCCGCGCGAATCCGTCCGGCCGAGGCCCTACGCGCCGAGTAGCGCCGCGCCCGGATCGTTGAAGAATCGCGACCGAGGGAGCGCCACGTCGGCGCCGGCGGCGAGCGCGGCATTGGCGCCGTCTTCATCGACGTGCGGACCGAAGCACACGATGCGCGCCGCGGGCGCGATGTCGTGTACCGCCCGCACGTGATTTCCCGACCGGGCGAGGTCGATGATCACCACGTCGGCACCGGCGCAGGCCGATGCGTCACGCACGAACGCTGCATCGGGCACCGCTGCGCTGATGCGCGACCGGTCCATCAGATCCACGACCAGCGCGCAGATGCGCATGCGCTATTCGGGCTTCGGAACTTTGGGAGGCAGCGGCGGAACGAGGCCCGGTGCCGACACCGCGAACTCGGGCCACCGCTTGCGTGACTTCCGCGAGAGCTTGTGCATCAGCGCGATCGCGTCGGGATCGTCGTCACCCGGCCTCACCTGGATCACGCCGTCGGCCAGCATGCGCGCCATGAGGTCGCGCCCCGCATCCGTACGCACGATCGTGAGCGTCCAGTCGTTGAACTTGCCGATGCCGCCCGTGGAGATGTCGGCGTGCTCGGCCGCGAAGTCGGGGCACATGTTGCAGCCCTCGCGCGTCCACTGGTGACACTCCTTCAGCGGCACCTCGTGGTAGTCGCCGTTGTTCATCCAGATCTGGAACACGCCTTTGATGTTCATCTTCTTGATGTCTTTTTTCTGCAACCCGTACTTTGCTTCGAAGAGCTCCTCGAAGATCGCGTCGTCGAAGGTCTTCGAGCACAGCAGGCCGATCGACAGCGTGAGCTTGCGGGCGACCTTGCCTGCCTTGCGTTGCTTCATCACCGGCGGGATCGACGACTGGCACGACATGCCCACCAATGCGATGCGCTCGTCTTCCTTGGCGAGGTCCATGTAGGCGAGCGTGTTGGCGGAGTACGTGTACCGGCTACCCGCCGACGCGATCACGTCTTCGCGCGTGCGAGCGATACCGGGGATCGCCTTCCACGTGGTGCCGTCGCCTTCGAGGTAGGACACGAGGGCGGCGTCGATGATGTCGTGTTCGAGCGCGTACACGAGCATCGCCGACACGAGGCCGCCGTCTTGGCCGACCTCGTGCAACTCGTCATCGGCCGCGCGCGTGAGACACACGTCTTTCAACACGCCGCTCAACTCGTCGACGGTGCGGGGCCGTCCGAAGAGGAACTCGTCGATCTCGGGCTCCCACGCCCGGAAGCGGGGGCAGGCCCGGGTGCATGACGTGCAGGCCTTGTCGCCGTGGCTGCAGTCGCCGGGGCCGCCGAAGTCTTCGATCTGGAGCGGCTTGTAGACGCCGTTCTTGTCGTCGTACCCGAGCACGTCGTGGGGACAGGCGATCACGCAGCCGGCGCAGCCGGTGCACAAGCCCGAGGTCACGACCTCGTCATAGAGGTGCTTCCAAGAGAACGACCAGCGTTCCTTGGGTGTGGCGCTCGCCCCTTCGACCGCAGTCATCCCGTCCTCCTCGCCCGATACCGACCCCGGACAGCAGTACCGGGATCAGGCAGCGGAGTGTACGGGACCGCTTGACGGGCAGGTCTGGCTTGATACCCTACGGGGGTACTGTACGACCCGAGAGCGCGGTACCGAGGAGCCGAGATGCCCGGATACGACGACAAGAAGGGTGCGGTCCAGCAGCGACTACGCCGCATCGAGGGCCAGGTGCGCGGCCTCCAGCGCATGGTCGACGACGACACCTACTGCATCGACGTGCTCACGCAGATCTCTGCCGCCACCAAAGCGCTCCAAGCCGTGGCCATCGAGCTGCTCGACGGGCATCTCAGCCATTGCGTCGCCGACGCGTTGGCCGAGGGCGGTGTCGACGCGCAGGCAAAGGTCGCGGAAGCTTCCGCCGCGGTCGCCCGGTTGGTGCGCTCGTAGTGAACGCATTGCACCCGATGCTGGGTCTCTTCGGCGTGAGCGATGTATGGGACGGACTGCGCGAGGGCTTCTTCATGTTCTGGGAGACGCTCTGGGCACTCGTGCTCGGGTTCAGCCTCTCGGGCGCGGTCCAGGCGTTCGTCTCGAAGGACACGATGCAACGCTCGCTCGGCGATCACCGGGCGCCGTCGCTCGCCCGCGCGTCGTTCTTCGGCATGGCGTCGTCGAGTTGCTCGTACGCGGCAGCTGCGATGTCTCGATCCCTCATCCGCAAGGGCGCCGACTTCACGACCGCGATGGCCTTCATGTTCGCCTCGACCAACCTGGTGATCGAGCTGGGGGTCGTCCTCGTCGTATTGCTCGGCTGGCAGTTCGCGGCCGCGGAGTTCATCGGCGGCTTCATCATGATCGTGCTGCTCGCGCTCGTCGGCGGCGTCGCGTTCAATGCCCGTTTCATCGCTCGCACGCGCGCGCACCTCGGTGAAGAGGAAGTCGGCGACGACCACTGCGGCCACTGCGAGCACCACGACGACACGCACCACGACAACGTGCACCACGACGACCCGTCCACGCACGCACGGCTCACGAGCGCGGCCGGCTGGGCCGACGCCACCGGCTACGCGATCGCCGACGTGAGGATGCTGTGGAAGGAACTGCTGATCGGCTACGGGATCGCCGGCATGCTGAGCGCGCTCGTGCCCGTGCACGTCTGGAACGACCTCTTCCTCCACGGCCATGGTTTCCTGACCGCGATCGAGAACGTGATCATCGGTCCGTTCATCGCATTGATCGCGTTCGTGTGCTCGGTCGGCAACGTTGCGATGGCCGCGGCGTTGTGGCGCGGTGGAATCGGCTTCGGTGGCGTGATCAGCTTCATCTTCGCCGACCTGATCGCGCTCCCTCTGCTCCTCGTGTACCGCAAGTACTACGGAGCCGGTCTCGATGCGCCGCATGTTGCTGACGTTCTGGGTCCTCATGTCGGTCGCGGGTCTCGCGGTCGAAGGCATCTTCCAGCTGTTCGGCGCGGTGCCGACCCGCTCGGACGCGCCCGAGATCATGACGTCGTTCCAGTGGAATTACACGACTGTGCTGAACATCATTGCGGTGGTCTTGCTCGTGGTGCTGCTCCGCCAACGCAGCGTCACGCGGGAACACCAGGCCGCCTGATCTACCCTTCCCCTCGATATGGCCAAGATCGTCGACATCTTCGAAGCCGGACCGAGCTCGTCGTTCGAGTTCTTCCCGCCGAAGACTCCTGTTGCGGAGGAGCAGCTCGAGCAGGCGTTGCTCGAGCTGCAGCCGTTGCAACCGTCGTTCGTCTCCGTCACCTACGGCGCCGGCGGCTCGACCCGCGAGCGAACGCACGACCTCGTCGCGCGCATCAACAACGAAACGCCGATGACGGCGATGGCGCACCTGACCTGTGCGGCCCACGCGCGCTCGGAGCTCGAAGGCATCGTGACCCGCTATCGGGACGCGGGGATCGAGAACATCCTCGCGTTGGGAGGCGATCCGCCCAAAGATCTCAACCTGCCGCCGGGTGATCTGAAGCACGCGACCGAGCTGGTCTCGTTGATTCGCGACATCGGTGAATTTTCCGTCGGCGTCGCCGTGCATCCGGAAGGACATCCGGCATCGTCGAACGTGCACGATGACCGGCGCCGCCAGGCGGAGAAGCTCGCGATCGCCGACTTCGGGTTGTCACAGTTCTTCTTCGATGCCGACGTGTGGTTCGAATTTCTCGGCGACCTCGACGCGCTCGGCGTCACGACACCGGTGATTCCCGGGATCATGCCGGTGACGAACGCGAAGTCGGTGAAGCGCATGTCGGAGATGGCCGGCGCCGCGTTCCCGAGTTGGCTCGAAGCGAAACTCATCGCGGTGGAAGACGACGAAGCCGCGATGCGTGCAGTGGGCATCGAAGCCGCAACAGAGTTGTGCCGCGACCTCGCCGCGGGCGGTGTCGACTCGTTTCACTTCTACACGCTGAATCGATCGAGCGCGACGCGCGAGATCTACGCGAATCTCGGAAGGGAACCCGCCGGTTCTTGAGCCGCGAACTGCGCCTAAGCTTTCGACGGCTATGGGCCCCGAATGGATCATTCCCCTCATCATCGTCGTCGTGCTCTTCGGTGGTTCGCAGCTCCCGAAGCTCGCGAAGGGCATCGGCTCCGCGCAACGTGAGTTCAAGAAGGGCTTGGAAGAAGGCGGACGACAGACCAAGTCGTCCGACAAGTCCGACTAGCCGAATCGATCGATCGCGCCGCTCGCGACGAGACCGATCACGATCAGCGCGATGCCGATCCGGTACCAGCCGAAGATCGATAGGTCGTGCCGGCTCAGGTACGTGACCATCCAGCGGATCGATACGGCCGCGGCAACGAACGCGACGGCCATGCCGAGTAACGGCACGCCGATGCCGAACGTGTCGATCATCAACTTGCCCGAGCTCAACATCTCGTAGCCCGTCGCGGCCGCGAGCGTCACGAAGCCGAGCAGGAAGCTGAACTCGACCGCGGCCGACATCGAGATGCCGATGAGCAGCGCGGCGACGATCGTGACCAGGCTGCGGCTGGTGCCCGGCCAGAGCGCGAACACCTGCGCACCGCCGATGATCATCGCGTCGCGCGTCGTGATCGAACCCAACGCGCGGCCGTTCGGTTGCGAGAGCCGGCCGCTGCGGCTCAACACGATCACGACCACGCCACCGACGATCCACGCGGCGGTGACCGGCCACGTGCCGAAGAGCACGTCCTTGATCACCTTCTCGGAGATCGACTCCGATCACGGCCGCCGGCACGAAGGCGATCGCGACCACGCGTAGGAGCGATCGGCCTTCGTCGCTGCGGCCGATCAATCCTTCGAACATCGAAGCGACGCGGCGACGGTACAGAAGAAGCACCGCCAGGATCGCGCCGAACTGAATCGCGATCTCGTAGCTCTTCACCGCGTCGCCGGCCTTACCCGAGCTCGGCAGATCGAGGATGCGGGCCGTGACGAGAAGATGGCCGGTGGAGCTGACCGGGAGGTACTCGGTCAGGCCCTCCACGATTCCGAGCACCACCGCGTCGGCGGCGCTGAGCGACTTCGCGGCGACCGCCTGCGCGGCGTCGGCCGCCCATGCCCCCGCCGGACTGACCGCGAGGAGCACGAATGACGACGCCGATGAACGCCGCGCCTATCTGAGACGCCGATTGCACGCGTCGAAATCGAGGCGTTACCAGTGATTTGGTTTCCAGAGCGGAGGGAGTGGGATTTGAACCCACGGTGACTTGCGCCACAATGGTTTTCGAGACCATCCGATTCGGCCGCTCTCGCATCCCTCCGGGCGGGATATTAGGAGACGCAGGCCGAGCACCTACCGCTTGGCGGCAAAGAACTCAGTAAGAAGCGAGGCGCACTCGGCGGCGCGCACCCCTCGCACCACTTCGGTCGTGTGATTCAGGCGCGGATCCGACGAGAAGTTGTAGAGGCTGCCGGCCGCCCCCGCCTTGGGATCGGCGGCACCGAACACCAACCATCCGACGCGCGCCGCCCACAGCGCGCCGGCGCACATCGGACAGGGTTCGAGCGTCACGACCAGTGCGTAGTCGTCGAGCCTCCACGTACCGGCGGTCTGCGCGGCTGCGCGCAACGCGAGGAGTTCGGCATGTCCGGTTGGGTCGCCGGACCGCTCCCGTTCGTTGTGGGCGCTCGCAACGACCTCACCGGTCGATCGCCGAACGACGACCGCGCCGACTGGAACATCGTCGTGGGTGAGTGCCAGGCGCGCCTCGCTGAGCGCGGCGTCCATCCAGGCGTCGTATTCGGCTTCGGCCATCAACTCGCGGCTCGGTAGACCTGCCACCGATCGGGGATGCCCTTGAGCTCGAATTCGCCATGATCGGCAAACGACAGGCCGGAGCCGGCAGTGAGGTCGCGTACGGTTCGCGACACGAGCACTTCGTCGGGTTGGGCGAGCGCCATGATGCGCGCACCCACGTGCACGCCGATGCCACCGATGTCGTCGCCGCGCAGCTCGATCTCTCCGGTGTGCACGCCGGTGCGCACCGCGATACCCAACGGCCGCAACGCCTCCACGATGGCGAGACCGCAGGCAACCCCGCCGGGCCGGGCCGTCGAAACGCGCGAGCACGCCGTCGCCGGTGTGCTTCACCTGCTGGCCGCGACACCGGCTGATCTCCCGTCGCACGATCTCGTCGTGCCGATCGAGGAGTTGGCGCCAGGCGTCGTCGCCGATCTTGACCGCGAGGTCGGTTGACCCGACGATGTCGGAGAAGAGCACGGTCGACAACACCCGGTCGGTGAACTCGGCCGGCCGTGCGCCGGTCGTGAACTCCTCGAAGTCGGGGAGCCAGTCGAGCCAGGTGGGATCGGCCGTGATGTGCGCGGCGAGGTCTTTCGCAACGAGTCGCGCCCCCGGGATGTGCTCGGCGAGGTACTCGCCGCTGGCGAAAGGAATCGTTCCGTCACCCGTGTTGTGCACGACGAGCGTGGGCACCACGATCGTCGGGAGAATCGCGCGCTACGTCGATCTCCTCGTTCATCGCGAGCAGCTGCACCACCGCGCCCGGGCTCGCCGAACGGAGCTCGGCCGAGGCCAGCAACTCCTTGCCTTCGGGTGTGATGTCCAGCGCGCGGGAACATCGCGCCGGCGCAGATTGTCACACGCTCTGCTCACCCAGCAGGCGGTTGATCAACGCCGGATCTCCCGGCCATGCCTCGGAGATCACGGCACGCGGCACCCGCCGGCCCGCGTATCGAAGCGCGAGCGCGACGATCACGACGTCGTCGAGCACCCCGATCACCGGCAAGAAGTCGGGAATCACATCGATCGGCAAGATCACGTAGATCGCCGCGAGCACGATCGCCCACTTCGCTCGCCTCGGAACGCGTGGATCCGTCCGCAGCCGCCGCAGCAGCGTCACGCAACTCGGCAGGAACGCGGCCAGATCCTTGGCGAGCCCGGCCGGCAGGCGTGACGCGAGGAAGATCAACAACAACCACGACGCCAACACCACGGCCACTGCGATGATGAGTAGCCGGATCATGCGGGCGTTGTAACACGAAGAGCCGGGAGATCGGCCTTCCCGGCGCATGCTTACCGGGAAGACCGAACCCGTAGATCACCCGTAGGCGCGGATCCGCCCGGAGCGCCGTGCGCATGCCGCCGCCCGGGCCGCCGCCACCGGGTCCGGCGCCGAAGCCGGCCTCGGTTGTGGTGACCTTGAAGTTCGCGTCGACCTTGACCGTGACCTGGGTGCCGTCGGACTTGGTCATGTGCGCTTCGTAGGGCGAGCCCTCCGAGTCGGTCTCGACCCGGATGATCGTGCCGCCCGGCACCGCCGCGAGGGCCGCGGCTTTGACCTTCTCGGCGGTCGTGCCGGTAAGCAGCGTCTCGCCCGGTCCGTGCTTCAGCGTCGCGGGATCCGGCGCGTCCTTCGTCGCGGTCGACGTTGCGGACGTCGAAGACGATGACGCCGGCCGCAGACGTCGACGCGCTCGTCGCCGCTCCCGCGATGGCCGCACCGCCAAGTCCGGCACCAACGGTGGTGGCAACGACGGCGAGGCCGACCCGCAATCGTTTCGGTCGAGTGTTCATGATGTGCTCCTCAAGTGGGGGATGCCTCGGATTTCCGAAGCAACACCACTCTCGGACCCGCGTTGCAACGTGGGCTGAGAAGCGTGCAAGAACTCCTGAAGATCGCGGTTGGTCAGTACGGGAGGAACGCAACGACGACCGCGATAACCGCAAAGCCGGTGGTGACGCACGTGACGAGCAGGAACCGGCAGCAGGTCGCGCGCCGGAACGCCCGCCAATGAGTCGGCTGCAACTGTCCGTGCCCAGATCCATGCAAGTCCGCCGACCAGCGCGACAACTGCGAGCGCTACCGCGACAATGGCTGAGGCGCTCATGGTCGAGAGGTCGGGAAGGAGTCGCTTCGCGATCGCGAGAACGCACACGAACGCGGCGAGTCCCGATCGCGACCACGCGAGGTCGGTCCGTTCGCCGGCGAGCCCGGCTACGTCCTGATCGTCACCGGCATCGTTGTTGCCCCCGTTCATTTCGGAGCACCGAACAACGCGACCACCGCCGCAATTCCTGCGGCGAGCGCGATCCCGTACGTGAGAACTCGAGTCAGGTTCGAGGGCGGCAACGGCTCGCCGAGTCGCATTCCGCGCTCACTCGCGTCCCACCGTCGATAGCTCATGATCGCGAGAACTGCACCGAGTCCGATCAGGGGCACGCCGACCAGACGCCGACCGGCCTCGACATTGAACTTCGGCAGGAGCGACACGATCGCGAGTCCGGTGGCGATCAATGCCATCGCGGTTCGGTTCCACGCGAGGAAGGTCCGTTCGTTCGCGAAGGTGAACCGCACGTCGGGTGGCTTGCCCACCGTTTGCAACGGCGGTCGGGACCTGCGCCGACTCATGGTTCCTCGACATCTGATCGGTGGCGGAGGGAGTGGGATTCGAACCCACGGTGCTTGCACACAACGGTTTTCAAGACCGTCCCGATTGGCCGCTCCGGCATCCCTCCGTCTACGAGGCTACTTCCGCGGTTCGACCCGTTCGAAGCCGACGTAGGGGCGCAGCACGTCGGGCACGGTGAAGCTGCCGTCGGGCTCCTGGTAGTGCTCGAAGAGGAACACGAGCGTGCGGCTGATGGCGCACGCGGTGCCATTGAGCGTGTGCACGAACGTGGAACCGTCGACGCCCTTCACGCGCGCGCCGAGCCGGCGCGCGGAGTAGTCGGTGTAGTTCGAGCACGACGTGAGCTCGCGGTACTGACCCTCCGACGGGAGCCACGCTTCGATGTCGTACTTCTTCGCCGCCGCGGGGCCGAGATCGCCGGCCGCGATGTTGACCACGTGGTACGGGAGACCGAGCCCGCCGATGATCTGCTCCTCGATCGCGAGGATGCGCTCGAGCTCGTCCCATGACTCGTCGGGCGCGCACCAGGAGAACATCTCGACCTTGTCGAACTGGTGCACGCGGAAGATCCCGCGCGTGTCCTTGCCGTAGGTACCCGCTTCGCGTCGAAAGCACGACGAGTAGCCCGCGTACCGCGTCGGTAACGCGTCGGGCGCGAACGTGTCGCCGCGGTGCAGCGCGGAGAGGGGGACTTCACTCGTGCCGACGAGGAACAGGTCTTCGTCGTCGACGTCGTAGACCTGCGCGCGGTCGGTCGGGAAGAACCCGGCCTCTTCCATCGTGCGTTCGCGCACGAGTGTCGGCGTGACGACCGGCGTGAATCCGTGCGCGACCACGGCGGCCATCGCGTAGTTGACGAGCGCGAGCTCGAGCAGCGCGGCCTCGGCCATGATGTAGGCGAAGCGCGAACCACTCGCTTCCGCGGCGCGCACGGTGTCGACGAATCCGATGCCTTCGGCGAACGCGGCGTGGTCGAGCGGGGGCGCGGCGGTCTGCTCACCGACCTGCTTGATCTCGTCGCCCTCGTCTTCTCCACCTTCGGGTACCGACGGGTCAGCCGAGTTCGGCACCTGCAGCGCGAGTTCGCGCAGTCGCACGTCGGCCTCCTGCAGCACCTGTTCCTGCGCGGCCAACTCTTCCTTGAGCTTCGTCGCGGCTTCGATCTTCGACGCGCGCTCGTCGGGCGCGGCCTTGCCGATCTCCTTCGAAGCCGCGTTCTGGCGCGCCCGGAGCGCTTCCACCTCCGTCACCAGCGCCCGGTGCGTCTCGTCGACCGCGAGCACCTCGTCGATCAGTCCCGCGCGCACTCGCTTGCGTTCGATGCCGCGTCGGTACTCGGTGTCGGCGCGCAGCCGTTTGAGATCGATCACGCGTCGGGAGGGGTTCCGTCGGGACGGATCTGGGCGCGCAACCCGCTGACCCACGCCGCCGCGTTCTTCTCGGCCTTGCCCACCGCGCGCCGCCGCTCCGCGCCGGCCTCGGCCGGACCGCCGACCGGATACGAACCCAGGAATTTCACCTCGCCGTGCTTGGTCGCGACGTTGCGCAGCGCGGCCGCGACGAGCTCGTCGGCGATGTGCCCTTCGGCGTCGATGAAGAAGCAGTAGTCGCCGAGGCTGCGCTTGGTCGGCCGCGACTCGAGCTTGGTGAGGTTCACGTCACGCGCCGCGAACTCCTGGAGGATGCCGAGCAGCGAACCCGGGCGGTCCTTGCGCTGGAAGCAGACGATCGAGGTCTTGTCGTGACCGGTCGGCGCCGGGATCCCGCGGCCGACGAGCACGAACCGGGTCTGGTTCTCGGGATGGTCCTCCACGTCTGTGGCCAGCACTTCGAGGCCGTAGACGTCCGCGGCGAGGGCGTTGCAGATCGCGGCGAGATCGCGGCGCTTCGAGCGGGCGACCTCGCGGGCCGCATCGGAGGTGGAGTGCGAGGAGCGGGTATCGGCGGCCGGCAGCTTGTTGGCGAGCCAGCCCCGGCACTGGGCGAGGGCGTGCGGGAACGAGATGACGGTGCGGAGGTCGGCCAGGCCCACCCCGGCCGGCGCGCACAGGTTGAGCGACACCGGCAGGTCGATCTCCCGCTGGATCAGCAGCTCGCTCTCGAACGCCAGCGTGTCGAGCGTGACCGAGACCGAGCCCTCGATCATGTTCTCGATGGGCACGACCCCGCCGTCGGCGTCGTGGCGCTCGACCGCGGCGATGACCTCGGGAACGGAGGAGTAGGGGGTGCGCTTGCCCGCGGCGAGATCGTCCTGGGAAAGCAGCGCCTCCTCGGTGAAGGTGCCGGACGGACCGAAGTACGCAACGCTGAGCACCGGCGAATCGTAGGCGAGCGCCACGCCGCGACCGGCTTGTTTCGGGGCGCGGTTGCACCGCACGGTCGGGCCCGCCGTGACGCGGGACCTACCTGTCGCGGTAGCTTTGGATTCGTAACGACTCAGCAAAAGGGAGGGCCTCATGCGGGCCGCAGTCTTCGTCGAAACCGGTGGGCCACTCGCAATCGAGGACCTCGAGCCCGCCCCGCCCGGACCGCGTGATGTGGTCGTCCAGCTCGGCGCGAGCGGCGTCTGCCACTCCGACCTCTCGCTCAAGAACGGCTACGTCGGCATCATGCCCGGCACCGTCCTGGGCCACGAGGGCGCCGGCACGATCATCGAGGTCGGCAAAGAGGTCTCGCACCTCAAGAAGGGCGACCACATCGTCGCCTCCTTCATCCCGGCCTGCGGCGTTTGCTACTTCTGCCTGCGTGACCAGTCGCACCTCTGCGACACCGAGTTCAACGTCATGATGGCGATGCGCGGCAAGCGCCCCGACCAGACCGACTACATGACGATGACCGGCCTCGGCACCTTCGCCGAGACCATGACCTGCGACCAGACGTCGATCGTCAAGGTCGAGACCGACGTACCCGACGACCAGCTCGCGCTCATCGGCTGCGGCGTCACCACCGGTGTCGGTGCCGCGCTGAACACCGCCGGCGTCGAGCCCGGCTCGTCGGTCGCCATCATCGGCCTCGGCGGCGTCGGCCAGTCGGTCCTCCAGGGCTGCCGCATCGCCGGCGCCGCGCAGATCATCGCGGTCGACCCGGTCGAGATGAAGCGCAAGTTCGCGGAGTCACTCGGCGCGACCGACCTCGTCGACACCAACGAAGGCGATCCGGTCCAGCAGGTCAAGGACCTCACGAGCGGCCGCGGCGTCGACTACGCGTTCGAGGTCATCGGCCTGCCCGAGACCACGCTCCAGGCGTACAACATGATCCGCAAGGGCGGCACCGCGGTGATGGTCGGCATGACCCGCGCCGAGGCCGAGGTCACGATCCCGACCTTCGACCTGTTCTTCAACGAGAAGACGCTGAAGGGCTGCAAGTACGGGTCGGGTCAGGTCCGCCGCGACTTCCAGCGGTTCGCCGACCTCATCGAGACGGGTCGTCTCGACACCGCCGCGATGGTGTCGCGCACGGTTGCTCTCGCCGACGTGAACGAGGCGTTCCGTGCGATGGAAGCCGGCGAAGTGATCCGGAGCGTCATCACCACCTTCTAGCGACTCCGCTTCGGAAGTCGAGGCAAGCGGTATGTGGCCAGGTAAACACGCGCTCGAACGACCGGATCAAGCGGCCTTTGTGATGGCCGCGACCGGCGAGACGGTCACATACCGCGAGCTGAACGATCGATCGAATCAGCTCGCGCAGTGTTTCTTCGACGCGGGGCTGCGGTTCGGCGATCACATCGCGGTGTTCATGGAGAACCGCTCGGAGTTCTTCGAAGTGTGCTGGGCCGCGCAACGGTCGGGCCTCTACTACACGTGCATCAACTGGCACTTCAACGCCGACGAGACCGCGTACATCCTCGATGATTGCGACGCGCAGGTGCTCGTGATCTCCGACACCTTCCGCGCGGTTGCGGCCGAGCTCACCGACAAGATGCCGAACGTGAAGCTGCGCCTGATGGTCGGCGACCCCATCGACGGGGTACGACTCCTACACGGAGACGCGCGATCGATTCCCCGCCGAGCCGCTCGAAGAAGAGCTCGAAGGCACGCGCATGCTCTATTCGTCGGGCACCACCGGCCGCCCGAAGGGTGTGCGCTACAAGATCCCGCGTCAGCGCATCGGCGATCTACCCGCCGAGATGGGGATGATGACCGCGGTGTGGGGCATGGACGAGAACGCGGTGTACTTGTCGCCCGCGCCGATGTACCACTCCGCGCCGCTGTTCTATTGCATGAGCACGATGCGGCTCGGCGGCACCGTGATCGTGATGGAGCAGTTCGATCCCGAAGAAGCGCTCGCGTGCATCGAGCAGTACCACGTGACGCACAGCCAGTGGGTGCCCGACGATGTTCGTGCGCATGCTCAAGCTGCCGGAGGAGGTGCGCACGCGCTACGACCTCTCGTCGCAACGCGTCGCGATCCACGCGGCGGCGCCGTGCTCGGTCGAAGTGAAGCGCAAGATGATCGAGTGGTGGGGACCGATCATCGACGAGTACTACGCCGCGACCGAAGGCATGGGCGCCACCTACATCAACAGCACTGATTGGCTCGCGCACCCCGGTTCGGTCGGGCGTTCCATGCTCGGCCCGATCCACATCCTCGACGACGAGAACAACCCGGTTGCGCCCGGCGAAGTCGGCACGGTCTGGTTCGAGTCGCCCGCGAACCGTCCCGGCTTCGAGTACCACAAGGACCAGCAGAAGACGCTCGACTCGTTCAACGAACGCGGATGGTCGACCGTCGGCGACATGGGTTACCTCGACGACGACGGCTACCTCTTCCTCACCGATCGCCGCACGTTCATGATCGTCTCCGGTGGTGTGAACATCTATCCGCAGGAAGCGGAGAACGTGCTCATCAACCACCCGAAGGTCTACGACGTCGCGGTGTTCGGCATCCCCGATCCCGAGATGGGCGAGCGGGTGCACGGAGTCGTCCAACCGACTTCGTGGGACGAGCAGGGCCCCGAGCTCGAACGCGAGTTGCTCGCGTACGTGCAATCGCAGCTTGCGCACTACAAGTGCCCCAAGGCGATCGACTTCGATCGTGAGCTGCCACGCGAGCAGACCGGCAAGCTGTACAAACGACTGCTCCGCGATCGCTACTGGGGTAACAAGACTTCACGCATCGTCTGAGAGAGGCCCAACCTCCAAGAAAGGCGCGCGCTGATGGCGACCGAGACCGGACCTCTGCTCGCGTCGGGACGTGACGGCGACATCTACGAGTTCGGTCCCGGGCTCGTGTTGCGGCGCGCCAAGAGCGGACGCGTGATCGAACAAGAAGCGCAGACCATCGCGTACGCCCACGAGCACGGCTATCCAGTTCCGCAGATCCACGATGTGCTCTCGGGCGGTACCGAGATCGTCATGGATCGCATCGAGGGACCGATGATGGCCGACGAGATGTTGCGCCAACCGTGGAAGATGCCGCGTTACTGCCGCGAGCTCGCAGATCTCCACGATCGCTTGCACGTGATTCCCGCGCCGGAGTGGCTGCCCGATCTCGGCGGCGATCGGCTCGTACATCTCGATCTGCATCCGCTGAACGTGATGATGACTGCGTCGGGCCCGATCGTCATCGATTGGCCCAACGCCGCGCGCGGTGACGCGTTGCTCGACGTCGGCGTCACCTTCATGTTGCTCACGTGCCCGCGCATTCCCGGATCGGATCTGCTCAATCGCGTGTTGCGGCCGGCGCGTGGCGCGATGGGTCGCGCGTTTACCAAGCGCTACCGCGGCCCCGAGCTCGACGTGCAACTCGTGAACGCCGCCGCGTTGAAGAGTCTCGATGCGAACATGGCACCCGACGAAGTCGCGAACATCGAGCGCGCCGGCGCCCAGCGCAGGCACGGATCGCGAGTCTCACGCGAAGCGTCACGCTGAACGAACCAGGCAATTCGTACTGGCAATTCGTATCGTCGGGTCGTACCGGTGGGCACAGGGATGACGGGTCCCCCCGGTCCCGTCATCCCGTGCACCACCTTCCGTGCCTGGTCGCTCGCCGTTTCCGGGAGCTGGCACCGGCGCGGTGTCCCCGCCTCCGCCCGGGATGAAGGTAGACCCGCGCGGATAGCGGTCAACCGTCCACGGCAGTCCGAACGACTCATTTCCGCCGCGCCAGCAGATACCGTCCGACCAATGGACGAACCAATGGATCGACCAATCGATCGAAACGACCTCGCGCGCCGGATCTACGCGGCCGCGCACCTCACCGGCACCTTCACGCTCCGGTCGGGCGTCGTGAGCAGCGAGTACTTCGACAAGTACATGTTCGAGGCCGACCCGGAGCTGCTCCGTGCAATCTCGTCCGCGTGCGTACCACTTGTGCCCGCGGGAATGGATGCGCTGGCCGGCCTCGAGCTGGGCGGCGTGCCGCTGGCCACGGTCATGTCGCAAGTGTGCGGATTGCCCGCCCGCTTCGTGCGCAAGGAGGCCAAGACCTACGGCACGTGCCGCATGGCCGAGGGCGGCGAGCTCGAGGGTCAACGCCTCTGCATCATCGAAGACGTGATCACGTCGGGCGGAGCGGTGATCGACGCCGCGGTCGAGCTGCGGGCCCGCGGCGCGATCCTCGGACCGGTCGTGTGCGTCATTGATCGTGAATCGGGTGGCATCGAGAAGCTCGCAGCCGAAGGCCTCGACGTAACTGCGCTCTTCACGATGAGCGAACTCAACGCGGCTAAGTAACTGTTTCGATTGTCGGATTCGCCTCGGAGAGGGCGCTTCGCGCCGTCACTCGTCGCGACTCCTCGGGTCTTAAACCTTTTTGGTCGCCGCGTGGCACTTGCGCCGGAGGTCGCGCTCGGCTTGGAGCTCGGCTGCGATCGGCGCCGTGCGCGCATTCAACTGGTCATGACCGAACTTGTCGACCATCGCGTTGATCACACAGGTCGCCTCCGCGGGCGGGAGCCCGGCGTGTACGAGCCGATCGTGCAATGAACCGGCGTTGTAGCCGCCCGCCGCACAGCCGGAGGCGAGAACGGCGATGAGTACGATCACAACCGCACGAGCTCGTGCTTTCACACCGAGAAGTTACGCCCGAGGCGCGTCGTGACGACGATCGAACCACCCGAGGAGCACCATCTTCCCGACGGCGCGCACGCGGCGCGCTCGATCGTCCTCGTCAACACCGGCGACGGCAAGGGCAAATCGACCGCGGCCTTCGGTGTGGTGATGCGCGGTGTCGCTCGCGGCTGGAAGGTCGGCGTGGTGCAGTTCCTGAAGTCGGGCGAGTGGCACGTGGGCGAGGAAGACATCGCCCGCCAACTCGGCGTCGAGTGGCTCGCCCTCGGTGAAGGCTTCACGTGGGACTCCGAGAATCTCACGCAGGATCAAGCCGTCGCGCAGCAGGCGTGGGCCCGCGCGAAGGCGCTCATCCAGGGCGGCACGCACCAACTCGTCGTGCTCGACGAGATCACCTATCCGATGACGTGGGGCTGGATCGACACCGACGACGTGGTCGCGACGATTCGCGACCGCCCGGAACGGGTCAACATCGTCGCGACCGGACGTGACGCGCCGGCCGCGCTGATCGATGTTGCCGATACGGCCACCGAGATGCGCAAGATCAAGCACGCGTACGACGCCGGGATCGTCGCCAAGAAGGGCATCGACTACTGATGGCATGTCCGAACTGCGGGAACGAGATCAACGACAGCCGCCGCTTCTGCGGGAAGTGCGGGATCGAGGTGAACCCGCCGGCCGCCGCCGCGCCGCCTCCCCCTTCCTCGCCGCCTTCCTCTCCACCTCCCGCAGTCCCGGCTTCGGCTCCGCCCACGACTTGGGACGCGCCGGGCACTTGGGGAGCACCCGCCGCGAGCTCGGCGCCGCCACCCCCGCCGCCTTCGTCGGCACCGCCGCCCTCCGAGAGCGACCCGTTCGCGCCGCCGAACCTCTACGCACCACCTCCCGGGTATGGGGCGCCCGGCGCGCCCGGGCCGCCTCCCAGTTCTATTTCTGCCGGTCCTGTGGCTCCCGGATATCCGCCGCCCGGCTATGGGGCGCCCGGATATCCGCCGCCCCCCGGATATCCGCCTCCGGGGTACGCGCCGAGCGGCTGGCCCCCCGGCCGCGGCTACCCGCCCCAGCACACGAACGGGCTCGCCATCGCCAGCCTCGTCCTCGGTCTGCTCGGGTGGGTCGCCTGCGGGGTCGGCTCGGTGATCGCCATCGTCCTCGGATTCGTCGCCCGGGAGCAGATCAAGCGATCGCAGGGCCGCGAGGGCGGCCAGGGCATGGCCACGGCCGGGATCATTCTCGGCTTCGTCGCCGTCGGGCTCCTGCTCCTGCTCTTCGTGATCGGCCTGGCGAACAGCGGCTCGAACGCCTGAATCGGCCCGGGTTCGCCGGGCCGGCCGCCCGCGGCTCAGGAATTCGGCTCCGAAGGTCGATACCCGCGAGTACAGGCTCGCCCGCCTGCTTACGAAACGGTGCCGATGCAAATTCTCCAGCTCACACCCGGCGTTCGGGTCAACGACGCGAGACTCGAGATCGACCAGCTCATGGAGGAGCTGCACGACCTCGTGTCGCGCGGCGAGATGTCGGGTCGCAGCGCCATCGACGGCGCGCTGCACACCGCGGCCAAGCTCCAGGCGGTGACCGCCAACGTCGACGCCTGCAATCCGTCGCGCCAACCCGGAATCGACCGGGAGCTCGTCGCGCTCGCCGACCTGCGGATGCGTTCCATGCGTGACGCGATCGAGCGCAGCCTCTTCTACACGGCGGAATCGACGATGCGCCGCCTCCTCGAAGCCTGACCGCCCCGCGGGGACTGACCCGTCCTCAATCGTCCGGAGCGGCCCAATCGCCCGGGAGACAAGGTGTGTCGTAGCGTCGGCGCCCATGTCGACGTCACACGAGGCTGCACCCCTCGCCGGCTTGCGCATCATCGAGGTCTCGATGCTGGGCCCCGGCGCGCTCACCACCAATCTCGCCGATCTCGGCGCCGATGTCATCAAGGTCGAGCCACCGCAGGGTGACTACGGCCGCCAGATGACGTGGCCGATCGTCAACGGCGTCTCGCTGCTCTTCCTGCACGTCAGCCGGGGCAAGCGCAGCATCGTGCTCGATCTGCGCACCGACGTCGGCCGCGACACGTTCCTCGAGCTCGTTCGCGACGCCGACGCGGTGGTCGAGGCGATGCGGCCGGGTGGGCTCGAGCGTCGCGGGCTCGGGTTCGACGCGTTGCTCGCGGTCAATCCCAAGATCGTGTTCGTGACGATCTCCGGTTACGGGATGACCGGCCCGTACCGCGATATGCCGAGTCACGGGATCGCGTACGACGTCTGGGCCGGAATCGTTGCGCCGAAGGTCGACGACGACGGCTTCCCGTACATGCCCGAGCACGTGTCGATCGGCATCAACGCGGGGCCGGTGTTCGGCGCGCTCGGCTTGCTCGCCGGCGTGTTGCGTGCCCGCGAGACCGGTATCGGCTGCCAGCTCGAGATCGCGCAGTCCGACTCGGCCGCGGCGATCGACTGGCTCCGGAGCGAGACGTACCGGGCGTACGAGCGACCGGAGTCGGAAGTCACCGGCAACGCGGCCGACAACTACGAACGGCGCGCACCCGGTACCGCGGGCATGGAAGCGGGCGTGCGCTACCAGTTCTACGAGACGACTGACGGCTACATCCTCTTCATGGCGTCGGAGCGCGAGTTCTGGAAGAACTTCTGCGAAGGCGTGGGTCGCGCCGATCTCTTCGAGCGGTGGCCGGGCGCGCAGTTCGGTGATCACGCACGCGGCAACACGGAACTCCGCGCGATTCTGCGCGACATCTTCGCAACTCGCTCGTCGGCCGAGTGGCTGGAGTTCGGGATGAAGTACAACACGCCGATCGCGCCGTCGAACACGCCGAAGACGATCGCCGACGATCCGCAGTTCCGCGATCGCATGCCGTGGTTGCCCGCGTCGCAAGTCGGTGCCGAGATGTTGCCGACGCCGATCAAGTTCGTCGGCGAAACGCTGCCCGCGGTGACGATGGCTCCCACGGTGGGTGAGCACACGGAACAAGTGTTGCGCGACGTGTTGGGATGGGACGACGCTCGCATCGCCGCCGCCCGCGAATCCGGTGCGCTCGGCGCCAAAGGCGACTGAGCGAGCCGTTTCGCCGACACGACACGCGTGCGCGAGGGGGGACTTGAACCCCCACGCCCTTTCGGGCACAGGAACCTGAATCCTCCGCGTCTGCCAATTCCGCCACTCGCGCGTGAGCGGACGAGGTTAGCCCACAGGCAGCCGATACGATCGCTAGCGATGGGACTTCAGCGGTTCGAGCGCAGGCTCGAGCGGCTTGTCGAAGGTGGGTTCGGCAAGGCGTTCCGCAGCGGTCTGCAACCCGTGGAGATCGGTCGTCGTCTCGTGCGCGAGATGGACATCGGCCGCACGTTGGGCGTGCGCGGCACCGTTGTTCCGAACGACTTCACCGTTCGCATCGCAGAAGCCGATCTCGAACGCTTCGACGGATTCCGGGAATCACTCGTCGACGAGCTCGCCGAGTCCGCACGGGAGCACGCACGCGAATCGAAGTATCACTTCGTCGGCCCGGTCCGCGTCGCGTTCGCGGTCGATCCGCACGCGCGCATCGGGGATCTCGTCGTCGACGCCGCGATCGTGGCGGGTGCGGGTACCCCGGCCGCGCTGGTGCTCGCCGACGGCCGTCGGTTCGAGCTCGGCGACGATCCGGTACGGATCGGCCGGCTCCCCGATTGCACCATTCCCCTTTCGGATTCGCAGGCGTCACGTCATCACGCCGAAGTGCACCGCACCGACCATGGGTTCGGGGTCGTCGATCTCGATTCGTTGAACGGCACGACCGTGAACGGCGTCGTCATCCACGAGAAGGAGCTCGAAGACGGCGACGTGATCACGATCGGTGAAACCGCTATCCGCTACGAGGAGTCGTAGCGGTCGGTGTCAGATTCCGTCCTCACCATCCTGAAGTTCTGCCTGCTCGCAGTTCTGTATCTGTTCCTCGCGCGCGTCGTGTGGGTGGTCCGGCGCGAGCTGCGCGGCACGCCGGTGCCCGCACCGGTCGCGCCGGCACCCGCGCCGGTTGCCGCGCCACCCAAGGCCGCGAAGTCGAAGGGGCGCAAGCTGTGGCGGCTCGTTGTCGTCGAGCCGCCGAGTGAAGCGGGCGCCGCCTACGTGATCGAAGACGAGATCACGATGGGCCGCGGCGGCGGTTGCACCATTCCGCTCGGGTTCGACACGTTCGTCTCCACGGTTCACGCGCCGCGCGTTCGATCGGGACGGAACGCTGTGGATCGAAGATCTCGGTTCGCGCAACGGCACGTTCGTGAACGGCGAACAAGTGCACGCAGCCACGAAGGTCGCGAAGGGTACGCGCGTCCAGGTCGGCGAGACCGTGCTCGAGGTCGAGCGATGAAGTTCGCGAACGGCTCGGCGACGCACACCGGCCTCGTGCGCGGGAACAACGAAGACTCGTATCTCGTCGACGAGACGCATCAGCTGTTCGCAGTCGCCGACGGGATCGGCGGTCATCGCGGCGGCGAGGTCGCGAGCCGCACCGCCATCGAAGCACTGCGCGTGGCCGTCGCGGCCGGGCGCCCGGTGAACGATGCGATCACGAAGGCCAACACCGCGGTGCTCGAACGGGCGGCGGGAGATCCCGAGCTCACCGGCATGGGCACGACGATGACCGCAGTCGTCGTGGGCGGAGCGCAGCAGTTGCTCGTCGGTCACGTCGGCGACTCCCGTGCGTACTTCTTGCACGAAGGGATCCTCACGCGTATCACCGACGACCACAGCCTGGTCGAGGAGTTGGTGCGCGAGGGCCGCCTCACCGCCGAGCAGGCGGAGTCGCACCCGCGGCGCAACATCGTCACGCGCGCGCTCGGGGTCGACACCGACGTCGAGGTCGACCTCTTCACTGTCGACGTGATGCCCGGCGACCGGGTTCTTCTCTGCTCCGACGGTCTGACGACCATGGTGCGCGAGCGCGACATCGAACGGCTCCTGCGCAACGAGCCCGATCCGCAGCGCGCGGCGGAGCAACTCGTCGACGCCGCGAACCGCGCCGGCGGCGAGGACAACACCACCGTCGTCGTCATCGACGTGCTCGAAGTCGACGCGGTCACGGCACCTGATCCCGAGGCGCTGAACGAAGCCGCCGCTGCAGTACCGGAGTACCGCGCGCCGATGCGCCCTGCACCGGAACCCGTCGTGGAAACGCGTGCGCCGGCCGCGTCGTGGGGCAGCCGGATCCGCGGCACCCTGCTGTTGTTCGTGCCGCTCATCCTCGTCTTGGCCGTCGCCATCGGCGGCGTCGGCTACTACGCGCGCCAGTCGTACTACGTCGGCTTCGACGCCAACCGGGTCGTGATCTACAAGGGAGTGCCGGGCGGCGTGCTCGGCTGGAACCCGACGATCGAGAAGCGCACGGGCCTCACCGCAGGCCAGCTCACGCAGATCGACCACGACCGCGTGGCCGCGGGCAGCGGGCGGGGGTCGCTCGACAACGCGCGGAAATTCGTGAACAACCTGCAAGCGCACGTGAACGCCACATCGACCACGACCACAACGACAACCACGACGAAGCCGAGGAAGAAACCCACCACGACTACTCGGCCGCGTACCACGACCTCACGTCCGCGATCCGCCACGACGATCGCGCCCTGATCATGGCCCTCGCGCCGATCGCCCGCACGCGTCGCCGCTCCGAGCTGTCGCTCGGGCTGCTCGTGATCATCACGACCGTCGGCGGTTACATCCTCGTCGCGCTCGCCAACGGTCCGACGCTGCCCCCCGATCTCTACGCGCTCCTCGCGTGGGTGTTCGGCCTCTACCTCGTCGCCCACCTGGCCATCCGGCGCTTCGCCCCCTACGCCGACGCGACGTTGCTGCCGTTGGTCGCGCTCCTGAACGGGATCGGCTTCGTCACGATCGCCCGGCTGGATCGGGACCAGGCGCGCGTCCAATCAGTCTGGGTCGCGATCAGCATCGCGGTGTTCGTGATCACGCTGGCGCTGGTGCGAGACGTCCGCGTGTTCGAGCGCTACCGCTACACCGTCGCGTTCATCGGTGTCGCCGCGCTGCTCGTGCCGCTGGCACCCGGTATCGGCCGGACGATCAACGGGAGCCGGTTGTGGGTCGCGATCGGATCGATGACGTTCGAACCGAGCGAGATCGCGAAGGTATTGCTCGTCGCGTTCTTTGCCGCGTACCTCGTAGACAAACGCGAGCTCCTCACCTACGGGCGCGTTCGCATCGGGCGCTGGTTCGTCCCCTCGCCACGCGACCTCGGCCCGCTCCTCCTCGCATGGGGGATGGCGCTGGTCGTGCTCGGCTACGAGAAAGACATCGGTACCTCGCTGCTGTTCTTCGGCGTGTTCGCGTCGATGCTCTACATCGCGACCCGGCGCGGCGCGTACCTGGTCGGCACACTCATCCTCTTCGCGATCGGGGCCGTGTTCGCGTACCACACGTTCGGTCACGTACGCGTGCGAGTCGACACGTGGCTGAACCCGTGGACCGACGCGCAGGGCCACGGGTTCCAGATCATCCAGTCGTGGTACGCGTTCGGTTCGGGCGGTGTCGCGGGAACGGGTCTCGGGCTCGGGAACCCGAAGCTGATTCCGAACGCCGCGACCGACTTCGTGTTCTCCGCGATCGGCGAGGAGCTCGGTCTCGTCGGGACGATCGGAGTGCTCGCGGCGTTCATGTTGCTCGTGGGCAGCGCCTACCGCATCGCGGTCGACGCGACGCGCTCGTTCGAGCAGCTGTTCGCCGCGGGAATCGCGACGATCCTCGGCTTCCAGGCCTTTCTCATCATCGGTGGCGTCACCCGCGTCATCCCGCTCACCGGCATCACGCTCCCCTTCGTGTCCTACGGCGGGTCGTCGCTCGTCGCCAACTTCGCGTTGCTCGCGATCCTGCTGCGCATCTCCAACGACAGCGCACGTGAGCGAGCGGGGCCGGACGGCGTCGGATGAACATCGGCATCCGACGCGTCGGCACCGTGATGATGATCCTCTTCCTGGGTCTCGCCGCGCAGCTGACGTACCTCCAGGTCATACACAGCAGCAAGCTCGCGAACGCGCCCGGCAACGCGCGCAAGTTCCTCCGTGACATCAGCCGGCCGCGCGGCCCGATCGTCAGCGCGGACGGCATCGTGTTGGCCAAGTCGGTGGCCAGCAATGACGAGTTGAAGTACCAACGCGTCTACCCGCCGGCCACCGCCCAGCTGTTCGCGCACGTGGTCGGCTACCAATCGATCCAAATTCGGGTCGGTCGGCGTCGAGGCGAAGTATTCGTCCCAGCTTGCGGGCCGGAACCTCGGCAGCCTGCCCCGGCAGTTCACGCAAGGGTTGTCGGCCGAGAAGCAGACCGGCACCGTCGTGCTCTCGCTCGACACGAAGGCCCAGTTCGCGGCCGCCGCCGGCCTCGCCGGTCGCCGGGGTTCGGTCGTCGTGCTCGACGTGAAGACCGGTGGCGTGGTTGCGATGTACTCGAACCCGACCTTCGATCCGAATCTGCTGGCATCGCACGACTCGAAGAAGGTCCAAGCCGCGCGCGAGTTCCTCCTCGCGCTCCCCGACAATCCGATGCTCGCCCGCGCGTGGCGCGAGCTCTATCCGCCGGGCTCCACGTTCAAGACCGTGACCGCGTCGACCGCGCTGCAGGACAACGTCGACGTGCACAAGCAGTTCCCGTTCCTGACCGAACTGGAGCTTCCGCTCACGAACAACACGTTGAAGAACTTCGGTGGCGAACGCTGCGGCGGTTCGCTCGAAGAGGGGTTCGTGGTGTCGTGCAACACGACCTACGGCCAGGTCGGTCTCGATCTCGGTGAGTTGTTCGCGACCGGTATCCAGCGCTTCGGAGTGAACACCGATCCGACGCCGTCGGACCTCGATCCCAACGTGGTGCAGAGCGTCGGTCCGAAGCCGGGCACGTTCAAGGCGACGCAACCGTTGTTCGCCCAGGCCGCCATCGGGCAGGGCACAGTCGCGGTGACACCACTCGAGATGGCGTTGGTCGCCGAATCGGTCGCAACCGGCGGGGTGATGCTCGAGCCGCATGTCGCCGATCGCATCGAAGACTCCGATGGCAACATCGTTCGCCGGATCCGGCCGCAGGTGTGGCGCCGGACGATGAGCCCGCAAACTGCGGCGACGATGAAGGATTGGATGATCCAAGTCGTCGAGCGCGGCACCGGAACCGCGGCGCAGATTCCAGGCGTTCAGGTCGCCGGCAAAACCGGCACCGCGGAAACCGCTCCCGGTGAGAATCCCCACGCGTGGTTCATCGCGTTCGCGCCGGCCGATGCTCCGCAGTATGCGATCGCGGTGCTCGTAGAGCACGGCGGCACCGACGGTGCCGGCGCCGAGACGACCGGTGGCCGAGTGGCCGCGCCGATCGCGGCGTCGGTGCTCAGCACGTTGCTCGGGAAGTAACGCAATGCGACCTCACGCGAGTCGGAGCCACTGCCTCGGGCACCAGCGGCCCAAAAGAACGACGAACGAAAGCTAGGGTTTCTCCACCATGTCCCTGGTCGGCCAGGTTTTCTCCAACCGCTATCACATCGAGCGTGAGATCGCCCGGGGCGGCATGGCCGAGGTGTACCTCGCCCGCGACCAGTCGTTGAATCGACCGGTCGCGCTGAAGGCCCTCTTCCCCGAATTTGCCGCGTGAACCTTCGTTCGTCGAGCGATTCCGTCGCGAGGCCCAAGCCGCCGCGAACCTCAACCATCCCAACATCGTTTCGATCTATGACTGGGGTCAGGAATCGGGCACGTACTTCATCGTGATGGAGTACGTCGAGGGCCGCTCATTGCGGGAATTGATCCAACTCGACGGCCCGCTCGAACCCGGCCAAGCCGCCGACATCGCGGCCGAGATCGCGTCGGCGCTCGCGTTCGCGCATCGCAGTGGCGTCGTGCACCGAGACGTGAAGCCGGGCAACGTACTGCTCACCGAATCGGGAACGGTGAAGGTCACCGACTTCGGCATCGCGCGCGCGGGCACGAGTGACGGGCTGACCCAAACCGGTTCGGTGATGGGTACCGCCACCTACTTCTCGCCCGAACAGGCGCAAGGGCTCGCGGTCGACGGCCGCAGCGACGTGTACTCCGTCGGCGTCGTCCTCTACGAGATGGTGTGCGGCGTCCCGCCGTTCACCGCCGAGTCGCCGGTGAGCGTCGCCTACAAGCACGTGCGCGAAGAACCGATCGCGCCGTCGCTGCGCAACCCCGCGGTGCCGCCCGCGCTCGAACAGATCATCCTGAGCGCGCTGGCGAAGGATCCCGAGCACCGCTACCAGAGCGCCGACGACCTGCGCGCCGACATCCTCCGCTTCCGCCGCGGCCGCCCGCTCGTCGCCGCCCCGATCACCGCGATCGTCACCGACTTGCCGACCGCCGCGGTCACGGCCGCCGGCGTCGGCGCGTACACAGCCGCCGCGGCCACCGTCGCCAACCCGCGCATTCCCGCCGAACCGCCGTACGGCCGGCCGCCCCCGCGGAAGCGGCATACGGCGATCTTCACCATCATCACGCTGCTCGTCCTCGCGGGGTTGGTCGGCGGCATCCTCTTTGCGGCCATCAAGCTCGGCAACGACCAGAAGACCGTGACCGTGCCGAATGTCGTGAACAAGACCTCGGCGCAGGCGACGCAAGCGCTCGCGGCGCGTGGACTGATTCCGGTGACCAAGCTCGTCGCGAGCAGCCGGCCGGTCGACACCGTCATCGCGCAGAACCCCCCCGCCAACGCCGACGTGAAGAAGAGGAGCCACGTCACGATCAGCGTCAGCTCCGGTGTCGGTTCCGGCACCGTGCCCGACGTCACGAACATGACCGTCGACACCGCAACGAAGCTGCTCGAGAAGAACCACTACGTCGTGAAGGTCGACCCGCGGCAATCGAGTCAGCGCGGTCGATCCCGATCACATCATCAGCACGACTCCCCCGATCGGTTCGACGCAGAAGTTCGGGACGACCATCCACCTGATTCCGTCGTCGGGAGTGACCGTCCCCCCGATCGTCGGCGTCGACCAGCAGGACGCCGCCAACCTGCTCACCCAAGCCGGCCTGGGAGTGCGAACGCTCCACGAGAACAGTGACACCGTTGATTCCGGCAAAGTCACGCGCACCAACCCGCCGGTCGGGACCCCCGGCCTCAAGGGCGGCACCGTCATCGACATGTACGTGTCGACCGGCGCGAAGACTGTTTCCGTACCGTCGGTGCAAGGGCTTTCGCGAGCCGATGCCGAAGCCGCGCTGAGCGCCAAGGGATTCAACTCGTCGGTGATCCTCGAACGCACGACGCTGAAGGGCAACGACGGCAAGGTGCTGAGCCAAAGCCCGAACCAGGGCGAACAAGCAGTGCCAGGGAGCACGGTGGTACTCCACGTGGGCGAGTTCAGCGCGCCGGCCACGACCACTACGACGAAGCCCGCGACGACCACCACCACGACGACGACCGGGCCGTGACGCGCGCCTCCACCGGACGCGCGCTCGCAAGCTGGTACGAGACAAGCGGTCGCCACGATCTGCCGTGGCGCGCCACGCGAGATCCGTGGCTCGTACTCGTGTCGGAAGTGATGCTGCACCAGACGCAGGCGCCACGCGTCGCGCAGGTGTACGACGCGTTCGTCGCGCGCTTCCCCACTCCGGCCGCGATGGCCGCATCCACACCGGCCGCGGTGATCTCCGAGTGGGGCCGCCTCGGCTATCCGCGCCGCGCCCGCTGGTTGTGGGAAGCCGCCACGCGCATCGACACCGACGGTTGGCCGGCCGACCTGAGTGAGCTGCCGGGTGTCGGGCGCTATACCGCGGCCGCGGTCGCGGCGCAGTGCGCGGACACCGACGTTATTGGGATCGAAGTGAACATCCGGCGGGTGTGCGAACGCGTGCGCGGTACCCGGCTCTCGACTGCGGAAGCCGAGCACGCGGCGATCGCGATCGCCGCGCCGTTACGCGGACGGGATCGCCTGCTCGCGCTGATGGATCTCGGCGCGATGGTGTGCACCGCGCGTACGCCCGCGTGTGAGCGCTGCCCGATCGCACGGTTCTGCACCGCCCACGGACCGCTCGAAAACGAGACCAAACATCGACAGGCCAAGTTCGAAGGTTCGTTCCGGCAACGGCGTGGGATCGTGATGGCCGCGTTACGCGAGGGACCGACACGCGCGGTCGAGCTCGATGGCGAAGCACTGGCGTCGTTGCTCGACGATGGACTCGCCGAAGTCACGCGTGGCCGCGCGCACCTTCCGCGCAGTTAGCGCGCGCCGACCGCCAGGAAGTTGCGCAACAGATCGTGACCGCGGTTCGTCAGGATCGACTCGGGGTGGAACTGCACGCCCTCGATCGGGAACTCACGGTGGCGCAGACCCATGACCAGTCCGTCTTCCGACTCAGCGGTGATCTCGAGCACATCGGGTACGGAGTCGCGAGCAACGACGAGTGAGTGGTAGCGCGTCGCGGTGAACGGGCTCGGTAATCCGGCGAACACGCCCGCGCCGTCGTGGGTGATCTCCGAGGTCTTGCCGTGCATCACGTGCGGCGCCGCGCACGACGTTGCCGCCGTAGAGCTCGCCGATGCACTGCAACCCGAGGCACACGCCGAGCACCGGAACACCGCGCTCGCCGAAGTGGCGGATCGCTTCGTTCGACCGGCCGGCGTCGCCCGGACGACCGGGGCCGGGAGAGATGAGCACCGCGTCGGGTGCGATCTCGTCCATCTGGTCGATCGTGACCGCATCGTGGCGATGCACGATCGGCTCCGCCCCGAGCTCACCCAGGTACTGGACGAGGTTGTAGACGAAGGAGTCGTAGTTATCGATCACGAGCACACGGGTCACGGCCGCCATTCTTCCCTACGTCGGGTCCGGCGCCGCATCCGATTACTGTTCCGGCGTGCCCCAGTCGAAGAGCAAGCGGTCCCGGTACACGCCGCCGCCCGCCAAGAAGGCGCCCGCCAGCCCGTTGTGGATGGGCGTGGCCATCACGACGTTGCTGCTGGTCGGGCTGATCGTGGTCGTGACCAACTACCTGGGCCTGCTGCCCGGCGACGCCGAGAATCGCTACCTGATCATCGGCCTGGTGCTCATCAGTACCGGCTTCATGATGGCCACTGGATATCGCTAGGCGTATCGCTAGATGAACGGCACCCGTCGCCCGGGTGTCCGAATAGCAACGGTGTGATTCCCCACAGATTTATCCACAGTCTGGGGACAACTGGGAACGCGCTCACTGACGCACCCAAACTCACCGGACAGAGAGTCTGGACAGCGTAGGTCGGACGACCTATCGTCAGGCCCGCCACCCTTCCAATGGTGTGTGTCGAGCGGCCCCGTCAGTGAAGTCCTCCCAGACCCAACACTCTCGCGGGCCGCTCGCACGCGTCCGGACGGTTAATGAAAACGGACGCCACGTCCGATTCTCTCCTGGGCGGAGAGAGTGATCGAAAGCGCGTGTTCGGACATTGGATTCGGTCCGTTCGCATGACCCGGAAGGCGCGCATTCCCGCGAGCCCGCAGTCCGAACCGACAGTTGGTGCCGAGGTCATCGGGGTCACCGAGGTCACCGATTGGAGCGTCAGCCCGCGACAGGCCGAGCTGTCGCTCATCATCGATGAGCTCCGGCGTCTCACGGAACCGAAGTGCACCTAGTCGCCGGGTGTTTGAAACCGAACCGAGCCGGGCACCGATGAGGTAACCGCATCCAGACGGTGTGATCCTGACCCGCCATCCCCCCAACCGGTGGCGGGTCAGTTCGCGTCCGCGCCGGCCCAGTCGTCAGTCGACTCGGGTCACCAAGGTCATCGGCTCTCGGCAGTGGCGAGGCGGGGCCGGGACCTCGCCCTCAGGCGCGGCGAACAGGACGAGCTGGGCGCCGCACACGATGCACTGGTACCGGTAGTCGACGTCTTCGAGCTCACGCTCGTTCGGGTCGGGCGGCGGATCGCCCTTCGAGAAGTTGCCGATCGAGCGCGCCGCGATCAGGTAGAGCACAGCCGCCGCGAGCACGGCGATGAGCACCCGCACGACGAGCCACAGGTCGTGAGCCATTGATTGTCAGGTTACGACCGCGCCGGCGCGCATTCGCATGCGGCCGGCGGGTCGGAACTGCGACCTAGCCCAGGCGTTCGATGATGGTGGCGTTGGCCATGCCGCCGCCTTCGCACATCGTCTGGAGACCCCAGCGGCCGCCGCTGCGCTCGAGCTCGTTGAGCAGCGTGGTCATGAGGCGGGTGCCGGAGGCACCGAGCGGGTGACCGAGGGCGATCGCGCCACCGTTCACGTTCACCTTGCTCATGTCGGGGTGGTGTTCCTTCTCCCACGAGAGCACGACCGGCGCGAACGCCTCGTTGATCTCGATGAGGTCCATGTCGTCGATGGTCATCTTCGCCCGCTCGAGCACTTTCGTGGTGGCCGGGATCGGACCGGTGAGCATGAGCACCGGGTCGACACCTGCGATCGCGAACGTGTGGAACCGGGCGCGGGGCGTGAGTCCGAGCTCGTTGGCCTTCTCTTCGCTCATGATCATGAGCGCGGCGGCGCCGTCGGTGATCTGCGACGAGTTCGCGGCGGTGACCACACCGTCTTCCTTGAAGGCGGGCTTGAGCGTGGCGAGCTTTTCGACGTTGGAATCGGGACGGATGCCTTCGTCACGCGTCATCGTCTCTTCGCCGTCTTCGGTCTTCACCTTGTACGGCATGATCTCGCGGTCGAAACGTCCTTCGTCGGTCGCGCGGGCGGCACGCTGGTGCGACTGGACCGAGAACTTGTCGTTGTCTTCGCGGGTGATGCCCCACTTCTCGGCGATGAGCTCGGCCGAGATGCCCTGCGGAACGAGGTGCGGGTAGCGGGAGGTCATCTCCGGACCGAACGGGAATCCGTACTTGCCGTCGGCTACCGACGCGCCCATCGGCACGCGGGACATGTTCTCGACACCGGCCGCGATGACGATGTCGTAGGCGCCGGCCATCACGCCCTGCGCCGCGAAGTGCGCGGCCTGCTGGGACGAACCGCACTGGCGGTCGATCGTGGTGCCGATCGTGTTCTCGGGGAAGCCGGCGGCGAGCGCGGCGTTGCGGCCGACGTTGATCCCCTGCTCACCGACCTGCATGACGCAGCCCATGATCACGTCTTCGACGAGGGCAGGATCCACTCCGTTGCGAGCCACGAGCTCGCGGAGCACGTCGGCGACCAGGTCGACGGGGTGGACGTCCTTCAGCTTCCCGTTCCGCTTTCCGAGCGGGGTGCGCAGGGCGTCGACGATGACGGCATTGGGCATTACTGCCTCCAAGAGAGTTCAACTAGACCGATCGGTCAAGTTTGGTGCCGGGCCGGTTTGAGGGTCAAACTCGCCCGGCGGGCAGACCGGGCTTCTGGTTCACTAACCAACCGTGCAGGACCTCCTGATCATCCGCCACGGCGAGTCGGAATGGAACGTCGAGAAGCGGTGGCAGGGCTGGCTCGACGCGCCGCTCACCGCCCGGGGCCTGCAGCAGGCGCAGGACCGGGCCTCCTCGTTGGTGCGCAGCGGGTTCGCGCCCGCGGTCGTGCACTGCTCGGATCTGGGCCGCGCCCGCCGGACCGCGGAGATCATCGCCGAGGCGTTGGGCGTTCCGGTGCGACCGGATCCGGGGCTGCGCGAGCGAAGTGGCGGGGATTGGGAAGGGTTCACCGGCGACGAGATCGACGAACGGTGGCCCGGCCAGCGGATGGCGTGGCGCCGGGGCGAGATCACGACGATGCCGAACGGCGAGGACGACGAAACGGTGCTGGCGCGGTTCGACGCGGCGATCGCGAACGCGTTGGCCGGCGGTACCCCCGCGCTGGTCGTCACCCATCACGGCGTGCTGCGCCTCGCGGCGAGCCGCGCGGGCGCCGACATCTCCACGCTGATCCCGAATCTCGGCGGCTACTGGTTCGAGGTCGCCGGCGACGAGCTGGTCTCCCCCAAACCCCTCGACGACCTCACCACCCCCACCGAGGAACCCTCCGTCGAATAACCACCAATCACATTGGTGTTCGCCCCGTCCAGTGCACCGAACTGCCAATCACATTGGGCGCTTGTGTGTCGTAGGCGCGCACCAGCGCCCAATCAGATTGGGCGTTGGTTCACTTTCGCGCGGAGGGCGCGAGGGCTCGCGCCATCCGACACATCGTCTCAGGCAGCGCGTACTCTTCCCGCGTGGCGCGCCCCGAGGCCCCGAAACCTGAATCGTCTGCACCGGCTCCGGCGCGGCGACGCCCTACGGCCACGTCCAACTTCGGCGCGGGGCGGCGCGAGAGTCACGACGCGACCGCGTTCTACGAGCGGTTCGAAGCACCGACGCTCTCCGGCGACGACGCGGTCGTCGAGCCGTACGACATCGTCGAACCCTTCGTCAACGGCGACGCCCAACACATGGACGCCGTCGTTGACGGTTCGGTCGCGTTGGTCGTCACGTCACCGCCCTACTTCGCGGGCAAGCAGTACGAAGAGGAGCTCGAGCGAGACGGAGTGCCGAGCTCGTACGTCGAGTATCTCCAGCTCCTCACCGACGTGTTCGCCGAGTGCTCGCGCAAGCTCGAGCCGGGCGGGCGCATCGCCGTCAACATCGCGAACCTCGGCCGCAAGCCGTATCGCAGCCTCGCCGCCGACGTCGTCCGCATTCTCCAAGACGAGCTTCGGCTGTTGCTGCGCGGCGAGGTCGTGTGGCGCAAGGGCGAAGGCGCGGCCGGCAGCTGCGCGTGGGGATCGTTTCGCAGCCCCGCGAATCCCGTGTTGCGGGACACGACCGAACGGGTCGTGATCGCGAGCAAGGGCCGGTTCGACCGCGCGCTGCAGCCGCGCCGACCGCGAGCGCCGCGGGCTGCCGTCGAAGAGCACGATCGACGCCGACGAGTTCATGGAAGCAACGCTCGACGTGTGGAACATCGAGCCGGAGAGCGCGCGCCGGGTCGCGCACCCGGCGCCGTTCCCGGTGGGACTACCCGGTCGCCTGATCGATCTCTACACGTACGAGAACGATCTCGTGCTCGATCCGTTCATGGGATCGGGTTCCACGTTGGTCGCGGCGGCGCGCCGCAATCGCCGCTATGTCGGTTACGACCTCGATCCGACCTACGTCGACATCGCGCGCTTGCGCGTCCGTGACGAAGGCAACCTGCCCGTACGCGACCGACGCCGCCGACAGCACCGTCACCGAAGCCGTCGACGAGGCCGACAACTTCCAAGCGCGCGACCAAGGAAGGCAAGGCCGCGCAAGCGCTCGCCGAGGAGTTGCTCACCAAGACCGGCTTCGAGATCGTCGCCAAGAACTCGCGCTTGCGCGGTACCGGCGTCACGATCAACTTCATCGCCAAGGACGCCGACGACGTCGAGTGGTTCTTCGACGTGTCGGGCGCGTTCACGCAGCACGCGTGGCGGACTCTTGCGCACCGACACCGTGTGGAAGACGCTCGGACGTGCGCACGTATTGCGCACCGAGCTCAACGGCCGCCCGCTCGTGTTTCTCACTTCGCACCTCCCGAAGAAGGGCAGCGAGGGCTACGTCGCATTGAAGAACGTCGCCGAGCAGGGCGGGTTCTTCGACGCGATCGAGATGCGCTCGGCCGACGGCTACGAGCGGCTACGCAAGTACGCGGCCGGCGGCCACTCCGAGGTCCCGCTCGCCGGCTTCCTCACGTAGCGCCGCCCGGAGCACTTGTGGCCGACCTCAAGACGGCGATCACCGAGATCGTCACCGGGTTGGGGATGTGCGGCGCCGAGAGCGTGGAGTCGGCGCTCGACACCCCGCCGCCCGCGCTCCGCAACGTCGACGACGCGACGTGGGACAGCCTGCGCGCCGCGTGGAACGACGGAGCTCACCGTCAGCTGTTCGTCGCCTCGTTCATGAACGGGCGCGCGTTCCTCGATGCGCGCGACGCGTTGCGCGGGCGTCCGCCCCTCGTCGTGGAATGGAAAGGGCCGCACAAGTCGATCGGCGACGAAGCCGTGCCGGCCGATCTGCGCGTCGACCACGTGTACGTGATCAGTTGCAAGTATCTGTCGCGCATCGTCGTGAACGCGTCTCCCGAGCATCTCTTCGATCGCCTGCTGAAGGGTGGGCACGGGCAGCGCACCGGCATCGACTGGTACGACGAGGTTGCAACCACCGAGCACGCGGCGCTCTACGCCGTGGTTCGAGATTCGGTCGACTTCGAATTGCCGGAATCGATCGCCGAGCTCACACCCGCGCAACGACGTGCACTCGGCCACTCCTACGTGCGCGGGACACCGTGGCCCGGTGACGGCGACGCGCTCTACGCCGCGCTGGTGGAACACGTCGCGGCTGCGTCCGCGCAACGCTGGCGCACTTCAATCGGCACTGCGCGCGAGGCGATGCTCTGGCGACTGTTACGCATCGGCAGCGCTCCCTACTTCGTGCTCGGCGCGTCACCCAACGGCTTCATGCGCTTGCGGATCGCGACACCGTGGGATTGGCGCCAGGAGTTCGAGCTCCGAAAGTTTTCGGTCGAACCTCGTCCCGGTGGCCAACCCATGATCGGCTGGGAAGCAATCGTGCGCCGGCGCCGCGACGGAACCGAGATGCCGGTACGCGGTTTCGTGGAGATTCGCTGGAGTCACGGGCGATTCGGAGCACCCCCGGAAGCAAAGGTCCATCTCGAAACTCCCCACTCGGAGGTCCCCGGCTACTTCGCGCTCGACTGACTCGGCTCGGGTATGCAAACTGGGGAGGTGGCAACGACGAGCGCGATGACTGCGGAAGCGGTGACGACGGCGCTCGATCAAGACGGCTGGGCCGTCGTCGAGAACGTGATGAGCGCAGAGTGGGTCGCCGAGGCTCGCGCCGATCTCCTCCGCATCCTCGAGTCGACGCCGTACGGCCGCGACGACTTCGAAGGCCACAAGACCCGCCGCGTCTACGCCCTCTTCGCGAAGACGCGCACGCTCGACGCCGCGGCGATTCATCCGACGGTGCTCGCCGTGCTCGATCACGCGCTCGGCTACTACCAGTTGAGCGCGCCCACGGGCATCGAGATCGGTCCCGGGCGAGACCGCGCAGCCGTTGCACCCCGACGACGCGATCTATCCGCTCGAGCGTCCGCACCAGGAGATCGTCGTCAACGCGATGTGGCCCTTGTGCGACTTCACCAAGGAAAACGGCGGCACCGTGCTCGTGCCCGGTTCTCACAAATGGGGCAACGAGTTTCCGGGTGCCGACGCGCCGAAGATCACGATCGAGATGCCGGCCGGATCACTGCTCATCTACTCCGGCAATCTTTGGCACGGGGGCGGTGCCAACCACACCGATCAGCCGCGCCTCGGCGTGGTGCTGCACTACTCGGCGTCGTGGCTGCGCCCGGTCGAGAACCACGTGCTCGCGGTTCCGCAAGATGTCGTGCGAGAACTGCCCGAGCGCCTCCAGGAGCTCCTCGGGTACAACATCCGCCCGCCGTTCATCGGTTACGTCGACGGCCGGCACCCGAGGAAACTCCTCGAGCGCTGAGCGCGCACCGACAGCCGGCTGGATCCTGCGAGATGGATCAGGTCTTGCGGCTCGCGGCCGCGGTGACGATCGGGCGGTTGAGCGCGATGCCTCCGGTCGACCCGTAGAACCGGGCGTCGCCGAACGGGTAGACGTCGCCGTTCTGACCGACGATCCAGTAACCGTGGCGACTGGCCGTCGGTGTGAGCGTGATGACCGGTGCCGCCAACGGTTGCCCGCCGGTCGAGCCGTAGAACTTCGCGTCGCCGAACGTAAACATGCCACCGTCGGCCGCAACCAACCAGTAGCCGTGGCCGAGCGCGGTGCGCGCCATGCTGACGATGGGCTGGTTCAAGTGCATCGCGCCGGTCGAGCCGTAGAACTTCGCGTCGCCGAACGTGAACATGCCGCCGTCACTCGCGACGAGCCAATAGCCGTGACCGCGTCGCGGTCGGCGTCATCCCGACGATCGGCCGGTTCAAGTGCATCGCGCCGGTCGAGCCGTAGAACTTCGCGTCGCCGAACGTAAACATGCCGCCGTCACTCGCGACGAGCCAGTACCCGCGGCCGCTCGGCGTGGCCGCCATACCGACGATCGGCTTGTTCAAATGGATCGCGCCGGTCGAGCCGTGGAACTTCGCGTCGCCGAAGCTGAAGATCCCGCCGTCACTCGCGACCATCCAATAGCCGTGACCGGAACGCGTGCGCGCCATGCCGTTGATCGGTTGGTTGAGGTGCATGCCCCCGGTCGAGCCGTAGAACTTGGCGTTGCCGAAGCTGAAGATGCCACCGTCGTTCGCGACGAGCCAGTAGCCCGCGTTGGCGGGAGCCGGCGGCGGCGCGGGCGGTGCCGCAACATGATTCGCGGTCAGTCGCCACTGCGGCCACGCGGGCGCGATGCGTGGCGCCTTCGGGAGCGGGAACGCGTCGACGCGGCCGGAACCGTTGCGCGGTTGGCCGTTGCCTTGCGTGGCCCAACTCTGGATGATGATCCGCCAGCCATAACCGGGACCGAAGTTCGCAACCGCGGCGGAGTTCTGCATGACGCGGTTCACTTCGACCGGCTGGTAGAGGTTGCCGCCGGTGAGACCGTTGAGGAAATAGAACGAACCGGCTTGCCCGACGGCAACGTCGTTGATTCCGTTTCCATTGAGATCGACCAGGATCGGTGTCGACAGGATCTCGGTCGCGCCGAGCCGTCGATTCCACAGCGCGCCGCCATGACCGTTGAACGCCCAGACCCGGCCGTCGTTGCAGGTCGCACAGGCGGTGACGATCACGTCGTTCTTGTGATTGCCGTTGATGTCGCCGATCACGGGCGAGCCGAAGATCGGTCCGTTGAGCACGACGGGCCAGCCGGGAACGTTCGCACCGTTGTCGAGGTAGAACGCGCTCAGCGAATTCGTCGCGGCCGCGTCGCCCGAAGGACCAGTGCCGGTACCGACGACCAATGCCATCCGGCCGGTTCCGTCGAGATCACCGATCGCCGGGCTCGACTGGTAGATCTGATGGCGGCAGCGCGACCACAACACGTGCGGGCCCGAGCCCGACACGCGGATCGCGCGCATGATCCCCGACCAGGTTTGCGATCCGCACGGACCGCCGGGACTCGCGTCGCCCCCGAGGAAGATGTCCATCCGGCCGATGTGGCCGGCGTCGTAGAGCGCGGGTGAGTCCCAGATCGTGTCGAGACTGTCGATCGGGAAACCGGGCAACAAGCGACCGAAACGGTCGAGCGCGTAGATGCGGTGATCGAAACTGCCGAACACGACGTCGGCGAACCCGTCGCCGTTCACGTCACCGACGGCCGGCGTTCCCTGCACGCCGTTCTGGCCGGCGAGCGTCATCGTCTGCAAGCGGAAACGCACCGACCCGTTCGCGTTGAACGCGACGACGCCACCTTGCTGGCCCGAGATGTCGACCGATCCCGCGCCGACGATGATCTCCTTGTGACCGTTGTGGTCGAGATCGGCGACGGTCGGGCTCGACTCCACCGCGGCGGTGCTGCCCGCGCGCGGCTGCACGAGTTGCGGCCAACCCGGTAGCTCGTGACCGTTGCGACCGTCGATCACGTGGATGACGCCCGAAAGATCAGCGGTCACGACATCGGGATGTCCGTCACCGTTGACGTCGGCGATGACCGGCGACGAAAGGTGCGTCGGCCCGATCGACTTGCTCCACGCCGCACCGCCGAACTTGGGCGGACCGGCCGCGCCCGCCGGACTGCTGACGAGGGCGGGTACGGCCAGTGCGAGTGTCGTGGCGAGCAATCCCGCGAGGATGCGGGCGGGGGTGAATCCGGGGCGCGTTGGGGAATTCGAAGAAGGAAACAGGGGGAACCTCTCAGCCGGGTGTCCTGGAATTGATCGGAACCCGGCCCTCGAAGCTAAACCCGCGATCCCGCGGTTTGGATGCGACCTCGTGTGCGCCTGCGCTGCGGCGCACGCACAATTCGCCCGACGCACAATTCAAAAGGCCCCGGCAGATCTCGGCCGCACCCGTGGTTGACTCCGAACATGAAGAAGCTCGCCGACTACGGCATCGACGACCATCCGCCCGACGATCCCGAACGTGTACAGATCACGTGGATCGTCGCCATGCTCGACGATTGCGAGGAGTGCGAAGACCCGCGCATCGAGCTCACCGTCGAGGAGGCCGGCCAACCCGGCACCGGGCTCGTCGGCCATCTGAGTCCGGCAACGGCGCGGCGCTTGCGCGCCGCGCTCGCTACCGCGTTACGCGAGATCGGTGAAGACCCCGGCGCCTAAACAGGTGGTGCCTAGACAGGTGCCGCCTAACAGGTGACCGTCACTTCGAACGCCGTCGGAGTGAGCAGCGCCGTCAACAGTGTGAACTGAATGCCGACCGTCGTCGTGCCGTGCGAGCTCACCATCGGGATGGCAACCAGCGCGTCGGAGACCGCGTTCACCGCGCACGCACTGATGTTCTGGTCGAAGGTCAACGTGTAGATCTTCGTCAACCCACCCGAGAACACGCTGTTCGTGACGTGCTGGGCGTTCGCGATCGTTCCGTCACTGTTGATCTTGGCAAAGATCGGATCCGCACCTGCCCCCGCGGCACCCGTCGGTCCGGTAAGTCCGGTCAGACCGGTGAGTCCCTGCAAACCGGTCGGCCCCGTCGCACCGTCGAGCCCGGGAACGCCCGGGAGACCCTGCGCACCGGTCGGACCGGTAAGACCGGTGAGGCCCGTCCCGCCGGGGATGCCTTGCGATCCCGTCGCACCGACGAGACCGGTGAGACCTTGCGCGCCCGTCGGGCCGACCAAGCCGTCAAGACCTTGCGGACCCGTCGGGCCGATCGCACCGATCGCTCCGGTAAGTCCCCGGGCACCGGTCGCGCCCGTCGCACCAATGGCACCGAGCAAACCTTGCGGACCGGTCGCGCCAACCGCGCCGACGAGTCCGGTTGCGCCCTTCAACCCGGGGATGCCCTGGATGCCTTGGATACCCGGGATACCGGGCACACCGATGGCGCCCTTGCTCGCGACCAGGCTCCAGTACTTCGTGGTGGTCGGCTTGGTGCCGACCGGAGGCGCGACCCGCGCGATGTAGCTCGAGCCCTGGTACGTCACGACATCCGCGACGACGTACTTCGAGCCGGCCAACCAGATGCTCCGGTAGTGCCAGCTGCTCCAGCGCAGGAACACCTCACCGTTCCCGCATTTGCCGCCGTTGGCCGGATCGATGACCCGCAGCGCCCCCGTTACGGAGTTCCGGCACGCATTGATGAAGTTGCCCTGGGGAATCGAGGCGACCGCCGCGCTCCCACCTAAGGCAACAACTCCCAACAACAGCGCGCTCACGCGCCATGACCAACGCACCTTGCGCCGTGTCCCCATCCGGATCCCCCCGTTACGCCTTTTGGCAAGTGGCGCAGAGGTACCCACTCGTGAAATCTCGTAAACCGAGTTTTCCGGGAAAGTCGAATACGCCGGACTCGTCGTCCGCTACTGCGGGTCGAGGTGCGCCGACGCAATAGAAGAGGCGCGCTCGCGCGTCGTGCCGTGCCCGGTTACCGCGGTGAGGAACGGCTCGCGGTCCACCGCCAGGAGCACCGCGTCGGTCACCGCTTGGACGGTCGCCGTGCGCGGCACCTCACGGAGCAGCGCGATCTCGCCGAACGCGTCGCCGCGTGTGAGCTCCGCCCGCTCCACTCCGTCGCGTGACACGACGAGGTTCCCGCTGATCACCGCGAAGTATTCGACGCCGGGATCGCCCTGGCGCACGATCACATCTCCGGCTTCCACCTCGACTCGACGCGCTTCGCGAGCAACCGTCTCGAGCGCGGGACCGGGAAGCGCGCCGAACAGCGGCGTCGCGCGCAGCGCCGCCATCTCGGTAATGGGAACCCGCGCGTGCCGGTCGATCAGTACGACACGGGTCCCGAAACCCGCGACCAAGGCCACGAACAACACACCGATCGCCGCGGGTGCCCAATGCGACCCGAAGAGGTGCACCGCGAGCGGCACGATCGCAGCACCGACCGCAAGCATCGCCATCTGCAACGCTTCGACGAGCGCGAAGACATGCCCGAGGAGATCGAGTCGCGACACGCGTTGCAACAACATCAGCGCGGTCAACTCGAAGGTCGTGCTCGCGATGCCGAAGATCACGAGCATCAGGATCGAAGGCGCCACTCGCCAATCGATCAGTGAGACGCCGACCAGCGCTACGCCGATCGTCACCGCCGAAACCAGGATCCACGGTGCGATCCATCGCCGGCCGATCAACGCCAACGAGATGCTGCCCGCGATCAGAGATCCGACGCCCATCGGCCGTCGTGAGATATCCGGAGAACGACTCCGACTTTCCGAGCAGCTCCACGGCGATGACGACCGCAAGCACGTCGAGCGCGCCGATCACGATGTAGTACACCGCGATCGCGAGCACCATCACCCGTGGGCCCGGAGTTCGAGCGGTCTCGCGCAATCCGGCGAGGAGTGAGTCGGGATCCTCGTCACCGACTGCGTGCACGGTCGGTAGCCGCCACACCAACGCGGCCGCCACCGCGGCGACAACCGACATGACCGCGAAGACGGCCCACGTTCCCACGGCGGTCATGAGTACCGCGGCGATTGCGGGCCCGACGAGACCGGCCGTCGGCATGCAACGAGCCCGACAGCACGTTGGCCGCAGTGAGTTCCTCGGGCCCGTCGACCAAGCTCGGCATCAACGCCGACTGCGCCGGGCGCGTCGTCGTGATCGCGGTGGCGGCGATGATCGCTCCCACGTACGCCGCGACGTTCGCGCCACTGGTAAGAAAACCGCGGCCTCGAGCATCCCGAAGCACTGCAATACCAGACCCCAACGCAGCACCTGCCCGGCACCGTTGCGGCGAATCAAGCCGCCGACCGTCAACGCGAACAAGCGTCGCCGGAATCAGCTCGGCGACGACCACCGCCGACGCCTCGGCGACGCCACCGGCCGTATAGGCGTATGCGGCGAGCGCGATCCAAACCGCGAGCTCGGCGGCTCGGAAACCGAAGATCGCCAGACACAGGTGAGCGCAACGAAGACTGACGCCAAGCGTGGCGCAGCAGGCTTCAGGCGCTGCGCGGTCGTCGTCTGCCTCATGCTCCGCTACCCGTGTCCTCCGCATCGCCGCGAATCGCAGCACCGTAGGCGAGCGCCGGCGGTGTAGAAACGTTCTGTGCGGAGGTACTGCATGGCCGACTTCGAGCTCCCCGAAGATCTCACGTTCAATCGCGGCGCCATCACCGACGCGGAAGCGTTCGCCCGCGAGAACGACGCGCGCGTCGTGGCTGTTCCTCTGCGGCGACGACTTCGCCGCGATGGGTGGCCTCTCGTACGAACAGGTCGAGGCCGCGGTGCCCGTTTCGGAGAACATCGTCTCCGACCCACCCGTCGAGCTCACGCGTCGAGTTCGCGAGCAACACCTCGCGGCGCTCGATCGGCTGCCAAGGCCGACCCTCATCACCTGCCGGACGGGACCACGGTCCGCCGCGATTGCGTACCTCTACGCGGGCCTCAAGGCGGGCGCGTCCGCGGAAGAGGTCCTCGCCCGGCGGATGCGGACGACGCCCCCTTCGTCGGCGCGGGTCCTCTTCGCGACTTCATCACCCAAGGTCTCGAGGAACTGGCCGAAGATCGCTGAGTCCCGTGGGTCGTTCGCCGCTCACTGCGGACGAAACACCGCTACGTACTGCCAGCGGATACCGCGCTTGCCCGCCGGCTCGAAGCCGTGCTGGGCGACCAGCGCGACCAGCTTCGGCAGTGGAGTGAAGTCGCTGTCTCGTCTGGTCTCCGCGACCGCGAACACGCCGCCGCGACGCAAGATCCGATGGACCTCGTCGATGCACGCACCCTGGTCGGGAATCTCACCGAGCACGGTGGCAATGAACACCGCGTCGAACGACGCGTCGCGGAACGGCAATCGCGAACCGTCGCCCTGCACGAACGTCGCGGCGCCTGCGGACTGAACGCGTTCGCAAGCGATGCGCAGCATCTCGGATTGCAGATCGAACAGCACCACCGGCCCGCTTGTGGCGCGAACAAGTGACGGACTGAAGAAGCCCGGGCCGCATCCCAGTTCGAGAACTCGCGCGCGTCGGGCTGCAGTCCGATCGCCGCGACGGACCGGCGGGGCGACTGCACGAGTCGGCGCGCGGGATTGAGCAGCGACCGCGGATTCGCAGCGGGGAAAACTTTCCCCCGATCGAGGCCGAACTCCGGCGCTCGCCGCTCGTTCATCGCGGGCCCCCTCGCGTGGTCGCCGCACGCTATTCCTTGGCCGCGCCACCTTGGAACTTCGCTACCTCCTGCACGCAGTACTCCCAAAACGGATCATCGACGCGCTCGTAGTAGCGCTCCCTACCGGTAGACGGCAGAGCCGTCAGCACCTGCGCATCCGTTAATCGCAGCAACTCGGGACGTACGACGCTGTCTGCAAGCCTCAACTCCTTGGCAACGTGGCGAGCCGTCACCAGCTTGTTCTGACCGATGAAATTGCCGATCGCGAGCCGGTACTTGTTGCCATACAAGAGCTTGGAACGCAGTTCGAGATCGTCTTGCTGCTGCTGGCGGGTCGGATCCACGCATGAAGTGAATCGCGATTCGCGTCACAAGTCCAGAATGACATCGATGTAATTAGAACGGCGTCGAGCCGGCGGCGCACGCCAGCGGCGAGTACGGGCTCCGCATTTTGGGTACGCCCAATAGGTCACACGAGAAGGGAGTTGACATGACCTTCGACCATGATCCCCGGCCTGCGCAGAGCCTCGCGGAAGATCCGCCGATGACACTGACCGGGCGCACCGTTCTCGACAGCCGCTCGGCAAAGGTCGGGAAGGTGACCGACGTTCTCTTCGACGAAAGCGAGCCCGATTGGGCCGTCGTGAAGACCGGACCGCTCAGCGGTGAGCACTTCGTGCCACTCGCGAGCACGTATGTGGATGCGGACGGTCGTCTCGTCGTCCCGCTGTACCGGGCTGAGGTCAGGCGCGCACCGCGTGCCGGCCGCGACCACGTGATCACCCAGCAAGCTCGAAACGAGCTACGCGACTACTACGGCCGCGCCGCGGGCATAGGCGATCCATCCTTTGGCGCTCGGCATCACTCTCAGGGAGGTAGCAATGAGCGAAGTCGACGTTTGGACAGTTTCGATCATGCTTCGCACCGAAGACGGCCGCACTCGCGCGGACGCTTCGTTGCAGGGACGGGCGGTCGAGGTCGAGTGCTCGGGCTCAGCCGACCGGCGAGGCGTCGCGACGACACCGGCGTTGCGCGATGACCTCGCCGCCGCCCGCGCGCTGCAAGGCCTTTCGCGCCGCCTGACTGATCGCGCCGGCAGCCGCGGCTGATGCCCAGGACCGGCTGCCGTCAACGCGTGAGTCAGTGTCCTACTTCAAGATGTTGACGGCGCGGGCGATGACGAGCACGAGGATGACGACCGAGATGAGCGATTGGGTGAGCATCGTCAGCTTCGCCCAGCGCGTCATGGGCATCACATCCGTCGGGCTGAACGCCATCGCGTTCGTGAATGACGTGTAGAGGTAGTCGACGAAGCCCGGTTCCCAGTCGGCCGGCGCGAGATCCGGGCTTGTCATCTGCGGGAAGACGAGGTCGGGGTAGGGCTTGGTGCCGGCCGCGCGTTCGACGGGACCGCCGCGGTCGAACTCCCAGTACCAAAGGCCGAACACGATCACGTTCGTGAGCCAAATCGCTCCTCCGGTGAGCAGGAGCTGCGCCGGGTCCTTGATTCCCTGCGCTCGTACGAGATCGACGATCAACCGCCCGCCCGACGTGGCGTTCGACAGGCTCATGACCGCGATCAGCGACAGGCTCGCGATCCGCAGCACGCGTGATCGGCGCTCGCCCCGAGCGGACTGGGCAACGAACACGCCGATCAGAAACAGCGACGGCGAGGCCGGGTAGTACCCAGCGCGGACTGGTTCGCGACGCGAGCCGGCAGCGCGAGCATGAGTGCGATCGCAACGACGATCGCGGCAGTCACCTGCACGCGGGGCTCTTCGCTCGTGACACTTCGCCACGCGCCCCCGATTGGTCCCTGCGCGGCGCGCATCGCGTTGCGGGGATCGACGAGCCGCTGCACGCTCCGCAGCAGATTCTGTACGTCGTCGCCGCCGACCGCTGATTCGTCCGGGTTCGCGGGCTCGGATGCGGCGGGGCCCGGGTCGTCGCGAGCGTCGTCGGTGCTCGGGTCCTCGGTGTCGCCGTTTGTCACGCGTCGGGATTCTGCCGGACTTCTAGGCCGATAGCGACCGGCTTCGCAGTACGTAACGAGCGTCGAACCCGTCGGCGGAGTAGTCGGCGGCCTCGATGTCGAACCCGGTCCGGTCGAACATCGGCTCGAGCAGCCACGTGAAGGTGGAGTGCTCGTCGCGCACGTGTTCCTCGAGCTCCCAGCGCGCCCAATCGCCTTCGACCTCGTCGCCGAAGGGCGCACACCATGCCTCGACGCGTTCGTCCACCTCGTCGGGGCCGAAGTGGTACGCGACGTCCCACAGTCGGAAGACGCCGCCCGGCCGCAGCATTGCGTGAACCCGGCGCAGCGCCATCACCTTCCAGAAGTCAGGAAGGTGATGAAGGGCGTAGCGCGAGTAGACGAAGTCGGCGCGGTCGCCAGTGTGTTCGTAGGTGAGGAAGCCGGCGTCGACGATCTCGACGTTGCCGAGGTCGGCGTCGTCTCGCTTCCGGCGCAAGGTCTCTCGCATGTGCGGTGAGACGTCAACGGCCACCATGCGTCGACACAACGGAGCCGCGGCCAGTGCGAACTGACCCGTACCGCAGCCGAGCTCTACGACGACGGACGACGCGTCGAGTCCGCGCGAACGCAGGAGCTCGACCTCCTCGGCCGCGCGAGCGTCCATCTTCCCGTCGTACCGCTCGACATGGGCGGGGTCGAGGTTCTCGCGGCCCGCGTTCGCGAGCTCGTCGAGTAGCCAACCCGGCGTCGCTCGTTCGCGCGTCCGCCCAGGCATGACCGTCATAGTGCCTCGCGTGCAACGACGAGGTCCGCCTGCGATTTGCTGTTCGCTTGGTTAGGCCGCCGTTGGCGTGAGCAGTGTCGCGATCTTGTCGATCGCGGCCTGTTCGGCGGGGTTCACCGTCTTCGCGGCTCCCGCGACGGCCTTGGCAATGTCGACGAGCCACGCCGCCGACCTGCGCGCCCTCGTCGGCCGGCAACTTGGCGAGTGCAGCCGCCGCCGGTTGCAAGTCCGTCAGCGCATGCTGCAACGTTTCGTCCATCGACTTTCCTTGATGCGCCTTCATGTCGTGGCGCGCTTCCTTCGTCTCGGCCACGGCTGCGATCTCGGCGATCAGCCCGCTGGCCGAACCTCGATCGCCGGGTTTTGTGATCGCGCGGGCGCTCGCCGTCGCCTCCTTGACCATCGAGATCGGGCCATGCTCGCCGGTGACGAAGATCGCCAGAGTTACGAGCAATGGCGCCTCGGTGAGGGCGTGCCACTCGGCGTCGCTGAACACGGACTTGTCAGTCATTTCGATCTCCAATACGTCCGGGCCGCGAGCCGGCCACCGGGACACGATACGAAGTCCGCGTTGTCGATGGCGTTCACCCGGCGGCTCCCTAGAGCGGCCGTAACGGCTCGGGCAACCTCATCCCTCGTCGGGCGGCTCGTGCAGTGTTTGATCGATGTACTTCTCGAGGCCGGCGATGAGCTCGCGCCGGATCTGGCGTTCTTCGCTAGTGCCGAGATGGGCGTCGAGCGCCATCCCCCGGAGCGCGTACATCGTGATGTCGAGCAGTGCGTAGAAGTCGGGCCCGGCTTTCGCGAGAATGGTCGGACCGAAGAGCGCGCGCACGCTGTCGCGCGCGATCACGTCGGATTCGCGCAACGCTTCCTCGAGCTCCGGATGCGCGCAGCGACGCGATCCAGAGCTCGGCGTACGCCGCGGCAAACGGCCCGGACGGGAAGATTCCCAGGATCGCCAACGCGCGCCGCACTCGATCGTCGTCGTCGACCGCTTGGTCGAGCGCAGCCAACGCCAGGGCGTTGTCGCCGCGGGCGTTCAGGTGCTTGGCCGCCGCGATCATCATCTGGTCCTTGGTCCCGAAGTGATGCAACTGCGCGCCACCGCGTGAGGCCTGACCGGCGCGCCACTTCGGTGGTCGAGGTCGCCGCGTAGCCGACCTCGGCGAGTGACTCGATGACGGCGTCGAGCAGACGCGTTCGGGTTGTTTCGAGCCGCTCGGCGGCAGTCAGCCGCGTGCTGGTCACGCCTTCCTTTTCCTCGACCACTAGGTCAGCGTACGGAATTCGGCCTTGACATGCAAGACTGCACGTGCCAGATTGCACGTGCTCACCTGCACGTGCAGATCGGCATGTGCAACTCCGTCGCCCGTAGCGGACGGCCTCGCACCGTATTTCGAGCAAGTCATGGGGAGAGAACCAATGAGCCGGAAGTTCGTCGTCCTACTTCTTGCAACCGCCGTCGCGTCCGCGGGCCTGGTCCCGCTCGCAAGCCCCGCGCCTGCCGCCAACATCGTGCCGTCGAAGGCGTTCCTCGATGTCATTGCCAACAAGCAGCCCGGCGTGATCTTGCCGGAGATCAACAAGGGGATCACGAAGGCTGTCACCGGCCAGGTGACTGAGGTCGCGACAAGTGGGATGTCGAGATTCCTGTTCGACAAGCTGTCGGGGCCATTGGCCCAGGCTGGGTTCGGCTTCGCAATGAGCGCGCTCGGACTCAACAAGCTCCTGCACCTCGGAAGCCCGGACCAGGCCGCGCTCGAAGAGGTCCAGGCGCAGCTCAAAGTGATCTCGGCGCAGATCCAGCAGCTTCAAGGTGATCTCCAGACGACGTTCGGTGCCATCAAACAAACTGACTTGAACCGCGACGTCACGACGCTCGACGGGTACGCCACCACGGTCCAGAAGACCTACCGGGACTATTTCAAGCCGATGCTCGACGACGGTGACACGCTCGCGAAGGCTGGAGAAGGAGATCCCGCGCGACGAAACCAAGATCACGAACGCTCGCACGGCCCTCATCGCGAGCCGGGACCGCTTCTACTTCGAATGGCAACTGAAGTCGATCGGCGATATCGCTCCGAACACGCACTTGCTCCTCGTGCCCCGAGCGAACCGTACATCGGTGATGAGCGAGCTGGGTTCGGTGATCCTGTCCGACAAGCGCTACCTCAACACCGAGGACTCAGCTCGCATCCGCCAGATTTACTTCGAGGCATCGGCGACCGAAGCCATGGCCGCGTGGATGACGATGGAGCGATGGCTGCCCAGCGATCCGGCACCCATCAACAACATCGCTCCCGGGAATGCAAACTCGTACAACTCGGAGCGTCAGGAGTTCCTCGACAACACGGTGGCCGAGTTCGTCAATCTGCCCCCGATGATTCCGCTCGACGCGGTCGTCGACGCAGCCGCGCCGGGTATTCGCACCAATACCAGAAACGTCCCGATGTACCTGCCGGCGTCCGATGCGGGCGATCTCAGCTATTTCCCGGGCTTCGCGGGTCCGGGTTCGGTCGACGACACGAAGGCGGCGATGAACAGTGAGTTCCGCGCCGGTTTCGACAATTGGACGGTTCCTCCGCGCAGCAACGTCTCCACGTTCTTGAATACCTACAGCGGTGCGAAGGACCCGACCATCAATGCGTTTCTCAGTTCCCTCAACCCTCCCAGCCCGGCGTGGAAGGCGATCAGCGACCAGTCGTGGCCGTACATCTGGTCGTCCGACCTCGGCAAGACGAGTCTGTACTGCGGCAACGAGCTGTCGGCCATCACGACGCACCTCGGCGTCACGACGACGACGAAATCGCAGACCTGGACGGCGCGCCCATCCGACGTGGCAATCGACGGAAGCGGCTTTACGTGTCTGCAGTACATCGAGGGAAAGATTCAACTCACGGGCCCCGGCACTCGCGGCGGATTGCTCGCCATGCGTTCCACCGGCGACATGTCGATCGATTACACGGCGCAGGGTCTCCGGTCCGAACATCAAGCCGGATGCGAACCTGCGGCGCACCGACCTGTCGGGCTACAACCTCACGGGTGTCGACCTGGCCGGCGCAGATCTACGCGGCTCGAACCTCAAGGGAACGACGCTCGTCGGCACGAAGCTCGCGACCGCGAACCTTGCGGGTGTCTCTGCGGTCGACATTACGGGCGCGCACCTGCGTCGTTGCCCACGGGATGGAGCTTTATTTCCAGGCCTCCCGTCCCCGCGGACGCCGAACCCACGGGAGTGCTGGTCGGTCCGGGTGCGAATCTCACGGGCGCCGACCTGTCGGGCTTGGATCTGTCGGGCGCGACCCTCACGGGCGTGAAATCGGGCGGCACGAACTGCGAAGGTTGCACGCTGCCGGCCGGATGGCACTGGACCGGGGCGGCGTCGGGTTACCTCGTCGGTCCCGGCGCGGATCTCAGCTACACCGAGCTCAAAGATCTCGACTTCCGGGGATTCGATCTTTCCGGCGTCGACTTCACCCACGCCGACCTGACGAACAGTCAACCTCGATGCAACGCGTCTGACCGGCGCGAAGGTCACCGATGCTGCGTTCACACCGGCGTCGATCGCGGGCGTGACGTCGGGCGGCATCGTCGGAACGCCCATTGCGCTTGCAGGCACCCCGCGATTGGTGAGCGGCTATGTCATCGCACCCGGGCTCAATCTGACCGGCGCCAACCTCGCCGGCGCCGACCTGTCGAATGCGGATCTCACCGGCGCGAACCTCACGAGCGCGAACTTGACCAACGCAAATCTGACGAGCGCGGTCCTGAAGAACGTGAACCTCACCCGGGCAACCATCACGGGCGCGACGTTCTCCACGAACGACGACAACAAGCTGGCGGGCATCAAGAGCTTCCGGCTCGTCGGGCAACCGAAAGCGTTGCCGGCATCGGGTCGCTTCCGTGTGGCGGAGGGCTACTTCATCGGGCCGAGTGCGAACTTGGAGGGCGCGCAGTTCACGTCGCTCGCGCAGCTCGGCGTGTCACTCAGCGGAACCAACTTCACCGGCGCGTTCCTCGGCGGCGTGAACTTCACGGGTGCGACGCTGACAAACACCATCTTCACCGGCGCGAACTTGCAGGCCGCGAACCTGAGCGGCGCATCGATGACCAATGCGCAGCTCTACTCGCCGTCCGGTCCGGCAGCATCTTCGGCACGCCTTCGTTGCCGCCCGACTGGAAACTCATCAAGGGGTATCTGGTTGGTCCCGGCGCGAATCTGCGAGGCGCCGCGCTCGGAGGCGCCAACTTCACCGGCGCCAACCTCAGTGGTGCCGACTTGAGCCTCGCCGACGTCACCAACGCGATCTGGTCGAACACGACCTGCCCGAACGGCACGGTGCAGAGCACACCGTGCCCGCTCGGCTATGGCTTGAACGGATCGGACGTCCGTCACCGCCGTGGCGAACGAATTGGGAACCGGCGTGCGCGTGAATGTCCAACCCGATCTCGGCGCTGCCGAGTGGGCGTTCACGATCGAGAAGACTGTCGGACTCCGGCGGCTGGATTCGTGTCGGGCCGGTCTACCGGACCCGGGGCGGCAACGACCAGCTCACGATCAACCTCGACGAAGGCACGTATCGCGCAGTCGTCCCGGCGCAGCGCAACTACTCCGAATCGATGAGCGCGGTCGTCGTCCTCAAGAAGTAGGAAAGGAGCGTTTGGGGGCTGACGACGTGATGTCGTTACGAAATTCGCAGCTCGAGGCGCTCCACGCGTTCGTCGGGTGCCCGCGTGGTGGCTCGACGCCAAGCTCGGCATCTTCGTGCACTGGACGCCGGCGTCGGTGCCCGGATTTGCGCCGGTCGACGTCGAGATCGGCGATCTCCTGAAGTCGGGTCGCCGCGATGCGTTCGCGCGCTCGCCCTATGCCGAGTGGTACGAGAACTCGTTGCGATTCGCGGACAGTCCCGTGGCCCGGCACCATCGCGAAGTGTGGGGGAACCGCCCGTACGAGCAATTCGCGGACGACTGGGTGGCGGGACTCGCGCAGTGGGACCCAACCGAATGGGCGAGCCGCTTCGCGGCCACCGGCGCTCGGTACGTCGTGTTGGTAACGAAACATATGGACGGCTATTGCTTGTGGCCGACCGACGTTCGAAATCCGCGGCGTCCGGGGTGGCACTCTCGTCGGGACGTCGTCGGCGAGTTACGGGAGGCCGTGCTCGGAGCGGGAATGCGCTTCGGGATCTACTACTCGGGCGGGCTCGACTCGACATTCAAGGACCGAGCCATCGGATCCGTCGCGGACTTGATCGACGCGGTTCCGCGCGGCGACTACCCCGCATACGCCGAGGCACAGGTACGCGAGCTGATCGCGCGGTACCGACCGAGCGTGCTGTGGAACGACATCGCCTGGCCGACTGCCGCCACCGCGCTGTGGTCGCTCTTCGCGCACTACTACGAGCGCGTCCCCGATGGCGTGGTGAACGATCGCTGGCTGCCGTGGAGCACGCCGCTCGCGGCCGCTCACAGCAAGGTCGTCCGCCGAGCGATCGACGCGGGCGTCCGACGACAACTGCGGCGCGGCGCGGTGGTAATACCACCGGCGCCACCCCACAGCGATGTGCGTACTCCCGAATACGCCGTCTTTGACGAGATCCAGCAGAAGCCCTGGGAGTGCGTGCGCGGCATGGACCGCAGCTTCGCCTACAACGCGGCGTCCGGGCCTGAAGACTTCCTCACGCGGGACGAGCTGCTGTGGATGGTGGCCGACATCGTCGCCAAGGGCGGCAACCTGCTCCTCAACGTCGGACCACGAGGTGTTGACGCGCAGATACCACACGAACAGCTCACGCGCCTCGAGTGGCTCGGCAGCTGGTTTCGCCCTCACGCGGACGCGCTCGTGGCAACTCGGCCTTGGGTCACACCCGGCGCCGACGCGCCCGACGGTCGGCACGTTCGCTATACGGCGCGTGGCGACACCGTCTACGCGTTCGCACGCGGAGCGGCCGACACGATCACACTGCCCGACGTCGCGCCCACACCAACGACCGCAGTCTCGACCATCGACGGCGAACCATTGGCGTGGCGGGACACACCCGCAGGCCTTGTGATCCACGCGCCCCGCGCCGACTCCCACCCGGCACCAGTCGTCGTAGCGCTCAGACACGTCGTGGCGCGACCCGCCCGTTAGCGCGTTCACGTCGGAAACGCCGGCCGACGCCGGTCGGTTTCCGAGACCCGATGAGCTCGCCGAAGGACCCGCTCGCCGCCACCGAGGACCTAATCCAAACGCAGTTGGCGAACACCACTCCGTGGAGACGATGGGACTCGAACCCACGACCCCCTGCTTGCAAAGCAGGTGCTCTAGCCAGCTGAGCTACGTCCCCGGAAACGGGCAGATTACCGGGCGGCTCCCGTAGCATCGGCCGGAATGCAGATCCTGTTGGTTTCTGATCTTCACTACACGCTGAAGCAGCTCGACTGGGTCTCCTCGGTCGCCGGCGAATTCGACCTCGTGGTCCTGGCGGGCGATCACCTCGACATCGCCTCGATCGTCGAGCCCGACGCGCAGATCGCGGTCGTGCTCGAGTACATGGCCCGGATGGCGGCCAAGACCTCCGTCGCCGCTTGCTCCGGCAACCACGATCTCAACGGGCGCAACGACCAGGGCGAGCTCGCCGCGCTCTGGCTCGACGGCGCCCGCGCCAGCGGCGTCCTCATCGACGGCACCCACCTCGAGACCGACAAGGTCTTCGTCACCATCTGCCCTTGGTGGGACGGGCCGCGCACCCGGGAGATCGTCGGCGAACAGCTCGCCGCCGACGCCGAGCTCGTCGACGGCCGCCAATGGATCTGGGTGTACCACGCGCCGCCCGACGCGTCGCCGACGAGTTGGACCGGCAAGCGCCACTACGGCGACGAAGACCTCGTCCGCTGGATCGGGCAGTACGAGCCCGCCATCGTGTTGTGCGGACACGTGCACGAGTCGCCGTTCAAAGACGACGGCGACTGGATCGATCTGATCGGCACGACCACGGTTGTGAACGCGGGTCGTCAACGCGGCCCGATCCCGTGCTGCGTCGAGATCGACACCGAACTCGGCCACGCCCGCTGGTCGTCGCTCGCCGGTGTCGAGGAGCGAACGTTCGTCGGGGTCTAGTACTCGGGCTCGGGGTCGCGCTCCGAACCGAGCGCGCTCCGCGTGCCCGGACTGCGCATCAAGGCGCCGAGCACCACATCGACCATGCCGAGCCCGCCCTCGTGATCCGAGTACTGCTGCTTGATGTCGGCGAGGTACGTCGTCATCATCTGCAGCCGCGACGCGAGCAGCCGCGCCGAACGCGAGCGGCAGATCCGCGACCTCGGTCAGCATGCTGTACGCGTTCTCGATCACCGCGACCACCGACGGTTCATTCGCAACGACGTCGGCCGTCGCCGGTATGCCGAGCAACAACGACATCTCTCCCACACACGCGCCCGGCTCGTTGATGGCCGCAATCAACTGCCCGGCCTTCTCGACCCGCAAGCCACCTTCGAGCAGCACGTACAACGTGCCGACCGAATCGCCGTCGGCAATCAGCGACTCTCCCTCGGCAACCGAGAGCTCGCGGAAATCCGTGCGCGAGCGTGAGCAGTTCCTCCATCGGCGCAGTGTCGCGCGAACGGGCGCCGTCAGGATTCCGAAAGTTACGCTGACGATCCCGTGAGCCGCCTCCGCCGGTTGCCCCAACCGCTCATAGCACTGCTCATGGCGGTGCTGATCGTCGTCGTCGCGTATCCCGAAGTCGTGTTTCTCGGCGGCTCACTCTCGCCCGCGGGATTGAACGCCGTCGTCGACGCGCACGTGCATCACGAGACGGTCCAGGTGTATCCGAACACGCCGTCGCACGCGGCCAAAGACGGCGTACAAGACCTCGGTGCCCGCGTCTGGCAGCTTGTTCCGGCCACCAAGTTCGTCCACCGTTCGATGGCGGACAACGAGAGCTTCTCGTGGAATCCGTATTCGGCCTCGGGTTCGCTCGGCCCGGAGACGCTTGCTGACATCAAACTGTCGCCGTTCGTCCTCGTCGTCGCGTTGTTCGGCGCGTCGGCGACTGCGTTCACCTTCGTGACGCTCGCGTTCTTGGTGCTCGCGCTGTACTGCCTCCAACAGTTCTTCGTGCGAACTCTTCGGCTCGGTCGCGTCGCCGCGGTCGCGGGCTGCCTCGCCTTTCTCTTCACCGGCTTCGGCGCGTCCGGTATCAACAGCTCGGTCGGCGCGCCCTACGTGTCTGTTCCCCGTCGTCCTCTACACACTCACCGAGTGGCGAAGAGTCGGCGGCGTGGTGCGCCTGCTCGCAGCCATCGCGGCGTACGCGGGATTCATCCTGACAACCTTCGTACCCGTTCAGCTCCTCATGCTGATCTTCATCCACGCCGTCGCGACGACCATCGACGCGACGAAGACAGAGGACACCAACGAACCTGCACGCAAACGCGTGCTTCGATCGCTCGGCGCCCAACTCGCAATTCCCGCAGTCGCGGTCGGCCTCACTGCGTTCATGTGGCTCCCCGTGTTCGACGCGTTGCGCCACGCGGGCAGCGACGTCGCTTCCTACGGCGAACGCGAGCTCGCGAGCTCCGGGAAGCTGCGCATGTTGAAGATCGCGTCGCCGTGGTTGAGCAACTCGAAGAAGTGGGTCGGCTACATCGGGATCGCGCCGGTCCTGCTCATCGCGGCCGCGTGGTCGGGAGCCCGGCCGCGCGAGAAGCGGATCCTCATGGTTTGCGCGGTACTCGGCGTCTCTGCGCTCGCATTACACGCGGGGATTCCGGTGATCCGCTCGATCGGCAATCTGCCCGGTCTGCGCTCGGTGCGTCGCGATTACTGGTCCGCGGTCAGCGCGGCCGCGACCACGGTCTCGCTCGCGATCGCAGTATCGGTCATCGGACGCAAGGGCGCGAACGCAGTCGCGGCAACCCTGGCCGGCATCGCGATCGCCTTCGGCGTGATCCTCGCGTGGCTGGTGAACGTGTTGCTCGGATGGAACGCGGTCCCGGTGCTCGGACTGCTCGCCGCGCTGGCGGTAGTCGCCATCGCGGTGGCGATCGCACGCGCATCAAGAAAGCCGGCTCGCCGGCACGCGCTCGCGATCGCGGCCGTCGCACTGGTCGCGGTGGAGTTGTTCTCGTACCAGAACCATGCCCGTCTCACCCGCGTCGACCTCGAGTCGCATCCACCTGCATACGTCGCGTATCTGCAGCGCAACATCAAGACCGGCCGGATCCTCAACGCGGGCCGCGGCGACCTTTATCCCGAGTGGGGTTCGGTCTTCGGCATTCCCCAGATCGAGACGCTGAACACGATGCAAGTACCGCCCTACCGCACCTTCTTCCAGCGCTACGTCAACCCCGCGGAAAAGTCGCTGTTCCTCCAGATCGGTGGGCGATCGGTCACGTTCAAGGCCGACCCCGACGCGCTCAACGTGCTGTCGGTTCGCTATCTGGTCATCGACCAGTCGCTCGCGAGCTACAACGACGCCGTCGCCAAGGACTATTCGCTCGCGTTCGACGACACCGAAGCCCACGTCAAGGTGTACCGCAACAAGAAGGCGTTCCCGAACGCCTACCTCAGCCCCGCGCTCACGAGCACGCAGAAGCCCGGCGTCTGGTCCGAGCTCGTCACCCAGACCGCCGACCGCAAGCTCCTCGCCGACGCCCACGCCGCCGGGATCCCCACCACCGTCGCCGCCAACTCGAGCCGGGGGCGGGCGCGGATCGAGGACCAAACCAACACCAGCGTGCGCATCACGGTGAAGGCGGGCAAGCCGTCAGTGCTCGTGCTGACCGATACCCAGTACCACAACTGGAACGCGTCGATCGACGGCAAGCCCGCACACATCGGGCGCGTCAACGACGTCGTGCGCGGGATCGTCGTGCCCCGCGGCACGTCGACTGTCGAGTTCACGTACCACTCGAGTGCTCGATCGATCGGCGAGATCATCTCGTACGTGACGCTCGGCGCGCTGGCGCTCTTCGCGCTCGTGACGGCCATCCGCCGACGGCGGACCCGCGCTTGACAGCTTCGCGAGACTGCACTCGTGGCTGCTACCTGTACTCATCTCGATCAGATTCGATCCGTCGCCCCGAGCGGTGACGGCTGCGTGGAATGCCTGCTCATGGGCAGCACGTGGGTCCACCTCCGCCGCTGCACCGAGTGCGGGCACATCGGTTGCTGCGACAACTCGCCGAACCGGCATGCGACCGCGCACTTCCACGGGGAAGCCCATCCGATCATCCAGTCGTACGAGCCCGGCGAAGACTGGTACTTCTGCTACGTCGACGACCTCGCGTTCGAGCTCGACGAACCCGGGCCGAGCCCGTCACACTCCTGAGCTCAGGCCCCGCTACCGGTTGATGCCGACGCGCCGGGCGCCGGGGCGTCGGGTGTCGGCGGATCGCCGCCGGTGACCGGGAGCTGGCGCGGACGCGGTTCGGGATCGTCGCCCGAGCGGCGAAGAAGCGACCGATGAGCGGCAGCTCCCAGAACGACTCGGCCTTCGCGACTGCGATCGACGCCGACAGCAGATGCTCGGGCGAGTCGTAGCACGCGTAACGCGGGTGCCATTCGGGTTGGAACTTCTCGTTGAACGTCCACAGCGATTCGATCTGCATCGAGTCGCTCATCCGTTCCAGGAACCACTTCTCGACGCGGTGCACGAACCGGTCACCGGCTTCACTGGCGAGCACGGCGCGGAACGTCGCGAAGTTCAATGCGAGCCCGGCGTAGCCCTCCTTACGGAGGTGTTCGATGGTGTCGACGACGACCAGCTCGGTCAGGCCGTTGGGATGGTTGCCCCGTTCGGAGCGGCGCATGAGGTCGAGTGACCAGCCGGAGATGGCCTTGGCCGGCACGTACTGGCAGAACGCGGCCGGGAGGTCGTTCCCGTCGAACGCGACCGCCAACAACAAGCCCCGGTCATCGGTCTCGAACGCCGCGGCCGAGCGTCATCGAGAAACCACGCTCGACGTCACCCTTGCGGCTCTCGGTCATGAGGTCGCGCAGCTGGTGCTCGAGCTCGGGTGCCAGCTTCGACGGGTCGAACATCTCGACGCGGTAGCCGGCCTTGCGCACGCGGCTCACCGACTGGCGCAGGCTCTTGTTCTGCTTCCCGTCGAGGCTGAACCGGCGAACATCGACCACCGCTTCGTCACCGATGTAGAGGTCGTGCATGCCGCTCGCGCCGTAGATCGGCAACCAGGAGCTCCCCGCCGCCATCACCGCGACCGACCACCCGTGGTCGTCGGCGAATTCCCGGAACGCCGTCCACGCCTCGGCCCGTTGCGAAATGGGGCCGACGGGATCGGGTGAAACGAGTGCGATGCCGTTGTTCACCCGGTAGGCGACCAGCGAATCCCGATGCCCGAACCACTCCTTGTCGGAGCGGAGCGCGAAGTACGAGAGCGAGTCGGTGCCGTACTTCTCGACGAGATAGCGGGCGCGTTCTCGGGACAGCGGTCGGAACGACGAGGTCCGTGCGGTGACCGCAGGCCGGAACGCGAGCCACGCGACCGAGATGGCGATCCCGATGCCCACCGCGAGCAGCGCGGGTGAGAGCAGCGTGTCGAGACGGGTCGGCAAGTGGACGGAGCGGACGCCGACCATGCGCATCGACACGGCCGCGATTGCACGGTCGAGCGGAATACGCGGGCCGTGCACCTCCACGCCGACCACTCCCGCCGTGATGACGATGGCGGCTGTAGTCAGCGCGACCGAGACCGCCCGGCGCGCGGAGCTGGGATTCGCGGGCGCCGCAAAGTCATTGCCGTGCGTGGCGAGGAACATCGCAACGAGCAGCGTGAGGAACGCTTCCTCGATGTCGAGACCCTTCACCACGTGGCCACCGATGCTGACGAGCAGCAACGCCAGCGCGAGTTGCCAAGCGTGGCGCTGACCGCGGCGCACACCACGCGCGAGGAACAAGAGCCCGACGCCGGCAAGCGCGACGAGCGCGGCCGCAGCTTCCGGCACCCCGATCGGCGCGAACCGTTCCAGCCCTTCGAACCGGCTCGCGATCGGCAGCGTGACGGCCGACGCGAGGTTGAGCACCCCGGTGGCGGCGATCGCCGTCGCCGCGATGCGGCGCGTACGGCGCCGGAGCGCCAGGGCGTCCCCGGTCGACGGCCACGTGACCGTGCCCGGATGCTGCGCGACGACGGCGGGTGGCCACGCGGGCTTGACCCGGTCGCGGGCGACCATGCGCTCGAGCCACCGTTGGTGCGGGAGATCGCGCACGCCGTGCCAGAGCCGGGCGTGCAACTCGGCGCCGGCCTCGAGCTCCACCCACGAACAGCGCATGCGCTCCACGAACACCGGCGGGAATCCGCCCCGGGCCCGTACGCACTCGACGACGCGCCCACCGCTGCCGCAGTTCGCGTAGAACGATCCCCCACCGAGGTCGGTGAGCTCGGGGCGCCGCGTGTGCGCGGTGATCAGCCCGACGCCGCCGGCCGTCGCCAAGGTCACGGCCTCGCCCCGTGCATCGTCATTGCCGCGCGGCCGCACACCCCACCAGGCAACGCTGCCGAGCGAGTCGCGGAGTTGGGTCGCAGTGAACACGAGCACCGCGGCGACGAGCGCGAGCTCGAGCACCAGGCCCGAGCCGAACAGGCGCAACAACCGCCGGAGTGCGTTGCCGGTCGGATGCGGCGCGGTCAGCTCGATGAACGACAAGAAGAGCGCCATCCCGACCAACGCCGGAATCAGCAACCAGGCCGACCGGCGGAACAACCGCCGGTAGGCGAATCGTGATGCGACGAACGCGCCTGCGAGTCCGCTGTCGGTGAGGTCGTCGATCCCGGCGAGCCAGGCACCGTTCTGCTCGTCGGCGGCGAGCATGGGCCCGATGTCACGCGCCACGTGCAACGCCAACGGCCGATCGTTCACATCACGCGGATCCGCGAACGCGGCCGCGGGATCGAGCCGATGACCCGGCTCCACTTGCACGAGCCGGGTACCCACTCCGGTGTCGACTTCGAGCGCGCACGCGAGCGCGACTTCGCCACCGATCGCGTTGATCGCGTCGACGGCGCGCGTGTCGTACGCGAGCGCGCGATCCCGCGTGCCGGGTAACACGACCAGACGATGGCACGGGCCGGCGACGAACGCGGCCAGCGCGGTAGTCAAACGCGAATGCGACGCGAGTGCCGACTCGATATCGGTGCCGTCACGGAGATCGAAGACGTCGCCGGCGAGAACGACGACTCCCGGCCCGCGACACTCCTCGATCGGGCGGGCAACCGTTCTCGTCACTTCGCGGGAGATGTCGGTCGCCGCATTCGTGAGCCGCAGATCGCTGAACACCAGGACACGCGCGCCGCGCTCCATCTTGATGGTCAGCTCGTCGGGAACCGAGCGCCGGCGATCGGACAACTCGACGAGTCGAGCGTCGGATCCGGTGCTATCGAGCTCGTCAGGCGTATCGGGCATCAGTGCGACCGTAACCCCACGTGCGGCGGATCACGAGTAGGGCCCTTTCATCGGCGGAAAAGCGGATTCTTGTGAGCAGAACCGCCGGCTTCGGGCGACCGGGCCTCTAGGCGACCGGCACACCCTCGAACACGGCCGAACGGACGCCTCGCTGCGCCAATTCGGCGAGGAACGGGACGGGCTCCACGAGCACGCCCAGTCCCTGTACGCCGGGCTGCTTCACGACCGGGCCGATCACCCCGGCCAATCGCGCCGTCACCACCGCGAGCACCGTTCCTGCGGCGACCGCGGTCCGGTCGACCACTCCGTACGCGACACAGCCGTGCGAACCGTCGCGTTGACCCCAGACCTCGACGCGCGCCGCGCCCCACTCGCCCTCGTCGCCGAACTTGCGGCGGAACCGGGTGCGCTTCGGTGGCTCACCGAGCTGCACCGACAGTCGTGAGACATCGGGGAACGCGTCGACGAGCAGCCGGGTGGCTCCCGTAACCACGCGGCAGTCGCGACCGCCGATCGGATCGGGAAAGAACACCAACGCGTCGCCGCGTGAACGCTCCTCACGCCAACCGCCGTCGCGCCACGCGCGCACCGGTACCCGGCGTTCGTGGCGCACGGTGTCGACACTCGCCGGACCCGCCCACCCGGTGCGGGCAACGCGGATCTCGTCGACGTTCTCGAACAGCGCGGCCGCGTGCGCGGCGAGCACGTCGGCGAGGCCCGGCGCGAGGCCGCAGCCGATCGCGACGGTCACGCCCGAGGTGCGCGCGTTCTGATCGAGCGCGCGAAGTTGTTCGAGCGCGTCGTGCTCGTCTTCGCTCGACGCGACGGGAACGCCGGCCGTGATCGCGGCCGCGACCACCTCGTGACTGATACCGGCCGGCAACGCGCAGGCGATAACCGCAACGTCGGGTGGGATCGCTTCGCCCGGTACGTACTCGATCGCGTGCACTGACGGTCCGAGCGCGTCGGCCGCGGCCTTGGCCTTCGACGGGTCGATGTCGGCGAGCAGGATCGTGGCGAATCCCGGCGTGTCGAGCAGCTGGCGAACCGCGCGTGTGCCGAGCTCGCCCGCGCCGACGACGAGTGCGACGGTCACCGGAACTCGGGCCCGTCGAGCTCGCGCCAGCCACCTTCGGTGGTCTCGACGACCTCGCCCTTGCCGCGCACCCGGGCGATCGCACCAATGGCGCCGGCCACCCCGAGCACGAGCAGGACCCGCCGGAACATTTTCACGACGGGGAGCATACGAGACGCCCCCCAAGGGGGATCGGCTCGGCAATTCCTGTGGGGCTAGCTGGAATCGAACCAGCGACCTCATCCTTATCAGGGATGCGCTCTAACCGACTGAGCTATAGCCCCCGAGCGGCGGAAACAGTACCAGCACGCCTGCGCAGACCATCAGGGAATCAGCGCCAAGAACTCGTGCCGAATACGTCAGTGATCGTCTTCGTGCTCGACGACCGTCACTTCGAGCCCGCCGATGAGCTCCGAGAAGAGGTTGTAGAACGCGGCCGCGAGCACGGTGATCACGACGAGCACGCAGACCACCACGAGACCGATGAGTGTCGCCCCGCGCAACACCTCCCACGACAAGAAGTGGAAGTGATTGTCGCTCACCAGATCGCCGACGAATTTCTCGACATTGTGGATCGCTCCGACCGCCGACGCGATCCACCAGAGCACCACGCCGGCCAGCAGCACGACGATCAGCGCGCACATGTAGAAGCACAACGAGATCTTGAGCACCGACCAAATGTCGATCGAGCGGATGGTCTGGCGGTAGCGCCGTTCGTAACCCGCGTTGCGCGCCGGGCGCCGTTGACGAACCGGCAGGACCCGGCGTCGATCCCCGCGCACGATCCGCGAAGCCGATGGCGTGGTCACCACGGGTTCGAGAGCGGTCTTTGCGCGGGCCATGCTCAGGACTCCTCGCCGGGCTCCGGCTCGACGGCTTCCGGCTCAGGGGTTTGCGACTCGTGGGCTTCCGATTCAGGGGCTTCCGACTCAGGGGATTCGACGTCACCGGCTTCCGCGTCACTGTGCTCAGCCTCGAGCACCCGGGCAACGGCCACCACGCTATCCCCTTCCTCCACTCGGGCTACGCGCACGCCCGTCGCGTCCCGACCCTGCTCGGAGATCTCGTCGACACCCATGCGGATGAGGTTGCCGGCCGAGGAGAACACGATGATCTCGTCGTTGGGAGCGACGATGAACGCCGCGACCACTCCGCCCCGGGCCTCGGTGATGCGCATACCCCGCACACCCTGGCCCCCTCGGCCCTGACGGTTGAACGAGGCGATCGGGGTTCGCTTCCCGTGGCCACTCGACGAGACGAACAGCAGCACCCCTTCGTCGCGAGCGACATCGCTGCTGACGACCGCGTCATTGGTGCTCTTGAGTCGCATGCCGCGCACGCCGGCCGTCGCGCGGCCCATCGACCGCACGTCACTTTCGGAGAAACGGATCGTCATGCCCTGGCGCGAAACCATGAACACGTCGTCGTTGCCCGACGTCTGAATGACGCGGACCAGCTCGTCGCCGTCGTTGAGGTTGATCGCGATTAGTCCGCTACGCAACGACGAGTCGTACTCCGACATGCGCGTCTTCTTCACGATGCCGTTGCGGGTCGCGAAGAACAGGTACGCGCCGTCTTCGTAGGTGCGCGTGTCGATAACGGCTTCGATGTGCTCGTCGGGTTGCAAGGCGACGAGGTTCACGAGCGCGGTGCCGCGCGCGGTCCGGTCCTTCATCGGGATCTCGTGCGCGCGCAGTCGGTAGACGCGACCGCGGTTGGAGAAGAACAACAGGTACGAGTGCGCGGTGGTGGTGAGCAAGTGCTCGACGTAGTCCTCCTCGCGGAGGTTCCCGCCGCGCACGCCCTTTCCGCCGCGACCCTGCACGCGGAACTGATCGACCTGCACGGTTTTCACGTACCCGTTCTTCGACAACACGACCACGAGCTCTTCGTCTTCGATGAGGTCGAGGTCGGCGATGTCGCTGAAATCGGTCGTGATCAACGTGCGCCGATCGTCGCCGTACTTGTCACGGATCACCGTGATCTCTTCCTTGATCACGTCGCGCAGCTTCTGCTCGTCGGCGAGGATCGCCTCGAGCTCCGCGATCGTGTTCTGCAACTCGTCGAACTCGTCGCGGACCTTCTGGCGCTCGAGTGCGGCCAAGCGGCGCAGCGGCATGTCGAGAATGTGGGTGGCCTGCACTTCGCTGAACTCGAACGGCGCGACCATCAACGCCTGCTTGGCGACCTCCGCCGATTCCGAACCGCGGATCAAGGTGATGATCGCGTCGATGGCGTCGAGTGCCTTGAGCAGACCTTCGAGGATGTGCGCACGGTCGCGCGCCTTGCCCAACCGGAACTCGCTGCGCCGGGTCACGACTTCCACCTGGTGCGCGATGTACACCTGGAGCGCCTGCACCAACCCGAGCAGGCGCGGAACACCGTCGACAAGCGCGAGAACGTTCGCCGCGAACGACGTTTGCATAGGCGTGTGCTTGTAGAGCTGGTTGAGCACGACCTGCGCGTTCGCGTCGCGCTTCAACTCGATGACGAGCCGGGTGGTGTCCCCGGCCGACTCGTTGCGGACATCGCGGATGCCTTCGATGCGGCGGTCGTTCACGAGCTCGGCAATCTTCTGCCCGATCACCTCGACCGACGTCTGGTACGGAACCTCGGTTACCGCGATGCGCTGGCCACCGCGCGCGTCTTCGTCGATCTCGGCGACCGCGCGCATGCGTATGGACCCACGACCGGTGCGGTAGCACTCCGCGATGCCGGCCCGGCCGAGAATCGTCGCGCCGGTCGGGAAGTCGGGACCGGTGACGAACTGCATCAGGTCTTCGACGGTCGCTTCGGGATTGTCGATCAGGTGGATCGTCGCGTCGATGACTTCGCGCAGGTTGTGCGGGGGAATGTTGGTGGCCATCCCGACCGCGATGCCGCCACCACCGTTGACCAACAAGTTCGGGAAACGCGCGGGAACGACGACCGGTTGTTGATGCTGGCCGTCGTAGGTCTCGGCGAAATCAACCGTGTTCTCGTCGATCTCGCCGAGCAACTCCATCGCCAAGGGTGCGAGCCGCGCTTCGGTGTAGCGCTGCGCGGCCGGGCGGTCGTTCGGATCGGGCGAACCGAAGTTCCCGTGACCGTCGATCAACGGGTAGCGCAGCGAGAAGTCTTGGGCCATGCGCGCGAGCGCGTCGTAGATGGCCTGGTCGCCGTGCGGGTGGTAAATGGCCATCACGTGGCCGACCGCGTTCGCCGACTTTCGGTGCTGGCGATCGGGGCGCATGCCCTGGTCGTACATGCCGTAGAGAATGCGCCGTTGCACGGGCTTGAGTCCGTCACGCGCGTCGGGAAGTGCACGCGACGTGATGACCGACATCGCGTAGTCCAAGAAGGAGCGTTCCATCTCCTCTTGGATCTCGATGGGCTCCAGGCTGCCCAGGGTCTGTGGTTCGTCAGGCATATCGAACTTCTCCGGGCGATGTTGCGCGAGCGGTGGCGCTCGCCGGTCAGATGTCGAGGAAGCGCACGTCTTTGGCGTTGTGCTGGATGAAGCTCCGGCGGGACTCGACGTCTTCGCCCATGAGCTGCGAGAACATCGCGTCGGCGATCGCCGCGTCTTCTACCGAAACCTGCAACAGCGAACGCGTTGCGGGATCCATCGTGGTTTCGCCGAGCTCCTGCCAGTCCATCTCGCCGAGACCCTTGAACCGGCTGATCTCGATCTTGCGGCCCTCGTTCGCGGTTTCGAACTCGCGCAACGCGGCTTCGTCCTTCAAGTACGTGCGGTCGTCCTTGCCGATCTTGGCGCCGAACAACGGTGGCTGCGCGATGCAGATGTGTCCGTTGGTGACGAGCTCGGGCAGCTGGCGGTAGAAGAACGTGAGCAACAACGTGCGGATGTGACTGCCATCTACATCGGCGTCGGTCATCACGATGATCTTGTGGTAGCGGAGCTTGGCGAGATCGAACTCCTCCATGATCCCGGTACCGGTCGCGGAGATGAGCGTTTGGATCTCTTCGTTCTTCAGCATCTTGTCGATGCGCGCCCGCTCGACGTTGAGGATCTTGCCGCGGATCGGGAGGATCGCCTGGAAGCGCGGGTTGCGCGCCTTTTTCGCGCTCCCGCCGGCGCTGTCGCCCTCGACGATGAACAGCTCGGATTCTTCGGGATCCCGCGACGAGCAGTCGGCGAGCTTGCCCGGCATCGCGGCCGACTCGAGCAGCGACTTACGACGCGTGAGATCGCGTGCAGCCCGCGCCGCGGCGCGCGCCCGAGACGCCTGCAGCGACTTCTGCACTGCAGCCTTGGCTTCGGCCGGGTGCTCTTCGAGCCAGTCACCGAACTTCTCGTTGGTGACGCGCTCGACGAACGAACGGATCTCGGTGTTGCCGAGCTTGGTCTTGGTCTGACCTTCGAACTGCGGGTTGCGCAGCTTCACCGAGATGATCGCGGTGAGCCCCTCACGGATGTCTTCGCCGGTGAGGTTGTCTTCCTTTTCCTTGAGGATTCCCTTGTTGCGCGCGTAGCGGTTGAGCACGTTGGTGAGCGCCTTCTTGAAGCCCTCTTCGTGCATCCCGCCTTCGGTCGTCGCGATGTTGTTCGCGAACGAGTGCAGGCCCTCGTAGTACCCGGTGTTCCACTGGAGCGCGAACTCGCCCTCGCCCTCGGCGTAGGCGTCGCCGAACGAGATCACCGTGGCGAACAACGGCTCCTTCGACGCGTTCAGGTGCGTCACGAAGTCGACGATGCCGCCCTCGTATTTGAAGATCTGCTCGTTGACCGGATCCACCCGCTCGTCGCGGAAGATGATCTCGAGTCCCTTGTTGAGGAACGCCATCTCGCGCAGGCGCTCGAGCAGGGTCTGGGCCCGGAACTCGAGCTCTTCCATGATCGTGCCGTCGGGCCAGAACGTGACGCTGGTGCCGTGACCGTCGGAGTCGCCGACGCGCTCGAGCGGCGCGACGGGCTCTCCACCGTCGACGAAGCTCATCCGGTAGCGGCCACCGTCGCGTTGGATCTCGAGATCGAGCCGCCGCGACAGGGCATTCACAACGGACACACCCACGCCGTGCAGGCCGCCGGAGATCTTGTAGCCCTCGCCGCCGAACTTGCCGCCGGCGTGGAGCATCGTGAGCACGATCTCGGCCGCGGACTTGTCGGGATACTCGGGGTGCGGGTCGACCGGGATGCCCCGGCCGTTGTCGACCACCCGGACGCCCCCATCCGGGAGCAGGGTGATGTCGATCCGGTCCGCGTGACCCGCGAGGGCCTCGTCGACCGAGTTGTCGACGACCTCGTAGACGAGGTGATGGAGGCCCGAAGGACCCGTGGAACCGATGTACATACCGGGCCGCTCGCGCACTGGCTGCAGACCCTTGAGAATCGAAATGTCCTTGGCCGCGTACGCCACGCGCTACCCCTTCGGCGGGTTCCGTTTCGAACCCTTGTCTGCGTGCTGCGCACACCCCGTTCCGGCACGCGAAAGGCCAGGTGAGAGGGGGTGTCTCCGGTTTTTACAGTGTACCAGAACCAGGGCGCTCCGACGGTCGTTCGGACCCTATTTCGGGGGGGCTCCCGGACCTGATTTCGTGGGGCTTCCGGGACCCGATTTCGAAGGGCCGCCGGGCGCGGCGACGACCACGCGAATCGAGGTCACGACACCCGGTCCGCACCGCCGTTCCGCGCGCTCCACGACCTGGCGTTCGGCGTACCGCAGCTGCGTCGCCCACCCCGGCCCGTCGACCGCGATCGTGCACACACCATCCCGGATCGAGCGGACCTCGGCATGCCCGACGAGCGCGTCGCCGACGATCTCCGGCCACGCGGCGGCCACCGTCGCGAACGCGTCGGGCGCCGCCATTCCGAGCTCCCGGCCCACCGCCGCGAGCGAATCGCCGAGCGCGAGTGGCTCGCCCGATTCCCGGGGACGCTTCATGTTTCCTCGACCCGGCCCGCGGCGATGCGGAGGACCCGATCGGGCGCAACGTCGGCCGGGATCTCGCCCGCGGTCGTCAGCAGGGTCTGGCCCGACGGCAGATTCCGCACCAGAGCACTCGAACGGCGGGCGTCGAGCTCGCTGAACACGTCATCGAGGAGCAATACCGGGGGCGTCCCGGTGAGCTCGTGGACGACACCACGGCCGGCTAGACGCAAGGCGAGGGCGAGCGTTCGCTGCTCACCTTGGGATGCCTGGGTACGCGCGTCGAGCCCGTCGATCGTCAGCTTCCAATCGTCGCGGTGCGGCCCGACCAGCGTGACTCCCCGCTCGATCTCCGCACGCCGGCGCGCGACCAGTGCGGCGCGCAGGTGATCGTCGACCGCGTCGAGGTCGCCGATGCCCAGCGGCTGCGGCGCCCATTCGGCCTCGTACGACTCGCGCACATGATTCTCGAGGCCGTCATTTTTCGGGCCGTCGGCGAGCGCCTCGTAGGCATCGTCGATCGCAGGCCCGAGCCGGTCGACGAGTTGCAACCGGCCACGCACCAACTCGCCCGCGGATTGCACGAGTTGCTCGTCGAGCACGTCGAGTGTGACTTCGGCCGACTGGTCCCGAACGCCAGTGCGCAACAACGCGGTGCGCTGCTTCACCACGCGTTCGAAATCACCGCGCGCGGCTTCGTACCGCACCGCGAGCATGCCGAGCAGCTCGTCGAGGTAGGCGCGACGCGTGCCCGGCCCTTCTTTCACCAACTCGAGGTCGTCGGGCGCGAATACCGCGACGCGCAGCAGGCCATGGAGATCACGGGCCCGGGTGATCGCGCGCTTGTTGCACATCACACGGTTGCGGCCCGTCGCGCGAATCTCTGCTTCGAACAGTTGTTGGCGGTCGTCGCTCATGATCTCGGCGCGCAGGATCGCGTGGTCCTTGCCATTGCGAACGAGCGGGCCGTCAGTGGTTCCGCGAAACGAATGACTCCGCGCAATCCACGCGATCGCTTCGAGAATGCTGGTTTTCCCCTGCCCGTTCGCGCCGTGAATGACGGTGAGTCCGGGGTCGAGCTCGAGATCGACACCTTGCAGGCAACGAAAATCGTCGAGCCAGAGATGTCCGACTCGCGTGTTCGAGCGAGTCGCGGGCTCGGCGAGCATCGTTGCTATTCAGTCGTGCAGGTCAGGATGTACGCACCGGCATCAGGAGATACAGGAAGTCACCGTTGTCGGCGGCGTGGAGTGTGGCCGGCTTGAGCGGATCGATCGTTTCCAACACGACCTCGTCGGTGTCGACCGCGTCGACGCCGTCGTGCAGGAAGACCGGGTTGAACGCGACGGTCAACTCTGTGCCCTCGAACTTCGCGTCGACCGACTCTTGCGCGCTGCCGACATCCTGCGCCGACATCGACAGCTCGAGGCCGCCCGCGTTCATCGTGAGCCGCACTGCCGCGTTGTCACGGTTCTGACCGACGATCTGCACCCGATCAAGCGCTTCGATCAACGCTGCGCGTGGAACGATCAACCGGTTCGGGTAACCACTCGGGATGAGCTGCTCGTAGTTGGGGAACTCACCTTCGATGAGTCGCGCGGTTACCTCCGCACGCGAAGTGCGGAACACCACATCGCGTTCGCGCAAGACCACTTCGATCTCACCGTCACCCGCGAGACGCTGTACTTCTGACAGACCCTTCGCCGCGACAAGCACGCGCTGACCTTCGGTGAGCATGCTCACACCTTTGAGGTCACGAACTGCGAGGCGGTAGGAGTCGGTCGCGACCAACCGCAGGCCGCCACCGTGCGTCGTGAGCAACACCCCCGTGAGAATCGGGCGCAGATCGTCCTTCGACGCGGCGCGCACCACCTGGCGCAGTGCCAACGCGAAAGCCGAAGCATCGAGTCGGACGCCTTGCCCGTCGTTCGACGCCAGACGCGGGTAGTCCTCGGCCGGCTTCAATCGCAACGACGTGGAGAACCGGCCCGCGGTGATCACCGCTTCGTCACCGGTCACGGCAACCACAACGGGACCGGGCTCGAGCTTGCGCACGATGTCGCCCAACATCTTGGGGACGACGGCAACCCCGGTCTCTTCCACCTCGGCCGGCACTTGGACCCGGTTGGTGATCTCCAGGTCGGAACCGACGAGCTCGAGGCCGTCCCCCGATGCGGTGATACGCAGATCCTGGAGCACTGGCAGCGCGCCAGTTCGGCTCGCGACAGTGCGCTGGGCGGTTGCGATCGCCTCAGCAAGGGTGTCGCGCTCGCAGCGGAACTTCACCTCGGCCTCCTCATATGCAAAGTTGCAATTCTTGGTAGTCGTAGTAGTAGTGCCTGTGGATTGTGGACAACATGTTCTTTGGGCTGGTCAGAGTGGTTGCCGGTCCTCACCGCTTCGTCCCCAGTATCCACAGGCATCGGTGGACATTCGGCACGGGTGCCGCGTTGTCCCTGATCGCGGGGGCACTGTCCCCAGTCGTCCACAGCATTATCCACTGGCACCGTGCTTGATGCGATTGATCAGCTCGTTGACCTGCTCGAAGACGACCCGCCGTTCGGCCATCTGCCCGCGGATCTTCTCGCAGGCGTGCATCACCGTTGTGTGGTCCCGGCCGCCGAACTCCTCGGCGATCTTGGGATAGCTGTAGTCGGTGAGCTCGCGGAACACGTACATGCCGATCTGGCGGGCGGTGACCAGCGGCCGGCGCCGGCTCTTGCCGCACAGGTCGTCGATGGTCCATCCGAACATCTTGGCGGTCTCTTCGAGGATCACCTGCGGTGTGATTACCCGGGGCCGGGTCGCGGGCAGGAGGTCGGAGAGCACCTCGCGCGCGACGTCTTCGGTGAGCGGCACGCGATGCAGGCTCGAGTAGGCGGCGACGCGGATCAGTGAGCCTTCGAGCTCGCGCACGTTGTCGACGACGTTCTCCGCGATGAAGCCCAGCACGGAGTCGGGGATCCCGTCGAGGTGCTCGGATTCAGCCTTTTTCTGGAGAATTGCGAGCCGCGTCTCGAATTCCGGGGGCTGAATGTCGGTGATGAGACCCCATTCGAAGCGACTGCGCAGCCGGTCTTCGATGGTCGCGATCGACTTCGGCGGCCGGTCGGACGAGATCACGATCTGACTGCCGCGGCCGTGTAGGTCGTTGAATGTGTAGAAGAACTCTTCTTGGAGCTGCTCGGTGCGCTCGAGGAATTGGATGTCGTCGACGAGGAGCACGTCGACTTCGCGGTAGCGACGTTTGAAGCCGGGCATGTGCTTCGAGCGCATCGCGTCGACGAATTCGTTCATCATCGTCTCGGTGGAGACGTAGCGAACGCGCTTGCTCGAGAAGAGCTCGCGCACGTGGTGGCCGATCGCGTGCAGCAGGTGGGTCTTGCCCAGACCGGCCGGGCCGTAGATGAACAGCGGGTTGTAGGACCGGGCCGGGCTCTCGGCGACCGACATCGCGGCCGCGTGTGCGAACCGATTCGATGCACCGATGACGAACTGGTCGAACGTGTACCGGGGATTCAACGAGGTGGTCGGCCAGCCCGCACTGGCATCGGCTTCGGCGACGCGCCGGGCGTCTTCCTGAGTCGTTGCCGGCGTCGGGCCCGGCGTCAGCTGGTCGAGTGAGACGGGCTCCTCCCGCCGGGGGTGGTGTCGACGAGGAGCGAGATGTCGAGGGGGACGCCGGTGAGCGCCTGGGCTGCATCGGTGAGCAGCCCCAGGTAGCTGGTGCGGAGGCGCTCGATGGTCACCGAGCTCGGGACCCCGAGGATCAGGGTGTCATCGCTGAGATCGAGCGCGTGAACACCCTGGAACCAGGTGTTCCAAGTCGCTTCCGAAAGCTGGGCGCGGACGGCCGCGGCCACCTTTGCCCACAGGTCATCGGCTGCAGGTGTGCCCACGCTGGCGGCTCCCCGAGGTTGTCCACAGGTATGTCCACATGTGTGCAGAAACACCCTGGGGGGCGTTTCCTGAGTGTGGGGAAGTACCGAGCACCGGGGCGCCGGGGCCGGGTCGCGGACCATATCAGCGCTGTGGACAACGCAACAAGGGCATCAATTGGGACCGTTGGCAACACGGTGTCACGGGTCGCCGGGGGAGCAAGCCGGTGGTCAATTGCGGGCCGATTGTCGCGCCCGGTCCCGGGCCCGTAGACTCCCGCTCTGCCGCGTGCCGAACGCGCTGATTCTGACGGCACTCGTTTTCCTGAAAGTGCCGTATTTGTTGGAGGCGGTGGCGCGCCCCGCCCCAGGGACCATCGAAGAGATGTCCCGGGCGTTCGAGGAGGCCATGCGTGAAGAGAACGTTCCAGCCGAACAACCGCAAGCGAAGCAAGAAGCACGGTTTCCGCTTGCGGATGCGGACGAAGGCCGGGCGAGCGGTGCTGCACCGTCGCCGGACCAAGGGCCGCTCCCGCCTGTCGGCCTGATCTGGCCAATTCGTGAGCGATCGTCGTTTCGCGCGCTGGCTACGGGCCGGCGCCGACGTCGAGGCGTCGTGATGGTGACCTCCGCAATCGTCGGGGCGCCTTCCGAGCCCCCGCGCGTCGCCTACGCCGTCGGCCGTCGGGCCGGCGGTGCGGTCGCGCGGAACAAGGTCCGCCGCCGCCTCCGGGCCGCGACCCGGGCCCACTCGCACGAGTTCGAACCCGGCCGCGCCTACCTCGTCGGGGTCGTCGGGCCGCAGACCGCGCCGCCGCCCTACTCCGCGCTGTCGTCGTCGCTTTCCGCGGCTTTCCGCGCGCTCCGTGAGGACAAGTCATGAAGCGGTCGCTACCCACCGCGAGGGCTGCTCCGAAGCATAAACCTCTACCAGCGGTTGAGCTCCCACCGAGCGTCGCCGTGCCGGTACGAACCGTCCTGTTCCGAGTACGCCCGCGAGGCCGTCGAGCTCCACGGCGCGGCCCGCGGCGCCTGGTTGAGCGCCCGTCGACTGTCGCGCTGCCATCCGCTCGGCGGATTCGGCTTCGACCCGGTTCCCGCGACACCCCGTAACAACGCAGTCCGTAGAGCCAGGAAAGGGCTGACGTGACTCTCGATCCCCTCTATCGAGTCATCGGATATCTGCTCGCGTTCTTCTACGTCCCGTTCCACAGCCTCGGGATCGCGATCATCCTGCTGACGCTGGTGATCATGCTGGTGCAGTTCCCGCTGACCGCGAAGCAAGCGCGGTCGATGATCCAGATGCAGCGGGTGCAGCCCGAGATCAAGAAGATCCAGGCGAAGTACAAGGACGACAAGACCAAGCAGAACGAGGAGCTGCTCAAGTTCTACCAAGAGAACAAGATCAATCCCCTCGCCGGCTGCTTACCGATTGTGATCACGATCCCAATCGGCATGGCCGTGTTCCGCACGTTCTCGCAGGGCTTGCAGAACCACCTCCCGAAGAGCGGCAGGCTCGGCAACGCTCTACGCGCGATATCTGCGGCGGCGATCACGTCCCGACCAAGGCCTGCGGCAAGGCGATCTCGCACCACACGCCGGAGGCGATGCGCTTCCTCGGCATGAGCCTGAACCTCTCGGCTCGCCAGGTGTCCGGCTTCCCGACCGTGCTCCCCTATTACATCCTGGTCGGCCTCGTGGTGCTGACCGGTTGGTACCAGGTGCGCCAGACCCAGGCCCGCCAACTCCAGAGCGGGAACGCCGCGCCCAACGCGCAGATGCAGGCGATGACGAAGGTGTTCCCGGTGATCTTCGGGCTCATCACCCTCGGGATCAACGCCGGCGCAACCATGTACTTCGTCGTCTCCAACGCGTGGCGCATCGGCCAGCAGCATCTCGTGATCGGCAAGATGTACGACCAGGCCGTCGCGGCCGGCGACCTGAAACCCGGCAGCAAAGACAAGGACTCCGCCAAGCCGGCGCCGGATGACGAGGCCACCGGTACGGGCAACGGCGCCAAGGCCAAAGGGAAACCCGGGCCCTCGAAACCGGCGAGCGCGAAGACTCCTCCCGCCAACGCCAAGGGCCAGAACGGCGCCAAGGGCCAGAACGGCAAGGGCACCTCGAACGGCGCCGGCGAGCCGCAGGGGATGACCTCCGGCGCGCGCCGCAAGAAGAAGCGGAAGCGCTGAGCATGGAATGGATCGAGGTCTCGGCCCGAACGCTCGACGACGCGCGCGAGCTGGCGCTGGATCGACTCGGCGTGGTCGTCGACGAGTTGGAGTACGAGGTCATCGACGAGCCCCGGGGTGGGCTCTTCGGCCTCGGCCGGACCGACGCCCGCATCCGGGCGCGCGTGAAGCCGCTCTCGCGAGAGAAGCCGCCGGACCGCCGCCGGCGCCGATCGAACGAACGCCGCCCGAGCAACTCGTCCCGCAAGCCGCGGGGTGAAGGATCCTCGAGCCGAGGCGGCGAGCAGCGGGTCTCGCTCGCAGTCGCAGGACTCCGCCGACAAGCCCGCGGAAAAGGCGGCCGGACAGTCGGTCGAGAAGTCGGGCGGCTCGCCGGATCAGGCGGAGGGAACTCGCTCGCCGTCATCGCGCTCTCGGCGCCGCGGCGGCCGAGGACGAGGTTCGGGCGCCGGCGCAGGTGCGGCGAGTGCGGATACGACAGGCGAGAGGCCCACAAGCTCGGGCCGTGGTGATCGACCGGAGGCGAAGATGGACGCAGAATCCGAAGCGCAGGACCTCGATGTCGAGGCTCAGGCCGAGCACGCGGCGCAGTTCGCGGGAAGCCTGGTCGAGGCCATGGGCCTCAAGGGTTCCGCATCGGCGCGGGTCGACGACGACACGGTTCTCGTCGCGATCGACGGTGAGGGTCTCGGGTTGCTGGTCGGCCCGGGCGGCAAGACGCTGCTGCGATCGAGGAGCTCGTCCGCGCCGTGGTGCAGCACGGCCTCAGTGGCCGCAGCGCCCGGCTTCGGGTCGACGTCGGCGGATACCGCGAGCGCCGCCGGGAAGCGCTGGCCGCGTTCGCCCGTCAGGTCGCCGAGGAGGTCCTCGCGAACAATCTCGAGCGGGCGCTCGAGCCGATGACCCCGCCCGACCGCAAGGTCGTCCACGACGCGGTGGCCGAGATCGACGGTGTCGCGACCAGCTCCGAGGGTGAAGAGCCGCGGCGCCGCGTGGTGATCAGCCCGGCGTGACGCCCTCCGAGACCGAGCTGCTCGACGTCCTCGTTCGGGCCCAGTCTCTCCGTTTTCTCGGTCCCGGGGATCCGGCCGACCACCTCTCCCACGCGGTCGGCTTCCGGGACGCGGTCGTCGCCCACCTCGGGGGTGCGCCCGACCGCTTCTGCGATCTGGGTACCGGTGGCGGCGTTCCCGGCCTCGTCCTCGCCGCCCTCTGGCCGGACAGCCTCGGCGCCCTGGTGGAATCCGCGGCTCGCCGGTGCGCGGCCCTCGAGGGCTGGAGCCGCGACCTCGGGATCCAGGATCGGGTCGAGGTTCTCCACGGCCGGGCCGAGCACTGGGCCCACGTCGACGGCTACCGCGAGACCTTTCAGGTCGTGACCGCCCGCAGCTTCGCCCGACCCGGGATCACCGCGGAGATGGCCGCGGGCTCGTTCGGGTCGGCGGAACGCTGGTCGTCAGCGATCCTCCCGACGCTGCGCGCCGACCGCTGGCCCGAGGAGTCCCTGGCGAATATCGGGTTCGGCCCGGCCCGGCCCGTCATCCAGAGATCGGTGCACTTCAGCTGCGTCGACAAGCTCCGCCCGGCGGATCCGACCATTCCCCGTTCCGAGGGAAAGCCGGCGAAACGCCCGCTCTGGTAGCGGCCAGGAGGTTTGTCGGGGCTTGGCAGGTCTCGGGGCGAGTGTTCCACGTGGAACACACCTCGACCGGGCTCCCGGAATTGTTTCACGTGGAACGGTCACTCTCTAGATTCGGCCTCGACCGGGCGTAGTACGCTGCGCTTCATCGCCGCCGTGCCCGGGTCGTCCACGACACCGGTTTGAGGCTGCGATTTCCTACTGCGGGATTTTCTTTACTACCGGGCGCTGGCCGCAACGCCGGCTCGGGAAGCCGCTTCGGAGGCTGCATGGCAACGCAAGAGCCTGACCGGAGTACGCGGCGGCGGTGGTTTCGCATGCCGACCTCCCAACCACATCGCACTGACGCACCCGAAGAGCCTGCGATCGAAGAGCCCGTCGAAGTCGAGCCTGCCCAAGATCAGTCGGAGACGCCAGTGCCGCTAGATGTTCCCGCCGCCCCCGCTTCCGGCGGAGGTCCCCTCGACCATGGAGGTCGAGGACGACGCCGGAGTTGCCGCACACGAGATCCGGACTCGCCGCCAATGACCGAGGGGCCGGTAACCGAGCCGCCTGCGACCGCCCTCGAAGCCACCACCCCCGAGCCGCCGTCGCCGCCGGCCGCACCATCGGCAAGCCGGGAAGAGTGATGAGGCCGGCGAATCCGAAGCCGATCCTGGACCGACCGATGAGGAGATCGCGGCCTCGATGACCCTGCCCCGGGTCATCTCGATCGCGAACCAGAAGGGCGGGGTGGGCAAAACGACCACCGCCGTCAACCTCGGCGCCGCGCTCGCGGAGATCGGTTACCGGGTCCTGGTGGTCGACCTCGATCCTCAGGGAAATGCCACGACCGGGCTCGGGATCAGCCACCGCAACGTCGAGGGTTCGATCTACGACGTGATCATGAACGACACCCCGGTCGATGATTGCGTCGAGCCGACGAGCGTGAAGAACCTCTTCGTGTGCCCGGCGACCATCGACCTCGCCGGCGCCGAGATCGAGCTCGTCCCCGCGTTCTCCCGCGAGCTCAAGCTCAAGCGAGCCCTCCAGAGTGCCCGCGAGGACTACGACTTCACCCTTATCGACTGCCCGCCGTCGCTCGGTCTCCTCACGGTCAACGGCCTCGCCGCATCCGACGATGTGATCGTCCCGATCCAGTGCGAGTACTACGCCCTCGAGGGTTTGGGCCAACTCCTGCGCAACGTCGCCCTGGTCAAGTCGAACCTCAATCCCGAGCTCGACGTGCGCGGCATCGTGCTCACGATGTACGACGCCCGCACGCGACTCGCGGTACAGGTCGAGGCCGAGGTGCGCGAGCACTTCGGGCCCAAGGTGTACCGGACGGTGGTTCCCCGCACGGTGCGGATCTCGGAAGCGCCCTCGTTCGGGGAGCCGATCATCGTCTTCGATCCGTCATCCCGGGGTGCCATCGCGTACCGCGAGTTGGCCAAGGAGGTGAGCCGTGGCACGTCCCGGCGGGTTGGGTAGAGGTCTCGGTGCGCTGATCCCGACGGGTGTCGTGTCCAACGACGAGGTCGGGCTCCAGGAGATTCCGACAGCCTCCATCCGGCCGAATTCCAAGCAGCCCCGAGAGCACTTCGACGAGGAGTCGCTGGCGGCGCTGGCGGAATCGATCCGGGAGGTCGGCGTGCTCCAGCCGGTCCTGGTTCGAGCGGGTGGCGACGGCTTCGAGTTGATTGCCGGCGAGCGGCGCTGGCGCGCGGCCCGCCGCATCGGTCTCCAGACGATCCCCGCGATCGTCAGGACCGCCGACGACGCGTCGATGCTCCAGCAGGCGATCATCGAGAACGTCCAGCGCGAGGAGCTCAACCCGCTCGAGGAGGCGGCGGCGTATCAACAGCTCATCGAGGATTTCTCGTTGACCCACGACGACGTCGCGGTCCGCGTCGGGAAGAGCCGCGCGACCATCACGAACACGCTGCGACTGCTCCAACTGCCGCCCTCGATCCAGCGCCACCTGAAGGAGCGGGCGCTCCGGATGGGTCACGCGCCGAGCCTTGTTGGGAACGCCCGATCGCGCGTTCCAGGAGCAGCTTGCCAAACGCGCGGTTGCCGAAGAGCTCTCGGTACGCGAGGTCGAAGAAGCGATCCGGACGCGCGAGGAACGCGGGCCCGTCGGCCGCGCCGACCGCGCGGGCCACGAAGCTCCGGCCGCCGGGTCTGCTCGAGCTCGAGGAGCTGCTCGGTGACTACCTCGAGACTCGGGTCAAGATCACGATGAGCCCGCGCCGCGGCCGAGTCGAGATCGAGTTCGCAACCCTCGAGGACCTCGAGCGGATCTACCGGGTCATGACCGAGGCCAAGCACCCGACTCGCCTGAAGTCTTAAGCGACCTCGATCGGCTCTTCGATGCCCTTGCGCACTCCCGCGGCCAGCGCCCGCGCCAGCGCGGGTCCGCTCGAGGTGAGCAACGACGCGCCGGTCGGCTCGTCGCGCGAGAACAGCTCGCACATGACCGCGGCCATCCGCGTCTCGCGCAGCAGTCGGTAGGTCCGCCCCGTCGGCTCGTCGACCCGGGGGAGAACTGTGCGCAGGGTCTCGGTCACACCGTGGGCGAGACAGAAGCCGGCCTCGGACCGGAACGTTTGGTTCGCAAAGTAGGCGCACCGCGCGCCGGGCTCGGTTCCCGTCCCGATCGCGATGCAGATGTCGGCGCGGAACGCGTTGGCCTGGGCCGCGAGCACGTCGTGGGGGTCGCCCGAATTGTCGTAGGCCACGATCGCACCTTCGGTACGAAGCCGCGCGCGCGACCCCGGAGCCGAGCGCGCCCAACCCGTTGTCGACGATCAGGAACACGCGCCGTTCGCGCAAGCGTCGAGTGTGGCGCCGCAATGTTTCTCGTTCCCGCACCGACGCAACCGATCCGCCCGCGAGACTGCCGACCCGCACGAGCGCGGTGACGGTCGCGGGTCCGCATACCCCGTCGGGTTCGAGTCCGTACTCGCGTTGGAATTGCCGTAGCGCGGTCTCGGTCTCCGGACCGAGTATCCCGTCTTCGCGGCCGGCATCGAAGCCGAGCGCGTTGAGCCGACCCTGAAGGTCGATCACATCGTCACCGCGCAGCATCGGCGCGCGGAGTAAAGGAGGCGGTCGCCCGAGCGCGTAGCTGCTCTCGATCAGCGCGCCCCACGTCTCGGGTCCGCAGATGCCATCGAGGCGAAGGCGGCGCTGGGTCTGGAACTCGCGGACCGCGCTCAGGGTCTCGGTGCCGAAGATGCCATCGAACGTGACGACATAACCACAGCGCGTGAGGCGCTCCTGGAGGTCACGTACTGCAGGCCCGGCATCCCCGGAACGCAGGAGCGTCGTCGGGCTCACGCGTTCACGCCGTCAAGCGATGAACTCGGCGAGCTCCTCGAGCAGCTGTGCCTTGCCCTTGGCGCCGACGAGGCGCTTCTTCACTTCGCCGTCGGTGAACAGGAGAAGGGTCGGGATGCTCATGACGTCGTAACGACGCGCGATGTTCGGGTTGTCGTCGACGTTGAGCTTCGCGATCTGCAGCTTGCCCGCGTGCTCTTTGGCGATGTCTTCGAGGACCGGAGCGATCATCTTGCAAGGACCACACCATTCGGCCCAGAAGTCGACGAGCACCGGTGCATCCGCGCCACCGACACCTTCGTCGAATGTCGCGTCGGTCAGGGTCACGATTCCTTCAGCCACGGTTGTGCATCCTTTCGTGGGAATATCAGACTACTAGCCGGAGATCTGACTGCCGGCGCCTTGGTCTCCAAGTGCTTCGATGTATTTCTCGGCTTCGAGGGCTGCCATGCAACCCGAGCCCGCGGCCGTGATCGCCTGCTTGAACGTGCGGTCTTGCACGTCGCCACTCGCGAACACGCCCGGCACCGATGTTTGCGTCGTGCCCGGAACCGTGAGCACGTAGCCGTCTTCGTCGAGATCGATCTGATCGACGAAGAGCTTCGTGTTCGGGTCGTGACCGATCGCGACGAACACACCGGTAACTGCAAGCTCACTCGTCGCGTCGGTCTCGGTGTCACGCAACACCAGTCCGTTGACGCTGCCCGTCGCCGATCACTCGATTCGACCTTGCTGTTCCAGCGGAATTCGATCTTCGGATTCGCGAACGCGCGGTCTTGCATGATCTTCGACGCGCGCAATTCCTTGCGCCGGTGAATGAGCGTCACCTTGTCGGCGAAGCGCGTGAGGAAGGTTGCTTCCTCTACCGCGGAGTCACCACCACCGATCACCGCGATCTCGTGACCGCGGAAGAAGAACCCGTCACACGTCGCGCACGTCGACACACCATGACCGAGCAACTCGCGCTCGGAGTCGAGGCCGAGCATGCGCGCCTGCGCGCCGGTCGAGATGATGATCGTGTGCGCGGAGTACTCCTCGCCGTGCACCCAAACTCGCTTCGGATTCGATGCGAGGTCGACTCGATCCGCATCGGCGGTTACGAACTCGGCACCGAAGCGCACGGCTTGTTCGCGGAACTGCGCCATCAACTCGGGACCGAGGATTCCGTCGACGAAACCGGGGTAGTTCTCGACCTCGGTGGTGAGCATGAGCTGACCGCCGGCGCCGATCCCTTCGATCACGAGTGGATGCAGGTTGGCGCGTGCGGTGTAGATGGCAGCGGTGAGTCCGGCCGGGCCGGATCCGACGATGATGACTTCCCGGGTTTCCATGGTTCCTCGTTTGCGCCCGGGATGCCCCACCGGCGCGCGGTTTCACGCCTCGGTCAGGATTTGCTCGGTCGCGGATTGCGTCTGATCCAGCAGAACCACCCACCGACCAGGAAGATTCCGCCGAGTGTGGTCCATGCCGCCCATACGTGTCCGGAATACGCGATCGTGAGCAGTCGGAACGCCGCGATGATGAGCATCGTGACCGCGGGCAGGAGGACGAGTACCGCGAGCAGGCCGTAGACGACGACTCGGGTAGCCGCCTGTACCGGCTCGACGGTGCGCTCGCGGACGAGCCCGACCGCGTTGTCGATCGCGTCGGCGGCGTCGGTGGTCCAGTCGCTCATGTCATCGTCCCCGGCCAGTTCGTCGGCCGCGCAGCGTACATGCCGCGACGGCCAGGAAGTCGGGCCCAGGAGTCAGCCCAAGGAAGTCAGCAGGAAGTCGCCAGGGAAGTCAGCCCAACGGCTGCCGTCGCACCAGCGAGCAGTCGCGCACCCGGATCACGTATGCGTAGGGGCTGCCGTTCCCGTCGTAGATCAGGATCACGACCGGAGCACCCTTCACCGTGCCGCTCGCGATCGAGCGCGGGCGGGGCCGGAACGTTGTAACTCCGGAGCCGAGCGGGGCTACAGGCCGGCGCGTCGACGCCGGCGAACGACGTGCCGAAAGCGGCTCCGGACGCGGTAGCAGTGTCGGAATTCGGGACGGACACGCCGGGAACCGGCGTCGAGGTCGCGACCGCATCCTTCTGCGTCGCCGCCGCGGCTTGGGTCAGTAGCTGCTTCGCCGGTTCACGTAACGACGACGAGTGGGTCACATCGCCGAAGTCGACCGGCAGCCTCGGACTCTTGGTGGTGACGCCGCCCGACTCCGCGTTCGCGCTCCTCGGGCTCAGCGTCGTCGGTGCCGCCGCGGACGACGCTTTCGAGTCGGACGTCGAGGTGTTGGCCAGCGAAGCGATGCCGACGATCACCACGATCGCCGCCGCGACCGATCCGGCTGCAACGAGAAGTCTCCAGTTCCGATCGCGACGGCTACGGGCGCGCTCGGCGCCGAGGTGAGCTCGTCTCCGGCCAGCGCGACCGCGATCAGGCGATCCTCGACCGGAGTCTCGACTCGGGGTCGAGACGCAATGAGATCGCGAGCTCGCGTCATCGCGTTGCGGCGAGCATCGACTCCGGGTGTTGCGTCGAGTCGCGCGTGCGCCGCGGCGGGGTCGAGACCGAGATCGCGCGCGGCAGCCTCGAAGTCGCCGTCGAGCTCCGCGCTCGAGCAGCGCGTCGACGGATTCGGGAGTCAGGGGTGTGGGTTCGTTCATGGTGCTCTCGAGGTTGGATGTTCCGAACCGCCGGTTTGGTTCCCTGCGTCTTCGTTCCTCGAGGCATCGCGGTCGGAGAGCTGATCGGCCAGTGCGGCCCGGCCGCGGGCGATCCGCGAGCGGACCGTTCCCGCCGGGATACCCAGCACCTCACCGATCTCGGCGTAGTCGAGGCCGACGAGATCGCGCAGCGCCACCGCGGCGCGGTGATCCGGGGTGAGTTGCAGCATCGCGGCGTCGACATCGAGCTGGTCGGCGACGAGATCGTCGATCGACTGACCCGCGACGCGCGCCTCCGGCACGAACTCCATCGGCGCGGGCCGGCGGTTCCGGCGCCGGGCCTCGTCGAGCGCGGCGTTGGTGGCAACTCGGTAGCACCAAGTCGTGAAACGCGAACGACCGTCGAAGGTGTGGATCTTGCGGGCGATAGCGATGAGCGCTTCTTGGGCGGCGTCCAGCGCGTCTTCGGGGTGCCCGAGCACGCGCCGGCAAACCGCGTTCACCAAACCGGCGTGACGGCGCAGGAGTGCTTCGAGCGCATCGCGATCGCCGTTCGCGGCCGCGGCGGCGAGTTCATCGTCGCGTTCGTCGCCCGTCATCGACCGGGAGAGATCGTGATCAGGCCTTGCGTTCGATCCATGCGAGCCCGATGGCGCCGGGCCCTACGTGAACGCCGACCACCGGGCCGATGCGGCCGACGATCATCTCCGCGCCGGGCACCTTCGGCTGCACTTTTTCGATGAACGAGTCGAGGTCGACGGCCGCCGAGTGCAGCACCGAGATCGTTTCGACGTTGCCCTCGGGGATCTTGTCGAGCATGAACTGCAACGCCTTCGAGCGCGTGCGCACCTTCCCTGCCTCTTCGACCGCTCCGTCGACGACGGTGATGATCGGCTTGATCGAGAGCATCGAACCGAGCATCGCGCGGGCGCCGCCGATGCGACCACCCTTCTTCAGGTACTCGAGGGTGTCGAGGGTGGCGAAGAGTCGCTGCCGGCTGCGGCGATCGATCACCTCGTCGGAGATCGTCTTGACGTCGGCGCCTTCGGCCGCGCGCCGCGCCGCGTGCAGCACGAGGTTGCCGATACCCATCGACGCGTTCTGGGAGTCGATGACCTCGATCGGGCAGAGTCCGTCGAGCGCCTTCGCCGCGACCTGCGCGGACTGCATCGTCGCGGAGAGTCCGGCGGACAGATTGACGCACACGATGCCGTCGGCGCCCTCGGCGTGCAATGACCGGAACGCCTCTTCGAACGCACCGACCGACGGGGCGGAAGTCTCCGGGAGCACCGGAGCCGTCGCGAGCTGCTGCCAGAACGCGTCGGTGCTCAGCTCCTTGCGATCGACGTACTCGCGATCGCCGAAGCGGATGGTGAGGGGGACCACCTCGATGCCGAGTTGATCGCAGACCTCGGGCGGAAGGTCGCAGGCACTGTCGGTCACGACGCGAACGGCCATGGTTCCTCCTCGAGCAGTTGAGTCCGATTCGTCAGTCCGATCCGGACGCCCCTCCCATGGTTACACGGAAAGTGGGCCATGGTTAGACGTCGAGTGCGGTCGGGGCGCGGCGCAGGGTCGAGAACAGCGATCGGAGCTCGGGTGTTCGCAGCAATACGAGCACGATGACGTACGCGATTCCTCCGGCGACCGCAGCCGCTCCCGCGGCGACGATGGCCCGATTCGCGGGCGTGCGCCCGATCGCGGCGGCGATCGGCGAGGCAACGAGCGCGAGCGCGAGGCCGGCGATGACGGCGCGCACGACCGACGCGCCCGACCGCGGCGTCGACCGGGCCGGGCATCCGCCGCCGAAGCATGAACAGGGCAAGGATCGCGGCGACGGTGTACGCGCCGCTCCAGGCCAACGCCAGGCCCTGCACGCCGAGCGACGGGAACAACACGACCGCGAGCCCGATGTTCAGTGCGTTCTCGAACGCGTTGACGATGAACGGGGTTCGCGTGTCGGCCAATGCGTAGAACCCGCGCAGCGCGTAGAGGTACACCGAGAACGCGACGAGTCCGATCGACAGCGCCTGCAGCGTGTCGGCGGTGACCGCGGCGTCGTGCGCGTGGAATCCGCCCCGCACGAGCACTCCCACCATCGGTTGTGCGAGCACGACGAAGAGGACCGCGGCCGGGGTCATGAGCAGGATGATGTAGCGCAGACCGAGGCGGAAGCGGCGCGCGAGTCCTTCGAAGTCGTGGCGCGTCGCGCTGCTCGAGAGCTCCGGCATCATCGTCGTCATGATCGAAACCGCGAGGAGGCCGTGCGGCACTTGGTAGAAGGTGTACGCGTACAAGTACGCGGACACGTCGCCGGTCGTACCGCTCTTGGCGAGCACGAGCACGAACAGCAGTGCGATCTGGTTGGTGACGACGTAGCCGATCGTCCACCCCGAGAGTCGCAACATCTTGCGGACCGCGGGATGCTTCCACTCGAACGTGGCGCGTATACGTACCCCTGCATGACGCATCGCCGGTATCAAGACCAGACCCATGGCCGCGATCCCGGCCGTTGTTCCCGCGCCGAGCAGTGCGAGCTTTCCGGCATCGGCGTTGATCCGGCGTACATCGATCCACTCGCTCCGTGAGCCCGACGTCATGTGCGCGAACACGGCGAGCACGCCGATCACGATCACGTTGTTGAGCACGGGTGCGTACGCGGCCGCGACGAAGCGCCGGCGGGCGTTGAGGATCGCGGTCGCGAGCGCGGTGACCCCGTAGAACACCATCTGGGGCAGGAACCAGAGGGTGAAGACCGTCATCACGTGGAGCTGGGCGGTGCGCTCGGTCCCGGTGGTGTCGAGCGCGTAAAGGCGCGCGATCAGGGGGGCGAAGAGCATCGCGATCGCGGTAAGGATCGTCAGCGCGGTCAACGCGACCGTGAACACGGCCGACGTCGCCCGCTTGTCGCCGCGTTCGAGATGATCGACGAAGAGCGGAACGAGCGTCGCGGAGAGCACACCGCCGAGCAGCAGCTCGTAGACGATGTTCGGCGTCGAGTTCGCGAGGTTGTAGGTGTCGGCGAGGCTGGCGCGGCCGACCGCGTAGGCCAGGACCGCGACGCGCAGCAGACCGGTGACACGCGACAGCAAGCGTGCCCGTCGCGACCGCGGCGCTCGAGCGGACCAGTCGGTCGCGCGAGACGGCCGGCGCGCTCGCGGGATCGCTCACGCGAGCGAAGGTGCGCGGCGGGCGCGGCGCGACCGGCGGAAGTGGTTGCCCCACCATCCCGCGAGGAACAGCAACGCGCCGATGGTGAGCGCGATGCCGATGCCACTGAACACCGCGGATCGAATGGTCACGCTCGTCGGCGGGCCGAGCTCGACCGATCCGTCGGCGGACTCGAGGGTCACGGTCATCGCGAACGTCCCGGACGCGCGCGCCTCGACCGGCACGGACGTCGTGTAGTGCCCGATCGGAAGCTCGAGCATCACGTCCGGACCTTCGGGGAAGATCAGCTTGGGACTGTCGAGATGCACGCGGACTTTGATACCCGCGCGCTTGGTGTCGTTCTGGAAACTGAGCGGAAGCCGCGCGCGCCGTGCGGTGAGCGTGAGCGTCTTGACGGTCGTGGTGATGCCGCTCGTCAGCGAGCGGAGATTGGCATGGATCGTTTCCAGCCACGCCAGAGATTCGGCCCGGGTGTTCGCAGTCGAGAGCGAGAGCAGCAACGCATGCTCCCCGGCGGCGATCGACGGATCGTCGTGAGGAACCATCGAGCTGTACGCGTCGAGCGCTTGGGTCGCCTTGGCGTACTCGCTCGCGAAGAGCGGCCGAGTCCCGCTCGTCGAGATCGGCGCGAGCAGGCGTTGCAGCGGAGCGCCGTCGTGTTCCTCGGGCGACACCTCGGCGAACAGGTCATCGAGCGTTACCGGCTTCACGAGCGGGTTGTCGGCGAGGTCGTGGAGCAGCAGCGTGATGGTCTCGATGTCGGGCGTCCAGTTGGCCGGCATCGCGAGCACGACGCCGCGCGCCTGCGACGGCGCCTCGTACGCGATCTCGGCGAAGCCGGCGAGCAATCGCTGCGCGCGCAGCGCGGGTGAGCCGCTCGACTTCAGGAGCTGTTCGAGCCCGGTGTCGGTTGCGACGGCCGGGGCGAGCTCGTGCTCGTCGTCAGGATGAACGGTTGCGCCGGGGTAAGAGGTTCGTCGATCGGCACCAGCGACGTATCCCGAACCACGAATCGTCGCGATCAGGAGTTGCGTGAGTCGATCGACGGTGGGTTGGTCGATCGGGTCCTCGAACGCGGTGCGCGGATCGGGGATCTCGTCGACCGCGGCTTCGATCGCATTCGAGCCGGCAACGTACTCGCCGGGTACTTCCGCGCCGAGGCCCTCCGCTTCGATCGTCGGTCCGTCGATCGGCACGTACGGCTCGGGCAGCAGTTGGTTCGCATCACGACGCGCCGCGCGGCGCACGCGGCTCGCGCCGCGTGCGGAGTGTGGGTTTCGTACGGGCCTGCTTGATCCAACTCTCGAGTGTCTCGGGTCCGATACCGAGCGTGAGCGGAACGGCGTCGCGCGTGTCGAGCAGCGCCGCGATCCGATCCAGCCGACCGCCTTGGCGCATCTCGTTGATGCGAGGTCGGGTCCTCCGTTCCGTTGGCCCGATCTACCGGTGCGGCGACGACCGGCCAGATCCACGAGACGCGCAGCGGCTGCGACGACTGGGCGCTCTCCGGATCGACGACGACCATCCAGGTGACGAACGTTTTGCGTTCGTCACCGGCGCCGACGATGCCGACCTCGATGGGATACACACCGGGGTCCTCGATCGCGACGGCGCGCTCGGCGCCGGATCCGCTCAGACCGAACAGGAGACCGAACGCGCCGCGTTTGTTCACGCCCAATGTGGACAACGGATATGTGAGCCTCGCCCGCACCCCCGGGAGCTCCTCACCGCTGATCGCGCGGTCGAATTCGGTGCGCGACGTGACCGACCGGTGCACCGTGATCTCGACTCCGGCGTCGGGCACCGACGCGATCGAGCGGTCGTCGAGTTGCAGACCCAGGACTTCGACCCCTTGTGTGGGGACGTACGGGGGCTGGGTGACGAGGTGCAAACCCGGCGCCGTCGCGTCAGGGGGGACCGTGGTCGTTGTCGTGCTGGTCGTCGTGTCGGTTGTCGTGGTGTGAGTTGTCGGGGATTCGGTCGCCGACGGCGCGGCCCGGGCCGCGCCGGAGGCCGCGGTGGTGAAGCCGACGCCGACGATGCCCGCGACGAGCGCCGCGGCCGCGACGCTGCCGTTTGATCGAGATCACAGGCTTCGGCCGAGGACACACAAGCCGACGGGGAGACGTCGGAAGCCGGCGCGTTCGTAGAGACCGAGCGCGCGGTCGTTGTCGACCTGCGTGTTGACGAACGCGCTCTGGGCGTTGTGCGTGCGCAGCCAGCGCAGGCCGTCACCGAGGAGCGCGGGCCCGAGACCGCGGCCTTGGGCGTCGGGCCGGATCGCGAGCCGTTGCACGTAGCCGACGTCGTCGGCGCGGCCGAAGAGTGCGTAACCGGCGAGTGGCGTCTCGCGCGTGACGCGCGTGTGTGACCGCGGCGTCGCACGTGCGGCCTGGTCGAGCCCGAGCGCGTCGAACTGCCAGAAGTCGTCGAACGCGGCCGCGTCGACTTCCAGCAGCGCCTCGTTGTCGGAGCTGCGGGCGCGCCGGGTGCGCCGGGTCGGCGGCGGCAACGACTCGAGATCGTGGGAGAGCAGGTGGAGGCGGCCCCGAATGGAAAAGCCGGAGTCGACCAACGGGAGACTCGCGCCCGGAGCGAGTGCGTTGGTGATGACTTCGCGGTATCCGGCCGCGCGCAGTTGATCGAGCAGCTTCTCGACCGCGTCGATCGAGGGCGCGCCGCGACACTGCAACGCGACCGACGCGATGTCGGACCGACCGTGCCATGCCGCCACCCGGGCGATCCCGCCGCGGAAGCGGAACGACTGCGTCTTCACCGCGGGCGAGCGTACCGTCGGGAGTGGCCGTCGAGTGGGGCGTCGAGTGGGGCGTCGATACCCTGTGTTCGTGCTGTTGGTAGCGACGGATCCACGCTTTGCAGAGCACGATCCCGGGCGTCGGCACCCGGAGCGACCTCAGCGCCTCGAGGCTGTGCTCGCGGGTCTCGACGATGTCGAAGACCGCGACGCCATCCGCCGGTTGGAGCCGCGCGCGGCGACGCGTGCCGAGCTCGAACGGGTGCACACCGCGGCGTATCTCGATCAGGTCGAGCGGATCTGTGCCGACGGCGGCGGCGCCCTCGATCCCGACACGTCGGTGTCGGCCCATTCGTGGGAAGCGGCAACGCACGCCGCCGGCGCGGGTCTCGAGGCGGTCGCGGCGCTGGAACGCGGTGACGGCGTGGCCGCGTTCTGCGCGGTACGGCCTCCCGGCCACCATGCGCTGGAGTCCCGGGCGATGGGGTTCTGCGTCGTGAACAACGTCGCGGTCACCGTGGCACACCTCCGTGATCGTGGCGACTCGGTCCTGATAATCGACTGGGACGCGCACCACGGAAACGGGACGCAGGCGATCTTCGACGAAGACCCGAACGTCTTTTACGTCTCCATGCACGAGTGGCCGCTCTACCCGGGTACGGGCCGGATCGACGACACCGGACGAGGTGCCGGCGTCGGAGCCACCCTCAACTTTCCGTTCCCGGCCGGCACGACCGGCGATGCCTACCTCGACGCCATCGACACGGTGGTCGAGCCGATCGCCGAGCAGATCCACCCCGATTGGGTCCTGATCTCAGCCGGATTCGACGCCCATCGAGATGATCCCCTCACCGATCTCGGGCTCGCGGCCGGTGATTACGCCGATCTGACCGCCCGGGTGTTGTCCCTCGCGCCGCCGGGCCGGGTGATCGCCTTCCTCGAGGGCGGCTACGACCTCGACGCGCTCCGCACTTCGGTCGCCGCGACCGCGTCGGCCCTGGTGGGCGGGCACATCCGGCCGGAATCGGCGACGTCAGGCGGCCCGGGCCGGGCGGTCGTCGACGCCGTCCGGAGACTTCGGGACGACGGGCCTTCGGCGAATTCAGCCCCGATTTGACCGGTTTCGCGGGCGCTGGGCTTGAGGCGAGCCCGTTCGATGCCGATCCAAGTTCCGGATGTTGACGGAAAACAGTAAGGGGAGGGTGTCGTCGGTGTTGGATCTCGACCGGTTACTGGGATACGCGGTCGAACGGGGCGCGTCCGATGTCCACATCAAGGTGGGCTCGCCGCCGTTCATTCGGATCGATGGCCGCCTCGAGCGCATCGACCACCCCGAGGTCACTCCGGTGGAGACCGAGCGCATCGCGTTCGCGATCATGCCGAAGCAGCGCGCCGAAGAATTCCTCGCGACGAGTGACGCCGACTTCGCGTACTCGGTGTCGGGCCTCGGCCGGTTCCGCGTCAACGTGATGCGCCAGCGCGGCTCGGTCGGTCTGGTGTTGCGCCGGGTGCAGAGCGAGATCCCGACGTTCGAACAGCTCGGCCTGCCGCCCGTTGTGCGCAAGCTCGCCGAGCACGAGCGCGGACTGGTGCTCGTCACCGGTCCGACCGGTTCGGGCAAGACCACAACGCTCGGTTCGATGATCGACTACATCAACGAGACGCAGAAGAAGCACATCGTGACGATCGAGGATCCCATCGAGATCCTCCACCCCGACAAGGCGTCGATCGTCAACCAGCGTGAGATCGGAACGGATACCGCCGACTTCCACGCGGCGTTGAAGCGGGTGCTGCGCCAGGACCCCGACGTGATCCTCGTCGGCGAGATGCGAGACATCGAGACGGTGAAGACCGCATTGACCGCGGCCGAGACCGGTCACCTCGTGTTCTCGACGCTCCACACGATCAGCGCGACCGACTCGATCAACCGCATCATCGACTTCTTCCCGCCGCACGAACAGCGCCAGGTGCGCATGTCGCTCGGCGGTTCGCTGCGCGGCATCGTCAGCCAGCGCCTCGTCGAGCGGCGCGGTGGCGGCCGGATCCCCGCGGTGGAGATCCTGGTGGCAACCGGCCGCGTGTTCGACAAGATCGTGAACGCCGAGGAGACGAACGAGATCGAGCAGATCATCGCCGAAGGTGAGTACTACGGCATGCAGACGTTCGACCAGAGCCTGCTCGGGATCTACGGCGAGGGTCTCGTCGACCTGCGCGAAGCGCTCGCGGCATCGACCAGCCCGCACGACCTGCGGCTCATGATCGAGCAGTTCACGATGCGCCAGGCGTCGGAGCAACAGACGGCCACCGCAGCCGGGTAAGCCGCCGCGCGCCGATCTAATCGGTTTCGCGTACGGCCAGACACCAGAATGAGCGGTCGTGACCGCTGTCCCGCCTCGACTGGCGCGTGATTTCGAACCCGGTTCCGCGACGCAGCAGCTTTCGCGACGCCTGAGTGAGGCCGGGCATCGCGCGTATCTCGTCGGCGGCAGCGTGCGGGATGCGTTCCTGGACCGGGTCCACCCCGGCTCCGATGTCGACATCACCACCGACGCGCGACCCGAGGTGATCGAGCAGGTCGTCAAGGGTTGGGCCGACGCAGTTTGGCTCCAGGGCGAGCGGTTCGGGACGGTCGGGTGCCAAAAGGGCGACGACCTCTTCGAGATCACGACGTTCCGCGCCGAGATCTACCGCAGCGACAGCCGCAAACCGGAGGTCACCTACTCCGACGACATCGAAACGGATCTGTCGCGCCGTGACTTCACGATCAACGCGATTGCCATCGCGCTCGATGACCCCGATCTCGTCGACCCGCACCACGGTCTCGACGATCTGGTCGCGCGCCGTCTCCGTACTCCGCTGTCTCCGGAGATCTCGTTCGGTGACGATCCGTTGCGCATGTTGCGCGCGGCGCGGTTCGTCGCGACGCTCGGCTTCGAACCGGATCCCGAGCTCGTGGCCGCGGTCGAGCAGATGCGCGAGCGACTCCGGATCATCAGCGCCGAGCGGATCCGCGACGAGCTCTCGAAGTTGATGCTGGCCGACGATCCGTCGGCCGGGCTCTGGTTGATCTCGCGGACGGGCTTGTCCGACGAGTTCCTCCCCGAGCTCAACTCGATGCAGCTCGAGCAGGATCCGATCCACACCCACAAAGACGTGCTCGCCCACTCGATCGCGGTGGTTGCCAAGACCTCTCCGCGTTTGAAGCTGCGCCTCGCCGCGCTGCTCCACGATGTCGGCAAGCCGGGGACGCGTGGATACGGACCGCAGGGCGTGACGTTCCACTACCACGACGTGGTCGGCGCGCGGATGGCTCGCCAACGCCTGCTGGCACTGCGTTATCCGAACGACGTCGTGGAAGACGTGGCCAAGCTCGTCGAGCTCCACTTGCGGTTCCACACGTACCGCATGGGTTGGACCGACAGCGCGGTTCGCCGTTACGTACGCGACGCGGGACCCCTGCTCGACGATCTCAACGAGCTGACGCGTTCCGACTGCACGACGCGCAACGCGAAGAAGGCCGCGGCACTCGGCCGGCGGATGGATCAGCTCGAGGAGCGCATCGCCGAGCTGCAACAGCAGGAAGAGCTGGCGAAGCTGCGGCCCGCGCTCGACGGTGTCGAGATCATGCGCGTGCTCGGAGTGAAGCCGAGCCGGATCGTCGGCGAGGCGAAGGACTTCCTCATGGAGATCCGGTTGGAAGAGGGCGAGATTCCCGAAGCCGAAGCGCGCGAGCGACTGCTCGCCTGGGCGCGGGAAGCAGCGACTCCTAGAGACCCTCCTTACGGGTGTGCCAGATGATCGAGGTGGGTGCCGCGGGTCCGGGATCGGAGGAACGGACCGGTTCGGGCTCGAGCAGCGCGTCGACGCGATAGCCCGCGCGATGCAGCGCGGAGAACACGTCGGCGATCGTGCGCGGCCACATCTGGATCGCTTCGTCTTCGCACATCACTTCGATCGGTGCCGGATCGAAGTAGGAGCGGCGAACCTCGAGTCGCCCGAGGGGGAGCGCGCCGGGCGCGGTTCCGTCGCGCCCGACCGCGAGCCGCATCGGGTGCTCGTGCGAGAACACGAACGCGGACCCGGGCCGCAGCACGCGGTGGACCTGGCGCAGCAGCCGGTCGAGGTCCTCGATCTCGTCGACGACGCCGGTGGAAAGCGCAAGGTCGATCGAGTCGGCCCGGAGAAACGCGAGATCTGCGGCATCGCTCTCGTGCCACTCGACCCGGATCTCCGCGCTTTCGGCGAGGCGCTTGCCCAGCGCGATCTGGGCGCGGGACACATCGATGGCGATCACGTGCGCGCCCTGGCCCGCCACCGTCACTGCGTTCTCACCCGAACCGCAGCCGATGTCGAGCACGCGCCGGCCCGACAAGTCACCGCAGAGCCGCAGATCGGCCTCGGTCGGCAGATCGGGTCCGTACTGCACGACGCCGATGCCACCGGCTTCGCCGCGTCGCGCCGCGACCCGATCCCACGACTCGATGTTGGTCATGCCGAGAGTTTGGCCTGACTACTCGCCGGCTGCGAACTCCTCGACCATGCGGTACGCCTCGTCGTCGTGGTACTGCACGGCGGGCGACTTCATGAAGTACGCCGACGGTCCGGCGAGTGGACCACCGATGCCACGGTCGAGCGCGAGCTTGCAGCACCGCACCGCGTCGATGATCACGCCCGCCGAGTTCGGCGAGTCCCACACCTCGAGCTTGAGCTCGATGTTGAGCGGCACGTCACCGAAGTTGCGGCCTTCGAGGCGGATGTAGGCCCACTTGCGATCGTTGAGCCACGGCACATGGTCGGAGGGACCGATGTGCACGCTGTCGGACGACATGCCCTGATCGATCTGGCTGGTAACCGACTGCGTCTTCGAGAGCTTCTTCGAGAGCAGGCGCTCACGCTCCAACATGTTCTTGAAGTCCATGTTGCCGCCGAAGTTGAGCTGGTAGGTGTTGTCGATCGCGAGGCCGCGGTCTTCGAACAGCCGCGCCAGCATGCGGTGCGTGATGGTCGCGCCGACCTGGCTCTTGATGTCGTCGCCGACGATCGGGAGGTTGGCGTCGGTGAACTTCTGCGCCCACTCGGGGTTGCTCGCGATGAACACCGGGATCGCGTTCACGAAGCCGACACCGGCGTCGATCGCGGCCTGCGCGTAGTAGCGCTGCGCGTCTTCGGAACCGACCGGCAGGTACGAGACGAGCACGTCGGCCCGGGCGTCACGCAATGCCTGCGCAACATCGACCGGCTCGGCCGGCGACTCCTCCACGACCTCGCGGTAGAACTTGCCGAGGCCGTCGAAGGTGGGGCCGCGCTGCACGAGCACGCCGAGCTCGGGCACGTCGGCGAACTTGATCGTGTTGTTGATGCTGGCCGAGATCGCCTTGCCGAGGTCGAGCCCGACCTTGTCGGCATCCACGTCGAAGGCGGCGACGAACTGGACGTCGCCGACGTGGTAGCCGCCGAGCTCCACGTGCATCAGGCCGGGTACCCGTTCGTTGGGGTCGGCCCGACGGTAGAACTCGACTCCTTGCACGAGGCTGCTCGCGCAGTTGCCGATGCCGGCGATGGCGACGCGGACTCGTTTACGGGCTTGGGGGGTTTGGAACCGCTCATGCGGTTGCTCCTTCCGTACGGTCGCCGAGCATTGATGCGCGCTCTTGCGCGATCAGCTCGTCGATCCATGCGAGGTCGTGTTCGGTGGACTGGGCGCGGTGCTCGAGGAGCGACCGGGTGTAACGATCGATCGATCGGGTAGCGGGGGTACGACGGGTCTTCGAGAGTCGCTGCGAGAGCTGCGAACGGCGGCGTTCGAGGAACGCGAGGCGTTCGGCCGGGTCGAGGTGGCGGCAGAACGAGAGCTTCAAGGCGAACGACCGCTCGTCGTCGGCGGTCTCGTCGGCGAGCAACTCGGCGAAGAGCACCTCACCGACCGGGGTCACGCGGTACGCCTTGCGGGTGCGGCGACCGGGAAGAGCGCGGCGCCGGGTGCGGGCCGCGGCGAGGTCACCGTCGAGCGATCCCGTCGAGACGTTGCCCACAACGGTGAGCTCGGCGGCTTCGGTCTCCTCGATCGCGCCCGACTTCTCGAGGCGCCGCAGCGCCGGATAGAGCGAGCCGAAGGAGATTCCCCAGAGCGGGCCGAGGGTCTCGGACAGCCGTTTCTTCAGCTCGTAGCCGTGAAGCGGCTGCTCGGAGAGCAATCCGAGAACGGCGAGCTCGAGCACGGGCTGACTCCTGGTGTCTTGAGGGGGTGGGGGTGAGGGGAGGGAACGACCGGAGCCGGGCTCCGATCCGGTGTCATCATACGATATATCGAATCGATATATCGATGCAACCACCATGTCGGAGGTGCGTCCCGGAGCCGGGCTCCGAATCCTGCGCTCCGATGGCTATTCCAAGGGCCGGATGGCTATTCCAAGGGGTTGTGCGCGCCTCTACACTGGGCTTCGTGCCCAGCGTCACGGACTACGCCCTTGCTCGACGGGCGGTTCTGCGCGACTTCCGGAGCGGGGCACTCACCCGGCTCGACGTGTGTGACGCGCACCCGGAGCTGATGCGGGCGGCCCAGAACATCGGGGTCGAGATCCACGATTCCTGCCCCGTGTGCGGCGAATCCAACCTCCGCCTCGTTTCCTACGTCTACGGCGAGAAGCTGAAGCAGGCCAACGGCCGGGCGATCAGCGACACGACCGAGCTCGTGAAGCTCGGCGCATCGTGCGACGAGTTCGCCTGTTACGACGTCGAGGTTTGTGTCGACTGCCGGTGGAATCACCTCCGCCGCCAGTCGCTGCACGGCCGCCTGCACGCGAGCTGATCCAGCTAGCCGAAAACGCGATACGCCAGTACGCTTCGCAATGCGCCGGGAGCCGTTCGTGCCCTGGACGCAGGAGGTTGCCGGGATGGCTTCTTCGACCACGCGTACGCGTATGACCGCGCCCGGTCTGCTCGCGCGAAGGGAACCGGATCGCCCGATCGTCATGGTCACCGCGTACGACGCACCGTCGGCGCGCACGGTTGACGCGGCCGGCGTCGACGCGATCCTCGTCGGCGACTCGTTGGCGATGGTCGTGCTCGGTTACGACGACACGTTGCAGGTGACGACCGCCGACATGGCGCACCACGTCGGCGCGGTTTCGCGCACGCGTCCGAACGCCCTCGTCGTCGCCGACCTGCCGTGGCTCAGCTACCACGTGAATCGCGAGGAGACGGTGCGCAACGCGTCGACATTGATCCGCGCCGGCGCGGGTGCGGTGAAGCTCGAAGGCGGCCGCAAACGGATCGATGCCGTCAAGGCGATCCTCGACACCGAGATCCCGGTTATGGGTCACATCGGCCTGACCCCGCAGTCGATCCACGCGCTCGGTGGATTCAAGGTGCAGGGCAAGGAGCTCGACGCCGCGCAGGCGCTCACCGACGACGCGATCGCGCTCGCCGATGCCGGGTGTTTCGCGCTCGTGCTCGAGTGCGTGCCCGACGCGGTTGCGCGCATGATCACCGAGTCGGTCCCGATCCCGACGATCGGGATCGGCGCGGGACGGCACTGCGACGGCCAGGTGCTCGTTTGGCACGACCTCCTCGGCTTCGAAGCCGAAGGGCATCGACGCCCGAAGTTCGTCCGCACCTACGCGGAGTTCGAACGGGACGCGACGAGCGCGGTCGAGCAGTTCTGCACCGACGTGCGCGCGGGAACGTTCCCGTCGAGCGCGGAGACGTACCACATGACCGATCGCATGACCGAGGCTCTCGGTCTCTACGGCGACCCCACGGCCGTACCGAAGGCCACGGTCGAGCCCGAGCTCACGCAATAGTCACCGCATGCCGGAGCGCGTCGGGTTGTCGAGACGCGCGCGTTTGACGATCGCGGCCGCGATCGTGGCACTGGCCGCGATCGGGATCGTGGTGCTGGCCGTACAGGTCTTCTCGAGCAATGATCAGAAGTCGCACCTGCCGGTGCGGTTCGGGCAACAGGCCGCGGGCGCGCCCTTCGTCGGGTACCGGGAGACGCGCGTCGAAATCGACGGCCGCTGTTTGCCGGTGGCGATCGCCAACACGCCGACGCTGCGCGTCGCGGGCCTGCGCAACCACGTGGACCTCGGACCGTACGCGGGGATGTTGTTCGTGTTCGACACCGACACCAAGGCTGCGTTCACGATGGCGGGAGTGAGCAATCCCCTCGAGATCGCGTGGTACTCCGCCGACGGGACTCGGGTCGACGGTGCCCACATGGCGCCGTGCCCGGACCGCGGGCAGGCCGACTGCCCGATCTACTCGAGCCGCCATCGGTATCGCATCGCGTTCGAACGATCGGGGGGATCGTCACCGCCAACGAACCTCGCGCCCTGTTCATAGGGAGAAACAGCCGGGTTCATAGGGAGAAATAGCCGGTTTCATCGGAGAAATCGGTCGCCGAGTGCGGGTGTCGCACCCCGTGTGTAGGGTCGTTCCCGATAGGACGTTCGAGGTGATCTGGTACCTTCTCCCGGTTCGACAACTGACCAACTGCTCCTCCGGCCGACCCCTGGGGTCGCGATCGTGGGAGCCCGCAGCCCAGCTGCGGTCCGAAGGAGGAACGGGCTGATGCCCGAATCGTTGCGACCGTACGAGGTCATGATCATCCTCGACGCGGACCTGGACGAGGAGACGATCCGGGCAGCAGTCGAGCGGTGGCTGACTTCCATCGAGGCGAGCGGGGCCGAACGTGGCCACGTCGACTGGTGGGGAAAGCGCCGACTCGCGTACGAGATCAATCGCAAGGCGGATGGCTACTACGTGGTCTTTCAGGCCCGTTCCGGCCCCGCCCCGATGGTCGAGTTGTCCCGGGTGCTCTCTCTGGCAGATGAGGTCATCCGCCACAAGGTGTTGCGCATTCCCGAGAAGGTCTACGGGCCTCCCAAGGTTGCGGGCACCTCGGCGGACCGCGGATAGGGAGCAAACATGGCATCAGACACGAACAGCATCACGATCTCGGGCAACATGACCCGCGATCCCGAAATGCGGTACACGCCGAGCGGCGTCTCGAAGGTCACCTTCGGCGTCGCGGTCAACCGCTCGTGGCGTAACCAGCAGACCCAGGAATGGGACGAGCAGACGAGCTTCTTCAACGTCGTCGCCTGGCGTCAGCTCGCCGAGAACGTCGGCGCGTCGCTCGGTAAGGGCTCGCGTGTGGTCGTTACCGGCCGGCTCGAACAGCGCAGCTGGGAGACCGAGCAGGGCGAGAAGCGATCGATCGTCGAGATCGTCGCCGACGACGTCTCGGCCAGCCTGCGGTTCGCGACCGCCGAAGTGCACCGCGTCGAGCGCAGCGGCCCGAGCGACGGGGGAGGTGGGGGCGGCGCTCCGCGTTCCGCTCCCGTCACCACGCCGGCCGGTGGCGGCGACGCGAACTACGACCAGTACGGCGAAGAGCCGTTCTAACTTCCCGATAGAAAACGAGACAGGAAACAAATGCCGCAGCGGCGCGAGAAGAAGGGTCCGTCGGCGAAAGACCGCCGACCGATCAAGAAGAAGACGTCGATTCTGAACACCGAGTCGGTCAAGTGGATCGACTACAAGGACGTCAACTTGTTGCGCCGGTTCATGTCGGAGCGCGCCAAGATCCGCGCTCGCCGTGTGACCGGGAACGACCAGCAGCAGCAGGCCGCGGTGGCCAAGGCGATCAAGCTCGCCCGGGAGATGGCGTTGCTTCCGTACAGCGTGCGTCAGGTGACGCAGCGTTCGAAGGGCCGTCGTGACCGCGGCGATCGTGGTGACCGGGGCGAGCTGCGGCTGCCGTCGAGCACCCCGACCTCGCAATCGGCGCCTTCGCCGGCGAACGACGAGATCCAGGAGTCGATCGGCTTCGCCGACGGTGAGGTCGGCGAGCTCGACTTGGCCGAGCTCAACGGCTCGGGTGAGCTCGACGCGGTCGACGCCGGTGAGCTCGATGCCGGCGATCTCGACACGGGAGACGACGAGTGAAGGTCGTACTGCGGGCCGATGTCGAGCACCTCGGCCAGAAGGGCGACCTCGTGGATGTCGCCGACGGATATGCCCGCAACTTCCTGGTACCCCGTGGGCTCGCTTTGCGGGCGAACGCGGGAATCCAGAAGCAGGCCGACGCGATGCGCCGCAACCGCGACGCCCGCGATCGGCGTGACCGGGAAGCGGCCCAGGCGATCGCCGATCAGCTCAATGCGCCGACCATCCAGATCCTGGCCCGCGCCGGTGAGGGCGGTCGCCTCTTCGGATCGGTGACCACCTCCGACATCGCGGCCGCGGTCCAGGCCCAGATCGGCATCGAAGTCGACCGGCGCCACATCGCGGTCGACGAGCCCCTCAAGGAGCTCGGAGCCACCGAGCTCGCGGTTCGTCTGCATCCCGATGTCACCGCGAACCTCCGGGTGGAGGTCGTGGCGAGCTGAGGCTCGACTCGATGTAGTGGGCGGGATGTAGTGGGCAGTACGCGTGACTGCGAGCCGGTTGTCCACAATTCGTCCACAGGCCGGCGCTCGTACCTGTGAAGAAGGCTCGCGCCCTGTGAAGAAGGGGGCGCGTGCCTGTGGACAAACGACCGGCTCGTGGGCTTGCGCGTGTCATTTGGATGCTCGGTGAATGCGGCCGATGCCCGACGATGTGCCGCCGATGCGCGGTCGGTGTCTCACCGCTCGGTCATAATCCCCAGGGTTGTGGATAGAAAAGCGCATAGTCCACAGGAAAGTCACACGGTTGTACCTCTTACGTTCCACAGGCCCGGGCTGTCAGGCTCACATCCCCCAGTGCACCGTTGACCGGCCAGTAGGTATCGCGCCGGTAGCGCCGAGACGAGCGGAGTCAGATTGGTTCAATCGCTCGAAGATGCGAGGCGGCGCCCCGGAGCCGGACCCGGCGTAGGGCGCATCCCGCCGCACAACCTCGAGGCCGAGGAGTCGCTGCTCGGCGCCATGATGCTCAGCCGCGAGGCGATCAACGCCGCGGTCGAAGCGCACATCGAGACCGGCGACTTCTATAAGCCCGCGCACGGCGTGATCTACGACGCCGCGCTCTCGCTGCACGCGCGGGGCGAGCCGATCGATCCGGTGTCGGTGGCCGAAGAGCTGCGGCGATCCGGGAACCTCGAAGCGCTCGGCGGCAGCTCGGCGCTCATGCGCATCCAGGCGTCGACTCCCGCGTCGGCGAACTCGTCGCACTATGCGCAGATCGTCTCGGAGCTCTCGATGCTCCGGCGCCTGATCGGCACCGCGGGCGAGATCCAGGAGATGGCCTACACGAGCGACGACGAGGTCGACGAGACGCTCGACCGCGCCGAGTCGTTGATCTTCGAAGTTGCCGAACGGCGCGTCGGCCGACACCTTGAAGCAGCTGCACCCCGCGCTCGAGCAGACGATGGTGCAACTCGAAGCGCTCTACGACCGCGACACGTCGATCATCGGTTCACCGACCGGCTACCACGACCTCGACGACATGTTGCTCGGGCTACAAGATTCGACGTTGTCGATCGTCGCGGCGCGCCCCGGTCAGGGCAAGACCTCGTTCGCGCTCGGCGCCGCGCTCAACTGCGCGATCACGACCCGCAAGCCGGTGTTGTTCTTCTCGATGGAGATGGGTCACCTCGAGCTGACCAAGCGGTTGCTCTCGTCGGAAGCGAAGATCGACGCGCGCAAGCTCTCGACCGGAAAGCTCTCCGAGCACGAGTGGCCGAAGCTCAATCACGCGGTCGGCCGTCTCGCCGAGCTCCCCTTCTTCATCGACGACAACCCGCACTGCAGCGTGATGGAGATGCGCGCGAAGGCACGGCGCACCAAAGCGCGTTACGGCAACATCGGGTTGATCGTCGTCGACTACCTGCAACTCATGGCGACACCCGGGCGATCCGAGAGCCGCCAGGTGGAGGTGTCGGAGCTCTCGCGTGGCTTGAAGATCCTCGCTCGTGAGCTCGACGCGCCGGTGATGTGCCTCGCGCAGCTGAACCGTCAGTTGGAGTATCGCCAGGACAAGCGGCCGATGCTCGCCGACCTGCGTGAGTCGGGAAGCATCGAGCAGGACGCCGACATCGTGATGTTCATCTACCGCGACGAGTACTACAACCCGGAGTCGGATCAGCGGGGCATGGCCGAGATCATCGTGGCCAAGCACCGTAACGGCCCCACCGGCAGCACCCGCTTGGCGTTCCTCGACACGTTCACGAAGTTCGAGAACCTCGCTCGTACGTAGTTCTCGGGCGCGTCTCTAGTCGAACACCGCGGTGCGCCGGCCGTAGACGATCACGCGGTGCTCGAGATGTAGGCGAACCGCTTCCGCGAGCACAACCGCTTCGAGGTCGCGGCCGCGGCGCTCGAGCCGGTCGGGATCGTCGCGGTGCGAAACCGGCAACACCTGCTGGGCGATGATCGGTCCTTCGTCGAGATCGGGCGTCACGTAGTGCGCGGTCGCGCCGATCACCTTCACGCCGCGCTCGTGGGCTTGCGCGTACGGGCGCGCCCCGCGAACGACGGCAGGAACGAGTGATGGATGTTGAGCATGCGGCGTTCCCACTCGTTCACGAACCACGCCGGCAGCACGCGCATGTAGCGCGCGAGCACGACAACGTCGGGCGCGGTGGCTTCGAGCAACGAGGCCGAGCGCGCGTTCTTGCGCGTCGCGATCGTCGCCGACCGGGAGATGATGGAACTCGACGTCGAAGCGGGCCGCGAGCGTCGCGTGCGTCTCGTGGTTCGACGCGACCAGCACGATCCGGCCGGGAAGCTCGCCGAGCGCGTCGCGCACCAGGAGGTCGGCGAGACAATGACCCTGGCGCGACGCGAGCACCGCGATACGCGGCCGGGTCGCGAGGTCGTGCAGCGACCACTCCATCGCGAACTGCTGTGCGAGCGGTTCGAAGCCGCTCCGGAGTGACTCGATCGACGCGTCGACATCGAACTCGACCCGTTGCAGGAACAGGTTCGCGGCCGGGTCGGAGTGTTGATCGGCTTCCACGACGTTGCCGCCGAGACCGGCGACGAACGCGCCGACCGCGGCCACGATCCCGGGCCGGTCGTCACATTGCAGGAGGAGGGCGGCGCGCACGATCGCGCGATCAGAACAGCTTGAGATCGGGGTCGAGATCGCCCCGCAGGCGGGCCAGGTCGATCTCCACGCACGCAACTCCCTTGCTCTGCGCGTAGACGCGCGCCTGGGGCTTGATGTGCTGGGCGACGAGCATGCCCGCGGTCGGCGCGAACTGCGGATCGCGATCGAGCCGTTCCTGGTATCGCAGCAGTTGGTCGACGCCCGCGATCTCGGCGATGCGCTTTACCTCGACGACGACCGCGCGCCCGTCGCCGTCGCGGCACAGCAGATCGATCGGACCGATGTCGGTCGGGTACTCGCGGCGCACGAGCACGAAGTCTTCCTGCAGCGCGGCGACGCGAGCCGCGAGCAGTTGCTGGAGCTCGGCTTCGACGCCGTCCTTTTCGAGACCGGGATCTTCACCGATCTCGTGGTCGCTGTCGTGCAACGCTTCGAGGATCTCGATGCGCAGCGTTTCGCCCTTCGGGTTCGTCGCCGTGATCGTGTTGTCACGCTCGATGATCGTGCACGGGGGGTTCATCCAATTGAGCGGCTTGTAGGCCTTGGCGTCGGAGTGGATCGCGATCGAACCGTCGGACTTCCACAGGATGAGGCGGATGCCCGGTGCGAGCGTCGCGCCGAGTCGACCTTCGTAGCTGACCGAACACCGAGCGACGAGCAAGCGCATCGGGGCAGTCTCGCGCCCGCCGTAAGGTGACGCGGTGCAACGCCCGTCCGCAGCGCGCCGGCACGGTACGGGTGCGGTCGATCGCCGGATCGCGGTGGTCGGCTTCTCGCTGGTGGCGATCGGGCTGGTGTTCGCCGCCGCATTTGCTCGAGCACCATTGCCGGATACCCACGCGCCGGCGCTCGCGATCCCGGCGAACGATCCCGCCGCGGCGCGTGACCTGGTTGCGCTGATGCGCGCGGGCGAGCGCGGTCGGTGGATCGTCGGGTACGACTTCACGCGCCGCCGGCCCGACGGCCGAGTGCTGCGCCAGCAGGGCACGGAAGGCCGCAGCGACGGCTGGCACGTGGTGATCACCGGCACCGCCGATGACCATCGAGCACGGCGACGAAGCCTCCTCCTGTGACCTGGTCGGCGCCGAGTACGGATGCCAGAAGACGCCGACGCGGCGCACGCTGTCGGAGTCGACGGTCGTACGCGTCGTCGTGGACGCCGGCGCCTACAACGTCTCCCGCCGGCCCGACACCACGATCGCGGGCGTACGGGCGCAGTGCTTCCGCATGCGCGCGACCGGGCAGGGAAGCCTGCCCGACTTCGGGGTGCAGACTGATCGCTGCCTCAGCCGCGAGGGCATTCCGTTGCGGCTGGCCGTGCTGCGACCTCCGGGCGATCTGCAGGAACAACTGACGACATCGGTCCGGCGGTCGGCGACGCCCCGACAGATCAAGGCGCTGGCGCTCGCTCAGGAATCCGGCGGCGGCCGGCAGTAGCGTTTGCGTCGTGAGTTTCTACGACGAGGTCATGCGCGAGTTGGTGCTCGCGCTCGGCGGTGCGCTGTTCTTCGCCAACGCACTCGCGCTCGTTCGCCGCAAGAGCGACGCGTCCGCGCGGCGCCGCACGGCAACAATTCCTGCCGACCTCGCGCAAGCGCCGTTGGCGCGCACCGTCACGTACATGCTGATCGGCCTGATCGTCGGCGGGTGGGCGCTGGCGTCGATCCTCAGCCACTGACCGAACGCGGTATCCCGGCCGTCAGCACGCGTCGGGGGATGGCGATCGGCCCATGGAGCCGCTTGCTCGAGCTGTGACGCGACGCGAATGAGCACGTCTTCGCGTGCGTAGCCGGCGACGAGTTGCACACCCACGGGGAGGCTGTCGCCGAACCAGTGCAGCGGAAGTGAGATCGCCGGTTGGCCGGTCACGTCGAACGGGATCATGAACGTGGTGAGCGTTCCCATGCGCCCCATGACGCCGGGATCGGGATTCGTCGGAGAGAGCTCGCCGAGCTTCACCGGCAACTCGGGGCTGGTCGGCGTGACCAACAGATCGAAGTCGTTCCACCAGGCCGCGACCGGACGCGACCACGACTGCATCGTCTCGATCGCGTCGGCGTAAGCCGTCGCGCTGACCGCGTTGCCCATCTCGGCGAGGAACAGGTTGCCGGGCTCGACGTCGTCGGCGGTCATCTCCACGCCGGTTCGCGTCTTCCACCGCTCGAGCTCACGCGCGATGGCCACCGCCATGACGATGCCGAACGCGCCGTCGACCGGTTCGTCGAGCGCGGGCAGGTTCACGGTCTCGACGTGATGGCCGAGCGATTCGAGCAGCCAGCCCGCATCGGTGATCGCCGATTCGCACACGGGGTGCGAACGTTCGCCGTCGCGCCGCCGGGTGCGCAGACCGATACGCAGCCGTCCGGGCGGCGCGCCGACCTCGTCGCGGAACGGCCGCACCGGCGGCGGCGCGCTGTAGGGATCGCCAGGCCCGGGACCCGCGATCGCGTCGAGCACGGCGGCGGTGTCTCGCACCGAACGGGTCAACACGTGCTCGTGGGTGAGCGGGCCCCAGTACTCGCCGAAGTCGGGCCCGAGCGTCGTGCGCGCCCGCGTCGGCTTCAGCCCGACCAGTCCGCACATCGACGCCGGGAAGCGGATCGAGCCGCCCATGTCGTTGCCGTGCGCGATCGGCACCATGCCCGCCGCCACCGCGGCCGCGGCGCCGCCGCTCGATCCGCCCGGCGAACGCGAGAGATCCCACGGGTTGTGTGTGGCTCCGTACGCGATCGGCTCGGTGGTGACGCTGGTCGCGAGCTCGGGAGTGTTGGTCTTGCCGACCGACACCAGTCCGGCGGCGCGGAACCGTTCCGCGAGCCAGGTGTCGTCGGGTTCGGTCCACTCGAGTCGCTTCAGCAACCGCATCCCGCAGTGGAAGGGGTCACCCGCGGTGTGACACACCGCGTCCTTCACGAGGAACGGCACCCCCCGGAACGGCGCGTTCGAGAACGGGCCGTCAGGTGAGGCCGCATAGCCCGCTTCGGTGCGCGCCCGATCGAAGCGTTCGTGGATCACCGCGTTGATCGCGGGGTTCGACGACTCGATCCGGGCGATCGCCGCGTCGACCAGCTCGGCCGGGGTCGCGTCGCCGCGCGCGACGAGCGCGGCTTGGGCGGTTGCATCGAGCCATGCGAAGTCGTCCGACATCGGGTCGTCGTTTACCACAGCGGCGACACGCCCGGCAGACCGCCTGACAGACTGCCGACCATGACCGACGTCGATCTCCGCAAGACCCGCACCCTGGCGGCGGTGCTGGAACCCGTGATCGGGCAAGTGTTCTTCGCGCCCGAATGTCACGCCGCGTACGCCCAACTCGGGTTCGCGGCGAGTCCCGGTCAGGCGGGACTGGTGCACCTTCCCGACGGACCGGCCTACTTCACGAGCCGCGGATCGTTGCTCGGCCAGGTGCGACCGGGCGTGGTCGCGGCTGCGTTCGGCGTGTTCAAGCCGGAAGTGGTTTCCGCCGGGGTGACGTTGGGCTGGTCGCTCACTGACGCGGCGACCATCTTCGCGGCGCGCCGCGGAAGGTGGCGTTGCCCAACTCGAACGCGTCGTCGGTCCCGCAGGCCCGGAGGTCAGCACGCGCGTCGGAGTTGCTCGAGCGCGCGGTCGCGCCGCTTTCCGTTGCCGGGCGGCCGCTGTTCGCCGGGTTGCGCTCGTGGTGGGACGACCCCGCCGATCCGTGGACGCGGCTGTTCCACCTCGGCGACATGCTGCGCGAGTGCCGGGGCGACGCGCACATTGCCCGCGTGGTCGAGCGCGGCGCTCGACGCGTTGGAGATCGGCCTCCTGAACGACATCTACATGGGACTTCCGCTGCGCAGCTACGTGCGGACCCGTGGTTGGAGCGAAGACGATCTCGCCGGCGGTGTCGAGCGGTTGCGGGATCGCGGCTGGCTCGACGGTGACGCGTTCACCGACGACGGCCAGGCGGTGCGCGACGAGCATCGAAGCGGCGACCGATCTCCAGATGGGTCCCGCACTCGCCGCGCTCGGCGATGACCTCGGTGAGTTGATCGAGCTGCTGCGGCCTTGGGGTGTCGAGATGCGCAACATCGGCGGGTACGTCGGCGGGCCGGTCGACCTCTGGCCCAACCGCGACGACTGACACGCGATGGCACCGTCGGCCGGCCGGTCGGAGGCGAAATCGGTCTCGTTCACGTGTCGCGGTCATCCGAACATCGCGGCGACGCACACCAAGACCCTCGAGCTCACGCGCGATCGCGAGATCTCGCGGCGCGCGACGTGCGTGCTGGGAGTCGGTTCCGATCACGACGACGGCGCGCTGCTCGCGCTCCGCGGTCGGGTCGAGGTGGTGCTGGAGTGCGACGGCACGCGTGACGAGCTCACCGCGACGCTGAGCCCGTTCTACCTCGGTGCCGACTCGTTGGTGCTCCGCAGGGGTGAGGGGTTGCGTGCCGACACGTTCGCGTTCGATGCGACGGAGACCGCGGCGACGATCGACCGTGATCTGGTTCGTGCGCTCGCCTCACCCGACGCCGAGCTGCACGTCACCGTGCGCCCCGTCGGGCGGGAAGCGGTTCCGGGGGTGCTCTTCGTGGTCGCGCTACCGATCGGCAACGACGGTGACATCGGCCCCCGTGCGATCAAGGTGCTCGAACACGTCGACCTCGTGCTCGCGGAAGACACCCGGAAACTGCACGCGCTCGCGCAACGTATCGGCATCGATCCGGCTCGGGCGACGAGCTATCACGACCACAACGAGGCGCAACGCGTCGACGGGATCATCGACCGGCTGCAACAAGGCGCGCGGGTCGCGCTCGTGAGTGACGCAGGGACTCCGCTGTGCAGCGATCCCGGCTACGTGGTCGTCAGCCGCGCCGTTGAAGCAGGCATCGCGGTCTGTCCGGTGCCGGGACCCTCGGCGCTCCTCGCGGTGTTGACCGCGTCGGGCCTGCCGATCGACCGGTTCGTGTTCGGCGGGTTCCTGCCGCGCCGATCGTCGGCGCGCCAACAAGCGTTGCGCGAGCTCACCGCGTTGGGCTCGGCGGTGGTGTGTTACGAGTCGGCGGCGCGGTTGGCCGAAACCCTCGCCGACATCGCCGCGGTGCGGGCCGACTGGCGCGTGTGCATCGGGCGCGAGGTCACCAAGATCTTCGAAGAGTTCCGGCGGGGCACCGCGACGGAGCTCGCCGAGGAGCTGGCGGGACGAGAAGCCGCTCGGCGAATGCACGATCGTCATCGCGCCGCCGGCGGAAAATGACAGCGGGCTCGAGCACCGATGCGCCCGCCACCGCGCAAGACGTGGACGGGCTGTTGCGTTCGTTGTTGGAGCAGGGCGTGCCCGCGTCGACGGTCGCGCAGGCGCTGAAGTCGATGCCGGGCGTCGGTCGCAACGAAGCGTACGAGCGCGTGCAGAAGCTGGCGTCGGCACCGGCAACCAGTACCAAGGCGCGCAAAGACCGGTGACGCTCACCCGCGTGATCGGCAAGGGTCGCACCGCGCCGTTCGGTGCCGATGCGCTGTCCGAGGTGCGGGCCGGCTTCGCGACGACCCTGGTCGATGTCGGCACCGGCGACGGTCGCTTCGCGTATCACCTGGCTTCGGCGGATCCGGCCCGACTCGTGATCGGCGTCGACGCGCTCGACGAACCGATGGGTGAGATCGCGGCGAAGTCGGCGCGCAAACCCGCGCGTGGTGGTCGACCGAACCTGTTGCTCTTCCGTGCCGCGATCGAAGCGCTGCCGCCCGAGCTCGTAGGCATCGCCGACGAAGTCTCGGTGCAGCTTCCGTGGGGCAGCCTGCTCGAAGGGATCGTGCTCGCGCATGCGGATGTGCTCGGTGGCCTGGCCGCGCTGTGCGCGCCGGCCGCGCGGCTCGAAGTGACGTTGAACGGTGAGATCTGGCTCGACTCGACGCCACTGCGTTACGAACATCTGCCGGTACCGACACCGGAGTATGTCGCCGGTGTCGTCGCGGCCGGTCTGGCCGACGTTGGCATCACCTTCGGCGGCGCGCGGGTACGCGAGCGCGGCCGAGGCGAAAGCGTTGCCGACCACCTGGGCCCGCAAACTCGGCCACGGTCGAACCCATCCGTCGTTCGTGCAGTTCGACGGCGTGCGCTCGTAGGAGCGCGTCAGGCCAGGAGCGCGGGATCCGCGTCGAGCGGTTCGAGGGGCTCGAAGCCCTCGACGGCCCGGGTCACCCGGTCATCGGGCGGCGCGGGCGTGGTTGGGATGAGGAACGACACGACGATGCCGATCGCGACGACGACGAACGCGAACATCAGCGCGAGCCGGGTGCCCGATGTGACGCCGTGTTCAACCGCCGATTGGATCACGGCCGCACTCGCGCCGCGCAGTCCGGGTGTGGGCGCATAGTTGGCTCCCGATGTGTGCACCCCGGAGATCGCAGAGGCTTTCAGCGCGGCGGGGAGTGCCGAGTCCTTGATGCGGGAGATCGCGTGGTTGACCGTCTGCACGGTCAGCAACGATCCGATGACCGCGACCCCGAGCGCGCTCCCCACTTGGCGCACGGTCGTGTTGGCGCCACTGGCGACGCCCGAGCTGTCGGACGGAATCTCCGACAGGACGACGTTGGTGAGTTGCGCGAGCGCGAACCCGATACCCACGCCGTACAGCGCGAGCCCCGGGAAGAGATCCCACACGGTCATCTGCAACGAGATCGCGTGCAGCATCACGAGGAGACCGAGCTCGTAGATCATCAGACCCGCCGCGCACGACCTGGATCGTGCCGAACCGGTTGATGAGCCGGCCCCCGAGTTGCGCGCCGACGATTACGAACAGGCCCGACGGGAGCACCCACAGCCCGTTGTGCCACACCGAGATGTGCCGGCCGTCCTGGAGGAAGACCGGCAACACGAAGCTGATGCCGAGCTGGCCCATCGACAGGATCAAACCGGTCAGCAAGCCGTAGCGATAGGTGCGGAAGCGGAGGTACGCGAACTCGAAGAGCGGGTCGCCGTGGTTGCGCTCCTTGGCGTGCTCGACGAACCAGAAGCACACGAGCACGGCGATCGCGAACACAAAGATGAACGGGATCACGGAGATGGTTCGGGTCGCGGGCCAGACCACGTGGCCCGCGATGCTGAAATCCTTGAGCGGCGTGATCCAGCCGTAGATCGTGCCCTCACTCAGCGCGAAGACGAGCGAGAACATGCCGACCGCGATGAGCGCGGCGCCGGGGAGGTCGATCTTGATGCGACGTTCACCGCGGTCGCTCCGGCGCATGAACAACATCGCGCCGACAATCGCGAGCGGGGCGATGATCACGTTGATCCGGAACGCCCACCGCCAGGAGTAGAAGTTCGTGAGGAATCCACCGACGACCGGCCCCGACGCGGCGGCGACGCCCGCAGTCGCGCCCCACGCCGCGAATGCCGTCGCCCGTTCGCGACCGTGGAACGTTCCCGACAGGATCGCGAGCGTCGCCGGCAACATCAATGACGCGCCGATGCCTTCGATGATTGCTTCGCCGACGATCAACATGCCGACCGAGTGCGAGATCGACGCGAGCAGCGAGCCGACGCCGAACAGCCCCGCGCCGATCACGAAGACGCGGCGGTGGCCGTAGACGTCGCCGAGGCGACCGCCGATGATGAGCAGCGTCGCGAACGTCAGTGCGTAGCCGGTGATGACCCACTCGAGACTGGCAAGCGTGGTGTGGAACTCGCGCAGGATCGTGGGGATCGCGACGTTGAGCACGGTGTTGTCGAGTACGACGATGAACGCCGAGATGATGATGATCGTGAGCGTGATCCAACGACGGGGGTCGGGTGGCTCGGCGCTGATTGCCGAGGGTTCCGGCGTTGTGAGCGACGCGGGGATCTCGATCTCGCTCATCTTGCGAGCCGCCGCCGTTTGAGGCGTTCGAGGTCGGCGAAGTCGAGCGGTTCACCCGAGAGCGTTGATGCGTCGAGCGGTCGGAGCCCGTCGAGGATGATCGCGACGTAACGCTCGCGCAGACGCGGGCTGGAGGTCGCCCGCGAGCGCGGTGGCGTGCGCGACGCCGGAGAAGAGCATGGCCACGTCGGCCGGTCCGATGTCGGCCCGGATCGCGCCGGCCGCTTGCGCGCGCGTCACCAACTGCGTGATCGATGCTCGCAACGCGGTACGGAGCGGTTGCGCCGACGCGGGCAGGTCGAGCTCGGAGGCCATTTGTTCGGCGAGCGCGCGATGGCGCGCTTGGAACTCCGAGAGCGCTGTGAAGAACGAGCGGAACGCCTCGCCCGGGTCGGGACCGTCGAGTGCTTCCTCGGCGTCGTGGGCGAGCGACGCGTACATCGCTTCGAGCACCGCTTCGATCAGGTCCCGCTTGGTCGGGAAGTGGCGGCACACCGTGCCCACGCCCACGCCCGCCCGGCGCGCGACTTCCTCGATCTGCGCCCGCAGCCCGAGCTCGGAGAACACTTCCTCGGCGGCGACGAGCACCCGCTCGCGATTGCGGCGGGCGTCGGCTCGCATCGGGCGGGTCGCCGTAATCGGAATCACCTTCCGCATAATAGCGGTACCGGAATGGGGATTCCTCTTCGCGCCGGCTCCCGGTTGAGGCTGATTGGCCCTTGACCGGCGACCGCAGATTCATTAGGTTAGGCTTCCCTTACTTAGGACAGCCTGCCCGGATCTACGAGATGGGCCGAGGAGCACGCATGCGGACCCCGAGGGGCTCGACGAGCCCGAGAGACGGTAGGACGTTGCACTCCGTCGACGCCGCGCTCTCCGGCCTGCGGCGGGTCGACTGCGTGAGGATGGTCGAAGACGATCGACCCCGGTTCTTCGTCGTGGGCGTCGGGCACCGCTTCCCCATCGAGCGCGAAGTGAGCCCCGCGGTCGCGTTCAGCTTGTTGAACACATTGCCGTGCCGGTACGAGTGGCGCCGCCCCGCGCCGAGGCGAGCTGACCATGTGGGTGTGCCACTGCCGCGCCGTAACCGACCAGCACGTCCGGGAAGCGATCGACGCCGGCGCGGCCGACGAGACCGATATCGGCCGGCTCTGCGGCGCGGGTACCGGATGCGGCTCGTGCCACGACGAGTTGCGGCGCCTGTGCGACGAGTCGCGGTTTCGCGACGACCGCGTCACGCGAATCGCGCTCATTGGTCAACGTCTAGAGCCGACGCGGGTCCCGCGGTCGGCTACTAGGGTTTGCGCGGCCCACCACCTTCCGAAGCCAGTCCGAAGCCAGCGCCCCGAACCCCACCTCCCGAACCGTGGAGTACGCCATGCAGGGCGATCGCACCGTCATCGATCTGCTCAATGAGGTGCTCACGGCCGAGTTGACCGCGGTCAACCAGTACTTCGCCGACGCCAAGATGTGCGCGAACTGGGGTTACGACCGCCTCGCCGAGAAGTTTCGCGACGAGTCGATCGGCGAGATGAAGGATGCCGACGCGCTCATCGAGCGCGTGCTCTACCTCGACGGCATGCCCAACCTCCAGCGGCTCGGATCCGTTCGTATCGGCGAGACCGTTCCCGAGAAGCTCGCCCTCGCGCTCGAGCTCGAGCGGGCGGCGATCGACCGGCTGAACGCCGGGATCGCAACCTGTATCGGCGCCGGTGACCACGGATCGCGTGAGCTGCTCGATCACATCCTCGAAGGCGAAGAGGAGCACGCCGACTGGATCGAGACGCAGCTCGAGCTCGTGCGCCAGGTCGGCGAGGCGCATTACCTGGCGCAGCAGATTCGAAGCTGACCGGAGCACGAGTGGTCGACGATCTCGGCCGGCGGGCGATCCTGGATCCGCTCGTCGAGACCCTCCGGCCGGCGACGGTGTTGATCTGTTGGATCGACCAAGAACCCGAGTCGGAGTCGACGCTCCCGGGGGTCGCGACCGTCGATTCCTGTACTGCGGCCGAGCTCCCCGCCGCGCTCCAACGCGGGCTCGGCACCGAGCTCATCTGGTTGCGCGGCTATCCCACTTGGCACAGCGTGCGTGCGCTCACCGAGACGATCGGATCGCACATCGGCGCGAGCGGGAGCGTGGCACCGGTCGTCATGGTCGAGTGCGGGCCGGAGGACGCGGCTCCGTTCGAGCGCGTCGAGAGCACCAAAGACGGCGCACGGGCGGCGCTCGACGATGCCGGGTCGGCGATCGATCCCGACGCGACTGTGCTGTGGTGTTCCACCGGCCGCGGCTTCGGGGCGTGGATCCCGGGGGCAACCGCGACGCAACTCAAACCGTGGATCGATCAGTGCCGCATGGTGCTCGACGCGCTCCGCGCCGAGCACGGGAAACGGGTCGCGCTCGACGCCCGCAACTTCGCGCTGTTCGAGTTGCTCGACCAGTCGCAGCGCGATGGGACGGCCGTCGTCCGCTCGTCACGCTTCCGGCTCGGGACGCGCGCCGTGCGCCTGGCGCGCACCGTGACGCGCAAGGAAGCGGTGTTCCGCCCACCCGGCGCGATCCTGGCCCGCCAGCGAAGTGTGGATGAGTGGCGAGCGCGGCTCGCGGGCGAACGTCGTCACGAACGCCCGACGCTCGAGGGCGCGCTACGCGTGACGTACGTGCTGCCGGAGCTGCGCATGAGCGGCGGCGCGCTGGTCGTGATGCAACTGGCGAACGAGTTGCGGCAGCTGGGTGTCGACGCTCGGGTCGCGGCGCTCCGGGGCCGGCGTGATCGCCGGCGCGAGGTGTTCCGCTGGCGCGTGCAGATCAATCCGACCGTGTTCGCCGACGAGGGCACGTTGGTGCAACGCCTGCCCGCCACCGACGTAGTTGTGGCGACGCACTGGACGACTGCCGCGTGGGTCGAGAAGTTGGTCAAGGCGGGCCGGGCGCCGCGCGCCGCGTACTTCGTGCAGGACTACGAGCCGTGGTTCTACGCCGACGCGGAGATCGAATCGCGCCGCGGGTCAAGCAGACCTACGGCCTGATCGCGAACAAGATCGTCACGTCGGAGTGGTTGCGCGAGTTGCTGCACGGCGACGGGTACGAGTCGCAGACGATTCCGCTCGGTCTCGATCTCGGGTTCTTCTACCCGCGGCCGGTGGAACGGGGCACGCGTCCGATCGTGTTGGCGATGGCCCGGCCCCGCACGCCCCGCCGCGCGTTCGACTTCGTGGTCGCGACCCTGGCGAAGGTTCACGACGCGATGCCCGAAGCCGAGATCGTGCTGTTCGGCGAGCAGATCGACAGTTTGAAGTTGCCGTTCCCGTACCGCAGCGCGGGTGTGGTCACCGATCACGACGAGCTGGCGCGGCTCTACTCGAGTGCCCGTGTGCACTTCGACGGCTCCGATTTCCAGGCGTTCGGGCTCCCGGCGCTCGAAGCGATGGCGTGCGGCGCGGTGTCGGTGCTCACCGACGCGGGCGGCGTGCGTGAGTATGCGCGCGACGACGAGAACTGCCTGCTCGTCGCGCCGCGAGATGTCGATGCCGCCGCGGGCGCGATCCTGCGCGTGCTGCGAGACGGGGCGCTGCGGGCGCGCTTACGAGAAGGCGGATTCGCGGCCAGCCGGGAGCTTTCGTTGAAACGCCAAGCGCGCGACACGCTGGCGACGCTCGAAGCGCTCGCGCGATCAGCCGGGTCGTAAAGACCCGAGCCCGCGGCGCGTGCGGCGATAGGCGGCGCGCAGCCACGAACTGCCCGCGGGCGCAGGTCCGCCGGACCGCGCGCGCTGGCGATCGCGAATCGTGAAGTACTTCTCCATCCATCCCGCGACGGCACGCGCGGTCGCGCGATTGCGCGCGAACCGATCAGCGGGACACGACGCCAGACGCGGTGGATCCGTCGGTCCCATCCATTTCGCGAGGAACCGGCGGCGGTTCACCGCCCACAGCTCCTGCGAGTCGTCGAGCTTCGACGCGGTTGCGTGCCCTACGTGGTCGACGAGAACGCGTTCGTCGAACACGATGTCGAGATCGTTGACCCAGACCTTGAAGCAGAGGTCGACGTCTTCGCCGCTCGCGACCGCGAACTCTTCTTCCCAGCGTCCGAGCTCGTGTGCGGTGTCGACGCGGATGAGGTAGACGACGCCGGCGGGCGGAGCCGAGAAGGGTTCGAGCACTTCGATCGCGGTGCCGGCGTGCGATCGCACCGTGACGGGATTGGTCGCGGTGGTGATCGCGGGCACGACGATCCCGGCGTTCGGATGCGATCGCAGGGTCTCGACCAGATGTGATGCCCACTCGGGCGGGACCACGGTGTCGTTGTTGCAGAAGACGATGAGCTCACCGCGTGCCGCGTCGAGGCCCTGGTTCATCCCGCGCGAATCCCAGGTTCTCCGGGTTCATGACCGCGCGATCGGCCGCGGTTTCGGCGAAGGCGGCCGCCGCGGGCTGGGAACCGTTGTCGACGATGATCAGCTCGTAGGCCACATCGGTGTTGCAGCGAACCGATTCGACGAACGCCTGCGTGAGGGGGAGGTTGTCCCAAGCGAGGACGACGACGGAGAGGACCGGCGAGTCGGTCGGCGGTGTCGCCGCGTCGCTGGGGGCCATTGCCCGCCAAGATATAGTCCGCTGTCTTCCCGAGGAGACGGCCCGGAAACCCGATGAGTTCGCCAGGATGAGTTTGCGCGAGCTACCCCTTCCTACGTTCCTGGTCATTGGCGCGCAGAAGTGCGCGACGCGGTGGCTGCGATTCAACCTGGGGCTCCACCCCGACGTGTTCGCGGCGGCGACGGAGTTGAGCTTCTTCAACAACGGGCCCCGCTTCGAGGAGCTCGGCGTTGCCTGGTACCGCGAGCAGTTCGAGGGCTGGGACGGGGAACCCGTCGTCGGCGAGGCGACGCCCGGCTACATGTTCTGGCGGCACCGCCCGTACATCTGCCGGGAACGGATCGCCGAGGTCGTGCCCGACGTTCGCCTGATCGCGATCCTGCGCAACCCGATCGACCGGGCCCGGTCGGCAATGATCCACCACATCTCGTCGAGCGGTCTTCCGAGCGACTCCGACCTCCTCGAGCTGGTCGAACAGACGCCGCCCGAGCGCGACAAGCTCGGTCTGGTTTCCGGCGGTTGGTACGCCGAGAGCCTCGAGCCGTATCGCGAGACGTTCGGCGACAACCTGCTCGTGTTGCTCCACGACGACATCAAGACCGACGCGCCGGGGTTCTACCGCCGGGCCGCCGATCATGTCGGCGCGACGCGGCGAGTTCGTCCCGCCCGAGCTCGAAGAGGTGCGGTTCAGCTACCGCCAACGACCGGGTGGCGATCGCACGGGTACGCCACCGCTGACGAACGATGCGCGCCGCAAGCTCTACGAGTACTTCGCCGACGATCTCGCCAAGTTGGAGAAGATGATCGGCCGCGATCTCTCGATGTGGGATCCGGAGCACTCAGCCCCGAATTGATCAACGGGGAATTGCATTGCGTTTCCGTTCGAGCAGCGCGCGTTCCGCGGCGTTGCCGGTGAGCGTCTGCGCCCGTTCGTACGCCTGCGCCGCGTCTTCGTAGCGTTCCAACCGAACGAGGAGCTCCGCGCGCGTCGCGTGGAACAGGTAGTAGGTGTCGAGATCGAGGTTTTCGACGATCTCGAGCGTGGGGGCCGGACCTTCGAGCTCGGCTACGGCCACGGCGCGGTTGAGCGCGACGATCTCGGTGGGCGCGATCGCGAGGAGCTGGTCGTAGAGCGCGAGCACCTGGCGCCAGTCGGTGTCGGCCGCGGTCGGGGCGTCGCTGTGCACCGCGTTGATGGCGGCCTGGATCTGGTACGGACCGGGCGTGTTCCGTTGCAGGAGCCGGCGCACGATGGCCTGGCCCTCTTCGATGAGCTCCCGGTCCCACTTCGTGCGGTCCTGATCGGGGAGCAACACCATGGTGCCGTCGGGCGCGGTGCGCGCATCCCGGCGCGACTCGGTCAGCAGTAGGAGCGCGAGCAACCCGAGGGCTTCGGGCTCGTCGGGCATGAGCTCGACGAGCAGGCGCGCGAGCCGGATCGCTTCCGCGCACAGATCGGCGCGGATCAGCGCGTCGCCCTCGGTCGCGGCGTAGCCCTCGTTGAACACGAGGTAGATGACAGCCAGCACCGGGCGGAGCCGGCCCGGCAGCTCGGCGTCGCCGGGAACCCGGTACGGAATCTTGGCGTCGCGAATCTTCTGCTTTGCACGTACGAGTCGCTTCGCCATCGTTGCTTCGGGCACGACGAACGCCCGGGCGATGTACGGCGTCTCGAGTCCGCCGAGGAGTCGCAACGTGAGTGCGACCTGCGCGCTCGGGGCGAGCGCGGGGTGGCAGCACGTGAAGATGAGACGGAGGCGGTCGTCTTTCACGTCGCCGACCGGTTCGTGAGCTTCGGTGCTCTCGTGGAGCAGCGCGGCTTGGGCGTGACGATCATTGCGGGAGGCTTCCCGGCGCAGCCGGTCGATGGCGCGGTTGCGCGCGGTCGTCGTGATCCAGCCACCGGGGTTGGGCGGAAGCCCGGTGGCGCGCCATTGTTCGGTCGCAACCACGAACGCCTCCTGGACCATCTCCTCGGCGAGGTCGATATCGCCGAAGAGACGGACCAGGGTGGCGACGACCTTGCCGGATTCCGCACGAAAGATCCGTTCGAGGTCGGTTGCGTCGCCGACGGGATCGAGCGGGGTCGCCACGTTTCGACGTACGCGGGTCGAGTTACGCGGGCTCGTCTTGGAACGGCCGAACCTCGACCGGGCCCATGCAGGCCGCGGCACCCTTCGCCGCCCACGCGAGCGCGGCGTCGAGGTCGGGGGCTTCGATGACCCAGAAGCCGCCCATGTATTCCTTGGTCTCGGCGAAGGGACCGTCGGTCATCATCGGGTCGGCGTCGGTCGCGCGCACCACGGTTGCGGATTCCGGTGCGTGCAGTCCACCGCCGAAGACCCAGGCGCCGGTGGCGATCAACTCGGCATTGAAGGCGTCGACCTGGCGGAACGCCTTCTCCATCACTTCGGGATCGTCGGGGATCGGGTTGTCGGGGCTGTGCCATACGGACATGAGGTACTGGGTCATTGCACGGATCCTTTCGGACGAGCCGGCGGGTGCCGGCGTGAGGGTAGGGGCTGGGCGGGTTCAGTCGGCGAGGCGGGAGGCGAGGGCGGGGATCACGATCGAGGCGGCGATCACGTGCGTGAGCGCGAGCACGAGCCGGGTGGAGACGTGGGCGTCGGCCATGACGTCGGGGACGATCGACACGGCGGTGAGCGCGAGGGTCGTGATCACGAACAGCCGGCGGGGCCGGCTCGCGCGCCGCGACATCACGACCGCCATGACCGTGCCGATGATCGCGGCGACGAACGTGAGCTGGGCGAAGCCGAGCACCGGGATCGCCTTGCCACTGACGTGCAGCGAGACGCCGAGCGCCGACGCGATCGCGGCCGTTGTCGACGTTGCGACTGCGGCCGCGGCTCCGGCGATCAAGCCGGTGCGCCGAATCTGCCTCGTCGTCTGCTTCGTCGTGGACGGCAGAGTCGTGGTCGGCTCGGAAACCGGCGGGTGAGTCGACGGTGCGGTGAGGATGGTCGTGGCGGTCATTGCTGCTCCTTCCGTTCGGCCGGCTCGGTTGCCCGCCTTCTGTCACAGCTACGAACGGCCCGACCGCCAGAGGACACCGGTCCGAGAATTTCTTCAACCGCTACCGTCGAATCGGGACCCAGGCGGGAGGCGCCCGGCATGGCAACAGCGGATCCGAATTGGGCCGAGATCGTCACCGCGGTCGCGACGGCGGTGGGCGCGATCGGACTGCTGAGTGCGCTGTTCGCCGCGCTCTTCGCGGCCAAGCAGGTCCGCGAGTTGGAGAAGAGCCGCAAGTCGGCGATGGCGGCGGATTTTCTCCGGCGTTGGGACGAAACCGATCTCGTGGAGACGCGGCATCTGATCGGCCAGTTCGAGACGCCCGAGCAGCTCAGCACGGAATTCCAGAAGTACGTCGCGTCGAACTCGATGCAGGCGTTCGTCCTGTACCGCGAGCTCGACTACTTCGAACAGCTCGCCGCGCTCGAGCACGTGGGCGCGTTCGACACGGAGCTGATCAAGTTGCTGCTCGGTCACCGGCTCATCGACCGCTATGAGATGTGGAAGCCCTCGCTCGACGCGATGGGTTCCGATCTGTATCCGATGTTCGCGGGACTCGTGGCGCGCATGCGGGCCGAGCTCGAGTGACTGCCGCGCGGTTGCGCGGCGCAGCTCCTGAGCGGGACTCCGGCGCGTTCCCCGGAGACGGTTGTCGAGCGGCTGCTCGCGGTGCAGGCGCAGGACGCGCGCGGCGCGCGGTTGGCCGTGCGTTGCCGGCTCGGAGGGTTTACGCGCCGCCGATGTCGACGACGCGTTGACCGACCGGCGGACGCTGCTGATCACCTGGCTCAATCGCGGCACGCTGCATCTCGTGAGCCCCGACGACTACTGGTGGCTGCACCCGCTGACGACGCCGCAGATCGTGACCGCCAACGAGCGGCGACTTCGCCAAGAGGGCGTCAGCGAGAAGCAAGCCGAGCGCGGGATCAAGATCGTTTCCGAAGCCGTTCGTGACGACGGGCCGCAGACGCGCCGAGAGCTGCGCGCTCGGCTCGACGCGGCGCGCGTCCCGACGGCGGAGCAGGCGTTCATCCACGTGCTGGCGTCCGCGTCGTTGCGCGGCGAGATCGTTCGCGGTCCGATGCGTGACGGTGAGCACGCGTTCGTCTCGGTACGGGACTGGCTCGGGGATCCGCCTCCGCCGCTTGCGCGTTCGGACGCCTTGGCTCGCCTCGCGCTCCGGTATCTCACCGGTCACGGCCCGGCGGGGCCGCGCGATCTCGCCAAGTGGGCCGGGCTCACGCTCGGGGACGCCCGCGCCGGGTTCGAGCATGTGCGAGAGCACGTCGCAGAGGTCGGCGACGCCCTCTTCGACCTCGGCGGACGCGACCCGTCGGTCGCGCTGCCACCACCGCGGCTGCTGGGACCGTTCGATCCGCTCTTGCTCGGGTGGGCGACGCGTGACTTCGTCGTCGGGCCCCATCATGTCGTGACCACCAACGGCATCGTCCGCACGTGCGCGCTCGTGAAGGGCCGGGTGGTCGCGACGTGGACGCTGAACGGCGAGACCCTGTCCCTGCAGCTCTTGGAGCCTCTGCCTCGAACGACCATCGGCGCGCTCCGCAAGGAAGCAGCCGATGTGCTGCGCTTTCTCGACCGGGGTCAGCGGGCCGAAATCGTGGTCGTGCCACCCAAATAGCCCAGCCGATAGCGTGCCGGAGCTTGTCGAAACCGCGATTGCACTCTCTCTTGCTGCGATTGGCATACGGTTTGTCCGACGTGGGTATGACACCCCCGCGTCATCCGACCCACAGGGGGCAGTCATGTATCGATCCGGAACAACGAAGGCAGCTATCGCCTTGGCACTGGCCTCGGCTCTGATACTTGCCGCATGTGGGAGCTCGTCGAAATCGTCGTCGAGCACGTACCACCACGGCCGCGGGGTCTTCGCCCACGGTCTCGCTGACGGTGACGTCGTTCACCGCCGACTTCTCGGCGATGGCGAAGCTCAAGCCGCTCGCCGCCAAGGGCAAAGGACTCATCGGCGTGCTCCTGCCCGACACCGAAAGCTCGGCACGTTACGAGTCGTACGACCGCCCGTACCTCACGCAGGCGCTCAAAGCCGCCGGCCTGTCGAGCGCCGAGTTCAAGGTCGACAACGCGCAGGGCAGCGCGCAGACGATGCAGACGCAGGCCGATGCCGACATCACCAACGGCGCGACCGTGCTGTTGATCGACGCCATCGACTCCGGCAGCGGTGCCGCGATCGAGAGAGCGCCGCGGCCGCCAAAGGTGTCGCGGTCATCGACTACGACCGCCTCACCAAGGGCGGGGCCGACGGGCGCTACTACGTCAGCTTCGACAACGTGCAGGTCGGCAAGCTCATCGGGCAGGGCGAAGTCGCCTGCATCACCGCGTGGAAGGTGAAGAAGCCGAACATCCTCATCATGGACGGCGACCCCACCGACAACAACGCCACGTTGTTCGCCGAGGGCTACAACGGCGTGTTGAAGCCGAAGTTCGCCGACGGTACGTACGTGAAGGCCGGCGAGCCGGCCGGTACCTGGACGCCGTCGATCGCGGCAACGAACTTCCAGCAGCAGTACACCGCGCAACAAGAACATCAACGCGGTCGTGACACCGAATGACGACAACGCCAACGCGGTGATCGCGCAGCTCCAGAACCTGCACATCCCGCCCAAGACGTTCCCGACCACGGGTCAGGACGCGTCGCTGGTCGGGTTGCAGAACATCCTGAAGGGCTACCAGTGCGGCACCGTCTACAAGGCGATCACGGCCGAGGCGCAGGCGGCAGTCACGATTGCGCTCTACCTGCGGGCCGGTGAGAAGGTTCCGACGGCGCTCGTGAACGGTTCGACCAAGGACACCCAGGCGAACAAGGACGTCCCCTCGGTGCTGCTCGTGCCGAAGTGGGTCACCGCCGGCAACATGGCGTCGACGGTCGTGAAGGACAAGTGGGTGACGGTCGCGGACGCTGTGCATCAAGGCAGTTGCGGCGGCCTGCGTCGACGGCCGGCATCAAGTAGGTGGCCGACGAGCCGCTGCTCCAGCTTCGAGGCGTCGGCAAGCGCTTCGGTGCCGTCCAAGCGCTCGTCGACATCGATCTCGACGTTCCCGCCGGCCAGGTAACCGCCCTGGCCGGCGACAACGGCGCCGGGAAATCGGTCCTGATCAAGTGCATCGCGGGGATCCACACGCCCGACACCGGTGAGATCATCTGGGAGGGCAAGCCGGTGCGGATTCGCACGCCGCGAGACGCCTCCGCAGCTCGGGATCGAAACCGTGCACCAGGATCTCGCGCTCTGCGACAACCTCGACATCGTGCAGAACATGTACCTCGGGCGCGAGCTGACCCGGCACCTCACGCTGGCCGAGGACGACATGGAGAAATCGGCGAGCGAGACGTTGCGCAGTCTCGCGGTGACGACCGTCCGATCGGTGCGCCAAGTCGTCGCCTCCCTGTCTGGCGGGCAGCGGCAGTCGGTCGCGATCGCCAAGGCAGTGCTCTGGAACTCGAAGCTGGTCATCATGGACGAGCCGACCGCCGCGCTCGGTGTTTCCCAGACGAAGCAGGTGCTGAGCCTCGTCCGCCGGCTCGCCGATCGCGGCCTTGCCGTGCTCCTCGTCTCGCACAACATGAACGACGTCATGGAAGTCGCCGATCGGGTTGCCGTCTTGCGGCTGGGCCACCTCGTCGACGTGCGCGCCGAGGTCCGAGACCGATGCCCAGATCGTCGTGGACCTCATGACGACCGGAGTGTCGAAGCGGGTGGCCGCATCGTGACCGACACGACCGACACCTCGGACCGGTCCGACCCGGCCGACGCGCCCGACCCCGTCGACGGCGGGATTGCCGACGCCGCGATCGCCGAGACCGAAGATGCCGATATCGACCCCAAGGTCGACACGCTCGGCGACTACATGCGGCTCGCGTACGTACGCATCCGGTCGGGCGAGAGTGGCGTACTGCCGGTGGTCGGCGGCCTGTTGCTCATCTCGATCTTCTTCCAGTCGCTCAACTCGAATTTCCTCAGCGCCGGGAATCTCGTCAACCTGCTGGTCCAGGGCGCGGCCTACATGCTGTTGGCGATGGGCGAGGTCTTCGCCCTCTTGCTCGGCGAGATCGACTTGTCGATCGGGTTCGTCAGCGGGATCGGCGGGATCATCGCGGCGGAGTTGGTGAAGCAAGGTTGGGGTTGGCCGTGGTGGGCGGCGGTGATCGTCGCCCTGCTCGCGTGCGCGGCGATCGGTGCCTTGCAGGGGACGATCATCACGCGCCTCGGTCTGCCGTCGTTCGTCGTCACGCTGGCCGGTCTCCTCGGCTTCCAAGGCGTGATGCTGCTAATTCTCGGCAACGGCGGATCGCTCCCGATCAACGACAAGACGATCAACAACTTCACGAGCGGCAACCTCACGCCCGCGGTGAGTTGGATCGTCATGATCGTGATCGTCGGGCTGCTCGGCGCGAGAACGTGGGTGCACGAAGCGCGGCGGCGCCGGAGCGGATTGGTCGCGCCCCCAGTCAGCTTGACGCTCTTGAAGATCGGCGCGTACGCGGCGTCGGGCATCGTGCTGGTGTTGATCTGCAATACGAACCGGGGACGGCTCATCCCGATCAAGGGTGTGCCCTGGGTCGTGCTGATCGTGTTGGGTGTGCTCGCGGCCTGGACGGTCCTGCTCGGTCGGACCAAGTTCGGGCGCTACGTGTACGCGATCGGCGGCAACGCCGAAGCCGCGCGCCGCGCCGGCATCAATCTCGCGACGATCCGCACACTCTGCTTCGTGCTGTCGTCGTTCACCGCCGGTATTGCCGGGATCGTCTACGCGTCACGCCTGCAATCTGTCTCGACATCGATCCAGGGCGGCACCCTGGTGCTCTACGCGGTTGCGGCCGCGGTGATCGGTGGCACCAGCCTCTTCGGCGGGCGCGGCAAGCCGATCCACGCGGTGTTGGGCGGCCTCGTGATCGCGGCGATCGACAATGGCATGGGGCTGCAGGGCTACAGCGCGGCAGCCAAGTACGTCGTGACCGCGTTGGTGCTCCTCGCGGCGGTGACGATCGACGCAGTCGCACGCCGCAACGCGGCGCGCTGACCCGTTGGTCGGGTCATGGTGGTAGTACCCCTCGCGTGTTGAGGGCAGACCTCCTTGGCCGTGGACGCCGGCGCGCCGAGACTGGTCGGCAGTGAGGAAGGTGGGGCGGGTCGGCTGGTATCGGTTCGGCACGTCGTTGGCGCGCACGTGGGGCGGCTTGCTCGCGATCGTGCTGTTGCTCGCGACTCACCGGCGGGATCGCATTGGGGTCGATCGCCGCGGGGCGGCGAACACAATCTGCGTACCCGCAGTTTCTCGCCGCCACTGATCCCTCGGACCTCTCGGTCTCGGTCATTCGGTGGCAACGGATGCGGCCGACCGCGTCGTTGAAGTACGGTGATCGCCCGTGTGCCCGACGTGAAGCGCGTCACGAGCGTCGAGGTTCCGCCCTTCACCGCTGACGACGGCGAGCGGCAAATCCGATTCCGGAGCTCGACCGCGAGCGTGTTCATGGTGGGCGAGCTCCGACGGAGAGCTGTTCGGCGAGGACCGCGTCACGCGTCGTGCACGGCCGGATGGCCGATCCGCGACCGGGCGAACGAAGTGATGCTGACGCCGAGCGCTGCCCGGCAGCTCAACGCACACGTAGGCAACTGTGTTGCCGCTCGGATTGTTCTCGAGCCACACGACGCCGGTACGCCTGCGCGTGAACGTGACCGTGGTGGGGATTGTCGAGTTCGACAATCAGGTGATCCAGGACGACATCGACGCGGCCTTCGGCTTCATCGTGTCTGACTCCGGCCCTCCTGCGCGAGGCGATCGCGGCCGTGCCGATGGCGGCGGTTCCGCCGACGTTGTACGGGCTCCATCTCGCGCACGGCGTCGCGTGATGTCGCCGAAGTGGAGCGTCGGACCTCATCCAGTGTGATTACCCGACGGGCGCGCAGTATGAGTTCCATGTGACCGCGCCCGTCGTCGCGCAGGACGAAGACGCAATCCGGCCCGAGTCGATCGCGCTGGGCGCGTTCGGTGCGGTCGCCGCACTGGTCGCGTCTGGTGCTTGTCGCGCAGGCTGTCTCGCGCCAACTTCGTTCCGGCGACGACGACCGGCTGGTATTGCGCGCGCTCGGCGCGGGACCGTCGCTGACGATCGCCGACGGTCTGCTCGGAGTGCTCGCCGCGATCGTCGCTCGGATCGATCGGTGCGGTGTTGCTCGCGATCGGGCTTTCGCCACTTGGCTCCGCTCGGGCCGGTCCGTGCGGTGTATCCCGCGTCGGGACTCGATGTCGACTGGGCGGTGCTCGCACTCGGGGTTCGCGGTCTTCGTCGTCATCTTGAGTGGCATTGCGTTCGCGGTCGCGTACCGGCGAGCGCCGCATCGCGCTGCCGTTGGCGCGAGACAGGTCTAGAGCTCGGCATTCGCGCGTCGCTCGTGCGGCCGGGAACACGAATCTGCCGGTACCGGTGGTCACGGGCGTCCGCTTCGCGTTCGAGCCCGGCGTGGGCCGGGCGGCGGTGCCCGTCCGCTCGGCATTGATCGGGCACCGTGCTCGCGGTCGCGCTCGTCGTCATGACGCTGACGTTCGCGAGCGGGCTTGCGCACGTTGGTGTCGCATCCCGCCGCTGTACGGGTGGAACTGGAACTACGCCATCAATCCCGAGCACCGAAGTGCCGGCGCTCACGCGGACCCTCCTTACCCACGACCACGATGTCGCGGGCTGGGCCGGGGCCAGCGAGGCGATCGTCGAGATCGACGGGCAGACGGTGCCCGCCCTGCTTGACCGGAGCTGCGGCGTCAAGGTGGCGCCGCCGATCCTCTCCGGGCGCGGCCTCGAAGGCGACCGACCAGGTCGTGCTCGGGGCCGCGACGCTGCGCCCGGTCTGCACAAACATGTCGGCGACGACCGTGGTGGTGAGCTACGGGTAGCTCGGTCGACGCCCCCGCCTACGTCCCGCCGGTGAAGGTGCGCGTGGTCGGGACCTCGACGTTGCCCGCCGTCGGGCTTCGCGAGCTTCGTCGCGGATCACACGTCGATGGGAACCGGCGCGCTGGTCGCCAACGACCATCGAGCCGCCCGCCTTCCGGAGGGTCCAGGTCAACTGCCGACCCGCTCCTCAACGGACCCGACCTCGTCTTCGTGCGGCTGCGGGCCGGACGTCAGTGCGACACAAGGGCAGGCCGGCTTCGCAACGGATCGTGCAGAAAACGGACCGCGCGTTCGATGCCGACCCGAACGCGATGGGCAACAACGTTACGGTCGTCGGCGTCCAACGGCCCGCCCAGATCGTCAACTATCGCAGCGTGGGCTCGGCGCCGGTGCTGCTCGCGGTCGGCCTCGCGGTCGGCGCGGTCTTTGCGCTGTCGGTGACGCTCATCGCTTCGGTGCGGCGCCGCCGTCGCGATCTGGCGTTGTTGAAGACCCTCGGTTTCACGCGCCGGCAACTTGCCGCGGTCGTCGCCTGGCAGTCGACGATCGCAGTCGCCATTGGTGTCCTCGTCGGGGTACCGCTCGGTATCGCCGCCGGGCGCGCGACGTGGGACTTGTTCGCGCACACGATCAACGCGGTCCCCGACGCAACCGTCCCGACCTTGACGATCGCGCTCGTCGCCGTCGGTGCGATCGTCCTCGCGAACGTGGTGGCCGCGGTGCCGGGCATCCAAGCCGCCCGCACACCCACCGCGGTATTGCTGCACGCCGAATAGCGCGTGGCCGGCCCTTCGATCTACGGAGTCGCGGCGGCGAGCGCGTCGCGTACCGCGGTCTCGCACACGGTTCCCGCGAAGAAGTCGGGGTTCATCCCCGCGTGCAGCCGCGCCGGGTTGAGGAACATCAACTCGGAAAACTCCTGCTCGCCGATCACGCCGTCGTCGACGAGCTCGTAGGCCTCCTCGACCGGCTCGGTCATGTCGGGCACGTCCCAATGCGAGATGTCGGATCCGAAGATCGGGCGCAGGCGTGCACCCGCGGGATTCACGCGTTCCGCGAACGCCCACGCGACCAGGCGGTCGTCGGCTTCGCACCCGAAGTAGAAGTTCGGCACGAAGCGATCGCGTATGTCGGCGACCGACTCGAGCGCGGCCGCCGCGAACTCGTCGAGTTGCTCGGGGCGGGCGCTGGGCGGCGCGAAGTAGGTCCGCAGCTCGGCCAAGCCGGCACGCGACGCGATCGTCGCCGTACTGCTCGAAGAGGACCATCAACTCGTCGACGTCGAGCAGATCGGGATCGAGTGCCGTGATGCTGCGCGCGTTCCGCTTCTCCCAGTGACCGACGAGATCACCGAGGAGGCTGCACGCCCACGCGACGCCGCCCTTCGAGAAAACCGAAGCGCAGGGTCGGGAACCGGTGGGTGACGCCGGACAGGAACAACGACTTGCACAGCGACTCGTGGGCCGCGCACCGAGGCCACCGATGTGGTTGTACGCGTAGCTCGTCGCCGAGCGCGTGACGCGGTGCGACTGCAGTGAGCTGTGGAACACGGGCGCGACGCCGAGCTCGACGCACTTCGCCCAGAGCGGGTCGTAGTCGTACGCGCTGTCGACGCCGAACGTGTCGAGCCGGTACGCGCCGTCGACTCCGATCGGCCGGCGCGCGTGGCCGGCGAACACCGCGGTCTTGAAGCCCAACTCGCCGCACCGCGTACTCGAGCTCGTCGACCGCGAGCTTGGGATCGAGCATCGGTATCAACGCGCCGACGGTCGTGCGGTCGCGGTACGGAGCAAACAAGTTGGCGAGCGCGCGGTTCGCGGCGCGGCAACGCATGCCGATGAGCTCGTCGTCGGCGACTTCGAGGTACGCGAGCGTCATCGACGGATAGAGGATCGTGAAGTCGATGCCGATCTCGTCGAGGCGCTCGTAGAGGAGCGCCGGGAGGTGCGCGGTCGCGCGGTCGCGGGTGTTCTTCGTTGCCCAGCCCCACCACGAGGGCATCGCCTTCCATCCCGCGCCGCCCGCGCCGGGATGGCTCGCGAGGACGGTCGAAGTATCGGTGAGCCCGGTGTCGAGCGCGTAGCGGTCGCGAACCTCCGGGCCGCCCATCTCCTCGAGGTAGACGAGCATCTCCTCGTTCAGGAGCGGTGCGACCTCGACGAAGTGGCCGTCGGCGTCGATGATCGGGTGCGAGAGACCGGCGCGGATCTCGGCCGCTCGAGTGGTCACGCGACGCCCAGTTCCTGCGCCCAGATAAGCAGCTTGCGCGCGGTCGCGACGTGCGCGATGTGGATCTCGTGACCCTCGCCCTGGTTCTTGTCGCCGTAGATGACCTGCTCGTTGCTGCGCTCGGCTTCGGTCGCGAGCCGGTCGAGGTCCTGCCAGTACGCGACCTCGTCGGTCGAGGGCGTGAACGCCGCGTTCACGGTGTCGACGTGATCCTTGTTGCCGAGCATCATCCCGAAGTAGCCGATGTCCCGCAGCTCGGTGAGCCACGTGTTGCAACCCGTCGGCGTCGTCGTTGGCTCCGCCCCACATGCCGCTGATCGGATAGCGGATGCCTGCCGCCCGCGCGTCGATGAGCACCTTCTCGCGGATGTAGAGCGTCTCGGTGCCGATCGGCGTCCAGCGGAATCCGATCTCGCCCGCGATGTCACCGAACCGTGACACCGCGCCGCCCATGTACGCGACGCGCTCCGATGCCATCGCGATGTCGTACGCGTTGCGGATCGCGCTCGCGGTCTCGAGGATCGGGTAGAGCAGCGTGCGCCCCATCGGGATGCCGAGCTCGGTTTCGACGCAGCCGAGGATCGCGTCGGCCGCGTGCACGTCGGCGGGTCCGGTGATCTTCGGCAGCAGCACTCCGGTGAGGTTCGGACCCATCACGGCCTGCAGGTCGCGCAGGATCATCCCCGACGCGACGGGCTGCACGCGCACGAAGTACACGGGATCGCCCGGGCCGTGGGCGCGTCGTCGAGGAACTCGCGCACGAGCCCCCGGGCCCGCACCCGCACCGACTCGGGGCACGGCGTGCGCGGCTCCTCGAGGTCGAGGAAGAGCGCGTCGGCACCCGACTTCGCGTTCTCGGCGATCCGCGCTTCCTGATCGCCGGGCGTGAACAGCAGTGATCGCAACGGTTTGGCATCCGATTTGCGCATTGCGCCCCTTCCGATGCCGGGCAGTCTCGCGGTTGAGTTCGGCGCCGGGCAAAGGAGTCACCTGGCGCAAGGAAACGGTCATGTCATCGTCACGGGGGGTCTCGGTGGACGCCGCTCGTCTCGCCCGGCGCGGCGCACGCGCACCCACGCCTGCAGCACCAACCCGCGCTCGACGGGCTGCGCGGACTCGCGGTCGCCGCAGTCCTGCTCTTCCACGGCGGACACCTGACCGGCGGCTTCCTCGGCGTCGACGTGTTCTTCGTGCTCTCCGGCTTCCTTATCACGTCGCTGCTGCTCGCCGAGGCGCGCGACGACGGTCGGATCGCGCTCGGCGCCTTCTGGACCCGCCGGGCACGCCGGCTGTTCCCGGCGCTCGTGTGCGTGCTCGTGGCCGTCGCCGTCGTACGCGTGGTTCCTCGCCCAGCCCGACGAGCTCGCGACCGATCCGCGGCGACGCCTTCGCGACGATCGGGTACTTCGCGAACTGGCGGGCGATCTTCACGAGCCGCGACTACTGGGCGCTCTTCCGGAGCCCTTCGCCGCTGAACCACACGTGGAGCCTCGCTATCGAGGAGCAGTTCTACCTGGTGTGGCCGTTGTTCGTGGTCGGCCGTCGTGCACGGCTTGCAGCCATCGGATCGCGGCGCGTCGACTGCTCGCGCTGTCGGTCGTGCTCGCGATGGTCTCGCTGGTATGGACGCTCGCGATCTTCGACCCCGCCAACCCGTCACGCGTGTACTTCGGCACTGACACCAGGCTCGCGTCGATCCTCGTGGGCGCGGGCCTCGCGGCGTGGCTCGCCGGTACGCGGCCCGGTGCGGGCGGCCTCGCACCCGTGTCGCACTCGAGGTGGTCGCGGTCGGCGTCGCTCGTGTTCCTCGGGATCGCGTTCACACGCCTTTCGGGCTCGTCCGACAGCTTGTATCGGGGTGGTCTCTTCGCGTGTGCGTGCGCAGTGGCGTGGTCATTGCGGCCGCGGTCCACCCCATCGCGGGACCAGTCGGTCGCGTGCTCTCCTTCCGTCCCTTCTGCGCCTTGGGCCTCATCAGCTACGGCGTGTACCTCTGGCACTGGCCGATCTACGTCGTGCTCGATCCATCGCGTGCACACCTGACGGGGTGGCCGCTGCTCGCGGTTCGAGTGGCTGTGACGCTCGTCATTGCCGTCATCTCGTATCGCGTCATCGAGCAGCCGATACGGCGCCGCACGGGTTCCCGGCCGTCGCCGTTCGGCGGTTCACGTTCGCGCTCGCGACCGGAGCCGCCCTCGTCGTCGCGATCCTGTGGCCACCGCGAGTGCGCCGGCGCCGCCGGCGCTGGTCGCCGATCGCGATCCGCCGCCGATCCCCGTGATCGGCGAGCAGAACCGCGGCTGTGACGTTCCGCGCATGCAGCGCGTGCTGGTCGTCGGCAACTCGATCGCGCTGTACACGGGTGACGAGGGCTTCAAACGCTGCGCACGAAACCTCGGCTCGATGTGTTGAACCTGGGTTCCGTCGGATGCCGTCTGCTTCCCGAGGAGACTCGCTCCCGCGATCCGGCCGGCGAGACTCGCGCACGGATCAGAGCGACGTGTGCCGCGACCGGTGGGCGTACGCCGTCTCGGTGTTCCGGCCCGATGTCGTCGTGATGCTCTTCTCCGACCCGACCGACGCCGACCATGAGATCGACGGACATTGGACGGCACCGTGTGAGCGGGAGTACGACGGAGTGTTCGCAGCCGAGCTCCACGACCAGATCCGCCTGCTCGCGTCGAAGCACGCGCCGTGATCGTCGCGACCGCGGCCTATACGGGGCTCCCGTACAAGACGTCGACGTGGTTCCACCACGCCGATTGCCAAAACGCGATGCTCCGGCGAGTCGTCGCTTCGGAGCCACGCGGTCCTCGCCGATCTCTTCGCATGGATGTGCCCACGCCTCGACCAGGATTGCGAGGCTCGTCGCTCCGGCACCGTGTTGCGGCCCGACGGCGTGCATTTCCGGGGTGCGTCGGCCCGGATGGTCGCGGCTTGGCTGATCGGGCAGGGACAACACCACGGCGTCTTCGCGGGCGTGCGACTGGACGGACAAGAATCGCACGCCTGATCAGATGTCGAGGAGCTGTGAAGCGGAGAGCGGGCGACGGGAATCGAACCCGCGTTCTCAGCTTGGGAAGCTGATGTTCTGCCGCTGAACTACGCCCGCGAGCAGCGCGGAGGCTACCAAGCGAAGGGCGACCACCGCCCCGCGAACCGTGTCTGTCCTCGCGTAGTGTCAGCGCCGTGATTCTCTCCGACGTTTCCATCCGCAAGGCTCTCGCCGAGGGCCGCATCATCATCGATCCGCTGATGGACGGCGGCGTGCAGCCGTCTTCGGTCGACCTGCGGGTCGATCGGTACTTCCGCGTCTTCCGCAACGACACCACGCCGTTCATCGACCCCAAGCTCGCGCAGGAAGACCTCACCGAGCTGGTCGAAGTCGGCGACGACGGGAGCTTCATCCTTCACCCCGGTGAGTTCGTGCTCGGGTCGACGCTCGAGCGCGTCGCACTTCCCGACGATCTCGTGGCAAGGCTCGAAGGCAAATCGAGTCTTGGCCGGCTGGGATTGCTCATCCACTCGACTGCGGGCTTCGTCGACGCGGGCTGGGACGGCCACCTGACGCTCGAATTGTCGAACGTGGCGAACCTGCCGATCGCGATCTATCCGAAGATGAAGATCGGTCAGATCTCCTTCCTGCAGATGACCACTTCGGCCGAGCATCCCTACGGGAGCGGCGAGGCCGGGTCGAAGTACCAGGGTCAGCGGGGGCCGACGCCCAGTCGGTACTACCTGAACTTCCGAGATCGCTGACGATCCGGCCGACGCGACAACGATTGAGCGACAATCACGCCATGGCCTACATACTACGGAGCGCCGCGCGATCCGACCGCAGTGGTCGGTCGCCGCATCACGGCGTACCTGCTCGACGGCCTGCTCGTGGCGATCACGCTCGCGATCGTGCTCTCGATGATGAAGCACGACACGTTCAAGAACGTGCCGTCCGACGTGTGCTCGATCGTGAACGCGCGTCACGCCGACGACTCGTACAGCGTTGTGTGCTTCCACGCGGCGAGCCGGGCGTGGGTCTGGAAGCGCGGCGATTTCCTGACGGCCTTCGACATCGCCGCGCTGATCGGCATCCTCAACCTCGTCGTCCTCCAGGCCGTCACCGGCGCGAGCGCCGGCAAGCACGCGCTCGGGCTGCTCGTCGTCGACCAGCAGGGCCAGACGGTGGGGTTCGGCCGCACCATCGTGCGCTGGCTGTTCCTGATCGTCGACGCCGCCATCTTCCTCGTCGGGCTGATCGCAGTGCTGACGACGCGCTTTCACCGCCGAGTCGGCGACTTCGCGGCCGGGACCTACGTGATCGCGAAAGCGGCCGCGGGCCGACCGGTCGCGATCGCGGCCGGCACCCGTCCCCGTATGGCGGGGCCGTGTTCGCGGCGCCGCCTTCGACCCCGATCATCTTGACCGGCATCGCGCCGCCGGCCGGGCGCGCAGGCCCCGCCGGGCTGGGGTGTCCCGGACCCGTCGGTGGGGCAACCGGCGCAACCGCACGTCGCGCCGCCCGGCGCACTCGACCGCGTGGAACGTGCCTCCGTCGTCATCAGCGACGGGCGCGCCGCCAACCGGAGTCTCGGGCGCGCCGCCCGCCGCCGCCCCTGCGCCTCCGCCACCGCCTCCGCCCGCCCCGCCGGTCCCGCCGCCGCCCCCGCCCGCGCTCCAGCAGCGGGTCAGCCGGCTCCGCCTCCGGCCGCGCCGCCCGCGCCTGCGCCCACTCCCGCGCAGTGGACGCCGCCGCCTCCGGTCGCGCCGGTCCCAACCTGCGCCCGCGCCCCAGCCCCCGGTGCGGCCGGCCGCGCCGTTCGCGCCCGCGCCCAAGTCCGCGCAACCGCCCGCGCCTCAGCCCGAGTCGTGGTGGGACACGGCGATCCCCGACGATCCCGCGGATGGCGAAGAGCAGTCCTAACCCGTCGTGCTCCAATCCGTGATGCCCTGACCCATGATTGAACGAGTCGAATGGGCGCTCCGACGGCTGACTCTTCCGGTTCTGATCGTCGTCGGCGTCGTCGCGACCATTCCGGGTAACTGGCTGCGCGTCCAGAACGTCGATCCGCAGTTCTCGATGGTGTTGGTGCAACGCACCCTGCACTTCGGCGGGACGTTCTTCGACAACGGGATTCAAGATCACGGACCGATCGAGCCCTTCCTCTACGACATCGCGGCGCGCCTCGGCGGTCGCAACGGTGCGTGGTACGTGATCTCGGCGATGGTGACGCTGGTGAGCCTCGGGCTCGCCTTCGTCGCGGCGCGCACCGCCGCGCTTCGCCGGCGGCGCGCGCGAGATCGGGATCGCGGTCGGCGCCGCCGTGTTCGTGCACTTCACGATCTCCCGCTCGAACTACGCCGGGGTGTTCTACATCCGCAACATGACGACGATCCTGCTCGCGGGCGCGTGGCTGCTTGCTCATCGAGAACCGGGTGTGGGCATCGCCGCGCCGGCGCCGGCTCGCCGCCGTGCTCGTCGGTTGCCTGCTCGGTCTCGCGTTGCAGAGTCTGCTGTCGACGTTCGCGGCGGGCGTGCTCGGTCTGGTCGCGCTCGCGTCGGTCTGGACTCGCGTCGAGATGGAGGAGCGCATCCCGCTCGGAGCCATCATGAGCGGATCGGCGGTGCTGACGTTCGTGAGCGCGCCGATCTACTACCTGCTGCGCGGCGACTTCAAGGAGTTCTGGGGCGGCTGGGTGCAGTACGGCCACTACATGGCGGTCGGTCCCGGTCAGAGCACGATGCAACAGCTCCGCGAAGGTTGGACGACGTTCGTCGGCTACTACGAGCACCGGCCGCTGGCGTGGGCGGTGCTGCTCGCGTTCGCCGTCACCGTCGGCGCGATCTGGAACACCATCGACCTGCGCTCCCGCATCCTGCACGTCGGCTTGATCGCGTGGTGGGTGGCGGCGTGGATCGAGCTCGCGCTCAGCCAGCGGTTCTCGGCCGAGTATTTCGTCGTCACCTCCGTTCCCACCGCGTTCATGGCCGCCGCGTTGGCCGGACACCTGTGGCGCGCAGTGCTCGCGGCGCGCGTGCCCGAGCGCGCGCTGGTCGTGCTCCCACTCGTCGTCGCGATCCTGGCCGTGTTCGTGTCGAGCCAGAAGAACTTCGACAACGACGTGCGCACCGCGTGGCACTTCCGCGGCCCGAACGCGAATGCGAGCTTCGTCTCCGACAATCGGGGTGGACCGGAACGCACCGCGCTCGCGGTGCTCGATCTCGTGTCGCACGACAACGATCCGCTGCTCGTGTGGACGAACGATCCGTTCCCCTACCTGAACCTGAAGCGCGTTTCCGCGACACGATTCTTCTACAAGCGCTTTCTCCTGGGTGAGATCTACCTCGGGCGAACGAGCAAGTCGTATGTGCTTCCGGATACCTGGAAGTGGTTCGCAGAAGACCTGCGGGAGTCGCATCCCGTCGCGTACATGGTCGTCAACGAGCCGAAGCCGCCGAGCGGGAATCCGTTCTCCGACTACGTGAAGCGCAATTTCGAACCGGTCTTCCCCGACAAGAAGCTTCCGGTGTCGTTACGGCACGATGTCGCGCAGCAAGTGCTGCGCGGGCCGGTCACGAAGGATTGGACGGGCCGCCCACCCGATCTCTCGCCCAGCGGTTGGAAGGTCGACGGGAACGACGCCCGTTACGAGCAGGGTCCGGCCGACAGCTCCGACGATCAGCTCACGTTGTCGACTCACTCCTGCTTCCGGCTCGACGGCGTGATCAAGGCCGACGACGCGGGCGCGCTCGGGCATGTGATCTTCCGCTTCTACGACAACGCCGGAAAGAACGAACGGCTCAAGCTCGCGTTCGACGGCGACAACGCGATCCTCGGGGAGCGACTTCGTCGACTATCTGACCTCACCCGCGGACGTGCCGACGGGCGCGCGCCGGGTGCCGTTCTCGTTGGTCGTCGGGCGCCGGTCGGCGGCCCTCGTGATCGCGCACCAGGTGCGCGCCGCGCTGCAGCTGCCGAAGTCGGAGACCGTTACCGCCGAGCCGACGACGCAGGGGCTCGAGCTCGCCGACCTTCGCCTCGGCGCCCCGCCGAAGGGAAGCGGCTGCTGAGTTACAGGGCCCGGCGCCGGAACCGCTAGATGCCGGTGTCGAACTTCGCCGTGACCGGAGCGGTGCGTTCCGACTCGCTCTCGATCGCTTCCCAGAGGATCTCGGCGATGTCCTGCACGCGTACCTCTTCGTCCTTGCCTTCGCCCTTCACGCCGTCGTCGAACATGACGTAACAGAACGGGCAGGCGACGGCGACGCGCGACGCGCCGGTCGCGATCGCTTCCTGGCTGCGCTCGGTGTTGACCTTCTTGCCGGTGCTCTCCTCCATCCACATGCGCGCGCCGCCGGCGCCGCAGCACATGCCGCGCGTGCCGTTGCGCGGCATCTCGACGAGATCGATCCCGGCGAGGGAACCGACGACGCGGCGCGGTGCGAGGTACACGTCGTTGTGGCGACCGAGGTAACACGAGTCGTGATAGGTGACGCGCTCTTCGAGCGACGCGCCCGCGAGGGAGAGACGGCCGTCGGCCACGAGCTCGTCGAGCAGCTGGCTGTGGTGCATGACTTCGTAGTTGCCACCGAGCTGCGGGTACTCGTTCTTGATCACGTTGAAGCAGTGCGGGCACTGCGTGATGATCTTCTTCACGCCCATCGCGTTGAACGTCTCGACGTTCTGCGTGGCGAGCATCTGGAAGATGTACTCGTTGCCCGACCGCCGGGCCTGGTCGCCGTTGCAGAGCTCGCTGGGCCCGAGGATCGCGAAGTCGATCCCCGCGCGCTGGAGCAACTTCGCAGAGTGCCCGGCTCGTCTTCTTGTTGCGGTCGTCGAAGCTGCCCGCGCAGCCGACGAAGTACAGGTACTCGTGCTCGAGCGGCGAGCCCGCCTCGACGATCTCCACCCCTTCGAGCTGCTCGGCCCAGTCGCCGCGCTCGCCCTGGTTGAGTCCGTAGGCGTTGCCGGAGTTCTCCATCGACCGGAACGTGTTGCCGAGCTCGGTGGGGAAGTCGCTCTCCATGAGCGTGAGGTAGCGCCGCATGTCGAGGATCTTGTCGAGGATCTCGATGTTCACCGGGCAGATCTCGTCGCACGCCTTGCAACTCGTGCACGCCCACAACTCTTCGGAGGTGATGCGATCGAACACGTTGTTCGCGGAACCGCGATGTCGCCGGCGACGCCGACCGGCGGTGACACCGGCGGCGAGCCCGTCGCGGCCATGACCTCGCCGACCTTCAGCACGATCTCGCGTGGGTCGAGCGGCTTGCCCGTCGTGTGCGCGGGACAGACCGACGTGCAGCGTCCGCAGACCGTGCACGCGTCGGTGTCGAACAGCTGCTTCCACGTGAAGTCTTCGATCTTGACCGCACCGAACGACTCGAGGTCGGTCTCCATGAGGTTCGGCATCGGCTTCATCGCGCCCTTGGGACGATCGCGATCTTTCAGGTACATGTTCATCGGCGACGTGAACATGTGGCGCAACTTCGTGAGCGGGAGGATGGCGAGGAACGCGAAGAACGCGACGACGTGCACGGTCCATAGCCAGCGGTGCGTATCGACCAACGTGTTCGGCGCCCAGTTCTTGACCAGGTTCGAGAGCGGATAGCCGATGAACGACCACTTCTCGAACGCGGGCCGGCCGACGAGCGCGATGCGCACGGCCTCGGTGAAGAATCCCGTGAGGCCGATGAGCAGGAACGTGCCGAGGATCACCGCGTCTTCGGGCTTCGACTTGATGCGGATGCGGTACGGGCGCTGGATGTAGCGCCGGCCGATCGCCCAGGCGATACCGATGAGGAACAGCACACCGACCGCATCGCCGAAGGCGGAATAGGCCTCGTACGTGGTGCCGTGCAGGAACTTCAGCGCGTTCGGCATCTGGTGATCGGTCTCGCTCACGACCGTCACGATGAACAGCCCGATGAACCCGAAGTAGATGCACGAGTGCATGATCCCGGCTGCGGGGTCGCGCAGGAGCGTCTTCATCCAGACACCCGCGCGGAAATCGGCGAAGCGGCGCTTGGCGTTCTTGCGGTTGGTGCGCCGGTCGTCGGGCGCGCCGCGCTCGTAGTTGCGAACGCGCAGCGATGCGAGCCAGGCGACAACGAGGAGCATCACCGATACCGACGCGTAGAACGCGATCTTCAGCGCGGTCGGGATGTTCGTGAACACTTCCCGCTGGACCGGCGAATCGTCGTGCCAGTGCGTGATCGCGGGCATGATCGACGACCCGAGCGTGAACGCGACGAACAACAGGCCAATGGCGAAGACGATCTGATGAGGCCGGGGCCGTCGCATCGGGCGAAATCTATCGGCGGTTCACCGCCGACGGGCTATTGCACGGATTGCAGGTCGGCTTCGCGGAGACGCTTGGCCATACCGGCGAGCATCTTGCGCGCGAATCCGGGCACCTCGTCGACGATGCCGGCGAACTCGCGCTGGCCGAGCACGACGAGCTCCATGTCGGTCTCCGCGATCACCGAAGCGTTGCGGGGTGCCTTCTCGAGCAGGGCCAACTCGCCGAACGCGTCGCCCGGCCCGAGCGCGGCGATCTTCTTGCCGTGGCGCTCGACCCGCGCGGTACCGCTGATGATGGCGAAGAACTCGTGGCCGGTCTCGCCCTCGGAAACGATCGCCTTGCCCGCGGACACGTGGATGTCTTCCGCCCGTTTCGCGACCAGTTGCAGGTCCTTGCGGGAGCAGGCCGAGAAGAGTGAGACCTGCTGGAGGTGGTCGATGAAGACATCACGGCGCGACATGGGCCGGAATCTAACGACCTCCCGCCCGCCGTGCACGCGCCCGGCCCGGCGGGGTGCTGCGGATCCGCCGTGCACCCGGAATGCCCGGATCGGCACGGTTCTCGGGTTGTCGGGAATATTGAGTGGGGGACACTCAAGTTATACTGTTCTGACGTACTCAAGTCTCGTCCCAACAAGGAGCTACCTATGTCCAAGGCCGTCGGCATCGATCTCGGCACCACCAACTCAGTAGTCGCGGTGCTCGAGGCGGGCGAGCCCTCCGTGATCCCCAACGCCGAAGGCGCCCGGACTACCCCGTCGGTCGTGGCCTTCTCCAAGACCGGAGAGGTACTCGTCGGCGAGGTCGCGAAGCGCCAGGCGATCACCAACCCCGATCGCACCGTCCGTTCCGTCAAGCGCCACATGGGCACCGACTGGAGCATCGATATCGACGGCAAGGCGTACAAGAGCCAGGAGATCAGCGCCCGCATCCTCATGAAGCTGAAGCGCGACGCGGAGGCGTACCTCGGCGAGACCGTCAACCAGGCCGTGATCACGGTTCCTGCGTACTTCGGTGACGCCGAGCGGCAGTCGACCAAGGAGGCCGGCGAGATCGCGGGCCTCGAGGTCCTGCGAATTATCAACGAGCCGACCGCGGCCGCGCTCGCGTACGGGCTCGACAAGGAAGGCGCCGATCAGACGATCCTCGTCTTCGACCTCGGTGGCGGAACGTTCGACGTTTCCGTGCTCGAGATCGGTGACGGTGTCTTCGAAGTGAAGAGCACGTCGGGGAACACCCACCTCGGCGGCGACGACTGGGACCAGCGCGTCATCGACTGGCTGGTCACCGAATTCAAGAACGCGCACGGCATCGACCTCGCCAACGACAAGATGGCCACTCAGCGCCTGAAGGAGTCGGCGGAGAAGGCGAAGATCGAGCTCTCCAATCTTCAGGAGACGACGATCAACCTGCCGTTCATCACCGCGACGGCCGATGGCCCGTTGCACCTCGACATGACGCTGTCCCGGGCGCGCTTCCAGGAGCTCACCCGTGACCTCCTCGAGGCGTGTCGCGGACCGTTCGAGCAGGCGATCAAGGACGCCGGTCTCGACAAGTCGAAGATCGACCACGTGATCCTCGTCGGTGGAAGCACGCGCATGCCCGCGGTCGCGGACCTCGTGCACGAGCTCACCGGCAAGGAAGCGCACAAGGGCGTGAACCCCGACGAAGCGGTTGCGGCCGGTGCGTCGATTCAGGCCGGAGTGTTGAAGGGCGAGGTCAAGGACATCTTGTTGCTCGACGTGACACCGCTGTCGCTCGGCATCGAGACCAAGGGCCAGATCATGGAGAAGATCATCGAGCGCAACAGCACCATTCCGGTGAAGCGCGCCCAGGTCTTCACCACGGCCGAAGACAACCAGCCCTCGGTCGAGATCAAGGTGCTCCAGGGCGAGAGCGACATGGCGTACCGCAACAAGCAGCTCGGCACGTTCACGCTCACCGGCTTGCCGCCGGCCCCGCGCAACGTCCCGCAGATCGAGGTTGCCTTCGATATCGACGCCAACGGCATCGTGCACGTGTCCGCCAAGGATCTCGGCACGGGCAAGGAGCAGTCGATGGTCATCAGCGGTGGCACCGCGCTCGGCAAGGACGACATCAACCAGATGATCCGCGAGGCCGAAGCGCACGCCGAGGAAGACAAGCGCAAGCGGGAGGAAGCGGAAACGCGTAACACCGCCGACTCGCTCGTCTACCAGACCGAAGACATGCTCAAGCAGCAAGGCGACAAGGTCCCGGCCGAAGACCGCACGAAGTTGGAAGACGCGCTCAAGGTGTTGAAGGACTCCTTGGCCGGCGAAGACATCGAAGCGGTCAAGCGGGCGCACGAGGCGTTGAGCTCCGCGAACCAGGAGTTCACGACGCGGCTGTACCAGAGCGCGCAGGCGCAACAGTCGGCCGATGCCGACGCGGGCACGACGCCTCCGTCCGACGACGACGTGGCCGACGCCGAGATCGTCGACGACGTTGCCGACGACGAGCAGACTGCGTAAGCGCCGATGTCTGTCGACACCAACGACGCCGTGGCTCCCGATCCGCGTAACGCGGACGGGAGTGCGGCGCCTCAGTCAAGCGGTCCGACCGTGACCGGAGAGGTCGCGGGCGACGACGCCGTTCCCGGCGAAGCCGAGGCCGGCCAGATCGTGGCCGACATCGATCTGTTGCAACGCGAGCGGGATGACCTGCTCGGGACGTCGCAACGGTTGCAGGCCGATTTCGAGAACTACCGCAAGCGCGTGTTGCGCGAACAGACCGCACTGGTCGAACGGGCCACCGAAGGCTTGATCGAGCAGTTGCTGCCCGTCGTCGACAGCTTCGAGCTTGCGGTCAAGAACATCGCCAGCGAGTCCGATGTCGAGAGCCTGCGCAAGGGCGTGGAGCTCGTGTACGCGGAGTTGCTCGGTGTACTCGAACGCGCCGGGCTCGAGCCGATCAACGCGTTGGGTGAGCCGTTCGATCCGAACCTGCACGAAGCAGTCATGCACGACGAAGGAGCGGGCGATCCCCGAGTGGGTGGTGTGCTGCGCTCCGGATGGAAGTTGAAGGGACGCGTGCTCCGGCCCGCGATGGTCAAGGTGACTAGGGACGAGTGACAGCTCAACGAGAGTGGTTCGAAAAGGACTACTACGCGGTGCTCGGCGTCTCGCCGACGTCGACCGCGAAGGAGTTGTCGCGCGCCTACAAGAAGCTGGCCAAGGAGAACCACCCCGACGTCAATCCCGGTAAGGACGCCGAGGAACGGTTCAAGGAGATCAGCGCCGCATACGACGTGCTCGGTGACGCGGAACGGCGCGCCGAGTACGACGAGGTGCGGCGCATGGTCGCGTCCGGGGTCGGACCCGGCGGTCCCGGAGGCTTTGGCGGCTACGGAACTCCCGGTGGCGGTTCCTACGGCGGCCAGACGATTCAGTTCGACGAAGAAACCTTTGGTGGAGGCGCGTTCTCCGATTTGCTCGGTGGCTTCCTCGGTGGACGTGGCGGTCGCGGTGCTCGGCGCCCGAGCGCCGGCGGACCGCAGCGCGGCCAGGATCTCGAGACCGAGCTCCATATCTCCTTCGACGACGCGGTCCGCGGAGTTACCAGCACCGTCCGGTTCCGCGCCGACGCGACCTGTCACACGTGTGACGGTTCGGGCGCGGCGCCGGGTACGCAGCCGGAAACGTGTCCGCAGTGCCACGGCAGCGGTTCGATCGCGGTTGATCAAGGCCCGTTCTCGTTCTCCCAGGTCTGCCCCACGTGCGGTGGGCGCGGTCAGGTCATCCCGAATCCGTGCCCGACGTGTCACGGCCGCGGTGTCGAGATGCGCGCTCGAGAGGTGAAAGTGCGGATCCCCGCGGGCGTGAACGACGGCCAGCGCATCCGGGTGAAGGGCCGCGGCGCGGCCGGTGCGAACGGTGGCCCGTCGGGCGACCTGTTCGTCGTCGTGCACGTCGGTTCGCATCCGGTGTTCGCACGCTCCGGCAACGATCTCACGATCAAGCTGCCGGTCACGTTCGCGGAAGCAACGCTCGGCGCCGACGTGAAGGTGCCGACGCTCGACGGTCAAGTGACGGTGCGCATACCGCCGGGTACTCCGAGCGGCAAGGTCCTGCGCGTGCGCGGGCAGGGTGTCGCCGAGGACGGCAGTTCCAAGAACGGCAAGCGCGGCGGCGATCTGCTCGTCACGATCGACGTGCAGGTTCCCGAGGCGCTCGACGAGAAGCAGCGGGATGCGGTCGAGTCGTTGGCCGGTGCCTTCGAGGTCGATCCGCGGGCGGAGTTGTTCGAGAAGCAACACAACCGCAGGAGCTCCGATGGCTGATACGAGAGCCCTCTATGTCATATCCGTCGCGGCCGAGCTCGCGGGGGTACACCCGCAGACGCTGCGCATCTACGAACGCAAGGGACTGGTCGAGCCTGCGCGCACGAGCGGCCGGAGCCGCCGCTACTCCGACGAAGACATCGAGTTGCTCCGTCGCATTCAGGAGCTGACGAACGAGGGCATCTCGCTCGTCGGCGTGCAGCGCATCCTCGCGCTCGAAGCCGATCTGCGCGCGAGCGTGCAGCGTGCGAACAAGCTCCAAGCGCGCGTCGAGGCGCTGCAACGCGAGATGGACGATCGCGTCGCCGCCGCGCACCGTCAGTACAAGCACGAGCTCGTCCCGCTGCGGAACTCCACCGTCGTGCGATTCGACACCGTCAGGAAGTAAGGCCATGGCACTCGACCCGAACAAGTTCACCCGCAAGACCCAAGAGGCCATCGGCGCCGCGCAGGCCCTCGGTCGGGAATCCGGTCACACCGAGATCGCGCCCGAGCACGTGCTGCGCGTCCTGCTCGATCAGCCCGAGGGTGTGGTCAACGGTGTGCTCGAACGCATCGGCATCGACGTGAGCGTCGTGCGCGCCCGGGTCGACGAGGCACTCGGTCGCCGGCCGTCGGTGAGTGGCGCGACCGTTCGCGACGCGACGCTCGCGCCCGCGGCGTTCAAGCTCCTCGAATCGGCCGACCAGGAACGCGCGCAGCTCGACGACGAGTACCTGTCGACCGAGCATCTGCTGCTCGCGATGACCGACATCACCGGTGGCGTCGGCGACCTGCTTCGCTCGTTCGGCATCACGCGCGACTCCGTGCTCGACGCGCTGCGTCAGGTGCGCGGGTCGCACCGCGTCACCAGCGACAACCCCGAGGAGCAGTACCAGTCGCTCGAGAAGTACGGCCGCGACCTCACCGAGGCCGCGCGCGCCGGCAAGATCGATCCCGTCGTCGGTCGCGACGAAGAGATCCGCCGCATCATCCAGGTGCTGTCCCGGCGGACGAAGAACAACCCGGTGCTCATCGGTGAGCCCGGTGTCGGCAAGACCGCGATCGTCGAAGGTCTGGCGCGGCGCATCGTCGAAGGCGACATCCCCGACGGCCTGCGCGACAAGCGCGTGATCGCGCTCGACATCGGCTCGATGGTCGCCGGTTCCAAGTACCGCGGCGAGTTCGAGGAGCGGTTCAAGGCCGTGCTCAAGGAGATCTCCGACTCCGACGGCGAAGTGATCACCTTCATCGACGAGCTGCACACGATCGTCGGGGCCGGCGGCGCCGAAGGCGCGGTCGACGCGGGCAACATGATCAAGCCGATGCTCGCCCGCGGCGAGTTGCGCCTGATCGGCGCGACCACCCTCGACGAGTACCGCAAGTACATCGAGAAGGACGCCGCGCTCGAACGCCGGTTCCAGCCGGTCTACGTCGGCGAGCCGTCGGTCGAGGACACGATCGCGATCCTGCGCGGCCTCAAGGAGCGGTACGAGGTTCATCACGGCGTGCGGATCCAGGACGCGGCGCTTGGTCGCGGCGGCGGTCCTGTCGGATCGCTACATCTCCGGGCGCCAACTTCCTGACAAGGCGATCGACCTCGTCGACGAAGCCGCGTCGCGGTTGCGGATCGAGATCGACTCGATGCCGTTCGAGATCGACGTGGTCGAGCGGCGCATCCGCCAGCTCGAGATCGAGCGGGCCGCGCTGGCCAAGGAGACCGACGACGCGAGCAAGCAGCGGCTCGAGGCGCTCGACAACGAGTTGCAGTCGTTGCGCGAAGACCGCGACGGCATGGTCGTGCACTGGCAGACCGAGAAAGATGCGATCGCGACGATTCAGGCCGGCAAGGAACGCCTCGAGCAGGCGCGCCTCGACGCGGAACGGGCCGAGCGTGACGGTGATCTCGAGCGCGCGGCCCAGCTGCGCTACGGCCACATTCCCGTGGTCGAGCGCGAGCTCGAGGCCATGACCGCGCGACTCGGCGAGCTCCAGAGCAACGGCGCGATGTTGAAGGAAGAGGTCGACGAGGAGGACATCGCCGAGATCGTCGCCAAGTGGACCGGGGTCCCGGTCACGCGGTTGATGGAAGGCGAGCTCGCGAAGCTCGTGCGCCTCGAAGAGGTGTTGCACGAGCGCGTGATCGGCCAGGACGCGGCAGTGACCGCGGTGGCCAACGCGATCCGCCGTTCGCGGGCCGGGCTTTCCGATCCGCACCGTCCGATCGGTTCGTTCCTGTTCCTCGGCCCGACCGGCGTCGGCAAGACCGAGCTCGCGCGCACGCTCGCCGAGTTCCTCTTCGACGACGAGCGCGGCGATGTTGCGCGTCGACATGTCGGAGTACATGGAGAAGCACTCGGTGTCGCGCCTCGTCGGCGCGCCTCCGGGCTACGTCGGCTACGAGGAAGGCGGCCAGCTCACCGAAGCGGTGCGGCGCCGCCCCTACGCGGTGGTCCTGCTCGACGAGATCGAGAAGGCGCACCCCGACGTGTTCAACATCTTGTTGCAGCTGATGGACGACGGCCGGCTGACCGACGGTCAGGGCCGCACGGTCGACTTCACCAACACGGTCGTGATCATGACGAGCAACCTGGGCGCGGGTGGCGAAGAGGCAGAAGTGATGCGAGCCGTGCACGCGCACTTCAAGCCCGAGTTCCTCAACCGGGTCGACGAGATCGTCGTGTTCCACCGCCTGACCGAAGCTGACATCGAGCGCATCGTCGACATCCAGGTCGCGCAGTTCGCCGAACGGTTGGCCGGCAAGGGGCTCGGTTTGGATCTCACCGAAGCGGCCCGGCAGTGGATCGCCAAGACGGGTTACGACCCTGATTTCGGCGCCCGTCCGCTCAAGCGCGTGCTGCAACGCGAGGTCGCCGATCCGATCGCGCTCGACCTGCTGAAGGGCGACTTCCGCGAGGGCGAGACGATCGTGGTCGACGCCAAGCCCGACGGTGGTCTGGTGTTCGACGTCGCCGCGACCGGCGAGATCGTCAACTAGAGAAGCTGCGGGCGATCGCGGTGAGCTCGCCTTTGGCGAGCTTGCCGCCCGACGAGCGCGGGAGCGCGTCGAGCACCTCGAGCCGTTCCGGCCAGAGCTCCTTACCGGTTCCGCGCTGCGCGAGGTGCTCGTTGAGCGCGGTGAGGGTCAAGCCGGTGTGGCCGGCGCGCAGCTCGACGAACACGCAGACGCGCTCGCCGAACGTCTCGTCGGGCATCGCGATCGCGGCACACAACGCGACCGCGGGATGCGATCCGACTTCGTCTTCCACTTGGGCGGCGCTGAGGTTCTTGCCGCCGCGGATGATCACGTCGGAGGTGCGGCCGACCACGGTGAGGTAACCGTCGGCGTCGATCGTCGCGAGATCGCCCATGCGCATCCAACCGTCGGCGGTCCAGAGCGCGGCGTTGGCGCGGTCGTCGTCCCAGTAGCCCTGGCAGAGCGTCGGGCCCTTGCCCGCGGGGATCCCCGGACCGCCGCCCGCGGTGATGTCGGCGTCGGTGTCGGGATCGAGCAGGCGCACGTGCATCTCGGGCAGCACCCGGCCCGCGGTGCGCAGCCGGAGCTCGGGCGGGTCGTCGGGCGTGGTCGCCGACAGCGCGCCGGTCTCGTTGCTCCCGTAGAACTGGAGCACCGCCGCGCCGGTGCGCTCCTCGAACTCGCGCGCGCGTTCGTAGGGGACCATCTCGCCGCCGGTGAACATGACCCGCAGACTCGACAGATCGCGCTCGGCGATTGCCGGCGCGTTCAGCAGCATCACGAACTGGGTCGACACCGCGGCGAGCACGGTGACGCGGTAACGCTCGATCGCGGCGAGCACGACGTCGGCGTCGAACCGCGCGGTCACGATGCACGGCGCGCCCACGATCGTCGGCGTGAAGTGCGCGGTCCACAAGCCGAACCCGAACGGCGCGGGCAGCGCGCTCGAGGAAGACGTCGTCGGGCTCGAACCGTGCGATCCGGTGCGCGATGTCGTGGAATGCGAACCAGCGGGCCTGGTCGTGCATCACGATCTTGGGCAGCCCGGTGGTTCCGGAGGTCGAGTTGAGGAACCACAGGTCGGACGCGCCGATGGCCGGCTCGGATCCGGGTTCCGATTCCGCGCGGCACCTCGGTCAGCAAGGCGCGCGCGCCGGTGCGCTCCACCAGGTGCGCGACTTCGCGTGCGCCGGCTCGCGAACCGATGCCGACCGCGACGATGCCGGCCTTCTCACACGCCAACATCACGGTGTGGACGCCGGGACCGTCGGCCAGCTGCAGGGCAACGCGGTCGCCGGGCGCGTACGCGGCCGCGAGCGTCGCCGCGATCCGCGACGACCGGTCGTCGTACTCGCGCCACGTCATCGTCTCGCCCGACGCGGCTTCGATGAACGCGGGAGCGTCGGGTCGTTCGCGGGCGTGGCGCGCAACCAGCTGCGCGACTGTCCCGGTTGAAGTCGGCGTCACCGCTGCAGCACGTCGGGAACCGGGTGGCGGAAGAGCTCCGACGCGTTCTGCCACGTGATGCGGCGGGCGTCGGCGTCGGGAACGCCTTGGTCGCGGAGTTGGCGCACGAGCATCGCCTGGGTGTCCGGCCACGACGAGTCGGCGTGCGGATAGTCGGACTCCACGAGGATGTGATCGACGCCGATGCGATCGCGCACGATCATTCCCGCGTCGTCGTCGAGCGAACAGAACCAGAAGTTGCGGCGCAACACCTCGCTCGGTGAGAGATCGACGTCGCGCCACGTCGGCAGGTACCCGAGTTGGTAGCGGTAGCAGTGGTCGAGCCGGTCCATGATCCCGGCGACCCAGCCGATGCCGCCCTCGGAGAGACAGATGCGAATGTCGGGGAAGCGCACCGGGATCTTCGAGTAGAGCCAGTCGACCGCGCTGTACATCCCGTACGCACCGAACAGCACGGCCGGGATCTCGGGCGGGGCATCGTCCGAAGTGGTCGGCGACGTTCCCGACGACCCGACGTGCAGGCAGAGCACCGTCTCGGTTTCCGCGCACGCTCGGAACAACGGATCCCAATATCCGGAGTGGATCGTCGGCAGGCCGAGCTTGTCGGGCGCTTCCGAGAACGTCACAGCTTTGAAGCCGCGCGCCGGCGTTGCGGTGGATCTCGGCCGCGGCGATCTCCGGATCCCGGAGGTACGCGATCTGGTTCGGGATGAAGCGATCGGGGTTGCGAGCCGCACCACGCGTCGAGGTGCCAGTCGTTGTAGCGCGCGCATCGCCGTGAGCGCGAGCTCGTCGGAGTCGGGCCACAAGGTGAGGCGCTGGCCGACGAAGCCGGGCAGGAACGACGGGAAGCACAACGAGGCCCACACGCCGTCGACGTCCATATCGGCGACGCGCGCGTGCACGTCCCACGCGCCCCGGCGCATCTCGTCGAAGCGCGTCGGCTCGAACCCGTACTCGGTCGACGGCCGGCCGACCACCGCGTTGAAGCCGACGTTCGGAAGGGTCTGGCCCTGCCAAACCCACGCCTCACCACCGTCGTCGGTGGGCACGATGCGCGGTTCCTCGTCGGCAAACTTCTTCGGGAACCGGCCCGTGAACGCGTCGGGCGGCTCGACCACATGATCGTCGACCGAGATCACGGTGTAGGTGGGCTCGCGCGGTTCGGGCTCGGGGAGCCACGTGATCTGTTCACGGCGACCCTTGTTCCCGCCGAACGCCTCGTTGCTCGCGAGGTCGTCGATCGACATGTTCATGCGGCTACGACCCTCACCTCGAGCACCTCGGGTCTCGCCGGGCGAGCAGTAATCGCACTGCGCCGTCCCAGTACGCGGGGTGTGTTCTGGAGCAGCAGCGTCTTGAGCTCCGCACGTTGGCGGTGCGGGAATCTTCGACGGGGTGCGACCGACCACGAGCAGGTCGTAGGTGAATCGGCACATGCGCTCGAACGTGACCGCCTTGTAGCAGGCCTCGCCGATACTGGCGCCGGTCACGATCGCACCGTGATGCGCGAGGAGGATTCCGGTCGCGCTCCCGATCTTCGACGCGAGCCACTTGCCCGCGTCCGCATCTTCCACGCCCGCGTACTCGTCGACGATGGTGAGGTCGTCGTCGAAGATGCACGAGTTCTGGTGCACGATCCGCGGCAGCTCGGGAATCGCGGCGAGAAGGGTTGCGTAGTACGGATGGTTGTGGACGACGATCGTCGCGTCAGCGCGTTCGCGGTGCAGCTCGGTGTGCAGGTACACGGCCGGCGTGACGTCCCACTTGCCTTCGACGATCGCGCCGTCGGCGTCGAGCCGCAGGATGTCGGACGCGCGCACCTCGTCCCACCAGATTCCCCACGGGTTGCACCACATCCCGCCGTCGGGAGTCGCCCACGTGATGTGACCCGACAGGTTCTCGCGCCAACCTTCGCGAGCGAGAATGCGCAGCGCGCACGCGAGCTCCTGCTCGGTGGTCAGCTCGGGGCCGATACCGGGACCGGGATGAGGCAGCCGCACGTACAGAAGCTAGCCAGGCGCGGATCCGGAGGCTCGTTGCCGATGCTGCATACTGCGGCGTGACCGGAACCGTGTTGGTGGTGGGTGCGTCGAGTCGGCTCGGAGCCGACGTCGCGCGTGATCTCGTCACCCGCGGCATCGGTGTTCGGGCGATGACCCGCCGGCCCGAGGCGAAGATGCCCGACGGTGCCGAAGTCGTGCGCGCCGATCTCGGAAATATCGCGTCGTTGCGCGACGCGTGCGCCGGCGTCGAGCGCATGTTCCTGCTGAGCTCGCCCACGTCGGGGCAGGTGGCGCTCGAGACCAACGCGATCGCGGCAGCGGAAGCGGCCGGCGTCACCTACATCGTCAAGATCTCGAATATCCCAGTGCCCGGGCTCGAGACCGGACTGCACGGCAACCACCGGGCGATCGAGGCGTGGCTCGCCGCCTCTTCGGTCTCGGCAACGGTGTTGCAGCCGTCGTTCTTCACCTCGGTGCTCGCCCGCCAGCTTCCGCTCCTGCAACGAGGTCGGTTCGTGATGCCGACCGGGACCGGGCGCATCGCGTGGATCGATCCGCGCGACATCGCCGCGGTCGCGGCCGAGGTGCTCGCCGATCCCGCGCCGCCGGTGGGCGCGCTCCGGCTTACCGGGCCGGAGGCGCTCGACGCGGCCGCGGTCGCGGCCCGGATCGCGAACGGGGCCGGCCGCGAGATCTCGCTGGTGCAACCGGCGATCGTGCCCTGGCAAGCCGAGCTGCGCGCCAACGGCATGGACCCGTGGTTGGTCGCGTCGACGGTCCATCTGTACGAAGCCGTGGCCCGTGACGCGCTGGCCGACGTGTCGCCCGAGGTCGAGCGGATCCTCGGCCGGCCACCGCGTCCGATCGACGACTGGATTCGTGACGAGTTGGCGCCGCTACTTCGCGATTGACGCGAGCCGAGCGCGTAACGGGTCGTCCTCGAGTGCAATCTCGCGACCGAGGACGTTCGTGATCGGCGCGGCGGGCCAACCCGGATCGCCGGAGCGGGCGACATTCGTCCATGCGTCGCGCATGGCGCGGCCAACCGATCGGGCGGTGTCGTCGGCACCGACGAACTCGGCCCAACCGTCGACGAAGTTGCCGAAGGTGAACGGAATGTCGATCCCGTGGCATGCACCGAGATTCGGGTTCACGGCGGGCCAGCTGAACAGGTACGAGTAGGTCGGCCCCTGCGCATGCTGCGCGGTGCGCATCGCGTCGGCGGGAACCTGCATCTGGATGTCGGAGAAGATCGCGGCCCAGATCTCGTTGGTGTCATCCGTCGCGAGCGCGGTCTCGTAGGTCGTGACGATTGCATCCGCGCTGCGCGTCGTCGACGCCGAGCGTGCGGGCGACGCGGGTGCACAACCGGTCGCGTGCGGGCGCTGCGCCGGTGAGATCGAGGAACAACCGCATCTCGTCGGTCGTGGTGCCGATCACCATTGGCCGCGCCGGCCGCTGACCCGGCCGCGAGCGCTTCGGCCGGGTGCCGCGGGGAGCACGTCTTCGTCGACCATCGGGTGGAAGGGCATCATCCCGACCGTCGGGAGCAGCGCCCCCTGTGCCGCCGACTGCGCACGAATGAGCTCGTCGACGGGAACGTCGAGCAGCTGCTTGGCGTCGTCGAGCCCGAGCTCGGAGAGCAGTGCGTCGAGCACCAATGCGGAGCGAGCGTCGTCGAGGGTGTTGAACGTCGCGCCGCTCTGCACGATCGCACCCCGGTAGAGGGAGCGCGCCGCGGGCGAAGCCGCGATGTGCAACACGATGCCGCCGCCGGCCGACTCGCCGAACATCGCGACCTGCTCCGGATCACCGCCGAAGGCCGCGATGTTCTGTCGCACCCACTCGAGCGCGGCGATCGCGTCGCGCAGTCCACAGTTCGCTACGCCACCCGCGGCGCGCGTGTCGAGAAAGCCGAGCGCGCCGAGCCGGTAGTTGCACGTGACGATCACCGCGTCTTGCTCCGCGCAGAACAACGCGCCGTCGTATACCGGCTGCGACGCGGCGCCGGTCGTGAACGCGCCACCCGGGAACCACACCAGTACGGGCTTGTTCTCGGCCGCACTCGGGTCGGGAGTCCAGACGTTCAAGGTCAGGCACGAGTGCTCGTCGGTCGGCCCCGTAAAGCTCCCGGGCACGAGCCCGTCGAGCGGCCCGCCGATCGGCTGTGGCGCGGCGGGCGAGAAGTTGGTTGCGTCGCGCGTCCCTGTCCACGAAGTGACGGGCACCGGAGCGGCGAACCGGGCCGCGGTCGCATACTGCACGCCGCGGAACACGTGAACGTTCTTTCCGGCGACGACATCCGTCGTGCCGACGAGCGTTCCGGCGGTGGTTTCGACCTCTGACATTCCCGGGCAGCGTAGGACGGGCGTCGAGTACCATTTCTCCAACGTGACCCCGAACAACGTCGCGTGGAGGCTTTCGTGCCCGGTGCAGTGATGGTCGGCACCCAATGGGGCGACGAAGGCAAAGGCAAGTTCACCGACTATCTCGCCAAAGAGGCGTCGATGGTGGTGCGCTACCAAGGCGGCCACAACGCCGGCCACACGCTCGTCGTCGACGGTGAAGTGTTCAAGCTCCAGCTCGTGCCGAGCGGTGTGCTCTACCCGTGGGTGACTCCCGTGATCGGCAACGGCGTCGTCGTCGATCCCGCGGTGCTCATCGACGAGATGGACATGCTCGAGTCGAAGGGCATCGACACCCGCCGGATGCGGCTCTCCGGCAACGCGCACCTGATCATGCCGTACCACCAGGAGCTCGACCGGGTGACCGAGCGCTACCTCGGCAAGAACAAGCTCGGCACGACCAAGCGCGGCATCGGCCCCACCTACGCCGACAAGGCGTTGCGCGTCGGCCTGCGCGTGCAAGACCTGCTCGACCCGAAGATCTTCCGCGAGAAGCTCGACCTCGTGTTGCGCGAGAAGAACGGCGTGCTCACCAAGGTCTACAACCGGCTGCCGATGGACGCGAAGCAGATCAGCGAGGCCTACCTCGCAATGGTGCCCCGGCTCGCGCCGATGATCGACGACACCGTGCACCTCGTGCACGAGGCGCTCGATGCGCAGCAGTGGGTGCTGTTCGAAGGCGCGCAGGCGACCTTCCTCGATCTCGACCACGGCACGTATCCGTTCGTCACGTCGAGCAACCCGATTGCCGGCGGCGTGTGCACGGGCGCGGGAGTCGGCCCGCTCGCGATCCAGCGCATCGTCGGGCTCGTCAAGGCGTACATCACGCGTGTCGGTGCCGGTCCGTTCCCGTCCGAGTTGTACGAGGGCGACGAGGTCGCGGATCTCCTCGTAGAGCGCGGTCATGAGTTCGGCACCAACACCGGTCGCCGCCGGCGTCCGGGTTGGCTCGACTTGGTGATGCTCAAGCACGCGACGCGTCTCAACACGTGCACGGAGCTCGCGCTCACCAAGCTCGATGTGCTCTCGCCGTTGAAAGAGCTGAAGTTGTGCGTCGCGTACGAAGCCGAAGACGGCACGCGCTACGACCACGTTCCGTATCACCAGTCGGTGCTGCACAAGGTCAAGCCCGTCTACGAGACGCTGCCCGGGTGGGGCACCGACATCGAGACCGCGGCGCGCTTCGAAGAGTTGCCCGACGCCGCGCAGGCGTACGTGCGGTTCATCGAGGAGTTCACCGGTGTGCGCGTGAGCTTCGTCGGGGTCGGGCCCTCGCGCGACCAGACCATCGTGTTGCCGCGCGCCGCGTAGTCGTGAGCACGCGCGTTCTCGTCATCGGATCCGGTGGGCGCGACACGCGCTCGCGTGGGCGCTGGCGCGGTCGTCGGTGGTCGACGAGATCGTGTGCGCGCCCGGGAACGCGGGCATGGCCGCGCTGGGCGAGTGCCTGGCCGTGGAGGCCGTTGATCCGCGGGCGGTCGGCGAGCTCGCCGACCAAGTGCGGCCCGACCTCGTGGTCGTTGGTGCCGACGATCCCCTGGTGGCCGGAGTCGTCGACGAGCTGACCGCGCGGGGCCATCTCGCGTTCGGGCCCAACGCGGCCGCGGCCCGGCTCGAAGGTTCGAAGAAGTGGATGAAGGAAGTGCTCGCGAGCGCGGGCGTACCTACGGCCGCGTACCGGGCGTTCGGGCCGGCCGACGAGGAAGCGGCGCTCGCGTTCGTCGGGTCGCTCGCCGGTCCGTACGTCGTGAAGACCGACGGGCTCGCGGCGGGCAAGGGCGTCGTCGTGACCGAGTCCCTCGCCGATGCCCGTGACGCCGTCCGCGCGTATCTCTCGGGAGAAGCCTTCGGCGACGCGGGCCGCACGTGTGTGATCGAGGAAGGGCTGCACGGGCCCGAGATCTCGCTGTTCGTGCTGTGCGACGGCCGCGACGCGGTCCCGATCGCGCTGGCCCAAGATCACAAGCGCGCCCTCGACGGCGACAAGGGTCCCAACACCGGTGGGATGGGGGCGTACTCGCCGGTACCGACCGCGGTCGCGCCGGCTGATCTCGTCGACGAGATGATGGAGAAGGCGATCCGGCCGACGCTCGAGGAGCTCCGCCGCCGCGACGCCGAGTTCCGTGGCTTCCTCTACTGCGGTCTGATGCTCGATCCGGTCAAGGGTCCCCAAGTGCTCGAGTACAACGTGCGCATGGGCGACCCCGAGGCCCAAGTGGTGATGCCGCGCCTCGCGAGCGACCTCTACGCGCACTGTCACGAGGCGGCGACGGGCCGGATCGAGACCGACGTGAAGCTCGCCGACGCCGCGTGCGTCGGCGTGTGCCTCGCGTCGGAGGGCTATCCGCCCGCACCGATCCGCCGGGGCGACGAGATTCTCGGGCTCGAGGCGGCCGGTGCGATCGAAGGCGTCACGGTGTTCCACGCGGGAACCAAGGCCGGCGCCAACGGCAGCATCGTGACCAACGGCGGCCGGGTCGTCACCGTCTCGGCGGTCGCGCCCGACCTCGCCGCGCGCGCGCGACCGCGCGTACGAAGCGGCGGCCCTGATCTCGTGGCCGGGCCTCCACTACCGTCGGGATATCGCAGCCCAGGCGCTCCCATGATCCCCCGTTACTCACGCCCCGAGATCGCCGATCTGTTCACCGATTCCGCGCGCTTCGGCGCGTGGCTCGAGGTCGAGGTGCTCGCGGTCGAAGCGTGGGCCGAGCTCGGCGTCGTCCCGGCTGATGACGCGCGTCGCCATTCGTGAGCGCGCGACCTTCGACGTCGAGGCCATTCACGAACGCGAGCGCATCACCGATCACGACGTCGCCGCGTTCGTCGACGTGGTGCAGGAGAGCGTCGGGCAGCCTGCGGGTGCGTGGGTGCACTACGGCCTCACGTCGAGCGACGTGGTCGACACCGCGCTCGCGTTGCAGATGACGCGTGCCGTCGATCGCATCGCCGTCGGCCGCGGCCGAGCTGGAGTCCGCGATCGCGACCCGGGCCCGGGAGTTCCGCGACACGCCGATGGTCGGCCGGACCCACGGCATCCACGCCGAACCGACCACCTTCGGCATGAAGCTCGCGCTCTGGGCCATGCAGGTCCGCCGCGACCGCGAACGGCTGGCGCGGGCCCGCGACACGATCGCGGTGGGCAAGCTTTCCGGCGCGGTCGGAACGTTTTCGAACGTCGACCCGTCGATCGAGACGCTACGTGTGCGAGCACCTCGGGCTCGTGCCCGTTCCCGCGACGCAGGTGCTGCCGCGCGATCGGCACGCCGAGGTGATGTACGCGTGCGCGTCGATCGGCGCGAGCATCGAATCGTTCGCACTCGAGATCCGGCACCTGCAACGCACCGAAGTACGCGAAGCCGAAGAGCCGTTCCGCGAGGGCGAGCAAAAGGGCTCCAGCGCGATGCCGCACAAGCGCAACCCGATCAAGTCGGAGCAGCTGTGCGGATTGGCACGGGTGCTGCGCGGCAACTTGCAGGCCGCGCTCGAAGACGTCGCGCTGTGGCACGAGCGAGACATCTCCCACTCGTCGGTCGAGCGCATCATCGTTCCCGACTCGTTGATGCTCGCCTTCTACATGATCGAACAGATGACGCGACTGGCGAAGGGCTTGCGGGTCTATCCCGAGCGGATGTTGCGCAACCTCGACGCCTCGTTCGGTCTCGTGTTCAGCCAACCGGTGTTGCTCGCGCTCATCGAGAGCGGCAAGAGCCGCGACGACGCCTACCGCATCGTGCAGCGCAACGCGATGCGCGCCTGGCAGGAGGAGCGCTCGTTCCGCGAGTTGCTCGTCGCCGATCCGGAAGTGTCCGACACGCTCGACAGCGCGCGTCTCGACGCGTGCTTCGATCTCAAGCGCTCGCTCGCCAACGTCGGCCGCACGTTCGACGCGCTCGATCGGATGGAGGCGACTCCTCTTCAATGAACAGACCCGGCGGGTTGCCGCATCTCTACTCGGGCAAGGTCCGTGAGCTCTACGAAGTGGCGTTCGATCAGTTGTTGCTCGTCGCCAGCGACCGCGTCTCGGTGTTCGACGTGGTGCTCCCCGACGAGATCCCCGACAAGGGTCGCGTGCTCACCGGCCTGTCGCAGTTCTGGTTCGACCAGACCGCGGGCATCGTGCCCAACCACGTGATCTCGTGCGATCCCACCGACTTTCCGCCCGACCGCGGGCGAGGTCGGCGGGCGGGCGATGCTCGTGCGCGTCGACCCGGCCGATCCGGTTGGAGTGCGTCGCGCGTGGCTACCTCTTCGGATCGGCCTGGGCGGAGTATCAGGAGCGGGGCACGGTCGGCGGCTTCCCGTAACCGCGCGGATTGCAGCAGGCCGAACAGCTCCCGACGCCGATGTTCACGCCGACCACGAAGGCCGACGGCGGGTCACGACCTGCCGCTCACGGAATCGGAGGCGATCGACCTCGTCGGCGCCGCGACCTACGAGCGCGTGCGCGACCTGTCGATCCGGATCTACGAGTTGGGCGCGGCGCGCGCCTACGAGAACGGTCTCGTGCTCGCCGACACCAAGTTCGAGTTCGGCGAGCTCGACGACGAGATCATCGTGATCGACGAGATGATGACGCCCGACTCTTCGCGCTACTGGCCGCTCGACGCGTACCGAGGTCGGAACCTCGCCGCCGTCGTTCGACAAGCAATACGTACGCGACTTCATGGACAGCACGGGTTGGGATCACGAGCCGCCCGCGCCCGCCATGCCGCCCGAGGTGATCGCAGGCCACGAGCGCGCTGTACCGCGAGGCGTACGAGCTCATCACCGGCGCCAGCCTCGACGATTGGTACGGGCCCGATGAGTAAGCCTGATGAGTAGGTTGAGCGCATGACGTCGTTCGAGGCGCGCGTGGAGGTTTCGCACCGGCCGGGTATCGCCGATCCCGCCGGCGCGACGGTGGAGCGGGCGCTGCCCGCGCTCGGTTACACCAACGTCACGCAGGTGCACATCGCCAAAGTGATCACGCTCGTGGTCGACGCCGCGGATGCCGACGCCGGCGCGCGTCCAGGTCGAAGAGATGTGCGAGCGGCTGCTCGCGAATCCCGTGATCGAGTCGTACGAGGTGAGTGTCTCGGCGTTGGAGCCGACCCCATGAGTGCGCGCGTCGGTGTCGTCCAGTTCCCCGGCACCAACTGCGAGCTCGATGTGATGTGGGCGATCGAGCAACTCGGCGGCGAAGCCGAGCTCTTGTGGCACGCCGACGAAACGGTGAACGGCGTCGACGCGGTGGTCGTTCCCGGTGGCTTCGCCCACGGCGACTACCTCCGCACCGGCGCGCTGGCCCGGTTCTCGCCGGTGATGACCGCGGTCACCGAGTTCGCGGCCGCGGGTGGGCCGGTCGTCGGCATCTGCAACGGCTTTCAAGTGCTCACCGAGGCGCAACTCCTACCCGGCGCGTTGCAGAAGAACGCGGGGCTCAAGTTCTTGTGCGAGACCGTTGACCTGCGCGTCGAGACCACCTCGACCGTGTTGACGAACGCATGCACGCCGGGTCAGATCCTGCGGGTTCCGATCAATCACTTCGAAGGCAACTACGTGTGCGACCCGGCGACGCTCGACGCGCTGCGCGCCGACGATCGGATCGTCGTCCGTTACGTCGAGAACCCCAACGGCAGCCTCGACGACATCGCGGGCATCTGCAACGCGGGTCGCAATGTGGTCGGTCTGATGCCGCACCCGGAACGCGCCTCCGACGAGATGCTCGGTTCGTCCGACGGTGTCGTGCTGTTGCGTTCGCTGCTCGCCGCGGCCGGCGCCCGCGCCGCGGTGTGACTGCTCCCAACCGGACGAAGTATTCGTTCGGGGATTCCGAGATCGCCGCGAGCGGATGGCGATCGTCGCCGACACGTTCGCGGCGCCGACGCAGCGCGCTCCTCGCCGACCTTCCGCCCATGCAGCCGCGCTACGTGCTCGACATGGGGTGCGGCCCCGGCCATGTGTCGGCGTTGCTCCGGGTCCGTTACCCGCACTCCGAGGTAACCGGCCTCGACCAATCGGCGGCGATGGTCGAAGAGGCGCGTGGTCGCGTGTCCCGGGCGCCTGGTTCACCGTCGCCGACATCACCGCGCCGCTGCGGCTCCCGGCCGATGTCGTGTACGCCCGCATGCTGCTCGGTCATCTCGCCGGATCCCGCGGGCGCGCTGCGGCGTGGGCCGCGGCGATCCGGCCGCCGGGATTGATCGTGTGCGAAGAGCCGGTTCGGTACGTGAGCGACGATCCGCTCTTCACGCGCTACGAGGCGGCCGTGACATCGGTGGTCGCGGCCCGGGGCGCAACGCTCTGGGCCGGACCGGTGCTCGACCAGGATCCGCCGGGCTGCGCGCGCATCCTCGATCGGGTGATCGAACATCCGGTGCGCGTCGGTCGCGCCGCCGCGATGTTCTGGCGCAATGCGGTCACGTGGGGCGACGAGGTGAGCGACGCGAGCGAGCTGATCGATCGTCTGCGTACGCTCGAAGCCGACGACCCCGACGACACCGTCCGGTGGGAGATCCGCCAGACGGTGTGGTCGCGAACCGCGAGGTAACGATGACCGACGACGCTGCGCTCGCCAAAGACGCCATCGCCGCCATGCACGAGGCGTTCGGCGAGCACGAAGGCCGGGTCGTGCACGTAAAAGGCGCGTGGGCGGAAGGTTCGTTTACCGCGACGCCGGAGGGCAGTGCGCTGTGCCGCGCGCCGTTCCTGCGCGGAACACCCGTTTCCGCGTTGGTGCGGTTCTCCAACGGCGGCGGCAATCCCGACGTGCACGACGGCGATCGGGGCGGTCGCGGTATCGGGGTGAAGCTCCAACTCGACGACGGCACGAAGACCGACCTGCTCGGCATCTCGGTTCCGTGCTTCACGTCGCGCACGCCGGAAGACTTCGTCGACTACGTACGGCTCGCCCGCAAGGATCCCGACACCGGGCAGCCCGATCTCGCTGCGATCGGTGCGTTCCTCGAAGCCCATCCCGAGACCGGCGCCGCGCTGGCCGCGGCCGGTGCGCTGCCACCGCCCGCGAGCTGGCTCACGATCCCGTACAACGGGATTCACACGTTCCGCTGGAGTGCGCCCGATGGCTCCTCCCGTTGGGTCCGCACGCGCTGGATGCCCGACGGCGGCGAGGAAACGCTCACCGACGAGGATGCGCAGGGCCGCGATCGTGACTACCTCACCGCCGACCTCCGGGATCGGCTGGCGGGTGGGTCGGCGTCGTTCACGTTGCTGGCGCGCCTGGCGGAAGCGGATGACCCGCTCGACGATCCGACGCAACCCTGGCCCGAGGAACGAGAAGCGGTCGCGGTCGGCCATCTCGTTTTGGATCGCGCGCTCGACGCACCCGAGACGTTGAGCGACATCCGAGTCTTCGATCCGATGCGCTTGTGCGACGGGATCGAACCGTCCGGCGATCCGATCCTCGCCTTCCGTCCGAAGGTCTATGACGTGTCGGCGCGGGGGCGCTGGTCGGGCGAATAGCTCGGCGCGGAAAGGCGCCGGTACCCGACGCTTACGCGCCGCGTGTGATGCCGGCCTTCTTCAGCACTTCGGGCGGAACGCCGAACTCGCGCCACGCGCCGTAGGAGATCTTCTTCTTCGACGAATACGACTTCGCGACCTTGGCGAATTCCTTCTCGAGATCGCCGAGGTCAGGGGTGCCGGCCTGCATCCCGGCCAGCTCGACTTCGAGATCGCGTCGCTCCTGCAGCAGGTTGAGGCGGGCGAGACCCGACGCGTCTTTGAGGTCGTCGCCGACAGTTGCCAGGCGCTTCTTGACCGTGTCGGCGGTGCGCTTGCGGCCGCGCTTGGGCTTGTTCGCTTCGAGCGCCTCGAGGTAACGACCAACGACTCGCGCGTGGTTGCGGCCCTCGGCGAGCGCCTCCTTGTGCGTGTCCGACATCGGACGCTTCTTGGTCCTTGTAGCCATCATGCACCTCACGTAATTCGGGCTGACGCATTTCAGAATATTGGCGGTGTGCATCTTCGCGCATTGCCGCGGTACGCGTCCATCACCTCGCGCGAACACGGCGACGCGTGCACGTCCGGAACTCCGTGCAGTGCTCACTAGTCTCGGACGTGATGGAACGGCCGCTCCACCAACAGCTCGGTATGACCGACGACGAGCTCGCGGCCGTCGTCGCCGAGCTCGGCCGGCCGCCGACCGACCTCGAGCTCGCGATGTACGCGGTGATGTGGTCCGAGCACTGCTCCTACAAGTCGTCACGCGCGCACCTGAGTCGCTTCCCGACCGAAGCGCCCTGGGTGCTGGTCGGCCCCGGCGAAGGCGCGGGCGTCGTCGACATCGGCGACGGCATCGCGGTCGCGGTCCGCATCGAGAGTCACAACCACCCGTCGGCGGTCGAGCCTTACGAAGGCGCGGCCACGGGGGTCGGCGGCATCATCCGCGACATCTTCTCGATGGGCGCCCGCCCGATCGCGCTGATGGATCCGCTGCGGTTCGGATCGCTCGACGACGCGCGCACGCGGTATCTGTTCGAAGGCGTCGTGTCGGGTATCAGCGGCTACGGCAACTCGGTGGGTGTGCCGACTGTCGGCGGCGAAGCGGTGTTCGACGACACCTACCGCGACAACCCGCTCGTCAACGTGTTGTGTCTCGGGATCCTGCCGACCGAACGGCTCGTGCTCGCGCGCGCGAGGGACCGGGCAACCTCGCGGTTCTGCTCGGCAGCTCGACCGGCCGGGACGGCATCGGCGGCGCCAGCGTGCTCGCGTCGGCGGGCTTCGAGGAAGGCGGCGCAGTCAAGCGGCCGTCGGTGCAGGTCGGCGACCCGTTCGAAGAGAAACGGCTGATCGAGGCGTGCCTGGAGCTGCTCGATCGGGGACTTGCGGTCGGCGTGCAAGACCTCGGCGCGGCCGGTCTGTCGTGCGCGGCGTCGGAGACCGCGGCCAAAGGCGGCGTCGGTATGGACGTCGACCTCGCGCGCGTCTCGAAGCGCGAGCCCGGCATGAACGCGGTCGAGGTGATGACCTCGGAGAGCCAGGAACGGATGCTCGCGATCGTCGAACCCGGCCGGCTCGACGAAGTGCTCGACCTCGCGCGCAAGTGGGAGATCCGCGCGATGGTCGTCGGCCGCGTCACCGACTCCGATCGCTTTCGGGTCTTCGACGGGCTGTTCGACGCGCTGGGTGTGCCCGGCGAGAACGCGGCGCCGCCGATCGGCGATCACGCGCCGGAAGTGTCGTCGGATCGGGAACCGGTCGCCGACGTTCCCGTCGGCAGCCTCGGCGACGGCCCGCTCTACCACCGACCCGCGGAACGGCCCGCCGCGCAGGACGCGCTATTGGCCGACGATCCCGCGCCGCGCGTTGCGCGCCAAGTTCCCCGCGGGCTCCAACCTGAGTGGCGAGTTGCTGGCGCTGCTCGCGACGCCCACCATCGCCGACAAGACCTGGGTGTCGCGCCAGTACGACCACCAGTTGTTCCTGTCGACCGTCGCCGGTCCCGGTTCCGACGCCGCGGTCTTGCGCGTGAAGGGAACACGCAAGGCACTCGCGCTCGCGACCGACGGGAAAGCGCGCGTTCTGTCACCTCGATCCGCGCGTCGGCGCGCAACTCGTCGTGCTCGAGGCCGCGCGCAACGTCGCGTGTTCGGGTGCGCGGCCGCTCGCGCTCGTCAACTGCCTCAACTTCGGGAGCCCGGAGCACGCGGAAGTGATGTGGCAGTTCACCGAGGTGGTCGAGGGCATGAGCGCGGCGTGCGAGGCGCTCGGCATTCCCGTGATCGGGGGCAACGTCTCGTTCTACAACGCGTCGAGTGGCGCCGACATCCACCCGACCCCGGTGGTCGGCGTGCTGGGCCTCATCGACGAGCTCGACCGACCGATTCCCGCGGCCCGTTTGGCGGAGGGTGAGTCGATCATCGTGCTGGGCGAAACGCGCCCCGAGCTCGGCGGCTCCGAGTGGGCCGCGATCGTGCACGGCCTCGACGGCGGCGCGCCGCCGGTCGCCGATCTCGACGCGGCCGTCAAGCTGCACGGCTTGGTCGCCGATCTCGTGCGCGAGCGCGAGGTCGAAGGTGTGCACGACGTGAGCGACGGCGGGCTGGCCGTCGCGCTGTGCGAGATGGCCTTCGCGGGCGGCACCGGGTTCCGCGTCGATCTCGCAACCGCTCCCGGGGCGCGCAGCTGCTCCGAAGCGGAGGCCGCGTTCGGCGAGTCGACGTCACGCGTGATCGTGGCCGTTGCCCACGACCAGGTGGCGCCCGCGCTGGGGGCCAGCGGCCGCCGCGGGAGTCCCGCATCGGTGATCGGTCAGGCCGGCGGCGACCAGTGCATCGCCGACGGCGCCTTCGCCGTCCCGCTCGCCGAGGCCGAACAGGTCTGGAAACGCCATCCCCAACCTGATGGCCAAAACCTGACCCGACCACAACTCAGATGCGATTGCGGCCCGTGCGTTGGGCGCCGCACCAGCGCCCAATGTGATTGGGCGTTCGTGAACGTCAGGCGAGGTTTTTGGCCTCGAGCCAGGCGATGACTTCGGCGGCGGACTCGGCGGGGGTGCGGCCCGCGGTCTCGATCCGGATCTCGGGATCGAGCGGGGGCTCGTAGGGGTCCGACACGCCGGTGAACTCGGGGATGTCGCCGGCGCGGGCCTTGGCGTAGAGGCCCTTCACGTCACGGGCCTCGCAGTCTTCGATCGACGTGGCGACGTGCACCTCCACGAAGTTGTCGATCCAGCCGCGCACCTCGTCTCGCACCGCGCGATACGGGGAGATCGCCGCGGTCACCGCGGTCACGCCGTTGCGGGCCAGGATCGACGCCACCCAGCCGATGCGGCGGATGTTCGTGTCGCGGTCTTCCTTGGAGAACGTGAGCCCCTTCGAGAGGTGCTCACGGATCTCGTCGCCGTCGAGCAGCTCGACCTTGCGCCCGCGCGCCCGCAGCTCGTCGATCACGATCTCCGCGATCGTGCTCTTTCCGGCACCCGACAGCCCCGTAAACCAGACGCAGCATCCTTCTTGTTCCACCTTGCTTGTTCTGCGTTGGCTTCAGCGGCGGGGTTCATGGCGTCGCAGGATACGGGACTGTCGTCGCGACATGAGATACTGGTGCCCTTGGACGCAGACCTCTCGGGACCTCGCGACGCCTGTGGCGTCTTCGGCGTGTATGCGCCCGGCCAGTCGGTTGCCAACCTCACCTACCTCGGCCTCTACGCACTCCAGCACCGCGGTCAGGAGTCGGCCGGGATCGCGGCGAGCGACGGCGAGACCATCACCGTCATCAAAGACATGGGTCTCGTCGCGCAGGTGTTCGACGAGCGCCGGCTCGCGCCGCTCGACGGTCACCTCGCGATCGGCCACGTCCGCTACTCGACCACCGGTTCGAGCACCTGGCGCAACGCGCAGCCGGTGTACCGGTCGGTCGCCGACGCCGGTTTCTGTCTCGGGCACAACGGCAACCTCACGAACACCGAAGCGCTGGCGAGCGAGCTCGGCATGCTGCCCGGTGTGCTCACGACCGACAGTGAGCTGGTCGGCGAGCTGTTGGCACGCGAGTACGACGACACGCCCCGTTCCGACGGCCGGGATCTCGAGCACGCGCTCGAGAAGGTGCTGCCGACGTTGGCGGGCGCGTTCTCGTTCGTGTTGATGGACGAAGCGCACGTGTTCGGCGTACGCGATCGTCATGGTTTCCGCCCGCTCGTGCTCGGTCGCACCGAAGGCGGTTGGGTGCTCGCGAGCGAAACGTGCGCGCTCGACATCGTCGGCGCGCACTTCGTCCGCGATGTCGAGCCGGGTGAGCTGGTTGCGATCGACGCGACCGGGGTGCGCTCGATCCGTTTCGCGGAGCCGAACCCGAAGCTCTGCTTGTTCGAGTTCGTCTACATCGCGCGCCCGGATACACAGCTCTACGGACAGAGCGTGCACGGCGCGCGCCAGCGCATGGGCGAAGAGCTCGCGCGCCAGGCGCCCTGCGACGCGGCCGACATGGTCATGCCGGTTCCCGAATCGGGCGTTCCGGCCGCGCAGGGTTATGCGCGCGCGTCGGGCGTTCCCTACGGCGACGGCTTCGTGAAGAACCGTTACGTCGGTCGCACGTTCATCCAGCCGAGCCAGAAGCAACGCGGTGCGAGCGTGCGGCTCAAGCTGAATCCCTTGCGCGACAACATCAGGGGCAAGAAGCTCGTCGTAGTCGACGACTCGATCATCCGCGGCACCACGACGCGCCAGACCATCGCCTTGTTGCGCGAGGCCGGTGCGGTCGAGGTGCACTTCCGCGTGTCGTCGCCGCCGTATCGCTGGCCGTGCTTCTACGGCCTCGACACCGGCGAGCGTTCCGACCTCCTCGCGGCCGACATGTCGGTGGGCGAGATCTCCGACTATCTCGGTGTCGACTCGCTCGCCTACCTCGATCTCGAGCGGCTGGTGACGGCGACCGGCTCGCCGCCCGAGGCATTCTGCGACGCCTGCTTCACCGGGAACTATCCCGGTACCGGTGCCCGAGTACGACACGAAGCTGCTGCTCGAGGTCGACGCGCGCGAGCACCTCGCCATCGACGTGGGCGACCGCGGTGATGCACCTCTTCACGCTGCACGCGCCGTCGAACCTTTTCTGATCGCATGACGGCACCCGACGATCCGGAACGCTTGACGTACGCCGACGCGGGTGTCGACATCGCGGCCGGCGAAAAAGCCGTCGAGCTCATCAAGGCCCATGTTCGTTCGACGTTCCGGCCCGAGGTGGTCGGCGATGTCGGCGGCTTCGGCGGACTGTTCGCGGTCGATTGGAAGCGCTACCGCGATCCGCTGCTCGTCTCGTCGACCGACGGCGTCGGCACGAAGTCGGTCGTGGCTCGCCTGGCCAACCGCCGCGACACGATCGGCATCGACTGCGTGGCGATGTCGGTCGACGACATCGCCTCGCAAGGCGGCGAGCCGCTGTTCTTCCTCGATTACATCTCGGTCGGCGCGCTGGTTCCCGAGGAGATCGACGACATCGTCTCCGGTGTCGCCGAAGGGTGCCGCCAAGCGCGGTGCGCGCTGCTCGGTGGCGAGATGTCGGAACATCCCGGCGTGATGGAGCCCGGCGAGTTCGATCTCGTCGGCTTCGCGGTCGGGGTGGTCGAGCGTTCGAAGGTGCTGCCGAAGGGCGTGCGCGCCGGAGATCGCATCATCGGCATCGCGAGTCCCGGCTTGCGCTGCAACGGCTATTCGCTCGCGCGCGCCGCGCTCCTCGATCGGGGCGGACGCGATCTCGCGGGCGCGGCGTGGACGGGCGCGCACCACTCACTGGCCGCCGAGCTCCTACGCCCGAGCGCGATCTACGCGCGCCGCGATGTTGAAGCTCGCGGGCGAAGTCCCGGTGCACGCGTTCGCGCACGTCACGGGCGGCGGTATCCCCGGCAACCTCGTGCGCGTCCTTCCCGATCGGTATGACGCGATCGTCAAGCGGGGCGACTGGGAGGAACCGCGGATCTTCGCGGAGATCCAGAAGGCCGGCGCGGTGCCCGCGGCCGAGATGGAGCACGTGTTCAACCTCGGTCTCGGCATGCTCGCGGTGGTGCCCGCCGACGTCGCGTTGCACGCGCTCGACGTGGTGCGGTCGGAGAAGCACGACGCCTGGCTGGTCGGCGAGATCGTCGACGGCCACGGCCGCGTGCGTGATGGAAGCGCGCGTGAAGTCAGGCGAGCCAGTGGGCGCGTACCCACGCCCACTCGGAGCAGGCGGGGCAGTTCATCCGCCGGTTGAAGTGCAACGCCGGGAGCGGTGGCAGCCACAGCGAGAACGGCAGGCTGTTCAGCGCGAAATCGACGTACGACTCGCGCGTCGACGCGTTGCACGCGCTGCACTCGATCACAACGGTTCCCGGGCGCCGGGTGTCGGTGAACAACGCGGCTTTGCCCATCGGGTCGCGCGCCGGTCGCGCGGGCCGGTGGCCGACATCACGCAGGTATCCGCTCACACGCTCACCCGTTCCCACTCCCGTCGTGCAGCAACGCCGCGATCGCACGGTACGCCTGCGCGCCCGCGGAACGGGGCGCGTGCTCGAGAATCGATATGCCGCGGCCGGGCGCTTCGGCGAAGCGCACCGTCTTCGGAATCGGCGGATCGAGCACGGTGAGACCGAAACGAGTCTGCACGTCGTCGAGCACCTCACGCGCGTGACGGCCGCGCGGGTCGAACATCGTCGCGATCACGCCGCGCACTCGCAGCTGACGGTTCGTGAACTCGCGCACGTCGGTGATCGTCTCGAGCAACTGCGCGACGCCGCGATGGCCGAGTGCCTCGCACTGCAACGGCACGAGCACCTCGTCGGCGGCGGTCAGACCGTTGACGGTCAGTACGCCGAGTGACGGCGGGCAGTCGATCAGCACCGTGTCGTACGACTCGCGTACGGAGTCGAGCGCGCGCCGCACCGCGTGCTCGCGGCCGGTCTTGCTCAACAGGTGGAGCTCCGAGCCCGCGAGATCGATGTTGGCCGGGAGGAGCTGCACGCGGCCGGCGGCGATGATCGCGTCGGTGGCCTTGACTCGTTCCAGCAGTACGTCGTGCAGCGTCGGCGTGCACGACTCCGGTTCGAGCCCGAGCGCGAAGGTGAGGCAAGCCTGCGGGTCGAGGTCGACGAGGAGGACCCGCTCGCCCAGGTCGGCCAGCGCGAGGCCGACGGTCTGGGTCGTCGTGGTCTTCGCGACGCCGCCTTTCTGGTTGGCGATCGCGTACACCCGCGCCACGGAGCGGAGTCTACGAGTGGGCGATTTCGGATGCTCCGAGGGGTCCCACCAGCCGGGATGGGTCGCGCTTGCTCGCGTAGGTCACCGGGCCTAGACATAGGCCTAGTGACCTATCAGGTACACCGGTGTTCCCTTTGTGACATCGCTGACGCAATGCCCTAGTATGTTCCGAAGGCTAACGGGGTGGGGAGGCGTTCGGAATGGACGCAATCGCGTGGGTCTCGCCGCATATCCCGGATCAGCTTCCGAACTGGAACGGATGACGAGGTGGAGCACATGCAACCCCGCGACGACGACGCCCTTCTCACACCCTCCGAGGTCGCGGCAATGTTCCGCGTCAACCCGAAGACGGTGACTCGATGGGCGCGCAGCCGGAAAGATCTCCGCGATTCGCACGCTCGGTGGCCACCGCCGCTTTCGCGCGAGCGAGATCCGTCAGTTCCTCGAGCAGGTCGAGCAGACCGACAACCTCTAACCGAGGTTCCGCTCTCCGAGCGCCCGCTTGTAGTCCCGCATGTGACTTCCCGTGCTGGAAGTGGCCGGGACCGGCGTCGATCCGGTGACCCCACGCTTTTCAGGCGTGTGCTCTGCCGACTGAGCTACCCGGCCGGGTATGTCCTTGCTTGCAGGTCGCATTGCGCCGACCAGCGGTCCTGACGGGATTTGAACCCGCGGCCTCCGCCTTGACAGGGCGGCGTGCACTCCAAACTGCACCACAGGACCAGTGAACACGGAGCTCCGCTGTTCGGAGCTCCGCAGCACCCCCAGGGGAGTTCGAATCCCCGTTACCGCCGTGAAAGGGCGGCGTCCTAGGCCACTAGACGATGGGGGCCCGTTTCACCTGAGAGGGGGAGAGCGTAGCAGCGTGGCCGTCATTGTTCCCCGGCGACATGTTCACCCGGGATCGCTAGGTTCTGCGCCCATGACCCGAGTCGTCGCCACGGCCGTTCCTCGGCGCGACCCTCGTTCTGAGCGCGTGCGCCGGCGGTGGCGGCGGGTCGATCGCGGCGACAACCGCCTGCCCGCTCCTGGCTCAGCTCGCGCAAGCCGGCGAAAGCGTCGCCCGCGCCGACGTGAGCGACCCGGTGAAGTTCGACGCCACGCTCCACACCGCGGTCGACAAGTACGTGCGCACCGCGCAACAGCTGCGGTCGGTCGTGCCGCTCGGCCTGCGCGGCGACGTCGAACGGCTGGTCGCCGCCGCCCAGCAGTACCGGTTCGCCGACGCGACCTCGGCTCGCGCCGACATCGACAAGTACGCCCGCGCCAAGTGCTCCCGCGAATGAGCAACGTGGTTTTGAAGAAGCCGGAGCCGTCGCGCGTAACGCCCCCTAATCTTTCGGTCGGGGTCGCTAGCTCAACTGGCAGAGCATCGGGCTTTTAACCCGCAGGTTCCGGGTTCGAGTCCCGGGCGGCCCACTCCCTCCGGCACGCGCGCACGCTAGGACGATGCCGTAGCACGTGAGTTGGCGCGTGCCATAGGGCGCGCGACGGGTGTGCGATTGATTAGCTCTGACCGGCCCGTCCCCGAGTGTTCGAGGCTCTCGGTCGTGTGGACTGTGGGGCTCGTGCCTGCGGACGGCGCCTGGGTCTGAACCGCCAAGCCGAACCCGGTCGATATCGCGAGCAGCGCCAGGCCACTGCAGGCAAGCCGCCGTGCTGATCCGTGACCGAGGCGACGCTCGACTCTCAATCGCTCGTGACCGATTGTCGTCCGCATCGTGGCCTCCTCGGAGCCGGTTCCACGCTGTGTGCAAACCCATGATCTGCTCGGGTCGGCCTCAGGTCTGTGCGGCACTCGACAGTCGGTGTGTGTGCTCGCGCACATACGCCGATCGCGAACGAGCGCGACGCTCGGAGCGCGTGTGAGACTGGTTGGCTTACGCGAATCGAGGATCGGTGGAGTGAGCTACGACGGGTTCATTTCGTACAGTCACAGCGGACGACCAGTTGGCGCCCGCGTTGAGCGCGGGCTGCAGCGGTTGGCGAAGCCCTGGAACAGTCGTCGAGCGTTGCGGATTTTCCGGGACGAGACGGGGCTCTCGACGAACCCACACTTGTGGTCGGCGATCGAGGATGCGCTCGACGACTCGGAGTGGTTCGTGTTGTTGGCGTCCCCGGAGTCCGCCGTCTCGGACTGGGTGAACAGGGAGATCGCGCACTGGCTTGCCACGAAATCGATCGACCGCATGTTGCCGGTGGTCACGGACGGGACGTGGGAATGGGATGGGGCGGCAGGTGATTTCACGCCTGCGTCTACGGCCGTCCCGGAGGCGTTGCGGGGCGCGTTAGTCGCCGAGCCTCGGCATTTAGATGTGCGGTGGGCCCGTTCGGAGACGGATCTGGATCTGCGCAATAGTCAGTTCCGTTCCGCGGTCGCGGATCTCGCGGCCCCGATGCACGGTGTCGCCAAGGACGAGCTCGAGGGGGAGGACATCGCCGGCATCGCCGGACCGTGCGCGCGGTGCGATCGGCGGTAGCGATCCTCGTTGTGCTACTGGCGATCGTGGTCGTGTCCTCGACTCTTGCCGTGACACAACGCAACCGTGCGAGCGAGGAACCGATCGCGCTCGGGAGTCAGCGCGCGCCGTGTCCTTGCGAGCGCTGGTCGACAGCTCTGCGGCTCAGCAGTCGACGAACGCGACCTGCGGCACTGTTGGCAGTGCGGCGTATCGCATCGCACCGAGCACGGCGACGGAGGGCGCGCTCATGCGCACGTTTATGGCGTCGCCGGGATTCATGCGTTCGTTCGCGGTTCCCGGCGACTCCGACGCGATCGGGTCCGAAGTCTTGCCCGATGGCCACACACTCGCGCTCGTCGACGACCGCATCGGCGTGCATCTCGTCGACTTGGAGACCGGAGCCTCGAAGGAACGCTGCCCGGACTGCACGCCGCGCACGATGGGGTACGCGAACCTGATCTTTCACAGAACGGCCGCTACCTCGCGCGACCGAGCGACGGTCCGAACGAGCCGAATCTGCTGACGGAATGGGATCTTCGGACGCGCCGACGACGCTTCCCGGACCGACCGCTCGGGTTCACGGCCGGAGCGGTCGCGCTCAGCCCCGACGGACGACTACTCGCGGTGAGCGGCGGCCCGGACGGCCGCATCGAAGTGCGATCGGCAGCGAGCGGCAATCTCGTGCGCACGATCCAATCGTTGCCGCGGCCCCCCGACGCGCACTATCGCGGTATACCGCGGCGGTGAAGTTCCTCCGCGACGGGATGCTTGCCGTCGGATCGCAGGAAGGGACGGTTCGAATCGTCGACGCGAACACAGGACTCGAACAGTCTCGCCTCCACGGCCCGCCCGAGACGTCCGAGGCCGGCCTCGCGACTTCGCCCGACTCTCGAACCCTTTTCGGAATCGGATACCAAGGCAGCGAATCGTGGGACCTCTCGACCGGTCGGCTCGCATGGCCCCGACCCGGACCCCGACCAATGCAACGGGTTGGTCGTGGCGACCGTCATCAACGCCGTGCTCTGTCCCGCGCCGATGGGCGCGTGCAAGCAATCGATCTCGCGACCGGAACTGTCATCGCATCGCAGTTCGACTACCAGGCCGGCACCGCGAGCGGCGTGACCATCGGCGACAACGGCAACGTCCTGATCGAGACCGGCGGCGACCCGCGAGTGTGTGGCGACTCGATGGCACCGGTCCAATCGCCCACCGCATCCTCGCGAGGCGGATCTCGTCCCTCAGGAGTTCGACCAGCGCGGAGATCTCATCGTCGGCCACGAAAGTCCGGGCATCCTCACGGGCCTACGGGTTGTCGACCCGAACACCGGCGCGGCCCGCGACTCACTGCCCCACGTCGTGTACGCAACGGCGACGCCGGACCCTGACCGGCTGATCGCGCTCTTCACCGACGGGACCGGCGGCTTCTACGATCTCTCGAGCCACCGGCGCGTGCCGGGCGTGCGGCTCCGGCTGCCGTTTCTTCCCACGTTCGCGGGCAAGAGCGACCGAACCCTCGTCATCGGTCACGTCGGGACCATCCAGGGCATCGACATGATCACCGGCGCCTTGTGCCACCCGACTGCCCATCAACACACCGAGATCTATCGCATCTACGCCGACCCCGCGGGAAACCCGCTGGCTCAGCGGCGAACCCGACGGCATGTACCTCCGCACGCGCTCCGGCGCTGTGGCCGGTCCGGCGATCCCTGATGCGCAGAACGGCGTCATCGACTGCACGCGACGTCGTGATCACGACGAGCGATGGGCACGTCAACGTGCTCAACGCCACCACGTTGCGCCCCGACGGTGCTGCACTTCCAAGCACTATTGGCATCGTCGACTCGCTCCAGTTCTCCCGCCGCGACGACCGCCTCTCTGCTCGTCGGCCTCGACGGCACCGTTCGAATCGCCGATATGCAGACCCGACAATTGATCGGCGATGCGATCCGCCTCGGCGATCAAGCACCCCGAGAGCGTCCTCTTCCGTCCCGACGGCCGAGCCCTCGTGTTTTCCGACCAGCGGGATAACCCTATGGAACCTCGAACCCAAGGCAATGCTCCGCGCCGCCTCCGCGGTCGCGGTCGCAACCTGACCCACGCCGAATGGAACGCGAACCTCCAAGGACTCGGACCCTACCAACGAGTCTGCCCCGACCAGCCCGAGAACCGTTCCTAACCTTGCGCCCGTGCCGGACGATTTGATCGACGCGGGCCCGCGCCACGATCGCTCGCGGCGACGTGCTCGTCGCCTACGACGAGGCGATGGCGGCGGTGGAGGCCGATCCCGATCATCTCGAGGCGCGGTACGTGGCGGCGCTCGCGCTCCGCGGTCGGGCGCCGTCGGGCGCCGCGCGAATCGCAGCGACCGAGCTGCTGGGAAGGCTCGTCTCGGCCGTCGATGCTCCGGTGTCGTTGCAGGAGGACGCAGCCGCGCTCGTCGCCAGACTGGCGAAGGATGAGGCCCTGGCAACGAGCGGTCCCGAGCGGCGAGATCTCCTACGCCGGGCCGCCGAGCTCTACGAAGTGGCGGCAAAGGAGTTCGGACGATTCTTCACGTGCATCAACGCCGCGACGTTGCGGCTTCTCGCGGGCGACGTCGACCGGGCGCGAGCGCTCGCAACTGACGCCGGTCGCCTCGTCGCGGCCGACCGTTCGTCGGGGTCGAGCGGCGACTATTGGCGGGAAGCGACCGCGGCCGAGGCGGCGCTGATCGTCGGTGACGTCGACACAGCAATGATCGCGCTTCGTGTCGCGGTCGCCATCGCCGGCGAGGATTACGCCGCGATGGCCGTCACCCGGCGACAGCTTCGGCTCGTGTGCGATGCGACCGGGATCGGCGCCGAGGTGCTCGACGCACTGACGCCGCCACTGGTGTTGTATTACAGCGGTCATCTCATTGATGAGACCCGCAGCCCGAGTCGATTTCCACCGAACCTCGAATCCACGTGGAGCGCGAGGTGAGGGCGTTCGTAGCGGAGCAGCCGTGGGGTTCGCGTACGGATCACTCGCTTCCGGCGCCGACATCCTCGTAGCCGAGGCCGTTCTCGACGCAGGAATCCGGCTGGAGATCGTGTTGCCGTTCGACACCGATGAGTTCGAAACCGTGTCGGTGGCGCCCGCGGGCGAGCGTTGGGCCGAGCGGTTCCGCTCGTGCCTCGCGAGGGCCCGCGTCAGTGGTGCACGCGCTTCGGACTCGTCGTTCATGCACGACGAGGAGCTGTTCGGTTATGCCGCTCGCATCGCGATCGGCCACGCGCTCAACCGAGCTGCCTTCCTCGACGCGCCGGTCGAGCAGCTCGCGGTATGGGACGGTGATTCGAGCAACGGCATTGCCGGTACTGCGCACGATGTCGCGATCTGGGGCGCAGCCGGTCATCCGACGCACGTTATTTCGCTGCCTGCTTCGGGTCGCGCCGCCGCGCGATGTGTCATCGAACAAGTCCGAGCCCGGCCGCGAGATCGGCACGATCGTTTTCACCGATCTGCACGGGTTCAGTCGTCTCCGCGACGAGCAGTTTTCGACGTACGTGAGCAAGGTGCTCGCCGCGCTCGGCGCCGTGATCGACCGGCATGCGATGCTGTTCGCTGGGTCAACACGTGGGGCGATGCGATCGCGGCCGTGTTCTCCGACGTCACTGCGGCCGCCGACTGTGCGCTCGGTTTCCACGAAGCCCTGCAGCGCGTCGATCTCGAGGCAATCGGACTTCCCGCCGACCTCGATCTCCGTATCGGCGCCCACGCCGGACCCGTGATCGCGATCGTCGATCCGGTCAGTCACAAGCCGACCTACTGGGGCCGAGAGCTCACTCGGGCAGCGCGGATCGAGCCCCGCACGCCCGAAGGCGAGGTCTACGTGACTGACACGTTCGCGGCGCTGCTCGTGTTGGAACCCGGCGCCGCGTTCGCGACGGAATACGTCGGACGAGTGACCACTGCCAAGGACTTCGAGACCATCCCGATGTACCGGCTGCAACGCCGCGAGCGATGGTCGAGCGCGCGAGCCGGTCTAGACCGGAGAGGTCGTTGACCTCGACCCGGCCCCGGGCCAACGTCACGACACCCTTCTCCTCACCACTACGCAAGACGCGGTTCGCAGTCGAGCGAGTGGTACCCGCGAGCTCCGCGAGATCATCCTGCGTAACCGCTATGACCACGGGGACGTCACCGGTTCCGTAGAGCTCGGTGAGCTCTTGTAAGCGGCGCCCACGCGTCGCTCGACCGGTACGTACAACGCGTCGACGAGTGCTTCGGCCAGACGTCGTACCTCGCCGACCAGCGCTGTCGTCAACACCGCGTCGATCTTCGGCATTCGTGCCCGAAACTCCGCGACCTGGTCTCGATGCAGCGCCTTCGTCTCCGCGTTCTCCAGGGCCACGACGCTTCCGTTTCTTGGGCCCGCGTCGAGCACGGCCAACTCCCCGAAATGCTCTCCCGGCCCGAGTACCCGAAGAGTGGCGACATCGCCCAAGGGGGTTGTGACACGAACCGCGAAGTGACCTTTGACGATCAGGTGCAGCGTGTCTCCGGGATCGCGGTCGTGAAACACCACGTCATGCCGCTTGAACACACGCGCCGTCTCGTGGCCTTCAGTACCGCCGTTCGCTCGGCCTCGTCGAGAACTTCGAGCAGGCGTGAATGCATAACGGCTGACTCTTACACCTGATCGGCCGGCGGGAAGGGGCCGAAGAAGCCGACGATCTTGGTGATGCGGCCGTCGGGGCCGAGCTCGCCGTAGTCCATGCCTTCGAGCACGTCCTCGGTGCCGTTAG
>CAWEDT010000010.1:0-776625 GCA_963807945.1 uncultured Actinomycetes bacterium | reverse complement strand
CGTGACGACCCGCTCACGGCGCTCACCGCCTCCGACTCGATTCTCGGTGGCCGCGCGCAGGGACTGCGTTGGAACGGCCGCTACTGCTACCGGGCGCTGATGAGTACCCGCGACGACGCGGCGGCGAGCTTCGTACCGCGCGCGCTGCAACGGTGGGCCAAGTCGGCCAGCGGCGCGTCGGTCAACCGCTCGGGAACGAGTTCGCGTTCACTGCGTGCGATCCGGGTAAGAAGGCCGTCGGCGCGACCAAGGAGAAGTTCGACGCGGCGGAGGTGATGTTCGGCACGCGCTCCGGCATTGCGGTCGGCGCGGCCGAGAGTGGTGCCTCGCCCGGCGCGGCCCGATGCGTGGCCCGGCAGTTCGCCCAAATCCCCGGCGCAGTCGACCTCCTGAAGCAAGCCGGATCCGGAACCCTGTCGCCCTCGGAGACGACGCGCGTGCGGGGAATCGTGCAGCAAGAGGCGGCTACCTGCAAAGCCAATCCGAAGGCCGGGCTGCTGTAGTCGACCCCCGTGCCGGCGCAAAGATCTGCCGGTATCGTCGCGGAGCACGACGAGGAGGCGACCATGGTCGACGACACCGATATCCAAGGGCTCGATCCGTACGACTTGATGCAGGCGGAAGCGAACCGCCTCGACCGGTTCTTCACCGGGCTCGACGATGCCGTGTGGTCCCGACCCTCGCGTTGCGAGGGGTGGTCGGTCCACGATGTGCTCGCGCATCTCCTCGCGTCGGAGCAGTACAACTCCGCGTCGCTCGCCGGCACGGTTGGCGACTATCTCGCCAGTGTCGGCGGCGCGGTGCGACCGATCTCGCTTCGGCCAACGAGCTCGGAATCCGCGAGCTCGACGATCACTCCACCGCGCAGCTGATCGACGAGTGGCGAACCGAGAACACGCGTGTGCGCGAAGGGCTCCGGAGCCGCGACGGCGGTGACGTCGACACCAGTGTGGGTGCCTATCCGGCGCGGTGGCAGGCCTTCCACCTCGCGTTCGAGCTGGCGGTCCACGCGGACGATGTCGGAGTTCCGGTGACCGCCGCGGAGGAACCGGCTCGCACCGCATGGGAGGCGCAGTTCGCAGCGGTTCGCGCTGAAGGAGCTCGACAAGGATCTCGAGATCAAGGCCGCCAACGGTTCCACGCAGGTCCGCGGTGACGGCATCGACGTCGAGCTTCCCAACGCGGTCTTCGTGCAGGCGGCCGCGGCTCGGCTCGACGACAGTGGACCGCTCGACGCCGAGCAGCGCGCGTTGCTGTCGGCCACGCCGTACGTGCGACACCGTTAGCTATTCTTTAGACGTTATTCCTTGTAGACGGCCGGACGCTTCTCGCGGAACGCGGCGATCGCCTCGTCGAGGTTGCCGGTGTAGCCCGCGAGCAGCTGGTTGCGGTTCTCGAGCTCGATCGCGGCGGCGAGCGAGTTGATCTCGAGGTTCGCCCACATCGTCTGCTTCGTCATCATCACGCCGAAGCACGACAGACTTCGCCGTCATCTCCTCGGCGGTGTCGAGCGCGAGGTCGACGATCTCGGCGTCGGGCACGACCTTCGACACGAGACCGATGCGCAGCGCTTCGGTCGGCGTCGATCTTGCGGCCGGTGAGGAGGATCTCGGCCGCGTTCGACGTGCCGATCGCCGTGGGCAGCAGATACGTCGCGCCGAGCTCCGACGAAGTGAGCCCGTTGGATGATCCCGGCCGAGCAGAACACCGCCGACTCCGCCGCGTAGCGGATGTCGGTACCGAGGGTCAGGCACATGCCGCCGCCGTACGCGGGGCCGTTGATCGCGGCGATGATCGGCTGCGGGATGCGGCGCATGGCGGGCACGACGTCGCTCATGTACGACATCGACCGCATCGCGAGTCGCGAGAATCCGAGGTCCTGGGTGTTCGGCGGGATGCCGCGGTCGTGCAGGTCGAGGCCGGAGCAGAACGCCGCGGCCCGCGCCCGTCAGCACGACGACCCACGAGTCGTTGTCATTGCCGACTTCGTCGAGCGCTGCGTACAGCGCCTCGACCAATGGGAACGACATCGAGTTCAGCCGTTCGGGCTTGTTGAGCGTGATGACGCTCACGTGCGGACGGACGTTGCGATCGACCAGTACGAGCGACATGGCGCGCACCGTAGCGACGGGTACTAGGCCGGGTCGAACGTGCCGCCCGCGCGCCAGTACTCGCCGTGCTCGCGATCGAGGATCCCTTCGTCGACGAGATACCGGCGTAGCGCCGCAGTGTCGGGATGAACCGCCGAGATGATCAGGTTCACCGTCGCCTCGGGATAGCGCCGGCCCGGGTCGAAGCGTTGCGCGATCCAGTCGAGGATCACGAGCCGCTTGGCGCGCACGGTCGGGATCGACGTGAGCCGGCCGTCGCGCACGAAGACGCGCAGCACCCGGGCGACGTTCTCGGGCTCGTCGTCGTGCTCGGGTGATCGAGGTGCGCGTTCGGCCTCGGCACGCGCCGCGAGCGCGAACGCTTCACCGAGGAGGTGCAGCGTCCCGTCGTCGCTGCGTACCACCAGTCCCGCGTCGACGAGCCGCTGCAAGCTCCGCCCCGCGGCCCGTGTGGTGAGGCCGGTGTCGTGCTGAACGGCCTCGACTGTGGTGGCGCCGAGTATGAGCGCCGCGACCGCACGGCGGCGGTCGTCGTCGGCGAGGAGACCGACCAGCTCCCGAGCGTCGAACGGCGATTCCGGCACGGGCGATAGCGTCGCGCACATGACTGAGATGAGTGCGCTGGATTTGACGGACGTCGAGCGGATTCTCGTCGTGACCGCCCATCCCGACGACGTCGACTTCGGCTTCGCGGGGTCGGTGGCGCAGTTCACCGACGCCGGGATCGACGTCACGTACTGCATCGTCACCGACGGCGACGCGGGCGGCGCCGAGACCGGCACACCGCGCGAAGAGATGGCGCCGTTGCGCCGAGACGAGCAGACCGCCGCGGCCGCCGTGGTCGGCGTGCACGACCTGCGATTCCTGGGCTATCCCGACGGCCGGGTCGAGTCGACGCTCGACCTGCGGCGTGACATCTCGCGCGTGATCCGCGACGTCCGCCCGCAGCGCGTGATGGGGCAGTCGCCGGAACGGAACCTCGATCGGATCTACGCCAGCCATCCCGATCACCTCGCGGTCGGCGACGCGACCCTCTGCGCCGTCTACCCCGATGCCCGCAACCGGTGGGCGCATCCCGAGCTCGAAGCAGAGGGCTGGGAGCCGTGGGCGGTCGACGAGACCTGGATCGGCGGCGGGATCGAGCCGCGAGCCACTACATCGACATCACCACGTCGATCGACCGCAAGATCGAGGCGTTGCTCTCGCACAAGAGTCAGCTTCCCGATCCGGTGGCGACTGGAGACATGGTGCGGGGCTGGACCACGATGATCGCGGAAGGGGCCGGACTCCCAAAGGGCCGGTACGCCGAAGCCGTGCGCGTTATCGGCACCCGCTGAACGGGAGGATCGCAATGACCGTCAGCCATCCGCTGGAGATGTTGACCGGCGACGAGATCATCCGCACCACGGAGATCCTGCGGGCGTCGGGGCGGGTGGCCGACACCGCGTTGTTCGCGCACATGGTGTTGCACGAACCGGAGAAGGAAGCGCTCGCGGGTTGGCAGCCGAACGATCCGATCGATCGGCGCGTGCGCGTCGTGGTAGTGCCCGGTCCGACGATGGATCTGCACGAAGCGATCGTGTCGGTGACGAAAGGCGAGATCGTCGATTGGCGTGACGTCGACGACATGCGCCCGGCGCTGCTCATTACCGAAGCGTTCGGCGCAATCGTGACCACGAAGGAACACCCCGACTACATCGCTGCGCTCGCCAAGCGTGGGATCACCGACCTCGACCTCGTGCAGATCGACCCCTGGCCCGCCGGCGTGTTCGGCTACGAGTGCGAAGAGGGCCGGCGGATCTCGCGTTGCATCTCGTTCCTGCATTCCGAGGTGAGCGACAACGCGTACGCGCGTCCGATCGAGGGTCTCATCGTGCACTTCGACATGGCCGCCAACGAGGTGCTCGAAGTCATCGACCACGGAGTCACCTCCATCCCGCCGAACCACGGCAGCTACTACGCCGAGCATCAGCCGAGCATGCGAGAGGATCTGAAACCGATCTCGATCACGCAGCCCGAAGGCGTGAGCTTCACCGTGAACGGGAACCTCGTCGACTGGCAGAAGTGGCAGTTCCGGATCGGGTTCGATCCGTACGAGGGGCTGGTGCTGCACCAGATCACCTACGCCGACGACGGTCGGCGACGGTCGATCCTGCACCGCGCGTCGATCTCGGAGATGGTCGTTCCCTACGGGGATCCGAGCCCGTTACACGGCTGGAAGAACGCGTTCGACGCGGGCGAGTGGGGACTGGGCCGGATGACGCAATCGCTCACGCTCGGGTGCGACTGCGTCGGCGAGATCCTCTACTTCGACGCGACGATCGCCAACGAGCAGGGCCAGCCGTGGATCATCCCGAACGCGGTGTGCATGCACGAAGAGGACTACGGGATGTTGTGGAAGCACGTCGACCTGATGACCGGTCGCGCGGAGGTTCGGCGTAGCCGGCGGTTGGTCGTGAGCTTCGTCGCGACCGTCGGCAACTACGAGTACGGCTTCTACTGGTACTTCTACCAAGACGGGAACATTCAGCTCGAGGTGAAGTTGTCGGGCATCGTGTCGCCGATGGCGATCGAGCCGGGAACGCAGCCCGAGTTCGCGAACGTCATCGCGGTCGGGGTGGCCGCGCCGCACCACCAGCACATGTTCAATGCTCGTCTCGACTTCGACGTCGACGGACCGGTCAACGAGGTCTACGAAGTCGAAGCCGAACGCATGCCCGCCGGGCCCGACAACCCGTGGATGAATGCATTCCGGCAACGCTCGACCCGGCTCGACACCGAGCTCGCCGCGCGCCGAGATGTGGATGCCGCGCACTCACGCTCCTGGCGGATCACGAACCCCGAAGTCCGCAACGGGCTCGGGCTGCCCGTCGCGTACAAGTTGGTGCCGACGATGAGCACGCCCACGTTGCTCGCGCACCCCGACTCGTCGATCGGTCGCCGGGCCGGCTTCGCGCAGCACAACCTCTGGGTCACGCCCTATGAATCCGAAGAGCGACGCGGCGCGGGGGAATACCCGAACCAGCACTCCGGCGGCGACGGGCTACCGCGCTGGACCGCGCAGGATCGCAACATCGCGAACACCGACGTAGTGGTTTGGTACTCGTTCGGCGTGACGCACTTCGTCCGTCCCGAAGATTGGCCGGTCATGCCGGTCGAGTACACGGGTTTCACGCTCATGCCGTTCGGGTTCTTCGATCGCAACCCCGCGCTCGACGTTCCGCCGAGTGAGCACTGTCATCAGAACGGAGACCAGTAATGGGCCAGTGGAGCCGCGAAGAGTTGCAGCGCGCGCACGACCGTTTCATCGAGGCCGCGGCGGAGTCGGGTCGCACCGGCGACTGGGGAACGTGGGCCGACATGTTCACCGAAGACGTCGACCTACGTGGAGCACCATTACGGCACCTTCAACGGGCGCGAAGCGATCAAGGCGTGGATCGGCGAGACGATGGCGCAGTGGCCGAACTCCGAGATGAAGGAGTTCCCGCACGACTGGTGCGTGTGCGACGAGGAGAAGGGCTGGTGGATCTGCCAGATCGAGAACCGCTTCGTCGATCCCGGTGACGGCGAGGTGTACGAGGCGTACAACTGGACCCGCTTGACCTACGCCGGCGACGGCAAGTTCTCGAGCGAAGAAGACGCGTACAACCCCGCGAACTTCGCGCCGGTCGTGAAGCAGTGGATCGCCGCGAAGCGAAAGTCCGAACCTGCGTGAGTTGACCGCGCTATCCGCGGCGAAGTCACGCAGGTTCGAAGGGGGCGGGGCCCGAACTGAGGGAGACGGTCGGCCTGGTAGGATGAGAGGTCCTCTGTAGTGCCCGATCAACCACCTGGAGTGGCATGTCCTTCAAAGTCGGAGACCGCGTCGTCTATCCCCACCACGGCGCTGCGATCATCGAGAAGAAGGAAACCAAGGTCATCGAGGGGGAGAAGCGGGAGTACCTCATCCTCAAGATCGCCCACGGCGAGATGACCCTCTCGGTGCCCACGGACAAGGCCGAAGAGGTCGGGATGCGCCCGCCGATCTCGGCGGAAGACGTCGATGACCTCTTCCAGCTGCTCGGCAAGAAGGACGTCCGCGAGCCCACCAACTGGAGCCGGCGGTTCAAGAACCACCAGGAGAAGTTGAAGAGCGGCGACGTCTACCAGGTCGCCGAAGTGGTGCGGAACCTCGCGCTCCGTGAGGCGAGCAAGGGCCTGTCGGCCGGCGAGAAGGCGATGCTCGTGAAGGCCCGAGGCGTGCTCGTCTCGGAGCTGAGCTTCGCGCTCAACCTCTCCGAAGACGACGCGCTGAAGAAGCTCGAAGAGCAACTCGCCTGAGCGTGTAACTCCCGCTAGAACCGCGCGGTGACCGGCGCGACCAGCCGGGAAGGCAACGCCGAGCAATACGGCGACGACCGCAATCTCGCGGCGCGCCAGTCGATCTACGCGTTCCAGCAGCCCGTCGTAGACCTCTGGAACGGTTCGCTCGATATCGCCGACCTGACCGGCGACGAGACGGTGCTCGACATCGGCTGCGGGAACGGCCTCTACCTCGCCGTCCTGCGCAGCCGAGGACATAGCGGTCCGGTCTACGGCGCGGATCTGTCAGCGGGCATGCTTGAGCACCGCGCGGTCTCCGGGGTCGCCGGCCGCTGCTCGTCGCCGACGCGCAGTCGTTGCCGTTCGGTGATGACAGCGTCGATGTCACGCTCGCGATGCACATGCTGTACCACGTCCCCGATCGCGCCCGGGCGATCGCCGAGCTGCGACGAGTGCTCCGGCCGGATGGTGTCGCACTGGTCGTGACCAACGCCGAAGCGCACATCCGCGAGCTCGATGATCTGCTCGTCGAGTCGCGCGGCGACCGCCACCGGAATCGAGCGGCGCGCCTATCGGTTCCGCGGTCCTCTTCAAGATGGAGGGTGGCGCGGCGGAGCTGGAAGCGACCTTCGACTGGTCGCCGCTCATCACTTCGTGAGCGAACTGGTCGTCGACGCGATCCCCCCGGTCGTCGCGTACGCGCGCAGCATGCAGATGTTCGTCGCCGACAACGAACGTGAGCTCGAGGCCGTGATCGGCGAGCTCGAACGCCGGATGGGCGAGATCATCGCCACCGAAGGCGCGTTCCGCATCACGACGGAGTCAGGCTGCTTCGTCTGCCGCTAGTGCCGCCCGGCGTGAAGTGTGAGAATGTCCGACGTGGAGAGCGGGACCAGTCGGGAGTACATCGCCAAGCAGTACGGCGATGACCGGAACCTCGCGGCGCGCCAGTCGATCTACTCGTTTCAACGCCCGCAACTGAAGCTGCATGCGAGCTCGATCGACCTCGCGGAGCTGAGCGGCGATGAATCGGTGCTCGACATCGGTTGTGGAAACGGGCAATACCTCGCCGAATTAGTCAGGCGAGGTCATCGCGGCCTGTTCTGCGGAGCGGATCTGTCGGAGGGCATTCTCCGCACCGCGGGAGCCGCGGCCGGTGACGCACCGCTCCTCGTCAGCGACGCCCAAACGCTGCCGTTCGCATCGGACTCGTTCGACATCGTGTTGTCGATGCACATGCTGTACCACGTGCCCGATCGGGCGCAGGCGCTGGTCGAGATGCGCCGGGTACTCCGTTCGGGCGGCACCGCGCTCGTACTTACCAACTCGTGGTCGCACTTCCGCGAGCTCGACGAGCTGTTGAACGAGTGCGCAGCCGCGACCGGCAACTCGTCGAAGGTGCGAGACCGCACGTCGCTCACCCGGTTCAAGACCGACGACGGTGGCCCGGAGCTCGAGACCGTGTTCTCCGAGGTGACGCTTCACCCCTTCGCGGCCGAGCTCGTGGTCGACGTCCCCGCGCCGGTTGTGGCGTACGCCCGGAGCATGGGCATGTTCGTGCTCGCTCCCGATGACCGTGCGCTCGACGAGATCGCGGCGGAGCTCGAACGTCGTCTCGCCGAGATGATCGCAGCCGACGGCGCGTTCCGCATCACGAGCGTGTGCGGCTGCTTCGTCTGCCGGTAGCGGTCGTTATCCGAGTGTCGTCGCGTCGATGGAGCCGACGCCTCGCCTCGACGTCGCGCAGGCTGAAGAGGCCGGCGATCGTCAGGAGGGTGAGGGCGGTCAGCAGCACGATGGTCGACAGCGCGTTGATCGAGGGCGAGACCCCGAACTTGAGCTCGCCGAAGATGTAGAGCGGCAACGTCGTGGAGCCCGGCCCCGACGTGAAGTTCGTGATCACGACGTCGTCGAGGGAGATCGTGAACGCGAGCATCGCGCCGGCCACGATCCCGGGTGTCGCCAAGGGGAGCACGATCCGGAGAAACGATTGCACCGGAGTCGCCCCAAGATCTGCGGCGGCCTCGACTAACCGGTTGTCGAATGCAGTGAGGCGCGCTTTCACCACGACCACGACGAACGCGATGCAGAACGTGATGTGGGCGGCGATCACCGTCCAGATGCTCAGGTCGATGTGCGCGAACCGCTGGAAGAACGCAGTGAGCGAGACCGCCATCACGATCTCGGGCATGACCAGCGAGATGAAGATGAGCGTCGAGTAGCCCGAGCGACCGGTGAATTTGAACCGAGTCAGCGCGAACGCGGCCAGCGTGCCGAGGACAGTCGCGACGAGCGTCGCGGTGAAGGCGACTTTGAGTGTGTTGCGGAACGCCTGGAGCGCATCGTGATTGTGAATGAGCTTCGTGTACCACTGGGTCGAAAAGCCGGTCCAGGTGGTGCTGCTCCGCGCCTTGTTGAAACTGAACACGACGAGCACGACGATCGGTGTGAACAGGAATGCGAACACCAGCACCGCGTGGAGCTTCAGGTAGCGCGGCCGCAACGAGCTCTTCGTGCTCATAGCGCGTTTCTCCTACTCGCTGTAGATACACGAACACGCCGATGAGGATGAACGCCATCAGCAGTACCGACATCGCCGATCCCAACGGCCAGTTGTTCCCGCTGCCGAATTGGTCGGCGATCGTCGTGCCGATCATTTGCGTATTCACGCCGCCGAGCAGCGCAGGCGTGATGTAGTCGCCGACCGCGGGGATGAACACGAGCAACACCCCGGCGATGAGTCCCGGCGAAACGGTCGGGATGATCACCCGGAACAGCGTCGACGTCTTGCCGTGGCCGAGGTCATAGCTCGCTTCCACCAACGACTTGTCCATGCGTTCGATCGACGCGTACAACGGCAGGATCATGAACGGGAGGAAACCGTAGGTGAGCCCGAGGATCACCGCGAAGTGCGTGTTGAGAAATTCGTGATTGTCGCCCAGCGCCAGCCGGCCCAGCACCGTGTTCAACAGCCCGTTCCGCTGGAGGATCACGAGCCAGCCGTAGGTGCGGATCAGATAGCTCGTGAGGAAGGGGATGATCACGAGCACGAGGAACACGTTGCGGAAGCGGCCGCCGAACCGCGCAATCCAATAGGCAAGCGGGAACCCGAGCAGAACGCAGAACACCGTCGCGACCAGCGCGTAGACGATGGAACGGATGAAGATCGGGAGGAAGTCGGGGTTCAGCGCCTTCGAGTAGTTCGACCAGACGAGGTTGCCCCACGAGAAGCGAATGGGCTCGAACACTCCACGCTGACCCAGCGCGTACGCCATGATGAGCAGCGTCGGGATGACGAGCAGGAAGATAAACCACACGCTCGTGGGCGCCAGCAGGATGTTCCCCGCGAGCCATTCCGGCATCTTTCGCCGTCGCTTCGGCTCCGCTTTCGGGTCCGCTTTCGGCTCCACGCTCACGTCATCGGTCAAGGAGTCAGGGGGTCACGCGGTCTTGACCTCTGTCCACCGGTCCGAGTACTTGAGCTCGTCCTCGCCGATGTCCTTCTGGAACGGGAGCTTCGCGAGCGTTTCCGCCGACGGGTAGATGAGCGGGTTGTCGATGATGTCTTTGTGGATGAACGGCGCCGCAGCCTTGTTCGGGCTGCCGTAGTTCACGAAGTTCGTGAGCGTGGCGCCGACCTTGGGCTCCAGGATGTAGTTCATGAACTTCTCGGCGTTGCCGGGATGCGGTGCGCCCTTCGGGATTGCCATGTTGTCGACCCACGAGAACGCGCCCGATGTGGGGATCACGTACTCGATATTGGGCTTGTCGACCTGGATCGTGAACACGTCGCCCGAGTACGCCTGGGAGAGCAGGAGCTCGCCGCTCTTCAGCGGGTCCTGGTAGTCGGACGTGATCGACTTGATCTTCTTCTTCAAGTCGATGAGGTAGCTCTTGGCTTCGTCGAGGTCGCCGTCGTCGGTCGTGTTGGGGTCCTTCTTCAACGCGAACAGCGCCATGGCGAAGGCGTCGCGGGCTTCGTCGAGGTACGACGACTTGCCCTTGATGGCCGGAAGCTGGAACGCGTCCCAGTCGGTGACGGTGCCGCCGACCTTCGTCTTGTCGAAGCCGATGCCCGTCGTGCCCCACTGCCACGGGATGGAGTACTTGTTACCCGGGTCGTAGGCCGCATCGCGAAAGCGTGGATCGAGATTCACGACGTTCGGGATCAGGGACAGGTCGAGCTGTTGTACGAGATCGGCGTGCTTCATCTTCACGAGCGTGGCGTCGGTCGGGACGATGATGTCGTAACCGGTGCTGCCGGCCGAGAGCTTGGCGAAGAGCTCGTCGTTCGAGCTGTAGTTGTCGTACGTGACCTTGATCCCGGTTTCCTTTTGGAAGTTCGGAATCGTGTCATCGGCGATGTAGTCGGTCCAGTTGTAGAAGTTGAGCGTCTTGGGCTCGGCGCTCTTGTCGCTCGTTGTCGCCGACTTGCCGCTCCCGCTGCTGCCGCAGGCCGCGAGGAAACCCGCGGCTGACGCGAAGGCCATCGTCTTGCCGAACGTTCGCCGGCTGAAGCCGGGCGAGTCCTTGTCGAAAATGAAGGCCAGTGAAACGCGGTCCGGTTCGCTCATGCGCTCAACTCTTTCTCGAGTACGGGCTCGTTGCCGAGCACCACATTGAATTCGGGATCCCAAACAAGACGGGCGCGGGTGCCGGGTACGCCGGCATCGCTTACTCGCTCACTGTTCTGGCGGAACGCGACCAGCGTGATGCCGGCATCGGTCCGCACGACGAGTTGGGTCGAGACGCCTTGGTACACGACATCATCGACGGTGCCGGCGACGGTGCAGAGCTGTTCGGCTGTCGGGCTCGTCGGCGCCGGTGACGCGCAGCTTCTCGGGCCGCACGGTGAACGCGACCTTCTCGCCGACACTGATCGCCCGGCCCGCGGGCGCGGGCACCAGGATCCGATCGCCCGGCGCGGCCGCGAGCTCGAGGAGATCGCCGGCCCGACCGGTCACCTCGGCCTCGACGATGTTCGACGTCCCGATGAAGCCCGCGACGAACCGGGTGGTCGGTCGCTCGTAGATGTCTTCGGGAAAACCGATCTGCTCGACCTTGCCCTGCGACATCACCGCGATCCGGTCGCTCATTACGAGCGCCTCTTCCTGGTCGTGCGTGACGTAGATGAACGTGACGCCGACCTCGCGCTGGATGCGCATCAACTCGAGTTGCATTTGCTTGCGCAACTTCAGGTCGAGCGCACCGAGCGGTTCGTCGAGCAGGAGCACCGCGGGCTCGTTCACGAGGGCACGAGCGAGCGCGACGCGTTGTTGTTGGCCACCCGAGAGCTGCGACGGCCGCCGATCGTCGTAGCCCGGCAACTGCACGAGATCGAGGTAACGCTTCACCCGGTCTTTGATGTCGCTCTTCGCGATCTTCTTGCGCCGGAGCCCGAACGCGACGTTGTCGGCGACGGTCAGGTGGGGGAACAGCGCGTAGGACTGGAAGACGGTGTTGACGTTCCGTTTGAACGGCGGGACACCGACGATGTCCTGACCGGTGAGCATCACGCGGCCCTCGTCGGGCTCCTCGAAGCCGGCGATCATGCGCAGCGAGGTGGTCTTTCCGCAGCCGGACGGACCGAGCAGCGAGAAGAACTCGCCCGGCGCGACCTCGATGGTCACGTCGTTGACCGCGACCATAGAACCGAAGCGCTTGGTCACGCCGTAGAGGCCGACCTCGACCTTTCTCTCGGAATCGCTCACCGGGGGGCTCCTCCGCGTTCCTTGATCGGCCCACACTCGCACGGGCACCGGCCCAGCCGCAACCAGGGGAGCACTAGTCGAGCTGCCCGAGCAAGGTGTCGATCGGTATCGACTTGGGTGGTGCGCCTTCGGTTGCCAAACGATTGGCGGTTTGTTGCATGAGCTCGTTGGCCGGAGTTGGCACACCGTGGATGCGACCGAGCATCACGATCTCGCCGTTGAGGTAGTCGGTCTCGATCGTGCCGGTGCCGCGGGCGAGGCTCTGCCAAGACGAACCGCCGCCGCGGAACTCGCCGTTGATGGGGCGCACGTCCATCCGGTCGCCCCGGCGTTCCTTGTCTTCCTCACGGGAAGCGAAGTCGATGCCGGCCGCGCGCAGGCACGCTTCGCCTTCGGTCCGCACGACCTTCGCGAGGTCACCGACTCGCGGATCGGGTGCGACCGCGGCTTCGATCGAGTTGGCGAGATTCATCAGCAGCTTCGTGTACTTCCAGCGCATCACGTCGGGACGCGGAACGGAGTGGAAGGTCGAGGCGTTCAACGCGCCGGCGATCTCGTTGGCCCGGTCGTCGAGCCCGTTCGGGTAGCGGCCGATGTCGAGCAGGCCGCTCACCGGTGCCGACTGCGCGAGCACGACGCCGGGTTCGGTGTGCGCGGTCGGGCTCATGACACATACGGCGTAGGTGCCGGCGAAGTGCCGGAGGACCACCCGCTCGTTCTCGACGCCGTTCTGGAAGCAGGCGACCGCGATGTCGCTCGGTGCACACTCGCGAGTGCGTCGCAGGCGCCGATCGTGTCCTGGGACTTCATCGCGAGGAAGATCACATCGTCGGCGGTGAGGTCGAGCTGGGACGGATTGTCGACGACCGGAATCGCCAGCGTCACGTCGTCATCGGGTGATTGGATACGGAGTCCGCGGTCACGGATCGCTTCGAAGTGCGCGCCCCGCGCGATGAGCACGACCTCGTGGCCGCTCTGGAACATCCGCGCCCCGATGACACCACCGATCGCGCCGGCGCCGTAGACGATGTAGCGCGTCGTCACGAGGCTGGCGCCAGACGTTCACGGAGGAATGCGAGCACGCGGTCGAGCGCGTCTTTGGTGGGATGACCCGGTTGATCCACGAGATGCTCGGTCAGCACGGAGTGCGAGTTCTTCTTGATGCCGTTCGGATTGCCGGGCGACGAGTCGATCTCGACCCCGATGAAATTGTCGCCGAGCTCCTGTTTGTAGTGGGCCCAACGGGCGTCGGGCACTGCGCGGTCCTTCGAGAACCGCAACCCGAGTACACACAGGTTCTCGTTCGCGACGCGATCCTTCACGCGGCGAGATCCGCGTCGGAGACACCGAGCGAACGGGCACGCGCCTTGCCGACGGGGAAGGGCATGGAAGGCTGACTCAACACGGGCGCGAGCATCTCGGCGTCGACCGCCATGCCGAGCGCGAAGCCGCCGCTGAAGCACATGCCGACCGCACCCACCCCGGGCCCGCCGGCCTGGGCGTGGAGATCACGGGCGAGGGCACGGAGCCAGCTGATCACCGGCGAGGTCTGGTTGAGCGCCCACGCCGAGAACTCCTTCGACACGCAGACCTTGGCGAACGTGGTCAGCACGTAACCGCCCGACATCGCTTTGCCCGGCTCACCGGTGAGCGACGGCATTGCCACGGTGAAGCCGGCCGCAACGAGCCGGCGGCCGAAGTCGGCAACGAGCGGTGTGATCCCCGGGATCTCGTGCACGACGACCACGCCCGGCCCCGAGCCGGCCCGGTAGACGGGGCGGGTCACACCGTCGGCGGTGAACGCCGTTGCTTCGAAACCCTCGAGCGCGTCCGTGGTTGCGGCCATGGCGCCGCAGACTAGATCCCAGACCGGCGTCCCGACCGGAGGCCCGACCGAGCCCCAACTCGAGCAGACGTCTAGAAGCGCGCGAGCTCGTCGCGCAACGGGCCGAGGCCCATACCCCCGAGATCGAGCGCGTAGCTGTGGAAGCGCTTGAGATCGAAGCTGCTGCCGTGGCGTTTCTGCGCGTCGGCCCGCGCCTCGAGCCACACCCGTTCGCCGACCTTGTAGCTGATCGCCTGACCGGGCCAGCCGAGGTAACGGTCGACCTCGCTGCGCATGAAGTATTCGGGTTCGCAACTGCGCTCGATGACGAACGGGAGCGCGAGCGCGCCGGTCCAAACTTCTCCCGGGTGGTAGCGCTCGCTCTCGGGGATTCGCAGCTCGAGGTGCATTCCGATGTCGACGATGACGCGCACCGCGCGCATCGCCTGCGCGCCGAGCATGCCCAACTCGTACGCGGGGTCGTCGAGATAGCCGAGCTCGCCCATCAGCCGCTCCGCGTAGAGCGCCCAACCTTCGCCGTGACCCGAGATGAAACCGAACGCGCGCTGGTAGCGCGAGAGCTCTTCCGACAGATACTTCACCTGCGCGACCTGAAGGTGATGACCGGGCACACCTTCGTGGTAACAGGTACTCACCTCACGCCAGAGCGGGAACGTCGTCTTGCCCTGCGTCGGGTACCACGTGCGGCCGGGCCGCGAGAAGTCTTCGCTCGGGCCTGTGTAGTACATCGCCGCCGCGCCGCCGGGCGGCGAGATCATGGCTTCGCAGCGCTGGAGCGGCGGCGCGATGTCGAAGTGCGTGCCGTTGAGCTCGGCGATCGTCCGGTCGATGAGCTCCTGATTCCAGTGCTGGAACGCGTCGACCCCTTCGACTGTGCGCGTCGCGTCGTGATCGAGATGGTCCGCGACCGCGGCCACACTCTCGCCCGGGAGGATGCGTGCCGCGACATCACGCATGCGCTCCTCGATGCGGTACAGCTCTTCCCAACCCCATTGGTACGTCTCGTCGAGGTCGAGCTCGACGCCGCTGAACACGCGCGCGAACAAGGCATAGCGCTCACGACCGACGGGATCGCGCGGGTCCGACTTCGGTGCGTACTCGTCGCGGAGGAACGTCGCGAGCTCGCGGTACTTGAGCGTCGCGGCGTCGGCGGCTTTCTCCAAGCGCGCGTGCAGCGTGTCGTTGCCCTGATGCTTCGCGGCCAGCGAGCGGAAAAACGGCGACGGGTCCGGACCCTCGCCGCCCCACGTTGCGGCTTGATCGGCGCAGCCGAGCGCTTGCCGGCGGGCCGCCACGATGTCTCGCTGCATGCCCTCCCGCAACGCGGCTTCGAGGCTGGCCAGCGAATCGGGGACTGCTTCCAATCGACGCGGCGACGACCTCCCAGTCGTCTTCCGAGTCGAACGACATCAGGTCGAAGCAACTGCGGATGCCTTGCACGGGGCTGCCGATGATCCGAAGCGCGCGTAGCTCTTCGCCGACTTCGTGTTGTGCGACCGCGAGCTCCAGCCGTTCGCGCATGACGTCGGCGGCGATGCGGTCGCGGTCGTCGACGACCGGTGTTTGTTCGAGCGCGCGCAGCGTGTCGCGATCGAGCTCGTCTCTCGCGTCGTTCGCTTCCGGTGAGAAGTCGGTGAGTTCATCTTCGTGACCGGCGATGCCGGCGTCAGTCGCCTCGATCGGATCGAGCGCGGCGTAGGCCATCACGTAGCGGTCCGCGATCGCGTAGACCTCGGAACGGGCATTGTCCGGCATGAGTACCTCGGCAACGACAGCGAACGGGGGGACCGCTCCGGCAACGGCGGGCGGTAACGTCGGTGATTATGGCTCATCAGTTCATCGTCACGATGCGAGACCTCCGCAGGGTCCATCCCCCCGATAAAGAGGTACTCCGAGGTATCAACATTTCCATGTACCCGGGCGCCAAAATTGGCGTGCTGGGGCTCAATGGCTCCGGCAAGTCGACCCTCTTGCGGATCCTGGCCGGAGAGGACGATGGCTACAGCGGCGAAGTGCGGGTCACGCCCGGTTTCAGCGTGGGCTACCTGCCGCAGGAGCCGGTTCTCGACGAGAGCAAAGACGTGCTCGGCAACGTCACCGACGGCGTTGCCCATACAAAGGGTCTGCTCGATCGCTTCGAAGAAGTCTGCAACGCAATGGGCGAGCCCGACGCCGATTTCGACAAGTTGCTGGCCGAGCAGGCGGAGCTCCAGGACCACATCGACGCCGTCAGCGGATGGGATCTCGACCGCCAACTCGAGATCGCGATGGATGCGCTCCGGCTACCGGCCTCCGACGCCGACGTGTCGAAGCTGTCCGGCGGCGAGCGGCGCCGCGTCGCGCTCTGCCGCCTCTTGCTGTCGAAGCCGGATCTGTTGCTGCTCGACGAACCGACGAACCATCTCGACGCGGAGTCCGTCGCGTGGCTCGAGCGCCATCTGCACGAGTACCACGGCACCGTTGTCGCCGTAACGCACGACCGGTACTTCCTCGACAACGTCGCGGGCTGGATCCTCGAGCTCGACCGCGGCTTCGGCATCCCCTGGGAAGGCAACTACTCGAGCTGGCTCGAACAGAAAGACGAGCGGCTCGCGGAGGAAGAGAAGGTCGACGAGACCCGCCGGCGCACGCTCGCCCGCGAGCTCGAATGGATTCGGCTGGCGCCGCGCGCTCGCCAGGCCAAGGGCAAAGCCCGCATCAATGCGTTCGACGCCTTGGTCGCCGAGTCCGAATCGGCCGAACGCCGCGAGGCCAAGCTCCAGATCTCGATCCCGCCCGGTCCGCGGCTCGGCGATCTCGTGGTCGAGACCGAGAAGCTCCGCAAGGGCTACGGCGATCGCCTGCTCGTCGACGATCTGTCGTTCTCGCTGCCGCGGGGTGGCATCGTCGGTGTGATCGGCGCCAACGGCGCGGGCAAGACCACGTTGTTCCGCATGTTCGTCGGCCAGGAACAACCCGACGAGGGCGCGTTGAAGGTCGGTCCGACGGTCGAGTTCGCGTACGTGGATCAGTCGCGCGAATCACTCGCGGCCGACAAGACCGTGTACGAAGAGATCACCGGTGGTGTCGACCTGCTCAAGGTCGGCGATCGCGAAGTGCACGGTCGCGGTATGTGGCCGGATTCAACTTCAAGGGATCCGATCAGCAGAAGCGCGTCGGCGATCTCTCGGGCGGGGAGCGCAACCGGCTCCATCTCGCCAAAGCGTTGTTGATGGGCGCCAACGTGTTGCTCCTCGACGAGCCGACCAACGACCTCGACATCGACACGCTCCGCGCGCTCGAAGAGGCGTTGCTCGAGTTCCCCGGATGCGCGGTGGTGATCTCCCACGATCGGTGGTTCCTCGATCGCATTGCCACGCACGTGCTCGCGTTCGAAGGCGACAGCGAGGTGCGTTGGTTCGAAGGGAACTTCTCCGACTACGAGGTCGATCGGCACAAGCGCCTCGGCACCGATGCCGATCAACCGCACCGCATCAAATACAAGCCCCTCAGCCGGTAACCGTCATCATCAGCGTTGCACGCAGCGGGCGCTCGTAAGCTTTTGGTGTGGAAACCGGGGTACTTCGGGTTTCGCGATCGTGCGAGATCGCGATGGGCGAGCTCGAGTGGCGATTCAGCTCGTCAGGCGGTCCCGGTGGACAACACGCGAATACCTCGAACACGCGTGTCGAGCTCCTCTTCGACATCGAATCGTCACCTTCGCTCGGGCCGCGCCAACGAGCCCGGCTGCTCGAAAAGCTGGGCCCTCGCGTGCGGATCGTCGCATCGGAGCGCCGCTCGCAGTTGCAGAACCGCGAGCTGGCGCTCGAGCGCCTGCGGGACCGGCTCGCGAACGCGCTGCACGTGGAGCCGCCGCGGGTCGCGACCCGGCCCTCGCGCTCTGCGAAACGCAAGCGCGTCGAGCAGAAACGCCGCGTCGGTGAACGCAAGCGCACCCGGCGCGCGCCCGGTGCCAATGAGGAATAACGGTGAGGAGTAACTCCCGGTGACGGTGCTGGCCGACATCGTGTTGGTCACGATCGGCGTGATCGCGGTCCTGGTCGTGCTCGACGCGGTGCTGCGAACCTTCGTGCTCCCGCGGGAGCGCTCGTGCTGTTCACCAGCCTCACGTTCCGTTCGGTGCGCAGAGTGTTGCGGCTCTTCGCCCGTGAAAGTCGCGGCTACGAAGCGCGCGACCGGGTGATGGCGCTCTACGTGCCCCTGGCGTTGATCATCTTTCCCGCGGTCGCGCTGGTGGTGTTGTTCGGCGCGTTCACACTGCTTCTTCGAAGTCGCGGTGGGGCAAGGTTGGCGCGAGGCCATCACTGCGAGCGGCTCCTCGTTGTTCACGCTCGGTTTCGAACGGCCGGGCGGCGTCGGCGCGACGCTGATCGCCTATCTCGAAGCTGCGATCGGGCTCGGTCTCTTGGCCGTCCTCATCGCGTACCTCCCGACGATCTACAACTCGTTCTCGTCACGCGAGACGATGGTCACCCAGCTCTCGGTGCGGGCGGGTACGCCACCGACCGCCTGGCGGATGCTCGAGCTCGCGCACCGTGCCGGTTTCCTCGTCGAGCTCGATCCCGAGTGGCAGCAGTGGATGCGCTGGTTCAACGAGCTCTCGGAGACCCACACATCACTCGGCGTGTTGGCGTTCTTCCGCTCGCCGAATCCGTACCGATCGTGGATCACTTCGGCGGGCACGGTGCTCGACGCGGCCGCGTTGCGGCTCGCGGTGATGAACATCCCGTTCAGCGCCGCGCCCGGCCTGTGCATCCGGTCGGGCTATATGGCATTGCGCGAGATCGCCGATTTCTACGGCTTCGAGCACGATGCCGACCCCGCGTCCGACGATCCGATCAGCATCAGCCGCGACGAGTTCATGGAGACCTACGAGATGCTCGCCGGCTCGGGCTGTCCGGTGAAGGCCGATCGCGAACGCGCGTGGCGTGACTTCTCGGGCTGGCGAGTCAACTACGACCAGGTGTTGCTCGCGTTGTGCAGTCTGGTGATGGCGCCGTACGCGCCGTGGTCGTCGGACCGTTCGCCGACCAAGCCGTTGCGGAACCAGCGCTGGGGACTCCGGCTCCGCATGCACCGCGACGGCCCCGTAGGACCCAACTGACGAATCGAGCCTGACTAGTCGAGATCCGCGAAGAGTGTGGTCTCGCGCTGCGAGCGGGGACCGTCGCGGCGGATGAACCACTCCTGCCCGAACGCTTCGCGGAACGCGTCGGGTGGAAGCGACAAGAAGAAGGAGTCGGCCGGGATCTGGCTCGCATGCGCGACCATCGCCGCGCGCTTGGCGTCGACGAAGTCGCGCACGTCGACCGTCGTCGTGATCTTGTCGGCGGGCATCCCGAGGGTCTCGACGTCGGCCGGGGCGTCGGGTACGTCGGGATTGTCAGAAGCCATCTGCGTCATGAGCCCGATCAGATAGTCGCGATCGACCGTTGCTTCGTAGACGCGCTTGGTGCCCGCGATCTCCGCGGCCCGCTTGCCGACGACGTGCACCTGAATGTGGTCGGGGTGCCCGTAGTTCCCGTTCTTGTCGTAGATCGTGAGGACGTCGGCCTTTTCGTCTTCGAGGATGCGCGCCAGGCGGGTCGCCGCCTCTTCTACGTCGGCGCTCGCGAACGATCCGGGCGCGTCGTTGGTCGGCTCGCCGGCCATTCCCGAGTCGACGTAGTCGAGGAACTCGACCCGGTCGGCCCCCAGAACTTCGGCGGCGGCGTGCAACTCGGCGACGCGCCGGTCTACGAGTTGCTCTCCCGGCGCGAGCGAATCGGGTGCGAACTCACCGAGCTCGCCTCGCGTGGCGGATACCAGCACGACGCGGTGACCCTCGCTCTTGGCGCGAGCCATCGTGCCGCCCGTGGCAATTGCCTCGTCGTCGGGGTGGGCGTGGAAGCAAACGAGTGTGTAACCCATGGACTACCTCGGAACACTAGGACGAGAGAGGGACGCCAGGAGGGTGTCGTGCGTCGCGCGCTCGTGGTCGCTATTGTCCGCCAACGAATCTGACGTTAGCGTCAGGTAGTCAACGGGATGTCAGATGGCGATGTTCCAACGGGGGGCACCAATGCGCTTACGAATTGTCGCGACTTGTGCAGTAGTTGCACTCCTGGCCGCGGCTTGCGGCAACGCCGGCTCCGACAAGACGGCCTCGACGACTGTGCCGTCGGGCAGTACCGGGTCCGGAACGACGACGCCGAACACCGACTTGACCACGAACGTGCACGTCGATGCCCCCGGCGTGAGCGACACCGAGATCGATGTCGCGGCGATCACGACCAACACCAACAACCCCACCGGCAGCTACGCGCCCTTCGCCGACGGGGTCAAGGCGTACTTCGAGATGGTCAACTCCAAAGGCGGTATCTACGGCCGCAAGCTGAAGCTGAAGATCGACCGTGACGACCAGCTGGGCAGCAACCGTCAGCAAGTGCAGGCCAGCCTGTCGCAGGACAACGCCTTCGCCACGTTCATCGCCACCGTGTTGTTCACCGGCGCCGACCTGCTGGCCCAGGCGAATCAGCCGGTGTTCATGTGGAACATCAACAAGGAGTTCACCGGCCACCCGACCTTCTTCGCCAACGACTCCGCGCTCTGCTTCACCTGCGCCGGTCATGCGACACCCTGGCTCGCCAAGCAACTCGGCGCGACCAAGGTCGGACTCCTCGCGTACACGGTGGACCAGTCGAAGGATTGCGCGACCGGGATCAAGGCGTCGTTCGCGAAGTACCCGACGGCCAAGATCGTGTCCGACGACGAGTCGCTCGCGTTCGCCCAGCAGCTCGGGCCGCAGGTCACCAAGATGAAACAGGAGGGCGTGCAGCTCGTGCTGACCTGCGTCGACCTCCAGGAGTCCTTCACCCTTGCGAAGGAGATGAAGAAGCAGGGCCTCAACGCCGTGCAGTCGCTCCCGAACGGATATGACCAGGCGTTCGCCGCCCAGAATGCCTCCATCCTCGACGGATCCATCATCGTCCCGCAGTTCACGGCGTTCGAGCAGACACCGCAGATCCAGGAGATCAAGGATCTCTTCAAGTGGGCGGACAAGATCCACGTGCAGGTGAAAGAGCTGACTGCGATCGGGTGGCAGGTCGCTTCGCAGCTGTACACCGGGCTCGTGGGCGCCGGCCCCCATTTCGACCAGGCGAAGGTCGTGGCCTATCTCAACACGCTCACGCACTACACCGACAACGGATTCCTGGCCCCGCTCAACTGGACGACGGGCCACACCGATCCGGTCGCGCACCCCGAAGTGCGCGGCAAAGAGGAGTGCGCGAACTACGTGAAGATCGTCGGCGGCAAGTTCGTCCCGCAGTTCGCCGAGCCGGGCAAGCCGTGGGTGTGCTTCACGTCGTCGGATCCGACGGTCGACAATCCGATCCACCGGACCTTCGTCGGGACCTGATGCAAGCATTCGCATAGCCGCCGTTCCCACCGGAGCCGGGAGTCCGTGCAGCAGCTGATCAGCAACATCCTGTCGGGCCTGAGCTTCGGCAGCGTCTACGCGCTGCTCGCCGTCGGTCTCGTGCTCGCGTACAAGACCTCCGGAATCTTCAACCTCGCGTACGGCGCGCAGGCGTTCGTTTCGGGTGCGGTGTACTTCGACACTCGCGTTCGGCACCACTGGCCGATCCCGTTCGCGTTCATCTTCGCGGTCCTGATCGTCGCGCCGTTGCTCGGGATCCTGCTCGACCGAGCGCTGTTCCGCTATTTACGGACGGCGTCGTCGGTCGCGAAGTTGGTCACGGTGCTCGGCTTGTTGGTCGCGATCCCGCAGATCCTGAAGCTGTGGTTCGGTCAGAACCCGCAGTACGGCACCCAGGGGATCGTCCCGCACGGCGACACGGCCTACAACCCGTTCGGCACCGTGTTCGTGAGTCGCGACGACCTCGCCACGATTGGCGTCACCTTGATCGCGGTGATCGGTCTGGTGCTGCTGTTCCGCTACACCGCACTCGGGCTGCGCATGCGTGCCGTCGTCGAGAGCCCGCGGATGACCGAGCTCGCGGGGATTGACGCCGAACGCGTGAGCATGGCGTCGTGGATCCTGTGCAGCATCCTCGCCGGTTTGGCGGGCGTGCTCCTCGCGCCGCTCTTTGCGGCGGTGTCGGAGTTGAATTACACGACGCTCGTGGTCGTGGCGCTGTCGGCCGCGGTTTTGGCGTCGCTCACGAGCATCCCGCTGGCGTTCTTCGGGGGCCTCGCGCTCGGAGTGGTCGGCGAAGTCGTCGATGCGTACCTTCCGACGAACAGCGTGATCGCGAGCAACCTGCGGCCCGCGTTGCCGTTCATCGTGCTCTTCCTCGTCTTGATCCTGTCGCCCTCGTTGCGCAACCGCCGGGACGTGGTCGACCCCCTCGCCGGCGTCGATCCACCGCCACCGCCGCTCGCGTCGTCGCTGCGCAGCCCGTTCCTCACCAAGGCCACGCGGATCTTCGGCACCGTCGTCGCGGTCGGCGTGGCCTACTACCTCTTCTTCCATGCGGCCGAGAACTGGGTGACGCTCGCGATCCAAGCCGTCATTCTCTCCATCGTCTTCCTGTCGATCACCGTGATCACCGGTATGGCCGGCGAGATCTCGCTGTGTGTCGCGACCTTCGCGGCGATCGGCGCGTGCACGACCGCGCAGCTCGCGACCCGCTTCGGTGTCTCGGTGATGTTGGCGATGCTGTGCGGCGCGATCATCGCGGCCGATCGTCGGCGCGATGCTCGCGGTACCCGCACTGCGCCTCGGCGGCATCTTCTTGTCGCTCGCGACGTTCGCGTTCGCGCTGTTCTTCGACAACGTGATGGTGAAATTCGACTGGGTCGGTGGCGGCGGGCTCCCCGAGCCGGCACCGCGGCCCCTGTTCGGGTCGATCGACTTCGCCAAGAGCGACCGCGCCTTTCTCTTGCTTGTGCCTGGTCGTGCTCGTCATCGTGTCCCTTGTCGTCATCGCGGTGAGGGAAGGAACGACCGGACGGGTGCTCGACGCGCTGCGCGGCAGTGAAGTCGCCGCGAGCTCGATCGGCATCAGTGCGACGAGGGCCCGCATCGTCGTGTTCTCGCTGTCGGCCGCGATCGCGGCGGTCGGGGGCGGGATGATGGCCATGAACGAGAAGGCCGCCAACGTCAATCCGAACTGGGTTCCCGCCCAGAGTTTGATCTTCGTCGTGTTGGTGGTGTCCCTGGGTTCGCGCACGGTGGAAGGCGCGATCCAGGCCGCGGTCGGTTACTCGGTCGCGCAGATCGTCATCTTCAACCAGGCGCTGCCGTGGACGGTCAACGCCATACAGCCCTGGTACCACATGGGTCAGCCGCCGCAGACGCTCGCCATCATCTTGTTGAGCATCGGTGCGTTCACGTACGCAAAGCACCCCGAGGGAATCCTCGAGTTCCAGAAACGGCGGTCGCTCGATCGGGTGCAGCGCGTGCATCGACCGCTACAAGGGACGGGGCAAGACCGACGGCGCGGTGGCCACGCCGAACCCGGCTCCGGCCGCTGGTCCGTCATGAGCCTGCTGGAGGCGACCGGGGTCAGTAAGACCTTCGCGGGCATCACCGCGCTCGATGGTGTGAGTCTCGACGTGGATGCGGGCGAGATCGTCGGGCTGATCGGTCCCAACGGTGCGGGCAAGACCACGTTCTTCAACTGCCTGCTCGGCATGCTGAAGCCCGACGGCGGCACGGATCGATTTCGACGGTCGTGACCTTTCCAACGTTCCGACGCACCGGCGGGCGCGGCTCGGCATCGCGCGCACGTTCCAACGCATCGAGCTGTTCTCGGGCATGACGCCCCGTGAGCACTTCCTCGTGGCCGAACGGGTCCGCAACGGCAGCGGCGCGCTCTGGAAAGACGTGCTCTTCATGGGCCGCCCGAAGGCGGACGAGCAGAAGCGGGCGCAGGAGATGCTCGATCTGCTCGGTCTCGGCGCCGGTCGCCGACCGCACCGTCGAGGCGCTGAGCCTCGGGATCGGGCGGTTGGTCGAGATCGGTCGCGCGCTGATGATCCAGCCTCGCTTGCTGTTGCTCGACGAACCGTCATCGGGTCTCGATCGCAGCGAGACCGCGGTGCTCGCCGAGACCCTGCGCGTGGTGCAACGTGAGCACGGGATCGCGATCCTGTTGGTGGAGCACGACGTGGAACTGGTGCGCGACCTCGTGGCGCGCGTCTTCGTGCTCGACTTCGGCACGCTGATCGCGTCGGGACCGACCGGCGAGGTGTTCGCCGACAGCGCCGTGCGCAAGGCGTATCTGGGAGATGTCGTCTGATGGCCGCGGTTGCGCCCACGCCCGCGGCCGCGACGCTGCCCCTGCTCGAGTTGCGTGACATCGATGCCGGTTACGGGGCTTTCCGCGCGCTGTTCGGCATCTCGCTCAGGCTCGCGCCGGGCGCCGTTCTCGCGCTGCTCGGATCCAATGGCTCCGGAAAGACGACCATCGCCCGAGTGTGCTCCGGCCTCATCACCCCGACTCGCGGGCAGGTGGTGTTCGAAGGTGTCGACGTCACCGGGTGGCGGGCGTACAAGTACGCCCAACTCGGAATCGTGCACGCCCCCGAGGGCCGATCGGTGTTCGCCTCGCTCACCGTCGAGGAAAACCTGGAGCTCACGTTTCGCCGGACTCGCGGCCGCAACGGTTGCCGGGACGCACTCGAGGAGGCGTACGAGCTCTTCCCGCGGTTGGGGGAACGCCGCACCCAGCAAGCGGGCACCTTGTCGGGCGGGGAGCAACGCATGTTGTCGCTCTCGCGCGTGCTCGTCGAGAAGCCCCGCATGCTCATCGCCGACGAGCTGTCGCTCGGCTTGGCGCCGCTCGATCGTCGACGAGGTGTACCGAACGCTCGAGACGATTCGCGACTCGGGAACCACGCTGCTCCTCGTCGAGCAGCACGTGCACCACGCGCTGGCCATCGCCGACGAGGCGATCGTGTTGGCCAAGGGCGAAGTTGCCTACTCCGGCCCGGTCTCGGAGCTCGGCGACCTGCAGTCGCGCGTGCTCGGCGGGACCGACGAGGCGTTCCCGGAGAGTTCGCGTCCGGACGATCCAGCTTGAGACAGTCCGGCTTCAGAGAGCTGACCCGAACAGCGCCCGCTGCGTAACGAGTGCCAGCGTGTCGACGATGTCGGTGCGCTCGGCGCGCACCTGGCCCGCGAGCGTGTAGTAGTTGAGGCGTTCGAACATCGCGACGAGCGCGACCGCGGCGATCACGGGATCGAGATCGGGCGGTGCGGCCTCGGCGATGCGGAGCGTGAGCACCCGGGTGAAGCGGGCGAGCACGTCGTTGCCGAGCCGGCCGAACTCGTGGCTGCCGATCTCGGCTTCGGTCCACGCGCGGATGACCGGTCCGTAGTGCTCGTAGAGGTCGGCGAAGCGCGACGATCCATTCCCGCAGCGACGCCGCGCCGGCGGGTCCGGGTTCGAGCGGTCCGAGCGATTCGGCCAGCGTCTGCATCTGGTCGGCGACCTCGGCCGCGAGCGCGCGGAACAGGTCTTCCTTGTTCGCGAAGTACAGGTAGAAGGTGCCGTGCGAGGTGTTCGCGAGCTTGACGATGTCGTCGACGCGGGCGGCGAAGTACCCCTTCGTCGCGAACACCTCGACGCCGGCGTCGAGCAGCTGGCGCATCGTGCGCTGGCCCCGGGCCCGGAGCTCCCGCGCGCACTGGGTGCCGGTGCGCGAGCGAGCCCGGCCGTGAGTCGGCATTTCGCGCCGGGCGCGAGGGCTACCGCCGGTTCCCTTCGTGCCGGGCACGGCGTGAGGGTACGCGGACCCGACGCCGGTGTCACCTTTGGGACCGCTCGGCCTGACCGGTGCTGGCTCGCGCCGCTACGCTCTGACGCCGGTGTCAGGTGCCGGGAGTCAGACGTCGGAGGGCCAAATGATGGAGGAGCGGTCGTGAGCGAGACGTTCGTGAGCTACTCGGCCGTGCAGGTGGGCGACGAACGCAAAGAGGAGTTCCCGGCGCTCACTCGCACGATGTTCGTGCGGTACGCGGGCGCGTCGGGCGACTTCAACCCGATGCACCACGACGACACGATCGCGACGCAGGTCGGCAACCCCTCGGTGTTCGGCCACGGCATGCTCTCGATGGGTCTGGCGGCACGCGTCGTCAAAGACTGGTTCGGCCCCGAGGCGATCCGCCGGCTCCAGGTCCGGTTCTCGAAGCAGGTGTGGCCGGGCGACGTGCTGACGTGCACGGCGGTGGTCACCGGCAAGCGGGAAGAGGGCGGCGAGCAACTCATCGACCTCGACCTCACCGTCGCCAATCAGAACGGCGATCAGGCGATCTCGGGCGCGGCGACCGCCGCCGTCGCCGAGTGAGTAGGGGGGACTGACGGTGGGACTGCTCGACGGACGCGTCGCGATCGTCACCGGGTCCGGACGCGGGATCGGCCGCGAGTTCGCACTCTGCTTCGGTCGGGAAGGCGCGCAGGTCGTCGTCAACGACGTCGGCGTGTCGCTCGACGGCCAGGGCACCGACGACGATCCCGCATTGCAGGTGTGCAAGGAGATCGAAGCGCTCGGCGGCGCCGCGGTGCCGAACTACGACTCGGTGAGCGACTTCGACGGCGCGGGCCGGATCGTGCAGACCGCGGTCGACGCGTTCGGGACCGTCGACATCCTGGTGAACAACGCCGGCATCGTTCGAGACAAGTCGCTGCTCAAGATGGAAGAGAGCGACTTCGACGCGGTGATCGCGGTGCACCTGAAGGGAACGTTCAACTGCACGCGCCACGCCGCGCCGGTGATGAAAGACAAGGGCTACGGCCGCATCGTCAACATCACGTCGTCGGCAGGTCTGCGCGGCAACTTCGGCCAGACCAACTACGGCGCGGCCAAGGCCGGGATCATGGGCATGACCTTCGTGTGGTCGCTCGAGCTCGGCCGCTACGGCATCACGGTGAATGCCATCGCGCCGTCGGGTGCGACGCGCATGACTGCGGGCCTGTTCGAGAAGTCGGGCGCGGAGCCGCCGCCCGAGGAGAACCCCGCGCTGAACGCGCCGCTGGTGGCGTACGTCGCGTCGGAGCAGGCCGGTCACGTGAACGGGCAGATCCTCGGCCGCACCGAGTACTCGTACTCGATCTTCCAGCACCCGAAGCAGATCTCGTGGATGTGGCGTGACGGTGGTTGGACGCCGTCGGAGGTCGCGCAGGACTTCGACAAGAACCTCGGCCAGCACTTGCAGCAGGTCGGAATGGTGATGCCGAAGTCGATGCAGCAATAGCCCGTGCGCCGGCCGCTGGGCGTTGTCGACATCGTGTACGCGCGGCGCGGCGATGTTCCGCAGCGCGCGCTCGCGGCGCAGGCCGACGGCTTCGAACACATCGACCCGTTGCTCGGTACCGACCCCGCATCGCTCGTGCTTCCGATCGGCTGCCCGACCGTCGTTCCCGAAGCCGGTCGTCGGCTGGTGCGCGACACCGGCACCGACCGCGGGCGACGGCATGTGGGAACGCGCAGTGCGGTGGTGGAAAGCCGCGCCCGACGCGCTACTCGAACCGTGGGCGGGGGCGGTCGTGAACTCGGCCGACGACGGTGCGCGCGTTCCGCGCCGAGGTGCCGTCGTTGCGATTGCTCGTCGACACGGGGCACGTCGCCGACTGGGGCGGCGACCCGTGCGAGCTGCTGGAGTTGGCCGATCACGTGCAGCTGCGTCAGGGCAAGCCCGGCCACACGCAGGTGCACGTCGACGATCCGAGCGGCGTCGTCGACTTCGCTGCGGTCCTGGCTCGCACTCGACGCGCTCGACTACCGCGGCCGCCTCAGCATCGAATACTTCGACCTCCCCGAGAACGGCTGGCCGTTGGAAGACCCCGAACAATGGGCCCGCGACCTCGCCGCGCACGTCCGAGCGAATCGAACCTGCGTGACTTGACCGCGCATAGCGCGGTGAATCCACGCAGGTTGGAATTGTCGTTACGCGGGGCCGGGCCAGGTGGGGAGGGGGAGGCCGGGGGTGGGGGTGCCTTCGAAGGCGACGACGCCTCCGGGGATCGCATCGGCGACGAAGAGCGTGCGCAGATCGGGACCGCCGAAACAACAGTTGGTAGTCACGCCGTTGCCGGCGATCGGCCAGAAGTCGGCGATCGTCCCGTCGGGCTCGACTACGCGGATGCCGTGCTCGACGGTGGACGCCACGTAGAACCGGCCGTCGGCGTCGAGGCAGAAGCCGTCGCCTCCGCCCTTCCCAAGTTTCTCGATGACCCACTCGCGAGAACCGTCGGGATGCACGCGCTGGAGCCCGGTGCGTTCGACGACGACGATGGTGCCGTCGGGTTCGAAGGCGATGCCGTTGCAGAAATAGAAGCCGTCGGCGAGCGTGCGCACGGTGCCATCGCGTTCGTAGACCATCACCCGGCCGACGAGCTCGTTCTCCGGTGGCGGGTAGTGGCCGGGGTCGGTGAAGTACACGTCGCCGTTGGCCGCGATCCGCGAGGTCGTTGGGCGCGTGGAACGCCGTCGTCGGCGAGATAAGTGACGGTCCCGTCGGGGCGCGGCGAGCTGGAGGCCAGGTGTCGTCGGCTCCGACGTCGCCGCTTCCGCGTCGAAGATGCCGGCCAGCATCGTGAAGTCCATCCCGCCGTTCTGGGTGACGAGGATCGAACCGTCGGCCGCGAGCGCGGCGCCGTTCGCGCCGCCCTGCGTGTTCGCGCAGATCTCGGCTCGGCCCTCCTGCGGCCACACTCGGTAGAGCGCACCGCCCGCGACGCTGGTGACGACGAGCGTGCCGTCGTCGCACCAGACCGGACCTTCGGAGAATGGGATACCGCTGGGGATGACCACCTCGGACTTCATGGGGAGAGTCTGCCCGCTCGCGTAAAGTCCCGCAGGTGGGACTACGGGTGATCAACCAGATGGGCGCGGGCGTTGCCGAGCATCTGCAACAGGTGGTGCCCGACATCGAGCTGATCGAGTTCACGGGTGGCGATCCACCGGCCGGGCTCGAGGCCGACGTGTTCTTCGGCGGGTACTTCGGCTGGGACGAGATCGCGCGCTGGATCGACGCCGCGGGCGTGCGTTGGGTGCAGGTCTCGGGCACCGGTGTCGACAAGGTGCCCCGATCGATCTACGACGGACGGGTCGTCACGTGCGCGCGGGGAGCCAGCGCGGAGCCGATCTCGGAATGGGTGATGGCGGCCGTATTGGCGTGGGCCAAGCGCATGCCCGAGACCGCATTGCACGAGCCACCCCGCCATTGGAACTTTCCGTGGCCGCGACTCGACGCGGTGGCCGGGAGCACGATCGGATTGGTCGGTCTCGGCGGGATCGGCGCCGCGATCGCGCGCCGCGCGCTCGCGTTCGACATGCAGGTGCGGGCCTTGCGCCGCACCAACGCGCCGAGCCCGGTCGCAGGCGTGCAGATCGTGACGAGTCTCGACGAGCTGGTGGCCGACGCCGATCACCTCGTGCTCGCGGCGCCGGCGACGGCCAAGACCCGCCATCTGATCAACGCCGACGTGCTCGAACGGGTGAAGCCGGGCGTGCACCTCGTGAACATCGCCCGGGGCACGTTGGTCGACCAGGACGCGTTGCGAGTCGCGCTCGACGACGGACGGGTCGCGATGGCGAGCCTCGACACCGTTGAGCCCGAGCCGCTTGCCGGAAGGCCACTGGATGTACTCGCATCCGAAGGTGCGGCTGTTCGCGCACATCTCCTGGTACAACCCGAACCTGCAGGGCGCGGCGATCGAGATCTTCGTCGACAACCTCGGCCGGTTCACGCGCGGCGAGGAATTGCGCGAGGTCGTCGATCCCGACGAGGGCTACTAACCCGATGCGGTCACCGAGATGACGATCGGCGCGGTCGTCGTCGGAACCGGCTTCGGGGCGCGGGTCCACGTGCCCGCGCTGCGTGCCGCGGGCTTCGACGGTGCCGCGCTCGTCGGCCGCGATCCCGAACGAACCGCAGCGTCGAGCGGAGCGGCTCGGGTATCGCACATGCGTGCACGGCGCTCGCCGACGCGCTGCGCTCGGCGGTGTCGACGCGGTGACGATCGCCGCACCGCCCGAACGCGCACGCCGCGCTCGCGATCGAAGCGTGCGACGCGGGCCGCCACGTGATCTGCGAGAAGCCGTTCGCGCTCGACGCGGTCGAAGCGGCGGCGATGATCGCCGGCGGCCGACGCGGGCGGGCGTGACCGCGCTTGGTGGGCCACGAGTTCCGCTGGGCGCCCGATCGCGCCACCGTCGCGCGGGCCATCGCCGACGGGCTCATCGGCGAGCCGCGGCTGGCGACACTCGTGCAGTACGTGCCGCTCGTCGCCGATCCCGCCGCGAAGGTCCCGGAATGGTGGTTCGACGCCGAGCGCGGCGGCGGTTGGCTGGGTGCGTCGGGATCGCACATCGTCGATCAGTTGCGCACCTGGTTCGGCGAGATCGCCTCGGTCAGCGCGACGCTGCCGACGGTCGCGCGCGCGCGGGCGCCGAGGACTCGTTCGCCGTGCGCGCCACGTCGCGGTCGGGAGTCGAGATCGTGATGCAGCAGACCGCCGCGTCGTGGACGCCGGGTGTCGCGGGCCTCGACGATCGTGGCCGGGACCGACGGCACGCTCGAGGTCGACGGCAGACGGCGTGTGGTGTTCCGATCGGTCGGGTCGGCGCCTGCTCGAAACCCCGGCGGATCTCGCGCTCCCGGCCGCGCCCGCGTCGAGCGACGATCCCCGCCATCGCTACACGCACCTCGAGGTCGGCCCGTACACCCGACTCTGCGAAGCGTTGCGCGCCGGCGTCGAAGGGCGCGAGCCACTCGTCGAGCGTTCCCGTGCCGACGTTCGCCGACGGGCTCGCGAGCATGCGGGTGCTCGACGCGATTCGGGCGTCGGCCGCGGCCGGCGGCGCCGCGTCGTCGCAGGTCAGCTCGTAGCGGGCCGGTCGATCGCGTAGACGCGCACGGCCCGGCCGTTCCGCGGGTGCACGGTCTCCCGATCGAGATGCATGCCGATCTTCTGCATGACGTTTCCCGACGGATCGTTGCCGACCGCGTGCACGCTCACGACCCGATCGAGTCCCACCGGATCCCACGCGAACGCGAGTGCGGCACGAGCGGCTTCGGTGGCGAAGCCTTGGCCCCAGTGCGGCACGCCCGAGCCGCCAACCGATCTCGACCGCGGGCAGGATCTCGGGGAGGAAGTCGGGAATGGCCAGGCCGGTGTTCCCGATGAGCTCACCGGTGTCGCGGCGCTCGAGCGCAACAGGCCGAAGCTGCGCTCGCGCCACTCGTCTCGTACTGGTCGACTCGATCCGCGGTCTCGATCGGGTGACATGACGCCTCCGTCGCCGATGAACCGCATGACTTCGGGATCGGCGCAGATCCGGCGTAGGGCCCGAGGTCCGGCCGTCGTCCCAACCGGCGCAGGATCGAACCGCTCGGTCTCGACCCGCGGCCACTCGCTACCACGGCGCTCCGTACTGCTCGCGATGGGTGTGCGCTCGAAGCGTTCGCGGCGGGGCGGGCCGAGCGGTTTCGCGGGACGGCCGACGGGTACGACGGCGACCGGCACCACGTGCTCGGGGAGCGAGAGCAGGTCGGCAGCTCGGCGCGGAAGCCGGTGGTGATCGTCGTGAGCGCGCTCCCAGGCCGAGCGCCGTCGCCGCGAGCAGCAGGTTCTGCACCGCGGGAAAGATCGACGACGCGACGGTGGCTTCGAGCCCGCGTTCGATGTCGGCGCACACGACGATGTGCACCGGCGCGGCGGCGATCCCGCCGGTGGCGCCCGCGTCGACCTCGGCGAGCAACTTGGGCGACAGCCGCGTCTCGGAGAAGGCCCGGCCGTGCGACTCCCACGCCCGGCGGGTCAGCTCGCCGATCGCGGCGCGCGTGTCGGCATCGCGGACGACCACGAACTCCCACGGTTGGCTGTTCTCCGCGCTCGGCGCGTGCGTCGCCGCCTCGAGGAGCTGCGCGAGCACGTCGTCGTGACACGCTCGGCATCGCTGAACGCGCGGCACGCCGCGCTGGCGGTTGACGACCGCGAAGAAGTCGTCCGTCAGCGAATCCGACTCGTGCCGACGCGCGAGAACGAGTTGACGTACATGATCCGCAGGCTCGGGCGGAGCGCCCAGTTCCGGAACCATTCGGGCGTGTCGGTCGCCGATGCGGTCGATCACGAGTGGCGTCATGGACTTGAACGCCGTCTCGGGGTCATCGGTGTCCATCTCGTAGAAGTGCAGGAACCGCGGATCGCCGCCGGTCACGTTCTCGTAAGGCGTGATCATGGCGTAGCCGGGCACCGCCGCCTCGGCGATGTGGCGAATGTGCACGAAGTCGGCCCAGTCGCGCAGCTCCTGCGCGCGCTCGGGCTCCTTGGGCGAGATCAGCACCAGCGAGAGCCCGATGGTCGGCCGGCCGGTGAGCACGCCCTGGCCCGGTCGGGGGTAGTGGCGGAAGTGATGGCCGGTGATCCCTGCCGGCGGCGCGGGCGGCCGGAACGTGGCGTCGACCTCGTAGACGCCGAGATGGTCGAACTCCGGGAGCACGCGGGGCAGGTCGTCGCGGTCGCGGTTCACGTTGCGCCACCACGTCGCCCGGTCGACGCCCGGGAGCGCCGAGCACCTGCGGCACCCGCTCGCGCACGTAGGAGTCGAGCGGCAGATCGGTCATCTCCAGATACAGCCCGGCCGTGATCCGATCCTCCACGTCGCCACCCTAAATGACCGAAATCCGATGCGTTTGTGAGCCACCGTCGTGGGCGCTACAGACGCATCACCTGGTCGGGCCGGCGGGGCGGCAGAGGAGTTGGCTGGCGCCGACCGCGAGCAGGGTTCGATCTCTCGACCACACCCGGCTCTCGCAGGCGATCAGGCCGCCGTTCGCGCTCGGGCAACTGGCCTGGGCGTACAGCCACGGCTCGTCGGGTCGCGAGCGGTGGAACGCGACGGAGAGGTCGATGCTCGGCGCGATGTAGTCCGGCTTCGTATGCAACCGCACCGCCGCGGGCCAACCGAGGGTGTCGAGCAGGATCATCGAGCGGCACGCGTCGACCCACGGATCGGCGAACGTCGATCGGGGCACGTAGCGATACCAGTCGCCGGCGACGGGCGCGGCCGGCGCGCGGTTCTCCCAATCGTCGACCCAGTAACAGGGACGCTGATCGAAGTTGTCCCAGAACTTGAAGTTCGGTCCGACACCGGCCTCGGCCATTCGGTCGTTCGCGCTGCGGAGCGATTCGGGTTCGGGAACCTCCGGCATCTCCGACGCGTCGTGCTCGAGCCCGCCGACGTCACCGACCGACCACACCATCGCGTCGAAGATCGGCGCGCCGCGCTGCGTCATCGCCACCCGCATCGATTGCGCGCGCTTGGCCTCGCGCAGGGTCGTCACTTCGAGGTCGACGGGCGCGTCGAAATCGGCGACGCCGAGGAAGTGACCGACGAGCGTGACCGGGCGGTCGAAGCGCGAGTACGCGCCCGCGGCCCGCAAGGCAATGGCCGCGATGTACCCGCCGTTCGGTCCCCAGATCTCCCAGTCGCGCGAAACGTCGGCGGTGTAGTGCCCGTCGGTACCTTCGACTGCGGTGTCGACGGCGAGATCGCCCATCGTCAGGGTTGGATGCGGCAGGTGCTGTCGATCCCGAGCACGCTCATCGTGCGGCCGAGCCCGATCCACGCGCCGATGCAGACGGTGAGGTCGAGCACTTCCGCGTCGGAGTACGCGGCGCGAAAGCGCGTGAAGAAGTCGTCGTCGAGGTTGGTGTGATCGAGTGCGAACCGTTCTGCGTATTCGATCGCGAGTTGTTCCCGCTCGGAGTAGCCGGCGAACGTTCGCCACTCGCTCACGTTGGCGTAGTCGGCTTCGGTCATCACCTCGGCGGAACCCGTCGTCTTGCGCCACTGCTGACAGATCGCGCAGTCGTTGATCTCGGCGATACGCATGCGGGCGAGCTCGCGCTCACGTACCGGCACGATGCTCTGTTCGTAGACGGCGTGACTCAGCGCGCCCGCGCCCATCCCCATCTCCGGCCGCAGCTTCCACATGCGGACTTCGGGATCAGACTTGCCGTCGGGAATGTCGATGCGCGGCAACGGACGCTCCTAGCTGTCGAGACCCAACAGGGCCGTCGGGTTGGTGCACGCCATGCGGCGGATGTCGGCCTCGGACACGCCCTCGGCGAACAGCGCGTCAGCGTAGGTCTGGAGGCCGGCGGCCGGGTGCGGATTCGTCTTCTGGCCGAAGTCGGTTCCCAGCGTCACGTGGTCGACGCCGACGGCGCGGATCGTCTCGATCATCTGGCCGACGGTCTTCGTCGCGAGCGCGCCGATGCACGTCATCGCGCACAGCTCGATCCAGGCGCCGAGGTCGGCCAGCTCGCGGCACTGCGCCGCGGTCAGCTTGGGACCGGCGAGATCCTCCGTCGCGTGCGTCACGATCACGTTGCCCTCGCGCGCCAGAGCCCGTGTGACGGCGTAGTGCTCGGATGCGCTGACGTGCCCGGTCGCGAGCACGGCGTCGTGTTCGCGCACCAAGGCGAGCACGTCCTGGGTCTCGGGGAGGAGATCGCCCGACTCGTCGGTCACGACGATGCCCGGGCCGGGAATGCCGAGTTGGGCGGCGACGCCGTTCTCGAAATCCTGACGGCTGCTGAGCGTCGGCAGCCACACGATGCGGGCACCGAGATCGAGGGCCACCTCCACCGCGGCGGGATTCATCCCGCCGACTTCCCGGTCGCAGCAGATGCCCCCGAACACGGAGATCGCGTCGCCCACCTCGCGTTGCACCGCCCACGCCAGCGACGCGGTCGGTGAATCGTGCGACTTCAACACGATGGCCCGGTGGCCGGCCGCGGCGGCTTCGTGGGCGGCTTCGAACGCGTCGACCGATCGGGCCCGGTGCGGATCGGGGCCGAAATGGCAGTGCAGGTCGGCGGCTCCGGCCAGATCGACGCTCACCTGGGCGAGCGTAGACCGCGACTCGTACTATCTGACACTCATGTCAGGTCTCTCTGCGAGGTCGATTCCGGCGCCGGGCCAGGCCCCGCTCGTCGCTCCGAACGCGGCCGCGCTCCTGCGCCGCAACGCCGAGGAATTCGGCGACCGGATCGCGATCAAGTTCGACGACCAGGTCTGGACGCACGCCGAGTACTTCGACGAGTCGTGCCGGTTCGCGGCCCTGTTCCTCGAGCGCCTCCCGGCCGAGGGGCCACGTCACGTCGCGGTCCTGCTCGACAACACGCCCGACTACCTGTTCGTGTTCGGTGGCGCGGCATTGATCGGGGCCGCGATCGTCGGGCTCAACCACACCCGGCGCGACGAGCACCTCCTCCGCGACGCGCAACACACGCACTGCGGCCTCGTGATCACCGAACCCCGCCACGAGGCGCTGCTCGCGCCGATCGCCGATCGCCTTCCACCCATCCTCGTCGTCGGGACGCTTCGCGGCCCCCGACGATCCCGCGTCGACGTTGGGCTCGTCGCTCGCCGACGCGCTCGATGTGCACGCGACAGCGGGCGATCCCGGACTCGAGCCCGACATCGATTCGATCTGGGCGTTGATCTTCACGTCGGGCACTTCCGACGCGCCCAAGGCGGTCATCTGCTCGCAACGGCGGCTCCTCGTCACCGGCAAGCGCATGACCATGATCATGGACATCGGTCCCGACGACGTCGGCTACGTGTGCATGCCGCTGTTCCATTCCAACGCGGTGCAGGTCGGTTGGGCGCCGTCACTGGTCACACCGTGCGCAGTCGGCCTGGGTCGACGATTCTCGGCGTCGCGTTGGCTCGGCGACGTACGCCGCTACGGCGCCACCTACTTCAACTACACGGGCAAGCCGCTCGCGTATCTGCTCGCGCAACCCGAGCGTGACGACGACGCCGACAACACGCTTCGGGTCGCGTTCGGCAACGAAGGATCGCCCGAGATCGTCGGCTCGTTCTCGCAGTCGCTTCGGAGTCGAGGTGATCGACGCGTACGGCGCGACCGAGGGTGGCGTCGCGGTCAATCGTGACGTCGAGATGCCGCCGGGCGCGCTCGGGCTCGCGCCGGCCCACGTGCAAGTCGTCGACGACGACGGCCAGGAGAAGCCGACCGCGCGAGATCGACGACCGCGGGCGCGTGCTCAACGCCGAGGAGAGCGTCGGCGAGATCGTCAACACGCAAGGCGTCGGACCGTTCGAGGGCTACTACAACAATGAAGACGCGACCGCGAAGACGACGCGCTTCGGGTGGTACTGGTCGGGCGACCTCGGATACAAGGACGAGCACGGCTTCCTCTACTTCGCGGGCCGCAACGCCGACTGGATCCGCGTCGACGGTGAGAACTTTCCCGCGGGCCCGATCGAGGAGACGTTGCGGAAGGCGCCCGGCGTTGTGCTCGCGGCGGTCTACGGCGTCCCCGACGATCAGGCCGGCGACCAGGTGATGGCCGGCCTCGTGATCGCCGACACCGCCGAGTTCGATCCGGCCGCGTTCGCGCGCTGGCTCGACGCCCAAGAGGGGATCGGCCCCAAGTGGCGGCCGCGCTTCGTGCGCATCATGCGCGATCCGCCGACCACGGGCACGAACAAGATCGTGAAGCGCACGCTCGTGCACCAGAAGTTTCGGGCCGACCGCATGAACGGCGACCGCTGCTTCGTCCGCAATCGCGGCGACGAGATCTACCGCGACTTCACTTCTGACGACGAGTCGGAGTTGCTCGCGTCGTTCGTGCACAACGGTCGCGAACGGTTCTGGGATCTCTAGATGGATCTCTCGTTCACGCCCGACGAAGCGGCCTTCGCGGCCGACGTCCGTGAGTGGCTGCACGAGAACGTCGTAGTTCCACCGCGGTTCGAGACCATCGCGGAAGAGGTCGAGTTCGGCCGGGCCTGGCAGGCGCGACTCGCCGAGGGACATTGGGTCGGCATCCACTGGCCGGAGTCGTACGGCGGGCGCGGCGCATCGCCCGTAGAGGTTGCGATCTTCAACATGGAGTACGCGCGGTCGCGCGCGCTCCAGCCCATCAATCGGGTCGGCATCAACCTCGCCGGGCCCACGTTGCTCGCGCACGGCACCGACGACCAGAAGCAGCGTTGGCTCCCCGCGATCCTCACCGCCGACGAGATCTGGTGTCAGCTGTTCAGCGAGCCCGACGCGGGTTCCGATCTCGCGTCGCTCCAGACCAAGGCCGTGCGTGTCGACGACGGGTGGCTGTTGTCGGGACAGAAGGTGTGGACCTCGTACGCGGCAGTTCGCGCGGTGGGGGATCTGTCTGGCCCGCACCGACCTCGAGGCGCCCAAGCACAAGGGGATCTCGTACCTCGTCGTCGACATGGAAGCACCCGGTATCGAGGTGCGCCCGCTGGTGCAGATCACCGGCGACGCCGAGTTCAACGAGGTGTTCTTCGACGAGGTGTTCGTCCCAGACGATCATCTGGTGGGCGCGCTGCACAACGGCTGGGCGGTCGCGAACACGACGCTCGCGCACGAGCGGGGAACCTCGTTCCCGTTCAAGGAACAAGTCGTGCACGAGGTGTACCTCGACGAGTTGTGGCAACTCGCGTCGGCGTCGCGGCTCGCTCGACGATGTGGAGATTGCCGATGCACTCGCCCAGTCGTTCGTGGAGCTGCGCGTGCTGCGACTGCACAACTGGCGCACGCTCTCCCGACTGACGAAGGGCATCGAACCGGGCCCGGAATCGAGCATCACCAAACTCGCCTGGACCGACATGACCCAGGCGCTCTCGGCCCGCGCGCTCGACGTGGTCGGGAAAGCGGCGCCGCTCTGGTGGGGTGCCGACGACAATCCCGGTGGTGGGTTCTGGCAACGGCAGTGGCTCTGGTCGAAGGCGGCGTCGATCGCGGGCGGAACGTCGGAGGTCCAGCGCACGATCATCGGCGATCGCATGCTCGGCCTCCCGCGCGATAGCGTGCGGAGGTTTAGCTAGCCTCCGAAACCGTGCCGGCCGTGCGGGTTATCGGATTCGATCACATCGTGTTGCGCTGCGCCGACGTGGAGGTCGCTCGCGTTCTACTGCGACGAGCTCGGTCTGCAACCCGAGCGTGTCGACGAGTGGCGTCGGGGCGAGGTGCTCTTCCCGTCGGTCCGTATCGACAAGACCACGGTGATCGATCTGTTCGCGCGCCGCGCGCGACGGCGCAAAACCTCGACCACTTTTGTCTCGTCATCGAGCCGACCGATCTCGACGCGCTCGCCGCGCGCTTTCCCGGATCGCTCAAGGCCGACGGCTTGTACGGCGCGCAAGGGTTCGCATCGAGCGTCTACCTCCAGGATCCCGACGGCAACACCATCGAACTGAGGAGCTACTCGTGAGCGCGACGCAGGTCTTGTTGACGGAGCGCGCCGCCATGTGCGACACGTTCGAGAAGTTCGGACCCGACGCGCCGACACTCTGCGAGGGCTGGGACACGCTCGACCTCGCCGCGCACCTCGTCGCGCGCGAGGCGCGTGCCGACGCCGCGCTCGGTTTGGTCGTGCCTCCGCTCGCCGGTCACCTGCAGAAGGTCATGGATCAATACAAGGCCAAGGGCTACGACCATCTGGTCGGGATGTTGCGCACCGGCCCGCCGTGGATGCACCGCAAAGGTCCGCTCGCGTCGGCCAACGTGAACGAGAACTTCGTGCACCACGAAGACATGCGCCGGCCCGCGGGAGAGGCGCCGCGCGTGCTCGATCCCGAGATGGATCAGATCCTCTGGAAGATGCTGGGTTTCGGCGTGCGGATGAGCCGTAAAGCCGTGCGCGGTGCGGCGCTGACGCTGCGTGCACCCGACGGCCGCGAGATCGTCGTCACCAAGGAAGGCGCGCCGGTCGTCATGACCGGCGAACCGGGCGAGCTCATCTTGTTCATGGGGGGTCGCAAGGATGCCGCGGTGGTGACCCACGACGGATCCGACGAAGCGATCGGCATCCTGCTCGCCGCCGATCTCGGCGCCTGACGCAACCGAACGACCGCGTCAACCAGGGGTGCCTTGTTGCGTCGAGGCGGGCTAGCGTCGACCGCCATGAAGGAGCTCGTCTACCACCGGCACCTGCTTCCGGCCGTGAGCCGCTACGCCGACAAGGTCGCGTGTCATCGACGGGGCCTACTCGCGCGACCTACGCGCGAGCACTTCGATCGGGTCGCGGCGGGTCGTGGGCGCGCTCGGCGAGCTCGGTGTCGGCCGCGGCGATCGCTTCGCCGTGATGGCGCTGAACAGCCACCAGTTCCTCGAGCTGTACCACGCCGCCGTTCCTCGGCGGCGGGCGTGATCAACCCGCTCAACCTGCGGCTCGCGGCCAAGGAGCTGGCGTTCATCCTCGCCGACTCCGAGACGAAGGTCTGCTTCACCGACGCGTTCTTCGCGCACGTGATCGACCAGGTCCGCGAAGAGGTCGGCCTCGAACACGTCGTGATGATGGGCGGGGCGACGTGCCGCACGACCTCGACTACGAAGAGCTGCTCGCCGCCGGCGACGCCGAAGATTCCCGACGAGCCCGACGAAGACGATCCCGTCGATCCTCATGTACACGGGCGGCACGACCGGCACTGCCCGAAGGGCGTGCTGCTCGACCAGCGCGCCGAGATGCTGAACCTGTACCACGTCGCGCTGCGCGTGGCGGATCGACGCGAACGAGGTGTACCTGCACCAGACGCCGATGTTCCACGCGGCGTCGATGGGCGGCATCATCGGCGTTCCGGCCGAGGGCGGGCATCGTCGATGATCGTGCCGCTGTTCGATCCGGTCGGCGTGATGGACAGCGATCGAGACAGCACAGCGTGACGATGACGGTCATGGTGCCGACGATGGTCGGCATGCTGATGGCCCACGCCGACTTCGAGCCCGAGCGGTTGGCGGTCCTGCGAGACGCTCACCTACGGCGCGTCGCCGATGCCCGCGCGCGATGCTCGATCGGCTGCTCGAGCCGTTCCCCGACCTCGACGTGTACCAGGGCTACGGCATGACCGAGGCGTCGGCGGTGCTCACCGTGCTGGGTCCCGAGGACCACCGCGCCGGCGGGACCGTGCTGCGTTCCGCCGGCCGGCCGCTGCGCGGGGTCGTGCTGTCGATCCAGGACGCCGACGGGCAACGTGCTCGCGCCCGGTGAGACGGGCGAGGTGTGCGCCCGCGCCGGCAACTTCATGCGCGAGTACTGGAAGCGGCCCGACGCGACCGCCGACGCGTTCCGCGGCGGCTGGTACCACACCGGCGACGCCGGGCTACCTCGACGAGCGAGGGCTATCTGTTCCTCGTCGATCGGGTCAAGGACATGATCGTGACCGGCGGCGAGAACGTGTACTCGGTCGAGGTCGAGAACGCGATCGCGTCGCATCCCGATGTCGCGGAGGTCGCGGTCATCGGGATCCCCGACGACGTGTGGGGCGAGGCGGTGCACGCGATCGTCGTACTGCGCGACGGAACGCCACCGCGACCGCCGAGGAGCTCATCGCGCACGCGCCGCGAATCGATCGCGGGTTACAAGGTCCCCAAGTCGGTCGAGATCCGCACCGAACCGCTCCCGCTATCGGGCGCGCTGAAGGTGCTCAAGCGGGATCTCCGCGCGCCGTACTGGGCCGGTCACGAACGCGGCGTCAACTGACGAGATCGAGTACCGGGTGGAGATCCTCGGCGCGGTGCACATCTTGCGTGGCGTGATCGGCGGGCGCGGTCTTGTCGATACCGAGATGGGCGCGCCGTAGGTAGAGCGGCACCAGACCGGCCGCGCGCGGACCCTCGACGTCGCAGGTCCACGTGTCACCCACGAAGAGCGCGTCGGCGGGCGCAACGTCGATCCGATCGAGCACCGCGTCGTACATACGACGGTGGGGCTTGCGGGCGCCGACCCACGCGGAGGAGATCGCCACGTCGACGGTGCCGGTCAGGCCCGCGGCCTCGATCGCTTCCTCGAGATCCCAGTCCCAGTTGGAGCAGATCGCGAGCGTGATGCCGCGCGAGCGCAGGTCGGCGAGGACAGCACGGGTCTCGTCGTACGCAGTGATGTGGCGATGACCGCCGATCTCACGGGCCCGCTCGATCAGCTCGTCTTGGCCCGCAGTTGGTACCCCGCATTCGGTGAGCATTCCGCGTAGGCGCGCCTGCTGCCACGCGACGTAGTGCTCACGGGATTGCGAATGCTCGTCGTGCTCGATCCCGTCGACGCCGTCGTTCCACCAGCGGTCCTGCACTTCGGGCGGAAGTTCGAAGCCGATACCCGCGACCATCTCCTGCCACGACGGCCCCCACGCGGGTGATTCCGCGAGCGTGTTGTAGAAGTCGAAGATGACCGCTTTCACCGACGGGCGTCGAGTCAGGCGCCGGCCGCGGCGAGCACGTCGGGGATGGCCGCGTGATCGGTGCTGTCGGCATCGACGTGCTCGTAGCGAACCTCGTCGCCGGGGCCGAGCACGAACGTCGCACCGAGCTGCGTGACCCGCTTACCCGGAGAATGGATGCGGTGCCCGCGCCGGTAGGTCTTGACGGTCGCGGCCCACGTGGTGGGGTGGAGGAGCCGGTACCACGACGCCGACTTCACCGAAGCTGCGCGCGCGGCCTTCGCGTCGTCGTCGACGAGCACGAGATACGGAATCTTCTCGTCCCGCACGAACGCGCCGGCGTACCGCTGATCGCCGGTTCCGACCGCGACGAGATCGATGCCTTGCTGCTGGAGGTCGTCATAACGATCCCGCAGCTCGACCGCGTGCTCGCGGCAGTGCAGGCAGCCGAAGTGACGCAGGAACACGAGCACCACCGGACGGTCGGCCCAGAGGTCACCGAGGTGATGCTTCGTACCGTCTTGGTCGGGGAGCGAGAGCGCAGAGAGTGCAGCGAGGTCCATCTCGTGAGCCTATCCAGCGGTCGCGGCAGCGAGCAGATACGTGCACCGGTAGCGGAGTGAGCCGTTCCGCCCGGCCGCGCGCACGTCGTCGTTCCACAACTGGGCCGCGGCGGTCGAGAGCGCGCCGGCATCCGCGGCGGCGTACGCCCAGGTCGCGAGCCCCATGATGCCGTCGGCTCGATCGAGGTCGGTGAGGACCAGCGTTCGGGATTCGATGAGGACTTCGGCGAAGCCGGCCGCCTCGAGCGCCTCGTGAAGCGCGTGCACGGTGGTTGCACCCGGACGGGTGGATACGCGCCAATCGAGAACGGCCGCGGCCGAGCGCTCGTCGACGCCGTCGACCGACGCGGTAGTGAGGTCGGGATCGAACGTGATCACACGACCACCGCTTCGCAACACCCGCCGCCATTCGCGCAGCGCGGCGGGCGCATCGGGCAGATGTTGGATCACGCGGTCGGCGCGGACTACGTCGACGGCCGCGTCGCGGATCGGGAGCGCAGTCGCGTCCGCGGTGATCAGCGCGAGATCGCCGTGACGGGCGCGGGCTTCGGCACACATCACTTGCGAGTTTTCGATCCCGATCGCGGTTCCGCCGAGCGCAGTCGCGTCTTCGCCGGTACCGCAGCCGACATCGAGCACGTGAGTCGCGGGTGCGTCGGCGAGCAACGCCGCGATTCGGGCCTTGCTCGCCTCGAAGAACGGTTCGGCGCGGAGCGCGTCGAGCCCACTCAGCAGTCGGCGCGGTTCGGTCGCGGTGTCGACCGCCGACCAGTCACTCTGGGTCACCGCCTGAGTATCGCGCGACGGCGCCCGGGACCGCTACCCGAGGCAGAACTCGTTGCCTTCGGGATCCTGGAGCACGACCCACTTGGTCCCGTTGCCCTCCCGCCAACTGGGCTTGCCATCGGTCGGCGGATCTACGAGTTCGGCGCCGAGGCCGAGTAGCCGATCGATCTCGCCTTCCGCATCGCGCGCCGCGAGGTCTACGTGCATGCGGTTTTTGCCCGGTGTCGGGTCATCTACCCGGAAGAACAGGATCCGGCGAATGCCGCGCTGGTCGGGTGCGCGCAACATGACGAAGTCATCTCGCTCCTCGTCGATCGAGTAGCTGGTGACATCCGACCAGAACCGACCGAGCCGGCGCGGTTCCTTGGCGTCGAATGTCACGTTGAAGATGAAGGCCGACATGCCGAAACGGTATCCGGCGGAACGAAGTCTCACGTCCGGCGGGTGAGCAGTTTACGCCGATGGCTTCGTGCTGCGGAGGGGTTCGAGGCCGGCGAGATTGCGGCAGGCGCGGATGGCGAGGGCGACGATGGTGAGGGTGGGGCCGTAGCCGGTGCTGGTCGGGAACACCGACGAGTCGGTGCAAATCATGTTCTCGACGTCGTGGAACCGTTGCCAGCGGTCGACGACGCTCGTGCGCGGATCGTCGCCCATGCGGCACGTCCCCATGATGTGACGGGAGATCGATGCACCCTCACGCGACGCGCGGTCACCCTCGAGTCGCGGTGACGTGATCGAGAACGTCGTCTCCGCGCCCGCTTCCCGCATGATCTCCGCGAGCTTCGGCGCGTAGTAGCGCGACGCCACAACTTCGTGCGCGTGCACGTCGTAGTTGGCGCGCCCGGCGGGGAAGCCGTAGACGTCGCGGACACCTGGATCGAGATCGATGTGGTTCGTCACTTGCGGGAGGTCTTCGCCCTGGATCGTGAACGCCCAGAGCCGGTCGCGCATCGGTGAATCGAGCATCGCCCGCGTGTGCGTCGGGCCCGGCGGGATGTACATGCCTTCGAGCATCGGGTGACCACCACCGCCGTGCTCGACGATGCCGGCGCGGAAGTAGGGGAGCGCGTGCTCTTTGGCGAAGGCGCGGCTCTCGGCGTCGATGATCATGTGATCGTCGTGCAGGTGCGTGACCGAACGGCCGCGGTGACCGTGCAGCCGAAAGGGGAACGACCCGACCACGTAGGTCTGGAAGTGGTACATCAAGTACCGGCCGACGAGTCCCGACGAGTTCGCGATCTCGGACCGCAACAACAACCGCGGTGTTTCCCACGCACCGCCGGCGGCGATCACGACGCGGGCCGTCACCTCGTGCGCGTTGCCGTCGGCGTCTTGGTAGCGAACGCCACGCGCGGTGCGTCCGCTCGGGTCGAGCAACACTCGCTCCACGTATGACTCGGGCCGGATCTCGCACTGGCCCGTGCGCAGTGCGTTACGGAGCGGCGCGACCGGATCGCCCTTGGCGTCGATCGGGCATCCGAAGAACCCGCAGAACCCGCAGTTGTTGCACGCGGGCCGGCCGTCATAGGGAACCGAGTTCACGCCGGTCGGCGCCGCGTACGGGTGATAGCCGAGCCGGGTCGCGGCTTCGGTCGTGAGGATCGCGCCGAACATGTCGGCACCCGGCGGCATCGGATACTCGCCCGATCGCCACTCCGCATACGGGTTCGCGCCCGCGAGTCCGGCGACACCCACCAGCCGTTCCGCTTCGGCGTAGTACGGCTCCATCTCGTCGTAGTCGACGGGCCAGTCGACGATGTCGGAACCTTCGATGGGACCGAGCTCGGAGCGGGCCTTGAAGTCGACCGCGCGAAAGCGGGGGAGCTTGGCGTCGGCGTGGAAACCGCCACCGCCGACGGTCGACGGGAGGTTGTTGACCTCGCCCGCGAACAGACGATCGCCGTCGTGAGCGTCGCGGCGATAGGTACGCGGTTCGAGGAACGGGTCGGGGCCGAGGAAGTGGCGGCAGAAGAACTTGATCTCGTCGTTCGACACGTGCCCGAGCGGGTCGAACGGCGCATCGAGCGCGAGCAGGTGGTTGCTGCCCTTCTCGAGCATGACCACTGACCACCCTGCGCTGGTGAGCACGTCGGCCGCGGTGGCGCCCGCGGGACCGGTGCCGATGATGACCGCGTCGCAGTCGGGCGTCGGGTCAGTCACGGCGGCTGACTTCGTCGTCGGTGTAGCCACGCGGCTGGGAGTCGCCGGGGAACTGGATCGCGGCCCAGCCCGCGAGATCACGATTGCCGCCGTATTCGGGCGGGCCGTACGCGCCTTCGCACGCGTGCTGATACAGCAGCTCGCGGAGCTCCCGGTTCGCGCCGAGCCGACGATCCTGCTCGTCGCCGTCGGCGTTGGTGAAGTCTTCGCCGAGCTCGGCGATCCCCTGGCGATACGTCTCCTGCCAGCCGCGCACCGGACCGTTGAACTCGCGCTCGCGATCCCCAGTGAACCTTCGATGCGCGTGCGCCACGCGAGGTCCTCGTGGCGCGACAGCGGGAGGAAGTCGCCGAACGACGCCTCGCCGCCCGCGCGTCCACTGAACGGACCGCCCGCGAAGATCAGCGGCGGATCGAACGTGAACGCGCCGAGCAGTCGGTCGATGTATTCGGCGACGCCGAGCGCGGCGCCGCCGGGGTGTGGTCCCGATGGTGGGATCAGGCGATCGGCCGCGGCGTGTACGACCGCGTACTCATGATCGGTCAGGAATCGCGGCACCGGGGGAGACTACGGGTGCGCGTGCGGCTCAGGTGCGAGCTTGCGCAAGATCCGGCCGAGCGTCTCGAGATCGGCCGTGCTCAGCTCGCGCAAAGCTCGCCGGCGCCTCGAACATCTTGCTCTCGATCTGCGCGCGCATCTTCGTTCCTTTGCGCGTGAGCGCGACGGTACGAACGCGCCGATCGGTCGGGTGGGGCCGCCGTTCTGCGAGTCCGTGCTCCTCGAGGCGGTCGACGAGCCAGGTCACGTTCGACGCGTCGCACTTCCAAGCGTCGGCCAGCGTTCCCATCGAGCAGAGTTGACCCGGTTCCAGGAACAACAACGCGTTCATCGCGCCCGGATTGAGCCCGTGGGTCGCCGCGATCTCCATCACTTGATGTTTACGGGAAAGCAATAGATCCGTCATCCGGCGCCACGTGTCGTTGGCAAGATCGGAGGATTGCATCGCCTCATCAGCGGGAACCTCTGGCGCGGTGACCATGGTGTGACGATACGCCGTCCGGCGTGATCCTTCAATGCTTTCGACCATTGAAGTCATAAATACTTGACATCATTCAAGTATCGGCGGAAGGTGGGCCCCATGGATTTACGCCATCAGAGTCGAACATCTCGAGAAGCGGTTCGGGTCGGTCGTCGCGCTCGACGGGGTCGACTTCACCGTGCCCACCGGCAGCGTGCTCGGCCTCCTGGGCCCCAACGGCGCCGGCAAGACCACCGCGGTTCGCATCCTCACGACGATCCTCGGCAAATCCGGCGGCGTGGCCGAGGTGCTCGGGATCGACGTCGACAAGCACCCGCAGTCGGTGCGCGAGCGCATCGGGCTCGCCGGTCAGTACGCCGCCGTCGACGAGAATCTCACCGGCCAGGAGAACCTCTGGCTGATCGGCAAGCTCTCGCACCTCGCGCCGAAGTCGGTCAAGGCTCGGGCCGACGAGCTCCTCGTTCGCTTCGATCTCGCCGACGCCGCGACGCGTCCCGTGCGCACGTATAGCGGTGGCATGCGCCGGCGCCTCGACCTCGCGGCCGCGCTCGTGCACCGTCCCGAAGTGCTCTTCCTCGACGAGCCGACGACTGGTCTCGATCCGCAGGGTCGTACCGACTTGTGGCGCGTCATCGAGGAGCTCGTCGCCGACGGCACCACCGTTCTGCTGACGACGCAGTACCTCGAAGAAGCCGACCGGCTCGCCGACAACATCGTCGTGATCGACCACGGGCACGTGATCGCCGAGGGAACCGCGGCGCAGCTCAAAGCCCGGCTCGGTGCGACGATCGTGGAGGTCGGCTTCGCCGACGCCGCGACCGCGCAACGCGCTCGAGGTGTGCTTGCGAGCATCTGCGCATGCGATGTCGAGGCCGACGGTCACACGATCGAGCTGAAGTCCAATGACGGCGCCCGTATCGCGATCGATGTCGTTCGCTCGCTCGACAGCAATGGGCTCGAACCGGTAACGCTCTCACTGCGGGAGCCGACCCTCGACGACGTGTTCCTCTCGCTCACCGGCCATGCCGCCGAGGAGCCCCAGTCCGACGACGGCGAAGTATCTGCCCGTCGCCGCCGTACCCGAGGTGCCGCATGACCGCTACCGCTATCACGCAGGGGATCGCGGAGCGCCCGCAGCGCACCGCACTCGGCTGGGCCGTCGCCGACACCATCACGATCACTTGGCGCAACCTCATCACGCTGAAGCGGCTCCCGCAGTTGCTCGTGTTCGCAACCGTGCAGCCGGTGATCTTCGTGTTGATGTTCCGCTACGTGTTCGGCGGCGCGATCAAGATCGATCACGGCTCTTACGTCAACTATCTGATGCCGGGTGTCTTCGCGCAGACGGTCGCGTTCGGCGCGATCCAAACCGGTATCGGGCTCGCCGAAGACCTGCACAAGGGGCTCATCGAGCGGTTCCGCTCGCTGCCGATGGCGCGCTCCGCGGTGCTGGCCGGCCGAACCGTCGCCGACCTGGTGCGCAACGTCTTCGTCATCACGCTCATGCTGATCATCGGGTACCTCGTCGGCTTCAGAGTCCAGACGAACGTGTTCGGGCTGCTCGGCGGCATGGCCGTGATGTTGCTCTTCGGCTTCTCGCTCACGTGGATCTTTGCGATCATCGGGCTTTCCGTCGGTAACGCCGAGACGGCCCAGGCCGCGTCGTTCCCGATCCTGGCGCCGCTGGTGTTCGCGTCGTCGGCCTTCGTGGTCGTTGCGACGATGCCGGGTTGGCTCCAGGGGTTCGCCAAATACCAGCCGGTGTCGATCGCGATCGACGCCTCCCGCTCGTTGATGCTCGGTGGCATCTATTCCGATCCCGCCAAGGTCGTCGCCTCGCTGGCGTGGAGCTTCGGCATCATCGCCGTCTTCGCCCCGCTCGCGATCCGCCGCTACCGCCGAGCGGCGTAACTCGGTCCGACGATCAGCCCAACTCGATGACGTAGTTGCCCAGCGCGTCGAGTTGGGCGGTGGTGTCGGGCGGGAGCACGATCACCGTGAACGGCTCCTCGACGAGCGCGGGACCGTCGATGCGGGCGCCGTCGCCAGCTGCGCACCGTCGTAGACGGGGGTGTCGATCCACTCGCCCCAGTACGCGCGGCGAGTGCCCTTGATCGCCGCGGCGGCGTCGCTCTCGGTTCCGGTCTCGGCGAAGTGGTCGGGCTTGGGAGTGAAGCCGCGCGCCGTTACGCGCACGCCGCGGACGAGCGGCTGTTGCGACCGGAAGCAGAAGCCGCGCTCGGCCTCGTGTTGGTCGTGGAATCGTTCCGCCAGGTCCAACAGCCCGGGCTCGTCGAGCTCGACGCCTTCGGGCACGGGCACGCTCATGTCGAAGTTCTGGCCCGGATAACACATCTGCACGTAGAGCATCGTCACGGTCTCGGCCGCGTCGAGGCCGGCGGGCTCGAGCTCCTTGGTCACCTCACCGTCGAGCTCCGACATGAGTGCGTGCACGCGGCCGAGATCGACCTGCGACAGCGGGGTCACGTAGGAGCGGACGAGATCGACGACGTAGTCGGCGACGAGCACACCGAGCGCCGAGAACGCCGGTGCCGCTTTCGGCACGAGGATCTTGGAGATGCCGAGCTCACGCGCGATCGCGCACGCGTGCACCGCGCCGTTGCCGCCGTAGGCGATCAGGGAAAGGTCGCGGGCGTCGGCGCCGTGGCTCGCGAGCACCTTGCGGGTCGCGTTCGCCATGTTCGCGTTCACGATGCGTTGGATGCCCCAGGCCGCGTCGAGCATCTCGCTGCCGAGCGGTTCGGCCACGTGGGTTCGGATCGCGGCTTCGGCGGCCGCGACGTCGAGCTGCATGCGCCCGCCCGCGAAACCGTCGGCGGGGAGATAGCCGAGCACCGCGTCGGAGTCGGTCACCGTCGGGTGACTACCGCCGCGGCCGTAGCAAACCGGACCCGGCGTCGAGCCGGCCGATTCCGGACCGACGAGCAGCGCACCTTGGCGCACACGAGCGATCGAACCGCCGCCCGCGCCGACGCTCTGCACGTCGACCATGGGCAACCCGATGTAGTAGCGGTAGCGCCAGTTCCAGTCGGTCTTGATCTGTGGCTGCCCGTGGCGCACCAAGCAGATGTCGAAGCTGGTGCCACCCATGTCGACGGCCACGAAGTCGCCCGCATCGGCGCGGTTGGCCGCGAGCGTCGCGCCCATCACGCCGCCGGTCGGTCCTGATGCGAGCAACGTGACCGCGCGCCGGGCGACGTAGTCGGGCGGCATGACACCACCGGTCGCCTGCATGATGAGCAACGGTCCGCCGTAACCGGCGCGGCGCAGCTCTTCCTGCAAGTGGCCGGTGTAGTGCGCGATGCGCGGTGCGACGTAGGCGTTCACGAGTGTGGTCGACACCCGCTCGAACTCCGGACCGCGCGGCATCACCTCGTGCGAGAGCGAGATGTGTTCGACGTCGGGGAACTCCTCGAGCACGATCTCGCGCGTGCGGCGCTCGTGGGCCGGGTTCACGAACGAGAACAGGTACATCACCGCGATCGAGCGCACGCCGAGCTTCTGCAATCGCTGCACGCCACGCCGGACTGCGTCTTCGTCGAGCGGGAGAATGACCTTGCCGGTGTGATCCATACGCTCGCGGATCGGCACGCGGGCCCGGCGGCGGGCGATCGGGATCGGGCCCGGATAGTTCGGGTCCCAGATCTGTTCCTTGTGGCAGCGGCGGAGCTCGATCTCGTCGCGGTGGCCTTCGGTGACGAGCAGACCGGTGGCGGCGCCGTTCATCTCGATCATCGTGTTGTCGGCGGTCGTCGTGCCGTGCACGAGGATGTCGAGCTGCGCGCAGAGATCGGGGAGCGAGAGGCCGAAGCGCTCGGCGAGTTGCCCCAACCCGTTCATGACGCCGCGCGACTGGTCGTCGAGCGTGCTCGGCGTCTTGTCGAGCACGATCTCGCCCGCGGGTGTGACGCAGATCAGGTCGGTGAACGTTCCCCCGACATCGACTCCGACGCGGTAACCCATCAGCCGGCAGCGCGCGATCTCGGCTCGGAGCTGGTCCGTCGCCGGCCCGTCGAGCTCGAGGGTGAGGTCTTCGAGGGATCCGTTGATGATGACGCCGTAATCGCGGCGGGCGCCTTCGAGCGACACGTATTCGTCGAGCACGTCGTCGAGCACGGCTTGCGGATCGCGGTCGAGGGGATTGCCCCAACCGCCGCCGCCGCCGTAGTTGAACATCACGCGCTCGCCGGCCTGCATCGGAACCCAATCGGCGGTATGGCCGACCCGGTACGGATCGTCGCTGCCGTAGCGGAGGATCATCTCGTTCGGAGAGCCGTTGGTGCCGCCGCAGATACCCGGCATCGGATACTTCATGCCGACCACGTACGTATAGACCTTCGAGTCGACGAGCACTTCCTTCTCGTAGTGGCTCCCGCAGATGCCCCGCCATTCACCCGGTCCACCGGAATCGGTGCGGTAATCACGGCTCCATTGAATGTGCGGATAGAGCGACTCGTTGATCTCGGCGGTCGCCTTCCAAAGGTTCCCGAAGCTCGCGTTGAGCGCGCCCCACGCGTCCATGCCCTTCGACGCGTTGCACCAACCCGCGTAGACCTCGGCGGAGTGATCGGTGAACGTCGCGCCCGATCGGGGGTCGACGCCCGTGATGATCGTGGGGATGCCGGTCTTGTACGTCTGCGGCACCGCGTGTTCGGGTAGCACGTGCTGCATCGCAACCGCGATGACCTCGCCCACGTCGGCGCCCGGGTGGTGCGTACCCGCGCTCACGGGCTTGTTCGGGTCGGGGTTCAGCACACAACCCTTGGGCACGGTGAGCTTGATCTGTTCGAAGAACCCTTCGTTCTTCGGGATCTCGGGATCCATCATCGATGCGATCTGGCCGACGGTGTACCCGCGCGTGTTGCCGTAGGTCGACCACGCTTGGAGCTCGGGGCGCGAGTCGGAACCGGTGAAGTCGATCGCCAACGAGTCGCCGGTAACGGTGACCTTCACGTGCAGATGCACGTCGGGATTGCCGAGCGGATCGTGGTCGACGTAGGCGTCGGCTTCGTACTCACCGTCGGGCCACTGCGCAACCTCTTCGCGGAAGCGCCGCGCCGCGTAGTCGATCATCGAGTCGACGCTGCCCTCGACGGTCTCGGCGCCGTAGCGCTCGATGATGTCGGAGAGCCGGCGCACACCGAGTTGCGCAGACCCGATCTGCGCGTGCAGATCGCCGATGTAGCTCGGGATGCGGTTGTTCGCTTGCAGTGCGTAAAGAACGTCACGGCGTTCGACGCCGCGGTCGATCACCTTCACGACCGGCCAGCGCACGCCTTCACCCCAGATGTCGCCCGCGGTGATGTTGTACCCACCGGGAACGCCGCCGCCGGTGTCGCCGTGGTGGCACTGAATGCTGGCGATGAGCACCATCCGCCGCGGACCGCCGTTGGGCGCGTCGGCGAACACCGGTGCGAACACGTTGTAGTCGGGGAGGTGGCCGCCGCCGTGATACGGATCGTTGGCCACGAACACGTCGCCCTCGCGGAACTCCTCGACACCGAGGAACTCGAGCGCGAAGCGAACGGGCAACGTGCTCGTGAGCATGAACTGCGGGATGCCGACCGACAGTGCCGCGAGGCGCCCCGACGCGTCGAGCACGGTCGCGTTGCGCTCGTTCGACTGGTTGAGGATCGGTGTGGTCGCCGTGCGCGACACGTACTCCGCCATCTCGAAGCACACCGTCTCCATCCCGCCTCGGATCACCTCGGCGGTGACGGGATCGACCCCTCGGTCTTCGGAGAGTCGGGCCCGGCTACCGGCCAGGCGAACAAGATCGACGTTGGTCATGGTGCACTCCGTCGGTTCGGGAAACCTGACGTGACTGTCAGGTGATTGTAACGCTGTGTCTCACGCGGGCGAAGGGGCGGTCGTACGCTCTGCGGTCCCTGGTTTCCGGTGGAGGGATGTGCTCGTGAAGGTCTCGGCGCGCGTGTTGGTTGTCCTCCTCGGTGTGGCCGCGTGCGGATGTTCGAGCGCAGCCCCGAAAGCGAGCCCGGCGACGAGCTCCGAGTCGACGACCACCTCCACGAACGCGGACACTTCGACGACCGGTTCGCCCACCAGCTCCACGGCCGTGATTGCGTCGACGTCGAGCTCCTCGGTGCCGGTCGCGGCGGTACTCGCCGGAACTTGGGAGAGCCATGGCATCGGCCTCACGATCGACGGTCAGGGGCACGGGACGCTCGTGTGGCGGACGTACCGGGACTGCTCGACCGACGCGCCGCCGTGCGACACGTTCCAAGGCAGCGACATCATCGACGGCGGGCACGCCACGCTGACGCTCGCGTCGGTGGACGCGCCACAAACCACCGGTCAGATCCTGACGTCCACCGTTCCGGAGCAGGTCCCGATCGGGCCCGCGACCGCCCGGTTCGACCCCGTGCACGACGAGCTCTACTTGTCGCCCTCGACGGCGCTCAACGAACGATTTTGCGGGCCGAACGCGCCGACCAATGACTGCGGCGCGTAACTCGTAACCCGCCCGTGCCTCAGCCCATCAACAGGTCGGCGATGCGATCGAGGTGCCAGCTCGTGGTGCCGAGCATGTCCTCGTCGGTGGTCGCTCGCCGCAGGTAGAGGTGGAGATCGTGCTCCCACGTGTAGCCGATGCCGCCGTGGATCTGCGCGCCGTCCTTGAGGATCCGGCGCGCCGCTTCACCGGCCGCGGCCTTGGCCGAGTGACACGCGAGCGCGCGGTCGGGTGCCGCCGCGTCGCAGGTCATCGCGGCGTACTGCACTGCTGCGGTCGAACGCTCCAACGCGAGCGACATGTCGGCGAGCTTGTGCTGGATTGCCTGGAACGAACCGATCGGCCGGTCGAACTGGTTGCGCTCCTTGGCGTAGGAAAGCGACATGTCGAAGATGCGGCGGGCGGTACCCACCATCTCGGCCGCGATCGACACGTAGGCGCGGTCGTGCCACGCGTCGTAGTCGTCGGCGTCGAGCGCCACCCAGACCGGACTGAGGCCATCGGTATCGAGTTGGAACACCCGGCGCGAGAAGTCGACCGTGCCGACGAACCGCAACTTCGACGCGATGCTCTCGGTGTCGAAGAACGCGAGTGCCGGGCCCGGTCCGACCGCGACGTTCTGCCCGATGAGCGCGATCTGTTCGACGCGGTCGGCTTCGAGGATGAACGGGTTCATCGGGTCGTGAAGGAACGCGACGGTGCCCGTCGTTTCGCCATCGCCCTTCGTCAGCGCCGTGTACAGCGCGGTGGCGAGGAACGGACCGGGCGCGGCGACGTAGCCGGTCTCTTGCAGGAACAGGCAGAGGTCCGACGCCGGTCCGCCACCGAGCGCGGTGTACTCGCTGAGATGGCGCCAGAGCGGTTGGTAGACCGACGGATCGTCGATGTGCGCGCGCACGACCGCGGGCGGGCATTCGCGGTCGAGCAGCTTGTGTGCGGTCTCGCGTAGGAGCTGCTGGTCGTCGGTGAGAGAGAAGTCCATCGCGCGTCAGCTCCTCGGAAGCCCGAGCACGCGCTGGGCGATGATGTTGCGCTGGATCTCCGAGCTGCCGCCCGCGATCGTGTTCGCAAACGACATGAAGAAGCCGTGCGACCAGCGCCCGACGTCGGCGAACTCGGGATCCGTCACCGGTGCGAGCGGACCGACGATCTCCATGCCGAGCTCGTACGCCGCTTTCCCGGCTTCCGAGGTGGCCATCTTCATGTACGAGTGTTCCGGCGCCGACGAGCCCTGCGCGAACGAGGCGAAGCCCTTGTATCCGAGGGCTCGGAGGCTCGACGCGAGCTCGTGGAACTGCGCGATCTTGCGCCGTATTACTGCGTCGCCGGAGCGGCCCTGACTGCGCGCGAGCTCGACCAGTCCGGCAACGGTCTGCTCGAGCCGGCCGACGCTTTCGACCCAGAGTCCGGCCCGTTCGTGCGCGAGCGAACCCTGCGTGATCCCCCAACCGCCGTTGAGCTCGCCGACGAGGTTGTCGCGCGGCACGATCACGTCGGTGAAGAACACCTCGGCGAAACCGGCCATGCCGTTGAGGTGCCGCAACGGCCGGATGTCGATGCCGGGGGTGTCCATGTCGACGATCAACAACGAGATGCCCTTGTGCTTCGGCAACGTCGGATCGGTGCGCACGTAGCAACAGCACTTCTGCGCGATCGTCGCGTACGACGTCCACACTTTCTGCCCGTTGACGACGAAGTGATCGTCGAAGAGCTCGGCGCGCGTCGACAGGCCCGCGAGGTCGGAACCCGCGTTCGGTTCGCTCATGCCGATGCACCAGATCGTGTCTCCGCGGATTGCACTCGGCGCCATTGCCTTCTGCTCGGCGTTGCCGAACTCGAGCAGGCTCGGCGCGACGATCGCGTAACCGGGGAAGTGACCGGAGCGCGGGATGCGCCGGTTCGCCAGCGTCTCGAGATAGATGAGCGTCTGCACCGGTGTGCAGTTCCGGCCGCCGAGCTCGGGCGGGTAGCCCGGGATCATCCACCCGTGGTCGAAGAGGGTGGCCTGCCAATCTCGCATCCACTGCGGGACGAGCTCGTGGTCGTCGCCGACGTCACCCTGAAAGTCGAAGCCGCCCGCTGCTTCGGGCGGAGTATGGGCATCGAGGAAGGTCACGAGATCGTCGCGAAACGCCTCGTCTTCCGGCCCCCAAGCGAGCTGCACCCTGTCTCCCGGCGATTTGTACCGATACGAAACCTGACGTCTGCGTCAGGAACGGTAGCTGATCAGCCGATGTCCCGGACTGGTTGCGACGGTCCCGACGTCGGCGCATAGTTTCCCGGACTTCACAGGAGTGGGCACTGGCACGGAGGCCGCATGTCGAAACGCGTCTATCTCGTTATGGCCGTGATGACCGCCCTGATCGCCACGGCGATCGGGTGCACGATCCCGGCTGCAGACGCGTACTCCGGCGCATTTCTCTCCCACCCGCGCCAATCGGCGCCACTCAACGTGCGCGGCTCGAACGTCGTTGTCGCGAACAAGTCGTGGACGGGCTTCCCGACGCGAACGTGTCTTACCGTGCACGACGCGAAGAACGTCTACATCCACGACGTCGACTTCGACGGCTGCGGTGGTGACATCTTTCTCGTCAACGTCACCGGCGTTGTACGCATCGAGAACGTGCGCGCGCGCAACACTGGCGACGGCACCATCGGCGCCGGTCACGGCAACGTCATCCAGTTCAACAATGTGTGGCAGTCGGCGCCCGAGCTTCCCGACGGCAGCGCCCGCATCCGCATGATCAAGTCGTACGGCGGCGACACCGAAGACGTGATCTCGATGTTCCGCTCGGGTGGCATCGACGCGGCGCACCCGCTGGTGATCGGCAGCGTGCACATCGAGGACCCGCTCACCGGACCGCTCGCCTGGTCGAGTCCGAGTAGTACCTGCGTCAACCTCGCCGACGCCGGCGGTCACGACATCCGCCTACAGAACAGCACGTTCTTGAACTGTGGCGCGATCGGCATCCAGATGAACGAGCCCGGCCGCAACGTCAAAGTGTTCCGGAACGTCGTCTACGGCCAAGCCCGGCCGACCTCGAACGTGGGTCTGAGCCAATGGTCGGCGGCTCCCTGCCCCTCGGCGTGCCCCGGTAACGCGTACCAGAGCAACCACGTGTGGTGGGTGAAGTCGAACGGCGGCGCCAGCCCGCTGTGGCTCTCCCACAACTACCCGGTCGCCGATGTACAGAACGTCAAGCAGGCCTCGACGATCAAGGTGGCGAATCTCCGCGTCGTGCTCTGACCCGTGGCATGCTCACTCGGTGACCCGGGAGGTCCGATGAGCGAGCAGCGAGCGACTGTCGCCGAGCTTTGGCGCTATCCGGTGAAGTCGATGGGCGGCGAGCGGGTCGAGGCATCCGACGTGTCGGAGTCGGGCTTCACCGGCGATCGTGCGTACGCAGTTGTCGATCCCGCGACCAACAAGGTCGGCAGCGCGAAGCATCCGCGCTTGTGGGGCGCGCTGCTGCAGTGCCGAGCGCGGTTTCTCGACACGCCCGCCGCGGGCGCGGATCTGCCGCCCGTCGCGATCACGTTGCCTGACGGCCAGGAGACGGGGAGCGAGGATCCGCACGTCGACAACCGCCTTTCGGGAGTGTTCGGCCGGCCGGTACAACTCACGACGGTTGCTCCCGAAGGCAACGGATATCTCGCGGTCTGGCCGGAGATGGAAGGCGTAATTCCCGACGACGTGCGCGAGCAGAGCACCGTCGAAGGCTCCGAAGAGGAAGGCACGCTCACGGGCTTGTCGCTCGGCCTCGCGTCGCCACCGGGGACGTTCTTCGACGTGTCTGCGTTGCACGTGCTCACGACGTCGACCCTCGCGCACCTCGCCAAGTTGGAGCCGCGCAGCCGGTTCGCGGTCGAGCGGTACCGGCCCAACATCGTGATCGACTCGAACGCGAGTGCGTTCTCCGAGAACGACTGGCCCGGTGCCGACCTGAAGTTCGGTGCCGTACTCACCGCGTCGGTGTTGCTGCCGACGATGCGCTGCATCATGACGACGCTCGCGCAGGGAGATCTTCCGCGCGACAACGAGGTGTTGCGCACGCTCACGCGCGCCAACCGCATCGAGATCCCGGGCCTCGGCACGTGGTCGTGCGTCGGCGCGTACGCCGCGGTCACCGCGCCCGGACGCGTGCAGGTTGGTGACGAGGTCGTCGTGGGGCAGCCTGGGTAATGCGGGTGAGCAAGAAGCGGGGAAGAGAGCTACTCGGCCAGGTCTGGCTCTTCGAGATGTGCTCGAACAAGGAGCTGGATCTGCTGCAGGAGGCGGCGACCGAGATGGAGTTCCCGCAGGGCAAGGAACTGACGACGCAGGGAGAGATGGGCCGGCACTTCATGGTGATCGTCGAAGGCGAAGCGGAAGTCACCCGCGACGGCACGCATATCGCGCGGCTCGGTCCCGGTTCGTTCTTCGGTGAGATGTCATTGCTCGACGGTCAACCCCGCACCGCGACGGTGACGACGGTGGAGCCGACGCGCGTCCTCATGATCACCAACGCCGCGTTCAACGGTGCACTCGCAACGATGCCGTCGGTAGATCGCAAGATGCTGACGGTGCTCGCGGCGCGCCTGCGTGACATCGAAGCGCGCTACGTCCCGGTGAACGAACGCAAGATCGAACCTGCGTGAGTACACCGCGTATATCGCGGTGTACTCACGCAGGTTCGTGGGGTTAGGTGCGTTCGGCGACGGTCTTCAGGCGTTGCAGTGTTTCGGTCATGTTCTGTTCGAGGTCGGCGCGCCGATCGGTGACTCCCATGAGGAGCCGTTCGCTCCAGCGGAAGTAGAAGGGCATGTCGAAGAGCATCTCGAACGATTCGGTAACCGTCGTGCCGTCGGCGGCCGGTTCGAGGAGATAGCTCCACTTCGTTGCGTCGCGGCCCAGGTGTTGCGTGACGAAGGCGAACTCGCGACCTCGGTCGGCGACGACGACTCTGGGTTTCGTCGACCAGCGCGGCACGCTTGTGCGCGTTGCTGCCCTTGAATCGCGCGCCGACCTCGGGGCCGGTGGCGCCGTCGATCCACTCGCAGCTCTTCGTCTCCGGACTCCACTCGCCCATGCGCTTCACGTCGGACACGAGGTCGTAGACCGCCTCGGGTGACGCGTTGATGGTCGTCGTGGCCTTCCCGATCGTTCCCTTGTTCATCACACCCCCATCTGGTTGAGCCGGCAAGGTTTGTGCGCGCTACGTCACCGGTGTTTGGCACGCGGGCGACGCGTCGATCGACAACCCCGGGGAGTTGCTCACGGAGAGATCGAAATGGTTCACGGTTACTCCCTCGGAGACGGCACCAAAGCACAGGAGTCCGCCGCCGGTCTGGCCGGCATGCACCGAGAGCATGCTGATCATCGGCCCGCTGACGTAGATGTGCAGCGCGACGTCGGTGCCGGGGACCCGATTGGTGCGGGAGTCGGTGAACGCCACGTTGTAGACGCCGCTCGCGATGTGCGACGGGTTGAAGTGCAAGCCGCGGTCGTCGAGGCGCGCGTGGATGATCGGTGCGCCGGCAACCGGTGGCTTGAAGTTCGGAACGATGTGCGACGGGTTCCCTTCGCCGCCCGTCATTGGCTCGGGATGTTGGGTGACGACCCAATACCCGACACCCCCGGACGCGGCCATCCCGACGATCGGGCTCAGCGGGTTCGTCCCACCGAGTGAACCGAGGTACGGCGCGTCACCGAAGGTGAAGACGCCGCCGTCGGATGCGACGAGCCAATACCCCTGACCCGACGGCGTCGCCGATACTCCAACGATTGGGCGGGCCAATGTCGTAGCGCCGAGCGAGCCGTAGAAGTGCGCGTCGCCGAACGTGAAAACGCCGCCGTCGGATGCGACGAGCCAGTAGCCGTTACCGGAATTGGATGCCGCGATGCCGACGATGGGACGGTTCAACGGTGTTCCGCCGAGAGAACCGAGGTACGGCGCGTCGCCGAAGGTGAAGACGCCGCCGTCGGATGCGACGAGCCAGTAGCCGTTACCGGATTTGGATGCCGCGATGCCGACGATGGGGCGGTTCAAGGTTGTGCCACCGAGCGAGCCGTGGAGGTGGGCGTCGCCGAACCCGAAGACTTCACCGTCGGACGCGACCAACCAGTAGCCGTGGCCCGATCGCGACGCGGCGATGCCCGACGATCGGTCGTTGCACTGTGGTGCCGCCGAGCGAACCGTAGAAGTGTGCGTCGCCGGAGGTAAACACGCCACCGTCGGACGCGACCAACCAGAACCCGCGACCCGACGGTGCTGCGGCGATCCCGACCATTGGGCGCGCCGACGTCGTGCCGGCCGTCGAACCGAACAGGCTCGCGTCGCCGAACGCGGCGACGTTGTATGAGGGCAATATCGCGGGAGACGCGGCCGACGTGCTGACGACGAGCCAGCCCGCGGCCACGAGTACGGCCGCAATCGCCGCGGAGACGAGCCGACGTTTGCGGGACACCGCTATTGACACCCGACGAGTGTGCCCCGTACGGCCTATCGATGCGAACCTGCGTAAAAGTCAGTTGCTCAGGACCTGATATTCACGCAGCTTCGGGCTTTGGGGGGTTAGTCGCCGACGGTGTGCCAGGAGCAGGGCATGCGCTTGATGCCGTGGATGAATGCACTCTGCAACATCGCCGGCTCGCCGGTGATCTCGATGTCGGGCATGCGCCGGAAGAGCTCCTCGAACATGATGCGGATCTCGCGGCGGGCGAGGTTGGCGCCGAGGCAGAAGTGCGGGCCGCCCGCGCCGAAGCCGGCGTGCTCGTTGGGCGTGCGTTTCACGTCGAACAGGAACGGATCGTCGAACGCGCGCTCGTCGCGGTTGGCCGAGTTGTAGAACATCACGACCTTGTCGCCGGCCTTGATCTGTTGGCCGCCGATGACGGCGTCTTGCGTCGCCAGGCGCCGAAAGTGGATGACCGGCGTGGACCAGCGCACGATCTCCTCGACCGCCGACGCGGACACGCCGTCGACATCGGCCGTCCATATCGCGCGCTGATCGGGGTGCTGGGTGAGGGCGAGCATCCCGTGACTGATCGCGTTGCGCGTCGTCTCGTTGCCGGCGACGACGAGCAGCAGGAAGAACGAACCGAGCTCGCTCGGCGTGAGCTTGTGCTTTCCGTTCTCGTCTTCCACCTCGGCCGCCATGAGCGCGGTCGCGATGTCATCGCGCGGGTTGTCGAGCCGGTCCTGCGCGAGTGTCAGGCCGTACTGGAACAGCTCCATGCCCGCGGCCATGAGCCCTTCGAGGCTCTGCACGTATTCGGGATCGCCGACTCCGAGAATCGTGTTGGTGAGCTCGAAGATGCGCTGGGTGTCGGAACGCGGGATGCCGAGCATGTCGCAGATGATCTGCAGCGGGAGTGCGGCGGCAACCTCGCTCACGAAGTCGCACTCGCCGCCGAGCGTGATCACGTGGTCGACGATCTCGCGCGCCTGTGTGCGCACGTTCTCCTCGATCTTCGCGACCTGGCGCGGCGTGAAGCCCCGGTTCACGATGAGCCGCAGCTTCGTGTGCTTGGGCGCGTCCATGTTGATCATGGAACCCAACCACTCCGCGATCTCGGGCGGGATGTCGCCGAGCGTTGACGTGGGTGCGGAGTGAAAGCCGTCGGGATCGCGGCTTACCTGCATCACGTCGTCGTAGCGGGTGAGCGCCCAGAAGCCCGGTCCTTGCGGAATACCGATCTCGGGTGGCGGTACCGCCTCCTCGTGGAACGAGACCGGGGCTTCGGCGCGCAGCTTGGCGAAAATGCCTTCGCGATCAGGCCGCATCCATTGCTCGATCTCGCCGAGCTTGATGTCGCCCAGCGCGAGGTCGGTGGTCGGAATCGGAACGGTCATCTTCGACACTCCCTTGCGGTTACAGATCGCCGATGTTCGGCATGAACGGCGGTACGCCGCGTGGCGCCGATGCGAACAGCGTCGCCGACTCGGCCTCGATCGAGTCGATCGTCCACGGCTTGTCGGCGAGCGCTTCGCTCGCCGGACGCCAGCCCCGCAGGATCTGCACCTGACCGCCCATGACCTTCACGACCTGACCGGTGACACCTTCGGAGAGATCCGATGCGAGCCAGCCGACCACGGCCGAGATGTTCTCGGGCGCGAAGCGGTCGAACTCGCCTTCCTTGGGGTTCATGAAGTCACCCGCGACCTGCTCGGTCAGACGCGTGCGCGCGACGGGAGCGATGGCGTTGACGCGAACGCCGATGCGCTCGAGCTCACGCGCCATCACGATCGTCATCGATGCGATGCCGGCTTTCGCGGCCGCGTAGTTGGCCTGGCCCGCGTTGCCGTAGAGGCCGGACTCCGACGCGGTGTTCACGATCTTCGCGTTCACCGGCGCGCCGGTTTCTTTCGACTTCATACGCCAGTACGACGCCGCGAAGCGTGACGGCGCGAAGTGGCCCTTCATGTGCACGTCGACGACCGAGTCCCACTCGGCTTCGTCCATGTTGAAGCTCATCTTGTCGCGGAGGATCCCGGCGTTGTTGATGAGCACGTCGAGGCCGCCGAACGTGTCGACCGCCTGTTGGATCATCGCTTCCGCGCCCGCCCACGAGGAGACGCTGTCGTAGTTGGCGACGGCCTTGCCGCCCGCGGCCGCGATCTCGTCGACGACCTGTTGCGCGGGGGTGGCGTCGTTGCCTTCGCCGCCGCTGCTGCCGCCGAGGTCGTTCACCACGACCGATGCGCCTTCCGATGCGAGCAAGAGTGCATGGCTGCGGCCGATGCCGCGTCCCGCGCCCGTCACGATCGCTACTTTCCCGTCGAACCGACCCACCGAAGCCTCCTGAGGTACTGAAAGTGTGTGCGTTCTAGCGGATGAGCAGTTCGCGCAGGACATCGCGGTTGTCGACGCTCACCCAGAGCTCGCGGATGTTCACCGGGAAGCCCAGGACGCGGCCCCGGGCCGGTTGGGCCAGCCGGATGATCGCGATCGGACGGTGCGCGCCGTTCACGAGCCACCGTCCCTTCCAACCGTGCGCGCCGACGCTCACCACCGGACGGCGCTTCGCGACCTCGGTCACGTCGCTGCGCGCAAACTTCGTTCGGAACGCCCACGCCATGCGGACCTTCACCACGTCGCCGTCGATCCGGATGTACGCGGCGCGAGCCGGGAGGAGGAGAAGGGGGAAGATCCATCGCCACGGGTTGGTGTAACGGATCGGAATGCGGATCAAGGGGAGGACCTGCCTTCTCCGAACGCGAGCTCGGCGCCGACGCGACCCAGCTCGACGAGCGGAAGCGTGCCGACATCCTCGCGCGTGAACCACGCAGCCATATCAGTGCTCTCGTCGGTCTCGTCGCGCAGGTCGCCGCCGACGATGCGGGTTCGATAGATGATGCGAACGCTGTGGTAATCGCACTCGGTGCCTTCCGGGTAACCGAGCCGATCCCGTTCCTTGGCGCGCAAGGTGCGGCGCAGCGAGTCGACCGCGAGCAGCTCCACGATCTCGCCGACCAACCCCGACTCTTCGTGGAGCTCGCGGAACGCGCCCGCTTCAGGATGTTCGCCGAAGTCGATGCCGCCGCCGGGCAAGGTCCACGCGCCCGGCCGCTCGGTGATGTTGCTCAAGCGGCACAGCAGCAATCGCGATTGATCGTCGACGCACACGTTGTACGCCGCGACGCGTTGATACTGCGGCAGCGGCTCGCTCACTCGCTCACGTTCCGTCGAACTCGGCGTCGCGCTTCTCTCGGAAGGCGGCCATGCCCTCCACGATGTCGGGGGATGTGGTGGCGAGCGCCTGGAAGTGGCCCTCGAGCTCGAGCGAGCTCGGCAGCGTCGTCTCGAACGTCGCGTTGAGCAGTCGCTTCGACAAGCCGAGCGAACGAGTCGGACCGGTCGCCAACTTGCGCGTCACTGCGAGCGCAGCAGGCAGGAGATCGTCGGGACCGTCGACACACTTGTAGGCGAGACCGAGGTCGACCGCCTCGGCGCCGGTTGCGCCTTCGCCGAGCATCACCATCGCCTTGGCCCGGGGAAGTCCGACGAGTCGAGGCAGGAGGTAGGCGCCGCCCGCATCGGCGACGAGACCCCACTTGGCGAACGTCCACATGAAGCGCGTGCGCGGATGCACGAACACGAAGTCGCACGCGAGCGCGAGGTGGGCGCCCGGTCCGACGGCGGCCCCGTTGACCGCCGCGATCGTCGGCTTGTCGAGCTCCCAGAGCTCGCGGATCATCGTCTGCACCCCGATGCGCAGTGCTTCCGAAGTGCTGCGCGACGTGAAACCGGGCTTGCCCGCTTGCGTGACCGTCGACGCGCTCGAGGTCCATTCCCGCGCAGAAGGCGTCGCCGACGCCGGTGATCAATACCGCGCGCACCTTCGGGTCGGTGCGGAAATCCCGCACCGCGTCGACGATGCCGTCTCGCATCGCGATCGTGAGCGCGTTCTTGGCGTCGGGCCGGTCGAGCACGATCCGCCCGACCCCATCGGGATCGCGTTCGACGCGCAGGTGCGTTTCGGTCACGAGTTCACTCGGTTGGTGAGGATGTTGACGACCGACACGCCCGAGCCGCGGCCGCCGGCGTTGTGTTGGAGTGCGTAGCCGTTGCGGGTTTCGATCTGGCGGTCGCCGGCATCGCCGCGCAGTTGCCACCAGCACTCGGTGATCTGGGCCACGCCCGTCGCGCCGATCGGGTGGCCCTTGGCGAGCAGCCCGCCCGACGTGTTCACGGGAATCCGGCCGGTGAGCGCGGTTTCGCCTTCGATGCTGGCCCGGCCGCCGTCGCCCTTTTCGAAGAACCCGAGGTCTTCGATGTCGAGGATCTCGGTGATGGTGAAGCAGTCGTGCACCTCGGCGCTGTCGATCTGCTCGGGCCCGATGCCCGCCATCGCGTAGGCGCGCTGTGCGGCGATGCGCGTCGCCTTGATCTCGGTGAACGAATCCTTCTCGTGCAGATACGGGTGGTCGGTGCCGACGCCGAATCCGGCGACGAACACGGGGCGGTCGGTGAACTCGTGGGCGCGCTCGGCGGGCACGAGCAGCGCGGCCGCGGCGCCGTCGGTCTGCGGGCAGCAATCGAGGAGGTGGAGCGGGTGGCACACGGGCGCCGAGCGCAACACGTCTTCCACCGTGATCTCGTTCTGGAAGTGCGCGTACGGATCGCGCGCGCCGTTGTAGTGGTTCTTCACCGCGACCGACGCGAGCATCTCGCGCGTCGTCCCGAACTCGTGCATGTGGCGCGTGGCGAACGGAGCAAACAACACCGGCGCGGTCTCGCCCCGAGTGAAGATCGGGTGCCCCGACGCCGCGCGGGAGAGCAATCCTTCTTCGGTCGACTTGTCGCGCATCTTCTCGACGCCGATGACGAGCACGACGTCGTGCACGCCACTCGCCACCGCCATGGCACCGACGCGGAATGCATCCGAGCCCGACGGGCAGGCGTTCTCGATGCGGGTGCACGGAATGCCGTTGAGGCCGATCGCGCTCGGGATGGTGTTGCCGCCGATTCCCTCTTGGCCCCAGAGCGTGCCCCGCTGCGTCGCGACGAACGCGGCATCGACCTGGCTCGGCTCGAAACCCTTGTCGACGCTCGCGACCGCGGCATCGAACGCGCCGGCGGCCATCTGCTCGTAGCTCTGTTCGAACAGCTCGCCCATCTTGATGAGGCCCGCGCCGATGACCGCAACCCGGTTCCACGCCATTTACGACTCTCCTTGGGTTTTCCGGGCTCCCGGTAGTGGCCGGGCCTTGAACCCGTATACGGGAACGCCCCGCTCGTGCGCGTACTTGCGCAGCACGAGCTGCACGCGGCGGCCGATCTCGACGTCGGATCCGTCGCCGACGACCTGCAGCATGAGCCGCGCGCCGTCGTCCATGTCGAGCACCGCGATCGGCAACGGCGCGACGAACGGCGCCGGCATCGTGTGATTCACCACGTAGGTGTGGATCGAACCGCCGCGCGCAACCGAGACCGGTTCGAGCTTGGGCCCACCGCAGTTCGTGCAGGTCGGGTGGATCGAAGGCGGCGTGCTGATCGTCCCGCAGTCGACGCAGCGTCCCGCGAGCAAGCCGAGCATCTCGTCGGCGCCACGCGCGAAGAGCGCGCTCTCGGGCGGCACGCCCATCGGGATCGTCTCGCCGCCGGGTACGAGTTGCCCGCGCGCCCGCAACACCTCGGTGTACGAAGCCGCATGCCCGCCGTCGAGCGCGGAGTCGATTGCGGCCGCGCCCGGTACGGGTGCCTCGACGTTCACGAACACACCGGTCGTGCGGCCACCGCCGTAGCCGACCAACGCGACGGTTCCGGCCGCGTTCAGCGCGCCGACCGCACCGAGCAACGCGGCCGCGGCACCGGTATCGCCGACGCTCGCGTAGACCGCGGCCGACGCGGCCGGGTTCGCGCCGACGCGCTTGGCGATCACCGCGCCGAGCCGGCCGTCGGGATCGGGGAGTGACCACGCGTTCGCAGCGGTCGAAGCCATCTCGTGGGTGACCGACTCGATGCTCGGCAGGAAGATCTCTTCGCGAAAGAGTCGGGCGTCGTAGAGGTCGCGGTTGTCGATTTCCCCGTCGCCGCGATACCGGTCGACCAGCGGACGTGAGTGCGTGACACGCGCGCCGAGCGCCGCAGTGCCGCCATGCGCGCCGAGCACGACCGCCGCGGCGCCCGCCCCGCACCGCGCTTCGAAGCCGGTCCCGAGCCCGGGGCGCAACGCGTCGGACACGACTACCAGCGCGATGCGAGCGGATCCGGCGGCTACCGCGTCGGCACCCGCGGCCAGCGCGTCCATTCCCGCGTGCGGCGATCCCGAGAGCAACGCGCCCCCGGCCGAGGCCGAGAGCCCGAGTGCCGACGTGAGGAAGGGCAGGCTCGGTCCCTCCGCGAAGGGCGGGCGGCTCGTGCCCCAATAGATGGCATCGACCGCGTCGGGCTCTACGCCGGCCGCCGACAAGGCCGCGGACGCGGCGTCCCAGGCCAGGGTCAGGGTGTCTTCGTCGGGGGCGCAGGCGGCGATCCGCCCGCGACCGCCCCGGCCCCAGGCCGCCCCGATGTCGCCGGCATCCAGGCGCAGAGCCGGCGCGCCCGCGCCGACTCCCAAGATTCGAACCGGCGATCCCGCCGCGGGGATATCGGGCATGTTCGCTCCGTAGGGGCGGGAAATACGACGGCCGAGCCTACAGCCGGAGTCGTTTGGCAGGACTCGGCGTCCGGCCATCAAGGCCATGTTGGAACGTGACGATATGCACCAGGTCGTGCTCTCACGGATGAGGGCGGGGTAGGGGTGGATGCGGTGCACACGGATGTGAACACAGCTGAACTCACGGAACCGTCAGAACCGGCGCGCGAGCTTTCGTCGCTGCCGGGCCGGATCATCACGTGCCTGGTCGGGCTGCTCTTCATCGTCGGCCAACACTTCGGGATGGTGGCGCGGGTCCCGATCTGGCTCCTGCTCGGCTCGCTCGTCTTCGCCTGGGCCGCGTCGAGCCTGTCGGGCAAGGCGTTCCGGACCGTTCCCGTGCTCAACCTCGCAGTCGAGATCGCAGTCATCACGTTCGTCACGTACGTGATCGGGTGGGGGCGCGCTCCTCGCGGTCGGGTTCGTCTTCAGCGTTGCGCGACACCTCGACGAGTACGGATCGCGTGTCGGCCGGCCCGCGATCCTCTTCACGATCACCGGGTTGTTGGCCGGCGAATGCGTGGTCGCGCTCGGCTGGGCGCAAACGCTGATGCCGGAGCCTCAGGGCCACTGGCTCGCGGTGCTCGAAGGCGCGGGTGTCTGCTCGGTGCTCTGGATGCTCACGTACGCGCAGCGGGAAAAGGAGACGGTCGAGACCAACCTCCGCCGCAGTGAAGAGCGGTTCCGCGCGCTGGTCCAACATGCGTCCGACGTGATCATGGTGTTGGGTCCCGACGGCTACGTGTCCTACACGAGCCCGTCGCTCCTGCGTTTGCTCGGGTACGAGGAGCTGGTGCACATCGGTACCGACATCCTCCCCGACGACGAGGTCGACAAGGCTGCGCAATTCCTCGTCGACCTGATGCAGCGACCGGGCGACGTTGCGTGGATCGAGCTGCAACTCCGTCACTTCGACGGGACGTTCCGCTGGTTCGAGGTCGGGGTGACCAACCGCCTCGACGACCCGGCCGTCGCCGGTCTCGTCTGCAACATGCGAGACGTCAGCGAGCGCCGCGCCGCGCAAGCGCAGCTCGAGTTCCAGGCGTACCACGATGCGACGACCGGGCTGCCCAACCGTTGGCGGTTCCTCGAGAAGCTCGAGCAGTCGCTGTTCGAGAGCGCGACCAACGGGACTCACGTCGCGGTTCTCTTCCTCGACATCGACCGCTTCAAGCTCGTGAACGACACACTCGGCCACGACATCGGCGATCGCTTGCTGGTGACCGTTGCCGAACGGCTCCAGGCGTGTGTACGGCCCGGCGATCTGGTCTCGCGATTCGGTGGCGACGAGTTCAGCTTGCTGCTCGGTGATCTGACCGACCCCGACGTCGCGCTCCGGATCGCCGACCGCGTGACTCAGAGCCTGCGCGAGCCGGTACTGCTCGGCGAGCACGAGCTGTTCGTGTCGGCGAGCATCGGCATCGCGATCTCACCCGGCGCCCAAGAGCGGGCCGGCGACCTGCTGCGCCAATCGGACCTCGCGATGTACATCGCGAAGGACAACGGTCGCGCTCGTTGGGAGCTGTTCGATCCGCAGTCGGCGCCGCACATGATGGAGCGCCTCGAGCTCGAAGGTGACCTGTGGCGCGCGATCGAGCACGACGAGCTCGTCGTGTTGTTCCAACCCGAGATCGAGCTGACGACGGGACGCGTCGTGAAGTGCGAGGCGCTCATCCGTTGGGTGCACCCGACAGCGCGGGATCATCGGACCCGAGCGTTTCGTTCCGTTCGCGGAAGAGTCCGGGCTCATCGTCGAGATGGATCGGTTCGTGTTGCGCGAAGCGTGTCACTGGGCCGCGCAGTGGGCGAGTGCTCCGCCGTGAAGGCGATCCCGTGATCGTGAGCGTGAACCTGTCGCCGCGCTTCATGCGCCAAGACGACGTGGTCGACATCATCCTGAGCGTCTTCCAGGAAACCGGTGTCGACCCGAAGTGCGTGCAGATCGAGTTGACCGAGCGCAGCGCGCTCGACGTCGAGTCGACGTCGGTGCAGCTTCGGCAACTCCGCCGCCTCGGTGTGCGTGTCGCGATCGACGACTTCGGCACCGGCTACTCGTCGCTGTCGTATCTGAAGTGCCTGCCCGTCGACGTGTTGAAGATCGACAAGTCGTTCCTCGACACGATCGACACGGTTGCGCCCGAGCTCGCGATCGTGCAGGCCGTGATCACCATGGGCCACGCGCTCGGGATGTCGGTGACGGCGGAGGGCGTGGAGCGGGTCGAGCAGGCCGATTGCCTGCGCGAGATGGGCTGCGACTCGGCGATGGGCTGGCTCTGGTCGGCGGCGCTGCAACCCGAGCGCATCGCCGAGATCGCAGCCACCGGATTCCAGATGGCCCGCGCCGTCGAGAAGGGCGGCGTGCTCGTCCCGATGCGAGCCCGCGGCGCCTGATCCGGCCGAACAAATTGCCAGGTGGAAAATTGGAGGCGGCGGCGGGAATCGAACCCGCGTGCAAGGTTTTGCAAACCTCTGCCTGAGCCACTCGGCTACGCCGCCAGAGCCCGGCACACTAGTCGGCGCCGATTCGTTAGCGTCGCCGGAATGCGCACGTTCGAGATCGAACGGATGGCTCCCGGCGAGGCGAGCGCGGCGGTCGTGACGCTCGCCCGTTCGTTTCACGATGATCCGCTGTTCAACTTCCTTGATTCCCGATCATCTGAGCCAAGCGCGGGCGTCGCTCACGTTCATGAACTCGGGAATCGCCGACGCTCGTCCGTTCGACGAGGTGTGGGTTGCCCGGGCCGACGGCGCGATCGCGGGCGTTGCCGCGTGGCTCCCACCCGGTCGCTACCCGCGCGGCGCGCGGCGCGAGACGCAGTACATCTCGCGTGACCTGCGTTCGGTGGTTCGGCTCGGTCGCCAGTTCTCCGTCGGCACGCGGCTGCAGTCGGCGATGCAAGAAGGCGCACCACCGGGTGCGCGTGCCGCACTGGTATCTGATGTTGCTCGGCGCCGATCCCGTGTTCCGCCGGCAAGGTGCGGGCACCGCGTTGCTCGCACCCGTGCTCGAACGTTGCGATGCGGAGGGTGTGCCCGCATACCTCGAGACGCAGAAGGAAGAAAACGTGCCGTGGTACCACCGGTTCGGGTTCGCGGTGCTGGAGGAGCTGCGGGTGCGCGGCGCGCCACCGATGTGGACGATGCAGCGCGATCCGCGCTGACGACGCGCGCTGACCTACGGCGTGACGCGCGAGGAACCAGTCGGCGTCTTTCGGGCCGTCGAGTATGTGCACCTTCACGTCGGGCGCCGGCGGTCGCGATCGCCTCGAGCACCCGCGGCCGAACATGACGCCGGTAACCCGCGATCCAACGGAGGAACTGCGGATCGACGCGCTCCGGACAGCCGCGGGCCTGCACCTCTTTGCCGAACTGGGTGACCGAGCGGCGCAGCGCACGCGCCACGCAGCCGAGCGCCGGGTAGTCGAGGAGCACCACGGTGTCGGCGGCGCGGGCACGCACGTCGATGGTGCGGGTGTAGTTGCCGTCGATGATCCACTCGTCGCCCGCGGCGAGTTCGCTGACGATCTCGTGCCACTCGTCGTCCGGGGTCGGCTCCCAGCCCGGCCGCCAGAAGTGCTCGTCGAGATGGATGACCGGCAGGCCGGTGCGCCGGCCCGAGCCGGCGGGCGAAGGTGCTCTTGCCCGCGCCCGGGGAGCCGATCACCGCCACCCGGCGCATTTCCCGCTGCATCCGAGAGATCGTCGCGCATGGGGATCGGCCCGTGTACTGGACATTTCCCGGACGAGCCGTTAGATTTTGTAACACGTTCTAAAAATGAGATCCGCCCGATCAGATCCGAGCGATCGGGGATCCGGCGGGCAGCAAAGGACCGCGTCACATGGAATTCGGCCTCTTCCAAGGTGGATTCGTCCACAAGGACATGGCAGCCGCCAACCCCAACGCCGAGCACGACCGCCTCATGAGTGAGGTGCATCTGTGTGAGACCGGCGACCAGCACAACTGGAAGTACGCCTGGTTCACCGAGCACCACTTCTTGGAGGAGTACTCGCACATCTCCGCCAACGAGGTGCTGATGCCGTGGGTGCTGGCGCGCACCGAGAACCTCCACGTGGGCAGCGGCATCATCAACGTCACGCCGCCGGTCAACCACCCGGCGCGCGTCGCCGAGCGCGTCGCGATGATGGACCACGTTTCGGGCGGACGCTTCGAGTTCGGCACCGGCCGCGGATCGAGCACCACCGAGATGGGCGGATTCGGCATCACCGATCCCGAGATCACGCGCGCGATGTACGACGAAGTGATCGTCGAGTTCAAGAAGATGTGGGCCAACGGCAAGTACGAGTTCGACGGCCAGTTCTTCACGATGCCCGAGCGCAACGTGTTGCCCAAGCCGTACGTGAAGCCGCACCCGCCGATGTGGGTCGCGGCCGGGAACCCCGAGACGTTCGAGAAGGCCGGTCGGGCCGGGCTCGGCGTGTTGTGCTTCACCGGCGGATCGCCGAGCAAGATGGCGCCGCTGATCGAGACCTACAAGAAGGCGATCGCGAGCGCCGAGCCCGTCGGCGACGTTCGTGAACGACAACATCGCGGTCACGACGAGCTTCATGTGCCTCGAAGACAGCGCCCGGGCGCGTGACCTGATGACGCACTCGGGCAACGGCCGTCAGCAGACGCTCGTGTTCCACTACCTCGACACGTTCCCGAAGCCGCCGTTCGTGCCCGAGTGGCCCACCGAGATTCCCGACCCCACGCTCGAAGACATCGAGAAGGGTCTCGCCAGCGGCGCCGCGATGGTCGGTACTCCCGACGAGTGCGCGGCGGGCGTGCAGAAGTGGGTCGACGTCGGTGTCGATCAGCTCATCATGGGGCCGTCGGGTTCGATGTTCCCGCACGAGCTGCTCGTCGAGACGGTCGCGCTGTTCGGTGACGAAGTGATCCCGCGTTTCGACAAGGACCCCGAGCACTCGACCAGCCGCTACCGGCGTGAGGCCGCGGCCCGGCTCGGGCTTTCGTAGTCACTCGGTCCGGCTCATCGGACCGTGCGATGATTGGGCCGCATGAGCGACTCTGACGACCATCGCGACCCGACTCGTGCGATGTTGGGCGTCGATGAGTCGACTGGGCGGCCGAGCAGAACGACGCCACCCGCGACGCGAGGAGAACTTCCAACGCAACCAGACGATGCGCGAGTGGCTCGTCGCCGCGATGCACGAGGGCGAGCGGCTCGCGGTGACGATCGTCGACCAGCGGTTCACCGGCCTGGTCGAAGAGGTCGGCGCCGACCTCCTCGGGTTGCGAGCGATCTTCGGCCGGGTGGATCTGCATCTCGCGCCGGGGATCCCGCTGCACATCGAAGTGGTCGATCATCCGCCCGGCGGCGGTTCGCGGGGACGGACCGACGGATCGTTCGCCGCCGCGGTTGCCGCCCGCGATCCCGAGGCCGACATGTCGGTGGGAACCGCGTTTCATCCCGACGGTCTCGACGGGATGATCACCGCGGGCCGCGACTTCCTGACGATCCGCGCCAAAGCCGGCGCCGTCACCGTGGTGCACCTCGAGCAAGTGGCGTGGGTGGCCGCACGCAGAGTTTGACGCCACCAAGAATTGAATCCGCCTTCGACGTCTGACTGGGGGAGTCGACATGGACAGCGAACCGCTCGAACCGCTCGACATCGACGATCGTTCACCGGGCGAGAAGATGCTCGCGAGCGGACGCGTCGGCGTGGAGCGGATCTCTGACCTGTCGGAGGAACAGCGCCTCGACGTCATCGGGTTGATCTGGATGTTGTCGCACGCTCACGTTTACGGGCGTGCAGATCTATCAAGCAGTACGACCTCTTCGGATCCGGAATCACGGTTTCCACGTGGGACAAGATCGCCGCGCTCGGCCAAACCGGCGGACCGACCATCGCAATCAGCTGCTTGGTCGGGATCGCACTTGCGATCACGTCGGACTCCGAGGTCGCGCGGTGGACGATCGTGTTGGCCGGAGTACTGGGATCATGGGTGTTCGTCGCCGGCATCTTCAACTTCGCCGCGAACGTGCATCAGCGTTCGAGTGCGTTGCTCGACATCAGTCGCGGAAACCGAGGCGCGGGCGCGATCGGCGGATTGGCCCTCGCGGGGTTCGGCTTGGTGGTGATGATGCTCGCGTGGCGCACGGCCGGGGCTCGGTTCGAGCCCGCGTCCGAAGTCAGCTGACGCCGGTCATCTCCGCGCTGACGTCCCACAGTCGGGCCGCGGCCGCATCGTCGAGCGCGGCGTTCGACGGTTTCGCGACGCGGCACTTGTAGAAGTACTGACCGGTCACGCCGTCGACGTCGGGCGACGTCGCCAGGTAGATCGACGTGCGCGCGCCGTTGGCGCTCGACAACGCGAACGGGCGCAGCGCGACCATGCCGACCGAGCCGAGGATGCCGAGATCGCCTTCGCGCGCGAAGTTCGATCCGACGAAGCCCGGGTGCACCGCGTTGGCGATTACGCCCGTGTCGCCCCAGCGGGTCGCGAGCTCGCGCGTGAACAACACGTTGGCGAGCTTGGTCGCGGAGTAGACGCCGAAGCCGTGGTACCGGCGATTGGCCCATTCGAGATCGTCGAAGTCGAGCCCTTTGCGCGCGTAGTTGTGCCCGGTGGACGAGACGTTCACCACGCGTCCGTGGGCGCGTGTCAGTTGTTCGCGCAGCAGGTTGGTCAGCAGGAAGTGGCTCAGGTGGTTTACCTCGAGCTGCATCTCGTGGCCGTCTTCGGTCGTCGCGCGGAACGCAGCACCACGCCCGCGTTGTTCACGAGCACGTCGAGCTGATCGCCGCGCTCGGCGAACGCGCTCGCGAACGTCCGCACCGATGAGAACGACGCGAGATCGAGCGACAGGTGCTCGACGGTCGCGCCCGGTGCGCGCTGCATTACTTCCTTCACCGCGGCCGCGGCCTTGGTGGGATTGCGCGCCGCGATGATCACCTGCGCACCCATGGCGGCCAGGGCGACGGCCGTCTCCTTGCCGATCCCGCTGTTGCCGCCGGTGATCACGGCGACCTTGCCGTGCATATCCGTCACGCGCGGGTGCGGTCTTCCGTCGAAGCAGAGCGGTCTTCGCCTGATTGCGCCCGCACTCGTTCCGAGCCGCCCACTTCAGTCGTCACTGACGTCAAGCTAACCCCGATTCTGCAATGTCGCGTGATCCGCGGCGCTCAATCGACCTTGGTCAAGGTCTCGCGTTTCGTCCCGTACGATTATTGGTCGTGGGATCGAGCGAGACCGGATCAGTGGCACCCGCGCGTCGACCCGCATCCGCGATGCTTCGCGTCGGGTCGAGCGCGCTCGTCATGTTCGTCGCGATCGGCTTCGCGCACGTTGGAACGGCCGGTGCCGCCGCGCCAGTTTCGCCGCAGCGGAGTGTTGCCGCCGGCGGCGAGTATGCGTGTGCACTCTCGACGACCGGCACGGTCGCCTGTTGGGGCGCGAACGGGTTCGGGCAACTCGGTGATGGATCAACCACGAATTCGTTGGTGCCGGTGACGGTCAGTGGACTGAGCGGTGTCCGCGCGATCAGTACCGGCGTCGAAATAACGTGCGCGCTGCTCGGCGCCGGAACGGTCGAGTGTTGGGGAAGCAACCAGCATGGATCGCTCGGCAGCGGCTCCGCGAGCGGACCGCAGTCATGTGGTTTCCTTACACCCTGCAGCACGGTGCCCGTCGTCGTCAGCGGACTCAGCGCCGTGCGTGCCATCAGTGTGGGCGGCAGTGGTGCGTGCGCGCTGATAACTGACGGGAGTGTCTGGTGCTGGGGCTACAACGTCGTCGGCCAGCTCGGCGACGGGACGGCGACTGATTCGTCGGTGCCGGTGCGGGTGAGCGGATTGAGCAAGGTCGTGGCGATCAGCTCGGGGGGCGAAGACTCGTGCGCGGTGCTGGCCGGCGGTGGCGCGAAGTGTTGGGGACGCGGTGACTTCGGCCAACTCGGGAACGGGGCGTCGATCGATTCGCATATTCCGGTCACGGTCAGCGGGCTGAGCAACGTGCGGGCGATCTCGGTCGATGGCGGTGGTTGCGCGTTGATCGCCGACGGGACCGTGGACTGTTGGGGTGAGAACCTCAACGCCGCTCTGGGCATCGGCAATATCACCGGTCCCGAGACGTGCGGGCCGATTCCCATTGCATGCAGCACGAGACCGGTCCGGGTTTCCGGTCTCACGAACGCGATATCGATAGCGAGCAACGGTGGTCGTACGTGCGCAGTGCTGACGGACCGCACGGTTGCGTGTTGGGGCAACAATATTTTCGGTGCGCTCGGAGATGGCTCAACCAATGGACCGCAACTGTGCCACGGGTTCCCGTGTAGCACCGTGCCCGTCGCGGTCAGTTCCTTGAGCGCAGCAAGTTCGGTCACGCTCGGCGACACCGTTACATGCGCCTTGCTCACTTCCGGCGAGGCCAAGTGCTGGGGAGCCAACAACATCGGGCAGCTGGGTATCGGTAGCCAAACTGGCCCCCAGCAGTGTTTCGAGGGATGGTGCAGCACCATGCCGGTCGGTGTCGCCGGACTCCCGCCCGTGCCGGACGCGCCGACCGGAGTTCACGCCATCTCTACCGCCGCGAACGCGAGTATCGGCGCGCTTACGGTGACCTACGAAGCCGGGGCCGACAACGGCTTCACGATCACGAAGTTCACGACGATCTGTAGCTCGAGCGACGGCGGACCCACGAGAACCTATGTCCACACCGGCGCGACCGTGGGACCGATCCGGGTGGGCGGTGTCGCGACCACGAAGACGTACTCGTGCGTCGTTCGCGCCGCGAGTGCCGCCGGTCTGAGCAGCTTCTCGGCCCGGTCGAAGTCGTTCGTTGTCGGGGCCCCTGCCGCGCCGACAGGAGTCAACGCCCTCAAGACCGGCGCCGGTCGACTCGAAGTGACCTTCGCTCCGGGCGCCACCAACGGCGCGGCGATCACGAAGTACACCGCGACCTGTACGTCATCCGATGGAGGAGTTACGAAGGCGAGGGTCGGCTCCCGGAGCCCGGTCGTCGTGACTGCCCTCACTGCGACCAAGTTGTATACGTGCACGGTCAGCGCAACGAATGCGCGGGAACCGGGCCTTCATCGCTCGCATCGGTACCAATCACTGCGTAGAAGCGAGTGGCTGCGCATGTCGCTCACGCGCGGGTGCGGTCTTCCGCCGAAGGAGAGCGATCTTCGCCGGGCTGCGCGCGCACCCAGTCGATCAACTCGTCGCGCAGGAACCGGATCTCCCGGCCGCCGGGAAAGCGATGCGCGGGCACGCGGTCTTCGCGCACCATGCGGCGCAGATATTCGACGTGCACATGGAGAAGCTCCGCCGCCATCGCAGTAGTGAGGATCGGCGGAAAGTCGCCGCCCGCACCAGCGCCGTCAGGCGCGCCGTCCCCCTCAGTCGTCACAGACGCAACGCTACCCCGATTGCACAACATCACGTGATCTGAGGCGAACCCCGGTCGATGATGTCGTCGATGCTGTTCTCGATGATGACGTCGAGGACGCATCGCTTCTCGGTCTTCGGGCACCAGGTTCCTCCGTCCGCGGCAGGAAACGACTCGCAGGACGGGTAGAGCGTGAGGCCGCCTCGTTCTCGCAAGAATTTGCTGCGCAGCCCCAATTGCCGTCACTGCCAATTGCTGTCACTTCCAAATTGGCGCGAAGAACGTTGTTCAAGTGTTGTGCGGTCCCTATCGCCGCGAGCGGGCGGCTCCGACCATCATTGACCCGTGGGGATCGAGGCGGTGGCGGAGCGTCTGCCGCGGGTGATCGGGCTGCCTTCGCCGAGCTATACAACGAATTCGCCGAACCGCTCCTCGGGTTCTGCCTCGTGTTGCTGCGTGATCGCGGCGATGCCGAGGACGCGATGCACGACGCGTTCATCCTGGCCGCGCAGCGCATTGATCAGCTGCGCGATCCCGAACGTCTCCGACCATGGCTCTTCGCGATCGCGCGCCACGTTTGCTTCCGCCGAATCGCGCAGCGCCGCCGAACCATTCCGGTCGCGTTCGTTCCCGATATCGACCTCACGCAAGACGATCCGACCGATGGTCTCGCCGCCGCCGAGGCGGCCGAGCTGCTCTGGGCCGCGGCGTCCGGATTGAACGATCGCGATCGCGCGGCGTTGTATCTCAACATGAGCCAAGGCCTCGAAGGCGAGGTGTTGACCGCGGCGCTCGGCGTCCGGCACGTCAACCCGTACTCGCTGCTCAACCGGGCCAAGCGGCAGCTCGACCGCGCGATCGGCGTGCTCCTCGTCGCGCGCGCTCCGGTCGACACGATTGCGCGTCCCTCGACGGACTGCTCGAGGATTGGGACGGCACGCTCAATCCACTGTTGCGCAAGCGCGTCGGTCGCCATGTCGACGACTGCGAAGTCTGCAAATCCACTCGAGTCCGAGCCATCGCGGCGTCGAGCATTGCCGGCGTCGCCGCCCTCGCGGCCCAGACCGCCGACGCGATGCCCGGCGTATTCAGCGCCGACGAGCTCTACGACATCGCGGCGCGTCGACCGCTCTCGACCGCGCGCTGGCAGCGTGACGGTTTCCCGCCGCCCGACGAGCCCGACTCGCGCCGGCGCCGGCTGCTCGTCATCTTGGTGCTGTTCCTCGTGCTCACTGCCGGATTCGGGCTGCTCAGAGACATTCGGTCCGCGCGCGACGCGGTTCGTCGGCCTTCACCGCGTGACCTCCAACCCGCGGCGTTGGTGTTGCCCGAGCCCACCTCGAGGACCGGCGCGGTGACGACGCCCACGACCGGTCGGAGACCGAAGCGACCGACCGCCACTCCGACGACTCGGGCGAAGCCGGCCGCCACCGTTCCCACACGCACCGAGACGATCGGCACTCGGCCGGTGACCGCGCCAACCACACCCACACTGGCTGCCGGACCCCACCCCGACGACTCCCGTCACTGCCGTGCCGACCCCCGTCACCGTCACGCCGACGCCGGTCACCGTCAAGCGCGTCGTGACCACGACGACCGCGCCCCGCACGACTCCGACGACTGCCGGGCCACCGCCGACGACGCCGACAACGGCGCCACTCAGCCAGTGACGTCAGTGCCGCGCGATTCCTATTGCGATCGCGACGAGCACGACAACACCGAGCCCGCGCCGGAACGGGTTGACGCCGCGTATCAGCTCGTCGGCCGCCCAGAAGATCAGCGCGCCGGTTCCGATCACCGTTAGCACGGTGCCGACTGTGCCCGCAGGGCTGAAGATCACGTTGACGATCGTGACGACGAGCCAGATGATCAACGGCGGATTGGGCGTCTGGGCGATGGTGATCTCGCCGGTCTGGCGATTGCGGAACAGCCAGTCGAGCATTGCGCCGGAGCCTATGGCTGCGGCGAATGGGCCTGACATGGGTGTCAGGTAATCTCGCCCGACCTACGACGCACTCCAGGGGGAGATATGTCCGACGCTGTCATCGTTGCCGCGGCCCGCACGCCGATCGGGACCGCCCGCAAGGGAACGCTCCTCGACGTGACCACGTTCGAGCTCGCCCGCTACGCGGCGGGTGAAGCGCTGAAGCGGTCGGGGATCTCGGCCGGCGACGTCGATGACATGTTGATGGGCGAGTCGCTCCAGGGCGGCGGGTGCGTCGCTCGTTACGCGGCCATCGAGCTCGGCCTCACCGAAGTGCCGGGCATGGCGTTCAACCGCCACTGCGCGTCGGGCATGGGTGCAGTCCAGGGCGCGGCGGGCAGCATCATCGCCGGCATGGATCACGTTGTGATCGCGGGCGGGTCGGAGAGCATGTCGACCACACCGCAGACCACGAAGCGCACACCGTTCACTGACGATTGGGGCCCGTGGATGTCGCCCTCGCATCCCGAGCAGCCCGACGCACCGGCGTTCGACATGTCGATCACCGTGGGTCTCAACACTGCCAACGCGCTCGGCCTCACGCGCGCCGATTGCGACGAGTGGGCGGTGCGTTCACACAAGCGTGCGGTGCAGGCGATCGACGACGGCCGCTTCGACGAGGAGATCGTCGCCATCGAAGTGAAGCGCCGCGACGGTTCCACCACCATCTTCGACACCGACGAGCACCCGCGCCGCGATTCGACCATCGAGAAGATGTCGTCGCTGAAGCCGCTGCACCCCGAGATCGAGAACTTCCCGATCACCGCGGGCAACGCGTCGGGACTCAACGACGGCGCCGCCGCGATGATGATCGTCAGCAGCGACTACGCCGCCGCCCACGGGCTCACTCCGCTCGCCAAGATCGTCTCGTGGGCGAGCACGGGTACCAACCCGCGTGACACCGGTCTCGGTCCGATCCTCTCGATCCCGAAGGCGCTCGAGCGCGCGGGTATGAGCGTGAGTGATGTGAACCTCGCCGAGATCAACGAGGCATTCGCGTCGGTTCCGGTCGCCGCGTGCCGCAAGCTCGGCCTGTCGGAAGACATCACCAACGTGAGCGGCTCCGGCTGTTCACTCGGTCACCCGGTTGCCGCGACCGGCGCGCGCATGATCATCACCACGATGTTCGAGCTGCGTCGCCGCGGCGGTGGCATCGGCCTCGCGAGCATGTGTGCCGGTGGCGGCATGGGTTCGGCGACGGTCTTCGAGGTCTACCCCGGCTAATTATCGGGGTTCGTCGACGGGACTCGTTTCGGGTCGCACGTAGGTCGCGAAGCTGCGGACCTTCACCGCGAAGAACGCGGCGGCGGCGATGCACGCGAGGCCGCCGGAGACGATCGCGAACTGCACGCCCGCGATGCCACCGACCACGCCGGCTTCGACGTCGCCGAGCACCGGTCCGCCCGCGTAGACCGCGAGCTCGACGCCGCTGACGCGCCCGCGGAGCTCGTCGGGCGTGACGCTCGCGGCGATCGCGCTGCGGTAGACCGCGGAGACCATGTCGGCGCCGCCGGCGATCGCCAACATCAAGAGGACCAGCGCCGTGACATGCGTCAGCCCCGCGATCGCGATTGCGCCGCCCCAGACCGCGACCGCCCAGAGCACCGCGCGGCCCTGGTGCTTCACCCGGGAGGTCCACCCGCTGAACAACGACGCAATGAACGCGCCCGCCGCAACGGAGGAGAGCAGCAACCCGTACAGCGCGGGTCCGCCGCCGAGCCGTTCGGCCAGCGCGGGGAAGAGCGCGCGTGGCATGCCGAACACCATCGCGAGCAGGTCGATCGCGAAGATGCTCATCACCACCGAATGGCCGCGCAGGAACCGCAAGCCCTCGAAGATCGACGTCGTCGATGCGCGGCTCGCGCCGGGCACGGGTGGCGACGCGGCCAAGCCCGCGAACGCGACGATGGCGACGAAGTAGGTCGCCGCGTCCACCGCGTACGCGCTCGTGAGGCCGAACGCACCGATCAACAAACCGCCGATCGCCGGACCGGCCATCATCCCGAACGAGCCGTACGTCGACTGCAGCGCGAATGCGGCCGTTCGCAACTCTTCCCCCACGAGCAACGGGAGGAGTGATCGCAACGCGGGATAGCTCGTAGCGAGTACCGCGCTCGACGCCGCGCCCAAGACGTAGATCACCCACAACTGCGGATGGTCGAGTGAGGCGTTCAGCGCGAGCAACGACGAACACGCGAGCCCGCCCGCGGTCACACCGATCAACAGGTTGCGCTTGTCGTGGCTGTCGGAGAGGGCGCCCCCGACGATCGAGAACACGAGCAACGGACCGAGCTGCGCCAACCCGAGCAGGCCGACCTGGAGCGACGAGCCCGTCTCGTGGAACACCTGGTACGGCAACGCGGCCGCGGTGATCATGAGGCCGAGCGTCGAGACCGCCTGCCCGATCCAGAGCCGCCGGAAGTCGGGCGACACGCGCAGGGGAGTCGTGTCGACGAGCAGCCGCATGAACGCCCGACGCTAACGGCTGGCTGCGTGCGAGGATCTGCAATATGACGACACTGACTCGCATCGGCGACTTCACGCTTACCTGGGGCGAGAGCCTCCGCTGGGACGATCGTCGCAACCGGCTCTACTTCGTCGACTGCGCGACGCAGCAGCTGCACTGGCTCGACGGCGGCGAACCACCGTTGCAGTCCATGCGAATGCCATCGATGCCCGCCGGCCTTGCGCTCACCGAAGACCAACGCCTGGTCGCGTGTCTCGACGACGGCCTCCACGTGATCGATCCCGACGCGGATACCACCGAGTTGTTGGCGAAGTACCCGGAAGGGATGCTCGGGCGCGCCAACGACGCGCAGGCCGACGGGTCCGGCAACCTCGTGACGGGAACGCTCAACCTGGGTCCCGCGCCCGGCGCGTCATGGTGGTTCTCGGCGACTGACGGTTGGCGGCTGCTCGACGACGACATCGCGAACACGAACGGGCCGGTGGTCATCGACGTGAACGGCGAGTCCACTCTGGTGATCGGCGACACGCCGGCCGGGTGCGTATACGCGTACCCGTATGACGGTCGTGCGGGCACGGTGGGCGAGCGGCGCGTGTTCGGCAACCACGAGCCGCTCGGCGGCATGCCCGACGGGGCCGTCGCCGATGCCGATGACGGCGTATGGAGCTGCGTGGTGCGCGCCGGGAAGATCGCGCGCTTCACCGCGCAGGGACTCGATCGGACCATCGACATGCCGATGGCGAATCCGAGCGACGTCACCTTCGGGGGCGTCGATCTCGACCGGATGTTCGTCGTGTCGATTGCGCTCAATCTCGGCGAGCCGGGCGAGCCGGCTCCCGAAGCCGGATGGCTGTTCGCAGTCGACGGCCTCGAGGTGCGCGGACGGCCCGAGCCGCGCTTCGAGCTCGGCTAGAGCCTCCGACGATCAGACCCACGGCAGAACCCACCAAGAGTTAGACCCACCAAGAGTTAGAGCAGCGTGCGCAACTCTCGAAGTGCGACCGACAGGGTGGCGAGATCGAACACGGCCCGGCTCGTGATGTCTTGGATGAGAACGAGTGCCCGGTCGACGGTCGCTCGTTTGGATTCGGCCCACGCGTCGAACGCGGCTTCGGCGCTCATCAGCGGATCGGTGCCGCGCAAGATTGCGTCCGCGATCGCCCGGTGCTCGGCCTCGACGTCTTCCCGGAGCGCATTGCGAGCGAGCGCGTCCCAACGGTCGCCGCGCGGGAGCTCGACGATGCGGTCGTAGAGCCAGTCGAGGCGGAGCCGGTCGCCGATGACGCAGTACACGTCACCGACCCTTTCCACTTCGAGGTGGTGTGCGTCGGCGAGCTCGGTGACGTCGAGCGCGCTCGGGAGCAGGTCGAGCGCGGCGATGCGGGCTGCGAGCTCGGGCGGAACACCGAGGTCGACGTGCTCGGTCTTCGAACGTTCCATGCGTTCGCGTTCAGAACCGCGCGCGCACCCAGGGAGCGAGATCATCAGCCGCGCGACCGCGGGTGCGAAATACGCGACGGTATTGCCGACCGCGAGCGGGCGGTCGCGGTGGCGGAGGAACCACCGGCTCGCCCGTTCGATCAGCCGGCGAGATTCGAGGTAGAGCTTCGTCTGGGTGTCGACCTCGAGCGTCGCATCGAGCGCAGCGATGTCGGCCCACAGGGTTTCCTGGCCGAAGATCGCCCGGGCGGCTTCGTGGGCGCGCACGATCTCGGGACTCGTCGCCCCGGTCTCCTCGCCGAGCCGGAACGCGAACGTCGTGCCCGCTCGGTTCACCATCCCGTTCACGAGACCGGTGGCGACGATCTCCCGCGCGAGCGGATGGATCCGGATGCGTTCGGCGAAACGTTCGCGCAGCGGAGTGGGGAAGTAGCGCACGAGCTCGGTGGCGAAGTCGTCGTCGTCGGGGAGCGGTGACGCGAGCAGCTCCTCCTCGATCCGGATCTTGGCGTAGGCGACGAGCACCGCCAGCTCGGGAACCGTCAAGCCGAGCCCGGCGTTGCGGCGCGCGGTCAGGGTCTCGTCGTCGGGAAGTCGCTCGACCGCGCGGTCGAGGTGGTTGAGCTGTTCGAGCGCGCGCATGAAGCGGGCGTGGACCTCTTCCATCTCCGGCGCTTGTGCCTTCGCGTTGTCGAGCGCGCGGTTTTGGCGGTAGTTGTCGCGCAACACGAGCGCCGCGACCTCGTCGGTCATCGACTCGAGCAGCGCGTTGCGATCGCCGGCTGCGAGGTCGCCGGTGCGGACTGCGCCGTCGAGCAGGATCTTGATGTTCACCTCGTGGTCGGAGGTGTCGACGCCCGCGCTGTTGTCGATCGCATCGGTGTTGATCAAACCGCCCAGGAGCGCGTACTCGACCCGGCCTTCCTGCGTGAACCCGAGGTTGCCGCCCTCGCCGACGGACCGGCAGCGCAGATCGGCACCGTTGACGCGTAGCGCATCGGAGGCTTTGTCGCCCACGTCGGCGTGCGACTCGACGCGGGCCTTCACGTAGGTGCCGATCCCACCGTTGTAGAGAAGGTCGACGGGCGCACAGAGCAGCAACTTGATGAGGTCGGTGGGCGTGCACTTGGTGACCGCGGGGTCGTCGAGGCCGAGCCGGGCCCGCATCTCGTCGGAGATCGTCACCGACTTCGCGGCGCGGGGATACACACCGCCGCCGGGAGAGATGAGCGTCGGGTCGTAGTCGGCCCACGAGGAACGGGGGAGATCGAAGAGCCGTTTGCGTTCGTGCCAGGAGGCTTCCGGGTCCGGGTTGGGATCGAGGAACACATGACGGTGATCGAACGCGGCGACGAGCTGGATGTGGTGCGACAACAGCATGCCGTTGCCGAACACGTCGCCCGACATGTCGCCGATGCCGACAACGGTGAAGTCGTGGTGGTCGGGGTCGATCGCGAGATGACGGAAGTGGCGGCGCACCGACTCCCACGCGCCGCGCGCGGTGATGCCCATCTCCTTGTGGTCATAGCCCGCGGATCCGCCCGACGCGAACGCATCGCCGAGCCAGAACCCGCGTGCGCACGCGATCTCGTTGGCGACGTCGGAGAACGCGGCGGTGCCCTTGTCGGCCGCGACCACGAGGTAGTGGTCGTCGCCGTCGAACCGAACGACCTGCGCGGGCGGAACGACGGTGCCGACGCCGCCGGCATCGGTCACCAGGTTGTCGGTGACGTCGAGGAGCCCGGCGATGAACAGCCGGTAACACGCCTCGACCTCGGCGCGCAGCTCGCCCGGATCGTCGGGCGGTTGCTTCACGACGAAGCCGCCCTTTGCGCCCGACGGAACGATCACCGCGTTCTTGACCTTCTGGGCCTTCATCAGGCCGAGCACCTCGGTGCGGAAGTCTTCTCGCCGATCCGACCACCGGATGCCACCGCGAGCGACGCGACCCGCGCGGAGATGCACGCCCTCGACGCGCGGTGAGTAGACGAACAGCTCGAACATCGGTCGCGGGAGCGGAAGGTCGGGGACCTGCGCAGGATCGAGCTTGAGGACCACGCACGGACGCGGCCGGCCGTCGTCTCCCCGCTGGTACCAGTTGGTGCGCAGCGTCGCGAGCACGAGCCGGAGCAGCGCGCGCAGGATCCGGTCTTCGTCGAGACTCGTGACCGCGTCGATCTCTTCGGTGATCTCCGCGACGATCGCCGCGGTGCCGGCGTTCTCGGGATCGCCCGCACCCTTCGCGATGCGCGCCGGATCGAGCCGGGCCCCGAACAAGCCGATCAGGCGGCACGAGAGCACCGGATGCGCGGCGAGGGTGTCGGCGATGTAGGTCTGGCTGAACGGCGTGCCCGCCTGGCGGAAGTAGCGGCTGTACGCGCGCAGCAGCGCGACTTCGCGCCAGGAGATTCCGGCGCGCAGCACGAGCCGGTTGAACGCGTCGTCTTCGGAGTCGCCCGCGAGCACCGCGAGGAATGTCTCCTCGAAGTTGTCGAACGCGCCCGTGGGAACGTCGGCCGGCGCGCGCAAACGGAAGTGCTTGATCCAGCGGGGCTCGAGCCCGTCCGGCGTGATCGTGTACGGCCGCTCGTCGTCGACGATCACGCCCATGTTGGTGAGCCGGGGCAGCACATCGGAGAGCGAAGGCTGGGCGCCGAGGCCGTAGAGCTTGAGATCGAGGTAGTCGGCCTTCCCGGTGAGTTGCACCGCTCGCGCCGGCGTGTCGCCGGTTCCCAACGCCTCGAGCTCATTCAGATCGGTCAGCGCCTCGAGCGCGGTGAATTCCTCTTGGTACGCGACCGGGAACGCGCCGTTCCACACGCGGAGCAGATCGAGGCCGCCTTCCTCGCCGCGGGCGGTGACCAGCGTGTCGCGGAGATCGTCACCCCACGTGCGAGTCGCCAACGCCACCCGCCGCTCGAGATCGACCAGCTCGACCCGGCGGGCGAGTGAGTCGGTGGGATCGACGCGCAGCACGTAGTGAAGGCGCGCGAGCACCGACTCGGAAACTTTCGCGGTCCACTCGTAGCTCGTCGCGCCGAACGCCTCCAGCAACCGCTTCGCCACGCGCAGCCGCACCGGTGTCGTGTAGCGGTCGCGGGGCAGGAAGACGAGCGCCGAGACGAACCGGCCGAACTGCTCACGGTGGACGAATACCTGCACGCGGCGCCGTTCCTGGAGGCCCAGGATGCCCATCGCGATGTCGTAGAGGTGGTCGGCATCGATCTGGAACAGATCGTCGCGTGGATAGCCCTCGAGAATCGCGACCAGATCTTTGAAGTCGTGGCTCGCGGGCGCGAACTGCGAACGAGACACGACGGCGGCCACCTTGCGCCGCAGCACCGGTACGTCGATCGGACTCGCGTTGTAGGCCGACGAGGTGTACAGACCGAGGAATCGGTGCTCACCGATCACGTTCCCGGAGTCGTCGTAACGCTTCACGCCGATGTAATCGAGGTACGTCGGCCGGTGCACGGTCGAGCGCGCGTTCGCCTTCGTCAGCACGAGCAGCGTCTTCTCGCGGGCCTTCGCGCGAATCTCGGGCGGCAATCGGGAGAAGCGATCGGAGACCGCGCCGACTGCGGTCCCGCTTCCGGTGCCGGGCGGATTGCGGAGGATGCCGAGACCGCTTCCGGCAACCACGCGCAAGAGGTCGTCGCCGTTGGCATCGCGTTCGAGGTCGTACGCGCGGTACCCGAGGAACGTGAAGTGCTGGTCGGCGAGCCAGCGCAACAGCTCCTTGCCTTCCTCGAGCTCGTCGGAATCGCACGGCGGCGGGCGCGCGTCGAGATCGTCCCGCACCGTGTCGAGCGCGGCCAGCATCTTGAGCCAGTCGCTGGTCGCCGAGCGCACGTCGCGCAACGCACGCTCCACGTCGGCGCGCACGGCATCGAGGATGTCGGCCGATGTTTCGCGATCGACCTCCACGTGCACCCACGACTCGCGAATGATCTTTCCGCCCGCGGTGCGCGCTCCATCGGTGTCGCGCGCTACTTCCAGCACCGGGTGGACGACGAGGTGCACGCCGAGCGAGTGCAGGTCGAGTGCCATGGTGATCGAGTCGACGACGAACGGCATGTCGTCGGTGATCACGTCGACGACGGAGTGTGGTGCGTCCCAGTTCTCCGAAGCCGCGGTGGGCGTACGCACCGACACGATCGGGGTGGCCGGCTCCCGGTGCGCGCCCAGCCGCCAGTGGGCGAGCGCGGCGCGGGCCAGGTGATCGGCATCCGAGAGCGCGACGTCGTCGATCACGACCTGCGCGTAGTACTCGGTGACGAATGCCTCGACGGCATCGGCATCGGCGCCCGCCAGCTCGCGGGCTCGCGCGACGACGCTCGCGCGAAGTGTTTCGCGCGCCTCACGGGCGGACGGCACGTTGGCGACCATACCTGTTCATCGACCGGGTAACGGCGCCTCCTATGCTCCGCCCCCGTGGATATCGCCGCGCACTTGGAGCTCGCACTGGAGTTGGCCGACCTCGCCGACGAGATCACGGTCGCGCGATTCCGGGCCGACGACCTCGTGGTCACCACCAAACCGGACCTGACGCCGGTGAGCGAGGCCGACCAAGCGGTGGAACGAGTGATCCGCGATCGTCTCGCCGACGCGACCGGCCATGCCGTGCTCGGAGAGGAGTTCGGTTCCGATCCCGGCTCCGGAGCCGCGGCCGACGCCGAATTCCGCTGGATCATCGACCCGATCGACGGCACGAAGAGCTATGTGCGGGGCATCCCGATCTGGGCGACGCTCATCGGTTTGGAGCACGCGGGTGAAGTGGTAGTCGGCGTCGTGTCGGCGCCCGCACTGCACACGCGCTGGTGGGCGGGTAGGGGACTGGGCGCATACCGCAACGGCGAGCGCATCTCGGTGTCTTCGGTCGCCGCGCTCGACGACGCGCAGATCTCACTCGCGTGGGACACCAAGGAGCGCTACGACGCCGACAACATCGGCGACAAGATGCTCGCGCTCGCGCACCGCTGCTGGCGCACGCGCGGTCTCGGCGACTTCTGGCAGCACATGCTGGTCGCGGAAGGCGCGGTCGACATATCGATGGATTCGATCGTGTCGCTGTGGGACATCGCCGCGCTCATCCCGATCATCGACGAGGCGGGCGGTCGGTGGAGCAGCATGACCGGCGAGGCCGACCTCGGCGCCGAGAGCTTCGTGTGCACCAACGGCCGGCTGCACGACGTGGTACTCGCGGCGCTCGCGTAACCTGCCGCGAATCATGTCGACTCTTTCCAACATCACCGTCGGTATCGATATCGGAACGTCGTCGGTGAAGGCGATCGCGGCCGACGACGACGGGAACGTGATCGCCCGGTCGCGGATCCCGCACGACTTCAACGTTCCGACTCCACAGCGGTTCGAGCACGACGCCCAGGTCGCATGGCACGAGGGCCCGCGACGCGCGCTCGAAGCGCTCGGCGATGTGAAGCCGCGCGCGGTATCGGTCGCGGCCATGGTCCCGTCGCTCACGGCCGTCGACGAGGCCGGCATTCCGTGCACGCCCGGCCTGCTCTACGGCGACGACCGCGGCCATCAGAAGCAACGGCCCGATCAGCCCGAACGGGGCGAGCTGATGCAGTTCCTCACGTGGCAGGCGGCCGAGCGGCCCGACGCCCGGGGCTACTGGATGGCGCAGGCCGTCGCGAACAACGCGCTGACCGGCGATCCCGGCATCTCGATGATCGTTGCCGCCACCGCCGCGCCCTTGTTCGACTGGAAAGGGTGGGACGCCGACCTCGTCGCGTCGTGCAGCGCCCGGGTCGACCAACTGCCGACGCTCCATCCTCCCGGGCAGGCGCTCGGTGAGGTGATCGGCCATCCCGGTTGCGTGCTCGAAGGCGGCACCATCGACGCGTTCGCCGAGCAACTCGTCGCCGATGCGAGTGGTGAAGGTGACGTACTCGTGATTCTCGGCACCACCCTCATCGTGTGGTGCGTCATGCCCGAGCTCGTCGACGTACCCAACTACTACGCGATGCCGAACACCGCGGCGGGAACGTTTCTCGTCGGCGGACCGAGCAACGCGGGTGGGCTCTTCCTGAACTGGGCGACCGCGCTCCTCGGCACCGGCGACGAACCGGTCGATCCCGCGAGCGTTCCGATCTGGGTTCCCGTACCCGCGCGGTGAACGCGTTCCCCTCAACGATCCGACTCGCCGCGGTCAGCTCGTCGATCTCGATCTCACGCACGGCCCCGCGGCCGCGCGCCGCGCCGCGCTCGAGTCGACCGCGTTCGCGACGCGGCGGATGATCGACGCGAGCCCGGTTCCGGCGCGGCGCATCGTTGCGACCGGTGGCGGTACCCGCATGGAGGGTTGGGTCGAGGCGCTCGCCGACTGCACCGGCCTACCCGTTCACGTGTGCGACGTCCCCGAGGGCGGCGCGCTCGGCGCCGCGTTCCTCGCCCGGCTCGCGTGCGGGCTCGAAACGTCGATGACCGACGCGTCGCGCTGGGCGCGCACCTCGCGTGTGGTGGAACCCGCGCCGGGGTGGGAACCGCATGTGAACGAGCGCTACGCCCGGTTCTGCGACGTCGCCGGCTGACCGCCGAGTAGCTTTCGACCAGTCGGGAGGTTCGAGTGGCCCTGGATATCAAGATCGATCGCGACGCGTGCATGGGCTCGGGTAATTGCTCGTTCTGGGCGCCGGGTGTGTTCGACCTCGACGACGACGGGATCGCGATCGTGGTCGACGCCACCGCGATGCCCGACGACAAGATCGTGCTCGCGGCCCAGGGTTGTCCGACCCAGGCCATCTCGGTCTTCGACGGCGACACCAAAGTGGTCTAGCGATGCCGATCGGGATCACCGAAGAGCACGAGGAACTGCGCCAGGCGGTTCGCCGCTTCGTCGACGCTCGCATTTCGCCGGCCGTGCCGCGCGCCGTGGTCGACGGCACCTCCACCGGGCGCCCCGAGTTCTGGGACGCGATCAGCGAACCGGGCTGGCTGGGTCTGCACGTGTCGGAAGCCCACGGCGGCGCGGGTTACGGGCTGGTCGAGCAGGCCGTGGTGATCGAGGAGCTCGGCCGCGCGTGCGCGCCGGGTCCGTATCTCCCGACGGTGCTCGCGGCCGCGATCCTCGAAGCCGCGGCCAATCTCCCGGGCGGTTGTGCCGCGGCCGAGGCGCTGCTCCCGAAGCTGGCGACCGGCGAACACACGGCCGCGCTCGCGCTGGGCGGTCCGGTGCTCGGCGCCGACGACGCCGACGTGATCGTGTGCGAGATCGCCGGAGAGTGGGCCGCGCTCGACGCCGGCACGCTGACGATCTACCAAGTTGTCGGGCATCGATCTCACCCGTCCCGTCGCCCAACTCGATCTCGACGGAGTCGCGGTTCCCGCCGACCGCCGGCTATTCGGCATCACCTCGGAGCGCGTGCGTGACATCGCGGCAGTGCTGCTCGCCGCGGAAGCGATCGGCGTCGCGCAGTGGTGTGTCGACACCGCGTCGGAGTACGCGAAAGTCCGCGTCCAGTTCGGCCGGCCCATCGGCCAGTTCCAGGGTGTCAAGCATCGGTGCGCCGACATGCTGGCGCGCACCGAGCTCGCGCGCGCCGCGGTGTGGGATGCGGCCCGAGCGGCCAACGACCTCGACAACGGCGCCGGTATGGCGATCGCCGCGGCTGCCGCACTCGCGTTCGACGCCGCGTTCCTCAACGGCAAAGACTGCGTGCAGACGCTCGGCGGTATCGGCTTCACGTGGGAGCACGACGCTCACCTCTATCTGCGGCGCGCGATCACGTTGCACCAGATCGCAGGAACGCCCGACGAGTGGCGCGTGCGCGCGGCCCGCGAAGTCCAGGGTGGCGCCCGGCGCCGGCTCGCGGTCGACCTCGGTCCGGAAGCAGAGACCTATCGCTCCGAGGTGCGGGCGCTGCTCGCCGACGTCGCCCAGGATTCGCCGCAGGAGCAACGCGAGCGCTTCGCGCAAGACGGCTACCTCACGCCCGGTTGGCCGCACCCGTGGGGTCGCGACGCGAAGGCGCTCGAGCTGCTCGTGATCGAAGAGGAGTTCCGCGCTGCGAAGGTGACCCGCGCCAATATCGGTGTCGGCGCGTGGGCACTCCCGACGCTCATCGTGTTCGGGACGCCCGAACAGCAGGAGCGCTGGATCCCGGCGACGCTGCGCGGCGAGATCCAGTGGTGCCAGCTCTTCAGCGAGCCCGGCGCCGGCTCCGACCTCGCCGCGCTGTCGATGCGCGCGACGCGCGTCGAAGGCGGGTGGGTACTCAACGGCCAGAAGGTCTGGACGTCGATGGCCGGGTACGCGCAATGGGGCATCTGCCTCGCCCGCACCGCGCCCGACCGTCCGAAGCACGAGGGCATCTCGTGTCTCATGGTCGACATGAAGACGCCCGGGATCGACATCCGGCCGCTGCGCGAGCTCACCGGCGCCCAGATGTTCAACGAGGTGTTCTTCGACGACGTGTTCGTCCCCGAGGATTGCCTGGTCGGCCAGGAGCACGACGGCTGGCGCTGCGCGCGCACGACGCTCGCCAACGAGCGCGTGTTCATGGGCGGCAGCAACACCATTGGCGGCGGAGTGGTCGGTGCGTTGCGAGCCGCGGAGGCGCGCGGCCTCGCCGACGACCGGCTCGTGCTCGCCGAGATCGGCGACCTCGCGGTTACCGGTCACGCGCTCGCGGTGCTCGGCTTCCGCATGACGCTCCAAGCCTTGGCCGGCGCCGACCCGTCGGGATCGGAAGCGGCCGTCCGCAAGTTGCTCGGCGTGCAGCAGGATCAGAAGGTGCAGGAGATCGGGCTGTCGCTCATGGGCGCCGACGCCGCCGCGACCGATGGCGAAGCCGGCGCCTGGTCATCGGCGTTCCTCTTCAACCGGTGCCTGACCATCGCGGGCGGGACCAGCGACGTGCAGCGCAATGTGATCGCCGAACGGCTGCTCGGCCTGCCCCGGGACCCCGAACCCGGTCACTGACCAGCTTTCTGATCAGGGGTTCGAGGCCGAATCCGGGCCAAATCCTGAACTGCCGGGTCGCGGCGCCGATCAGCATTCGACGCGGGCTCGGAGACGGTCATGACTGCAACCTCAACGACGACAATGCGCAGCGATGCGGCCACCTGCGGGCTTCCGCCCGACCAGGTGCACGCATGGCTCGCGCAGGTCCAGGACGACGTGCGGCGCGTGCGCGCCCGCCTCGAATACCTGCGGGCCGAGGAATCCCGACTCGAGTCCCAGCAGCAACTGCTGGCCGAGTTGCTCACCGCCAGCGCCGGTCCCGTCTGATCTCAGGGGCCAGTGGACGCGCGTAGTTGACACGCGTGTCAGTCGAGCGTTTAGCCTCGGCCAGATGGGTGAGCGCAAGCTGCAATACGACGACGTGCAGGTCGGTGACACCGCGCCCGCGATCGACCACGAGCTGACGCGCACCGACCTCGTGATGTACGCCGGCGCGTCGGGCGACTTCAACCCGATGCACACCGACGAGGTCGCGGCGAAAGCCGCGGGACTGCCCTCGGTGTTCGGCCACGGCATGTTCAGCGCCGGGCTCCTCGCGCACCGCGATCACCAACTACGTAGGTGTCGGCAATCTCGCGTCGTACCGGATGCGGTTCACCAAGCAGACGTGGCCGGGTGAGGTGCTCAGCACGAACGTGGCGGTGATCGAGAAGCGACCGGGCAACGAGATCGTGCTCGAGTGCGTGCTCGTGAACCAGAACGGCGAGGCGAAGCTGCAAGCCGAAGCGGTTGCCGTCTTGCCGAGCGCCTCGCGGCCGGATCAGGGCTGACCGCATGGCCGCCGTGCGCTTCGACATCCCGACACCTGATCTCGAGACGCAGCCGTTCTGGGACGGATGCCGGGAGGGGAAGTTTCTCGTCCGGCATTGCAACGCCTGCGGCGAAGATCACTTCTACCCGCGCCCGTTCTGCCCGAAGTGCTGGAGCGACGACGTCGAGTGGAAGCAGGCCTCGGGGCGCGCCACGCTCTACACGTATTCGATCGTGCACCAGAACGATCTCCCGCCGTTCAACGAGCGGGTGCCGTATGTCGCGGCGGTCGTCGAGCTCGAAGAGGGCCCGCGCGTGATGACGAACATCGAGGGTGTTCCGTTCGAGGATCTGCGGATGGGCATGCCGGTGGTCGTCGATTTCAAGCCGCTCGACGACGAGATCACGATCGCGATCTTCCGCGCCGCACCGTGAACGACGACGAGCAAGATTGGAACTTCGCATTCGAAGAGCCGCTGCACGAAGTGTTCCCGCAGCTGCATGCAGCGCAGAACGCGTGGATGTCGCAGCTCGACTCGTTGAAGGCTCCCGATCGCAAGACGCACGAGCTCATCCGCATGGTCGTAACGGTGGGCTTGCGCAATCCGGCCGGCGTGCAGCGGCATGCGCAGCTCGCGCGCGAAGTCGGCGCCACGTGGGAAGAGATCCTCGGCTCGATCATGCTCACGGTTCCCGGTCACGGGTTGTTGCCTGCAGTCGCCGCGATCCCTCACGCTCGAGCCGGCTACGAAGCCGCGCGTGAAGCCGAAGCCGATTAGTCGATTCGCCCGTTCCGTTCACCACTGACCTGAGACCTCTGGAGTTCCTCGATGTCCGATCCGCCGTTCCGAATCCTGCCCCGGCTCGAAGACAACACCCGCGAGTTCTGGACGGGTGGCGCGCAGGGTGAGTTGCGTTTCTGGCGTTGCCAAGATTGCGGCTACTACATCCATCCGCCGATCCCGATCTGCCCGATCGACCACTCGAAGAACATCGCGGTCGAGGCGGTCTCGGGCCGGGCGACGCTCGCGACGTTTTCGATCAACCATCAGAACTGGATGCCCGGTCCCGAGCTCCCGTACGTGGTCGCGATCGTCGAGATCGTCGAGCAGCCGTCGCTGCGCCTCACGACGAACATCGTGAACTGCCCACACGACGAGATCGAGATCGGCATGCCGTTGCAGGTGACGTTCGAGCACCATGCGGATCCCGATGGTGACGTGTACCTCCCATTGTTCGAACCGGAGAAGTAATGGACGTCAACGACATCATCGAGCGGCGCGCGTGCATCACCGGCGTCGGGCAGTCGGAGATCGGCCGGCGGCTCTACCGCGATCCGCTCGAGCTCACGCTCGACGGTTGCCTCGCCGCGATCGAAGACGCCGGGCTCACGGTTGCCGACATCGACGGGATCTCGACGTATCCCGGGCCGATGACGACGCCTCCGGGGTTCAGCGGGGCGGGCGCCTATGAGGTCATGGACGCGCTGCGGTTGCACTGCGGTTGGTACGGAAGCGGGATCGAGACGTCGGGGCAGCTCGGCTCCGTCATCAACGCGTGCCTCGCGGTGGCGTCGGGCCTCGCCAACCACGTGCTGTGCTTCCGTTCCGTCTGGGAAGGATCCGCGCAGGGCGAAAAGGGGCGCGGCAGCATCATGCCCGGTGGTGGGGGCGGTGGTGGAGGCGTTCCGAAGATGTCGGGGTTCATGTCGTGGAATCTCGTGTTCTCCGCGCCGTCGGCCGCGATCTGGATCGCGATGTTCGCGCAGAAGCACTTCCACGAATACGGGACGACGCGCGAGCAGCTCGCCTGGATTCCGATCAACGCGCGTCGCAACGCGGGACTGAACCCGAACGCGATCTACCGCGATCCGATGTCGTTTGACGACTACATGAACGCGCGGATGATCTCGACGCCGTTCTGCCTGTACGACTGCGACGTGCCGTGCGACGGCGCGACCGCCGTCATCGTCTCGCGGCGGGAGTTGGCCAAAGACTTGCGCCACCCGCCGCTGCGGGTCGAAGCCGTCGGCTCACGGATTGCGGGTCGTCCGTCGTGGGACCAGTTCGAGGACCTCACGACGATGCCCAACCGTGACGCGGGCGCGCAGATGTGGACCCGCACCGATCTCAAGCCGTCAGATGTGCAAATGGCGCAGCTCTACGACGGGTTCTCGTGGATCACGATGTCGTGGTTGGAAGCGCTCGGGTTGTGCGGAGTCGGGGAGGGCGGCCCGTTCGTCGAAGGCGGCGAACGGATCGCGCGGGACGGGATTTTGCCGCTCAACACCCACGGCGGCCAGCTGTCGGCCGGACGCTTGCACGGTTACGGGTTCCTGCACGAGGGCGCGACCCAGATGTGGGGCGAAGCCGGCGACCGCCAGATCGCCAAACCCCCCGAGATCGGCGTGATCGCCGCCGGCGGCGGCAACACCTGCGGCTGCCTCCTACTCGTCCGCGAATAGCCCCGTCCCCCGGGCCTCGATCCCGCCCAGATCCTCATCAGAAGTAGGTACGCGGCGTCACGCGCCGCGTACCGCCATCAAATCGGAGTCGACGCTCGACGCGCGCCGTCCGTGTGCCTAGTGTCGCCTTGCTTCCTCAGCTCTTCCCTCGATGTGACACCAACCATCGGAGGGAACATGAGCGACGGAACGCCGATCGCGCAAATTGTCGGCAGTGAGCGCGGCCAAGCTCGGACTCTTCACCGCGAGCGACGCACGCGAGGCCGGCTTCGGCAAGGAACGGTTGAGACGGCTGATCGAACGCGGTGAGGCCGAGCGTGTCGCACCGTCGGTCTTTCGCTTTGCCGCGTCATCCAAGTCGTGGCAACAGGACGTTCTCGCTGCGGTGCTGGACGGCGGTCCGGAGTGCCTCGCGTCACACTGCACCGCGGCGAGGCTCCACGGGTATGACGGATTCCGCTCCGATGCGATCGAGGTGCTGCTCCCGATGAAGATCCGCCACCGACGGACAGGAGTCGTGGTCCACCACACTCGTCTGCTGAGGGCGTCGGACCGAGCGGTCGTCGGTGTGATTCCGGTTACATCACGAGCCCGCACGCTTATCGACCTCGGTGCGGCCGTTCCGGCCGACCGCGTCGAGGAAGCCTTCGACGGAGCCGAGCGTGATCGCCTCGTTCGCCGCGGTGAGGTCGAGCGCGAGTACGGCGTCCTCAGGGCCCGGGGCCGGAACGGAATCGGCGCTATGACTCGGATCTTGGAGACGCGAGTCGCGCAGAAGCGCGTGCCGAGGTCGGTCCTCGAGCGGCGAATGATGCGGTTGCTCGCGCAGGCGGGACTTTCTGCACCGATCAACGGGCTATTGGACGCGTCTGTCGCCGGCCGTCGAATACCAAATCGACTTCGCATACGTCCGCCAACGCGTTGGGCTCGAAGTGGATGGGCACGGCAGCCACGCAACGCGTCGAGATCGGGCGGCTGACAACGTCCGCGCGAACAACCTCGCGAACGCCGGTTGGACGCTTCGTCGCTTTACCTACGAGCAGGTGATGTACGAATCGCCTGCTGTCGCGACGATCGTCAGAGCGGCCTTGCGCGGAAGTCAGTTCTGATGGTCAAACGCGGCGCGTGACGCCGCGTACCTACTTCTGATGAGGATTGCGGCGGGTCGTCAATCGATGGCGATGTGGGCGAGCTCGGAGAGGTGTTCCGAGGCGTTGCCGAGCGCGGCCGAGAGCGAGAGCAGGCGCTTGTAGTACAGGTGGATGTCGTGCTCCCACGTGAAACCGATGCCGCCGAACACCTGGATCGCGCTGCCGCCGAGTTGCGCGTACGCGCTGCTCGCGAACGCCTTCGCCATCACTGCCGCGCGATGCGCCTCTTCGGGTTCGGCGTCGTCGGCGGCCCAGCACGCGTAGTAGCCCGCGGCGCGCCCGAGCTCGAGTGCGCGCAACATGTCGGCGCACAGGTGCTGCACGGCCTGGAACGCGCCGATCGGCTTGTCGAACTGCACCCGTTCCTTGGCGTAGTCGACCGCCAATGCGAGCGCGCGTGACGCGGCGCCGACCCCGTCGACCACGTACGCGATCGCCAACCGATCGAGCGTCGACGCCACGGCCGCTGAAGCGTCGCCGGAACCGAGTCGCCAGCCTTGCGCGCCGCGGAAGCTGACCGTCGCTTCCTTGCGGCTGCCGTCGACCGACAGTGCGGGGTCGACCAGCACCGCGGCGTCGTTGCCCTGCACCGCGAACACTCCGAGCCCGCCGGCGAGGTCACGGGTGGTGACGAGGAACAGGTTGGCGGCGGCCCCGTCGGCCACGTGCACCTTGGTGCCGGTGACCCGCCACACGTTGCCGTCCGGCTCCGCCGACGTCGACGGCGCGCGCCACTCGTACCGGGAACCTTCCTCGTAGAGCGCGATGGTGCCGATGGTCGAGCCGTCGGCCAAGCCCGGCAACAAGAACGAGTGCTCCCGATCCGCGCCCGCCGCGAGCACGAGCGACACGGCACCCACAGCCGATGATGCGTAGGGCGCCGGGCACAATGCCGCGCCCAGTTCCTCGAGCACGACGGCCGCGTCGACCATGCCCATGCCCGCGCCGCCGTGCGCCTCGGGCACGAGCAACCCGACGGTCCCGATCTCGCGGAGTCCGTTCCAAACGTCATCGCGGCCGAGGTCGGTACCGCTGCCGTCGTATTCGCCGCGCACGTAGCTGATCGGCGCTTTGTCGGCGAGGAAACGGCGCACCGAATCGCGCAGCATCTCCTGGTCGGCGGAAAACTCGAAGTCCACGCTGGCTCCCCACGCGAGCGATTATGTGACACGAACGTCAGGAAACTACCCTGCGCCGCGATGCGCCTGCAGTACGCACCTGAAGACGAGGCGTTCCGTGCGGAGCTCGTCTCGTGGTTGGAAGCGAACCGCCCGTCGGAAGATCGTTTCAAAGAGACGAAGCTGTCGAGCGCGCACATGCCCGAGTGGTCGCGGCAGTGGCAGCGCTTGCTGTTCGACGCCGGATGGTTGGTTCCCGGTTGGCCACCCGAGCTCGGCGGCCGCAACGCCTCGCCGACCCAGCAGATGATCTATTTCGAGGAGATGGCCAGCCGCGAGATCCTGCGCAGCGCGAATCCGCAGGGCCTCGGCATCATCGCCCCGTCGCTCAACGACTACGGCACCCCGGAACAGAAGGAGAAGTACCTCCTGCCCACACTGCGCGCCGAGATCGGTTGGTGCCTCGGCATGAGCGAGCCCGGCGCGGGCAGCGACCTTGCGAGCCTGAAGACGCGGGCCGAGCTCATCGGCGACGAGTTCGTCGTGAACGGCCAGAAGGTGTGGACCTCGGGCGCGCAGCACGCCGACTGGTGCCTCTGTTTCGTACGCACCGACCCGACCGTCGCGAAGCACAAGGGCATCAGCGCGCTGATCATCGACACCACGACGCCGGGCGTCGAACGGCGGCCGTTCCCGGAGCTGACGGAGCCCGATTTCTGCGACTTCAACGAGGTCTTCTTCACCGACGTGCGCGTGCCGAAGGAGAACCTCATCGGTCCGCTCAACGGTGGCTGGCCGATCACGCAGGGATCGCTCGCGCACGAACGGGCGATGCTCTGGATCGGCTACGCGTACGAGGTTCAGCGCGCGGTGCGCGCGCTGGTCGACCTCGGCGACAGTGTCACACCCGACGGCGGCCGGCTCGGTGACGATCCCCGGTATCGCGATGCCGTCGCCGGCTTCTACATCGATGGCCAGGCCTTGCTCACGATGGGGTATCGCGGCTTCTCGAAGTTCTTGCAGGGCAAGGCGTCGCCCGAACATTCACTGTTGAAGCTGTTCGGGAGCGAGTCGCTACAGCGGGCGCTCCTTTACGGCTCGGAGGCGCAGGGACTCGACGGTCTCGACGTCACCATTCTCGGTCCGAAGCTCTGGCGCGATGGCTCGTGGGCGACGCAGTACCTGCGCTCGTTCGGTAGCACCATCCCCGGCGGCACCAGCGAGATCCAGCGCAACATCATCGCCGAAAGAGTGCTCGGACTCCCGCGCTAGCGGGGATGCCAGACTGCGACCGTGGACTTCACGCCTCGCGAGATCGACGCCGAACGGGCCGAGCGTTACGTGCGGGAAGGCTTCTGGGACGATCAGAGTCTCGGCGCGATTCTTGCCGACGGATTGCACGACGCCGCTGCGTTGCCGTTCACCGTTCGCTCGGAACGGAACCCGTACCGCGGGACGCTCGGCGATGTCGACGCGCTGGCGCGGCGCGTGGCCGCCGGGATGCGGGCGCGCGGTGTGCGGCCCGGCGACGCGATCGCGTTCCAACTCCCGAACTGGCTCGAGGCGGCCGCGACGTTCTACGCGATCACCTACCTCGGCGCGGTGGTGGTGCCGATCGTCCACTTCTACGGACCGAAGGAAGTTGCCTACATCTTGAAGCGCACGCGCGTGAAGGCGCTCGTGACCGCCGACCGTTTCGGCTCGCAAGACTTCCTCGCCAACCTCGACTCCATTCGCGGTGATCTGCCCGACCTCGAATGGGTCGCGGTCGTGGGCGGCGAGCCGCGGCCGGGTGATCTTCGATTCGACGATCTGCGAGGCGTTGAACCACTGGCCGAGTTGGCGACCGTCGATCCGAGTGAGCCCGCGCTGGTGGCGTACACATCGGGAACGACGAGCGATCCCAAGGGCGTCGTGCACGCGCACCGCACGATCGGCGCCGAGATCCGTCAGCTCGCAAGCATCCAACCGTTCGCGGGCTCGGATCCGGTCGGCAAGCCACCCGCGTTGTCGGTCGCGCCGCCGTCGATCACGGGCGCGCCCGTCGGCCACGGCATCGGGATGATCGCGGCGCTCCTCATGCCGGTCTACGGACGTCGCCCGATTCATCTGATCGACGTGTGGGATCCGAAGCGCGTGCTCGCGGCGATGTTGGAAGAGGGCTGTTCGGCCGGTCAGGGCGCGACGGTGTTCCTCACGAGCCTGCTCGACCATCCGGATTTCGATCCCGTGCGCCACGTCAAGTTCATGCCGGTGATCGGACTCGGCGGCGCGGCCGTTCCCGCGGCGGTGGGTGAGCGCGCCGAGAAGCTCGGCATCATCACGACACGGAGTTTCGGTAGCACCGAGCACCCGTCGATCACCGGCTGTTCCGCAGAGTCGCCGCGCGAGAAGCGCATGAACACTGACGGCGCGCCGCTTCCCGGTGTCGAGATGCGGTTGGTCGACGACGACGGTAACGACGTGGAACAAGGTGAGCCCGGCGAGATCTGGAGCCGCGGCCCTGACTGTTTCGTCGGTTACACCGATCCCGTCGTCACCCAGGCCGCGTTCTCGCCCGACGGTTGGTTCATGACGGGCGACATCGGCGTGTTGGATGGCGACGGGTTCCTCGCGATCACCGACCGCAAGAAGGACATCATCATTCGCGGCGGCGAGAACGTGAGTGCGGCCGAGGTGGAGGAGATCCTCGTGCGCATGCCCGGCGTCGCGGAGGTCGCGGTGGTCGCCGCGCCCGACGCGCGCCTCGGTGAGATCGGCTGCGCGCACTTCCGAATGCTGGCGGGCGAGCAGGCTCCTGACCTGGCCGGGATGCAGGCCGCGCTCGCAGCGGCGGGTCTGGCCCGCCAGAAGTGGCCCGAGCTGGTGCGAGAGATCTCGGAGTTCCCGCGCACGCCGAGCGGCAAGATCCAGAAGTTCGTGCTGCGCGACCGCCTGCGCGCGGAAGCGGCCGATTCCAGCTCGCAAGGGACCGGGTGAGCGAGAGGCCCGCGCCGCTGGCGGGTGTGCGCGTGCTCGACGTCAGCCGGTTCGTCTCGGGTCCGCTGTGCACGTTCCTGCTCGTGTCGATGGGCGCCGAGGTGATCTCGGTGGAGTCGCCCCGCACGTCGACCAGCCGTCGCCTGCCGCCGTTCGCGCGGCCCGAGGGCGGCAACACTCGTGACTACGTAGACGGTGCGCTCTCGATCCCGTTCCTCAAGCGCAGTCGCGGCAAGCGCAGTGTTGCGCTCGACCTGACCCGGCCCGAGGGCGCCGCGCTCGTGCGCGCGCTGGCGAAGCAGTCTGACGTGTTCGTCGAGAACTCGCGTTCCGACGCGATGGAGAGCTTCGGCCTGAGTTACGAGCAACTCGCCGAAGTCAATCCGGCGCTCGTGTACTGCGCGATTTCCGGCTACGGCTACGACGCGCCCGATCGCCCGGCGATGGACAACATCGTGCAGGCCGCGTCGGGCGTGATGGCGAAGACCGGATTCGCCGACGGGCCGCCCCTGCGCGCGGGCATCACGATCGCCGATCACACCAGCGCGACGTTTGCCGCACTCGGGATCCTGGGCGCGTTGCGCCAACGTGACGCGACTGGCGCCGGTCAGCTCGTCGACGTGGCGATGCTCGACGTGTTGACGTCGCTGGTTTGGGACGAGCCGATCGACCACTACTTCGCGGTCGGCATGCCGCCCCGCACCGGGAACGCCGATGCGCGCGGTGCCCCGATCAACACCTATCGCTGCGCCGACGGCTGGATCTCCGTGACCTGCACGAGTGACACGCAGTGGCAACGCATGTGTGACCTGATGGAACGCGCCGACGCCCTGGAGAAGTGGCCGACAATCCGCGAACGCGCGGGCGCGGCCGCCGAGATCGACGCGGCCATGGAAGCGTGGACATCCACTCGACCGGTGCGCGAGGTGGAAGCCGCGATGCTCGGGATCGGACTCCCCGCGGGACGCGTGCGCGAACCGATCGACGCCGCGACCGATCCCGACCTGCGCAAGCGCGGCTTGCTGACCGAGTTGCGGCATCCGAGCGCGCCGGCCGATCAACCGAGCGGCTTCCTGGGCGCCCAGTTGCCGATCGCATTCGACGGTCGCGTCGACCTCGCGCCCGCAGAGCTGCTCGGTACGAGTACCGATGCCGTGCTGCGCGACCTCGCGGGCTGCGACGACGAGCGAGCTCGCGCGGTTGCGCGCGGATCGGTGTGATCGGATGAGCGGGTTGCTCGACGGGATGCGGATCCTCGACGCCGGGATCTGGCGGCCGGTTCCGCACGCCACGCAGCTGCTCGCCGATCTCGGCGCGGAAGTGTTGAAGATCGAGCCGCCGGGCGGTGATCCAATGCGGACCTTCCCCGACATCTTCCGCGATGTCGCGTCGCACAAGGGCAGCATCGTCCTCGATCTGCGCCGCGACGAGGGCAAGGCGGCGCGCTCGAGCTCGCGGCGAAGGCCGACGTGTTCTGCGAGGGGTGGCGGCCCGGTGTCGCCGATCGCCTCGGGGTCGGGTACGAGGCGTTGCGCGCGGTCAACCCGGCGATCATCTATTGCTCGGTGAGTGGCTACGGCCAAACCGGCGCGCTCACCGCGCTGCCCGGTCACGACGTGAACTACCAGGCGCTCGCGGGCGCGACGACGCGCGTCAACGTGAACGGTGATCCCGAGATCCCGCGCGTCCCGATCGCCGATCTGGCCGCGGCGACGGTTGCCGCGCTCGCGATCACCGCCGCGTGGGCGAACCGGCTCCGAACCGGTGAAGGCGAACGGATCGACGTGGCGATGACCGATGTGGTCGCGTCATGGATCGGGCCGCGTTCCGGGAACGCGATCAAAGGCCGCACCGAGCCGACACGGGGCAGTACCGGCTACGGCGTGTTCCGCTGCGCCGACGGCGGCTGGCTCGCGCTCGGTGTGATTGCCGAGGATCATCTGTGGGCCGCGGTGTGCAACGGCTTGGGCATCGCGGATCTCGGTGCGCTGCCGTACTTCGAGCGGCTCGATCGGTTCGACGAATGCCAGGGCGCAGTGATCGCCGCGTGCGCCGCGCTGCCGCGCGATGTCGCGGTCGAGCGCCTGACCGCCGCGGGCGCGCCGGTCACGCCGGTCTTCACGCCCGAGGAGATGGGGGAGTACCCGCACTTCCGGGAGCGCGGGGTCATTGCCGAAGACGACGCGGGCGAGCTGCGGATCTGTTTTCCGGCGGTGTTCGAACAGCATCCCGCCCGTCGCCCCGGTCCGAACCCCGAGCCCGACGCCGACCGCGACGCTTGGCGCGATCCGCGAGACTGACCGCATCGACAACTGAGCTCGGAGGTCCGGCGATGGCTGCGGAACGACCGATCCTCGACCAGATCAACCTCGTCGTGAAAGACATGGACGCGTCACTGGCGTTCTACCGGCGGCTCGGTGTCGACCTCCCCGATTGGATGCCGAATTGGGATCCGCACCACCGTTCCGCGAACGTCGGCGGCGGTCTCGACTTCGATCTCGACAGCACCGAGTTCGCGTCGGATTGGAACGAAGGTTCACGGGGACCGGCGTGCGTAGTCGGCTTCAAGCTGTCGAGTAGCGAGGCGGTCGACGCGCTATATGCCGACCTCACTGACGCGGGCTACGCCGGCCAGCAACCTCCGTACGACGCGTTTTGGGGATCGCGTTACGCGATCGTCGAAGATCCCGACGGCAACCCGGTCGGACTGATGGGCCCGACCGATGCGTCGCTCCGACGCGACGTCGAGCCGCCGTCGTAGTTCGCGCCGCGCGCTGCGACGCGCGCAGCAGCTTGCCGGGACGCTGTGCGAGCGCGTCGGCGATCGGCTGCTCGTCTTCGCGGATCACGGTCCCGTTCACCATCACGTGCCGCATGCCCTCGGGCTTGTCGGCAACCAGGCGTTCGCCGTCGGCGGGGAAGTCGCGGATGCGGCGCAGCGGACCGGGTCCGATCGTGTCGTAGTCGAACACCACGATGTCGGCGGCCTTGCCGACCTCGATCGTCCCGCGATCCTTCAGGCCGAACACGCCCGCGGGCTCGCCCGTGAGCTTGTGGATCGCGTGCTCGAGGGGCATGACTTCCTTGTCGCGCACCCAGTTGCCGAGCAGGTCGGTCGCGAAGCAGGCGTCGCACAGCTGGCTCACGTGCGCGCCGGAATCCGCGAGACCGAGCAGAACGGTTTCCTGCGGGAGCAGCCAGGCGATCGCTTCGGGATCGTTGTTTGCGAGGACGCTCGTGAACCGCGTCTCGAGGTTCTCTTCGAGCGACATGTCGAGCATGAGGTCGAACGGCGTGCAATTCCGTTCCTGCGCGACGTCAACGACCTTGCGTCCCATCAACTCGGGATGCGCCTCGCTTTCGGCGACGAGCAGCGAATCGAAGTTCATCGGGAGCACGCGCTTGGCGCCGCGGCCTTCGAGCTCGTCCCACGCGCGGGTGCGCCAGGCCGGATCGCGGTAGGCGGCGGCGCGTTCGGCGAGCGGACGGTCCATCAGCTCCTGAAACGCGGGCCGCATGTTGAACGTGAACGGCTCGCGCAGGTTCATTTGGAACGTCAGCGGCCGGCACGAAACCTGCGGCCACACTTCGACGCCCTCGGCGCGCGCCGCGATGTTCGCAGCCATGATCTTCTCGTGCCAGGGATAGCCGAGCACCGTGAGTAACGCGGTCCACGTGACGGGGCGGTCGGCGGCACGCTGCACGTCGAACACGTCGGCGTGCGTGACCTTCTCACCCGGGAGGAGCGCGACTACGCCCTTGTGCGCATCGTGGAGCGGCTGCACGAGCGCACACACTTCGGCGAGGTCTGCGATGCGTGACGGCACCGGGCGGCCGCGGTCGCCGTTGTGAGTGGGTGACGCGGAGGTCGCGAACCCGGCCGCGCCCGCGTCCAACGCCTCGGCGATGACGCGCTGCATGTTGCGCACGTCGTCGTCGGTGGCTTCCTTCTCGTAGCCGGCTTCGCCCATTGCGTAGATGCGTACCGCGGTGTGGCCGACGTAGCACGCGTAGTTGAGGAGCGTGCCTCGCGACTCGATCGCGTCGAAGTACTGCGGGAAGGTCTCGAACGACTCCCACGGCACGCCCTCGAACAGCGTGTCGGGCGCCATGTCCTCGACGTGCTGGAGCGTGCGGACGAGCAGCTCGCGGTGCTCGGGCCGGACCGGCGCGATCGAGAAGCCGCAGTTGCCGGCGACGACCGACGTGACCCCGTGCCAGCACGACGGCGTGAGCGCCGGATCCCAGAACACCTGGGCGTCGTAGTGCGTGTGGATATCCACGAACCCGGGCGAGACGACATTGCCGTCGGCCTCGAGCACCCGCTTCCCCTCGAGCCCCGACCCGATGTCCGTAACCACACCATCAGATATCGCGATATCGGCACCCCGGGCGGGGCGGCCGGTCCCGTCGATCAACGAACCGCCGCGAATGACGATGTCAGCAGGCATGGGACCCCTCGGGTGCTCGAACGGCACAACGTGCCTGCCCAGCATGCCCGACGCCCCAGCCCCGAGGCCACCACGTCGCCAACCCCCCAATCACATTGGTAGGAAACCCCCCTCCCAGTGCAGGCGAACTACCAATCTGATTGGTCGGTACGAGCACGTATACGTTCACCAACGCCCAATCTGATTGGGCGCTGGTTCCTACCTTGACGCCCGTGTCAGGTTCGGGCGAGCCTGTCGTCATGAACCAATCGGGCGGAAACGCTGCTACTGCTGCTGTTCCCGACGTCATGCCGGCGGCGGTCTTCATGGGCAAGCTCGAAGTCTCGGTCGAGGACCGGCCTACGCCCCGGCCCAAGGCCGGTGAGCTCCTGCTCGAGGTCAGCCACTGCGGGGTCTGCGGCTCCGACCTGCACTTCCTCGTGGAGTGGGGCGGCCGCGAGAACGTGATCGAGGGCCACGAGTTCTCGGGGACGGTCGCAGCCGTCGGCGACGGGGTTTCCGGCTGGGCGGTCGGCGACCGGGTCGTGCCGGGCCAGTCGCCCAAGTGCGGCGAATGCGAGTACTGCCGCGCGGGCCGGGTCTCGCTCTCCGCGGGCCGGGGCCGGGTTGGCGCCGACGAGGGTGACTGGCAGGGGGCCTTCGCCCGCTACAAGACCATCGCCGCCGCCGACGCGCTCCGGGTTCCCGACCATCTCTCCCTCAAGCACGCTGCGCTCGTGGAGCCCCTCGCCGTCGCGTTGCACGGCATCACGCAAGGCGGGGGCGCTCGACCCGGCACTCGCTGGCTGATCACCGGCGGCGGCCCGATCGGGTTCCTCTCGGTCGCCGCGCTCAAGGCACTCGGCATCGACGACATCGTCGTCAGTGAGCCCAAGGAATCGCGCCGGGCGCTCTGCGAGAAGCTCGGCGCGCGCGTCGTCGAACCCCAGGAGCTCGAGACACCCCAGTGGCCGCACGATCTCGTCGCCGAACCGTTCGACGTCGCGCTCGAATGCTCGGGCAACGGCCGCGGTCAGGAAGCGGCGCTCGCGCAGCTCAAGCGCGCAGGCACGCTCGTGCTCGTGGGTGCGGGCATGGCCCGTCCGAAGTTCGACCCGAACCGGATTCTCCTCAACGAGCTCGTCATCACCGGCGCGTTCGTCTATGACGCCGACGGGTTCGTTCGTGCGCTCGAGCTGTTGGCTTCGGGCAAGCTGGCGAACGATCTGCTCGTCGAGGCCGAGGACTACCCGTTGAACAAGCTGCTCGACACCGCACTCGGGCTGCACGAAGGCACGGTCGCGGCGAAGGCCATGATCGTCCCCCGCGTCGATTGACGCGAGAGAAGGGATTGAAGGAGCCGGCATGACTTCCACCGAACAGACCTCAGGGGAACTCCAGTCGACGGGACCCACGTTCGACTCGCGCAAGCCGCGCATGAACCACGTCGCGATGAGCCTCGCGCCCGAGGAGCTCGACGAGGAGACCCGCAAGCTGCGCGCCGAGTTCCTCTCCGATGTGTTCGGCTTCTACGACCTGCCGATGCTCACCGAGGATCGGCACCGCCAGGTGTTCCAGGTGCACAACATCGAGCAGTTCGTGTTCCTCATCGCCGACGATCCGCCGATGGCGTGCGCACGACTCGACCACTTCGGCTTGTCGGTCGGCGCGGAGTCGGAGCTCGACGAGATCCTGGCACGCGCCAAGGCATGGCAGGCGCGTGACCCGAGGGTCGAGATCATCGACAAGAAGGTCGACGATCACAGCATGCTCGCGATCACGAGCATCTACGTGCGTTTCCTGTTGCCGATGATGATCGAGATCCAGTGGTGGGACTTCAAAGGGATGGCCCGCGCCGACGAGAAGGGTCGCGCGTGACGAAGCCGGAACTTCGGTACGGCGCGTTCGCGCTCCAGGGTTGGAAGCTCGAGTACACCGGCTGGGACGCCGCCGCGGCGTGGGCGCGCACCAAGGAGCTCGCGCAGCTCACCGAGCAGCTCGGCTACCACCACCTCTGGGTCTACGACCACGTGGAGACCGTGCCCCGGCGTGAGCCCACGCACATGTTCGAGGCGTTCACGACCCTCGCCGCGCTCGCGCAGCACACGAGCACGATCAAGCTCGGCCAGCTCGTCACGTGCGCGGCGTACCGCAACGCGGGTCTGCTCGCCAAGGAAGCCGCGTGTGTCGACGTGTTCTCCGGCGGTCGCCTGATCCTCGGCCTGGGCGCCGGTTGGTACGAGCGTGAATACCAGGCGTACGGCATCCCGTATCCGAGCGCGGGAACGCGACTCGCGATCCTCGACGAGACGCTCGAAGTGCTGAAGCGGCTCTGGACCGAGGAGACCGTCACCTTCCAGGGCAAGCATCTCGCCTTCGACGGCGCGTACTGCGATCCCAAGCCGATCCAACAGCTGCCCGAGATCTGGGTGGGTGGCGGCGGCGAAAAGGTCACGCTGCGCATCGAGGCGAAGCACGCCGACAAGACCAACTGGCAGACCGGCATCGAGGGCTTCGTCCGCAAGTCGGGCTTGCTCGAGCAGTACTGCGGCGAGATCGGTCGTGACTTCGATTCGGTCGTGCGCACGCACGGCCCGGACTGCCGCATCTTCGAGACCGAAGCCGACATGCAGAAGTGGCTCGATTCTCCCGGCGGCGGATCGCTGTGGGGTCGGGGCCCGAACGACGAGTACGTGCGCGACAACCTCGTAGGGACCGCCGAGCAGGTCGGTGAGAAAGTGCAGGAGTTCGTCGACGCTGGTTGTCGCGAGTTCGTCTTGTGGTTCCGCGACTCTCCGTCGTCCGACAGTCTGGAAGCGTTCTCGCGCGACGTTATTCCCCGCGTTCGCGGTTGACCGCACGCAGTATGTCCTTTCGTTGGCTGCGCGACGCTCGAGCGCGGGCGGTCCTCGTCCCGTTCATCACGTCGCGTGCGGTCGTGTTGAGCGCGCTCGTGCTCACGCGTCACGTCGTCACCGCGGTGCACGCGACGTCGCCCCCCGTGCAGGTGAGCGACGGGCTCCTCGGTTGGGACGCGTCGTGGTATCGCGACATCGCCCTGCACGGCTACGACGGTGTGGCCAAGGAAGGGCTGCGGTTCTTCCCGCTGGTGCCGCTGCTCGCCCGCGCCGGCTCGTGGTTGCCGGGCGTGAGTGTCCGCCTCTCGCTGCTCCTCGTCGTCAACCTGTTCGCGCTCGCAGTCGGTTTTCTGGTGTGGGAGTTGGTGCGCAACGAGGGCCGCAGCGCGGCCGTCGCCCGGCGTGCGGTGTGGATCGTCTACCTCGCGCCGCCCGCGTTCGTGCTCGTGATGGGATACGCGGAAGCGACGTTGATGACGGCGACGATCGTCGCGTTGCTCGCACTCCGCAAACAGCGCTGGTGGATCGCGGCGCTCGCCGGCGTCGTTGCGGGCCTCACCCGACCGGTCGGCGTGTTGCTCGTCGTGCCCGCGTTGGTCGAAGTGTGGATGCAGAAACCGCGAACGAACTACCCGGCCCGGGCCGCGGCTGTCCTCGGATCGGTCGTCGGCACCGGCGCGTACCTCGTGTGGGCCGAACATCGCACCGGCGATCTCCTCTACCCGTTACGCGTGCAACAGGCGTCGGCGCGGCGTGGCGGTTGGATCGATCCGTTCCGAGCGGTGTGGCGCGCCGTGCGCGATGCATCGACGGGCGATCACCTGAGCGCGGGCATTCACGTGGTCACGGTGGTGGTGCTGATCGCGCTGATCGTCGTCTTGTGGCGCCGCTGGCCGGTGTCGTTCGCGGCGTACGCGACCGTCGCCGCGGTGGTCGCGCTGTCCGCTCGCAACTTGGATTCGTTGGAGCGCTACAGCCTCTCGACCGTTCCTCTCGTGGTCGCGGCGGCGGAGCTGGTGGGTGGGGGAACGCGCGAACGCGTCGTCCTGGTCGCGCTCGGCGCCACGCTGGTGGCCTTCTCGGTGCTCGCCTTCACCGGGGTGCTGGTTCCCTGACCAGGAGCGGTCTCCAGGGCAACATCAAGGGGTAGTTCGCGACGCTCTGGGTACACTTCCGCCGCCGCCACCCGACCGAGGGCACACGACCGAGGGGATTTGCCGAGCCACATGGCCGAGCGACACATGGCTGACCTGAACGGCGCCGGAGGAAGTGGCGAAGGCGCCGAACCGGCTCCGAGAGCGGTCGTCGTCATCGGCGCGGGCCCCGCCGGCCTCACCGCGGCCTTCGAGCTGATGAAGGCCGGTCACGCGAACGAAGTGACCATCCTCGAGTCCGACACCGTGGTCGGCGGCATCAGTCGCACCGTAGAACGTGACGGGTGGCGCTTCGACATGGGCGGCCATCGCTTCTTCACGAAGGTCACCGCAGTCAACGAGCTCTGGGACGAGATCCTCGCGCCCGAGACGATGCTGCTCCGTCCGCGCCAGAGCCGCATGCTCTACCGGGGCAAGCTCTACGAGTACCCGATCGTCCCGTTGAACGCGTTGCGCAACCTCGGACCGGTCGAAGCGGTTTGCTGCGTCGCTTCGTACGCGTGGGCGAAGGTCCACCCGCCGAAGAATCAGGACAATCTCGAGGGCTTCTACGCGGCCCGGTTCGGCTGGCGCCTGTATCGACACTTCTTCAAGACCTACACCGAGAAGGTGTGGGGCGTTCCGGTTACCGAGCTCTCCGCCGACTGGGGCGCCCGAGCGCGTGAAGAATCTCTCGCTCGGGCGCGCGGTGTTCGAGGCGTTCAAGCCGAAACGGTTCCGCGCGTCGCAAGACTCCGCCCATGCGGTGACGAGCTTGATCGAGGAGTTCAAGTACCCCAAGTACGGGCCGGGAATGATGTGGGAGGTGGCGACGGAGAAGGTGACCGCCGCCGGCGCGACGCTCGAGTTCGAGCGCGTGGTCACGAGCGTTTCTCACGACGACAACGGCGCCTACGAGGTTCGCGCGGTCGACCCGAGCGGGACCGAGCACGTCTATCCCTGCACGCACGTGATCTCGTCGATGCCGCTGGGCGCGCTGTGCAACGCGATGGAACCGAAGGTTGATCAACGCACCGCGGAAGCCGCGGTCGAAATGCGCTACCGCGATCATCTCACGGTTGCGCTCGTGGTGCCGCAGAAGCATTCGTTCTCCGACAATTGGATCTACGTGCACGATCCCGACGTGGAAGTTGGTCGGGTCCAGAACTACGGCTCGTGGTCACCGTTCATGGTGAAGGAAGGGCGCACGTGTTTGGGCCTCGAGTTCTTCGTGAACGAGGGCGACGCGATGTGGACCAAGGCCGACGCCGATCTGATCGAGCAAGGGAAGCGCGAGCTGTGCGCGCTCGGCCTCATCGACGACCCGTCGAACGTCGAGGCGGGTTACGTCGTGCGGATGCCGAAGGCGTATCCCGTGTACGACGAGCACTACCAGGCGCACGTCACCACGATGCGCAAGTGGCTCGAGGTGAACACGCCCAACGTGTATCCGTGCGGCCGCAACGGCATGCACAAGTACAACAACCAGGATCACTCGATGTTCACGGCCATGCTCTCGGTCGAGAACATCTTCGGCGCACACCACGACACCTGGTCGGTGAACGTGGAAGCCGAGTACCACGAGCACACGTCCGATGGTGAGACGAGCGCGACCGGCCGCGACGCCCCGGTGTTCTCGCGAGAGGCGCTCGACGCCGCGGCCAAGGCCCGGGCCGGGGGATCAACCGCAGGCTCGTGACGAATCGGCTCGCCAGTGGCCGGTTCGAGAAGCGCCGGTTCTACATCGGTCTGGCCGCGATCGCGCTCGGCGCGCTCGCGATCCGCATCGTGTTCATCGTCGTGGTCGCGCCGACGGTGCCGATGCTCGGCGACGCGAACGCGTACCACCTACTGGCGCTGTACCTGACGGAGGGGGAGGGCTACATCCGGCCCTTCGACCATCTGCTGCTGCACCTGAATCGCCCGACCGTGGAGTACCCGCCCCTCTTCTCGATGCTCCTCGCGGTGCCCACCAAGCTCGGTGCCGACACCGTCGAACAACAACGGATCTTTCTGGCGTTCGTCGGCGCGGGCACGGTGACCCTCGTTGGGCTGCTCGGCCGCCGGGTCGCGTCCGGCACGGTCGGGCTGGTCGCGGCGGCGCTGGCCGCGATCTACCCGATGCTGTTCCTGAGCGAAGCAACGTTGATGTCAGAGTCGCTCTACGTCTTGTTGGTGACGTTGCTCCTCCTCTGCGCGTACCGCGCCTATGACGATCCGAGGCCGGCGCGCTTCGTCGTGCTCGGGGTTGTCGCGGGCGCGGCAACGCTGGTGCGCGCCGAGGGACTCCTGCTGGGCGCGCTCGTCGCGACTTCGGTCGTCGTCGCGTTGCGCAGCATCACTGCCCGGCAGCGGTTCGCCAAGATCGGGATCGCGATCGGGGTGTCGCTGCTCGTGGTCGCGCCCTGGGCGATCCGAAACACGTTGCAGTTCCACGCGTTCGTACCGGTCTCGAACAACGCGGCGACACTGGTCGACGGCGCGAACTGCGACGCGACCTACGGCGGGGCACAACTCGGCTTGTGGCGGGAGACGTTCTCCGGAAACCGGGTCCCGATCTCGCAGTCGCAAGCGCAGGCCTGCTTCCAGGGGTTCGACATCAGTGATCCGCACTTCGACGAAGCGAAGGCGTCGAGCACTGATCTGCACGCAGGTGCGAGCTACGCGTTCCATCATCTCGGCTCGCTCCCGAAGGTCGCGGCGGTGCGCGTGTTACGGACCTGGGGTGTGTACTCACCCAGTCAACAGGTCAGCTTCGAGTCGCTGGAGGGTCGACCGCGCGCCTGGCAGATGCGAGGCACGATCATGTATTGGGTGCTGGCCCCATTGGCGATCGTGGGCGCGGTGTTGCTGCGGCGCCGGCGCCGGCCCATAGGACCGCTGGTTGCGCCGGCGGTCACGGTCACGATCGTCGCTGCGCTCACCTACGGACAGCAGCGGTTCCGCATCGCGGCGGAACCCGCGATCCTCGTGCTCGCCGCGGTATCGCTGGTCGGGATCGCACGAGCGGCGGCGCGTTATGGGCCGCGCTCGACTGGCGAGACGAACACGACATAGCGCGTCGGGTTCTGGGGTCGCGGGCGGATCGTAGGTTGCGACGACGCGGGAATGGGGTGGGGGCTGCCAGCCCGCGGCGAGGGCCGGCGCCGCGGCCATCGTGATGATCGCGTCGACATCGTCGGGGCTCGCGACCCTCCAGCTGCCGTAGGTCAAGGTTCCCTGCGGACTGCGATCGGCGAACACGTGATAGCCCCGCGCCGCGAGCGCAAGCAGCAGCCCACTGCCCGGGTCGGCGAACGAGCCATGCTCTTCCCCGCGCACGAGGTAGCGCTGGTCGCGATGCAGGGCGGCGGCAGTTGACTGGATGACCGCGCCGGTGGCGGTCGAGACGGCGGCTTCCGGCGCAGCCGCGGGCAACTGGAAGAGCTGCAACCCGACGACCACCGCCATACCCGCGATCGCCAACCATTCCGCGACGCGTGAGATCGTGCGCCGGCCGAGGCCGAACAGCAATGACCAGGCAATCGACAAATAGGCCAGCGCGGCGACCCCGCGCCACCACCGCAGCACGTACGGAACGAGCAGCCCGGTCACTCGATCGCTCGCGATGACCGCGGTGGCGACGGCGACGAGAACGACGACGGCCAAGCGCGCCGCGTCTCTCGCTCCGCGTCTACCGGCCCACCATCCGGCGGCCGCGACGGCGGCAATCGTTGCGATCGCCCAGATCGTCGACGCGCTCCGCTCGATGCCGAGTGTGCTGGTCTCGCGGCCCGCGATCCACGGACCCATCGGTCGGAGGTGTTCGCCCAAGACCCCGAACGCGGTCGTCCAGCCTGCGGCCGCTTCCGTCGGGTGGCGGATGAACGAAGCCAATGCCGACAGGTTGCGGGGATGTCCGTTCGCTTCCTGCAGGATCGCGGGGGCCCAGCAGACGACGCCGACGCCGACGATGACGCCCGCGAGCACGAGCGGATTGCGGGAGACGCGTGAATGATCCGCGCCCGGTGGATCGTCGCGCTCGCGTTGCGAACGTCGCACCGCGTCCCAGACGATCACCGCGGCCGCGACGACCAGCAGGACGGCGACCAACGGTAGGTACCCGAAGTGCGCCTGCACGACGAACGAACCCACGACGACGGCGATCAGCAGCGCGCCGACTTCGCCGCACAGCGCCGACCAGATTAAGGCGAGGAAGAACAAGAAGGGAAGGAACGCCACCCAGGGATTCCACGGGTCGATCAGCAGATCGAGGCCGACCGCGTGGACCACGAGCAGTCCGGTGAGTCCGCCGAGCGCGGCGCCGAGGTCACCGCCTCTGCGGTACGCGACGACGACGAACCCGATAAGCGAGGCGAGGTTGATCGTCGCGACTCCCACGAGCACACCGTTGTTTCCGAACGCTCGGTAGAACGGAGCCAACGACCAGAACAGCAGCGGTCCGGGATGCGCCCATCCCCAACGCGACGACATGCCGAGCAGCGGCGTGTGCGCGCCGCCGACGTCGCGAATCCGGAGCAGCTCTACGGCTTGATCGCCGCTGGGATGCCACGGGTGCCCGATGACGGAGATCACCGCGGCGACGAACGGCACCGCGACGAGCCCGATGATCAACCACAGCACCGCCCGACGCGGGAGCCGGCATCGAAAGGACTTCGTGTCGTCGTGTGTCACCCGTGGCGTACCACGGGCACGATCTGCGGCATGAGCCAGTCGGCTTCGATCGCGGCCGCCGTGGGCGTGAAGTGGCGGCCGTCGGGCCGAAGGCGCAATCCGTCGACATCTTCGGGACACGGCGGGCCGGTCGGGCACACCTGCTGCGCGAGGTCGACCAACGTCACGGCGTTGGCGTTGCTGCTCGCGAAGCGCGCCAGGATGTGGCCGAGCCGCACGTAACCCGCGTCATCGACGGCGTTGCTGGTGTTGCCGGTGCCCTGCGCGTCGTTGGGTGCGGGAGCGGCTTCGGTGAGCACGACCACCTTGGCGCCGTACGCAGTGAGCCGCGCCAGTTCGAGGTCCATCCGCCGCAGCATCTCGTCATCGCCCGCGGGCGTGCCCGACACCAACGTCTGCCCGTTCTCGAGCAGATCCGACTTTTCCCAGATGCTCATCCACACGACCAGGTCGGGGCGGAACCCGGCGATCGCGGGGTCGACCGCCTCGTTCACCATCTCGGGACAGCGGTCGGAATGCGGAGTGATCTGCTCGTCGCGGGTCGTGGTGATCTCGCCGCTCGCGACCCCGCAGCCGAACACCGCGGCTTGCACAACGTCCGCCTTCACCTCGTCGCCGACTGCCTTCAGACCCGGATAGAGACTGCACGCGGTCGAGTCGCCGACCACGAGGATGCGCAAGCCCGCCGCGTAGCTCGCGTAGTCGGGCCGGCCCAACTTGTGCGCTTCGGAGATGGCTTCCGCGTTCTCGTTCGGCCGCGGCGTGCCGCAGAAGAGCGGGTCGCCGTACGACCACGGATACGCGTTGTGGGCGGGTGGTGTGTAGGCGCGGCGTCGGGACGGAAGTCGGTGCGGAGTCGGCACGAGCCGGCACTGGAGCCGATGAAGGTGTCGGGTAGCGCGCGGCCGAGAACGTGGGTGAGAACGATGCGCTCGGCGGCCGAGTGGAGCCCGCGAGGTAGTTCGGCGCGGGCGAGGCGCCCGTGGTCGTCGTCAACACGACGGCGAAGGTGACGGCGAGCGCGGGGATCGCGAGCCACCGCGCGACGTTGCGACGCGGTCCCGGTACTGCGGAAGGAGCAGGCGCGCCGTGCCGCCACGGCACTGCGGGCCGGCGCCGCTCGCGGATCGGGAGCTCGACGACGTAGTAGCTGATCGTCGCGGCCGCGAACGTGAGCGCGAGCCGGAGCAGGTTCAGTGGGGTGCCGTGCAGGTGCACACGCGTTGGAACCAGCCACACGACCAGCGGCCAGTGGAACAGGTAGAGGCCGTAGGAGATGCAGCCGATCCACGCCAACGGGCGCAACGACAAGGCCCGCTGCAGAGCTCCGGGCTGGAGTGCGCCTGCGATGACGATGCACGCGAGCGTGGCGAACACCGCCGAGCCGCCGTGGTAGTAGCGAGGGCTGGTTCCGGTCGCCGCGTTCCACGTGATCACCATCGCGACGAACGCCACGATCGCGGCCGTGCGGATATACCGCCGGGCCGACGCGCTCGGCTTCCACACCGCGAGCACGATCGCGAGCAACGCGCCCAGGAGGATCGTGTGGGCACGAGCGTCGGTGCCGTAGTACGCGCGTGACGGATCGCCGGCGTCGTACAAGTACGCCATCGCCGCGATCGACGCCGCGATCCCCACGACGCACACCGCTGCGAGTAGCCGCAACGAACCGCGCGCGACGCGCAGCAGTCCGAAGGCGACCAGGGGCCAGATCAAATAGAACTGCTCTTCGATCGCGAGCGACCACATGTGCCGCAGTGGCGACGGCGCGGAGAACAGCTCGAAGTAACCCTGCTTCGCGGCGATGAACCGCCAGTTCGCGGCGTAGAACAGGCTCGCGATGCCGTCGTCGCGAACCCCGGCGCGCTTCCACGGATCGATGGTGTGCACGGTGACGATCGCGACGAGCACCAGCAAGATCAGGAGCGCGGGGAGCAAGCGGCGGACTCGTCGCCCCCAGAACGCGCCGAGCGCGATGCGATCGGTTCGTCGCCATTCGAGGATCAGCAGCGTCGTGATCAAGAAGCCCGAGAGGACGAAGAACAGGTCGACGCCGAGGAAGCCGCCGCGGGCCCACGAGATGTTGTAGTGGTACACGATGACCGCCAGCACCGCGAGTCCTCGCAGCGAATCGAGCGAGGCATAGTGGCGGAGCTTGGCCGGAGCCGGTATTGCCGGCGTGTCGACCTCGGGCACGCGGCGAGCATAGGCGCAGGTGTGCGGGAGCGGCCTGTCTAGGATCGGCTCGAGATGACGGCAGTGCTCGCGCCGGACCCGGCGACCGTTCACGCGCGAGACGCGTCCGCTTGGCAACGCGCCGGCCGGGCCGCGCCCACGTGGCTGCCTGCGGTGATGATCCTGGTCGGCGGTTGGTCGCACCGGTGGATGGACGAAGACGCGTTCATCAACTTCCGGATCATCGATCAGATCTTCGCCGGGCACGGACCGGTGTTCAACGCGGGCCAGCGGATCGAGGCCGCGACCAGCCCCCTGTGGCTGTTCATACTGGTAGTCGGCCGCGCGTTGTTCGGGTCGTTTGCGAGCATCGAATGGATAGCCGCGATTGCCGGGCTCGCGACCGCGGTAGGCGCGTTCGTGATCGGTGGATTCGCGGCGAGGATCCAACAACGCGGGCCCGATGGTGTGCCGGACGGTGTGGTGGTGCCCGTCGGATTGCTGTTGGTCGCGGCGGTGGCCGTGGTGTGGGACTTCTCCACATCGGGCCTCGAGATGGGACTCGTGTGGCTGTGGCTGGCGGGCTCGTGGTGGGCGTTGATGACGGCGGCCCGTTCGAAAACGATCCCGGGCCGCACGCGTGCCGGCTGCGGCGTCGTGCTCGGTCTCGCGCCACTCGTTCGGCCCGAGCTGACGCTCATGATGCTGTGCCTGCTCGTCGCGTGGTTCGTGCTCGCCCGGCCCCGGCGCATCTTGTTCGACGTGGTCGCGATCTTCGCGATCCCGGTCGCGTACGAGATCTTCCGGATGGGCTATTACACGATCGTCGTTCCGAACACCACGCTCGCCAAAGACGCGGGGGGCTCGCACTTCTCGCAGGGTTGGACCTACCTCCACGATTTCGTATCGCCGTACCGGTTGTGGGTCACGGCGGTGTTGATCATCGCCACGATTGTGTTCTCGTACATCCGAACACCGAGCCGCCGCATCGCGCTCGCGACCGGCGCAATGCTCGCGGCGGCGCTGGTCGACATGCTGTACATCGTCGCGATCGGCGGCGACTACATGCACGGCCGGCTCCTGTTGCCGGCGTTCTTCGCGCTTGGATTACCGGCGACGTTGTCGATCCGACCGCGCACGCCGCGTGCCGACCGCGACGACACGACCGGTCAACAGTCCAATCGTCGGCAGGTCGTGCTCGCTTCCATCGCGGTGCTGGCCGTCGCGTGGGCGTTGATCAGCGTCGTGTGGTTCCGGCCCCCTCCGCCGCCACCGTCGAGAAATGGATTGGGGCCCGCGCCGATCTCCGACTGGCGCACGGTGTCGGGGGCGACGATGCATCCGATCGACGTCGCGCTCGGGCTGAACGGTAAACAAGCCGCGGCGGCGTACATGCGTGGCACGCGTGGCTACTTCAAGGTCACCGACAAGGAACCTCGCCCATCCCGAGACCCCGACGCGCTTGTGATCACGCTGGGCTCGATCGGGGTGCCGGCCTACGACGCCGGAGTCCATGTGTTCGTGATCGATATCGGCGGGCTGGCCGAGCCGCTGGCCGCGCGCACGACGCCGGTACCGGGACGGCAGGCGGGTCACCGCAAGCAGATCGACGACTCTTGGTACGACGCGATCTTCGGTGGACCGAGCACCGACCCGAAAGTCGTTGCGGCACGTCACGCGCTTTCGTGTGAACCGTTGCGCGGCCTGATGCAGTCGGTGAACGCGCCCCTGACTGCCGGTCGGTTCTTCTCGAACATCGTGCACAGCGTCAGCTATACGCGCCTGCACGTTCCGGACGATCCGAGGGTCGCCGAGCGCGAGTGGTGCTGAACATCGCGGATCGCGCCGTCGATCGCGAGCGCGGCCAGCACGACGAGTGACGGTTCCGCGGTGGTTCGGAACCGCGTGCTCGCGTAGGTGACGAGCACCGTTATCACCACGACGATGATCGGCATGAGTAAGGGGTAGAGCGGCGGGCGTGCGGACTTGTCGATCGCGCGGCGCGTACGCCGGATCACTATGGCGCCGATAGCCAACAAGGCCAGGACCCAGAACGAGTAGAGCGCGGCCCAGGAGATCCAGATGGGGCGGCGACCTTCGAAGGTCGCGTCGGCTCGCACGTAGAAACCGGTTCGGTAGAGCCCGACGATCCGCAGCAGTCGGACGGCTTCTACGGTAGGCACGCGGCTGAGGTGAGCGCGTACGTATGCGAACGCCTCCCGCCGGTAGACGAGGTTCTCCTGCGACTCGTCGTCTTTCAGGGTGAGCCCGTTCTTCTTGGCGATCGCGGCGGCGCAGTTGATGTCGAAGTAACCCTGGAGCCCGCCGTAGTAGGTGGAGTCGCAGTTGGCCGAAGCGAGCAGCGGATCGATCTGCGCACTCAGCAGCACGGGGTGCACGAAGCGGGTGGTGTTGTAGATCGTCCACGGCGCGATCACGATCGCGGCGGCGAGCACTGAAGCGCCGAGCCATTGCACGCGCACCTTCCACGACCGATCCCGGGTGAGGCACGCCAGCGGCAACACGAGCAGGGGGATCAACAGGATCAACTCCGACCTCGCGAGCGCGCCGAACGCGCACGCAATCCCCACCAGCACCAGCCGGCGCCAACTCGGGCGCTGCCAGTAGCGGTAGGCGAACAGCAATGTGCCGGCGGTCGCGAACATCGAGAGCGTCTCGGCTTGGATCATGCCGTCGGGCGCCCAGAGATTCGGGTAGACGGCCGCGATGAACGCGGCGATCACTCCGACACGCGCGCCGCCGACCGCGCGGCCGAGCAAGCCGATCAGCCCGACGGTTGCGGTGCCGAGCAGACACGACCACAGCAGGTGGGCCATCACACTCTTCATGCCGAGGAGCGACGGGATCGCCAAGAAGATGATGTAGAGCGGCGGGTGTTCGGCGGCTTGGCGGTGTATCCCGGTGTTCCCCAAGAACGGCGAGATGAAGCCCTTGCCGTCGACGAGCAGGTTCGCAGCCGCGTGGTAGAAGAACGCGTCGCCCTGCGGATCGAAGTTGCGCCGGCTCACCATCACGTAGGTGACGCGCAGCACGAGCGCGCCCGCGACGATCGCCCAGAGCGCGGGCCGGAACCAGCGCGGATCGCGAGTCGTGTCCGCCGGCTTGGAGTCAGGTCCGGTGTCGACGCTCGGATCCATCCGCGTCGGGCTCAGTTGGCCGCAGGCGGGCCGATGAAGACCGCCATCGGCATGCTCAGATCGAGCATCCGGGTCACCAGCTGGCGCGTGGATGCGGGTACGCCGCCGACGATCCCGAGCATGAAGAGGTTGTCGTCGACCTGATTTGCCAGCTTGTCCTGGTTCACCTGTCGCAACTGGCTGACGACCTGGTCGTGCAGCGCCGCGAACGTCGCCCGTTCCGCCTTCGACCGGGGATCGAACGACGCGACTTCCTTGAAGCGCGGGTCGCGTTTCCAGTTCGCGATGTCGGCGCCGGTCGCGAGGTGCACTTCGAGGGTTGGCGTGCGGTTGTCGATCACGTGGTAGCGGGTGGCTCCGGGCCGGAACACCCCTTCCGCCGCGCACGTCGAAGCCGCGCCGATCGAGCTCGTTCAACAGGCCGTAGCCCGCGGAACCGATCGCCTCCGCGTCGGGGAGCCAGGTGACGAGATACGGACCCTTCTGGCCTTTCGCCTCCAGGTGATCGAGCGCGGTTGCCGTCGGTCCGACGACCGCACCCAACGTCTCGTTCAAGCGCGGAGTTTGCACGGTCACGTTCCGAGCCTGCACCGCGAACGCGACGCTCGACACCACGATCACGCCGATGAGCACCGCCGAACCGACGCGCGCGAACCGCGCCGCGTTCGCGTCACGCGCGCGTACGAGCTCGACCACCGTCCAGCCGATCGCGAACAGGATCAGCGCGCAGAGCGCCCACGCCCACAGCAACAGGTAGAACCACACCGTCCCGAAGATGCGGGCCGACGAAATGAGCCCGAGTGCAAGGGCAACCACGAGCACGGCATCGAGCGCGAGCAGCACCCGGTGCCGCAACCGCCACGCTCCGATCAGCGACGCAGCGAACGCGATGAGGAGGATCGCGCCGGGCACACGCGAGCCGGTGACCTCGAGGCCACCGCCGTCGTGCACGAGGATGTCCGCGAGCAGACTCCAGGGATTGAGCTGCGAAAAGAGCACGCCGACCCCGCGCCCGAAGCCGATGGGGGAGTCGGGCGGATGGCTGAAATAGTCGCGGATGACGCTGAGGTTTCCGGGCGAGTGCGCGATCTCGTCGATGACCGGCGGGATCCAGAGCACGACGCCGAGCAGAACGCTGATTCCACTCCACTTCCAGAGCGACGCGGCGCGCGGAGCGGTCACCCCGGTGCCGGTACGCGTAGCGCACGAGTCCCAGTACGCCGACCACGACCAGGCCCCCGACGAGGCCGAGGTAGGAGATGTGCGTCTGCGTGCACATCGAACCCGCGATCACCGCGACCGGCAGCATGGCCAGGTCGTCGTCGAGCACTGACCACAGCGCGAGCACGAACACGAACCACCACAGCACCGGTAGGTACGGGTTCCACGGCAGGGTCAGGAGATAGGCGCCGTACGCGCGCATCAGGATCGCGAGCGCCGCCGCGATGCCGAGCAACACAGCGTTCCCGCCCCGGCGCATTGCCATCCAGAGCGCGAGCCCGATCGCGACGATGTCGAGCGCGACCGTTGATGCGAACAGTCCGTACGCCTACCCGCCGAACAGCTTCCAGACCGGCCACAACGCGTAGAAGCTCATCGGCCCGGGATGGCTGCCGCCGTCGGGTCCGAACGGACCGATCCGGCCCGCGAGCCCGATGAGCGGCGGATGGCCGCCCGAGACGTCGCGCACGCGGATCTCGGTCTGCGCCATGTCGAGCATGGGGTACCAATGCGGACGCCGCAGCGCGACCAGCGCGACGAGCAGTGGGAACGCGAGCAGGGCGATCAACCCGAACAACAGCAGCGTAGAGCCGCGGCCACGCGCCGCGTCTCCGGCGTGTCGGTGGTGACCGTCGCAGTTTCGGGCGCGGCGTCGTCGATCACGGCATCGATTTCAGCGCGCGCACCAGGCCGAGGCGCACCGGCGACTGATGGTGGGAGCGGGCGCCGCTATCGGCGTCGAAGCGGTGCGCGAGGAACCATTCGTACGACTCGATCACCATCGACGCGTTCGAATGCTGCGGTTCCCAGCCGAGCTCTGCGCGCGCTTTCGACACGTCGAAGTACAACGACTCGCTGTAGAGCAACCAGTGATATGGCGCGAACGGCGCCAGCCCGAGACCCGCGAGTGTTCGCATCGCGAAGCGCGCCGGCGCGACCGGCAACGACCGGACCCGAGACCCGGTGGACGCGTGATCCACTAGCGCTTGCAACGTCTCCCGCATCGTGCCGAACTCGAGCGCGCCGATGTTGTAGACGGAGGCACCGGCCCGATCGCCGGCGCGCAGGCACGCGTCGGCGAGGTCGTTGGCGTGCACGAGTTGGTAGCGATTGTCGCCGCGACCCAACACGAACACGGGTGCACCGTCGGCGACGAACTCGAACAGGAGCGCGATCACACCGAGGCGGCCGTGGCCGAGCACGGTGCGGGGCCGGATGATCGTCACGTCGAGCCCGGATGCCGCGGCGTCGTGGCACAGCAATTCGGCGCGGAGCTTGGCCCGGCCGTAGGCCTCCAACGGCCGGCACGGAGAGGTCTCGGTCACCGGGTTGTGCTCGGGGATGCCGAACACCGCGCTCGACGACGTGTGCACGACCTTCGCAACGCGCGCCTCGCGCGCCGCGACGAGCACGTTGGCGGTGCCGCCCACGTTCACCTCGTCGAACAACTCCCGATCCTTGGCCAGCGGCACCTGGGCGACGTTGTGCAGCACCACGTCGATGCCGTTGCACGCGGCGCGGATCGCGGCCGGGTCGCGTACATCTCCGGCGACGTATTCGGCCCGAGCGAGCTCCGGCCCGGGCGGGTTCAGATCGAAGATGCGTACGGAGTCACCGCGGGCCAGGGCGAGCTCCGACACGATGCTGCCGAAGTAGCCGCTCCCGCCGGTCACGAGGACCGAGCGTGACATCAGAGCGGGTCACCGCGCTCGAGGCACCAGCGCACGCTCGCCGCGCATCCCGTCGTACAACGAAACCGCGGGCTCGTAACCGAGCTCCTTGCGCGCGCGAGAGATGTCGCACGCGATCGTGTCCTTCAGCTCTCCGAGCACGTGCAGCACCTGCACGTAGCGGCCCGCGGCCTGCGCGGCCGCGTCGAGCTTCTCTGCGACCACACCCGCGACGCGCGGGATCGGAATCGGCCGGCGACCCGAAACCGCGAGGCCTTCGTCGGCGAGTGCGCGCTGCACGGTCTCGAGCACCTCACGCAGCGCGTAGGGCTCGGCGTCGGCGATCCAGTACGCGTGGCCGGGCGCGGCGGCCACGACTTCGGCGAGCAGCACGCCCTGCACGAGATTCCCCGTGTAGACCATCGACCGGCGTTGCGTGCCCGGACCGACGAGCGGGAAGCGGCCCCGCCGGACGGCCGACAGGAACTGGGTCTGGCGGTCGGGTTGGAACGGTCCGTAGAACCACGGCGGGCGGAGCACGACGGTCGCGAGGTCGCCTCGGTCGTAGCTCCGTTGCACGAGCTGTTCCGCCTCGAGCTTCGAGCGGCCGTAGCCCATGTACGGGCGCGAACTGGGAGTCTTCGTCGAAGCGGTCTTCACTCGACGCGTTGGCGCCGAACGGCGAGTTCGACGAGATGTGCACGAAGCGGCCCACGCCCGCGCGCCGGGCGCGGTCGAGCACGAGCTGCGTGCCGCCCACGTTCACGTCGAACAGCTCACGAACCTGACGCGCGGGATGGATCACCGCGGCCGCGTGCACGACGGTGGCGCGGGCGATGCCGTCGAAGAGCTGATCGACCACCGTGGGATCGCGTACGTCGCCGGCGACCACTTCGATCCGAGGGTCGATCACTTGGAGGAGCGACGCGTCGGCGCGCTGACTCACCAAGCAGCGGATGCGCTGCCGGTTCGGCTGTGACGCGAGTGAACGAACGAGGTTTTGGCCGAGCCAGCCCGCAGCCCCGGTCACGACGACGGTTGATGCCACTTGCATTTGACACCAGTTGACCTGGCGCCAGTTCACTTGATGCAGGCACGGGCGGTGAGGCTATCGGCTGGTACCCGTGCGCCCCCGGCGTCAGCATCCGCATAACGGGCAGGTCACGGGGTACATTTTGCGCCTGTGCGTGCGCTCATCGTGACTCCGACCTACCAGGAATCGGAAAACATCGTCGAGTTCCTCACCCGGACCCGCAGTGCCGCACCTGACGCCGACATCCTCGTCGTCGACGACAACAGTCCCGACGGCACCGGCGATATCGCCGAGAAGGTCAACGCCGAGCTCGGACACATCGAAGTGCTGCGCCGGCCCACCAAGATCGGCATCGGCGCCGCAGTACGCGCCGGCTTCGAGCTCGCGCATCGACCGCGGCTACGACGTCGTCGTGCAGATCGATGCCGACCTCTCGCACGATCCCGCCGCGCTTCCCACGTTGCTCGGCGAGATCGACAACGGCGCCGACGCCGCGATCGGCTCCCGTTACGTTCCCGGTGGCACGATCCCGCACTGGCCGTGGTACCGCCGAGCCGTCTCCAAGTGGGGCAACCGCTACGCGACCCTGGTGCTCGGTATCCCGATCCGTGACGCGACCTCGGGCTACCGCGCCTTCCGCACCAATGTGCTCAAGGCCGCGGGCTACGAGCAGGTGCGATCCAAGGGCTACGGCTTCCAGATCGAGCTCTGCTACCGCGTCTGGCAGTACAGCGACCGGATCGCGCAAGTGCCGATCGCGTTCACCGATCGCGTGCGCGGCCAGTCGAAGATGTCGTTGAGCGTCGGCGCGGAGGAGCTCGGGCTCGTCACGTGGTGGGCGATCCAGGACCGCGTGCTCAAGGGGCGTTGGCGCCGCTGAGATCGGAGCAAGCGCCGAGAGCTTCATCTCGCTTCGCGTGGTTGCTGCTGGCCATCGTCGCGGTCGGCTTCGGTGTTCGGGTTTCGTACGTCGCGATCGCGAAGCGCGGTCCGTGCCGCGCGTACGACGCGACCGGCAAGGTGCTCGCGACGTCACCGAGCAAGTGCCTGCAGGGCGACGAGCTCTTCTACAACTCCGAGGCGAACTACATCGCGAACGGGCACGGATTCAACGAGCCGTACAACGCGTTCTTCCACCCCGGGCGGAAGGCACAGCCGGCCGCTGATCATCCACCGCTCACCGTGCTGGTGCTCACGCCGGTGTCGTGGCTGGCCAACCGGGAACCGATATCGGGTTGGCTCGGTGAACCACAAAACGATCATGTCCGCGAGCAGCGCTACACGATGGTCGTGTTCGGAACCATCTTGGTGGGGCTGGTCGGGCTGCTCGGCCGCCGGGCCGGTCGGTCGGTGGGGAACCCGATCTTCGGCGAGACGGTGGGCCTGGTCGCGGCCGGCATCGCCGCGCTGTCGCCGAACATCTGGGTCAACGACGGGCTCGTGATGTCGGAGACGCTGACCGCGCTCGCGGTCGTGTGCGCGCTGCTGTACTCGTTCCGGTTCTGGGCCCGGCCGACCCTGCTGCGCGCCGCCGGGCTCGGCGCGCTGTGTGGCGTCTGCGCGCTGGCGCGCGTCGAGTTCGGTCTGCTGACGGTGCTGCTGGGCGTCGTCATCCCGTGCGTCTTGCACAAGTCGTGGCTCGATCGCAGCGCGTTCGCGATCGCGGCCGTCGTCGCCGCCGCGATCGTCGTCGCGCCGTGGGTCGGGTTCAACCTCGCGCGGTTCGAGGACCCGACCTTCATCTCGACCAACGACGGGATCACATTGGCCGGCGCCAACTGCGACGCCACGTACCACGGCGGCGGGATCGGCCTCTGGACGCTCGGCAACTGCACCGGCAGTCTCGACCTACCCGGAGACGAGTCACAGCAGTCCAGCCAGTACCGCCATCGCGCCTTCGACTACATCGACGCGCACAAGTCGCGGGTACCGGTCGTGGTTGCCGTTCGTGTCGCCCGAACGTGGAGTTTGTTCCGGCCCCTCGACATGGTCTCGTTCAACGCGGGAGAAGACCGAGAAGGCTGGGTGACGCGTCTCGGGTTGGTCGTGTACTACCCGACGCTGCTCTTCGCGATCGCGGGCGCGGTCGTGTTGTGGCGCCGGCGGCGCAAGGGTGTGTTGTGGGTGCTGTGCACGCCGTTCATCGTCGTGACCGTCGACGCGGTAGTGACCTACGGGCAGACCCGCTTCCGGGCGCCGGCCGAACCGGCGCTCGCGGTGCTGGCCGCGGTCGGGATCGTTACTGGTATCGAGCACCTGCGCGCCCGGCGCCGGGTTGCGGCGCTCCCGGAAGCAGTCAGGCCCGAACCGGTCAGGCTGTAGCCGTTACCGCTTCGATCTGCGGTTCGTCGTCGAGAGTCACGACGTTTACCTCGCTCGGTGTGGGCAGCCTCGTGAACGCGAACACGGCGATCGCGTAAATGGCGAGCGCCGCGAACTGCACCGCGCGGAACCCGAACGCCATCGAGAGGATCGTCGTGAGCACCGATCCGATCACGGCGAAGAAGCCGTTGACGGCCCACGCCCACGCCACGTACTCCTCGCGGTGCTCGGTGAGCGACCCGACGCGGTCGAGGCCGATCGGCATGAACATCCCGAGGCACACACCGAGCGGCGCCAGCACGACCACCACGAAGCCGACCCGCACCGCGAGCCCGGTCGACAGCAGCGCCCCGTCGAGGATCGAGGGGAGCGCGAACTCGTAGAAGAGCGTGAGCGCGGCGAGCACCGCAAGGAGGATCGGCATCAGCGTCCGCGCGCGGCCGGCCAGGCGCTTGCTCAGGAGCGCCCCGATGCCCGTCGAGACGAGCAGGGTCGCGAGCGTGACGGTCAACGAGTACGTGGGATAGCCGAGGAACTGCACGAGGCGTTGGATCATCGTGATCTCGAAGAACATGAATCCGAGACCGAGCGCGGAGAAGTACACAGCCGACGCTCCCTTCGCCGGGAGCGCGCGCCACTTCTTGCGGACCGCGAAGAACGGAGCGAGGAGGAACAAGCCGGCATAGACGATCGCGATCCCCAGCAGGAGCAGCAGCACCCGCTCGCCGATCGCGTCTTCGGGGTCGTTCGTCTTCAGCGGGTGCGTGATGTTCCGGATGACGTCGCCGAAGCGGGAGAAGTGCCAGAAGTACGGAGCATCGTCGGTGACCGCACTGATGTCTTTGGGCGAGTGCTTCACGATGGTCGACACGTCGGCGTTGCTTCCCGACGCGAGGCGACTTACGACGCTCGTTCCGAAGTCGTGGCCGGGCGCGGCGTAGGGGTGCTGATCGGGGAGGTGGTGGATCTGGTTGATGAACCGGTCGGCTTCGGCGGGCGTAAACGGTGTGCGCTTTACGACGATCGTCGACAGGTCGCCCGCCTGGCTGAGCTGCGCGGCGACGAGGAGATGATTGTTGGGATCCTTGACGCCGAGCTCCTGCAACGCCTTGCGCGCGGTGACGATGTAGCGACTCGTCCGGTTCGGCGACTTCTGGAAGTTGAGCTCGCCGAACTGCACGACCATGATGCCGTCGTTGGTCAGGTGCTTCAGCGTGGTCTCGATCATCTGCCGCGTGTAGAGGTAGCTCTCGGAAAGCACGAACGCGCCCGACGACGCCGCGTTCGTTGCCGCGTAGCTATCGGGGGCGACGTACCAGACGAGGTTGTACTTCGTCTTGTGCCGCGCGAGATACGAACGACCGTCGCCCTGATGGAGATGCACGTCGGGACGCTCGGTGAGGTGCCCGGTGTAGTCGGCGAAGTGGTTCTTGAGCAGTGACACGGTGACCGGGTTGAGCTCGACCGCCTCGATGTCGGGGGCGTGGTACGCCAGCGATGCGAGGATCTCGTTGCCACCTGCGGAACCGATGATGAGCTCGTGCGGCGGCGGGTTACCGAGCACCGCGAACGGAATCGACCGCGGGTCCTTGGCGTAGTAACCGGCGATCGACTTGGGATCACCGTTGAAGCGGCGAATGCCGGATCCGAACGTGCCGTCGTGCACGAGCAGATAGTTCGACGTGTCGCTCCCGAGTTGGACCACGTCGACCCGGAACACCGGACCCCACGCGGAGTAGAGCGATTTCGGCGTGTGCAACTTGGTGTCTTCGGTGCGGATGTCGGGGAGGGCACTGGCGCTGATGACGGTGATCAGCAACACGACCGTGGTGATGCCCGCCAAGCCGAAGAGCATCGTCTTGGGCCGGCACGAGAGCAGTCCGACCACTGCGAACACAACCGCCGCGAGCATGACCACTCGCGGCGGGCCCAAGCGGGTGATGAGGGGGATCGCGAGGAGGCAACCCAGCCCGGCGCCGACGAGATCGGCGAAGTAGATGCGGCTCACGCCGTCTTTGGCGCGACCGAGAAGCACCGCCACGATGACGCCGAACGCGATGAATGTCGCGAAGATCGCGAAGCAGATCACGCCGAGTCGCAGCAAGTTGGTGAACGACGCGCGGGTGCCGTAGTCCCAGATCACGATCGTGTCGACGTGCAGCACCGCGACCACGAGGTAGCCGAGCGCGATGCTCACCGCGCCCCAGATCGCCGCGACCGCAATGATCCGATCGGTCGCCCAGCGCCGCACTGGCGCGTACACCGCGACGAACACGCTGCCCGACCCGATGCCGAGCAGTGCCAGGCCGATGACCAGGTAGGTGTAGTAGTACCAGAGCTTGAACGAGACGATGCGGGTGTAACCGACCTCGAGGAGGAGACCGGCGAGACTCACGAGAAAGATCGTGAGCGCGCGCGGTATCCGAGATCGCGCTTCGGTTACCGCGGGCATCGTCAGGCTCCTCTCGAGAACGGCGGATCGTACCGCGCCGACCACACCATGACCCTGACCGAAGAACGACCGACAGTTCACAAGCCCACATACATCGGCGCTCTCGACGGGCTACGCGCGGTCGCGGTCGTCGGGGTCATCATCTATCACTTCTCACCGAACGCCCTGCCCGCAGGCTTCCTGGGTGTCGACGTGTTCTTCGTGGTGTCGGGCTTCCTCATCTCCCGGCTGGTCGTCGCGGAGATCGTCGGGACGAAATCGCTGGGGCTGCGGCATTTCTGGGCCCGGCGCGCCCGCCGCCTGCTGCCGGCCCTGGCCACGATGACGCTCGTCGTGGTGATCGCGGTCGCGTTCAAGTTCACCGACGCGGAGCTGCACGACGTGCGCGCACAGGCGCTCGGAACGCTCTTCTATTCCGCGAACTGGGTGATGATCTACGCGAAGAGCAGCTACTTCGCGAGTGTCGGCCGGCCGTCACCGTTCCTGCACATGTGGACGTTGGCCGTCGAGGAGCAGTTCTATCTCGTGCTGCCGCTCGTGTGCTTCGCGGCGCGGCGCGTCATCATCCGCCATCCGATCCGAGCGTCGGTCGTCGCGCTCATCGGCGCGGTGGCATCGACGGTGTGGATGGCGGTGCTCGTGTCGCCCACGGGTGATCCGTCCCGCGCGTATCTCGGTAGCGATTCGCACGCGATGGGTCTGCTCGTCGGCGTCGCGCTCGGCATCCTCGCCGGCGCCCACACGCCGTGGGAGGCGGCGGCGACGCGGTTGCGATCGAGCGCCGCGTTGACGCGGGTCGGCGCGGGGATCGGAATCGGCGCGCTCCTCGCGGTGCTCGTGACGATGCGCGTCCTCGACGGGACGACCTACACGTTGTACCGCGGCGGCTTTCTCGTGTTCTCGCTCGTATGCGGCGTGATCGTCTGCGTCGTCGCGATGTTGCCGCAATCGCGAGTCGCGCAGATGCTCAGCGCGCCGTGGCTCGTCGCGGTCGGGCTGCGCTCCTACTCGCTGTACCTCTGGCACTGGCCGGTGCGGGTGTTCATCACCCCGAGCTCCGGTCTGACCGGTGCCGGGTTGTTCATCGTCAGATGCGTTGTCTCCGTCGTGCTCGCCGAGATCTCGTTCCGCGTGATCGAGCGACCGTTCCGGGTCGGGGCCGTGGCGCGGCGGTCGGGGAGTCGGGGCGCGATCGCGTACTACGCGGCGGTCGTCGTCGTGGTCGTGGTGCTCGTCACCACGGTGGCGGCGCCGGTCGCGCTGCCCCCAAGCGATCTGGGCGCGGCCGCGGCCGCGGTGCAGCACCGCCCGCACCCGCCCGATACCAGCGGCGGCAACGGTCCCACGGGTACAACCGCCCCGGTCTTGCCGAGGTTGCGGGTCGATGTGTTCGGCGACTCGACCGGGTTGGTGTTCGGTCTCGCCGGCGCGTATCACTCCGACGAGTTGCACGTCAGTGTCGGGGGTGATGCCCGCCTCGGCTGCGGTGTCGTGCAGGTCGACCATTTCAGCGACGGTCGTGTGGTCGACAACCCCAAGGAGTGCGCGGGTTGGCAAGCGCGCTGGAACGCGGTGCTCCACCACGACCCGCACGCGGTCGTCGCACTCATGACCGGCGCGTGGGACATCCTCGATCACGAGTCCGACGCGGGCGTCGTCCGCTTCGGGACGCCGGAGTGGACGAACCTGGTGACCGTGTCGCTGAAGGCGGCGCTCCAGGTGTTGACCGCCGGCGGGCGGACGGTGCAGCTGTTCCAGGTGCCGTGTTACGGCGCGGGTGACGCGAACTTCCCGCTCCCCGAACGCAGCGACCCGGCGCGGATCGCCGCGTTGAACGAGATCTTCGTGAAGACTGCCCAGGAGATGCCGCGCGTCGAGATCGTGCATTGGCGAGACTTCGTGTGTCCGGGTGATCACCGGGTCGAGTCGCTGCACGGCGTGCGGCTCTGGCAGGCCGACGATGTGCATCTGACCGAAGGCGGGGGCGTGCTGGTATGGAAGTGGTGGCTTCCGCAGCTCCACCGCGAAACGGTGACCGGGCCCGCCTCGTCGCCGGCGCGCCGGCGGTCGCGGTGGTCGCTCCCGGCGGTCGCCGAGATCGCCGTGTACGCGGTCGCGATCGCGCTCGTCGTCGGCCCCGGGCTCCTGCATGCCGGGACCCGGCTCGTGGGCCACAGCGAAGACGGTCGCTACTACGCCTGGCTGGGGTGGGCGATGGGCCGGCTCATCGCGCACGGCCACCTCTTTCCCCTGCGGATTTCGACTGCGATCGCACCCTTCGGGTTCGACCTGCGGCTCATCGACGGCTACCTCCCGTCGTACGTCTCGGGACTCTTCAATCTGGTATTCGGTCCGTACCTTTCGTACAACCTGACGTTCGTCACGGGCGCGGTGCTCAACGTGCTGGGCAGCGCGTTCGCTCGCCCGGCGGCTGAGCCCGCACCGCGTCGTGCACGTGATCGTGGCCGTTGCCTTCGTGACCGCGCCGCCGATCGCGCTCAACGTGCAAGCCGGACTGATCCCGCTGTTCTGGGCGTTCACGCTCCCGTTGCTCATCGGTGACGCCATCGACGTCGTCACCAAGCGCAGTGACGTCAGGCCGGTACGCCTCGCCGTGCTGCTCGTGGTTGCGTATCTCTGCAGCGTGTACTTCGTGGTCTTCGGCGGTCTCACCTACGGGATCATCGTCGGCGTTGCCGCGTTGCGCCGCCATAGTTGGCGTATCCCCGCGATGGCCGGCGCCGCGACCCTGGTCGCGCTGCTCGTGCTCACGCCGGTGGTGGTTTCGCGGGTGCGGTACGAGCATTCCGAGAAGCATCGGGGCGCCGACACGCAGTTGCTGAGCGACAGCAACCTGTTCTCCGCCGACGCGCTCTCGATCGTCGCCCAACCGACTCGTTCGACCGTGCTCCTCCCACGGCCGACGGTGCTCGACAACAGTTTGCTGCGACTCATCGATCCGACGCACACGCTCGAGTGGACGATCTTCCCGGGACTGCTGCTGCTCGCGGGCGGTGTCGTGTTCCTGTTCCGACGCGACGCTCGCCGGGTTCCGATCGTCGTCGCGATGGGAGTCATGTGGGTACTCGCCCTCGGCCCCTCGGCGAAAATCGGCGGCACCTTCTTGTGGACCCACGGCGGGAAACCGGTGTCGTGGCTGCCGTACCGGGTGGTGCTCGCCGTACCGGCGTTGGGCGCGTTGCGCGCGCCGTTCCGAACGGGATACGTGATCGTCGCGCTGCTCGCGGCCGCGACCGCGATCGCGTTGCATCGCATCGTCACCCGGTGGCCGCAACGCGTCGTATTGGTCGCGGCGGGGTCGGCGGTATTGCTCGCGACCAATCTGCTCCTGCCGTTGCCGACCGACACCTTCGGCGCGTCGGCCGCGGGCGAACGGGCGTTGCGCAAGATCCCGCGGCTCGCGCACAAGGGTGACACGGTGATGGGCGTTCCCGCCGATTGCCACTACTCGTTCATCAGCGAACAGACGATGCACCGACCAGCCGGTGGTCGGCTGCGCCGGCGCGTTCGCCTCGAATCCCTGGCAATCGGAGTTGGCGTATACGCGCTCCGACGCGTTCACGAAGTTGCGCTGCAATCATGCGACGTACGGGCGCATTCCCACCCATGTTCCCGCGCAGCCCGCGTTCGACGCGTCCGATGTCGCGCAGCTCCGCCGCCGATTCGGAGTGCGGTTCCTCGTGATCGATCGGACCGAGCTCGCCGGCGCGGATTGCGCCGCAGTCGCCGCCGCGGTCTCGACGTTGTCGGGCTACCGATCGCTCGGCGGTGATCGGCAGATGGAGGTGCTCGACCTCTCGGCGCGTGTTGACGGTCGATCGGGCTGATGGTCCGCATCCGTAGACTGCCGCGATGAGCACGGAGACCGGCCGGGCGGCCGCGCCCGCGTCGCTCACGTATCTCCCGCAGCTCGACGGCCTGCGCGGCTTCGCGGTTTTGCTCGTGGTGATCTACCACTGCGCCTATCTCACCGCGGGGTGGGGACCGAGGCCGTTTCCCGGCGGCTTCATCGGCGTCGACCTCTTCTTCGCGCTGAGCGGATTCCTCATCACGACCGGATTGCTCACGCAGCTCGAACGAAGCGGACGCATCGACTTCGGCCAGTTCTGGATCCGACGTATCCGCCGCCTCGTTCCCGCGCTCGTCGTCGCAGTGGTCGGTGTGCTCGCGCTGGTTGCGCTGTTTACCGACCATCCTGACGCCGAGGCAATGCGCAACAGCGGCATCGGTAGCGTGTTGTTCTTCAGCAACTGGCAACAGGCGTGGGGCTGGCCGTACCAGTTCGAGCTCTCGCACACGTGGTCGCTCGCGGTCGAGGCGCAGTTCTATCTGGTGTGGCCGATCGTGCTCATCGTGGTGTCGAAGTTGCGCATCCCCCGCGGGTGTTCGCGGGCATCACGCTCGCAACCGTGGTGTTGGTGTCCGTGCATCGTTGGCAGATGTGGACCGGTCCGGCGCGCTTTCTGCCGCTGTACATACGAACCGACACGCGTGCCGACGTGATCCTGCTCGGTTGTCTTGGCGCGATGGCCATTTCGTGGGGATGGTTCGGTCCGGCTACGGGAAAGCGCCTACGCGTGCCCGCGGTCATCGCGCTCGGTCTGATCTTGTTTATCTGCCTCGACTCCGCGACCAGCGACTCGCGGCTGTACCACGGCTGGTTCACGATCGTCGCGGTCAGCTGCGCGACGTTGGTGACCGCCGCGGTGCTCGATCCCGACTGGTGGCTGCACCGCTGGTGGCGTCAGGGTTGGCTGAAGGTGCTCGGCCAGCGGTCGTACAGCTTGTACCTGTGGCACGTGCCGATCTTCGTGCTCGTCGCCCAACATCTCGGCGACCGACCGGTGTGGTTGCGGCTGATCGTCGGAATCGTGCCGGTCGCGATCATCACCGAGTTGTCGTACCGATTCGTGGAGCGGCGCTTCATCAAAACGCACTTTGCCTTCGAGCGGGAGCGTTGAAGCGACCCCTCGAATTGTGATGCATGCACCGGCGATAGCACCGGCGCATGCATGGTGTTCGGGCGCGGTCTCTTCGGATCGGAAGTGTGCAGTCGAACATCGGCGATCCATCTGCATGTTCTCGGGCCGCTCGGTTCCCATAAACGGTTTCCACGCGCCCGAGAACGGTTAGATGTGTTGTCGAGCCGGCTCGACCGCCGAGCCGGGATTCGTTCAGTCGATCGGCTCGCGGTGCAACCACTGGACGAGGTCGTCGGACGCGAGCGCCCGCACCCGCGCGGCGTACCGGGCAAGGTCGGCATCGTCGAGGAGGTCACGCCACTGGCAGCTCGTCCCGCGGCTGAAGAACGCGGCGGGGTCGATCCAGAACTCCCGACCACCGCCGGGCACGGTCGCGTCGGCCCTGCTACGCATCGACTCGAACGTCGCCGCCTGGACCAGGCGGGGCCAACGACCCTCGTCAACGTCGATTTCGAGGTCCGCGGCCAAACCGCGCATCTGCCCCTCCAGATCGGCCTTCAGTTCGTCATAGTGCAGGAACACGACGTCGAGATCGCTGCCGGCGTCGCGGAACGACTGCAGGTGCTCCACGGTGAACCGAAGCGACAACCCTCCAGAATGCGTCGAAGGGGTCTCGTCGTCGACCCACTGCCAGAAGCGGTCTCGCTCGCTGTCGGGGCGCGGCGCTCGCGGGCGCAACGACGCGAGTTCGATGCCGTCGATCATCGCCGCTCGCTCGCGCGCCTCTAGGAACGCGCCGATGTCCATGTTGTCGATGTGACGGTCCATTGACAGCGCCGCGTCCCGCGGGTCACGCCCGACGCAGACGTATGTGACCGTCGGATTGTTGGCGATGCCGTCGAGCGGCGTGTGGGTCTTGATGAACCGGCGGTGCGTTTGGGCCGCCAGTTCGGCGAACACCTCGGTGCGGGCGCGGGTCACCATGTCGATCCAAGGCGAAAGCCTGTCCAACGGCTGCGGCAGTTCCGGCTCCTGCAAGACGAGCAGCGCGCAGATCATCTGCGTCCATGTCGTCCCGCACTTCGGCGGCGTGCTGATGATGATGTCGCCAGGCCGGAGCTCCAAGCCATCCCACCGGCTGCTGTCGAAAACGGTCCCCTCATACCGGCGCACGGCCGACATCCTGGCAGCAGATTCGACCCCGCGCGTGGCTACGACTTCAACGGCCAGATCTCTTGGAGCGCGAGTGCGACGGGTTCTGGGACGAGGTGAGCGACATCGTGGCCGAGGGCTGCGACCTCGCGAATACGGGCTGCGCGGACGAACACGAACTTCAGATCGCTCATCAGATACACCTGCTCGATCTCTGGAGCCATGTCCTTGTACATGAGCGCCTGATCGAACTCGACGGAGAAGTCGGTCACGGCGCGTAGGCCTCGGACGATGGCGTCCGCGCCCACGGTCCGGACGAAGTCGGTGAGTAGCCCGTCGAAGGGTTCGACCGAGACCGACGGCATGTCTAGGACGCACGCCTGAAGCATCGAGACCCGCCGGCTCGTCGAGAAGAGGGTCTTGTCAGACGGTGCGTCGAAGACCCCCACGACGACTTCCTCAAAGATTCGTGCAGCCCGCCTCAGGATGTCGAGGTGTCCGTTGGTGACGGGATCAAACCTGCCGGCGTAGACGCTGATCACTCACACAGTGTGTCGCGTTGCCATGCGCGACCGCGGGCGGCTTGTAACCGTTACCGGCACTTGCGGTAGAGCTCGTAAAGATCCAGATACGTGCCGACGTGACAGAAGTCGCGCTTCAGCACCTGTGTCGACTTGTCGGACCCGAACTTGCGGGAGTCGTTCGGCTCGCTCCAGTCGTCCCAGATCTTCGACAGGATCACGATGTCGGCCGACGCGAGCTGACGATCCATCCCGGAGTCGGCGGTGTTCGCAACACCCGGATCCATCTCGATGTAATACGTCGCGGGCACGAGGTCACCGAGCTCGTAATAGAGGTACGCGTCGCTGTACGGCGTCTTGCGGAGGTCGCCGGGGCCGACGAAGAGCCGTTGGCCGGGCTTCGAGATCCGCGCCGCCGCGGCGATCACCATGTTGGCGGCCTGGGCCCGGTCTTCCTTGCCGTAGTAGAAGACGCGGCCGTCATGCTCGATCTTGTACGAGTGCCGGTGCACGTTGAAGGACTGCAGTGAATAGTCGGCGTACACGCGTCGCCGTGAACGCGGGAAGGACGAAGAGCACGACCGCGATCACCACCGCACCCGCGCCGATCGTGAGCCGGCGCACCGAGATCCTCGGCGACGACCCGCCGCCCGAAGTCGAACAGCACAACCGGGAGAAACCCGAACGGTACGCAGCTCACCCACGCGAAGTCCGCGGAGTCGACCCGTTGCAAGGCCTGCGGCGTGATGCCGAGGCTGAACAACGAGACGACGAGGATCGTGCGCGCCTGCAACGACGAGCGATCGGCGCGCACCGCCTTCACGCCTTCCGTCACGGAGAACGCGACGACGGCGAGCAGCAGGAAGAACCAGAGGCTGAGCTGTTGCGACGCCCGCAATCCGGGGATCGGCCAGCGCAGCTGTTGCAACAACCCGGCGCGCTGGAGGAACCCGTCGACGTGTGACCACGGCGGCGGGATCGGCAAGCCGCGACCGCCGCGCAAATGGAAGACCGGATCGAGCACCATGCCCCGCACCGAGTTCCCGACGCCCGCGGTCGCGAGTTGGATCACATACGGCCGCGACGCCGATCGCGATCCCGGCCAGGAGACGGTTGACGCGCGGCCGAGACATGCCCCGTATCAAGGCGATGCTCGAGATCGCGACCGCGAGTGCGAGATCGAGCCGGAACAACACCGCGAGCCCGAGCAGCAACCCGGCGCCAAGCGCCCAGCGGCGGGCGCTGCGGTTTCCCGCCTCGTCATCGGCTCGACCGCGCCGGTGAGGCCGGCCGCGAGCCCGAGTACGCCCAGGCCGACGCCCCCGACCCATGCGAGCGCGGTGAGTCCGAACGGGATGATGATCAAACCCGACGTGATCGCACCGCAGACCGCGAGCGTGCGTCCCCACCGTCGGGACAAGGCGTAGATCCCGAACACGATCGCGATCTGTTGCGCGAGCCCGAACACCCGCTCGTTCAGCAGGGAGACGCCGAACACCTTGAACATGCCGGCCAGCGCCCACAGGCTGCCGGGACCGTAGAGGTGCAAGAAATCGCGATTCGGTATCGCGCCGTGCAGCACCCGCTCCGGGAAGACGAGCATGAAGCCCTCTTCCATGGGCGGTCCCGGGCACGCGTAGCAGGCCGCGGAGCGGTATCGCGAACACGAGCGCGACGATCGTGAGCGCGATTGCGTCGCGTCCGCGCGAACCGAGTTTTGCCGTCACGTCGAGATGGTGCCGCGTCTACTGGGTGAGGAAGTGGTCGCTGTTCCGCGCCGCGATCGCCATGATCGTGCCCTGCGGATTCACGCCGGGTGCGTCGGGGAGGAGCGACGCGTCGTTCACGCGGAGATTGGAGAATCCCCAAACTCGGCCGAAGCTGTCGGCGCCGGTGCGATCGCGGTTCTCGCCGATGCGCACTGTCGACGTCAGGTGCACCGACATCAGGTTGGCGCGGTTGCGTGACGTCGTGTCGAGCCACTGCACGAGGTCTTCGGGACCGCGCGCCACGACGCCGCCCGTGATCGAGGGATACATCTGGGTCGCGCCCGCGGCGAGGAGGACTTCGCCGAGGTGCAGCAGCGAGCGCGCGAGGCGGCTCATGTCGCCTTCGGAGAGGTTGTAGGTGACGAGCGGAGCTTCGAGTCCCGGGATCGCCAACACTCGGCCGTGACCTTCGCTGCGGATCGCGGCGTAATACACGGCGACCCGTTCCCAATCGGCCAGGGCGTCCGTGTAGTCGGCGCCGGAGTCTGCGAGGGCGAGCGCGACGTGACCACGCCGGCTGGCGGATCCGCCGATCGTGAAGCCGGGCGCGAACTCGGTGACGCGGTGCATCGGGACTTCGCCGTGGTCGATCGGATGCTCGAACCGGGCCGCGATCTTCACGGTCGGGTGCATCTTCAGCCCGTTGCCGATGTTGCGCCGAATCCCGCTCCGCTGGAGCAACGCCGGCGTCTGCGTCGCGCCCGCACACACGAACACGTGGTCGGCTTGGATCACGAGCTGCTCGGCGGAGCCGTCGGCACGCGTACGTTCGCACTTGGCGCCGACGATCCGATCGCCCCGGCGTAGCAACTTCGAGACGCGGCAGTCGGCGATCACCTGCGCGCCCGCGTCGATCGCGCTCGGCAGCATCGTGCGCGCCATCGTCTGCTTGACCGCGCGTCCGCTCGACTCGTAACGGAACACCCGTGAGAACTCCACGGCCTGCCAGCCCAGCTTCGCGGCGCCCCGCTCGAGCATCGCGGACGAAACTGGAGGCGCGCCCGGGAGGCGCGACACGCCCAATTCGTTCTCGATCCGTTCCGAGTAGTGGTCGAGCGCGTCGGCTCCGAACTCGTCGATCCGGTACACGCGTTGCCACTCTTCGGCGAGCTCACCCGGAAGCCGGTGGTAGAGACCGCTGTTGATCTCGGTGCTCCCACCGACACACCGGCCTTCGGCGTACGCGATCGCCGGTCGTCCCAGCGCCGCGCACGAACCTCCGTGGCGGTACTTGGCGACCATCTCCTCGAGTGAGAACGGTTCGAACCGATCGGGATCGACCCACGGGCCTTCTTCGACGATCGTCACGATCTTGCCCGCACGCGGCGAGCGTCGCGGCCGTGACTGCACCTCCGGCGCCGGATCCGATGATGAGGATCTCGGTGTCGATGTGCTCGGTCTTCCGCGACTCGATCGAGCGCATCAGGCCGCACCTACTGCGACGGCGGCTTCACCGGCGAGCTCGTTCTCGGCGAACAGCACGAGCGAGTGGAGCAACCGCACGTATTGGCGCACGAAGTCGATGCGGCTGGTGCTCCAGTGTTCGAGCCGGGCGCGCAACGCCGCGTCGTCGTCTCGACCGAGCGCGTGCGCGACCAGCGTGGGCAGCGCCGAGGAGCAGTGATTCGGCGAACACGCCACGCGGAGGTGTTCGGGCATCGAACGGAGCGTGTCGCTCACATACGACTCGACCGCGGCCCGGGAGCGATCGTCGAGCGTGGAGCTCATGAGCGCGCCGACGACTTGACGCTCGAACCAAAGCACGGGTCGGGAGTCTACCCAGCGACCCCCCGGAGGAGGCTGACGCGTGCTGCGTTAGCGGCGGGCACCCTGCAGATCGGGGGCGGGGCTGCGACGCGGCTTCAGCTTCCCGAAGACCCGATCGCGCAGTCCCCACATGGTCACGAGCGTCATCGCTTCGCCGACGATGTGACCCGACATCTTCGACGTGCCGCGCACGCGGTCGGTGAACGAGATCGGAACCTCTTCGATCTGCCCGCCCGCGTGCATCGCGCGATACGTCATCTCGATCTGGAACGCGTAGCCGGTCGAGTGCGTCGACTCGATGTCCATCGCGCGCAGGATCGACCGCGCGGTACGCGCGGTATCCGGCGGTGGTGTCGTGCACGCGTAGCCCGAGCACGAATCCCGCGTAGCGGTTGCCCCACACCGAGAGCAGCAAGCGTCGCTTCGGCCAGTTCGGAACCGAGCCGCCGGGAACGTAACGCGATCCGATCGCGAGGTCGGCGCCGCGGTCGACTGCGGCGAGCAGTTCGGGCAGCGCGGCCGGATCGTGCGAAAGGTCGGCGTCGATCTGGACCATGACGTCGTAGCCGCGGCGATGCCGATCGCGTGACCGGCGCGGTACGCGCTGCCGAGTCCCATCTTGTGCGGCCGGCGCAATACTTCGATACCGCCGAGCTCGGCGCCGAGTGCTTCGGCTTTGTCAGCGGTGCCGTCGGCGCTGCCGTCGTCGACGACGAGGATGTGCGCGTCGGGTACCGACGCGCGTACGCCCTGGATCAGCTGCGCGATGTTCTCGACCTCGTCGAGCGTCGGGACGGTGACCCAGACCCTGCTCGTGTTCACGCCCATGTCGTTCCTCGCATCGTGCTCATCTGATCTCGCGTGTCTTCATCCGGTTTGCAGTTTCATTCGGACTTCCGGCCTGGTTCCTGAGTCCTCGGTCGGCGCGGCCGGCGGGCGACGGCGAAGAGAACAGGAGTATCGGCGCGTATCTCCTTCTGGATGAAGAAATGTGACTCGTCGATGCCCGAGCCGATCCCAGTGCTCTCCTGCTTGAGGAAGCGGTAGGTGAGCGGCAGGAGGTGTTCGTAGGCCCAGACGTAGGCGCGGTGCGGGATGTGGCGGCGCAGGTTGAGCGGATCGACCTTGAGCAGGCGCTCGCCGCTCGCGCGCCGGGCCGCGAAATCGGCCTTGAGTACCTCATCGCCCTCGAGGCCGAAGCAGGTCACCTCGTCGAAGAAGAGGGAGAGCATCGACACCAGATGTTCCGGCTCGAAGAGGTACACGTGGAACGGGTTCTCGAAGTCGGCCGGTGCGTTCGGGGTGATGACGAACGCGGTCCCGTCGGGCCGCAATACCCGCGCCAGCTCGATCACGTGCAGCGCGGGATTCACGAAGTGCTCGATGATGTGCGAGGAGACTGCGAAGTCGACACTTTCGTCCCGGAGCCCGATCGCGGCGCCGTCGGTGGCGAAGAAGTCGAGTTCGCCGGAGCCACCAGGAGAAGATCCATAGGTGCTCGCGGCCAACCGAGCGGTGTCGCTGCTGTAGTCGGCTCCGACCACGAGCCGATCCGGAGCCGTCAAGCGCTGGGTCTCCGAGCCGATCCCGCAGCCGACGTCGAGCACCACGCCGGGGCCGAGCCGCCAGCTCACCTCCCGGTAGCCCGCATCGTGTAGGGCGAGCAGCGAATCCGGGGTCGCGCCCTCCATCGGCCGTTCGCCGGTGAGTTTCACCGCGTCCTCCAGCGTTCTCACAGTTGCCGATTGCGTCCGCGGAACCGAGCCCGGCAGCGTACAGCCGCGATACCACTACAACGGGGCCAGGTACAACGGGGCCAGGTACAACGGGGCCCGGCCGGATCGTGGCTCTGCGGCCCGTGATCGCTCGGCTGCGACGCTCGCCCAACCCGGAATCGCGGCGGACCCCTTCTAGACTCCCCGCGTGAGCGACTCCGGGGTATGTGCGTGAACGATCCCGACGTTGTCGCCAAGCTCGGCGACCTGGCCGCCACCGCCGGACTGCGGCGTATTTCGATCCTCGCCTGGCGTGATCTCGACGACCCCGAGGCCGGTGGTTCGGAGCTGCACGCGTCGCGGGTCGCGTCGCTCTGGGCCCAAGCCGGCATCGAAGTGACGATGCGCACGTCGTACGCGGCCGGTCATCCGCAGGTGACCTGGCGCAACGGCTACCGCGTGATTCGCAAGGCCGGCCGTTATCTCGTGTTCCCGCGCGTCGTTCAGCGAGATGATGGGTTGGCACGGCGCCGCCGACGGCCTGGTCGAGATTTGGAACGGCATGCCGTTCTTCTCTCCGGTCTGGGCCCGGCGCCCGACCGTCACCTGGTTGCATCACGTGCACGACTCGATGTGGGACATGACGCTGCCGCCCCGGTTGGCGCGCCTCGGCCGCCGCATCGAGTTCACGGTCGCGCCGCCGATCTACCGCAACACACCGATCGTCACGCTGTCGGGTTCGTCCAAGCAGGAGTTGGTGCACAAGCTGCATCTCGCGCCCGAGCAGATCACGGTGGTTCCGCCCGGCGTCGACGCGCAGTTCGCGCCGGGCGGCGAGCGCAGTCCCAACGCCGTTGGTGGTCGCGGTCGGCCGCCTCGTTCCGGTGAAGCGTCTCCACGTTCTGATCGACGCGCTCGACCGGGATCAAAGCGGCGGTTCCCGATCTGCGTGCCGTCATCGTCGGCGACGGCTACGAACGCGAGTCGCTCGAACGCGCACCTGCGCGAGGTCGGTGCCGACGACTGGATCACCTTTGCCGGGCGAGTCGAGGACGCGGCGCTGGTCGACCTCTACCGCCGGGCGTGGGTGCTCGCGAGCGCATCCGCGCACGAGGGTTGGGGGATGACGGTCACCGAAGCCGCCGCGTGCGGGACGCCGGCGGTCGCGACCCGCATCGCCGGTCATGCCGACGCGGTCGTGCACGAGCACACTGGCCTGCTCGTCGACGAACCGTCGGAACTCGGATCGGCGCTCGCAGCGCGTGCTGACCGACGACGACTTGCGCGCGCGGTCCTCTCGTCGAACGCGCTCGCGCACGCCAGCGGCTTCACGTGGGAGGCGACGGCGCGCGGGACGCTCGAAGTGCTCGCGAACGAAGCCCTGCGGCGCCGCCGGTCGTGACGGTCGCCGGCGAGCGGTCGGCGGTCGAGCTGTCGACGGGCGAGGTCGAGCCGGCTGCGAGTCGGGCCTGGCCGCGGTTGGTCGCGGGCTACGTGCTCCTCGCGCTCGCGGCGTACGCGCCGGTGCTGCGGAGCGACCCCGGCAAGGTCGCGGCCGACACCAAGCAGTACCTCTACCTCGATCCGTCACGCCTGCTGTCGCGGGCCGCGTCGATGTGGGATCCGCACATCGGCATGGGCACGGTCACGCACCAGAACATCGGCTACCTGTTCCCGATGGGCCCGTACTACTGGCTCCTCGACAAGATCGGCGTGCCCGACTGGGTCGCGCAGCGACTCTGGCTCGGGTCGATCCTGTTCTTCGCGGGCCTGGGCGTGCTCTACCTCTTGCGCACGTTCGGCATCCGCGGCCCGGGCGTCGTGGTCGCGGCGGTCGCCTACATGTTCACGCCGTACACGCTCGACTACTCGGCGCGCGATCTCGGTGCTGCTCCTGCCGTTCGCGGCGTTGCCGTGGATGATCGGCCTCACGCGCAAGGCACTGCGCGACGGCGGCTGGCGCTATCCCGCGACGTTCGCACTCGTCGTGCAGGTGATCGGCGGCGTGAACGCGACCGCGTTGATCTTCGCGGGCCTCGGTTCGGTGCTCTGGATCGCGTACGCGTGGTTGGTCGACCGGGAAGTCGACTGGCGGCGTGCGCTCGGGGTGACTGCACGCATCGGCGTGTTGACGCTCGCCACGTCGCTGTGGTGGATCGCCGGACTCGAGATGCAGGGCACCTACGGCCTCGACATCCTGAAATACACCGAGACGGTGCAGGCGGTCGCGACCGCGTCGGCGCCCAACGAGATCCTGCGCGGGCTCGGCTACTGGTTCTTCTACGGCGGCGATCGAGTCGGACCGTGGATCGAATCCGCGAGCCAGTACACGCAGCACCCGGTGGTGCTGATCGCGGGCTACGCGCTCGTCGCCGCCGCGTTGCTCGCGGCCGGCGTCCTGCGCTGGCGCCACCGCTTGTTCTTCGTCGTGCTGCTCATCGTCGGGATGATCATCGCGGTCGGCCCGTCTCCGTACGCGCACCCCACACCGCTGGGCGCGATCTTCAAGGCGTTTGCCAACAGCTCGAGCGCGGGCCTCGCGTTGCGGAGCACCGCGTGCGCGGTTCCGCTCGTCGTGCTCGCGCTGGCGGTGATGCTCGGCCTCGGCCTCAACGCGACCTACAAGCTGTTGCGCCGACGCGGGCAGTCGTTGCTCGGCGCCGGTCTGATCGGCATCGTCATGGTGTTGATCGTGGTGAATCTGCCTGCCTTGTTCGACGGCAGCTACTACGGGAAGAACCTCGAGCGGCCCGAGCAGGTACCGGCGTACTGGAAGGACGCGGTCAAGTATCTCGACTCCAAGGGTGACGCGACGCGCGGTGCTCGAGGAGCCCGGCGCCGACTTCGCCGCGTATTCGTGGGGCAACACCGTCGACCCGATCACACCCGGCCTCATGAATCGTCCGTACGTGGCGCGCGAGCTCATCCCGTACGGCACCGCCGGCACCGCCGATCTCCTCAACGCGCTCGACCGCCGCTTCCAGGAGCGCATCGCCGATCCGGCCGGGGTCACGGCTCTGCTCCGGCGCATGGGGATCGGTGACGTCGTGCTGCGCAACGACATCCAGTCGCAGCGTTACAACCTTGTCGCGCCGCGCGAGATCAACCGCGTGTTCGCACAGACGCCCGGCCTCGGTCATCCGACGGTCTTCGGGACCCCGGCGCCGCCCGCGCTCGCCACGCCGTTGGCGGGGTCGGTCGAGGAAGACGAGGTCGATCTCGCGGCCCCGGCCAACGAGCCGCTGCTCAACCCGGTCGTGGTGTATCCGGTGAGTGATCCCTCGGCGATCGTGCGCAGCGAATCGGCGCAGCGATCGCTGATGATCGCGGGCGACGGCGAGGGCATGGTCGACGCCGCCGATGTCGGTTTGCTCTCCGGCGCCGGGGTGACGCACTACAGCGCGTCGTATCCGACGCGCGCGAAGTTGCGCGCCGCGGTCGCGCCCGACGCCACGCTCGTCGTCACCGATGAGAATCGCAGCCGCGCCCGCATCTGGAGCTCGGTGCTCGACAACGTCGGCTACACCGAACAGGCCGGGGAGAAGCCCCTCGTCGCCGACCCCAACGACGCCCGGCTGCCCCTGTTCCCCGGCCAACCCGCAAGCGCGCTCACGACGACGCAGCAACGCGGGATCAAATCGATCCAGGCGACCGCGTACGGCAACACGATCAGCTACACGCCCGAAGACCGCGCCGCGGCGCGATCGACGGTGACGTGAAGACCGCGTGGCGCACGTCGGCACTCGGCGACGCGGTCGGCCAGTACATCCGGCTGCAACTGGCGGCGCCGATCACCACCGATCACATGAATCTGGTGCAGCCGATCACGAGCAGCCGCAACCGGTGGATCACCAAGGTCGATCTCCGCTTCGACGGCGGAGCCCCGCATCGGGTGACACTCGACACGTCGTCCCGATCGGCCGGCGGCCAGACGATCTCATTCGGGCGGCGCCGGTTCTCCACTCTCGAGATCAAGATCGCGGCGGTGAGTGATCCCCGCCGCAAGCTCTTCTCGGGAGCCGACGGTGTCGGTCTCGCCGAGATCCGACTGCGCGACGTGCACTCGAAGCACGACGTGCGCGTCGACGAAGTCGAGCAGATGCCGCAGGACCTGTTGAACGCGTTGGGCACCGACGCTGCGACCCATCCGCTCGTCGTCCTCATGTCTCGCGACGCAGTACGAGGTGTGCCGCCCCGCACCGATCCCGAGCCCGCCCTGGAGCGCACGTTCACTCTTCCGGGCCCGCGCGCGTTCGCGTTGACGGGGAGCGCGAGCGTCAACCCCGCCGCCGGCGAAGCTGCGATCGACGCCGCGCTCGGTGTCGGCCCGGGCGTGACGGCCACCGCGAGCGCGTCGCTGGCTGCCTGCCTCGAGTGCCGGGCCGCGAGCGCCGCCGACAGCGATCCGGCGACCGCGTGGAACACCCCGTTCGTGAACGTCGACGACCAGTGGGTGCAGTTCGAGGCTCGGCGCCCGATCACGTTCTCGCACATGAATCTGCAGGTCGTGGCCGACGGGCGCCACTCGGTGCCGACGTCGATCGAGCTGAGTGTCGACGGCGCGGTGCGCGATCTCACGGTGCCGCCGATCGCCGACGGCAGTCGCGAGAACGCGACGACGACCGTCCCGTTGCGATTCCCGGCGATGACGGGCCGCCGGATCCGGGTGACGATCAAGGGCACGCGGGTGCTGATGGCCACGCGGGAGTCGACCGGTGACAAGGTCATGGCGCCGGTCGCGATCGCCGAGCTCGGCATCCCCGGCCTGCGCGTAAAGACCGGTCCCGCGGCGATCCCGAACCGGTGTCGTTCGGATCTGCTCTCGATCGACGGCGAGGCGTTCCCCGTGCGGGTATCGGGCGCGGCGAGCGCGGCCGGGAACCTGTCGAGCCTCGCGGTAACACCGTGCGACCCCGCGCATCCGGCGCGCGTTCCGACGGTCAAGCTCGATCCCGGCGATCACGTCGTGCGCACGTCCGAAGGCGTTCGCACCGGCCTCCAACTCGACCGGGTCGTGCTCGCATCCGCCGAAGGCGGCACGCCCCTCGCGGTCGCCGCGGGCCGGGTGACCGGCCTCGGCGCCGAACCCCTGCCCGCACCGAAGATCACGGTTACGAGCAACGGCGAGACGCGTATGCGTGTGCACGTCTCCGGTGCCGACGCGCCGTTCTGGCTCGTGCTCGGCCAGTCGCAAAGCGCGGGATGGAAGGCGAACGTCGTGGGCGGCGGTTCGCTCGGCCCGTCGCAACTCGTCGACGGCTACGCGAACGGATGGTTCGTCAAGCCGGATGACCGCGCGTTCGACGTGGTGCTCGAGTGGACCCCGCAAAACCAGGTCTGGACCGCGATCTGGATCTCGGTGCTGGCCTCGCTGTTGTGCCTCGGGCTGATTGCGTGGGCGATCGTGCGCCGGCGCCGGGGTGCTGCAGCGCTCGGTGAGGCGTCCGACTCGGATGTCGAGGTCGAGTGGCCCTCACGGCCAAGGGGAACGGTGGAGACGACCCGCCGCGGCCGCATCGTCGTGCCGATCCTCGCCGGGCTGGTCGCGTCGCTGGTGGTCGCCCCGTGGGCGGGTCTGCTCGCAGCCGTCGCGGTCGTCTTGGTGCAGTGGCGGCCGTCGTTGCGGGCGATCGTCGCGGTCACGCCCGCAGCCCTGCTCGCGATCGTCCTCGTCTACATGGTGTATCTGCAACACCATTTCCGCTTCCCGCCGGTCTTCGAATGGCCGACCCTGTTCCCGCTCGGGCGGCCGCTGGGCTGGCTCGCGGTCGTGTTCCTGGGCGTCGATGTGCTGGTCGAGCGTACACGTGCGTACGCCCCGCTCCCGCCCAATGTGACCGGCGCGCCGGAGCATCTACGCGACAATCATCTGTGCTCCAGGTGCGTGATCTCTCAGTGGAAGTGGGTGGCCGGTACACGTTGACCGGCGCATCGCTCTCCCTGCGCGCCGGAGACAAGGTCGGGCTGGTCGGCCGCAACGGGGTCGGCAAGACCTCATTGTTGAAAGTGCTGTCGGGCGAAGCGCCCGCGGCAGCCGGAGTTGTCGCGCGAACCGGTGCGGTCGGATACCTCTCGCAAGACCCGTCGCCGCGCGGAACCGGCCTCGACGGAACCGCGCTCGCGCACGTGTTGTCGGCGCGCGGTCTCGACACCGCGGCCAAGAAGCTCGACGAGCTCCACCGGGCCATGGCCGACGACGCATCGGCGCGCAACGTCAGCCGCTACAGCAATGCCGAAGACTCGTTCCGCAACGCCGGGGGCTACGCGGCCGATTCCGAAGTGCGCCGCATCGCATCGGGTCTCGGCCTCGGCAACGATCGCCTCGACCTTCCGATCACCGCGCTGTCGGGTGGTGAACGGCGCCGGGTCGAGCTCACCCGCATCCTCTTCGCGGGCAGCGATCTCCTTCTGCTCGACGAGCCGACCAACCACCTCGACATCGATGCCAAGCAGTGGCTGATGCAATTCCTGCGCTCGTTCCGCGGCGGACTGCTCGTGATCAGTCACGACCTCGAGCTGCTCGACCAGGCGATCACGCGTGTGCTGCACATCGACGAAGGCGAGCTCGTCGAATATCGCGGCACGTATTCGCAGTACCTCGTCGCCCGCCAAGACGACGCCCAACGCCGCACCAAGCTCGCGGCGCGCCAGTCGAGTGAGATCGACCGGTTGAAGGCGCTCGCCAACTCGATGCGCGGCCAGACCGAGAAGCGGGCGCGCACCGCCAAGACGCTCGACCATCGGGTCGAGAAGCTCACCGCCAACAAGGTCACCGCCGCGCGCGCCGATCGCAAGATCCGGGTGCGGCTGCCCGAGCCGCCCCGCGGTGGTCGCGTCTCGCTCGAAGTGGCCGACCTCGCGAAAGCGTTCGGACCGAAGACGGTGTTCGAAGACGTCAACTTCGATGTCGGCCGCGGCGAGCGGATGCTCGTGCTCGGCCTCAACGGCGCGGGGAAAACGACCCTGCTCAAGACGCTCGTCGGTGAGCTCGAAGCCGATCTCGGAACGGTCTCGCTCGGGCATCAGGTTTCGCTCGGCTACTACGCCCAGGAGCACGAAGGCATCGTCAAGGGTCGCAACGTGCTCGCGCACATGCGCGATGTGAGCACCGAACCCGACCAGTACCTGCGGTCACTGCTCGGGATGTTCGGCCTGCACGGCGAGATCGTGTTCCAAGACGCGAGCACGTTGTCGGGCGGGGAGAAGACCAAGCTCGCGCTCACGATGCTCGTCGCCGGCAAGCACAACCTGCTCCTGCTCGACGAGCCCACGAACAACCTCGACCCGCCGTCGCGCGCTGCGATCGGCGCCGCGCTCCGCACGTGGAAGGGTTCGATGGTGCTCGTGAGCCACGACACGGAATTCGTCACCGAGCTCGAACCCGACCGTGTGCTCGTGATGCCCGACGGCACCGTCGACCACTGGTCGGATGACCTCGTAGACCTGGTGGCATTGGCGTAACGTCGGCGCCATGCGCCGAATCATCGTGTTCGCGGTTTTGCTCGCGATCGTCGGAGCTGCGTGCGGGAACGGTGTTTCCAAGAGCTCGCCGTCTACGACGACGCTCGGCAGCGGGAGCGCGACGTCAGGACCCAAGGTCGCGGACGTTCCCGGTCTCGGCACCGGCGTGACGCAGAACACGATCAAACTCGGCGTGGTCATGGTCGACTTCAAATGCATCGAGAGCGCACTCGACTCGATCTACGTCAACCAGAAGCAGGCGTACCAGGCGTACATCGACGACATCAACGAGCACGGCGGCATCAACGGTCGCAAGATCGTGCCCGTGTTCAAGACGGTGTGCCCGGTGCCGTTCGATCTCTCCATCGCCGCGTGCACATCGCTCACCGAGGACTCCCACGTGTTCGCCGTGATCGGGAGTCTGTACGACCCCGCGGGTGACGCCCGACAGTGCTTCACCAAGCAGCACAACACCGTGCTCATCACCGACGGTGTGACGCAGGACATGATCGACAAGTCGCCGCCGGGATTGTTGCTCACCGGAAACATCACGCCGGATCGACGCCTCAACGTGATCATGGCGTTGGTGAAGAAGCGTCACATCCTCGAAGGCAAGAAAGTCGGGGTGCTCACCGACTCGTCGTCGACCAGTCGCGTGAAATCGGTCGTCACGCCGACGCTCGACGCGATCGGCGTGCAGCAAGGCTCCGAAGCGGTGCTCTCGATCAGTGGACTCGACACCCAGGTTGCGCAGAGTCAGCTCGACAGCTTCATCGAACGCTGGAAGACCGAGCACGTGAACGCATTGATCCTCGTCGGCCAGGCGCCGAGCTCGAAGCAATTCGTGACCAAGGTGAAGGCCGCGATTCCCGACATGCTGCTGATCTCCGACACCACCGACGTGTTGGGTGGCGGCCAAGACTCCGTCAAGGCGCACCTCGTTCCGAACCCCTACGACGGGATCATCACCGCCGAAGGGCGGATCGGGCTCGAGCACTCGAAGACGCCGCACTACACGTACTGCAAGAAGATCTACGAGAAGCAGACCGGTATCAAGATCCCGTTGCCCAACGTCGTGGTGAAGCTGCCCAACGGCAAGCAGAACGACATCTACGGCAGCGCGGAAGACTCGTGTTCGTTCGTGACGATGTTCGCGACCATCGCCAAGCGGGTCGGGAAGAACCTCAACAACGCGAACTGGGTCTCGACCGTGAACAACTTCGGGCCCATCGCGGTCATGAACACCGACTACGCGTCACTGCACACGGGCAAGTACGACGCCGACGACACGTTCGGCCTGGTTGCGTTCGACCCGAAGATCCCGCCCATCGGCCAGTGGCGCCACCTCACCCCGACCGAAGACGTCAGCGGTTAGAGGCTCATGATGCGTCTGTGAGCTACCGCAGAGGGCGCTCACAAACGCATGTCCAATTGCCGCGAATGGGTTAGGCGGGGGCGTTACTGCGTTCGATGGCGCGGTCGTCGGTGCCGAGGTACGACGAGACGACGAGCGGGTTGTTGCGCACGTCGTTCGGCGAACCCTCGGCGATCACCTTGCCCGCTTCCATGCAGTAGACGCGGTCGCTCAGCGCCAGGATCATCGGCAGGTCGTGCTCCACGACCACCAGCGTCGCATCGAGCTCGTGCTGCACCCGCTTGATCAACGGACCGAACGCTTCGGCCTCGCGTTGCGCCACGCCGGCGGTCGGCTCGTCGAGGCACAGCACCCGGGGTGCAACGGCCAGGACCGCCGCGAGCTCGACGATCCGCCGGGTCCCCGTCGACAGCTCGGCGATGAACCGGTCGGCGTACCGGCCCAGACCGAGGAAGTCGATCAACTCCGCGGCTTCGGCGCGCTTCGGCGCGTTCGGCGCGCAGCGCGGGCGGAAGGCAGAGCATCGCGCCCCAGAACGAGGTCGCGTGCCGCGCCTCGAGCGCGAGCTGCACGGTCTCGCGCACGGTCAACTCGGGGAACAGGGTCGCGGCTTGGAACGTGCGGCCGAGCCCGGCCCGGGCGCGGTAGTGCGCGGGCAGCTTGGTGACATCGCGCCCGAGGAGCTCGACGGTGCCCGAAACCGGAGTGAAGCCGCCGATCGCGTTGAGCAGGGTCGACTTGCCGGCCCCGTTCGTGCCGATGAGACCGATCACCTCACCGGGATCGGCATGGAAGTCGACCCCGTCGACCGCGACGATGCCGCCGTAGCGAACCGTGAGCGCGCGCGTCGCGATCGCGCTGCCGTCGTCGTTGAGAATGAGCGAGCCGGGTGTCGCGACGCGTGTCAACGACGCGGGTGGCGCAGTCCGCGTCTTCAGTGGACGCTCGGGGAGACGTTGCTCGAGCCAGCGCAGGATCATCCCCCGCAACGAGTAGCCGAGTTGCGTGAAACCGCCGGGGAAGTAGAGCAACACGATCAACAGCCCGATGCCCGAGGTAAGCAGCAGCACGGTTTGGTTGTTGGGCCAGAACGCAGGGAGCCCGATCACCCAGAGCGCACCTGTGACCGCGCCGGCCAAGCTGCCCAGGCCACCGATCACCGCGATCGCCACGACGTTGAACGAGTCGGCCACGGTGTAGAACCGTTCGCCGTACGCAATGGTGACCGCGACACCACCGAGCAACGCGCCGCCGAAGCCCGCGATGAATCCCGCGAGCGCGAATGCGGTGAGCTTCGCCTTGGTCGGCGAAACCGTGAGCGCGGCCGCGCCCTGCTCGTTCTCGCGCACGCCGATGATCATGCGCCCCACCCCGGTCCGGCGCAGATGACCGGTGACGAGCAGCACCAGGACCAAACACGCGAGCACGAAGAAGTAGTAGTTGCGGTTGAGGTGGGCGAGATCGATCGGCCCGAACTTCCCGCGCGGAAATTGACCGTGAGTGAGTCGGCCAGGCCGGTGAAGATCGGACGGGAGAACAGGTAGCTCTGCGCCGCGATCGCGAAGGCCATCGTGCTGATCGCGAGCAGGAGCCCTTTCACTCGCAGCGCGCCGGCGCCGACGAGCACCGCGACGAAGCACGCCACGAGCGCGCCGCACACGATGTCGAGCACGAACGGCAGCGGCCGGATCGTCGATTGGATCACCCGGCCCGCGAACAACGGTTCCAGCGCGAGCAGCACGACGATCGCGCCGAGCGCGACCCAGAGTCGTTTCGATCTCCACCGTTCCCGCCATGCGGTGTTGGCAATCAGGATCGCGGCGACCGCGAGACCGAGCGTCATCACGAACGGGAAGGGTTGGAGCGCGCCGTTGAAGATGCGGTGCGATCGCCACCCGATGTTCATCGTGACGCCGCGGGAGAACGCGGCCGCGCTCGAGACCACCGATCCCCGCGAACGCCATCTGACCGAGCGAGAGCTGGCCGGCCCAGCCGGTGAGCACCGTCACCGACACCGCGCAGATCGCGAAGCCGACGATGATCGAGTAGGTGAGATGGTGCGCCGACTGCTTGACCAGCAGCGGCAGCGCGATCGCGCCGAGCAACGCGACGCAGGGCGACCGCCTGCGGCATGCGCCGGACCCACCAGATCTCCCGCAGCCGTTCGGGCACCGGCGGTACGCGCGGTGCGAACGCGAAGCTCTCGCCGCCGGTCTCGTCGCCCCGGCTCATGCGCGCGACGAGCAGGAGCACGAGCAGGAAGAGCACGAACTGCACGAGCGCGCTGTTCTCGGTGAAGTTGTAGGTGAGGACCTGCGTGAAGATCGCCGATCCCGATCGCGCCCGCGAACGCGCGCGGGAACGACGTCATCCGGCCCGATGAGCGCGGCAGTCAGCCCGAAGAGGAGCGTCTGGGGGCCGATCGAGACGAGCTCGGCCGACGAGTTGAGCGTGGCGTAGAGGATCACCGACATCGTCGACAGGAGTCCGGCGATGCTCCAGATCGCGGTGGAGACCAGCTTCGGGCTGATCCCGGTGAGCCGGGCGAGGTCGGCGTTGGTGGCCGCGGCCCGCACCGCTTCACCGAAGACGGTGTGGCCGAGCAGCCACCACAAGCCCGAGCGCGACCAGCGGCACGACGATCAGCGCGAGCACTTCGGGACCGGTGATGGTGACGTTGTGGACGCGGAACGGCCCGATGCCGACGTTGCCGATGAGCCACTGCGAGTTCATCGGGCTCGGGTAGCCGACGAGGTCGCTCCCGGAGCGGTAGTCGGGGAGCGTGTGCGTCATCGCTTGCGCGACCTCGGCGATGCCGATCGTCGCGACGAGCACGATCACCCGCGGCGCCTTGGACAAGCGGCGAATGACCGAGATCTCCACCACGGTTCCCGAGAGCGTGCCGACGATCAACGCGCCGATGAGCCCGAGCCAGTAGGGCCAATGGTTCCGGCCGACCACTTCGGCGAGGATCGCGGCCGCGGGCACACCGAGGTCGGCGACCGCGAAGTTGATCACCCGGCTCGAGCGGTACACGAGCACGATCCCCATCGCGATGAGCGCGATCGTGAGTCCGTTCACCAACCCGAGGAACAGCAGGTTGTTCGTGTAGATGTGCGGATGCAGGAGCGAGCCGAGCATCAGCCGCCTTCGGTCCCGAAGAACACCGCGCGCGCGAGGTCATCCCGTTCGAGGAGCTCCTGCGCGGGACCCTCGAACCGCACCTCGCCCTTCTCGAGGAAGATCGCCCGGTCGGCGATCGAGAGCGCGACGTTGAGTGACTGCTCGACGATCAGCATCGTCTGCCCGCGCGCTTTCAGCTGGTCGACGATCTCGAGCATGCGTTGCACGACGACCGGTGCGAGACCGAGCGACAGCTCGTCGATCAGCAGGATCTTGGGATCGTGCATGAGCACGCGCGCCGAACGCGAGCATCTGCTGTTGGCCGCCGGAGAGGCTGCGCGCCGGTTGTTTGCGCCGCTCGGCGAGCTCGGGGAAGAGCTCGAGCACGTCGGCGATCCGTTGATCCATCTCGGCGTGCGTACCGCCCCCGAGGCGGGCGCTGGTTGCGAGGTTCTGATCGACGGTCAGGCTCGGGAACACGCCCTTGCCGCCCGGGAGCTGCACGATGCCCATGCGCGCCCGCTGTTCGGGCGCGACGTAGGTGATGTTGCGACCGTTCAAGCGCACGACACCGCGCTCGGGTACCTCGAGCCCGCTGACGACGCGCAGGATCGTCGACTTGCCCGCGCCGTTGGTCCCGAGCAGCGCGACGCACTCGCCTTGGTGGATCTCGAAGTTCACGTCGAACAGCACCTGCACCGGCCCGTAGGAGAAGTCGGTGTTGGCCATCTGGAGCACGGGCGTGCGCTCGCCGAGCTCGGTGCGCTTGCGGTGCTCGTCTTGTTCTTCGAGCAGCTCCTCGACGACGAGCGAGAGGTCGTGGCGGATGTGGCGGGCGCCGTTCATCAACAGCAGGCTCCCGATGATGCTCGTCGGGATCCCGAGGATGAGCACGGTGGTCGCGGACCCCGAACTGCGTCGGTGAAGAACTTGGCGAGGACGCTGCCCGCGAAACCGCCGATGAACACCACGTACATCACGCCCATCGCGGTACCGAGGCCGCGGAGTCGGTACGGGCACACGGCTTGCAAGACCGGCGTGATCATCGCGAACGCGCAGGCGGTGAGCACCGCTTGCGGGATGCCCCAGATCACGAACATCGCCACGCTGTGGGTCGACACCTGCAGGGGAGTGAACAGTGCCGACGGCAGGATCAACGCGCCGACGATCACGAGTGCCTTGGCCGGATCCTTGCGGTAGGTGCGGTCGAAGTACGCGCCGACCGGGTACAGGAAGGGCACCGCGCACCAGCCGGCCAAGCTGAGCACGAAGCCGCGGTGCACGATGTTGGTGACGTGCAACGTGTCGTTCAGGTACAGCACCTGCAGGCCGCCGAGCGCGAACACGCCGAACCCGAGCGCGGCGAACGCGGCGATCGACGTGCGGATCGTCGCGATCTTCTTGAGCCGGGTGAACGCGGCTTCCATCGACGGTTGCGCGGGGTTCTCGTCTTCGATCACCTCGCCGAGCACGTCGTCCTTTTCGTACTGGCCGCGCGGTGGTTCCTTGATGAAGAACGCGAATCCGGCGACGATCAGGGCCGGGATGCCGAGGATGTAGAACGCCCAGCGCCAGCCTTCGGTGCCGCCGGTTTGGTGGTCGGCGAAGCTGGCGATCAGTCCGACGAGCAGCGGGCTGAGATTGCCGAGGATCTGCTGGCCGAGGTTCATGAGCGCCGACATGCGGGCGCGAATGCCGATGGGGTAGTTGTCGGCCATCAGCGACGGGTGCACTGCGATGTCGTTCGCCTTGGTGATCCCCGTCAAGAAGACCATCCAGAAGAGCATGAACGAACCCACCGCCGCGCCGGTGAGGAAGGTGAAGACGGCTCCGAGGACGCTGGTCGTGCCGACGATCGGCACTCGTTTGACGCGGTCGGCCAGCCAACCCAGCGGGATCGCGCCCAGCGCGAAGAACAGCGACGACGCGGCTGTGAGGAACACGACGGTGCCGCTGCTGATGTGGAAGGTCTGGCGAAGCTCGGGTTCGATGGTCTGGATCGCATTGAGCGTGAGCTGGTCGAGCGAGATCAACAGCCCGAGGATGATGAACATCGCTCCGGCCGCCCTTGGCGAACGCTTCCGGGAAGTCGACCGGCTCCGACTCGACGCCGGGGAGCATGTCGTCGGGGAAGATCACCTGCTCCGACGCGCGGGCCTGCGCGGCCTGGCGCGCCGCCTCTTCGTCGAGCACGGCGGAGGCGAGCGCGGCCGCGCTGCCCGTCGCGCCCCGTCGGGTGCTGGAGTCGCCTCGTCTGGTGCGTCCACAGATCTCCCCGACGCGGGCGGTCGTGCTGTCGGCGGATCGTACGCCGTTCCTGACGCGCGTGTCAGGCTTCGTCGCGGGCCGGGGATAGGTTTTCGCGATGGCCGATGCGAGCGTTGCCCCCAAGTCGTTCTTCCTCGGATCTGACGTCGCCGACTATCTCGTCGGGCACGGAAGCCCGCCCGATGCGGTGCAGCTCGCGCTCATCGAGGAGACGCGAGCGCTCGGCCCGGTCGCGGGCATGCAGATCTCGCCCGAGCAGGGCGCGTTCCTCACGATCCTCACCCGGCTCGTCGGCGCGCGTCCGCGGTGGAGGTGGGCACGTTCACCGGCTACTCGTCGCTGTGCATCGCGCGCGGCCTCCCCGCCGACGGGCACTTGTTGTGTTGTGACGTGTCCGACGAGTGGACCGCGATCGCCCGGCGGGCGTGGTCGACCGCCGGCGTCGCGAACAAGATCGAGCTGAAGCTGGCGCCGGGCGCCGACACCCTGCGGGCACTCCCGCAGGAGGAGACCATCGATCTCGCGTTCATCGACGCCGACAAGCCCGGCTACGCCGTGTACTACGAGGAGATCCTCACCCGGCTCCGCCCGAACGGCGTGTTGCTCGTCGACAACGTGCTCTGGAGCGGCCGGGTCGTCGACCCCGATGCCGACGACGACAACACCAAGGCGATCAAAGCCTTCAACGACATGGTCGCCGCCGACGATCGCGTCGAAGCCGTGATGCTCCCGATCTCCGACGGCCTCACGATGATCCGCAAGAAGTGAACCCACCCATCAGTTGTAGTGGTTTGCGCACCTGGGCGGGGGCAGTATCCGCGCATCACATTGGGTTCGAGCCTGGGCTACATGCCGCGGAGCATCTTGTAGATCGGGGCCATCTTCTGACGGGTCTTGTCGGGGAGCGGCACGAGCTCACCGAGCACCCGGGCGCCGTGCACCATCTCGGCCGTGATCTCCACCAGGTTCGCGATCTTGAGCGCGTCCTTCGGCGACTTGCCGACCGTCAGCAGCCCGTGGTTCGCCATGAGCACCGCGGCGCGGTCACCGACCCACTTCGACACTTCGTCGGCCAGCTGCTGCGACCCGGTGAACTTGTAGTTGGCGACGGGCACGTCGCCGCCCACGAACGCTTCCACCTCTTCGATCACACACGGGATCGGCTGGTGCGTGATCGCGAACATCGTGCAGAACTTGGCGTGACAGTGGATGACGGCGTGGATGTCGTCGTACGCCTTGAGGCACGCGAGGTGCAGCATCTTCTCGGTGGTCGGGGCGCGGGTGCCCTCCACGACGTTGCCCTCGAGGTCGCACACGACGAGATCGTCGAGCGTCATCGTGTCGTACTCGAGCGACGACGGGGTCAGCGCGACGTTGCCGTCGGGCAGGCGCGCCGAGAAGTTGCCCGCGGTGCCGTGCACGAGGTTCGAGCGCAAGCTCTCCTGCGCGACCCACAGCAGGTCCGCCTTGATCTCGTCGGCAGTTCCCTTGAGCTCGCCCATCTAGCGTCAAAACCTCCGGGTTCACGCAGTTGACCGGCTTGTCGCCGCGCAGGATGCGCGGCGACGTCGTCGGCGATGAGCTTCGAGTGGTTCGCTTCGGTGTCGTACGTCGCGCCGCCGATGTGCGGCGTCAACACGACGTTCTGCATCGCGGACAACGGATGGTCGGGCGGCAGGTGCTCGCCTTCGAAGTGGTCGAGGCCCGCGCCGACGAGTGACCCGACGAGCAACGATTCGACGAGCGCGTCGGTGTCGTGCAGCAGCGCGCGCGCCGAGTTGATGTAGATCGAGCCCGGCTTCATCGCCGCGAACTGCGCCGCGCCCATGAGCCGTTCGGTCTCGGGCGTGACCATCGCGTGCATCGAGACGACGTCGCACTCGGCGAGCATCTCCTGGAGCTCGGCCGGCGTGTGATGCGTCGCGTCGGGGTTGTACGGATCGAACGAGAGCACCCGCATGCCGAGCCCCTCGAGGCGCCACTTGGTCGCGCGGCCGACCGCGCCGAGGCCGATGATGCCGGCGGTGCGGCCGGCGAGCTGCCAGGCGCGGTACCGCTGGTAGGGGATCTTGCCGCCCGCGTACACCTGGTCGGCGCGCACGTCGTGGTCGGCGGGCACGATGAACCGGTTCGCGGCGAACAGCAATGCGATCGTGATCTCGGCCACCGCGTCGGCGTTGCGGCCGGGTGCGCGCAGCACGGGGATGCCGGCCTTGGTCGCGGCCTCGACATCGACGTTGTTGGGGTCGCCCCGGCACGATCCGATCATGAGGAGCGGGAGGTCGAACACCGGCCCCTTCACCGAGTCGGACTCGACGATCAGGATGTCGGCGCCCTCCTCGATCAGGCGCGCCGCGAGCTTCTCGCCGTTCATGAGCTTGAGCGGAACGTGCTCGATCCACGGGTCGTAGACGACGTCGACCAGGGAATTGAGGGTGTCCCAACCCTCGCCGCGGAACGGCGCAGTCACGAGTGCTTTGTGTCGGTCACTTTGTCGGTCGGGCACGCTTCATCCTCGCACGCGTATGACGTGGGCGTCAGGTTGAACCTAACGTCCGAGCATGCCGATTCACTACGCAGCCGACGAAGAGCACGTCGTCCTCATCACGATCGACCGCCCCGAAGCCCGCAACTCGGCCGACATGGAGCACTTCAAGCTGCTCCGCGAGGCGTGGGAGCGCTTCGAGGCCGACGATCAGGCGTGGGTCGCGATCATCACCGGCGTCGGCGACGCGTTCTTCGCCGGCGCCGACCTCAAGACGCTACGTCCCCGAGATCACGAAGTTCCAGAAGCAGATCGCGGAGAAGGGCCTCACCGAGATCGACGGCTACCGCCTCGACGACGGCACCCGCGCGGTGCTCCGCAACTGGCCGCTCTACAAGCCGATCATCGCCGCGGTCAACGGCTTCTGCACCGCGGGCGGGATGGAGATGCTCGGCGGCTGCGACATCCGGGTCGCGTGCCCGGAAGCCAAGTTCGCGGTGATGGAGCCGAAGCGCGGACTGTTCGCGGGCGGCGGTACGACGGTTCGCCTGCCGCGCCAGGTTCCGTGGGCGCAGGCGATGGAGTTCCTGCTCTGCGCCGATCTCATCCCGGCCGAGCGCGCCTACGAGATGGGGCTGCTGAACGCGATCGTCCCGCGTGACGAGCTGCTCGACGCGGCGCACGCGTACGCCGCGCGGATCATCGCCAACGCGCCGCTGGCCGTGCAGGCGACGAAGCAGAGCGCGCTCAAGGGTCTGTACGTCGACGAAGACACGATCACGCAGCTCCGCGAGGCGTCACGTGCACTGAGCGCCGCGTTGCAACAGATCGATCCCACCGACGCCGCGACCGCGCAAGGTGCGATCGCCGCGAGCGTCGAGGTGCTGAACCGCCTCGGCAAGGAGCTGCGCACCGCGTTCGAGAAGGAGAGTCGCATCTCGAGCGCGATCTTCCAGACCGAAGACGCCAAGGAGGGGCCCAAGGCGTTCGCGGAGAAGCGCAAGCCGGTATGGCAAGCCCGATGAAGGGAACGGCGTGACCGTCGACCCGCGTACGCCGTGCATCATCGGCGTCGCCACGCACACGTGGCATCCCGAGGATGTCGGCGCGGAAGGCGCGCCCGAGCCGCTCGAGATGTGGGACCACGTCGCGCGCGCCGCCGCGACCGATGCGGGGAACAAAGATCTGCTCGCCGCGCTCGACAGCATCCAGATCGTCTACTGCCAGACCTGGCAGTACGACGACGCGGTCGCGCGTCTCGCGGAGCGGCTCGGCGCCGATCCCAGCCATCGCCACTATTCGGGAATCGGCGGGACGACCACGCAGCAGCTCGTCAACGAGACGTCGGAGGCGATGCTCGCGCGGCGAGATGGATCTCGCGCTCGATCACGAGCGCGGAGGCGCTCGCGACCAAGCGGCAGCGCAAGCGCGCCGGCGAACGCTGGGTCGGTTCGTTCCCGCCGGCCGACAAGCGGCCGTTCCCGTGGGAGTCGCCGCCGCGATCCGGTCGAGGTCGCGCACGAGGTGTTCCAGGCCTGGCTCACGTTCGCGGTGTTCGACAACGCGCGCCGCGCCGAGCTCGGATCGGACTCGACGACTACCGCACCGAGATCGGCGAGCTGCTCGCGCCGATGACGCAGATCGCGGCGCACAACCCGAATGCCTGGTACCGGATCGAACGCTCCGTCGACGAGATCGTCGAGCCGCGCGCCGACAACCGCATGGTCGGCTACCCGTACACGAAGTACATGGTGTCGGTGATGGACGTCGACATGGCGGGCGCGCTCGATCGTCGCGACCCACGAACGCGCCGACGCGCTCGGCGTGCCGGTCGAGCAGCGCGTGTACCCGCGCGGTTGGTGTTACGCCACGCGATCCGGTGCTAGTCGCCGAGCACCCCGATCTCGGCCGGTCACCCGCGATGGCCGCGGCCGCGGCCGAAGCGATGAGGTGCGCGAACGTCGGCATCGACGACATCGGCCATCTCGACCTCTACTCCTGCTTCGCGAGCTCGCTCCACTTCGCCCGAGACGCGTTGGGTCTCGCGGCCGGCGACGCGCCGGGGGGTCACCGTGACCGGCGGCCTGCCGTACCACGGTGGTCCGGCCAGCGGATATCTCACCCACTCGATCGCGGCGATGGTCGAGCAGCTCCGCGCCGATCGGGACGCGGCCGGAATGGTCAGTGGCGTCGGGATGCACATGACCAAGCACGTCTTCGGTGTCTACACCGCAACGCCGGGGCCGGTCGCGCCGCCTGACACGACCGAAGTGAAACGTGTTACAGATCGCGCGGGGCAGAAGCGCGTGGTCGCGGAGCACGAGGGCGAGGCCACCGTCGGTGCGTACTCAGTGGTACACGGCCGGGACGGGGAACCGGAATGGGCGCTGCTCGTCTGCGATCTCGCCGACGGTTCACGCACCTACGCCCAAGTTCGCGACCCCGATCTGTGTGTTGCCGCGGAGTCGGCTGAGATCGTCGGAACGACGGTGCAACTCGATACCCGCACGCTCACCGGTCCCGCCGGAGAGCAACGAGTGAACCTCGCGACCTGGTAGCGCCGTTAATTCAGTTGGTCGCACGTATGAACAGTGATTGACAGGGGCGGCGCCCGTTCCTTAGGTTGCGCCGATACGATCGACTGTGACGACGGTCACACATCGTCACGTGACATGCCGGTGAGAGAGCCGGCTTCATAGCCATATTGGGGGAAACGTGAGATCAGTTCTCGGGTCGCGCAAGCGGAGTGTCGGCGGGGCGATCGCCTTGGCACTCATCATGGCCATGCTGATCGCCGCGTGCGGGAGCAGTGGCTCGTCGAAGCCGAACAGCACCCCCACAACGGTGGCGAGCAACGCGCCCGTGAACGAGGGCAAGCCGGTCCTGGGCGGCGACATCACGATGACCCTCCCGGCCGAGAGTTCCGGCGGTTGGTGCCTCCCCGAGGCGCAGCTCGCGATCTCCGGTATCCAGGTCGCGCGCTCGATCTACGACTACCTGGCGCTCCCGAACGACAAGAACGAATACGTTCCGGATCTCGCCGACAAGATCACGCCGAACGCCGACTTCACCTCGTGGACGATCCACCTTCGCTCGGGCATCAAGTTCCAAGACGGCACGCCGTTCAATGCTGCAGTCGTCAAGGACAACCTCGACGCCTACCGGGGCACGTTCAAGGACGCGGCCGGAAACCTGATTCGGAAGCCGTTGCTGTTCACGTTCGTGTTCGACAACATCAAGGACGTCACCGTCACCGACCCGATGACGGTCACGGTCACGATGAAGGGGCCCTGGTCGTCGTTCCCGGCCAGCCTCTACAGCTACGGCCGCCTCGGCATGATGGCCGAGAAGCAGCTCCGTGACGGCGCCAGCTGCTTCAACGACATGATCGGTACCGGTCCGTTCGAGTTCAAGGGTGACTGGCAGCAGAACGATCACCTCACCGTGGTCAAGAACCCGAACTACTGGCGCAAGGATCAGTACGGCAACAAGCTGCCCTACCTCGACAAGATCACGTTCAAGCCGGTCACCGAGACGAGCACGCTCGTGAACGGTCTCACCACCAAGTTGTTCGACCTCTCGATCACCGACGACGACGTTGCGATCAGTCAACTCCAGCCGCTCGTCGATTCCGGCTCGCTGAACATGGTGAAGGCGAGTTCGTTCCCCGAGGTTGCCTACACGTTGTTCAACGACTCGAAGCCGCCGTTCGACAACATCAACGCCCGCAAGGCGTTCGCCTACTCGGTGAACCGCGAGGAGTACAACCGCATCGCCAACAAGAACCTGCTCGCGTTGGCGACCGGGCCGTTCGGTCCGGGCGTACTCGGTTACCTCCCCGATACCAACCTGCCGGAATACAACGTGGCGACGGCGAAGAGCTACGTCCAGAAGTACACCGCGTCGACTGGCCAGCCGCTGGAGTTCACCTTGAGCACCGGTTCCGACCCGATCGCGCTCGCGGACGCACAGTTGATCGGCAAGTACGTCTCCGCAGCCGGTATGAAGATGAACATCAAGCAGGTCGACGAGGCGACGCTCATCAACGACGCCATCGCCGGCAAGTTCCAGGCGTCCGGTTGGCGGAACCACCCCGGCTTCGACCCCGACACCCAGTGGGTGTGGTGGCACTGCAACAACGCGCCGGGTCCTGCCACCGGATCGGTTTCGAAGGAGATCGGAACCGACGACGCCGGTGGCGTTACCGGGAACAACTGCGACAACCCGGTGAACTTCAGCCGGTTCAACGACTCCATCATCAACAAGGACTTCGAGAAGGCCCGCGCCTCCAACGACCAGTCGGTCCGCAAGGCGGCCTACGAAGACATCAACCGGGAGTTCGCGAAGCAGCTCTGGGACGCTTGGGGCTACTACTCACTGTGGACGGCTCCGTCGCAGACCAACATCGCCGGCCTGGCCGGACCGAAGCTGCCGACGGCGACCTCGCCCGACGCGACGGCCGAGGGTGACAACCAGTTCACGGGTCTGTCCAGCGGTGTAGACCCGGCCGGCATCTGGAAGAAGAAGTAAGAGGAGGAACCCGGGAGAGCTCGGCACGGCCGAACGGGAGCGAGAGATGCGAGTAGCAGCGCGACGGTTGATCCAACTCGTCGTGGTCTTGGTATTCGTCTCATTCTTCTCGTTCTCGCTCATCTCGCTCGTGCCGGGCGACCCTGTGGTGGCCATCGTCGGATTCGCGAGCCCGGCTCAGTTGGCGCAGGTGCGCCATCAGATCGGGCTCGACGATCCGTTCCTCGTGCAGTACGCGCACTGGCTGGGTGGCTTCATCCACGGCGACCTCGGTCAGATCTATTCCGGGCCGACCGGGCGCTCGCCGGTGTCGACCGTCATCGCGCAGAGCCTGCCGGTCACGCTCGAGCTCATGGCCTACGCGATGATCCTCACGATCCTCATCGCGCTCCCGCTCGGCGTGTTGTCGGCGTACCGCTCGGGCTCGATCACCGACAAGGTCATCTCGATGGGTGCGTTCGGGTCGATCGCGATGCCCGACTTCGCCCTCGCGATCATCTTGTCCTACTGGGTGGGGGTGAAGCTCGGTTGGTTACCCACGTCCGGCTTCACCCATTTCACGGATGACCCCGTAGCGAATATCAAGAGCCTCACGCTGCCCGCGATCAGTCTGGCCGTGGGCCAAATCGCCGCCTACATGCGCCTCCTGCGCAGTGACATGATCGCGACCTTGCAGGAGGACTACATCCTCATGGCGAAGTCGAAGGGCATCCCCACGCGCCGAATTCTCTGGCGCCACGCCCTCCGGCCGTCGAGCCTCACGCTCCTGACCGTTGCCGGTCTGAACATTGGTGCGCTCATCGGTGGCACCATTGTGATCGAGAATCTGTTCCAGATCCCGGGAATGGGGAAGCTCTTGTTCTTCTCGATCTTCGGACGCCAGTTCGTCGAGCTCCAGAGCCTGGTCGCGATTATCGCGATCGGGTACGTCCTGGTAAACGTGTTCGTCGACATCCTGTATACGGTTCTCGACCCTCGGATTCGTGATGCTCGAGCAGTCGCCTAGCCCGGCCGCGGTCGCCGTCGAAGCGACCCCACCCGTGCTCCCGCCCGACGCGCCGGCCGATACCGAGTTCAAGCGGTCCCGGTCGCAGCGCATCGGAGTCGGCGGAATCCTCGCGATCGTGTGGTTGGTCTTCGTCGTGCTGGGCGCGATCTTCATCCCGATGTTCGCGAAGAACCCGGCCGACCCGGGACTGCTCGCCGGGCAGGGCATGTTCAAGGTCCCCGGCTACCCGCTCGGCGGTGACGCGGCCGGCAACAGCATGCTGGTGCAGCTCGCGAAGGGTGCGCGCAGCTCGCTCGCGGTCTCGATCGGAGCGGTGATCCTCGGGCTTGCGATCGGCGGGACCCTCGGCCTGCTCGCCGGCTACCGCCGGGGTCGCACCGACACCGTGCTCACGAGCTTCTTCAACATCATGCTCGCCATCCCGCAGTTCGTCCTCGCGGTTGCGCTCGTAACCGTGCTCGCGAACGACTCGATCAACAAGCAGGGCATCCCACAACCGGTTGGCTCCGGCCGAAGATTGGCAGTTCTTATCGTCGCACTCGGAATCGTGTCGACGCCGATCCTGGCGCGCATCACGCGCGCCAACACGCTCCAGTGGGCCCAACGCGAGTTCGTCCTGGCCGCGCGTGCACAGGGCGCGACCGACCGCCGGGTCATGGTCCGGGAGGTACTCCCGAACGTGATGCCGGCGATGTTCTCGATCGCGCTGCTCGGAATCGCGGTGGCGATGGTCGCCGAAGGAGGGTTGTCGATCCTCGGCGTGGGTGTGCACCTGCCCGGCGTGTCGTGGGGGAGTTTGATCGCCGGCGGGCGCAACAGCCTGCAGAGCCAGCCGTCGTTGGTGTTCGAGCCGATCGTGTGCCTGTTCCTGACTGTTCTCTCCCTGAACTACCTGGGCGACGTCGTGCGGGCCCGCTTCGACGTGCGCGAGAGCGTCCTGTGAGCAGGCGCGGTCGCATTCGCAAGGCAGACGACCGGTTCTCCGACGCACCGCTCGATGGTCCGTTGCTCGACGTCACCGAAGTACAGACGTTCTTCAAGACCGAGCGCGGACTTGTGCGCGCGGTCGATGGCGTCTCGCTCACGTTGGAGCGGGGCAAGACCATCGGCGTCGTCGGTGAGTCGGGTTCGGGCAAGTCGGTGTTGTCGCGCTCGATCATGGGACTGCTGCCCGGCAACGTGGTGCGCCACGGCAGCATCAAGTTCGAAGGCCGCGAGATCGGCGACGCCGACACGGAGACGATGCGCAACTATTGGGGCACCCAGATGTCGATGGTGTTCCAAGACCCGATGACATCGCTCAACCCGGTAATGCGCGTCGGCAACCAGATCACCGAGTCGCTCCGCTACCACCTCGATGTCACCAAGGACTACGCCAACGAGACGGCGCTCGCGCTCCTCCAGTCGGTAGGCATTCCCGAGGCGGAACGCCGGCTGCGCGAGTATCCGCACCAGCTCTCCGGCGGGATGCGCCAACGGGTCATGATTGCGATCGCGTTGGCGTGCGGTCCCCGATTGCTCTTCGCCGACGAGCCCACCACCGCGCTCGACGTGACCGTGCAGGCGCAGATCCTCGACCTCCTGCAAGCGCAACAGCGCGAGCGCTTCATGGCCATGGTTTTGGTGACCCACGACCTCGGCGTCGTCGCCGGTCGGGCCGACAACACCGCAGTGATGTACGCGGGCCAGATCGTCGAGTACGCGCCGACCCGGTCGTTGTTCTCCGAGACGCGCCACCCGTACACGGAGGCACTGCTGAAGTCGATCCCGAAGCTTTCGCAGGCGAGCCACACCCGGCTCGACGCGATCAGCGGGCGCCCGCCCGACCTCGTCTCGCCGCCGGTCGGTTGCAAGTTCGCCGGCGCGCTGCGCGTACGCGCAGCCGAAGTGCATCGCCGAAGAGCCGCCCCTCACCGACGAAACGTCGCCCGGTCACTCGTTCCGGTGCTTCTATCCGGTCGGCACGCAAGCCGGCACCGATGCGCTCGCCACCAATGTCGCGGCCGGGGTAACCGCGACCGGCCTCAACGTGACCCGGGTCGGCGACGCGCTGACCACGGGTGTCGACGCGGTGATTGCCTGATGGCCGGTTCTGGTACCGCCCACCTGCGTCCGGCCGACCAGTCGCTGCTGCGCGTCGAGAACCTCGTCGTCGAGTTCCCGGTCGGTCGTTCGGGTCTCAAGGTCAACGCCGTGTCCAACGTCAGTATCGACGTGATGGAAGGCGAGACCCTCGGCCTCGTCGGTGAGTCGGGTTGCGGAAAGTCGACCACCGGCAAAGCGATCATGCAGCTGCCGCGCCCGACCTCGGGGCAGGTGGTCTTCGAAGGCTCGGAGATGACGAAGCTTGACCGGCGAGGAGCTGCGGAAGACGCGCACTCGCATGAAGATGATCTTCCAGGATCCGATCTCGTCGTTGAACCCGCGCCGCAAGGTCGAGGACATCATCGGCGAAGGCCTGCGGATCTGGGACATCGGAAGCGACGAGGAGCAGGACAAGAAGATCGACGACGCGATGCTCGCGGTCGGACTCGATCCCGGCCAGCAGCGCGGCCGGCGTCCGTACCAGTTCTCCGGTGGCCAGTGTCAGCGCATCTCGATCGCGCGGGCCGTCGTCACCGATCCGAAGCTGATCATCTGCGACGAGCCGGTGTCGGCGCTCGACGTGTCGGTGCAGGCGCAGATCCTCAACCTGCTCGAAGACATGAAGAAGCGGTACGGCCTCACGCTGATCTTCATCGCGCACGACCTCGCGGTCGTGAAGAACGTAAGCGACCGGATCGTCGTGATGTACCTCGGCAAGATCTGTGAGGTCGGGTCACCCGACGCGCTCTACCAGGCGCCGTCGCACCCGTACACCGCCGGCCTCCTCGCCGCGATCCCGGTGCCCGACCCGAACGTGAAGCCCGAAGAGCGCCCCGCGCTCGCGGGCGAGATCCCGTCGCCGGTCGCGCCGCCGAGTGGTTGCCGGTTCCGCACCCGCTGCCCGAAGGCGCAAGATCTGTCCGCGGCGGAAGAGCCGCAGATCCGCGAGATGGCTCCGGGTCAGTTCGTCGCCTGTCACTTCCCGCTCGCACCGGGCGAGACGTTGGCGACCCGCAACGGTCAGGCCCCGACCGCGTAGTTCCTTCGCCGTGTCAGTGGCGGGGTAGTCCCAACATCCTCTGGGCGAGGATGTTCTTGTTCACCTGCGTGGTGCCGCCGGCGATGGTGAGCGCCCGGCTGTAGACGCGATCGCGCGCCCACGAGCCTTGCAACGCGTCGGGGCCGAGGATGTCGGCGGCCAGCTCGGCCACGTGCTGCTCGGTCTCGCTCCACAACAGCTTGGCGATGCTGCCTTCGGGGCCCATCGCGCGGCCGTGCAGCTCGGCCGAGAGCGCGCGGTCGGAGATGAGCTTGAGCAGCTCGCCGTCGAGGTAGGTCGCGGCCAGCTTCTCGCGAATGACCGGATCCTCGGTTGCCATGCGGCCGTCGCCGAGTGGGATGGTGCGGGCCTCGTCGATGAGGCGAGCGATCTTGCCGCGCGTTCCGGTGTGGAGCTTGGCGACGGTGCCCCGCTCGTAGGCGAGCGTCGTCATCGCGACCCGCCAGCCTTCGTTGACCGGTCCGAGCGTGTAGTCGACCGGGACGCGCACGTCGGTGAAGAAGATCTCGTTGAACTCCTTGTCGCCGGTGATCGTCACCAGCGGCCGCACCTCCACGCCCGGCAACGTCATGTCGACGAGCAGGCAGGTGATGCCCTTGTGCTTCGGCACGGTCGGATCGGTGCGCACGAGGAGCTCGCACCAGTTGGCCATGTGCCCGAGCGTGTTCCACGTCTTCTGCCCGTTGACCACCCAGCACTCACCGTCGAGCACGGCTTGGGTGCGCAGCGACGCGAGGTCGGAACCCGCGTTCGGCTCCGAGAAACCCTGGCACCAGATGTCGTCGCCGCGCAGCATGCGGGGGAGGAGCGTGCGCTTCTGCTCGTCGGTGCCGTGCTCGATGATCGCGGGCGCGATGTTCGACAAGCCGAGCGGGTTCAGCGTGCCCGGCGCACTCGGCCCGGTGCATCTCCTCCGAGTACACGACCTGGTCCATGACGCCCGCGCCCCGGCCGCCCCACTCCTCGGGCCACGCGATCGCCGCGTAGCGCGCGTCGGCGAGCGTGCGGTTCCAGGCGCGCAGCGTGTCGAGTGTGGTGGCTTCCACCTCGAGCGATCCGCCGAGCCCGCGGCCCTGGAGCGCGTGGGCAGATTGACGTCGAGCCAACCCCGGAACTCCGTCCGGAACGCCTCGGCCTCGGCCGGGTAACGAAAGTCCATCTAGTGGGCGTCTTTCTCGAGGCCGCCGCGGGCGAGCGCTTCTTCGACTTCGCGTTGCTTGTGGACGTTCTCGGCGTGGAGCTCTTCGGTGGTGCGGATCTTCCCGTCGACCTTGAGCTCGCCCATGATGTGCACCTCGCCCAGCGTCTCGGTCATGTAGTCGGGACCTTCGGCGGTGGGGATGAACCAGCCGGTCGGGCACATCGTCAGCACCTCGACGAACGAGAACCCCTCGCCCGCGATCTGCGACTCGAACGCCCGCTTGAACATCTTCTGCGTGCGCGCGACCGGATCCCGCGTTGTGTACCGAGCCGCGCGCCACGTACGCCGCGCCTTGCAGCTGCGCGATCAGGTCGCCGATCAGGATCGGGTAGCCGTGGTATTCGGCGTCGCGGCCGTCGATCGAGTTCTTCGTGCGCTGACCGATCACGGTGGTCGCGGTCATGTGGCCGCCGGTCTCGCCGAACACGCCGTTGTTCAACAAGATGCAGGTGACGTTCTCGCCGCGCGCCGCGGTGTGGATGACCTCTTGCAGACCTTCGTTCACCATGTCGCCGTCGCCCTGCAGTGTGAACACGAGCGCGTCGGGGAGCATGCGCTTCACGCCGGTCGCGACCGACGGCGCGCGCCCGTGCAACGCCTGCACGAGATCCACGTCCATCGTGCCCGAGAACGACGTGTAGCAACCGATGCCGGCCACGCCGATCGCGCGATCGACCGCGTCGAGTTGGGTGATCGTCTCGAGGAACTGCCGGATCGCGATGGGCTCGCCGCACCCGGGGCACATGTGGTGCTCCTGGGTGAGCAGGAGGTCGGGCTTCTGCTGCTCGACCATGCGCGCCGCGGTCGTCGGCGCGTCCGCCGTGTTCAGCACTGGCCCCCTTTGACCCGGCGCGGGAGCGGGCGGGGTGGTAGTCGTCATCGGGTTGCCTCCGCTTGGTGGGCCTGGAGTGTGTAGCTGTTGACCTCGTAGCCGGGAATCACCGGCATCTCGCGATCCTCGTGGAGCGCGAGCAACCGCTCGCGAATCACGTCGACGTCGAGAATGCGCCCGACGCCGAAGCCCGAGTGGTCGGTGGATACGCCGCCGATGAACCGCACCGGAACGCGCCCGGCCGCGCCGATGCGAACGTCGTCGATCATCTGTCCGGCCGAAAGCTCGAAGCTGCCGACCCGGCGCACGTTCGAGCCGCTGACCGCGTCGGTAACGGTCTCGTACGGGAACGGCCACAACGTGATCGGTCGCACGTAGCCGATGCGATGGCCGGCCGCGCGCAGTTGGTTGATCGCGTACTTCACGAACTTCGCCGGCGAGCCGAACGCGACCACCACGGTTTCCGCGTCGTCGAGGAATCCGGTCTCGACCCGGACCTCGCGCTCCATCAGCGGGAGCTTGGTCGCGATGTACTGCGCCTTGCCCTCTTGCCCGAGCGCGGCCTGGCCGACCTTGCCCACGCCGAGCGGGGTAACGCGCGCGGCTGTCACCGCTGCCCGACATCGTCCCGTCGACCGCCCAATCCTTGGCCGGCAACTCGGGGAACGAGATCGGCTCGATCGACAGCGCCTCTTGCGTGTGCGCGATCAGGTAGTCGCCGTAGATGAGCGCCGGGTTGCGCCACTTGTCGGCGAGGTGGAACGCGAGCTGAACGAGCTCGACGCCCTCGGTCACGTCCTGCGGCGCGAGCACGATGTGGCGGTAGTCGCCGTGACCACCGCCGCGCGTCGCCTGGTAGTAGTCCTGCTGGCCGCGCGCCATGTTGAAGATGACCATCGGGAGCTCGGCGAGCGTGATCTCCGAGAACGACTCCTGCATGAGCGAGAGACCCTGGCCGGTCGAACCGGTCGCGGCGCGGGCGCCCGTCGACAGCGCGCCCCAGGTCATGCCGACGGCCTCGAGCTCCGACTCGGCGTTGATGCACACGCCGCCTACGTCGGGCAGCAGCTTGGCGAAGTGTTCGAGCACTTCGGTGAACGGGGTCATCGGGTAGCCGGCGAAGAAGCGGCAGCCGGCGACGATCGCGGCGCGCGCCAACGCTTCGGATCCCTCCATCAACACGCGCGGCGACGTTTGCGTGGCGGTCATGCCGGTACCTCCGTGACGACCGGCGTCTCGAAGCGGAACACTTCGAACACGAAGTCGGGGCAGACGTAGGAACAGGCCGCGCAGCCGGTGCAACCGGGATAGAGCTCGGGGTAGCGGTAACCCATGTGGTTCACCGCGGTCGACATCGCGAGCACGCCCGGCGGGCACGCAGGAATGCAGAGGTCGCACCCCTTGCAGTGGTCGACGTCGATGGTGACCGTGCCCCGGCTCTTGATGAGCTTGTGTTCGAGCCGGTCGTTTCCGAGTTAGGCATGGGCCGCGCTCCTTTCCCAGGCGGGATGACTGTTCGCGGGCAGCAAGTCCCAGCCGGCGAGGATGGCGCGTTCGTTCGCTTCGATGTGCTGCGTTCGGTACGGCGGGATCGACTGGCGCATCGCTTCGACGAGTGACGATTGCTCGACGATTCCGGTTGCCGCGGTGTACGCGCCGAGCATCACCATCGAGCCGCCGAGCGGATTGCCGAGGTCGGTCGCAACGGTGGTGGCCGCGAGGCGGATGACGGTGGTCGGCGCCGCGATCTCGGCTCCGAACGTTGCGTCGTTCACGAGCACGATGCCGTCGGGCCGGAGCTTGGGCTCGAGCGGGGCCCAGTACTCGTCGTGCATCGCGATCGCCGACCAGGCTTTCGGCACGACCGGCGGCGCCTCGATCGGCCCGTCGCCGATCACGACCGTGCTGTCGGTGTTCCCGCCGCGCATCATGCCGCCGTAGAGACCGAGCAACATGACGCTGCGTCCTTCGAGCGCGGCGGCTCGGGCCAACACCTGCGCCGCGAGCTGTACGCCCTGGCCGCCGATGCCCGTGATCAAGAGCTCGCGTTCCACGTCACCTCACTCCGTTGATGCCGGCGAGACAAAAGTCGACCAGCCGTTGCACTTCACTGCGCGTCGGTATCCGCCGGTGCGCGATCGCGTCGTTCATGCGCCGCGAACGTCGAGATCGCGGATCAGGTCGGCGTCTTCATCGGTACCGCCGAGCGCGCGCACGGCGGGTGCGAGCGTCGACACCAGCTCGGCCGTGCTCGCGGCGAGGTCGGTGGGGAAGAGGTCGGCGAGCCGGGCGCTGTTGCACGCGAACGGGCGCGTCGCCTCGGCCGCGTCGCGATCGCGCGCTTGCGCCATCACGCCGACGATCCAGCGCTGCACTTGTTCCGCGGGATCCGACGCGCTCTCGACCCGTTGGCGAAGGTGCGCGACGAGTTGATGCTGGCCGTCGGCGAGGACCGCGAGGAGCAGCGCGTCCTTCGACGGGAAGTGGCGGTAGAACGCCTGGTTCGAGAGGTCGGCTTCCTGCACGATCGCGCGCACCTGCGGATCGATGCTGCCGGTGCGCCGCATCACCACGAACGCGGCGTCGATCAGGCGCCGGGCCTCGCTGGCATACGCGGCGCGGCGGTCGGCGACGCCCCGCTCGGCGATGGTCTCCTCGATCGCCGGAACAACGTTCTGCACAGCCGGAACACTATTCCCGATCCCGGAAGAGGGTCAACCAGAGGTGCTGAAACCCCACCATCTGATAGCGGGGTTTCAGTACCCGCGGGATCAACGGTCCTGTTGGAGGCGCTCGACGATCAGGGGGCGCTGGATCTGGCCGGTGGCGGCGGTGCGGGGGAGCGCGTCGACGATCGCCACCCGACGCGGTTGTTTGAACCCGGCCAGGCGCCCTTCGCAGTGGGCGCGCAGTACCTCGATCGTCGGCTCCGACGCGCCCGCGCGCACGACCACGACCGCGGTCACGACCTCGCCCCACTCGGCATCGGGAACGCCGACGACCGCGACCTCCGCGATGTCGGGGTGCGATCCGAGCACGAGCTCCACCTCGGGAGGGGCGACCGTCTCGCCGCCGGTCCGGATCACGTCTCGCGCCCGGCCGACGATCGAGATGTACCCGTCGGCGTCGAGCGCGCCGAGATCGCCGGTGCGATACCAACCGTCGACCAATGCCTCGGCGGTCGCGTCGGGATCGTCGAAATAGCCGTCCATGAGGAACGGGCTGCGCGCGCATACCTCGCCCCGCTCGTCGAGCCGCACCTCGACACCCGGCTGCGCGACGCCCACGCTGCCCGGTTTGCGCGCGAGGTCGACGTCGGCGAGGGCCAGCGTCGGGCCCGCTTCGGTCGAGCCGTAGAACACGCGCGTCACCGTGTGCGGCAGCGCGTCTTTGATCGCGGCGAGCAGCTCCGGCGGCGTGACCGACGTGCCGGTGTCGGCTTCGACCAGCGCGGAGAGGTCGTAGGCGCCCACTCCGTGTTGGAGCACGCGACCCCACACCGCCGGGATGCAATAGAGACGTGCGGCCCGATGCCTCGCCGCGGTCTCCAGCAGCGTCGCCGCGTCGGGCACGCGGACGAAGTGAATGGCGCGCCGGGCCTGCCAGGTGCCGAGCGCGATCGTCCAGCCGGCCATATGGAACAACGGGAACATGCACACGGTGCCGCCGCCACCGGGGCTCGACGTTGCGCCCACGAACGTCCGCAGCCAGTTGGCACGGTGCGAGAGCACGACACCCTTCGGCCGGCCGGTGCTGCCGCTGGTGAAGAAGATGACGTGCGGATCGCGCTCGTCAGGTCCCGTGATCGATAGGGGATCGCTCGACTCGTCGGCTGCCGCGCCGGTGAGATCAGCGACGAACGGAACCCCGATCGCGCCCGCGAGCTCCGCCGCGAGTTCCGTGTGCGAAGCGCCTGCGAGCAACAAACGGGGCCGCGCGTACTCGGCGACCGGAGTGACCTCCGCGAGCGATGCCCGCGCGTTGAGCGGCGCGAACACCGCGCCGATCTTGGCCAGCGCCGCGAACACCGGAACCGCCTCGAGTGACGTGTCACCCCACCACAAGACCCGGTCGCCGCGACCGACACCCGAGGCGAGGAGCGAGCGGGCGATCCGGTTCGCGGCCGTCTCGATCTGGCCGAAGGTAAGCGAGTCGTCGTCGAGCGTCGCCGCGATCGCATCGGGCGCGACCCGGGCCGCGTTCTCGAGGATTCCGCCGACGAGGAGCATCGATCCGGAGCCTCGCGCAACGCGGCGCCCGGCCGCGGCCACGGCTTGCTTATCGACAACGATTGTCGGTAACCTGTTCGTGTCATGAAGACGACGGAACAGCTCACCGACCTCTTTCGCGAGCGCGGCTTTCGAGTTACCCCTCAGCGGCAGATGATCTTCGGGCTCCTGCAAGCCAACGACTCGCACCCCACGGTCGAGTCGCTCTACGAGCGGGCCCAGTCCGAGATGCCGACGATGTCGCTCAAGACCGTCTACCAAACCGTGCACGATCTCGAAGCGCTCGGTGAGGTCCGCGTGCTCGATCTGGGCACCGGTTCGTTGCGCGTCGATCCGAATGTCGAAGACGAGCACCATCACCTCGTGTGCACGTCGTGCGGCCGGGTGCGTGATGTTCCCGTCGAGTTCGACGGTCTGCGCATTCCCAAGAGCTATCGCCGTGAGTTCACGGTCGACGCAGTGCAAGTGATCTTCCGCGGTCGTTGCGACGGCTGTCCCTAGATCGATACCGATCACCAGAACACCGCCCACTTCTCAGTCCCAGCACCACAGCCCCAAGGAGTAGCAATGCCGAAATTGGAAGGTACCCAGACCCACGACAACTTGAAGGCGGCGTTTGCCGGCGAGAGCCAGGCCAACCGTCGTTACCTCTACTTCGCGCAGAAGGCCGACGTGGAAGGCCACCCCGACGTGGCCGCGCTGTTCCGCTCGGTCGCCGAAGGTGAGACCGGTCACGCGTTCGGTCACTTCGACTTCCTCGCCGAGGTCGGCGACCCCGCAACCGGCGTTGCCGTCGGTGGCAGCAGCGACAACCTCAAGTCGGCCGTCGCCGGTGAGACCTACGAGTACACCGAGATGTACCCGGGTTTCGCGAAGACCGCGCGTGACGAAGGCCTCGAAGAAGTGGCGGAGTGGCTCGAGACGCTGGCTCGCGCCGAGAAGAGCCACGCCGGTCGGTTCCAGGCCGCGCTCGAGTCGATCAGCTAGTCCCGCTCGACCCTGGGTGAGGGCCACCCAGGGTCGTCGCGAAAAGGAACGACGTGCGCAAGCTGACCGTCAATGACATCTCCGACATGCGGGCTTACGAGCGCGAACGCGCGGAGCTCCGCCAAGCGCATCATCGAGTTGAAGCGAACCCGCCGCGTCGCGCTCGGTCCGATCCTCACGGTGCTGTTCGAGAACACCGACACCATGCGCTGGCAGGTGCAGGAGATGGCACGGGCGGAGCGCATGCTTCGTGACGAGCAGATCGCACACGAAGTCGAGACCTACAACCAACTGATTCCCGACGCGGGGCAGTTGTCGGGCACGTTGTTTCTCGAGCTCACGTCCGACGAGCAGTTGCGCGAGTGGCTGCCCCGTCTGGTCGGCATCGAGTTCCGCATCGGGTTCGAGTTGCCCGACGGTGCCGTCGTCTACGGCCGGCCATCCGACGAAGACGAGGAACGACTGACGCGCGCCGACACCACGGCGGCGGTGCACTACCTCCGGTTCACCTTCGCGCCCGAGCAGATCGCCGCGTTCGAAAAGGGTCCGGTGTTACTGATCGTCGATCATCCCGAGTACAGCCATCGCGTCGAGCTCGACGCGGTGCAGCACGCGGCGCTCGTGGCAGATCTGCTCGATCTCACCTAGCGTCACGCGGGTGAATCTGCGCGTACCGATCCGGCGGCTCGATCCCGGTCTGCCACTCCCGGTCGCGCAACACGCAGGTGATGCGGGCCACGATCTGTATGCGGCGGTCGACGTCGAGTTGGAGCCGCGCGGCGGGCGGGCGTTGGTGCCGACCGGTATCGCGATCGCGATCCCAGCGGGCTACGCCGGATTCGTCCAGCCGCGCTCCGGACTCGCACTCCGGCACGGCGTGACGTGCCTGAACACGCCCGGTCTCATCGACGCCGGGTATCGCGACGAGATCCGCGTGCTGCTCGTGAACCTCGATCCGACCGAGCCGTTCAAGGTGAGTCGCGGCGACCGGATCGCCCAGCTCGTCATCCAGCAGTTCGCGGCGGTCGAGTGGGACGAGGTCACGGATCTCGACGACACCGAGCGGGGCCTCGAAGGTTGGGGATCCACGGGCTGACGCCGAGCGACGCGGGATAGGGTCCCACTTCGTGCCCGACCGCAAATTCCGTTTTGGTGTCATCGCCCCCAAGTGCGGGTCCGGCAAAGAGCTGACCGAGCAGGCGCGCAAGGCCGAGGCGCTCGGCTACTCCACGTTCTTCGTTCCCGACCACTTCATCGACCACGATCTCGCGCCCACGGTCGCGCTGGCGCACATCGCCGCGGTCACCGACACACTGCGCGTGGGTCCGTTGGTACTCGGCAATGACTACAAGCATCCGGTTGTGTTGGCCCGGGAGATGGCGACACTCGACATGCTCTCCGACGGCCGGCTCGAGCTCGGCATCGGCGCGGGCTGGATGACTGCCGACTACGAGAAGGCCGGCATTCCGCTCGACCGTCCGGGCGTGCGCATCGCCCGGCTCGCGGAATCGATCACGGTGATGAAGGGTCTCTTCGCCGACGGTCCGTTCTCGTTCGACGGCGAGCACTACCAAATCACCGAGCTCGACGGCATGCCGAAACCGGTGCAACGGCCGTGTCCTCCGTTCCTCATCGGCGGTGGTGGCAAGAAGATCCTCGGACTCGCTGCCCGCGAAGCGCAGATCGTCGGTATCAACGCCAACCTGAAATCGGGTGAAGGGGAGTCGCGGGAAACCGCGCAGTCGCTGATTCCGGCGGCGACCGATCAGAAGCTCGCGTGGTTGCGCGAAGCCGCGGGCGATCGATTCGCCGAGCTCGAGATCCAAACCCTGCTCGGATTCGTCCACGTCACCGACGACGCGTCGGGCATCGTCAAGGCGATCGCGGATTCGTTCGGGGTTTCGGAAGACGACGCGCAACTCGCGCCCGCGACGCTCGTCGGTTCGCTCGACGGCATCGCCGAGGTGCTCGAACGCCGGCGCGAACGCTGGCAGATGTCGTACATCGTGGTCCCGGTGGAGGCCACGGAAACACTCGCGCCGGTTGTGGCGCGCCTCGCAGGAACCTAGAAAGAGGAAGACGATGACGAAGCCGTTCCGATTCGGTGTGCAGATCTCGCAAGGGGAGTCGGGGAGCGCCTGGCGTGACAAGGCGCGCAAGCTGGAAGACCTCGGCTACTCCACGCTCTTCATGCCCGACCACTTTGGCGACGAGCTCGCACCGATGCCCGCGATCGCGATGGCCGCTGCGCACACGACCACGTTGCGGATCGGCGCGCTGGTATTCGACAACGATTACAAGCATCCGGCCATCCTGGCCAAGGAGTCAGCGACGATCGATCTCCTGTGCGACGGCCGGCTCGAGCTCGGCATCGGCGCCGGTTGGATGAAGACCGACTACGACGCGCTCGGGCTCCAGTACGACCCGCCCGCGGTGCGCGTCGACCGGTTCGAAGAGGCGTTGCACGTCATCAAGCAGTGCTTCACCGGCGAGAAGTTCACCTACCACGGTGAGCACTACCGGATCACTGACTACTCCTCGTTCCCGAAGCCCGCGCAGGCGCACGTGCCGATCCTCATCGGTGGCGGCGGCAAGCGCGTGCTCTCGATTGCCGGGCGTGAGGCCGACATCATCGGCGTCAACCCCAACCTGCGCGCCGGTGCGATCGGTCTCGACGCTGCGACCGACTCGCTCGCGGAGCAGACCGACAAGAAGATCGGCTGGATCCGTGACGCCGCGGGCGCGCGCATCGACGACATCGAGATCCAGATGCGCTTCTTCATCTGCAGCATCACCGACGACCGCATGGGCCTCGCCAACGTCATCGCACCGAGCTTCGGCGTGTCGGCGGAGGAGGCGCTCAACTCGGGCGCCGCGCTCGTCGGTACCGAGACCGAAGTGATCGAACAACTTCACGAGCGGCGCGAGCGTTGGGGATTGTCCTACGTGATCGTCGGTGACGAGAACATCGACGAGTTCGCGCCCGTCGTCGCCAAGCTCACCGGCACCTAGGTCGCGAAGCGTTCACCGATCCACGCGTCCAGCCGTTCGCGTAGTTCGTCGGCGGCTTCGGTCAACAGATGGCCGGAACCGGGAAGTAGCACGACTTCGCCGTGCCCGGCGAGCATCTGCACGACCGCGCTCGTCTCGGGCGGCAGGATCTCGTCATTCGTACCGTGCAACAACAGCAGCGGCGTGTCGCCGAGCTCGGCCGCGACTTCGCAACCGGCCGATTGCGTCGACAGCGTGACTACTCCCGCGCAATGCGTACCCAGCACCGCGCCGACCTGGATCGCGACGGCTCCACCGAACGAATGTCCCATCACGACGAAGCGACGGGCGCCGCGTCGGCCCGCGAGGTCGGCGGCCGCGGCAACGTCGTGAACGCAGCGCGGCAGATCGTTGGGCTTGCGGTAGCCGACGCGAACGGTTCCGATACCGCGCGCCGCGAGCGCAACGCCGAGGTCGTGGTAGAGGCCTTCGGCGGGTCCGAGCAGGCTGCCCATCCCGCCACCACACGTGACGAGCACATCGGTCGCGTCGACCGGACCGTGCCACAACAAGGTGACCAGCCCGCGGATCGTGTAGATCTCGAGGTGGCGAAAGTCGGGCGCGATCTCCACCTCTTGCACGGTGAGTGCCTCGAGGAGATCGAGGGGCGAACGGCGATCGTCGGCCATCGTTGCGAGCTGAGCTCGTCGCTCAGAGCATCGACTTCAGCAGCGCGCGGGTTTCCGCCTGCTCGGCGCGACTCCCGAACATCGCGGCCATGTACTCGGTCACTCCCGCGTCCGCGAGCCGTCCGAGCTCCTTCGTGACTGTCGCCTCGTCGCCGACCATTGCCACGTCGGCGGGGCCTTCCGCGCCTTCACGATCGAGCATCGCGCGGTACGACGGCAGCATCCCGTAGACCTGGAAGTCTTTGGCGGCGCGCTCGCGCGCGGCGTCAACATCGTTGGTGACACATATCGGCAGGCTCGCGACGACGCGGGCGCGGGTCGGCCCGCCCGTTCCGCGGCCGCGGTGATAATCGGCACGGTGTGCGAGGCCAGCGTGGCCGGACCGGTCATCCACGTGCAGGTGCCGTCGGTAACGGTGCCGGCGAGCTCGAGCATCTTCGGGCCGAGCGCGGCGACGATTACGGGGCACGGGTAGTTGTCGGCCGCTTCGATGGCGATGTGGGTCGAGATGGTTTCACCGTCGACGTCGGCCTTCCCCTCGGTGAGGAGCGGCATCAGCACGGCGAGGTACTCGCGCATGTGCCGGAGCGGTTTGTCGAACGACAGGCCGAACATGGCCTCGATCACGAACTGGTGCGACAAGCCGATGCCGAGGGTGAAGCGTCCACCGCTCGCAGCCTGCACGGTGCGCGCTTGTTGCGCCATCGTGACCGGGTGGCGGCCATAGGTGGGGACGACGCCGGTCGCGAGCCCGATGCGGGGCACTTCACGGCCGACGACGGCGAGCACCCCCATCGCGTCGAGACCGAAGATCTGGGTCAGTACGTAGGTGGCGAAGCCGTCCTGCTCCGCGGCCGTGGCGTCGGCCACGATCTCATCGATGGTCGACTGGCCGGTGTCGCTGCCGGAGATTCCGATGCGCATCGCTCCCCCTCTGCCGAAGGAGCCGAGGCTATCGGTCCGGTTCCCGATCGAGCGGGGCGCTTGTATACTCGCGCCCCTACGCGGACGTGGCTCAGCTGGTAGAGCACAACCTTGCCAAGGTTGGGGTCGCGGGTTCGAATCCCGTCGTCCGCTCTCAAAGAAGCTGCAGGTGAAGGGCGCTAACTGCGCCCTTCACTCGCGTTCGGAAGCAATTCGATTTCAGTGCGGGGCCGCGGCAGCTTCGCGGTAGAGCGCGTCGAGCGCGTCCGCCTCGTGACTCGGATGGACGAGTGGCCGAGGTGTTCCTTCACCGCTTGGAGCGGTCGCGAACTCCGAGCGCGATGCGGCGTGATGAGATTGCGTAGAAGAAGAACGGCTTTCGTCGGTGCGTGTATTCGGGGACTTTTTCGTACGCATTGCGCCGAGAAGTTCGTTGCTGTTGGCCGGACGCTCTGTCAAGCTTCTTTCCGCGCGGTGAATCACAGAGCGGGAGCTCGATATGAAAAGATTCGCCAATAAGGGATGGAAGATTGCTGCACTGACCACGGCGATCGTCTTGATCCCGACCGCGGCGTTCGCCGCGATCGGGACGTTCACGAATAACACTGCGGCACCGGCGGTGACGGGAACGAACTCGTCTGCGGCCGCGAACTCGCCGGGAGTGTCGGGCGTCAACAGCGGCGGCGGGTTGAACGTTCGTTACGGTGTCGTCGGAAGCGCCAACGGGCCCGCGGGAGTCGGGGTCAAAGGCACCGGGACGAAGTTCGGCGTGCAGTCCGTTGGGCCGTTCAATGCAACGGGAGCGGCGACGTTCGGGAATTCGCTTGCGGTCACCGGTGCTGCGACCCTGCATAACACGACGATCACCGGGACGCTCACTCAGACGGGTGCAGAGACCCACAATGGTGCGGTGACCGTCAACGGCACCACTGCCTTGAACGACAATGTGACCGTCGCGGGCGGCAAGACGATCAACTGCACCGGTTGCGTCACCCCTGGTGACTTGTCCGTACCCGTGGCGGGCATCAACATCACTCAAATCGGTGGAGCCGCGCCGAACATCACGCTCGGCGGTGCTGTGCAGTGGATTTCGCCGCATAGTTCAGTCACGATCGCGGCCGGCCAGAAGCTGGTCGTGAGCGTGTCGCTCCACACCGGCTCGAGCGCAGGGGCCACCACAAACCCGGGCGTGTGCTGGGATGACGGCTCCGGAATCGTAAGGTCCGGGCAGTTCCTCGACCTCGTTCAACTGCCGGCCGGTGACAAGCGCGTCATCGCCATCTCCGACACGGTCACCCTCGCCGCGAACACGTACACGGTCGGGCTGTGCGGGAACGGCATTGGCCAGACCGACCTGGCGGACTGGGCCTCGGGATACGCCATGGTCATTGGATAACGCAAACCTCAACAAACGAATACCGCGTTCGGGGGTCGGCTTCGGTCGGCCTCCGAAACGCGCCACGACTCGACCTTCGTCGCGTGACGACCCCTGGCGAGTGGGGGCGGGCCAGGGGTCGTCGCTTCTTCGTTTGGGACCACCCGAGGAGGGAGGGAAGCCCATTCCCGGGGTCGACCAAACGAACGATTTCTTGCATCTGAGGGAGACCCCTTCGTCCCCGCCGCGATCCTTTCTCTCAGGGTCGCCGTCGAGTCTGCGCCGCGAACCCTGTGGATAGGAAGTGGCGTAACCCTGTGACTTAGCGGTGGATAACCGCAGCCGTTATCCACAATGCGCGGACCAAAATGCATGTAGCGATCGGAATCGCCGCGTTGCGCTGGCGCTCGCGATCTGATTGCGCGATCGTTCTGGTAGGCGGAGGTCATCCACGACAAGGTGGGAGGCCATCATGCTGCACTTCTGGTCCGGCATCGTTCTCGGGATCGTCGGTGCACTCGCGCTCATTCAGCTGCGGAGGTTCTCGCCTCGGCGACGATGACCTTCTCCTTCACCTGACAAGCTCTTTGCGCCGGTCAGCTTCAGAATCTCACGCGCTTCGCCGAAATTCGGCACATGGCGCGACGCAGTTCGATGACATCCATATGGGTCATTCGAGGGATACTCATCGCCGTGAGCGTGGCGCTGGCGGCAGTGTTGATCTCGCGGGGCAACATCCTGATCGGCGTTCTCATCGGCGCTGCGGTCGTCGCTCGCTTGGTGCTCTTCGTCCAGTTGCGTCGACGACGCCACCGTTTCCGCTGACGGCTCGCACAACGACGACGACTTCGGCGACCTTGACCGGCGCGGGACGGCTCCCTGGCTCGCGCGAATCGCAAGCCGGGTCGTTGACGTCAGCCGGGCGCGGATCTCAACCCGCGCGCACCGCCTGGTTCGGGCTGTGCGTTCCCGGGGCTCCCTACGTCCTCGGGACGGTAGGCAACGCCCGCGACGCGCTCGAGCACAACGCCCACGTACGCCGAAGCTTCGCGCTTCGCCTTCTCCTCAGCAGCGGCGCGAGCGTACTCACGCTTCGCCTTCCTTGGCCTCACATCTCCATTGTGCCCTACGTCGTCCGAAACCGGGCAATGGACGACGGTGCCGGGCCTTTACGGACGATCTGGTCCGGACGGGTGTACGCCGCGGAGCGCCAGAGGATGACCGAACTGGAACCCGTCCCCGCCTACAGGTAAGAATCCGCGCTCACGACGGAGTTGCAACATGCCTCACTTGCCTCAACCGCTTCATCGACTACTGCTCACCGGTGTCTTGTTGACAGGCATGGTCGGTCTCGCGGCATGCGACCACCATCAGGTCGCGTTGCAGGATCCGTGCGCGGCCGTCGCGGCGAGAGGTGCGCCCGCGCTCGCGAAGCTCGGCGTATCTCCCGAACGAGCCAAGGAAGTCGCGCAGCAGAAGTGCCCTTGAGGCCGCGCCGCGGTTAGCGAATCAGCTCCGGCTGTCGCGTGCCTGTGGTGGTCGGCGGAACCGCCCGATAGCCCGCGCCCGAACCGTCGAGCTTCCTTCGGGTCCTCAACAAGCCAGGTCGTCACAACTTGATCTAGCAACGCTCGATGCACGAGTTGCTTCTCGAGAGCTGCGCGGGAGTGGTCGGCCTTCCCGGCAACGGGGCGTCGACCGGCTAGGCATCTTGTCGAGGTAGGGCCCGAATTCAAGAAAGCGGTCCCGCGGGACCGCTTTTGCGCGCTCGGATCCTTCGCGAACCGGGCACGCCTATCGGGCAACAACTTGAAGGAGCGAGACCCGCACGAGGAGATGGCATGGCAACGACGCGGGAGATCCAACCTGGTCGCCGGATCGATCTTTCGCTCGAGGTGGTCGGCATCGGCGCGCCGGACCGAATTGCGCGGATCGTCGAACAGCCCGGCGGGCCGCCGAAGCGAATCGACGGCTTTACGGTCGGGGCGCCCGAGATCACGGGCAACGCGTCCGCACGACGGTGAGATGCACCCCGACGGCGACGAACTCCTGTACCTGATCTCCGGTGCGGTCACCGTGACCCTCGAGCTCGCCGAGGGCGATTGTCCGGTCGAGCTCGGCGCGGGCGACGCGGTCGTCGTGCCCAAGGGCGTCTGGCACCAGATCACGATGCGCCGGCCGGGCCGGCTCATTCACATCACACCCGGACCAAATGGCAACGCCCGGCCACTCGCCGGCGGCCGCTGAGCGGTTCTGCGCGGCTCATCGGGACCGCTTTTGAGCGGCAACTGCGGACGCGTTGTCGAACGTCGTCATTCCGCGCGGCCCGTTCCGAGGGTTCCGGGCCGCGCGGCGTGACGGACGAAGAGCGGTTAGCCGGTGACGACGTTTGTCGTGACGTTCTTGTAGTGGTTGTGGTGGAGGCCGTCAGCCGTGATCGTGGTGCTCAGCCAGATCCCGATTTCGTTGTCGCTGATCTTGTTGTGACTGATCACCATGTGCGCGGGAACGGCCGAGAAGATCGCGATGCCGGTGGTTTGGAAGTCGGTCGGACCGGGCGGGCCGTCGAAGCCGTCGCCGCCGATGTTGTTGGTACCGAGCTTGTTGTGCACGAGCACGTTGCCGTCGATGTTCTCCCCGCCGGGGTGGTGCGCGTGCATCGCGATTCCGGCGAGACCGTTACCCGAAGCTTCGTTGTCGAAGACGAAGTTGTCGTACACGGCCGAGCCCGGACCGGACGCGAAGAGCCCGATGCCGGAGCCGCTCCCGCCGCCACCGAATTCCGGCGGCGCCTTGTCGGTCCCGTTGCCGTCGGCCACGTTGTCACGAACCACGTTGCCGTAGACACCACCGAGCGTCGGGTTGACCGAAGTCACCTGGAACGTCGTCGGGTCGAACGTGACCGCATTCGAGGCATGCGACGGCAGCACGATGCCGCACTCGCTCAGGTTGTCATTGACGATGTTGTCCTCGATCGTGTTGTAGGAGCTGGGTGCGTAGTCGTCGGTGAGCAGCACGCCATCGGCGTTGCCGTTCACGATGTCGTGCCGCATCACGGAATGCGTCGTGCCGTTGAAGTGAATGCCGCCGCCACAGTCTCCGGGGTACTTGCAGTTCCCGGTCTCGGTGAAGTTGAAGCCCTTGTCGTTGTTGGAGACGTTGCTGTTCTCCACGGTCACGTCACTGAGCACCGGCCCGGACGCGGGCAGCATTCCGGCGTCGGCGAGTGCGTCGACTCCGGCGAGCACGCCTTCGCCGTTGGCGTTCTCGACGGTGAAGCCATCGACTCGAACGTTGGACGCGACGATCCAGATTCCATTCTCCAAGCCGGTCGCATCGATCGTCGCGTCACGGCCGAGCAGCGTGAGCCCCTTGTTGACGAGTACGTCTTCGGCGTACGTGCCTTCGCAAACGACGACCGTGTTGCCGGAGGAGGCCGCTGTCACCGCGGCGGTGATCGACGTGTACGTCGCACTGTCGCACGACCGGCCCGAGTTGTCGGACGATGCGTTGGGCGAGACGAAGAGCGTTCCGCTGTCGCGATGATGGCGGCGATCGTCGCGATGGTGGCCGTGATCAGAGTCACCGCCGTCGCGGTTCGAACGGTCGGACGAGTGTCGCGAATGGCCTGAGTCGGCCGATGCCGGACTTGCCAATCCTACAAAAGCGAACATCAAAGTTGCCGCTGCGCTGCAAGCGACGAAACGCGCGGTGCGTCCACGGAACATGAATTACCTCCATGTAAAAGACAACAAGATGACGGTCGCTCCGACCGTCCGCACTTCCGCGGCACGCTATCGCCACTGTCCCTGCGTTGGGGAGTCGGCGACCCGTTCGGTTGCGCTGTTCCGCGGAACCGCTTCGGACGCGAAGCGACCCGCCAATCCGGTGGGGGTGGTCGGCGGGTCGAACTTCGCGCACACACGTGCGCCGTCATCAGTACCCCGACCGGCGAAGCTCAAACCTTCTTTTCTGCCCCCGTGCACATATGGATCACGAGGGTGCGGTTTGCGATCAGTCGAGTCCGGGCGACGTCCTCTTCTTCGTCCCGTTCGACCACGACGACCCAGGTCCCGGGATGCGAGATTCGGTCCCCACAGGAGGGGCAGAGTGTCGATGCCATTGGCCTCGTTCTACCCGGATGGCCGGGCGGTAAGCGTGCACCCGGGCCGCCGGGAGCGGCGCGTCATGCTCGGGCGCTGATGATCGCGGCGGATGCGCTCAGCCGCAGCTCGTCATTCTCGACTCGGTCGGTGAGGGCGGTGCGGACGGCCGCTTCGATGCGAGCGGCGGTCTCGTCATCGGCGGTACGGAGTGCCTCTCGCACCGGCCCGACCCGGCGGGAGAGCGCGACGAGCGATTCGATCTGGTCCGTGGGGATGACGATCGACTCGACTTGCGGAGTCACGTCGATCTCGTGGAATCCCGCATCGGTCAAGCAGTGCGCGTCACGACGTTTGGGTCTTCCAATGAGAACGGTCCGGGCTCGCCCGGTGCGGGCATCGGTGGCAGCGCGCCGGTAACCGCGACGACTGCCGAACCCGGAACGAACATCCACTCGTTGGCGAAGATGTTCGACCAACACGCGAGTCCCAGCGCGCCTCCGCGCGCGAGCGACGCGTGAATGTTCGCGAACGCGGCCGCGGGATCGGAGAAGAACATCGAACCGAAGCGCGAGTAGGCGGCGTCGTATGCAGATTCGCCGAGCGCGTCGGTCTGCGCGTCGGCCGCGACGAACGTCGCGTTCTCGACGCCGTCCGCCCTCGCACGCAGTCCGCGCGGCCTCGATCATGGCGGGCGCGATGTCGATCCCGACCGCGCTGCCGCTCGGTCCGACGCGGCCGGCGAGGGTGAGCGTCGTCGATCCCGACCCACACCCGATGTCGATCACACGTTGGCCGGGTGTCAACCCGAGCGAGTCCATCGCCGCGATGCCGAACGCGCTCGCTACGAGCTCGGTGTGGTCCTCCGATGCGAGCCATCCCGGAGTCAGCTCTTCCCAGAACTCGAACTGTTCTTCATTCGACCCGCTCATACCGGCACTCTACGGGCGAGTCGTGTAACACTCGACGGCATGGCGGTGAAGATCACGATCACGTTCTGGTCGCCGGCAGATCCCGACGCGTTCGAACGGCACTACATCGAGACGCACGCGCCGTTGGTGCGAGCGCTGCCCGGATTGCGCGCGTACGAGTACGGCCGTGCGCTCACCAACTTCGACGGCTCGGAGGCCGACGCGTTTTGGGTCGTGTCGCTCTCCTTCGACGACGAGGAGGCGATGCACGCCTCGTTCGCCAGTCCCGCGGGCCAGAAGACCACCGCCGACATGGCGAACTTCATCACCGGCCCGATGAAGTCGATCGTGAGCGAGGTTCGGGACTCGTAACCCCCTGAGGGCGGTCGTAGTCTCAGTTCTCGATGCCGTTCCCACGGCCGGCGACCACCAGAAGTGCTCCGTTCCGACGGATAGTCAAGTTCGCCGCGGTGATCGGCGGCGTCGTAGTGGTTGTCTTGATCGTCCTGACGGTCGCCTTCGCCGTGCTGATGTCCGGATTCTCGAAGATCGGGACCGCGGAGCGGAAGCATCTCGATCCGATTCCGATCGCGGCGAACGCGTGCCCGTACGTGAAGTTGATGCACGAAGCGGCGAACCGATTCCAGATCGCCTATCCGATCTTTGGAATCTCGGTCGACGCGAACCAACACCAACTGACCTGGCCGCAAACTCGACAACGGCTCCGGCACGCCGCGGACGTCTTCGAAGTCGCGATCGTCGCCGGTACCCCGCACTTTCCGAAGCGAGTCCGGAACTATCTCGACGTGACGCGCGTCGAGCTCGTCGGCGGTCGTCGACAGCTCGCGGCCGCGCTCGATGCGTTCGACTTCACCCAACGGACCATGAATGCATTCGACGCCGGAAAGACTGCGTTCGGGTTCGCAGGAGACCTGATCGGACACCGATGCCAGGTCGAGCTCGGTGCGAGCGACGTCTCGATGCTCGACCCGTAGGGGACTGCTGCGAGCACTACGCGTCGGGCGTCGTAGTCAGCCCGAAGATCTCGGCATAGCGGCCGACCATCAAGTCTTGGCCCTTCGCTTTCGACACCATCTCGCGGGGTGCAAGATCAGCCTGGCCGGGGAGTTGGCCGCTGCCGCCGAGTGGTCCGATCGGGATGATGATCGCCGGCTCCAACGCTTCGTAGACGCTGAGCTCCGTTTCGCCACGCATCAGCTTCTGGATGTTCTCGGCAACCAGGTGGCCCTGACGTCCGGCCCGGCCCGCCATCTTCGCGTCGGCGGTGGACACATCGCCGATGGCAAACACGTTCGTGTGTCCGGCGACTTGCAGCGTCGGTTCGACGTTCACGAAGCCGTCCCCGCCGCGCGCCGCCGCCAGATCATCGGCGAGGTAGTCGCTCACCGGTGTGACTCCGAAACAACGGAACCAGATGTCGGCTGCGATGTCATGGCCGTCGTCGGTCGTCACCGTGAAATGGCTGCGCACACACGGAGCAGTCGATGGCAGCGCGCGCAGCCCGTCGCCGAGGACGAGTTCGATACCCGCGTCGAGCAATTGGGTCCGCAACTCTTCGCGAAGGTCGGCCCGGAAGTCGGCGCCGAGCACGTCGGGCATCGCGTCGAGCAGCGTGACCTTCTTCTCCGGCCACTTCGACTTGATCTCGCCCGCGAGCTCGATGCCCACCGCGCCGGCTCCGATCAGGAGCGCATGCTCGGCCGGGGCCAGCTCGCCGAACGCGGCTCGATACTCGGCCATCGCATTCTTGGTGTTGTCGGTTTCGGTCTTCGCGGGGAACGGATACGTCGACCCGGTCGCGAGCACCACATAGTCGGCGTCGATGACGGTTCCCGACGAGACGACAACGCGGTGCGCGCTGGCTTCGACCGCCCGGCCGTGCTCGACGCGTCCGTCGCGCGAGCAGCTGGTCGTACGGCATGAACATCCTGGGCATGAAGTCCGGTTCGACCAGGGCGCGCAACGACGCGACGTTGTGTACGAACGCGTCCTTGGACTCGACGAGCACGACATTCACATGGTCGTCGAGCGCTTTCGCCGCGTTGACTCCGCCGTAACCGCCGCCGACGATCACGACCGTCGGACGATCGGAACCCGCGGCGCTCATGATCCGCCGACGACGCTCGGCTCGGGTTGGCGATCCGGATCGTCGGGTTCGCCACCGTCAACCGGTGGCACCGAGTGCGGTTCGAGCGCCGGGCCTTCCACGTCGAGGTGGGGGAGGATGCGATCGAGCCAGTCCGGCAACCACCAGTTCGCGTCGCCGAGCAGCGCCATCGTCGACGGCACGATCACCATGCGAATGAGCGTCGCGTCGATGAAGATCGCGCTCGCAAAACCGATGCCGAACAGCTTGATGATGATGTTGTCTCCGAGCACGAACGACAAGAAGAACGTGCACATGATCGCGGCGGCGGCAGTGATCACGCGGGCGGTCGCCGACAGTCCGTCGGACACGGCGAGACCGTTGTTGTGACCGTTGTGCAAGTACTCCTCGCGGATCCGCGAGAGCAGGAACACCTCGTAGTCCATCGAGAGCCCGAACAGGATCGCGAACATCATGATCGGGAGGAACGCCTGGATCGGCCCTTCCTTGCCGACCCCCACGAGCGACTTGCCCCAACCCCACTGGAAGATCATCACGATCACGCCGTACGCGGCGCCGATCGACAACAGGTTCATGATCGCGGCCTTCAGCGGAACCAGGATCGAGCGGAACACCGCCATGAGCAACAGGAAGCTCAGGATGATGACGACCGCGATGAACAACAGCAGTCGTTGACCGAGCAGGTTCGAGAAGTCGTCGGTGAGCGCGCTGAAACCGCCCACGTACACGGTTGCACCGGTACCGGCGGTCGCCTGTGGGATCACCTCGTCACGTAGGCGATGCAACAAGTGGCTCGTTGCCACGTCCTGCGGCGAGGTGGTGGGATTCAGGCGAATGACCGCGGTGCGGCCCGACGGGCTGACGGTCGTCGGCGACACCGATGCGACTCCCGGCGTCTGCGCGAGCGCGTCGTGCGAGCTTCGTGAGGTCGTTCGCGTCGCCGCCCGCGGGCAGTTGGATCGCCAACACGAATGGTCCGTTGCTCCCGGGCCCGAAGCCCTTCGCCACGAGGTCGTAGGCCTGGCGCGTCTGCGTGCCGGCCGGATCGTTACCGGCGTCGACGAACCCGAGCCGCAGCGAGAGCACCGGCAACGCCAGCGCGAGCACGATCGCGAGCCCACCGATCGTCAGCAACGCGGCATGACGCTGAACGTACGTGCCCCAGCGATGCCAAATCGTCTCCTTGGTGCCGTCACCATCGTTGTGCAGCCACGGCAGACGGAAGCGGTCGATGTTGGTGCCGACGAATCCGAGCATCGCCGGCAACAACGTGATCGCGGAAAGCACCGTCACCGCGACCACTGCCGCGGCACCGATCCCGAGCCCGCTGATGAACGACAGTCCGATGGCCAACATCCCGAGCAAGGCGATGATCACCGTGAGCCCGGCGAACAGGACCGCGCGACCCGACGTATCGATCGCGGTGATCACGGCTTCTTCGGGATCGAGTCCCGCGTGAAGTCCCTGGCGATAACGCGTGACGACGAACAACGCGTAGTCGATACCCACGCCGATGCCGATCATCGTTGCCAACGTGGTCGAGAAACTCTGCAGCGGATACACGTGGGTCAGCAGACCCGATGATCGCCAACCCCACCGCGATCCCGGCAAGCGCCACCACGATCGGCAGCACCATTGCCAGCACCGATCCGAACGCGATGAGCAAGATGATCACCGCGGCGATGAGGCCGATGCCTTCACCCGACAACGACGGCCGCTCCGACTGCTGAATCAACTGACCGCCGAGCTTTACCTCGAGCTGCGGCGTCGAGTGCTTCTCGGCGAGATCGATCATCTGCCGGCCGACGGAATCCGGAACGTCTTGCGACTTGGCGTCGAGTTGCGCGTTGACGAGCGCGATGGTTCCCGATTTCGAGATCGAACCGGGAGTCGCGAACGGATCGCCGACGCTCGCGACGTGCGGAAGCTTCGAGAAGGCCGTCGTGAACGCCTTCACCTGCTGCTCGACCTCGGGGGTGCGCATCGACGGCGTTCCCTGCATGACAACTTGCACGCTGTCGCCCGACTGCGACTTGAAGTTGGCCGCCAACAAGTCGGACGCCTTCGTCGACTCGGTGTTCGGCGCGCTGAAGTTGGTCGTGAAGTTGTTGCCCAACGCGCCTGCGATCACGCTCACGCCAATGAGCGCGCCGACCCACGCGAGTACGACCAGGCGGCGGCGCCGATAACAAAAGCGAGCGAGGGCGCGCAGCGACATAGGGGAAGAACCTCCGCGGGATGTTCGGTACTGGGGGGACAGCACCATCAGGGTGAGAGCGAGCGGGCTTGGCCGTAATGGTAAGGAAGCCTGACTATAATCTCCCCCTTGGCCCCCTCCGGAACGCAGCCCGAAGAGCTCGTCGTCCTGGTCGTGCGCGCCGCGAAAGCCCTGGTCGACCGGCTCCGCGCCGACGACCCCGAGCGGGCCGCATCGCCGCTGACTCCCGTACACGGCCTCGCGGCGCGCTATCTCCTCGGTCGCGACGACGTGACGACCGTCGAGCTCGCGCGCTATCTCGGCATCACGAAGCAATCGACATCGGAAGTGGTCGGCGCACTCGAACGCACGGGAACCGTCCGGCGGGCGCCGCATCCGAGCGATGGTCGGGCCCGCGTTCTGCTGCTCACCGATGCCGGCAAGGCCAAGCTCGATGCCGGCCGGGCCCGGTGGGACGAGCTCGAACGTGAATGGGCCGATCTCGTTGGTCCCGACCAACTCGACGTCGTACGCGCCGCGCTCGAGGATTATCTCGCCGCCGACCTCGCGGCGCGTGACTGCGCGCGAATAGGTGCGCTGTCCTCTAATACTTGAGGCATTCGGGCGCCGCGACGAGGCCTCGCGCGCGCTCAAGATTCACGCGGCGTTCCGCCGATGACCCCTCTGGCGGTAGGGAGGAGTCAAACGGGGGAGCACACGGGTGCCAGCACAGCCGGCCGACATTGCGCACTTGCTTCGTCGGGCCGGTTTCGGCGGCACCGCGGCCCAGATCGCGACGTTGGCGACGCAGGATTGGGCGACGATTGTCGATCAACTCCTCGACTTCTCCGCAGTTCCCGCGGTTGACGAGCCCGCGTTCCTAACCGCCGACATCGGCGACTGGGAAAAGGAGTATCAACTCCAGCAATGGTGGCTCGATCGCATGGCGACGAGCGTGGCGCCGCTGCAGGAGAAGCTCACGTTCTTCTGGCACGGACACTTCGCGACCGCGAACTACAAGGTCACCGACATGCGGTTGATGTACCTGCAGAACACGTTGTTCCGTCAGCTCGCAACCGGCAACTTCCTCGACCTCGTGCAGCAGATGGCGCTGCAGCCCGCGATGCTGCTGTGGCTCGACAACGACGCGAGAACGAGGCCGGTCAACCGAACGAGAACTTCGCCCGAGAGTTGATGGAGCTCTTCACGCTGGGAGTCGGCAACTACACGCAAGCCGACATCGTGGCCTCGGCGCGCGCGTGGACCGGGCACAACAGCCTCGACGATGACCGTACGCAGTATCACTTCTACCCGGAGCGTCACGACGACGGCATGAAGACGTTCATGGGAGTCACTCAGGACTGGGATGGCCCCGACATCATCAACTTCATCGTGCACGACGATCCGACGCGCGAACAGATCACCGCGAAGTTCATCGCCCAGAAGATGTGGTCGTTCTTCGCGTACCCGGATCCCGACGACACGATCGTCTCGGATCTCGCGACCGCCTTCATCGGTGCGGATCTCTCGATCGCCGAACTCGTGCGCGCGATCTTCAATCACGCCGAGTTCTTGTCACCGGCCGCGAAGCAAGGTTGGTGCGATCGCCGACCGAGTGGGTCGTGACCTGCATGCGGGCGGTCGGTATCAACGCCGAAGACTCCAGTCCGCAGTGGTCGATGGGCGACATGGGCCAGCAGCTCTTCGAGCCGCCGAACGTTTCCGGCTGGCGTCCCAACGACTACTGGCTGACGACCTCACGCGTGCTGGGAGCGCGCGAACTGGGTGCGCAACCTCATCTGGCAGAACAACGTCAGCGACACGCTCATCGACATTGTCGACATGACCGTGTCGGACGCGGTCCAACATGCCTTCGACGTACTGAATGTCGACAACCCGTCGAGCCACACGCGATCGAAGCTGGAGACGTGGCTCACCGCGGAGCGCGCCGATTACAACGGCTTCTGGACCTACGTCAATCTCCTCACGCTCGTGATGCTGAGCCCGGAGTTCAACCTTGCCTGATCAGAGTCTCTTCGACCTCCAAACGCTCTCCCGCCGGCGCTTCATCCAGGGCACCGCGCTGACCGCGGGCATCGTGGCCGTGAGCCCGTACCTCTCGCGGCTCGAGGCGTTCGCGGCGCCGCCGGTCGCCGACAACCAGGGCGTCCTCATCACGATCTTCCTCACCGGCGGCAACGACGGCCTCAACATGGTCGCCCCCGTGAGCGATCCCAAGTATGCAGCACTACGGCCCACGCTGAAGTTCTCGAACGGCTACCCGGTCGGCAGCGGGATGCAGTTGCATCCGTCGCTCGTGAAGTTAAAGGCGCGCTTCGACCAGGACAAAGTCGCGATCGTGCGGGGCGTCGGGTACCAGCCGCCCGACCTCAGCCACTTCTCGTCGACCGACATCTGGACTCACGGTTGGGGCGGTGGCGGCACACCGACGACCGGTTGGCTCGGCCGCTACCTCGACACTCTCCCGAACACGGCGCACGAATCGCTCTACGGCGTCGGTTTGCACGGCGGCGTCAACCCACATCTTGCGGGTGCGGTGTCGCAGGCGTCGTCGCTTCCGCTCAGCATCGGGGACGCGTTCGGTGTCGACCGGTCCGAGCCCGTCGACGCTCGTCTCTATGACACGCTGATCTCGATGGGGAGCGGTGCATCGGAGCTCGGTCCGCTCGGTGACCTCTACGACGAGACCCAGATGGAGTTCCTCCAACTCGCGCAGCGCATCAATCCCGCGTACGGGTTCGCACAGCAGACGACCGATATCGAACAGCAACTCGCGCTCGCGGCGCACCTCATCAACGCAAACCTCGGGATCCGCGTCATTGACACCGCGCTCGATGGATTCGACACGCACTCCGACCAGCGCGGTGGCATTCCACGCTCTTGGGGCGACTCGACGGCGCGATCGACGTCTTCTACAAGATGCTCTCGCCGCGCTGGCGCACGCAGGTGACGTTGATGACGTTCTCGGAGTTCGGCCGCCGGGTCGACGAGAACGGCGACGGCGGTACCGACCACGGCACCGCGTCTCCGGTGTTGGTCATCGGCGACCACGTGAACGGCGGGCTGCACGGCGCGCAGCCCAGCCTCACCAATCTCGACAACGATGACAACCTCATCCCGACTGTCGACTTCCGGCGGCTCTACTCGACCGTGCTCGACAAGTGGCTGAACGCCGACGACCAAGCGGTGCTCGGGAAGTCCTACGCGGAGCTCGACCTGTTCACGTCGGGACCGGCCGCGCCCTTCACGGGTTCGGAGTCGGGCTACTGGCTCGCCGGCCCCACGGGATCGGTGCACGGCTTCGGGAGCGGCATCAAGTTCGGTTCGATCGCACACCTCGCGAAGCCGATCGTGGCCGGCGCGGCGATGCCGACGCACAAAGGGATGTGGCTCACGACGTCGGCCGGCGGCGTGTTCTGCTTCGGCGATGCCAAGCCCCACGGAAACGCCGGGTCGATTCACCTCGCCAAGCCGATCGTCGGCATGGCCGCGACGCCGACCGGGAACGGTTACTGGCTCGTGACTGCCGGCGGTGGTGTGTACGCGTACGGAGACGCGAAGTCGTACGGGACGATGAGCGGGCGTCACTTCAGCTCACCGATCATCGGGATCGCGGCGACGAAGTCGGGGAAGGGCTACTGGCTCGTCACCGGCGGTGGCGGCGTGTTCTGCTTCGGCGACGCGACGCCGTACGGATCGATCACCGGCCGCCACTTGAGCACGCCGGTGGTCGACGTCTGCACGACGCCGACGGGCAAGGGGTATTGGCTCGTCACGGGTGCCGGCGGCGTGTTCCCGCTTCGGCGACGCGCACTCCCACGGCGCGCAGCTGCCGACCTCGGCGCCGGTGGTCTCGATCGCCCGCACGTCGACCGGCAACGGGTACTGGCTCGCCGCGAAAGACGGCACGGTCGGCGCGTTCGGCGACGCGCCGATGCTCGGTGGCATCAAGGCCGCCACCGCCGTACTGGTGCACTGCTAGGAACGAATCGCGGCAGGAAGCGCCGTAGCGTTGCGGGATGACCGTCGAAGATCGTCTCGTCGACCTCGGGATCGTCGCTCCCGCAAGTGTTCCCGCCCGTCGGCAATTACCTGTCGTGCTCGCGTACCGGTGATCTGCTCTTCGTCGGCGGGCACGGACCCGTCGACGGAGCGAACACGATCGTCGGGAAGGTCGGCACCGATCTCACGCTCGAACAGGGCCGGGCCGCGGCGCGGATGACCGGGCTCTCGATTCTCGCGACGATGCAGGCCGAGCTCGGTTCACTCGATCGCGTGCAACAGATCGTCAAGGTGTTCGGCATGGTCAACGTCGGGGGCACGTTCGACCAGACGCCGGCGGTGATCGACGGCTGTTCCGATCTGCTCGTCGAGGTGTTCGGCGACAGCGGTCGCCACACGCGTTCGGCGGTCGGCCTCGCCGCGCTCCCGTTCGGCATCGCGGTCGAGATCGAGTTGATCGCGAGAGTTGCCTAGCGGGTGCGCTGGGCGCGGAGGCTCGCTTCGATCTGCTGGATCGCACCATCGGCGCAGACGTTTGCGGGCTCGTCGTGCGTGACCGCGCAGATCGACGCGGTGATCAGGTTCGCCGATCCGATCGCGCCCTGGCTGAGCGCGGTCGACGGATCCGCCATCGCGTCGGCGATGTCGTCGTATGATTTTCCTTGCAGCACCTCGGGTGAGTACGTGGAGCCCGAGATCACGTACGAGTCGGCGAAGTCGACGAACGGGATCCCGCCCAAGCTGTCGGCGTAGGGCGGCGCGTCGTACTTGGCCATCAACGCCCGCTGCTCGGGAGTCGGGATGTCACGAATCGCGTAGCCCGATCCCGACGGGTCCGGCTGGTTGCTCAGCATCTCCACACCTTCGAACGTGAGGTAGCGGCTGTCGTAAGTCGCGCCGTGGAACGAGAACGTGGGCGTGGAGGGGTACACCTCGGGGAACCCGGCGGATCGCGTGATCGCGACGTTGTGCCACGTGCCGAATCGTGACAGCGCGGCGACGATCGCCCATCGTTCGGTCGCGCAGAACGGGCAGTACTCGGACCCCATGTAGAGGACGAGCGGCTTCCCGTTCTTCATCCGCACCGGTCCGGGCAGCTTCGCCGGGAGCGGACCGGCACGGCCCGCACCTACTTCGCTGAACACCTGCGCGGGAATCGTCGACACCTTCTGGACGATCGAATGCGCGGTGGCCGGCGTCGTCGCGGTGTCGTTCTTGTGATCAGGATTCAGCGCCACCGCGATCGCGGTGCCGACGAGCGCGACCACGATGACACCGACGACGATCGCGGTGACCAGTCCGCGGCGGTGGCGTGCCACGACCGGCGCGGGCGCGGGCGCGATCGGGGAGAGATGCTCCGTCCACTGATTCCCGTCCCAATACCGGAACTGCGGGGTGCCGCTCGGTTCCGGATACCACCCGGGCCCGGGCGTCGGTTGATTCATGAGCGCCCGGTGCCGGGATGGATCAGGTCTTCGACGGCGCGGAGTTCAGGCTGGCTTGGATCGCCTGAATCGTCGAGTTGTTGCACACGTTGGCCGGCTTGTTGTTCGTTGTGCTGCAAATGGCCGCCGTGATCGCGTTCGCGGTTCCGACCGCGCCCTTGGCGATGTCGGTGCTCGGATCCTGCATCGCGGCTGCGATGTCGTCGTGCGACTTGTCGGCCAGCACGCCCGCGTCGTAGCTCGCGCCGGATATCAGGTAGCTGTCGGCGATGTCGATGAACGGAATCGAGCCAGTACCGCTCGCATACGGCGGAACGTTCCACTTGGCCTCGAGCGCCGCCTGGTCGGCGGTGGGAGTTTCGAGCGGCTGCTTGTCCCTCGTCTCGGTCTCGACCGGCTCGAAGACGATGTACGGACTCGAGTACTTCGCCTTGGCGAACGAGAATGTCGACGTGTTGGGGAACACCTCGGGCGACCCCGCCGACGTCGTGGTTTGGAGTCCCGTGAACTTCCCGAAGCGCGAGAACGCGTTCAGCATCGCCCAGCGTTCGGTTGCGCAGTACGGGCAGTACTCCGCGCCTTCGTAGACGATGCGGGGCTTGCCGTCCTTCTTCAACACCGGCCCGGGGAGCTTCGTGGGAAGCGTCGCGCTGCCCTGCCCGACCGCGGTGATCGTCGATTCGGGAACGCCCGTGACCTTGTCGACCAGCGCCGCGGGCGCGGGCTGGTCGTTCTGAGCCGTGTTGTGCTTCTTACTGGCCGAGGACGCGAACGCAAACACCAGCGCCACTCCGACGACGACGATTACTGCGGCGACGATCCACGAGGTGCGGTTGCGACCGCTCTTCGCGGCTGCTGCCGCGGCCGTCCGTCCCTTGCGGGCCTGCGGTCGGCGTTTCTGCGGGCTCATGCGACTCCTTGAACGGACGGGCTGCGCGCGCCGTCATCATCGTTGTTAGTGGTGCTGTCGTCGTCGAGTTCTTCGCCGTCGGTGTCGTCGAACCGCCCGGATCGCACGATCAGCATCATGACGATAATGAACGTGAATGCTGAGAGGGACATGAACGGGATCGACACGAAGTGGAATTCGTAGATGTAGCGGACCTTGCACAGCTCCGCACCGGTGCAGAACCGGCCCGTTTGCTTCGGGAACGCCTGGAGCTGGGTGTGGTAAATCGCGAACGCGGCCCCCACGAATGCGGGCGGCAGCACGTAGGCGTACACGTTCTTGTCACGGCGGAGCGCACCGACGAGGAGTGCAACCGAGAGCGGGTACATGCAGATGCGCTGGTACCAGCACAGTGGGCACGGGACGAAGTGCATGACCTCGGAGAGATAGAGGCTGCCCAACGTGGTGCCGGTCGCGACCGCGAAGGCGAACCACACCGCGTTGCGGGAGATGTCCTCGAAGAACAGTCCGGCCTCGCCGTCGGGATTCCGGCTGTGGGCCCACCACAGAGCCAGCGTCGTCAGCGTCCCACCCACGACAATGAGGGAAAGCAACGCAAAGAAGAGCTTGGCGAAATCGTCGCTCATGCGTACATCATCGGTCGCGCGGGCCTCTCGTCGCAGGTCGGGTGCCGCGGGCGGCGTCGGAGCATGATCGGCAGGTGCCGACCACGTCGAGCACGTGGGAACTCAGCTCGAAGCCCTCAGCGTGGGCGAGATTGCTGAGAACCCGGTCCAGCTCTCCTTCGAGATCGCTGGGAAGGTGCACGTCGGTCATCGCACCACATTCGCGACAAGCGAGGTGGTGGTGGTGGCCGACGAGCGCTTCGGTCAGCTCGAAGCGGGCGAACTCGCCGACGCCGGCCATGCGGTGGACGATGCCCTCGGCCTCGAACACCGCGAGATTGCGGTAGACGCTGCTCGGGCGCTGGCCCGGGGCGCGCACGACGATCTCGTCGACGGTGAGGGGGCGGCCGGCCCCGACGAGCGCCTCGATCAGATCGCGGCGGGCGCCGGTATAGCGGCCATCGTGGTCGGCGAGCCGCGCCGCAACCGCCTCATGTAGATCCGACGTCACCCGGGCAGTGTACCGACAGATCTGAGTGTGATTCCCGTTCTTGATACCTTGAGCGGATGAGAACCATCCTCAATCGCGCCGCAGCGCTCGCGGTGGCGACAGGGTTGGTTCTGGGCGCAACCGGATGCGCGACCTCGGGACCCGGTGGCGATCCGGGCGGCGTGTTGTATGTCGCGGTCGCCGAGAATTTCTGGGGGAGCATCGTCGAGCAGCTCGCGGGCCCTGACGCGCACGTCACGAGCATCATCTCGAATCCAAACGCCGACCCGCACGATTACGAGCCGACCGCCGCCGACGCCCGCACGATCGCCGGGTCGCAGTATCTGATCGAGAACGGCATCGGTTACGACGCGTGGGTCGACAAGTTGACCCACGTGAATCCCAACGGCCGAACGGTCTTGAATGTCGGTGACCTGCTCGGTGTCGACGACGGTTCGAATCCACATCAGTGGTATTCGCCGACCGCGGTGCGCCGTTTCGTCACGCGCGTGAGCGCCGACTTGGCGCGATTGGATCCGCAAACCGACCACCGCGCGGCGTACGCGGCGCGCCGGCGGGCGTTCGAGACGAGCGGCCTCCGCGACTACAACCGGTTGTTCGCGGAGATCAGGCACCGGTTCGCGGGAACGCATATTGGCGCGTCGGAGAGCATCGTGGCGCCGTGGGCGACCGGCGCGGGACTCGACTTGATCACGCCGGAGAAGTTTCTCGAGGCGATCGCCGAGGGCAACGAACCGACGCGGAACGACAAGGAGACGGTCGACGAACAGATCGCGGACCGCAAGATCAAGGTGTTCGTCTACAACCGCCAGAACGCGACGCCCGATGTGCAGCGACTGGTCGACGCCGCCCGCCGCGAGCACATACCCGTCGTCACCGTCACCGAGACGATGCCTTCGGAGTACCCGACCTTTCAGGCCTGGCAGGTCGCGGAGTTGCGCGCCCTGCTCGCCGCCCTGAACCGAGCTGCCCCGAACCAATCGGTGGGAACGTCGTGAGCGCGGTATCGGTGGTCGACGCGCGCGTCGACCTCGGCGGCCGCACGGTCTGGCAAGACGTGAACCTCGAGGTCGGTGCGGGCGAGCTCATTGCCATCCTGGGTCCGAACGGGGTGGGGAAGTCGACGCTGCTCAAGGCGATCCTCGGGCTCGCGCCGCTCGCGGCGGGCACGATCACCGTGCTCGGCCGGCCCGCGGGGGTTGCCAACCACGACATCGGGTATCTGCCCCAACGCCGCAGCTTCGATCCGACGTTGCGTATCCGTGGAGTCGACATCGTCGGCCTCGGTCTCGACGGTGACCAGTTCGGTATCTCGTTCCCGACCCGGGCGCGTCGACGTGCGCGTCAGGACCGCATCGACGAGCTCGTCGAGCTCGTGGGCGCGCAGAAGTACGCGCGCCGGCCGATCGGGCAGTGCTCCGGCGGCGAGCAGCAGCGTCTCCTCATCGCGCAGGCGCTGGCGCGCCGGCCGCCGCTCCTCTTGCTCGACGAGCCGCTCGACAGTCTCGACCTCCCCAACCAGACCAGCGTGGCGACGCTCGTCGCGCAGATCTGTAGCGACGAGGAGGTCGCGGTGATGATCGTGGCGCACGACGTGAACCCGATCCTCACGCATCTCGATCGCGTCGTGTACCTCGGCGCGGGCGGCGCGGTAACCGGTTCACCGCACGAGGTGATCACCACCGAAACGCTCACGCGTCTCTATCAGTCACCGGTCGAGGTGTTGCACGCGTCCGACGGCCGGCTCGTTGTGGTCGGCCAACCCGAAGCCACGAGCTACCACCCGCATCTGCATCACGGTCACGACCACGGATCGGGAGTCGCACGGTGCTCACTGATTCCGAGCGTCCCGCTCACCTGGAACCTGTCGCGCGATTTCACGCAGCTGTTCGAGTTCCACTTCATGGTCAACGCATACCGGGCCGGGACCGCGGTCGCGATCGCGGCCGCCGCGGTCGGCTGGTTCATGGTGCTGCGGCGCCAGACCTTCGCCGGTCACACGCTCGGCATCGTCGCATTCCCCGGCGCGTCCGCCGCGATCTGGTTGGGACTGAGCGCCAGTGTCGGCTTCTTCGCGTTCTGCATCGCGGCCGCGCTCGTGATCGCGGCACTGCCCCGCACCACCGGACAGCGGCTCGTCGAGCGAAGAGTCCGCGCGTCATCGGAACCGTGCAGGCGTTCGCGCTCGCGGCCGGCTTCCTGTTCGTCAGCCTCTACGGCGGGTTCCTGAACGGGCTCACGTCGACTGCTCTTCGGCAGTTTCCTGGGTATCACCGACGCGCAAGTCGTGACGCTCGGCGTCGTCGCGGCGGTCTCGCTCGTCGTGCTCGCCGTGGTGCGGAAGCCGTTGTTGTTCAGCTCGATCGATCCCGATGTCGCGTCGGCGCGGGGTGTGCAGTCCCGTTTGCTGTCGACGTTCTTCCTCGTGGTGCTCGGTGTCGCAGTTGCGGAAGCGAGTCAGATCACCGGTGCCTTGCTGGTGTTCGCACTGCTCGTCGTCCCCGCGGCCAGCGCGCAAGTGCTCACGGCTCGTCCGGGCCTGAGCTTCCTGCTCGCGACCGGATTCGGGATCGGTATCACGTGGGCCGGTCTCGCGTGCGCGTATTACTCGCCGTACCCGGTGGGATTCTGGACGACGTCGATCGCGTTCGCGACCTACGTCGCGGCGCGGCTCGCGTCCTTCCGGCCCAGCGCATTCGCCCGGGCGCCCGCATGAGTTCGCGTTCATGCAGCACGCGCTCGTGGCCGGCACCGCGATCGGCGCCGCATGCGGTTTGGTTGGCTACTTCGTCGTGCTCCGCAGTCAGGTGTTCAGTGCCGATGCGCTGAGTCACGTCGCGTTCGCGGGCGCGCTGGCCGCGCTCGCGGCAGGAGTCGACCCGCGCATCGGACTGTTCGGCGGAACGGTTGTTGTCGCGGTCGCGATCGGAGCTGCTCGGGCACCGGGGCCGGCCGGATGACGTCGTGATCGGCACGGTGTTCACGTGGATCCTCGGCCTCGGTGTGCTGTTCCTCAGCATCTACACGACCGCGCACGGCGCTGCCAACGGCGCCGCGAATGTGAACGTGCTCTTCGGCTCGATCTTCGGCTTGAGTGGTTCGCAGGCGCTGCTCGCGGCGGTCATCGGGGTTGCGTTGTGCATCGGTCTCTTGAGTGTCGCTCGCCCACTCCTGTTCGCGAGTGTCGACGAAGCGGTCGCGGCCGCGCGCGGCTTACCGGTGCGCGTGCTCGGGATCGTGTTCCTCGGGTTGGTCGGCGTGTGTGCGGCCGAAGCGACACAGGCCGTCGGCGCGCTGTTGCTGGTCGGCCTGATCGCCGCGCCCGCGGGTGCCGCGCACCGGTTGACCGGCCGCCCGTGGATCGGGCTCGCGCTGTCGGCCGCGATCGCGACGGGATCGGTATGGATCGGCTTGATCGTCAGCTACGCGTTCGGGTCGATCCCGGCCAGCTTCTCGATCATGGCCGTCGCCACGCTCGCATTCGCCGTGACATTCGTGCCCCGCCGCCGCGTGCTCGTGAGCCGATGACCTCGGCGTAGCGCTCTTCGTGCAACAGATCGGCTTGGGGATCGTCGAACGGATCGAGCGGGCCGACGACCCACTCGAGCAGACGATCCGCGAGTCGGGGATTGCGCGCCAACACCGGCCCGTGCAAGTAGGTGCCGACGACGTGACCGTGCACCGCGCCGTCGGTCGCGCAGCCGCGGTCAGGCGTACGGTTCCGAGCGGCAATGCTCCGGGTCCGGGCGTGGTGACACCTCGGTGGTTCTCGAAGCCGACCAGCCAGCCGGTGTCGAGTTGCTCGTCATGCACGGCGACTTCGCCGACCAATCGCTCGGGCGCGCGGGTCGTCGCGGCATCCAGCAAGCCGAGGCCGTCGATCGTCGTGCCCTCGGGTCCCGACGAGCGTCGTTCCCACGAGTTGGTAACCCGCGCACACCGCTAACAGCACGGCACCCGCGTCAACGGCCGCGTTGAGCGCGCCCGACGCGCGCAATGCGTCGAGCGCGGTGAACTGCGGCGCGTCTTCGCCGCCGCCGAGCAAGTAGATCGCGGCGCTGTTCGGTACCGGATCGTCGATGCCGATCTCGAGCACCCGGCTCTCGATTCCCCGGTCGTTCGAGGCGCCGGGCGAGCACCAGTGCATTGCCGCCGTCGCCGTAGGTGCCGAGCAACTCGGGGTAGATGAGCGCGATGTCGACGCCCGAGTCAGTCATGCGGAGTCAGCCATTGCGCTCGAGCTCCCGGGAGACGGCGAGGAAGTTCGTGTACGTGGCCGCGATCACGACCGGATCGGCGCCGGCCGCCCCGGCCGCGAGGAGCGGCGGCCGGGTGTCCTTCGTGTAGTCGACCCGGGCGTGATCGAGCCGGACTGCAAGGTCGGTCGCCCGCTCACCGGTCGCGATCACGGCCCGGCCCGCGAGCTGTTCGAACGGAACGTCCCAGAGCCACGACGGATCGCGCCCGTCGGGTCCGCGCGCGTTCACCGCGACGACGACGGTCCCGGTGCGATTGGGGAGCAGCTCGTCGATCACGTCGAGCGTCTCGCACCAACCCGCGGGGTTCTTGGCCAGGAGCACGATCACGTCGTGGCCGTTCATGTGATGGCGCGCGTACCGTCCGGAAATCGCGCGCAGTCCCGAGATCTCGGCCAGCGCGCGGTCGACCGGGATGCCGAGATGGTTCGCGGCCCCGACCGCCATCGCGAGGTTGCCGCGGTTGGCGCGCCCCGGGAGCGAAACCCGGAGCGGGTAGTCGACGCCCGCGACCCGCAATGTCGTGGTGTGCGGGACGATCGTCGGCTCGGGCCGGTGCAGTCCGCACGCCGGGCACGACCATGTTCGGCCATCGCGAACCGAGCAGCGCGCCGCACGCCGGACACGCGGCGGCATCGGCGCGCCATTCGCCGCCGCCCGCGACCCACGTGACGTGCGTCGCCGCGCTCGCGGCCCACGCCACGAGTGGATCGTCGGCGTTGGCGATCACCGGAACGTCGGGATGCTTCGTGAGCGCGTCGTGCCAGCGCACGGCCAGCATCCGCGTTTCCGAATGCCGATCGAGTTGGTCACGCGTCAGGTTCAGCAGCACGGCCACCGCGTGCGGAGCCGCGTCGAGCGCGGCGGGGAGATACGCCTCGTCGACTTCGAGCACGGCGGGCGCTCCCGGCTCGGCGTCAAGGAGTGCCGACGCCCAACCCGCCGGAAGATTCGCGCCGTCCTGGTTGGTCGCGGTCCGCGGGCCGAGCGCGGCCGCGATCATCGCGGTGGTGGTCGTCTTGCCGTTGGTGGCCGAGACGAAACACACCGGCCGGTCCGCGAGCAGCGTGGCGACGAGGTCGGGCGCCACCTTCAACGCGACGTAGCCGGGGAAGACGCTGGCCCGTCCGCCGCGCAGTTTGGCGGCAACGCCGGCGCCCCGAGCCGTGATCCGTGCGAGACGGACAGCGGGTCGGGGCGGTCACGGCGGGTAACGCTAGCGGCGCTCCTACGGCGTGGAGTTCCGCACGCGGCGGGGGTGCCAGGAGTTCACGAGCTTGTCGGCCCGGGCGGGAAGCTTGGCCTCGATCTTCGCGGCGCGCTCGGTCGTGATCTTGCCCGCGTTCGCGGCAGCGTCGAGCTTGGTGGTCGCGCCGGTTACGAGCGCGTTGATCACGGCACTCGGCTCGACGTTGTGGGCGGTTGCGATCTCACCGATCGTCTTGCCGCTGCGCAGCTCACTGCGGAGCGTCGCACGATCGATCCCGATCGTGTCGAGTACGACCTTGCGTACGAATACGCGCACGCGGTGGCGGCGCCGCGCCTTGCGGTGCGCATGCGTGGCCTCGCGCCGTCGGCCTTCGGCGTCGCCGTCGACGCGGTGGAAGAAGTGGTGGAAGAAGCGGACGACGGAGTTGGCGATGAGGATCCGGCGGCGCCCGCAATGGCGACCCCGGCGGTCGATAGGAGAGCGGCGGTGGTGGCAGTGGTGATGAGGGTGCGAAGTTTCATGTCCAGAGCATCGTCTCGGATTGTGAGGTGCGTGTGAAGGCCCAGTCAGCCCTGAGTCAGAGGGTCAGCCCTGAGCCATGAGATCACGGACCGCGTCGTAGACACCGTCGACGCCCGATCCGTGCAGCGTCATCCCGCCGTCGATCACGATGTTCTGGCCGGTGATGAAGCGAGCGAGGTCGGAGCACAGGAACACGACCACACTCGCGATGTCGTCAGGCGTGCCGACCCGGGCGAGGGGAGTCTTGGCCACCATGTGTTCGGCCCGACCCAGGCCGCGGTCTTCGAGGAGCAGGGTGGTCATGGGCGTGGCGATCATCCCGGGCGACACCGCGTTGACGCGTACGGTCGGCGCGTACTCGAGCGCGGCGGTCGCGGTGAGCGCGGCGACCGCGGCTTTGGCTGCGGCGTACGGCGCTTCGCCCGCCGCGGGGCGGGTGCCCGAGATCGACGCGGTCGAAACGATCGCGCCGCCGCCCGATTGCAGGATGAGCGGTGCAACTGCTTTGAACCCGTGGAACACCCCGGTGAGGTTGAGCGTGATGACACGGTGCCATTCGTCGAGCTCGTAATCATGAATCGCGGCCATGCCGCCCGCGCCCGCGTTGTTGAACAGCAGCGTCAAACCGTCGAACTGATCGTTCGCTTCGTGGGCGGCGCGTTCGAGCGCGGCGAAGTCAGTGACGTCGACGCCGTACGCGACGCCGTTGATCGACTCGGCGACTTCGGTCGCCCGCGCCTGATCGATATCGACGACGGCGACCCGCGCGCCCTCTGCCGCCATGCGCCGGCAGGTGGCCGCGCCGATTCCCGATGCCCCGCCGGTGACGAAGGCGCGTTGTCCGTCGAGCAAGCCCATCGGCGAACGGTACAACGGGGGTCGCGCTATCCTGACGTGCCTTCCTGGCCTAACAAGCCGATCAGGGCGGTTGGCTCAGTTGGTAGAGCACCTGCATGACGCGCAGGAGGTCGTGGGTTCGAGCCCCGCACCGCCCACCACAGTTCTTTACTCCCGTCACTCTGGTCGGAAGCCCCCTCAGGTGGGGTGAAAATTCCCTTCGCGACCGGTGACGTATTTCGTCCTCGCCCTCGTTTTCGCGGCAATTGCGCGGTAGATTTCCGCCGTGATCGCTGTACTCCCGGACTGGATGGATGCGCAGTTCCTGCACAACGCGGCGGGGATCCTCATCTGTGTCGGAGTGCTCGCCGCACTCGTGCTCCTGTTCACGGTGCGGTCGATCGGAACCCGGGTCGTCGCGCTCGTGGTCATCGGCGCCTCGATCTTCGGCCTTGCTCACTACCGCGAGACCCTCGATCACTGCGGCAAGATCGGCTGCGAGTGCAAGCTCCTGGGCGAGAGCATCCAGGGCGACAGCTGCTCACAGGGCTAGCGCCGCCCGCTCAGAGCACAACTCGTAACTCACGCGTCACTTGCGCGACGTCCTCGCGGCCATAGCCTGGCAGTGATGTTCATCGACGGGTCGATCCACCAGCTCCCCGATATCGATCGGGCCGAGACCGCGGAATGGCTGGATTCGCTCGACGCGGTGGTCGACGGCCGGGGCAAGGCCCGGGCCCACTACCTGCTCGCGCGCTTGATGGAACGGGCGCGGGACAAGGGTGTCGGCGTCCCGCTGATGGTGCAGACCGACTACATCAACACGATCCCCGCGAGCAGGAACCGTGGTTCCCCGGCGACGAATACGTCGAGCGCCGCATCCGGGCGTTCATCCGGTGGAACGCCGTGATCATGGTCGACCGTGCGAATCATCGGTTCGACGGTCTCGGCGGGCACCTCTCTACCTACGCCTCGGCGGCGGCCCTCTACGAAGTGGGCTTCAACCACTTCTTCCGGGGCAAGGCCGATGGTGGCTACGGCGACCAGGTGTTCTTCCAGGGTCACGCCGCGCCCGGCATCTACGCACCGCGCGTTCCTCGAAGGCCGGCTCACCGAGGATCAGCTCGATCACTTCCGGCGGGAGGTCGGCGGTGAGGGGCTGCCCTCATATCCGCACCCGCGCCGCATGCCCCAGTTCTGGGAGTTCCCGACGGTATCGATGGGGCTCGGCCCGATCAGCGCCGTCTACCAGGCGCGCCTCAACCGGTATCTCTACGACCGCGAGCTCGTCGACACGTCGAAGGCGCGCGTGTGGTGTTTCGTCGGCGACGGCGAGATGGATGAGCCGGAAGCGATCGCGGCGCTGCGGCTCGCGTCGCGTGAGCGCCTCGACAACCTCATCTTCGTCGTCAACTGCAACTTGCAGCGGCTCGACGGTCCGGTGCGTGGGAACGGCAAGGTCATCCAGGAGTTCGAGTCGACGTTCCGCGGTATGGGTTGGAACGCGATCAAGGTCATCTGGGGTGGCGCGTGGGACGACCTCCTTGCCCGCGACGTCGACGGTGTGCTCGTCAACCGCATGAACTCGACGCTCGACGGCGACTTCCAGAAGTACGCGGTCGAGTCGGGCGCCTATATCCGCGAACATTTCTTCGGGCCCGATCCGCGGCTGCGCAAGATGGTCGACGACCTCACCGACGACCAACTCGTGAAACTGCCGCGCGGCGGCCACGACTACCGCAAGCTGTTCGCCGCGTACAAGACCGCGGTCGAGCACGAAGGCGCGCCCACCGTGATCCTCGCCAAGACGGTGAAGGGGTGGACGCTCGGCCACGACTTCGAGGCTCGCAACGCGACGCACCAGATCAAGAAGATGACTGTCGACGACCTCAAGGCGTTCCGCGATCGTCTTTACCTCGAAGTTCCCGACGCCGCGCTCGAATCGGGGGAGCCGCCCTACTACCACCCGGGCTACCGCTCACCCGAGTACGAGTACTTGATGGAGCGCCGGCGCGCGCTCGCCGGTTTCCTCCCCGATCGGGTGGAGCGATCGAAGACGATCGTGTTCCCGCCCGACGACGTGATCCAAGCCCTCACCGCCGGGACCGGCGAGAAGGTGCAGGCGTCGACGACGACCGCGTTCACGCGCTTGCTGCGCGCGCTGTTGAAGGATCCCAACATCGGGCCGCGCGTCGTGCCGATCATCCCCGACGAAGCCCGCACGTTCGGGATCGACGCGCTGTTCGCGGAGTTCAAGATCTACGCACCGTTCGGTCAGCAGTACGAACCGGTCGACGCGGCGTTGATGCTCTCGTACCGCGAGGCGAAGAACGGCCAGCTGCTCGAAGAAGGCATTACCGAAGCGGGCGCGATGGCGTCGTTCACCGCGGCGTCCACGGCGTACGCGACGTGGGGCTACCCGCTGATCCCGTTCTACATCTTCTATTCGATGTTCGGTTTCCAGCGGGTCGGCGACCAGATCTGGGCCTACGGCGACCAGCGGGGCAAGGGTTTCCTGCTCGGCGCGACCGTGGGCCGCACCACGTTGACCGGCGAGGGGTTGCAGCACTGCGACGGGCAGTCGATGCACCTCGCGATGAGCGTGCCGAACTGCCGCGCCTATGACCCCGCCTACGCGTACGAGGTCGGCGTGCTGATTCGGGACGGCATCCACCGCATGTACGGCGACGATCCCGAAGATTGCTTCTACTACCTCGCGCTCTACAACGAGAACGCGGTGCAACCTCCGATGCCCGAGGGTGTCGAGGAAGGCATCATCCGCGGGATCTACCGGTACCGCGCCGTGCCCGCGGCGCGCACGCACCACGCGGAGATCCTCGCGAGCGGACCGATGGTTCGGTACGCGCTCGAAGCGCAGGAGCTGCTCGCCGAAAACCACGACGTCGCAGCCGACGTGTGGAGCGTGCCCGGTTGGAAGCAACTCCGCGACGACGCGGTCGACACCGAGCGGTGGAACCGGCTGCATCCCGAGTCGCCGGCGCGTGTGCCGTACGTGACCGAGCAACTCTCCGACGCGGAAGGACCGATCGTCGCGGTGACCGACTGGGTGAAGTCGGTGCCCGATTCGATCGCGCGTTTCGTTCCCCAGCCCTACATCGTGCTCGGCACCGACGGCTACGGCTTCTCCGACACCCGCAGCGTGTTGCGCCGCCACTTCGAGGTCGACGCCGCCCACATGACGGTCGCGGTCCTCGGCGGCCTGGCCCGGACCGGCGACGTCAAAGCCGAGACGGTGGCCGACGCCATCCGTCGCTACGAGCTCGATCCGGAGTCGATCGACCCTCGCCGCGCCTGACTCGAAACCCGCCGAACCGGCGTGGAGGTCAGGTCGTCACCACCTGATATTCACGTCGGTTGGGCGCGGGATCAGGTGATGCGGTGGTCGGGGTCCCAGTCTTCTTCGGCGTCGTCGTCGAAGTCGTCGTCGAGATCGTCGTCGAGATCGTCGGGACTCTTGCTGTCGACGTCGGCCAGGGTGCCGGAGCCTTCCCGGAACAAGCCGTCGTCAAAGCCCTGCTTGAGTTCGCGCGCTTCTCGGAACCGGCGCGCTCGTCCTTTTCTGGGCACGTCGTCACCTGCCTGGGAGTCGTGGCTCTCATTATGCCGCGATTCGAAGCGGCAGCGCCGACGCGAGGGCCGGATTTCCTCCGACTAGGGCCGAACGTGGCTCCGGAACGGCTGATGACCGTACCGATCGAGGTGGACGAGGTTCCCGATCGGGGGGACGGGTGCCGGGGCGGGGAGTCCGCGTGGGCGGCCGAGGGGGATGACCGCGACCGGCGTGACCCGGTGCGGGAGGCCGAGTGTGCGGCGGGCCTCCCACCCCGACCACAAGGCCAGGGTGCTCGCGGCCCCGCCCAGACCCATCGCCGACGCCGCGAGCAGCAGGTTCTGGACCGCGGGGAGCGCCCCGGCGTAGAAGGACGCGGCGCCGATCGCGGAGAAGATGGGCCGCCGGCCGTGGATGCAGGCGACCACGATCACCGGCACATCTTCGAAGTGGTCGGCCTCCCACTGCCGGGCCTCGAGGAGGGCGTCTTCCCGGTCACGCGTCGACAGGATCCGGCGGTAGATCGACCAGCCCTGGCGGTAGGCCCGGGCGAGCTGGTGGCGGACATCGGGATCGCGCACCACCACGAACTCGCACCGGCGTTGGCTGCCCGCGGTCGCGTGGGTGGCCAGCTCCAGGAGCGTGAGGAGGGTGGTGTCGTCGATCGGATCCGATCGGAGCCGGCGCACCGGGGCCTGCGCCCGCATGATCGCGGCGATCGGCGCGTCTTCGAGCAGATCGGTGGGAGAGCTCATCGCGCCACCGTACTTATGGGCGTACTTATGGACGTACTTATGGACCTACCCGCGTGACAGTTGCTTCCAGAGTGCGAGGTAGCTCGGGTATTCGATCTCGTCGGTCACGTAGTTGGCGCGCCGGAGCTCGGCGTGCAGCTTCGGCAGATTCGCCATCGGGATCCCGGAGTCGACGTGGTGCGCGAGGTGCCAGCCGATGTGGTGGGGGACGACGAAGAAGCGCGAGATCGGTCCCTGCTTCACCGTGTGGGTGGTGAGGCGCCGGTCCTTCGAGCGTTGCATGCCGCCGTGCTCGGCGATCGACCGCAGGCGGTTGATGACGCGCCAGACGGTGAGGTACGGCGCGAACCACAGCAAGAAGTAGACCCACGGGTGACCGAGCGCGACGCCGATCGCGATCAGCACCAGTTGGGTGCCGACGATCCCGCGGGCTTGCGAGCGCACGACCGCGTCTTCGGCGCGCACGCCGCGGACGAGGCCCTTGAAGAGCTTCCAGCCGGTGCGGCCGGTCGCGTCACGCGTGAGCTTGCGTCGCAGCGACGCGCGCGAGATGGGGTAGCCGCGGTAGAGCGGAATGTCGGGCTCGTCGGGGCCGAACTCGTCGCGGTGGTGCGCCATGTGGCCGCGCCGGTAGAGATCGATCGGTGTGAAGGAGGGGAAGCCGAGCAGCCAGCGGCCGACCCAGTCGTTGATGCGGCGATTGCGGAACAACAGTCGGTGCGCGGCCTCGTGCATGAGTGCGGCGAACTGCGCGTGCGCGCGACCCATGAGCACGAACGCGATCGCCCACACGAAGATGTTGTCGATCCAGACCGCGGCGACGATGATCCCGATCGTCTGCGCGTAGACCGCGGCAACCGCGAGCGCGTTGCGCGTGTTCGGGATCCGGCGCAGGTGATCGCGCAGCTCGTTGGCCGGGCGCGCGTTGGCGGTGAGGTTCTCGTTGGGGACGAATTTCCCGAGGGCGGAATCCTCGGGCAGCATCGTGCCGGGAACGAGGGTCGGCGCAGAAGTGCTCACGACTCGATGTTACACTACGAGAACAGATGATGGAAGAACGTAATACTCCGGGTCTCGGTGCGGCACTGCTCGATCGGCCCCTCTCGACCCGGTCCGTGATCGCCAGCCTCCTGCTCGGGATGCAGCCGCCGAAGCTGGCGGCGCGGCGGCTCGTGCAGTGGTGCGCGCTGTTCGGGATCAACGAGGGCACGGCCCGCACCGCGTTGAGCCGGATGGTCGAGCGGGGCGAGCTCACTTCTGCCGACGGTGTCTACGAGCTGGCGGGCCGGGTTCGGCGCCGCCAGCCCGCGCAGGATTGGAGCCTGGCGCCCGAGCTCGGCCCGTGGAACGGCGAGTGGCTGCTCGGCGTGGTCTCGACCGGCGCGCGAAGCGCCGACGATCGGTCTGCGCTCCGGGATTCGGTACGCCGGTTGCGGATGGCGGAGCTGCGGGAAGGCGTCTGGGCCCGGCCCGACAACCTGCCGAGGACTGCCGCTCCCGTCGATGCGTGGAAGGCGGCCGACGCGCAATGCGAATGGTGGCGGAGCCGGCCCGACGAAGATCCGGTCGCACTGAGTGACCGGCTGTTCGCCCCCTCGGCGTGGGCCGAGCGGGCGCGCACACTGACGGGTCATCTCGAGGCATCGAGCGGTCGCACTCGATCAGGAGCCGGGCGATCGGTTGGCCGACGGGTTCGTTGTCGGCGCGGCCGCGCTCGCGCACGTGCGTTCCGATCCGCTGCTCCCGCCGGAGCTGTGTGGCCACGATTGGCCCGGCGAAGCGCTTCGCACCGCGTACCGCGACTACCAGTCGGCATTCGCGACGGCCACCCGCACCTGGTTCCAGTCGAACCAGCGGCGCTGAGGCGCCCACCCCCTCGAACCTGCGTCACCTTGGCTGACGTCAGCTGCCAAGGTGACGCCGTTCGCTCTAGGCTCGCGATACGTGCCTGCTTTCGTTGCCGATGCGTTGCTTGCAGAGGCGGCGGAGCAGTTGCCCGACGCGGTGGATCTCCGGCGTCGCATTCACCGTCATCCCGAGCTCGGGCTCGAGTTGCCGCGTACGCAGGCGACAGTGGTCGAAGCGCTCGACGGACTCGGTCTCGACGTGCATACCGGCACCGGCGTTTCGTCGGTCGTCGCCGATCTGCGGGGCGGGGGTGCCGGCGATGAACTCGCCGGTCATCCTGTTGCGCGCCGACATGGACGCGCTGCCGATGCCCGAAGACACCGGACTCGATTACAAGAGCGACGTCGACGGCGCGATGCACGCGTGCGGGCACGATGCGCACGTCGCGATGTTGGTCGGAGCGGCGCGGATGCTCGCGACCCGGCGCGCCGAGTTGCCGGGGACGGTTCGCTTCATGTTCCAGCCCGGCGAAGAGGGCTTTCACGGCGCGCAGTTCATGCTCGATGAAGGACTGCTCGACGGTCCGAACGTCGACGCCGCGTTCGCGCTGCATGTTTCGCCGAACCTGCCGTCGGGATCGATCTGGACGCGCGGGGGAGCGTTGATGGCGTCGGCGAACGTCATCGTGATCACCGTGACCGGGAAGGGCGGGCACGCGTCGACGCCGTACCTCGCCAACGATCCGATGCCGGTTGCGGCCGAGATCGTGCAGGCGCTCCAGGTGATGGTGACGCGGCGGATCAGCGCGTTCGATCCGGTGGTCATCACGATCACCAAGATTCGCTCCGGCACGACGAGCAACGTGATTCCCGAAGCGGTGAACATGCTCGGCACGCTGCGCGCGGTTTCCGAATCGGGGAAAGCGGCCGCGATCGCCGGCATCGAGCGCATCGTTACCAACATTGCGGCCGCGCACGAGATGACCGCGAGCGTGACCATCGAGCCCGGATATCCGGTGACTGTGAACGACGATGCCTTTGCCGACTTCACGCTCGACGTGTCGACCGAGTTGCTCGGCGTCAAGCGGGTCGGCCGGATGCCGACGCCGGTGATGGGCGCCGAAGACTTCTCGTACGTGTTGCAGCAACGGCCGGGCGCGCTCGCGTTCGTGGGCGTCTGCCCGCCCGGCGAGCATCCGGCGCGAGCGCACGCGTGCCACTCGAATCGCATGACGATCGACGAAGACGGCATGCAAGCCGGCATCGCGGTGCATACCGCGATGGCACTTTCCTACCTCGATCGGCGCGCGAACGAAGAGGTCGGCGCCCGGGCCGGGTAATCTCGCGCGGCTCCAGGGCGGTTAGCTCAGACGGCTAGAGCGCATCCTTCACACGGATGAGGTCGGAGGTTCGAGTCCTCTACCGCCCACTCAGAAACCCCTGGTGAGAGCACTTCTCGAGCGTCCGAATCGCCACCGCGTGGCGCAACTTCACGACCATCGCGCGTTTTTGCGCCGCGAAGCATCCGCGGCGGACCTTCGGAGCGCGTCGAGCTCGTCCGTGAGGTGTTCCTCGGGTACCGGGGAGCGGATGAGGTTCGTGATGTGTCGGCGGGTTAGCGATGAGAGCGAACGGGAGCGCCATCCGTCCGATGGACGGGATGGCGCCACGCCACGATTCCGCCGACGGCACCCAGGAGAACGATCGCGACTCCGAACCCGATGAGCGTGCCGACGAGCAACGTGATTACTGAACCGACCGCGAAGCCAAGAGCAACGGCGATCAAAACAATGAGAAGGATCGCTACGAGCGACATCGCTCAGGCGCGGTCGTCGATCGTCGCGCTGCGACTCCCGGCCGTGGCACGCAACGTCGGGTCCAACGCTGATATTCCGCAATGCTTTGTTCACCGACCAATCCTCGATCGGCGGCTCAACACCGCCAGACGATCGACCAAGTTTCAGAACATCCCCACCGCGACCACGGTAGCGACAGACGACGATCTCGACACCTTGGTCTCGGCGTTCGGGCCGGATTCCGCGACGCTTCGCTGCCGCCGTGGGTCGGCGCGGAGATCAGCCTGGCGGTGCGAAGAACTCCAACGCGATGTTGTCAGGGTCTCGGAACGACAGGCCGGACCCGTAGGCGGCGTCGACGATGCCACCGTTGGCGATGCCCAACGCGTTGAGCCGTGACTCCCACTCGGCCAATTTGCACGATTGGCACACGCGAACGCGAGGTGATCGAGACCAACGCGGCGTTCGTTGAACGGTTCGGTGCTTTGGAGATCAGGAAACTCATGCAGGCCAACGAGGGTTCCGCCGACCAGCCACACCACATGACGAAACGGGCCCGTGTCCTCGTCGAGGACGGCCTTCTTGTCGAACAGCGTCTCGTACCAAGGGACGCTGCGATCGAGACTGGTTACCGTCAGCGCGACATGGGTAATCGTCGGGAACTCCGGCATCGGTGGTGTCTCCTCGCGAGCGGATCAAGATCGTGCTCGTGATTGTGGCAGGCCAGACCACGACGCACCACCGGAACACCACACTCAGGATCGGGCGTCGAGTTCCGTTGAACGGCGCCTTTGTTGGCTGAGGGCGGGTCGTCCAAGTGGTCTGTCGGGAAACTGCAAGCGGTTCACATCCGCCTACCTCGATGCTCCGAGCACGCGATATTTATCGGTGTGCGAGTCAAGAGGAGGCCCACGATGAGCGAGCTTGGATACGACGCAGCGGGCGCAGGTGATCCGGCCCTTTTGTTCCTTCACGGATGGTGCGGTGATCGCAGCTTCTTTGCGCCGCAGTTTGACTGGTTCTCCAATGCGCATCGGGTCGTCTCAGTCGACCTGCCGGGGCACGGTGATAGTGCCGGCGCCACACGAGTACTCGATCGAAGCGTTCGCGCACCGCGTTGCCGAAGCTGGCGAGCGAGCTTGGCCTGGGTCCCAGCGTCGTGTTTGGTCACAGCATCGGGGCGATGGTCGCGCTCGCACTCTCGCAGTTAGCGCCCGAGTTGGTCGGCGCGGTGGCACTGATTGATCCACCGCCGCTCAGCCAGGAGGTCTGGAAAGTATTCGCACCGCAGCTCATTGGCTCGTTCTCGGGTCCGGATGGTCCGACCGGGCGCCGTCAGTTCGTAGAGCAGATGTTCTTACCAACCGACAATGCGACTCGTGCGAACCACGATCATCGAGACCATGACCTCCGTACCCAACGACATCGCGATCCCGTTGGTCGAAGCCATTGCCGCGTTTGACGCAATGGCGGCGCTTCGGCATTGCGAGGTGCCGCTACTGACGATCTCGTCGGCGGTACCGACGAATGATGCCGCGTCCTTGCTTGCGGCGAACCCAGCGATGACGCTCGGCCAGACTGTCGGAGCCGGCCACTTCCTGCAGCTCGAGGTTCCCGAGCAAGTGAACCCGATGATTGAGCGATTCCTGGCGATCATCCCCGGAGGCTCACTCGTGGCCCAATGAAAGAGTTAGCGCACGCTCGAAGAAATCCCAGAAGGTGTCTCAATAACACGGCGCGCAGCGCTCGATCCCGGCGTTCGGGACACCCCCGGCCCGGAATCATGGGCGGCACATTCCGGGGCCCGCGGGTCGATGACGGTGTCAACCGCTTGTGAGGCTCAGCGCACGGTGAAGAGTGCGAATCCGCGGTCGAAGCCTTTGAGGTCGGTCTCAATCGCGCGTGGTTTGTACTCGATGCTGGATCCGATGGTGAGATCGACGACGGTACGCGAAACCACAACTTCACCGGGGGCGGCCGCAGTTTGGACGCGCGACACGAGATGCACCGCGAGACCGCTGATGTCGTCAGCGCGGCGTTCGATCTCTCCAGTGTGTATTCCGGCTCGGATTTCGAAGCCGAGGCTCCATACGTGGTCTCGCATCGTGAGGGCCGCCTCGACGGCACGCCGGGCCGTCGAAGGTCGCCAGGATGCCGTCGCCGGTTTTCTTCACGAGCGTGCCGCGTCGTCGGCCGACGATGAGCGCGGTGTTGTTCTCGAAGCGGTTGAGCCGTCGGCGCCAGGCCTCGTCACCGACCTCGCGGGCGTACGGGTCGAGTCCACGATGTCGGTGAACAGCACCGTCATCAACTGGCGTTGATCCGAGCCGTGGCGACACCGAGCTCCTCGCCCACGAAGCGCTCGATGTGGTCCAGCGCGCGTGCTCCGCCACTCCGCTCCAGGAGTAGATCTTGTCGTAGGGCAACTCGACGAAGGTCGCCGTCCGCGACGTTGCTCCGCGACGTAGCGACCCGACGCAGGCGGATAACCGAAGTCGCCGCGGTTGTGGACCATGAGCGTCGGACACGACACGAGCGGCAACGCGGAACGCACGTCGGTGTGTCCGAACAACCAGAATCGTTCTTCGGCATGCCGTGGAGTCGCGACACTCCGTTCCCAACGCGCGGCCGCCGAACGCAGGTCCTGCATCGTCGGCGCGCCGTCGACGGTGATCGACAGGAAGCCACCGGTTCCCCACTCCCGACGACAGAGCTCGAGCAGCTCGTCGCATGAACTCGGTGCGCGGGCCTCCGACTCGATCGACTCCTCGGCGTCGGTGAAGGGCCGGGACCATCCTTCGCGACAGACGAGACCGGCCACGCGGATCGGGATGCGTCGCCGCGAACAAGATCCCGAGGGGACACGCGTCCGTACCGACCAGCACCACCGCCCGGTCGCTCCCCACCGCGTCGAGCACGCACCGCACGTCGTCGATCCCGTCCTCGAACGTCGCGAGCCGACCGTGACCGTCCGACAGGCCTTCGCCGCGCTTGTTCATCATGATCAGGCGGGCGAAGCTCGGCACCCGCTCGACGACCTCCCGGTACCACGGAAGTTCCTCGCCCATCCCGATGTCGCCGATCATCGCCGTCACCACGAGGACGTCGACGGGACCGTCGCCGTAGACGGCATACGCGATGTCGAGGCCGTCGCTCTTGGCGTAACCAAACCTCGGCCCCATCACCGACGGAGACTCTCCACACCTCCCCGGCCACCGAGGGCGTACGCTTCACATGTGGCCCGAAACTCGTCACCAGAGCCAAGCCCCCCCAAGAGCGAAGCCCAAGGCGAACGCTTGGGATCTATTGCCAGCGGAGCTTGCGTCGCGAGCTGATCACGCCAGTGTCGAAGCCGGCGAGGTGCAGTCCGCCGGCGAAGCGGGCGTGCTCGATCTTGAGGCAGCGGTTCATGACGACGTGTAACCCGGCGTGGTGGGCGCGTTCGGCGGCGTTTTCGTCGGAGAGGCCGAGCTGGAACCACAATGTCGACGTGCCGACGGCGATGGCCTCGTCGGCGGTCACGTCGAGGTCTTCGGTACGGCGAAAGACGTCTACGAGATCCGGTGGTTCCGGCAACGACGCGAGAGACGGGTAGACGGTGTGCCCGTGAGTCTCCGTGGCTGTCGGATTGACGAACCACACCGCGGTGAAATCGACGCTCGAGCTCAGTAGGTACGTAGCGACGAAGTAGCTGGGCCGCGCCGGGTTCGCGACGCTCCGACGATCGCCACGGTGCGGGTCGAGCGAATGATTTCGAAGCGCTCCCGGGCCGAGGGGGCGTGCCAAGCGGTGGTCACGCCTCGACCGCCTGACTGAGTGCCTGGTCGAGGTCGTAGACAATGTCCTCGACATCTTCGAGGCCAACGGAAATTCGCACGAGATCGCTTCCCACGCCGGCGTCGGCGAGCGCGGCGTCGCTGAGCTGTTGGTGAGTCGTCGACGCCGGGATGGATGACGAGGGTGCGCACGTCGCCGACGTTCGCGAGGTGGCTGATCATCTCGACCGACTCGACAAAGCGCGCGCCGGCGGCACGCCCGCCGCGAATGCCGAAGCTGAACACGGCGCCTGGCCCGGCGGGAAGATAGTGGCGCGCCCGGTCGAAATGCGGGTGTGTCGCAAGGCCGGCCCAACGCACCCACGAGACATTTGGATGTTGTTCGAGGTGCTGCGCGACGACGTGAGTGTTCTCGACATGGTTGGACATGCGCAGTGGAAGGGTCTCGAGTCCCTGCAGGAAGAGAAACGCGTTCATCGGAGCAAGGCACGCGCCGATGTCGCGGAGTTGCTCCACGCGCAGCTTCGTGCAGAATGCGTACTCGCCGAAATTGTCGAAGAAGCGCAGACCGCCGTAGCTGGCGACGGGCTCGACCATCGTCGGAAAGTTCCCGTTGTCCCACGGGAACCGACCCGACTCGACCACGACGCCGCCGATGGAGGTTCCGTGGCCGCCGAGGAATTTCGTCGCGGAGTGCACGACGATGTCCGCGCCGTGATCGAGTGGGCGGCACAGCGCCGGGGTTGCCAGTGTCGCGTCGACTACCAACGGGATGCCCGCGGCGGTGTGCGACGTCGGCGAGGCCGCCAAGATCGGCTATCGAACCCGATGGATTCGCGATGAGCTCTGTGTACACGAGCTTTGTCTCGGGACGGATCGCGGCCGCGTACGTCGTCGGAATCGTCGGAAGCGACGAATGTCGTGGAGATCCCCAGCCGGCGGAGCGTGACGTCGAGCAGCGTGTGCGTACCGCCGTACAGTTGCGCACTGGCGACGACATGATCGCCGGCGCCCGCGAGGGCGATGAACGTCAGGAACTCGGCGGATTGCCCGCTACTCGTCGCGACTGCACCGATGCCGCCTTCGAGGCTCGCCATGCGCTCTTCGAACGCCGCCACGGTCGGGTTGGCGATGCGAGAATAGATGTTCCCGTACTTCTGCAAGGCGAACAGGTCCGCCGCGTCCGCGGCGTCCTCGAACACGAAGCTGGTCGTCTGATACACCGGCACCGCCCGCGCGCCCGTGGCAGCATCGGGGCGGCCGCCGGCGTGAATCGCACGGGTTCTCATCCCCCACTCGTGGTCCACTGTGGCCTCCTATCCAAGACCGCGGTCGCATTCGACGTCGGTCGCGCCGCCTGCGACACCGTCACCTCCAGTTCGCGTCATTTCATCGGCGAGCCGTGACCGTCGAGGAACGCCGCCAAGTGGGGCGCGAGGTCTTGGGCGTCGTCGCACGCGCCGTCGATGAAGCTGGATTTGCGTCGGCGCAGGAACGGCATGCCGATCACGTACATGCCGGGCGCATCGACCACGACACCGCCGTCGTGGCGGACCATCGACTTGCGCGTCGAGCACGTCGACGTCGAGCCATGAGTAGTCGGGGCGAAACCCGGTCGCCCAGATGATCGTCCGGATCTCGCCGCCGGCAAGATCCAGGTCGAGTCGTCGGCGGTTCGGGCACCGACGTCGGCGCGAAGCGGTGCGGAGGCGCGCACCGCGTCGTCGATCACCGGACGCAAGCGCCCACTCGTCGATCGTGTCGAGCAACCGACCGAGCTTGAGATCCGCCAGCTCGCACTTGTTGCGCAACGACCCCGAGAACTGGGCGTGGGTCCCGCTGATGCCAGCGAACTTGCCGACGAGCCGCACGCCGAGCTCGGTCAGCGCGTTGAGATCGAACGTCGCGCGCTCCGGCGATCCCGCGAGCTGCATCGACGGCACGCGCCGGGCGCGCACGATGTCGTCCACCTCGTCGTAGCGCTCGTCGAGCACACCGGCGGCCTCCATCCACCAATGGATGTCGCGGCCCGCGATACGTCCGCGGTCCGCGCACGTGCTCGCCGACGGCCAGCGTGACCGGACGACCCGAGCGCTGGATCTCGTGCGCGATCTGCACGCCAGCTCGCCGACGCCCCGACCACGAGCACCCCACCATCGTCGAGCTCTCGCGGATTTCGGTACGTCATCGGCGTGAGCGTCGTCACCGACGACGGCACCGCTCGACGCGAACGGCCGGCACGCGAGGCACGTTGAACGCTCCACTCGCAAGCACGACGGCTTCGCATCGCCACTCGCCCTGATCAGTCGTGACGCAGTAGCCGTCATCGGTGCGCCGTACCGACGTCACCGTCGTCCCGGTCTGCACCGGGGCGGCGATGGTCTTCGCATACGCCGCGATGCACGTCGACGACCTCGGAGCATCGTCATGAACCCATCCGGGTCGTCGCCCTCGTACGCGAAGCCGGGGAGCCGGCACTGCCAGTTCGGCGTAAGCAGCCGCAGCGAATCCCAACGCTCGGTCCGCCACGAGTTGGCCACCTCTCCGCCGCTCGAGGACCACATGGTCGATCGAGCGGTCGGAGAGGCAGCGACTCATCGCGAGGCCGGCCTGCCCGCCTCCGATGACTACCGTCGTTGTGCGCATCGCGCCCGCCCGTGCCCAGCGGCGACGCTGCGGTCAGACGACCTCGACGCGCACGTCGGTCGGGTTCGTGATGATGTCGTACACCGCGGACCGCTTCTGCGACTGCGCAACGAGCGCCTTGATCTCGTCGGGCGTCGCATCGGCGTCGATGTGGTAGCGTGACCTTGATCGAGCTGAAGCCGTTGCGGACGTCGCTGTCCATGCCGAGGATGCCGCGCACGTCCATCGCGCCCTCGATCGTCGCGGCCACCCTGTGCAGCTGGATCTCCGCGGTTCTGCGCCACGGCAGCAACGCCCGCGGTCAGACAGCCGGCCAGCCCGACCAGCACGTACTCGACCGGCGTCGCGCCGTTGTCCTCGGAAGCGAAGATCTCGGGGTGATCCACGTCGAACGAGTAGCTGGTGCGGTGCTGCTGCTCCTCGCCCAGACCGAAGAACCCCTCGACCGTCGACGTGCTGTGCGTACCGTTCTGCCACTCACACGTAGCCCGCCATTGGAACTTCGCAGCTTCGGGCGCTTCGGTCAGCGCCGTTCGCGCGCCGAGCAGTGCATCGACGTTGACGCCGTTGTTGACAGGGGTGGCTGTAGAAGTCATTCGGGTGCTCCTCACTTTGCGGATGGCGCAAGATCGCCGTGAGACGATCGACCCGGAGACACTTGGCTCGACGGGTCATTCGGACCGGATCGATCCTCAGTCTCCGCGCGAGAACCTAATCCCCGCCGAAACATCTGAAAAGGGCCGTCTTCATCGCCTAGCGCGGCTGAATGCGAGCCCGAAGCCGACGTCCGAGGTCGACAAGATCACCCCGCCATCCTGAGCGCTTGCCGCGGCGCATGAATCTCGTCGTGTTCCTCGAAGGAGTTCATCGCTATCCGCGCCCGCTCCGACCAACGCGCCGACTCCACCGCACGGCTTGAACGTCAAGAACTATGCGTGGTTTTGGCTTGTTCTACGCGCTGGCCCGCCACGGCGGCCGACCAAGGTCCGGTCGCCTAAGTCCCGTGGTGTCACGGATGTGGATCGGGACAGGAATTCCGATCATGGCAACAAGGACCTGATGTTGGCCCCTAAACCGCCACTAGGACGGCTCTGGTCGCGAGAAGGGAATCGCTATGGACGAGTTCCACGGGACGCGCGCTGCGCCCGTCGACGCCAAACCGCAAGTGGTCTTCGACCTCCTCATTGACGTCGATCGACTCCCCGAATGGAACGCAGCGATCGAAACGGTGCTGGAGCAACCGCCGGCGCTGACTAAAGGTGTCGAGTGGACCGTCAAGATGCACCCGCACCGCATCCCCAGTTGGACGAGCGTCTCCCGAGTGGAAGAGCTCGACCGAGAGCACCTTCGCTTCGCGTACCAGACCCGCAACGCGGACGGCAACCCGTCATACGTCAAGTGGGCCTGGGAGGTCGTCGGCGCCGACGGTTCAGCCGACGTCACCGTTACGTGGGATTGCTACCTCAAGACGCTTGATCGCAGGATCCTGGCCGGACCGCTACGCAAGCGCCAGCTGGCGCGGCGAAGTGCCGCAGTCGCTAGCGCGATGGCTAACGCGGTCACGACGGCCGAGTCACCCTGAACCGCGGTGACTGCACGGACCCGACCAGGACTCAGTGCATAATCGGCGATCTGAGACAGGCACGACCCGGGGCCCAGGGCTCGCCATCTCCACGACGCGGGTCAAGAACGGGCGTCCGTCATTTCGGTTCACCCGGTTCAGGTGATGGCGGACTCGCGGAAGTTGGCGCATGCTCAAGTGCGATAGCTGGAGAGGTTTGGGGCGGGTCGGGTCGTAGGAAACGACACCGCGATGCGCAGACGTGTTCGAGTAGTCACAGGTGCCGTTGCTGCCGCGGTTGTCGCGAGCCTGTTCGTGCTGCTTGTCGGTAGCCCCAGTCGAGCCGACATCGTCGACAAGATCGCCTATTGCCATCGCGACGCGTCGATTCGCGACCCGTATGTGTTGCTCAGGACCGCTCCCGCCTCGATCATCCAGCAGGGCCACGGGTCCCACACTGGCCCGGTCTTTCCAGACACGGGACCGGACCACAAGTGGGGCGACATCATCCCGCCGTTCGACTACGGGATCGGAAAACACTTCCCGGGCCTGAATTGGAATGTCCGTGGTATGACGGTCCTCGCGGCAAGTTGCGACGTATATATCGAACCGCCACCATCGCCGACAACGACCACCACGACCACCTCGACATCGACGACACCATCGACCACGTTGCCGACGACAACGGTCACCGCCGCGCCGCCGTCGTCGGAATCGCCGACTGCAGCACCGACAACCGAACCGCCTGCAACCGAACCGCCTGCAACCGAACCGCCGACCGCGACAACCGCGGGCGGCGTGACTTCGACCACCACTGGGTCAGGTTCGACGACCACGACGTTGGCGAACTCGACCACGACCGTCACGCTGGCCGGGGTTCCGCCGGTCACCGCATTCCCGCCACCACTGGTCGACCCAGGGCCCGACGTGAACATCATGCCGCCGCAGGTCGCGGTAGTCATCCTGTTCCATCGCCTGTCGCTCCCGAACCGACCGCACCAGTTCACACGCCAAGAACGCATCGCGATACTCGGCTCGCTCACTCCTGCGCAACGAATACAACTCCGCGCAGAACTCCGCCTCGCATTCACCGGAAGCGCTCACACGCACGGCGTCGCCTACACCGCCGGGGTACTCATCCTCACCGGCTGCACCCTCCTCGCCAGCACCCGACGCCGCCGCAGGCGCAGCTAGGTGCCGTGGCCCCAACTTCCTTATCGAAGAGCACGCTCGCACCGCGGAAGCGACATTCCACACCCTGCGCGACATGCCCGAGGCGCCGGCGACGTTCACATTCGACGGCACCAACGTCTGGACCGCCAACGAAAGCTCGAACAACGTGTCGAAGATCAGAACCTGACCGCTCCGGGACACATCGCGAACGCCGCTGACCCGGCGTTCAGGGATGGTCCCCGCTCGGGGATTATTTTCCGCGCGTTCGGCAACACCGTCCGGCATTGTTGCGTCCTCGGCCGCTCGGAGAAACGCGCCCTCTCCTGGGTAAATCGTGTTGGTGTGCGCGGGCAGCTGTAACCGCTACCCGGCATGAACGTCTCTTCTCCAGAATTCCGCGGCCCGTGGTCAGGTGTCGTCGTCGTCGTGGAGGAGTCCGAGTTGGTCGAAAACTGCGAGCTCGTCCCAGTACTGACGTAGTGAGCAGATCCGGTCTGCACGAAACTCGGCGATGGTGACACCATTGATGGTGATGCGCAGGCCGGTCGGTTCGGCGGTCATACCTCGCGCGAGGGCGAGCACGCCGGTATGGACCATCGTGATGGTCCACTCTGCGCCGGCGTAGTCGCCGCCGACGTCTAGCGGCGCGATCTCCAGTTCGACGTCGGAGAACGCGTCGTCGCGGCGGTCGAGCTCTTCGATCAACTCACTTCGCGATGCGGTTGATGCCGACGGTGTCCAGGCTCGCACGTCGTCGGTGTACAGCTCGTCAATCGCGCGACGGTTGCGTTCGACACCGGCGCGTAACGCACGCGCGAGTATCGCGGCCCGCTGGGCATTCGACGTCACGCCGGTTCGTCATCCCCGGACGAGAGCACCTTGGCTTTCGCCGTCACGAACTCGTCGTCGGTCAAGAAACCGGATCGGTGAAGCTCGGCGAGCTCCTTCAGATCTTCGAGCGGGTCGCGTTCGGGAGGCGCTGTCGGTTCGGGCGCGTATTGCGGAGTGCGTCGGGTCGCCGCGTAGGCGTCTTGCATTTGCTGGTTGTAGACCACTTGTTGGTTGCGGTCGCGCGGAGCGCGTATGGCATCCGGGTCTGGCGGGGCCGAAGGAGGAACAGCACAGGCGGCGGTCCAAATATGCGTATGAAAGCGAGGATCTCCACCGTTGGGCGTCGAACCTGGCGTCGTTCAGTGTTATTCGGACTTTATCTCGGCAAGTTCCTCCGACGGCACGATGGCGCGGGCGCCGCCACTACTGGTGCCGGAGACGGCCGCGTACCCGGTTGTAAATGCATTCCTGCTGGTGGGCGGAAGGCGGCTCTCCCACGTTGCAACCCCCGATTCTTGCCGGCGCGACGCGGTTCGGCCCTGTCCTGTCTGCACCCCGTCCCTACCGGCCGCGAACGCCTCCGATACCGGCGATCTGGAATAGTCGGTGTTGGCGATCGAGGCTCGCCGGCTGGAGTGTTCGGCGAGGCGTACGGGGAGGTCGCGTGTGGCGCCGAGGACGGGGCTGTCGATGGTGAGTCCGCTGTAACTCGGTGGCGCGAGGATCGCGATGTCGGTGGTGCGGGCGAGGAGCTCTTCGAACAGGACGGTGATCTCACCAGGCGGGCGAGGTACGCGCCGAGACAGAAGTGTGCTCCGCCGCCGCCGAAAGCAACGTGGTTGTTCGGCGTTCGGGTGATGTCGAACCGGAACGGGTCGTCGAAGGCATCGGCGTCACGGTTCGCCGATGGGTACCACATGGTGATGCGGTCGCCTTCGGCGATGGGGTCGCCGCGGATCTCGGTGGCACGGTCGGCGTCACGCACAAGTACGCGACGGGTAGCTCCAGCGGAGGATTTCCTCCACTGCCGGTTTCATCGCGTCGGGTTCGCGGCGAAGCACGCTGAGCTGGTCGGGATGATCCAGGAGCGCGATCAGCCCGCCGGCGATCACGTTGCGGGTGGTTTCGCTGCCGGCGACCGTAGGAGGAAGAAGAACATGTCGAGCTCGATCTCGGCGAGGCTGGTGTGCTCGCCCTCGTCGGTCTCGATCTCGACGGTGGACAGGATCGTCCACACATCGTCTTCGGGGCTCCCGCGTTTGCGTCGTCCGAGCTCTTGTGCGTATTCGAACATCTGCACCTGGATCGCGAGTGCGGCGTCCGGTGAGGCGATGTCGTCGCTGTCGCCGCCCGCGAGTAGCTCCTTGGTGAGGCCGAACAGCCATTCACGATCATCGATCGGGATACCGACGATGTCGGCGATCATGTGCATCGGGAGCTGGTATGCGACGTCTTGCACGAAGTCGCACGTGCCGCGCTCGAGGGCTCGCTCGATAATCGAGATCGCCCACTCCCGGGTGTGGCCCTCGAGTCGTCCCACCATGCGGGGCGTGAAACCGGCGCTGATCAGGCGGCACTGGCGCGTGTGAGCGGGGCCGTCCATGCTGGCCAGCATCGTTCCCCGCATCTCGGGCTGGATGCTCAGTTGTGGGCCGTCGTACGCGCAGAACAGCTCGACATCACGGTTCGCGGCCTGCACGTCGTCATCAGCGAGGAGCACCCAAAAGCCCGGGTCGTGGTTCCCGGGAAACTCGTCGGGAAATGGTTGCCAGTACACCGGCGACTCATCACGCAACATCGTGAACACGTCATGAGGAAACCCCTGGCAGAAGAGTTTGCGCGTCAGTGAGGTCGATGTCTTGCACGCCGCATTGTTGCCCGAAACCGATCACCGGTGCGAAGCCCAAGAGCGAACCCACCGAACTCAGGGACACGCGCCACATAGCCGGCGATTGGTGATACCCGTGGCGCGGGGTTCGGGGATGCACGTTCTGGGGTACCCGGCGGCGGGTTATTTACGGGTCCGCCTTGCGGTGTAACACGCTCCTAGGGGGCATTGGTCCGGGCATTCCTGCGTGCTGCGTGGCCGGGTGCCTGGCGTCGAGTCTTGGAGAGGACGTTCAGTTTACCGCAGGATGTTTTGCGCCGCAATGCCGAGCAGTTCGTGTTCACTGCGGGCGAGCCATTGGCTCGCGCCGATGCGCCGATCCGCGGCAACGGCGTTTTCAAGGTGTGACCTCGCCGCCTCGCTTTCTCCCGCTGTGGCGGCGAGGAGGCCGATGTGATGGTGCATTGAGCCGAGGAAGATTCCGCCCGGATCGATGAGGTAGAGGTCGGCGATCGGTGATGCGAGCGGCAACAGTGCGAGCGCCCGTTCACGATCATTGAGCGCATGGGATACAGCTGCGACCATCCACACGACGAGCGGCCAGTAAAGGTCGCACGGAAGGGTTGCCAGGCGCTCCGGGGTCAGTGGTTGGATCGCCGCCCGTGCTCGGTCGAGATCTCCGGACTGCACCGATCCAAGCGCTTGGACGCGAGGAACGAGGCGTGCATTGTTTCTTGCGGCCAGACGATGTCGTCCGCGAACTGAGTGTCGACCGACATACCGTGGACCAGCCGCAAGATTCCCATCGCCCCGTAATACCGAGGGCAGCCGCGGTCGGGTCCATCAGCGCTGGCACCGCCGCGTCACGACCTTGTTCCAGTACGTGCGCAGCGGTTTCGAAGTCACCTCCGATCGTCGCTGTGAGTATGTGGCGGCCGCCCACGTACAGTATAGCCCGACGGGGTCGTGCAAGGCGCGCGCCTGAGTTTCGAGCTCCTCGAGCACTCCGAAGGCAAGATCGAGAGTCGCCACAAGCCGCGTAAACCGTTCTAGCACCAGCAGAGCAGCCCAGGCTCGCCATGCAGGCTACACGTGGGCCTCGCCGAGCTGAGCGGACTCGTCAGCAAGTGCTGCCCGCACATCGAGGTGGTTGAGGTCTTGGTCGACGGTCAATCGTGCGTGCAGCACGATAGCGAGAGTCTCGGGATCGCCGAGGGCGCGAGCCAGGGCGAGCGCTTCGGTCGCATGGGCTTCGGCGATCTGGATGGGGCGGTTGTTGCTGACGGCGACCACGCGGCGGGCCAGGAGTTAGCAAGGAGCGTGTTGGAACCGCGGGGATTTCGGCGAGTGCCTCGTCAAGTCAGCACGATCGGCTCCGCCTCCAGGGTCGATGCCCGTGAGCCAACCCTAACTTACCCGAGGTGACGAGCGCGACACGTGTGCGGGGACGCGACGGTTCACGCGACCAGCCACCGCGAGGTCGGCGGCCGCACTCGCCAGCAACCGAGCCGCGTCTCGGGTCAACCGCGTTGGCGTGACCAACTCCGCTACCTCGAGGTAAAGGTCGATCGTCACCGCGCGGATCGGTTTCGTTCTCCGGCACGGTGCGAGCGCCGCTTCCACCTCCTGCTGGGTCGCAGCGATGTCACCACGGCCACGGTGTTCTGCGGCACGCCGACGATGTTCGACCACGATCCGCCCGGTACGTCGGCGTCGTCTGACACCGCGAGAGTCGCGATATCGAAATCCGCGTGTATTCAGACGCGGGTACCTGGTCGAGAATCGCTCGCTGGAGTGTGACGAGGTTCGCGCCAGGGTCGATGCCGAAACGGTCGGCTAGCTCCGTGCGTCCGCGATCGAAGGCGCGCAACGCCTCGGCCTGGCGACCGTCCCGGTACAGACCAAGCATGAGCAGCGCCCAACGGTGCTCCCGCTCCGGTGCGTCGTCGACGAGCTGTTCGAGCTCCGCGACCGGCACCAAACCGGCGCGCACTCGGGACCGCATCCGCGCCTCGACCGCGTCGGCGAGCGACGCGTCGAGCAGGCGGACGCACAGCAACAGCCACAGGCCATTCATCGAGCTCGTCATACGGGCGGCCCCGCCACACCTCGAGAAGATCGTCCATCGCACCAGTACGCGCTCAGCCGTCGGTCGCTGCATCAGCGCAATGAAGCGGTGCCCGTCGACTGCATCTGGATCTACCGCAATCTGGTAGCCACCGACAGTCGTATCAATCGCTTCCGCCCCCGAGCACCGTCCGCAGGCGGCTGACGTGCATCTGCAGCGCCTTACGCCACGACACGGGCTCGGCTCCATGCCAAAGCAGGTCCGTCGAGCACTTCTGGCGTCACGACTCGATCGGGCTGAAAGCACGAGCACGGCGAGCCGCGGTACGCCCGAGTCCCTCGACCGAGAGCGATCACCGCGCCCCCGTCGCGCCAAACCTCGATCGGTCCGAGGATGCGGTATTCCATTTGGAACGACGATATCGGGTACGTCTGGGCACGCTGTTACCCATGTGTTACCGCCCACATGCCTTAATCACGTCATGCGCAACCTCCGGTCTGTAAAGATTGTGGCCGCGGCGGCCGTACTCGGTCTCGCCGCGTGCTCAAGCTCATCGGCTTCTCCGAAGACGAGCGCCGGCGCGACGAGCCCCGCTCCGGCGGATACGACAACAACCACGACTACCGCTCCCGGCCGTCTGCTGCACTGGACCAACGGGGTCCGCCTCTCACGCTCCTCACTCCGTTTTGCGACGGCGGCCACTGCGTTTACCCGTTCGCGGAGACGGGCCAATACCACAGGCGACCCCCAGGGCAAGCACGTGAGCGCCGGCGTCACCGCGCTGGACACGACGGCATGCGCTATGCGGTGAGCCGCACAGACGTGTTCACCGGCACCGTCAAAGGCTGCGGCACCGGCACCATGGTCATCATCGGAGACGAGAACCACGAACGCGACCAGGCGGTATGGGCCGCGGCAAAACCGCACCCGGCTTCGGAACGGGAGACCTACGGAATGCTCGCGGTGACGCTGTCGGCGTTGGCACGGCAGGTTCTACAGGCATTCACTCGAAATACAGCGGCCACATCACCTGCTGATCGGGCGGCGGCATGTCATCCCACTGAGGTCCCGCACCGCGACACCGCGAGCAACCCCACCGTCGGCAGCGGTCGTCCGAACCAACGCCGCTATGAGTGTGCTCAACCAGCGAACCGCCACCGCTCTGGCGCCATAACTGCCGTTCGGTCGCGGTCGAAGAAGCATGGCTCCACGCCGCGATCGCGTCCCACAAGACGGTCCGGCGGGGTCCGGGCGGGCGTGACCGCTTGAGGACACCAGCCAATCGGCGACTACGCGACCGCGAGCAAAATGCGGACTATGACGGCGCATCAGGACGCCATAACTGCCCCTATGCGCTCGCCGGGTCGCCTTTCGATGGGGCAAGCTTTACACGTGCACCGGGGTGCGCCTCTATGGGTTTGATGTTCGCTCACCGGGATCGCCGGGGCCGGGAAGTAAACCACACATGCCGAATTAGACTAGTAGAGCGGACGCTAGACGTACGACACGGATGAGGACGAGATCGCACAGTGGACCAACAGGGCGACCGCAGAGGGATCACTCCGCTTCTCGCCGGCACGCGCATCGGACACCTGAGTTCCTGGATCAGAACGAATGGCGGGCCGACCCCGACCGACGTGCGTCAACTTGCGGAAGAAGGCGAAGAGCGAGCCGTCTTCCTGTGCGGTTCCATCGGCAACGAACACGAGGTCTGGGGCCTCTTCGAGAAGGTGTTCCTGCTCTCGATCGACGAGGCCACGATGCGGCACCGGCTACTGACACGAACGGCGCACGACTTCGGTCGGAGACCACACGAGTTAGAACTTCTACTTCGCGTGGAACAAGGCGATCGATGGGGCACTATCGCAACCTCGGCGCGATCGTGATCGACGCCACTGTGCCGCCCGAGGCGGTCGTGGACGAGATCGTTCGAGCACTGGGAGCTGGTACATAACTGCCGATCCGCCACTCGCCGCGGCCGGTGCGGATCGGGCAATCTTGCGACCTATGGCGACACCTGACGAACTGGCGGAAGCGTACGCGGCGGCGTGGAACGAGCACGAACCCGGACGAGCGGCACGCGCTGCTCCAGAGCCCGTTCATGTAGTCACCCGACATTCGCTTCCTACAAGAAGGTTTCGAGCATGAGGTCGTCGGGATCGACACGGCTGGACGACGTGATCGCTAACGTTTCAAGCGAGCTGGCCTGAGGGTGTCCTTGTCCGAGTCGAGATAACGAGCGCGAGTGCAATCCCACCATGGATTTGGGCGCGGTGGGTTCGTCTGGATCTTCGGCGAGGACCGCGGATATGGAACCGATTTTGCTGAACTTGGCGAGGACGGGAAGATGAGGACAATCGTTGTTTTCGGAGATCCCGGTCCGCCCCGCTCGTAGCCCGGGCGACGGCGCCGACCGCATGATGGAGACGAAACCACGCTCATAACTGCCGATCGGCTCGCCCCGACGAATCCGATCGGGCAGTATGCGGGCGTCTTATGCAAGTCGGAGCGACTGCCGGCAGAGGACGTTTCGCGGGTAGCTTGGATCGAACGGTCGGAGCACGTTGACGTTCAGTACCGCGTAGTCCACGACGCGCTCACAAGTTCCCGGCGACGATTACCGAGGTTGGGTCGTGGGATCCGATTGGATCCGGTCCGCACAGCGTCGCCGCCCATCTTCGCGTTCTGCGAGTCGGTGGTTAGCGTGGCGGAGTTCTTCTCGGTGCGTTCGATGCAGAGCACTCGGCCGGTCTCACGATCGTTGACCCGGCGTTTGAGCCGTTGTTCGCGTGGTTGGCATTTCTTCATGTCTCTCGGCCCTATCGCAGAAGAGGTGCGGCGCAGGCTCTCTGGGACCTTGCCGTGGACGTTGCCGTGGCGAAGGGGCGGAGTCGATGTATGTCTCCGCGAACCCGAAGAGGCCGCGGTTGGCTTCTATCTCCGACAGGGTTGCCGCCTAGCCGATCCCGCCCACCCCGATCTGTTCGCCGCGGAGCCGGAAGACATTCATCTCGTTTGCTCGCTGAAGTGATCATTCCGTCGCCGCGCCTCCCTGCCGATCGGCTTCTCGACCGCGAGCCACACCTGCCGATCGGTGAAGTTTGCTCGTTCGGGCAAACTTGGTCCCGTGTTCCGTCCTCACGGTGTTCGGACGTTTGTCACGCTTGGTAAAAGGTGAACAGATCGCAGCTTGCGCCGCCCCAGACCCACGCTTTCGCGAAATGTCGTCCTCGATCACGGAGACCCCGATCACCGCGTGTCCTAAACGGACTGCTTCGACATCTCTGATCCGGTACGCGACCGTCTCCGAAGCCACGACCTTTGTGTTGCTGGACATCGGCGCGACGGACGCGATTCGTGCGCTCTGCAACCGTCCCAGATTTTGTCAAGGCTGTGGAGTGACAGAGGTTTAAGAGTCCGCTCATCGGGGCACTTTGCGGGTCAGTCCTCGGGGAATTCATTTATAGGGGGGATTCGTCCTTGGGGCATTTAGCAACCGACGGCATCGAAGTATGTCGTCACAACTGTTGTGGTGGGGTGCCAATAGGTTGCCGATAGCGGCCTTGGGTCGGGCCGCCGGTTCGCTCCTCGGGGGGGCCGGACCCCCCGCCTCTTCGACGCGAGCCGGCGGCTTGATCTGAACCGCTACTCATTAGGAGGTCGCGAATGCGATGTCGCGGGTTTGCAGTTGGATTGACTGCGGCCTTACTGGCCGTCAGTTCGATCATGATTCTCGCCGGCCCTGCCGGTGCCGTAGGAAGTACATGTGATGTTTCGATGAACCCGGCCGCCGGGCGGAAACGCCAGTGGCCTCAACGTCGCTTGCAACTTCAACAACGGCGACTCAGGTACGACCATCACTATCACTGACTATCCGGACGCGGTCTGGCACTACGGTGCGGCCCGTAACGTGAACGTCACGGTCCAGCGCACGTCGAGCTCGACGGCGGGTAAGACCACGATCAAGTCCCGTCCCACGAACAACCTGGCCGCCGCAAGCTGTGCGAACAGCCCGGCCGGTCAGACCGGCATTCCCGGCCGGCAACCTGGCGATCACGGCTAGCGACGTCAACCACAGCATCGAGTACGCCACGTCCAGCGCCACCAAGACGGGCGTGTTCATCAACTCCGGGCACGTTCATCAAGGCCGTGGCCGCATCGCGGTACTGGCTGCACCCAGGCCATTACGGTGACCTTCAGCAAGGCGACCCTCGCCGGTGGACCGTTGTGTCCCGGCCAGCCCGGGCCCGGCACGGGTAGCTGCACCAACAGTGTCGGCGCACAGGTCCTCGTGTCCAACGACACCGGCCGTGCCGTCACGGACGGTGTCACCACCGCCGGTAGCAACTGACGTGACGTTCGGTTTCCGCCAACTTCAAGGCTCCGACGTGGAGCCGGCGTCTCCGGCGGCGACCTTCCCGACGGCGCCACATATCGGCCTTCCCGGGAACGGCTGCGGCACCTCGATCACAGCTGAACCTTGCTTGGTCGGTTGTGTCGGTGGTTTCACCGGCGTGACCAGCCACACCGCCCAGGTCATCACCTTGTCCCCAACCCGGCCCATCACCGACTTCGAGCTCGGTACGTCACCGACGTGACCGCACCGGGAACCAACAAGGTCATCACCTCGACGACGGCTGGGTTCGCGAACAGCGACATCGGACTTCCGGTGACCATCCAAACGTCGACTGGCGTCGCGATTGCGCTTCCCGGGCGCTCGCATTGCGTCGATCAGCGGGAACACCGCGACTCTCTCCGCCGCGGCGAACGTCCCGTCGAGTGCGAAGCGTGCGGTGATTGGTCTCTGCGACCAAGACGGCTCCGGCAACCGGTGACGTCCAGGGCACCCTGGCCATCCTTCTCCAGGTCAACCCGACTGTGAGCCCGACCTCGCCTCCGTGTGCGGCGAACAAGATCTCGGGCTTCCAGATCCCGTTGCAGTGGAAGAACCCCGGTGCGTACAACACGACCGTGTACGCGCCGACGAACCAGTTCAGTGGTACGAACCCGGCTCCGACCAGCATCGCCCAGCTCGACTTCAACACTGCGTCGACGTCGTTCTCGGGTTATGTGGAGCAGCACTACACGGTCACCAGTGGAGTTCCGGGTCCGAGCAACTACACGGTCGAGTTCCGGTTCCTGCCGGTCGCCATTGGTCTCTGCCCCGGTACTGGTGACGCAACCACGTTCAACTTCTCGGGTCTTACCGTGAAGTCCTCGTCGAACCCGTCCTTCACCGGCGGTGGCGGCGGCGGTGCACGTGGCATCACGGCCGAGCCCCAGGGCACGAACGCCAGCTACACGGCGAACGTGACGACCAACGGCACTACGCAGCCGTCGGTCACCAGCACCTGCACCGTTTCCAGCCCGGCAGCTATCCAGATTGGGTGCTGACGTATCGAACAACTGAACGAGTCACATTGACGTGACTGGCAATGAGGGGGCGGGCCTACAGGCCCGCCCCCTTCTTCATGTTGTTGAGCCCCCCTGCTTTGTCGCAGGAGTCGACGCGGCGGGCTGCGGCGCGTCCTACGGATGGCAGGTCTGCGTCACGTTGCTCCCACCGACGACGATGATCGTGCACGGGCCGTTCGCCGTGACGCTGTTGCTGGTACCGCTTCCCGTTTCGGCGAGACTGCCGCGGCCGTTCGCAGTCGATGTGTTGTCGTTCCCAGGTCCCGCCCCGGACCGACTGCTGTTGCCATTCGCCGTGGCGGTGTTGCTGTCGCCGACCGCCGCGACGGCGATGCTGCCCGGGCCCGTTTGCAGTGGCGGTGTTGCCACTGCCAACCGCTGCTTCCGCGACGCTGCCGGCCCCAGTCGCCCGGGCAACGTTTGGCTCCGTCCCCGTCGACGGCGTGCTGATGCACAACGCGGTGCCGCTCTGTACGACTGCGACACCGTTGATCGATACGCAGCGGTTCGCGTTCGATGCCCCGCCGGCCGGACCGGCCGACAGCGCGATCGGGCGCCCCGCCGATCAGCACCATGATTGCGAACGGCCCGAGTATGACGTCAGTGATCTGAACACAGTTGTCTCCCTTATCGGGCAGACCCCTCGATTGAATCGGCAATTCCGTTCCGTAGCTTGAACGGCGCGCCGAGTGTCGAACTCGGGGCTCGCGGCACTCAGGCGCCGCGAGCCCCGGTTGATCCGAGATACGCGCTATCCAAGGATCGACGGCACGCAAAGCTCGTGGTTCGCGATCACGGCGACGGCGCCGGTCCCGAACTGGTTCTTCGCATACACGACCCGGGATGCGAACGCGGTGCTCGGCGGGATCACGAAGCACACCAGGTAGTGATTCGGGTTCACGATCGATGTGCCCGTCGGCGGGACGATCACCTTCGACGTCGGCGAGCACAAGAGGTTCGGCGCGCCGATCGACGTGGCGTGCGAGAAGAACTGATCAGTGAGCGTCGCGCTTGCCGGCGGCGCGAAGGCCGGAGTTCCGACCGGATTCACGACCGAGTAACAGACGAAGTGGTCGAGCCCGGACGGCGCGGTCGAAGGCGGGAGACCCGCCGGGGTCAGGCTCTTCCACGACGGCACGCACAGCGAGACGGCCCGCTTGAAGAGCAACGCCCCGGTCCCGAACTGGTTGTGGAACTGGACCGGCGAGGTCGGCAGCGGTGTCGGATTCGACGAGAGCGCCCAGCACTCGAGATCGCGCGTTCGGGTTCGAGATCGGGGTAGTGACCGAACCGATCACCTTCTTCACCGGATTGCAGTGCATGGTCAAATGGGTCACTCCGGCGACAAACCCGGGCGCCGGTAAAAACGTCGCGGACGGCGACTTATTCAGCAAGACGGCCGGAGGGGTTGCCGGAAACGACGGCGCGCCCGACGGCATCGGAACGCTTTCCGCGACGTAGCACTGGAAGTGGTCGAGGGTGGGCGCCGCGGCGGCCGGAGTGCTACTTCCGACGACGATCGCGGCCGGGAGCGCGGCTCCCAGCACCAACAGTGCCGCGAGCACGATTGAGGGGCGAGAACGTAGGCGATTGGACATGGAAACCTCCCCTGTAACACGCGAAATTCGCGGCATCGAAGGTAAGCCCCGCTCACGCAAAGTGCACGCGCGAAGTTGTCGATGACACCTCCGGGCCACCCTCCCGTTGTCTCACCGTTGCCCAGCGCCACAGTCCGCACGGCCATGAGCGCTCGGCGGCGCGAAGCGGAGACGTGTGCGGCGTTCAGGCGAGGTGGCGGTGGGGCGCCGGCTCCGATCGCAGGCGACCTTCGAACTCCTCTGCACACGATACGTCGACCAACGTCGCAATGAGCCAGATGTCGCGCCCTTCGCCCGATGGCATCCATACGTCGAATCCCAGTCGGGACAGCGCGAAGCGCACGATCTCCGGGCTCAGCCACTCGAACTTGCCGCTCCCGTTCGGGTCGGCCTGTTGCGGATACGTCCAACCGATGTCGTGGATCAGCTTGTCGAAGCCTTCCTCTGATGTTCGCGTTGGACAAGGTGAGCACGAGCTTCCCTCCGGTGCGGAGCGAGAGCGCGGCGACCATGAAGTACACGATGAGGTACTGGAGATCGACGTGCACCATGGCGTCGATCGAGAAGATCGCGTCGAGGTTTCGTACCAGACCGGCGTCGGCGAGATCATCGAGCATCTCGGAGGGCGACTGCCCTTCGATGAGATGGAGCGAGAGCCGGTTCGCGTCGATCCAAGGCGCGCACCGCTGTTCGCACACGCGCATGAACTCGGCGCTCACGTCGTAGGCCCTGATGGTCGCGTGCGAACCGCGGAGCACGCGGTCCGAGTACTTACCGGAGCCGGGGCCGATCTCGACGGCGTGTTGCCAACCGCTCACGCCCGCGGTCTCGAACAAGTTCGCGTAGAGCTCGTCCCAACTCGCGGGAGTTCCCCACTCGTCGCCCGGCCACTCGTACTTGCCGTCGGCGTTGTGCTCGCCCTGCCACGTCTCGAGATACCGGTCCCAAGTGCGTCCCGACATCGTTTGCGTTCCGGTGCTGTTCGTCGTGCTCATCTGCGTCCTCTCATGGAGCTTCATTGCGGGCCGAAGTCGAACGTCTAGGGCGGTGGACACCCCGAGGTCGTCACGTCCGCGGTCACGATCGCCAGGGTGTTCGCCGCCGTCAGCGGAAGGCCTCCGGAAACGTCCTGGAGGTAGAAGGTCGTGCCTTCGTGCACCCACTTGCCCGTGTTCGCCGAGCCCGCGCCGCTGCCCGACGCCGCAAAGAGCCCACCGCTCGGCGAGCCGACGTGCACCTCGACGCTCGTGGTGCCCGTGCTCGTCCACGAGATCAGCGTCTGCCCCGTGCCCGAGCCGTCACACACTTGCATCGGGTTCGGGTTGGCGGCGATCGTTCCCCGGCACCCCAGCGAGGTCGTCGAGGCTTGGATGACAGCGATCGTGTTCGCGTCGGTCAACGGCTTTCCGCCGGAGACGTCCTGGAGGTAGAAGGCCATGCCGTTGTCGACCCACTTGCCGGTCGACACGCTGAACGAACCCGGACCGCTGGAGCCGAAGAGATTGCCGTTCGGATGGTTGATGTGCACTTCGACCGTCTGGGTCCCCGTCGAGCTCCAACTGATCGTCGTCTGGCCGGTGCCCGACGCATCGCACACCTGGACCGGGTTCGGGTTGGCGGTGATCGAGCCGAAGCAACCGAGCGACGTGACCGTGACGGTTGCGGTCGCCAAGGTGTTATCGGGGGTCAGCGGCTTACCGCCCGACACGTCTTGTAAGTAGAAGGCGGTGTTGTTCCCGACCCACTTCCCAGTGGCCTTCGTGAACACGCCCGGTCCCGTGGTCTTGAAGAGTGGACCCGCCGGCGCGCCGACGTGGATCTGAACGATCGACGTGCCGAAGCTCGCCCAGGTGAGCGTGGTGACACCGAGTCCCGTGTTGTCGCAGACCTGGATCGGGTTCGGGCCGGCCGACAGGCTCGGTGCGCAGCCGGCCGTGGTGATATGCACGACGGTCGTCGCGATCGTGTGCGCGCTGTCGGCCGGGGCGCCGTTCGTACGGTCCTGCAGGTAGAACGTCATCCCATCGGGAATCCACTTACCGGCATCGCGGTTCTGCAGCCCCGGTCCGGAAGTGGCGAAGACCGGTCCGCTCGGCGAGTTCAACCGGACCTCGACGTTGGTCGGGCCGGTCGTGGTCCAGCCGATGCTCGCGGCGCCGACTCCCGAGCCGTCGCACACCCGTATGGGATTGGGCGTCGACCAGATCGTGTTCGGCGCGCAGCCGTTGGCAGTGACGCTCACGGTTGTCGACGCCAACGTGTTGGCGGCAGTGAGCGCCGCGCCGCCGCTCGTGTCTTGGAGATAGAACACGGTGCCGTCTCCTACCCAGCTTCCCGTCGAGCGGGTCTGACTGCCCGCTCCGTCGCGAGCGAACAAGGCACCGTTCGGCGCGTTCACATGTACTTCGATGCTCGTCACGCCCGATGCCGACCACGAGATATCGGTGCCGCCCGTTCCCGAGCACGAATTGATGGGATTCGGGGTAGCCGAGATCGATCCTTTCCGAGCGTTCGCAAACGTTGCGGTGTACGTCGCGTTCGCGGCGCCAGTTGTGAAGCTGTGTGACGCGGCACCGCCGTCGGACCAATTCTTGAACGCGTAGACGACACCAGCCGAGCGTCTGCGGTGATGGCGCTCCGATCGTCCGCGTCATGCCCACGACCGACTGCACCGTGTACGGAGTGGTGACCGGTCGGCCCTCGACCGTCGTGAGCAGACCGCTGGGAACACTCGCAAGGGTGATCGTCGACAAGTTGGGATGGATGTCGCGGTAGATCGTGGTCGTGAGGCCGGCCGAGTCGGTCGCGGTGAGCGTGATCCGGTAGTAGACGTCGGGATCGGTCTCGCCCGATGTCGGGATCACGAACAGGCCGTGCGACACCCCACTCGTACTCGGAACGAAGGGATGGAAGTGCGCGTTCGGCGTGCCGGGTTCGTGATGACCGAAGTCGACGCGCCACGTGAGGTCCGAAGCGGGGAGCGCGCCGTCTTGGGGGTCGGTCGCGCTGCCGGAAAAGGCGATCGTGTCGCCCGCGTTCCAGGTCGTGCCCGACACGGGTGACGCAATGGTGGGCACCGGAGGCTGCGCAGTGGTGACCGACAAGACTGCCGAGTTCGAGGTGGCTTGTCCGAACGAGTTCGTCACGACGGCTTTGAACTGCGCGCCGTTGTCGGCCGTCGTCGTGGGCGGAGTTGTGTAGCTCGCGCTCGTCGCGTCCGGGATGATCACGTTGTTCCGGTACCACTGGTAGGTCAACGGTTGGTAGCCGGATGCATTGATGCCGAACGTCGCCGGGTAACCCTGCGACACGAGCGTGCTCTGCGGTTGCGAGCCGATCGACGGCGCGAGGCTGCCCGTGTACGAGATCTTCCACAGCGACCCGACGCCGTCGGCACCGTTGGCGAGGTAGTAGATCGAACCGTCGGGTCCGGTCGTCAGGCCGACCGGATACGTGTGGATCGACTGCGCGAAGTCGGCGACGGCGTTGGTCGCCGGGTCGAGGGTCTTGATCCATCCGTTGCAGAAGTCGAGGAAGAAGTACATGCCGACGTAGTTGCTCGGGAACTGGGGGCTCGTGGGGTTGTAGAAGTCGCCGCCCGTAATCGCGCAACCGGTGTTGGAGTCGTCGCCGTGGGCATAGGCGTAGAGCGGGCTTCGGTACGCGGGGTCGCTGGTGTAACCCTCGGTGTTGGGCCAGCCGTAGTTGGAGCCGGCGATGCCGTCGTTGATCTCCTCGAAGAAGTCGGAGCCGACGTCGTTGATGAACGTGCGCCCGGTGCCCGGCTGAACCGCGAAGGTGAACGGGTTCCGAAAGCCGAGGAGCCAGATGGCGCGGTTGTTGCCGGTCGCCGTCGCGTAGAAGGGGTTGTCGGTCGGGATCGAACCGTTGGGATTGATGCGCAGGACCTTGCCCTTGAGCGTCGACATGTCCTGCGCGTTCGCGCTGCTCTGGTTGTCTCCGACCGCGATGTAGAGCTTGCCGTCGGCGCCGAAGTGAATCGCACCGCCGTTGTGTTGCGTGAGGCTCGACAGTGGATCGATGTCGAGCAGCACGGTCTCCGTCGCCGGCGATGCGGTGTCGCCGACGACGGTGAACCGGCTCACCCGGTTGTGGGCAACTGGCGTGGTTGCCGTGTAGTAGAGGTAGATGTACCCGTTGGTCGCGAACGCGGGGTCGAGCGCGACGCCGTCGAGGCCGCGCTCGCCGTTGCTGTCGACCGGAAGCGTGATCACGGGGGTCGACAACAGCGTGCCGTTCTTGACCTCCATCAGCTGTCCGCCCTGCAGTGTGATGAAGACGCGATCGCCGGCGGGGGAGATCGCCATCGCGGTCGGCCGGGGGAGCGGGTGCGCCACCTCGGTCTCGACGAAGCCGCTCGGCAACGTCGTCGCGGCCGACGCCGAGGTCGCGGCGGCAACAACGACTGCGGGCGCGATCGTCGCGACCGCGAGCAGAGCCGAGAGGCAACGCCGCACGCCGCGGCGGCTTCCCGCGTTGCGGCGCGACAGCTGGGATGTGGAACGGGCGGTGGGGTGCATCAGCGGACTCTTTGTCGTAGGGGAGGGTTGCTTGCGGTTGAATCTCGGAAAGACGGACCGTTGTCGACGGCGAGCGCCGCGTCGCCCGTGAGCGCGCGGCGAGTGGAGCGGAGGAACGCGTGGCCGTGCCGGCGGTCAGGCTCGAGATGGCAGCCCTCGCCCCACTCGTTCCACGCGTTGATGAACACGATGCGTTCGTCGGCGGTTCGCGATCGGACCTCGTCGATCGCGACGCGCAACCAGTGCTCGTACGCGCGAGGGTTGGCGCGGTGCAACATCGTTGCGCCGGCACGGCGGCGGGGTGTGTTGTCCCAGCCCGGGCACACGGCAGGGAACCGGGTCCACGGAACCTCGGGGGCCTCGGCCAGGACCGGCCAAACGTCGCGGTACTCGTAGACGCGGGCGGTCGGCGGGCCGAGCTCGAGTCGGGGCGCGTCGTCGAGCACGCGCCAGTCGGGTTGGAAGCGGACCGATGCGTCGAAACCGATCGGGCGAGGGTCGATCGCACCATCGCTCTCGACGGCGACGAGATAGAGATCGGGCAGTCCGGCCGCGCGTGCCGCCGCGCGCCACGTGCGTGCGGTTGCGACGGGATCGGGTAGGTCGCCCGGTCGGTAGACGAGGAACAGCGGCCGCCCTCCGGCGTGGATGGCTCGACGGTCGGTCAGCGCGGGCAGGACTGCGTCGATGTGCTGTGCGTCGTCGGCTTCGCTGTAGGTCTGAGGTTGGAGCACGTCGTCGTCGCTGCCGTCCCACCGGCGCGACCACGGTTCGTTCGCCCAGCACAGACAAAACGGGAAGTCGGGCTCGCCGCTCGCGGCGACCGCAGCGAACGGTTCGTCCAGCAGGCGGCATCCCGGAGAACCAGTAGTGGTAGTAGCAAAAGCCGTGGATGCCGTAACGAGCGGCCAGCGCGGCCATGCGCCGGCGCACTACCGGCTCGCGCAAGTCGTAGTAACCGAGATCGGCGGGAACGTGAGGCTGGTAGTGACCGGCGAACAATGGTTTCGCCGGGCGGACGTTGGTCCACTCCGTGAACCCGTCGCCCCACCACCGGTCGTTCTCGGGCACCGGATGGAACTGCGGAAGGAGAAACGCGATCGCGCGGGCGTTCACGGGCATGGCAGATCCCCGAACGAGTGGAGCTCGATGTCGGTCTGCTCGACTGCGGCGCGAACGACGGGGGAGCACAGCGCCTCGACTTCGCGGCGCCGTTCTTCTCGATATGAGGTCGGCGCGTCTTCGGCGTAGCCCGCGTGGCACCCGATTTCGCTCCAGCCTTCGGGCAATGACCGCAAGAGTTCGACGAGCGCCTCTGCGGAGATCAGCTCGGGGAGCGGCTCGCCGTGATTCGTCTGCCCGTAGAACCCGCCGGCATAGCGCGCGGCCGAATGGTCGCGTAGTGGGACGCGCATCTCCGCGGCGGCCGCCGCGATGACCGTGCGCGCCGGCTCGTCACGATGGACGTGTTGATGGCAGTCGACATGGGTCGGTGTTCGACCGGTGAGCTCCCGGAAGCGATCGAGTTGGCGCGCGACTTCGGTCGCCACCTGCGCGGGATCGTCGAGTGGCACGCGCTCGTACACGAGGGTCCACTCGCCGGCGCGGTACTCCCATTCGCACAGGTCGAGGTGAATGCCCAGCGAGAGGTCGGGGCGGGTGCGCGCCCACGTCGCGGCGGCATCGGCGGCCGGCTGCCACACCATCAGGCTCGCGCTCGTCACGACGCCGTGGTCGTACGCGTCGGCGATTCCGCAGTTGACGCCGGCACTGAGTCCGAGGTCGTCGGCGTTCACAATCACATGGCGTGCACCGTTCACGGCGACACCTCCCCGGCGAGACGCACCGCGATGTCGAGCCAGTCGGCGGTGTGGTCGGCGGGCGGCTCGAACTCCAGCGGCATCGCGAGCATTTCGAGGCACAGGTGGAGTCGCGCGCAGGCGAGGTCGATCGCAGTTCGCCGCGCCACCGCCGGATCCACGGTGCCGTCGCGTCCGCGCAGGTACGCGGACACCAGTGCGCTGCGCTGTTCGGGCGTCCACGACCCCTCCGTGAGGGCGGCGAGGTCCATGACGCCCGGGCCGATCGCCGCGGTCTCCCAATCGAGGACCGCGGCGCGGCCGGCTCCGCCAACGCGGGGCACGAGGACGTTCGACGGGTACATCTGCCCGTGAATGAGCGTCGGTGCCTGCGCCGCCAACCGCTGCACCGCGCGCGGGTGCGTCCGCTTGATCGCGCGGATGGCCGCGGCCGCGACCGGTGTCGACGCGCGGCGCGGTATCTCACGGGCGGCCGTGACGAACGTGAGCTGCAGCCGCTTCTTGGTCCACCGGGGCAGGCCCAAGGCCTGGGCGACACCGATCCGCTGGGTCGTCGCGAACTCCGAGTGGAACGCACCGGCCCACCGCGCGGCGGTTTCCCACGCGGACTGCGCGCCGACGTGACGGAGTTGGTCACCCGCGATGCGCTCGAGCATGAGCCACGGCCCGTCGGCACCATCGGCGTCGCCGGCAAGCAGGCGCGGTGGCCCCGCCGGCGCCAGCGGCAGCAGCCGCCGGTACACCTCGAGCTCGAGTCGCGGATCGTGATCGTGCCGGCCGCGAATACGACGCGCGCCGCTGAGCATGTTCTCCCACGCGAGATCCTTGCGCACGATGTGCACGACCTCACCCGACGCGAGCGAGACCGCGACCTCGTCGATGCGGAAGCTCGAGCTATAGGCCGAGAGATGCGAGGTCACGCGAGTAACGCGTTGCCGTTGGCCGAGCAGGACGCCGACTGCTTCCGTGGCAGCCTCGTGCAGATCGACCTGGGCCGAGATCGGTGTCGTAGACGCGTTCATGTCACACCGATCCGGTCGAGGAGGCACGAGAGCACCCGCCGGGAATCGAGGTGCTGTTCGGCGAAGTCGCGCGCGGCGCTTCGATGCGCGTCGTAGTCGCCGGCGACACGCGCGATGCCGTCGACCGCCGAATCCACGTCGTCGAATGCGAGCAGCCCGCGACCGGTCGGGACGACGCTCGAGAAGCCGGTGTCCTGGGCGACGACGGGTCGTCCCGACGCGAGATACGCCGCGCTGCGGTCACTGAACCATCCGGTGCGCGCGGTCACGTAGCCGGACTTCGCGATGCCGAGCTCGCCCCACGAACTGCTCACGAATTCCTGGTACTCGTCAGGGCGTTGCGGCCACGTTGGCCGGGTCGGTCGTGCACCAGCCCGCCGACGCGAGCGCGGCGTGGTCGGCTACCTCGGCCGGGTCGATCGCGAGCGCGACGCGCAGTGGCTTCGGCGATCGGCGTGCGAGCGGCAACAATCCGCGCACAGAGTGCGCTTTCTGGCCGTAGTGCACACCTTCGACGTCCAGGGATCCATAGCTGCGCCAGTTGCCGACTGTCGTCAGCGCGTCGATGCCGAGCGCAGAGGACACCGGCCAATGGCTCAAGACGACCGGTGGCAACGTCGGGATCCAGCGCAGGTCGCAGGTCGGGACCGCGCAGCCGGGCCTTCCGAGTTGGAGCCCGACCGTCACGTGGTGGGTGTGGCCTCCGAAACCCATGTCGATGCCGGAGGCCGCGTGCCAGAACTGGTTGAAGCCGGGATCGAGATCGAGGTACACGCGAACCGGGATCGCGGCGAGCGCCGGTTCGAGCGGCAGCATCCCCGAGACGTTGAGCAGCATCTCGGCCCGGCCGACGAGGTGGTCGTACTCCTCGCGGGACATGCCGTGCAGCTCTCCGGTGGTCGGGCACAGCAGTGCCGCGCGACCCCGAAGCCCGAAGCGGGGCACGACGCAATCGAAATACTTCGCCGCGCGCGTGGCTGCGAGCCAGCGCGCCGGCGGTCGTCGCAATCGGTTCGATCAAGACCGGGTCGAATCCGAGGTCGTGCAAACCGAGGACGTATTGCAGTACGGCCCACGTCGCGCCGCCCTGCCCGGGGTCGCCCACGATCATGCCGCTCACGATGACGACTCGCGAGCTCATGGTGATACCCCGGCCAGTTCGCATACTCGCGACGCGATGCCAACCGCGTCGAACAGTTCCTCGGCGATCACGCGTGCCGCCTTCGAGTGCCGTTCGTAATCGGCGAGCACTGATCGGATCGCCCGCGCGGCGCCGTCGACGTCTACGAACGTGAGGAGCCCTTCGCCGGTCGCGACGCTCTCTTCCAGTCCCGTGCTCTGCACGACGGCCGGTCGTCCGGACGCGAGGTACGCCGCGGTCCGGTCGCTCATCCACCCGCTGGACGTCTCGGCGTACACGCCGTGCGCCGCGGAGACTTCGGCGCCCGATCCGACGATCCATTCGCGGTAGCGGTCGGTATCGCTCGCGACGACCGAGGCGTCGCTGACGACCCATCCGTGCGCCGTCAGCGCTTCCAGGTCTCTCGATTCCGCGGGATCGATCGGCATCGCGATGTCGTACGAAGCGGGCGCCAGCGCGGGAAGGGGAACAGCTTGCGGAACTCGTGGTGCTTCAGTGCGTGGGTGCGGCCGGCGGACGAGACCGCCCCGAACGGTGCCCGCCACGACGTGATGGTCGTGAGCCGATCGGGCGTCGTTGCGGGCCCTGCCGGCCACTCGTCGAGCAGGATCGGCGGCCGGACCGCGTGCCAGCGCACGTCGTTGGTCGGGAGCGCGCACGCGGGTGTGCCGATGTTCGCGCCGAATGTCAGGTAGAGGTCGTGGCCGCCCAGGCGCGAGCCGTCACAACCTTCGGCCTCCCAGATCTGTGTGAACCCCGGGTCGTCGTCGAGGAACACGAGCGCGGGGCATGGCCGGCGCCTGCAAGCGCTCCGATCGAGAGATGGCCGCTGATGTTCAACACCAGTGCCGACTCCGCGACCAGTTCCCGCACGTTCCTCGCGCCCGGATCCGCGAAGACCACGCGATCCGCGAGTCCGTGCGCGTCGGCGAGCTTCGCGGCCCAGGCCACTGCTTCGGCGCGGTCCGCTCCGGCCGGCAGTTCCTCGACGAACCACACGTCGAACCCGAGCCGCCGGAATGCGCCGACCCACGACAGGCGGGTCCACGCGTTGCCCGCGTTGCCGGCCTTGGCCGCCATTGCGCCGCTGACGACGACCGGTGTCATGCGCCGCTCGCAGCCATCGCGATGCCCTCGAGCTTGTGCGCGCGAAAGGTCTCGCCGTACAACCGGTACAGCTCGATTCGCGCGTTGCGCGTCGATGTGTCGTCAACGCTGATCTCGATGAGCCGCTCGAGCTCGTGCACCCGGCTGCGTCTGGCGCTCGAGGGCGGGCTCGGCCTCCCGCCAGCGCGTCTCCGCGTCGTCGACATCGCAGTAGCGACGGACTTCCGGATCGCTTCCGTACAGGACGGTGCCGAAGTGGTGCTGCGAGCGGCCTTGGCGCGCGCACCGGGCGCAGAACTCATCGTACGTGACCGTGCGATTCATGTAGCTCACGGCGTCGCGGTTGTACACGACCTTGAAGCCGTGCGATCGGAGGCGATAGCCGAGCTCGATGTCTTCGGAACCGAACCGGAAGTCCTGATCGAAGATGCCCTCGCGGGCGAGCAGTATCCGTTTGCACGACGAGCGGCCGCCCCAGAAGTACGTGAAGTCGAGGACGTCTCCGTGGGCGATCGCGGTGTAGTCGAAGAGGAACTTGCCGACGTCGGTTACGTAGTGCATGAGCGCGGTGCGGCGCAGCGTGGGCGACCACTCGGTGCGCCCGAGTACCGCGGTCGCGGCATCGGGGTGCTCCTGGTGGGTCACGACGTGTTGGCGGAGGAGATCGGGGTCTGCGATGTCGTCGTCGTCGAAGAAGAAGACGATGGGTGACGACGACGCGAAGATTCCGAGGTTCTTCGCCGACGAGATTCCCGACGGCGCAATCCGGTGGTAGGTGAGTGGGAGCACCGCCGCCCAACTCCGAACAGATGTCGCGAGTGTGGTCTTCGGATCCGTCATCCACGACGACGACCTCGAAGTCGCGACGCGGGAGGGTCTGGTCGACCAGGCTCGCGAGCGACTCGCGGAGCAGCTCGGCGCGGTTCCTGGTCGGGATGATGACGCTGATGACCGGACGGGCCGTCATCGCGACTCCGACGCGGACGCGACGACATCGAGGACGCGGAAGCAATCTTCGAGCGGCACGTGCTCGTTATCGGCCAGGATCCGTGTGCGGGCTTCGTCGGCCTCGTCCCAGCTGTAGTTCGCGACCGGCGGCCGCAGGCTGTGGTCGACCGGCACGGCGTCGATGATCCCCATCGTGAGCCCGGCGGCCTCGATGCGATGCGTCCAAATGTTCTCGTAGCCCCAGCCCATGGGCGAGCTCAGATCGAAGGGAAGGAGTGCGGCGTACGCGGATCGGTGGATGCTGACGACCGGCCCGATCTCGACGAATCGTGTACGTCGCGCGACTGCTCCGCGTTGCTGTTCCACGATGCGGTGATCGATGAAGGAGTTCGGCGAGCGGGCCGGCTGCGCCACGGCGAAGCCGAGATGACGTTGCCAACCGAGAAGATGGTCGATGAACCCGTGCGGCAACGCGAGATCGTCGTCGATGATCACCAGATAGTCGTGATCGTCGAGGTCGCCGCCGATCAGCTCCTTGATGATCTCGAACTTCGGGCCGGCGCTCCAACGCGACGCACACGGTGTGATCGGCAAGGTGGGCGTGGGCGGTTGCGCTCCGAGTGCCGCCCAGCGCTGCGTGACCCGGTGGCGGTGTGTACCGCCGATGACGCGGACGATGTCGTCGGCGTAGTTCGGTTGCGTCGGTACGTAGACACCCACCACGAGTGCGGTGCCGCCGGCCGCTTCCCGGGCGGCGCCACGACCGCGGGGCGCAGCGATGCCGGGACCGCCAGCACGCCGCTGTCCGCACGCGTGGGCGTACCCCGCCTCCGGGATAACGCCAGATCATGCACGTGTCGTCGTCGCGAACCGCGAGCTCGTAGTGCGTCGCGAGATACGAGGCGAGCCCGGCGTAGTGGTCGAGCCACCACATGGCCGTCGCGGGTAGGGCGAAGTAGTGCTCGCCGCGTTCGCGCTGCGCGTCGAGGCGCGCGCATACGTCGTCACTGTCGGGCGGATGCCAACCGAGATGTTGTCCGGCTTCGTTCTGCGGGAAATGCTCGGCGCGCAGCGCGCCGAGGTCGACGAGCGCGTCGTCGCCCTTGCTCACGACGAAGACCGGAACGTCGGTCGGGAGGCGGCGCTGCGCCACGATCGCGAACTTCCGCGCCATGTCGGCGTACCTCGTGGCCGGTGTCCCGAGCTCGAGTTGCTCGGCCATTGCGGCCGCCTTCGGTGGCTGTGCAAGCACCGAATCGATCGCGGCCAGCAGGCGCGCGCCAACGGCGTCGGGGTGGTGAACCGCGGTGATGTGGTCGTGTCCCTGTTGGGCCAGCCCGGACCACGCGTGCCTCGTCCGTGACGAGGCGTTCGATCGCGGCTGCGAAGTCGGCCGGATCGTCGGCCACCAACACGTCTTGCCCGTTGCGAAGATCAAGACCTTCCACGCCGACGCTCGTCGACACCGCCGGTGTGCCCGCCGCGAGCGACCGCACGAGCTTGCCCTTCACGCCCGCACCGTGCACGAGCGGCACCACGGAGAGACGTGCGCGTTGCAGGTACGGAGTGAGTGACGGCACCCATCCGACGAGACGCGCTGGCCGGGGTGCGGGCTACTGCTTGCTTGACGCGATCGTCGGGAGCATTTCCCACCACGAGCACGGGGTGATCGGAGAGGACGCGGGGATCGACGCGCGGAATGATCTCGTCGCAGAGAAACTCGACCGCCTCGACGTTCGGACCGTGTTGGAAGTTGCCGACGAACAGCAGCCCGTTCCGTTCGGCGAACGGGACCGGGCTGCGCTCCTCACCCTGGGTAACGGGAACCCAAGAAGCGAGGTCGGGATCCCCGGTGAGGTCACCGACGAGCGCCGCTTCCTTCTCCGACACGGCCAGCACCGCGTCGGCGCACGCGTATGTGTTGAGCTCGCGAACGAAGCGGTCACCGTCGTAACCGTCGAGCAGGAACGAGCGGTGGCCGCGCCCGACTGCGCCGAAGATTCGGCGCGCATCACGCACGAAGTGCAGGTCGATCGAGCTGATGACCACCCTCGTCGGCGGCCAGCAGCGGCGCACGACCGGCAAGATGTCTCGGCGAGATGCCAGAACGCGATCACGACGACATCGGGCGTGGCGCCCGCAACGACGGCGCTCGGGAGCCCGTTCGGCGAGAACAGTGGACGTCGACTCCCGAGCCTTCGAGCTGACGGACATAGCGATCGCCGTCGTTGTTCGTGCCCGCGACGAAGCTGATCGACCATCCCGCTTCGGTCAGGAAGCGGATCATGTCGGCGACGTCACGGGAGCCGCCTTCCCGATCGAATTCGGGCAGTGTCGGTGCGATCACCAGTGCGCGTCGGGCGTTCATTGCGCATCCAGCGTGTCCGGTGCGGACCATCAGGATGTCGGCGTCGGCGACGACCCGATGGCCGGCATCACGCAACGACGCCGCGAGTTCCGCGCACGCTTCCGCGACAGTGCTCGGCAGGAGGCAGGCCGCCGACCGCCTCGAGCACGGCCGACGACGGACCGCGAGCACGGCCGATGTCGGTGCCGGCGCGGCGCCGGCTACCGAACTGCCGGCTCTCGGAATCACCGGCGCTTGGCGCGACGACGGAGCCGGTGACCGCGCCGGTTGCCGGTGATGACCAAAGTCGGGTGACGATCGCATCGACCCAACCTCGCAGCGGCACGAGCGTCGGATCCACGAACACGACGATGTCTGCGTCGGTCGACGCCGCCGCGACGCGGGCCCACGTCACGCGCCGGCTTCGGGGGGCACCCGCCGAACCGCACCGACGGTCTATGACCGTTGACCTCGTAGCCGGGTACGAGTACCTCGCCGGCGAAGAGCGTGGGCAGTGATCGGATGATCGCGTCGACCGATTGGCCGGATGCCGCTCTCGCCGGAGCGACGATCGAAACGGTCGGACCCGTTTGGGAGATCTCCGATTTCCACGTCACGCTGGCCGCGGAGACGGGTACCGGCGGCCGGCAGGTGCACGACTGCGACCGCCGCCACTCGCGTCGCTTCTTCGACCTCGGCCGCGGAACACGGGCCGACCGCGACGATGTCGACCGTGCCGTCGAGGTACGGCAGCACCGACGCGGGTTCCGGGGGCGAGAACACGGCGAGCTCGGGAAAGTGCGCACGCAGTTCGAAGGTGGTGTTCCAGTCGAGCACCGTCGGCTCGTCGCCCGCGAGATGGCGCCGGGTCGTCGTGACGACGAACTCGAACGAGCATGAACCGTCGGCATTGGCGTCGGCGCGGAGGTCCCAGACGAATCCGACTTCGGGATCGGCCGGCAACGCGACACTTCTGCGTCTCGAGGTGTTCGGCGAGCTCCCGGTAGGTGTCGAGCCACCACGCATAGGTCGCAGGGCAGCACGAGGTAATCGGCACCGAACACGCGCAGGATCTCCATGTCACGAACTGCTTCCGCGCCGTCGGCCGGGAGGCCGGCCGACCACGACCCGTCGGGCAGCCGGGCACGTGCCACGCAACCCGGTCGGGGAGTGCGAGGAGATCGTCGTCGCCTCTGCTCACGACGGCGATCGTGGAACCGGGCGGAGTCAGCGCCACCAACTGGGCGCGCAACCGGGCAGAAAGCAGCAGGTACCGCGTGTGTTTGGACGCGCCCCCTTCTTCGAGGGCGCGGTCGAGGACGTGCCACGTCTCGCGGAGCGATGCCGCCAGATCGGGACCGGAATCCGATTGCGGGCACGGACTCGTCGTCGGCCGGGTATTCCTGCGACGCCTCGGTCGGCCTCGTCGATGAGCGCGCTCCGGAGAGTTGCGACCTCGGCGCGCATGCGCTCGAGCAGATCTACCTGCTCGACGACGATGCGCCGCAACGCCTTCAGCTCTGTCGTCGATGCGGCCGTCGGTGCGGCGCGGTTCGTCGAGTGACCACATCGTGAGGTCGGAAGTCGCGATGACCGGCGGGCCCCAGGTCGCGACGAGATGGGCGCGCAAGCCCGCGTAGTGCTCGAGCCACCAGGCCGACGGGTTCGGGAACGCCACGTACGTTGCGCCCGCTTCCCGGCTGCGCTCCAGCATCTCGATCGCGGACGCACTGTCGGCCGGATACTCCCCGAGGAACGAGCCATCGAGATTGCCGGGGAAGTGCCAACCGCTGCGATCGGTGAACGCGAGAAGCTCATCGTCGCCTTTGGCTGCCACGAGCACGACCGCGCCCGCCGGGACCGCTGTCCTCGACGGCGCGGCGAAAGCGTGCGCAGAGGCTCGTGTACTCCTCGGACACGCGGCGCTCGTGCGGGTGCCAGGTCGTGTTCCACTTGGCTTCGAATCGCGAGCGGTTACGGTCGAAGAGACGCTGGTACTCGTCAACCGAGTAGTTCGGTTCCGATCGTGGCCTGGCCGAAGTGATGAACGAACGCGTTTTCCGCACACACGAGTCGGTAACCCGCGGCCTGCAGTCGCCGCGGTAGTCGTCGTCTTCGAACATCCCGACTTCGAACTGCTCGTCGAGCGGGCCGATCTCCGCGAATGTGCGGCGGTGTCCGGCAACGCAGAACATGGCGAGCATCCGCATTGTGGTCTTGCGTCGGTCGGTGTTCGTTCGACGGGCGTCTGCGAACTGCACGAGCTCGGCGATCGTCGAATAGGCGGTGTCGATCTGCGCCTCATTGCAGGTGCGATTCGTCGTGGGGCCCACCAAGCCGACGTCGTGGGCTGCGAGCGCATCGATCGAGCGGTGAGAGCCAGCCGGCAGTCACAATCGTGTCGTTGTTCAACAGCACGATGACCTCACCGCGGGCGGCGGCGATTCCCTGGTTGTTGGCCGCCGCGAACCCGAGGTTCTCGTCGTTCGAGATGACGCGCACCCGTCCGTCGAGTGTTTGGTACGCGTCGAGGAGAGCCGGCGTTGAATCGCGAGATCCGTTGTCGACGACGAGTACCTCGAGCGACTCGCCAATGGGATCGGCAAGGATGCTCTCGAGGCACATCGTGGTGAAGCGCACGCCGTCACGAACGACGATCACGACGGTTACGTCGGGATCTGCACTCGGAACGCCGGCCGCCCGATGCGTTTCGGCTTCCCGAATTCGTGCTCGTAGGCGTGCGTCGACGAGCGCAGAGGTCGTGTCGAGCAAGGTCAAGCGGGTGACGCGAGACCGGATGGATGTCGAGATCGGCCGGAAGTCCGGAAAACCGCCTGCTCGCAATCGGCGCCCTGCGGGTCGACACGCCGAGCGAACGCAACATGTCGCCGAGGACGACGTCGGCGGAGAACCACTCGCGCGAAATCTCGCGTGCCGCCCGCCGGTGCAGCGGATAGTTCGATCGAATCTCCTCGACCGCCGCCGCGGCTTCGTCTGCGGTCGAGAACGCGAACAGGCCTTTGCCGGTCGGGAGCACCGATCCGAACCCGGTGTCCTGGGTGACGACGGGCCGTCCCGCGGCGAGGTAGGTCGCGCTGCGGTCGCTGAACCAGCCCGTGCGCAGCCGGATGTTCTGGTCTTTCGCCACCGTGAACTCGCCGTAGGAAGAACCGATGAAGCGCCGGTAATCCTCGATCGAGTCGGCCGTCAGGAAGGGCCGCCGCGTACCCCAACCGTTGTGCGCGAGCAGCGCCCGGTCGTCGTCGTCGCAGCTGGCGAGCGCGAGCTCGAAGGTCTGACCGGTCCGCTCGGGAAGGTCGAGGAAACGGGAGAACTCGAGGTGCTTGCTCCAGTGGTAGAGCTCGCCGGCCAACGACACCGACCGGTGTTGCTGGCGCCAGTTGCCGATGGTCGTGAGTGCGGGACCCGTCGTCGAGGCCGAGGCCGTCCCACAGGTCGAGCACGACGGGCTGCCGGGTCGGGATGAACTCGAATCCGGGCGTCGCCGGCAGACCGCACTCGTCACGGCCGATGTTCTCACCGAAGGTGAAGAACGCGCTGTGCGCGCCGGCGTATTCGAGCGCCGTCGCATCGCCCGAGGCCAGCTGCGTCTCGAGCTCGACCGGGTCGGTCTCCACGAGCACCAACGGTCCGCCGGCCGCGTGCTCCGGACGTGGTCGCGTCGCGCCGTGCAGGTTGATCAGGAGAGCCGCAGATCCGTACAGCGCGTGCAGCTCGGTCGCCGTCATGCCGAAATGCCGCCCGCCTCCGTGTTCGGCGTGGTACGCCCAACGGCCACCGAGGCCGAACTCGCGCATCACACGATCGACGAAGGTCGCGGCGCCCTCCCATCCGTCGCGGCGCGAATCGTCGAAGAACGCAGTGGGGGTCATGCCGTGGTCCTCGACGTACCAGACGTCGCAGCCCAGTCGCTCGAATCCCAGGAGGTAGTGCATCGTCTGCCAGATGACGCCGGGGACCGGAATGCGGCTCATCATTCCCAACACCACGACGCGCGGGTGGTTCGGCAACGGTGTCATCGCGCGCTCGCGACCGACGCGCCGCGCTCCGGGATGCGCGGCGCATCTGCGGCCGAATCGACGACTCTGACCGTGACCTTCGCGAGCGTGTGCTCCTCGGTGAGTGGCTCGCCGTCGGAGACGTCCTGGAGAAAGAACGTCATGCCGTCGGAGACCCACGGACCGGTCGTGCGCACCTGGTCCGACGGCGAACCCGGTTCGTACTCGACGCGCGCGAAGAGTGGACCGTCGGGCGCGCCGAGCCGGACCTCTGCGGCGGTGCAGCCGACCGCCGTCCAGTGCAGGTCGGTCACGCCGAGCTCCTGGCCGTCCGCCGGAATGATCGGGTTCGGATGCGCCCGAAGGGTGGCGGTCGCGAGTGCCGCGTCGTCGAACTGGTGGAACCGTTGCGTCGCCTGCATCTCGTGAAGCATCCGGTAGAGGCCCTCGCGCGCCATGAGGTCTCGGTGCGTTCCTTGTTCGACGAGCCGGCCCTGATCGAGCACGAGAATTCGGTCGACGCTTCGCAACGTCGACAACCGGTGCGCAATCATGAACGTGGTTCGGCCGACCATCAGCTTCTCGAGTGCATCGAGGATCGCGGCTTCGGTACGGGAGTCGATCGACGACGTCGGCTCGTCGAGGATCAGGATCGGTGCATCCTTGAGGAACGCGCGCGCAACGCAGATGCGCTGGCGTTCGCCCCCCGAGAGCGCCGTGCCGTTCTCGCCCAGCGCGGTCTCGTACTGGTCCGGCAGACCGAGGATGAACTCGTGCGCGTTGGCTGCGATCGCGGCTCGCACGACTTCGTCCATGGTCGCGTCGAGTCGGCCGTAGAGGATGTTCTCCGCCACCGTTCCCGAGAACACGATCGGTTCCTGCGGGACGACGCTGATCTGATGACGCAGCGATTGCAGCGTCACCTCCTGCACATCGATTCCGTCGACGAGCACGCGTCCCTCGGCTGGTTGAGCGAGCCGGGAAAGCAGGCTCATGAGCGTGGTCTTGCCCGCGCCGGTCGGGCCGACGATCGCGATCGCCTCACCGGGCGCGACATCGAAGTCGACGTGTTGCAGTGTTCCGCCCCGCCCTGCGTAGGAGAACGAAACGTCCTCGAACGTGACCGCGCCGTTGACTTTGGAGAGTTCGATCGCGCCCGACTGATCGACGATCTCGGGCCGCTGGTCGAGCAGCTCCATAGACATCTCCAGATAGATGAACTGTTCCTGGAGCGTGGCCAGGCTGTGACTGATCGTCTGGAGCGGCGTGTACACGGAGTGGACGTACGCGAGGATGACCAGTAGTTCGCCGACGCTCAGCTTCCCGTGCAACACGTGGACGGCGCCGACTCCGATCACCAGCGCCGTGCCCACGGCCGTCGTCACGTTGACGACGAGGGAGAACAACATCTGGCGCACAGTCACGTCGACCCGGGCGTCGACCGCCTGCGCAGTCGCGGACACGAAGCGATCGTGCTCGTGCTTCTCGCGGTTGAATACCGCGATGACGCGCAACATCGGCATGGCTTCGAGCACGATGCCGATCGAGCGGCCTTCGAGACCGCGTGCGCGTCGGAGCTGGGGTTCGATGCGGCGCCCGTAGTAGCCCACGGAGTAGTAGATGAACGGTGTAACCGTCAGCGCGAGGATCGCCAGCAGGTGATCCATGCGGTACACGATGAACGCCATACCGCCCAGCGTGAGGAAGCTCTCGGCGAGTGGCGGGATCGCGACGGTGATATTGCCGACCGATGACGACTCCATGTTGATGCGTGCGATGAAGTCGCCAACCGATCGAGCGTCATGAAACGCGACCGACTGGCGCAGCGCGTTGTGGAAGAGGTCGCCGCGGAACTGCTGCGTCATCTTCAACGAGAGCTTGGTGTTGACGTATTCGGTGAGAACGGCCAGACCGTTGATGAGCAACGCGATCACCAAGCCGGCGATGACGGCCGACGGCGATGAGCCAGTAGGGAGAGTGCCCGAACAGTCCGGTCAGCCAACCGGGAACCGACCGCTTCGGGTGCCCGGCCGTCGGCGTGGCGAGTACACCGTCGACGAGGAACGCCAAAGGCCACGGTTCTGCGAGCGCGACCACCGCGGCGAAGACCGTCATGAGCGTCGACGAAACTGCCAACCGCTTGTGCGGCCGGAGGTACGGCCACACCCGCCCGATGTTCTTCCAATGCTTCCTCACGCCGGGACCTCGGCGGCGAGATCGCGTTCGACGACCGGCGCGGCGGTGCGCGCAACGGGAACGGGAGCGGGAATGCGATCAGGAGTGGCCGGCGCGACCGGAGTCGGGTTGACGCGCACCGGGCTCGGGGCCGGCGCCCGAGGAGCCGTGACCGGGTCCGGGCCGGCCGGCTCCGATGTCGCCTGCGATCAGTTGCCTCCGCAGCTTCGGGCCGAGTCGGTACGAGCCCCAGGCGACGTCGACGACGACCGCGAGTGCGATCGCCGCGAGTGAGAACCGGTTTCCGGCGAGCAGGAATCCGATGGCGAGGGTGGTCGCGATCGCGGCGCGGCCGGGCTGACAGGCGGCGCCGGATTTTGACCTGGACGCAACCCTCCGGGTGGGAGCTCGTCAGCATCCGACCTTCGACCAATACCGAGCCGACGAGGGTGGCGTCGTGTGCCGTCCAGCCGCTCTCGACCGCAACCCGAAATCCATTCCGGCGCATCCGCGTGACGATCGCCTCGGCGAGCTCTCGGCGCGGACGATCGGCCGGGAACAGCAGTACGCCGTGTCTTTGTGCGATCACCGGGGCCGGGAGCGGCGCCGGGAGTTGATCGCGCCGCGCCGCGCTCGGCGTGGCGAATGCGGCCCCACGCGCGAGCCGCGGGCTGCAGCGCGTGCATCGTGGCGACGTTCATCCGGAACCAGACGTGACTTCGGGCCAGGTCTCGCGGCGGATTCGTGCGCACCGTGTCGGTGATGAACAACGCGGCGACGACGGCGACCGCGGCGATCGGTACGAGCGCGGCGAACGGGAAACGGAACGCGAACAGGAGCGCGAGGGGGGAGGCGGCCGCGAGCGCGACCGACGCGTGCCGCGCGATGTCGAGCCCTTGGGCGGGCGTTGCGTAGACGGACTGGAAGGCCGCGCTCCCGAACGCGCCCCGATAGATGCGCCGCCGCGTGTGCGAACGGACACCGTGGAGATAGATGTGGCCGCGCCAACATGCAGTGCCGAGCCGGTTGAAACGGTGCGGGTGCCGGGCCGCGACCAACGCCTCGGCGCGGCCGTAGCCACGCTGTTGGCGGAGGTAGGCGCCGAGGCCGGGTCGGCGGTGATGCCATACCAGCGCCGCCGGGTGGAACCCGATCTCCCAACCCGCGTCGAGCACCTTCCAGCACATGTCGACGTCGTCGCCGGCCGCGGTGTACACCGGGTCGAAACCGCCGGTTTCCTCGAGCACGGCTTTCCAGAAGGCCATGTTGCAACCAGGTACGTGCTCGGCTCGGTCGTCGGCGGTCAACACGTGGGCCGGACCGCCGGGTGACTGGGCAACGGCGCGGGCGCCGACGGGGTCGCCGGCGGGGGAGACGTTGGGTCCGCCGACCCCTCCGGTCGTCCGGCTGTCGAGGCCCAGAGCGAGGTAGTAGGGCCATTCCGGCGTCGGGTACGCGTCGGCGTCGAGATACGCGACGAGCTCGCCATCAGCCCGGCTGAAGCCGATGTTGCGCGCGGCGGACAGACCGCTGTGCTCGATCGGGTACACCTTCACGTTCGGGTACGAACGCGCCACGGATGCGGTTGCGTCGGTCGAGCCGTCGTCGACGACGATCACCTCCAGCGCGGGATACGTCAGCTTGCAGAGGTGGTAGAGACACTCGTCGAGCGTCGCTTCGGCGTTGTACGCGCAGACCACGACCGAGATCGACGGCCACTGCACGTCGAGGTCCGCGACTGTCCGAGGATTCGCACGGCGGGCGACTTTGAGCGCCGGCTTGGGCGAGCGGTCGGCGCGCGTGAGTCCGAAGTACCACCCCTCCACGCCGGCGTCACCGACCCACCACTCGTCGGTCCACGAGAACACGCACGTGCCGGCGACGCCGCGTTCCAATGCGGTCTCGAGTTGCTCGGCGAGCGCCGCGGCCTGCGCGTGCTCGCCCGCCGCGGTTCCCTTCGAGTCTGCGCCGACCTCGCCGAGTACCAACGGGCGGTCACCCGCCAGATGATGCAAGCGGGTGAGGTAGCGCCGGAAATCGGCTTGGCGCTCGAGGTACACGTTGAAGGTGAGGAAGTCGAGGCTGTCGAGCGGGAGATATTCGGCGGTCGGATAGTTCGCGTACGTGATCAGGCGCTCCGCGTCTTCGGTTTTCGCGACATCGACCAGCTCGTCGATCACCGACGCGATATCCCGGGCCCCTATCCACCGGACGACGTCGGCCGGAATCTCGTTCCCGACGCAGAGTGCGAGCACGTGATCGGCTTCCGCGAGGCGGTGGGCCGCCTCGCGCACCTCCCTTCGGGCCGCCATCGCGATGCGGCTCCGCTCGTGGCGCGAGGCGCCGAGCATGTAGCGCCAGTCGGGATAGAAGATCCCGGCGAGGATCCGCAGGCCGTGTTCGGCGGCCGCTTCGAGCACGTCTTCGGTCGGTTCGGTATACGTCCGGACGACGGTGAATCCGGCCACCCGCATCATGGCGAAGTCTTCGACGATCGTGGTCGTGGGCGGGAAGCGCGCGCCGTCGTGGGCGCGGGGCCGGAACGTTCCGTAGGTCACGCCGCGAAAATCGAAACGCTTGCCCTCGAGAGAGAAGTGCTTTCCGTCGGGCTTGACTCGTCCGCTCGTTCTTTTCGTGGGTGCAGAATCCAATTTCCAAGGGATGGAATCGGGCGGCATGAGATCCTGTCAGTGGCGGCGCTCGGCGAGGTCACAGGACTTTCCCGGAAACGCGTGGCACTGGTCCCCCGGAGAATGTCCCTTCGCTGGTGTGCATCGGCGCGGAGCCGCGCGTTTCTAAAGCGATTGGTCGCGGCTCGAAGCGAAACGTGTCCCGGCGTTCACCGATGAACGCGCGCTTGTGAACAGGAGAACGCGGTACCGGTTCGGGCGCGTTCGGTGTCAACCGAGTGAGCGGCTTCTCGCATTGAACGACTCCCACTCGCGACGCGGCCGCCGATCAGACGCGGTCACACACGCGAGTCGCGGCGACTGGTGCCCTCGAAGGGTGCTGCGCCGTGCCTGTCGAAAGAGAATGAACTATGAGCACCTTGAGGACGAATGTGCTTCTCGGCCTTGCGGCCCTGACGGCGGTGGCGATTCCGGCGGGCGTCGCCGCGGCTGCCGCCCCGACCAACCCCGGATGTTTCGGAATCGACCGTGCCGCGTATGCGAACGCCAACGGGTCGCTCGGCCACGATCCCGGCGGAGTTGGCTACTACGCGTCACTGCGCGCCGGCGACAACGGCTCGATCAACCAGACCTACAAGACCGGCTGCGGCGGCGACCCGACGCCGTAGTCGCATTCCTGAGCCGCGCAGAACGCGCCGGAACCGGTCCGGCGCGTTCTGCACGCTGGGCCGGAAGCGCGACCGTGCGCGCGGCGCTCATACGGCCGATACCGCACCGAAGTAGTGTCGGGGGATGTACTTCGGCGTGGTCATCTTCAGTGCGTTAGCCGTGCTCTGCATCATTGCCGGGGCGGTCGCGATCAAGCGCCGACGCGATTACGGAAACCGCGAGAGCGCCGACGACGGCTTCGATTTCGACGAGTACGAAGGCTTCGACAAGTAGCCCAACGGGCGCCGCGCGTCGAGATCTCGCCGTGCTCGATTCGTGACGAAGACGCACCGCGTTCGCGATGAACACGCGGCCGAATAGCTGGAACGGCTTCAGAGCGTTTCGTAACCTGGCAGGAGCTCCATCGAGTGGAGGTGCCAGTGGCCGATCCTGCACAGTCCGCACTGCGAATGGTGGTGTGCCACTTCATCGTCTCCAATGACGTCGAGCGCTCCCGGCGCTTCTATGCCGACGTACTCGGCGGCCGAGTGGTGTTCGGTCCGGAGCCGATCTACGTCGAACTCGCCAATAGCTTCATCATCATCAACCGCGGTGGAGGCCCCACCGATGACAAGCCCACGGTGACCCTCGAGACGCCGAGCGACCCCGATCGGGTCAGCAGTTTTCTCAATATCCGGGTTGCAGACATCCACGCGGTGTACGCCGAATGGAGCGCGCGGGGCGCGCAGTTCTTGACGCCGCCGAAACAGCATGAGTACGAAATCCGTTGCTACATCCGAGATCCCGACGGATACATCATCGAGGTCGGGCAAACCACCGACCCACAGGGAGACTGGTGGCCCGCCGACTGGCCACCGATCAACTGAGGAAGCTCACCCGCGCGCCTCCTCGCGCCAACCGCGCGCGAACGGGACCCGTTTTCGCGTCAGGAGTACCTTCGTCATCGGGGAAACGTTCCCCAGACGGGAATGCATTGATGGAGTACGCCGGCTGGCATCCTGATCCGAGCGGTCGGCACGAATTTCGATACTGGGACGGCTGGGCCTGGACCGACTCCGTCGCCGATCGGAGTCTGGTGAGCGTCGATCCGTTGGTCGCGACAACGGGTCTGCAACCGTTCGGCGCCGCGCCGACGACGACCGCACGACTGCCACAACGCGGCGCACCGACGTGGGTGGTCGTTCTCGCCTTACTTCTGTTCTTCCCGATCGGGCTGGTGCTGGTTTGGCGTAAGCCATGGAATGAGGGTGCCAAGATCGGGATCACGCTTGCAGTCGCGATCCTGGCATTTGGAGGCGCGGCGGGGAGCGCGACGATGATCTCGGAGCAATCCAAGACCGCGACGACACCGGCGACGGTGGAGCGCCCCGCTCCGCGCACGACTCCGACAACCGTCGTTCCGTCCGGCGCGGCCGCGCGAACTCAGAGGTTCCTCCACGCCGCCCACGACAAACGAGCGGGACAGCTCGCGACCGAGGACGACGCGTCGCTCCTGGCGCTGGGCCGGACGGGCTGTCGCGTCCTCAACGACGGCCTTCCCGCGAAGTTGATGGCATCGAGCCTTCACACCCAAACTCCGGGCGTCACGATCGCAAATGCGACGTACTTCGTGGCGTCGATTCCTCTGCTCTGCGCGCGTTGACCCGACGCGGATCGCCGCGGTCGGCAAGGACAGCACGTCCGCCCAATTCGGTCGGTACCGCACGACGAAAGCGGCACGAAACTTTCGCCTCGTAGCGTCCGCGCGCTGGTCGCATTCGGCGACCGTGGGTCAGCGCCCGTGTGCAAGGCACCGGCGCGGCATTGCGACCTTCGATGGATCGATTTGTAGGAGAGCTTGTGACAACTCACGTCCGGAAGAATTCGTATCGGCGCGGACTTCGTCCGCTGGTTGCCTGCCTGGCGAGCTTGCTCTTGGTGAGCGGCGCCGGAGTTGGCATCGCGCTCGGATCTGTGGCCAGTGCGGGCGCGGCGCCGGCGTGCGACGTCAAAGTCGATGCGAACGGGATCCACAGCGGGATTCTGACCATCCAGGCCGGCATCGACGCCGCCGTTTCCGGGCAGACGGTTTGCGTGTGGCCGGGCCTCTACAACCAGGATCAGGCGCTCAGCCGGGACCCGAACACGGGCGGTGCCGGCAGCAACGACTTCAACATCTTCGTCGGCAAGTCGGTGACGATCCTCGGACTCGACGCGTCAGGCAACGCGATCACGGCGGCGCCGCAAGGCGCGTCGTCGTCAGCGGCGCCCGTCGTGGAGGCCGCGGCTTCGGAGCCCGATTTCGGATCCTCGAACATCTTCGTGCAGGCCGCCAACGTCACGATCAGCGGTCTGGAGATCAACGGCACACCGAACGACATTTCCAAGTCGATCGAGGTCGTGGGCAACGGATCCACGATCACCGACACGGCGTTCGCGCCGTCGACGACATCCGGGGGCGTCGGGATCTACATCAGCGACTTCCACTTCGACCCGAGCGGAAGCGGCACCTCGACCGTTACGACCTACAACTTCACCAACAACACCTTCGATGGCGACCAGAGCGAGTCGGCGATCTATGTGGCCAGCGGCGCCGGTTGGACCGGACCGGCGAGCGGCCGAGTGATCTCGGGCAACGACTTCTCGAACCTGGACGATGCGATGGACTTCGCCGGCCCCGGAGCAGCGGCTTGGCTGGTCTACCCGGTGGGCGCAGCGACGATCACGGGCAACACCTTCTCGAACATCGCCCGTCGTCACCTCGAGGTCTGGGGTGACGGTGGACCGGGCGTCGGCTACATGTCGCCCGACTGGTGCGGGCTGATCGCGGGCAACACCTTCGACCACGGCTCGTTCATCTGGCAGGGCACAACCGTGTGCCCGAGCGGCACCGCCCGGACCTGGGCGTCGGGATCGTTCACCAACATCGCCGGCCTCTACAGCAAGATCCAGCCGTACGGGATCAACAAGTCGCAAGCCGGTGACACCGTCCAAGTGCTGAGCGGAACCTACGACGAGCAGTTGACCATCGATCACAGTCTCACGTTGAGGGGCGCGAACGCAGGCGTGGCCGGCACGGCGACGCGAGGACCCGAGAGCCTCGTGGAGCTGACGTCCGGGGCCGGGCAGATCTTCAACATCACGACAGCGGACCCCGTCACGATCAATGGCTTCCACGCCCAGTTCAACGGCACCGAGCAGAACGGCGGGATCCTGCTCTCGCTCGCGGCCGCGAACCACTTGACCTTCTCGAACAACCTGGTCGACGCATCGACCTACGTGAACTCGCTCATCTTCGACGACAGCGCCGCGAACATCCACGTTCACGAACAACAAGTTCACGGGTCTCGCGCAAACGGGTTCTCCCGGAACGGGTGTCGTCGCCGCGTGGGGAACAACGGGAGGGGCCCAAGCGGCCGTCAACATCACGGGCAACACCTTCTCCCATCTCACCGACAACGACGGTGTCCCGGCGATCAACCTCAACACCGTGAGCGGTGTGGTCTCCGGAAACACGTTCTCGGACATCCACCAGTACGGGATCCTGTTGGCCGACACGCTCGGCAACCTGACGATCAGCAGCAACCTGTTCGACAACATCCACAACGACACGCCGGGCACCAGCTCCAACCGGGGCTCGGGCATCCGGACGTTCCAGCAGCCGAACTTCGTCGGGCCGGTGACTATTACCGGGAACACGTTCAGCAACAGCTACCACGGTGTTCGGGTCGCGAACGACGGCAGCCCGGCTGACATCTCCAACGGCGACCTGAAGGTGAACCGGAACAACATCGCGACGTCCAACACCGCGGCCGGTATCTCGCTGGCAAGCGGAACCGTCGGAACGCTCAACGGAACCTGTAACTGGTGGGGCCAGACGACCGGACCCGCGACGGGACAGGTCGAGGGCAGTGTCACGACGACGCCGTTCTTGCGGGTGAGCAACCTCACGGCTCCGTGTCCGGCGACGGCCCCGGGCGCGCCGACAGCCGCGTTCGCGGTGCCGAACGGTGACCACCAGGCGAAGGTGATCTGGACCGCTCCGGCGAACAACGGCGGAGCCCCGATCCTGGGCTACAAGGTGATCCCGTACGCGGCCGGCGTGGCCCAGCCGGCCCACATCTTCAACACGGCTGCGACCACGCAGATGATCGCGGGCTTGACCGACGGGACCTCGTACCGGTTCACGGTCGCGGCGCGCAACGTCGTGGGTTACGGGCCGGCGTCGGCGCAGTCACTGCCGATGATTGCCGGCGCTCCCGGACAGCCCGGGAGTCCGACCGCGGTCAAGGTGGCGGCGGGGTCGTTGAAGGTGACCTTCGCGGCACCCGCGAACAATGGTGCGGCGATAACGAGCTACACGGTCAGCTGTGCGTCGTCGAACGGCGGCGTCACGAAGAACAAGACCGGCACCGCGAGTCCGATCACGGTGACGACGCTCACGACCGGCAAGAGCTATCAGTGCCGGGTCAGCGCGACCAACAGTCGCGGGGCGGGACCGTTCTCGAATCCGTCCGCCGCAGTGAACGCCTAACCGGACAGCCATCGAATGCGTCCCCTGGGAACACGCCCAGGGGACCGTTGACGACGCCGCTCACGACGCGGTTATCGTTCGGCCCATGAGCACCGACGAATTCGCAATGGATTTCTCGCCCGCGTGCGCGAGGCGCAAGCGATGGTTGCGGAGACCGCGAAGTGCTCGCTCGACGACGCGCTCGAGTTGATGACGGGCGACGCCGACCTGGGTGACGAATCCCTGGAGCAAGTCGCCGAGGAAGTCCTCAGTGGCCGGCTGCACTTCGGTCCGCCGGAATAGCAATCGCTCGGCGGGCGCGCAGTTGGTTCAGGCGCGATTCACCCGGTAGGGGTGTGTGCAGCGGTCGCACGACGGATCAGACTCTGAATTCGTTCGGTGAACGCGAGGAGCTGTCCATGTCAGTCGATGACACCCAGGTTGACCGGTGAGGATCAAGGCGCTGCTTGCCGCGGCCGCGATCGGCGTCGTCGCGGTGGCCGGGTGCTCGTCAAGCTCGAAGTCGAGTTCCTCGACAACAACGAGCGCCTCGTCCAAGGAGCCCGTGTGCGCGGCCCGGGCCAGTCTCGAGCAATCCGTGAAGGCGCTGGCAAACCCGGCGCTACTCGTTGGAGGCAAGGCCGGCGTCCAGTCGGCGCTCGATGAAGTCAAGACCGATCTCGATGCCGTCGGAAGCGCCGCGGCAAGGTGTTTACAAGCCGGAGGTTGACGCGACGAAGTCAGCGGTGAGCGATCTCCAAGAGGCGATCTCGAAGATTGGAAGCGGAACCCCGTCGCAGACTTTGCAATCAGTGGGTACCGCCATCACCAAGGTCGGAACCACATCCGGCGCGCTGGCCACGAAGCTGAAGGCCGCCTGTCCCTGATCGCGGCATCGAGTCGTAGACACGATTCGGGGGCCGACCGAAGCCGACCCCCGAAGATCGCGTGCAATCGTGACTAGTTGAAGAGGATCGCGGTTGTGTAGCTGTACTCGTTGTTGTTCCACGCGGTTGAGGACGTGTCCCCACAGAGCCCGACCTGGTACGTGCCGGCCAACGCGTTGGAGAAGATCGCACTCATGCTGTAGTTCTTCCGTTCCCCGGCCGCCGCTGTGAACCCGAACTCACCGGCACCGACGAGGGTCATCGAAGTGCCGTTGTTGTAACAGATGAACAGGTTGAGGCCGGTCGCGCCTGACGTGCTCCCGAGCGCCGCCGACGAATTTGACGAGCACCTTGTTGCCCGTCGCGACCGTGACGCTCGCCGGAGCGGCGATGAATCCAAGCCCCGCCGTCGGTGCAGTCGAAGGCCCGTTCGCGAAAGCGGAGTTGACCACCCCAGAGGCGCCGGTTGCTCCGGAAGGACCGCTCGGTCCGGTTGTCCCGGTGGGTCCGGTTGTGCCAGTGGGTCCGGTTGTCCCGGAGGGGCCGTCCGGACCGGTGGGACCGGTCGGACCGGTCGGACCAGAAAGCGCGACGCCCGGTGCCGAGCGCGGCGGCGTGCACACAACCCGTACAACTCAGGGGCTTGCCGGCGGCGACGCCGAGCGGTCCGTTGGAGAACACGCCGTACTTCGTTCCGGTGCCCTGCACCCCTATGCCGTTCACGCCACCCGCGTTACCGGTCACGCCGTAACGGGTGTTCGTGTTGGTGGCGGTCGCGCTGCCTTGCACGCCCTTCGCGTTCGCCACCGTCGCCGAGTTCGTCGCCGAGACCGCCGGTGTGGCAGCCGTGCTCGTGAATGCCCCGACCGCCGCCATCGCCGACGTCGGAATCAAGATCGCCGCGACGATCGCGACGCAGACAATGACAGTTAGCTGGCGACTCGTGAACGGTCCCCAGCCGTGACCACCGCGTGACGGATTGCTTCCCTGCCGCATTTCCACCCGACCCTTTCTGCGGCGCCGTGCCGCATCCGGCGAGGAGCCTGCCATATGCAGCCGATGAGGTGCTATGACCGGAAGGTCTCGAGCTCACCCGCGGCGGATGATGCCGTTTTGCCCGCTATGGGAGAATTATCAGGGCGGCGGGGCCGCGCTGGGGCGGGACTTCGATGGTCGACGTCCTTGGTTTCCAGGAGGTTAGGAATGGCCCCGAGAGCCGCAATGACGCGCGAGCAAGGCTTTGATCTCCAACAGTGGATAGCGGACAAAGGGTTTCCGTACACGCCGTGCGTGTGCGGAAATAGCGAACTCGAGGTGTCCGAAAAGTTCTACGGGGCCATCGCGATCACCGCTGAGGGCAACGCGAGCCTCGGTGACGGGATCGAAACGATGCCGATGGCCGCGGTCGTCTGCACAACGTCCGCGCGCGAGTCCAGTTCCTCGATCTCAACGTCATCGGCATCACCTAGATACTCAGGTCGGTTTCACCGCCGCCGTCGGCGGGGATGCCGGCCCGGTACCGCTGGCGTTCTTCGCGGCGACGGTGAACGTGTACACGGTGCCGGTTGTCAACGGACTGATCACGCCCGATCGGATCGTCGCTCCGAACGTGCGCGGTGTCTGCCGCGGCCGACCCGACATACGGCGTCACGACATAGCCGGTGATCGCGGTGGTTCCGTTCGCGGCGGGCGCCGTCCAGTGCACCGTCACCTTGCTCGGGCCGGCAGTCGCCGTCACGCCCGTGGGCGCGGTCGGCGTCCCGACCACGATCGGTGTCGACGGGGTCGACTGCTCGCCCGTTCCCCGCGCGTTCTTGGCCGCGACGCGGAACGTGTAGGTGGTCCCGTTGGCGAGCCCGGTGATCGTCGCGCTCGTGGCCGATGCCGCGACTGTCGTGGCCGGCTTGGCGACGTTGGCCACATACGGGGTGACGACGTAGCCGGTCACTGCCGAACCGTTGGTGTTCGTCGTCGCCGTCCAGCGCACGGTGGCCCGGGCCGCGCCCGGAGTAGCGGCGGCTCCGGTCGGTGGTATCGGAGCTCCGATGACGATGGCCTTCGGCGTCTTGCTCTTCGGACCCACGCCCGTTCGCGTTCTTGGCTGCGACCGAGAAGCTGTAGCTCTTCGCGTTGGTGAGCCCGGTGATCGTCTGCGTCGTGGCCGTCGAAGCGAACGTCTTCGCCGGTTGGTCGACCGGTCCGCTCGGCGTGGTGAGTGTCGGCGTTACGACGTACCCGGTTACCGCCGCGCCACCGTTCGACGCGGGCGCCGTCCAGTGCACCGTGGCCGTGCCATTGCCCGCGGTCGCGGTCGTTGATTGCGGCGCAGTCGCGAGGCCGTACATGGTGTGGAACATCGTTGGTACACCGCTCACGACGGTGCTCACCACATAGTTACCCGCACTCGCGTGCGAGAACGTGATCGTGTGCGTCGCCGGGTTCGGGATGGTGGCGAGCGGAGTCGCGCCGAACGCCGTGTTCCGGTCGGGCGTGAAGTAGATGCGGTAGCTGTCGATGTGCGCCGGCGCGGTGACCGGCGGCGCGTTCCACGTCAGGGTCAAGGCCGTGCCGTTGTGCGTGCCCGTGACCGGTAGCCCCGCCACCGCGGGGTGCGATGTGATCGTCGACGCGACGTCCGTGTTGCCCGCGGTCTTCTTCACGAACGAGAGCGAGGGAACGAGCGTGCCGCTGATCTCGGGGACCAAACGGTAGTAGTGCGTCGGGAACGTCGCGCCGGGCTGGATCGCATCGGTTTCGTCGACGAGCTTCTCGCCGGGTTGGTAGATGTAGTTGACACGCCCGGGCTCGAGGAACTCGATCGACGGGTTGAACACGGGCACGTCGGCGACGTTCACCAACAGGATGCGCACGCGGTACGGCGCGCCGATCGCGGCGGTGTTGTCGGCGTCGACCACCATGTGCAGCGCGGACCCACCCCACACATGGAGCGCGTTCGTCGCGGTCATCGCGACGAGGTGGATGGCGGATCCCAGCGGCTCGAGCGACCCGGAGTACTGCGCACGGAGCGTGTAGAAGCCCTCGGTGTCGCCCCGCACGACCCAGTCCGCGTCCGCGCTCTGGCCGCCGGGTACGTCGGGCAACGTTTGCGTCAGTGCCTGCGGCGACTTGGTGGGCGCGAGGCTCAGCCCGGAGGGAAGCGTTCCGAGACCGACCGTCCCGTGCTGGAACGAGAAGTCGGAGCTGCCGAGGTTGCTCACGACGACGCGCACGTCGAAGAATTCCTTCAGCCACTTGGCCCGTCCGGGAATGACCATCCAGAGGATCGTTGGTGTCGTCCCCGACGTATCCGACGCTCGGATAGATCGTGTAGTTGCCGACCGATCCACACAACGCGGAGCCGGTGCAGTCGCCGCCGCCGCCGATCGCGCCGCCGCCCCAACCGCCCTGCAGGATTCCTTCGCCGGTTGCGTAGCCGCCGAGCTGCACGTCGTGACTCGTCGCACCGTCGACGAAGGCGAGATGGATTTCGAACTGGAACACATTTTGGTTCTCGGCGTCGTTCGGATCGATACCCAGTGATTGCAGCGTCTGCGCATCGGTGATCGGAGTCGACGTCATCGACGTCTGACCGACGGAGCCCTCGGCGAGTGCGAGCGTCGCGTTCCCACTCCCGTTCGTGATCGTCGCCGATGCAGTTCCGGGGAGGAAGCCGTCGTGCCACGCGTACACGGTGTACTTGCCATCGGGGAGACCGTCGATACGCGTGTCCCCGCTGTCGTCGGTCGTCGCCGGGTGGCGCACACCGTTCGCGTCGAGCACCAGCACGTCGGCACTTTCGATCGGCGCGGAGCTACCTGTCACCGCGACGTGCAATCCGGGCGTCGTCGGTACCGGCGCGACGCTGACCAGCATCGTGTCGGTGGTCGCCGACGAGGGCCCGGCGTGGACGGTGAGCGTCACGGTCTTGGTGCCCGTGGTGGAGTACGTGTGGTTCGCCTGGGCGGTCGTCGCCACGCCGCTACCGTCGCCGAAGTTCCAGCTGTAGCTCGTGATCCCGACCAACGGTCGCGAGGCCGAGGCGTCGAAGTGGACCGACGTGTTCACGATGGCGCTCTGATCGTCGCCGGCTCTCGCGACCAGCGGTTCCGAAAGGCCGACCGAGACCGCGCGTGTGCGCACGGCGGTATACGTGCCGTCGCTGACGGCGAGTCGCACGGTGTAGGTGCCGGGCTGCGTGAAGGTGTGGGTCAGCGGTCCGTCGGGCAACGTTCCGGTTGTCGGCGTGGTCCCGTCGCCGAAGCTGAGCGAATACGTGAGCGACGGGCTGTCGGAGTCAGCGCCCGAGAACGTCGCCGTCACCGGCGTCGGCGCGGTGCCGGAGGCGGGTGACACGCTCAGCGTCGCGGTCGGCGCCGCTTCGGTGCCGTTCGCGACAACCGTGAGGTTGCGCTGCGCCGAACCGCCGGCGCCGTTGGAGACCGACACTGTCGTGAGGTAGCTGCCCGGCGTGGAGTACGTGTGGGCCAGGGAGACGCCACCGGTGTAGGGGCTGAGCTTCGTCCCCGAAATCGGCGAGCTGCCGTCGCCGAAGTTCGCCGTGTAGGTGAGCGGACGGTTGTTCGGATCCGTGAGATCGAAATGCACCGTCGTGGAGAGCGGCGCAGGCCCGGTGCTCGGCGACGCGCCGAGCGCCAGGATCGGGTCGGTCGCGGGACCGATCGAGACCGCGACCGCAACCGGCGCGGTCCACGTGTGCTGGTTCCCGTAGGAGTCGTGGTAGTTGACCGACCACGAGAAGTCGGTCGCGCCGGGCGTCAGCTGCGAAGCAGACTTCGTCGTCCGCCACACGCCGTCGGGCGACGCGTTGAGCATCGAGACACAGGTGCCGTCGTTCGCGAAGCACCCTCGGATGGCGTCGATCGTCGCTCCGGCGCCAAAGCCCACGGTGGGTGTGAACGAGAAGTGAACCAGGCCCTGCAGCGTCTGCCCGAACGTCGGCTCGGTCAGCTGTCCCGGTGCACGGTTGTCGACTGTCGTCGGCATCGAGAGGTCGGCGGTCGTGCTGTTGCTGACCGCGTCGGCGTGCACGTCGATCGAGTACGCGCCATTGGGAACGACGTGTCCGAGATCGTCCTTCCCGTCCCAGGTCACGCTCTGGTTGACCCCGAACGAGCACGGCGTCGCCGATTGGGGTGCCGCCGAGAGCAGCGTGCGCACGACCGCGTTGGATCCATTCCTGACGACCGCATCGACGGTCGCGTCGCCACCGGCGAGGCAATAGCTCTGCGTCAACTCGTCTTCGGAGCCGTCACCATCGGGCGAGAACGACCTGGAGTCAGTCGAGAAGAGCGACACGGTTCCCGGCGGCGAGTTGTCGAGCGTGACCGGCACACCGGTCGGTGATGTCCAGGCGTGCAAGTTCCCGTAGTCGTCGAACCAGCTGACGCGCGGCGTGCAGATCGCTGGCACCGGGAGGGCATCCGGTCGTACTGCCGGACCCGATGTAGGTGCCGTTGACCTCGGGACTCGTGCTCACCGCGTCGATGCAGTCGACCGATACGGATTGGATGCCGGTGAAGCCCGACGTGGGCGTGAACACGAAGTTGGCCGTGGTCGAGAGTGTCGCTCCCGACGCCGGAGTGCTGATCACGCCCGGAACGCGCGTGTCGACAGTGGTCGGGATGCTGAGGTCGGAAGTGTCGGACCCGGCGACCGCGTGGATGTCGACGGTGTACGCCCCGTCGGGAACGACCGTGCCGCCCGTGTTCCTGCCGTCCCAGGTGGCGACGAGGTCGAAGAACTCGTACGGAGGGCCATAGCAAGGTTGCGCGTCATGGGCCACGTTCTGCTCGAGCGTGCGTACGAGTGTGTGCGCGGCGTTGTGCACCGTGATCGTCACGGTCGCGTCGTCGGTCAAGCAATAGGGCACATCGACCGAGTCTTCCTGACCGTCGGCGTTCGGAGAGAACGACTGGGAGACGTCATTCGGGGGACGGGTCGCCTGCAATGCGATCGTCACCGACCGGCCCGGCGACTGCCAGCTGTGGAACGATCCGAACTGGTCGGTGTAGCTGACCGACGCAGTGAGTGACGTGACGTTCGGTCCGCACGCGGAGGTGTCACCGCTGCCCGTCCAGGTCCCATTGCCCTGCACCGTGCCGCTGCCCAGGCAATCGACGTACACGCCGTCGAGCGCACCGAAGCCCGCGGTCGGCGTGAACACGAACGGCGCCACGCCCGAAAGATGTGCTCCCGAGGCCGGCTGCGTGATCGTGCCCGGAACGCGCGTGTCGACGGCGGTTTCGTACACCGCGGTGTCGGTGTTCTGTTCGGCATCGGTCGCCTGGATCTCGATCGAGTAGTCACCGTTCGGAACTACGGCGTTGGCGTCGTTCGTGCCGTCCCAGGTCACCGACGTCGCCTGGCTGCCGTAGCAGAAGCCCGGGGAGAACAACACACCGTTTACAGACGTGTCGATTTCGATCGTCCGCACGACGACGTTCGCGGCGTTCTTCACCACGACGTCGACGGTCGCGTCGCGAGTCACGCAGAACGATGCGGTCACCGTGTCTTCCTGGCCGTCGGCGTTCGGTGAGAACGACCGAGCCGGGATGTACCAGACGGTCTCGGCCCGAACCGGGTTGCTGATCGTCACGCTGAAGTCGGGCGACGACCAAGAGTGTCCGGCGCCGAACCCGTCGGAGTACGCGACCTGCGCGTTCAGCGTGTTGGAGCCCTCCGGACACGTCGACGTGTCACCGCTCGCGGTGAAGGTCCCGTTGCCGGCCGGCGTATTGGCCGTGCCGATGCAGGTGACCGAGACCGATGAGATGTTCGCGAATCCCGCGGTCGGGGTGAACACGAATGACGCGGTTCCCGAAAGCGTGTCGGCCGGGTGCGGGCTGTTGAGGACGCCGGGAAGTCGCGTGTCGACGGCGGTGTCGTAGCTGGCATCGCCGGTCCCGGCGGAGCCAGAGGCGTGTATCAGGAGCGAGTACGCGCCGTCGGGCACGAGGGCACCAGCGGTGTTCCGGCCGTCCCAAGCGACGTCGTCGCATCCCGCTCCGTGCGATACGCCCGACTCGATCGTCTTTACGACGGTCGACGATGTGTTCTCGACGACAATGTCGAGGTTCGCGCCGTCGGACAGGCAGTAGTGCACGTTGACCGTGTCTTCCTGGCCGTCGCCGTTCGGCGAGAACGATCGCGACTGCGAAACGATCGTGATGTCGATGCTGGCGAACGCGGGCGCCGCCGCGATTCCGAGCACGAGAACTACGAGTGCGAACAGCGCGACCCGCGCGTGTCCACCGGGCGTTCATCGAGGAACGAGTCAATTTGTCTTCTCCCGCACTGTCCGTCCAGCCCCACTGACAGGATCGGCGGTGAAGTCGTATGGCTACCGCGTATCGGTGCGCGAATCAACTCATTGCGATTGACGTGGCTCCGGAAGCCGATAATCGCGTGCTATTCGCTATACCTGGTGTCAGCAACCATCTTTACGAGAAGCTGCCGAACTGCTTTATTACTTCCGCCTGGGCCGCGTCGTTGTCGTCGACGGGGAGTGGTGCGCGGTCGTCGTTGTCGTGTGCGGCGCGGTTGTCGAAACCGGCGGAGTGGTCGTCGATGTCGTCGTCGTCGTGGAAGTAGTCGAAGTCGTGGTGGTGCTGGTCGTCGAGGTCGTCGTGGTCGGGCCGACATAGCGATCGCCGGGTTTCATGGCCGTGCCGATGACGTAGACGGACTCGCCCTTCGTGACGAGAGTATGAAAGTACGTCGCGATATACATCGGGATCCGCGCGCGAGCCATGAGATCCGGGGTAATTCGGCACCGACTGCAGTCCGTGAATCGCGATACCGCCGTTGAAGTAGTAGGGGTTCCACATCCGCCCGAGCTTGCCGGTCTCCCAGCCGGTGTGCCGGTATTGGAGATGGAAGTGGCCGGCGGGCGTGATCGCGTACTGGCACCCGTCCGATCCGCCACAAAAGTACGCGCCGCTTCCCGTCGACGTGGTCGTGAGCAGAGTTGGTTGCCAGTTGCGGTAGACGGTCAGTAGCTGCGTGTCGAGATTGATCTCGACCCGATCGGCTTCGGCGTCGGCGAGCCCTACCCGATACGTGAAGTGCTCGAGGCCGTGCTTCACCGCGGGCCCGATAACGCCATCGCGTTCGAGGCCGAGCGCCTTCTCGGCCGCGACGACCGCGTAGGTGGTGTCTTGCGAGTACACGCCGTCGAGCGGCCCTGGATCGAGATGTAACTGCCGAAGCCGACGTTGGTAGGCGAGTACGACGGCGCCGTGGCTGCCCGAACCGATGTGACCCCCGGGCAGCGGCGGGAGCGTGACGGCATCGGGCTGGCGAACCGTGCCGGCCGGGATGGAGGCGGTCGTCGTTGTGGGCGAATGCGCGGTACTCGTATTCGCGTGGTTCGAGGCAGAACAGCCGACGGCCAGCGCGACCAGCCCCACCGTGCTGATGCGGCGAATCGTCGACGTCAGGCGCACCACACCACCAGTAACATTTGCGGGTGGCCGAGACCGAATCGCCGAACGACTGGCGCCAAAGGGTGGCGCCGCAACGGGTCGCCGAGGTCGACGCCGCGATTCAGCGCTTGACTTTGGTGCTGAACGAGGTGGCCCGGGACACCGACGAGACCATCGAGGTGGAGCTCACCGCCTATGTCATCGATCAGTTGAGCGGTTGGTTGCGCGCCGACCTCGATGCCGATCGCACGTTCGACGCGCTGCGCGACATCGACGACCCGTAAGCGGCTCACTCCGGCAAACCGTGCCCGGTCAGCCGCGTGTCGTGGAACTCGACGCCGCGTTCGTCGTCGTCGGAGTCTCGGCGTTCGCGATTGTTTGTTCGAGTGCATTCAATGTCGCGGCGTCGACCGTCCCGGTGGCGGGGACGCCCAACGCGGTTTGGAATTCTTTGAGCGCATCGGTGAGCTCCGGCGTCCAGGTACCGTCGATTGCGCCGGTCCAGTAGCCGGCAACCTTCAGCACCGATTGCAGTGCCGCCGTCTGGGTGAGTGATTGCGTGGTTGCGTTGGATCCGATTGCTTCGACCTTCGCGTCGAGTGCGAGTGCAGTCGCGCGGTCGACGAATCCGGTCGCGGGCAGCCCGCTGTCCTTCTGCAGCTGCTTGACCGCGTCGACGGTCTCCGTGCCGTAGACGCCGTCGACCTTGCCCGCGTAGTACCCGGCGAGCTGGAGCTGGGTCTGTAGCGCGATCGTGTAGTCGCGCACCTTGGCCACGGCTTGCGCCTGCTGCTCGTCGCTCAGGCAGCCGGCCTGGGCGAGCAGTTGCAGCCAGGTGCTCTCCACCGCGACCGCCGCCGCATTGAACGCGGCGCCGGCCTGCGCGAGTGGCGTCTGGTCGGTGATTCCTTCCTCGGCTTTGGTGAGGTCGGACTCGGCTTGCTTGACGCGATCGACCGTGAGCTGTGACACCGCGGTTGTCGTGGTCGCCGGCGCGGAAGTGGACGCGGTCGCCGGCACGCTCGACGCGGTTGCCTTCGCGTTCGCCAGGGCCGCGTGCGCGTCGGCGAGCTCCTGCTCTGCGCTCGCGACCCCATCGCGAGCGTCGGTCACGCCGGTGATCGCCGACGTCACCGACACGCGCGGAGCGACGAGATCGGCGCCCGCGGTCTTGACATCGCCGACGGTGGTCTTGGCGTCGCTGAACACCTTGCCGTACCGGTCGACTGCCGTGACGTAGTCCTTGCCCGCGCTGCAGAACTGCTCGTTGGCTTCGGTGAGTGTCTTCTGGGCGGCGGTGAGGTTCTTCTGCGCCGTCGTGACCCTGGCCTCGGCCGCCGCCACCGAACCCGCGCTCTTGGCGCTGCTGCTGCAGGCGGCCGCGACGAGAACGGTGCAGATCACGAACGTGATGAGGCACCCCAATCGTCCCCGGCGTGCTCGTGGCCGCGCACGTGCGCGGGTCCCAAACCATCATCTGCAGCCTCGCCGTCGCTGCGCCGCAGGGCACCACCCTCCGCAGGGTGAATACCGAGATCGGATTCGAATCACCCGCGATGGGCGACACGAATGCGCACGCGAAGCCGTAGGTTCATGGCTCGTAGCCGCACCTCGGTCAAATGAGTGAGAAGGAGTTCGCGATGGGTATGAGGCGAAGGGCAAGGCGCCGTGGGCTCGTGGCCGGAGCGGTGGTCGGAGGGGCGGTCGCTCATCACCAGGCGAAGCAGCAGCAATACGACGAGGCGCCGGTCGGTGACTCGGAGATGCAGTACGCGCCGCCGCCTGCGGACCCGATCGAGCAGCTCGAACACCTCGCACAGTTGCATGCCTCAGGCGCGCTCTCGGACGACGAGTTCGCGACAGCGAAGGCGCAGGTACTCGGATGAGTGAGTCGCGCAAGGATGTGTTGTCGAAGGCGATTGACGCCGAGATCGGTGGTGAATCGGTCGATGTGGCCGCGCTGTTCACCGACGATGTGGTGGGTTGGTCGCCGTATGCGGCGGTGTCGGGGCTGGACGCAGTCGCCGCGCTCTCCGCGCTGCGCGACGTCGCGTTCTCCAACGTAGTGATCTTGTACCGAGGGCTCGACGAGGTCGGCAACAAGGCCGTCGCAGAGTGGGTCATCGAAGCCGATCACACCGGGCCACTCGTGCTCGGAGAGGATGCCGTCCTGGAGGCAACGGGACGCCACGTCACGTTGCCGGGTGTCACGGTGGCCGACTTCCGCGACGGGAAGATCCGCTCGTACCGGACGTACTTCGACGATCTGTCCCTGATCGAGCAGATCGTCAGCGTCTGAAGAAGTCGATCGCGGTGGAGTTCGACGTCGAGGACCATCCGGACCCGCTCGACCTCGAGCTCCTCGAGACGAACATCCGTCGTGAGGCGTCGGCCGCGATGGCACTCGGTGACGAGCGCGAGCTGGCGATCTTCGTCCGCGACGCGCGAGGGTGGCGTCGTCGCGGGTATCAGCGGATGGACCTGGGGCGACTGCTGCGAGCTGCAAAGCCTCTGGGTCGCGCCGAGTCTGCGCGGGGGAGGCCTCGCGACGCGGCTCCTCGCCGCCGCCGAATCCGAGGCCGCGGGGCGCGGGTGCATCCAAACCGTCCACTTCACGTACGACTTCCAGGCGCGAGCGCTCTACGAGCGCAACGGCTACGAGCTCGTCGGCCGAGTCGAGAACTTCCCAACCGGTACCGATGTCCTCTGGTTCCGCAAGGACCTCTAGGCGCCGGTGCGGGTCATCGGTGTGGCCATCACGGTCGCGACGATGCGCCGGGCGATGTCGTGGTCGACCGGTTCTCCCGATACGAGGGCGCGGTGGTAGAGCGGACCGACGAGCAGATCGGCAAGTACCGGCCGGTCGGTGTCAGGGGAGAGCTCCCCGCGGGCGATCCCGCGGTCGATCATTGCGATCAGTGCGACGCGCCGGGGCGCGAGTAGCCGGGTTCGGAGCGCGGTCGCCAGCGCGGGATCGCGTGCGCCTTCTGCGATCAACTGGCTCGTGATGCACACCGTTCTCCGGCTTGGCGAAGAGGTCCGCAACCTCGTACAAGAGCTGCACCGCATCGTCGGCGAACGATCCCGTGTCCGGAATGGGATAGTCGGCGAGCATGACCTTCAAGGCGTCGACCACCATGTCGACGCGTGAACCCCAGTAGCGCTCGAGTGTCGCGGTGCTCACGCCCGACTTGGTCGCGACGCCGCTGAACGTGAGGCTCGAGAATCCCGCTTCGGCGAGCAGTTCGAGGACCGCGCCGGTCACGTCGCGGCGACGCGGTTCGGGAGGAACCTGTTGCGCGGTCGCGACCACGAGGTCGCTGACGTCGTCGATGCCGTGGCCCGCGACGAGTGGCCGGGCCGGCAGGAAGATCAAGGCCACCAGCCGCGCCGATCAGCGCGATGCCGGCGGCGATCAGGACCGTGTGCGTGAGCGCGTCGACGAACGCGGAATTCGCCGCGCCCGTGACCGCCGCCGCGAGCTGGGCGGGGATCCGGGCCGCGACCGCGGCTGGCCCCGCCGACCGAATCCTTGATCGCCGCGGCCGCGGCCGGTGACTGCGCCGCGGCGGCCTTGTACACGGGCGACGCCGTGATCGACGCCTGATACGACGACGCGGTGATGCTCCCGAGGATCGCGACGCCCAGCGCGCCGCCGATCTCGCGTGTCGTGTCGTTCACCGCCGAACCCGACGCCGGCCTTCTCCGGCGGCAGCGAACCCATGATCGAGTCGGTCGCGGGCGCCATCGCGAGACCCATCCCGACGCCGAGTATGAGCAGCACGAGCCGCGACCAGCGCGGTAGCCGGACGTGGTCGTCGCGTGGGAGAAGAGCCACATCGCGAACGCGACCAGCGCGAGGCCCCCGGCGACGACGAGCTTCGTGCCGATGCGCGCGACCAGCAGCGAGCTCAGTGGCGCGGCAATGACGAGGGCGAAGGCGACCGGCAGCAGCCGCACCCCGGATGACGAGTGCGTCGTAGCCGAGCACGAACTGCAGGTACTGCGAGACGAAGAACAGCGCACCGAACATCGAGAAGAACACGAGCGTGACCGCGGCCGACGCGGCCGAGAACCGCGGGTTCTTGAAGAACGACACGTCGAGCATCGGATGGTCGGAATGCGCCTCCCAGGCAATGAACGCGACGAGGGACAGCACGCCGATCACGAACGCGCCGATGATCACGGGATCGGACCAGCCGCGCGTCGGGCACTTCGATGATGCCGTACAGCAGCGTGACCAGCATCAAGACCGAGAGGAGGGTGCCGACGAGGTCGAGCGGCGGCGCGTGCTCGTCGCGTGAGTTCGGGACGATCGTGAGTGTCGCCACGATCGCGACCGACGATGATCGGGACGTTCACGAGGAAGATCGATCCCCACCAGAAGTGCTCGAGGAGATAGCCGCCGGTAATCGGACCGATCGCCACGCCGAGACCGGAGACGCCCGCCCAGACGCCGATCGCGCGGCCTCGTTCGGAAGCCGGGAAACACGTTCGTGAGGATCGACAGCGTCGACGGCATGATGAACGCGGCACCGAAGCCCTGGATCGCACGGGTGAAGATCAGGACGCCGGCCGTACCCGCGAGTGCGGACGCCAACGATCCTGCGCCGAACACGACCAAGCCCGACGATCAACGCGGGCTTGCGGCCGTACCGATCGCCGCTGCTTCCCGCCACGAGCAAGAAGCTCGCGAACACGAGGGTGTACGCGTCGACGATCCACTGCAACTGGCTCGACGAAGCGCCGAGCTCGCGCACCAGGCTGGGAAGCGCGACGTTGACGATCGTGCCGTCGATCCCGACGATCAACAAGCTCAAACAGAGGACCGCGAGGATCCACCAACGCCGGCCGTAGACGGCCGCATCGATCGATGGCTCGGCCGCCCCCGTAGAGCTCGAGACTTCTGCCCGAACCATGATCGGCCCCCAAAGAACGGGATCGCGCTGAGACTGACACCCGCACTCATGATGATCAAGCCGGTCCGTCACCGTCTCATCCCTCGTGGGTGAGGCCGAGTCCCGCGCGGAAGCTCACTGTTGCGTCGCGACGGCGAGGAGAACGACAGCATGGTTGACGCAACCGCCAAGTTTTTCGCCGACCTCGAGTCCGGCCCCCATCAACCATTGTGGAACAAGGCTTCGGGCTCGTTGCGGTTCGAGCTCACCGACGGCAACGCCGTCCAACGCTGGCGCGTAGAGATAAGCCACGGCGATGTCACCGTGTCGCACGGGGCGGGACCCGCCGACTGTGTGTTGCGGGCGCCGAAGCCACTGTTCGACAAGGTCGCAACGGGCCGCGAGAACGCCATGGCCGCAGTGCTGCGCGGCGCGCTGACCGTAGAGGGAGACATCGACCTGCTCCTCGCGTTCCAGCGGGCACTGCCGAGCCCACCTCGCCGCCGCGTCACCACGCCGTCTACGGGCGGAAGGCCGACCGCAAAGGTGCGTCGAAATGGCTGATGACCTCGTAAAGATCCTCGACGGCAACACGTTCGTCGTCAGCGACCGCCGGGGCGACATCGAGGCATCGATCACCGATCCGACCGGGTTGTTCTCGTTCGATACCCGTTTCTTGTCGAGATGGGTGCTCACCGTCAACGGCGAACGGCTCAACGCACTCTCGGTCGACGACCTTCAGTACTTCGAGAGCCGCTTCTTCCTCGTACCCGGCACCGGAACCGTCTACGTCGACGCGCACCTGTCGGTGCTCCGACGGCGGTCGGTAGGCACCGGATTCGAGGAGGAGATCACCGTCCTCAATCACGACAACGAACGAGTCAAGCTCACGATCCGCATCGACGCCGCCAGCGATTTCGCCGACCTCTTCGAGGTCAAGGACGCGCTCAAGAAGAAGGGAAAGCGCTCGACGCAGCGTCGAACGATCGCGCCTGGTCCTGGAATACGGGCGCGACACGTACCACCGGTTCACAACCATCGCCGCAAGCGAGCCCGCGAAGTACGACGAGAGGGGCTTGACGTTCACGGTGACCATCCCCGCGCACGACCAATGGCGAACGACGATCGATGTCACGACCGGACTCCCGACCTTCGAGGTGTCGGCAAAGTCGGCCCGCTCGAAGCGCGACATGCGCCGGGATCTCGACCGGTGGCTGGAAGCCGCGCCCACGTTGAAAGCGCAATCCGACGACCTCGAGCGGACCTACCGCCGCAGCTTGGTCGATCTCGCCGCGCTCCGATTCTCGCCGCTGAGTGCGAGCGGCAGCAGTCTTCCCGCCGCGGGTCTGCCCTGGTTCATGACGATGTTCGGTCGGGACAGCATCTTTACGAGCCTGCAGGCGCTGCCGTTCCACTCGGTGCTCGCGGCGACGACGTTGCGCGAGCTCGCGCTGCGGCAGGGCACGCGGATCGACGATTTCCGCGACGAAGACCCGGGCCGGATCCTGCACGAGATGCGGTACGGGGAGATGACCGCGTTCGGTGAACGACCGCACTCGCCGTACTACGGCAACGCCGACGCCACGCCGCTGTTCGTCGTGCTCCTCGACGAATACGAACGCTGGACCGGTGACACCAAGCTGGTACGCGAGCTCGAGCAGGAGGCGCGCGCCGCGCTGAACTGGATCGACGAGTATGCAAACCTGCGCGGCGACGGCTACCTCTGGTACCAGCGCCGCAACGAGAAGACCGGCCTCGAGAACCAGTGTTGGAAAGACTCCTGGGACTCCATCTCGTCACGCGACGGCACGATCCCCGGCTTCCCGCGCGCGACCTGTGAGCTCCAGGGCTACGCGTACGACGCCAAGATGCGCGCCGCTCGCCTTGCCCGCACGATCTGGAAGGACCCTGCGTTCGCCGCCGATCTCGAGAAGCAAGCCGCCGATCTGAAGCGGCGCTTCAACCGTGACTACTGGGTGGCCGAGGACGAATACTTTGCGCTCGCTCTCGACGAGAACGGCGAGCAAGTCGACGCGCTCACGTCGAACAACGGCCATCTGCTCTGGAGCGGCATCGTCGACAAGTCGAAGGCGAAGGCGGTCGCCCGCCACCTCATGGGGCCCCACCTCTTCTCGGGCTGGGGTGTCCGCACCCTTGCGACGGGGCAAGGCCGATACAACCCGATCGGCTATCACGTCGGCACGGTGTGGCCGTTCGACAACTCGTTCATCGCCTGGGGGCTGCGCCGCTACGGGTTCAAGGCCGAAGCCGCGCAGATCGCCTCGGGCATCCTCGATGCCGCCGCGTTCTTCGACGGCCGCCTGCCCGAAGCCTTCGGCGGGTATCCGCGCAGCGCGACGAAGTATCCCGTGCAGTACCCGACCGCGTGCAGCCCGCAGGCGTGGTCCACCGGCACGCCCCTGCTCTTGTTGCGCACGATGCTCGGGCTCGAACCGGTCGGCGACAACCTCGTGGTCGACCCGCTCCTGCCCGAAGGCATCGGCCAGATCGAACTCCTCGACATCCCCGGCCGCTGGGGCCGCATCGATGCGTTCGCCCGCGAACGATGACCGTCAGGCAATAGCTCGCGCGAGTTCGCCGGCGGGAGCACCAAATGAGTGAGCGGAGCCGCGAGGAGGCGCGCGAGCTCGAGATGTTCGTCGTGCAGCTGGGCGCGGCGATGAATGCCGTCGGAGAACCGGTGTATTCGGTGCAGGATCGACTCCGGAAAGTCGCGCATGCCTACGGCGCGACCTCGGCGAGGATCAGCGCGTTCCCGACCTACATGATGGTCACGATGGGCCATGGCCAGCCCGCGACGCTCGAGTTGACGACACTCCTCGGCCCATTACCGCGGCTCGACCAGATCTCCGCGCTCGATCAGCTGGTTCAGGAGGCCGAGGTCGCGTCGTTGCGGCCCATCGACGGACTACAGCGATTGCGCGAGATCGGCGAGCTGCGGCCGCGCTTCGGTCCGCTGACAACGCGTGCTCGGCTACTCGATCCTGACGCTCGGCATTTGCATGATCCTGCATCCGGCGCCGCGTGACGATGTGCCGCCGCGGCGGTGTTCGGCGCGCTGGTCGGCGTGTTGCGCTCCTTGGGCCGAGACGGATCGCCGCTGCAAGTGCTGATGCCGGTACTCGCGGCGTTTTCGGTCTCCGCGCTCTGCGCGCTCGGAGTGAAGCACGACCTCACCGACCCCGGACTCCGCGGCCATGGTGGCCTCCCTCGTCGTGTTCCTACCGGCGCGGCGCTGACGACCGCGGTGCTCGAGCTCGCAGCCGGACAGACCGTCTCCGGATCGAGCCGGCTGGTCTCGGGGGTGGTGCAGCTGGCGCTGTTGGCGTTCGGCATTCTCGCCGGCATACAGGCGGTCGGCGTCCCGTCGGCGCAGGTCTTCTCCGGTTCGCAGCACCTACTCGGGGACTGGGCGCCATGGGTCGGCGTTCTCGTGTTCGCGATCGGCGTGACCATTGCGCACTCGGCGCCGGCGAAGTCATTCCCCGGTCTCCTCCTCGTGCTCTACGCGGCGTGGACCGGCCAAGTCATCGGCAACGCGATCTTTGGCGGCTATGTGAGCGCGTTCGTCGGCGCGCTGGTGATGACGGCCGTTGCATTCTGGGTGTCGCAGCTGCCTTCGGCGATGCCGCAATACGCCTCGTTCCTACCCGGCTTCTGGCTCCTCGTTCCCGGTCGCGCTCGGGCTCATAGGCTTGGCGGAGATCGTGGGCGATCCCGAGTGCGGCCGGCCGCCAGGACCTCGTCGCGACGGTGGTCTCGCTGTTCGCCGTCGCGATCGGCGTGCTCACGGGCACGCTGCTGTTGGAGTGGCCGGCCGCGACCCGCAGGGCCGTGCGCGGTGTGTCGGATAGTCTCGCCGAGCGCCGCCCCTGGCTGGAGCGGTTCAAGCCCCGAAGGCGTCGAAATTGAGCGCCGCCGACCCACCTACTCGGGGGTGGTGCCTTCCTACCCCGATCCCAGTCCATCTTCGTACCACGCCCCGGGAGAGACGCGACCATGGTGACGACCGACGGATGAGCGACCCTCCGAACCCCGACGCGCCGGCGAGCACGACCCAGAGTCCGTTGCTCCCGATCCTCCTCGCGATGGCCATGTTCGTGCTCGTCGTCGACACGTCGTTGATGAACGTCTCGATCTCGTCGGTCGTGCGAGACCTTCACACGACGGTGAGCGGCGTGCAGTCGGCGATTGCGCTCGAGGCACTCGTGTCGGCCGCGTTCATCCTCATCGGGAGCAAGGTCGGCGATCTCATCGGGCGCAAACGCGCCTACATCCTGGGTCTGCTCGGCTACGCCATCGGCGCGCTCGCGATGGCGCTCGCGCAGAGCCTGACCGCGATCATCGTCTTCTGGGCCATCGTCGGCGGCTTGGGTGCATCACTGCTCCTGCCGGCCATGCAGTCGCTCATCCACGGCAACTTCGAGGGCACGGCCCAGAAGAAGGCCTACGCGCTCGTCGGTGCCGCGGCGGCAATCGCGGCCGCGGTGGGTCCTCTGCTCGGCGGCTTCATCACGACGTATCTCTCGTGGCGGATCGCGTTCCTCCTGGAGGATCTCGTCATCGTCATCGTGCTCTGCGGCATCCGGCTCGTACGCGACGTGCCGTATACCGGTCCGCGTGAGATCGACGTCGTCGGTGCCGGCCTGTCCGTCGTCGGCATGGGCGCCACCGTGCTCGGCATCCTGGTATGGCAGGAGGGTGGTGAGTATGTTGCTCTCCTCCTGGTTGTTGGTGCGATCGCAATGGGGTCGTTCGCCTACTGGCTCGTGCGCCGCCACGCGCACAACAAGCCGGCATTGATCGATCCGACGCTCTTCAAGGCCAAGGCGTTCCGGTTCGGGATCTCGCAGCAGATGATGCAGCAGATCGCACTCGGCGGTTTGATGATCGCCCTCCCGATCTTCTTGCAGATGGTGCTCGAGTACAGCGCGATGGGCGCGGGCCTGACGCTGGCGCCGCTGTCGCTCACGATGTTTGCGACCGCGCTGGTCGCGGGCAAACGAGCGGGGCGCGCGTCGCCCGAGCAGCGTTATCCGTGCCGGGTTTGCGCTCGTAGCGGTCGGGGTTGCGCTCGTGATCGCGATCGTGCCGCGTGCACATTCCGGATGGGCGTTCGTCGTTCCGCTCGTGATCACCGGTTGCGGGCTCGGCCTCCTGGTGTCGCAGCTCAACAACTACACGCTGTCTCCGATCTCCGAGGAGCGCGTGAGTGAAGCGGCCGGCGTGAACTCCGCGGCCGGTTCGTTCGGGCTGTCGTTCGGATTGGCGTTCGCGGGCGCGATCATGCTCGCGGCGTTGTCGTTCACGTTCACGACGAAGTCCGACGCGAGCAACGTGCTGTCGGCCCGGCAACAGAGCACTGTCTCGAGCGCGCTCGAGCATGACGCCCAGGTGATGAGCAACACCCAGCTCGAAGAGCAACTCGCCGGTCAGCGGCCGGCCGTCCGGGACGAGATCATCCGCATCAACACCGAGTCACGGCCGCGCGCCTTGCAGGTCGCGTTGCTCGTACCGCTCATTGCCAGTCTGCTGGGGTTGTTCAACTCGTTCCGGATGATGCGGTTGCCCGATCCCATCGCGTCGAGCTCGACGGAGGGTTTCGCGCTCGGTTGAGCCGGACTCGTGCGGTGCGGGCTCGCATTTCGCGTCGCCCGCACCGCACTCAACTCCTCGCCCCGGGCGGTGGGCGGGGAGCGGGGTGTGACGCTGCCGGCGCCGGACCTCACGGTGTCGTCGCGGCGGGTGGGCGGGCACCACCCGCAGCGGGGTGGAACGCCGACGCCCGACCGAGCTGCACCGCCTACTCGCGATGGCGCTCACGATGGTTCGTGCAGACCACCCGGGCTGGGGTGGCCTCTCGCGCCCGCGGAACGGGCACGATGACGGCGTTCGCTCCGCGTGCGAAGGGGCATCAGTTGGGAGAACACGTCACTACCGACCTCGTCGAGTACTTGATCGTCGTGGTTCCCGCTGTCGATCTCGTGGCGAACGTCGCGGCCGCGGTCGACGACCTCGTGCAGTCGGCCACGATCCGCATCCTCGATGTGGTCGTTCTCGAGCGTGCGCGGGACGACACGGTGAAGGTGTTCGAGTTCGACGACGTGGTGCACATGACTTCCCTGCGCGAGATCAGCCATCCCCGGGACGGCCTGCTCAGTGAGCATGATCTGGCGATGGTGTCGCACGCGCTGCCGTCGGGAACCGCAGGCCTGATCCTGGTGGTCGAAGATCGATGGGCCGCGTCACTTTCCAGCGCCGCGCGCCGCGCCGGTGGCGAGATCATCGCCGGCGAGCGCATCCCGGCGGCCCGGGTCGACGCGGTGATGAACGAGCACCGCATAGGAGACAGCTCATGAGCCCCACGACGAAACGCACCCACGAACGACGACGCCCGGATCTCCTGGTACGGCCGCCGGCGCGAGGCCGTTACGGAACCGACGCTTGGGCTACGACACAGGTATCAGATCCTGTCGCCCAGATCGAAGCGTTCGCGGACCTGCGTCAGCGAGGCTTGATCTCTGCGCAGGAGTTCGAACGCGAGAAGGCGAAGATCCTCTCTTCCTGACGATCCTGTCGGCCGGACACACGTCGCGAACTACTGCGAGCTCCGCATTTGCGCCGACGTGAGTCGACGTGCGTGTTCGGCCGCATCGGCGCGGGAGTTGACGCCGAGCTTGCGGTAGATCAATCGCAGATGGAACTTCAGTGTGTTCACCGAGACGAAGAGCTCGTCGGCAATCTCTCGCACGGTGAGCCGGCTCGGTAGATAGCGCAGAACCTCGAGCTCGCGCTCGGTGAGCGGTTCGATCAGTGTCGTTGAGCTCGTGGACGTCGAGGCCACGACACCAATGGGCAGCCGCCGGAGCCGCTCGAGCCAGGAATCCGGCGCAGTCCACGCCGTGCACTCGACGAGGGCGAGCGTTTCGTGTCCTTCGGACGCCACGGTTTGCAGCATCCCGCGCGCGGCCGCGCGTTCGACGGCCGCGGCTGCGATCTGCATGGACTCGCCGCCATCATCAACTGCGCGCGCCCGGAGGAGTCCGAGTATCACCTCGTGCCGATCGCAACGCGGCGTCGCGTCGCGTAGCGCGTCGTAGGCGTCGGCGCGGTTTCCGTCGGCGAGGTCGATTCGGGCTGCACTGATGGCAGACCAGAACGGGTCCGCGATCTGCGCGGCGCGCTCCTTGGCCAGGGCCACGTCACCGACCTTGAGCGCGAGCCGAACGCCCGAACGGCCGATCCAGTCGCGTCCCAACTCACCGAAGCTCTCGGCGTCTTGGAGGTTCTGCGCCAATTCGTGCGTGCGCAGAGCTTCCTCCATGTCGCCCTCGTCGGAGTACGCCTGGGCCAACTCGGTCAGCGCGAGGATTCGGCAGAACAACATCGTCTCGGCCGGCGTCTCCGCAATGGCCCGAAGTTCAGCCATGCCGCGCACGCGATCGCCGAGCTCGCGATGGGCGAGGGCTTCCGCGGTGGCAAGTTCCGCGCTCATGATCGTCTTGTCGACCACGTCGGCCAGATCGCGCACGCCGGCCGCGCTCTTCAAGGCGTCGAGCGGCCGTCCGGCCAGCGCCGCGCCGAGCGCACCGATGCCCTCGAACGCGACCCGGCACGCGGGCTCACGGTTCAACGACAACCGCGCTTCGCGCACTTCGGCGTCGGCGTTATCCCAGCATTCGCCGAGCGCGATCGCGTGGGCGACCATGTTCCAGGCGAACCGACCGAACGGATCGCGCCACGAGGTATCGCCGAGCAACGCGAGCGCCTCGCGTCCGCGGTCTCCGCAAACCGTCACATCGCCGTCGACGACCGCGGCCATTGACTGGATGATCGCGAGCCGTGCGCCCATGATGGGTTCGAGCTCGGGCGATTGATTGGCCCAGAACGATGCCTGGGCGACGGTCTCCAGGAAGCGCCGCCGGTTGATGAGCAGGTTGCACCGTGCGTAGTCGAGCATCGACGCCAAGTCGGCCGACGCCACCTCGTGGGGTATCGCATCGATCGTGCGCACGATCGCCGCTTCGAGCCCCTGGTCGTACAGCTCCGCGTGTTTCGCCGCGAGGAGGCGCAACGCTTCCGCCGGCTTCCCGGCCTGCAGGTAATGCGTCAGTGCGAGCGGGATCTCGTCGGCATCCTCGAACCAACGCGCCGCGCGCCGCGTGTTGTTCGACGACCCGGCTCGGAGACCGGCGCCCGAGTTGGGCGACGAACACCGAGCGGGCCAGAGACTGGAGCGCGAACCAACCTCGTGGTTCGACTGCACTGACGAACAGCCCGCGCGCTTCCGCGCGTTCCAACAATTCCTCGGCGTCGTCCCTCCCGGTCAGCGTCCGGGCCAGGCTCGCATTCAGTCGACCGACGACCGAGATATCGAGCAGCACGTCGATCAACTCGGGTTCTTCCCATGCGAGTACCTCGTGCACGATGAAGTCATGCACGAGATCGTCGGCAACCGTGAACGCGGCCCCGCCGCTCCACGCGCTGAGAGAGCGAGCCTTCAGCGCCGCGAGCTGCAGCGCGACGGCCAACCCGTCGACGCTTCCGGCGATCGACTCGACGTTGGCCTCGGGCATCGAGGGTGCGAGGCGAGACAACAGGTCTTTCGCTTCGGCGTCCGAGAATCGCAGTTCTGCAAACCGCGCCTCTCCCAACTGCCCGTGTGCGCGCAGCCGGTCGAGTGGCAGGTTCGGCACGCGGCGCGAGACGAGCACAACGTGCAGCCACACCGGGAGATTGCGTAGGAACCGTTCGAGTTCCTCGGCGATTACGGCGGTGTCGTCGAGGCAGTGCACGTCATCGATGACGAGCGTGCACGCAGTGTGCTCGGTGCTGTCGTGGGGGCTTTCGAGATCGTTGAGCAGCTGGCCCACTACGTCGAGCATCGGAGACTGCTCGCGGAGTAGCGATCGCGCCTTCTCGCCGCACCCCGAGCTGACCATTTCCAACGCCGCAATGACGTCACTCCAGAACACCGCGTCGTCGGCATCGGATTCGTCCAACGACAACCAGGCCGATGGTGCGCCGCGCTCTGCAATCCATCCCGCGAGCAACGCCGTTTTTCCCGTACCGGCCGGCGCGACCACCATCACCACGGATGCGCCGGCGATCTCGTCCAGGAATTCCATGAGTCGCGCCCGCCGCAGGTAATTCGGAGGCGGCGCGGGCCTACGCAGCTTCGATCGAAGCATCGGTGAAGGAGAGCTGCCGCCGGTCATACCGCTCCTCGAGCGCAGCAATTTCCGATGCTGCGCAACAAACACGAAGGTACCTTCGCAGACGTTCAACGCGTATTGCGGTCTCGAGATGTTTACCGTCCACGAATGCGCGTTTTAAGCATGCTGGGGCGAGGATGCTTGCCGCTCACCCACAACGGGTGAGCGCGTTGGCCTTCAACCGTTCGAACTCGACGCGACGCGCCGGCGCACTTCGCTCAGGAGTCGCGGATCGGCTTTCATCGCTGTCCTCGTCGCGCCACTGAGCATCGAGAGCTGCAGGCGAGCAAGCGCAGTGTCGATGGCGTGGGAGCCGACCCCGGCACGTCCGGCGACGACGGCGCGTTCGGCCCCGACCACAGTGGCGGACGAAGCGAGCAGCTCCGCAACGTCTGTAGCGAGCAACGTATTCGACGCCGCGAGCTCGCTGAACCCGAAGTCGATGATCCAGGCCGCTCCGTCGTCCGCGCGAACCACGTTGGCCAGTCGTAGATCGCGGTGGGCGATGCGGTGCGTGCGCATCCGAGCAAGCTCGGCCCATACGTCGGCGAGCACTGCGTCGGTGAGCTCGGTGGGATCGAGACGATCGAGTGAACGACCGGCGATGGCCTCGTAGGCGAGCACGTAACCGTTTGGTTCGGCGGTGGCGAACGCGACGCAACGCGGGGTGCGGATGCCGAGCGCGCCGGCTGTCAATGCGACGAGTGCCTCATGTTCGACGGCTCGTCGCAGTGAAGAGAACGGGCGCTCGTCGCCGAGATCCTGGGGCCGCAGGCGGCGATACATCCGAAAGAGGAGATCGGCGCTGCGCTCGTCGGCCCCGAGTGCTTTGACGAACAACGTTCGCCCGTCGCAGGTCGTCGCGAAGAACGGAGCGGAGCCGCGTGCGTCGACGTGGGCCCGCTCCAATCGCGATAGTGGAATACCGACGGAAGCCAGACCACTCGCGATGGACAGTTCGGTCGGACGACGCGACGGCGCACCCAGAACGACGACGACCGCCGCGCCCGCGGTCCATCCGGCGCAGATCGCGACGATGATCCCGAATCCGATCGGCGCGCCGAGCAACGCGGTGCCCGCGGACACGACGACGAGGGCCCACGCCGCGCGTCGCCACCAGCGTGGAACCCACGGTCCGGCGGCCGTGACCGCCGCGGTCAAGATCGAGAGACCCAGCGCCGATGCGACCCGGCCCGGGGCAACCAACGTGTACGAGGTGTCGACGCTCGTCACCTGCGCCGTGACGTGGTCGACGAGCGGACGCAGCAGCAATGTCAACAACGCGGCAACCGCGGCGGCGACCGCAACGACCGCGATCAAGAACCACCGGCGGTGTGCGATCGCCGCGGCTGCCCCTCCGACGATCACCAAGACTGCGAGGATCTGGCCGAACACAACCACACTGGTGACCAGCCAGCTCGGCAACCTCGCCAATCCTGCAGCCAGATCGCCGACGAAGCCCACGATGGCGTCGTCGAAGAACGCACCGATGAGCACTGCGATGAGCAGCGAGGCCGCGGCGACGACGAACCGCAGGACGTCGGTCGCGGCCCACGTCACCCGGGACGGCTCGGACGCGGTGGTCTCTGCAACGTCGGGCATCATGAGAGGAACAGATCGACGAGACCGCCCGCGAGCAGGCCGGCTCCGAGACCCGCGGTCACGTCGAGTGGGTTGTGCGCGCCGACGTATACCCGGCCCACCATGACGAGCACCACGAGCAGGTGCGGGAACCATGACCACGCGAGCGGGAGGTCGTTGGCCAGGACCGTCGCCATCGCGGCGACGAGAATGACGTGGCCCGACGGGAAGCTCGGCCCCGACTTCGGCACGTCGGCGCCCCGCAAGACCGCATTCGACTCGCTGGTCCCGGGGCGCTGACGGACGCGGAAATAGGGAGCCATCCGATTGCGGAGGATCCGTTCAATGCCCAACTTCAAGATCAGCGCGATCATGACGGCGACCGCGAGGTGCCAGTCGCGCCGGATGAGCGCGACCACCAGACCCACTCCGGTGCCGACGACCAGATTGCCGAGCTGCATCGGTACCCACAGCGGCCAATACAGCCAATCCGGCAGGCCGTTCACGGCATGGAAGACGCGTTGCTCTCGCGGACCGATCTCCGGCCGGCGCGCGCCGGCGTAGGAGCAGCCGAGCACGGCCAACCCCACGGCCGCGATACCGAGCGTCTCCCAGTTGGTCAGGTGAGTCCGAACTGTGACTTCGAGATCGCATGATCGTTACGGAACGTGATGGTCGCGTTGGCGCCGGGTGCGCCTTCGCCGACCCACGCGTACGTCTTGGTGACGTTGCCCACGACGGTGGACTGCGCGATCAGTATTCCGGGCCCTGCGACCAGACCGACCACCTGTGAGTACGAGTAGCCCGACTTGAATGCTGTTGTACTCGGCGAGCGACATTGTCGGGGGGTTCGGGCAGAACCGTGGATCTCCGGTTGGTTGATTGCCGCCCGGAGCTGTACCGAACGGGATCGTCGCCCCCGACTCGGTCACGAGGCGGTAGCCCTGCGCGCGGGGTTCGAGAAGATCGCCGCGATCGGATTGCACGCGACCGCGGGATAGCTCCCGAGCGGTATCGTGTGACCGAACGAATACACCTGGCCGGTGCTCCGCGCGACCCAGTAGCCGGTATTCGGCGGTATGGGCGCCATGCCGACGACATCGTTGACGTTGATGCCGAGCCCGGGCAGGCTTCCGTAGAACGGCACGTCTCCGAAGCTGAAGATGCCGCCGTCGGTCGCGACCATGCGGTAGCCCTTGCCGCTGGGGCTGGTCGTGATACCGGTGATCGGCTCGTTCAGAACGAGGTTGCCGGTCGAGCCGTGGAACGCGGCGTCGCCGAAGGTGAAGATGCCCCCGTCGCGAGCAACGAGCCAGTAGCCGTGGCCGCTCTTCGTCGGTGACATCGAAAACACCGGCTGGTTGAGCGGCGTCGCGCCCATGCTGCCGTAGAAGTGCGCGTTGCCGAACGTGAAGATGCCGCCGTCTTGCGCGACGAGCCAGTAACCCTTGCCGTTCGGCGTGGTCGCGCCGCCGACGATCGGTCCGTTCAGGTGAATGTGCGAGGCGTCGCCGAACGACGTGGCGCCACCCTGCGGGGTGACCGACCCGTCGGCGTAGACGAGCCAGTACCCGTTCCCGCTCGGCGTCGAGAACCCGTTGACGATCGAGTGCGGCCACCCGTTTGCGGCCGCTCCGACCGGACCGGACCCCAGGCCGACGACCATGGTCGTTATTGCGACAAGCATCGCGACAAGCAGGGGGATCTTTCGCATGGGGCTGCCACCTTTCGTCCGAACCTGAAGTTGAGTTGGAAAGGGGTGGCGCGGCACCACCCGTGCCTAGGTGGATGTTGGGTGGATGCCGTCGAGCCGTTCTGAAGCGGCGATCGTGATCGCTGCGCGCTCTGCGTGCGTTCCACCCGGTGCGGGGTGGTGCCGCCCTACCCCGTCCGGACCGAGCATTTACCCAGTCGAGGTCCGTGAGGAGGCAGTCGTTCCATGAGAGTCGTCGTGGCACTGGGCGGCAACGCACTCCTACGGCGCGGGCAGCCGATGACCATCGAGACCCAGCGCGAGAACGTCGGCGTCGCGTGCGACCGCCTGGCGCCGATCGCCGAGCACCACGAGCTCGTGATCTCGCACGGCAACGGCCCGCAGATCGGGCTACCTCGCCCTCGAGGAGGCCGCCGTACGACGAGGTGGCCGGACGCGCCGCTGGACGTCCTCGGCGCCGAGACGCAGGGCATGATCGGCTACCTCGTCGAGCAGGAGCTCGGGAACCGCCTGCCGTTCGAACATCCTCTCGCCACGCTGCTCACGATGATCGAGGTCGACCCGGACGACCCCGCGTTCGCGGACCCGTCGAAGCCGATCGGCCCGCTTGTACGACCAAGCCGAGGCCGACGAGCTCGCACGCCAACGGGGTTGGAAGTTCAAGGCCGATGGCGACCACGTGCGGCGGGTCGTTCCCTCACCGATGCCGAAGCGAATCTTCGAGCGCCGGCCGATCCGGTGGATGCTCGAGCGCGGCTGCGTCGTCGTCTGCGCCGGCGGCGGCGGGATCCCCACCGTCGTACAACGCCGACCATCAGCTGGTCGGCATCGAAGCCGTGATCGACAAGGATCACGCCAGCGGCCTCCTCGCCCGCGACATCGACGCCGACATGGTGATCATGGCGACCGACGCGCCGGCCGTATTCGTCGGCTTCGGCACGCCGGACCAGCGTGCGATCGTCGGCCGGCGCATCCCGACGCGTTGCTGGCCGAGTACCGCGGCGAGTTCGCCGCGGGATCGATGCTGCCGAAGGTGCTGGCCGCCTGCGACTTCGCTCGCGAGACGGGCAAGCCGGCGGTCATCGGCGCGCTCGACGACATCGACCGAATGCTGGCGTGCAGCGCCGGTACCCGAATCGCCACGGACGTCGACGGCGTCGTCTTGTTGCCCCTGCTCCTGAGAGCCTTCGAGGAGATCCGCCATGCCATTCGGAGTCCGTTCCGAGGTCGGCACGCTGCGCAAGGTGATCGTGCATCGTCCCGGGCTCGAGCACAGCCGGCTCACACCGGCGAATGCCGAGGAGCTGCTCTTCGACGACGTGCTCTGGGTCGAGCCGCGCCAAGGCCGAGCACGACATGTTCGTGCGAGGCGATGCGCGAGCGGGGCGTCGAGGTGTTCCTCGCCGAGCAACTGCTCGCCGAGGCACTCGACAAGCCCGAAGCGAAGGAGTGGGTCAGCGAGCACGTCCTCAACGAGCGTCAGGTCGGCATCTCTGCCTCGCGGCGCGCGCAAGAGTGGGTCGATGAGTCGGACAGCGCGCTGGTCGCCGACTTCCTCATCGGCGGCATCACCAAGGCAGACGTCGAGCGGACGTCGGTCTGGTTTGGGAGTCCGCCGACCCGACGAGCATGCTGCTGCCGCCGCTGCCGAACTTCCTCTTCCAGCGCGACCCGTCGTGCTGGATCTACGACGGCGTCACGCTCAACCCGATGACGAAGCCGGCTCGCAAGCCCGAGACGATGATCATGGAGGCGATCTACCGCTTCCACCCGATGTTCGCCGTCGGAGAAGTTCCCGATCTGGCTCGGCGGCGCCGACGAGGACTGGGGGCGCATGCACGTCGAGGGCGGTGACGTGCAGCCGATCGGCAACGGCGCGGTCATGATCGGCATGGGCGAGCGCACCACGCCGCAGGCGGTGCTCTGGATCGCGCGGTCGCTGTTCCGGGCCGGCTCGGCAACGTCGTGCTGGCGGTGCACCTGCCGAAGTCGCGCAGCTACATGCACCTCGACACCGTCATCACCATGTGCGACCGCGACCTGGTCACGCTGTACCCACCGGTCGTCTACGGCGCCCGCACCTGGGCGATCCGCCCCGGCGACACTCGCCGACGAGCTGGTGACCGAGGAGCAGACGCGGCACGCTGCCCGGAGGTCATGGCCGCGGCGCTCGGCGTCGGCCGGATGCGGGTGGTCGAGACCGGCGGCGACACCTTCGAGGCCGACCGCGAGCAGTGGGACGACGGCAACAACGTCGTCGCGCTGGAACCCGGCGTCGTCGTGGCCTACGAGCGCAACACCGGCACGAACACCGCGCTGCGCAAGGCAGGCATCGAGGTCATCACCATCGAGGGGTTCGAGCTCGGCAAGGGCCGCGGCGGCTCGCACTGCATGACCTGCCCGATCGAGCGCGACGCCGCGTTCTGACCAGCCGCGTTCTGACAGGAGCACTGCATGTCGTTCAACCTGCGCAACCGGAGCTTCGTGAAGGAGATCGACTTCGAGCCGCGCGAGCTGCGGTTCCTGCTGCAGCTCGTCGCAGGCGTTGAAGATCGCGAAGTACGCCGGGCAACGAGGCGCAGCGCCTCGACGGCAAGGAGATCGCGCTGATCTTCGAGAAGACGTCGACGCGCACCCGTTCCGCGTTCGAGGTCGCGGCCTTCGACCAGGGCGCGCACGTGACCTACCTCGATCCGTCGGGCTCGCAGATGGGCCACAAGGAGTCGGTCGCCGACACCGCCCGCGTGCTCGGCCGGATGTACGACGCGCATCGAGTACCGCGGCAACACGCAGGCCGCACGTCGAGGAGCTGGCCGCGTACGCCGGCGTCCCCGTCTACAACGGCCTGACCGACGAGTGGCACCCGACGCAGATGCTCGCCGACTTCCTGACCATGCACGAGGCGAGCCACAAGCACTACGAGGAGCTCTCCTACGCGTTCGTCGGCGACTGCCGCTTCAACATGGGCCGCTCCCTGCTCGTGATGGGCGCGCTGATGGGCAGCGACGTGCGGCTGGCCGGGCCCGCCGGAGCTGCACCCGCCGAAGGACGTCGTCGACACCGCGCAGGAGCATCGCCGCGACGCACGGGCGCGCGCGATCACGATCACCGACGACGCCGACCGAGGCCGTGCGCGGCGTCGACTTCGTCCACACCGACGTCTGGGTCTCGATGGGCGAGGCCAAGGACGTCTGGGACGAGCGGGTCAAGCTCCTGAAGCCGTACCAGGTGAACCGGGCGCTGCTCGACGCGACCGGCAACCGCAGGGTGAAGTTCATGCACTGCCTGCCCGCGTTCCACGACCCGAACACGACCGTCGGGCGCGAGATGATGGAGCACACCGGCATGACCGAAGGGCCTCGAGGTCACCGGCGAGGTGTTCGAGTCGCCGGCGAGCATCGTGTTCGACCAGGCCGAGAACCGGCTCCACACGATCAAGGCCATCCTCGTCGCCACGCTCGGCTCCTGACCATGACGCCGCGGCAGGAACGAGGACGCAGGCCCACTGACGCAGCCGCAGCCGACGCACCTGTCGATGCGCCAGGCGGCGTTCATCGGCGTCGGCGCGATGGTCGGCGCCGGCATCTTCTCGCTGCTCGGCGCCGCGGGCGAGGTCGCCGGCGCCGCGGTCTGGTTGTCGTTCGCGCTCGCCGGCGCGGTCGCGGGACTGCAGGGCTACTCGTTCGCGAAGCTCGGCGCCCGCTACCCGTCGGCGGGTGGCCTGCTCGAGTACGTCGCTCGGGGTTGGGGCGACGGCCACTTCACCGGCATCATCGCCTGGCTCATCCTCGCGACGAACGCGATCGTCACGGCCATGGTGGCGGTTTCGTTCGGCAGCTACGCGAGCAGCGCGGTCGCCGACGGCAACACCAGCTGGGCGAAGTTCTTCGCCGTCGCGATCGTGGTCGTCATGACCGTCCTCAACGTCGTCGGTAGCCAAGCGGTCGCCCGGGTCCAGACGGTCGTGGTCATCGTCGTGATCAGCATCCTCTCGGTCTTCGCGGTCGTGACGCTCGCGAACATCGACCCCCACCTGCTCGCGTTCTCCGGCTATCCGTCGCTGAAGGACATCGTCTCGAGCGTCGCGCTCACGTTCTTCGCGTTCCTCGGCTTCGGCGTCATGACCTTCACCGCCAAGGACCTCGCCGACCCCGGCCGGGAGCTCCCGCGGGCCGATGTTCCTCGCGCTCGGGATCGCAACGGTCATCTACATCGCGGTCGCGCTCGGCGTCTTCGGAACGCTCACGGTCGACAGGTGATCGCTTCGGGCGGGACCGCCATCGCGGTGGCGGCGCAACCCGTCCTCGGTCGCGCCGGCTACTGGATGATGAGCGTCACCGCGCTGTTCGCGACCGCCGGCGCGACGAACGCCGGGCCTCTATCCCGCCTCCGGCCTGTGCGAGCAGATGGCCAACACCGGGTCAGTTCCCGCCGGTGCTCGGCCGCCGGTACGGCAATCGCGTCCCGGCCGGACTCCTCCTCACCGCGGCGATCTCGATCGTCCTCACGGTCGGGTTCGACCTGAGTGCGATCGCGTCGATCGGCAGCGCGATCGCGCTCGCTCGTGTTCGCGTTGGTCAGCGTCGGCCACATGCGGGTGCGGCACGAGACCGGCGCGCGCACCGGCATGCTGGTCGCCGCCGTATTGAGCGCGGCGGTCGTCCTCGTCGTCGTTCGCGCTCACCACGCTCGTCACCGAACCCGGTACCGCCATCGCCATCGTCGTGATCTTGGGCCTGAGCGTCGCGTTCGACTTCGGATGGAAGCGTCGACGGCCCGCCATCGTCTCCTTGGCCTGACTGGTCCTTGGCCTGATTGGAAGATGTGATGTCAGTTCGAGAAAGCGGCGAACAACCGGTGAGCGAGGATCCCCGGCGACGGGTGGCTTCGGCGTCGGAACCGCCGTCGCGCTCATCGTCGGGAGCATCATCGGCGTCGGGATCTTCAACCTGCCGTCGTCGCTCGCGGGCTACGGCCCGATCACGCTCGTGTCCATGGGTCTCACCACGGTGGGCGCGCTCGCCCTGGCCCTGCTGTTCGCGGCGCTGTCGCGGCGAGTGCCGGCCGACGGTGGCCCGTACGCGTATGCCCGCGTGGGCTTCGGCAATCGCCCTCGGCTTCGCGAACGCGTGGTCGTACTGGATCACCGCCTGGGCGGGCAACGCGGCCATCGCCGTCGGTTGGGTGCTCTACGTCGAGGAGTTCGTCAACAAGGGCCACAACAAGCTCGGCTCGGTGCTGCTCGTGCTCGTCGGCCTGTGGATCCCGGCCGTGATCAACCTTTCCGGTGTGAAGAACATGGGCTCGGTGCAGGTCGTCACGACGGTCCTCAAGTTCGTCGCCCTCGCGTTCATGTCGACCGTCGGGCTCTTCTACATCACGACGGCGAACTACACGCCGTGGAACGTGAGTGGCGAGAGCGCGATCAGCTGCGATCGGCGGCGGGCATGGCGATCGCGCTGTTCAGCTACCTCGGCGTCGAGGTCGCGGCGGTCGCGGCCGGCAAGGTGCGCGATCCCGACCGCAACATCCCGCGGGCGACGATTCTCGGCACCCTCGCGACCGCGGTGGTCTACATGCTCTCCCTGACGGCGGTGTTCGGCATCCTGTCCAACACCCAGCTGCAGGGCTCCGACCGCCCCGTTCTCCGACGCGGTCAACGCCATGTTCGGCGGCACCGGATGGGGCAAGCTCATGGCGGTCTTCGTCATCATCTCCGGCTTCGGCGCGCTGAACGGCTGGACGATGATCTGCGCCGAGATGCCGCTCGCCGCCGCGAAGGACGGGTCTGTTTCCCGAGCAGTTCAAGCAGATCTCGAAGGCGGGCGTCCCGGCGTTCGGGATCATCGCGTCGACGGTGCTCGCCTCGATCGCGATGGCGATCAACTACCTCGGCTCCGGCGGCGCGACCGTCTTCACGACGCTCGTGCTGATGACCGGTATCACCGCCGCCATCCCGTACGGCTTCTCCGCCCTCGCCCAGATCAAGTGGCGGCTCGCCGACCGCCGGCAGTTGCAAGTCGCCGGGTTCGCTCGAGACATCGTGGTGGCCGTCGTCGTCGCTCGTGTTCTCGATCCTGTTCATCTGCTACTCCCGCAATACCGGCAACAGCTTCTGGGTGTACTGGGCGCCGTTCTTCCTGGCCGGTGGAGCGCTGCTCGCTCGGCATCCCCGTCTATCTCGCGCAACGAGAGAACATGACCGAACCCGAACCCGTCCCCGATTACCGATGAGCGGACACATGCATTCGTTGGACCATCGCGGAATCGATAAGGGAACATGTCGAGACGACGCAAGATTTCGGTCGCCGAGTCGAGATCCGCGTGGCACGCCGCCTCGGTCGACGAAGTCGCGCGCCGGCTCGACGGTCGATCCCGCGAAGGGACTGCATGCCGCCGAAGTGAAGGAGCGGGCGGCGAAGTACGGCCAGAACGAGCTCGCGGCGAAGAAGAAGGAGTCGGGCTGGCAATCGTTCGTACGTCAGTACAACGACGTCATGCAGATGGTGCTGTTCGGCGCGGCGATCGTCAACCAGATCTTCACGCAAGAGATCAGTACCACGCTCGTGCTGGTCGGGCTGACCGTCTTCAACGCGGTGCTGGGCATGAACCAGGAGGCCAAGGCGGAGGCGAGCCTGGCCGCACTGCAGCAGATGATGCAGCAACATCGCCCGCGTGCGACGCGACGGCAACGCGATCGAGGTCGACGCGAGCGAGTTGGTACCCGGTGACATCGTGTTGGTGGAGGCGGGCAACCGGATCCCGGCTGATGGTCGACTGTTCGTGGCCGCGACGTTGGAAATCGAAGAAGCGGCGCTGACCGGTGAAAGTGTCGCCTCGCCGAAGACGACCGAAACCACTCGCCACCGCCGACATTCCGCTCGGCGACCGTCTGTGCATGGCGTTCATGAACACGGCCGTCACTCGCGGACGGGGCGAGTTCATCGTCACCGGCACCGGCATGAACACCGAGATGGGCCGCATCGCCGACCTGTTCAATCGCACCGAGGCCGACAAGACGCCGCTGCAGAAGCAACTCGACCGGCTGACGCTGATCATTGCCGGGCTCGCCGGGCTCGCGTTCATCGCGATGCTCGTCCTGGGCCAGAGCATACACCAGTCTTCGACGACGTGTTCCTGGCAGGCGTCGCGCTCGCGATCTCCGCGATTCCGACCGGCATGCCCGCGGTCGTGACGACGCTTTATGCGATGGGCACCCGGGTGCTGGCATCGCACAACGCGATCGTGAAACGTCTGCCTTCGGTGGAGACGCTCGGATCCGTGTCCGCGATCTGCTCCGACAAGACCGGCACGCTGACGCTGAACAAGATGACGGCGCGTGAGTTCACCGTGCCCGGTCATAACCACTACACGGTGACCGGGCGAGGGCTACAGCACGCAGGGGCGAGTTGTTGCACGACGGCGGCCGAGAGCTCCCCCTCGACGAGATCATGCTGCCGATGGCGTTGTGCGCGGACGCTCGCCTCGACGGCGAGGCGCTGATCGGTGACCCGACCGAAGGCGCGCTGATCGTGCTCGCGGAGAAGGGCGGCATCAGCGTCGACGACGCCCGCGCGCGCTTCCCGCGTGTCGCCGAGGTTCCGTTCGATTCCGAGTACAAGTTCATGGCGACGTTCCACGAGATGACCGACGAAGCAGGACCGGCCCGTCGTGCGGTGCTTCGTCAAGGGCGCGCCCGACGTGCTCATCGACCGGGGCGCCTACGTCTGGATGCCCGAAGGCGAGAAGCCTCGCGATCACCGACGACAACCGCCACCTTGCCCTCGACGAGAACGATCGCATGGCGAAGACCGGCGAGCGGGTGATGGTGGTCGCCCGCCGCGACTTCGACCCCGCGACGTTCGATCCCGAACGGCGACCTGCTCGGTCTGGTCGTAGATCTCACGCTGTTGGCGATGGTCGGGCATCGTCGATCCGCCCCGAGCCGAGGCGCGCGACGCAATCGCCGAATGCAAGAGCGCCGGCATCCAGGTGCGAATGATCACCGGCGACCACGCCGTCACCGCGGCGGCGATCGGACGCGAGTTGGGTATCGACGGCCGCGCGCTCACCGGCGCCGAGTTCGCGGCGATGAACGACGAGACGCTCTCGCACGATCTCCCCGACATCGGCGTGATCGCGCGCGTCGCACCGGAAGACAAGATCCGCCTCGTTCAACTCCTCCAAGCGCAGGACAACATCGTCGCCATGACCGGCGACGGCGTGAACGACGCGCCCGGCGCTCGAAGAAGGCCGACATCGGTGTCGCGATGGGGATCACCGGCACCGAGGTCTCCAAGGAAGCCGCGGTCATGGTCCTCACCGACGACAACTTCGCCACGATCGTGAAGGCCGTCGAGTTCGGTCGCGGTATCTACGACAACCTCGCGAAGTACATCCGCTTCCAGATGGCCGCCCTCGTCGCGTTCATCCTCAGCTACCTCGGCGCCGCGATCTTCACGATCCTCGGCGGTGTCCCGTTCCAGCCGCTCGTCGTGCTGTGGATCAACTTCCTCGTGCAGGTGCCGATCGCGATCGCACTCGGGTTCGACAAACCGTCACCCGGCCTCATGCAACGCAAACCGCGGCCGCTCAAGCAGCCGGTGCTCAACCGCTCCCAGTGGACCCATCAGATCTTCCTGGGTCTGCTCGTGACGATCGGAACGCTCGTCGTCGAAGCTCGCTACCAACACGACAGCGCGGCGGTCGCCGCCACCCTCGGCTTCGTGACCTTCGCCCTGTTCAACGTCGCGATCGGCCTCACCTCGCGCGACGAGACGGGCACGATCCTGCGCCGTGACCTGCTCACCGATCGGCGCCAACTCGGCCTCTACGGCATCGCCCTCGCGGTGATCGTCCTGAGCACCGAGCTGAGCTCACCCAACGCATCCTCGGCCTGGTCCCGCTCGACCGGCGCCCAATGGATGCTCTGCGTCGGGCTCGCCGGCGCCCTGCTCGTCATCGAAGAGATCATCAAGCTCTTCCTGCGGCGCGCGGCTGCCCACGACTGACAACGTCCGAGGATGCGACGGGCGCGTCCGGGGTTGGGCAGCTGGTAGACACTCCCGCGACATGAAACGGGTAGCGATCGACGAGCTCAATGTCGCGGGTGCACTCGATACCGACGTGACGCCGGATGGCGTCGTCTTCCGGCGGCTCCCGGCGTGGAGCCGGCACCAGATCATGGACATCGCGCTCGGCCTGTTGATCACGATGCCCGCGGGTGTGCGCCTCGAGTTCGTCACCGACGCCACCGCGATCGAGCTCGACGTGATGCTCACCGGACTCGTCATGAACGATCGGCCCCGGAAGCCGATGGTGTTCGATCTCGTCGTCGACGGCGAGGTCGCCGCGTCGGAGGAATCGGTAACGGGCAACTGGATCCTGCTCGATACCTTCACCGACAAGGTCGAGTTCGAGATGGGAGAGCCGACGACGATCCGCTTTGCCCCGGTCGCCGCGGACGGTCCCGTCTCGGTCGAGGTGTGGTTGCCGCATGACTGCGTCGTCGAGTTGCGCGAGCTCCGCCTGTCCGACGGCGCGTCGGTGGCGCGGCCTGCCCGGCGGGCGTCGGCGTTGGGTCCACCACGGCAGCTCGATCAGTCACTGCTTGGAGGCGCGGCGACCGACGGAGACCTGGCCCGCGATCGCGGCGCGCCTCGCCGATGTCGATCTGCAGAACGTTCGCGTTCGCGGGGCAGTGCATGCTCGACCAAACCGTTGCCCGCACGATCCGTGACCTGCCGGCCGACTTCATCAGCATCAAAGCCGGGATCAACATCGTGAACGGCGACACCATGCGGGAGCGGACGTTCGGTCCCGCGGTGCACGGCTTTCTCGACACGGTGCGCGACGGTCATCCGGTGACGCCGATTGCGTTGGTCACGCCGATCTTCTGTCCCAGCGCAGAAGAGCATCCCGGTCCCAGCGTCCTCGGGCGCGACGGTCGCTTCGGCGTGGCCGAGCGGTCGAAGGAGTTGTCGGTGGGCGCGCTGACGTTGGGCCGGATCCGGGAGCTCGAGGCCGAGATCGTCGACGCGCCGCCGCGCGGCCGGTGACGCGAATCTGCATCTCGTCGACGGACTCCAGCTGTTCGGTCCCGACGACGCCGGCGATCTTCCCGACGACCTGCATCCGAATCCCGAGGGCTACCGGCGGATGGGTCGACGGTTCCACACGCTGCTGTTCGAGGGTGCGGGAGCCTTCGCACCATGATCGAGAACTTTGCCGATGCGCCGCGCCGCGGTGGCCGACGGAGCGTCGGCCGGTGATGTCGCTCGGTCGCTCGTCGCCACGCTGACGCCGCGAAGAACGGTTGTGGTGCCTCGACGGCGACGCGCCGACGTGGGCCGGACTCATCTTCCTCGGGAGCGACGACGGCTACCACAAGGCTCCGTTCGTCGGCGGCCGAGGTCGAGCGCATCGGCTTCCCCGGCATTCGGTTCAGCGACGGACCGCGCGGCGCAGTGGTGGGCAACGCCACCTGCTTCCCGGTGTCGATGGCGCGCGGCGCGACGTGGGACCCCGAGTTCGAGGAGCGCGTCGGCGACGCCATCGGGCGCGAGCTGCGCGCCATCGGCGCGAACCTCACCGGCGCCGTCTGCGTGAACCTGCTGCGGCACCCGGCGTGGGGTCGGGCCCAGGAGACCTACGGCGAGGACCCGCACCACGTCGGCGAGCTCGGCGCCGCGCTGACCCGCGGGTTGCAACGGCACGTGATGGCGTGCGTGAAGCACTTCGCGTGCAACTCGATGGAGAACGCGCGCTTCTCCGTCGACATCGAGGTCGACGACGTCGCGCTGCACGAGGTGTACCTCCCGCACTTCCGCCGGATCGTCGACGAGGGCGTCGCGTCGGTGATGTCGGCGTACAACAGCGTCAACGGCGAGTGGTGCGGCCAGAACCGCGACCTGCTCACCGACGTGCTGCGCGGCGAGTGGGGCTTCGAGGGCTTCGTCATCAGCGACTGGATCTTCGGGCTGCGCGACGCCGCGACGTCGGTCGACGGCCGGCCTCGACATCGAGATGCCGTACCGCATGGTGCGGGCCCAGCACCTCGCCGGTGCGCTGGAACGGGGCGAAGCGTCGTGGGACGACGTCGACCGCGCGGTCGAGCGCATCGTCGCCACCCTGCTGCGCTTCGACGAGGTGCTGTCCGCGCCCGGATCCCTCCGACGCACGTGCTCGGATCGCCCGCGCACCGGGCGCTCGCACGCGAGGTCGCCGCGCGCTCGGTCGTGCTGCTCCGCAACGAAGCCGTCGCCGGCGCGCCCGTCCTGCCCCTCGCCGGGACCGACGTCGCGCGTCGCGGTGCTCGGGCCGCCTCGCCGATACGGTCAACCTCGGCGACGGTGGTTCGAGCGACGTGTGGGATCTCGATTGCGACACGATCCTCGACGGGCTGCGCGCCGCGGTCGATCGAGGTCGCGCACGACGACGGCACCGACGTCGAGCGTGCGGCCGCGGATCGCGGCCGGCGCCGACGTGGCGGTCGTGGTCGTCGGCTACACGTACCTCGACGAAGGGGAGTACATCGGCGAGACCGATCCGTCGCTGCCCGCGCATGTTCCCGAGCGCCGACGAGCCCGACGTCGTCGAGCTGTTCCAGGCATCGCTCGCCGACCTGCCCGTCGACGACGAAGCCGGACCGCACTCGGCGCTCGCGGGCGCGGGGTTCAGCATGGGCGGCGACCGCACATCGCTGCGGCTTCCCGCCACGCGACGTCGAGCTCATCCAGGCCGTTGCCGCGGCGAACCCCCGCACCGTCGTCGTGATCCAGGCCGGGCAGCGCGGTCATCGCGACCGAGTGGATCGACGCGGTGCCCGCGGTCGTGCAGGCGTGGTACGGCGGCTGCCGGGCCGGGCCGGGCCTCGCCGACGTCCTGCTCGGCGCGGTGAACCCTTCGGCCCGGCTGCCGTTCAGCGTGCCCGGTCGACGAAGCCGACCTGCCCGCCGTTCGATCGCGACGCGACCAGGCTTCCGCTACGACCGCTGGCACGGCTGGTGGCACCTCGCCCGCAACGGGACGACGCCGGCGTTCCCGTTCGGGTTCGGCCTGTCGTACACCACGTTCGCGCTCGCCGACGTCGACGTCGCGGTCGTCCGACGGTCAGCGCCGTGGTGCGCGGGGCAGTGCGGAACCCCGGCGAACGCGACGGTGCCGACGTCGTGCAGGTGTACGCCGAGTTGCCCGATCCCGACGCCCCGCCTCGGCTGGTCGGGTTCGCTCGGGTCGAGGTGCGCGCGTCGTAGCCAATGCCGCCTTCGAGATCGTTGTGCCGCTCGTGCGACTCGAGACGCGCGGATCCTGAGCGTCGCGTGTGGCGACCCGCGGTCGGTATGCATCGCTTCCGGGTCGCGCGCTTTTGCGGCGACCCCAACGCGCTGCTCTTCGAGAAAGCGCTATAGCAACGCGCCTGTTTCCTTTTGTCTCCCTTGAACGACTGCATTCTTGAATCAGAACCATCGAGGGGGGTCCTCCATGTTTCGTCATTTGTTTGTCCGGACCGCGATGTTCGTCGCCGTGACCGCGCTGGTGGCCGGTACGAGTGCCGCGGGCGCAGCTGCTCCGGCGCCGGTCAAGATCAAGCCGCATCAGTACTTCGTCGGGCTCGTGAACGGGAACTCCGGTCTCGCGCATCACGCGCAGATCCACGTGGCGTGTCCCGGACCGATTCACCCGGGTGAGACGACGCACCCGTTCCGGGTCAGACGCTGAAAGTGACACCGGCGCCCGCGGCCACGGCCAAGGTTGGCTTCACCGGACCCCGCGGCGACCACATCAACGCGTACATGGGGATTCCGCCGTCGGCCACCGACAGCGGTGGGATTGCGAGCTTCGCGTACTACAACGTGGCGAAGCCCATCCCGACGACGCTCACCGTGCCGTGCTCGGGTACCGGGTACATCACGTTCATTCCGTTCCCGCGGGATCCCGGCAAGTCGCGTTCCTTTGTGGTGCCGGTCGACTACGTGAACATCGCGGTCTGATCTCCAACACAATTTGACGGCAACCGCGTCTCGCGCGGAATCTGTGTGCGAGCTACACACAAATTCGTGGGGGCGGTATGAAGCGATTTGGCGTGAGAAGCACCGCAGTATTCGGTGCGGTTGTTCTCGTGGCTTTGATCGGCCCCGGCGGGTGCTGCCACTCCAGTGACGACACCGGCGATCACTGCGCCCACCGACGGCGCGACGGTCGCCGGTGACGTCGCGGTAACGGCGTCGTCAACGGCGCCGAGCGTGCAGTTCTACCTCGACGGTGCTGCCTTCGGGGCGCCGGTCGCCGTCGCTGCCGGCATCGCGACCGCCGACTGGCCGACGTGGGGGACGGGCGACGGATCGCACACGTGGACCGCGGCTGATTGCGATACGGATTGCAATCTCACGCTCTCGACTCCGGTCGGGGTGACCCTCACCAACACTCCTCCGACGGTGACTGCTCCGGTGGAGGGCGCGACCACGAGCCCCGATGTGACCCTCCAGGGCGATTCGACCGGCGGCGGCCTCGCGTTCTTCGTCGACGGCACGCAAGTCGGTTTCGCCGGTACCGCGCCGTATTCGCTGCCCGTCCACGTCACGCCGACCGGCGCGCACACGACATTCGTGCAGCAGTGCGACTCGACCGGCGGGGCGTGTGCCGGTCCCGTGTCGGCGACGGTGAACTTCACGGTCGCCACCTTGCATCCGACGATCACTTCGGTGGCGCCGAACCCCTTCAGTCCGCACCACGACGGGCGCAGCGACACCACGGCGTTCCGGATTCATCTGCCCGATACCGAGAACGTCTCGTTCACCATTCGCAACAGCAACGGAACGATCGTCCAGGGCCCGCACACTCCCGGGCCGCTGAGCGCGGGCGATCACATCGGGCACTGGGACGGCAAGAGCAACTCGGGGAAGACCGCCGGAGACGGAACGTTCACGATCCGCGTGGACACAACCCGCTCGGTGAGCGGTGCCACCTTGCAGGGAAAGACGACAGCAACGGTGCGCGTCGACGACAGCCCGTCGAGGTTCTCCAACGTGACCGGAAACGGCTTCACCTTCTACCCGGTCGTCGACGGCTACCTCGACAAGTTCTCGCCCAAGGTCACGGTGAACGAAGGCGGCCGGCTCTGGCTCGAGATCTACAACTCCACCGGCACGAAGGTGCGGGAGCTCGCGTTGCCGCACGGCAGTAAGGGCACGTTCAGGTTCGCGTGGGACGGCCGCACCGCCGGCGCCAAGTTGCTGCGAGCCGGGACATACCGCTACTTCTTCAAAGCCCAAGATGCCGCCGGGAATCGTGGAATCTCGAGCAACTACCAGCTGCACCTGCGGCACGAGCATCTCGTCAACAAGACGACGACGCTGCTCCGCAACGGCAATCAGGCGAGCGCGTTCGTACTTCCGACCTCGTGCACGAAGGCGAGCTTCTCGAAGTCGGGATTCGCGAACGGCGTGTGGCTCACCAACGTGTGCGACCCGTCCTTCGGTTTCGAGGCGTCGATCGCCGAGTACACGGTCAGTGCGCCGGGAGCGAAGCAGTACAACACCATTCGCATTCGGTCCTTCGGCAACACCATCTCAGCGCCGGAGGTCGTCGCCGCGATCATCTACAACTGGTCGACGGGCTGGAAGCCGTTCGGCGCAGCACCCCTCGGGCAGTTCGGTGTCAACGTGTGGGCCAACTACGGCACGCACGCCGCGTCCGGCTTCGTGAGCGGAGGACACGCGATCCGGATCGGGATCGGAATCGGCGACAACCCTTTTATCGAGGACTACGACATCGGCAGGGTCGAGATCACCGTGTCGTACTCGGTGTTGGGGTAGCCGCCCATAGTTTCTCAGCGGCGCACGGGGATGGTCACTGTCGCGTTTCCGTTGTCGGCGAACCAGGCGATGTGCTCAGAAACGAGATCGAACTCGATCTGGAACTCGCCCGGACCGAGCTTCGGCAGGTTCCCGATCGCTTCGATCTCCGCGCCGGGTTCGATCGGAGTTTCGCCGGCCCCCAGAGGGATGCGCAGGAAGTCGAAGTCGATCAGCTCACCATCTGACGCGAAGAGATGCGCGCCGACGAAGACAGCACCGACGCCGTCTCGTTGCAGCCAGGTTGCCGCTCCCGTGTTCTTCACCCGGACGCGCACGACATCACCATCGAGGTCGACGAGCAGCGATCCACCGAGCGCATCGAGCCGGCGGCTGTCGATTGAGTCGGCCACGGTCCGGCGCACAGGGATGGTGACGGTTGGATTGCCGTGCTCTGCGAACCAGGCGATGTGCTCGGAGACCAAATCGAACTCGATCCGGAACTCTCCCGCGCCAAGACTCGGGAGCAACGCGACCACGTCCTTCTCCACTCCTGGCCCGATCGGCGTTTCATCCGCGGCCAGGCGCACGCGCATGAAGTCGAAGTCGATCAGCGCACCATCTGACGCGAAGAGATGTGCGCCGACGCTGACCAGGCCGACGCCGTCTCGTTGGAGCCAGGTCGCCGGTCCGGTGTTCTCGACCCGGATGCGCACCACGTCACCATCGAGGTCGACGCGCAGTGACCCGGCGAGCGCATCGCGCCGAAGACTGTCGATGCCCGACTCCTCGCCGGTCTTGTGCAGCCGGATCAACCGACGATTCGCAAGGTACGTGCGGGTCAAGTCATTCGGGAGGGGCGAGGCCGGATCAAGCGCCGCGTCGAAGTGACTCGCGTCGACGAACTGCGGAAGTCCGCAATACACCCCGACTCCGACCGAGTCGAACCCCACGGCGTACGCCTGCGCGGCAATGTCCTCGACGATGATGTCGCGTTCGACGACCCGGAAACTGCGCATCTCCGCCTGCGAGCCCGTCGATCGCGAATGCGTGGGGCCGGGCTCCGACATCACGCACACCCCGCCCGGAGTAAGGACACGCGCGAACTCAGCCAGCACCTCCGCGGGATTCGCGACGTGATGGAACGCGTCATTGCACACGATCCGCTCGACGGAACCGTCGTCCAGGCCGAAGCGGTGTCCGTCAAAGTGCGAGAAAACGGGTTCGGGCACTTCGCCGATCAGCGGCAATCGTGCGTACCGCTCCGCCGCCATCTTCAGCGCAGTAGCTGACACGTCCGACGCAATGACCTCGCATCCGAGTTGCGACATGATCCACGACGTCCATCCGGAACCGACTCCGAAGTCCAACACCCTCATGCCGTACTGCAAGTCCAGACCGCTGAGCAACGCTCCAAACGTCACGAGCAGCTCCGGCGTTTCCCTCGAGGACGCGAACGGCTTTGCCAGTTGCGTGTCCCAGCTCCCAAGGCGCGCGAAGTACTGATCTGCGCTCTCGGCCAGTTCTTCGACGGTGTGGCGCTTCATCAACTCGTCGACGCTGATGAAACCGTCGTCAGTGCGCTGGCGCTCGGATCGTCTCGGTCCCCCCACGTATTCACCATGCCACACGGCCGGCAGCGCACGGGCAAAACCCGCGCACCGGGCTGCGAATAGGGGAATCTCGACCTGACGGCATACCCGGTAAGTCGACTGATCTACGCTCGCCCGATATGCCCTGAGATCCAGCGGCGTGGCCTTCCTCGCTTCCTTTGCCGTGCTCCTCGCCGAGAGGTTGAGCTGGTGATTCGAGATACTGATGCCGATTGGACCCTCATCGCGACGCATCAGCCGTACTTCGGTGTGCTGGCGAACGAGCGCTACCTGACGGAGAACCTCACGCCGGACGCGATCGACTCGTTCTACGAGAGCGGTCAGGTCGACATCGACTACATCATGAGTGTGCTCGCCCGGCTTGCCGACGCTCCGGTCGCGCCCCGCCGCGGCCTCGATTTCGGCTGCGGCACCGGACGTCTGACCCTCGCCATGGCGAAGTACGCCGAGCAGGTAGTGGGCGTCGACGTCGCCGAAGGAATGCTCCACGTCGCGCGCGACCGGGCGCGCGACCAAGACGTTCGCAACGTCGAATTGCGGACGACACTCCCAACCGAGCCAGTCGATTGGATCAACTCACTGATCGTGTTCCAGCACATCCCGCCCCCGCGCGGCTACGCGCTTCTCGACGACCTGGTTGCGCTCCTCGCGCCGCACGGGTTCATCAGCGTGCAGTTCATGTTCTTCCGAGACGCACGGCACCTCGCCGAGACCACTCGCGACCTCGCCGACTACCGGTACGACGGAGCGACGATCGACCTGCTGTCCCACGCCGACTACGAACCGGGAGGGATGGCGATGTACGACTACGACCTGAACCGCGTCTTGCGCACACTGTTCCTGGCCGGGATCGAGAGCCTCATCATCGAGCACGCTGACTACGACGGATACCACGGCGTACGGTTCTTTGGCCGAAGGCGGGGTCAATAGCGCAGATTCCGAGCGCCGTTGCGGGCGCTCGAGTAGGTGCGCGGAGGAATTCGTCGGATCAGTGCGGAGCCAACGCCGGGACGCTCTCGCTCGCACGTGCGATGAGGACGGGAGCGTTGATCCGGGCGGAGATCTGTTCGGCCTGCTCGAAGAACTCCGGGCGCGCGGGTCGCGGCAGCCGGCGCAGGCGACTCCGACCGCATAGGCAATCGGCGCCGCGACCCACACGCCGCTGAACGCGACCTGATCGGCGAAGGGCAGGAGGAGGTCGCGGATCGTGGCGCTGACGTCGTCGAGCTCGACGATGCGAGCGGTCTCGGCGGCAATAACCAACGCGGTCGACCAGAAGGTCCCTCGCGGCAAGCGAGCGAATCCGTTCTCGGCGACGGAGGCCAAATGCGCGCGTGCTTCGTCATGCGCAGCCGGCTCGGCCGCGAGCGCACGGGCGAGCACCAGAGTCATGCCGGGAAAGGCCGCGCCGTAGTCGTCGTGCGCGGCGCGTGCCACCGGTATCAGCTCCGCGATCCGGCCTTGCTGCCAGCGCAACGTCGCTCGTTGGATGCGAGCCGACTCCGGCGCATGGGTGATGCCGTGGGTGGCGCCGTATTCCTCGGCGCGGTGAATGAGCTCCTCCGCGCGATCCAGCCGTCCCGCGAGTCCTGCTCGCCACGCGTGGCGTGCCATCGCGCTCCAGCGCAAGGGCGCGAGCGCATAGTGCGCGGCGATCGCGTCGGCTTCCGCGGAGCACGAGTCGGCAACCGCCCGGTCGCCCGCTTGGATCGCGGCGACGACGGACGCGCTCAGTGCGAAGTAGCGGGTTGCGGCATCGGTGGCGCGCGAGCTGAGTTCGAGCACCTCGCGCAACGCGTCCCGTCGCGATGGGAGGTTGTGAGGAGTGAGTGAGAGCGACGCGCTGCGCATGAGGGATTCGAGTAGCGCGGTGCGATCGCCGGACTCGCGTGCGAGCGTGACTGACTCCGCGGCCACTCGTTCGGCCTCGGCGGCGTCGCGCAGGCTCACGTCGACGGCGATGCGAGCGAGGATGCGGCTGCGGGTCGGCAGATCGTCGGCGATCTCCAGTGCGCGGGCCAGGAGCGCCTGAGTCGCGGCGCTCGTGACTCCGGGTAACGACGACCATCCCGGTGTGGTCGTACGAACGATCTGCAGGGTCAGCGTGTCATCCTGGCCGGCGAGTGCGATGTCGACCGATTGTTGGAGCGTTGCGACGCACGCGGGATCCCCGGCGAACAGCAGCGCCTCCGCGAGCTCGGCGAGGAGTGATCCTCGATCGGCCTCGTCGGTGAGGTAGACGAGCGCGAGGTCGAACCATCTGACCGCCGCGCTCGGCTCGAGCACGCGGAGCGCCTCGCGGCCCGCGACCCGTGCGTAGCCGAACACCTTCGGCCCCACGTCGGCACCCGAGGCTGCGCTCCAGTGCGCGGCGAGGAGTGCGGGCGTCGGCTGGCAGCGTTCGAGCGCGAGCGCGATCCGACGGTGGCCCGCGGCTCGCTGCGTGGGGGTGAGGTCGGCGACGAGGGCATGGCGGAACATCTGATGCGCGAAGCGATACGAGCGGATGGTGCTCGGGTGCAACACGTGCGCTTCGACCGCGCGATCGATGAGCGCGCCCGCCGTTCCGGGGCTGGTGCCCGCGGCCTCGGCGAGGAGTTGCACCGTGAAGTCATGTTCGAAGAGCGCCGCGTCCTTGAGAATGTCGGAGGTCGCCCGCCCGAGCTCGGCGGTGCGCCGGCGGACGAGATCACGCACGCGTGGCGGCGAGGACCATTCGTTGACGACGCGTTCGGGTGGACCGCTGCTCAGCAGTTCGGCGAGCAGCAATGGATTTCCGGCAGTCAGCTCCTCGAGGCGGCGGACGAGCGCTTCGCGCGGAGCCACGCGCATGCGCTTGAGCAGCTCGTCGATGTCGTCCCGATCCAAGGGCGGCAGCGCGAATCGGTCGACGCAGCCCGCACGTTCGAGCACGGCGCTGAGCTGGGCCAGCTGCGGGGAGGTTTGGTCGAAGGGTGCGCGCAGGGTGCCCACGACCAAGCACCCGCCTCGGCATCGACAAGGAGGCCAGCTGTCCGATCACGTGGAGCGCGGAAGTGCCGGCACTGTCGATGTCGTCGATGACGAGCACGACTGGTGCCTTCGCGGAAAGTGCTGCGATCCAGCGCGCGGCGCCGCGGAGCACGTCTTCGTCGCGGAGCAGGCCGTTGGGAGACTCACCCGCGGCCAATGCGTTCGAGACGGCGCGTACCCGCCCGATGTCGGGCGGCACATCGGGAAGAGTCTCGACGATCGCGGTGAGCTCTTCGTCGGACAAGCACAGTGTCGCTTCGGCGATGGCGCGGGCGATCGTGTGGAGCGCGGGTGTGAACACGTCGTGAACGTGAATAGGAAGCACGATCGCGTCACGCGAGAACTGACGTGCGGTGTGCAGGAGGAAGCGCGACTTGCCGATTCCCGGCGCGCCTTCCACGAGCACGAGCCGCATGTTGCCCTCGACTGCTTCGGCGAGACGGGCCCGTACCTTCCGGCTCTCGGCGTCTCGACCGACGAAGGTCACGGTCTCGGCGGTCCAGGCCGGAAGCGGTGTCAGCAATCCGGCGTCGGTGGCGAGCAGGCTCGGATCCTGATCCAAGACGCGGCGCTCGAGCTGTTGTATCTGCACCGAGGGATCCAGTCCGACCTCGTCGCGCAGCGTCTTGCGGAGTGCTTCACAGGCCCGCATCGCTTCGGCCTGCCGGCCCGCGCGATACAACGCGACGATCTGTTGCGCCCGGAGGTGCTCGCGGAGCGGCTCGGACGCAACCCACGCGTCGATGTCACCTGAGAACCTCGAGGTGGCGCCCGTCCACGAGATATGCGTCGTTGCGAGCCTCGACGAGCGTGACGCGAAGTTCTCGCAGCCGACGAGTGGCGTCTTCGCAGTCCCAGAGGTCTTCGAGATCGCCGGTCTCGGATCCGGTCCACAGCGAGAGCGCCTCGTCGAACATGTCGGCGGCCCGGGCACCTTCGTCGCCGGCGAGCGCTTGGCGACCCTCATGGAGCAATGATTCGGCCCAGAGCAGATCGATCTCCTGCGGACCGGCATCGAGGCGATAGCCGGCCGCTTCGGCCACGATGCGAGACGCCGTACGGCCCGAGATTCGTCCGCAAACGAGACATCACGACCTGGAGCGCCGTCTCGGGATGGACCGGGAGCGTCGATCCCCAGACCGATTCCACGAGCACGGCCGAGCGAACGACCCGGTTCGCATCCAGGATCAGGCGAGCCAGGAGTGCCCGCTGACGGCGCGCCCCAAGATTGATGACGTCTTCCGTCGTCACGAACTACGTCAATCCGACCCAGAACCCGAAACAGCACACACGAGCCTAACTCGCAAGGTAGGGCGGGGGCCATTGAGAGATTGGCGCCGAATAAGCCATCGGGCGCGTCAGGAGATCGCGCGGAAAGGGTGGCGTGACGCGGGGCTTTCTGTCAGCCTGCATCTATAACGTGACGGGGGTGGCCGCGTGGACTCGGGTCATGAGGCTGACATTGCCGCGGAGCTGTTCGACTTTGCGGAACAGACGACGGAGTTCGTCGGCGTCACCGATCCTTGGGGTCGCATTCTCTACCTGAATCCGGCCGCTCGAAAACGGCTCGGTCTCGCGGCGGACATCACCGAACTCACGACCGGGGATATTTTCCCTCCCGAGGCTTTCACCCTCTACTACGACGTCATTCGCCCGCAGCTGCTACGGACCGGCGAGTGGAGTGGAACGATCCCGGTCAACGTCGCCGGCGCCAGCGCGATACCGATGCACGTCGCGACCTCGGCTCGGCTCGGACCGGGCGGTGAGATCAACGAGAGCGTGATGATCGGCCGGGAGATCTCAGGCGCGGAGTTGCTCGCGACCTCCGATGAATCCGATCTCGACGAGGTCACTGGTGTCCTCGCACCGATCGGCGTTCGACTGCGCGCGCCGCCGTGTCCTCGCGGTTGCATCTCGTGACGGCGAATCGTGCGCGCTCGTACTCGTGACGATCCTGGACGAGAACAACGGGTACCCGACCTTGCATGTCCGAACCGCCGCGACGGTGATTCGTGCGATCGCCGGTCGCTTGAAGCGGCACGCGCGCAGCGCTGATGTCGTGGGACGCCTCGGCGAGTATCGGCTCGGCCTTCTCCTGCGAGGAGTAGGCACTCGCAACGAGGCGCTACGCGCCGCGCAGACCGTCTACGACGTCGTTGATCGAGGCGCCGGTGACGACACCGGGCGAGGAGATCGCTCCCTTCGATCGGATGTGGCGTCGGCTTCGCCGAGCCCGGAGGTGATCTCTTCGACTTGCTCGACGAAGCCGCAGCGATCAGATGGCGCGAACCGGCCGGCGCCGGAGTCGGGAGCCGGGTGCTCCCGGCGTCGCCGCCGGCCGACGACGACTCGCCCACGATGAACGAGTTTCGGATCGGATTGAGTCATGGCGACGTCCACACCTACGCGTGGCCGATGGTGCGTCTGGATTCCGGAGCCGTCGTCGGCTACGAGGGCCTGGCGCGCTGGCACCATCGACGACTCGGGACGCTCGACAGCTCGGCGTTTGCCGAGATGATCGCGGAGACATCGCTCGCGAACCAGGTCGATCTCCTCGTTGCCCGCGAAACGGCGGCCGTCGTCACGCTCATGACGCGAGATGTCCCATTGCAGCTTTACGCTCCGGTTTCTCGCCGGCTGATCTCCGACGTCCGGACCGAGCAGTATCTGTGCGAGATCGCCGACGCGTTCTCGCTCGAGATGAACCAGCTGCACCTCAACGTCACGCGCGGACTCGTCAACGACTGGACCTCCGGCTCTGCGAGATGCGCTGCAGTCGTTGCGCACCGAGGGGATCCGGTTCGTGGTCACTGACGTCGAGCGTGCCTCCGGCATCGAGCGACTCGTGGCGCTGGGATTTGACGAGGTGCACCTCTCGGGCGATCTCAGCCGGGCGGTGTCCATCGATGCCGACGCGTGACGAACGGTCTCGAACATCGCGCGCGTCGCCCATGAGCACGCGGCCCTTGTCGCCGCCGTCGACGTCGACGATGCGCGCCAACGGGAGGTACTCGTCGAGGCCGGCTGCGACCTCGCGACCGGCCGGCCTGTATGGCGAGCCCGTTCCCGCCATCGCAATCGACTAGGCGCGATCGACTAGGACCGGGTCGAGCCGGCACCGAACGCCACGCCGCCTACTGTCTGGGCGGGGAGTGATGGACGTTGATTTCGATAAAGCGCAGTGGTGGCGTTCATCCTCGTGTTCGCGATCGTCGCCGGATCCGGTGTCGTGATGTGGGACCGGTGGTGGCGCGAAGCCGGATCCACCAATCCCGGTATGGCCTGCCCAACCGTCGTGAAATCGAACGGCCATGTGCCGCTCGCTGCGTTCGGAGTGCATCGCGTCACGCTCATCGGCGACTCCATCATGGATCAGGCTTCGTGCTCGATCGCCGAGAGCCTGAGTGACGTGGGAATCACCGTGTCTCGCCATGGCTTCGGCGGGACCGGAATGTTGACCGGCTTCGTCGACTGGGTCTCTGCGATCAAGGACATCCTGCGGACCGAGCATCCCGACGTCGTCGTCGCAATCTTCGTCGGGAACTACTTCCCGCCGCCGGTGCGCGACGCGAACGGCGCGGTGATCGAGGCCGATACCCCCGCATTCTACAAAGCGTGGCGTGATCGCGCGCTTGCTGTTATCGACCGAGGTGCACGACGCGCACGCGCGTATGTACTGGGTGAGCCCGCCGCCGATCACCGAGCCATCGCTCAGCCATGCGGCGCAGCTATATGCGGGATACCGCACCCTTCCCGGTGACCACTTCCTCTCCTCCGGGGCGCGTGTTGACCGGTCCGCATAACAGTGTGCTCATGGAGAAGAACACCTGTGGCCGCCGACGGATCATCCGATCCACCGATCGCATTCACCTCACCGCCGATGGCGCGCGGATCTACGGGCAACAGATCGCCCACGACCTCACCGCCAATTTGGGGATCCTGACCGCGCCGCGCCCCTGCTGATCCCGCCCCGGCTGATATCAGCGAGGGGTTCAGTCCGAGCCTCCGAGCGTCGATCCTCCGTGCAAACCTGTAGCCGTCAGGAGTGTCCCTTGCGCGGAGTTTTCACTCGTCCTCGGATGAGCGTGGCAGTCGCTCTGATGCTGGCGGTCTCGTTCGCCGCCGTGGACACGACCGTCACCGCGCCTGCGGCCGGCGCGGATCCGGCGATTTCCAACTTCCCCGGACCCGGCATCGAGTACCCGACGGGCATCGTCGCGGGCCCCGACGGCGCGCTGTGGTTCACCAACGCCAACAACGATTCGATCGGTCGGATCACGACCGACGGGCACGTGACCAAGTTCACGGGCACCGGCATCTCGACCCCGTACGACATCACCGTCGGTCCCGACGGCGCGTTGTGGTTTACCAACAGCGGTAACGATTCGATCGGCCGGATCACCACCGACGGCACGGTCACCAACTTCACCGGCACCGGCCTCGACCTCCCGCAGAAGATCACCACAGGCCCCGACGGCGCCTTGTGGTTCACGAACGGCGCGCTGGGCGCGTTTTCGATCGGTCGGATCACCACGTCGGGAACCGTCACCAACTACACCGACGCGAGCATTCTCGCTGCCCGCCGGCATCACTACCGGACCCGACGGCGCGCTGTGGTTCGTCAACAATCAAGGTGGGAACGGGAACGGTTCGATCGGGAGAATCACGACGACGGGTGTCATCACCGCGTACGCCGACCCGACCATGTCGTACCCCTACGACATCGTGACCGGATCCGACGGCGCGCTCTGGTTCACCAACACCGGTACCAACTCGATCGGCTCGATCGGTCGCATCACGACGACCGGCATCGTGACCCACTACACCGATGCGACGATCCGCGGCCCGTTTGGCATCGCGGCCGGCCCCGACGGCGCGGTGTGGTTCCTCAACCAGACGGGAACGCCGACGATCGGCCGCATCGCCACCGACGGGACGGTCAGCAGCTACCACGACGCGACCGTGCAGAATCCGTTCGGCATTACGACCGGCCCCGACGGCGCGCTCTGGTTCACGCAGGGTCCGCACGTCAACACGATCGGCCGCGTCACGACCAGCGGGACGATCACGGCTTTCCCCGGCATCTCCGAGCCGTACAACATCGCGGGCGGGCCCGACGGCGCGCTCTGGTTCACCAATCAGGGGAACAACTCGATCGGTCGCGTCGCCAGCGACGGATCGGTCACGACCTACCCCGGCACCAGCATCTCGCAGCCGGCCAACATTGCGGCCGGGCCCGACGACGCGATGTGGTTCACCAATCAGGGCAACAACTCGATCGGCCGGATCGCGATGGACGGGACGGTCACCAACTTCACTGACCCGACGATCGCCGGTCCATTCGGCATCGCCGCGGGGCCCGACGGTGCGCTGTGGTTCACGAACTGGGACAACAACTCCATCGGCCGGATAACCGTCGACGGCACCGTGACCAACTTCACCGACCCCGACCTCGCCAGTCCGTACAGCATCGTCGTCGGGCCCGACGGTGCGATGTGGTTCACCAGCTATCACTTCACGCCGCAGGGCGGAGTGTGGTCGAACTCGATCGGTCGGATCACCATGGCGGGGACCGTCACCATCTACAGCGATCCGAGCATCTCCGGACCCCCCGATCTCACCGCGGGACCCGACGGCGCGCTGTGGTTCACCAACTACGGCAACGGTTCGATCGGCCGCATCACGACCGACGGGATCGTGAGCCACTTCACCGATCCCGAAGCCGCCGGCGCGTACTACATAACGGCCGGTGCCGACGGCGCGATTTGGTTCAGCAGCGCTCCATACTTGATCGGAAGGATCGCGACCGACGGCACCGTCACGAGCTATGACGACACGACGATCAAGGTGCCGCTGGATCTCTCGGCCGGTCCCGACGGCGCGCTGTGGTTCACCAACTACGGCAACGATTCGATCGGCCGGATCACGACGCCGGGCTCCGTCTCCGACGCTCCGTTCGCGGTGAAGTCGGTGTCGGGCTGGACCGCAGGCGTGACGAGCAATCTGACGGTGTCGTTCGGTACCGGGCGCCATAGCGGCAACGCGGTCAAGAGCTTTACCGCCACGTGCAGTTCGCCCGATGGCGGCGCAACCCGCGTCGGAACCCACAACGGCGCGACCTTCGCGCCGATCACCGTCGCCGGAGTGACCGCGAGCAAGAACTACCGGTGTTCCGTGCCGACGCGGACCACATCCGGTACGAGTCCGACGTCGAAGTTGTCGGCGCCGCGGATCATCGGGGCGCCGGGCGCGCCCACGAAGCCGACGGTCTCCCGTGTGTCTTCCGGCCATTTCAAGGTGTCGTTCACGGATCGCATCGACAACGGCGCGGCCATCATCCGCGTCAAAGCGGTGTGTCATTCGTCCGACGGGGGAGTCGCGCGGGGCGCGACCGGACGAGCGAGCCCGCTCGGTGTGAGCGGACTGACTGCGGGCAAGCGCTACACGTGCACCGTGCGGGCAACGAACGGGCGCGGTGCCGGACCGACGTCGGCTTCGTCTGCTTCGGTCGTGGCGTAGTCACGACTGCTTCGGCTCTATTGAAGGAACAGGTTTAGGTCCCGGCGGAGCGGGGCACCTCTGCGTCGAATTGGCGGGCCGACAGGGGGGAACCGTCCATGCCGACGCACCGGTCGATGTGGTCGGGCGAGCCCGACGTCAGCCGCCGACGCTTCCTCACCTACGTGGTCGCGGCGCCGGTGCTGACCGTGGCCGTGAAAGCGATCGACGACATGGCCGGACCGTTCTTCCCGTCCACGGGCGCGGCGTCGGGCGTCGCGTCACCCGCGCTTTCCTCGCCCGGCGTTTCGACCATCGTCGATCTCACCGATGCCTTGACGCTCGCCGCGCTCCCGACCGCGTATCTCCTCACGATCACGATCACCGAGCAGAACCGGGTCGTCGTTCACGTACCTCGGGCCGAAGTGGGGCAGGGCATCACGACCGCGATGGGCATCGTCGCGGCCGAGGAGCTCGACGCCGGGCTCGAGACCGTCGATGTCGTGCTCGACGACGCCCGGCCCGAGCTCCTCTGGAACCAGCTCACCGGTGGATCGAACTCGGTGCACGCGCTCTACACACCGATGCGCACGGTCGCGGCCGCGGCACGGGCGCAGCTCGTCACCGCGGCTGCCCAGCGATTCGGCGTCGACGCGTCGACGCTCACGACCCGCGATTCGGTCGTCTTTGCGCCCGACGGACGCACTGCGACCTACGGATCGTTGTCGGCCGAGGCGGCCCGGGTCGCGGCGCCGGCGGTCCCCGGAACGCCGAAGGATCCGAGCCAGTTCACGCTGATCGGCCAGCCCACCACCCGCCTCGACGCGCGCGACATCGTCACCGGGAAGGCGAAGTACGCCCTCGACCTACCGGTCGCGGCGGCGCCGACGGTCGTCGCCCGGCCGCCGACGATCGGGGGATCGGTTCGGCCACCGTCGACGACTCGGCCGCGCGCGGAATGCCCGGGGTGTTGGGTATCGCCCAGATCCCGAGCGGCGTCGCGGTCGCCGCCGCGACCTTCGATCAGGCCCAGGCCGCGCGGGACGCGTTACGGATCACATGGAATCCGGGACCGAACGCCGCGCTCTCGGATGCGCAGATCCGCGCGAAGCTCCGCGCCGCGGCACCTCCGTTCGCCGTGCCGCCGCTCGGCAGCCTCTCCGTATCGCGCGAGTTCGATTTCGCCTTCGCGCCGCATGCTCCGCTCGAAGTGTTGACCTGCGTGGCGGATGTGCGCAGTCGACTCCGCCGAGATTTGGTACGGCGCCAAGAGCCCGATCGTCGCCGGCCAGCAGGTGGCCGCGGAGATCGGCCTCCCGGCCGACAAAGTCACGCTGCATGTCGTTCGGACCGGCGGTTCGTTCGGCCACCGGCTCTTCTTCGATCCCGCCCTCGAGGCGGCGTTGATCTCGAAGTCCCTGCGCCGGCCGATCAAGTTGATGTGGACGCGTAACGACGACATGCGGCACGGACGCATGCGACCGGCCAGTCATCACAAGGTGCGGGCGACGTACCTGCTCGGAAACGTGCTCACGTACGAGCACCGCCACGCGACGCTGCCGGTCGACTTCTCGCACGGGCTCGGCGACGCGCTCACCGCGGCCGGATTCGATCTGCTCAGCGCGGGTGCGACGCAAACGGTATTCGCGCTCACGCAGAACGTGCCGTACGACTTCGGCGTCGCCACCCAAACCCTGACCGACGTGCCGCTCGCGTTTCCGACCGGCTCATGGCGGTCGATCTATTCCGGCCAGACCGCGACCGTCAACGAGATCATGGTCGACGAGATCGCGCGCGCACTGCACGCCGACCCGGTTGCGTTCCGGCGCAAGAAGCTCGGCGCCGGCGCGAACGCGCGCGGTGCTCAACCAGGTCGCGAGCGTCGGCCAGTGGGGCCGGGCTATGCCGGCGGGCACGGCGCAAGGCGTGGCAATTCACGAGGAGTACAAGTCTGCGGTCGCGTACCTCGTCGAGATCGATTGCCGCGACCTGACTGCGCCTCGGGTGACGAAGGGCGTATGCGCCGTCGACGTCGGTCGCGCGGTCAACCCGCGTGGACTCGAAGCCCAGGTACAAGGCGTGTTGACCGACGGCCTGTCGATGACCCTGCACGCGGGTTTGCACATCGACAACGGCGCGGTTCGGGAAGGCAGTTACTCCGACTACCACTTCGCGCGATGGCCGACAGCCCGACTGACATCAGCGTCGTCGTGATGCCGCCGACGGGTGAACCCGGAGGAGCAGGGGAGCTCGGGTTCCCCGCCGCCGCGGCAGCAGTGGCCAACGCGTACGCGCGCGCGACGGGAACGACGCCGTTCAGCTTCCCGATCTCCGGAGGTTCGTGATGCCGAGCTTCACGTTCACGCTCAACGGCACGTCGACCACGGTGTCAGTTGCCGCGGACGAGCCGCTGCTCTGGGTGTTGCGAGACGTGCTCGGTGTCACCGGCCCGAAGTACGGGTGCGGTGTCGGCGTCTGCAAAGCGTGCACGAGTCACCTCGACGGCGCGGCCTTCAATCCGTGCATCACCGCGGTCGCCGACTGCGCGGGCATGACGTGGTGACCATCGAAGGCCTGGCCGACGGCGACACGCTGCATCCAGTGCAACAAGCGTGGATCGACGAGGACGTCGCCCAGTGCGGGTTCTGCCAACCGGGCAGATCATGGCGGCCGTCGCACTCCTCGCCGCGAATCCGAACCCGACCGACGCCGATATCGACGCCATCGAGAACGTCTGCCGGTGCGGGACCTACTTCCGGATCCGCCGGGCGATCCACCGCGCCGCCGGCTGACGCACCGCGCCTCGGGCGCCCGGTGCGACATGATGTTGTCCTCAGCCGCATGTTGGCCTCAGCCGCGCGGCCGGCGACGAGGGAGACACGACCGATGGCACATGAGCTCGTAATTCGCGGCGGAACGATCGTCGACGGGACCGGCGCCGAACGATTCGCCGGAGATGTTGCCGTCGACGACGGGCACATTGCTGCGGTCGGCGGCCAGCTCGATGGCGAGCGCACGATCGACGCCGACGGCGCGATCGTCACGCCCGGTTGGGTCGACGTGCACACGCACTACGACGGCCAGGTCACGTGGGACGACCAGCTCGACCCGTCGTTCGGCAACGGCGTCACCACGTTGGTGATGGGCAACTGCGGAGTCGGTTTCGCACCGTGTCCTCCGGGTGAGCAGTCGACGCTGATCGAGCTCATGGAAGGCGTAGAAGACATTCCCGGCACCGCGTTGCACGAGGGTGTGCCGTGGGGTGCGTGGACGACGTTCCCCGAGTATCTCGACTTCCTCGACTCGCGCCAATACGCGCTCGATGTCGGCGCTCAGCTCGCGCACGGTTCGCTGCGCTTCCAGGTGATGCGGGAACGCGGCGTGCAGAACGAAGACGCGACCGCGGAAGACATCGCGGAGATGCGGCGGCTCGTCGCGGAAGCGACCGCGGCCGGCGCGGTCGGATTCTCGACCTCACGCACGATCTTTCACCGCTGCGATCGGGGGCGAAGCCGTGCCGGGTACCTACGCAACCGGTCGGGAGCTGACCGAGCTCGTACAAGGCATGGCCGACGGCGGTGGTGGCGTGTTCGAAGCGATCACGTCATCGTCGCTCGGGCAGATGAGCCAACTCGGTGGGGAGCGATTCAGCCAAGACCACGAGCTCCGGATGCTGGCCGACGTATCGCGCGCAACGGGGCAGAAGCTCACGTTCACGACCGTGCAACATGTGGATGATCCGGAAGCGTGGCGCACGGTGCTTGCCTTCGCGCTCGACATGAACGCGTCGGGCGCCCAGTTGTACCCGCAGGTCGCGTCGCGACCGGTCGGCATCCTCGGCGGGCTCGCGTGTTACCACCCGTTCATGCGGCGCCCGTCGTATCTCGAGATCGCCGGGCTCCCGGTTGCGGCGCAGGCAGAGCGCATGCGGGACCCCGAGGTGAAGGCGCGCATCCTCTCCGAACGAGATGTCGCGCCCGAGAACGCGGGCTCGATGGAGATGTTCGCCGAGATCATGCAGAACGTCGCCGACTTCCTGTTCCCGCTCGACGACGTCGTTGACTATGAGCCTGGTCCGGAGAAGTCGTTCGGCGCGATCGCCGCCACGCGTGGTGTCTCGCCGATCGAAGCGGTCTACGACTTCCTCGCCGCAGGTGACGGAACCAACGTCCTCAGCCTCCCCGGCGCCGGGTACATGCACGGCGATCTCGAGGCCGTGCGCGAGATGATCATGCACCCGACCACGATCGTCGGTCTGGCCGATGCGGGTGCGCACGTGAAGCTCATCTGCGACGGGTCGAGCCCGAGCACCCAGCTCACGCACTGGACCCGCGACCGCACGCGAGGCGAGACGATCCCGCTGGAGTTCATGGTCGAGCAGCAGACGCGCCGGACCGCGCGCCTCTACGGCTTCGACGATCGGGGAACGATCGAGGTCGGCGCGCGTGCGGATCTCAACGTGATCGACCTCGACAACCTGACCGTGCGCCGGCCCGCGGTGCACAACGATCTTCCGGCGGGCGGGCAGCGGTACCTGCAACCGGTGTCGGGCTACTTGGCCACGATCGTGAACGGCGTGCAGACGCGCGCCGACGACCGTGACACGGGCGCCCGCCCGGGCCGGCTCGTCCGCGGCAATCGCTCGTCGTGAGTGTTGTTGTAACTCTGGACACCCTTCCCGCCCAGATCGCCGCGCTTCGGTCCACACGCGCTGCTCGTCACGACGAGCGTCGATGGTCCTCCGCACGTGGCGTCGGTCATGGTGGCGGTCGTCGGCCCGACGTTGGCGATGGGTGCCGGGCGCACGACCCGAGCCAACGTGAGTGCGCGGCCCGCGGTCGTCGTGGTCTGGATCGCGCCCGACGAGAACGAGCACTGTCTCATCGTCGACGGCCAGGCCGGAGAATCCCCGGCGGGGGAGTTCATCGTGACGCCGACGTCGGCGGTACTCCACCGGCTCGCGGGTGCGCCGAACGAGGTCAGCGGATGATCGACTCGCGTCGAGTCTCGACTGCGGTCGTCGCCGTCGGGCTCATCCGACTCGGCGCCGGGATCGCGTTGGGCGGCGCACCGCGGTCGTTCCTCCGGTGGGAACCTGAGGCTCCCGCGGGTTCGTCGATGGATCTGTTGATGCGCACGGTCGGGATCCGCGACCTCGCGCTCGGGCTGGGAACGCTGCACGCGGCCCGCACCGGAACGCCGCCCGATGTTCGGCGCTGGCTGCGCGCGGGGTTGCTCAGCGACTCGTTGGACGTCGCCGCCGGACTTGCCGCCGCGCGCACGACCGGAGTGCGCGGCGTTATCTCGTCGATGGTGGCGGCGCCGGTTGTGGTCGCGGATCTCTGGGCGCTGAATCTGCTGCGCGGATGAGATCGTGGAACTGCAGCACGCCGTTCTCGTGGCGAGGGCTGAGTAACCCGTCTCGGTAGCTGCCCGCGGCAAGGTTGCGTTGCACGACCTCGACCATCCGCCGGTCTTGCTCCATTACGAGATCGGCGAACGCGATCACGTCGGCGACGTCGGGCGCGTCGGGATCCACGAACAGGTGGACGTACAACACCGAACATGATTCGGGCCCGGTGGGGACGATCACCTCGACGTTCATCGAGTCGCCGTAGATGTTGATCGCGAGGTTCGGCCAGCGGAACAACCAGCGGCCCGCGCTCGGTGAGCCGTCGCGCGCCGGCGCGGAATGCCGGCAGTACTTGTCGCCCAGGTCGACCCGGTAGCGCTTCGCATCGAACTGCCGATTCAGCTCCGGGTGCAGCAACGGGATGTGGTAGCCCTCGAGGTAGTTGTCGGCGTAGGTCTTCCAGTTGCACGCGAGGTCATGGCGCGCCGCGCGCACGAGTGTCATCGACTCGATGGGGAAGTCGTCCATCTCGGCGAAGAAATCGCCCAGATCCACTTCGAGCGCAGGCGCGTCCGCGTTCACGTTTACGAACACCTGGTTTCGCCACGTCGCCACCTGGATCGGATGCAGCGCGTATTCGTCGGGGTCGAGCGTCTCGCCGAAGTCGCGCGCGGAACGCAGCCGGCCATCGGCGGCATAGGCCCAGCCGTGGTACTGGCAGACAAGATTCGCGCACACGCCCGAACCGTCGTCGACGAGCGGTCCGGCGCGGTGGCGGCACACGTTGTGGAATCCGCGCAGAACGCCGTCGCCGCCACGAACGACCATCAACGGCCAACCCGCGTAGATCTGCGCGGCGTACGCGCCGGACGTCGCGACCTGCGCCGCAGTGGCGAACCAGAGCCACTCGCCGGCAAAGACGCGCACCCGCTCGCGCTGGTATTGCTCGACTCCGATGTACCACTCGGCCGGCAGCGTCGGTACCGCCTCGGTCACGAGCGCAAAGCTATCCGCAGCCAGAACCACCAAATATGCTTGATGTATCGATCAGGGTTGATGTATCGTCCACCCATGGCACGGCCACACCTTGGTCTGGGCGTCACCCCGCCCGAGTTCCTGCAGCTGGCGGGCCATCCCCTGCGTTGGCGGCTCCTGGGCGAGCTGGCCCGGAGCGACCGCACCGTTCACGAGCTGACGGCCGGGTCGGCGAGGCGCAGAACCTCGTCTCGTACCACCTGGGCAAGCTCCGCGACGCCGGTCTGGTTTCGACACGCAGCAGCTCGGCCGATGGCCGCGACGCCTACTACACCGTCGATCTGGCCCGGATCGGTGAGCTGCTGTCGGCGACAGCTGGCGCGCTTCACCCCGGCCTGGGCCTCAGACCACCGTCGGATCGCCGCGATCGACAAGGCCCGGTGAGCGTGTCCTGTTCCTGTGCACGGGCAACAGCGCCCGCTCACAGATGGCCGAGGCGCTGGCCCGCGAGCGTTCCGGCGGGGCCGTCGAGGCCTTCAGCGCCGGCAGCCACCCCAAGCCGTTGCACCCCAACGCGATTCGGGTGATGCGAGACGAGTACGGCCTCGACCTGGCCGGCTACCGAGTCCAAGCAGTCTGACGTCTTCGCCGACCAGCACTTCGACTGGGTGATCAGCCTGTGCGACCGGGTCCGCGAGGTGTGCCCCGAGTTCCCCGGCGACCCCGAGACCATCCACTGGAGCATCGCCGACCCGGCCGCCGGTCACGCCGATGACGAGGCCAGCTACCCGGCGTTCCAACAGACCGCGGCCGAGATCGAGACCCGCATCGGGTTCCTGCTCGCGGTGCTCACCAATTGCACCCGCAGTCCTGAGAACGAGGAGGAACCATGACCGAACCGCATGCGATAGTGAGCGTCCGCTACATGGTCGACGACGTCGAAGAAGCGGTCGCCTTCTACACCGAGTTCCTCGGCTTCGAGGTGCTCAACAACTTCGCTCCCGCGTTCGCCGACGTCGCGCCGCGGCAACCTGCGGCTGCTGCTCAGCGGACCGACCAGCTCGGCAGGCCGGCCGATGCCCGACGGCGCGAAGCCCGGACCCGGCGGCTGGAACCGCATCCACTTGATCGTCGACGACATCGACGCCGAAGTCGCTCGTCTCCGCGACGCCGGCGCCCACTTTCGCAACGACGTCATCGAAGGACCCGGCGGCAAGCAGATCCTGCTACAGGACCCGTCCGGCAACGTCGTCGAGCTCTTCCAACCCGCGCAATGACCGCAACCGACCCGGCCGAAGTAGTCATGGCGCTCGACCACATCGCCCTGACCGTTCCGAATCTCGACGACCAGATCGAACGACTGACCAGCGCGTTCGGGATGGTGGCCCAGCTCCGTACAGAACACTTCGCTGTGATCGCCGACTCTCGCTCCGACTTCAAATTCGAGCTGAGCCGGTCCGACGATGACGAGGTCCACGTCCGCCATCTGGGCTTCCGGGCCGACGATGTCGACGCGACGCACGCGAGCCTGGTCGAAGCAGGAATGGAGACTCGTACGGCGCCGCATCGACAGGATTTCGCGGGCATGTACACGTCGTTCCTCGCGCAGCCCGGAGGCGTGGAAGTCCAGCTCGTGAGGTACGACTGACACGCAACCGAGCGAGCAACAAGGAGGTACCCGTGCCCGCAACGATTCGCACTGTTGATCCGACGCGGCGGCCCGGCCGGTTTCGCCGGTTCTACGCGTCGCTGGCGGCGACGCGGGTCGCGTTGTTCATCTCGCGCCATCTGAACTGGCACATCGACCCGTGGCTCTTGCGGCGCACGCACGGGCGGGTGGCTTCGACGCTGGTGTTTCCGACGGAAGTGCTCGAGACGCGCGGCGCTCGAACCGGCGCAGTTCGGCGCAACGCAATCATCTACTTCAATGACGCCGAACATCATCAACGCGTCATCGTGGCCGCATCCAACGGCGGCGCGGCCCGAAATCCGGACTGGTACCACAATCTCGTAGCCAATCCCGAGGTGACGTTCGGGCGTCTCCCGATGCGAGCAACAGTCGTCGATGACACCGAACGCGATCGGCTGTGGTCGCTCGCTGACAATGTGTTCCCGGCGTTTCCGCGCTATCGGCGCGCGGCCGCCGCGCAAGGGAGAACGATCCCGCTCGTAGCACTGGCCCCAGTCGACGCGTCGCGACCGTCGCTGGCGACGCAATAGCGCGCGGACATGTAAATGTCTTGACGTCTCACTCGGCGGCCAATGTCGGTACGGCTTCAGTCACGCGGTTCCACCATCGCGGCGTGGCGCGGCTGGTAGAGACCGACCTCACCGCCGCCCGGAAGCCGGATCTTGGTCACTGATCCCCAACGGGCTTCCTCGATCTCGGTGAACTGAACGCCCTTCTCGGCAAGCCTCCGCATCTCGGCTGCGAGGTCGTCGCACATGAAGTAGAGCTCTGCTCCGGGAGCCTCCGCCGGGTGCACCGCGGCTTCCGCCGGCGGCAGGCCGAAGATCAACCATCCGCCGCCGGCGTCGACGTGCTCGAAGCCCAGCACATCGGCCAAGAACGCGCGATCGGCATCCGCGTCGGTGCTGAAGACGATGACATGAGATCCATAGATCATGCGTACATCTTGTCTGCTCGCAATAGCGTGCGCTGGATGGAACGTGTCGACGTGCTCGTGGTCGGTGGCGGCATCGTCGGGTTGGCGACCGCGCGGGCCGTCATGCGCGCGCACCCCGGCCGGTCCGTGACGGTGATCGAGAAGGAAGGATCGGTCGCGACCCATCAGAGCGGGCGGAACTCGGGTGTGATCCACGCCGGCGTTTACTACGCGCCGGGCTCGGAGAAGGCGCGGCTCTGCGTCGCGGGTCGCACGTCGATGGTCGAGTACTGCCAGGACCACGGCATCGAGCACGCGGTGTGCGGAAAGGTCGTGGTCGCACGCGACGCCGACGATTCGCTCCGGCTCCACGAGTTGGAACGGCGCTGCACGATCAACGGCGTGAAGACCGAGATGATCGGCCGTGACCGCTTGCGCGAGATCGAACCCCACGTCGCCGGCATCGCCGCGCTGCACGTGCTCGAGACCGGCGTCGTCGACTACGCGCATGTGTGCCGCGCGCTCGCGGCCGAGATCGAAGCCGCGGGCGCGACCATTCGCCTCGAGTGTTCGGTGATCTCGGGCTCCGAGCAGCCTGCGGGGCTCGTGGTCGAGACGACGCAGGGCCCGATCGAGGCGCAGCGCGTCGTTACCTGCGCGGGCCTCCACGCCGACGAGGTCGCCCAGATGATCAGCGGCCCGGAGGGCTCCGGAGATCTGCGCGTGATCGCGTTCCGAGGTGAGTACCGCGAGCTCGCGCCGACCCGATCGCATCTGGTGCGCACGCTCATCTACCCCGTACCCGACCCGCAGTTCCCGTTCCTCGGCGTGCACCTCACCCGCGGAGTCGATGGCACCGTGCACGTCGGGCCCGAACGCTGTGCTCGCGCTCGCGCGCGAGGGCTACACGTGGCGCGAGGTCGACTACGCGCACCTACGCGCCACGTTCCGCTTCCGCGGGTTCCGTAAGTTCGCCGCGTGCCAACTGGCGCTTCGGCATCGACGAGATGGTGCGTTCGGTGAGCCGGCGCCGGTTCACCAAAGCGGTGAAGCAGCTCGTGCCCGAGATCGAACGCGCGGATCTTGCCCCGGCGCCCGCGGGTGTGCGGGCGCAGGCCATCGGCGCCGACGGACAGCTCGTCGACGACTTTGCGATTCGCAAGGTCGGGCGCGCGCTGCACGTGCTGAACGCGCCGTCACCCGCCGCGACCGCGTCGTTGGAGATCGGCGCGTCGATCGCGGCCCGGCTGGAGTTGGCGGTCAGATCGGTAAGGCTTCGTTGGCCGCGGCGAGCATCTCCAGCGTGCGGTCCCACGCCTTGCTCTCGACGTCGGTCATCCTCGGCCACAGCGGCGCGCTCGGGCCGTCGGGTCCGAGAACGCACGGCAGGCTCGCGCAGACGCCGTCGCCGACGCGCACCGACACCGGGATGAGTGCGCCCACCTCGTGCACGAGCGCGTGGACGAGCCCGCTCACCGTGAGGCCGATGCCCTGCACCGCGGAGCCCTTGAGGTCGCGCACCTCGTAGGCCGCGTCGCGCACGTCGCGCTCGATGATCGCGAACCGTTCCGGCGTGAGCTCGATGCCGCGCTGCGCCGCGAACTCCACGAGCGGGAGGGTCCCGACGACGGCCGAGTCGAGGAGGAACACGCACGAGTCGCCGTGCTCGCCGACCACCCAGGCGTGCACGCTCCGCGGGTGGACGCCGCACTCGCGTGCGACGCGATCCGTGAGCCGGAGCGTTTCCAGCGCGGTGCCGGAGCCCATGACCGCGACCGGCCGGCCCTCCCAACGCCGGGTGAGGTACTCGGTCATCACGTCGAGGGGATTGGTCACGACCAGCGCGACGCGCGGGAGCGCGCCGGCTTCGATCGCGGTGGCCACGTCGTCCATGACGACGATGTTCTGGTTGAGGATGTCGAGGCGGGTCTCGCCGGGCGAGGTGTGGTGCCCGGCGGTGATGATGAGGATGTCTTCGTGCTCGATCTCGTCGAGGCCGCGGCCCCGCACCTCGATCTGGGAGAGCAGCGGCCGGGCGTGCATGAAATCGAGGGCCAGACCGTGGGCGGCACCGCCGTCACGGGCGTAGACGGTGACCCGGCCCGCGAGGCCGCGCATGATGAGCGCCGACGCGGCCGCCACTCCCACGCCGCCGGCTCCGACGATGCCGACCGACAATCCCGCCATATCTCCCTTTTCGTCACTGCTGCGATCCGCCCGCCGGCGTTCGGTCGGGTGCTGCGCAGGAGATTAGGCGGAGGTGTGTCTGAACCGACTGGGCCGTTCGGCCCGTAGACAGTCTGTGAGAGCACGGAGAAGAATGCGGCGTTCTTCAGGATTGCCGCGTAACGCTCGGTTACCGCCGGGCCGGCGGTGCGCCACGCATGGATGATCGGCGAGACAACTTGTGCATTCGTGGGAGCGAATAGTGCAACGCAGAGTCGCGGTGTTGCATCATCCGCACGCGTTCTTTCCACCTGACCTGAGTCAGCAGGTGGGCGATCACGCGGAGCTGATTTGGGTCGTCGACGAGTCGTGCGTCGGCGACACCACGACGCGATTCTTGAAGCGTCTCGGCACCGTCGTCGACATCGTCGGTCTCGACGCCGACCAAGCGGCGGCCCGGCTCGCCGAACACGAGATCGACGGCGTCGTCTCCTTCGTCGACGATCACATCGAGCTCGCGGCGGCGCTGGCCGAGCGGCTCGGCCTCCGCTACCACACTCCCGAAGTCGCGGCGCGCGTCGTCGACAAGCGGCTGCAACGCGCGGCATTCCAGCGCGCGGGAATTCCGGGCCCGAGCATGTGGGCGCTGCCGACCCGCCTGAGCACGGCCGAGACCGCGGCGGTCATCAGCGAGATCAACTTCCCGGCGGTGCTGAAGCCCGAGCACGGCAGCGGCAGCGTCGACATGCATCTCCTCGCGTCGGCCGACGACTTGCGCGCCGCGCTGGACGACAACGGCGGCGTGACCGACTACGTCGTCGAGGAGTACGTACCGAACGATCTGCCGTGGGACCACTGGTACGCGAACTACCTCTCGGTCGAGAGCGTGATCAGCGCGGGCACCATCAGCCACGTCGCCATCACCGGCCGATTTCCGATCGCCGAGCCGTTCCGCGAGAGCGGCAACATCCTGCCCGGAATCCTGGCGCCCGAGTTGCACGCGCCGGTGTTCGCGATGGTCGACGCCGCGATCGCCGCGCTCGGCGTTACCGACTCCATCCTTCACACCGAGATCAAGCTCAGCGCCGACGGGCCCCAGTTGATCGAGGTCAACGGGCGGCTCGGGGGCCGGCCCCCATTCGTATTGGGTCGTGTCTCCGACGTGAACCTGTTTCAGGTCGCGTGCGACATCGCGGTCGGCAATCCCGTCGCGTTCGACGGGCTGGCCGAGTGCGACGGGGTCGGCTTCTGGGTCATGGTGCAGCCACCGATGGCCGCGCGTCGAGTCGGCGCGGTGCACGGTCTCGAAGAGTTGTCCGCGCTTCCGGGCGTCGACATCGTGAGCTTGAACCGCGGTCCGGGCGAGACGGTCGACTGGCGGGAGGGAACCGCGTCACACGTCGTCACCGTGCGCGGACGCGCCGACGATCACGACTCCCTCGAGAAGACGTTCGATTCGATCGGCGAGCTGCTGAAGATCGACTACGAGCTCTGACCGCGCGCTTCGCGTGCGACGGTGCGGGCGAGAATTCCGAGCGTGCCGCGTAGTGCAGATTCGGGGATGATCGGGAACACGCCGAGCTCTTTCCAGTTCTCGCCGATATTCGACCAGTCGTAGTACGACGTGACCTTGGTACCGCCTTCGACCGGTTCCAGCTGGTAGCCGTAGATGTGCCCGATCGGCGGCTGGATCTCTCCCGAGATGCTCCACGCGATCTCGCGGTCGGGCTCGAACCTCTCGATGATGACGGTCACGTCGTAGAGGCCCATCGGGAAGTCGTTCAACGCCTCGCGATCCATGTGCACCACGAAGCGGTCTCCGACGGCCTGCACCGGATCGCCGGTCGCGTCCATGAGCATGCCGGAGCTGTCGATCGTGACGTGGCCCTGCGGATCGCTCAACACCCGGAAGATCGCGGCCGCATCGGCGGGGATCAACCGTTCGATTTCCATGCGCTCGACGTTGACGGGTTCTTCGGTCATGAGCGCATCCTGCCACTCCACCCGGCTTCGTCGCCCACGAGGCCCGCCCGCGTGAGGAGCACGCCTGACCTGTAGCTTTGCCCGCGCCGGGTGCGGGGGAAGAGGGGTTGTGCCGAGCGGGCGCAGAGAGCTGACCTATCGACCGTACCTCGACGGCTTGCGCTGCGTGGCGGTCTACCTCGTGCTGGCGTACCACTCCGGGCCGGGCTTCTTCCGCAGTGGGTTCATCGGCGTCGACGTGTTCTTCGTCCTGTCGGGCTACCTCGTCACGCGGATCCTGCTCGGAGATCTGCTGACCCGGCGCCGCATCGACTTCCGGCGGTTCTACTCGAGACGCGTGCGCCGCATCCTCCCCGCGGCGACGGTCGTGTTGGTCGTGACCGCGCTCGCCTACGCGGCGGTTGCGAGCCGGCTCCAGATATTCAACGCGCTCAACGGATTCCGGGCCGCGTTCCTCTACGTCGCGAACTGGTTCTTCATCCACCAGTCGGTCGACTACTTCGCAACGAACGTCAACCGCAGCCCGGTGTTGCAGTTCTGGTCGCTGTCGGTCGAGGAGCAGTTCTACCTGCTGTGGCCGATCGGTCTGACCGTGCTCTTCTTCGCCACCGCGCGGGTCGGCCGTATGCGCTGGTGGGCGCTGCGCCTGCTCATCGGCATCGCCGCGCTCGCGTCGGTGGTCGAGGCGATCCACATCGGCGCGAGCGAATCCCGATCGCGCGTACTACGGCACCGATACCCGCGCCTACCAGCTGCTCGCGGGTGCGCTGCTCGCGCTGACGCCCCAACTGTTCCGACTGCCCGACGTGTGGCGCCGGGTCGCGCCGTGGCTGGCGTTCGTCGCGTTGGCCGGGCTCGGTCTCGCGTCGTCGTCGATCTTCGATATGAGCACGATCAATCGCGGGATCCTGGCGGTGGTGCTCACGGCGACGTTGATCGTCGCGTTGGAGAACTCGCGCGGCGGTCTCGTGAAGGGATTGCTGTCGTTACCGCCCATCACCTATCTCGGCATGGTGTCGTACGGGACGTACCTGTGGCACTGGCCGGTCATCGTGATCGCGACCCATCACCGGCACCTGAGTCGCCCGGTGCTCTTCGTGCTCACGTGCACGGTCGCGACCGGGCTCGCCGCGTTGAGCTTCCACGCGCTCGAACATCCGATCCGCTCGGCCCAGTGGCTCAACCGGTTCCGCGTCCCGGTGGTCGCCGCAGGCTTGACGATCAGCACGATCGGCGCCCTCGTGCTCGCGCCCGCGATCCTCGAGACCGGCAACGGGCTGTCGGCGAAGGTCGGATCCGGTTCCGCGGCGCACCGGATCGATCTGCGGCCCGCGCTGACCCGGGCCGAGCTTCCCGACTGTCTCGGAAAACCGGTGAGCGGTTGCACGCTGGTGAATGGCAAGGGGCTGCGCGTCGTGCTCATGGGCGACAGCCACGCGCGGATGTGGGTCCCGACGTTCACCGCGATCGCGAAGCAGGAGGGGTGGAAGTTCTCGGTGGTCGGGCTCAACGAGTGTCCGTGGCAGCGGGATCTGCGCTACGGGCAGTCGAACGCCAAGATCCGCGACAACTGTGACAAGCACCAGGAAGACTGGTACCGCCGCGAGATCCCCGAGCTCAAGCCCGATGTCCTCGTGCTCGCGGATCAGGCGTTCGACGAAGCCCGGTTCAAGCCGCTGATGGTGCTGCCCAGCGGCGATGTCGGCCGGATGGGCCAGGTCCGCATCCAGCGGAAGGTCTTCGCCGTCACTGCACTGTCGATCCAGCAACTCCAGGCCTCGGCGCGCAAGATCGTGATCATGGAGCCCATCGGCCTGGCGCCGGTCGACTTCGACCCGCTCGACTGCCTGTCGTCGGGCAAGCCCGCGTCGGAATGCACCTACAAGATGCAGGCGTACCCGACTCCCATCGAGCGGTTGTACCGGTCGCTCTCCGACCACAAGCGCATCTTCTCGCTGAATGCCGACCGGCTGGTGTGCCCACGCGAAGCCGATCTGCGACCCGATCGTGCGGGGCCTGATCGTCAAGCGTGACGGCTCGCACTTGACCGTGAAGTACGCGGCGGCGATCGCACCCTTCATCGCCAAGGACCTCCGCCGACTCGGAGTGCTCGCGCCGAACGCGGCACCGGTATCCACGAGCACGACCACTGGCACGAACGGCAGCACGAAGCCCTGACCAGAAGCCGAAGTGCGGCTCCGACGTGGTCTCGCCTTACGCGGAGGTGCTGGGTCTATCCTTTGCACTTTCCACGAGGCTTGATCGGACTATGGACTTCAACTCCCGGGACACCGATAGTTCGGCCAGGCTCCGCCTCGTCGACGTGCGGTTGCGGGCGGGCGAGACCAGCCTGCACTTCGGTGGCGGCCTCGCCGGCGTGTACACCGCGACCGCCGATCGCAGCTCCGCCGCGCACCAGATCGTCGGCACGGTGATGGGTCCGCGTCCGGCCGATGCCGCGGGTTCGGTCGACATCAACGGCCGGCTCGTCTCGGTTCACAGTCTCCCGCCGTTGCCGTTGCCTCCGAGCGCCCCCGCGGTGCTCGATCGTCACGACCTCGAGCGCGCAGTGGCAGGCGCTCTGCGCGCGCCGGCGCGGCGACCTCGCGGCCACCCACGCGTCGCGTCGGCTCGAGCGTCACCGCATCGCCGCCGCGTTGGAGCGGGCGCGAACGCGTGAAGCCGGACGCATCGAGAACGCCGAACCGCAACCGTGGTCGCCGGCGTTCGTCGTCGATCACACGGGTCCCGACAACCAGACCGATGCCGCCGGCGAGCTGCGGGCCCAGATCCGCAACCTCCTCCAGTCGATCGACACGCTGTCGGCCATGCCGTCGCCCGAAGCGCAGGCACTCGCCGACGCGTGGGACGCGCACACCGATCTCCTGCGGGCCCGCGCCGCCGCGCCCGCGGTCGATCTCTCGGTCGCCGAAGAACGCGTGAAGCGAGCGCGGATGGCCGTCGCGATGAGCTCGGGCAGCGTCACGGAGTCAGGCGCGTGAGGAGATCGATCGCCGGCACCGTGATGTCGTCGAGGCCGAAGCGCGCTTGTTCGAAGCGAAGCGCAGGACCCGCGTCGAAGCCGTCGCCCAATACGAAGCCGCCGTCGACGCGGAGAAGGTCGCGCTCGCCGACGCGGGTGTCGACTCGTATGCGTCGTTCCTCGTGGCGATCGCCGGCGGTGGCGGTTCGACCGAGGCGCGACCGGCGGCTCAGCGCGAGCTCATCGACGCCAGCGCCGCGCTCGACGCGGCCCGCCGGGAAGCGGGCGTCGCCGCCAACGAAGATCTCCATCAGCGTGGTGTCGAGCTGCGCGCCCACGCCGAGCGCCTGCTCCGGCGTCCGGTGGTCGGCGGCGATCCGCCCGCCGAGTTGCGGGCGTTGCGCATCGAGGCCCCGGGCTACCGGGAACGCGTACGGGAGCTCATCGACGTGCTCCAGGACGCCGGCGTCGCCCAGGGCGACGCCATCCAGGCCGCGCGTGATCTCCTGGCCGTCGAACCGACCCAGCCCCCGACGAACACGCCGCCGACCCCGCCGCGCGCCGCCAACCGCGCCCACCGCCGAGCGCTCGCCCGGTTGGGGAGTGGTCGAAGGGCTCGAAGAAGACCACGCTCGCCACGAGCGCATCCTCGCCGACCTCGAGATCGAGATCGGTCGCCTCGACCAGATCTACGACGCCGACATCGACCGCATCGCACCCGACGATCTCGCGCAGGTCATGGAGTCGCTCCTCGACTCGTACCGGGCCGGCAATCTGCTCGGCGGCCGCCTCCCGGTCGTGCTCGATGGCGCCTTCGATGGACTGCAGCCGGAAGCGCGTGACGCGGCGATCCTCGTGCTCGCCAAGAACACTGACGTCCAGTCGATCGTCGTGACCGACGAGCTCGATGTGATGAAGAGCGTCACCGCCGCGGGCGGCACGATCGTGCTCTGGCCCGAGGCACCGGAGACGAGTCTGGGCGAGGCCAACCCGGGCCGCCCCACCCACGACCTCGTGGCAAAGGAGTTGCAGGAGCAATGACGAGCCCCGAAGAAGTCCGGCGCGTCGTCGACGCCTATGTCGACTCGTACAAGCGCAACGACAAGCAGGCCTGCATCGACCTGTTCGCCGCCGATGCGGTCTGGCACGATCCGGTCGGCGAGCCGCCCCACGTCGGTCACGAGGGCGTCGGAGCCTTCTGGGACCAAGCCCGCACGCTGGCCGAGTCGATCGAGCTCGTTCCCAGCGACATCATCGTGTGCGCCAACCAGGCCGCGATGGTCTTCGAGATCCACGTGACGCTCGGCGCCCCCGAGGGCACCCCCAAGTCGACGATGATCATGGATGCCGTCGAGGTCTTCGTTCTCGACGAGAGCGGCAAGATCTCCGAGCTGCGCGCGTATTGGGACATGGCGCGCGCCCGCACGCGCGCATCAGCGCGAATGGGCGAATTTCGGACCGGCGGAGACCGCCCGCAGCCTCGGATCCCGGACTCGACTTTCGCTCGCACCCCACTTTCGGCCACACTCTTATGACGATGAACGTTGAATCCCGTGATTCCGTCTCGCTGAAGCCCGCCGAGCTCGATGAGTTCTCGCAACTCCTCTCGTCCAACGGGCTCTCGCTCACCGACGCGCAACTCGATCTTCAGGTCGAGGCGTTCCCACTCGCGGTCGTCGCGGTGCTCGACAGTGAGGTCCAAGGCCTCATGCTCGGGTCGCTCGAACGCATCGGTGGAACGCCCGCGATCCTGTGGGGTCTGGGTGTCGCACGTAAGGGCAAGCACGGTCCCGCCGCGTTGAAGGCGATGACCGGTGAGCTCTCACGTCGCGCCGCGATCTCGTTTCCCGACGAGGACGTGCTCGTCGCCACGAGGCTCTCGCAGCCGAGTTGCTACACGCTGCTCTCGAGCTACGCGAACCTCGTGCCCCGACCGGGTTACGTCGCCAACGGCGAAGACCGCGCGTGGGGCCGTCGCCTCGCCAAGCGGTTCGGCGTAGAGGCTGCGCACTTCGACGACCGTGGCTTCACGGTCGCGGTGAAGAGCCGCAAGCCCACCTGCGTGCCGATCCTCGACGCCAGTGCCGTCAAGGCCACCGGTGGATCGAAGATCGTCTCGCTGATCGGCGACCTCGATGCCAACCGGGGCAAGGCGATGATCGCGTTCGGTTGGGCCGTCGCCGAAGAGTTGGCGGCCGGCTCGTACGTAGCGGCCTGTTAGTTCCGGCCGGCGAGCACCGCGTCGAGTTGAGCGCGGAGGTCTTCGGGCGTCGTGACCGGCTGGCGGCACGCGTAGTGCTCGCACACGTACGCGGTCGGTTCCGGCCGCTGCGGACGGTCGGCCAGCAGCGGTAGTTCGCTACCGGCCCCGTCGCCGGCGGCAGTGAGCGTGACCGACGCCGGGATGAGTCGGCGGGTCACTTCGCCGCGCAGCGCCTGCGTATCCGGATCATCGGGCGCGCCGATGATCGACGATCTCGATTGGCGCGCGTACGTGGCGTTCGAGCGCGCCCGAGCAGATACGCGAACCCGGTCGGATGACTCGTCATCGGTCCCGCGAGCATCTCGAGGATCGCGACTGCGGGCGCTTCGTAGCTCGCCTCGCCGCTGAGCGCGGCCAGGCGGAGCAGTCGCGTTCGCGGCGAGTGAGTTGGCCGACGGCGTCGCGTCGTCGAAGAGATCCTTCGGCCGGACCACGAGCACTTCCGCGTCGTGGCCGGTCGTGAAGAATCCGCCGGCGTCGGCATCTTGGAACAAGCGGATCAACTCGTCGGCGACGACGCGCGCGTCGGTGAGCCACGAGATGTCGTCGAGCTCGCCCAGCGTGAGGAGCGCTTCGAGCAGCGCCGCGTAGTCCTCTGCGTACGCGAGGTAGGGCGCGCGCCACGACCGGCGGAAGCGGCCGTCGTCGTTGCGGAGCTCGCGCAGCAAGAACGCCGCGTTCGTGCGCGCGGTGGCCATCCAGTCGTCGCGGTCGAGCGTGGCGGCGGCCTCGGTGAGCGCGGCGAGGAAGAGGGCGTTCCAGCCCAGCAAGACCTTGTTGTCGAGGCCTGGTCGCACGCGGAGCTCCCGGCGGGCGAACAGCGCGGCTCGCCCGCGCTCCACCGCCGCGGACGGCACCTCGGTGCGATCGACCGCGTGCAGGATGCTGCCGCGGTACTGCGTGTGCGGATCGATGAAGTTCCCGTTGGCCGTGACGCCGTAATAGCGGATGACCTCGTCGGCATCGGCGCCGCAGACCTCCCGGATCTCGTCGAGCGACCACAGGTAGAACTTGCCCTCGATGCCCTCCGAGTCGGCATCCTCGGCGGAGTAGAAGCCGCCCGACCGGATCGGTGAGGTCCCGCAGCACGTAGGTGACGATGCCTTCCACGACGGTTCGGTAACGATCCTCGCCGGTCACGAGGAAACCGTGCAGGTACGCACGCGTCGAGCAGCGCGTTGTCGTAGAGCATCTTCTCGAAGTGGGGGACGAGCCAGGTCTCGTCGGTCGAGTAGCGAGCGAAGCCGCCGCCGAGGTGGTCGTAGATCCCGCCCGCGGCCATCGCGTCGAGCGAGGTCGTGATCATCTCGCGGGTTTCCGGCGCGGGGTCGTGCACGAGCGCGCGGCAGAGGAAGTCGAGGGTCATCGCCTGCGGGAACTTCGGCGCCGGGCCGAAGCCGCCCCACCTCGGATCGAACTGCGTGCGCACGTTCGCGACTGCGGTGGTGAGCGTCTCGACGGCGAGGCTCGACCCGGCGCGCGATCGGAGCACGGTGTCGTCGATCGCCTCGGTCAGCTTGTTCGCCTGTTCCTCGACGTCGTCGCGTTGCTCGTTCCACGCCTCGGCCACGACCTCGCACACCTTCGTGAACGACGGCATGCCGTGGCGATCTTCGTTGGGGTAGTAGGTACCGCCGTAGAACGGCCGGCCGTCCGGCGTCAGCCACACCGACATCGGCCAGCCGCCGCGACCGGTGAGCGCCTGCACGGCTTGCATGTAGACCGCGTCGACGTCGGGGCGTTCTTCGCGATCGACCTTCACGTTCACGAACAGCCGGTTCATCATCTCGGCGGTCGCTTCGTCTTCGAACGACTCGTGGGCCATCACGTGGCACCAGTGGCACGACGAGTAACCGACGGAGAGGAAGATCGCCTTGCCCTCGGCCCGAGCCTGCTCGAACGCTTCGTCGCCCCACGGATACCAGTCGACCGGGTTGTCGCGGTGCTGGTGCAGGTACGGGCTGGTCTCGTTGCCCAAGCGGTTCGTCATGGCGCGTCGAGTGCCGGCGTCGGCGGCGGTCTTCTTCGCCCACCGGTAGTCGGGCTTACCCGACGGAGAGCGCACGATCTTGTCGACGAACACGATGTCACGCGGAACCTTGTAACGGGCGACGTGGGCGCGCGCGTGTTCCTGGAGCGCTTCGAGTGAGGGCGTCGTACCGGGCCGCGCCTGTACGACCGCGACGACGTGCTCGCCCCAGCGTGGATCGGGCAGGCCGACCACCACCGCGTCGATCACCTCGTCGTGGCCTTTCAACGCCGACTCGACTTCTTCGGGGTACACCTTCTCGCCGCCGGTGTTGATCGACACCGAACCGCGGCCGAGCAACGTGATGAGCCCGTCGTCGTCGCACACGGCGTGGTCGCCCGGCACCGCCCAGCGCACGCCGTCGATCACCGGAAACGTCGCCGCGGACTTCTCCGGGTCCTTGTAGTACCCGAGTGGGATCGGGCCGCGGCGCGCGAGCCGTCCGATGACGCCCGCGGGCGCGGGCCGGAGATCTTCGCCGAGCACGAGCGTGTCTTCGGACACGCGGAACTGCGGTGACGTCGGGATGTCGCCCCCCGACACCACGACCGATTGACCCTGGCCGCCGGTCTCGGACGCGCCGTAGCCGTCGACGACGAGCACGTCGGGCAGCCGGGCGACGAGCTCACGCTTCAGCGACGGCGAGAGGATCGCGCCTCCCGACAGGAGAACGCGGAGCGGCGAGACGTCGATGCGCACGCCCTTCGTCGGTATCGAGCGCATCGAGCATGGGCCGGGCGAACGCGTCGCCGACGATGACCATGAAGTTCGCCTTGTCCCGCTCGACCAGGCGCCAGAGCGCGAGGGAGTCGAGGTGGTGCTCGGCGGGGATCACGACCGCGCCGCCCGTGTAGAGCGCGCTCGAACCCCATCCAGTGCGCGGTGCCGTGCATGAACGGGCAGGCCGGCACGCAGCGCGTGCGCGGTTGGAGGCAGCGTTCGGCGATCTCCTCGGGTGCGGTGATCGGCTTGCCGCCGCCGCCCGCGCCACCGAGCGCGCCGAAGAAGACGTCTTCGTGGCGCCACATCACGCCCTTGGGCATGCCCGTAGTACCGCCGGTGTAGAGGATGTAGAGGTCGTCGGCGGAGCGTGGGCCGAAGGTCCGATCCGGGCTTGCCGCCGCGAGGATCGCGTCGTAGTCGAGCGCCGAGAGTTCGGCGACGTCTTCGGCGGTCACTGCGGCATCGGTGCCGTCTTCGACCGCGAGATAGGTGTGCGAGCTCCGGGAGCGCGGCGTGGATCGCGGCGAGCTTGGGCGCGAACTCGCGGTGGAACACGACCGCCTTCACGTCGGCGTCGTCGAGCAGGTAGCGCAACTCGTCTTCGACGTAGCGGTAGTTGACGTTGATCGGGACCGCGCGCAGCTTGAACGCCGCGATCATCACTTCGAGATACTCGATCGAGTTGTAGAGGTAACAGGCGACGTGATCGCCGGGCCCGACGCCGCGTGCCGCGAGCGCGTTGGCCAGGCGATTGGCGCGGGCGTCTTCTTCGGCGAAGGTCAGCCGGCGGTCACCGCAAACCAGTGCCTCGTGATCGGGGACCGTGTCGGCGACGCGTTCCCACAGATCGGCGAGGTTGAACTCCATGACCGGCGGGACGGTAGCGGATCACACTCCGAGCGCTTCCAGCGCGGCCGCGACCCGCGCCGACGCATTCCCGGGCGAACGATTCGAGCGGACCCCGGATCCCGGTGGCGACGCATTCGTCGGCCTCGGCCCAGAGATCGTTCTCGACCGGCGCGAGGACCCGGCGGACGTGCTCGAGGGCATCGGGCTCGGCTTCGACCCGGCGCGCGAGCCGAGCGAATCGGTGCCACTGCGCTTCGTCGCTCAAGACGGCGGGAACCACCGGCGGGAACACGGGCACGAAGACGCCGGCGCACGGGCTCCCGAGGCACGCCCACGCCCGAGGCGGTGCATCGGTACGGAGGTCGACGACTATGGCCGCAGTCGTCGTTTGCAATTCACCCACGTGCATGCAAACGGTCACTCCCGCGAAATCAGGCGCTAACCCGTCGGGAACCGCGCTGACGGGTGCGTCGGGCCCGGAACCCGGAGCGCCCCACGGGCCGGCTCCGTGATCGCGCAACGTTGCGACCGCAGCAGCTGCGTTCTTGCTCGAGTTCGGGTTCGCGTCGGCGCCGATCGTGCGAGTCGCTACGCAGGTGCTCGTCGCCGCCAGGCGGTGGTCGGCGAGCGCGGTCGGGATGGCGGGCGCACGCCAGCGGTCGAAGTCGGTGCCGGGCGTCACGTCGTCCGACGCGAGCGTCCAGTCGGTCGTCATCGAGATCCGGTTGGAGATCGCCGAGCCGTCACCCACTGGACGCGCGGCCCAGGTGCGCGGCGCTGGTCTCGATCACCCAGCCGCCCTGCGCGTCGGCCACCAGGAACGACGAGAAGTACGGCGACGTATGTCCGGGCTCACCGAATCCGCCCTGCCCGTGCTCGGCCAGCGCGCTCGTGATCGCCTCGAGCGCCTCGTCGGCGGTGCGGCCGCGTTCGAGGCCGAGCCGCACGAGATCCATCCCGAGCAACGCGGGCGGGAGCGCGTACGCATCGTCGACGGTCCAGATCCGCTCGTTCCCGATGGCGACGCCGTGCTCGTTGACGCCGTGCTCGGCACCCCACAGCCACGTGGGGTGCGAACCGGTGAACGCGTAGGCGCCGCGGTCGGGCATACGCAAGTACTGCGTGTCGAGCATCCCGCCCGCGGCCCGCGCGCCGTGCTGCAGGAGCACCTGGGCTTCCGCGGGTGGGCGGTCAGAGTTCTTCGCGAACACCATCCCGGTGCCCGTGCGAAAGCACAGCGAGTCGCACACCGCGGTGCGAGTTAGCGGAACCAGATGCGCTGGTAGTCGCGGCTCATGGGGTGCAGGAGCAGCGCGACGAGCGCGGCATCGAACAAGAAGTTGAGCAACGCGAACACGTTCGTGAAGGTCGAGCCGCCGAACACGGCGAGCACGATGATGACCTGCAGGCACGCGCTCGCCACCGCGAGGGTGTAGCCCCACTTCTTCTCGTTCGAGATCCCGTAGCCACCCGCGACGAGCCCGAGTCCGACGAGGATCAGGATCGGGTCGAAGCTGATGACGTTGAACACGGCCTCGATGTAGCCGAGGATCACGGCCGAGTAGAGCGTCTGGGGCTGGTGGGGGTTGAGGAAGCGGTTCTCGTTCACGGCGCCATTCTCGCGGATGGAACGCGGCTACCGGTGCGCAGGGGGTTTCGCCGGTTGGAGTTGCACGCGAACGTCGGCTTCGCGGGCGCGGAGCTGCCCGCACGCGGCGTCGATGTCGACCCCCCGGTTGTGCCGCACGGTCACCGTCACCCCGGCCGCAGCCAGGCGGGCCGCGAAGCGGTTGATCCGCACGCGGTCGGGCGCCTGGCCCGCGAACGCGCCCGGTCGGGTTCAAGGGGATGAGGTTCACGTGGGCCCCACCCCGCAGCCCGGTGAGCCGCCCGGCGAGCAGGTCGGCGTGCTCGGGCAGGTCGTTCACTCCGGCGATGCACGCGTACTCGAAGGTGACGCGGCGGCCCTTGATCGCCGCGTACTCGCGGGCGGCGTCGAGCACCGTGTTGATCGGGTAGCGGCGGTTGAGCGGCACCATCGTCGCCCGGAGATCGTCGTCGGGCGCGTGCAGCGAGACGGCGAGCGTGACCGGCAGACGATGCTGCGCGAGGCGGCGCATGCCCGGGACCACTCCCGACCGTCGACACCGTGAGGTGCCGGGCCGAGAGTCCGAAGTCGTCGTGCAACCGTTCGAGCGACTCGAGCACGGGATCGACGTTGGCGAGCGGTTCACCCATACCCATGAAGACGACGTGCGACACCCGAACCGTCGTCTCGTGCTGCGCGCGCACGACCTGCTCGACGATCTCGGCGCTATCGAGGTGACGTTCGAAGCCGGCCTGACCGGTCGCGCAGAACGTGCAGCCCATCGCGCAACCGGCTTGCGACGACACGCACACGGTGGCGCGCTCGGGGTTGATCATCAAGACGGTCTCGACCTGCGCGCCGTCGGCGGTCTGCCACAGCCACTTCACCGTCTTCTCGTCGGCGCTGGTCTGCTTCGTGACCAGATCGAGCGCGAGCGGGAGCGCATCGGTCAGGCGCGGCGCGGAGGTCTTTGGGGAGCGTGGTCAGGTCGTCGAGCGGCTTGCGTTGCTCCCACAGCCCGTCGTAGAGCTGCGCGACGCGGTAGGCGGGGAGTCCCCACGACTCGACGAGCGCGGCGATGTCTTCTCCGGCGTCGGCGCCCGTATCTGGTCGCTCCCGATCTCGCGGTCGTCATGCGGTCTCGATCTCGCGGGCGTAGGCGCGGTCGGTGCGATGGATCTCGAATCCGAGTGATCCGTAGAGGCCGAGCGCGCCGGCGTTGTCGGCGGCGACGAAGAGCATGCCGGTTCCGACGCCGCGCTCGTGCACCGCGCCGAGGCCCGCGATCGCGAGCGCGCGGCCGAGCCCGGTGCCCTGCGTCCGCGGATCGACGCCGATCACGTAGATCTCACCGAGCTCGGGATCGGGTGCCGCGAGCGGCGTGCACTTTCAGCCAGTTGAAGCCCGCGAGGCCCAGCGCGTCGGTTGCGAGCAGGAACAGCGAGGGATCGAACCATGGCTGGCTGGTGCGCGATTCGAGCGTGGCGAGCGTCCACGAACCTTGGTCGGGGTGGCCGGCGAACGCGAGGTTGTTGACCCGCAACCAGTCGGCTTCGTCTCGGCCCGCCTCGAAGGGGCGCACGCTGATGCCCGCGGGCCAGACCGGCATCTCGGGGATGGGCAGCGCGACGCGCATCTCGAAGAGCTCGCGTGCCCTCGACATGCCCGCGGCCGCGAACGACGTGTCGTCGGCGTCGGTCGCGCCGAACACCCAGCACTCGAGCCGGCCTCCGCCGTGCGCGCGTACGTGGGCGACGCGCGGCGTCGAGCAGCGTCGGTGGTCGTCGCGCCGTCACGCGCGTCGGGCAGGCGGATCGTGCCCGCGATCCAATGCGACTCGGCGCGGGCGACGTGCACGTACGCGAGTTGGTCGATCAGGAAGCCCACCGAATCCGGACCCGGTGCGTCGAAGTCGCGCCAGATGGCGTCACCGAGTGCGTCGTGACCGTCGACGGCGCGCGCTGGCCGCGTCGAGGGCTTCGATCGCGAGTCGGCGCGCCGCAAAATCGGAAGGGTCGACCCGAACGAGGGTCTCGGTGCTCACAGGCCGAGGGTACCCTTCGCCCGTGGCCCGTCCCCGAGGTGCCAAGGCCCGCGCGGTCGCCGTCGTCGAGCTCTTGAAGGAGCTGTATCCCGACGCGCAGTGCGCGTTGAAACACACCAACGCCTTCGAATTGCTCACTGCGACGATCCTGTCGGCGCAGAGCACCGACGAACGGGTGAACATGGTGACGCCGGCGTTGTTCGCTCGCTATCCCGACGCCCGCGGATCTCGCCGCACGCCGATCCCGAGGAGGTCGAGAAGCTCATTCACTCGACGGGGTTCTTCCGCGCGAAGACGAAGAGCCTCATCGGGATGGCGCAGGCACTCGACGAACGCTTCGGCGGCGAGGTACCCGTCGAGCTCGACGATCTGGTGACGCGTGCCCGGGGTCGGGCGCAAGACCGGGAACGTCGTGCGTTCGGTCTGGTTCCACGTGCCGGGCCTGCCGGTCGACACGCACGTGACCCGCCTGTCGCATCTGCTGAAGCTCACGAACGAGACCGATCCGGTGAAGATCGAGAAGGATCTCGGCGGGATGGTTCCGCCGGAGGAGTGGGGGATGCTCTCGCTCCGGCTCATCGAGCACGGCCGGCAGGTGTGCATCGCGCGCGCCGCAAATGCGGCGAGTGCGGCCTTGCCGAGATCTGCCCGTCGGCCTTCCGCGTCGGCTAGCGGCGATCTGATACTTCGGGCCGGCTGGACGTCAGCCCTGGTTGAGGAACTTCCGCGCCCGGTCGAGCGAACGGCGGGCGCCGATCAGGCCTCGCTCGGCACCGAAGAGCTCGCTCGCGAGCGCGGAGTCGGGAGTCGCGCCGTAGCGCTCGGCCATCTCGGTGATCCGATGCCCGAGATCCTCGAGCTGGGAGCTGATGCTGGACAACATGGCGACGTCGCTGTCGGTGCTCACCGCGCCAGCTTGTCACTTCCCTATTTCGAGGGGCTGATCAGGGGTGGCCCGGTACGATGAAGCCGCTTCCCATGCTGGCTCGTGTCGATCTCCGCGGTTCCACCGATGTACGGCGCGCGCTCGCGCGACCGCCGGTCGAGGGCAACGACGTAGAGGCCGCGGTCACGGCGATCATCGCCGAGGTGCGCAGCCGCGGCGATGGCGCGGTCCGCGAGCTCAACGCGCGGTTCAACGGCTGGAGCGGCGACATCACGGTGCCCGCGGGAGAGCCGGCGGCGGCGCTCGAGCGGCTCGATCCCGAGCTCCGGGCCGCGCTCGAGTTCGCCCGCGATCAGATCGTCGCCTGGCACGAGGTGCAGCAGGGCCACGAGCCCGAGCACGAGCGAGCAGGGGTGCGGGTCCGCGAGATCGTGGTTCCGGTCGATCGGGTGGGCTGCTACGTCCCCGGAGGCCGGGCGCCGCTGGCGTCGTCGGTGTTGATGACGGCGCTGCCGGCCCGGGTCGCCGGCGTTCGCCACATCGCACTGTGCACGCCACCGCAGAGCGACGGGACCGTGCACGATGCGATCCTGGCCGCGGCCGCGCTGGCGCGGAGTCGACGTTATCCACCGGGTCGGCGGCGCGCAGGCCATCGCCGCGTTCGCGTACGGAACCGAGAGCATCGCCGCCGGTCGACGTGATCGTCGGTCCGGGCACGGCGTACACGGCCGAGGCGAAGCGTCAGGTCGCGACCGTTGTCGCGCATCGACAGCTACGCCGGACCCTCGGAGGTCGCGGTTGTCGCCGACACCACCGTCGATCCGCTGCTCGTCGCCGCCGACATGCTCGCCCAGGCCGAACACGGACCGGGCGGGTCGGCCGCGGTGATCACCTGGGACGAGGACTACGCCGAAGTGGTCGAGAGCGAGCTCGCGCACCTTGTTGGGCGCCGAGGGCTCCGAAGCCGAAGGTTGGCTGCGAGCCGGGGGCCGGGTCGTGCTCGTCGAAGGTCCCGAGCAGGCCATGGAAGCGGCGAACGCGATCGCACCCGAGCACCTCGAGCTCATGTGCGCGGGCGCCGAAGATCTGGTGCACCTCGTGCGCAACGCGGGCGCGGTGTTCGTCGGCGCCGACGCGTCGGCGGTGATCGGCGACTACGTCGCAGGCGTGAACCACGTGCTGCCGACCGGGCGGAACCGCGCGCTACACCGACGCGCTCCGGGTCGACGACTTTCGCAAGCACGTGCACGTCGTCTCACTCGAGCCCGGCGCGTTGGCCGGCCTCGCTCCGTTCGTGACGACACTCGCCGACGCCGAAGGTCTCACCGCGCACGCCGACGCGATCCGCCTGCGGGACAAGTCGTGACCGCGGCGCGCGACGCGCGGATTCAACCTCGTGACGACCTGCGATCGCTCGAGGGCTACCACTCGCCGCAGGTCGATGTTCGCGTCCGGCTCAACACCAACGAGAGTCCGTACCCGCCGCCGGCCGCGTTCGTCGAGCGTTACACCGACGCGCTGCGCGCGGTCGCCTGGCACCGGTACCCGGATCGGGGTGCGCAGGAGCTGCGTGACGCGTTGGGTGCGTCGCTCGGTCAACCGGCGAACGGTTGCTGTGCGCGAACGGCAGTAATGAGATCCTGCAAACGCTGCTCCTCACCTACGGCGGCGCCGGTCGCCGGGCGCTGATCTTCGAACCGACCTACGCGCTGCACGCGCACATCGCCGAGATCACCAACACCGAGATCGTCGCCGGCGACCGGGCGCGCCGACTTCACCGTCGAGGCCGACGCCGCGGTTGCGCTCGCGTGCGCCACGCAGCCGTCGATCATCTTCCTGTGCAGCCCGAACAACCCGACCGGCACGGTGGAACCGCGCGAGACCGTCGAGCGGCTCCTCGCGGTCGCGACCGAGATCGGCGCGCTGCTCGTCGTCGACGAGGCCTACGGCGAGTTCGCGCCGTGGAGCGCGCTCGAGCTCGTCGGCGACGACCAACCGCTCGTCGTGGTGCGCACCTACTCGAAGGTCTGGTCGTTGGCGGCGGTGCGATTGGGATTCGCGGTCGCGCCGGCGTGGGTTATCGCCGAGCTCGACAAGGTGTTGTTGCCGTACGCACTTTCCGTGCCGACCCAGCTCGCGGGCACGATCGCACTCGACTTCCACGCCGAGATGGAGAAGCGCGTCGCTGTCTCTGGTGGAGGAGCGGGGTCGGATCTTCTCCGCGCTCGCCGAGCTGCCCGGGCTTCGGTCGTTCCGTCGGGCGCAAACTTCCTGCTCGTCCGCGTCGACGGTGACGCGCACGACTTGTGGCGGCGCCTGCTCGAACGGGGCGTGCTGGTGCGCGACTTCTCGAGTCGTCCCGGCGTCGAAGGGTGCTTCCGCATCACCGTGGGCAGCCCGCGAGGAGAACGACGAGTTCCTGGCCGCGATCAACGCGGCACTACCGGAGGTGGTCAGGTGAGCCGGACGGCGCAGCTGAAGCGCGACGACCAAGGAGACCGCGGTCGAGCTCGACCTCGTGGTCGACGGCGCGGGTACCACGAAGGTCTCGACCGGCATTCCGTTCTTCGACCACATGCTCGAGCAGCTCGGCAAGCACGCGGGCTTCGATCTGATTATCGCCGCGACCGGCGATCTCGAAGTCGATCTGCACCACACCGTCGAAGACGTCGGCATCGTGCTCGGCAACGCGCTCCGCGAAGCGCTCGGCGACAAGCGCGGCGTGCGCCGGTTCGCCAACTCGCTCGTTCCGCTCGACGAAGCGCTGGTGCAAGTGGCGCTCGACCTCTCCGGCCGCCCGTTCCTCGTCTACGACGTGGAGCCGGTGGCCGAGTGGATCGGCACGTTCGATCCGCAGCTCGCCGAGGAATTCTGGAAGGGCTTCGTCGACGGCGGCGCGAGTCACGTTGCACATCCGCAGCGTCAGCGGCCGGAACGGTCACCACGTGATCGAGGCGTCGTTCAAGGGCGTGGCGCGCGCGCTGCGCGACGCGGTGAAGGTCGAGGGCAGCGACGTGCCGTCGACCAAGGGCACGTTGTCGGGCTGATGATCGCGGTCGTCGATTACGGGATCGGGAACCTGCGCTCGGCGGAGAAGGCGCTCCAGCACCTCGGTGCCGACGCGCACCTCACGACCGATGCCCAGGAGATCGGCGCGGCCGACGCGGTGGTGCTGCCGGGCGTCGGCAACTTCGGCGCGTGCATGCGGGCGCTGCGCGACAGCGGGCTCGAAGCCGAGACGCGTGCCGCGGCGACCGATGGTCGTCCGTTCCTCGGTATCTGCGTGGGAATGCAGATGCTGTTCGACGGCAGTGACGAGTCGCCCGGCGTCGACGGCCTCGGGATCATCGCGGGCCGCATCACGCGGCTCCCCGACACGGTCCGGCTCCCGCAGATGGGCTGGAACACGCTGGAGCGCAACCCGGAATCGCGGCTCGTCGCCGGACTGCCCGATCCCGCGTGGTGCTATTTCGTGCACACGTTCGCGCCCGATCCCACCGATGAAGGTGACGTCGCCGCGTGGTGCGACTACGGCCGGCGCTTCGCGGCCGCGGTCGAGCGGGGGCCGGTGTGGGCGACGCAGTTCCACCCGGAGAAGAGCGGCGATGTCGGTCTCGCCTTGCTCGGCAACTTCGTCGAGACGGCGCCGCATGAGCGATGCAGCTCTTTCCGTCGATCGATGTGCTCGGTGGTCAGGTCGTACGCCTGCTCCGCGGGAACTACGACGCGGAGACCGTCTACGGCGACGATCCCGTCGCCGTCGCGCGCGGGTTCGCCGACGCGGGTGCGCAGTGGATCCATGTCGTCGATCTCGACGCGGCCCGCGAGGGCGGGAACGCCAACCTCGCGACCGATCGAAGCGATCTGCGCCAACGTGAACGTACGCGTGCAGAGCGGCGGCGGTGTGCGCTCGATCGCCGACGCGAGCGAGCGGTTCGCGGCCGGGCGTCCATCGGGTCGTGATCGGCAGCGCCGCGGTCGAATCGCCGGACCTCGTCGACGAGCTGGCCGCCATGCATCCCGGACAGGTCGCGGTCGGCCTCGACGCGCGGGTCCGCGACGTCGCCATTCACGGTTGGACCGAAGAGACCGGACTCGATCTCGTCGAGCCTGGCCCGGCGGTTCGCGGCGATTCCCGGCGTCGGCGCGCTCGTGGTGACCGGCATCGATCGCGACGGAACACTCGCGGGTCCCGATGTCGATCAACTCCGAGACGTGCTCGCGCGCGGTCGACGACGCCGCTCGTCGCAAGCGGCGGCGTCGGATCGCTCGACGACCTGCGCGAGCTCGCGGCAGTGAAGCACGAGGTCGTGGCTTCGCGGGCGCGATCGTCGGCCGCGCGATCTACGAGAAGCGCTTCACGGTCGAAGAGGGGATTGCCGCGTGCTCGCAGTCCGAGTGATCCCGTGCCTCGACGTGGACGCGGGCCGGGTCGTGAAAGGCGTGCGTTCGTCGAGATCCGTGACGCCGGCGATCCGGTCGAGCTCGCGGCGCGCTACGACGCGGAGGGCGCCGACGAGTTGGTGTTCCTCGACATCACCGCGTCGTCCGACGATCGCGACACGATGGTGCACGTCGTCGAACGTGTTGCCGACCAGGTGTTCATCCCGTTCACGGTGGGCGGCGGGATCCGTACGGTCGAAGACGTCCGCGCGCATGTTGCGCGCCGGTGCCGACAAGGTGTCGCTCAACACCGCGGCGGTCAACGATCCCGACATCATTCGCGAGAGCGCCGACGAGTTCGGCGATCAGTGCATCGTGGTCGCGATCGACGCCGCGCCGGCGAACGCGGAAGACCCGGGCGCGGGTTGGGAAGTCGTCACGCACGGCGGCCGCACCGCAACGGAGTTCGACGCGGTCGAGTGGGCCGTGCACGTGTGCGATCTCGGCGCGGGCGAGATCCTCCTCACATCGATGGATCGTGACGGTACGAAGGTCGGCTACGACATCGATCTGCTGCGCGCGGTCGGCGACGCGGTCAGTGTTCCGCTGATCGCGAGCGGGGGAGTCGGAACCCTCGAACACCTGTGCCAAGGCGCGACCGAGGGCGGCGCGACGCGGTCTGCTGGCCGCCTCCATCTTCCACTTCGGCCAACACACCGTCCGGGAAGCCAAGGCGCTCCTGACCGCGAACGGGGTCACGGTCCGGCCCTGATTATTGCCCGGGACATTGGCCGGGAGGTTTCCCCGGCCGGGTCCGGGCACTCTTGCAGTATGCAAGATTCTGCATGTACGCCAAGTAACGCGCCCGTAACCAGTTGGTGGTTCCGCGCGGCGCCGAGCCGGTGTACCGTGACCGAACCGAGTGCGGGGCTCGGCGCCCGGCACGGAGCGAGGGAGTCACATGCCCGAGACACACGCTCTAGCGCACGGCATATGCGGTCGATGATCACTTCTTCCGCCGTTACCGCGCGCTCCTCGATGCGGAAGACTGCGCGTTCGACGAGCTCGAACATGCATATGAGGACGGCGATCGAGCTGCATTCGAGTCTGATCTCGAAGCTTGGCGCCACGCGGCCACGCGTCGCGAATCGTTCCTCGAGGTGAACGGCTTCGCCGCTTCACCGCTCATCTTGTAGCCAGTCGTTTGTAGCTGTTCGGCGTACTGGCTGCTCTCAGCCAACGGCGCGGTCGATACCGACCTGCGTCTGCGTTGTGACGCGATCAGTGCGACCGACGAAGAAGTGACTCGCGCCGGGTACGACCGCGGTGGTCGTGTTCGACCATGACGTGATCTCCGCTTCGATCTCCGCGGGATCGCGAAACTCGTCGTGCTCGGCGAGGATCAAGTGCTTCGCACGCGTGTCGCTCGCGGCCGGGAATGCTGATCGAAATCGCAACGGTGGCGCGATCGCCGACCCACCCGGCGACGCGCGTGGTCGACGACCTGCAACGCCATGTCGGCACCGAACGACCACGCCGCGAGCACGATCGGCGGTCCGGGCATTTCGGCGGCGACGGCATCGATCGCGGCGACGATGTCGAGCGGCTCGTCGCGACCCTCGGCGTAGCTTCCTTCGCTGCCCTCCACGCCCCGGAAGTTGAAGCGGATGCAGGGGTAGCCGAGGGCGGGCAGCGCCTCGAACAGCGCCGAGATCACGATGCTGCGCATGGTCCCGCCGTACTGCGGGTGAGGATGGCAGAGCACGACGGCCGCCTTCGAGGTTGCGGCGACCGGTCGACGCGGGCGCGATCTCGGCTTCGAGCGTGAACCCGTCGCTCGTGTGCAGCGCCAGCGCCCGGATGCCGCTCACCGGTTCGTCACTCGCTCGATGCCGACCGCATTGCACGCGAACGCGAGCACGGTCGCTTCGTCGCGCCAGGCGTCGTAGCGACCCGACGGTCCGCCGTGCCCGGCTTCGAGCTCGGTGCGCAGCACGATCGGGTTGTTCGACGTGGTGCAGGCTCCGCAGCTTCGCCACCCACTTGGCCGGCTCCCAGTACTGCACCCGCGGATCGTTGAGCCCGGTCGTCACGAACATCGCCGGATACGCCTGCGCGGTCACGTTGTCGTACGGCGAGTACGCCTTCATCCGCGGCGTACGCCGCGGGATCGCGCGGGTCACCCCACTCCTCCCACTCGGTGACGGTGAGCGGGAGCTCGGGGTCGAGCATGGTCGTGACGATGTCGACGAAGGGAACCTCGGCGACGATCGCCGCGAAGAGATCGGGCCGCAGGTTCGCGACCGCACCCATCGAGCAGCCCGCCCGCGCTGCCGCCGCGCGCGACGATCCGGCCGGCCGCGGTGTAGTTGTTCGCAATCAAGCGCTTCGGCACACGCGACGAAGTCGGTGAACGTATTCTCCTTGTGCTCGAGCCGGCCCTGCTCGTACCACTCGCGACCGAGCTCGCCGCCGCCGCGTACGTGCGCGATCGCGCACGATGAACCCGCGATCGAGCAACGACAGCCGAGCGGCGCGGAACACGGGATCGCTCGAGTGCTCGTACGCGCCGTAGCCGCCGAGCAGCGCGGGCGCGCTCCCGTCGAGCGCGACGTCGCGCCGGTGCACCACGGAGATCGGGATCTGCGGTGCCGTCGGCGGCGGTCGCCCATACGCGCGCCGACGTGTACGCCGACTGGTCGTACCCGCCGAGCACCGGCTGCACCTTCACGATCGTCGTCGAGCCCGATTCCGGTTCGTAGTCGAGGTCGGTGACGGGCGCGACCAACGACGTGTAGCCGTAGCGCAACATCGCGGTTTCGAACTCGAGGTTGGGACCGACCCACATGCTGTACACCGGATCCGACGCCGGGAGCGTGTTCCAGGCGCCGGTTTCGAAGCGCATGACGCGGACTCGATCCAGGCCCTCCGCCCGCTCGCTGATCGCGAGATGCTCGCGGAACGCATCCACGGAGTCGATGCGCACATCGGGGTGATGGGCAACGAGCTCGGTCCAGTTCGCGCGACCGGGATCGGTGACGGGCGCGGTGACGACCCGGAAGTTGCGGGCGCCTTCGCTGTTCGTGACGATGAGGAACCGGTCGCCGAAATCCGGGTGTTCGTGATGGTCGACCGAGTACTCGTGTTCGTGCTCGCGCGGCGCGATGACGGTCGGCGCGCGCTCGGGCTCGTCGGACGGGATGAACCAGGTTTCCGAAGTCAGCTTCGACTCGGCATCGATCAGCACGAAGGAACCCGAGCGCGTGCGGCCGACGCCGAGGAAGAATCGTTCGTCATCCTCGCGGAACACCCGCACGTCGTCGGTCGTGGGGGTGCCGAGTCGATGACGCCAGACCTCGTGCGGGCGCATGGCTTCGTCGGGGCGCACGTAGAAACACGTGGCCACGTCGTTGGACCACGCGAGCCCGTAGGTCACGTCATCGACGACGTCGGGAAGATCGTCGCCGCTCGTCAGGTCACGAAAGCGCAGCGTGTAGCGCTCGCCGCCGTTCTCGTCGGTCGAGTACGCGAGGAGTCGATGGTCGGGCGACACCTCGAAACCCCCGAGTGAGAAGTAGTCGTGCCCGCTCGGCCAGATCGTTCTCGTCGAGCATCACTTCTTCCGGGCCGTCGCCGCGCCGGCGGCAGTGAATCGCGTACTGCTCGCCCTCGACGGTGCGGGTGTAATACGTCGAACGGGCCGTCGGGCATCGGCGCCGACGCGTCCGTCTCCTGGATGCGGCTCCGGATCTCGTTGAAGATCCGGTCCCGGAGGCTCGCGCCCGGCGCGAGCACCGCCTCCGCGTAGGCGTTCTCGGCTTCGAGGTGGGCGATGACGGCGGGGTCGTCACGGTTGCGCATCCAGTACCAGTCGTCGACGCGTTCGTCGCCGTGGATCGACAGCACATGCGGGCGCCGAGGCGCATTCGGCGGCGTCGGCGAGGCCATCCCGGGGGAGGTTAAACGGACGGGGATCGGCGCGGGGAGCCCGGTACGATGCCCGCTCGATGTCAACGCTCTCGACCACACCGATTCCGTATACCGCCGAGGAGCTCGACGCGGTTGCGTACAACGCCGACGGCCTCGTTCCCGCGATCGTCCAGGAACGAGCGACCAACCAGGTGTTCATGGTCGGCTGGATGAACCGGGAGGCGCTCGAGCGCTCGCTCCAGACCGGTCGCACCTGGTTCTGGAGCCGGAGCCGCCAGGAGTACTGGTGCAAGGGCGAGACCTCGGGTGATCGGCAGTACGTGCGGGACGCCCGCTACGACTGCGACATGGACGTGTTGCTGTTCGTCGTCGACCAGGAAGGGCGCGGCGCGTGCCACACCGGCGAGCGCAGCTGCTTCTTCCGGGCGTTCGGCGGCGGCTCGCAACCCGGTCCCGTGTGAGCCGAGGCCTCGTGAGCGGGATCGGATGACGGCGGACGCTGACCCGGTTCGCCCGTCGTTTGCCGAGTTCGCGGACTTTGCGCGCGAGTTCACCGTCGTGCCGGTCTGGCGCGAGGTGCTCGCCGATCTCGAGACGCCGTTGTCGGCGTTCGTGAAGCTGGTCGGCGACCGCGAAGGCTTCCTCCTCGAATCGGTCGAGCACGCCGAACGGTGGGGCCGCTTCTCGTTCCTCGGGCGCGATCCCGCGCTCACGTTCGTCGCCCGGGGCCGGCAACCTCGAATGGATCGGTGGGACTCGCGCCCGCCGGCGTTCCGTCGGATCAAGGGAACGCTCGCCGCGCTCGAAGCGCTGCTGCGCGGTACCGCGCGCCCGAACAGGCCGAGCTCCCACCGTTTCACGGCGGCATCGTCGGCTGGATGGGTTACGACACCGTCCGCGAGATCGAGCGCCTGCCCGACGTGCCGCACGACGATCTGGGCTTCCCCGACGCCGTGTGCTCGCTCGCGGGTCAGGTCGCCGCGTTCGACCACTTCCGCCAGCGCTGCTTACCTGATCGAGAACGTGTACCCGCCGCCGGGCTGCGACGAAGCCGCGCTGCGCGACGCTCTACGACGGCGCGGTCGGCGAAGCTCGCGGTCGCGGTCGCCGATCTCGGTCGGCCGTTGCCGTACACGCCGGCGCTGCCGCCGCCCGACGAGCTCACCGAGCTGCCCGAGGTCGTCACGAACCAGAACGGCAGCGCAGTGGACCGAAGCCGTCGAAGCCGCGAAGGAACACATCCTCGACGGCGACATCTTCCAGGTCGTGCTCGCGCAGCGTTTCGATCTGGTCGAGCCCGTCGATCCGTTCGCGGTCTACCGCGTGTTGCGGCTCGTGAACCCGTCGCCGTACATGTACTTCCTGCGCCACCCGGAGGCGACGATCGTCGGTTCGTCACCGGAGCCGATGGTGCAAGTGCTCGACGGACCGCGTGATCAGCCGCCCGATCGCGGGCACCCGCAAGCGCGGCCGCACGCCCGAACACGACCAACGGCTCGCGGCCGAGTTGGTCGAGCACCCGAAGGAACGGGCCGAGCACGTGATGCTCGTCGACCTCGCCGCGCAACGACGTGGGCCGGGTCGTGCAGTTCGGGAGCGAGCAGGTCGAGGAGCTCATGACCCTCGAGAAGTATTCGCACGTGATGCACCTGACCAGTCAGGTCGCGGGCGATCTCGCGCCCGGGCTGAGCCCGATCGACGTGCTGCGCGCGACCTTCCCGGCCGGAACCGTGAGCGGTGCGCCCAAAGTGCGGGCGATGGAGATCATCGACGAGCTCGAGCCGACCAAGCGGGGTCGCGTACGCGGGGGTCGTCGGCTACGTCGATTTCTCCGGCAACCTCGACACCGCGATCGCGATCCGCACGATGGTGTGGCGCGACGGCCAGGCCACGCTCCAGGCGGGCGCCGGGATCGTCGCTGATTCCGTCACCCGACGACGAAGTCATTGGAATGCCGCAACAAGGCCCGGGCGTTGTTGACGGCAGCCGCCGCCGCGGCGCGCCTCGCTCCGACAGAGAGCTGACACTCGATGCCATCCACAGTTGTTGCCCGCGATCGACCGTGACGTCGTCGCGGTGTGGGGTCCCGACGCCACGTCGTTTCTCCAGAGTCTCTTGTCGCAAGACCTCGACCCGGTCGGCGTCGGGGTTCGAGCGCCATGCGCTGCTGTTGGAGCCCAGGGGCAAGCTGGTGGTCGACCTGCGCGCCGCCCATGTGAGCGACGACGAGTGGTGGTGTGTGTGCGAACCGGGCTTCGGTTCGGTGCTCGCGCGCGGGCCTCAAGCGCTTCAAGATCCGGGTGAAGGTCGAGATCGAAGATCGCTCCGCCGATGTGGCCGCGGTCGCGGTGCGCGGCGCCGATGCGATCGAGCTGCACGCCAAGGTGCTCGAGCCCGCGGGATCGATCGCGGTCCGCGTCGACTGGCAGGACGCGCCCGGCATCGAGATCGCTGGGTGCGCCGAGCGCGATCGACGCGGTCGTGCCCGAGCTCGAACAGCGCGGGCGCTCGACGCTCGTGACCGACGATGAGTACGAGGCGATGCGGATCGAGGCGGGCGTGCCGCGTCAGGGTCTCGACATCGACGAGACGACCATCGCCCAGGAGGCGTTCCTCGAACGCGACGCGGTCTCGTTCACGAAGGGCTGTTTCCTCGGCCAGGAGTTGGTGTGCCGCATCGACACCCGCGGGCACGTCAACCGCCTGCTTCGTCGTCTGGTCGCCGACGCGCCGCTCGCTCGCGGCGCGACCGTCGTCGCCGACGGCAAAGAGGTCGGCACCGTCACCAGCGCAGTCGGCGGCGTCGCGCTCGCGACCGATCCGCCGCCAGGTCGAACCCGGGAGCACCGTCCTCGCCGGCGACGTCAGCGCCCGAGTCGAAGCCATCTACGAAGAGACCGCCGACTGATGTTCTCCGCGTGCGAGGTCGAAAATCGACTGATCACGCACAATGAACGATTGGTCGGGGGAGTCGCCGGGAGGGTGACGGTGATGCGGGCGCCGCCGGATGCGGGGGCGTCGGCGACGGCGCGGCCGCCCATCGCCGCCGCGAGCTCCTGCACGATGGCGAGACCCAGCCCGGTACCGACCGCGCGGCCGGGCGTGGCGCGCGAGGTGTAGAGCCGCGTGAACACCTTGTCGGCGTCGTCGGGCGGGATGCCCGGACCGTCGTCGGTCACGGTGACGGCGATCTCGTCGCCCGCGCCGTTCCGCTGACACCTCGACGATCGACGTGGCGTACTTCAATGCGTTCTCCACGAGGTTGGCGACGATCTGGCCCAGCCGTTCGGGGTCGAGGTCGGGCCGGCGCGGGATCCGGCGTGCAGCACGCGAAGTTCGAGACCGAGGTCGCGGGCTTGCGGTGCGAACGCCGAGCGCGGCGTCGTTGCACGATCTCGGCCGACGTCGCAATCGCGCGCGGTGAGGGAGAACTCGCGGCTGTCGAGGCGCGACAGGTCGAGGAGATCGCCGACGAGTCGTTCGAGCCGGCGCGATTCGCTGCTGATGACCGTGGCGGCGCGCTTGCGGCCGTCGGGATCGGCGTCGTCGAGCGTTCCGTCGGCGAGTGCCTCCGCGTAGCCGCGGATCGACGTGAGCGGTGTGCGCAGGTCGTGCGAGATCGAGAGCAGGAACGCGCGCTGGCTGCCCCGTGAATGCTTCGAGCTGCGCGGCCATCGCGTTGAGCGTGGCGCCGAGCTCGGCGAGGTCGGCGTCGGTCCCGGGCGGCAGGTCGGCCCGGCCGCGAGAGATCGCCCGACGCGAGCTGACGCGGCGGCGCGTTCGATCTCGCGGATCGGACGGCGTCAACCGGCGGGCGAACCAGACCGCGACGCCGACCGCGAGCAGGAGCACCGCGAGCCCGGCGAGCAGCAAGCCAGCGGCGTCGCGCGGGAGAGCACCTTGGTTTCGACCTGGTCGGTCGCGATGACGACGAGCTCGCTGGCGCCCGATCGAGCGGCGCCGGGATCGCGAGGAACACGGTGTTGCCGTGGCGGCCGCTCACCTCGTTGCCGGCGAGCAGTTGCTGCACGTCGAGATCCGACGCGGTGACGCCCGCGGGAGCGCGAACACCGGATGCGGTACCGATGTCGTGGATCGCGCCGGTCGGGGCCGACGAGCACCGCGCTGAGCTCCGTCGCCTTCGAGGCCGGCGCGCAGCGTCGCCGCGGAGCCGCGTAGCCCGAGCGCCGAGCCCGTCCGGTATGCCGGCCGACGCGGCGAGCGTCGCCGACGATCGGTCGCAGCTCGGCCGCGCGCGAACGCAGGTTGGCGAGCGCGTTCTCCTGCAGCTCGCTTGCGCACGAGGAAGTAGGTCGTCGCGTACGAGAGGCCGAGCACCACGACCGACAGCGAGCACCATCGCGACGACGAGCCGCGTGCCGAGCGACCGGCCTCGCCTCACGTCGTCCTCACGGCTCCACGAGCTCCAGCCGGTATCCGATTCCGCGCACGGTGTCGATGCGCACCGCGCCGTCGAGCTTCTTGCGGACCTGCGCGAGGTGCACGTCGACGGTGCGCGCGTCGCCGAACCAGTCGTAGCCCCACACGCCGTCGAGGATCTGCTTGCCGGCTCAGCGCCAGGCCGGGTCGCTCCGCGAGGAACCGCAGCAGCTCGAACTCCTCGCGTCGTGAACGGGATCGCGTCGCCGCGCACGCGCACCTCGCGGCGGCCGAGGTCGATCGTCACGTCGGCGACTTGGATGATCTCGGCGGTCGCGACCGGACCTCGGTGCGGCGCAACACGGCCTTCACGCGCGCGACGAGCTCGGGCGGGCGAGAACGGCTTGGTCACGTAGTCGTCGGCGCCGAGCTCGAGGCCGACCACACGGTCGACCTCGCTGTCGCGCGCGGTGAGGAAGATCACCGGGATCGTCGAGGTCTGGCGCAGGCGCCGGCACACCTCGAGGCCGTCGATGTCGGGGAGACCGACGTCGAGCACGACCAGCCGCGGCCGATGCTCGGCGACCGCCTGCACCGCGCCCTCGCCGGTCGCCGCCTTCACGACCTGGAATCCCTCGCGGCTGAGGTAGAGCTCGATCAGGTCGGCGATGTTGGGCTCGTCGTCGACGACGAGGATGGTGCCGCGTTCCATAGGCCTTCCATCGTCGCATCCGGGCACCGGTCCAACATCAGGATCGTGTGAAGGCCGTGTTAGGCGAGTGCCGAGAATGGGCGCCGAGAATCGGGGCCGGTCCGGGATCGAGGCTCTCTAGAGTGGCGTCCTTGACCGTTCTCGACGACATCCTCGCCCGGAAGCGTGACGAGGTCACGATGCTGCGCCGGCCGCAGACCCGTGACCTGCTGCGGCGCACCGCGCTCGATGCGCCCGCCCCGCGACTTTGCCGGTGCGCTCCGCCGTGCCGACGGCCACGTCGCCGTGATCGGGGAGATGAAGCGCCGCTCGCCGTCGAAGGGGCCGCTCGCGCCCGATCTCGACCCGCCGACCACCGCGAAGGCCTACGAATCGGGCGGTGCGGCCGCGCTGTCGGTGCTCACCGATCTGCCGTTCTTCGGCGGCATGGTCGAAGACCTCGTGACGCGCGGGAAGCGACCGCGCTGCCGGTGCTGCGCAAGGACTTCACCATCGACGAGGTCCAACTGTTCGAGGCGCGCGCGATCGGCGCCGACGCGATCCTCCTCATCGTCGCCGCGTTGCCCGACCAGTCGCTGCTCGCCGACCTGCGCGAGGCCGCGGTCGCGTTCGGCTCTCGCGGTGCTCGTCGAGGCCCACGACGCAGCTGAGATCGAGCGGGCGCTGGCGGCGGGCGCGACGATCGTCGGCGTCAACAATCGGGACCTCGCGACGTTCGCCGAAGACCTCGGCGTGGGCGAGCGGCTCGCCGCGATTGCTGCCCCCGGCAGTGATCGGCATCGCCGAGTCGGCGGTGCGTTCTCCCGCGGACTCCGCTCGCCTCGGTGCCGTAGGGTTTGATGCCGTGCTCGTCGGTGAAGCACTTGTACGGGCCGACGATCCCGCCGGCCTGGTGCGCGACCTCGGGGCCGCGCCGGTGAATCGGAGGTCGTGATGGACACTCGCTTCGTGCTCGGCCAGGACACGATCCCGACCGCTTGGTACAACGCGCTGCCCGATCTGCCCGAGCCGTTGCAGCCGCCGCTGCATCCGGGCACGAAGGAACCGGTCGGGCCCGATGACCTCGCGCCGCTGTTCCCGATGGCGCTCATCGAGCAGGAGATGACGGGCGCGCCGACGATCGACATTCCCGGCCCGGTGCTCGACATCCTGCGGCTGTGGCGGCCGACGCCGCTCGTGCGCGCCGACGCGTCTCGAAGCGGCGCTCGGCACTCCGGCGCGCATCTACTACAAGGACGAGTCGGTCTCGCCCGCGGGTTCGCACAAGCCCAACACCGCGGTCGCGCAGGCGTATTACAACCAGCAGGCCGGCACGCCGCGGCTCACGACCGAGACCGGCGCCGGCCAGTGGGGCTCGGCGCTGGCGTTCGCGTGCGCGCAGTTCGATCTCGAGTGCAAGGTCTACATGGTCCGCGCGTCGTACGAGCAGAAGCCGTACCGCCGGGTGATCATGGAGACGTGGGGCGCGTCGGTCGTGCCGTCACCGGTCGACGACGATCGCACCCGGGTTCGCTCGGCGCCGCGATCAGCGACGCGGTCCGCGACGCCGGACCGCGTGACGACTCGCACTACTCGCTCGGTTCCGTGCTCAACCACGTGCTGCTGCACCAGACGGTCATCGGGATCGAAGCGAAGGAACAGCTCGCGCTCGCGGGGGAGACCCGGCCCGATGTGGTCATCGGTTCGTGCGGCGGCGGATCGAACCTCGGTGGCATCGCGCTGCCGTTCATGACCGACGCGGCGGTGCGGCTCCTCGCGGTCGAGCCCTCGTCGTGCCCGACGCTCACGAGCGGCAAGTTCGACTACGACTTCGGCGACACCGCGGGCATGACCACCGCTGCTGCCCGATGTTCACGCTCGGCCACGACTTCGTGCCGCCGTCGATCCACGCGGGCGGGCTGCGCTACCACGGCGATTCGCCGATCATCTCGCTGCTCGTGAAGACGGGCCGCATGGATGCGGTGGCCTACCCGCAGGGCAAGACCTTCGAGGCCGCGGTGCAGTTCGCCCGGACCGAGGGCAAGATCCCCGCGCCCGAGACCGGCCACGCCATCCGCGCCGTGATCGACGAGGCGCTCGCCGCGAAGGAATCGGGGGAGGAGCGCGTGATCCTGTTCAACTACTCGGGTCACGGTTTCCTCGACCTCCAGGCGTACGACGACTTCAACCACAACCGGCTGATCGACGCCTGATCGATCACCTCCTATACCCCTCGAACCAACGGGACGGCGCGTGTTCGTCAAGATCTGCGGGATCACCAACGAGGACGACGCGCTGCTCGCGGTCGCGCTCGGCGCCGACGCCCTCGGATTCGTGTTCGCGCCCAGCCGGCGGCAGGTGAAGGCCGACACCGTCCGTGACATCGTCAAGCGGCTTGCCGCACGAAGTGTTGACCGTCGGCGTGTTCCGCAACGACACGCCCGCGCACGTCGTCGACGTCGCCGCGCGCACCGGTCTGCACGCGGTGCAGCTCCACGGATCGGAACCGCGCTCCGAAGTGCAGTGGGTGCGCGAGCGCGTGCGCTTCGTCATCCAGGCGTTCACCGCGGGCGATCCCGCGCTCGCGGCGGCGGTCAACAGCCCCGCCGATGTGATCCTCGTCGACTCGCCCGATCCCGGTTCGGGTCGCGTGTTCGACTGGCGGCTGGCCGAAGGCGCGCCGAGCGGGGTTCGCATCCTGCTGGCCGGTGGGCTGACGCCGCACAACGTGGGCGAAGCGATCCGCGCTCGTGCGGCCCTGGGGCGTCGACGTCTCGAGCGGCGTAGAGGCCGCGCCCGGGAGCAAGGACCCGCGCAAGCTGCGACTGTTCATCGAAGCGGCACGCGCCGCGGGCGCCGAGCTCAACGCACCGGCGGTCGATCTGCGCGGCATCGATTCGTACGACGACGAGCCACGCGAGTCTCGTGCAGTGCGCCAGACCGCGGGCGATCGCGCTGGCCGCTTCGACTGGCAAATCGACGAGTGACGGAGACTCCCGATGTCAGCTCCTTTGCGCGGTACCGCCGTGCATCTCGAGTCGCCCGGCCCGGAGCCGGTAGACCTCGGACGCTTCGGCGAGTTCGGCGGCCGGTTCGCGCCCGAGACGCTCGTCCCCGCGCTGGCCGAGCTCGAGATCGACTTCCGCCGCCGCGTGGCACGACGACGCGTTCCGCGCCGAGTACGCGTCGCTGCTGTCGAGCTACGTCGGCCGCCCGACGCCGGTCACCGAGTGTCACGCGGCTGTCGGAGCGGCTCGGCGTGCGCGTGCTCCTCAAGCGCGAAGACCTCGCGCACACCGGTTCGCACAAGATCAACAACGTGCTCGGCCAGTGCCTGCTGACCCGGCGCATGGGCAAGAAGAAGGTGATCGCCGAGACGGGCGCGGGCCAGCACGGTGTCGCCTCCGCGACCGGCGCCGCGCTCTTCGGCCTCGGCTGCACGGTCTACATGGGCGCGGTCGACGTGGAGCGCCAGGCGCTCAACGTGTGGCGCATGAAGCTGCTCGGCGCGAAGTGGTGCCGGTGGTCTCCGGCAGCGCGACGCTGAAGGACGCGGTCAACGAAGCGATGCGCGGCTGGGTGGAGTCGGTCGAGGAGACGCACTACTGCATCGGCTCCGCGATGGGGCCGCATCCGTTCCCGTGGATGGTCCGCGAGTTCCAGCGGGTCGTCGGCGACGAAGCGCGCGCGCAGACTCGTGCGCTGCTCGACGGCGACGATCCCGACTATGTCGTCGCCTGTGTCGGCGGCGGCTCCAACGCGATCGGCACGTTCACCGCGTTCGTCGAGACCCGCTCGAAGTTGATCGGGGTCGAAGCGGGCGGGCTCGGTCTCGAGAGCGGTCATCACGGCGCGGCCGTGAGCCGCGGTGTTCCCGGCGTCGTCCACGGCATGCGCTCGCTGTTCCTGCAAGACGAAGACGGCCAGGTGCTCGAAGCGACGTCGATCAGCGCCGGCCTCGACTACCCGGGTGTCGGTCCGGAGCACGCGATGCTCGCCGCCAACGGTCGCGCCGAGTACTACTCGGCCACCGACGAGGAGGCGCTCGAGGGGTTCCAACTGCTCGCCGCGACCGAGGGCATCGTCCCCGCGCTCGAGCCGGCGCACACGATCGGCTGGCTCCAGCGGGAAGCGGGGCGCACGGTGCCGAAGGGCTCGACCGTGCTGCTCACGCTTTCGGGCCGGGGCGACAAGGACGCCGCCCAGGTCGCCGAACGCCTCGGGGAGTTGGAATGAGCGGCCTCGCATGACGGGTAGCCAGGCGCAGACCGCAGGGACGGACGTCGGGTCACAGCCCGCGGGCGATCGAGTCCCGAAGGTCGTAGCCGCATGAGTATGGACCTCGAAGCGCATCTGCGGGAGCAACGGGCGGCGGGCCGCAAGCTGCTCGTTCCCTACGTGACCGGGGGCTTGGGCCGCGAGTGGTGCGATGTCGTGCGCGCGGTGATCGACGCCGGCGCCGACGCGGTCGAGATCGGCATCCCGTTCTCCGACCCGATCATGGACGGCCGCACGATCCAGGAAGCGAGCCAGCGCGCGCTCGATCTCGGCGCGACGCCGACGAGCGTCATCGACGCGCTCGGCACGATCGACGCGCCGGTCCCGCTCATCGTGATGACGTACTACAACCTCATGCTGAAGTTCGGCCACGAGCGGGGCGCCCGGGCGCTCGCCGACGCGGGCGTGAGCGGCGCGATCCTGCCCGACCTCCCGCTCGACGAGCTCGACGGCTGGGGCGACGCCGCCGATGCCGCCGGCGTCGCCACGATCCTGCTCGCCGCGCCGACCACTCCCGACGACCGCCTGGCCGCGATCTGCGAACGGTCGCGCGGCTTCGTCTACGGCGTCTCGCTCCTCGGCGTGACGGGCGAGCGCACGGCGCTCCCCAAGCACGCCGAGCAGATGGGCCGCCGCTGCAAGGCCGTGACCGACCGGCCCGTGCTGCTGGGAGTAGGGATCTCCACCCCCGAGCAGGCCGCCCAGGCCGCGGCGTTCGCCGACGGCGTGATCGTGGGCAGCGCCCTCGTCCGCCGCCTGCTCGACGGCGGTGGCCCCGACGAAGCCGCCGCCTTCGTCGCCACCCTCAGGCAGGCCCTCGACGCGCCCTAAGCGTCCGAACCGGCGTGAATATCAGGCCTCGTGACCCGATTCCACGCCGGTTCGGTGGTTCGGGTGTGACATTCGGCCTACAGCAGCCGGCGGGCTCCGCCGATATCTCCCCGGAACGGCATGGATGCCGGGTTAGCAATTCATGGAGTCCAGGGAGGGACCATGGAGAAGGGCACCTTGATCGGCCTGTCGGTCGCCGTCGTCGGCGTCTTCGGCAGTGCGGTGCTGCACGGCATCAACGTCGTCTTCCTGTTCACTGAAATCGGTTCGATCCTGATCGTGTTCTCCGGCTGCATCGGCGCCACCATGATCTCGTTCCCGATGGAGGCGACGTCGAACGCCTCGAAGTACGTCCAGAAGGTCATGAAGGGCGACGAGCACGAGTCGGCGATGGACACCATCGGCCAGATCGTCAAGCTCACGAACCGCGCCCGCTCCGAGGGCCTGCTCGCCCTCGAGGACGAGGCCAAGTCGATCGAAGACCCGTTCTTCCGCAAGGGCATCGAGTTCGCGGTCGACGGCACCGATCCCGAAGCGCTGAAGAAGACGCTGCTGTCGGAGATCAGCGCGATGAAGGAACGGCACAAGGTCGGTCAGGGCTGGTTCACGCAGGCCGGTGTGTTCGCGCCGACGTTCGGCATCATCGGCGCGGTGTTCGGACTGATGGCGACGATGGCGCACCTCAACGATCCCGCCGAGGTCGGTCACGGCATCGCCGGCGCGTTCGTCGCAACGTTCTGGGGTGTCTTCCTCGCGAACGCGCTGTTCCTCCCGATGGCGAGCAAGCTCAAGCAGCTGTCGACGCTCGAGGTCGCGCACAAGTTGCTGATCGTCGAGGGAATCATGGCGATCCAGGCCGGAGTGAGCCCCCGGGTGGTCGAGGAGCTGCTGAAGTCGCACGTTCCGCCGGCTGAGCGCGAAGAGGTGGTCGTCCCGGTTGCCGCGGCCGAGGCACCCGCTGAAGCCGAAGCTGCATAGTCGTTCTTTCGAATATCGATAGCGGGCTGGGGCCACAATCATGTCGGGCGATGGCGGAATGCTCCCCGAGGAGCACGAAGAACACGTGAACCACGAGGCGTGGGTTATTCCCTACGCCGACTTGCTCACGTTGTTGATGGCCATGTTCATCGCGCTCTTCGCGATCTCCACCGTGGACACGGTGAAGTTCAAGAGCCTCGCGATCGGGTTCAACGAAGCGCTCGGGGGCGGCAAGCTCAACTCGTCGGTGCTCGAGGGTTCGAACCCTCAGGACCCTTCACCGATCCCGGGCAACGGCGACGGCAACGGGCCGGGCCAGGGCGGGAGCCTCGTCGCCAGCAACAACATCCTCACCGCGAGTCAACTGGCGCAGCTCCTCAACGCGACGCAGTCGTTGCAGAGCGCGAAGGCCAAGGAAGCCGACACGCTGAAGGGCGTGCAGCAGAAGATCGAAGCGCGGGCCCGCGCCGGAGGGTTCGCCGACAAGATCCGCACCGATCTGGAAGCACGCGGGCTCGTCGTGACGCTCGTTACCGACAAGGTGTTGTTCGACAGTGGCTCGTCTGACTTGCGTGCGGACGGTGCGCCGTTGCTGGGCCTCGTCGCCGGCGTGCTCAAGAGGTGCCCAACCCGATTCTGATCGATGGCTACACCGACAACGTGCCGATCGCGACCGCGCAGTTCCCGTCGAACCTGTTCCTGTCGAGCGCGCGTTCGGCGCGGGTCGCCGAGTACTTCATGGGACTCGGAATGAACGAGAACCGGCTCTTCCCGGAGGGCTTGGGGGACCGCGACCCGGTCGCGTCGAACGACACCGCCGCGGGCCGGGCTCGCAACCGCCGGGTCGAGATCATCGTGCAGTCGCAGGTCATCAAGCAGACCCTCGACAACGCGGGCCTCGACGACTCACCGGTCACGACGGAGAAGCCGGTCAAGGCTCCTGTGCACCCGCGCGTTCATGCCGGCGTCACCAGCAGCGTGAAGCCGAAGACCGACGACATCACTCCCCACCTCGGCGCCGGTTAGCGCTCGGAAGCGGGCGGAGCTAGCGAGGCTCGAGGCCCTCGACAACGGCGTACAGGGTCCACGTTCCGGGGACGCCTTTGAGCTCGTGGTCGCCGAGTGCTTCGAACTGAATGCCCGAGCCGACGACCAGGTCGGTGACGGTGCGCGAAACCCAAACGCTCGACGGTTCGGCACGGGCCGCGACGCGGGCCGCGATGTGAACGCCGATCCCCGAGATGTCGTCACCACGCTGCTCGATCTCGCCGGTGTGGACGCCCGTGCGCACTTCGAGGCCGAGTTGGCGCGCGCCGTCGCGAATCGCGCACGCACACGCGACGGCGCGCGCGGGGCCGTCGAATGTGGCGACGAATCCATCGCCCGTCGTGTTGACCTCTACGCCGCGGAATCTGTCCAACTGTCGCCGCACGGCGGCATCAAATCGGTCGAGGAGTTCGCGCCAGCGTTGGTCCCCGAGCTCAGATGCCTGTTCGGTCGACGCCACGATGTCGGTAAACAGGATCGTCGACAACAGGCGATTCGTGAGCGGGGTCGAGCGAGCGCCGGTCACGAACTCCTCGATCTCATCGAGCACCAGCGGCGCGCTATCGGAAGCCCACCAGTAGTCGTCGGCTCCCGGGATCTCCACCCACTTCGCGTCGCGAATATGGTCCGCGACGTAGCGACCGACCGCGACGCGGACGATGGGTTCATCCTGCAGGTGTGCGACGAGCGTCGGCACCTGAATGACCGGCAAGGTTGCTCGTACGTCGCTGTCCAAGGCAACACGAAGCAGTGCTCGTGCGGTGGCGGGACTCGCGCCTCGCCGCCCGGTTTGCTCCCACCATTGACGAAACTGCGGATCGTGTGCCGCGCTCGGTGCCACCGTGAATACCCAGTCGTTCTCGGCCTGGGGAGCGGTCAGCGCCGTGGACGTTTCCAGGGCTTCATCGATGACCGTGGCCGGCAGCCCGACGGGATAGTCCACATCCCACAACGCGCGCGCGTACACGTTCACGACGACGAGAGATTCGACGCGCGCGGGATGGGTCGCGGCGAACAACAAACCAACGGGACTCGCTTCGGCCGAAGCGAGAATCACCGCGCGGTCCGACCCGACTGCGTCGAGCACGGCGATCGCATCCTCCACCCACTGCTCGAGCGTCGGGGGGTCGCCCGGCGAGACCGGATCCGAGAGCCCGATCCCTCGGCGATCGAACCGGATCAACCTCCCGAGCGTGTTCAACCGCGCCATGCTGCGAGCGAGGCGAGACTCGTCTCCCATCGTGTCGATCGGAATGAATCCGTCCATGACAACCAGGACGTCCCGAGGCCCGGTACCGACGGCCTCGTACGCAATGTCGCGCGCCGCCGGCCTGGGCGTAGCGCACGGTCCCCGTCATCCCCACCAGGTTCGACGCGAGAAACAAGCGCTGTCAACCAGGACGCCGCCTTGAGCGTGTCAAGCGGGCGTCGCTCAACAATCACGCGGTCGTAGTCCGAGCGCTGCCAAATGTTCACTCGAAGCCGGAACGTCGCGCGCGCGTCACGCGAAGGATGCGGAGACCAGCTTCGGCGGCCGCACAACAACGACCTGTGGGATTGCCTGCCCGACGGGCCGGACCAGGACCTGCTCTCGGATGGTTGCGTGCGCATCGCGACGCTCGACGACCTGACCGCGGAGTGGACCGGTGGAACGTTCGACGCCACCGGGAGACACTTCTACGTGAGCATTCAGCACAACATCAGCGGCAAGGCAACGATCCTCGACATCACCGGCTGGAAGTAGCCGGCCCGACGGATCGCGACGTGCGACCGGGGACCGGATCCGAGCGATCCGGTCCCCGCGTCTCGGCGGTTGCGGGAACAGGTAACTTCTCCGCCATGGCCGACAAGATCACGATGACCAACGGTGTGCTCACGGTTCCCGACGAGCCGATCATCCCCTTCGTCGAAGGCGACGGAACCGGAGTCGACATCTGGCCCGCCGCGCAGCTGGTGATGGACGCCGCCGCGAAGAAGCACGGCAAGTCGATCTCGTGGAAAGAGGTGCTCGCCGGGCAGAAGGCGTTCGACGCCACCGGCTCGTGGCTCCCCGACGAGACCGTCGACACGTTCCGCGACTACCTCATCGGCATCAAGGGCCCGCTCACCACGCCGGTCGGCGGTGGCATCCGCTCGTTGAACGTGGCCTTGCGCCAGCTCCTCGACCTCTACGTGTGCCTGCGCCCGGTGCGTTGGTTCCAGGGTGTGCCCTCACCGGTGAAGCACCCCGAGCAGGTCGACATGGTGATCTTCCGGGAGAACACCGAAGACATCTACGCGGGCCTCGAGGTCGAGGAAGGGACGCCCGAGGCGAAGCGGATGATCGAGCTCCTGAAGAAGGAGTTCGGCTGGGACATTCGCGAAGACTCCGGCATCGGCATCAAGCCGATCTCCGAGACGGGCTCGAAGCGCCTCATTCGCGCCGCGATCAACTACGCGGTCGAGAAGGGCCGCAAGTCGGTCACGCTCGTGCACAAGGGGAACATCCAGAAGTTCACCGAGGGCGCGTTCATGCAGTGGGGCTACGAGCTCGTGAAGGAAGAGTTCGCCGATGTCGCAGTCGGTTGGGATGATTGCGGCGGCAAGCCCGGCGACAAGATCCTCGTGCAAGACAACATCGCCGACATCACGTTGCAGCAGGTGCTCACCCGTCCCGCGGAGTTCGACGTGATCGCGACGACGAACCTCAACGGCGACTACCTCTCCGACGCGCTGGCCGCGCAGGTCGGCGGTATCGGGATCGCCCCCGGCGGCAACATCAACTACGTCACCGGCCATGGCATCTTCGAGGCGACGCACGGCACCGCGCCGAAGTACGCGGGCCAAGACAAGGTCAACCCCAGCTCGGTGCTGTTGAGCGGCGTGATGATGTTCGAGCACCTCGGCTGGACCGAAGCCGCCGCCGACATCGAGCGCGCGATCGAGGCCACCATCGCCGACAAGATCGTCACCTACGACTTTGCCCGCCTGATGGAAGGCGCGACCGAAGTCAAGACCAGCGAGTTCGCAAAAGCGATCGTCGAACGGTTGTAGTCACACAGCACGAACCTGCGTGACTTGACCGCGCATAGCGCGGTGAACTCACGCAGGTTCGGGGTGAGGGTTCGGAGTGTCGCAGGGTGCTGGCAGCCTCCGGAGATGTTTCGCGACTCGGATCGGCAACTGACGAGCACGGCATCTGAGCAAGATGGGGTGTTCACTGCGGAAGACGCTCGGCGGGCTGGCATCCCGAGAACACAGGTCGATCGCCGAGTGGGGCGATCGTGGTCGGTTCTCTACGACGGTGTGTATCGACTCACGGGAGCGCCCGTCACCTGGCGTTCCGACGTGCGAGCCGCGGCGTTCGCAGCCGGAGAAGGCGCCGCGATCTCACATAGAGCCGCGGCCGAGATGTACGGGTTGCCGACGGGTCGACGCGATCCCGTCGAGCTGACGTGCCGCCGATGGGAGAGGACGGTGCAGCCGGGTCTTGTCGTGCACGAGAGCACCCGGCTCAACCCGTGCGACATCCAACTTGTGGATGCGATCCCTGTCACGACACCCGAGCGCACGATTCTCGACCTCGCGTCTCAGTACCCCCCGCGCCAACTACCTCGAGTTCGTGGTTCAGGCCGCGAGGCGCAAGCGCCTGATCACCCACGAGTCGACGAAGGAGATGTTCGAACGGAACGCTCGACGCGGGTTGAAAGGTGTCAGCACGTTACGCGAGCTGCTGGAGCGATGGGATCCCATGGCGCGCCCGACCGAGAGCGACATGGAGACGATGTTGCTGCAGGCCCTGCGGAGACATGGGCTTCCCGAGCCGGTGCTCCAACATGAGATCTTCGATGCTGCCGGCCATTTCGTGGCCAGACCCGACGCCGCGTATCTGGAATTCAAGATCGCAATCGAATACGACAGCCGCCAAGAACACTCCGACGAGTTCCAACTCGCACGAGACGCGACCAGGAGGAACCGTTTAGTCGCTGAGCAGTACGTCGTGATGAGCGCACGCCACGCGGACTTGAAGCGCGGTGGGCAGGAGATCTGCGACCTGATCGCCGCACGGATGCGCGGAATGGCCGAACCTGCGTGACTTGACCGCGCATGGCGCGGTGAACTCACGCAGGTTCGAGCAACTGTTTCACCAAGCGGTCTACGGACTCGCGGTAGTGGGGGAGCAACGGGCGGCCGGCGATGCGGAGCGCGCGGTTGTCGAGCTCGGAGTTCGCGGGTCGGGTCGCGGCGCGGGGTGGGTCCATCTCGGCCGTCTTGATCGGTTCGACCCGTCCGGGGTCAGCGCCGGCGGCCACGAGCACGGTGCGGGCGAACTCGTACCAGGTGAGCGCGCCCTGGTTGGTGACGTGCCAAGTTCCCGGCAGCCGGTCGACGACGAACGAGCGCAGCGTGACGACCAGATCCGAAACGATCGTCGGCGAGCCGTGCTGGTCGGTGACGAACCGCATGTTGCCCTTCTGCTGCGCGAGCCGCAGGATCGTCTTCACCGCGTTCGAACCGTGCAGCCCGCAGACCCACGACGTGCGGACGACCGCGCAGTTCGGATCCATCTCGAACTCACCCGCGAGCTTCGACGCGCCGTAGACGGAGATCGGATTGGGCGTGTCCCACTCGTCGTACGGCGTTTCCTTCTCGCCGTCGAACACGTAGTCGGTCGACAGCGAGACCACGTACGCGCCGACGCGCCGGGCCGCTTCCATCACGTTGCGGCAGGCGAGCGCGTTGTCGCGATACGCGTGGTCGGTGTCGGACTCGCAGCCGTCGACGTTGGTCCACGCCGCGCAATGCACGATCGCGTCGGGCCGAGTACCCGTGATCGCCGCGAGTACGGAGTCGCGGTCGCCGGCGTCGAGCTCGGCGTGGGTGCAGGCGATGACTTCGTGGGGTGCGAGCGCGGCGACGAGCTCGCGTCCGACCTGCCCGCCCGCGCCGGTAACGAGGACCTTCATGAGGCGGCCTTGAGCGGCTCCCACCACCAGCGATTGTCGCGGTACCACTCGATGGTCTCGGCCAGCGCTTCGTCGAGCGATACGCTTGCGCGTCCAGCCCAACGCGGTGATCTTGGCGATGTCGACCGAGTAGCGGCGGTCGTGACCGAGCCGGTCGGTCGACGTACTCGACGAGGTCTTCGTCCTCGGCCGGTCAGCGCGAGCAGCTTGTCGACGAGCACTCGATTCGGCGTCTCGTTGCCGGCGCCGATGTTGTAGATCTCGCCGGCCGCGCCCTGGTGGAGCGCGAGGTACACGCCCGAGCAGTGATCGTCCACGTAGATCCAGTCGCGCTCGTTCAGGCCGTCGCCGTAGAGCGGGACCGACCGTCCGTCGAGGAGGTTGGTCGTGAAGAGCGGGATCACCTTCTCGGGATACTGGAACGGTCCGAAGTTGTTGGTGCAGCGGGTCACGACCACCGGCACCCCGTAGGTGTGGTGGTACGACAGCGCGATCAGGTCGGCAGCCCGCTTTCGACGCCGAGTACGGCGACCGGGGCTCGAGCGGATCGGTCTCCTTCGACGAGCCGACCTCGACCGATCCGTACACCTCGTCGGTGCCGATGTGCACGACGCGGCCGCATCTCGAACCGGCGGGCCGTGTCCATCACGATGTTGGTGCCGAAGCAGTTGGTGTTGATGAAGTCGTCGGGGCCGGCGATCGAACGGTCGACGTGACTCTCGGCCGCGAAGTGCACGACCGCGTCGTGACCGCGCATCGCGTCTTCGATCGTGCCCGGATCGCAGATGTTGCCCTTCACGAATCGAGTAGCGCGGGCTGTCGTCGACGTCGCGCAGCGTCGAGAGGTTCCCCGCGTAGGTCAGCGAGTCGTAGACGATGACCTCGTCGTCGGTGTTCGCGAACACGTGACGGACGAAGTTCGAGCCGATGAAGCCGGCCCCGCCGGTTACGAACAGCTTCACGAGTGAGCGGTTCGAAACCCGGGCGCATGTCGTCGGCGATCTCGGAGCGCCGCGGGTTCGCGCTGTCGCGCACCCGAGAGAATCGGCCCGTCCGGGAAGGCCCCAGTCGGCTGCGACCTCGGGGTCGTCCCACGCCACGCCGAGCTCGTCGGCGGGGTCGTAGTAGCCGTCGACGAGGTACGTGATCGTCATGTCGGTGAGCGATGCGAAACCGTGCGCGACGCCGGGCGGGATGTAGATGCCGCCGTGGTCGTGCACGCCGTCGGGCGCGCATGCCGCGGTCGATCGAGTGCGTCGCGCCCTCCGGTCGGCGAACCGAAGCGGAGGTCGTGCAGCACGATCCGGGCCGTGCCGAACGGCACGTACCAGTAGTCGGCCTGGAATCGGTGGTAGTGCAACCCGACGATGCAGCCGGCCTCGCGATCGGCGCGGTTCATCTGGATCATCTCGCGGGAGTGCGGGATCCATTCGTGCCGGAACGTCTCGACGAACAGGCCGCGCTCGTCGCCGTGCACCGTCGGCTCGACGAGCATCACGCCCGACGATGACTTCGCTCTCGTTGACGATCGCCATCTTTACTCCAGGTCGGCTCGGGAGTGGTCGCCGAGGACGAGGCGCGTGGCCCGCGGGCGGGTCCCCGAACGCTCCACCTCTACCTCGCGGCCGAGCAGCGAGTCGGAGATGCGGTGCACGCCCTGGATGCGGCTGTGGTCGAGCATGAGGGAATGCTCGATCTCGGTGTCGATGAGCTCGCAGTCGGCGGCGATCGACGTGTACGGACCGACGTACGTGTCGACGAGGCGAGTGCGCGCGCCGATGATCGCGGGACCGCGCACAACGGACGGATCAGCTCGGCGCCCTCTTCGATGATGACGCGCCGCTCCACGCGCGACTGGTCGTCGACGTGCCCGTCGATGCGGTGCTCGATGGTGTCGAGCACGAGCCGGTTGCAGTGCAGCAGCGGATCCTTCTTGCCGGTGTCGATCCACCAACCGCTGCAGGATCTCGTGGCGAACCGGGTGGCCGTCGTCGAGCAGCCACTGGATCGCGTCGGTGATCTCGAGCTCGTTGCGCGCCGAGGGCGTGATCGCGCGCACGGCGTCGTGGATGAGCGGCGAGAAGAGGTACACGCCGACGAGTGCGAGATCGCTCGGCGGGTCGGCCGGCTTCTCGACGAGGCGCACGATGTCGCCGTGCACGTCGAACGCGGCGACGCCGAACTGGCGGGGATCCTCGACGTGCGCCAGCAGGATCTGCGCCGCGGGCGGGGAGCGGGTCTCGCCGAGCTCGGGTGGCTCGTCGCGGGCCGCGAGGAACGCGGTCGACGAACGTCTGCAGATCGTCCTGGAGCATGTTGTCGCCGAGGTACATGACGAAGTCGTCGTCGCCGAGGAAGTCGCGGGCGATGAGCACGCAGTGGGCGAGGCCGCGAGGTGCGTCCTGCTCGATGTAGGTGATCTCCACGCCGAACTGCGAACCGTCGCCGACCGCGGCCTGGATCTCGTTGCCGGTGTCGCCCACGGCGATCACGATCGCGATGTCCTTGATGCCCGCCGCCGCGAGCTGCTCGATGCCGTAGAAGATGATGGGCTTGTTGGCGATCGGGACGAGCTGCTTCGCGCTCGTGTGCGTGATCGGACGAAGCCGGGTGCCGGCGCCGCCGGCGAGGATCAAGCCCTTCATCCGGCGAAAAAATAGCACGGGACCCCTACGACCCGGACCGGGGCTGCTTCGATTGCCTTGGTGTTCTAGGGTCGTTCACGATGAGCGACGCATACGAGCATGCGGACGAGTGCGATCTCTGCGAAGCGGCGCGGATCACGCCGTGGTTCCACGAAGACGACATCTGCTGGATCGCGGAGTGTGAGATCTGCGCGATGCCGATGGTGGTCTGGCGGGGCCACGGCATCGACCCGCCGGCCGGTCGAGCTCGCGCACATGCACGCGCAGCTCGCGTCGGTGATCTCGCGAGCACTTCGAGTTCGAGCACTACGTCGACGACAACATGCGCAACATCCCCGACCACTACCACGCGCACGGCCGCCCGGTCGGTGGCTTCTTCGGCCACGGGATGAAGCGCAAAGCCTGAACGGTGTGAGCCGCGAGTTCAGCGATCCCCGGCTCGTCGCGGTCTACGAAACGATCAACGTGTACCGACCGGGAACCCAACCCGACTTCTACTCGGGGCTGGCCGCGGAGATCGGAGCGACCACGATCGTCGACGTGGGCTGCGGGACCGGTCTGATCACCCGGGAGCTCGCGCGGCAGGGCTACCGCATGATTGGTATCGATCCCTCGCCCGCGATGATCGACGTTGCGCGCAACCGTGAGCACGGCGAGCTGGTGCGCTGGATATGCGGCGATGTCACCCAGATCGGTTGGCCGCGCGCCGACCTCGCGTTCATGTCGGGCCACGTCGCGCAGTTCTTCCTGGATGACGACGAGTGGATCGAGGCGCTCCGCGCATTGCACGACGCGGTCCGGCCCGGCGGCTACGTGGCATTCGAGAGCCGCAATCCTGATGCACGCGAGTGGGAACGGTGGACCCGTGACGAGCGCGTCACCGTCGACGATCCCGCGGCCGGACCGATCGAATCGTGGTCGGAGTTCGAATCCTTCGAGGCCGGGATCGTCTCGTACACCAACCATTACGTCTTCTCCGCGACCGGAGAGCATGTCGTCGTGCCGACCCGTCTCCGCTTCCGGTCGCTCGACGAGTTGACCTGCTCGATGATCGTTGCCGGCTTGGCCGTCGAACACGTCTACGGCGACTGGGATCGCCGGCCCGCGCACTCAACGACGCGGGAGTTGATCGTCGTCGCGTTCCGGCTCGACAGGTAGGCCGCCGATTGTCGACACTTACTGCATGAGTGTCGACGAAGTACCGATGCGCGGATGGGGCCTGCCCGAGGCGGGTGAGCTCGATCGCATCGTGATCGTGTCGCCCCACCTCGACGATGCGGTGTTGGGCTGCGGCAACTTCATGGCCGCGCATCCGGGCGCATTCGTAGTGACCGTGTTCGCCGGGAACCCGCCCGAGTATCCGACCGATCCCATGCGCAAGTGGGACGTCCAGTCGGGCCTATCTCCGGGCGACGACGTGATGGAGATCCGCCGCCACGAGGACGACGCCGCGCTCGACCTCCTCGAAGCGACACCGGTTCACCTCGAGTTCATCGAGCACTCCTACCTACCCGGCCGATCGGCCGGTCGCGCCCGATGTGCTGGTCGACGCGCTGGCCCCGGCGCTCGCAACGTTGCGCCCGACGCTGGTGATGATTCCGTTCGGTCTCGCGAATCCCGATCACGACGTGACGCACCGCGGTGCATGTTGGCGCGGGAACGGCTCGGTGCCGAGGTGTCGTGGTGGTGTTACGAAGATCACGGCTACAAGCACATCCCGGGCATGCTCGCCTGGCGCGTGGCTTCGCTGTTCCGCAGGAAGCTCTGGCCGACACCCGTCTGCCCGCCGACCGATCCGAGCGAGACGAAGAAGCAAGCCGCGATCGCGTGCTATCCGACGCAACTGCTCGCGCTCGAAGACGATTGGGCGATCCGCGCCAAGCTCGCCGCGCCCGCCCCCGAGCAGTTCTGGAGACTCAACCCGCCACCCGCCGGCTGGGAACGGCTCAGCGAAGACTGAATCCGCCGCACTCGCCGAGGTCGATGTCGATCTCTCCCGGCATGAGCCGTCGAAGGAACGATTGTGAGCGAGACGCCACGAGGGCTGCCTACGGTCGCCGCTCCCGCATCGCGATCCGTGGTCGATCGTGTTCGCGCCTGGCCGCTCTGGGCGAAGATTGCCGTGCCGGTCGTGCTGGTGTTCCTGATCGCCGCTATCGCCGGAGCCGGTGCGGGATCGTCGAGCAAATCCGGCGCGACGAGCGCACTGCCAACGGCGACATCATCACTCGCGACCACCACGACGACGTCGCCGACGCAGCCGGTCGGTTTGGCCGATCCCGGTGACACGAAGAACTGCTCAGACTTTGCCGACTACTCGGAGGCGAAAGCCTGGTACGACACGTACTTCCCGGCCTATGGCGACGTCGCCGGTATCGATGCAGATAGCGACGGGATTCCCTGTGAGTCGCTCGCGGGAGCGCCCGGATAACGGATGACAGGGTGAACCGGATCAGACACAGCATCGCCGGGTTCTGGCGGAACTCCCGCAACTGGTCGCTCGGTTGGCAACTCGTCGTCGCGTTGTTGTTCATCCTCGTCGGTGTGTTGGTCGCGGCGACGATCTCCGACGCGCTGTACGGATCGGAATCCCACAAGGGCACCAACAGCCAACGGCAGCAGTCCGACGTGACCGCCACGAGTACGACTACCTCCGGCGCGTCGCCTGGAAGCTCTCCTCTGATTCGGCTCCGAATCGCCTCGCTTTCGCACGCGGATACCTACGACCGAACCGCGGATTTCGGCGGATGGGTCGACATCGACGGCTGTAAAGACACCAGAGCGGAGGTACTCATCCGAACGTCGGCAGCGCCGGTGACGTTCAACGGATCGAACGGGTGCACGGTGAAGACGGGACAATGGACCGATCCGTGGTCGGGAGTCACCACGACCGTCGCCCACGATTTCGACATCGACCACACCGTGCCGCTCGGGAACGCTTGGTATTCCGGAGCATGGTCGTGGACCCACGATCGCCGCATTGCGTACACGAACGATGTCGGCGATGTCCGGCACCTCGTACCGATTGTTGCGTCGACGAACGAAGCAAAGGGCGACCGCGGGCCCGAGCGCTGGAAACCGGCAAAGCAATCGGCCTGGTGCGCATACGCCCTGACGTGGGATCACATCAAGGCCAAGTGGGATCTCAGTGCTACCCGTGACGAGTGGAACGCGCTGGTCGCGATGGCGGAAACCTGCTGAGCGGCTACGGAAGCCCCGCGCCGGGCACGTCTACCTCGATGGCTTCGATGCGGCCCGCTTTTTGCGTCCGCGTCTCCTTGGGGTCGCTGCTCCCGCGGTGCAGATGTAGAGCGTGCGGCGATCGGCGCCGCCGAGCATGCACGCGTACGCGAACTCGCCGACCGTCTTGATCTCGTCGAGCACCTCGCCACCGTCCTGCGACGCGTAGGACTCGGCCGGTGAGTGGGCACGCGACCCACACCGCGCCGTCGGCGTCGAGGCAGATGCCGTCGGGGACTGCACCCACGAGCTGCGCGAACAGCCGGCGATTCGTCAGCGAGCCGTCGGATCCGATCGAGAACGCGGTGAGGCGGCCTCCGTAGCTCTCGCCGACGATCAGCGTCCGGCCATCCGGCGTAATCACAGTTCCGTTCGGGAACGCGATCGCATCGGCCGCGACGCTCGTGGACCCGTCGGGGTCGACCCGGACGATGCACGCGTCCCGTGCGTCTTCGCCGCCGTACATGTCGAAGCCGAAGTTGCCGACGTACGCGCGTCCAACCGAGTCGACCACCATGTCGTTGCACTCGCCGGTCGCGAGCGCGGAGAGATCGGCGTGCTCGACGAGCGTGTCGCCCTCGAGTCGGAGCACGCGGCGATCGAGCATCGACACGATCAGCATGCGCCCGTCGGGCAGCCAGCCGAGTCCCGACGGTTGCTCGGGAACCTCGACGACGGTCTTCGGCCTTGCCGCTCGGATCCATGCGGATGACACGCCGGTCGTGCTGATCGCTGAAGAACAGGTGGCCGTCACGCCAGCGCGGACCTTCGGGAAACGTCAGACCGTCGAGCACAACTGCGGGAGTACGTGCGTTCATGCCGGCGGACCGTACTCGTCGGGAGCCAACTCGTCAGGAGGCCGCGCGGTCGGGCTCACGTCGTCGAGCGCCTGCGCACTCGACTCCGGCAACAGCGGTACGAGGAAGATCGAGGCGATCAACGGCTGCGATTCCGCACAGCGCGATCGCGTGACCGAGTTGGCCGGGATGGTTGCGAGCGAGCAGACCGGTCGCGACGAACCCGAGTGCCGATCCGAACACGCCGATCACGCCCGAGCAGCCCGTTCGACGTGCTGCGCGTCTCGGTCGGGAACAACTCGATACCGAGGGTGCCCAGCGCGATCCCGCCCGCGCTCGCGGCGATGATCGAGGTCGCGGACATGACCCAGATCAACGCGCCACCCACGAGAAAGAAGACCATCTGCGTGGCGGTCGCGACCGGCGAGCGCGATCGGCGGCGACCGAGCGCCGGCCGCGCACTTCGGCGAGACGTCCGCCGAGCACGAGACCGAACAGTCCGGGGAGCCCGGTGGTGACCGTGCGGAACAACGCGATACCGCTGTTGGAGTAGCTGGTGCACATCGGTGAGGTACTTGTTCGTCGAGCTGCGACGAGGGTGCGCTGAAGATGTTCAGCAGGAACGCGACCGCGGCGAGGACCAGGAACCGCCGCCCGTACCCCTCGCGTCGCGGATATCTCGGACCCGGCCCCGATCGACGTCGGTGCGCGCGAGTGCTTCGTAGCGCTTGGTCTCGGCCAGCCGGCGACCGATCGCGGGCGCCAGCAGGATGCGTCGAGCGCGCCGAGTGCAAACGGGATCCGCCACGCCTGCTCGCCGATGTCGGCGAACGGCAGGATGATCACCGAGATCGAGAATCCGAAGCCGCCCGCGAGCGCGAGCATCGATGTCGCGTACGCCCGGGCACCTTCGGGCGCCTCTTCCACCACGGCGACGGTTGCGACGGTCGCCGTCATGATGAGGAACGCGCGTTGGAGCGTCTGCGCGCCGGTCATGAAGAACGAGGTTCGGCGCGAACGCCGAGATGCCGCATACGACTGCGGACCCGGCGACGCCGATGAGGATCGATCGCCGGCGGCCGCCACGGTCGGCCAGCGCGATCCCGACGAATGGCGAGCAAGGCACCGAGGCGGGTCACGGCCAGCGCGTTGCTCCACGCCGAATCCGAAGCGTGGAAGGCGTGCGAGATCGGTCCGCCGAGCTGGCCGACGAGCGCGCTCGCGAAGGAAACGACCGCGACGGCCGCCGCCGCACTGGCGAGGTGCGTCGACTGCTCGTCGGTGAACGACGCGGTCGGCAGCCCGATCACGGGTTTCGGCGGCGACGGGACCGGGTCCGCCTTCAGATCGGCGCGAAGGCGAGCCCGCGCGTAGCGAGCGGTGCGTCGCTGCGAGACCGCGACCAGCGGCCGGAACGCCCAGCGGAAGAACGGGATGTCGAGCAGGCCGTGCCCGGTCATCGAGACGATGGTGGCGTCATCGCCGTCGGCGCGCGAACGCCAGATCGACGCCGACCGATGCCAGCGTCTGGTCGCCGACCGGGACGCGCACCGTGCGGTCGTCGAGCGCGGTGCCGCCCAGCGAGTCGATCGCCGCGGCGCGAACCGCCGAAGGTGGCGCCGCGAGCCGAACAGGCGAGAGTCGGCGCACGCGCGGCATGCTACGGGTGTCGATCATCCCCTCACGTCGGAGGACAACGCATGGCCAAGCTCGCGGTCGGAGACAAGGCGCCCGCCTTCGGGTTGAAGGACCAAGACGGCAAGCTCGTGCGCCTGTCGGGCTTCAAGGGCAAGCGAGTGGTCGTGTACTTCTACCCGAAGGCCGACACGCCTGGTTGCACGACGCAATCGTGCAATCTGCAAGACGCCTTCCCGCAGTTGAAGAAGCTGAAGGCGACGGTGGTGGGTATCAGCCCCGACGCGGTCGAGAAGCAGAAGAAGTTCGCCGACAAGTACGGCCTGAAGTTCCCGCTCCTGTCCGACACGGATCACACGGTCGCCGAGGCGTGGGGAGTGTGGGGCGAGAAGTCGCTCTACGGCCGCAAGTTCATGGGCATCGTGCGCTCCGCGTTCGTCGTCGACGAGAAGGGCAAGCTCGCCGGCGTCTTCTACAAGGTCAGCCCGAAGACTACAAATACGCTCGTTCTCGGCGTCCTGGAAAGCACGAAGGCGTAGCCCGTTCCGCCGCTACGACGCACGATGAACGAATCCGCCCGTCAATCTTCCAGATTGCCACCGCGCAGGGACCCGCAGGAACGGCCTTCGCTGTATCCGACGAGGGGTACCTCATCACGGCGCTGCACGTCATCACATATGTCGAGGGACTTCCGGGTGGCTGCGCCAAGGCACGCGCTGGGTTTGCACTCCCGAACATCGACAAGGGGCCGGCTTAGTTCGGTCGAGCTTCACCGTGACCGGCTTCAGTGTCGTGGATCGCGATCCCGAAAATGACTTGGCGCTTTTCCGCGTTCCGCCATCGTTCTCTGAAATGACCGAGCGGATCGTTTCTGGCCCGCAAGCACCGACGATTCCGAAGCCTGCCGCGTCCTCTCTGTCGATAGATCGACCTGACGACGGCGCGGACATTGCGATCTCCGGATACCCATTGGGTGAACCAGTCCTCATTTTACGACAAGCGGTGTAATCTCAGAGCGGGTGGCCTCATACCAACGTGGTGTAGGGCGCGGGGAAGTTCATCGACCCTCCGTCGCGTGACCATCCGCGACTCCACAAACTTCCCCTGGACCGCTACCTCGGTGACATCACGGCAAATCCAGGGAACAGCGGCGGGCCCGCGTACAGCGTGCCCGATGGTCGTGTGATCGGTGTCTGTGTCGGAGGGAGGTTGACGCCGGTCTTCGGGGGTGCCGAAAATGCGGGCCAATACTTCGCTGGGCTCACTGTGCTTGTTCCTGCGAAATACGTCCTCGGTCTCATGGACCGCTATGGTGTCGCCCGCCTCCGCGCCAGCGACAGCAACCTCAGCCCCGGCCGGGCAAGCGGAAGCGATAAGCCGCAGCGGGATCACGTCTCACCCGCTGCGTACCGTCGCCGCATGGCCGAGCAGGAGCACCAGCACCGAGGCACGTGCGCTTGTGGGGCCGTCTGGCGAGTCGATCTCCCCGCCGACGATGACGATCTCTTGGCGGTCTGCGAAGCATGCGGCGCGACGACCGCGGATCTTCACCGATTTGGGCGAGGTTCGACTCCACCGGATACGGTTGGCGTGAAACCTGACGGCGTCTTCGAGGCGCACGAAACACGGTAGTGTGCCCGCCCCGTTCGACAGTGTGTCAATTGCGGTCAGGGTCTGATTTTCGACACCGAACTGTCGTAGCTGTTGGTGACCCAGATGTTGGTGCCGTCGAACGCCACGCCGTTCGGGTGCGAGCCGACAGGGATGGTGCCAGTGACGTGTCTTCGGTCGCCGGATGATTTTCGACACAGTGCTCGACTGGAAGTTGGAGACCCAGATGTTAGTGCCGTCGAACGTCACCCCGGACGGGTTCGATTCGACCGCGACGGTGGCGATAACCGTGTTTATCACCGGATCGATTTCGACACATTGTCATCGTTGCCGTTCGTGACCCAGAGGTTGGCGCCGTCGAACGCCGAATAAAGCGGGCCCCCGCCGACCCCGACGGTGGCGGTGACGGTGTTCGTCGCCACATTGATTTTCGACACGTCATTCGAGGCGAGGTTGGTGACCCAGAGGCTGGTGCCGTCGAACGTCAGCCCTTGCGGGTCCGTGCCGACCGGGATAGTGGCGGTAACCGTGTTTGTCGCCGGATTGATCTTCGACACTGAGTTCGAAATTTGGTTGGCGACCCAGATGTTGGTGCCGTCGAACGCCACGTCTGCCGGGCTCATACCGACCAGCGATGTTTCGCGGTAGACCGTGTTTGTCACCGGGTTGATTTTCGACACCAAGTTCGATTGGTAGCTGGCGACCCAGATGTTGGTGCCGTCGGACGCCACCCCGAACGGTGCCGAACCGACGGTGACGGTCACGGTGACGGTATTCGTCACCGGGTTGATTTTCGACACCGAACTACTAGCGAGGTTGGTGACCCAGACGTTGGTGCCATCGAACGCGACCGTGCTCGGGCCCGCGCCGACCGTGATGGTCGCCGGTCGGCTCGGGTCCTGATCCCAACGCCGTTCCGCGATCTGCGACCTCGACAACTGGGTGTAACCCTTCGCGTGGACGCGGCTAGATCACCGCCAGTGATACAGGCCGTACAACTCAACGACTTGCCGGCCGCGACACCCAACGGCCCGTTGGAGAACACGCCGTACTTGGTCCCAGTGCCTTGCACGCCAATACCGAACGTCCCCGAGGCGTTCCCGGCAACGCCGTAGCGCGTGACGCCCGCCGACGTTGCACTCGCGGTGCCTTGCACGCCCTTCGCGTTCGCAACCGTCGCCGAGTTCGTTCCCGTCACAGCCGGCGTGACCGTTGTGCTGGTGAACGCACCGATCGCCGCCATCGCCGCGGTAGGGATCATCACGGCAGCAACGATCGCGACGCACACGATCGTTGTGAGTTGCCGACTCGAAAACGGACCCCAACCCTTGCCCCCACTCGATGACTTTTCATGCCGCCCCATCTAGCCGTGCCTCCCCGAGCGCGGCACGGTGCCGCAGCGCCGCAGAGCCTGACAGAGAGTCCGGTCAAAGGGCACGTCAAGTACGCACGAGTCCTCGATAACGCGCTACGGAGTCAGCGCTTCCACGCAATTCCGTTCGCTCGTTGCCCGCGAGCTTGCGCCGCCCACCCGGCGACTCGCCGCCCCACACGCCTTCGCGAATGTCGTTCTGGATCGCTACTCCAGACAGTGCGCGGACGGGACAGCGTGAGCAGACACCGACAGCGGGGGCGAGGCTTCGCCCTTCGCCGGGAACCACAGATCTGGGAACCGCGACCAGGTACGCAAGGCGGCTTCCATCCAGCCCGAGGCCCCATCGAGCAATGACATCGCATCGAGCATGTTTGATCTCCCGGTCGTATCCTCGTGACCGGCGAGATGCGGACAGCTCGCTTGCATTCCCGTCACGACCCGCCTGGTGCCCACTCGGCGGGTCGTGACGCGTTCAGCCGTGCAGCAGGTACCGTCCGCGCATGCTGACGACGCAACCGAGCGAGCTTCCTTCGATCGTCGCCGTGGAAGAGGGCGGCAGAGCGATCTGCAAGGGGTGCGGCAAACACTGCTCCCGCTCCGAACTCGTTAACGGTCTCTGCGAAGACTGCCAAACCAACGCGTTTTTTTCGCTGGGGTCGATCCATTCGCCGCCGTGGTACCAAGTCGACACCGTTCACGCCCGTCGGTTTCGGTGAGGTCGGCGCGGGCTGTCCGTCGAAGGACCCGCGCCGCCTCACCTAACGCGCAGGTCCGGCCCCGTAGAAAGCCGTGCTGCGCGCGATCGGTTCAGACGGACTGCTTCAGGATGTTGATCGCGGGCCCTTGCGTATCTACCAAGTTTCCGTCCGTCCTGAGCAACCCGCGAAAAACGGTCTGGTTGAGATCAAACTTGAGATCATCGGAACGCTCGAGGCGGAAGCCCTTCACGTCGTCGAATCCAATATGAGCTCCAGTCTCCGAAGGCCACGATCTTTGCGTTGCTCGCCATCGACGCGACTCCCGCGTCCATCTCGACCCGGTAGCCGAGCAACGTGTCGGGCTGACCGCCAGCGAGACCGACCGTGGGCTGAAGGCTGCCAGATGTAGTTGTCCAGCGTGCCGCCGGCACCGCTGCGCAGCTTGCGGATCGAGGCTGCGGTGTTGTCGTGCATCAGCCAGCCAGCGTTGCCACTCACGCGGTACTGATTCGGCACGGAGTAAACCAAATCGATCAACTTGTCGAACGTCGCGCCGATCAGCGAGCCGCCGGTTGCGACGGTTCCCGCGCCGACGATCGCGGTCATCACGCCGTTCGGCTGCGAGCTCCCGGTCCCGGTGATGTATTGGGCTGACGTGAGTCGACCGACGCTGCCGCCGATTTCCTTCGAGGCGAGCGCCATGATGTCGACCCCGCTGTCTTCCATGGTGTCGTTCGAGACGCTGATGAGCTGACCGAAGTCATATGCGTTCAGCACGATGTCGCCAAGTACCGGATCCGTACCCGCGAACGCTGTGCTTTGGCTCGCGACCTGCGTGGCGATCGCGTGGGTGTTCACCCTCGGTACGACATGCGGCTCGCCGCCGTCACGCGTGATTACCGTTGTCGGCAGACGTCGCATAGCGTTGCTCGAGATGAAGTAGCTCCATACTTCGCTCTCGACCGTTGTCGGAACGGTCAAGCTGCCGCCCGACGAACCGCCGTCACCGAGAATGCTTCGGAGCTCATTCCCGCGAGCACCCTGGCTGTACACGTCGTGCGCGTAGCGAGCCCGGTCGAGGTTGATTGTGATGTTCTCGACGCCCGAGCCTCTCCGGAAGAAGTCCCGCATGGCCTTCTCGCTCGATGCATCCGCGCGCTGTTCGCCCGGAGTGGTGATCCGTCGGAACTCTTCGTTCACGAGTTCGAGCTCGGCCTGCGCCGCGTCGCTCGACAAGATCTGTTCGCGTTGCGCGTCGAACTTCCGGACCTCAGCTCAGCTTTGTCGTAACCCCTTTGTTCTTCGGCAGTCATGTCTCGACCTGCCGCCGCCGCACGATTGGGAATCAACTTTGCAGCATCCCAACTGCGGAGCCGCCGATAGTTCAGATCCTTGATGGTTTCCTCAATGCTCACAGTGGTGCCCTCCTGGGGCGAGAGCCGGCGCGCGGGCTAGACGTTTGGTGTGTGCGGCGATGACGGCTTCACGATCCGCTCACATCCGCGCCACAGCGCGGAGGGCAGGATCGGTGCTCGGCCTCCCGGTGCGAACCTCGCCGCCCCACTGGTGCCACCACTGTGAAACCGGGACACGCTCCCCACTGGGAACGGTGCGAACCTCGAACGGCGTATGTAATGCGCCGTCAAACCCCAGACTACCAGCGTGAATTGCGAACGCGTCGTGGGAACTATCGGGCTTAAGCAGATGCGCGCCTTTGCCGACATCAAAGTCAAATCCATTGTTGAATATCTCAACCAGCGCACTATCTGTGCTGGTAGCCATGGAGCGTGACATGGGCGCGGTTCTTAGTGTGGTTATTGCTCTGGTCCTTATCGCAGGCATGTTCTGGGGCTGGTTCCACGGCATCAAATGGCTCGCCGAATATTGGGGGGACACCAGCAGCGCGAAGCTCGGTGCCGTTGTCCTCGGCTTCGTATTCTTCGGCCTAGTTGCGTGCATCGGTCTGATCGTTGGGATCAAGGAAGTCGCGGACAAGAGGCGCGCGAAGCGAGCGGCTGAGGCGTCACTCCCCGAATTGGCATCGGGTGTTCGGTGAGATTGCCTGGGTCACACTGACCGTTTCGGACACTCACGCGTCGCAGTCCTCCGGCTTGATGTTCTCGAACGACCCGCGTGAGACGCCGCGCCGCTCGAGTTCATCTTCGATCCATGAGACGCACGCCTACGCGAGTGCCGCCATGTAGTCAGTCGGCCTGTCGACGGTCGACACCTTGAACGCTTCCGCGCCGGAGACGAGACCGACGTACACCTGCTTCACTTCGATGTCGGTCAAGCCGACCGGAAGCGGCCATTGGAAGTCCTGCGGATTGGTCACGGTTCGCTTTCGTTGGTGTTGATCGAATGAAGTCCACGGAGAGCAATCCCGCGGCGTGTAACAGATTTGGAGTCTCAACCGATCACCCCAATGACGGAGTTGGGACACGCAGATCTGTCTTGGTCCCCCCAGCGGAGTCCGCGGAAGCCGTGCACTCGGGGCCCAGCAGGCGCGGTCACCCGGGCCCCGAGGCACGCACGACAAAGCCAGCCCGACCCCCCCGCCTTGCGGTGGAGAGAAAACGACAACCCGGGGTCGTTACCAGTTTTTCTGTGCAGAAAAAGTCGGGTTCGACCCGCCCTAGAAATCTCCCCCCGGGCTGAGGATTTCGTGAAACGGTCATGCGTCGAGCTTCGGTGGTGGGATGCAGACGACGCGTTGCACGGCCTGTACGTGAGTGCATGTGGGCTTCAGCGGCAGAGCACGAGCAGCGCCAGCCAAGATCACCGTTCCATCCCACGGTGTGGAACCGATCAACGCCGCGCACCTTTGCGAACATCACGCAGGCGATTGACTGATTCGAGAACGACACTGGCTTCGATGAGCAACCGCGTTGCCTTCGTCTCGGCTGTCTCGCGGGCTCATCCCGCTGCCTCTTCAGCCTCAGCCAATACTTGAGCAGCGCTACATCACCAGCGTAATCGCGCGAACCGGTCGCACCATCACTCCGTCTCTCCGTTGCTCCTTTAGAAGCACCCGCGTCAGCGCTGGTCAACACATCTCATTCGCGACATTTGTGTCATGGACATCGCGTATGGGTCTCAAACGCGTTGCATGTCTACGCCTTGGCGAAGCTGCATTGAGATGAGGTTTCGCCGGCTTGATGAGCTCTCCTCGAGCGATGGGATTGACGCCGAGAAGAAGCTGATTGAGAGCCAGAACTCGCACGCACATCTGCTGGTTTCGCGTTGGCGGTTTGCGGACCTGGACTAGGCCGCGCTCGGCCAAGGTCGTGATCGACGTTGTGACGACCCTGCGGGAGATGTGAACGTGTTCCGTGAGATCGCTGACCGTCCCCCACCTGTAGTCACACAGCGCCGTCAGAGCGAGCAGGATCACGAGTTCCGACGTCGTGAGATGGGCATTACTGGCGAGGTCCGTCCGCTCGAATCGCTTGAGCTTCAGGTACGACTCCTTCTTGAGCCACGGGCGACCGTTTCGCGTCGGGGTGCTCACTGAGCACCGCGCAGAAGCTGCGCGACCTTCCCGGCCGTAGCGTCGTCAGTGAGCATTTCGGGAACACCGGACGCTGCCGTCGTGCGTTTCACAAACGAGATCACTACGCCGTCGATGTCCTCTGCGAACAGTTCGGTCGGGTCGACGTCGAGCACGGCGCCGATGCGCTTCGCGAGCGCATCAGACGGCCGACGACGGCCCGAAACGATTTCGGTCATCCATGCTGGTGAACAGCCACCCCAAGGCGGAAGCCGTGCTCCAGGAACTCGGGAAGTGGTAGGCAGAACCACCCAGGAGAGTGCATTATGAGCGGGTGCCGGACCGAGCAGACTTGCACCACGTTGCACTCGTCGTCGGAGACGCCGATGAGGCGCATGCTTTCTACCGAGACGTGATCGGCCTCACGCCGATCCCACGACCGGAGGAGGGCACGCCGGATCCGGGATCGTGGTTACAACTCGGTGACGGTCGCCAGCTGCATCTGTTCGCGCCCGCCGACCCTTCGAGAACCCGCCCACACTTCGGCATCGCCGTCGACGATCTTGCCGCCAAGGTTGCGGACATCCGTTCGCACGGCGTGACGGTGTACGACATCGAGCACGTACAGGGACTCGGTCACCAAGCTTTCGTGATCGACCCGTCGGGCAATGTCATCGAGTTGAACCAGCCCGACTGACCGCAACGCTCATAACTGCCTGATGGATGCTCGCGGGGAAAGCGTTCCCCTCGTAAGCCCGAAAGACACCGTTCCGAAGTCCGAGGCCGTGCCCCAGGCATTCGGAAGTAGATAGGCGCGACAACCCGAAGTCGATGGTGTCGTCGGGAGTCGCGTTCGCAACCTCGTAGGGAAGCGAGCCCGGCGTGCTCGCACTTCCGGACAATTCGTCACGACATCGGTTGTCGCCGCCGCCACATTGGCGGGCAGGCCAACCATCGCAGCCACGACAACACTCAGCAGAAATACTCTCAACCCGCGAGTTCCCGCCGCGTCACGTCCCCACCCCAACATCCCGGCCTCCAAGAAGTACGCCCGGTTGGAACCCATCAATCTTGGCAAATCCGCAGCAAAATTGCATGCTCTCGAACGGGCGAGTGTCACCAGCTTCAGAACCGGGACGGTGGCGTTCGCGATCGGCGATATCGATCGACCGCTGCTACAGCTGCGACCGGCGGGCAGTAAGGCAGCTCGGAGATGCCCAGCCGCGTTGCCCCGATCGTGCCGCCCGTGTTTCGAGCCACGCCACAGCACGGGACGCGTGACACGGACTCAACCATCGGGCAATCTGGGCGGCGCATGGCACGACTTGATGTTCCGACGTTGATCGTTGCGGATGCGGCCGCGTTTCGCGCCTGGCTCGACGCGAATCGCGACGGGTCCGAGGGCGTTTGGTTGGTCCTCGCCAAGAAAGGCACGACCGACCCGACCAGCCTGACCTATGCCCAGGCCCTGGAAGAAGCGCTATGCCAGGGATGGATCGATGGTCAGAAGCGAAGCCGCGACGCCACGACATTCGCGCAGCGGTTCACTCCCAGGCGCCGCACAAGTCAGTGGTCGAAGCGCAATGTCGGCATTGCCGAGGAACTGATCGCGGACGGCCGGATGCTGCCGGCCGGGCTTGCCGAGATCGACCAAGCCAAGGCCGATGGCCGCTGGGCCGCTGCGTATTCGGGACAGGCCGCGGCGTCGGTTCCGGCCGATCTCGCGGCCGCATTGTCGGCCAACCCGGCTGCGGAGAAGATGTTCGCCGACCTGAACGGCGCCAACCGATACTCGGTGTTGTACCGCATCGAAACCGCGAAGCGTGCCGAGACTCGCTCTCGTCGGATCGATCAATTCGTAGAGATGCTGGCTCGGGGCGAAACGATCCATCCCCAGCAACGCGCCCGACCGAAATGAGAGAACTCCCCGTCGTTCGACATGGACGACGGGGAGTCTCTCTACGCTCGCTACGTGCGGTTGGTCTACCGGTGATTCAGCATTGGCGTTGCGGTGGTCTTGAGACTCTGAGTCCAGCGCGTCGCCAGACGCAACGATGTAGCCGTACGCGTTCATCCACGTGCCGAACGCCGTTCCGCCGTGTACAGCGCACAACACCTTGCCCGGCGGAACGACGTAGCCCGGGACGAAAGGTGCCTCGATGGTGCCGTTGGCCGTGGCGAAATCCCACTCGACGTAATCCATCCCACTGGCACACGTCGTCGGGCTACCGATGAACATGTATAGCCACGACGAGCCGGGAGTCGCGCTCTCGAACGAGGCATGGAGCGTCGTGATCACGAGTCCCTTGCCGGCGGGCGGTGTGATCAGCACCGTTGGGCCCGCACTCGTGTTGATAGGTCCGGACGAGATGAAATTGACTGCGCTGGGCGACATTGGCGGCGACCGGAGAGGCGACGGTGACCTTCCCGCTGTCGACGACGACGTGCGAAGCGGTCGCGCTCCACGCCGCAACCGGTAAGAGGAGTGTCACAACAGTGACGCAGATGATGGTCGTGAGTTGGCGACCGTTGAACGGCCCCCAAGTTTTTGCCGACATGAAGTCTCCCGTCGCTCGTTTGAAGAACGGGAATTATCTCAGCGTTACCGAGGGATTTTGTGGATGCTAAGCGCCGATTGCGTGATAGCCGCCGTCTACGTGCAGCATCTCTCCGGTGGTGGCGGGGAAGAGATCGGAGAGCAACGCGACGCACACGCTCGCCACGGCCGACGGGTCTTTCACGTCCCAACCGAGGGGCGCACGTTCCGACCACGCATCTTCGAACTGTTCGAACCCCGGAATGCTGCGCGCCGCGATCGTGCGAATCGGCCCCGCGGCGACGAGGTTCACTCGGATTCCATCCGGCCCGAGATCGCACGCGAGGTAACGCGCGGTCGCCTCGAGCGCGGCTTTGGCGACACCCATCCAGTCGTAGACCGGCCAGGCGACGCGACTGTTGTCGAAGTCGAGGGCCGACGATCGTTCCGCCCGCTTGCATGATCGGCCGGCACGCGACCGCGAGTGCCTTCAAGGAGTACGCGGAGACCTGGAGCGCGACGGCCACGTCTTCCCACGGCGCGGTCAGGAACCCGCCACCGAGACACGACTCCGGGTGCGAATCCGATCGCGTGCAACACGCCGTCGAGCTTTCCGCCGACACGCGTCGGCGAGCGATTCGAGATCGGCGGGTGAGCTCACGTCGAGCTCGATCACGGTCGGTTCGGTGGGGAGGCGGCGCGCTGCGCGCTGGGTCAGGCTCATCGCGCGCCCGAACGAGGTGAGCACGACCTCGGCGCCCTCTTCCTGGGCCCGCTTGGCGACGGAGAACGCGATCGACGCGTCGTTGAGCACGCCGGTAACCAGGATTCGTTTGTTGTCGAGCAGCATGTCGTTCCTTCGGTGGAGCAGGCCTTCGAGGTCAGAGCGGAGTATTGCTGTGGCGCCGAGCCGGCTGGCGGTCTCGTTTGGTCGCGAGCACTTCCAGCGCGTCGCAGAGCAGCGAGCGGGTCGCTTCGGGCGCGATCACCGCGTCGACGAGGCCGCGCTCGGCCGCTCGGTACGGGTTGTCGAACTTCTCGACGTACTCGTCGATGAGCTCCGTCTCGGTCGCCAGGCGTTCGTCGGCGTCGAGGGTGCGGAGCCGCTTGCCGTGCAGAATCTGGACCGCGGGCGGCGCGCCCATCACCGCGATCTGCGCACCCGGCCAGGCCACGGTGAGGTCGTTGCCGAGACCGCGCGAGTCCATGACGATGTACGCGCCGCCGTAGGCCTTGCGCATGACGACGCACAGTCGCGGAACGGTGGCCGCCGCGTACGCGTGCACGAGCTCGGCGCCGTGGCGGATCATGCCCCGCCATTCGAGGTCGCGTCCCGGCTCGAAACCGGGCGTGTCGACGAAGGTGACGATGGGCAGGTTGAAGTTGTCGCACCACGCGATGAAACGGGCCGCCTTGCGGGACGCCTCGATGTCGAGCGTGCCCGCGCGGTGCGCGGGTTGGTTCGCGACGACGCCGACGGACCGGCCGTCGAGAGTGGCCAGCGCGGTCACCAGGTTCGGTGCGTAGGCCGCGCGCAGCTCGAGGCGGGAGTCGGCATCGACCACGTCGTCGATCACGGCGCGAACGTCATACGACGCGCTCGGCGATTCGGGAATCGTGGCTGCCGCCACCGTGCACGCGCGGTTGCGGTCGTCGAACAGCGCACTGCGGCGGGCATCGGCGAGATGATGATCCGGGAGGTACGAAAGGATCGCGGCGAGCGCGTCCGGGCCGTGTCCTCGTCGGGCACGACGAGCGCGGCGACGCCGGTACGCCGATCGTGCATCGCGCTGCCACCGAGCTCGGTGCGGGTTACGGACTCGCCGGTGAAGTCGGCGATGGAGTCGGGCCCGGTGACGAACGCGAACGCGTCGTCGGTCATCACGACCTGGTCGAAGCACCCGAGCGCGAGCGCGGGACCGGAAACGCATGCGCCGTAGACGGACAGCAACGTCGGGACCACGCCCGACACCGAGACCAGCTCGCGTGCCAACCGACCCCACGCGTGCAGTGCGGCGACTCCCTCGCCCAACTCCGCGCCGGACGTATCGAACTCGCCGATCGAGAGGGATCTGGAGCTGACCCGCGAGTTGCACCGCGCGTTCGACGGTCGCGCCGCCGCGCACGCCGATCGCGCCGTGGTGCTTGCCGCCCGCGATGCGGAACCACACGACCCGCCGGCCGTCGATCTCCCGCAACTCTGCCGACGCCGCCGCGTCGGCCTGCGACCGGATAGGCGTTGACCGCGCGGCGGAGCTGGGTATCACGAAATCCGGTTTCCCGGATTGCGGCTGCTCGGTTCGACGCTCACGATGCCGGGGCGAAGATCAATGATGCGTTGTGTCCGCCGAAACCGAACGAGTTCGACAGCGCGGGCGCGGGCGTGATCGCGCGCGGCTCGCCCGAAACGATGTCGAGTTGGATCTCCTCGCCGATGTGCTCGAGGTTCGCGGTCGGCGGCACAGCACTGTTGCGCAGCGCGAGGAGGCACGCGACCGCTTCGGTCGCGCCGGCCGCGCCGACGAGGTGACCGGTCACGCCTTTGGTCGACGTGACCGGAGGCGCGGTCCCGCCGAACACTTTGCGAATCGCCTCCGCTTCGGCGGCGTCGTTGAGCGGCGTGGATGTTCCGTGCGCGTTCACGTGGGAGAGATCGGCAGGGGAGAGGCCGGCGTCGTCGAGCGCGAGTTGCATGCACGCGGCGGCGCCTTCTCCACCGGGTGACGGCGCGGTGATGTGGTACGCGTCGGCGTTCCGGCCGTAGCCCACGATCTCGCCGTAGATGTGCGCGCCGCGCGCCACGGCCCGGTCCCACCGTTCGAGCACGCAGCGCCGCCGCGCCTTCGCCCATGACGAATCCGTCGCGTGTCGGCATCGAACGGACGCGACGCGTGTTCCGGATCGTCGTTCCGTCCGCTGAGCGCGGTCATGCGCGCGAACGCCGAGATCGCGACCGGAGTCATGCACGACTCGGAGCCGCCGGTCATCACGACGTCGGAGGTCTCGTCGCGGATGAGGCGCGCGGCTTCGCCGACGGCGTGGGCGCTCGCGGCGCACGCGGTCGAGATGCAGAGGTTGGGACCGGTCCAGCCGAGCTGCATCGCCACGGTCCCGGCGGTTGCATTCGTCATCATCATCGGCACGAGGAACGGGCTGACCCGGCCTGCACCCTTTTCGACGTAGACGGCGCACTGCTCCTCGAGCGTGATCAAGCCCGCCGATGCCGGTTCCGAGAATCACCGCGCAGCGCGCCGGGTCGGCACCGGGATCGCCGGCGTCGGCGAGGGCATCGGCCGCGGCCGCGACGCCGAGCTGGGTCACCCGGTCCATGCGGCGCGCCTCTTTCGGCCCGACGTACGTCGGTGGGGTCGAAGTCACGAACCTCGCAGCCGATTCGCACCGGCATGGGCGACGGGTCGTACCGCTCGATCGTTGCCGCGGTCGACCGACCGCGAGCACAACCTCGACCAGAACGTGTCGAGGTCGCTGCCCGCGGGTGTCTTGACCCCGAGGCCGGTTACTGCGACGCGGATCCGCCCACGCGCATCACGCGCGTCGGTCGATGCAGGCTGGCTCACGATCCCACTTTGGCGAGCACGAGGTCGAGCGCGTGGCCAACGGTGGTGACACCTTCGAGGTCGTCTTCGGGCACTTCGATGTCGAAGCGCTCTTCGAGACCCATCACGAGCTCGACCAGGTCGAGGCTGTCGGCGTCGAGGTCTTCCTTGAACCGCGCCGTCTCGGTGACGCGAGCAGGCTCGACGCTCAATACCTCGGCGGCCACATCCTGAATCGTGGCAAGTGCATCCGAGCGTTCCATTGTGAGTTCCCTTCGTCGGTCGTCCATATGTGGGCTGTAGAAGTGTGGTGAATGTTCAGTGACCCATACCGAGGCCACCGTCGACCGGAACCAGTGCGCCGGTCACATAGCTCGCCGCATCCGAGCACAAGAACGCGACGACGGCCGCGCATTCCTCCGCGGTGCCGAAGCGCCCGAGCGGAACTGCCGCCTCGATCTGCGACTGCCACTCCGCGGGCATGTCGTCGGTCATTGCGGTCACGATAGGCCCGGGCGCGACCACGTTGCAGGTGATGTGGCGGGGAGCGAGCTCGCGGGCGATGCTGCGCGAAAGGCCCAATAGGCCCGCCTTGGCCGCGGCGTAGTTGGCCTGACCGGCCTGGCCGGCTCTGGCCCACGACCGAGGAGACATTCACGATGCGTCCGTAACGCTCGCGCATCATGCCCGGTGTGGCACGACGGATCGTGTTGAACGCGCCCGTGAGATTCGTATCGATCACCGCGCGCCAGTGCTCGTCGGTCATGCGCGCGACGAGCCCGTCGCGCGAGATCCCGGCGTTGTTCACGAGAATGGTGATCCGTGCCGAACTCGGACTCGACTGCCTTGAACGCGGCATCGACTGCGCTGGGGTCGCACACGTCGGCCTGCACCGCGAGCGCCTTGACGCCTTCATGCTCGACCGCCGCGCGCGTCTCGTCCGCGCCGGCGGTGTCTGATCCGTAACAGAAGCCCACCGGGTGACCCGCACGTGCGAGTTCGACCGCGATTGCCCGACCGATCCCGCGGGATGCGCCGGTGACGAAGGCCACGCGTTCGATGTCGCGGCCGTCGGTCATGTGGGCCCCCATCGGAAGAGCGCGCTGCCCCAGGTGAGACCGGCGCCCACTCCCGAGCACAGTACGAGGTCGCCGTCTTGGACCCGACCGTCGTCGACCGCCTCGAACAACGCGAGCGGGATCGAAGCCGAAGAGGTGTTGCCGTAGCGCTCGATGTTGGTGATGGTGCGCTCAGTCCCGATGCCGATTCGCTTCGCGGCCGCTTCGATGATGCGCAGGTTCGCCTGATGAGGGACGAACCACGCGACGTCGGAAACCGAGACTCCCGCGCGTTCGATCGTTGTGGTGCTGGATTCGGTGATGGCGCGCACCGCGCGGCGAAACACCTCCTGGCCCTGCATCTTCATGTACTGACCGCCGACCGGAATCTCGATCAAACCCGCAGCCGATCCGTCACAACCGAGATCCCAAGCGAGCAGGCCGGGCGCGGTCTGGGAGTGCGCGAGCACCGCCGCGGCCGCGCCGTCGCCGAAGAGGATCGCAGTGCCGCGGTCTTCGGGATCGGTGATGCGACTCAGAGTTTCGCTGCCGACGATGAGCACGTGGTCGTACCCCGCGTTCAACATCGACGCGCCGACGACGAACTCGTACACGAAACCGGCGCACGCGGCGCTGAGGTCGAACGACGGGCAGTGCAAGCCGAGCGCCTCGCCCAGGAACGCGCCCGTGTGCGGCATGGGCTGATCGGGCGTTGAGGTCGCGACCACGAGCAGATCGATGTCGCTCGGTGTGAGGCCGGCCTGCTTGATCGCGTCGGCGGCGGCCGCGGTGCCGAGCGTCGAGGAGGTCTCGTCGGGGGTGGCGATCCGTCGTTCGCGGATTCCCGTGCGTTCGACGATCCAGGAGTTGTTCGTATCGAGGCGTGCTTCGAGATCGGCGTTGGTACGGCGCGCGTCCGGGACCGCCGTGCCCCAGCCGACAAGTGCGATCGGCAGACCGGTCAGCGAGCTTCCGCTCACGCGACGCGTAACCACGCGATCGGCTGGCCGGAACGGAGTCGTTCACCGGGATGGGCGAGCATGCCCATCAGCGTGCCACCGAACGGGCTGAGGATCGGGCATGACGTGCCCGGGCCCTCGACCACTCCGATTTCGTCGCCGGCATTGAGCTCGACGCCGTCGGCCACACCGTGCGAGCGGAAGATGCCGACCACCGGAGCGACGATCATGCGTTCCGGCACCGCGAGCGTCTCCCCGGCGTGCGCGCCGTGGCGTTGCTGGGTGCCTGCATGCGGGGGCTGGGGGACTGATCTGTCGGTGGATGGAGCGACCGGGGGGATGGTCACGATGCAAGTACCTCCGAGAGGGTTGCGAGGTCGTCTGGGTTGGAACAGGAGAGAACGGGAACATCGGGAACGGTGCGCTTGGCCAGACCGGCGATCATCGAACCGTGTCCGACCTCGACGAAAGCGTCGGCACCGAGTGCAGCCAACGTCTCCATGCACGTTCGCCATTGCACCGGGACAGTCACATGATCGGCGCATCGGGCCGGCCAACCTGAGGCTTCCGTGTACGCGGCGCCGTCGTGGTTCGCGACGAGCGGTGCACTCGGCGCCGAGAACGGCACGCTATCGAGTGCCTGCGCGATTCCCGCCGCGGCCGATGCCATCAGCGGTGTATGGAACGCGCCGCCGACGTTGAGGGACGTCGCGCGGCGCACGCCGAGCTCCTTTGCGCGCGCGATTGCGGTCTCGAGTCCTTCCGCGGTGCCGGCGATCACGACCTGCCCGGGTGCATTGTCGTTGGCGATCCAGCACGAATCCGGTGCGGCGTTGCACGCTTCGGTCGCTTGCTCGACGGTCGCACCGAGCAACGCAGCCATGCGACCGGGGTGTTCGTCGGCGGCGCGTTGCGTGAGCTCGGCGCGGGTCGCCGCGAAGCGAACGCCGTCTTCGAGACTGAGCGCGCCGGACGCGACGAGTGCGGTGACCTGGCCGAGCGAGTGGCCCGCGAACGCAACGACGTCATGCGCAAGTGGCCGGAGTGCTTCCCACGCGACGAGCGACGTGCAGAGAACCGCAAGCTGCGCGTCACGAGTGCGCGCGAGTTGTTCGGCGGGCGCGTCGAGCACCAGCGTTTGCAGCGGTTCGCCGAGCGCGAGTTCGGCTTCGTCGAGAACTTTCCACGCGGGATGGTCTTGCCAGGGCGCGCCCATGCCGGGGGCCTGGGTTCCCTGGCCGGGAAACACCATCGCAACGCGCACGTAGAAACCTCCGGGGGCGGACTGGGCCTTCGACTACGTCTACCGCTCCACGGTTACATCGCCTCGTAACGGGGCGGGCACCGGCGCGTGAACGTCTGATGACCTGGGTTCCCGAAGCGGTCTCGACGCGCCGGTAGCCTCACGAAGCGTGACCACCCGATCTGAATCTGGCGGATCTGAGGCCGGCGACCTGGACGGTCTCGTTGCGCTGCTCCCGCACCGGCCCCCGTTCCGGTTCGTGGATGCCGTCGACGCGAACGAACCGGGCGTTTCGACCCGGGCTCGCTACCGGGTGCGCGGCGACGAGGCGTTTCTCGCCGGTCACTTTCCGGGCAATCCGGTGTTTCCGGGTGTCCTCCAACTCGAGGCGTTGGCGCAGGCCGGGGCGATCTCGCTCCTCAGCGACGAGAGATACGCGGGGTCATTGCCCCTGTTCGGCGGGGTCGAGGATGTCCGGTTCCGCCGCATGGTGCGGCCCGGCGACGAGATGGTGCTCGCGGTCGAGATCGAGCGACTGAGTCGCCGAGGCGGCTGGGGCAAAGGCACGGCGACGGTCGACGGCGAAGAATGCTGTCGCGCGCGCGTCTCCTGTTCGTGATCGCCTGAGCGAGCGGCGCCTCTACCGCTTGCGCTTGCCGCGGCTCTCGCTGCTCAAGCGGCGGAGCTCGGCGAGATCGTTTGGGCTGTACGACGGAGGTTCGTCGGCTTCGGGTGCGTCCGCGCCGATGCTCTGATCAGGGTCTTCGCCGAGCAGAAGGCTCGTCTCGACGTCACGGGGGAGCGGATGTTCAGCGCGAACCCGGCGCGACGGCGCGATGAGAATCGCCATCAGAGCGACGAGCGAGGCGCCGACAACGAGCCCGACGAAGAACGACAACACGCGAAGATCGTACTGAATGGCAACATGGGGTCGCGCGCAGTTGCGCACCGGAGCGATCGGCCCCGGCCCGAGTGGTGGAATGGCAGACACGACGGACTCAAAATCCGTTGCTCGCAAGGGCGTGAGGGTTCAAATCCCTCCTCGGGCACCACTTGATCAGGACCGCGCTTGGGCTCCGGCGATTGCCGAAGTGCATTCTTGTCGTTCGTCGGACGCTCTGTCAGGCTTTCCGCGGATGCGGCACTGGCCGCCCGGGGAGGACGGCCGAAATGCGGCTACGGAAAGATCCATCGGAGTTCGACGGAACTATGCGAGAGGCTCGTGCCGCCAAGGGGCGTCGGCGCGAGGGCAGAGGATTCGGACCGTTCAGCGGCGGACAACTCACCGCGATCATTCTTGGCGTCACGATTGCGATTGCATTCCCGGTCGGCGCGTGGGCTATCAGCGGGACGACCGTGTTCGTCACCGACAATGTGACCGGGAAGACAGCTGCGGTGAACGCGTCACGGCAGCTTTCGGTCGCTGCGACCGGCTCGGTTACGGCGACGCCAACACCACCGAACGCCGGCTACACCGTTGTGCAATCCATGACCGAGATCGATGGATGTAGGTCGTTGACCGCGGCCGTGCCCGCGGGCAAAGCACTGGTCGTCACATCCGTAACCGCCACCGTCACCGACGTAACGAGAGGCCCGGTTTTCGTGAACATTTTCGCGGCAACTCCAGGCCCGCCGTGCGTTCCCCTCGATGTCGCTGACTCCGGCGGTTTGTCGGGAACCGGGGCGACCCAAGTCTTTCCGATCCCCTCGGGATTCGCCGTGAAAGCCGGGCACGTCCTCGGCGCGAGCCTGATAAGCACGTCGAGCGATGCTGACGCGGCCTTCGTCGTGCATGGATATCTTGTTTCATCGACGCTATGTACCGTGACCGGACCGCCAACCGGCTGCAACTAACCGCCCGCTGATCTCGAGACGGCACATCTCGACTCCGCGATCTCGCGTCACGACCCGCCCTAGACCTCACGGGGCGGGTCGTAACGGTCTTGCGGAGACGAAACGTGGGGGTGTTTCGTCGGAGCGACTGTACGACCGGTCACGTCGAAATCCGTAGCGCGGCGCGCACCTTTTACTACTCCCTAACCGTTCGCTACCGGGCTCGTACGTACCGTGCGAACCATGCAACCGCGGGCGGTCTGGATGCGTCGCGGCGTTGCCGTGGCCGCGATCGGACTCGCCCTCATGCTCGTCGGTCCGGTGCTCGCATCGACAGCAAGCGCGGCGCCCGCGCACCCGAGGTACGCGAGAGCCGCGGCACTGGCGAAGCTCAAAGCCGCGTTGGCCAAGGACGCACTGGCCAAGGCCTCGCCGGCCCAGGGCGGCGCGACCGCGAAACCGAAAGCGGCGCCTGGCCGGTTGAGGCTGCGGCGCGCGCTGAGGGCGCGTGCTCGAGCCGCGCGGGCCCGCGCCGCACGACGTGCGCCCGCCCGACGCCGCGGCGCGGCGGGACTTGCCGCGGCGCGGCTCCGCCGGCAACGGAACCTCAACAACCGGAACAAGAAGAAGCAGAAGTCGTCCTCGCTCTCCTTGCCTCTTCTCGCGGGTCTCGCGCTCCTGCCCTTCGTCTTCATGGGCGTGTTCCTGCTCGCCGCCGATTGGTGGCGGCGGCGCGAGTCCCGGGAGGAGCGCCACCCGCGCAAGCGTCGTCGGGCGTCGCTCGAGATCACACAGGTGCGGGGCCGCTAATTCTCTCGTACGATTCCGCCCATGAAACGGCTGGTCGTACTGGTTGTCCTGCTGTGTTCTGTCAGCGCGGTCGCCCAAGCCACGCCGGTCTATGACGTGAATGTCGATGCGTCGGTCCGAGCCACCGTCCTGTTCGTCGGCGACTCGAACATCACCTACGGCGCCGAGCAGATCACCGATGTGCTCGCCACGCGGTCCGATGGCTACGTGCCGATCTTCGCCTCTCGGGTGGGGACCGGCATTCGTGGATTCGGGCACAACACCTGCGCCGGTTGCGCGGCGTCGGACTACTGGGCCATCCACTTGGCGCAGACCCTCGCGAATGTCACTCCCGACGCGGTCGTGATCGACCTCGGTATCAACGACGCGACAACCGCGGGTACGGCAACGACCCTTGGCTACTCGTCCTATGCGCAGAAGATCGACTGGCTGCTCGGCCAGCTCCCTGACGTTCCCGTCCTGTGGTCGACGTTGCCGTGCACGCTCGAAGCCCCGACCTACGTCGCCGGGTGCAAGGTGATCAACGCGGCGATCATCGACGCCGCGACCCGTCATCCGAATCTCACGCTCGTTCGTTGGTACGTGGCCTCAACCGGTCATCCGGAGTACATGGGGACAAAACCGCACTACACCGACGCGGGATACACGGCGTGGTCGAAGCTGGTTCTTCAGGCACTGGGTCCGCTGTTTCCCGCGGCGTGATCTGGTCACGCTCCGCGCGCACTGCCCTGACGTACACGAGAACGCGCGATTAACAATCTGAAGAAGTCCGGGTAATGCGCGCAATGCATGGGTAGCGTTCGGCCTAATGCGGGTTCGCTCGCGGAAAGGACGGTCGAGATGCGGCCCAGGAGGCTAAAAGTGAATGGAAATACCGAATCCGGTGGAGGCGAGGTTCGTACAGGTCGCAGCGACAGGAGAGGCTGGGGACCGTTCAGCGGTGCGCAACTGACGATCATCATCGTCGCCATCGCAGTCATGGTGTTGTTGCCGGTCGGCGCGTTCGCCGTTGTCTCCGGAACCAACTCCTTCGTCACCGACCCCGGTACCGGCAAGCAGGCGAAGGTCACCGCCAACGGTGAGGTTCTCACTTCGGCCCGCACCACAGCGGTACTGAGTCAGGGCACGATGGACATTGACCCGTTGACCACGGTCAACCTCTTCACCAACATCAACGTTCAGCCGTACAAGAGCGTTCGGTTGTTCATCGGTGAGAACGGCGCGAACCCGACCATGGAGTTCGTCAACATCAACATGAGCTTGGTTCCGTACGTGCTCGACAACTTCCCCATGAACACGAACAACATCACTCGGTACTACGAAACGCCGGGTGCGAACATGACGGTCGCAATCTCGAATAACGACAATGCAAATACGGCCTCTTACACCTGGCGACTGTACGGGCGCACCAACTAGCTACCTCATCGAGGACTTGTTGTACTGAGCAAGGGGGCCGGTTCTTACCGGCCCCCTCTCTCGTTGCCCGTGTTGGCGGTTGCGTTTCCTGATCATTGGGCCGTTAGGACCGTGGACGCTCAGCGCACATAACTCCTAGGCTTGTGGGATGCGGCGGGGTGCAGGCATACAACGACGGTCGCGTGCGCGCGCGTCCGCCTCCCGAGGCGGGCGAAGCGGCCTCGGTTCCGCACTGCAGCCGCGTCGGTCGTTGCGCTCGCGGTCCTCTCGCCCCTCGCCTTCATCATGTTGAGCGCGCCGGCCGCGAGTCCATCGGGAGCGGCGGGCTCGGGGATCGAGAAGATCCAGCACATCATCACGATCAGCATGGAGAACCGCTCGTTCGACGAGTACTTCGGGACGTACCCGGGAGCGAACGGAATCCCCCGGAACGCGAGCGGGGTGCCGACGGTGTGCTCTCCGGATCCGGCGAAGGGCACGTGCCAGAAGCCGTACGTCGATCACCGCGATAACAACTTCGGTGGCCCGCACGGAACCGCCAACGCGCGGGCCGACATCAACAACGGCGCGATGAACGGGTACGTCGGTCAGACCGAACACGCACAATGTTCGATTCCGTCGAATCCGGGTTGCGGCAGCTACCCGATCGACGTGATGGGTTACCACGTGCAAAGTGATATTCCGAACTACTGGCAGTACGCGCAGCAGTTCGTTCTCCAGGACAACATGTTCCAACCGGATGCGTCATGGAGCCTGCCCGCGCACCTCTTCATGGTCTCGGGCTGGTCGGCGCTCTGCGCGAATCACGCCGTGACGAGTTGTAAGAGCACCGGCGCGATCCCGAGCAGCAAGCCGTACCTTTTCGCGTGGACCGACCTCACGTACTTGCTACACAAGAACAATGTGTCCTGGCGCTACTACGTCGTCAGCGGAACGGAGCCCGACTGCCAAGACGACGCCGCGATCTCGTGCGCGCCGGTAAAGCAGGACGCGAAGACGCTCAGCATCTGGAATCCGCTACCGGCGTTCGACACGGTCAAGGCCGACGGGCAGTTGGGGAACATCCAATCGGTCTCGAAGTTCTACGCGGCGGCCAAAGCGGGAACGCTGCCGGCGGTGTCATGGGTGGTTCCGTCCGACGACGTGAGCGAGCACCCGTGGTCGAGCATCAAGGCCGGCCAGGCGTTCGTGACCAGCCTCGTAAATGCCGTGATGAACGGTCCGGACTGGAACTCGACTGCGATCTTCATCAGCTGGGACGACTGGGGTGGCTTCTACGACCACGTGAACCCGCCGACCGTCGACCCGGCCGGTTACGGCCTGCGCGTCCCCGGCCTCCTGATCAGTCCCTACGCGAAACAGGGATACATCGACCACCAGACGCTGAGCTTCGATGCGTACCTCAAGTTCATCGAGGACGACTTCCTCGGGGGTCAGCGGCTCGACCCGGCGACCGACGGGCGCTGGGATCCGCGTCCGACCGTCCGTGAGAACGTCGGGATCCTCGGCGACCTCAGCTCGGAGTTCGACTTCACCCAGACGCCCAGGCCTCCGGTGCTGCTGCCGGTTCACCCGGCGACGACGTTGACCGCGACCGTCCCGTTCCATCCGATCCGCCCGACCGCGACCGCCGGGACCAAGAGCGCGACCGTGAAGTGGGCGTGGCTGGTCCGGCAGGGCAACTTCGGTGGAGCGCCGGTTACCGGCTTCGCGGTCACCCCGATCCGCAACGGTGTCGCGCTGCCGCCGATCCGTTTCAACGCTCCGCCAACAACGCTCTCGCATGTTGTCACGGGGCTCACGACCGGCGCGAAGTACTCGTTCAAGATCGCGGCGGTCAACACCGTCGGAACCGGTTACAACTCTCCGCCGACCGTCGCGGTCACGATCAAATAATCAGTCGTTTCGCGCTATCACGCGGGCGTGATGTCGAACTTCTCCCAAGGTCCGATCGTCGCGGCGCGTGCTCGCAGAAGGCCGTGAACCGACCCGGTGTAACCGAGCTCAGCGGAGACGAACTTCGAGTTCGCACCCTTGATCGCGAAGCACGAACATCCCGGCACCGAGTCCAGCGTGAACGTCTCCCACGAGCCAATCGCGCCGGCGTGTGCTCGGAGGACGCCATATGACGTGCCCGGATACCCGAGTTCGGTCGACACGTAGCGACCGTTCGCAAGCGACCTGATTGCCCACTGGTTGATCCCAACCGCGACGCACTCGAACTGCTCCCACGGTCCGTCGGTGCCGGCCCGTGCTCGCAGCACTCCCTGTTGCGAGCCCCGGTAGCCGAGCTCGGCCGATACGTATTCGCCATTCGCCTCCGAACGGAGGTTGCAATCGAACGTCGCGTGCGCAGACTTCGCGTCGTACCTCTCGATCAGCGTGTAGTCACTGGCGTGCCGGTACTGGTTGCCTACCGCCGCGCAACTCGCGGTGCTCGGACACGAAATGCCGCTCAAGCCGCTGTCGGTTGAACCGCTCGGTTCGGGACTCGTCACGATCGACCAGCTCGCTCCACTCCACTGCTCGATCAACGTCGCATCGGTTGCGGCGTCGGTCTCGTAGCTGCCGACCGCGTCGCAGCTAGTTGGGCTCGGACACGACACGCCGCTCAGGCTGTAGTTGGTCGAGCCGCCGGGGTTGGGGCTGGCGACGATCGACCAGCTTGTCCCGCTCCATTGCTCCACCACGCCCGCGACGCCGGCACCTTCGGTGGAAGCATTGCCCACGGCAACGCAAAGTTCGGTGCCGGCGCATGACACGCCATTGAGGACGGTATTGGTAGCGGTCGTGTTGGGGCTCGCGACTGTTGACCAACCGATTCCGGTGTATTGCTCGACCAGGGTGTCTCGGGCCGGGCCGATCTGGGCGTAGCCGACGGCGTAACAGTCGGTTGGGCTCGGACAAGAGACGCCGTTGAGCCTGCTGTCGGTCGAGCCGCCGGGGTTGGGGCTGGCGACGATCGACCAGCTCGTCCCGTTCCATTGCTCCACCAGTGTTTGTACGTTCCCGCTGAGTGAGGCGGAGAAGTCCGACGGCGTAGCAACTCGTCGTGCTCGGGCACGAGACGCCGTTGAGACTGCTGAAGGTTGCGCCGCTCGGGTCGGGACTCGCGACAACCGACCAACTCGTCCCGTTCCACCGCTCGACGAACGTATGCCGGACCGACTCGGTCCCCGAATAGCCGACGGCGAAGCAACTCGCGGTACTCGCGCACGACACACCGAGCAACGCGCTGATCGTCGCGCCGCTCGGGTCCGGGCTGTTGGCAATCGACCAGGTCGTCCCGTTCCACTGTTCCAACAACGGCAGCTCGACGGTGTCGGTCGCGTAGTGGCCGGCCGCGAAGCAACGGTTCGGTGCCGGACATGACACCTGTAGGAGCTGATTCTGCGCATTCCCGGAGGGCGTCGGCGCGATTGACCAGCTCGTGAAGTCCCAACTCTCGACGGTTGGCACTCTGCCCGCACTCGAGCCGGGCGAGATGTAGCTGCCTACCGCGTTGCAACTCTTGGTACTCGGGCACGAGACACCGTCAAGCTCGCTTGTGCTTGCTCCGACCGGGTTCGGGCTCGGGTCAACCGACCAGCTCGTCCCGTTCCATCGCTCCACCAACGTCTGGGTCGCGAAGCCGGAGGTGGCCCACCACCCGACCGCGAAGCAACTCGTGGTGCTCGCACACGACACGCCGGTCAGATTGCTATTACCTGACCCAGCCGGCTGCGGAGTCGTGACGAGTGACCAGCTCGTCCCGTTCCAGTGCTCGACCAGACTCGTGGTGGCCGAGCCGGAAGCGAGTGAGGAGTAGCCGCTGACGGCATAGCAACTCGTCGTGCTCGGACACGACACACCGCTCAACACGTTGATCGTCGAGCCGCTCGGGTCGGGACTCGCGACGATCGACCAACTCGTTCCGTTCCAGTGCTCGACCAGGCTCGGGTCGGTTGCGATTGCGTGGGTGCCGCCGACGGCGTAACAACTCGTAGTGCTCGGACAGGACACGCCGTTGAGCGTGCTGTCGGTCGAGCCGATCGGGTTCGGGGTCGTGAGAATCGACCAGCTCGCGCCGTTCCAATACTCCGCGAGCGTGGTGGTCACCGAGCCCGTCTGGGAGGAGCCGACCGCGTAACAACTGCGTCACACTCGGACACGACACGCCGTTCAACGCGCTGTTCGTCGAGCCGCTCGGATCAGGAATGGGGACCGTCGACCAGGACATCCCGTTCCAATGCACGACCAGCGTGTCGCGCGCCGAGAACACACCCGAAGAACCGACCGCGTAACAACTCGTCACGCTCGGACACGACACGGCGGCCAACGTGCCGGCGTGCGAGCCGCTCGAGCTCGGAGTGGCGACGACCGACCAGCTCGCACCGTTCCACTGCTCGATCAGAGGTCTTGGAGCCCGACGAAGTCGAGTACGAGCCGACCGCAAAGCAGATCGTCACACTCGGGCACGACGCGCTGAGGAGGCCGCCACTCGGCGGGCCGGCGACGCTCGGGCTCGCGGCGACCGACCACCCTGCTGCACCCAACGCCGAGCTACGGACCGTCGCGCCCGCGGCGACGATCGGCGTCACCGCGGCGGCGCCGGCGAGCGGAATGGCGATGAGTCCCGCGAGTAACGCCGTGTGCACACGACGCCTGGCGTTACCGGCCATTGGGGTGACCTTCCGTAGTGGTACGGGATAACAGTCGTTTCGCGATCACTTCGTTCATGATCTCGTCGGTGCCGCCGCCGATGCGTTGGAGGCGAGCGTCGCGGAACGCGCGCGGGAATCCCCGTTTCCTCCAGGTAACCCGCGCCGCCCCACACTTGCAAGCACACGTCGACGAGACGGTTCTGCACCTCCGCGCAAAACTTCTTCGTCATCGAGATCTCGGTAACGGGATACTCGTCGTGCATCACGCGCCATGCAGTGGAGTAGAGCAACGAGCGCGCCGCTTCGAGCTCGGTTGCCGCGTCGGCGAGTTTGTCCGCGATCACTTGGTGCTCCGCGATCGGCCGGCCGAATGTTTCACGTTCGCGCGCGGTACGCGATCGTGTCGGCGAGCACCTGCGTCGCATGACCGACACACGCGGCCGCGCCCGCGAGTCGTTCGTATTGCAGTTGCCACATCAACTGCGCGAATCCCTGTCCGGGTTCGAGACCGATCAGGTCGGCGTGCGGAACCGTGACGTCATCGAGCGCGATCTCGGCGGTGTCCGATGAGTGCATGCCGAGTTTCTCGAGCGTGCGTGACACGGACACGCCCGGAAGTGACGTGTCGACGATGAAGAGCGAGACGCCGCGGTGTCCGGCGTCGGGATCGGTCTTGGCGACCAGCGTGAGGAAGTGCGCCCGCGCGCCGTTGGTGATGAACATCTTGCGACCGTCGATACGCCACACGTCACCGTCACGCACCGCGCACGTTCGTACCGCGGCCACGTCGGAACCCGCGTCGGGTTCGGTGATCGCGATCGCACCGATCTTCTCGCCGGTGATCGCGGGGACCAGCCACCGCTCGCGCTGGTCGTCGGTGCCGAAGTCCGCGAGCGCGGGCGTCGCCATATCCGTCTGCACCGAGATCGCCATCGGGATCGCGCCCGCGCCGCATCGTGCGAGCTCCTCGACGAACACGAGTCCGGTCGCGAGGTCGCCGTCGCTGCCCCCGTAACGCGAGGGATAGTGGAGTCCGAGGAAGCCGAGCTCGCCGCAGCGGCGAAACAACGAGTCGGGGAAGTGCCCCGCGCGCTCCCATTCATCGACGTGGGGTCGGACTTCGGTGTCGACGAACCTCCGGACCGTGGCTCGCAGCTCGTCGTGCTCGGCGCCGAAGATCGCGTGAGGGCTGCTCATGTGACTTCTACGCTGCCACACGAGCGGCGGCTGAGAGCCGCCCCGCCCAGTAGGGCCGCGTAGACTGAGAAGTTCGATGCCTCGCACTCTGCTCCAACGCCGCCTGATCGATGTGAGCGACCGGCTCAAGCGGTTGCGCGCGGAGCTGGCCGTCAGCGACGAGCAGTGTCAGTTCTTCGAGGCCGAAGCCGAAGATGCCCGCTTGCGGGCGTTGGTTTCGGAGACGCCCGTCGCCGAGGCCGAGGCCCGGGAGCAGCGCCGCCACGCCGATGCGCAGAACCGCCACCGAGATTCTCTGCGTCGCGCGGTGAGTGAGCTCGAGGGCGAGCAGAACGCGTTGCTCGACCGGATGGCCGCCGAGCTCACAACTACCCCCGACCCGTCGGAAGCCGAGGCGCGGTGAACAAGCCGGTGCGCGTCGTGCTGGCCGAGGACGAGGCAATCATTCGTCTCGACCTCAAGGAGATCCTCGAAGAAGAGGAGTACGAGGTCGTGGGCGAGACCGGCCGCGGTGACCACGCGATCGATCTCGTGCGCAAGCTCGAGCCGGATCTCGCGATCCTCGACATCAAGATGCCGGGTATGGACGGCCTCACCGCGGCCCGCACGATCGCGGGCGAGCGCTTGGCCGCGGTGCTCATCCTCACGGCGTTCTCGCAGCACGATCTCGTCGACCAGGCCCGCGACGCGGGCGCGCTGGCCTACCTGGTGAAGCCGTTCCAGAAGAGCGACCTCATCCCGGCTATCGAGATGGCGCTCGGGCGGTTCGAGCAGATCGTGTCGCTCGAGAACGAGAACGCCGACCTCGCCGAGCGCCTCGAAGCCCGCAAGATCATCGATCGGGCCAAGGGCCGCCTGATGGACGAGCACTCGCTGTCCGAGGCCGCGTCGTGGCGCTTCCTCCAGAAGGCGGCAATGGATTCCCGGCGCAAGATTCACGAGGTCGCGAGCGACGTCGTGTCGGGCTCGCTCACCCCCTGAGGCCATACCCCCCGAACGGCGACGGCGACGTGTCGCAGGCCCAGTTGTCGTAGTCGGGGCGTACGATCGGGTTGATGCCGAAGCTGCTTCTTCTCGACGGTCACTCGCTCGCGTACCGAGCGTTCTTCGCGCTCCCGCCCGACCTGGCGACCAAGTCGGGGACCGTTACCAACGCCGTCTACGGCTTCACGTCGATGCTCGCGAAGGTGCTTGCCGACGAGAAGCCGGATCAGATCGCGGTCGCGTTCGACGCACCCGGCGGCAGCACCGTTCGCAAGGAGCTCGACCCGGAGTACAAGGCCGGGCGCCGGGAAACGCCCGACCTTTTCGCGTCGCAGTTGCCGCTCATCCACGAGGTGGTCGAGGCGCTGGCGATCTGCCAGCTCGCGGTACCCGGAGTGGAGGCCGACGACGTGATCGCCACGTTGGCGACCCGCGCCGCGGCCGACGGTATCGACGTCGTGGTCGTAACCGGCGACCGCGATTCGTTCCAACTCGTCTCCGACCCGCACATCAAGGTGCTCTACAACAAGCGCGGCGTTTCCGACTACGCGCTTTACGACGAGGCGGGCATCGCCGAGCGCTGCGGTGGGGTCACGCCCGCGCAGTACGTGGAGTACGCCGCGTTGCGCGGCGACACCAGCGACAACCTGCCCGGCGTCCCCGGTATCGGTGAGAAGACCGCGGCGAAGTTGATCACGACGTACGGGTCGCTCGAAGCCATCTTCGAGCATCTCGACGAGCTCCCGCCGAAGCAGCGCCAGAACCTCGGCGAAGCGCAAGACCGCGTGCTCAAGAACCGCGAGATGTCGATCCTCGATCGTGAGGTGGAAGTCGGCGTCGAGCCGAGCGAGCTCGTGCACGGCGCGTTCGACGTCGACCGCGTGCGCACGCTGTTCGATCAGCTCGAGTTCCGCACGTTGTTGCCGCGGATCCTCGACGCGCTCGGCGATCAAACGCCGATCGAAGACCTGCCCGAGACGGAGTCGATCGAGGTCGACGTCGTGATCGCTCGCGATGCCGACGCCGCGCTCGAGGTGTTGCGGCACGCCATGAAAGCGCCGCGGGTCGCGATCGAGCCGCGCTGGAGCGGCGCGGCCGGCCACAGCGACCTGCTGGCGGTGTCATTCGCGATCGAAGGCGACGTCACCTACGTCGACGCGGATCTCCTCGCCGCGCCCGCAGTACGCGAAGAGGTCGAAGCGCTGTGTGCGCGTGCCGAGCCGAGCATCGTTGCGCACGGCGCCAAGGAGCTCGCGCACGGGCTGCACGTGGATCTGCGATCGCTCGCGCACGACACCGCGCTCATGGGATATCTGCTCGATCCCGCCGCCGCCACGTACACACTCGAAGATCTCGCCCGCCGCTTCCTCTCGATCGAGCTCACCTCGCCCGACCAGGTCGAAGGGACCCTCGACCTCGACGGCGACGTCGGCGTGGAAGACACGCAACGCCGCGCGTCCATCGTGTCGCGTCTCGCCGACGCGCTCGAGACCGCATTGGAGGCACGGGAGCTCGTTGATCTCTATGAGCGGATCGAATTGCCGCTCGTGCGTGTGCTCGCGCGTATGGAGCACGCCGGGGTTCGCATCGACATCGATTTTCTCAACCAGCTCGGCAAGGAGCTCAACGACGAATGCCGGCGCCTGGTCGGTGAGATCCACGGGCAGGCGGGGGAGGAGTTCAACGTCAACTCCACACCGCAGCTGCGGCGGATCCTGTTCGAGAAGCTCGGGCTCACTCCGGTCAAGAAGACCAAGACCGGACCGTCGACCGATGCCGACTCGCTCCAAAAGCTCGCCGAAGAGCACCCCGTCGTCGACACCTTGTTGAAGTACCGCGAGGTCGAGAAGCTCCGCAGCACCTACGCCGACGCGCTGCCGCCGCTCGTCGGCGAAGACGGTCGGATCCACGCAACGTTCAATCAGCTCGCGACCACTACCGGGCGCGTCTCGTCGGAGTCGCCGAACCTCCAGAACGTGCCCGTGCGCACCGCGGGCGGCCGCGAGCTCCGGCGAGCGTTCATCGCCGACGAAGATTGCGGCCTGCTCACCGCCGACTACTCGCAGATCGAGCTGCGCGTGCTCGCGCACCTCGCCGAGGATCCGGGCCTGATCGACGCATTCGAACGCGGCGCCGATGTGCACACCACGACCGCGGCAAAAGTGTTCGGTGTCGACGAGGCCAAGGTCGACGAGTTCCAGCGCCGATTCGCGAAGGTCGTCAACTACGGCCTCGCGTACGGCATGGAGGCCTACGGGCTCGCGCAGCGTCTCGACATTCCTACCGATCAAGCGCGCGAGATCCTCGACGCGTACTTCGTCGCGTTCCCCAACGTCGCGGGCTACATGCAGGAAACGATCCGCGCCGCGAAGTCGTCGGGCTACACGACCACGCTCTTCGGGCGCCGGCGTCTCCTGCCGGAGCTGTCGTCGGACAACTTCCGTATCCGCCAGATGGGCGAGCGGATGGCCCAGAACGCGCCCGTGCAAGGGTCGGCGGCCGACATCTTCAAGCTCGCGATGATCGACCTCGATCGCGCGCTCGACGCGGGCGGATTCGTGAGTCGCATCGTGCTCACGGTCCACGACGAGCTCGTGCTCGAAGTGCCGTTGACCGAACGCGAACGGGTCGAGCCCGTCGTGCGTGAGGTGATGGAGGCCGCGGCCGAGCTGCGGGTGCCGCTCGTCGTCGATCTCGGCTTCGGACCGAACTGGGCGCAGGCGAAGTAACCGCACCGTTTCCGACGCTCGAGCGTCGCGCTTTCCGGTTCGAACGCATACCTGTAGCCTGCGCCCGGCTGCTCCAAAGGAGCGGCGAGGTGCGCGCGTCCGGAGTAGGGGCGCCGTCCTCACACACGACAACAAAGCAGGATCCCGAGTGTCGGACCAGGAACCGGGCGCGATCGCCGAGACCATCGCACCCGACGAGACCGCCCCCGCGCCGGCGGCGGAAAGCCCCGCGGCGAGCGAAGAAACCCCAGCAGTCGCAGACGCGCCAGTCGCCGAAGCAGCAGCCGCCCCGGCGGAAGACGTCGAGCAGCCCGACCCGTCGGAGGACACCGTCGTCGTCCTCGACGACCTCGAGGGCTCGCTGGAAGACGCGATCAACGCGACGATCGTCGAGTTCGACGACGGCAGCCTCGTAAAGGGGACTGTCGTCAAGATCGACTCCGACGAAGTGCTCCTCGACATCGGGTTCAAGTCCGAAGGCGTGATCCCCACCAAAGAGCTCTCGATCCGCAACGACGTCGATCCCCATGAGGTCGTGGCGCTCGGTGAAGAAGTCGAAGCCCTCGTTCTCCAAAAGGAGGACAAGGACGGCCGGCTCATCCTTTCGAAGAAGCGTGCGCAGTACGAGAAGGCCTGGGGCACGATCGAGGCCAAGAAGGAAGCCGACGAAGTCGTCTCCGGACCGGTCATCGAGGTCGTCAAGGGCGGCCTGATCATCGACATCGGTCTCCGGGGCTTCCTGCCCGCCTCGCTCGTCGACCTGCGCCGGGTCCGGGATCTCCACCCGTTCGTCGGCAAGGTGCTCGAGTGCAAGATCATCGAGCTCGACAAGAACCGCAACAACGTCGTGCTCAGCCGCCGGGCGTATCTCGAAGAGACGCAGCGCGAGCAGCGTGACGAGTTCCTGACCAACCTGAAGCCGGGCGAAGTCCGCCAGGGCACCGTCTCGTCGGTGGTCAACTTCGGTGCGTTCGTCGATCTCGGCGGCATGGATGGTCTCGTCCACGTCTCCGAATTGTCGTGGAAGCACGTCGACCACCCGTCGTCGGTCGTCCAGGTCGGTGACGAGGTCACCGTCCAGGTGCTCGACGTCGACCTGTCCCGCGAGCGGATCTCGCTGTCGCTGAAGGCGACCCAGCAGGACCCGTGGCAGGAGTTCGCCGGCGGCCACCAGGTCGGGGAGCTCGTATACGGCCGGGTCACCAAGCTCGTGCCGTTCGGCGCGTTCGTTCAGGTCGGCGAAGGCATCGAGGGTCTGGTCCACATCTCGGAGATGGCCGAGGAGCACGTCGAGGCGCCCGAGCAGGTCGTCACCCCCGGCGAAGAGCTCTGGGTCAAGATCATCGACATCGATCTCGATCGGCGCCGGATCTCCCTGTCGATCAAGCAGGCCGCCGAGGGCGGCGAGGTCGCAGCCGAGTACCGCGAGTTCTACGGCGAGCACGCCTACGACGAGCAGGGCAACTACATCGGGCCCGAGTTCGAGGCCGCGCCGGAGACTCCCGAAGGCGAAACGCCCGCGGGCGATGCGACCGAGGGTGCTGCACCCGAAGCCGGCACCGCGGAAGTCGCGGCGGCTCCCGAGGCCTCAGCCGTTGCCACACCTGAAGCTCCGGCCGCCGAATAGCTCCGACTAGCGCCCGGCTAGCTCCACGGGGCTAGTTCGGGCCGCTCGTCCGGTATAGGTCCTTCGGCCTGTTTCTCGCGACTGGGGCTTGCGCGCGCCCCGATTCAGCCGATCAGATGTGACCAGAGTTGGTGAAGGCGGCTCGGGTGGTGCGTGCGTAGGCTATTTCCTTCGGGAATCGCGCGTTCCGTGGCAGTTCCGCCCTTGAATTCACACTTACCGTGTTTGCGGTTGTTGTGTCTCGCAATCGGATCTGTCACACTTTGCACCTTCCAGAACAAACCGTCGCTTGTTTGCGGGGGTCAAGGGCAGCGCACCCGGGCGGGCGTCTAGGTGCGACAAGGGGGAGCGCGTGCGGAACTGGAGAATCATCTCGACGATCGCGGCCGTGGTGCTTGCCGCCATCGCAGGGGTCCTGGTCTGGAAGTACGTCAGCAACGCCGATGACCGGGCCGAGAAGGACAAGCACCTGGTCACGGTCATGGTCGCCAAGGAAAAGATCGCGCGCGGAACCGTGTTCGACCAGGTCCTGGCCGACAAGGGCTTCGACCAAGTCGAGCTGCCCGAGGACTCGCTGCCCCCGAACCGGATCCTCCCGGGCACCGACCAGGCGCTCCTCGCCATCTACAAGGGCAAGGTCGCCGTCGACCGACATCTTCTCCGGCACGCCGGTGGTCTCCGACCAGTTCGTCCAGTCGTCGCAGCTCATCAACACCGTGGCGGGCGCGATCCCGAAGGGCAAAGAGGCCATCACGGTGAGCCTCGACCAGACCCACGCCGTCGGCGGCTTCCTGACGCCCGGCGACAAGGTCAACATCATCTTGAATCTGACTGCCACCGACGTGACCAAGAAGGGCGGCGCGGGCGGCGGTGCAGGCCTCCGCACGAGCGCCTTCCTGCTCCCCGGCGTGAAGGTGATCGCGGTGGGTTCCACCACGATCCTTCCGTCGTCTTCGACGGCCGCGGTGTCGACCGACGGGACCGCGACCACGACGACACAGCTGCAGACGCAGCCCGCCAGTCTGATCACCCTCGAGGTGACGCCGCGGGAGGCCGAACAGATAGTGCAGGCCACGACGATTGGCACGATGTACCTCAGCCTCAACCCGCCCGGGTTCGACCCCAAGAAGTTCACGACGCCGCAGGAAATCGTGGAGGCGCTCAACCTCTTCGACCAGCCGCTCGCGCTCGTGCAGTCGACGCTGACGACCATCGAGCAGAACAACCCGACTCCGTAACCGTGGCGTGTCCCTCGAGCACCGCGAGAGAATCGTGATGGAAACCACTAGTCCGAGTGATCGACCCGGCCCGCACCGTTATCGAGTGCTGGCGGTCGAACCGGACGAGCGCGCCCGCACGCGCATGACACTCGAGCTGGCGGGCATTGTCCCATCGCCGGCGACGACGCTCGACGAAGTGACGCACGACATCGTCCCGGGTGACCCGACCGTCCTCGTGTTCGGTCCGGGTCTTTCGGACGCGGCCGGGCTCGAGGAAGTGAAGCGCATCACGCGCAGCTTCCCCGAGGTCGGTGTCGTATTGCTCGCCGAAGAGCTCACGATGTCGCTGTTGCAGGAAGCGCTGCGCGCCGGTGTGCGCGACGCGCTCACGATCGACGCCGGCGAGCGCCAGATCCGCATCGCGGTCGAGCGCGTCGGCGAGACGATCGCGAACACTGCCAACCGTGCGGCCGCGGCCGCCGAACCGGCCAAACAGGGCCGCATCTTCTGTGCGTTCTCCACCAAGGGTGGGGTCGGCAAGAGCGTGGTATCCACGAACCTGGCCGTGCTGCTCGCAACCCGCAACCCGGGTCGCGTCGTGTTGGTCGACTGCGACCTCCAGTTCGGAGATGTTGCGGTGCTGCTCGGCGTTCCTCCGTTGCACACGTCGGCTGACGCGGCGCCGGTGATCGACACCATCGACAACCAGTTGATGGACGGTTTCCTCGCGACGCACGAGCCGTCGAGTCTGCGAGTGCTCTCCGCGCCGGTCGAGCCGGCCGCGGGTGAGCGCATCACCGCCGAGCAGATGATCGGAATCGTGCGGTTGCTCCGCACGATGTTCGACTTCGTGGTCGTCGACATGCCGCCGCACTTCGACGACGTCGTGCTCGCATTGCTCGAAGAGGCCGACGAAGTGCTGCTCATCGCCAGCCTCGACATCCCGAGCATCAAGAACCTCAAGGTCGGGATGCAGACCCTCGACCTGTTGTCACTCGCCGGCAGCAAGCTCCACCTGGTCATGAACCGGGCCAACGCACGCGTTCACCTCGACATCGCCGACGTCGAACGCGCCTTGGGCATCTCCGCCGAGTTCAGGATCCCTTCCGACATCGCCATCCCCCAAGCCGTGAACCGCGGTGTACCCGTGGTGCTCGACAAGCCCCGTGCGCCCGCCGCGCTCGCGTTGCGGGCCATTGCCGACAGGTACTCGCCTCCGACGGCGGCCGCGACACCGGTCGACCCCGAAGCGCCACCTGAGCCGCGGCGTCGCGGTCTGTTCCGATAGCGATAGGAGGTCGCGATCATGTCTCAGCAGTACTCCCGCTGGCAGGACTTGCAACAGCAACCAGGTGTGACTCGGACGTCGCAGCTGGAAGAGTTGCGCCTGCGCGTTCATCAGTTCGTGATCGATGCCGTCGGTCCGATGCTGCAGGACGACAAGGTCGACGAGGTCGAGCTCCGGCGCATCGTTCAGGAGCAGGTCCACAAGGGTCTCGGCGACGAGCACACCGCCCTCTCGGCGGCTGAGCGCGCGCAGCTGATCCAGGACGTCACCGACGACACGCTCGGTTACGGCCCGATCGACCGTTTCCTTCACGACCCGGGCATCACCGAAGTCATGGTGAACGGCCCGAAGTCGGTGTACATCGAGCGTCGAGGCAAGCTCGAGGCCACCGACGTCGAGTTCGTCGACGAAGACCACCTGCGCCGCACGATCGACAAGATCGTGAGCGAGGTCGGTCGCCGGATCGACGAAGCGTCACCGATGGTCGACGCCCGTCTGCCTGATGGCTCCCGTGTGAACGCGGTGATCCACCCGGTCGCGATCGGCGGACCGTTCCTGACGATCCGGCGCTTCGCCAAGGATCCGTACACGGTCGACGACCTCATCAACTTCAACTCGTTGTCACCGCAGGTCGCGCACTTCCTCGATGCGTGCGTCCGCGGTGCGCTCAACATGGTGATCTCCGGCGGTACCGGTACCGGGTAAGACGACGCTCCTCAACGTGGTGTCGTCGTTCATTCCCGAAGACCAGCGCATCGTCACGATCGAGGACGCCAAGGAACTTCGCCTCTGGCAGGACCACGTGTGCTCGCTCGAAGCGCGGCCGCCGAACGTGGAAGGCGCGGGTGAGGTCAAGATCCGCGAGCTCGTTCGCAACGCGCTGCGCATGCGTCCCGACCGGGTGATCGTCGGTGAGGCGCGTGGCGCGGAAGCGCTCGACATGCTCCAGGCGATGAACACGGGTCACGACGGATCGCTCACCACGATTCACTCGAACAGCCCGCGGGACGCGATGTCCCGCATCGAGACCATGACCCTGATGGGTGGCATCGAGCTGCCGGTCCGGGCCATTCGCGAGCAGATGGCGTCGGCCCTCGACGTGGTCGTGCACCTCTCCCGGCTGCGTGACGGCTCGCGCCGCATCACGAGCGTTTCCGAGGTGCTCGGCATGGAGGGCGACATCATCGTCATGCAGGACATCTACACGTACGACTTCGGAATGGGTGTCGACGAAGAAGGGCGTCACCTCGGCCGGCTCAAGAGCACCGGGATCCGTCCCGCGTTCTCCGAGCGTCTGGCCGACCGCGGCGTCAAGCTCGAGCCCGAGCTGTTCGCGATCGAGCCGTTCGCACGGCGCGTCGTCGGCCTGCGTTGAGAGAACGGTCGAACCATGCACATGGCCATCGCAAGCGCGTTCATCGGGAGTAGTGCGAGTCGCGTTCTGATCGCGGTTCTCGTGGCCGCCGCGGTCGCGTTGTTCGTGGTCGCGATCACCGTGCTGTTCGGGAAGTCGCAGGCCAAGGTCGAACGTCAGCTCGCCGGCTACGACCTGCCCGACCCGGTCGAGGCCGAGGGCGGTATGGCCGAGTCCGAGACCGCGATGGTGCAGCAGGGAATTGCCTTTACGTCTCGCATCGCCGAGCGCACGGGTCTGATGGCAAAGACCGAGCTCATGCTCGAACGCGCCGACCTCCCGATTCGCGGCGGCGGAGCTGCTCTTCTACACGCCCGCGTTCGCGATCATTGCCTTCCTGCTCTTCGCGGTGCTCATCGGTCCGATCGCCGGGCTGATCGTCGGGGCTGCCGCTCTGTTCGCACCGTTCTTGTACCTCGACTACCGCCAGCGCGGACGCCGCAAGCGCTTCGAACGTCAACTGCCCGACACGCTGACGTTGCTCGCGAGCTCGCTGCGGGCCGGTTTCTCGCTCATGCAGGGCCTCGAAGCCGTCGCGCAGGAGATCGCCGACCCGATGCGCAAGGAGCTGCAGCGGGCGTTCACCGAGGTCCGCCTCGGTCGCTCGATCGAAGACGCGCTTGGGCGACTCGGCCGTACGCATGGAGAGCCGCGACCTCGAGTGGACCGTCATGGCGATCAAGATCCAGCGCGAGGTCGGCGGGAACCTGGCCGTCTTGCTCGACACCGTTGCCGACACGATGGTGCAGCGAGAGCGGGTGCGCCGCGAGCTTTCGGCACTCACGGCGGAAGGTCGGATGTCGGCCTACGTGCTGAGCGCGATCTCCCCGATCATCTTTCTGGTGATCTGGGTCATTCAGCCGTCGTATCTCGAACCGCTGTGGAACACCGCACTCGGCATCGCCGGAATCATCGGAGCCGTTGCGCTCGAGATCATCGGCTGGTTCTGGCTGCGCCGGATCGTCGACATCGAGGTTTGAGATGATCGTTCTCATCGTTCTCCTGGCTGTGGCCGCCGTCGCGCTCGGCGCGTGGGCCGCCTCGACGAGCATCGGCGTTTCCGGCGCGCGCAACTCGCTGAGCTCGATCGAGGACTATCAGCTCGTCGACGTACGCACGGAGGAGATGAAGCGGCCGATCGCGGTTCGCGTCTTCGCTCCGCTCGGCAAGTCGATGACCGATCTCGCTCGGCGCCTGACGCCGGTGGGCTATGTCGACGGCATACGCCGCAAGATCGTCCTGGCCGGGAACCCGCCGGGCTACGAGGTCGACCGGTTCCTCACGTTCAAGCTCCTCGGCGTGGCGTCGATCCTGGTGTGGATCGTGCTCGCGGCCGTGTTCATGAGCGACCACGTGGGCCTCGCGGTCTGCATGGTGATTCTCGCGTCGGGTATCTGCATCTTCGGGCCCGACGTCGTGCTCGACGGCAAGATCACCCGCCGCCGCGAAGAGATCGAGCGGCGACTTCCCGACACGCTCGACCTGCTCGTGATCTCGGTCGAGGCCGGCCTGGGATTCGAGCAGGCGCTCGAGCGCACCTCGGTCGCGGTTCCCGGTCCGCTTTCCGAAGAGTCGCGGCGCATGCTTCAGGAAACCCGCATGGGTGCGAGCCGGGCCGACGCGTTGCGTGCGCTCGACGAGCGCACGCAGGTCGACGACCTCCGGACGTTCATTCTCGCCATGCTCCAGGCCGACGCGTTCGGTGTGTCGATCTCCCGGATCCTGCGCAGTCAGGCCGACGAGATCCGCATTCGCCGCCGTCAGCACGCCCAGGAGCTGTCGCAGAAGGCGCCGATCAAGATGCTGTTCCCACTTGCGGTTTGCATCTTCCCGGCGATCTTCGTGGTCGTCCTGCTTCCCGCGGCCATCCAGGTCTTCAAGGTCCTCTGATCGGTCCCGACTCGCTCGGGACCCGACGTCGGCGGACCGGCCGTCTCTCCTTCTAAGGTCTCGCGCGCCGGCGCCGAAGCCATACTTATGGGTATGGACGTCGTGGATCGGACGGACCAGTCTCCCGCCGATCCGGTTCCCCCGAGCAATCTCCGTAAGCGCGCGCTGCCCGCGCTCACCATGGCGGGCGTTGTCACACTCCTGTGTGGTGCGGGTGGCTTCGGCCTCATGTCGGGGTCGCTGAGCGACAACTCGTTCCTCTGGCACCTGCGCACCGGTACCTACATCCTCGACCACGGGATCCCGCACCACGATCCGTACTCGTTCAGCGCGTTCGGACACCCGTGGATCGCGCAGTCGTGGCTCGCCGAGTTGCTGTACGGCGCGCTCGACCGGGCAATCGGACCATTCGCGATCCGCGTCGCGGTGGGCCTCGCCGGCGCCGCCATCGCGGTGATCCTGTACCGGATCGCGCTACACGCAACCCGGGATCGGGTGCGGGCGCTCATGCTCGTGATCCCGGCGCTGGCCTGCGCCTTCTCCGTGCAGTCGGAACGGCCGCTGATCTTCGGGATGGTGCTGCTCGGGCTCGTCGTCTTCACCATCGAGGTGCCGGAGAGCTTCCTCGGGCGTCATCCCCGGGTCGTCATTCCGGTGGCCATGTGGCTGTGGGTGAACGTGCACGGCACGTTCTCGTTGGGATTCCTCTACCTCGCCGTGTACTTGTTCGGTCGGTATCTCGACGGCGCGCCGCCGACCCGAGGCCGCGAGCGCGACATCACGATCGCGACCGCGATTGCGGCCGTGGTGATCTTCATCAACCCGTACGGCATCAGCCTGGTCCTGTTCCCGTTGGCGCTCATGGGTCGGAGCCAGGTGCTGAGCAACGTCGCGGAGTGGCAGGCGGTCGACCTGCACAGCGCGATCGGTTTCCTCTACGCCCTCTGGGTGTTCATCACACTGATCGCCTTCGCACGCTCGCGTCCGCGCCGCGGCGAGCTGTTCGTGAGCATCGTGTTCCTGTTCCTGGGATGGTGGGCGGTCCGTAACGTCGCCATCACCGTCATGGTCACGCTCCCGATCGTCGGGCGCGCGTTCCGCGCCGAGCCGGGGGCACAGGCCCGCGACGGCGACAACGACACCGCCGGGACCGCGCCACCTCTGCTCGGGCTGCTGGTCGTTCTGGTGAGCATCGTCCTGGTTGTGCACGCGGCGTCGGAGCCCAACTTCGATCTCAAGCGGTACCCGGTCAAGTCGCTGAACGCGCTCGCGGCGGAACACCGACTCGGTGGGCGCATGCTCACCACCGACGCGTGGGCCGGCTACGTGATCGCCCGGTACTGGCCGGAACAGCATGTGTTCTTCGACGACCGGTACGACATGTACCCGATCGCCATCACCGACGCCTACAACAAGTTCCTGTCGACGAAGCCGGGGTGGCAGGACGAGCTCGACCACTACCGGATCAACCTGGTCGTCTGGCCCCGGCAGTCGGGAATCGTGCAGGTGTTGCAGGAGATGCCGGGCTGGCGGATCCTCCGCCAGGACAAGGTCGCCACGGTCCTTGCCCGCACCCACCCCCTCCACTAGCGGGAAGTCGGGACGCGAAACAGCCGCCGGGGGAAACCCGGCGGCCGCTGCGCTCGAAGCAACTCGAAGGTCGCTTGGTGAGTTCCTTACTTGTTCAGGCCGCTCGAGGCCTCGCTGAACTTCTCGCTGACCGAGTGGCCGAGCAGCGTGACGATCGCGATGACGAAGATGGCGATGAGCGCCAGGATGAGCACGTACTCGACCATGGTCGCACCACGGTCCGAGTCGAGGTTCAAACGAGCCTGAAGCCAAGTCTTGAGGATTGAGAAGTTCATTTCCGGTGACCCCCTGTGGTCAGTTTGACGTTCCCCCGAGCGCTCCTGCCTTGGGGGGCGAGCACAGGATCGCATTCGTAGCCTTCGCCGGAAATAGGCCGCTCGCCCCAAATTGCCGGGTCAGCGCCCATTTCGGGCGACTTTTGGCCCACAGGAGTGGCTCAGGTCACATCAAGGGGCGGGTGTTGCGACGAAAACGCATGTTTTCACGCTCCGTGGCCGCGCGCAAATGCTCCCGCGCGGTGACCCGGATCGCATCGCGAAACCCGACGGTGATCAGCGCAGCCGGATGATCCCGCTGCGAACCGCGGAAAGCACCGCTTGGGTCCGGTCGCGGGCTTCGAGCTTCTCGTAGATCGACGCCAAATGGTTCTTCACGGTCTTGCCGCTGATGAAGAGACCGGATGCGACCTCGCTGGTCGAGCAGCCGTCGGCGATGAGCTGGAGCACTTCCTCTTCCCGAGGCGTGAGGGGTGACGGCGCCCGGCCGGTCCCCTCGAGCTCGGCGAGGATCGTGGCCGCGAGCTCGGTCGACAGGGCGACGTCGCCGCCGGCGGCCTGGGTGATCGTTTTCACGACCTCCTGCATCGAGACGTCCTTGGTGAGGAACCCGGCCGCACCCGCGTTCACGGCGTCGCGGCGGAGGGCTTCGTCGCCGTGCATCGTGATGATGACGATCGGCAGGTTCGGATAGTCGTCGTGGATCCGGCGGGTGGCCTCGATGCCGTCGAGCACGGGCATCGACACGTCCATGACGACGACGTCGGGCTTGAGCTCATCGGCGAGCCGCACCGCTTCGCCGCCGTCGCCGGCCTCGGCGACCACGTCCATACCGGCTTCTTCGAGCGCGCGCCGGATGGCCTGGCGCAGGAGTTGGTGATCGTCGGCGAGGAGAACCCGCATCAGGGGGAGCCTTTCGTCGTTACGCGGTCCGGCGCTCGCCGGGGCCCGCTTGTACAGAGGTCAACTGGGTCGTCGTCATCTGGCTGGTCACCGTGACTTCGACCGCGACGCGCGTGCCCGCGCACGGGCGCCCGCTCGATGATCAGGTGGGCGCCGATCGCGTCGGCCCGTTCCCGCATCCCGACCAGGCCGTAGTGCTCGCCGCGCACTTCGTCGGGTTCGAAGCCCTTGCCGTCGTCGATGATCTCGAGCCGGGCGAGGCCGTCGCGCACGTCCCACTTCACGGTCACCTCGGAGGCGCCGGAATGGCGCTCCACGTTGACGAGCGCTTCCTGGCCGATGCGCCAGACCTCTTGTTCGATTCGGTAGGGGAGCGCCACCGACGCGGACGGGACCCAGTGCGTCTCGATACCGGTCCGGTCGGCGAACTTCTCGAGGTACCCGCCGGCGACCTCGACGATGTCCGCGACCTCGCTGACGTTGGCGCGGCAGTTGGTAGATCGTCTGGCGGAGCTCGCGCACGATGTCTCGTACGACCACGCGCAGCTCGGAGATCTCGGCGTCTTTGTCGCCGGGCAGCGAGTGCATGCGCTCCAGTTCGAAGGCCACGTAGGCCAGCGATTGGGCGACGCGGTCGTGGAGCTCGCGGGCGATGCGGGCGCGCTCGGCTTCCGCGCCGAGGGTGCGCAGCCGAGCGAACCACCGCGCGTTGTCGATGGAAAGCGCGAGCAGGCTCGAGAGGCTCTCCATGAGGTCGCGTTGCTCGGGCCCGTACGCGTTCGGCGCGACGTCCTCGAGGGCGATCAGACCCACGAGCGCGCCCCGGGCCCGCAACGCCATGTACATGCCGCTGCGGCCGAGCGCGGCGAACCCGTCTTCGTCGGGGTGCACGAGGCGGTCGGTGATCAGTACCGGGTGCATGCTCGACAGCGCGCGCTGGAGCGGCTGCGGGAGCTCGCGGTCGATGAGGCGCGGGCTGAGGCGCACGCCTTCGGCGAGCTCGACGGTCCACGCCGATTCCGGGTCGTCGCGAACGAGCACGACCAGCGCGCTGAAGCGCACGAGGGAACGCAGGCGTTGGCGCATCGAGTCGACCACCTCGGGCAGGTCGAACGACGCCGGGAGCGTCTGCGCGAGACCGTGCAGCGAGACGAGGAGCTCGTTGGCGGTCGCCATCTCGGCGGCCTGGTCGATGGCCGCGGCGCGGTGGCTCTCGATCTCGGCGATGAGGTTGCGGGTGAACGCGCCGAGCGCACCGCAGAGGAGGTAGACGACGGCGATCTGGCCCGCCGAGCCCCGATTGGTCGCGTCGACCGCTTGCATGAGGATCGTCGCGCCGGCCGCCATCGCACCGGAGATGAGCGTTCCGACGGTGGCCCGCCGACCCCACACGTAGCCGGCGAGGAGGAGGCCGGTGACGGGTGTGAGCACGAAGGGACTGGCCAACGCGCCGGTGCTCAGGGTGCGCGGTCACCGTGAGCGCGACCTCGAACAGCACGAGGAGCCGCATCGCGGTGGTCGGCCGGGGCTGGAACTGGCGGATGGTCTGGAAGGTCGCGAAGAGGACGAGCGCGGCCGACGCGATGGCGAAGTGCTCCTGGGTCTCGCGCAGGACTCCGAAGAGGATTCCGGCGAGGATGGTCACCCACCGGGTCGTGACCGTGAGCCGAACGAGGCGCGCCTCGATTCGGGGCGCGGCCTCGTCGCTCGAGGCCAGTACGGCCGCTAGGCGGCCGAAACCTTCAGGTGCGGTGCGTCGGGGCACGGTGAGCTCCCCCCGGGCGCCGGCGCCGGGCGTTCACGTTTGGCAACACGCGCTTTGTCGGCATAACGGAGCGTATCCTGAGGGACCAGATCGGCCCCGGGAGCTCGTAACCCGGCCGTAGACTCGGCGACCGTGCTCATGGTGGGGCTCACGGGCGGAATCGGGTCGGGTAAGTCGACCGTGGCGGGCATCCTCGTGAACCGGGGTGCGGTCGTGATCGACGCCGACGCCATCGCGCGCATGGTGGTGGAGCCCGGAATGCCGGCGCTCACGGCGTTGGCCGAGGCGTTCGGCCCCGAGATCCTCAAGCCCGACGGTTCCCTCGACCGGCCCGCCCTCGCCGAGCGGGCGTTCGTGAGCGACGAGACGCGCAAGCAGCTCGAAGCGATCACGCATCCCGCGATCGCGACCGAGTTCTTTGCCCGGATCGCGACCGTCTCCCCCCGACGGCATCGTGATCCACGACGTTCCCTTGCTCGTCGAGTCGACGCGGGGGATCGAGTACGGCGCGGTGATCGTCGTCGAGGCACCGACCGAGCTGCGGCTCGAGCGGCTCGAAGCGCGCGGCGTGCCCCGTGATGACGCGCAACGTCGTATGGCGCTGCAGGCGACCGACGAGGAACGGCGCGCCCGGGCCACGTGGGTGCTCGACAACTCGGGCGATCTTGCGTACCTCGAGGGCCAGATCGATGCGATCTGGCCGCAGTTGGAGAAGAAGGCCGCAGAGGCCGCGGCGGACGAAGCCAAGAAGGCCGCAGAGAAGAAGGACGAGCCACCCGACAAGACGTGAGTGTCTCAGGCCGTCTGTACCCTGGCCGCATGCCCGAATTCGACCTGGTGACCGATCTCGAGCCGGCGGGGGACCAGCCGGAAGCGATCGCGGCGCTGGTCGACGGGATCGAGCGGGGCGACAAATTCCAGACGCTGCTCGGCATCACCGGATCGGGCAAGAGCTTCACGATCGCCAACGTGATCGCGAAGGCGCGAGCGCCCCACGCTGGTGCTGGCGCCGAACAAGTCGCTGGCCGCGCAGCTGGCGGCCGAGTTCCGCGAGATGTTCCCGCGCAACCGGGTCGAGTACTTCGTCTCCTACTACGACTACTACCAACCCGAGGCGTACATCCCGTCGTCCGACACGTACATCGAGAAGGACAGCTCGATCAACGACGAGATCGACCGGCTGCGCCACTCGGCCACCGAGCGCGCTCCTCACCCGCCGCGATGTGATCATCGTGGCGTCGGTGTCGGCGATCTACGGACTCGGGTCGCCCGAGATGTACTCGAAGCAGCTGCTCATGCTGAACAAGGGCGAGGAGCGCGATCAACGCAGCATCCTGCGCCGGCTGGTCGAGCTCCAATACGAGCGCAACGACTTCGGGTTCACGCGCAACAAGTTCCGAGTGCGCGGCGACACGATCGAGGTGTTCCCCGCGTACGAGGAGCGGGCAGTTCGGATCCAACTCTTCGGCGACGAGGTCGAGCGCATGTGCGCGGTCGATCCGCTCACCGGTGAGGTCATCGAGGAGATGGACTCGCTCGCGCTGTTCCCGGCGTCGCACTACACGACTGACGAAGAGCGGCTGAAGCAGGCCATCGCCGGCATCGAGACCGAGCTGTTCGAGCGCCTGGCCGAGCTCGAGAAGGAAGGCAAGCTCCTCGAAGCGCAGCGATTGCGCATGCGCACCACGTACGACCTCGAGATGTTGCGCGAGGTCGGGAGTTGCTCCGGTGTGGAGAACTACTCGATGCACCTCGACGCCCGCGTGCGGCACCAGCCGCCCTACACGTTGCTCGACTACTTCCCCGAAGACTGGTTGTGCGTGGTCGACGAGTCGCACGTCGCGATCCCGCAGCTGCACGGCCAGTTCGAGGGTGACAAGTCACGCAAGGAAACACTCGTGGCGCACGGGTTCCGGCTGCCGTCGGCGATGGACAACCGGCCGTTGCGGTTCGAGGAGTTCACGCAACGCGTGAACCAGGTCGTGTTCCTGTCGGCGACGCCCGGCAACTACGAACGGGAGATCTCCACGCAGATCGTCGAGCAGGTCGTGCGCCCGACCGGCCTCATCGATCCCGAGGTGATCGTCAAGCCGACCAAGGGCCAGATCGACGATCTCGTCGCGGAGATCAAGGGCCGCACCGACGCCGACCAACGGGTGTTGGTCACGACGCTCACCAAGAAGATGTCGGAAGACCTCACCGACTACCTGCTCGAGCTCGGCGTGCGCGTTCGGTACCTGCACTCCGAGGTCGACACGCTCGAACGGATCGAGATCCTGCGTTCGTTGCGGCTCGGCGAGTTCGACGTGCTCGTCGGCATCAACTTGTTGCGAGAAGGACTCGACCTGCCCGAGGTGTCGCTCGTCGCGATCCTCGACGCCGACAAGGAAGGCTTCCTGCGTTCGGCGACGTCGCTGATCCAAACGATGGGCCGCGCCGCGCGCAACATCGACGGTCAGGTGATCATGTACGCCGACCGGATGACCGACTCGATGAAGTTCGCGATCTCCGAAACCATGCGGCGCCGGCAGAAGCAGCTCGCGTACAACGAAGAGCACGGCATCGACCCGCAGACGATTCGCAAGAAGGTCACCGACATCCTCGAGATGATCCGGATGCGCGCCGACGACGACTCGACCGAGTCGAGAGGGCGGGGCCGCGGTCGGGGGCGCTCGCGAGTTTCGGCCGCGCGCGACGACATCATCGACCTGCCCCGTGACGAGCTCGGTCGCTTGATCCAAGGTCTCACCGACGAGATGCACGACGCCGCCCGCGACCTCCGATTCGAGGAGGCGGCGCGCCTCCGTGACGAGATCCGCGAGATGAAGAGAGAGCTGCGCGAGGTCGGTTAGCGTTGAGCCGGTGACCCGGTGGCGGCGCCTCTCACCTCGAGCGCGCTCCTCGTGGTTGCTGGCGCTCTTCCTCATCGCCGCATTCGGGCCGCTGGTCGCACCCGTTACCTCGCAACCCGCGTCGCGACTTGCGCTGACGGCGGCGATTGCCGAGCACGGCACCGTCGACATTCACGGCTACCCGCTCGGTATCGATCGCGCCACGTACAACGGGCATCTCCGATCGGACAAAGCCCCCGGGCAACCGTTGTTGGCCGTGCCCGTGTACCTCGTCGCGCGTGCCGTGGGTGCGCAGTCGGAAGCGCACTTGCGCCAGAACGGAAACCTCACGAGTTGGTGGGTGACCTTCTGGACGTCACTACTGCCGTTCGTCGTGTTGGTCGTGCTCATGTACCTCGTCGCGTCCCGCTACTCGCCGCTCGGGCCTTCACTCGCGGCGGCCGTCGGTCTGGGCGTGTGCTCGATGCTGTTGCCCCATGGCGTGAATCTCTACGGCGCGGTCTCGGCTGCGCTCGGCGCGTACGCGGCGTGGGCAGTGCTCGAACGCGGATCGCCGAGCAATACGCAACTCGTGTTCGCGGGTGTGTTCGCCGGGGCGAGCATCGCCTTCGAGTACGAGACGGCCATCGCGGTCGCGGTGCTCGCGGTCTTCGTCGTGGTGCGAATGCGGTGGCGAATCTGGTGGTTCGCGCTCGGCGCGATCGGTCCCACCGTGGCGGTGCTGGTGTACCAGGCCGCCGCGTTCGGAAAGCCGTGGCGCACCGCGCACGAGTACTACGCCACGCCCGCGATCCGCCGGGAGATCGTCGGCTACATGCGTCCCGGGTGGCGGGGGATCGACGCGACGATCTTCGGGTCGCACGGGCTGCTGTTGACCAACTCGATCGTGCTGGTCGGCCTCGCGCGCGGCGATCATGCTGGTGAGCTCACAGAACGCCGCGGTGCGCCGCAACGCAATCGTCGCACTGGCGATCGCAGTGCCGTACCTCGTGCTCTGCATCGTGTGGAAGGGCACTCCGGCGCTCGAGGAGCCCGGACCGCGCTACATGATGCCGGTCCTCCCGTTCCTCACTGTCCCGCTCGCGTACGCATGGCCGCGAGTGCGGCGCGTCGCGCTCGGTGGCGATCGGCCTGAGCGGCGCGGTCGCGATCGGCGCGGCTACGACGCGCATCCTCACCGCGAAGAACCAACAGGTGCTACCCGCGATGCTCGATCGGATGCGGCACGGTCGGTTCCTGCCGACGATCTGGTCGATCGGGTTGGGGCGGTTCGGTCTCGTCGTGTATCTGGTGGTCGTCGCGGTTGCGGGCTACTTCCTGGTGGCCGAGGTTCGTCGGCTGCCGCCGTCCGACGATCGCCGGCTTCACGCAGAGACGGCGGCCTGAGCCGACGCGTCGACGCGCAGTGTTCGCTGCGCGCGCCACAGCGCGACCGCGACGACGGCGAGAACCGCGAGGTGCAGCAGCCAGCCCGCGCCGCCGATCGCCATCGTGTACAGGGTCTCCATGTGCGGCCCGTGAAGCAGCCATTCGAACCAGATGTGGGGGGCCGACCTGGCCTCGACGTTGACGTACGGCGAGGTGATCAGCACCGCCGAGCCGACCACCGCACCGACGGCGGCCATCGCCAGTCCGAACAGTCGGATGTCCTTCCAGCGCGCCGCCAGCGGGAAGATGACGAACGGCATCGCCGGAATCAAATACCGCGGTCCGGACAGTGATCCGCCCCAAGGGTTGGGCCACATCGAAACGACGGTAAGGAGCGACGCGAACGCGCAGCACGTGACGAACCCGTCGGCGCGCAGGGGACCGGGGCGGAACACGAGCCAGATTGCGTATCCGATACCCAACAAGCACAGCGGTGACACGATCACGAGACCGCGATCGCCGGCGAACGCGGCGCGAGCACTGACAGCGAGAAGTGGTGGCGGGGCACATGCGTTCCGTGTCCCGATTTCTGCGTGTACGACGGCAGGAACGGTGAACCGAACGACAGCCATTGATAGGCCGCGAGTGCTACCGCCGCGGGAACGCCGCCGAGGATGAACCAGATCGCGTTCTCGCGGTACCTCCACACGACGACCGCGAGCACCGCGAGGATGATCGGCAGGGTTGTGTACTCGACCGCGGTCGCGGCACCACCCAACAGGCCCGCGAACAGCAGTCGATCGCGCCGTCCCGCCGACCCTCGCGCCACGATCCACGTGCTGAGGCCGAGCAGCGCCGCCAGCTCGGAGCCGAACAACAGTCCCGCGAACGGGAAGAGCATCGTGCCGAATCCAACCGCGAGCGCGAGCTCCAGCCCGTAGCCGCGTGCGAGCGGCTCCACGGCTCTTCGCATGAGGATGAGGAGCAATCCGAACGGGCACCGCCGACGACCAGAGTGAGATCCACCACAGCCCGAGGTTCCCGCGGATGTCCAGATGGGAGGCCGCGTCGCCACCGACCCACCGATAGACCGCGTAGAACGGGACCGCGAGAAACGGCTGGCCGGGAGCCTTGTCGGAGCGGACCTCGCCGTCGTGGAATGCCTCGTCGCTCCGCGCCAACGGATAGCCGGTGATGTTCACCGTGTGCCGGTCCCACAGCGCCGCGGTAAGGGCCATTCGGGCCGCGGGCTGGGCACTCAGGGGCTGCAAGAACGGGCCGACCGTGACCAGCGTGAGCAGGAGCAACAGCAGGTCGACTCGTAGCCCCGAGCGCGTGCCGGCGGTAGGTGCGCCCGCACTGTCGGAACCCGCTACCACTGTCGGATCGTACCGTTGGTGCCTGCACCAAACGCGCGACCGCAACTGACATGATGGACCATGCCGCGAGCGCGGGTCCCGTCGATCGCCTGGCTGTTGTCGGCGGGTTTCGCGGTCGCGTTGCTCGTGCTCGCGATCCTGCGAATTGCCGGACCGGGGCACGCCGAGTTCTTTCACGACGGGGATTCCGACTTCTTCCTCCGCACCGCCCGATCAATGTTCGGTGACGGATCCTCGTTCGGCGGAGCGGGCGCAGGCGAGACCTCGTATCGCTACGGACGCTTCGGGTTCCCGTTTCTCGGGTGGCTGTTGGCGGCCGGGCGCCCGGCGCTCGTCAGCTGGTCGTTGATCGTCGTCTACCTCGCGTCGCTGGCTGCGATTCCGGGCATCGCGGCCACGCTGGTGTCCGATTACGGCGCGCCGCCGGCGCGTGCGGCGTGGGTGATGATCACGCCCGGGATCTTGCTGATGACCGGCCTCGTATACGCCGAGGCGTTGCAAATCGCACTCGTTCTCCTGGCGTGCGTGTTCGAGGCGAGGGGAAGGCGGCGGGCGGCGCTGTTGACGATCGCCTATGCGATCCTCGTCAAGGAGACATCGGTGCTCGCCTTGGTGCCCTGGCTCTGGAGCGCCGGGAAGCAACGCGACCGCCGGCAATTCGCGGCGGCGTTGTCGACGGTGCTCCCGTTCGCGCTGTGGGCACTCTGGGTGCGCATCCGGATCGGCGAGTTCCCGTTCCTCGCGCACACGTACTCGCGGAGCGGCGCGTTGCGCCTGCCGGGCGTCGGTTTCCACGACGCGCTGGTCTCTCGGTCGCCCAACCACTCCTTCATCGTCGCCGTGTCGCTCGCCACGTTCGTGCTCGGAGTGGGTGCTTCGTGGGCCGCCCGCCGGTACTGGATCGCGCCGATTACGGCTGCGTTCTCGATGTTGATCCTCCTCTACGGCCCGAGCGCGCTGTACTACGTGCTCGAGAACCTCCGCCTGCTCAGTCTTCCGACCGTGCTCGCGATCGTGTGCCTCGTCGTCGCGTTCTCAGAGCACGCGGCCCCGTTGCGGGCCGACGGGGGCCGGCCCGCAACCCGAACAGATGTTCGCTGAAGGCCGCGGGAGGCGCTACCCTCCAGGCAATGCACGACACGATCGTCGTCCGCGGGGCTCGCGAGCACAACCTCCGCAACGTTGATCTGGTCCTTCCCCGTGATCGGCTGATCGTCTTCACCGGGCTTTCGGGCTCGGGGAAGTCATCGCTGGCATTCGACACGATCTACGCGGAGGGCCAGCGGCGTTATGTGGAGTCGTTGTCGGCTTACGCGCGCCAGTTCCTCGGCCAGATGGACAAGCCCGACGTCGACTTCATCGAAGGGCTGTCGCCGGCGATCTCGATCGATCAGAAGTCGGCCTCGCGTAACCCGCGCTCGACGGTCGGGACGATTACCGAGATCTACGACTACCTGCGTCTGCTCTACGCGCGGATCGGCGTGCCGCACTGCCCGAACTGCGGGCAGCTCATCACCCGGCAAACGCCGCAGCAGATCGTCGACCGTGTGCTGCAGCTGCCCGACGGCACCCGGTTCCAGGTGCTCGCACCGGTCGTGCGCGGCCGCAAGGGCGAGTACCACGCGCTGCTCGACGAGCTTGCCGGTCAGGGTTTCACGAGGGCGCGGGTCGATGGCGAAGTCGTCGACCTTCCCGCGAAGCTCAAGCTCGAGCGGTACGAGCAGCACAAGATCGAAGTCGTCGTCGACCGGTTGGTTCGTCGTTCCGGGTATCGAACGCCGGCTCACCGACTCGCTCGAGACTGCGCTGAAGCTCGCCGAAGGCGTCGCCGAAGTCGAGATCGTCCCCAAGGACGACAAGCAGGGCGAGGCCGAGACGCTCGTGTTCTCCGAGCACCTCGCGTGCATGGAGTGCGGGCTGTCGTTCGAAGAGCTCGCGCCGCGCAACTTCTCGTTCAACTCTCCCTACGGCGCGTGCGAGGTCTGCGATGGCATCGGCACGAAGTTCCAGGTCGATCCCGAGCTGATCGTTCCCGACGACGATCTCTCGATCGACGACGGCGCGATCGCGCCGTGGTCCGGATTCCGCGGCGAGTACTTCAAGCGCGTGCTGTCGGCGGTCGGCGACGAGCACGGCTTCTCTACGGCCACACCGTGGAAGAAGTTGAAGGCCGCGCAGAAGAAGGTCGTGCTCTACGGCTCGGGTTCGACCCAGGTGACGGTCAAGTACAAGAACCGCTACGGGCGCCAGCGTTCGTACGCGACGAAGTTCGAAGGCGTCGTGCCGTGGGTCGAGCGCCGGCACACCGAATCCGATTCCGATCGCGTCCGTGACGTGATCGAGGGCTACATGCGTCTCGTTCCGTGTCCGGCGTGCGGTGGCGCGCGGCTGCGGCCGGCATCGCTCGCGGTCACGATCGGCGACAAGAACATCTTCGAGGTCGGCGAGTTGTCGATCACCGACGCGGTCGCCTTCTTCAAGACGGTTGCAGCTCTCGGAGCGGGATCGGCTCATCGCCGAGCGCGTGTTCAAGGAAGTGCTCGAGCGCTTGCAGTTCATGCTCGACGTGGGGCTCGACTACCTCTCGTTGAACCGCGCGTCGGGCACGCTCGCCGGCGGTGAGGCGCAGCGCATCCGGCTCGCGTCGCAGATCGGCAGCGGGCTCGTCGGCGTGTTGTACGTGCTCGACGAGCCGTCGATCGGTCTGCACCAGCGTGACAACCGGCGGCTCATCGAGACGCTCATCCGGCTGCGCGATCTCGGCAACACCGTGATCGTCGTCGAGCACGACGAGGAGACGATCCGCGTTGCCGATCACGTCGTCGACATCGGGCCCGGCGCGGGTGAGCACGGTGGCGAAGATCATCGTGTCGGGAACGGTGAAAGACGTGCTGAAGTCGAAGCAGTCGATCACCGGTCAATACCTGTCGGGCAAGCGCAAGATCGACGTGCCCGAGCTACGCCGCGAGCCGGGCGACGCGTGGCTCGCTGTGCGCGGTGCCCGTGAGCACAATCTCAAGGAGATCGACGTCGAGTTTCCGCTCGGATGCTTCGTCGCGGTCACCGGTGTGAGCGGGAGCGGCAAGAGCACGCTCGTCGGTGACATTCTCCACCCGGCGTTGATGCAGAAGATCTACCGCTCGCGCGATGTACCCGGACGACACAAGCGCGTCGAAGGGGTCGAGTATCTCGACAAGGTCATCAACATCGACCAGTCGCCGATCGGGCGCACGCCCCGTTCGAACCCCGCGACGTATACCGGCGTGTTCGACAAGATCCGCACGCTCTTCTCGAGTACGCAAGAAGCGAAGGTGCGCGGGTATCTCCCGGGTCGCTTCTCGTTCAACGTGAAGGGCGGCCGCTGCGAGGCGTGTCAGGGCGACGGCACGATCAAGATCGAGATGCACTTCCTCCCCGACGTCTACGTGCCGTGTGAGGTGTGCAAGGGCGCGCGCTACAACCGCGACACGCTCGACATCGAGTGGAAGGGCAAGAGCATCGCCGACGTGCTCAACATGCCGGCCGAAGAGGCGCTCGCGTTCTTCCAGAACCAACCGTCGATCGCGCGTCAGTTGCAGACGTTGGTCGACGTCGGTCTCGGCTACGTGCGTCTCGGTCAGCCCGCGCCGACGCTTGTCGGGCGGCGAGGCGCAGCGCGTCAAGCTCAGCACCGAGCTCGGCAAGCGCGCGACCGGGCACACGATCTACATCCTCGACGAGCCGACCACCGGCCTGCACTTCGAGGACGTGCGGCGGCTGCTGGGAGTGCTCCAACGGCTCGTCGACAACGGGAACACGATGTTCGTGATCGAGCACAACCTCGACGTCATCAAGTCGGCCGACTGGATCGTCGATCTCGGGCCCGGAGGGCGGCGCGGGCGGTGGGTCGATCGTCGCCGAGGGCACGCCCGAGCAGGTCGCGAAGGTTTCGGAGAGCTACACGGGCCAGTTCCTTGCACCTCTTCTGGGAATGGACCGATAAAGAGGGCATGAAGCGAGTCGTCGCGGCCGGAGCGATCGCCGCCGTCATCGCGGTGACACTCCTCGCCGTCGCCGCGAGCTCGATCCGGCTCGACCCGCCGAAGGATCCGAGCACGCTCACCACCGCGCACGCAGGCCGAGGGTTGCCCGCGTTGCTCGAGAACTACGACGGCGGGACCTTCGCGACGATCGCGCGCGATCCGACGTTTGCCCGGCCCGAGGTGTATCCCGATGCCGCGGCGGCCGCGTACCGCGATCAGCGGCCTTTGCTCGGGGAGCTCGCATGGGTGGTCTCACTCGGGCAACCCGATCGTGTCCCGCTCACGATGGCATCGCTCTCGGTACTCGCGACCGCGTTCGCGGTGATGGCACTCGGCGAACTGCTTCGTCGGCGCGGGTTGTCACCGTTCTTCGCACTCGCCGTGTTCGCACTTCCGGGCGTGCTGGTCGTCGTGTACGACATGATGGCCGAGCTGCTCCAACTCGGGCTGCTGACCGCGGGACTCCTCGCCTGGGAGATGCAGCCGCGCCGTACGAAGCTGGCGATCGCCTGTTTCACACTGGCCGCCCTCACGCGCGAGACATCGCTTGCTCGTACCGCTTGCGCTGATCGCGATCGAGCTGCCGCGCATCCGGACGAGCGCGGCCCGGCACGCGGTTCGTCTGCTCGCGATCCCGATCGCCGTCTATGTCGGTTGGATCACCTTCGTTCGGATACGAGTGGGTGCGTGGCCCTTCACCGCGCGGTCGGGACGGCTCACCCCGGTTCCGTTCGGCGGTGTCGTGCACACGATCCGCTACTCGCCGTACCGCGGATCCGCGGTGCCGTGGATCGCGCTCGCGGTGCTACTCGTCGTCGGCGCCGTCATGCGTGGGCGTCACGACGCCTGGTTCGCCACCGCGATCGCATTCGCGGTGATGGGCGTGTTCCTCGGTTGGAACGTCTGGCAACGACCCGACGACTTCGGCCGCGTGCTGCTGCCCCTGTACGCGTACAGCGTGATCCTCATCGCGTCGGCGCTCTGGGAGCAGCGCACGTTCGTTACCCTGCAGCGTGCCCGAACACCAGCCGAAAGCGGCGTCGCCTGATCTCTGGGAGCAGAACGCGCGCTGGTGGCAGGACGGTTTCACCGACGGTGTCGATCCCGAGTATGAGGAGCAGATCCTCCCGCTCGCGGCCGAGTGCCTGGAGGGCGCAACGCGCGTCGTCGACGTCGGCACCGGCGAAGGCCAGATCGCGCGGCTCGCGGTCGGGCTCGGCGCCGAGGTAACCGGGGTCGATCCGACGCGCGCGCAGCTTCGGGTCGCGGCCGAGCGTGGTGGCGGGCCGCGGTACGTGCGCGCCGCCGCGGAGGCGCTCCCGTTCGCGGATGCCAGCTTCGATGCCGCGGTCGCGTGCCTCGTCTTCGAGCACGTTCCCGATCACCAACCGCCGATCGCCGAGATCGCAGCGCGTGCTCGAACCGGGCGGTCGGTTCGTGTTCCTGCTCAACCACCCGCTGCTGCAAGCACCGAACAGCGGCTGGGTGATCGATCACGATCTCGACGAGCAGTACTGGCGCGTCGGCTCGTACCTTCCCGTCGACATCACGATGGAAGAGCTCGCGCCGGGCGTGATCCTGCCGTTCGTGCATCGTCCGCTGTCGCAATACGTGAACGCGATGGCCGACGTCGGTCTCGTCATCCGCCGCATGGAGGAGCCCCGCCCGCCCGAGGGCTTCCTCGCCAAAGCGAAGGAATACCGAGACGCAGCCGACATCCCGAGGCTCCTCCTTTTGCTCGCGGAGCGGTCGTAGTCTCACCACGATGAGCGAATGGCAGCGCCGCGGCGCCATCGCTCTCATCGCCTTCCAGGTGATGGTTCCCATCGGGCTCGTCGTGCAGCACTGGCAACCCGACCGGTCGTACGAGGCCCGTTCCGATGCCGGGGCGTATTCGAGGATCGCCTCCGCGCCGGGTGATCCGTACGAGACCGCCGAGTATCCGCCCGCCGCGGTGCTCTTCTTCAAGGCGCTCGGCCCCCGCCCCTTCCGCGACTTCCTCGTGCGGCTCATCCTGGCGCAGGCCCTCGCGCAGGCGATCACCGCGTTGTGCCTATTCGGAGTGTGGGGAAAACGCGCGGGCTGGAGCTATCTGGCCATCTCCGCGCCGTTACTGCCGATCGTGCTCACCCGCTTCGATCTGATCGCGGTGGCGGCTGCAGTCGGCGGCGCCGCGCTCGTGACGCGGGGGCGGCAACGAGTCGGCGGCGCGCTCATGGCGCTCGGCGCGTTCGTGAAGGTGTGGCCGGCCGCGTTGCTGCCCGGCTTCGCGGCGCGCCGCCGGTGGCAGGCCCTGGTCGCAGGGGGAGTCACGCTCGCGATTGGGCTGGGCGTGTGGATCGCCGACGCGGGGACCAAGGGCGTACGCCAGGTGCTCACGTATCGCGGCGCGCGCGGCTGGCACGTGGAGAGCGTTCCCGGCTCGCTGCTCTATCTGGTTCGGCGCACCACGCCGAGGTTCAGCGGAGGGGCGTGGCGGGTCGGCGCGCCGCCGGGCTACGCGAGTGCGGCGTTGCTCGTCGGACTCGTCGTGACGGTCGGTTGGGTTTGGTGGCGCGTGTTCCGCGCGTCCGACGAGCTCACCGGTGTCGCCGACGTGACCGTGGTCGGCGCGCTCCTCGTCTGGTCGACGCTCTGCTCACCCCAGTTCATCATCTGGATCGTGCCGTGGGCCGCGATCGCCGGCGCGCGGGGTTACCTCCGATCCGAGCGTGCGGCCGCAACAGTGGTGGTCCTCACCGTGCTCGCGGTCGCGGTGACACCCGGTAACGCGCGCCCATCGCTGCTGTCGGAGTTCCTCTACCTCGGGCGCAACGCCGCGCTGATCGCGCTGCTGGTCGTCGGCGTGCAGTCGATCGCCCAACAACCCGAACCTGCGTGAGTTCGCCGCGCATACGCGGTAAGTCACGCAGGTTCGCTCTTTGTGGTGCTACGTGATGTCGAGCATTCGTTGGAGGGCGACGCGTGCCCATTCCGCGTCGTCGGGATCGACCACGATCTGATTGACGATCTCGCCCGCGACGAGCGCTTCGAGTGTCCATGCCAGGTGGGGTCCGTCGATGCGGAACATCGTGGAGCACGGGCAGATCAGCGGATCGAGCGAGAACACCGTCTTGTCGGGGTGCTCCCGCGCGAGACGCTGCACCATGTGGATCTCGGTCGCGACCGCGATCGCCGCGCCCGCGGGCGCTTCGGCAACCCACTCTTGAATGCGCTCGGTCGAGCCGACCCGATCGGCAACCTCGACGAGGTCGTGCGCGCACTCGGGGTGCACGATCACTTCCACGTTGGGATACTCGGCGCGTGCGGCGGCCGCGTGCTCGGGGCGGAAGCGCTGGTGCACCGAGCAGTGGCCCTTCCAGAGGAGCAACGTGGCGTCCTTGACCTCGCGCTCCTCGAGCCCACCGAGCTCCTCGCGCGGGTTCCACACGCGCATGTCGGCTTCGGTGAAGCCCATGGTGAAACCGGTGTTGCGGCCGAGGTGCTGGTCGGGAAAGAACAGCACCTTGTCGCCGCGAGCGAGCGCCCACTCGAGCACCGCCCGCGCGTTCGAAGACGTGCACACCGCGCCGCCGTGCCGGCCGACGAAAGCCTTCAACGCGGCCGCGGAGTTCATGTAGGTGACCGGGATCACCCGGTCGATGGCGGTGACGTCGCCGATGCTCTCCCAGGCCTCTTCCACCTGGTCGATGTCGGCCATGTCGGCCATCGAGCACCCGGCGTTGAGGTCGGGGAGGATCACCCGCTGGTGGTCGCCGGTGAGCACGTCGGCCGATTCGGCCATGAAGTGCACACCGCAGAACACGATGTCGGTGGCCTGGTCGTTGTCGGCGGCGAACTTGGCGAGTTTGAACGAGTCGCCGATCTTGTCGGCCCAGCGGATCACTTCGTCCCGCTGGTAGTGGTGACCGAGAATGAGCAATCGGTCGCCGAGCGGTTTCCTTGGCGGCGGCGATCCGAGCGACGAGCTCGTCCTCCGTCGCGAGGGTGTACTGATCCGGCAGCGGAGCCTGTAGACGCAGCATGTTGAGCCTCCCCTTGCGGGGTAGGGACTCCTCATCAGCCGGCGGGTGACAGCCCGGTCGCCACTCCGCGGGGTTGTCGGCCTCGGAGTCTGATGTGTTTGCGCCGGATACCGGGCCGGCGTGTCATCCCAAACTAACACGACCAAACCGACCAGGATTCCATCCGGATGGACCGGCGACCAGCGCTCCTGATTTTCGCCATCGCCGCGTCGGTCGTGGTGTTCCAGATCGCGTGCCCGATCGTGCTCCTGAGCCAGGGCTCCCAACTCGGCCGCGGGGAGTTCGCGGTGCGCTCGGACGCCGCGAGGTATCGCACGATCGTCGAGTCTCCCGGCCGCCCGTACCGCGACTTCGACGTCGAGTACCCGCCGCTGGCCGTCGGCTTGTTCCGGTCGCTCGGCGCGAAGAACTTCGACGGATTCCGCCAGCGGCTCGTGCTTCTGCAGATCGCCTGCCAGGCCCTGATCGTGTTCCTGCTGTTCAAGGTCTGGGGTCGCCGCACGATGTGGTCGTACCTCGTGCTGTCGGCGCCGATGCTCTACATCGTCTATGTGGGTTTCGATCTCGTCGTCGTTGCACTCGCCGTGTGCGGTGCCGCGTTGATGCACAGGAGCCGTCACGTCGTCGGCGCGCTGGCGATCGTCGTCGGCGCGTTCGTGAAGGTTTGGCCGGTGGTGCTGTTGCCGGGCCTCCTCGTTCGCCGGCAGTTCCGCGCCTCGGCACTGCGGTCGCCGTCGGCCTCGGCGGACTCGCACTCTGGATCGGGTGGGGCGGGGCGGGCGCGCCCGCACAGGTCGTGTCGTATCGCGGTGCGCGCGGTTGGGAGTACGAGAGCATGTCGGGTTCGTTGCTGCGCGTCGTCACCGGAGCCCGATTGCGGTTCGAGAGTGGATCGGTACGCGTCGGCGCTCCGCCCCGCCCGGTGACCGCGCTGCTCGACGTCGTGCTGATCGGAGCGGTCGCCGCGATCTGGTGGCTCGCGGCCCGGCGGCCGAGCCTGCCCGAGGGGCTCGCGGAGTCGGCGGCCATAACCGCGGTGCTCGTGTTCGGGACACTGTTGTCACCTCAGTTCGTGATCTGGCCGTTGCCATTCGTCGCGATCGCGGGCGCGGCCGGTGCCAAGAACGTCGAACGCTGGGCGGGAGCGGTCGCGCTGTTGACGTTGGTCGGCTGGATCCTGTTCGATCCCAATCAGGCGGCGCGGGGGAGCAGCGAAGTCGCCATCCTCTGCCGGAACGCCGCGCTCGCGGGACTCCTGATCGCCGCCGTGCTCGAGATCCGGCGCGCTCCGCGAGCGGTCGCGCACGCCACGATCGCCTGAGCCGCGGCGCACGACGGTCGGGGTCTCACCGGTCCGCGACAATGGAGGCATGGTCGCCCGCCCCGAGACCGGCAGCATTCCCGATGCGCCCGGCTCGTATCAGTTCCTCGACGCCGAGGGCCGGGTCATCTACGTGGGGAAGGCCAAGAGCCTCCGCAGCCGGCTGTCGAACTACTTCGCGCCGCCGGCGACGTTGCCCGAGCGCACCTACCAAATGGTGCAGGCGGCCGACCACGTCGAGTGGATCGTCGTCGAACAACGAGGTCGACGCGTTCTTCCTCGAGTTCAACCTGATCAAGCGGCACAAGCCGCGCTTCAACATCCGGCTCAAGGACGACAAGTCGTACCCCTACCTCGCGGTCACGCTCGACGAGGAGTGGCCCCGGGCGATGGTGATGCGCGGCCAGCACCGCAAGGGCGTCCGCTACTTCGGGCCGTTCGCGCACGCCTACGCGATCCGGGAGACGCTCGATCTCCTGCTGCGCACGTTCCCGATCCGCACGTGCACCAACTCGAAGTTCGACCGCCATCACCGGCTCGGCCGGCCGTGCCTCTACGCGCACATCGAGAAGTGCGCGGCGCCGTGCGTCGACGACATCGACCACGACGACTACATGGTGCTCGTGCAGGAGCTGATCGACTTCCTCGACGGTGAGCACGACGCGGTCATCAAGCGGCTCGAAGCGAAGATGCACGCAGCGTCCGACGAGCTCGAGTTCGAGCTCGCGGCGCGCCTCCGCGATCAGCTCGCGAGTGTGCGCAAGGCGATCGAGCGTCAGCAGATGGTCGGCACGCGCGAGGAGGACTACGACCTCATCGGCGTCGCCGAAGACGAGCTCGAAGCGAGCATCCAGGTGTTCTACGTGCGCAAGGGGAGAGTCGTCGGGCGCAAGGGCCTGATCGTCGACAAGGTCGAAGACGTCGAGACGCCCGCGCTCGTCGCGCGCGTCGTCGAGCAGCTCTACGCCGACGCGCCGCAAGGAAGACATCCCCAAGGAGATCCTGGTTCCGGTCGAGCCCGACGATCTCGAGCTCTACGAGGAGTTCCTCGCGCTGAATCGCGGATCGAAGGTGCGCATCCGCGTTCCGCAGCGCGGCGGCAAGCGCGAGCTGCTCGAGACCGCGACGCTCAACGCCCGCGAGAGCTTCTCAGCGGCACAAGCTGCGGCGCGCGTCCGATCACAACGCGCGCGCCCGGGCGTTGCTCGCGCTGCAAGAGGCGCTCGAGCTTCCCGAAGCGCCGCTGCGGATCGAGTGCTTCGACATCTCGCACATCCAGGGCACCGAGATCGTCGCGTCGATGGTCGTGATGGAAGACGGCTCTGCCCAAGCGGTCCGACTACCGCCGCTTCAAGGTGAAGACGCTCGACAACCAAGACGACTTCGCGTCGATGGAAGAGGTGCTCACCCGCCGGTTCCGCAACTACCTGCGCGAGCGAGACGAAGGCGCGCACGCGGGCAAGCGCTTCTCGTACCCGCCGAACCTGCTCGTGGTCGACGGCGGCAAGGGCCAGCTCGGCGTCGCGGTGCGCGTGCTCGAAGAGCTCGGCCTCGAAGACATCTGCGTGGCCAGCCTCGCCAAGAAGTTCGAAGAGGTGTACCTCCCCGGGCCGAGCGAGCCGGTGCGCATCCCCCGTGATTCCGAGGCGCTCTACCTGTTGCAACAGGTGCGCGACGAAGCCCACCGCTTCGCGATCACGTATCACCGGCAGCTGCGCGGGCAAGAAGATGACGCATGTCGGTGCTCGACGGGGTGCGCCGGTCTCGGGCCCGGGCCGCAAGCAGCGGCTGCTCAACGAGGTCGGTTCGGTGAAGAAGCTGCGGGAGCTGTCCGAGGAGGACTTGCTCGCGCCGTACGTGGCTGCCCGACGCGGTCGGCAAGGCCGTGTACAAGCGCCTGCACGGCCTCGACGCATCCGGAACCCGCAATCGAGAGCGCGCAGCGCGACGATGGACGCGACCATGGACGCACCGACCGGAACGAGCCAGCCACTCGACGTCACGATCATCACCGGCATGTCGGGCGCGGGCGGTCCGAAGCCGCGCACGTGCTCGAAGACCTCGGCTTCTTCGTGATCGACAACCTGCCGCCGATGCTCATCGGCAAGGTCGCCGAGCTCGCGCGGGGGCACGACACGCCGCTCGAGGTATGCGCTCGTCGTCGACGTGCGCTCCGGCGACTTCCTCCATGACCTCTCGGCCGCGATCGACGAGCTGCGCCGCCAGGGCGTCACCACCCGCATCCTCTACCTCGATGCCGGCGACGACGTGCTCGTCCGCCGCTACGAGGAGAGCCGCCGTCGGCACCCGCTGTCCGACAGCCGATCGCGTCAGTCGACGGCATCGCGCGCGAACGGGCGTTGCTCGAGCCGCTCGTGGGCGAAGCCGACCTGCGCGTCGACACGTCGACCCTCAACGTGCACGAGCTGCGCGACCGGTTGCGCGAGCTCTTCTCGCGACACCGGCAGCGACGCGACGCTGCAGATCAACGTCGTGTACGTTCGGCTACAAGCACGGTCTCCCGCTCGACGTCGACCTCGTGTTCGACTGCCGCTTCCTGCCGAACCCGCACTGGGTCGACGAGCTCCGCCCGCTCACCGGTCTCGACGCGCCGGTTCGCGACTACGTGCTCGCGCAACGCGGCACCAGCGAGTTCCTCGACGAGCTCGACCGCCTCTTCGCGCTGCTTGCTGCCCGGCTACGAGCGCGAAGGCAAGGCGCTACCTGTCGATCGCGTTCGGCTGCACCGGCGGCCGGCACCGCAGTGTCGTGATCGCCGAGCAGACTCGGCCGAACGCCTCCACCGTCAAGGTCACCGCACCGCGGTACACCACCGGGACGTCGACCGTGCCGTCTGACGCCGAGTGGTTCGAACCCGAGTCGTCGCGCTCGGTGGGGGACACGGGCTCGCGCTCACATTCCGCGCCGTGCGCCGCGTACGCGGACGAGATCACCGCGGTCGTCAGCGTCGCCGACGACGGCGGATCCTCCGGCCGGTTGCGACGCGATCTCGGCGTCGCCGCGCCCGGCGATCTGCGCAAGTGCCTGGTCGCGCTCGCCGACGGACGGCGGTCCGTGGCCGGCCGCGTTCGAGCACCGCTTCGAGAGCGGCGAGCTCGCGGGTCACCGCTCGGCAATCTCTGCATCGTCGGCCTCGCCGAGTCGCTCGGCGATCTCACCGCAAGCGCTCGCCGAAGCGGGCGAAGCTCCTCGGCGCGGCGGGCCGGGTGATCCCGGCCACGATCGACCGGTGTCACGTTGACGGCCGACATCGGCGGCAAGGCGGTCGTGGGCCAGGTCGCGGTCGAGCCGAGGCCGGCGGCGCGTCCGTCGGCCGGGTGAGCGTCGTGCCCGCCGATGCCGCCGGCCACCCCCGAGCGCGCTCGAGGCCATCGGCGCCGCCGACCAGATCGTGCTCGCCCCGGGCTCGCTGTACACGAGCGTGCTCGGCGTGTTGTGTGTACCCGACATCCAAGTCGCGGTCGGCGCGACCGCGGGCAGGGTCGTCCACGTCGCGCAACCTCTGCGCCGACGGCGAGACCGCCGGGCTCGAGCGGCACCGATCAGCTGCGGGCGCTGCTCGATCACGGCGTGCCGGGTCGACGTGCTGCTGCACGATCCGCAGCACGGGCTGGCGGTGAGGGAGACTGACGTGCGGGAATTGGGGGTGGAGCCGATCGGCGGCCGCAATCGCGGCCGCCGACGGTCGCATGCGGTCACGATCCCGGAAGATTGGCGACTGCGCTCGCTGCTCTGCTGTAGTCCAGGCCCTTCGCGGGCGCGTCGAGTTCACCAGGAGGATGAGGATGGCTGTACGAGTCGGCATCAACGGGTTCGGTCGGATCGGCCGCTCCTTCACGCGGGCCATCCTCGCCAGAGGCGAGCAGGCGGAGGTCGAGCTGGTCGCGGTCAACGACCCGTTCGGCGACGCGCACACGATGGCGTTCCTGCTGAAGCACGACTCCGTCGGCCGCACGCTGCCCGAACGAAGTGAAGCTCGACGACAACGGCTTCTCGATCGACGGCACGTCGTGAAGAAGCTCGAGGTCCGCGAGCCCGCCGAGATCCCGTGGGGCGACAACGGCGTCGACATCGTGATCGAGTCGACCGGGCTCTTCACCGGCCGCGACAAGCGCGGCGCGAGCACCTGAAGGGCGGCGCGAAGCGCGTCGTCATCTCCGCGCCCTCCGGCGATGCCGACGCCATGATCTGCATGGGCGTGAACGACGGCGTCTACGACGCCAAGGCGCACACCGTCATCTCCAACGCGTCGTGCACGACCAACTGCCTCGCGCCGATGACGCGCGTGCTGCACGAGCGCTTCGGCATCGAGCAGGGTCTCATCAACACGGTGCACGCCTACACGAGCGACCAGCAGCTGCAAGACCAGGCCGTCGCGACCCGTTCGGGCAAGCCCGACCTGCGCCGCATGCGCGCCGCGGCACTCTCGATCATCCCGAACTCCACCGGCGCGGCCCGTGCGATCGGGACAGGTCATGCCCGCCCTCAAGGGCAAGCTCGACGGCATGTCGCTGCGGGTCCCGACGCCGACCGGCTCGATCACCGACTTCGTCGCGTGGCTGCAGCGAAGAGGTCGAGATCGACGCGATCAACGACGCGTTCCGCACCGCGTCCAACGACGCGAGCTACCGCGGCGTGCTCGAGTACAGCGACGAGCCGCTCGTGTCGGCCGACATCGTCGGCAACCCGTCGTCGTGCATCTTCTCGTCGCTCGACACCATGGCGATGGGTCGCATGGTGAAGGTGCTCGGCTGGTACGACAACGAGTGGGGCTACTCCAACCGCCTCGTCGATCTCGTCGAGTTCCTCGGTTCGAAGTAGCCCATGGTCGATCCGGTTCCGCAGCTGGAGGATCTCCCGCTGCAAAAAGGCACGCGCGTGCTCGCTGCGCGCCGATTTCAACGTGCCGTTGCGCGACGGCGAGATCGAAGACGACTGCGCATCACCGCCGTCGCTCCCGACGATCGACTGGTTGCTCGAGCGGCGAGTGCGAGATCGTGCTGCTGCTCGCACCTCGGGCGGCCGAAGGGCAAGGTCGACCCGAAGTACTCGCTCGCGCCCGTCGCCGAGCGCCTGAGCGAAGCTGCTCGGTCGCGAGGTGCCACTCGCGAACGGCGTCGTCGACTTCGACGACGGTCGACTGCGCGCAAAGCCTCGAGCCGGGCCAGATCCTGATGGTCGAGAACCTGCGCTTCGATCCGGGCGAAGAGGCGAACGATCCCGGCGTTCGCGACCAACCTCATCCGAGCTCGGCGACGTGTACGTGAACGACGCGTTCGGCGCCGCGCATCGCGCGCACGCGTCGATCGTCGGACCGCCGCGCGTGCATGCCGTCGGCCGCGGGTCGGCTGCTCGCGCGCGAGGTCGAAGTGCTGAGCACGTTGCTCGACGCGCCGAAGCACCCGTTCGTCGTCGATCCTCGGCGGCGTGAAGGTCAGCGACAAGCTCGGCGTGATCGACGCGATGCTCGACAAGTGCGACCAGCTGCTGATCGGCGGCGCGATGGCGTTCACGTTCCTCGTCGCGCAGGGCGGCGCGCGTCGGCGACTCGCTCGTGCGAGGCCGATCAGGTCGACCACTGCAAGCGGTTGCTCGAGACCGGCAAGATCGCTGATCCCGACCGACGTCGTCGCGGCCGAGGAGATCAGCGGTCGACGCCAACGCCCGCCACGTCGGCGCGATGTCGATTCCCGACGGGTGGAAGGGCGTCGACATCGGGCCCGAGACCGCCGGCACCTACGCCGACGTGCTCGCCGGTGCGGCGACGGTGCTTGTGGAACGGTCCGATGGGCATGTTCGAGATGGCGCCGTTCGCGGCCGGCACGCGCACGGTCGCCGAAGCGGTCGCCGATTGCCGCGGCTTCACCGTGGTCGGCGGCGGCGACAGCGCGGCCGCGGTGCGCGAGATCGGGCTCGCGGATCGCATCGATCACGTGTCGACGGGCGGCGGCGCGGCGCTCGAGCTGATCGAGCTCGGCGACCTTCCCGGCCTGCAAGCACTCCGCTTCACGCGAAGTAGCCAGGCGCAGATCGTAGGGCCGGACGGTCGCAAACCGTCGCACGGGTGTTCGAGGCCCGTAGGTCGCAGCCGAAATAAGTAGGGTCACGGCATGGCAGATCGCAAGCCGTTGATGGCCGGCAACTGGAAGATGCACCACAACCACCTCGAAGCAATCCAGGTCGTGCAGAAGCTCTCGTACCGGCTCGACAAGCAAGGACTACGACGAGGTCGAAGTGGTCGTGTGCCCGGCGTTCACCGCGTTGCGTTCGGTGCAGACCACGATCGAAGGTGACCGCATCCCGATCGGGCTCGGCGCGCAGAACTGCCACTTCGAGAACCGCAAGGCGCGTACACCGGCGAGGTGAGCCCGCCGATGCTCGCAGAAGCTGCACGTGCAGTACGTGATCGTCGGGCACTCCGAGCGGCGCGAGCTCATGGGCGAGACCGACGAGATCGTCGCCGAAGAAGCTGCGCGCCGTGCTCGCCGCCGACATGCAGCCGATCGTGTGTGTGGGGGAGACGCTCGAACGAGCGGGAGGCCGGCGAGACCGATGACTTAAGTCGCCGGCCAGGTTCGCGCGGCGTTCGCTGAACCTTCCGGCGACAAGGCGGAGCGTTGCGTGGTTGCGTACGAGCCGATCTGGGCCATCGGCACCGGCCGCAACGCCACGCCCGACGACGCCAACGCCACGATCGGTGTGGTCCGCGCGACGCTGCGCGACATGATCGGCGGCGACCGCCGACGAGATGCGGATCCTCTACGGCGGCAGCATGAAGCCCGGAAATGTGGCCGATCTCATGGCGATGCCCGAGATCGACGGCGGCCTGGTGGGCGGGCGCCTCGCTCGATCCCGACGACTTCGCGAGAATCATGCGGTACTCCCGATAAGCTGCTTGCCGACCGGGTACCCAGATCCGGGCTAGTGCCATTCCCACGAGGAGAACGCGGTGCTGATCAACGCGACGCTCATCGTCATCCATGTCACCGTCTCGTTCATCCTGATCGTCTTCATCCTCCTGCACTCAGGGCGCGGTGGCGGCCTCTCCGACATGTTCGGTGGCGCCGCCGGGGGTTCGATGGCCGGGTCCACCGTGGTCGAGAAGAACCTCGACCGGCTGACCGTCGTGTGCCGCTCTGGTCTTCACGTTCACGACGATGCTGCTCTCCCTTCGCCTCTGACTGAACTCCGCTTCATGTCCCGAGAAGCACGTAACGTCCCCGCCGGGAGTACAGACGTGCCATCCGTACCGTGCGATATTCAGCTTCCCGGGAGGTCCCGTGAGTCGTCCGCGCATTCGCCCGTTCGGTCTCTCGCGTTGCTGATCGTGCTGTCGCTGGTGCTCGCCGCGTGCGGCTCGAGCGTCTAAGCCGACCGTACGGTCGCCAGCGACGACCGTCTTCACCGGCACCGTGCCCAACGGCGGAACGATCATGGTCGGCGCCGAGCAAGAACCTGACTGCTTCGACTGGCTCGGACAGTGCGCCGGTTCGTCGTGGGGCATCGTGGATGGCGCAGATCACGACGCATCCGCTAGCGTTCCGCGACGTCACCGCAAGAACGGCACGCTCGTGGAGAACGAGCCCGGCACCGTGCTCACCGGTGATCGCCGACGTTCGAGACGACGCCGGTCGGAGACGATCACGTACAACATCAAGCCCGAAGCGGTGTGGTCGCGACGGCGTCGCCGATCACCTGCGCCGACTTCCAGTACACCGCCGAACCAGCAGCAGCACGGCAACGACATCTACGACCCGACCGGTTACACCGACATCGCATCCGGTTCGACTGCGTGCCCGACGCCGAAGACCGCGGTCGTCACGTACAAGCAGGGCAAGACCTACGCCGGCTGGCAGCCAGCTCTTCGCGGGCGGTGCCGGCATCCTCCCGTCGCACATCCTGAAGGGCAAGGACCGCGACAAGTTGATGAAGGACGGCTACACGTGGTCGGGCGGCCCGTGGTTCGCGAAGTGGAACAAGGGCGACGACATCATCCTCACGCCCAACCCGAACTACTGGGGCGCCAAGCCGCACCTCGACAAGGTCGTGTTCAAGTTCCAGACCGACACCGCCGCCGAGTTCCAGGCGTTCAAGTCGGGCCAGGTCGACGCGATCTACCCGCAGCCGCAGCTCGACGTCGGTCGACGCGATCAAGGCCGGGCATCACCGACGCCAACACGCCGTGTACAACCCGCACACCGGGTCCGTCGAGGCGCTGTGGACCAACAACGCGAAGCTTCCCGTTCGACACCAAGGCCGTGCGGCAGGCGTTCGGCTACTCGATCGACCGCAACGCGATCGTGAAGAAGCTGTTCGGCCCGCTCGGCGTCACCGAGCCTGCGAACTCGCTCAACCCGTACGTCCTCGACGGACTACAGCGACCAGAACGCGTGGCCGAACTACAAGCTCGACCTCGACAAGGTCAACTCGATCATGACCGGCGCCGGTTGGAAGAAGGACTCCGACAGGATCTGGGCGAAGGGCGGCAAGAAGGCCAAGTTCACGATCATCACGACCGCGGGCAACAAGCAGCGGGAGCTCACCGAGCAGATCATGCAGCCGATGCTGAAGACCGCCGGGTTCGACATGACGATCAACAACACGAGCGCTCGACGACCTGTTCGGTCAGGTACTGCCGGCCGGTGACTACCAGCTCACGCTGTATCGCGACCGAGCGTGACCGGCCTGACTCCGGGCCTGTGCTCGATGCTGTGCACCGAAGAACATCCCGACCAGGCGAACGGCAACTCCGGGTAACAACTGGAGCTTCGTACAGCATCCCGGCGGCCGACAAGCTGATGCTCGAGATCGTCGACAACAGCCTCGACGACAGCGCGCGGAAGAGCGGCGGCCATGAAGGCCGACGACATCCTTGCCGACGACAACGTGGCCGCCTGCCGCTCGACCCGCTCCCGACATCCTGATCTGGAGCAAGAAGGTCGTCGGCCCGGTCACGGACAACCCGATCGAGGGCATGTTCTGGAACATCGATCAGTGGGGCGTCAAGCAGTAACGTCCAGCCGATGGCAGGCGGCCGACCCGTAGTGAGCTCGTCTCGAGCCGAACGGGACGGCCGCATGCTGAGGTACCTCGTCCGCCGGATTCTCGGCGTCGATCCCGGTTCTGCTCGTCGCGTCGTTCCTCACGTTCTGGCTGGTCCGCGTCGCGGTCGACCCGCTGGCGAAATACCGCAACCTGCGGAACTCGGCGACGGTCATCGCCGAGCAGCGCAAAGCGCTCGGTCTCGATCAGCCGCATCGTCGTGCAGTGGTGGAAGTGGCTCACGCAAGTTCGTGCACGGCGACCTGGGCACGAGCAGCCGCACCAGCGACCCGGTGTCGGGGATGATCCAGCCACGCGCTCTGGCCGAGCCTCCAGCTGATGTTCTGGGGCACGCTCTGCTCGGTGATCGTGCTCGCGCTCGATGCTCGGCGTCTACTCGGCGGTGAAGCAGTACTCGGTCGGCGACTACGCGTTCACCGGCTTCTCGTACATCGGGATCGCGATGCCCGACTTCTGGTTCGCGCTCGCTGGCCATCGGCTTGCTCGTGACCTGGCCGAGTGTCTACTTCCACCTGAGCCAGCCGATCTTCTATTCGATCGGGCTGCACTCCGAGGGCATGTCGGGGCTTCAACCTCGACTACCTCCGACATCTCGCGCTGCCGGTGCTCGTGCTCACGGTGACGAGCGTCGCCGCGTGGAGCCGGTTCGAGCGCGCGTCGATGCTCGACGTGCTGAACGCCGACTACGTGCGCACCGCGCGCGCGAAGGGCGTGCCCGCAGCGCAAGGTGATCTTCGAGCACGCGTTCCGCAACGCGTTGATCCCGTTCGTCACCGTCACCGCGCTCGACACCGCGTTCCTGATCGGCGGCGTGATCATCATCGAGCAGATCTTCTCGATACCGGGCATGGGTCAGGCTTTCCTCGATCGCCTTGCAGGCCGGTGACGCGCCGTTCCTGCTCGGCTGGTTCTTCGTCGCCGCGATTGCGGTGATCGTCATCAACCTGCTCGCCGACGTCGCTCTACGTCGTGCTCGATCCCGAGGATCCGGCTCTCGTGAGCATCGCGCCGCCGATCAGCTCACCGAACCGCTCGATAGAGCCGGAGCTCGTCGCCGGAGCCGAGCCGTCGCGCGCACGAACTGGCAGCTGTTCCGGCGCCGCTTCTTCCGGCACAAGCTCGGGCCTCGCTCTCGATCGTCATCCTCGTGATCCTGATCGATCGCGTGCTTCGGCGCGCCGTGGCTCGCGCCGTACCCGAAGAACGCGCAGAACCTGCTCGACCAGCGACATGGGCCCGAGCCTGAAGCATCCGTTCGGCACCGACGACCTCGGTCGCGACCAGCTCTCGCGAGATCATGTACGCGGGCCGGATCTCGCTGACGATCGGCCTCGCGGTCGCGTTGCTCTCGACGATCGTCGGCGTGACCGTCGGCGCGGTCGCCGGCTTCTTCGGCAAGGCGACCGACCAGGGCCTCAGCGCGCGTCACCGACCTCTTCCTCATCCTGCCCGACCTCGCGCTGCTCGCTGTCGCGATCATCGATCTTCGGGCAGAACGCGACGTCGATCATCTTCGTGCTCGCCGCGCTCGGCTGGATGTACATGGCGCGCGATCGTGCGCGCGCAGGTGCTCGTCGTTGAAGGAGAAGGAGTTCGTGGAGGCGGCACGCGCGTCGGGCGCGTCGACCCGACGGATCATCATGCGGCACATCCTGCCGAACTGCATCGGGCCGATCATGGTCAACGCGACGCTCGCGATCGCGGCCGCGGTCTCTACGGAGGCGGCGCTGTCGTTCCTCGGGTCTCGGTGTGCAGCCGCCGCACAACTCGTGGGGGCGCATGCTGTCCGACAGCCGAGGCGTACGTCAACTCGACCGACAAGTTCTATCTCGTGTTCTTCCCCGGGTTCTTCTTGTTGCTGACGGTGCTCGCAGTGAACTTCCTCGGCGACGCGCTCCGCGACGCCTTCGACCCGCAGTCGCGGCACTGACGGCCATGACCGATCCTGTCGCTGCGCAATCTCACCGTCGATTTCAAGACCGACGACGGCGTCGTGCACGCGGTCGACGACGTGAGCTTCGATCTCGCGAGCGGCGAGACGCTCGGATCGTCGGGGAGTCGGGTTCGGGCAAGTCGGTCACGTCGATGGCGATCCTCGGCCTGTTGCCCGACACCGCGACCATCACCGGCGAGATGCGAGTTCGACGGCGAGAACCTCCTCGGACAAGCGCGAGAAGGCGACTGCGAGCCGATGCGCGGCGACCGGATCGCGATGATCTTCCAAGACGCGCTCGCCGCGCTCAACCCGGTGCACAAGGTCGGGGATCAGATCGCGGAGGCGATCACGGTGCACACTCGCCGTCGAAGGACGAGCTCGCGATCGCGTGCTCGAGCTGCTCGACATCGTCGGGCATTCCCAACCCGAGCGAGCGCGCCGAGCAGTATCCGCACGAGTTCTCGGGCGGGATGCGGCAGCGGGCCATGATCGCGATGGCGATCGCCAACGACCCCGACGTGCTGATCGCCGACGAGCCGACGACCGCGCTCGACGTGACGATCCAGGCGCAGGTGCTCGACGTGCTCGAGCGGATCCAAGAGCGCACGAACTCGGCGATCATGTTGATCACGCACGACCTCGGCGTCGTGGCCGGCATCGCCGATCGCGTGATGGTGATGTACGCCGGCCGCCAGGTCGAGATCGGCGACGTCGACGAGATCTTCTACGACCCGCGGCATCCGTACACGCGCGGCTTGCTCGGTTCGTTGCCGCGGCTCGACCTGGCGTACGGCCGGTCGAGCGCTTGCACGGCATCGAAGGTCAGCCGCCGTCGATGATCGCCTTGCCGTCCGGGTGCGCGTTCCATCCGCGTTGTCGCGTACGCCGATCTCGCCGGCGTGTGCGTGACCGAGCGGCCGGAGATGCACGACCGTCGGCGACGATCACACCTCCGCGTGCCACTTCGCCGAGGACGCTCGACGACGCGTCGCAGCGAGACGCGGAAGTGGAGGAGCGCACCGCGGCGAACCGGGTGATCACGCCGGCGAGCGAGGGGCTCGTGCTCGAGGTCAAGGATCTCGTGAAGGAGTTCCCGATGCGGGGCGGCTTCTTCGACCGCGGCGCGCGGTTCGGTCAAAGCCGTATCGGGTTGTCGTTCTCGATCGAGCAGGGCCAGACGCTCGGGCTCGTCGGCGAGTCGGGGTGCGGCAAGAGCACGACCGGCCGGTTGGTCCTGCAGCTGCTCGAACGCGACCTCGGGATCGGTGCAGTTCCGCGGTGTCGAGATGCTCGACCAGAAGGAGCAAGGAGATCCGCGACGCTGCGCGGCGAAGATCCAGATCGTCTTCCAGGATCCGTACGCGTCGCTCGAACCCGCGCATGACGGTGCAGTCGATCATCAGCGAGCCGATGCGCATCCACAGGCTCGACAAGGGGCAACGAGTCCGAGCGGGTCAAGGAGCTGATGGAGCTGGTCGGCCTGAATCCCGAACACGCGAACCGCTTCCCGCACGAGTTCTCGGGTGGGCAACGGCAACGCATCGGGATCGCGCGTGCGCTCGCGTTGGAGCCGGATCTCTTGGTGCTCGACGAGCCGGTCTCCGCGCTCGACGTGTCGATCCAGGCCGGCATCGTGAACCTGCTCGAAGATCTGCAGGACGAGCTCGGCCTCGCGTACGTGTTCATCGCGCACGACCTGTCGGTGGTGCGCCACATCTGCGACGACGTCGCCGTGATGTATCTCGGCAAGATCGTCGAGATCGGCCCGAGCGACAACGTGTACGACCGGCCGCAGCATCCGTACACGCAGGCGTTGCTCTCCGCGGTGCCGGTTCCCGATCCGCGGCAGGAGAAGCTGCGGTCACGGATCATCCTCGAAGGCGACGTGCCGAGCCCCGTGTTCCCGCCGAGCGGTTGCCGCTTCCGCACGCGGTGTTGGAAGGCGCGAAGCGATCTGCGCGACGGAGGAGCCGGCGCTCATCGATCGCGGCGGCGGCCACCCCGTCGCGTGCCACTTCGCCGAGGTGCGAACCGACGTGGCGATCACTGCGAAGCCCGCGTGAGTCGGCCGTTCGAGGGCGGTCGTTAGCTACACTCTCGCCCCTACGTCGGAGTGGCGGAATAGGCAGACGCGCTAGGTTGAGGGCCTAGTGCCCGCAAGGGCGTGGGGGTTCAAGTCCCCCCTCCGACACTCAGGACTGGCCTGGGGTGTAGCCCGTTTCTCCTCCGATTCAGTGGAGTTGAGAGGGCCGTGAACGTCGGCGTTCTCCTTTTCTCGCCTTTTCGCCGCGTGCGCACTGGACCCGCAGGAACGACGGCGCACTCGGCACGCCGCCTTGGGACCGATACGGACTCGCGGACGGGCGGCGCCGAGCGAGCGCGACACCCGCCGCGCTGTTCGCCTCGGTTGAAGCGCTGGACCGGTCCGGTTTCGGTCGGGGGACGTTCGATGGACCGTTACGATGATCCGCGCAAGGAGGGTTGCGACGTGGAGACTTCGCCGTCAATGGGGCGACTCGAATTTGGCCGCTTGTCTGCTGCGTGGCGAGGTGAGGCATCAGACTTCACGCCCCTGCTCAACCAACAGCTGGACCTACTGGGCGAAGCGATCGGCGTCGATCTCGTGTCGGTCGGTAACGCCGAGGTCGCAACCGACGGGGGGCGCCGAATTGACATTGTCGCCTCGGCTGACGACGGCGCCGAGTTCGTCATCGAGAATCAGTACGGGCGCGCGGATTACGATCACCTCACCCGTGGACTCGCGTATGCCGTTGCTCGTCGGGCTAGGGGGCTGATCGTCGTGGCGGAGGAGCACCGAGATGAGTTCCGCGCGGTGGCGCTGTATCTCAATGAACTGGCCGAGGTGGAGCCAGCCAAAGGCATCGCGGTATGGCTCGTCGAGGCCAAGGCCGTTCGCATCGGCGACAGCCTGTGGGCACCGCTCTTCGAGGCTGTCGTCGAGCCAAATCGTTTCACTGCGACCGTCGAAGAGGCGAGACAAAGGGAGCGGCGGCTGCCGACCGCAGACGCGTTCTGGGCGCAGTTCAGCGATCCTGCTCTGCTCGAAGCGGCGCAAGCGGTCATCGGCGCGTGGGAGGACCGGGCGCGACGCTGGAGACTCGGGCCCGATCACGCCGTCCTCATGGCGGTCGGCCCCGCGGTGAGTGGCTTCCACAGCGTGAGCCGGATCTACTCCGACGGGAGCGTCGCAGTCCCGTTCGCCGCCTATCGCGGGAAGAGAACGGGACTTCAGATTCTTGCTCTTTCGTCGCCAGACTTCATCGAGGAGGCCCGTGCGCAGTTCGGTTTAGACCCGCACCAAAATCGCACTCACCCCGGATGGCTGACGCCGGACCGCGTCGACGAGCTCATGGAGTTCTGCGACATCGTCGCAGCTGCACTCGAAGCCGAGCGCGAGGCCGCATCCTGATAACAACAGCACGCTGTCTTAGTCGCTGAATGTGCTCGGTCCGACCTGGGGGTCACCGAACTCATCCAGGGTCGCGTCGTAAGGGTGGCCGGTAGCGTCCATGGACTCGTACCACTCGGCACTAACGATCTTCCTCGCGAGCCGCTCCTTGGTATACGACGTGGGCACGCCGTGCGAGCGAGCGATCGCGCGCAACGCCGACAGCGGGAGCGTGAGCAGGTAGTCGACTCGTGCGTCGTTCGTCGTCATGCGGCGGCCCGGTCAAGTCTGATACTGGCGTAGTGGGTCGGGTAGCAAGTGAAACCTAGAGATCGAGAAGTGCAGCTCGCAGATTGGCGAATTCGTCCGCCGTAATTGCACCGCCGTCTCGGAGCTGCACTAGTTCTCGAAGTCGCTGCTCATCGATCGTCGGCCCCCCAGCGATCACGGTGGTCTTGACCGATTCGTACTCGGATTGATCGATGAAGCCCTCTCGTCTAAGTGACTCAAGTGACGTCAGTGTGGCAACCACGTCTCCTGCGCTACTCGAAGCATGGCGACCCTGAATATGATTGGCCCGGGCGTCCGAGTCTGCGGAATCCAACCCACTCTTACGGGGTGCGAAGCGTCCGCACCATTCTCGCACGACGCGCAGGTTGCCCCTCGTACTTCTAGGATCGCTTCCGCAAACTGGCCGCTCTCCGTTGTGCCGACAAACTCAAGCAGGCACGTCTTCTTTGGGAGAGCGAATGAGAAGACTCCGAGCGTCACAAATCGGGTCAGCGTCGTCACTCGCTCGACGCCCTCGAGAAACTCAAAGGTGCTGATGCTCGACCAGGGAAACAGCTCCTGATGCATACGAAGCTCCAGAATTGCAACGCCGCGTTGGTCAATCCTCAGCGCGTACCAGTTCGACTTTCTGGGAGCGAGTGTCCGCACCCGTCCGAAGTCGACGTGGCGGGCCTGGGGACCAGTGGCCATGCGAGCAACGAGACTACCGACGCCCGATCGCTTGATCCCGTTCCGAGTGAAGTGGCACGCGGAGTAACCGAATCAGGGCGGTCGAACGCTGGCAGCGTTGTCACAACGGCGGTCACAGACAACCCTGGACAACCGATTACAGCGGATCATTCGGGGTCGTCCGAAGTCCTCCACAACCCCGAAAACACTGACTACGTACCACCGTGCGCTACAGCCAATCACGGGCCTCATAGGAGTTCAAGTCCCCCCTCCGACACGCTTGCGATGTCGCGAGACATCGTGGACAGGTCTCTCAGGACATGCCGGAATTTAGCGTCGTGGCTGGTATATCCGGTCGGGGTCGATGCGGTGGTCGGCGGTGTGCTGTCCGTCGGTGGTGACGACGCGTGCCTGTCCGCGGCTTGCCGCTTCCGTTGCTCGCGCAGCACCGCGACCGTGTGCGAGGGGAGCGGCACGGGTACGCACGGAGGCCGCGCTCTTGGGGTCCGTGAATGTCGGAGCCGCTTGACCCATGCGAGTGTGCGGCTGATTGACGCCGTGCCTGTGTCGCGCTTCACGTCGGACCAGCGGAGTGCGAGTGCTTCGCCGCGCCGGCCTCCCGTCGTCGCGATCGTGACCCACAACGGGCCGTTGGCGTCCGTGGCCAACACGCTGACCTCGTTCCTCGAGGACTCGCGCTGCGGGTTCGAGAACAGGCCGCATCCGGTTACGAAGTGGCTGATGCATCGCGACGAGATGGCGTCGGATTTCGTCGGGCAGATGGTGTCGTTCCGGTTTGGTCGCGCGTTGGATGCGGGTGAGCTCGACGGGAACGGGTGAATGCCATGATGTACGCGTGTCGAGCGTCGACTATCTTCCCAATCTTTCGTGTCTCGCCGTGGGACGGCAGTACGTCGGAAGGCATGACCGCGTACTCCGCGCCGACGCGTTTCGATGTGACCTCTGGGAGGATCACACCGATTTCGTCGGGCCCCCCCGTCATGTGGAGTACCTCTCGTCGCCATCACCGCGAGCCTCACAACGGCGAGCTCATCGTCGTCATCACCTCGAAGCGACCTGACGATGACGCGGAAGTCGATGGGGAATCGCATCCGATCGACCACGCGCTGGTCGCTGTCCTTGCAGACGAAATAGGGTGGGGCGCGCGCAACCGGAACAGGACCGGCGGATGCGGGAGTACCACGATGGTCTGGCTCAGGGACGAACCCCGATCACGCCGAGGGTGATACACGTCGACGGTACCGACGTCGAGTTCGAGGCCGTGAACCTCGGGCGGTACGCCGCGGCGTGGACCTCGGTCAATAGCGTGATGAATCACATCTGGAGTCGAGGCGTCGCACTCGACGGACTAAGCCTCGTCAGCGACTCCGAAGCCCAACGCACATAACAAATGATCCCCCGCCAATCAGGCGCGTGCGTGGCCGAGGGCCGGGCGCGGAGGCTTACACCTTTCGGCTCCGCGCCCGCCCCGGCTGCGAACCTCAGAACGCGTCGGGACATGACCGAGCCTGTCCGAGCCTGTCAAGGTCGCATAGGGCAAATGCCCGATGCGCTCGGTCGGTGTCAAGGCGAGGATTCGTCACAACCGGCGGGGGCATAAGCCACCTCGCCCAATGGCGAGGAGGCCGTTATGAAAGGACTTCTGGGTTCGCGCCTTGGTGTCGCGGCGTTCGCGTGTATCGCGACAGCCGTTCTGGTGAGCGGGATCACGTATGCGGTCGCGGCGCCATCGTCGTCGCCGAACGTCTACTACGCCTGCCAAAGCACCACGAGCAAGGTGATTAGTGGTTCGATCACGGTGAACACGCCGCCGACGTGTGCGAAGGGTTACGCGCCGGTGTCGTGGAACCAGCAAGGTGTCACGGGTGCTACGGGTGCTACGGGTGCTAACGGGTTCCAACGGCACCAACGGCGCGACCGGCGCGTCCGGTGCCAACGGGAGTAATGGTGCCGCGGGACCGACCGGTCCCTCTGGTCCCTCCGGTGCGAACGGTGCGACCGGCGCGTCCGGTACGGACGGGAGTAATGGGGCTACGGGACCGACCGGTCCCTCCGGTGCGAACGGCAGCAACGGTACGGTCGGCGCGACGGGCCCCTCAGGTGCGACGGGCGCGCCGGGATTTCCGATCTGGGTGAATGTGGGCAGCGACGGGTTCAGATTGGCCGGAAGCAGCGGAACATCAGCGAGCCGGCTCAGGACCGGCGTATACAAGGTCACGTTTAGTCAGGTCCCGTTGAGTCTGGTCCCGTTTGGTGAGGACCCGGACAGCTGCGGGCTCGGTATCGACGCGGCGCAGTACCTCGGCCTCGGGGTTATCGGCATTGGGGAAGCTGTCGACCCGCCGGACATCTCGCACGACTTCTTCAGCGTCTACGCGGACGACGGGATACCGAACACACTCCTCATCGGGGAGCGCAACACGAGCGGGACGCTCGAGAACGGACCGTTCTCAATCGCGCTGACCTGCGGCTAGACACTCGCGGACTTCTCGGGGGTCGGCTTCGGTCGGCCCCCGAAACGCGTCACGCCTCAGCGTCGTACCCGGCTGAATGCACCTCGCCGAGATCCGTGAGGTTCGCTGTGGTCGCGCCGCAGGCCGTGCAGACCGCGAGTAGATCCTCGTCCTCCGCCCGAAGGCGGATACGCCAACTCGCTCCGCATTCGCATTGCACTTCGTGCTCGGCCATGAGCGAACCGTAACGAGCGGGTGGGACCGTCTAACGGTTTGTCTGATTGTCGCTTCCGTGATCGCAAGTGCCGCAGTGGTGAGCGTCGGTCACGGTCGATCCGGATCAGGGCGGCTTGACTTGTACGCGACGACCTTCACCCTCACCAACGCATCGTCAAACACGTCGGCGGCGCGCACGATGCTCAGTGCCGGTACGCATCCACGGAACACCTCGGCTTGCAGTCCGTCGAGGAGTTCTCCTGCCTCGATCTCAACTGATGGGTGCAGCCATACGATCGCATCGACGATGTCAGCGGTCGAGTAGTCGAACCGAGCCAGACAGCGAGAGACGCGTTCGCCGACAACGCGCAACTGGTCTTCGAAGGTCTCTGAATGCTGCGGCGTGGCGTAGTTGAGTTTGAGCACGCCGCCCAACGCACTGGTGAATACGAAGTCGCCGGCACGTACCGCCCGAGCGGCGCCGAATGCTCCGCCGAGTGGATCGTCGCGCTCTGGGTCTTGCCCGGAACCGATCATCGACGTCGAGAGTAGTGACCTGGGCATGAAATCTGTCGGGGTGAGGGCGTTGACATCCCGCTGTAAGGCCTGGTCGGCGACCAAGCACCGGTACTGGCACCTGTCTCTTATCTACGGGCTCTCCGAGCCACCCGGCAGCGCATGGGGCGTACGCAGAGCGTGCGTCATCAGTCCCTCGCCACGGCGCGCGGCGATCTGATCGGCCACTCGGTCAAGCACCCAAAATGCGGCCGGGACCGCGACCGCGAAAAACGCCCAGCGACGCATGCACCGTGGCTACCCAGCGCGCCGTGCCTCGAAACCGCGATCAGCCACCAGCGCCGTGGTTGGGGTCGAGCCCCGCTCGTACTCCGAGGTACTCGATGCGTGGGGAACGTCATGTCCCGCCTCCCGGTGTGGGAAGACGCCAACGCCCGAGGGCTCGTCGCCTGTCGCCATGAACCAGGACACGGTCGTGTGGTCTCGGCGACCGCCGCCGGGACCGAGTATCTGCGGAGCAACCGCGTTACCGCGAGCGCGTAACTGCACTTCGCATAGGTCAGTCAGGTCGAACGCGTCTGCACCACACGCGAGACACGTCGCCATGAGATCCGGGTCGTCTGCCCGGCAGTCGGAGACGGCTACTCGCGCCGCACGCGCGTTGCGGCCCGCCCCCAGGGGGATAAGGGCGGGACGCAATCACTTCACTTGACGTGATGACTTGGTTAGCGGATTGCTCTGACGACCAAAACGATGATCAGGATGAGCAGCAGCGTTCCGAGACCGATGTACATGAAGACCTTTCGGGCGCCGCTACAAACGGATGATCCGCGACTCGGCCAAGGAACAACGATGCACCTCGTACCCGGCGACGGTGACAACATGGACGTTGCGCGCGTCCACTACCCGCCGACAGCATCTCAACGGGACGCTCTGCGTCGTTGATCTGCAGCGACTGACTACACGCTCCGCACCAGTAGGTGCGTTCCTTCACTAGCGCCATGGCTGTGCCCTTCGTTGAGGGCGAAAAAGCCAAGGTCTGGGGCTAGGTCGTCGTGTCCTCAGACCGTACACCTAGCTGCTAACGGGCCAAACCAGACACGGCCGTGTCAACGCACATCCCGGGCCGCTTTACCGGTAGGCGCTCCACATCGACGCCATCCGGGAATTCTGACCGGCAATGAAGGTGCTCATGCACGAGTCGGAGACGGAGTCACCGGTGTTCGTGCGGAATCTCACCCAATCCGAGTGACGAAGAGTCACGTCGTTGCGAGCAAGCTCACTTCGCTGCGCCCTGCGGATCGGCACCGCATATCTCGAACGCGAATTGAAGGGAACCGGTATGTGGTTCGGCGTCGGAATCATCGGAGCCATCATCTGGATCGCAATCGCGTTCTGGCCGGCGCGGGTTGCGGGCCGGAAGGGACATAGCTTCATTGGCTATTTCTTACTCAGTCTCGTGTTCTTTCCACTCGCGTTGGTGATGGCTTACGTCGTACGAGATCGGCGAGCGCGCATCTAGCCCGAGTGTGGGCACGGTTCAGGCAGCCCGCTGCTTGGTTTCGTGTGGGCGAGCGCCGCACGTCACGGCTACCGGGGTGGGCGCGCGCGACAAGTGATCGCGTTGACGCTCGTAGTAGTTCGTCGTTATCGAGGACTCTCGCGTACTTGACGTGCCCGCTCACCGGACGCTCTGTCAGGCTTTTCGTCGGACGCGGCATCCGGCCGACGCCGAGCGTGGGGGCTCCTTGTGTCCTCCATCGCGCACGAATGGAGGAAGCGCAATGTTCCGAAAGCAAAAGACAGACTCTGGTGATACGCCCGGGCCTCAGCCGAAGCGTGGCCTCGGCCCGTTTACCGGTGGCCAGCTCACGGTCATCATCGTCGCCGTTGTCGTGGCGGTGCTCGTGCCGGTTGGCGCATGGGCGGTAACGGGTTCCAACAGTTTCGTGACTGACTTCACGAGCGGTGTGCATGCGAAGGTGGATGCCAAGCAGAACGTCGCGACCGCAGTGCACGACGCGACGTCCGGTACCGCGGCGAAAGTGAACGCCCTCGGCCAACTCTCGACCATTGCTACCGGTTCGGTGACCGCGGGAGTCAATACGGGCGCGATCGTGCACAGCAACGGCAGCATTCTTGGTAGCGAGGTCTTTCCCAACACCTGCTCGACGACCTGTGTCCTACTGATCGGTCCGCCGGCGGGTAAGGGGCTCATCGTCTCCTCGATCCACCTGATCTCGACGGTCGTAACGCCGGGCATTGACTATGTGCAAATCCTCCGGAACGGTGCCAGTACGTGCTCCGGGCCGGGAACAAATGTCGTCGACACAATGCTGCTGACTGCTCAAGAGCTCGACTATCCAGCTCCCGCCGGGCTTTCCGTGCCGGCGGGCCAGTCGCTGTGCTTGAGATTGAGCAACCCAGCCGACGTCGGAGACGTCGGCCTCACCGCATGGGGATACACCGTCGCGTCGACGGCGGCACCGTCCTAGCGACTCACGTCCGTCTGAGTTCTCGGGGGTCGGCTTCGGTCGGCCCCCGAAACGCGTCACGACCGGCGCGACGCGCGTCCGCGAGTCCGGTGCCGACCGACCGCCCGTCAGTGGAGAACGCGGCGTAAGAAGTTAGTGGCGCGATTGGTCGCGTCGACTCCGACGAGCCCAGGGTCGAGCGTCGGTACGTGCCCGCTTCCTGTGTAGTACTGCGCCGCGCACCGGCTTGTTTGCGGCGCGGAGTGATGCTTCGAACGCGACGACGCTTGCGTGACTGACGTGACCGTCGTCCGTCCATGCCAACATGAACACCGGCGCGCTCACGGGCTGCACACCGTTCTTTCCATAGCCGGAATCGGCGACGATCGCGCCGACACGCGCGTCGAAGATGCTGAGTGCGGCAATCGCGCCGTACGACACACCGACGACACCGACGGGACCCGGTCGGACGCCGGGGAGCGCGGCCGCAACCGACGTGAGCGCGTCGTAGGAGCTCTTTACCGCGATCGGATCGGTTGGTTCACCGAGCGGCAAGGTCGGGCAGCGCACGAAGCGTCCGGATGCCGGCGCGTCGAGATAACACCCGGCGACGACAACAAATCCACGTTCGGCGAGCCACGCGGCCCAATCGAGCTCGAGGTCTTCGAGTCCGGTCGAACCATGCAGGTAGACCACCGCGGGAACGGGACGGGGTTGCTTCGGCCGGTACACCGCCGCGTACTGGACTGCACCATCCGGGCGTGCGATGCGCAACCATTGTGTGCCGCGGCACGAAGAGTTGGGGCGCGGGCACGGTAGATACTGCGAGAGTGCCCACGCGCGCGGGCGGTGTGAGATCAATCGGGGTCGTGGTGGAGGTCGTCGACACCGCCGGCGCCGAGCGCGTGCTCGCGGGCGACGACTCGTGCTCGGCGTGCGCGGACGAGCATGCACCCAGCACCACGACCGCGAGCACGGCACCGACCCTCGAGTACGTCCCGCGATCTTCGCGCGGCTGACTTGGTGTGCCGGGACACGACGGGAGAACTCGAACGGCCGCGGCGTGCACGCCAATGTGTTCCTGCGGCTCGGGGCCGCTACGCCGCTGTAGGGCCCGAGCGCGCGGAATTGCAGACGCACCTATCGAAGACACCGTGACGACGGCGCGTCTCTCTGGATGATCGTCCCAGCACGCGCCGGCGTTACACGCATCCGGCGTCGTTCGGTTCGGTTGTCGCGCGTTAAAGCAATGTCGGTGTCGAAGCCGATGCTTAGTTAATTCCGATGATCTCAGCGGTGAACGGCGAGTAAGGGAGCGGCTTTGCGAAGGATGCTCGGTTCACGTCCGGCGGTTGCGGTCGGCGCGTTCGTGTTGGCTGCGACGCTTGGGGGCGCGATGACATACGCCGTGGCGGAGCCGTCTGCACCGCTGCACACCTACTACGCCTGCGCACACGACAATCAAATGAACGCCGGTTCGATCACGGTCGACGCACCACCGTCGTGCTCGAAGGGCCAGACGCTCGTATCGTGGAATCAAAACGGCCTCGCGGGTCCGACGGGCGCTTCGGGTGTGAACGGCACGGCCGGGCAAGCTGGTGCGACCGGATCGACGGGCGCAACGGGTGCACCAGGTGGGAACGGTGCCGCCGGCCCGACCGGTGCCGCAGGTCCGAGCGGCGGAACCGGTGCCACGGGACCGACCGGCACCAACGGTGTTGCGGGTCCGACCGGAGCAACCGGTCCGTCGGGCGGCGCGACTGGTGCCACGGGGCTGACCGGCCCCAGCGGTGCCACCGGGCCGGCGGGCACCAACGGTGTCAGTGGATATCAAGTCGTCACCAAGAGCGGAACGGCACCTCATGGGAGCGTCGTAACCGACTTCGTAACGTGCCCTTCGGGAAAGCATCCGGTTGGCGGCACCGCGTACGCGACCGGTTCGTCGCCGGCTGCGATCAATCTCGGTGTTGCAGACGGCTGTGGTCGACCCGAGTTGGGGAGCGGTCATTCAGAACACTGACGTGTCGATGGATTGGGGTTACGACCTCCAGGCGATCTGCGTCAGCATCAACTAGGCCGCGACGTTGGCGCGAATCCTGGAGTCGATGTTGTTGTCGACGTAGACGGACGCGGACGTGGTCGAGGTGGTCGTGGTCGACACGGTGCCGAGTGGAGGCACGTCCGCCGGACGTACGAGCAGGTAGGTGGCCAGCGTGAGGGCGAAAACGGCGACGAGCGCGACGGTGGAGGTACGGATGCGACGATGCACTAGCCGGGTTGGGTTATGTCATGGGCCTCAACTTCGGCCGGAAGGATGATGCCTTCTTCCCGGAGCGCGGTCGCGATGCGAGCCCGCAGTTCGCGACCGACAACGAACTGTTTACCGGGAAGGGTCCGGGCGACGACGCGGATGCTGAATGTGGCGACGTCGATGCTCTCCACGCCCATCACGGTCGGCGCGTCGAGCAGCAGTGGACGCAAGGTTGTGTCGGCGTAGACGTCCTTGCCGACAGCCTGCAGCACCGCGTTCACGCGGCTGATGTCGGCACTCGCCGGGAGCGGTATGTCGACGACGGCACGTGCCCAGTCGCGTGACAGGTTGGTGACCTGCGTGATCTGACCGTTCGGAATGATCACGACTTCGCCGTTTGCGGTACGCATCCGGGTGATACGCAACGTGACGTCCTCAACAGTGCCGGTCACTCCCGTCATCGCACCAAAGTTGGAAATCCGGATGAGGTCGCCGAACCCATATTGGCGTTCGGTGATGATGAAGAACCCGGCAAGGATGTCTTGGACGATCCGTTGCGCGCCGAATCCCAACGCGACGCCCGCGACGGTGGCCGGCGCGACCAGGCTGGCGAGCGGGACCCCCAGCCGTTCGACGACCAGAACTGCGGTGACCACATAAATGAGCACGACGACCGACCACGTGATGACCTGCGTGAGCGCGTGCCGGTGCTTGGCCGCTTCGGAACGGACGAGTAAGTCGCTGCTCTGGTCTTGGGAGTCGATGCGAGCAGTGATCTTCGCGCCAACCCAGCGGGCGAACCGCGTCAACAAGATCGCCCCCACGATGAGCAGGACGATCTCGAGCCCGTCTCCTCGCACCCACCTACCGAAGTCGCTCAGCGACGTGACGGCCAACGTCATCGCCACATCTTTACCGGATCCCGCGTCGCGTCACAGACTGAGGGAATCGCACCTGATTCATTGCTCACTCCTCGGCGTCGAGATTGGGTCGCAGCGTCACACGACGCCGTTACATCAGCGCTACTGAGTGAGGTGGGCGAGCAGTACGGCACCGGCGAGGAGGAAGCCGATAGCGACGACCACGATGAGCAGCGACGCCACGTTGAGATAGGTGTACGGCGACGAGAACTGTCGCCGAACCGCTCCGGTACCGGACCTGGATCCCGCGTCCGCGGCCGTCTCGGTCGTCTCCCGTTCGACATCGAGATCGCGGCGCGGCAGATGTGCGTCGTACTCGTGCCGCTTGTCGGGATCTTTCAGCGTCGCCCAGGCCTTGTTGACCCGAGCTGTCTCCCGTGCGGCCTCGGCCCGAACGTCGGACGGCGAATCCCGGTGATGGTCCGGATGCAGGAGACGAACTTTGAGCCGCCACGCCCGGCGGATGGTTTCGAGCTCCGCCGTCGGCTCGACACCAAGCACGTCGTAGTGGGTCAACACGACAACCCAGTGTTCCCGCCCGGGCATTCTCCGAAACGTTGCGCGACGCCCAGCGCGCTCACTTTGAACTGCTTGTGCGGATCGTCCGTAGACCTCGTAGTGGGGGACCACCGCCCGCTCGACGGGGAACCAAGGAGGACTGCCATGAGACGTGTGTTCGTCAGTGTTGTACTTGCAGGCTCGTTCTTGTTCGCATCTGGTGGGGTCGCGGTCGCGAACCCGACGGGACCGGTAACGCACCCGGGTCAGCACGATCAGGATTGTTCGCTCGGCATCCCTCCTGGTGGCGGCAACTCGAGTGGTTCGCCGGGATCTCCGTTCTACGACGGGACGGCGGGAGCCAACTACGCCGGCCAAAAGCCGCAGAACTCTGCGAATGGGCAGAACTCTCAGTACGACATCGCCTGCACCCAAAAGGCCGCACACGCCGGCTGATCGCCTAGAAGTCCAACCGATTCGGGGGTCGGCTTGGGTCGGCCCCCGAAACGCGTCAACGTCCAACTCCGACGGGCCACGGCACCGAACGCACTGCCACTTGCTGCTTCACATCACATCAACGATGAGGGCTTTCAACTCCATCAGAGTTCGGATTCGATGGCTGGCCTGCGAAAAGTCTTGTGCTTTCGTGAACTCGTTGTGGACGATGACACAGTCAATGCCGGCGGCCACGGCTGAGCTCAGTCCCCTGGATGAATCCTCTACAACGAGTGTCTCGTCTTTGGTACACCCGGAGCGCCTCAAGCCGGTCAGGTATGGCTCGGGGTGCGGCTTCGCAAGCTCGTAGTCTTCGCGAGCCAGGACGAAATCCATGAACTGTCGAATCTCGCGGTGTTCATGGATGATCTCGAAATCCGCGCGTTTTGCGGTCGTCACGATGGCCATACGCACGTACCGCGACAGTTCAGTCAGCGCTTCAACGACGCCGTCGATCTCAATGGCTTCGGTTCTCAGATACTCCTGGTAATACTCATTACGAGTCTCACGCGTTCTGCTGATGGTCCGTTCATCAATACCGGCCGCCCTGGCTTGGGCCCAAGTACCTAATCCCTGGTTCATGTCGCGGAGGTACTGATCCTTGTCCAAACTCAAACCGATATCCGCCAGCGCGCGTTCTGCAGCTTTGTAATACCAGAGCTCGGTGTCCACCAGAACACCATCGTGATCGAAGAGTATGTACTTCTTCACTTGGCGGCGCTCACGACGACCGCGATCACGGCGGCCTCGCTGATCTCGGGGTTCTTGGTCGCAGTGAGCAGCGTCACGGTGCGGCTCTTCGCAAGACCGCGTAGGTACGTCACCGCTTCCGCGCGTGGATGTTCCTTCAACTCGGCTCGGTACCGGCGAGCGAACTCCTCGAATCGTTCACGGGTCGTGTCCATACCACTTCCGCAACTCCGTTGACGGCGCAATGTCCTTGCACCATTCGTCGAGCGCGGCTGCTCCTTGGTGAGGCCACGCGGCCACAGCCGATCTACGAGTACACGTGCACCGTCCGACGGCGACGGATCGTCATACGCCCGCCGTACTCGCACCTTCGATCTCGGCGTCATTGATCCTCCTCGCAATCATCAAACGCTATGGCCAGCGCCGCCGTCGATCGGCGTACTGACTGTCTGATTACCCAAGGCGCATGCGTGGCCCACGTGGAATATCGCGTGCGTGGTAGCGGTTCCCGGTCGGGCGATTGAGGGCTGTTCATGCCGGTATTTGGCCTAACTACGCTTCGTCAACTTTCATTTGTCTCCGTCGCGCAGGGGGGCCACGGATTCATGCTCAAGAAACTTCGTCCGTCGCCGGCGTTGGTCGTTCGCGAGCGCGTTCCTTATTCGTTGCAATCGGCGGTACCGCCTTCGCGGCCGCGACGATCAATGGGAGCACGATCACCGACCGGTCGATCGCGGGTCGCAAAGTGATCGGCAACACGCTGACCGGTACCGAGATCAACGAGTCGACGCTCGCCGCGGTGCCGAATGCAACCCACGCGGCGAACGCCGGCACCGTCGGTCTCGTCACCGTGCGCAAGGTCTACTACAGCGCCGACGACCAACTCCGCGACGGCCACGCAGATCCTGCATCTCGGCGGCCTCGTGCTGAAGGCCACCTGCAGCAACGGCGACCTCGAGGTCACAATGACGAGCACGTTCGACCACGCGCACCTGTCGTCGGAGATGTACAACTCCGCGGGCGCCGATGGGCTTCACCATTCCGACTTCGGTCCGAACGAGCAGATCCACCTCGAGAGCCTCGGCGACGGGAACCCATATGGCGAGACCTCGTCCACGAGTTCTTGTCGAGTCAGCAAGCCAGTTAGTTGATCGGGCACGCCGCCCTCCTCAACGGCAGATCTCCCTTCGACAGTCATCGACCTCCAACTCCGCATCCATCCCGGCGCCCGTGACTCTTCAACAACACCGCCGGAAGCTTGCCGGGCGATTGGGGGTGTTCGTGCCGATAAATGGCAACCATGTCCACCACGGCCGCCCCGTAGCCGCAGCGTCGCGATGCGTTACCCGACTGCGGTTCCGCAGCGAGGGCAGAAGCGAGGGTTGTTCTTCAACGCGTATCCGCACTGGGTACAGAACGCGGCGGGGGTCTCGGGCGCGCGGTAGTCGAGGTAGGCGTCCGGGGGAGGACCGCCGCCTGACGCGACCGCGTGGCCGCGTTGAACCAGGTACATCACGCCGAAGACGATCGCCAAGAGCGCGACGCCCCAGCCCCATGCCGCCGGCGACATCGATCCGACTTTGATGTTGCGCGTCGAAAGCGCCTTCGCGTCGCTGTACGCCCAAAACCCCAGACCGCCGGCGATTGCCAATCCGATCCATGCGCTCAACACCATGCTCCAGTTCGCGCCGAACAATCCGACGAGCGGACGCTAGCCCCGGCCCGTCCGACTACCCCTCAGAAGTCGGTGCGGTACAGCTCGTCGTAGTGGCGATATTCGGGTTCGCCGTTGACCAGGGCGGCGAGGCGTTGCGCGGTGGCCTGGGTCTCGGGACGTTCGTTGTTGCGGGTGGCCTCGTCGGCCGCGGAGACGTCGGGATCGACCACGCCGAAGTCGGCGACGATCAGATATTGGCCCGGGGTTTCGCGGTCGGCTAACAGCTTGACGCCCATGTAGCCCATGATGTCGGTCGACGCCTGATCGAGATCCCATTGCTCGAGCAAGGCAACGATCTTCTCGGGGTCGTCGCAGCGAATCGCGATCGTCTGGGTGAAGTTGCGGTTCACGCGGTCGCTCCTCTGCGCTGCGCCATCGCTCGCTGCTGGGCCTCCGACATTCCTTCGAGCGTGAAGAGACCGACCGAACCGGCGTCGACCGAACTCGATCCTTTCGCCGGGACGCCGAGCATCTCGCGAACCTCGTCGACCGGGCGCGCGGCAAGGCCGTAGTAGTCGACGTCGAACAAGTCGACGCCGTAGTTGTTGCATACGACCTTCCCCCGGCGGATCGCATCGGCGACGCGCACGTTCATGCCGGTCGCCTGGATGACCCGCTCGCTCACGTCACGGTCGAAGAAGCCGGTGGTCGGGATGTATCCGGTCTCGAAGAGACCGGTCAACGTCGCGAGCCACGCGAACCCTTTCGGATCGGGGTTGCAGCGCCCGATGAACGCGAACACCTCGAGCTCGCCCTTGAGGTTCGTGCCGTAGTCGGCGATCACGTGTACGAAATCATGCTGCGCGAGATAGACGGGCGCGCCGCCCGGCGTGCCGGGTAGAGCAAAGCCGCGCTCGTCGTACATCTCCCACACCGAATTGCCCAACGATTCCTCGGGAGATCCTCGAACGCCGTCCAGCGCGCCGCGAGCTCAGGGTCGACCTCCGCGGAATCGAACGGCACGGGCGCGCTCCGATCCGCAGCACTACCCCCACGTTCCAACTCGCCGGCTTCCTGGGCAACGAATCCGTTGCGTTGCAGGTCCTTCCATGCCAGTCCATATGCACCCTGCGCGTAGCGCCGCGCGACGCGGACGAAGTCGTCCTTCACGCCCAGCGCCTCGGCGTACTTCGCGACGCGGTGCGCAACCACGGTCGGGATCGGTCGCAGCACCAACTCGCCGAGCACCATGTGATGGACGATGCGCTGTCGGTAGTCGAGGTCGTGCCCGGCCAACGCGTCGGCGAGCTCCTCGGGGCCGAGGGGATCGAGCGCCCGGTAGTCGACGTCGAATCCGGTCAGCACGCTCGCGATCGCTTCGAGCAGATCGGCCTGCACATCGGCGAGGCCGCTCTCGGGAGCAACCGCGGTTGCGATCCCGCGGGCGACGAGATGCACTTCCCCGGCGTCGTGCTCGCCAACACCGGGAGTGTGAACAGCGTTCAACGGAACGAGACCTTTCCACGCTCGGGGCCGGCTGCATAGTACGCCGAGCCTCGTCCGGGTTATCTCACCGCGATGATCACCTGCGCACTGATCCGGCTCTGCGGATCCACCGGCCCGAAGCGTTCGGCAACCGCCGCGGTCGCGGTTGTGATCGCGTCGCCGAGTTGTTCGGAGCCCCGGCTCACGATCTCGTCCCGGAGCGGCGTGCCTCCGCAAAACGCGGTCGCGACATCGGTGGCGGTGCCGGCCCGGCTCTCGAACTCGAGCTGTTCGATCGCGGGCTCGGCATTGAATCCCCCGCGGCTCAGGTCGGCTCGGATCGTCTCGATGTCGTGGTAGCTGTACGGCTTGCGTTCGAGGAAGCGGGGCGGGTCGTCGGAAAAGTGGCCTTGCACTGCGTCACTGACGACGGCAGCGAACGGGTTGCGATCCAAGCCATCCCACACGCTGAACAGAAAGCGTCCACCCGGCCGGAGCACGCGTCGCACCTCTGCGAACGCATCCGATCTCGGCTCGAAGAACATCGCGCCGAACTGGCAGACGACGGCATCGAATGACTCGGGTCCGTACGGCAAGGCCATCACGTTGGCCTGCTCCCACGTGACCGGTCGTTTCGTCCCGATGCGCTGCGCCCGGTCGAGCATCCCCGGCACCAGGTCAGTGGCGGTGATGGAGACCTCGGCCGGTAGCCCGGCCGCCAACGCACGAGTGGCGACGCCGGTTCCGGCCGCGACTTCGAGGATCGAACCCTCGCGCAGGTCAGTCAGTCGCGCGGCCACATCGTCGGCATACGGCTGGAAGATGAGCGGCACCATCAACTCGTCGTACACGTCGAAGACCGACGACGAGGAACCTGCGTGGTAATCCGACCAATCCGATGCTTCCATCGCCGGCATTTTGGCGCACGACGGGGGCCGCGGGCCAGCGTCGCGGTTCCGTCGCCACAATGGGCCCTCCGTACGCGGGCAGATCATCGATACATTCACGTCGATCGGCGACCTGAAAGGTTCCAACCGGATGGCCAGAAACTCGAACTCCAGCGAACGGATCTGGGATGAGCTGCGGGTCGCACCGGGCACGCCCACGAACCTCGCGGCCCGAAGTACGTCGTGGAAGGGCGACGACGAGTTCGCCGACATGACGCGCAAGGAGCTCGACGTTTCCGCGAAGACGATCCTCGCGCAGGGCGTCGAGGAGTTGGCAAGCGCACAGGAGCTGCTCTGGGCGAGCGACTCGCGCGCGCTGCTCGTCGTCTTCCAGGCCATCGATGCCGCGGGCAAGGACTCGACGATCGAGCACGTGATGTCGGGTGTGAACCCGCAGGGGGTGCAGGTCGTCTCCTTCAAGTCGCCGACGAGCGAGGAGCTCGACCACACCTTTCTCTGGCGCATCGCGAAAGCGGTCCCGCCCCGCGGCAGCATCGGGATCTTCAACCGATCCCACTACGAAGAGGTCGTCGCGCTGCAAGTGCATCCGGAGTGGCTGGACCGCCGGCTCCCGGGGCCGCGCGACGCGACGTTCTGGAACGCGCGCTACGAGGACCTCAACGCGTTCGAGCACCATCTCGCGCGCAACGGCGTCTCGGTCGTGAAGTTCTTCCTCCACGTTTCGAAGGCGGAGCAGAAGCAGCGCTTCCTGGCCCGGCTCGACAACCCCGAGAAGCTGTGGAAGTTCAGCGCCGCCGACGTCGCCGAGCGCGGGCACTGGGATGAATACATGCAGGCCTACGACGCCGCGATCACCGCGACGTCGACCGAGTGGGCGCCGTGGTTCGTTATCCCGGCCGACCACAAGAAGGTGATGCAGGCGATGGTCGTGCGGATCCTGGTCGAGACGATCGCCGGTCTCGACCTGCACTATCCCGAAGTAACCGACGAGGAGCGCGCCGCCGACGCCCGCGCCCGCCAGGAGCTCGAAGCCGAGCCGGACTGATCAGACCTTGACGGCGTTGGATCTCAGGGATCGGGGTCCGGTGCCGTAGTCGTTGAACGCGGAGACCTTGAACGTGTAGGTGGTGCCGGGGGAGAGGCCGGTGACCGATTCGGCGGTCGCGGTCGAGTTGAAGTGGTGACCTCCGAGTGGCGTCGTCCCCACGTAGGGCGTGATGACGTATCCCTTGATCCGCGGTCCGTTGTCGGTGGCCGGGGCGTCCCACGTGATTCGGGCTGCGCCCGAGCCGGCAACCGCTACGACATTGGTAGGCGCGACGGGAGTGCCGGGCGTGACGGGGCCTGACGCTGCGGATTGGGGACCGGTGCCGTTGGTGTTTCGCGCTGCGACCGCGAACGTGTAGCTGGTCCCGTCAGTGAGGCCCGTGATCGTTGCGGTCGTCGCCGCCGACGTGAACACCCGTGCGGTCTGCGCGTCGGTGCCGATGTACGGCGTGACGACATAGCCGCTGACGGGTGCGCCGTTGTTGTGGACGGGCGCGGTCCATGACAGTCGCACCTGACTCCGGCCGGGAGCGCCGGCGGGAACCCCCGGCGCGGTCGGAATGCCGACGGTCACCGGTCGGGTGGGCGCCGATGGGTAGCCCCAGCCAACCGCGTTCCGTGCCTCGACCTCGAACGTGTACGACTTGCCGTTCTGCAACCCCGTGACGGTCTCCATCTTCGCGTTCGAGTTGAAGGCAACTCGCGTCTGCGCGACGCCGTTGATGTAGGGCGTTATTGCGTAGCCCTTGACCGGCATCCCGCCGTCGCTGCTCGGTTCGCGCCACTGCAGTGTTGCTTGCGCGTTCCCCACCGTCACCGACTGCATGATCGGGGAGAACGGGACGGTGTCGGTCAGCGTGGTGCTCGGATGCACGGGCAACAACAGCGGCGAGCGCGGTGTCTGCGCGAAGTCGAAGTCTGCCGTGAGATCCCCGAGCATCGATGCGTTCTCGCGGACATCCGGGCGCGGATCGGGTCGACCGTCGTTTGCGGGGTCGAGCCGCTGGCCGCCGAGGAAGTCGTCTTCGATGAACTTCGCGTACGCGTCGAAGCTCAACGTTTGGTGATCTACATACCCGCGCTTCGCGTACGGACTGATCACCAACCCCGGAACGCGCAGTCCGTAGCCGTTCTGATCCACTTGCGGGGGCGCGACATGGTCGTAGAAGCCGCCCCAGTCGTCCCACGCCAAGAAGATCGCGGTCGAGCTCCATTCCGGGCTGCGCATCAGCGCGTTGACAACGCTGGTGACGTACGACTGCCCGGCGCTCACTGACATGGGCGCATGCTCACTCACCGCGCCGGACGGCACGACCCACGACACGGCAGGCAACGTGCCGTTCTCCGCGGCGGAGTAGAGCTTCGCCACCGACTTGATGTTCCCGAGCTGCTGATCGTTGTTGACGGTGTCGAAGTAGGGCAACGGATTCCAGATGCCCGGCGTGGCTGCATCTTGATGGGGCGCCACGCAGCTCAAGGCCGCGTCGTCTTCACAATCGGGCTCGGTACCGGCGACGACGTAGTAACCCCACGACACGTTGCGCTTGTGCAGCAGGTACGTCAGGTCGGTCCACGCGTAGATCGGCGTACCGGCCGAACCCGGCGGATGCGACTTCGAGTCGGCCGGTGGTTTGGGCTGCGGCCCAACCGGATTGTTCGTGCAGCTACTCGCGACGTTCCGGGTCGAGCACTGCGCCGACCACTCCGACATCTGGAACAGATGTTCGGGCAGGCTCCACGACGCGACCGGCTCGAACATCCGATCCTGCAACACGAAGTTCTTCGCGTACGCCCAATAGTTCGGGATGTCGCTCGACGTGTGATGCCCCATCACATCCATCGGGCCGTTCGCGCAATGCGGATCATTCGGATCCACGCAGTGGTGCCTCGCGGCTTCGTCCTGCGCGACGAACCCGTCCATCTTGCCGCCGTCGATGTCGGCCGCGGCGTTCGGCGCGCCGTGCGGACCGCCCGCGTTGTCATCGATGTGGGTGACGTACGGCCGAGCGCATCCACCGGTGTCCGGGTTCGGCACACACACCGTCGGAACCCCGCCCGACATCGGGATCCCATCCGCGCCCGGGAACGTCCCGAAATAGTCGTCGAAGGAACGGTTCTCCTGCATGATCACGACGACGTGTTGGATCTTGTGGATCCCGGTCAATGCCGCGCCGGCCGGTGACCCGCCAAGATGCTCGCATCCCGCGCGGTGCCGCACCGGCCGACAACACGACGATTACCGGCAACATCACAACCGCGACCCGAGCCCACCACCGTCGCGTCCTACGCATGGCCTGGAGCTCCCCGCCGTAGAAGCCGCACGTAGGACTGGGTACCCCACCGCGCGAGGGGCGAAACCGCGGCCGCACTCAAGGGGCGAGCAAAGCTCGAACCGCGTCGATCGTGTCGGCGTCGGCCGCGGACTTGTCGGGGCGGTAGGCGCGTACGCGTGCGAACCTCAGGGCGACGCCGCCCGGGTAGCGAGTCGACACCTGCGCACCGTCGAGCGCGATCTCGACAACGAGCTCCGGTCGCACGTACACGGTGTAGTCGTCGCGTCGGGTCGCGATGGCTTGCAACTGTTCCGTTTGCCAGGTGAGGAGCTGGTCGGTGAGACCTTTGAACGTCTTGCCGACCATGACGAACTCGCCGGTGTCCGGATCGCGCGCGCCGAGATGGAGATTGGAAAGCCAACCCCGCCGGCGTCCGTGTCCCCACTCGGCGGCGAGCACGACGAGATCGAGCGTGCGAACCGGTTTCACCTTGCGCCACACCGCGCCGCGCCGACCGGCCTCGTACCGAGAGTCGAGCGCCTTGACCATCACACCTTCGTGGCCGGTGGCGAGCGCGTCGGCGAGGAACGCTTCGGCAACGTCGGGATCGTCGGTCTCGATCGCGGGTACGCGCCATTCGCCGACGAGCTCTGCGAGTATCGCGGCGCGGTCGGCGAGCGTCCGGTCGAGCAGGTCTTCACCGTCGAGATGCAGCACGTCGAAGAAGAACGGCGCGAGTGTCATGGAGTGACTCGTCGCATCGTCGGTGCCGAACCGGCTCATCGTGTCTTGGAAGCGGCGGGGGAGCGCGTCTTCGGTCAGACCGATCGCCTCACCGTCGAGCACGAACGTGTCCGCTGTGAACGCGCGTGCGACTTGGACGACTTCGGGGACTCGTGTCGTGATGTCGTTGAGGTTACGCGTGAACGCACGAACCTCGGTGCCGGCGCGATGCACCTGGATTCGCGCCCCGTCGAGCTTCCACTCCACCGAGGCGCGTCCGGTCGCGGCCAATGCCTCGGCAACAGACGCAGCACTCGCAGCCAGCATCGGCTGGACCGGGCGGAGCACCTCCAGGCCGATCTCTCCCAGCGCGGCTTCGCCCATTGTGAGCGCGCGGCGAGCAGTGTCGGCGAGGTCTCCGCTGAGCATCGCGGCTCTCCGCACGGCAGTCGCGGGAACCCGCGCCGCGGAGGCGATTGCGTCGGCCATCAGCCCGGCGAGCGCGCCCTGGCGCAGCTCGCCGGTCAGCAGGCGGACCACGAAGTCGGCTTCCGCCGATGTCGAACGCGCGAACAGCTCGCCGAGCACTGCTTGGCGGGCAATGCCCGACCCCGGGCCGGTCGTCGCCTCGATGCGGTCGAGTGCGGCGTCGAGCTCGGCCACCGTCACGGTGGGTTCTTCGTCCGACGCGGTCGCCGCAGTTCGAGCGGCGGACAGTGTCGCCCAGCCGACGCCGATTCGCCCTTGGCTCGGCTCACCGGTCAAGAGGTTGACGACGGTTGCGATCTCGCCGGGTTCGCAAGCCCGGAGTGTCAACGCCAGCGCGTCGATCTTGGCCTTGCGCGATCGCGTTGCGGCGACCGCACGTGAGGTCTCGACGACCGCGTTGAGCAACACCCGAGCAGGCTACGGCTGCACCTCGCCGAGCTATTCGAAGACCGGCCGGTAACAGAGCAGTGTGATGTCGGAGTCGAACGTCGTCGTGGAGATCAGCTCCATGCGCACGTGACGGCCCTCGAAGAGACGGTCGCCGCTGCCCCAGACCACCGGCTGAACCCAGAGGTGAATCTCGTCGGCGAGACCTTGGCTGACCAGCTCGTAGGCGAGCTCGCCGCAGCCGAAGGAGAGCAGATTCCCGCGGTGCTGATGCTTGAGGCTCTCCACGCCTTCGGCGAGGTCGCCCTTGAGCAACGACGCGTTCCACGCGAGCGGTTCTTCGAGTGTGCGCGACGCGACGTATTTCGGAATGCTGTTCGTCCGATCCGCGAAACCCGTCTCGTCGGTCGCGGTGGGCCAGAAGCTCGACAGGCTTTCGTACACCTTGCGCCCGAGCAACAACGCGTCGGCGGCCAGCAGCTGATCGAACTTGAACCGTTCGCTCTCGCCGTCGAAGACCGCCCAATCCTGCGGCGCGGGCCCGATCACGCCGTCGAGGGTGGTGTGGGTAGAGATGATCACCTTGCCCATACGAACTCCACGGTCGGCGGCAGCGCGTCGTTGGAGTACCCGCATCACCCGAGGTCAAACGGCAGTGACCGCGCAACCCTGACGAGCCGAGGGTCGCGTCAGGGTTCGCCCCAATGGTCCGGCTCGCTCGAAGCGCTGATGCTCGCGGTATGACAGACGAGCAGTGTGCGCCATGACCGCGGTCATCGAAGTCGAGGGCTTGCGCAAGGAGTACCGCCGGCGCCACGCGGGCCGCGTGCGTGCAGTCGATGACGTGACCTTGTCGGTCCCGGCCGGGGGAGTGTTCGGATTCCTCGGGCCGAACGGATCTGGGAAGACCACGACCATCCGCTGCGTGCTGGGTCTGTCGCGACCGTCGGGCGGCCATTGCCGGCTCCTCGGCGCCGAATCTCCCCGCCAGCTCCCCCGGGTGATCGGTCGGGTCGGCTCGCTGGTCGAGACGCCGGGACTGACATCGGGCGTGACCGCGCGCCAGACGCTCGAGATTCTCGCGACTGCGGTCGGCATCGGACGGTCGCGGGTCGACGCGGTACTCGAACGGGTCGGTCTCGCCGAGCGCGCCGAAGATCGCGCACGCGGCTACTCGCTCGGGATGCGCCAGCGACTCGGCCTGGCGATCGCCCTGTTGAAAGATCCCGAAGTTCTCATCCTCGACGAACCGGCGAACGGGCTCGATCCCGCGGGCATCCGCGAGATACGCGAGCTCGTGCGCGCGCTGGGCGCGGAGGGGCGCACCGTGTTCCTCTCCAGTCATCTGCTCGGCGAGGTCGAGCTCGTGTGCGATCAGGTCGCGATCTTGTCGGGTGGTCGTACGGTTGCGGCGGGCCCGATCGACGAAGTGCTCGGCGCGGCGCGACCGACCGCAGTTTGGGTAAAGGTCACCGACCTGGCCGGCGGCTCCCGCACGCTCTCGGCTGCCGGGCTCGGCGCCGCGGTCGACGGCGAGCACATCCGTGTAGACGTCGCGCCGGCGAAAGCCGAAGCCGTGACGCGGGTGCTCGTCGCCGACGGACATTTCCCGAGCGAGATCCGGCCGGTCGAGACGAGCCTCGAAGACGCCTTCTTCGCGCTGACCGACTCGGCCGCCCGATGATGCGTCTGGTGCGAGCCGAGCTCCGCCGGATCGCGTCCCGGCGCCTGGTTCGGGTCACGGTGTTGCTCGTGGCGATTGCCATCGTCGGCGGCGGGATCCTCGCGTTCACGACAACCGGGGCACTATCGGAGGCGACATTCGACCACCGAGTGCAGGTCGCCGAGGCGCAACAAAACGCGCAAGACGCCCACATCCGCTCCTGCCTCCAAGCCCACGGCATATCCGATGGGGACCGCGGCCAGATCTCGAACGAGATCGCCAACGCGTGCTTTCCGCAGACGGCGCCGGCGGCCGCGCACGACCCGCGCTTCCATCGGGCGCGACTGCGGGATCTCCTCAAGGGCATCGCGGGCGTGTTGGCCATCATCGGGTGGGCGGTCGGCGCGTCGCTCGTCGGCGCCGAGTTCGCCTCGCGCAGCATGACCACGTTGCTGACGTGGGAGACGCGCCGGATTCGCGTGATCACGGCGAAGGCGGCGGTGGTGATCGGCACGGTCGCGGTGTTCGCCGCACTCGCGATGATCGCGGTCGCGCTCGCACTGCTCCCGACCTTGGCCTTCCACGGCGCGCCGTTGCGAGCTGATGATCCGAGCGTCGCGACCCTGGCCGGCGTCATCGCTCGCGGCGCGGCATTGGCGGCGCTCGCCAGCGGCATGGGCTTCGCGATCGCCGCGCTCGGCCGCAACACCGCCGCCGCATTGGGAGCCGGATTCGCCTACATCATCGTGCTCGAGAACATTCTCGGGAACTCACTGCGAGAGTGGCGACGGTGGCTGCTCCTCGGCAACGCCATCGTGTTCGTCGCCGGTCGTAAGGGAGTCGACGTTCCCGGCCGTTCGGTGTTGGGCGCGGGCCTCTTCCTGGCCGCGGTCACTGCCACGCTGCTCATCGCGGCAGCAGGCGCGTTCAAGACCCGCGACCTGGCGTAGAGCACCGCGCGAGGGTTCGGTCGGGCTAGCGGTCCGCGCAGAGCTGGTGCAGATCGTCGGTCGCCGGAGCCACCGATGTCACCATCGGTCGAGAGTTGCGTACCGATCAGCGCGACATCAGTCGTAAAGCGCGATATCGATGCGGTGTTGTACTTGACGACGGGGTTCGCCAGGGCAGCCAACTTGTGCTCGAACGTCGATCGGGTCTTCGCTCCGGTCGAGTAGTCCTCGGTGGCCGACGCGGTCGAGTACGAGTTCTCGGCCGCTTGGTAGTGCGAGCACAGGAACGACAGTGCTTCTTGCGGCGTGTGGGCGCTCACGTGAAGTCGTGGGCCGGCTCCCGCCGATGACACCAACAGCGTGAGCACGCCGATCAGAACCGCGGCCGCGGTGACGCCGGCGAGCACGAACCAACGACGCGCGGGCGAGGCACCGTCCAACGAGCGGATCACGTCGAACGAGATGATCTCGCTATTCGTCATCGGGACGAGCGGCGGCTTCGGCCGGTCCCCGTACAGCGGGTCGTCGGTCACGTAACTGTCGTCTCCTGAGTTCAGCCGGAGAGAGCGTACGCGACTCAGATACGGCGGTACATCACATCCAACCCGTCCGACGGCGCCTCACGCTCCGAGGTCGAGGTTGAGCTCGAACTCCGCGGTTGCACCCATTGGCGCTTCGAATCGTCCTTCGCCGGAGAGATTGCCGAGGTCGCGGGTTCCCGACTCGGGCACGACGGTTGCGGTCCACGACGCGGTCTTGCCGTCGAACTCTCCGATTGTCTCGAGCACGAAGCTTCCGGTGCGAGCCGCGATCGTCGCCCGGACGCGCTGGAGTCCGACGAAGTGCGCGGTTCCGTCGGCGCGGTAGGCCATGAGCCACTGGACGGCGGCGAAACGACCGCACACTGGCGGCTCGTCTATCGGGCAGTTGCCCTATATGGCGGTGAGCGTGACCGTGTTACAACCGAACCTCCGGGTCGCGTGTCCAGGTCGGCCCATTTCTCGGAGGGGACTCGAGTATGGATCTCGCGTTGCGCGTTTCAATTCGGAAGCTGTTGATTGTCTCGCTCGTGGTCCTTGCGCTCGGCTTCGGATACGCCGTTCACGGTGTAAGCGATGCGGCGCGATCGGGGAGTCCACGGCGGGCGCCACTGGTGACCAAGAAGTTCAGCGCGTCGGACCTGTTGTTGGCCGCGGCGTCTGCGCAGGGGATGCACATGCGCATGGGTGGCATCACCACGTCCTCGGGTCCCGACCACACGAACGACATTCAGCTCGCGGAGTTCGACTTCGGCGCAGACCTTCCGATCACAGCCATAAACGGGGGCCGAACCCTCGCGAAAAGCACGGTCGCCGAGATCGACGTTCGTCACAGCCTGGACAAGTACAGCCTGCCATTGCTCAAAGCGTTGCTCCACCCCGCCGCACCTCAGGCCGCGTCGTTCTTCTTCACGAACCTCAGCGGTCCTGGTGGTACAGCGTTCGACTTCCTCCAAATCGACACGACCGGCACGTTTGTCTCGAAGTACACGATGGACTCGAGTGAGGAGTCGCCAACCGAAGAGATTCGGTTCAACTTCGCAACCATGAAACTCACGTACCGCCTCGCCGGTAGCGCCGACACGATCGTCAACTACAACCTCATCACAGGCGTCACCACCTGAGGTCGGGTTGACGGGTGGCGGACGCGGTCGAGCCGGATCGATCGTCCGCCACCGGACCCGGTTGAGAGATCGGAAGTAGCGTTCACCGCGTGCGCACCGCGGCTGTGAGCGACGCAAATTTCGACCGCGAGGCCGAGCTGCGCGAGGTACTGCATCGGAGCGCGCTCGCCATGGCGACGTTCGACCTGGACGACATGTCGTTCGTCGACGCGAACGAAGCGGCGCGCGCGTTGGTCGGTCTCGACGATGACGCGGCGCTACCCGCGAGATTCGGTGCGTTCATCCTCGAAGCGGAAGCGGAGGATTCGCGGGTCGCGATGCGCCTGCTGGCCGATGGCGCGATTCTCGCGTTCGAGGCGCACCTGCACCTGCGGATCGCGAACGGGACGATCGCCCCCGTGCACTGCTGGGTGCAATCCCTCGACTCCTTCCGGGCGCACACCGCATTGTTGGTGTTCGCGCCGCGGGCCGGTGATGCGCCCGACTCCTTCACCGGCGACCTCCCCGGGACGCGGCTCCGCTTGTCCGGTCCCGTCGTCGTTGGCTCGCTCGATCTCGACATGCGCGTGCGACGGCTCGGCAACGACATCGTCGACCTGCTCGGCGAGGAGCCGGAGGCAATGCTCGGTCAACCGCTCGTGGAGCGAATCCACCGGGACGACGTCGGCGCGTTTCTCCTCGGCCTCGGCCGGGCGATGGCCGAAGATCAGGGCGCGGCGATGCACGTTCGGTTCCGGCACGCGAACGGCGACTACGTGCCGATCCGTCTCGCCGTCACTCCGACGAGCGGCGCGCCCGGACCGCGCCTGGGCATCGTGATGACCGCGGAAACGGCCGAGTCGTCGACCGACGCGCGGGTGGGCGACCTCGAGCGTCACCTCTGGCGCATCGCGCTCGAGGTGCAAGCGGCCGGCGTGGTCGACGGGCTGCAACGACTCCCGGACCCGTCGCAGGTACCCGGACTCGCCGATCTGTCACCACGTCAGTGGGACATCGTCACGCGCCTGCTCCGCGGGGAGCGGGTGCCTGACATCGCGCGTGCGATGTTCGTCAGCCAGAGCACGGTGCGCAATCAGCTGGGCACGATCTACCAGAAGGTCGGCGTGCATTCGCAGGCGGAGCTGCTGGCGCTCCTCCGCGGTGCGGATGGTCAGACCGTCTAGGAATCGCCGATGTTGTGACCATTCCGGTCTCGGGTCGTTCTCGGGACAATCGACGGGATGGACAACGAACAGAGATTTGCAGAACGCAGTAGGGAACACGTCTACGAGATTCTCGACATTGCCCTCGCGTGGGCGCGTCGGGGACGGGACCGATCGGTGACCGTGGTCGCGATCGAGCTCGACGATCTCGAGGCGCTGCGGGCTGACGGACCCGTGCCCGAGCTCGCAGCGATTCTCGACGTTCTCGGCGCGCGACTGGCCGACCTGCAGAGCGTTACCTATCTGCGCTCCGGAGAAACGCTGGTTCTGGTGTCGACCGCGCCGCGGTCGCACTTCGATGCAATCAGTCTGGCCGACCGCGCCGCGCGCACGATCGCCCGGCCCGTCGCGACCAGCGGCTCAGAGGTCACGGTCACGGCCGGTATCGGCGTTCGCCTTTCACGTAACGGCATCGGCGACGCCCATCGCCTCCTAGAGGACGCGGTTCATGCGCTCGATGAAGCCCAACGGCGAGGCCCGGGCCAAGTGGCGATGTTCAGCTCCGAGCATCGTCGCCGGACGCTCGGGAGCCGGCATCTCCCCATGCAATTCGAGCCGGTCGTGTCACTACGCGACGGTCGTGTGTCCAACTACGAGGCCACGGTGCCCCACGACTACCGAGGAGCGGACACCCGGGCACTCGAGGTGTTTCTCGACAATCTTGGTTTCGCGATGACGCTCTGGCCGGTTGACGTAGACGTGTCGTTCAACGTCTCACCCTCTCAGCTTTTCGATCGCGCGCTTTCCGCTGCCCGTCCTCGAAGCGGCGGATCGGTACTCACTCGCCCACGACCGATTCGTGTTCGAGATCGACGAATGCCATCTCCGGGATGACCTGCCGCTCATGCGGCGCGTGGTCGAGCGTCTGAACGACGACGGATGGCGCGTGGGCATCGACGGCGTAGACGGCTCGGGCTCATCTCTCGACATCGTGGCCCGGCTCCCGGTGCAGTTCGTCAAGACCGATTGCGCGCTCGGCGAAGGCGCGGTCGAGACCATGCAGGACCGCGGCGCAATCTCGGCCGCCCGTTCGCTTCAGATTGCGACCATTGGCAAGGGAGTCGGTTCGTTACCCGAGCTCGCGCTCGCGATCGCGCACAAGTACGACTTCGCACAAGGCCCGCTGTTCGGGATGCAACCGGCCCAAGGCTGAAGGTCGCGGGCTCGACCTGCGCCGAACCGGCCGGGCGGATGGGTGCTCGGACGGGTAGCAGGCGGTGCTGGCCCCGTCCGAGCTGAGTCCATCCGTGAACTCCCCGCTGCTCATCCGTTGCCGCGGGCGATTCACGGACTGGAATTATCGCGAAAGTCTCGGTCGGCCGAACCGAGCTTATGCGCAGCAACGACGCGATGACTCCGCCATCGACCAGCAGATCCGTACCGGTAACGAAGCTCGCATCGCGACCCGAGCAGAAACGCGACGGCACCCGCGATGTCTTCGGGCGTTCCGATCCGGCCCGTGCCACTGCCCGCAATCATTGCTCGCATGATCTCTCCGTACGGACCGTCGAGCTCGGCCGCACCCATCGGGGTGGCGATCACGCCTGGAGAGATGGAGTTCACGCTGGCGCCGCGCAGACCCCACGCGGCAGCTGCGGCTCGGACGCGAACTGGTTGGCGCGCTTCGCGATCCCGTACGCGGTTCCGGAGTCGGTGACAACGTCCGGGCCGAGTTCGGCGAACATTCGAGCAACTGGTCGGTTGGTGCGGTCGCGAGCCGGCGTTCGAATGCAGGATCGAACGATGTCATCGTGCCCGCCATCGACGTGATGAACACGCCCGCACCGCCCGCACTGATGACGCCACCGAACGCGTCGAGCATGAGCGCGGTACCAACCAGATCCACGCGCATGATGGCTTCGACGGATGCCTGAACGGGCGAGACGCCCGCCGTGTGCACGACGGCGGTGATCCGGGGCCTCGAGCAGGCGGCATCGGCGGCCAGCGCGTCGACCGAATCCTTTGCGGACACGTCAACGACGCGACTCACGACGTCGAATCCGTCCGCCGCGAGCGTGCTCGTTTCCGCGGCCAGCGCCTGCTCGTTCACATCGGCGAGCACGACGGTCGAGCCGGCACCGATTCGGCGCGCAATCGCCGACCCATACCGCCTGCACCCGTGATGACGATCACACTGTCGGAGGCGGTCACGCCGGAACCCTACGAGGGCGCGAGCTGCGGCAACAGGCTTCGGATCATCTCCGTCTTTTGCGACGTGAGACCGTCGAAGGCGCAGCCAACCGTCCAACCGTCCGGAGCGGGCCGGACCCAGCGGGTCACGACGGGCAGCCACAAAGAGTTCCCGGCGATGTCGAGCCGCACGCGGGCGGCGACATGCGGCTCGACACTCTGACGGAGGTGCAGCTGGCACCCGCCCTCGGAGAGGTCGACGAGCCGCCCATTGCGCTGACCATCGTGTTGCGCTGATCGACGATCAAGCGGGCGGTACCGCCGAGCCGAACCCGCTGTGGCGCCGTCCCCGAACATCGATCATTTCCACCCGTCGGATGTCGACCCGCCGGAGGGGTTTTCTGAGCCATCCGCCGGCTCAGTGGCAGACGGCACACTTCGGCTGTCAGGCCAAGAACAGGACTTCGACCGGACCTTGGTGCCCGTCGCCGCTGGTCGCGGTGACCGGCCAACCGCGAGCGTGCAACGCCGGAACGAGGTTCGGGTCGGCGGGTGCGAACACGCGGACCGAGGCGTGCCACGTCGCGAGCCGCCGGTCGATGAGACAGCCGACCAGCACTCCGATCCCGACGCCGAGTGCGTAGCCGGCGATCTTCGCGGCGTTGCCCATGTCCTGCACGACTTGTGAGATCGCGGTGATCTGTACCACCGCGCCGATCAAGCCGAGGAGTGCGCCACCGAAGATGTTGCCCCGCACGGTGATCGCGACGCGCCACTGCCAGAGCGCGACTTCGAAGAGCACGAGCATCATGATCACGAGCGGTTCCATCGGAGGTCTCCATTGGGGGGATGGCCTCGCGAGTATCCGCGCGCAGCGATCGATTGACCATGACCGCGGCACCGACACGAATAGCCGCGTGCCCAGACCTCGCGGTTCGTCGCTACTGCGCGTAGGTGCGCACGAGGCGGAGCACCGGATCCACATCCGGACCTTCGCCCACGAGGCCGGTCGCTTCCGGCGCCACGCGACGAGCCGCGACTTCGCAGAAATCGGCCGCGGAACCTCGGATCGTCGTGAGCGGCGGGGCATCGGGATCGAAGCGCCACTGCTCGCCGTTCGGCCCGACCAACTCGAGCGCAACCGGACCGGTCATCTCGAGATCGGCCCGATCGAACGCGTAGGGGAGCGTGCGCCAGGCGAGGCGTGCGATGTACTGCAGGCGATCGGACTCGGCTCGATCTCGATGCCGATTGCCGACGCGATGTCGTCGGTGTGGATCCAACACTCGGAGAGCCGCGTCGTCGCGAGCGTCTGCAACGAGAGCAAGCCCGACACCCACGTCACGCGTCGGTGCGGATCACCGGCCGCGAAGACGGCCTGCATCTCCTTCGACGCTGCGTGCCAACGCTGCCGAATCGCGGGGCCGCCCGCGGCTCGCTCCATGTCGACTTGGGCAGCCGCCGCGTCGTCGACCGACACCGTCTGGGTCTCGCGGGAGCCCAGGAATCCGCCGACGTAGGAATCGAGCTCGCCGCGCGCACTGGCCGCCGCGAACTCGTCGGTTTGCGCGAGGTGCACGAGAACGTCGGCGACGTCCCACCCCTCGCAACGTGTCGGGCGGACCCAATCGTCGTCGGTGCACCCATCGATGATCTGAGCCAGCTCGGCGTGTTGCGCGGCGAGCGCGCGCAGGATGTCATCCACGAAACCCCGCTCCTTGGTCCTACTCGGGCGTGACCCCAAGGTATTCGGCGATGCGGCGCAGCATCGCGGGATCGAGCGGTCCGGTTGCGGAGCAGCATCTCCTGGGTGAGCAGCACACCGAGGCGTCCGTCTTCGCTACGCAGCGATCCGCTGTACACGCCCCGCGAACCGCTCGCCTTCAGCGGCCACAGTTCGAGCAGCATCCATTCGTCGGCGCGGATCGGATCGTGGAACCACAAGCTGTGATCGATGCTCGGCCCGCCCGCGGGAAGATCGGCCACTTCGACTTGCCCGAAGCCGGAACCGAGATCGGAGACGTACGCGACCGCGCACGCGTGCACGAGATGGATCGTCGGGGAGTGGTGAAGACGCGCGCACCCAGAGCGAGTCGGAGTGCCGAACCTGACCGTTGCCGATGCGGGTCGGCGTGACCTCGCGAACCTCGACGAGGAACGGTGACGGGCGCGGCGGCAGCGTCGACGCCGCGACCGCGCCGCGCGTCGGCACCGCGTCGAAGGTTGCGCTGTCTTCGCGCGTGTGGAACGACGCGACCATCGAGAAGATGACCTCGCCGTCTTGCACCGCCCGCACGTGCCGGGCCGAGAACGAGCCACCGTCACGGTCGCGATCGACGTGCAGGATCACCGGCCGGTCGACGCGGCCGGGCCGGAGGAAGTAGCCGTGGAGGGAATGCGGCAGTCGATCGTCGGGCACCGTCGCGCCCGCGGCCCGCAGCGCCTGCGCCGCGACCTGCCCGCCGTAGAGCGACATGCGCGCGCCCGCGCCTGCTTCGTTCTGACCGCGAAACAGATCACGGTCGAGCTGTTCGAGATCGAGCAGCTCGGCGAGGCCGGCACTTTCCCATTGCTCGACCCTAGGTGAGGCGCCGCCGCAGCCACCAGAAGCAGAAGCCGCTCAGCGCGAGCGTGGCGGCGAGGAACAACGCGAGCTCGATCCATTGGAACGGCCAGTAGTGCTTCGCGGGTTGGTATCTGACGGCTTCATGGAATTTGGCGCCGACCTTCGCGACGCAGCTTTGCAGCGACGACCGCAGATCGTCGGGCACCTTGCCGCGGGTCGGCCGTCGCGCGGCAATCGGCGGAGCATCGAGCTAGCGACGTGAGGTTCGGGCAGAGCCGCGTCAACTCGCTCGACGTCAACCGGTGGCCCGCGCGGTCGACGATCCGGACCGATTGCATCCAGGCGTTCGGAATCTGGGGTGACTCGGGCTGGAGGAAGACCGGACCGGAGTTCCGGCGACCGAAACCGGTGGAGGAGGGGTCGATTGCAACCGACCGCACTGCTGCGGCCAGGAACTTCGGCCGCAACCACTCGATCACTGCCACCCTTGCTGCGATGAACACGACCAGCGTCGTCGCCATGGCCGGGAGCGTCCGCCGGATGACCAACCCCGCGGTCACGCCGACGAGGAATGCAAACGCGGCGTAGCCGACAACGACCACGCCGCGTTCGTCGAACAATGGTGCACGCGAATCGGTTCGCGTTCACGGTGTCGATCGGGCTCGCCCACCAGGTGGCCATCAGACTGAGGAGACCGGCAACCGCCATCGCCGCCGCGCCGACGACTGCGAGCTTCATCGCGAACCATCGGGAGCGCGTGATGCTCTGCGTCCACGCCAACCGGAAGGTGCCCGTTTCGAGCTCACGCGCGACCAGCGGTGGCCCCCAGAACAAGCCGATGATCGCCGGAACGACGAGGAGTACGCCCCCGAACCACGACATGAGTTGCTTGTCGTTCTTGAGGAACGCAGGCTTCGCGATGTCACAGTCGCCGCGAGTCGCGCAGTGCGCAACGTTCACGTCGTAGAGGTGATGGAGATGCGGGCCGGTCAGCGCGACGACGATTGCGACGATCGCCAGCCCACCCGCCGCGACCAGGATCTGCGTACGCGCCTGCAGCCATGCGAATCGGATCATCGAACCGACCGCAATCGCGATTGCCGAGCCGGTTTTGCATCACGCGCTCGGCTCATGTAGCCGAGCACGACGTCGTCCATCGTGACCGGCGTGACCGTCCAACTCGGATCGAGGATCGGTTCGTCGGTGCGCACCAACATGATGCTCTGCTTGTCGGTGTGACTCGCCTCGATCACCTCGAAGCTCGGCGGCAGCGTGTCGGGCTCGCGCCTCGGGCCGGAGATACGGCGATGCGACGCCAACAACGTGTCGACGTCACCGGCGATCTGTACGTGGGATCCGGTCAACACGACGAGGTAGTCGCAGATGCGCTCGAGATCGGCGACGAGATGCGACGAGAGCAACACGCTCACGCCGTGCTCGGCGACGATCTCCATCAGATGTTGCAGGAACTCGCGGCGGGCGAGGGGATCCAGACTGGCGACGGGCTCGTCGAGGATCAGTAGCTCGGGCCGTTTCGCGATCGCGAGTGTGAGCGCAAGCTGCGCACGCTGCCCACCGGAGAGCGAGCCGGCGCGTTGCCGCGGATCGAGATCGAGCTGCTCGATGCGATCCTCGGCCATCGCCGCATCCCAGGTCGGGTTGAGCCACGCGCCCATGCGCAGGTGTTGCGCAACCGTCAGTCGGGCGTAGGTCGGTGTGTCCTGGGCGACGAACCCGACCCGCGAGAGTTGCGACGCGCCATCGGCCGGGCGACCACCGATGACGGTGATCGTCCCCGTCGTCGGTGCGAGCAGCCCGACCGCGAGGTGCAACAGCGTGGTCTTGCCCGCGCCGTTCGGGCCGACGAGCCCAACGACCTTGCCCTCGGGAATGGTGAGGCTGCATTCGTGCAACGCCCAGCGGCGGCCGTACTTCTTGCCGACCGCTTCGGTCTCGAGGACCGCGGTCATGCGACTCCCTCGGCGAAGCAGTTGCGCAGCGCGGTGCGGTAGATCGCCTCGATGTCGTCGGGTCCGAGCCCGGCGGCGCGTGCCTTGCGCAGCCACGTGGTCATCGACGCGAGGAACCGCGCCTGCGCGGCGGGGTCGTGACGCGGGAGCGACGCGACTACGAATGTGCCCAAGCCGGGCCGGGCCCGCACCAGGCCTTCGCGCTCGAGATCCCGGTAGGCCTTGAGCACGGTGTTCGGGTTGATCGCGAGCTTGGCGACCACTTGCTGGGCGGTCGGCAGCTGGTCACCGGGCTCGAGCATCCCGAGTTGGAGCGCCTGATGGACCTGCTGCACCAGCTGGAGATACGTGGCGACGCCCGAGGTGGCGTCGAGCTGGAACTCGATCATGGATCGACCCTTCCACTAAGTAGTTAGTGGAAGGGTACATAGATGAGTGTTGGCCCGCAACGCGGCCCCGAGGCGGGGCTCGGTTGCATACCGTTGGCGCGGATGACGCCGGATGCCGAACGAGACGATGCCCGGCGCCACATCGCAGTTCGCGGCCTCACTCCGGTCGCGGTGACGCATCTCACGCGGGATGCGCTGGGGACGATCGACTTCGCGGCGTTGGCGCCAGTGAAGAAGCTGCTGAAGCAATTCTTCTCGGACGCGCCGTGGTCGACCGCCGATGATGGAGAACTCGCGAATCTCGTCGGACCCGGCGATGGTTGGTGGCACCACGAGCTCGACGCCGATTACGCCGTGGAGTTCGGTTGGCGCGCCGGCGCGTTTCTCCTGCTGGCCCTGCCGCGGTCGAGCCTCGAAGACACCTTCAACGGCCCGGTCGTTCCCGAAGCGACGCCGAACCCGCGCACGATTCGTTTCGTCGTGACAGCAGCCGATCCACGACGGGCCGAGCCGCTGGTACGAGTCGGCCGATGGTGTCGACGATCCTCGGGTGGCGCGCGTGTTCGCCGAGTACGACGACGTGGCCAACGTGCTCGTCGGACCCGCGTTCGTCGCGGTCGGGCTCCACCGCCCCGACCGGTGGGAGCAGTTGCTCGACCCCATGCTGCGCACGATTGCGCGTGAGTTCGCGTCGGGCGCAGCGGAGCCGGAGTCGTCTCCCTCAATGTCCGCGCGGGCTGATGCCACCGCGCCCGCGGCTCAGCCCGAGGCGAAACCCGACGGAGGTCGAGCGCTCGATCGGGCGTGGCAGCGGCTGGGTTCTCTGCGCGCGGACGACCCGGCTGACCTCGATCGGATCCTGGTGGCCGCGGCGTCAAGCGAGGGCGCCGAGCGCCAAGTTGCCGCCCGCCTCCTCGTCGGGGCACCCGCCGACCGGGCCGAGCCGATTTGGGATCAGCTGCTCGGCGACGCGAGTCGCGGGGTGCGCAGAGCAACGGTCGACGCCATGGTCGACGCCGAGCGACCCGCAGTCCGGCCCCTGCTCGAACGGGCGCTGCACGACACCGACGCGTGGACCCGGTGGAAGGCGCTCCGGGGTCTGGTCGAACTCGGCATCGAACCCGGCGACGCGGCGCTAAGCCCCCTCGCCGGCGATCCGGATTTCCGGGTGCGACTCGAAGCGGCTCGGGCGCGGGGTGGCCTCGAAGCCGGCTGATCCGGACCACTCGCCCAAACCCGTCGCCCAAACCCGTCGCCCAAACCGGTCGCGTTGCGCGGATTCGCCGTGCCTGTTCAACTGCCACCCATGGCGTGGAACATCGCAGATCTCACCGAACACGTTGTCGACCGCGTTCCCGATCGGGTCGCCCTCATCGTCTCCGACGAGCCGCGCACGTACGCGCAGCTGGAGGAGCGCTCGAACCGGCTGGCGCATCACCTCGCGGCCCAAGGCGTGGGACCCGGGGATCACGTCGGCATCTACGGCTTCAACAGTCACGAGTTCGTCGAGACGATCCTCGCGGCGTACAAGCTGCGCGCGGTCCCGGTCAACGTCAACTATCGCTACGTCGAGGCCGAGCTCCGCTATCTGTTCGAGAATGCCGATCTGGTGGTGCTCGTGCACGATGCGCAGTTCGCGCCCCGTATCGCGGCGGTGCGGGAGTCGCTCCCGATGCTGCGCCATCTCATCGCGATCGATGACCGCTCCGGTGAGGACGTTTCCGGAATCGGCTCGGTTGCCTACAACGACGTGCTGGCGGCGGCGAGCCCGGAGCGCGATTTCGAACCGCGCTCCGATGACGACATCTACATCCTCTACACCGGAGGCACCACGGGGATGCCGAAGGGCGTCGTGTGGCGGCAGGAGGATGTTCTCTGCGTGCTCGGCGGCTTGGTCAACTTCGATACCGGCATACCGCGTACAGGACGAGTGGGAGTTCGCCAACGCGGCCGCCGAGGCGCCGGACGCGGGGCTCGGCATCGTCATCGCGCCGCTCATGCACGGCGCCGCGCAGTGGACGATCATCAACGGCCTGATCAACGGCCGCTCCACGGTGCTGATGGCGAAGTTCGACGCCGACGAAGTGTGGAAGGCAGTCGCGCGCTACCGGATCTCGACGCTCGGCATCACCGGCGACGCGATGGGCCGGCCGCTCATCGAAGCGCTCGACAAAGGTGGTTACGACGCGACGTCGTTGACCGTGGTTGCGTCGACGGCCGCGGTGTTCAGCGCGACCGTGAAGGAGCAGTTCCTCGATCGCTTCCCCGACCTCGTCATTGCCGACGCGGTCGGCTCCACCGAAACCGGTTACAACGGCGTGCGGGTGATCACGAAGGGCGGCGTGATCGAGAAGCCCGGGCTCCCGACCGTGCGCATGGGTCCCGACACGGTTGTGCTCGACGACGACATGAACATCGTCCAACCGGGGTCCGGGATCGTCGGGCGCATGGCCCGGGGCGGGAACGTGCCGCTCCGCTACCACAAGGATCCGGAGAAGTCGGCGGCGACGTTCGTGCTGATCGAGGGCCGCCGGTTCTCGATCTCCGGTGACTCGGCGATCGTCGAAGCCGACGGAACGATGACGCTGCTCGGGCGCGGGTCGGTGTGCATCAACTCCGGAGGCGAGAAGATCTATCCCGAGGAGGTCGAGGCCGCGTTGAAGGCGCACGCCGCGGTGTTCGACGCGGTCGTCGTCGGCGTTCCGAACGACCGATGGGGCGAGCAGGTCGCGGCGGTGATCGAAGTGCGGCCCGATCAGTCGGTGACGCTCGAGGAGCTCGACGCGCACACGCGGCTGCACATCGCCGGCTACAAGGTTCCACGCGAGGTGCACTTCGTCGACAAGATCGAACGCTCGCCGAGCGGCAAACCCGACTACCGCTGGGCGAAGTCAGTGGCGCTCGGGAAGCTGTAAAGGTCTGACGTCACACATCGGCGAGCGCGCCCGCCAGGCGCGCGATGTCGTCCTCGTGGTTGTAGAAATGGACCGACAGCCGGAGGTTGCCGTCTCGGGCCGCACCCACGATCCCTTCCTGCTTGAGGTCGCGCGAGCAGTGGGGCGGGCTCGGTGTTGCCGAGCGGTACCGCCACGATCGTGCTGCGGTTGGCTTCCGGCAGATCCACCGGCGCGTGCCCGATCTCGGTCAGCTCCGACCGGAGTAACCCGGCCAACTCTTGATTGCGCGGCGTAGATCGCGTCGGCACCGAACTCGTCGAACGCCGAGAGGGCGGCAACGTTGCCGATGGCGGCGGTCCAGCTGATCGAGTTGTCGAAGCGTGACGCGGTCGGAGACAGGTCCATCGTCGGCCCGAAGAAGCTTTCGACCGGGACCCGTCCGGCCTTCCATCCGGCATTGGTCGGTAGGAATCGAGCTTGGGTCGCGGGGGAGAGGTAGCAGTAGCCGAGACCGCGCCCGGCGTGCATCAGGAACTTGTGATCGGCGGTTGCGAGCACGTCGATGGCGGGCAGATGTTCGGCGACCGGCAACGCGCCGACGAACTGCGAACCGTCTACGAACACGAGCGCGCCGACTTCCCGCGCGATCGCGCTGAGTGCCGCGATGTCGGAGCGGTGGCCGGTCGCGGTCTGCACCGCGCTGAACGCGACCAACACGGTGCGGCCGTCGACGGAGCGCGCGACGTCGTCGGGCTCGAGCCCGCCGTTGCGGAACGGAACCTGGCGCACCTCGTAACCCTTGTACTCGAGCATGCGCCACGGGAAATGGTTCGAGCTGTACTCCCGCTCACCGATCACGACGTTGTTGCCGGGCTGGGCGGGTCCGAACTGCGCGGCGACAAGACCCGCGGCCGCGGAGACCGAAGCGATGAGTGCGACATCCGATGGATCCGCGCCGATCAGGTTCGCGACCGAGGTTCGTGCGGTCTCGCCCGCGGACTCACCGCGGCGTAGTCGAGACCGGACTCGCTCCACTCGTCGACGAACCGGTGATACGCGGCAGTAAGCGTCCGGCTCGCAAGACCGACGGCCGCAGTGTTGAAGTACGCCAACGCGTCGGTTGCGGGGTATTCGCGGCGCGCGTCGCGAACGTCCATCTTCCGCGTCACGTGCCGTGATCAACGATCGCGTGGACCATTCCGAACCCGATAAGAAGGACGAGGGTGGCGATGCCGATCCATCCGAGGATGATCCCGGCGGTCGCCATACCTCCGCCGCTCTCTCTCCCGTTCGAGTCGTTGATCTGCCGCTTCGCCATGTACCCGAACACGAGCGCCAGGATCGAGCCGATCCAGTAGATCCAGACGATCCCGAGAATCAACGACGCGATCGCGAAGCCGTTCACGGATTGGCGCGGCATCGCGTATACGGGGATGCCGGGCGGATACGGAGGCGGCGGCCCCGGTGCGGCCCACGCGGTGCCGGTCCAATATCGCGGCTGCGTGGGGTTCTCGGGATCCGGATACCAACCGGCCGGCGCCTGCGGAACGCCGCTCACTGCTCGTCCGCGGTGCGCATGACTCGGTTCGCGTAGTCGACCGATTCGAACGGCCAATCCTGGCGCAGCCACTCCGACACCGCGTCGTAGAGCGGGATGTCGAGGTGCGCGTGATCGGCGCGGACCCACGAGCGCACGTCGGCCCCGGATTCGGTCTCAGCCGGATAGATGTAGACGCAGCCGATCGTTGCGCCCTCCGGATCGTGCACGGTGTAGGTAAAGCCGCGGCGCTCGCGGAAGTCCTCGGCGTGGGCTTCGAGGTCGCGAAGGTTCTCTTCCTTCGGCATCGGCGCGGGCCAGGGCCGATCTTCGAACCCCGGCGTCGCGTGAATGTGCTCCATGCTCGACGTCCACGCGTCGTAGTCGGCGTCGTTGTGCTCGGGGAGCAGGGGAGTCAGGCGAAAGTCAACCGCCACGAGCTCCGTCGGCACATCGAAGTCGCCGGGCACGAACGCGGTCGCCGCCATCCGTGGAGCGTACTGAGGCAATAGCGTGATCGCATGGAAACCGGATTGCACGTAGTCAGCTGGTCGTGGCCCAACACTCCCGCGTCCATCGCGCCGACGCTGGCCGGGGTGGCGGTCGCCGCCGAAGAAGCCGGCATGTCGCATCTCAGCGTCATGGACCACTGGTTCCAGATGGAGGCGCTCGCCCCCGCCACCGAGCCGATGATGGAGGGTTACACGACCCTTGGCTTCCTCGCCGCCCACACATCTTCCATCAGGCTCGGGCTGCTCGTGACGGGCGTCACCTACCGGCACCCGGGGTTGCTCGCCAAGACCGTCGCCACGCTCGACGTGCTCTCCGAAGGACGCGGCGAGCTCGGCATCGGCGCCGCGTGGTACGAGCGCGAGCACAAGGGCCTCGGGGTTCCGTACCCGCCCACGGCCGAGCGGTTCGAGCTCCTGGAAGAGACATTGCAGGTCTGCTTCCAGATGTGGAGCGACGACGAAGGTCCGTTCCGCACCAAGCACTACGAGCTCGCGGAGACGATCTGCCAACCGCCGCCGATCAGCCGGCCCCGCCCGCCCGTGCTCATCGGCGGGAGCGGCGAGCGCAAGACGCTCCGGCTCGTCGCCCGCTACGCCGACGCCTGCAATCTCTTCGGCGGGGACCTCGATCTGGTTCGCCACAAGCTCGACGTGTTGCGCCGACATTGCGATACCGAAGCGCGCGACTACGACACGATCAAGAAGACGATGCTCTCGCGGCTCGATCCGTTTACCGACACCGACGGGTTCGTCGAGGAGATGCGGCGCTACGCCGACGTCGGCATCGACATGGTGATCTTCGTGCCCGACAACGACCCGGTCACCTACACCAAGCGACTCGGCGACGTGACGGAGCGGCTCCGGGATCTCTAGAGCAAAGCCGGGTCCCTTCGAGAAAGTGGATTAGAACGCCGGCCGGCGGGGTAGCTATCGGCCGTGCATGCTCCCTGGACCTCGAAGTTGGCGGCCGGTGCTGCGGTACTGGCCCTCGGATTGGGAGCGCTGACCGGCACCGCGACCGCCGCGGCCCAGCAGTACCCGGTTCCGTACTTGTTCTCGGCCAACGTGATTGCCGCCGCGCTGCACCCCGGCACCGCGCCGCCGGGATCGAACAATTGGTCGTGCCGGCCGAGCAAAGCGCACCCGCGCCCGGTCGTGCTGGTGCACGGCCTACTCGCCAACATGACCGACAATTGGCAGACGATGTCGCCGCTGCTCGCGAACAACGGCTACTGCGTGTTCGCCCTCACCTACGGCACTACTTCGCTGTCGTCCGCGCAGGCGCAGTTCGGCGGACTCACCACGATGGAGAAGAGCGCGGCGCAACTCACCACCTTCGTCGAACCGCGTGCTCGAAAGCCACGGGCGCGGCCCGCGTCGACATCGTCGGCCACTCCGAAGGCGCGACCATGCCCGACTACTACATCGAGTACCTGGGTGGTGCGGCGAAGGTCGCGCACTATGTCGGTGTCTCCGGCGTCAAGCACGGCACGACGTTGCATGGCATCGCCACGTTCCTGAACGCGTTCGAAACGCTTTTTCCCGGCGCGTCCGATCCGACGGCGGGAACGTGCGATTCGTGCGACGAGTTCGTGGTCGGTTCCGACCTACATCAAGAAGATCGAGGCCCGCGCGCCGGCCAAGGGCGTGATCTACACGAACATCGCCACCCGGTACGACGAGCTCGTGAGTCCGTACACGAGCAGCTTCCTGACGGGCCCGAACGTCACCAACATCTTCTTGCAGGCGCACTGCAACCTCGACTTCAGCGATCACCTGGCGATCATCTCGAGCCCGATCACCGGTCGCTACATCCTGAACGCGCTCGATCCCGCGCACACGCAACCGTGCCGTGCGTACCGGTGGCGCCCGCGCTCTGACGGACGCCACCGGCCGCGGACCTCGTCACCGAATCGACGCGACGATCTCGAGGTACTGCGACGGCACCGCGAGTGCACCCGTTGTCGATCGGTTCCAACTTTGCGCAAGCGCCAACAGATCGTGCTCGAGTGCGTCCTGTCCTTCCGGCTGGAGCAGGCGAACGCGCGGTTCGTCGGGCCGTAGTAGGTCCGGAAGGTGTCGACGAGCTCTTCCGCCGAGCGGTAGCGGAACACGAACTCGCGGATGACCGCCGAGTAGGTGCCGATGTCGGGGCCGAGCATCGAGAGAACGTCGGCTTCGATACCCCAGCGGAACACCGACGCGATCGGCGGCGGAGTGACGTAACGCGCCACCGTCGCAAAGATGTCGGCCACGAAGCTTGTCGGAGTCCAACTTGCGAGCCCGATGCGACCGCCGGGCCGGCAGACGCGAGTGAGCTCGGCCGCGGCCCGCTCCTGACGTGGAACGAACATCACTCCGAAGACCGACAGGACTGCGTCGAACGTCCGATCGGCGAATGGGAGCGCCTCCGCGTCGGCGACACGAGTGGTCAAGGGCAAGCCGTCGGCCGCCGCCCGCGGGCCGCCTGCTCCAACAGCGCCGGCACGTAGTCGGTAGCGGTGACGTCGGAGTTGCGACGAGCCGCGGCGAGCGCGGCGTTGCCGTTGCCGGCGGCGATATCGAGCACCTGCCAGCCGGCGTCGACGTCGACCGACTCGCACAGCACCTCACCGACGAGTTGCAGGCCGGTGCCTATCACGGCGTAGTTGCCGCTGGACCAGGTCGCTTGCTGGCGGCTTTTGATTGTGTCGAGCTGCTCGTCGGTCGGTGCGGTTGTCGGGGGGGAAGGGTGTGTGGTGGCCATGGGAGTCCTTTCGGGTTGTGGCGATGCAAACCCGATGCTGCGGCTCCCGGTGTGCGGTGACCAGTGACGAGTCTGTACCGGTCCGGTCCAGATCCTGTACTGGGATCCCGAGCGACGGGGCGCAATACTCAGCTCATGACGAGTTACGAGGAGTACTGCCCGATCGCGGTTGGAGTCGAGTATTTCGGTGATCGATGGACGCCACTCATCCTGCGGGAGCTTGTCGTCGGCTCGCACCGTTTCAACGACATTCACCGTGGCATCCCGAAGATCAGCCGCACGTTGCTTTCGCAGCGGTTGCGTTCACTGGTAGATCGCGGGTTGGTCGATCGCCTCGACGACGGTGGCATCGAATACCACCTGACGCCGGCGGGGGCGGATCTCGAACCGATCATCTGGGCGCTGGGTCATTGGGCCGCACGATGGGCGTTCGGCGATCCGGAGAAGGCGCAGCTCGACATCGCCTGGCTCGTATGGCGGATGCGTCAACACCTCGATCCGGAACACTTGCCCGCGCCGGACGACGGTGGAGTTCCGCGCCATCGGTGCCAACGGTGGTCGCGCGTGGCTCGTGGTCGACCGCAAGGGCAGCACCGCGTGTCAGATCGATCCCGGCTACGAGGTCGACCTCCTTGTTCACGGAAACAACGCGGCGTTGCACCAATGGTTCCTCGGGCGCTCGGAACTACGCGACGAGGTCGATGCCGGTCGCATCCGGTTCAACGGACCGACCCGCTTGATCCACGCGTTCCCCTCCTGGTTCGTCACTGACCCGATGCTCCTCGAAGTCCGTCGCTACGCGCCGCGGAACGGGCGTCCGCACGATGACCGCCGCACCACGAAGCGGGCCGGCGATCGACGAGTTGCTGGGCGCGTGGGGCGGATACGACCGCGACGATCCCTACCCGCTCTTCGCGGAGGTCCGCGACCGGGGTTCCGTGCATCGCGTGACCCTCGCCGACGGCCACGATGCCTGGCTGATCGCGCGTTACGACGAGGTCCGCGCGGCACTCAACGATCCGCGCTTGTCGAAAGACATGGATGCCGCTACTGCGAGCGACGGCGATGTCGTAGCCGAAGGCCTGCCCGGCCCGGCGTTTGCACGGCACATGTTGGCCGTCGATCCGCCGGATCACACACGGCTCCGCCGCCTGGTATCGGTTGCGTTCTCCGTGCGCCGCATCGAGGAGCTACGGCCGCACGTGCAGGGCATCATCGACGATCTGCTCGACGAGATCGCCGACGCCGGCCCCGAAGCGCGGGTCGACCTCGTGACCGCGCTGGCGTTTCCGCTTCCGTTCACGGTGATCTGCGAGCTGCTCGGCGTTCCCAGCGCCGATCGGGAGGCGTTCGGCCGCGAGCTCACGACGCTCCTAACTCCGACGGCGAACGACGAGGAGTACGCCCGGGCGAAGGCCGCATCCGACGCGGTGGTTTCCTCTCGACCGCGCTAGTCGAGATCAAGCACGCGCACCCCGGCGACGACCTCGTGAGCGCGCTGATTGCCGCCCGCGACGGAACCGAACGGCTCAACCAACGCGAGTTGCTCTCGACCATCTTCCAGCTCATCGTCGCCGGCCACGACACGACCGCGAGCTTGATCGGCAACAGCGTGATTGCGCTGTTGCGTCATCCCGATCAGCTCGAGGCACTCCGCGCCGATCCCGATCGCATCTCGACGGCAGTGGAGGAGTTGCTCCGCTTCGACGCACCGGTGCCGCACGCGACGTTTCGGTACGCGACGGAGACCATCGAGCTCGGAGGAGAGACGATTCCGGCCGGTGCACAGGTGATCATTTCGCTCGCGGCGGCGAATCGCGACCATGACCGGTACGACGCGGCGGAGACGCTGAACCTCGACCGCCCCGAGGTGCGTCACCTGGCATTCGGTCACGGCATTCACTTCTGCCTCGGCGCCGCGCTCGCGGATGGAAGGGCAACTCGCGCTGCATTCACTCCTCACCCGGTTCCCGGAGTTGCGGCTCGCCGTCGCGGACGACGAGCTCCACTGGGCACACGGTGACGGTCTCGTGCTGCGCGGCCTCGCGGAGCTACCGGTGATCCCAGGTTTTCCGGCGGCGTAGTCGTTCAGCCGTTGCCGTAGTTGTGCGCGTCGCCGCGTGCGACGACCGACGCGTCGGCGAGCTCGATCCAGTAACCCTTGCCGGTCTTCGTCGCGACGAGTCCGATCGCCGGGGCCGGGAGCGCTTGGCCGCCCAACGAGCCGTAGAAGTGCGCGTCGCCGAACGTGAACACTCCGCCGTCTGAGGCGACGAGCCAGTAGCCCTTGCCACTCGGTGTCGGGGCCATGCCGACGATGGGTGACACCAGCCGCAACGCACCCGTCGATCCGAGGAACCGGGCGTCGCCGAACGTGAAGATCCCGCCGTCGGAGGCGACGAGCCAGTAGCCCTTGCCCGTCGGGGTGGGCGCCATCGCGACGACGGGTCGGTTGAGGTGCATTGCGCCGGTGGATCCGAAGAAGCGGGCGTCGCCGAACGTGAAGATGCCGCCGTCCCACGCGACCAGCCAGTAGCCACGGCCCGACCGGGTCGACGCCATCCCGTTGATCGCCGAGTTGAGGTGCGTGGCGCCGAGCGATCCGTGGAAGCGCGCGTTGCCGAAGCTGAAGATGCCACCGTCGGCCGCGACCATCCAATAGCCGCCACGGTTATGCGTGGAAGCCGCGCCGACCATCACCCACTGCAGTGGCACCTTCGCAGCCGTACCCCGGTTCACGAAGTTGCCGTGCACGCCGAGCGCACCGAGACCGGTCACGGTCGCGTAGCCGTGATCGTTGGCGCTCGGGAGCAATCCCACCGCGTCGCCGCGCTTCGGCGCCGCGTGCAGCGTGCCGCCGTCGCCGACCCATTCCCAGTGCCAGGGTTCCGGACAGGTGCTGCCGCCCGGTTCTGCGAACGCGGGATGATTCCAGCCGAGGGAACCGGCGACCTGCTTCATGAACGCGTACCCACTCGAACCGAACGTCAACGACGCGCCGAACTCGGTGAGGTCGGTCGCCTTGCCCCACCCGTGCATCGAATGGCCGACCGGCGCGCCGCTCGAAGAGGTACCCACGGTTGCGACGCACGCGGGATTGTTGCCGGGCTGATTCGCTTGGTCGGCGAACTTCACTTCGTTCGCGAGCGTTCGGTAACACTCGTCGGCACCCAGCGGGATCTGTGCTTGGCGCGCCATCGTGAAGATCCGCATCAGGCTCGGCGCGGCTTCGCGCGCGGCCACGCAGTTCGGACCCACGTTCACGAGTCGAGAGAAGGGAACCTCACCGTTCACCGCGTTCGGGAGGGGAGTCGGCCGGTTCGCGGGATTGATCGGGCTCACCGCGCCCGCCGGCGCCGCCGCGATACCGAGCACCACGGCGAGCGCGATCGCAACTGCCACACGTTTGCGCAAGGACAACATTCAAGCACCGGAGTGACGTCGGTGCGGCGACCGACGTCACTCCGGTTAGGCAGGCGGTACTAGGCAGGCGGCGCGAAGAACTCGAGCGCGATCCCGTCGGGGTCGCGGAAGCTCAGGCCCGAGCCGTACGCCGCGTCCTTGATCTCGCCGTGATCCACGCCGAGCTCATCGAGCTTGCGGGCCCACTTCTCGAGCTCGCTCCGATCGGCGCATCCGAAGGCCACATGGTCGAGGCCCACTCGGTACTCACTGAACCGTTCGGGCGGTGCCGGCGTCTTGTGCTGGTGCAGCCCGATCAGCGTGCCGTTCCCGATCAGGTACACGGTGTGGTGCAGGTCGGGATCGGTGTCTTCGTCGATCACCGGTTCGCCGTCGAACAGCTCCTCGTACCAGGGGACGCTGACCGAAAGGTCGCGGACGGTGAGCGCAACGTGGGTGAGGGGCGGAAACGATTGCATCGTCTTTTCCTTTTCTCGGGGGATCCTTGTCAAGATGAGTATCGATGGAGACCGACCCGGCGAGAATGACCGCGACACCGCCGCTCCTGACCGGGAACCCACTCCTGCAATCCGCGCTCGGAACAGGTGCGGCTCGAGGGCGCGATCTTCTTTCGGTCCGAGCTCACGGAGAGCTTCGCGTTCGAGTCGACGCCGAACGTCGTGGCCGGCGTACTCCATCCCGGAGCCGACCGGATCATCCTGTTCCACATCGTCGCCGGCGGAAGTTGCTGGGTCTCCGGCTCCGACGGCGACCGCCACCGCGCCGACACCGGTGACGTCATCGTGGTGCCCTACGGCGATCCGCACGTGATCGGGGGCGACACGCCGGCCGAGTGCGTTTCGATTCTGAACCTGCTCTCGCCCCCACCGTGGGAGGTCATGCCGTTGCTGCGCCACGGTGGAGGCGGTGCGCGGCACCGACCTCGTATGCGGCTACCTCTACTCCGAAGATCCGCTGTTCGACCCAGAGCTCCGCGTGTTCCCGCCCGTGTTCGTCGCGCGCTTGCGCGAGGGCGCGGCCGCGGGTTGGTTGCAAGCGAGCATCGCGTATTCGCTCGAGGAGTCGGTGCTCTCCAACGCGAGCCCGAACCCGATCTCGACGCGACTACCGGAGCTGGTGTTGATCGAAGTGCTCCGCCATCACCTCGCGACCGCGCCCGCCGCGGATCACGGATGGCTCGCGGCGCTGCGGGATCCGGTGTTGGCGCCCGCGCTCGCGCAGTTGCACCGGGCTCCGGATCGGAAGTGGACGGTGGCCGAGCTCGCGGCGGAAGTCGCGGTGTCCCGGTCGTTGCTCGACGAACGTTTCCGACAGGTGCTCGGCCGCTCGCCCATTCGCTATCTCACCGAATGGCGTATGCACCTCGCCGACGAGTTGCTCGCCACAACCGATATCGGAATCTTCGAGTTGGCGCGCCGCGTCGGCTACGACTCCGAGGAAGCGTTCAGCCGGGCGTTCAAACGCGCTCGAGGATTGCCGCCGAGTCACTGGCGTGCCGCTCGCTCGGGCATCGCCGCCGAGACCTAGCGGTGCGACGCGAGCTGCTGCGCGGTCTCGAGCGGATGAACGCGACGACCATCGTCCTGCAGCGCTCGCGGCAGGTAGATCCGTTCCACGGCATGTGGGAGGCCGCCGACCTGCAGTGGTGGTGGCGCCGCCGTCGCGCGACCGATGAGCTCGCGCTGCCGGTTTGGTTCGACGAGGCCGGGCCCGTCGCCGCGGTCGGTCTGACGGCCTGGGACAAGTACTGGCAATCGGACGTGTTCTCGGTGCCGTCGATCGTCGAGGCGGACGAGGTGTGGGCCGCGCTGTTGGAAGCCACCGCCTCTCCTCGGAGCGCGCCCTCGAGTTACTGGTACCCGAGGACGACGCGTCGCTGATGGAACTCGCCATCGAGAGTGGATTCACGATGACCGCCGAGTCGTCGGGCACCACCTGGATGGACGCCGATCAACGTCCGCCGGTCGCGCCGGTCGCCGGGTTCACGATCGTCGATCGTGTGACCCGCGCCGATCGCCCCCACCCGATGATCGCTCGTAACGGTGAGCTGGTCGAGTCTCGGCTTCGCGAGTGCTCGCTGTACGACCCGAAGCTCGATCTCGCGGTCGAAGACGCGAACGGCAGCGTCGCGGGCTACGCGTTGTTCTGGTTCGACCCGACGACGGGGGTCGGACTCCTCGAACCGATGCGCGTCGAGGACGAATACCAACGGCGCGGCCTCGCTCGCATGTTGCTGACGCACGGCCTCGATCGGCTCGCCCGCACCGGCGCTCGCCGCCTGAAGGTCGGCTTCGAGACCGATGCCGCCCGCGGCGCTCTACCTCGGCGCCGGTTTCGTGCAGACGGCTGTCGATCGGCGGCTCGTCCGCGAGGCCCAACCGACGCTAGACAGCTAGACCGCTAGCAGCGGCAGGCGACGGTCTGGTCGAGGACCTGCCAGCGGAACTCGACGAGCGGTGATGCTTCGCCGCAACCGGTACAGCTGATCCGCCACGCGTTGCCGATGCGCGCGATCTCGAGCGGCTCACGGCCGGTCGACAGCTTCTTGGGTTCGACGCGCGGCTTGGCGATCTCGGGCAGGTTGCTGAGCGCGAGCTCGAGGTAGGGCGCGTCGTCGGGATCGACCGGAGTCGCTTGGTTGCCGAGCAGCTCGAACGCGGCGTCGAGCTCCGCGTTGGTAACGCACTCGGGATCGGGAACGACTTCGGGGCCGGGCGCCGCGAGGAAGACCGCGAGCTTCTCGAACTGCGTGCTGTCGAACACCCCCGACGCGTCGGCGATGCGCTCGATCTCGTCGAGGAAGCCATCACGTTCGATGTGATTGGCCGGGTCTTCCAACGTGTCCTGGGCGAACATGATCACGAAGCGGGCCGCGATGCCCGGCTGCTTGCGCCGCAGGATCCGGCCCATGCGTTGGATCATCTGGCGCCGGGTGCGGCTGGCACTCATGACGATGCCGAGGTTGGCGTCGGGCACGTCGATGCCTTCGTCGAGCACGCGGTGGCGCGGCAACCGCGTCGAGCTTGCTGTCGCGGAGATCGTCGAGGATCTCGCGCCGTTGCGTACGGGCGGTCGAACCCGTGATCACGTCGATCGACACGAGCGGATCGAGCCGGTTGATCGCGTGGTTCGCGGCGCGCACCGTCTCGGTGAACACCAGTGCGCCGTCGGCGTCTTTGATCGCGGGCGCGAGGCTGCCGAGCAGCTCGTACTTGCCGCTGGTCTGGGCGACGATCTGGCGCCGCTTGGCAAACGCGTCGAGATACTCACGCGCGGCGCGCCCGTCGGCACCGGCGTCGCCCTCGGCGAGATGCGCGACCGCGGCGAGAAAGTCGCCGAACGGCTCGAGCGGCATGTCGCGAATCTGGCGCAGGTGATTGCGCGCGTTCACGAGCTGCTGTTCGGTCGAGATGTACTCGGCGCCGCTCCGCGACCGTGAGCGGGACCCCCACGAACGCGACCCGCGGCGGGGCGCACACGCCGTCGGCGATCGCGGCCGCGAACCCGTAGCGGTGGCAGATACCGCCGAAGTAGGGGAGCAGCAGTTCGGTAACGGCGTCGTCACTGCGCTCGAGCGTGGCGGTGAGCCCGAGCCGTTCCTTGTACTGCGGGAGCAACGCACGCCGGAGCGTGCCGCCGCCGAGGCCGTGACACTCGTCGGCGATGAGCAACCCGCCCGGACTTGCCCGGAGGTAGCGGCTTGTACGCGGCGGCCGAGTGCCGCGTCGCGATGAGGATGTCGCACGACGCCGCGGTGTCTTTGCCGCTGTCGCCGAGCCGGCCGATCCGGGCGCCGGGGAACGCGGCCATCAGCCGGACGTTCCACTGCTCCATCAGCACCCGCGACGGGACCAGGACGAGGACGAATCGGCCCCGCCGGAGGGCATCGGACGCGGCGGCGATCGCCACATCGGTCTTGCCCGATCCGGTGACCGCTTCGACCACTCCCCGGCGGCCGCAACGGAGCCAGCTGACGAGCGCGTCGAGCTGCCAGCGATAGAGCTCGCGCCGCTCCGTACCGAGGCCGGTAGAGGGCAGCATTCAGCGACGACGCAGTGTGGACATGGGGCGACCACGGTACCTGCGCTCGGGAGGGGCCCGGTGCGTTGCCCCGCAGAGCGCCCGATATCGGCCATACCGGGCATCTTGGGTATTCAAGGCCGGGCCTCCCGGCGTCGATGGAAAGACGAAGAAGCGTCGACGTCCAGAGACGCACCGGCTCGGAGGCACCTCGCAATGAATACCGCTACGCGCTCGATCGCTGATATCCGTGGATCGAGAATCGGGATTGCCTTGATGGTGGTCGGCGCCCTGCTCGTCGCCGGCGGCCTGGTGCAGACGACCTCGTCGCACGAGAACGGCGGCAACCAGTCCGTGCCCCGAGGGCACCGTGCTGATCGCGAAGTTCAACTTCGATGACGGCCGCTACAGTCTTCGAGAAGCCGGCCGGGAACGAGCACGTCGTGACGCTTGTCCGACGCGTCGGCGACCGGAGCCGACTTCCACTCGACGTTGGGCGTCACGGCCATCGTTGTGAAGGGCGGGCCCGCGTCGGTTGTGTTGTGGCTCGCGCCGCCGCAGTTCGACGGCAGCTTCTCCAATTCCGGGCTCCCGAAAGTGGGCAACGGGAACACGCCTGACGTCTCCAACGTGCAGTTCTGCGGTCCGACCCGACCGGTGACCAGCTCGTCGTCCTCGACGAGCAGCACCTCCTCGACCAGCAGCACCTCTCGACGAGCACGAGCTCTTCGACGAGCACCAGCTCCTCGACCAGTACGAGCTCGACGACCACGAGCAGCACGACGGCGACAACCCAACCGAAGGCGACGACGACTACCACGACGCAACCGCACGAGACGACGACCACGAAGAAGCCGCCGGAAACCACGACGACGACCGAGCCGAAGACCTCGACGTCGACGTCGGGGAGACCACGACGTCGACTTCGACCACGAGCACGACCGTCGCACCCACGACCACGGACTTCGTGGCGGGCTCGACCGTTGTGGTCTCGACCACCACGACGACGAACCCGTTCATCACGTCGACCACCGTCGTGACCGGAAGCACGGGCGGCGAACTGCCGTTCACGGGAAGCCAGTCGGCGGCGTTGATCATCCTCGGGATTCTCTGCCTGGCGGCGGGCTTCGCCCTGAAGCTCTCGTCGGCCGGGCGTAGCCGAGGCAGCCGGGTCTAGTCGGTATCGAATCTCGATATCGAGCCATGGAGAACGCGTGAAGCGGCGGGAACGATGACACATCGTTCCCGCCCTTTCGCGGTTGCTCGTCGCGATCGCGAGTTGGGCGGCGCTCGGGATCACCGTCGCGTGTGCTCGCCAAGCCGGCGTCGTGATCGTGGCGCTCGTGGTCGCGGTCGGATGGTCGGCCGTGATCGCCGGGTTCGACGCGGTCGTGACCTGGTCACGTCGCGCCACCGAGCCTTCGGGATCGACATCGGCGAGCGACCATGCTTCGGTCGCCTTCGTCGTAAGCCTCGGCGCGGAACGGCCGGACATCGCACGCACCAGCCTGCTGCTCGCGGCGCAGGCGGGCGAGGTGCACGTGGTCGCGACCAGCCACCACGACGTGGTCGACGGTCTCGGTGCGCTCGACGTCACCGAGCACATCGCGCCGACGATCCAAGCCGCCATGCACCTCGCCGCGACCGCGACGAACGCCGACGCGGTGCTGTTGCTCTCTGCGAGCGCGTTCCCGGTCGCCGCGACCTGCGCGACCGCGGCGACGCGCCTGACCGACGACGTCGGCTGGGTGGTCGGCACCGCGCCGGCCTTCAACACCGACCGTTACGCGCCACGCGAGCGAGAGCTCTTGAGCGCGCGCGTTCGGAGTGCGAGCCGACGGCTCGGCCTCGTCACGTGGGAGCCGGACGCGACGATCGTTCGCACGAGTCTCCTCCGCGAGCACCCCTTCGACCCCGCGAGGCCGTTCGGCTACTGGCTGCGCGCGCGGCAGGCGCGACGGACTACCGCGGGCTGTCGTCGCCGGAACCGTTCTCAATCCAGGCCGCGCCCGCGGACGCGCCCGCGTTCTGGCCGGCGCGGACCATTCGCCAGCGCGGTGTCGTCGCAGATCTCGCCGACGGGATGACCCGCGGGCCGATGTGCGGCACCGCCTGCTCGCGGCCGGGTGCCTGATGCGGGAGCTCTTCGCCTATTCATTCTTGGCGTGGCTCGTCGCCATCGTGTTGATCGGTAGATCGGGCGAGTTCCCGCTGCGAGTGGCGCCGCTCGCCTTCTTCGGCGCGCAGGCCGCGTTGGCCGTGGCGCGTTGGTGCACGAGTAGAACCGCCTACGGAATCGGATTGCACCCGATCGAAGAGGCCCGGGCGACGGCCTACGACCTGCCCGGATCGTTGATGGCGCTGCCGTCGGCGTTGACGCGCAGAGTCCGGCGGCCCCGCTTCACCCTTCCCGATCAGCCGCTGCTCTGGCTGGCCGTCGCGGTCACGCTGATCGCCACCGCACCGCTCGTCGACCGGCGCGCGGAAACCAACAGTGCGATCGGTGTCGCGGTCGGTATCACGCTCGCCGGACTCGTGACCGCATGGGTCTTCGCGATCCGCGCGTTCGGCGCGCGCGGATGGGATCGGGCGAGCTACCGCCTCCTTCTCGATCGCGCCGCGACCGTGAACGGCCGGCCCGCGCGCACGATCGACGCGTCGCCATCCGGACTCGGGTTGACCGGCATCGCCGACACGTTCCATCGGGGCGAGCGCGTCACCGTAGAAGTCGCGCTCGATGAAGCGAACTGCATCGAGTTGCACGGAAGCGTGACCGATCACCGGGTCGTCGGTGGCGACACCTCGATCGGCGTCGCGCTCGATCTGTTGATGTCGGAACGCTCGACCTGGGTGCGCGCCTTGTTCTCGGCCGCGGGGCTCACCGGTCGCGTACCCACGTTGCCCGAGGCCCGCCCGGCCCGCCGACCGCTGGCCTACGAGCACCGGCCCGCGCGCCTGCGCCGGTGCTCTGGGAGTCATCGTGCCCGGGACCGTGCTCGTCATCGTCTCCGCGCTGGTGACGTGCGCGCTGGTCATGGTCTTTCTCGGTTACCGGCCGATGGTGGAACGCTCCGCATCGATGGTGCCGACGCTGAAGATCGGCGACATCGTGGTCACCGAGTGGGTCCACCCCGACCGACTCCACACCGGCGACATCGTCACCTTCCCGTACACGTTCGGTCCGTCTCGATCGAGCACGTCGGAGTTGGTCACCCATCGGGTGGAACAGCACCACGTCGTCGGTGACCGCGTGCAGTTCGTGACGAGGGGCGATGCGAACATCGATGTGGAGCGCTGGTCGGCACGCTCGGACGCGCTGGTGGGACGCGTCGTGTGGCGCATTCCGCACGCGGGAACCGTGCTCATCCGGCTCGGCTCGCCCGACGCGCGCCGACTGCTCCTGCTCGTGGCCGCCGTCGATCTTGTTGCTGTACGGGCTCGTCGCCGTACGACCCGGGCTGAGGCGCCCTGCCCTCTGAGCCCTGCCCTCTGAATCGGGCGTTCGGCTTGCTCATCGGTAACGGATCAGTTACGGTAACGACCCCGTTACCGAAAGAGGCTCGCATGGGTGTGACCGTCGTTCGCTACCAGACCAAGGCCGACCGGGCCGACGAGAACCAGGCCCTCATCGAGAAGGTGTTCGCCGAGCTCGGAACGGATCAGCCGGCGGGCCTCCGCTACGCGAGTCTCCGGCTCGCCGACGGCGTGAGCTTCGTGCACATCTCGGCCACTGACACCGCCGACGGATCGAACCCGCTGACACAAACCGCCGCGTTCGCCGAGTTCCTACGCGAGATCGGCGATCGGTGCGAGGTCCCGCCCGCCGCGTCCGACGCGACCGTCGTCGGCTCGTACCGCTTCTTCGAGGACACGACGCGTGGCTGACGGCGACGGCACGCGCGCGAAACCGTGGGTGCTCGACACGCCAAGTCTCGGATCGCAGTACACGGCGTTTCGCGACCCGACGCTCGACCCGCCGGCGCTCGTGGTCGAGGTCGGCAAGACCGAGCTCCGGTATCACCTGCGGTGTCTCGATGATCTGCACACGATGCTCGTCAGCGCGCGGCGATTGGGTTCCGCTCGGCAACGCCGACGAGCAGAAGCCCGCCGCCGAGGGGACTGTAGAAGCGTGGGCGCGTGCGGCCGACAATCCGGTGGGTGGTTGGTACGGGCTGAAGAAAGGGCTGCGCGGCCGGTTCGCGAACTACGTTCCTCCGGTCATGGAGAAGCTCGGGCTCGCGGAAGTCGAGCACAACGCGCGCAACAACCGGATGCGCGCGCTCCCGGCGCCGAAGAAGAAGTAGCCGGGCATGCGCGCCAACGCACCGGCCGGCGATCCTTTCGAAGCGCTCGGCGATCCGAATCGGCGGGCCATCGTCGAGCTGCTCAGCAACGAAGGACGATCCGTACAGGAGATCGCCGATGCGCTCCCCATCAGCCGTCCGGCCGTCTCGCGCCACTTGCGGTTGCTCAAGGCGGCGGGTCTCGTCGCGGAGGAACCGGTTGGCACCCGTCGCATCTACCGCTTGCAACCCGACGGGATCGAAGCGGTCCAGGCCTACGTGCTCGACGTATGGGGCGAGGCGGTCGCGCGTTTTCGCCTCACCGCCGAGAACACGTCCACGCCGAACCCGTCGGGATCATGATCGCACCGCTCGAACTGAGCTACGAGATCGACTGCCCGGTGGAGCACGCGTTCGAAGTGTGGACGACACGGTTGTCGACGTGGTGGCCGAAAGGTCATTCGGCGTCGGGCGATCCCAACACGGTGATCACGCTCGAGCCCCGACTCGGCGGCCGGATCTTCGAGCGCACGGCGGACGGCACCGAGATCGATTGGGGTGAGATCACCGCGTGGAGTCCGCCCCACCGGCTCGGATACCTGTGGCATATCGCACGCGATCGTGAAGACGCCACTGATGTCGAGCTCACGTTCGTCGACACCGGAGACGGAAGAACGCGGCTCGAGATCGTGCACTCGGGATGGGAGCGTCTCGGTGAGCGGGGCACCGCGTGGCGGGACGCGAACACCGCCGGTTGGAGCGCGATGATCCCCAACTTCCTCGCCGCCGCCGAAGATCGCGCCTAAGCGACGGGTTCGGCCGCGTTCCAGGTCTGCGCGACCAGCTCGTACGACCGCAGCCGATCGCCCCGGCCGTGGACCATCGTCGTGATCATGAGCTCGTTGGCGCCGGTTCGTTCCGCGAGCGCTTCGAGCTCGGCCCGCACGTGGTCGGGTTCGCCGCGAATCAAGGGCGAGGTCCAACTCCGCACGATGTCGTGCTCGGTCGGTGTGAACACGTACTCCGCCGCTTCCTCGGGCGTGGGAAGCGGCGTCGGCCGGCCTTGGCGCAACCGGACGAAGGACAGTGCGCTCGGACCCGACAACCAACGCGCGCGTTCTTCGGTCTCGGCGCAGATCACCGGAACCCCGATCATCGCGTAGGGCTCGGCGAGCTCGGCCGACGGGCGGAACGACTCCCGGTACAGATCGAGCGCGGCAACGGTGTTGTGCGACGCGAAGTGATGCGCGAACGAGAAGGGCAAACCGAGCGCGCCCGCGACCTGTGCGCTGAAGCCACTCGAACCCAGCAGCCACACCGCGGGACGGTATCCGCGTCCGGGTACTGCAGTGATCTGCGGATGCGCGCCGTCGAAGAACAGGAAGAGGTCGCGCAACTGCTCCGGAAAGTCGTCGGCCGCGAGCGCTGTGCTGCGGCGCAGCGCGGCCGCGGTGACGGGATCGGTGCCCGGCGCCCGACCGAGGCCGAGATCGATGCGGCCCGGATGCAATGCTTCGAGCATGCCGAACTGTTCGGCCACCACGAGCGACGCGTGGTTGGGAAGCATCACTCCGCCCGCGCCGATGCGGATCGTGGATGTGCACGCGGCCAGATGCGCGATCAACACCGCGGGCGACGAACTGGCGATGCCCGGCATGTTGTGATGCTCGGCCACCCACAGTCGGTGATACCCGAGTCGCTCCGCGAGCCGAGCGAGATCGACTGCTCCCGCGAGCGCGTCGGCGGGAGTGGATCCGGCAGCTACCGGAGCGAGTTCGAGCACGGAGATCGGGAGGTGAGGCGAGGGCGTGAGATCGGTCATCCGAACCTAGAACCTCCGGCGAGTGGGCGTGCTTCCCACCGCCGTCTGCGACCGGCGGGGAAGCCCTGGAACCCGCTGCCGGCCTGGCCGCGGATTCTGGGCGGGGTCAGGAGGGTATGAGAACATGGTCAGGCCAGTTCCCATCCGCCCAGTTCCCATCCGGCCAGTTGCAATCCGCACATTTCCGAGCGGTAGTACCGAGACGATTGACTCATGGACGAGAGAACTGATCGCAGTCTCGGCGAAGTTCTTCGCAGCGCGAGTGAGAACGCCGGACGCGTCGGAGCGGCCGACCCTGGCGTCGGTGGCGTCGGCACTCCGGGCCGAGGTGGACGGCCTCGATGATCCGCTGAACGCGATCGTCGACGGGCTCGAGTACTACCCGATCGAAGGGTGCGAGCACGTGTTGCTCGCAGAGCACCAACGCCCGCGGAACTGCACCTGCGCGCCCGCGGGCGCGCCGGTCGATGCCCGGGTCTCGGCGATGTGGGCCCGGGCCCTGGCGTACGCGCCCCACCCACTGGTTGCCGCTCGCTTCGCGGATCTGCTCTGGAGTGCCCGCGCCGGCGACAGTCCGCACGAATGGGCGCAGCGCGCGATCGATGCCTATCTCGCCGCGGTGTACGACGAGTTCGGTCACCCGCTCGAGATCGCCGAGGGCCTGCAACGTGCGCTCGGCGTCGCGATCGAGATCGACGATCATCCGCGCATCGCGGCGACGGTCGCGGCACTCGTCGGCCTCGCGGATCGTTCCCTCGCGAGCGTCGAACGATCCTCAGGCGTGGTGCTCTCGATCGTCGAGTCCCTCGCCGATCGGTCATCGGCGGCCCGACCAGGGGAGCTGCAGGGGTTGGTCGACCGCGCGCTCGACCGCTACCGGCACGACGCGTGGCTGCTCGAGTCGACGCTCGACGTCAAAGCCCGGTTGGTCGAACCGTGCGAGCGCGCACAGTTGCGCGTCGACCAGATCGACGCGTTCGCCGACCTCGCGCGGCGTAGCTCAGGATCACTCCGGTACGCGCACTACGAGCACGCGATCCAGCTCGCGGTCGAGCACAACCTTCCGGATCGGGCGGAGCAACTCCGCGCCGAACTGGATGGGCCTCCATTCGACGGGTCCGAACCTCCGGCCGACACGTTCGAGCCGGTCATCGACCTGACCGAGACCGAGGACGCCCGGGCGGCCGTCGACGAGTTCGTCGATCGCATCGTCGGCGCCGACACCCTGAACGAGTCACTGGCCCGGTTCGGCGCGTCGCTTCCGACCGAAGGTTTCAGTGGCGCGGTAGAAGCCGCAGAGGTGGAACGGCTCGAGTTCTTCGGCGTGCTGGCGGTGGATCTTCTGACCCGCGCCCGCGAACGGTACGGGCCGGTAAGCGCGGCAGGCGCGTGGTTCGAGTGTCCACTCATCGGCCCCACGATCGCGTCGCGGCTCGCGCACGGCTTCGAGCTATTCGAGCTCGGCGACTTCGACGGCTCGGCGTCGGTGCTCGCGCCTCGGCTCGAGTGGATCGTGCGCTCCGTCGCGAGTGCGGCGGGCGTCGTCGACGTCGGGAGTGATCTCACGATCGACGATGTGTTCGTCGCGCTCGAAGGCGCGCTCTACGAACCGAGTCGGCGGTACCTGCGCGAGTTGCTCCCGAGAAACGCGGCGAGCACCACCGCACGGGACGCGGCCCTGCTCGTGCACGCCGCGTGCCACCTGCGCCTGCTCCAGCCGGTTGAGGCTCCGGGGCTTCTCGCGTAGCAGAACGCAATACCCTTGCCACCATGTACGACGTGATCATCCGCGGTGGCAGCGTGATCGATGGGACCGGACAGCCGGCGCACCGGGCCGACGTCGCGATCCAAGGCGGACGCATCGTCGAGGTCGCGGCGGCTATCGACGGCGACGCGAACGAGACCATTGACGCGACCGGGTGCATCGTGACTCCGGGTTTCGTCGATCCGCACACCCACTACGACGGCCAGGCGACCTGGGACGACGTGCTCGAGCCGTCGACACCCCACGGTGTCACGACCGTCGTGACCGGCAACTGTGGCGTCGGCTTCGCGCCGGTGCGACCGGGTCGCGAAGATTGGCTGATCGAATTGATGGAAGGTGTCGAAGACATTCCCGGCGCCGCGTTGCACGAGGGGATGACCTGGGGATGGGAGTCGTTTCCCGAGTACCTCGATCTCCTCGGTGGCCGGCAGTGGGCCGTCGACGTCGCGGTGCAACTGCCGCACGGTCCGTTGCGGGGTTACGTGATGGGGGATCGCGGCGCGCAGAACGAGCAGGCGACCGCCGCCGACATCGAGGAGATGGGCCGCCTCGCCAAGGAAGCGATGGAAGCCGGCGCGTTCGGGTTCACGACATCTCGCACGCTCGGCCACACGAGCCTCGACGGCACGCCGGTACCGGGAACGTTCGCGGCCGACGACGAGCTGTTCGCGATCGCGCAGTCGGTACGCGATGGCGGCGGACGCATCTTCGAGATTGCGATGGCGGGGATCAGCCCGGGCGATGATCCCTCGATCGTGGCCAACGAGTTGGAGTGGATCGGCACGATGGCCGACGAAACCGGCCTGACCGCCACGTTCATCGTGTTGCAACACGCGCAGGATCCGCAACGGTGGCGAGTCGAGATGGACGCGGCGGCGAAGTGGCGGGCACGCGGCGCGAAGGTGGTTCCGCTCGTCGCGGGCCGTCCCTTCGGCGTGCTCCTCGGCTGGGAGGTTCGACATCCGTTCCGGTTGCGCCCGACCTACGAAGCGCTCGACCATCTGCCGCGCGGCTGAGCGAGTGGCGCGGCTGCGCGATCCGGAAATCCGCGCCGCGATCCTGTCGGAGCAGCCGCGCACCGAAGACCCGGTGCAGACCTTTACGCAAGCCGCGCTCATGGGGCTCCTGCCGTATTGCTACGTGCTCACCGGCGACGAGCCCGACTACGAACAACCCGCCGCCCAGTCGTTGCTCGAGATCGCGGACCGGATCGGAGTGAGCGTGGAAGCCGCCGCGTACGACGCGATGGTCGAAGGCGATGGCGCGACGATGCTGCTGCTCCCGCTGTTCAACTACGCCGACGCCAACCACGACGCGTTGTACGAGCAGATGCAGGATCCCGCGGCGATCCTCGGCCTCGCCGACGGCGGTGCGCACTGCGGTGCGATCTGTGACGCGTCGATGCCCACGTATGTATTGACCCATTGGGTTCGCGACCGATCACGCGGCCCGCGGCTCGCGCTCGAAGACGCGGTGCGCCGGCTCACATCACAGCCGGCCGAGCTTGTACGGTCTGGCCGATCGAGGCCGGATCGAAATCGGGTTGCGCGCCGATCTCAACGTGATCGACTTCGACCATCTCCACATGCACGCGCCGCGTGCCGTGAGTGATCTTCCGGCGGGCGGAACGCGGTTGTTGCAGGACGCGACCGGCTACCGCGCCACGCTCGTGAACGGTGAGGTCACCCGCCGCGACGATGCCGATACCGGTGCCCGTCCGGGCCGGCTCCTGCGCAATCCGGGTTCAGCCGCGAAACGCTGACGCGCTGTAGGTGAGCGGGTTCCGGACCTGGTTGTTGTGCTTCTGCGCGAGCGAAACTGGTTGCGCGGGCGCCTCGTAGAAGATCGAGTCGCGCCCTTGCATCGACTTGGCGTCGCCCAAGTGGGGATCGGTGACCGGGATCGCGCTGGTTATATACGTGCCGCTCGATCCGTATGCCAACGCGTCGCCGGTGCACTGCGTGACCGGGTTGGGGTCGGTCGCATCGTCGAGGTAGTAGTTGGTCTGACTGAGCCCGCTGATGTTCGTCACCGTTCGCTCGACATGCGTCACGGTTCCTTGCGGACCGCTCACCTTCTCCCAGAGTGGCGCGCCACTCGCGGGCGTGTCGGGCGACCCGTCGATCACGAACCCCGCGAGATTCAGATTGTTCGTGTAGCGCATGCCCGACGCGGCGGGGCTGTAATCCCAGAAGTCCATGATCGACGGGATGGCGTGCACGCGGAGGTCGGTCGCGATGTCTTCGCGTTGGTCGTAGAAGATCTGCGTGCGCTCGGTGTACGGACCGCTGTTGGCGCCGATGTAGCTGCGAATGGCGCGGAGGGGTCCGGAGATGTTCGCGATGTACGCGCCTTCGCCGGCGTCGAACGTGTCTTCCGATCGGCCACAGTTGCCGGGCGCGAACAACGCCTTGTGACGGTCGACGATGTCGGCGCGCGTCGCGTTACCGGCCTTCACCGTGATCACATCATCGAGCCACCGGTCGCCGAAGTGCCGCGTGTACGACGCCGTCGTGACCGTGGAGTCCTCGGGATTCGGACCGGTGTCGACGTTGTAGGTCGTCTTGTACGCGCCGGAGAGCAGGTCGAACGTGTAGGTGACGTTGTGGTGGCCCATGCCGGGTGCCAACGTCGTGCCCGAACGGCGGAACAGATAGAAGTAGCCGACGGCACCGGTGAGCGGATCGGTGGCCTGCACGCGAACGCCGGTGTTGTGCACCACGGCCGCCGGTTCCGCGAACGCGGGCGGCTTCTGCGCACCGATGGCGCGCGCCATCACCGTGATCTGGTCGAGCGCGGTGAGCTTGCCGCCCCCGGCACCCACGAACGTTTTCGAATCGGCGAACACGACCACGTTCACGGGGTTGGTCGTGTTCGCGGGTTTGCCGTAGACGGTGTTCAGCTCCACGGTCTTGCGTTGATCGACCTGCACCGGAATCTGGCCCCACCCGTTCACCCACCGGAACGCGACGATGTCGCCGACGGGAACGCCGATCAGCGACCCCACGAGCGCCCCTTGAATGACGATGGGGTCAGTTGACCGGTTCTGCGAAATCGGAACGGGTGCCGCGCCGGCGGCGGGACCGCCCAGCGTTGCCGTGGCCGCGACCATCACGGTCGCGGCCACTGCCGAGAAGATGACGCCGCGCCGGGCGAACCGCATGAAGACGCCTCCGCGCTCGACCAGTTCCGGTCGGAACGGTAGCCGTCGCCGTACGCGCCGGGTTCAGGTGCGCAGGAGTTCAGCAGGTCGGGTTCAGCAGCCCGGGCTCCGCACCGTCGTGTAGTGCCAGTGGGTGATGCCCGTGCGCCAATAGAACGTGATCATGGCTTTGGAGCCGGAGTGGATCCGCATGCCGATGCTGCGCGTGAGGAAGTGGAACTGGTTCCCGGGCTGGAGCGTCATGTACCCGATGTTCCGCTTCGGGAACTGGCGCACGACCCACATCACTCGCGTGGGGTGCTGGAAGTACTCGTACCCGATGCGGAGTTTGTTGCAATCACGCAGCTGAACAACGAAGAAGTTGCCGGAACCGGAGACCCCCAGCCGCGACGTTCCGGAGCAACCCGTTGCCCGGCGGACGAAGTACGAGTAGCTGATGCCACCTATCTTCCAGAAGTAGTGCACGTCGGCTTTGCTCGGCGACGCGTGGAAGTGCGCGCCCGACGGTTGTGTAATGAAGTGGTAGTTGTGGCCGCCGATCGCGACGAATCCGCCCCTGGCGACGGTGTTGTCGTTCTCGATCACCTTCCAGCGAACGTTTGTGCCCGCGGGGAAGTCCCGGTAGCCGGTGTGCACCTGCGAGCACCGCCGCAGCTCGACCTCGAAGAGCTCGCCTTTGCCGCCGGTCGTCGGTTTGGTCGTCGTGGTGGTCGTCGTCGTACGCGGGTGCGTCGTCGTGGTGGTCGAGTGCGGTCGCGTGGTCGTGGTGGTGGAGTGCGGACGCGTCGTGGTCGTCGTCGACGACGTGCTCGATGTCGAAGTCGAAGTCGACGTGGAGGTGGACGTCGACGTGGAGGTCGAGGTCGAGGTCGACGTGCTCGTCGAGGTCGTGCTGCTGCTCGTGGTCGTCGAACCGGGCCCGTTGCAACCGTTGTTCCAGATCGCCTGGCCGGCCGCGTCCCAGTTCTTGCCCGCGTACTGCGCACCGGGCCCGAAGTCGAACGGGGGGATGATGTCGCCCCACTTCTCGTGCTTGGGGAGATCGGGTGAGAACACCGGCCCGTTGTGGCCGTCGTGCCCATGCAGGACACCGTCCACATCGGGACTGATCGTGACGTAGGGGTTGGAACGGCTACCCGTGCGATGACAGATCGTGACCTTGTGCCCGTTCGTCGGCTGGGTGCCACACGTGATCGAGCGCGAGTCGTGCTCGTGGTTGGCGCCGTGCAGCGTCCAGGTCACGTCGATGTCGACGCCGACGGTGTCACCATGGAGCTGCGCGGTCGCACTGGTGATGTCGACGCTCACGTTCTGCGTCGTGCTCACATCGGTGACCTGGGTGATCTGCTGGGTCGCGCCGACGTTGATGACGAACGTCACGGGGATCGGCGTCTCGGGGAAGTAGCGGAGGTGCACCGTTACCGCGTCGCAGGTCGCGTCGATGCCGCTGATGATGTGCGCGGCCGCGGGCATGGCGATAACCGCTCCGACGGCAACGCAGGTGGTGACCGCGACCGCGAGCACCGCGATGCGCCGCTTGATGGACTTGCGCATTTCAGCCTCCGAGAAAACCGGGCCCCCCGGCTATGCCGGTCCCGAGATCTCGTTCGGCTGATACCCGCTCTGCGTGAGATGATGCACCGCGAACCTCAGAAGAAAGTCGCTATGCGTAGTTTGCCGTGTGCGGCTGGCGCGATTTGGGCGATTATGCCCGGACTCCCCGTGCGCTCCCGGCCGGGCGACATTCCGGATGCGACGCGACGCAGCGCGTCAATCGATCCAGTTGGATCCGTCCCATCGTTTCCACGCGGTGTAGGCCGTTCCGTCCCAGTACGCGATGCGAGTGGGATCACCGTCGATGGGTTGCCAGCCTGGCGCGGCCGCGGCGGCCGCGGCGGGCGCCGGCGCGTTCGTCGCGAACGGCGACGGAGATGGCTGCGGCTGCGGCTCGGGTCTCGCGTACGGCGAACCCGGCGGTGCCGCGCCGGGTGCCGGCACCGGCACCGGCGCCGACGCGGACGGCGAGAACGGCGAGTACGGAGTCGCGCCGGGGGGCCCGCTCAGCGCCTGAACCGGCGCGGGCATCTTGGCGCGAGACCGGGCGATCAGGAGGAACACGATGGCGCCTACGACCGCGATCAGGATCAACACGCCGACGATCTCCCCGGTCCGGTTCGAGCTCGAGCTCGAGCTCGAATCACCGACGATCGGCGCGGGAGTGGAACCGTCACCCGGGAGTGCCGCGTCTTGCGAGACCGCGAACCGTTCGAGCGCAGTGGTGGTGAACCGGTTCCCGATGACGAGGGCGAAGATGTTCTTCTTCTGCCACGACATCACGGTCACCTCGACCGGCCCTCCCGTCGAGGTGGTGCCCGAGCACTGCGCCTCGGTCGAACCCGTGATGAGTGAGTAGGTGTGCAGGTTGCGCGGCGCGTGCTTGCTCGCGGCGCCGCACGCGCCGATCACCTCGTCGCGAGCGCGGAAGTTGCCGGGCACGTCGCCGTTCGGGAAGGAGAGCAACACGACGATGAGTGACTGGTTGCCCTGCGCCCAACCGTCGACGCCGATCTCAACCGTGTGGGTCGTCGCGGCGCTCATTGCGCGGCGTTCGCCCGCGACCGTGAGGTTGAGCACGGAGTCGGATACGGGAGTCCAACCCGGGAGCGCGGTTTTCACGATGAGCGTGTCGACCGACGGGATCACCTGCGGCGGACGCGCTCGACGCCATGCCCGCGAGCAACACCACACTCGCGATCATCACCATCAATGCCCGTGCCGACATGGACCGCATACGCCAATGATGACCGGTAGCCTCGACACTCTTGCGCATCTCTCTGGAAGCCCTCCTGGCCACGGGGAACGTGGCCCTCGCCGACGGTGCAACCGGCACCAACTACTTCCAGATGGGGCTCGAATCCGGCGAACCACCCGAGCTCTGGAACATCGAGCATCCGGAACGGGTCCGGGAACTGCATCAGGCCTTTGTCGACGCGGGCGCCGACATCATTCTCACGAACACATTCGGCGGCAACCGACATCGCCTGAAGCTTCATCACGCCCAGGATCGGGTGTTGGAGATCAACCGAAAAGCGGCCGAGATCGCCCGCGAAGTCGCCGATGCCGCGCCCCGTCCGGTTGTGGTGGCGGGATCCGTCGGTCCGACCGGCGAACTGTTCGCGCCGCTCGGCGCCCTCACCGAGAGCGACGCCATCGAAGTGTTCACGGAGCAGATCACCGGCCTCGTCGCCGGCGGCGCCGACGTGGCGTGGATCGAGACGATGTCCGCCACTGAAGAGATACGCGCCGCCGCGCGCGCGGCAATCGCAGTCGGAGTCCCGTACACCGCGACCGGATCGTTCGACACCGCGGGCCGCACGATGATGGGCCTGCATCCATCGGGCTTCGCCGACGTGTTCGCCGGTCTCGATCCGCAACCGCTCGCGTTCGGCGCGAACTGCGGGGTTGGCGCGTCCGACATCCTCGTCACGCTGCTCGCGATGGGGGAGACACCTATCGGAGATGCAGCTGTCGGAGAAAGAGGGGCCGAACGGCGGTTGATCTCGAAGGGGAACTGCGGCGTGCCCCACTTCCAAGGCGCCGAGATCGTCTATTCCGGCTCGCCCGATCTCATGGCCGAGTACGCGCGTCTCGCGGTCGATGGCGGCGCCGCGATCGTCGGCGGCTGTTGCGGTACGTCACCCGAGCACCTGCGCGCGATGCGCGTCGCAATCGACGCGCACACGGCCGCGGCGCCGCCGACCACGCAGCAGATCATCGAGCGCATCGGCCCGCTCGCGAACTCGATGCCCGAAAGCCTCGCCGAACAGAGCGCACGGGGCCGGGAGCGCCGGCGCGCGCGTTAGCCCTTCTCGGCTACTGCGTCTCGTCTCGGCGGAAGAACTCGACCGGTTCGGGAGCCATCGGTGTGTTCCCGAGAATGAGGTCGGCCGACTTCTCGGCGAGCATCATGATCGGCGCGTAGATGTTGCCGTTCGTGATGTAGCGCATCGACGCCGCGTCGACGACGCGTAGACCGTCGACGCCGTGCACGCGCATCGATGCGGGATCCAACACGGAGTTCGATTCGGTGCCCATGCGGCACGTGCACGACGGGTGCAGAGCGGTCTCGGCGTCGCGCCGAACCCAGTCGAGGATCTCCTGATCGCTGTCGACCGACGGGCCCGGAGAGATCTCGCCGCCGCTGAACGGAGCGAAGCCGGGTTGCTCGAGGATGCTCCGAGCGGCGCGTACCGTCTCGATCCACTCGGTGCGGTCTTCGTCGGTCGAGAGATAGTTGAAGCGCAGCGCGGGCTTCTGGGCCGGGTCGGTCGATGTGATCTTCACCGAGCCGCGCGAGTTCGAGTACATCGGACCCACGTGCACCTGGTATCCGTGCTGCAGACCGCCGGCCGGCGTCGAACCGTCGTAGCGAATCGCGATGGGCAGGAAGTGGAACATCACGTTCGGATAGACACGCGTGTCGTTGCTGCGCGCGAATCCGCCCGACTCGAAATGGTTGGACGCGCCGGGACCGCGGCGCGCGAGCCACTGCAGGCCGATCCACGGTCTCCGCCACTTGGCGAGGTAGGGGGCGAGTGAGACGGGCTGCGTGCACTTGTGCTGGATGTAGACCTCGAGGTGATCCTGCATGTGCTCGCCGACACCGACGAGATCCTGCACGACCGGGACGCCGAGCGGTTCGAGATCCGCGGCGTTCCCGACGCCCGAGAGTTGCAACAGTTGCGGCGAGTTGAACGCGCCGCCGCAGCAGATGATCTCGCCCCCGAGGGCGCGCTCGACCGGTCCCGAGCGCTTCGAACCGGCACGCCGGATCGAATACTCCACTCCCACGGCGCGCGTTCCTTCGAAGACGATCTTGGTGGAGAGCGCGCGCGTCTTCACCTCGAGGTTGGGGCGGTTCATCACCGGGTGTAGATACGCGCCCGCCGCGCTCAGCCGCCGGGCCCGCCGGATGTTCCGATCGAAGCGGGCAAAGCCTTCCTGCCGATAACCGTTCACGTCGTCGGTAAGCGTGTAGCCGGCTTGTTGCACCGACTCGAAGAACGCGGTGCACAGCGGGTTCGTCGCGGGACCGCGTTCCAACTCGAGCGGACCCGAGCCGCCGCGGAATTCGTCGGTCCCGGCGAGACACGTTTCCATTCGTTTGAAGTACGGCAGGCAGTGTGCGTAGGACCACTCGGACATCCCGGCGTCGGCCGCCCACCGTTCGAGATCCAGTGGGTTGCCGCGCTGGAAGATCATCCCGTTGATGCTGCTCGACCCGCCGAGCACCTTGCCGCGCGCGTGATAGATGCGCCGGCCGTTCATGTACGGCTCGGGCTCCGACTCGTACATCCAGTCGTAGAAGCGACTCCCGATCGGGAACGACAACGCCGCGGGCATGTGGATGAACACGTCCCAGCGGTAGTCGGGCCGGCCCGCTTCGAGCACGAGAACGCGCGTCGAGGGATCCTCGCTCAAGCGATTGGCGAGCACGCAGCCCGCGGACCCACCGCCGACGATGATGTAGTCGTATTGCGTCACGTGAAGTACGCCGAACCCCTGAAACCGATACCGGCGTGAGCACGCCGTCTATATGACTGCGTACTCACACCGGTTCGATCTCGAGATGGTGTCAGGAGAGCCAGGCTTGCCAGACGGTGGGGTTGGCGTCGACCCACTTCTGGGCCGCGGCTTCGATCGTCATACCGTCTTCGTTCTTGTACTTGGTGACGGTGTTCTGATCGAGGTCGGTCCACTTCATCTTCTTCAAGAACGCGAAGGCGCCGGGGTTCTTGGTTTCGAGCTTGGCGCTGATCGCCTTCAACAAGTGATCGGTGGGGTAGTCGCACGCGTACTTGTGGTCCTTGCCCTGATCGGCGGCCGACGCGGTGCACGCGGGCGTGATCGGAGGCAGCTTCACATTCACGAGGTCGTACTTCGCGTTCGCCCACTGCGGTGTGTAGAAGTAGAAGAGCAGCGGGGTCTTGTCCTGGAAGGCGGTGCCGATCGCGGTGATGAGCGCCGCTTCGCCGCCACCGGTCACGACCTGGAACGGCAGGTTCAGGTTCTTGATGATGTCGGCGTCGTAGCTCACGTAGCTCGGGTCGCCGAGCAGGAACTGACCCTTGCTCCCGGTTTCCGCGGTCTTGAAGTAATCGGCCGCGGCTTGGGTCTTCAAGCCTTCCCAGGTCTTGAACTCGGGGTGCGCATCCGCGACGAACTTCGGAATGAACCATCCGATGTGTCCGGTGGGTCCGATCAAACCGCCGTCGATCACCGACTTCTTGGTGTCGATGTAGGTCTTGATGTCGCTCGCATGACCCGACGGCCACACCTCGAGGTTGGCGTCGATCGAGTCGGAGTCGAGCGCGGCCCATACCGCGTTCTCGTCGATGTCCTTCGTGTTGACCGTCATCCCCTGCTTCTCGAGGACGATCTTGGCCACGGCCGCGTTGGCGGCGGAACCGTCCCAGGGGTTCACCGCGAGGGTGATCGTGCCGCTGAGCTTCGCTCCGCTACCTCCGGTCGTGGTGCCGGAGTCGGCCGGCTTGGAGCTGCTGCTGCATGCGGCCAATACAAGGGTGAGTGCAATGGTGCCGAGGAGGAGGCGCCGGCTGCGCTTCATACTGTCTCCAGTTGATCGAGGGTATTTGGCTGATCGTCGATGACTCTCGTGAAGCGGAGAGGACGTGGGACCACGCGGCGTCCGCCGACGCCCCGCACCCCCGCGGCCCATCCTTGCGTAATTCGATCGAGCACGACGGCCAAAGCGACGATTGCCAAACCGGCTTCGACGCCGAGCCCGAGCTCGCTCTTGGTGAGACCGTAGACGACATCGATGCCCAATGCCCCGCCTCCGACGAGCCCGGCGATGATGACCACGGAGAGCACCATGAGGATGGTTTGGTTGAGCCGAGCATGATCGAGCGCAAGGCGAGCGGGAGTTGCACCTTCGTGAGTATCTGGAACTTGGTCGCGCCGGTTGAACGAGCGGCCTCGATCGTCTCGGGCGGGACCTCACGGATACCGAGCGCGGTGAGCCGGATGCCGGGTGGCAGCGCGTAGACGATCGCCGCGATCAAGCCGGGCACGCGGCCGACGTTGAAGAGCGCGATGACCGGTACGAGGTACACGAAGGCGGGCATCACCTGCATCGCGTCGAGGATCGGCCGGATGAACGCGAAGAAGCGATCGCTGCGGCCCGCGATGATGCCGACCGGAAGCGCGATCGCCATCGATGCCAGGACCGCGACGACCACTTGACTGAGCGTGTCCATCGTGTCGACCCAGATGCTGGCCCCGGCCCCGCCCTCCGCGTGCAAGCCGGCGACGAAGAGCAGCGCGACCGCGCACACGGCGGCAACCCGGCGGCCCGCGCTCGCCCACGCCAACGCGGTGAATCCGCTCACGATGAGCCACCACGAGTGGTCGGTCAGGAACGAGCGGATCGGGTCGAGCAAGTGGATGACGATGAAGTCACTGATCGACGCGGTACCGCCCACGATCGGCAGGCCGTTACGCAGGTTGTCGTTGCACCATTTCACGATGCTGTTGACGGGATCGTGCAGGGAGAAGTTGATCGAGGTGGGGAAGGTGCCCGCCGACCAGAGCTTGCCGACGACGACTGCGATCACGAGCACCGCCGCGCCGAGCATCCACTCGGTGCGCACCCGCGGCGCCGAGCGGTCTCGGTGGAAGGCGCGTGCCGCGCGCCGGGTCCGGCCTGCCGTGAGGCGGTCGAGCACGATCGCGACCGCGACGATCGCGAGCCCGGCGTCGAACGCCTGGCCCACATCGAGGTGTTGGAGCCCGGCGAGCACCTCCTGACCGAGACCTTCGGCCCCGACCAACGCCGCGATCACGACGATGCCGAGGGCGAGGTTGATCGTCTGGTTCAAGCCGAGCAGCAGCGCGGGACGCGCGACCGGCAACTCGATCTTGCGCAATATCTGCCGTTGGGTGGCGCCGTGGGCAGAACCGACTTCGATCAGCTGGTCGGGCACCCCGCGTAGGCCGTGCAGGGTGAGACGGATCGCGGCCGGCAGCGCGAACACGACCGTCGCCACCACCGCGGGCGGATAGCCGATGTCGAAGAGCAGCACACTCGGCAACAGGTAACAGAACGCGGGCATCACCTGCATCCCGTCGAGGAGCACGCGCGTGCGCCGTTCGAAGGCGGGGTGCGCGCGCCGAGACGATGCCGAGCGGGACGCCGAACGCGAGCGCGATGGCGACGGAGACGACGATCAACGCGACGGTGATCAACGCCGGATCCCACAGGCCGAGGCCGCCGATCACGAAGGCCGCGGCGACCGCGGTCGACGCGGCGCGCACGCCCGACACGCGTAGCGCGATGACGAAGATCAACGCGAAGACGCCGGGCCAAGTCAGAAAGTGCAGGAAGTTGAGGTTCCATTGCACGAGGTTGTGCAGCCACCGCGAGATGGGATCGAAGAACCACCGGAAGAGCCAGTTGTCGTCGCGGTTGAGGATGAGCCATTGCTCGACGCTGTCGATCCACGGACCGATCCGGAAGTTCCACCACGAGGGGATCGGATTCCCCCACACCAGCGCGAGCGCCGCGCCGAACACGGCGACCGTGATCGCCGGGACGACCAGGCGGTTGCGCCCGGTCTCTCATTGGACGCCTTCATTCGGACGAGCGCGCGCAGCACGGTCAGGCGATCGACCGAACCGCAGATCTGCCCCGCGTCGTCGAGCACCGCGACGGGCCGATCGGTCGCGACGACGACCGGCAGCAGCTCGCTCGACGAGCGCAGTCACCGCGACGGTGCCGGTCGTCGCGTCGGCCGCGAGCGGCGCGAGCATGATGCCGCCCGCGGTGAGCACGTGGCCGCGGGAACGTCACGAACGAAGTCACGCACGTAATCATCGACCGGATTGGCAACCACTGCTTCCGGCGCGTCGACCTGGACGAAGCGCCCGTCGCGCATGATCGCGATCTGATCGCCGAGCTTCAGCGCTTCCTGGAGATCGTGGGTGATGAACACCACCGTCTTCTTGAGCTCTCGCTGGAGCCGTTCCACTTCGTCCTGCATGTCGCGGCGGATCAACGGGTCGAGCGCCGAGAACGGCTCGTCGAAGAGAAGAATCTCGGGATCGTTGGCGAGCGCACGCGCGAGACCGACGCGCTGTTGCATGCCGCCGGAGAGCTCGTCGGGGTAGCTCTCGCCGAGGCCGCCGAGACCGACGAGATCGAGCATGTCGCCCGCACGCGCTCGGCGCTCCGCTTTCGACTTGCCCTGGATCTCGAGGCCGAACGCCACGTTGTCGAGCACGGGGCGATGCGGGAGCAAACCGAAATGTTGGAACACCATCGACACGCGATCTCGGCGCAGCTCGCGCAACCGCTCCGGCGAGCAGCTGCCGACATCCTCCCCATCGATCTGCACGGTTCCCGCGGTCGGTTCGATCAGGCGACTCAGGCACCGGACCAGCGTCGACTTTCCGGACCCCGACAATCCCATGACCACGAACACGCGTCCCTCGGCGACGTCGAAGCTGACGTCTCTCACCGCGGCGACACACCCCGTTTTCGCTTCCAGCTCGGTGCGCGACAGATCGGCATCGGGCGAGCCGACGATGCGCTCGGGATGCGGCCCGAACACCTTCCACACACCCCGGCACGAGATAGTCGGTGTCGTGTCGGTCATGCCGCCCTTCATCCCCGCGGCGGCGCTCGAGCTCGGCGACGATCGCGGGAACGATCTCGTGGAGATCGCCGATCACCGCGTAGTCGGCCTTCGTGACCATGGGCGCGTCGGGATCGGTGTTGATCGCGAGCACGTGCTTTGCCGCCTGCATTCCGACCCAGTGTTGTATGGCGCCGGAGATCCCGCACGCGATGTAGAGATCCGGGGCTACCCGCTTGCCGGTTTGACCGACCTGATCGGCGTGCGGACGCCAACCCTGGTTCGTCACGACTCGCGAGCAGCCCACGGCCGCGCCCAGCAACTGGGCCAGCTGCTCGATCGCCGCGAACCCCTCTTCGGATCCGACGCCGCGACCACCGCTGACCGACCACCGGCGCGGTAGTGAGCGTGATGCCCTCCGCGACCTGTACTCGGTCGACGATGCGGGTCCGGCCCGCGTCGGCGCCGAGCTCGGGCACGAACTCGGTCACTTCCGCGTCGGCAAGCTCGAGATCGTCGCTCGCGAACGCGTGGAGCGCACTGCTGAGGATCGGCAACGCGGCGGTGAGCGTCGCGTCTTCGAGCAGGCTGCCACCCCAGCGCGGTGCGCCGGATCTGCCACGGCGAACCGGGACTCGCGTGCACAACGTTGGCGGCGAACGGCTCGTCGGCAATCGCGGCGACATGCGCGAGCACCTCGTTGCCGCGCTCGGTGCCGGTCGCGACCAGCGCCGCGGGCTCGACTTGCCGGGTCAATTCGAACAGCGCATCGCCCCACGCTTCGGGCGCGTAGTCGCCGAGCTCCTCGTGTTGCACGTGCCAGATCGTGTCGGCACCGGGAATCGCGAGGGGCGCATCGCCCCCGATGACGACGGCCGCGACCGTGGCGTCGGGGAAGAAGCTGCGCGCGAACGCGAGCGCCTGCAACGCAGTCTCGTCGATCGCACCCCGATCATGATCGACGAACACGAGCACCGGAGTGCTCATGCGAGCCCGAGCTCGTAGATGAGATCGACGACCGCGGCGGCCGCGTCGGCCCCCGTGCCCAGCACGCGTGGTTTCGGTGACGACCACCGGAGGGGTTTCGAACTGCAGCATCGCGAGCCCGCCGGCCTCGGGCGTTTCCGTCATCGATTGCAGCTCGGCCTTCTTCGAACGCAGTCGTCCCGGCAGGGTCGGGTAGCGGGGGAGATTGAGCCCTTCCTTCACGCCGACGACGGCCGGCAGTGCGAGCCGGTACACCTCGAATCCGGCTTCGCCCTCGCGGCGCGCGGTGAGCACGCCGTCGGCCACGTCGATGGCCTTGATGCCGTTGACGATCGGACGCCCGAGCGCCCGGGCGACTCGCACGCCGACCTGAAAGTTGCCGGCGTCGGCCGACTCGTTGCCGAACAACACGATGTCGAACGGCCCACCCGTCGGTCTTCGAGCGCGCGGATGGCTTCGGTGATCGCGCGCGCCGTCGCCTGCGGGTCGGGATCCTCGCCGCCGGCAATCGCGTCGTTGGTAACCAGTACCGCGTGTTGCGCGCCGACCGAGATCGAGAAGCGCAGTTGCTCTTCCGCTTCGGGCGGACCAACCGTGAGGACAGTGATGTCCCCGCCGTGCGCCTCGACGAGCCGGATCGCCTCTTCGACCGCGCACTCCTCGTGCGGACTGGTCGTGAACGCCAGGTTCCGGGCATCGACCGCGCGGTGGTCGGCGGTGAGCGTGATTTGGGCGCCGGGCGCGGGCACGCGCTTCACACACGCGAGCACGCGGAGTCCGGACGACTGGTCGGCCACCGGAAGCTCAGCCCTTCATGCGCGCGTCGTCGGGATCGAACAACGGTCGCGACCCGGCGACGGCGACCTGCACGGGGTAGTCCTCGTTCATGTAGCGAACGAGCAGCGCGTTCCCGACGACCGCGTGTTCCGGCGGCAAGTACGCGAGCAGTAGGAACTTCCCGACCGACGGACCGGCTCCGGCCGACGTAACCACGCAGGGCCGTTCCTTCGCGTCGACGATGCGATCGCCGGCGGCGGTGAGGATCGGTTCGGATCCGGTCATATAGCGGGCAATGCCGTCGCGCGGAGAGATGTGATCCTCGACGGTCAGCGTGCACAGGATTGCGACCGGTTCCGCGTCGCGCGCCGCGAGATACGCGTCCTTGCCGATGAAGTCGGCCGACTTCACCTTCGGGCGCGCGAGGCCGGCTTCCACGGGTGTGTACTCGCCGTCGAGCTCGGCGCCCATCAGGCGGTAGCCCTTCTCGAGCCGACCGGTGGTGCCGTACACGCCCGCGCCGACCGCGGTGATGCCGAACGCCTGGCCCGCGCTCCACAGGCGGTCCCAGATCGCGAGCGCGTTGTCGCTCGCAACGTAGATCTCCCAGCCGTGCTCGCCGACGTACGAGATGCGGAACAGCCGAACCGTGATGGAGTCGATCAACACCTCGGCGGTCGAGCCGTAGGGGAGCGCCGCGTCGGAGATGTCGCCGGTGACGAGTGACTCGACCAGCGCCCGGGCCTTGGGACCCCACACGCCGATGGTCGAGTATGCGGTGGTGTTGTCGGTGAAGGTCACCGAGCCCCGGCCCGGGAGGTGCGTTCGGAACCAGTGCTCGTCACGCGGACCGTCGAACGCGCCGGTGACGACCCGGAACGCGTCTTCACCCAGCCGCATGATCGTGAGATCGGTACGGAACCCGCCGCTCGCGTCGAGCAACGGTGTGTACACGGACCGGCCGGCCGCGACGTTGCAGTTGTTGACGGTCAGGTACTGCAGGTAGTCGAGCGCGCCCGGTCCGCTGACGTCGAAGATCACGAACGGCGCGAGGTCGATCATCCCCACGCCTTCGCGCATCGCGAGATGCTCGGCGTTCATGATCGGCGACCACCAGCGCGCGTCCCACTCGTGCGGACGGTCGGCGATCCCGTAGTGCTCGACCAGCGGTGCGTTGCTCTCGTACCAGTGCGGCCGTTCCCAGCCGCCGGCCTGGAAGTAGACCGCGCCGAGCGCCTCCGTCCGCGCGTGGTACGGCGCGCACCGGATGTTTCGTTCCGACGCCCACTGCTCGCGCGGGTGCACGATGCCGTACGTCTTGTTGTAGTGCTCCGCGCAGCGCGCCCGGATGTGATGGTCGTTGCGCGCGTACGGGTAGAAGCGCGTGATGTCGGAGTGATGCGGATCGATCTCCGATGCGCCCTGCGGTCATCCACTCGGCGATCATGCGCCCGACTCCGGGACCTTCCTTGATCCACACCGCGGCCGCCGACCACAAGTTCCGAACTTCCGCGGTCTCGCCGAGGAGCGGGAAACCGTCGGGCGTGAGCGACAGCAACCCGTTGATCGCGTACTTCATCTCCGCGGTGGAGAGAATGTCGGGCATCAACTCGAGGGCCTCTTCGAGCTGTTGGTCGAAGTCGTCGGCGGTGAAGGGCAGCTCGGTCGGCGACAGCCGCGATTCCTTGATCGACGGGATCTCGTCGGCGTAGTGGAATATCGGACGGTGGGCGTAGGAGCCGACCTCCATCGAACCGCCGGTCTGGCGCTCGTAACAGAACGTGTCCATGTCGCGGATGATCGGGAACCCGATCTCATTGCCCGTCGCTTCGAGCTCGGGAATCGGCCCGACGTCGATCATCTGGTGCACCGCAGGCGTGAGCGGGATCGTCGCGCCCGCCATCGCGGCCGAGGCGCGGACTCCAGACCCCGCACGCGATCACGACGTACTGCGCGCTCACGCGACCTTGATCGGTGACAACCGCCTGCACGCGCCCGTCTTCCACTTCGATACCGAGGATCTCGACCCCGGCCACGGTCTGCAGCGCGCCGAGCTCCATCGCGCGCTCACGGAAGATCGTGCCCGCGCGGAGCGAGTCGACCACCGACACACTCGGTGTGTAGAAGCCGCCGAGCACGATGTCGGTGTTGACGAACGGGACGAGCTCGGCGACCTGGGCCGCGCGTGAGGAGCTCGGCATCGACACCCCACGCGGTGGCCGACGTCATCCGGCGCCGGAACTCTTCGAGCCGCTCGGGCTTGCGTGCGATCTCGATCCCGCCGCAGGTGGTGTTCACACCCATCGCCTCGTACTGCCGTTGGCTGTCGAGTGTCAGCGCGGCCATCTCGCGGTTGTGGTCGACCGGGAAGATGAAGTTCGACGCGTGCCCTGTCGATCCGCCCGGGTTGGGGAGCGGGCCTTTGTCGATCTGGACGATGTCGCGCCAGCCGAGCTCGGCCAGATGCCCGACGACCGAATTGCCGACGATGCCGGACCCGATCACCACGACATTCGCGGCGGTGGGTTGGTCGCTCACGCGTGAACTCCTGGCGGTAGGGGAAGCGGGCCGAACCTTATCGACGCGCCCAACGTCCGGGCCGCGTCGACAACGTGCGCGGTGATCGCATCCGTGTCGGCGCTCCCGGGGAACCGGTACCCGGGTCCATGGCAATGGATCGCGGCAACCGTTGCACCCGTCGCATCGACGACCGGTGCCGCGACCGACGTGATCCCGTCGTCGAATTCACCGACGGTCCACACGTAGCCGTTGCGGCGGATACCGGTGAGTCGGCGCTTGATCCGCGCCGGTTGCGTCACCGTCGCGGGAGTGAAACGCGACAGTGGTTGCGCGAGGTACGCCGCGATCGCGGCGGGCGGCTGGGCCGCGAGCAACACCAGTCCCGACGAGACGACGTGCAAGGGCAGGCGCACGCCGGTCCAATCCCGGAGCGTCACCTCGTTCGCCGATTCGACGTGATCGAGATAGACGACTTCGTCACCGTCGAGGATCGATACGCCCGATGTCTCGCCGGTCTCGGCGACGAGCGCGGCCAAGACCGGTCGGGCTCGAGTCACGAGCGTCTCCGACTCGTCGACCGCGGCAACGAGGGTGCGGATGCCGGATCCGATCTCGTAGGCGCCGGTGTCGCCGACCCGCGCGACTGCTCCGAGCGACTCGAGCGTGCCGAGGAGTCGCGCCACCGTGCTCACCGGGAGATCGACGGCGCGCGCGACATCGCTGATGCCGCCGGGCGAGCTCGCGACCTGCCGCAACACGGCGAACGCCCGATCGACCGACTGCACCGATCCCGAAGCCATCGGTCAGCCGATCTCGTCGGGCATCTCGGACTTCCGGCGCGTCACGAACGCTTGCAGCTCTTCGTCGACCGCGGCGGCGAGCGGCGGCGGGACGTACTCGGCCAGCCTCGTCTTCCAAATCGCGTTCGCGCGCTGCGACGCGTCGAGGCCCCCGTCTTCGAGCCACTGCTCGTAACTCGCGTTGTCGGCGGTGGTCGACCGGTAGAAGGCGTTCTCGAAGTTGGCCAACGTGTGCGCGGTGCCGAGAAAGTGTTGGCCCGGCCCGTTCTCACGAATGGCCTCGAGGGCCTGACCGTTCTCGGTGAGATCGACCCCGCGCACGAAGGTCGCCATCATCCCGAGCTGGTCGTCGTCGAGGATGAACTTCTCGTAGCCGATCGCGAGACCGCCCTCGAGCCATCCGGCCGCGTGGAGAACGAAGTTGACGCCTCCGAGCACAGTGGCCTGCAACGTGTTCGCCGACTCGTACGCGGCTTGCGCGTCGGGGAGCTTCGAAGCGCACAACGAACCGCCCGATCGGAACGGAACCCCGAGCCGGCGGGCGAGCTGCGCAACGACGTAGAGGACGAGCGACGGTTCCGGCGTCCCGAACGTCGGTGCACCGGTCTGCATCGACATCGACGATGCGAACGAACCGAACACCACCGGCGCACCGGGCCGCACGAGCTGTGTGAACGTCATGCCCGCCAACGCTTCGGCCAGCGTCTGCGCGGCGACACCCGCGGTGGTCACCGGCGCCATCGCGCCGGCGAGGATGAACGGCGTGATGATGGTGGCCTGATTGCTCTCGGCGTACACCTGCGCGGCCGCGAGCATCGTCGCGTCCCATACCAGCGGCGACGACGCGTTGATGAGACTGGTCATCACGGTCCGATCCGCGAGATCGCCGCCGAAGCCGATGCGCGCGAGCTCGACGCTGTCGGCGGCGCGTGAACCCGCGGTGACCGACCCCATGAACGGCTTGTCGCTGTAACGCAAGTGCGAATACACCATGTCGAGGTGCCGCTTGTTCACCGGAATGTCGACCGGCTCACAGACCGTCCCGCCGGAGTGGTGCAGGTTGGGCGAGAGGTACGCGAGCTTGACGAAGTTCTGGAAGTCTTCGAGCGTCGCGTAGCGCCGGCCGTTATCGAGATCGTGGACGAACGGCGACCCGTAGTTCGGTGCGAACACGGTCGCGTCCCCGCCGATCTGCACGTTGTGTTCCGGATTGCGCGCGTGCTGCGTGTACACGGCGGGCGCAGTCGCCTGCACGATCGACCGGCACATCCCGCGCGGAAAGCGCACCCGCTCGCCGTCTACGTCGGCACCTGCGTTCGCGTAGAGCTCGAGTGCATCGGGGTAGTCGCGGACGATGACGCCGACCTCTTCGAGGATCACGTCGGCGTTGTGCTCGATGATCGCGAGTCCTTCCTCGCTCACCACTTCGAACGGCTTCAGCGTGCGGGTGAGGTACGGGGACGCTTCGATGTGGGTCGCGAGGCGCGCAGCCTGGCGACCGGCCCGGCCGCCCGTACGTCCCCGCCGTGGTTGCTCGTCGGTCACGACGCCTCTTCTCTGTCTTCTGGTCTTCTGGTCGCGCGTCGGGTCCGGCGGGGCGCGCCGTCCTCCGAGTCGGGGAAGCCCATGGCGCGAACGAAGTGCGCCTGGAATCCCGGTTCGATCGCGGTCTCGATCTTCTCGATCCGGCGCGCCACCGCCGCGATCTCCTCGCGGGCCGCGTGCGAAAGCAGTGCTCGCACCGCGCCACTGCCGGCCGCGTTGCCGACGTTGCGGGCGATGGCGGGATCACACGGCGGGATGAGCCCGAGCACGAGCGCGTAGGCCGGATCGATGTGGTTCCCGAACGCGCCGGCGAGGCGCACCGAATCGAAGCCGGTGATCGCCGCGTGATCCATCAGGAGCCGTACGCCGGCGTTGAGCGCCGCCTTCGCGAGCTGGATCGCGCGCACGTCGTTCTGGGTGATCCGGATGTCGCCGCCGGGGGAGTGGTGCAACACGTAGGCGAACGTCCGGTCGTCGGCGACGCACGCGTGTCGATCGGGCGGCGGTCGCCCCGTCGATGGTGCCGTCGCGCCGGATCACGCCCGCGAGGAAGAGCTCGGCGATCACCTCGATCACACCCGAACCGCAGATCCCGGTCACGTCGATGTTCGCCGACTGCGACGCGAAGCCGGGTTCGTCGGACCACGGGTCGATACCGATCACCTTGATCGCGCGGCTCGAGCGTCTCCGGGTTGATGCGAACCCGCTCGATCGCGCCGATGGTGGCGCGTTGCCCCGACGACAGCTGGGCGCCTTCGAACGCGGGTCCGGTCGGGCTCGACGCGGCAAGCAACCGGTCCCGGTTCCCCAGCACGATCTCGGCGTTGGTGCCGACGTCGACGAGCAGCGTGATGGCTTCGCCGCGGTGCGGGCCTTCCTGCAGCACCGCGGCCGCGGTGTCGGCACCCACGTGGCCCGCGATGCACGGCAACACGTGCAGATGCGCGTAGGGAAGTCCGAGCTCGACGTCGCCGGCGAGCGCGTCGATCGGCTCGTCGGTCGCGAGCGTGAACGGCGCGGTGCCGAGCGGGGTCGGGTCGATCCCGAGCACGAGGTGGTGCATGATCGGATTGCCGACCAGGACGACGTCGAGCACGTGGTCCCGATCGGCGTTCGTGTCGGCCATCAGCTGTTCGAGCACATCGCGTAGACCGGCGCGGATCGTGGCGGTGAGCTCGCCCGCGCCGTCGTCGTGCATCATCACGTACGACACGCGACTCATCAGATCCTCACCGAACCGGATCTGGGGATTCATGATCCCGGCCGAGGCGAGCACCTCGCCGGTGGCGAGATCGCAGAGATGCCCGGCCACGGTCGTCGAGCCGACATCGATCGCAACGCCGTACGCGGTGTCGACGAAGCCGGGCCAGATCGCACTCAGCGCGCGCCCATCGTGAACCGCAACCGTGACGGTGCGCGCCCCGGTCGCGAGCGCCGGCTGCAGGGCAGCCAGTACCGCGGGCCGAGTCGTGAGATCGCGCAGATCCCACTGCTCCGCGAGCGCGTCGAGCAGGCGGTGCAGATCGCTGCGATCGGCTCCGAGCTCCGGCGCGGGGACATCGACGAGATAGAGCCGCACGACCGGATCGATCACGAGATCGTCGAGCGCCACCGTCTTGCGCACGACCGGCCGGTGCACCTGACTCGCGGCGGGAATATCGACGAGCAGATCTGCCAACACATGGACCGAACAGCCGAGCCGATCCGCGGGCGCGAGCGCGCGCCGGCCGTGATACGGCGCGCTCGGCCGGACCGGGATCGTCGAGGCTGCGGGGACTGCTTTCGATCGCATGCTTGGGAAACTCGCCGAACGCGGGTGTCACCATGCAGCGTCCGCAGAGCGCGCGGCCGTTGCAGACCGAATCGAGATCGACGCCGAGCCGGCGCGCCGCGTCGAGCACGGTGATCCCGGTGGGTACTCGACCCCGATGCCCGCTCGGCGTGAACACGATCGTCGCGGTCACTCCGGACGCTCCGCGTCGGGGTCCCAGCCGCCGTTGGCTACGAACCGCTGCAACCGCTCCTTCGGGAACGCCGCGTCGAGCCGACTCGCTTCGGCCGCGGCGGCGGCCACCACCTCGCCGCCGTCGGCCGGCAGCGCGACCGCGGTGCGCCGCCACTCACCGACGTACTCGTTGGCGGTCTTCTTGCCCGCGACCATCGCGGCGTCGTCGATCGCGCGTTGGAAGCGGCGCGCGAGTACCACCTGATGCTTGTCGACGCCCGACCGCGCGTTCACCTGCGCGGGGATGTCGCGCCAGGAGATGACGACGAGCTCGTTACCGCGCCGGGGCATCGTGCGCAACGCGACGGTCGGCGAAGGCGAGCACCGGTGTTCGGAGGCCGGCGCGGCCGGTGGGGTGGTGGACGAACTCGAGTCCGAGCCGGGCCGCCGCGGCGCGCGCCCGGGCAACCACATCGGAATCAGGCACGTGCGCGTCGGGCGCCTGCGAGAGGAGGACGACTCGCCGGTACGCCCCGAAGTAGGTGTCGCGCAGCTCGGGATGGCGGTCGAGTCCGAGACCACCCCATACGAGCGCGTCGAAATGCTTCGCGAGAAAGTCGGTGAGGTAGAAGGTCCCGAGCTCGTCGTTGTGCAACGCGTCGAACGTGACCGAGCCCGCGAACACCTCGTAGCAGTGTGCGCCCGGCAGCCGTTCGACACCGGGGAACTCGCCGAGCAACGCGTCGAGCGCGCCGCCGGTCCCGCAGTCGGCGTACGCGACGAATACCGGGCGCCCGGCGTCGAATGCGGCTTGTAACCGCGGGCGCAACGCGGGCGCGATCAGCTCGGGCCGGTTGTGGAGATTGGCCGGCAGGTATTCGACCTCGATGTGCGTGTCGAAGCCGCCCGCGGCGAGCACGGCCCGCAGATCACCGGCCAGCGCGCCGCACGCGAGTACGAGCGGTTGGAGCCGTTCGGGATGCACGGTCGTCACGCGGCGCGATGCGCCTGCACCAGCGCCTTCGCGGTTTCGGCGGCGACGGCTGCGTCCCGGCAATACGCGTCGGCCCCGATTGCGGCACCGAACTCCTCGTTGAGTGGCGCGCCGCCGACCAACACGATGTAGTCGTCTCGGATGCCCTTCGCGATCAGGGTCTGGATGACGACCTTCATGTACGGCATGGTCGTCGTAAGCAGTGCCGACATCCCGAGGATGTCGGGCTTGTGCTCGTCGAGCGCAGCGAGGAACGCGTCGGCGTCGGTATTGATGCCGAGATCGAAGACCTCGAAGCCTGCGCCTTCGAGCATCATCGCCACGAGGTTCTTACCAATGTCGTGGATGTCGCCCTTCACGGTCCCGATCACGACTTTGCCGATGGGCTCCACGCCGGTCTCGGCGAGCAACGGCCGCAGGATCGCCATGCCCGCCTTCATCGCATTGGCCGCGAGCAGGACCTCGGGCACGAACAGGATGCCGTCGCGGAAGTCGATGCCGACAATGCGCATCCCTTCCACCAGGGCCTGGTTCAGGACGTCGTCGGCGGTCCAGCCCCGACCGAGCAAAAGGTTGGTGCCCTCCGCGATCTCGTCGGCGAGCCCGTCGTAGAGATCGTCGTGCATCTGCGAGACGAGGGCATCGTCGGCGAGGCCGGCGAGGTCGATCTCGTCTCCGTCACCTTCGGCATCGTCGGGCACCCGGAAATCGTAATCCACGATGCGGCAAGAAACCACGATCCGGTAAGGCCCCGGGCCCGGTGAAATCCAGCGTTGGTGGCGGCGTTCGGCGCGCCGCGGTGGGCTGCGGGCTTAGTGTGCAGTGATGACGACGACTTGGTTAGTGCGTTGTGGCGATGGTGGTCGCCACATCGATGATGCGATCAACCGCGGCATCATCACCGTGGAATTCAACGCGACCGACGTAACCGGCCTCCCGGTCGGCGAGATCGCGACCCAGCTCGAGGGCACGAAGACGCGCACGGCCGTCAACCGCCTGGCCGAGATGCTCTTCGCCTTCGCGAACGAGATCGAAAAGGGCGACGCGATCATCGCCTCCGACCGGGCCCGGCGCCAGGTCGTCGTGGGCCGGGTGGCCGGCCCCTACGAGTGGGTCGAAGCCGAGGTCATTCCCGATCAGCATCACACCCGCCTCGTCGACTGGAAGGCCCGTTGGGGCTGGGATGATCTGCCCGAGACGGTCAAGAACACGGTGCTGCACTATCAGCGCACGGTGTTGAAGTTCCCCGATCAGGAGGCCGCGCTCGCCCTCGCCGAGGAAGCCGAAGCGTCGGGTCTGCCCGCGGTCTACGCACCTCCGGCGCGCAAGACGCGCGGTTCCGCGATCGACCCCCGCCTCGAGGGCGCGAGCCGCAGCGAACGGCTGTGCACCTCGTGCTTCATCATCCGGCCGCTCTCGGAGTTCGAGGGCGAGTCGGCGACGTGTCGCGTCTGCGAGTGAGCTGACGCATCGAGGCGCGCGCCGAGGCCGGTGTTTAGTTGTCGTGATGCATCATGTATCCGACGTTGCGGATGCAGCTGATCGTCAGCCCGAGCGGTGCGATCCGCTTGCGCAGCCGTGAGGTGTGCGTGCGCAACGTCTCGCGCCGCGCGTCGGGCTCGCCGAACCCGTGCTGCGCGAAGGTTTCGTCACGAACGACGGCTCCGAAGTTCTCGATGAGAATCTCGGCGATCGACTGCTCCCGCGGTGACAGGAACACGATCGAGCCGTTCTGACGGAGCACTCCGAACTCGTCGACGCTGGGATGGGCATGCGCACGCTGGTGCTCGGCGAGTGCATCCAACCGGGCGCGGAGCTCGTCGTCGGCGACGGGCAGCCGGGCCCAGTCTTCGAGACAGCTCGTGCACGGCGGGAGTGCACTCGCCGGCGAGACCAACAGCAGGCGCGGAACGCCTCGGCGGGCGAGATCTCCGAGCTCTAACTGTTGGTCCGGCCAGCGGAGTACCGCGACGTCGGAGTGTGGATCGACGATCAGATTGCGTCGTCGCCGAGCTCACCGGTGCGGATACGCATCACCCGATCAACCGGGACGGCCCAGATCTTGCCGTCACCGATCTTGCCGGTCCGTGCGCTCTCGGCGATGAGGTCGACGACCTTGTCGACGGCGGCAGAGTCCACGAGTACTTCGATCATCACCTTGGGGACGAACTCGACTTTGTACTCGCTGCCTCGGAATGCTTCGGTCTTGCCACCCTGGCGGCCGTAGCCCTGGATCTCGCTGACGGTCAGTCCGACGATGCCGCCGGCGCGGAGCGCTTCCTTCACGTCTTCGAGCTTGAACGGTTTGATGATTGCGGTAACGAGATGGGCCATGAGGTTCTCCCTGGCGGAACGCCGGATATGGAACGGCTAGTGGTCGAGAGGTCGGGGAGGGGAGGCCGGGTCGGTGCTGACCCGACCTCCCGTTCCGATGATCCTCGAAGGGCTCAGGTGGAACTGTCCGTTCCCGATACCGGCGTCGACGAGCCCATACCGAGTGGACCTGTCGATCCGGTCGGTGTCGTGTAGCTCATGCCGTAGCCGAACTCCATGTGGTAGGCGGGGGTCCCGTGTTCGGAGATGTCGAGACCTTCGAGCTCGAGATCACGCTCGAGTCGCAGGTTCCAGGAACCCTTCAGTTGCTTGATGGCGAACATGACGATCAGCGCAACCGACGTCACGATGATGATGCACGCCATGCTTCCGATGAACTGCGCCTTGAGTTGGTCGACGCCACCACCGTGGAGCAGTCCCTGCACCGTGGTGGAAGTGTCGGTGCCGTCCGGAGTGGGGATGCCGTAGGTCCCGGTTGCGAACAAACCGAGACTGAGCGTGCCCCAGATTCCGGCGAACGCATGCACCGGAACCGCGCCGATCGGGTCGTCGATACGCAGGTACTCGAGCAGCTGGATTCCGTAGACCACTACGACGCCGGCGATGGCGCCGATCCAGACTGCGCCGCCTGGTCCGACCCAATAACACGGACACGTGATGGCGACGAGGCCACCGAGGAATCCGTTGACCGAGATACCGAGGTCCCACTTCTTGGTCATCGGGTATACGACGACCACTGCGATCAGTCCACCGGCGCACGCCGCGATGGTCGTGTTGGCGGCGACCCGGCCGATGCCTTCCCAGTCCATGGCGGACAGGGTGGAACCGGGGTTGAAGCCGTACCAACCGAACCAGAGGATCACGCCACCGATGGCGCCCCACGTGAGGTCGTGGGCCGGCATTGGGCCACCGCCGTCACGCTTGAACGTGCGACCGAGGCGCGGGCCGAGTGCGATGGCACCGGCGAGGGCGATCATGCCGCCGACCGTGTGCACCACCGTGGAGCCGGCGAAGTCCCGGAAGAACGCGCCGCCGGTGCCGAACGCCTTGAACAAGGCGCCGCTGCCGTTCTCGAGCCAGCCACCCGGGCCCCACACCCAGTGTCCGAAGATCGGGTAGATGAAACCGGACACGCAGATGCTGTAGAGGATGTCGCCCTTGAAGCTGGTCCGACCGACCATCGCACCCGACGTCACCGTTGACGCGGTGTCGGCGAAGGCGAACTGGAACAGCCAGAAGGCGAGGAACGCCACTCCGGTGGTCCCGTACGCCGGGGTCATCCCGTGCAGGAAGAAGTACTGGTGACCGATGAAGCCGTTGCCGGCTCCGAACTGGAACGCGAATCCGATCGCCCAGTACAGGATTCCGCACAGGCAGGTGTCGAACACGCACTCCATGAGCACGTTGACGGTTTCACGTGATCTGGCGAAACCTGCCTCCAGACCCATGAATCCGGCCTGCATGAAGAACACCAGGAACGCGGTTACGAGAACCCAGACCGTGTTGATCGGGCTCACGAAATCGTTGGCCTTGTGCACAATGACTGTCTGTGCACCTGCAGCCGAGTTGAAATACCAGTCCACCCCCTTCATTGCGCCGAGGAGAACGACAATCCCCGTCATCTTCCCCGCGAGGACGATGCCGACGAGCTTGCGCGTTTCCTTGTCCTTCAGTCGTTGGAGTCGTGTTTGCATGTGCGCAATGTAAGGAGGCTCAGTTTCCCGTTTGTGTGCGAGTTGTAAAGCCCGCGGGACGCGCTCCTGACCTGAATCTGACGAAATCACGGGACCGGAAGGCAATCGCTACCGTTACGACGGTGCAGCTCGAACGTGCCCCCCTCCTCGCCGACAGCACCCTCACCGGCGCACTTTGGTGCCACAAGCACAGCGACCTGATCGACGAGTGGCTGGCGTCGCTGCTCGCCGAGGTCGCAGGCAACGACGTGGAGGGAGTCGCCCTCGTCGCGGTCGGCGGCTACGGCCGATCGGAGCTCTGCCCGCAAAGCGATCTCGACGTGATGCTGTTGCGCAGCCCGCGGCGCGACGTGAAGTCGATCTCCGAACGCATCTGGTATCCGATTTGGGACGCGGGCATGAAGCTCGGGCACAGCGTGTGCACGCAACGCGAAGCGCTCGAGATCGCCGACGACGATCTCGACACCGCGACCGCGTTGCTGAGCGCGCGTCACATCGCCGGCGACGAAGCACTCACCGAAGACTTGAACACCGCCGCGCGTTCTCATTGGGAACAACGCGCGAAGCGCTGGCTCGAAGGGTTGCGCGTGCGCGTCGACGCGCGGCACGCGCAAGCGGGCGAAGTCGCCTTCATGCTCGAGCCCGATCTCAAAGAAGGACGCGGTGGTTTGCGCGACGTGCACTCGCTGCACTGGGCCCAAGCCGCGCGCAGCATTCTCCTCGAACACGACGAAAAGAGTCTCGCGGTTGCGTACGCGACGTTGCTCGACGCGCGCGTCGAGTTGCACCGCCGCACCAATCGCCCGAGCAACGTGCTCGCGCTCCAAGAGCAAGACGCGGTGGCGAAGGCACTCGACATTGCCGACGGCGACGTCCTCATGGCGAACATCGCCTCGGCGGCGCGCACAATCGCGTGGACGAGCGACGATGCGTGGCGACGTATCCGTTCGTCATTGCGCGGTCCGCTCGGTCGCAAGGGCAAGCGTGACCGCGCGCTCGGCGAAGGGTTGATCCTGCGCGACGGCGAAGTGCACATCGCCGACGAGGTCGATCCTGCCGATGACGCGTTGCTCGCATTGCGCGCCGCGCGTTTCGCGGCCGAGCTCGCAACGGTCATCGATCGCGACTCGCTCGAACGCCTTGCGGAACGCGCGCCCGAGATCGGCGATCCGTGGCCTCCCGAGGCGCGCGACATTCTGGTCGGTTTGTTTCGCGCCGGCGCCGAGGCGATACCGGTTATCGAAGCACTCGATCACCGCGGTATCTGGACGCGCATCCTTCCCGAATGGGAACCGGTGCGGTCGCGTCCCCAACGCAACTCGTACCACCGGTTCACGGTCGACCGGCACCTCCTCGAGACCGTCGCGAACGCGTCGGGACGCGCGGGCCGGGTCGATCGCCCGGATCTCCTCGTCATGAGCGCGCTGATGCACGACCTCGGCAAAGGCACCGCGGGTGACCACACGGAGGCCGGCATCGACATCGCGCGCCGGCTCGGGACGCGGCTCGGGTTCTCCGACCCCGACGTCGAGGTCCTCGCCGAGCTGGTCGCCAATCATCTCCTCTTGTCGGAGGTCGCGTTGCGCCGAGACCTCGACGATCCGGCCACGATCCAGCGGGTCGCGGATCGGGTCTCGTCGCTCAGCAGCTTGCGGCTCCTCGCCGCGTTGACCGAAGCCGACTCGCGTGCCACCGGTCCGGCGGCGTGGGGTCCGGCGAAGGCCCAGCTCGTCGCCGTGCTCGTCGGTCGGGTGGCGAAGCTCATGGGCGACGCCGACATCGAGGAGACCGCGGTCTCGGAGTTCCCCAACGAGGGGCACCTGGCCCTCCTGGCGTCGGGCGGGACCCAGATCGTCGCGGGCGGAGAGCTCCTGACGATCGCGACCCCAGACCGTCCGGGTCTGTTCTGCAAGATCGCAGGCGTGCTCGCGTTCCATGGCCTCGACGTCGTCTCCGCCTCGGCCTACTCCGCCGACGGCCGCGCCCTTTCGGAATTCGGCGTGTCGGATCCGTTCCGGGCCGAGACGCCGTGGCCCCGGATCGAGCGCGATCTCGAGCTCGCGCTCGACGGCCGGCTCGCGGTCCAAGCGCGGGTCGCGGAGCGAGCGCGCCGTTACGCGAAGCCTGACCAGGGCGAGTGGCGCGCGCCGATCACCGTGGTCCGTTTCGACAACGACGCCTCCGATGCGGCCACCGTCATCGACGTGCACGCGGTCGACGGGGTCGGAGTGTTGTATCGAATCACCCGCGCGCTCACCGAGTTCGACGTCGACATCCGGTCCGCACGCGTGCAGACGCTCGGCGCGCAGGTCGTCGACGCGTTCTACGTCGTCGATCCGCACGGACACAAGATCAACGACGCGGAGACCGAAGCGGAGATCGAACGAGCGATCATCCACGCGCTCAGTACCGAGTAGGTCGACACGCGCGTACGGATTAGTGCGGTTTGCACTGAGCAATTCGGCTCATTCGCGTGGTAGACCACCCTCCATCCTCGACACGGGACCGCGCCGGAGGCAGACTCGGTTTGGCGTTCGATCACGTCGGGTAATGGCGGAGTGCGGCCGGGCAGTCGCAGAAAGTGGGAGGCAAGATGGTTGACGAGCGAGCGCGCGGGAAGAGTGCGACGTCGCTCGCGGGGATCGCGATGATCCTCGTCGGGACGATCACGATGGTGCTCGGTGTCGGTGCCTCGGTCGCGGGTGCGACCAAGCCCAACCCCGACCACAAGGTCACGCTCTGTCACCGCACCGCGAGCCGCTCGAACCCCTACGTGAAGATCACCGTCGACGTGGCCAGCGTCCTGCACGCCCACGGTCACGACAGTCACAACGGCCCGATCTTCTCGACCAGCCTCCCGCTGCACACGAAGTGGGGCGACATCATTCCCCCGTTCGATTTCGGACCGGGCGAGCAGTACGCGGGCAAGAACTGGACCACCGACGGTCAGGCGATCCTGGCCAACGGGTGCACGGCGCCGGGCACGACCACCACGTCGTCGAGCTCCACTACCACCTCGTCCACTACATCGACGACCGAGCCGGATAGTTCGACCACAACGACCAGCTCCTCGACGACCTACGACGACACACTCACGACCACCGGGCCCGACGACTCGACGACGAGTTCGACATCGACGTCGACCTCCGGGCCGGTCAGCGACGTCACGGTTCAGGGCGGTCCGGGCACGCCCATCAGCCCGACCGTGATCCCGGGCGGCGAAGACGCGCAGGCCGGGAGCGGCACCCTGCCTCGAACCGGATCACCGATGATGATCTTGTTCAGCGCCGGGCTTGCCCTGGTGGCCAGCGGGATCGGGCTCGTCATCCGGCGCCGGCGCTGGGCCAACTAATCAGGCGCCTCGCCGCTAGGTGATCGTGAAGTCCTTGGTGCGGAAGAGGTTCAAGCCGATCACTGAAACGCGCCCGGGCTTGCCCGGCGCGACCTTGTTGGCGCACGCCTCGGCCAGGGTGTTGCCGTTCGGGGAGACGACCGGGCGGTAGCGGAACTGCCCGCTGACCGTGTGGCCGGCGAACACGCCCGCGGTGATCGTTCCCGACACGTTCATCAGCCGCGTCGATCCGGTCAGCGCGAACGTCAACACCATGGTCGACGTCTGGTTGTTCTTCCAGGTGATCGTCGCCGACGCGTGCGGACTGTGCGGTGCGGTGATGAACGCGCAGGTCTGCGCGGCGCCCGTGATGAACGACGTCTTCAGCGTCCCGATCACTTCGGTCGGAGGCGGCGTGGCGGAGTTGCCGGGCGCGGGCGGGGGCGGTGCGCACTGCGAGAGGTGGATCAACATCGAGACCGACTGCCGTTGCGGCTGCAGATTCAAACCCGGGCTCAGGCTTGCCGTTCCCGCGAGACCCGCGGATGCGGGTCCGGTACAACGCTGAACGACCGGGGCGGCACCGGCCGGGCCGGCCACCATGCTCGCCGCGAGCGCGATCAATACGCCGAAAACCACTGTCCGTGCGCGCATCCCTGCCCCCAAAGATCTCCGTTAGCGGGGCAAAAGCTATCCGGCTTCTTTCCCGGCGTCGCCTCGCGTCGCTCCCCCGGGTGCCATGCGGTAGCGCAGGAAGAGAAAATCGTCCTGTTCGTACACCGCGTGCAGCACCAACTCCGCGAGGGCATCGAGCGTCGACCCCGACAGGATCCGCTTGGCGTCGCCACTGGCGAGCCGGGGCGAAAGGGTCACGCAGAGTTCGTCGAGGAGCTCGGCCGCGGCCAGCTGGCCATTCAGCGTCGGACCGCCTTCGGCGAGGACCGATTGCACGCCCCGGTTGGCGAGCTCGTCGAGAGCAACGGTGAAGTCGACGTCACCGTGACCGGCGATGATCACGTCGGCGACGGCCGCAGCCCGGGCGCGGTCAGCTTCGGCCGCATCCTCGACCGTGACGATCAGCGGTCGGGCTTCGGCCTCGGTGAAGAACGGCGTCTCCCAATCGAGCTGACAACTCCGGGTCACGACCGCGATCGCCGGCACCTCGGTTTGGCCGCGGGCTCGACGGATGGCCCGGGCCGCGTCGCTGAGCTGCGCGGGTCCGTAACCCTCGGAGCGCATCGTGCCCCCGGCGACGAGCACGATGTCGGCGAACGATCGCAGTACCGGGAACAGCGCCTTGTCGGCGGGGCCGCCGAGCGCTCCCGACAAGCCGCCCCACGATGTTCCGCCGTCGACGCTGACGATCATGTTGAGCCGCACCGCCGGTCGGCCGGCCGCGACCGGCAGGTCCGAATACGCGTCGAGTGGGTCGACCGTGGCGTTTGCTTCCGGATAGAGCTCGCGCATGCCTGCCTCCTGGCTCGAGGAGCAGGCGGGAGCGTACCCAGGGTCAGCGCGGGCGATCAGCGGCGGGCGGCCAACCGGTTGAGCGCCGAGCCCGCGCGGAACCACTCGACGTGCTCAGCCGAGAGTGAGTGGGTCGCGGCGATGAGATCGGTCGAGCCGTCGGCATGGTGGAGCGCGACTTTCACCAAGCTGTCGGGTGCCAACGTCTCGAGGTCGAGAATGTCGACGGTGTCGGCCACCTGCACGCGGTCGTAGTCGGAGGGATCGGCGAACACGAGCGTGAGCACGCCTTGCTTCTTCAAGTTCGACTCGGCTATCCGCGCGAATGATCGCGCCAGCACGACCCGCCCGCCCATGAACCGCGGCTCCATCGCCGCGAGCTCGCGCGACGAGCCCTCTCCGTAGTTGTCGTCGGCAATCGCGATCCAATCGATGCCGGCGCGCTTGTACGCCGCCGCGAGGTCGGGCAGAGCCACGATCGATCCGTCGCGCGGATCTACGCCCGTACCGGGTTCGGCCGTGAACGCGTTCACCGCACCGAGGAAGAGATTGCGCGAGATGTTGGAAAGGTGGCCGCGGTACTGCAACCACTCGCCCGCGGGCGACACCTGATCAGTGGTGCATTTCCCACGTGCCTTCAGCAACACGCGCAGGCCCGAGATGTCGCGACCGTCCCACGGGGCGAACGGGGCCAAGAGCTCGATGCGATCGGACTCGGGATTCACGGTGATCTCGATGCTCGCGGGGTCCGCGGCGGGGGCGACGAAGCCGGCCAACCCGCGCTCGAAGCCCCGGGCGGGCAGGTCATCGGCAACCGGTGCGTCGAAGTCATCGAGGAACGAACCGTCGAGCCGACCCGTCAGCGCCATACCGACGACGGTCTCGGGCGATCCGATGAACGCCAAGGTGTCTTCGCGGCCGTCGTTGCGCGCCGGGAAGTTGCGGTTGAACGAGGTGACGATCACGTTGGTGCCGGTGGGTCCGCCGACGCGTTCCCATTGGCCGATGCAGGGACCGCAGGCGTTGGCGAGCACCGTGGCGCCGATGGCTTCGAGGTCGCCGAGCAGACCGTCGCGTTCGATGGTGGCCCGTACTTGTTCCGAGCCGGGCGTGACCATGAGCGGGGTCCGGACGCGCAGCCCGCGCGCGGCGGCTTGGCGCGCAACGTGCGCGGCCCGGCCGATGTCTTCGTACGAGGAGTTCGTGCACGAACCGACGAGCGCGGCCGAGATCTCACGCGGGTAGCCCTCGCGTTCGGCTTCCGCGGCGATCTCCGAAACCGGCCGGTCGAGATCGGGCGTGCGCGGGCCGACGAGATGAGGCTCCAGCGCGTCGAGATCGATCTCCACAACGCGGTCGAAGAACCGAGTGGGAGCCGCCTCCACGTCGTCGTCGTGATCGAGCAGCGTTGCGTTCTGATCCGCGAGATCCGCGATCGCATCGCGCCCGGTCGCGCGCAGGTAGGCGCCGATCTTGTCGTCGTAAGGGAACAGCGAACAGGTCGCGCCGATCTCGGCACCCATATTGCAGATCGTGGCCTTGCCGGTGGCGGAAATGGAACGCACACCCGGCCCGAAGTACTCGACGATCGCGCCGGTGCCGCCCTTCACACCGAGAATGCCTGCGACCTTCAAGATGATGTCCTTCGGCGCGGTCCACCCCGACAGGGTTCCGACCAAACGAACGCCGATGTGCCGGGGGACGCGCAGGTTGAACGGCCAGCCCGACATCACATCCACGGCGTCGCCCCCGCCGACACCGACCGCGATCATTCCGAGGCCACCCGCGTTCGGTGTGTGCGAGTCGGTGCCGATCATCATTCCGCCCGGGAACGCGTAGTTCTCGAGCACGACCTGGTGAATGATCCCGCTTCCGGGCTTCCAGAACCCGAGGCCGTACTTGGCACAACCGGCGGCGAGGAAGTCGTAGACCTCGCGGTTGACGTCGATCGCGGCTGCGAGGTCGGCCTCGGCACCGACGCGCGCCCGGATCAAGTGGTCGCAGTGCACCGTCGCCGGCACCGCGGAGCTCGAGAGCCCGGCGAGCATGAACTGCAAGAGCACGACCTGCGCGAGCGCGTCTTGCAGCGCAACGCGATCGGGCCGGTAGTCGCCGTAGTCGACACCGCGCTCGACTCCCACCATCGCGGGATCGTCGGCGTGACCGAACAGGATCTTCTCGCCGAAGGTGAACGGGCGGCCGACGCGGACGCGCGCCGCGGTCACGGATGTCGCGAGCTTGTCGTACGCGGCGGCGACGAGCTCCGGCGGAGTGTTGGGACCGACGGCCGGCGCGGGCGAACCGGTTGGAGACGATGTGACGTCAGACATGTTGGCGAGCTCCTGTCGCAAGGGAGAATTCGATCTCGAACGTCGTGCGGTCGGCGGGGTAGCGGTGCTCCGAATACAGAACGGGGTTCCCGCTCACGTCACACGTGACGCGCCGGACCAACAGCAACGGATCGCCGGCCTCGCACTCGAGGAGAGCCGCCGCGTTCTCCGCGGCAACTTCCGCGGTGATCGTCTGGTGCACCGACTCGAGCTCGACCCCGCGGATCGGCAACAAGTCGTAGAACGTCGTGCGCTCGACGTCGGCGCGGGAGACGTCGGCGCCGATATCCGCGCGCACCCATACCGTGACCAACGCGAACGGCTCGTCGTCGGCGAGGTTCACGCGTTCGACGCGCAGCACCTCGGCCTTCGGGTGGGGGATTCGCAACGCGTCGGCAACGACTGCGGGGGCGTCGACGAAGCCGAACGCAACGATGCGCCGGCCGGGCTTCGCGCCCGCCGCTTCGACCGCGGCCTCGACGGTCCGGACCCGACCGAGGGGCTGGCGGAGCGGGTCGACCGCCGCGAACCAGCCCGCACCGCGCCGGCTGGTGACCAGGCCCTCCTGGCGCAACAGGTCGAGCGCCCGCCGCACGGTGACCCGGCTGGTGCCGTACTCACGGGCGAGATCGACCTCGCCGGGCAGGGCGCCACGGGGACCGAGATCCCGGGCGACGAGGCGGGCGCGGAGGGCATCGGCGAGGTCGAGGTGCTTCACGACCTGTATAGTACTTGTCTACCTCAGGCTGTACAACCACCAAGTCGTACAGACACGCTCATGGGGAGCTACGGGGAGCCGAGGCGTTCCGCTCGCCGGACCCAGACTGCGAGGGCCTGCGGCGTCGTCCCGACCTCCTTGGCGGCTTCCGCGATGTGGAACCACTGCGTCCGGCGCTCGGTCTGGCGTTCGAACACGCGTCGTACCGCGCGGTCACGCACGTCGGGTGCCATCGGCTCGTTGCCCGTGACCACGACGCTCATGCGCCGGCCCACGCGGTAATCCTCCATCTTCGGCCCGTCGACGAGGCCCGACCCGGGCCAGTCGAAGTAGTCGAAGGTCCAGCCGAAGCTCGAGAGCATCGCGTCGAGTCCGGCCTTGCTCGGCCATCCCTCGAGCTGCGCGCCCACGGGCGGAGGATTGCCGGCGACCGGCGCGCGAATCTCGATCGCGGCGCGCTCGATGTGCGACACGTTCGAATCGATGATCAGTGTCTTCGGTGCGTGCTCGGCAATCGTCTGCAGAAGCCGCATGTGATCGTTGATGTGGTACAGGATCCCGAAGCAGAACACGACGTCGCAGTGTTCCGTTTCGGGAATGCGATCGAACATGTCGCCCAACACGAACTCGTAACGGTCGGCGGCTACTCCGTGCGCCTGCATGTTCTCGTTCGCTTTGTTTACGAGGTGTGGCTCGTGCTCGATGCCGACGACATGGGCGGCGCCGTTGCGGAGCGCGGCAAAGCTGAAGCGTCCGTCGTGGCTGGCGAGATCGAGCACGCGGGCACCGTCGATGAGGGAACGGTTCGCGTCGATCAGTGCGAGGTACCGCGCATTGAGCCGGTCCAGCCACGGTCCCGTCTCGCTCGTCTCCACGAAGCGCGGAAATTGCTCGAAGAACCGCGCCGGATCGAATTCGTCGCCGACCCCGACCGGTCCCGTCACGCGGCGGAGATTACCGGTTGCCCGCGAGCTCGCCGGGGAGCTTCGCCAAAATCTCTCCGACGACCGCGGCCGGCGTCGACCGATCGGAGGCGACCACGAGATCGGCGGCCGCCTCGTAACGCGGGTCCCGTTCGCGGGCATGACGCGCGACGACTTCGGCCGCATCCTCGGCCGCGAACGGGCGGTGGGTCGACTGTCGCATCCGATCCGCGACGATCGCGGGCGCGGCGCGCAACCACACGACGAACGCGGACTGGCCGAGTGCGGCGCGGACATCGGCGACATCGATGGTCGACCCGGCTGCCGTGATCACCGCCGGAGTTGCCGACTGGAGCGCCGCGAGCAACGCGCTCGCTTCCGCGTCGTGCAACGCGTCGATACCGTCCTGGGCCTGGATCGTCGCCGCGGTCGCACCCGCGCGCTCGAGGAGCTGCGCATCATTGTCGACGAACGGTCGACCGAGCGCGGCTGCGAGCGGCACGCCGATCGTGGTCTTGCCCGAACCCATCGCGCCGACGAGCACGACGTGGCGCACGTTCGGGTCAGGCACGCGCCTCGACGATGTCTTCCTTGGTGAAGAACGTGCTGTCGGCCTGGGCCCGGAAGTTCAGGTAGCGACAACCCTCGGCGCCCGCGCGAAATCCGTAGAGCGTGTTGCCGGGGATGAACAACGAGGTTCCGGGTCCGCACACGCGCCGACCGAACTGCAGCTCACCTTCCACCACCGCGATGATCTCGTCGTCGGCGTGCGCGTGTGTGCTGATCTCCAGTCCGGGCTCGAGCCGGATCTCGAAGAGCTGGAGTTTGCCCGGCTCGCCGTGATGCAGACGCACCGACGTGTCGGCGACCTCTGCCTCGGTAAGGCGTTCCTTCAGCGAGTCGGGATATACGTCGACCGGCTTCAAGAACTCGGTGGTCGTGGGATCGAAGAATTTGATCGCTGCCATCCTCTGATTGTCGCGCGAGAACAGTGCGTAGAGTTTCCGGCGTGCGTCACGCCGTATACGTCCCGCCCTTCGCGACCTTCGGCGACGTCAACCTCCTCGTCGAGCTCGCGCAGAGCGCGGAGGAGTCGGGCTGGGACGGGTTCTACCTCTGGGACCATCTCCTCGTACCAAGACGACGTCCCATTTGTCGACGCGTGGATCGCGCTGGCCGCGATCGCAGCGGGGACCGAACGGATCCGGCTCGGGCCCCTCATCACCCCACTCCCGCGGCGGCGGCCGTGGAAGGTCGCGCGCGAGGCGGTAACCCTCGATCATCTGAGCGGCGGCCGGCTCGTGCTCGGCGTCGGGCTCGGCATCGACTTCTGGCGTGAGTACGCGGGCTTCGGCGGGGAGCCGGCCGACGACCCGGAGCGCGCGTTGCTACTCGACGACGGCATCGAGATCATCAAACGCCTGTGGTCGGGAGAGTCGGTGACCTATCACGGAAGCCGGTTGCAGATCGACGACGTGCGCTTCCTGCCGGCACCGTTGCAACGCCCGCGGATCCCGATCTGGTCGGCGGTGCTGTGGCCACCGAGACCCAACCCGATCCGGCGCGCCGCCCACTGCGATGGAGTCGCGCCCTTCGCCCCCGACGGTCTCACCCCCGACAACGTGCGCGAGCTTCGTGACGCGATCCAACGCGAACGCGGGAACGACGAACCGTTCGACGTGTGCCTGCACGGCCCCCAGGAACGCGCGCGTGAGTTCGAAGCAGCCGGCGTCACCTGGTTCATGGAGTCGTTCTTCCCCGAGGAGCCCCTCGCCGACGTCCGCGCCATCATCGAGCGTGGTCCCGACGCATGACCCGCGCCGATGTGATCTGATGCCATTATGCGCGTGACGATCATGCTGGCCGATGCGGCCCAGGAGAGCGGCGGCAAGCTCTACATACTCGGTGGCGGGTGGTCGGTTACGGGGCCCGATATCCCGCCTAGCGCGTGCTCGCCATGAAGATCGACGTTCCGTGGGACCAGGCGAACATGCGCCACACGTGGTTGCTCGAGCTCGTTTCCGAAGACGGCGTGCCGGTCGAGATCCAAGGCCAGCCAGTACGCGTGGAAGGCGAGTTCGAAGTCGGGCGACCGCCCGGTGCCGCGCCCGGTTCGTACATCGACGTTCCCCTCGCAGTGAATTTCGGATCACTGCCGCTCGACACCGGCCGCCGGTTCGTGTGGAAGTTCGCGATCGACGGCGAGAACAACGACGACTGGGATCGCGAGTTCTTCGTACGCCCAGCCTGATGGTGGGTGAAGTTTCCGGAACGCAGTTGCACGCCAGTCACACCAACCCCACCGGCCCCGCCGAGTGTTGTCGATGACCGCGCGCAGCGATATACCTCCCTCATGTCCAGGGGGCGGGCGGTGGCTTTCGCCGTCGCACTGTTCGCGTTGACCTCGATTCTCGGTGCGTGCAGCACGAGCAGCGACGGTTCGAGCATCGCGGCCAGCGACGTGCAAGCGGTCAACGCGAACCGCGCCGCGGCCGCACGCAATCGCGTGCTCGTCGCGCGGCGACGCCGGATCTACGTGCGCCGAACGCGCAGTTGCCGCGCGTCGAACGCGCAACCGCGACTACGAAGCCACCGTTGGCCCTCACGTCGACGACCTCGACGACGATCGTGACCGCGAGCACATCGTCGAATGATCCGCTGACCGCGATTCAGAAGACGGTCGACGACCTCAACCGCGCATTCGCCACGAGCGTGTCGTCGGGTGTCATGAACTCCGCGGTGGCCAACCACTGGGTTGCCACCGGCGTGTACACCGGCAACGAGTGCATTTCGTTCGAGATGGCGCGCGGCCAAGGGGTCGTGTCGGAGCACCTGACCGTGCATCCTGAAACACTCGTCGCGACCCCCGGTTGGGTGGATCCGGTGATTGGCGGCGTACCGGCCGGTCGCATCTTCGAGCTCGCAATCGACGAAACCCAGACCCTCGTGACGACCGGGCAGCAGCGCGGCCGAACGCTCTGGATTCACGTGACCGTCGAGTCCGACGGGAATGCCCGCCTGTTCCTACGCTGTCGTTAGGACCGGTTCCTGCGCTTTCGCCAGGAGATGGCAGTACCGAACCGGCGTGGCGATCGGCCACCGAAAATCTGAACGGCCCATAGACCGCGTCCGGTATGGGCGATATATTCTCACGCTGAGTGCGCAAACGATCTCGGAGGGAAAGGCGATGGCGAAGCGGCAGAGCGAGGCTGTTGCCGCGAGCCTCCTGACTTCCTGGACCGATGCCGACACTGCCATGCAGATCGTCGGCACCAGCATCGGCGTGTTCGCCGAGGGTCCGCTCGATCCGACGGTCGTGCTGTCGACCGAGACTCCGTTGCGCAACGCCCTGTTCGATGTGCTCTTGAGCCTCGTCGAAGGCGGCGCGGTCGAGATGCGGACGACCGGCGACGACCGGTACGCCTTCCGCTGGCGCAACGACATCGCGGTCGCGGGCCTGACGCCGAACGGATCGTCGGCGATCGACATCGCGGTTCCGTCGCCGTATCTCGCGGAGCTGCAACAGGCGAACGCCGAGCGCGACGCCGCGCTGCAGCGCGCCGAGGCAGCCGAAGCCGTCGCCGCCGAACGCGAGCAGCAGCTCCAACGGGTCGCCGAAGTCGCCCGGGCGAACGAAGTACCCGCGCCGGCCAAGCCCGCAGCCCGCAAGCCCGTGCCGAAGAAGGCCGCGCCCAAGAAGCCCGAACCAGTCACCGTCGAACCGGACAGCATCGAACCGGTCACGGTTGATACCGCGCCACCGCAGCCGGCTCCCGCCGCGCCCGAGCCGGTCGTTGTCGACCTCGCGATCGTCGAAGCCGCTCCGGTCAAGGCCGAGCGAGTGAAGGCGCCGCGCAAGGCCGCCGCCAAGAAGCCGGCCCCGAAGCCGGCCGAAGCCGACATCGACCTCACGGTGGAGGAGAAGGCCCCGGAGCCGCGTTCGGCCCGGCGACCCAAGTGGGCGGGTTACGCGATCGACCGGTCGCGCAAGCATCTCACCAGCGTCGACATCACCTCCGAAGACAGCTGAACCCGTTTCGCGCCGCCGCGTCGGCTGAAATGCCCGCATGAGCGTCGCGTTCGTGCTGTCGGGAGGAGCGAGCCTGGGCGCGGTCCAGGTCGGGATGCTGCATGCACTCTCGGAGCGCAACATCCTGCCGGATCACGTGTTCGGGGCCTCGGCCGGCGCGCTGAACGCCGCGTGGGTCGCCGGCGATCCGACCCTCTCGGATCTCGACGATCTCGCCGAGATCTGGACGTCGCTGCGAACCCGAGACATCTTCCCGCTCCGGCCGCTCACCGGATTGTTCGGTTTCGTCGGCCGCAGCAACTCACTGGTCAGCGCGGGCGGACTGCGGTCCCTGATTACGCGCTACGTGCGCTTCGAACGACTGGAGGACGCACCGATCCCGCTGTGCGTCGTCGCCACCGAAGTGACATCGGGCAAGGAGGTCGCGCTGGAAACGCGGCAACGCGGTCGACGCGATCCTCGCGAGCGCGGCGCTCCCCGGTATCTACCCGCCGGTGACTATCGATGACCGCATGCTCATCGACGGCGGCGTCGTGAACAACACACCGATCTCGAACGCGATCGCAGCGGGCGCGACGCGGATCTATGTGTTGCCGACGAGCTACGCGTGCACCCTCGAACGGCCGCCGCGCAGCGCGCGCTCGCAGTGACGCTGCAGGCGCTGTCGCTCCTCGTGCAGCAACGGCTGATCGAAGACGTGAAGGAGCTACAGGGCGCGGTTGATCTACGCGTCATCCCGCCCTTGTGCCCACTTGCGATCTCACCTGCCGATTTCTCGCACGCGCCGCGAGCTGATCGCGATGTCACGTGCAGCCGCGGCCCGTTGGCTCGACGACCTGGCCGCCAACGAGGCCGAGCACCAGAGCGGGAACCTCATCCACCCGCACTGAGCACACGCCGGTGTTGGACGGCTGTGTGTTGGACGCCTGTGTGTTGGACACGTGGTGGCTCCCGACGGAGGGGGATCGTCGGGAGCCACCTGCGTGACTGACGGGATTCACATGTTCGGACAGTTCACCGAGCTCCCGCTTCCCGTCGCGGGTGCGGTCGCTCCGGTCGATCCCGTCGACCCGGTTGCACCGGACGACGGTGTGCTCGTCGTCGGGGTAGTCGTGGAGTTGGTTGCCGCATGGGCAGCCACGCCACCTCCGACGATGAACGCGCCCGACATGGCGACCGCCACTGCGGCTTTGTGGATCTTGCGCATCTTGCTCACCTCCTCCCCAAGTCAGGGGTTTCATTGGCTGACGAACCCCATTCAAGAGAGGCGCGCTGGGCAACCAATGGGAGTTGCGCAAGAGGAGATCAAGACTTCAGGCGGGTCCGTTTCGCTATTTCTCAGGGTGACGATCGGTCGCGTAGGTCGGTGTGTGCGCGGTGAAACCGCCGTCGACACGCAGCGTCTCACCGGTCACGAACGCGGCGTCGTCGGAGGCGAGGAACGCGACCGTGCGCGCGATCTCCTCGGGGTACCCGAGCCGGCCGATGAGATGGCTCGTGCTGTAGCGCCGCAGCCGCTCACCCATCGGACCCCCGAGTGCCGCCTGCGCCTGCTCGTCGACGACGACACCGGGCGCGACCGCGTTGCAACGGATACCGCGTTCGCCGTATGCAGTCGCGACGTAACGCGTGAGTGCGACCAGGCCCGCCTTTGACGTACCGTAGGCCGCGAGCGAGTGGCTCCCGTAGAACGCCGCCGCCGACGCGGTGTTCACGATCGCACCGGTCCCGCGCTCCGAACATCGCCGGGATCGCGTAGCGGCATCCGAGCATCGGCCCGGTCAGGTTCACGGCGAGCACTCGATCCCAGGTTGCGAGGTCCATCGTCGCGACGTCTTGATCGAGCCGGTTCTGGTCGAGCGCGGCCGCGTTGTTGTGCAACACGTCGAGCCCGCCGAACGCGCTCGACCGTCTCGGCGACCATGGCTTCCACACCGGCCGCATCGGAGACGTCGAGCACTTGCGCCCGCGCGGTTCCACCCGCCGCGGCGATCGCGTCGACGACCGTGCGTGCCGCGTCGGGCGCGATGTCGGCGACGGTCACGGATGCGCCTTCGGATGCGAGGAGGAGTGCCGTGGCGCGGCCGATGCCGGAACCACCGCCCGTCACGATTGCGACCTTGCCGGTGAACCTCGCCACGCGCCCTCCTCGGTACCGGAAGGCGTGAGTCTTACATCGTCCGCCGCGCCCACGTCTGGCTAGCGTTTGCGGATGACCTCACAACGGGAAAAGCCAACTCAATCGGATAAGGCGCGACAGTTTCTCGCGCGGCATCACGGCGATGCCGCGTTGCTCATGCCGAATCCGTGGGATGCGGGATCGGCGCGGATTCTCGAGTCGATGGGATTCGAAGCGCTGGCGACGACGAGCTCCGGCTTCGCGGGCACGCTCGGGCGCCTCGACGGCGACATCACGGTTGACGACGCGCTCGCCCACGCGGCCGCGGTCGTTGCCGCGGTCGACGTGCCGGTCAGCGCCGATCTCGAGAACGCGTTTGCCGACGATCCCGCGGGCGTCGCGGCGACGATCACGCGTGCGGTTTCGACGGGGCTCGCGGGCTGTTCGGTCGAGGACTACTCGCGTGAGGCCGGGTTGTACGCGCCCGAGCTGGCTGCCGAGCGCGTTGCCGCCGCCGCGGAAGCGGCGCACGGCGGCGACGTGCATCTGGTGCTCACCGCGCGCGCCGAGAACCACATCCGCGGTAACCCTGATCTCGCCGACACGATCGCCCGCCTGCAGGCGTTCCAGGAAGCCGGGGCCGACGCGCTGTTCGCGCCGGGCATCTCCGACATCGACGAGCTCCGCACCATCATCGCGGCGGTCGACCTTCCGGTGAGCGTGTTGGCGCTGCCGAACACGCCGTCGGTGGCCGAGCTGTCGAAGATCAGGGTCAAGCGCATCTCTGTCGGCGGGTCGTTCTATTACGCCGCGATCGCGGGCATGGTGACGGCGGCACGCGAGCTGCTCGACCAGGGAACGTACGGTTACTGGGCGGAGGTCGGCGCGGGTGGCAGCGTCGCGCGCGCCGCGTTTTCGCGGTAGCTGCTCAGCCGGCGAGGAACGAGATCACGTCGGGGAGCGCGGCCGCGTCCTGGGCGAAGAACGCGTGGCCGCCGTCGTAGAGACGGAGCTCGGCGTCCGGAATGCGCGACGCGATCGCTTCGGCGTTGGTGGGAGGTGCGATCGCGTCGAAGCGGCCACCGGCGACGAGCGTCGGGCAGGTGATGCGCGCAAGTCGATCGCACACGTCGTGATGACTGCGGGCGAGGAGTTGCAACTCTTCCCCGCGGAGTTGATCGGGCGTCTTGGTTCCCGTGCGCCGGCTCGCCATCATCTCGACCAGCGCCTTGTCGCTCGGATGGTCCGCGAGCCAAGCCGGGGTGAAGCGCGAGTCGAGCAACTCCAGACGCTTCTCGTCCTGCTCCGCTTCGGAGAGCTGTGCCAGTTCGTGCAGCGGGTAGGACGCACCGCCCGATCCGCCCGGTGATGTGCACAGCAACGCCAGTCGTTCGATACGTTCGGGATACGTGACCGCGAGCTCCTGGGCGACCATGCCCCCGAAGCTCACACCGACGACGCGGGCGCGCTCCCAGCCGATGTGGTCGAGTAAGTGCCGCGGCATCGGCCGCGTAGTCGGCCATCGAATACGGACCGGGTGGAATCTCGCTCTCGCCCAGCCCGCGCTGGTCGTGCACGAGCACGTCGAAGTCATTCGTGAACAGCTTGATGAGCAGGTCGCTGGTCGCGATCGACGAGCCCGAGCCGTTGAGGAAGAGCAGCGGCGGACCGGAACCCCAACGCTCGTAGTAGAGATCGATGCCGTTCGCCAGGGTGTGCGCCACGCCGCGCAGACTACGCAGCTGCGGGCGCTCGCGGGCAGTCGGATACCGTTTCGGGCATCACTTCCGGGCGAGACGAAGAGGGTCCAATGGCGACGACTTCGACTGACGAGCGGTACACGATCATCTCGGCCGACACGCACGCCGGCGCCAACCACGAGACCTACCGGTCGTATCTCGACCCCGCGTACCTCGACGATTTCGACGCCTGGCGCAACAAGTACAAGAACCCGTTCCGCGACCTGCAGGAAGGCGACGGGGGCCGCATCCGCAACTGGGACGACGAGCGGCGCTTCTCCGACGAAGAGGCCGACGGCATCGTCGCGGAGGTCGTGTTCCCGAACACGGTGCCACCGTTCTTCCCGAGTTTCATCCTCTTCGCGCGCCCACCGACGCCCGACGAGTACGAGCACCGGCTGGCCGGGATCCGCGCGCACAACCGGTGGTTGGCCGACTGGTGCGGGCGATTCCCGGAACGGCGCGCGGGCATCGGGCAGATCTTCCTCAACGACGTGGACGATGCGATCGACGACGTCCGCTGGATTCACGAGCACGGCCTGCGCGGCGGCGTGCTCATCTCCGCGATCCCACCCGACGTGAACTACGTGAAGCCGCTGTACGACACGATCTACGACCCGCTCTGGAAGGTGTGCGAAGACCTCGGTATGCCGGTCAACGCGCACGGCGGAACCGGCGCGCCCAACTACGGCAAGTACCCCGTCGCCGATCTGCTGTTCATCAACGAAGTCGGCTTCTACTCGCAGCGACCCTTCGTGCAGTTGTTGCTGTCGGGCGTGTTCGAACGCTTCCCGAACCTGAAGTTCGTGATGACCGAGATGGGATGCGCGTGGATCCCACCGATGCTGAAGCGGCTCGACGGGGTGCTCGCGCAGATCCGCAAGACGGGCCGGACCGGTGAGCTCCGTTATTCGGAGGAGCACATACTCCCGAAGTCGGCGACCGAGTACTTCGCGCAGAACTGTTGGGTCGGTGTGAGCCAACCCGGACGTGAAGACGCGGCGGCGCGGCACGAGATCGGTCTCGACCGGTTCATGTGGGGGAGCGACTATCCGCACCAAGAGGGCACGTACCCGTACACGCGTGAGCACCTGCGTCAGCTCTTCCACGACGTCGACCCGACCGAGCTCCAGCAGTTGCTCGCCGGGAACGCGGCCCGGCTCTACGGCTTCGACCTCGACGTGCTCGCGCCGATCGCCGCGCACGTCGGCCCGACCATCGCAGAGATCGCGCAGCCGCTCGAGGCGTTACCCGACAAGCCCAACGAAGCGCTCCTCAAAGCCTCGCGTTAGACGCGCGCTCACTACGCCCGGCGACCCAGGAAGCACAAGAAGCGCGTCTGCTCGTCGGCATCGGGTGGCGGGTCGATCTTCGGGCCGAAGCTGCCCGGGCCGCGGAGCGCTTCGTCGTTGGGCCGCAGCATCTCGAATGCGTACGTGACACCGGCGGGATCGAGATGCTCGTCCTGGCCGGTAGCTCGTGCGATGTCCCAGCTGTGCACCAGCGTGTCGTTGCACAGCAGGCGGCCGATCAGGTCTTCGAGCGGCATCGGCGCGAAGCGACCGGTCACCGGCGCCGTGGCCCGCGCCGGGTCGGCGAGCGCGTCGGCGACGTCAGCCGTGGCATCGGTCCAGGCTCCAAGCAGATCGGAGTCGGTCGCGGGCGGGGCGGGAGCACTGGCATCGAGACCGGCGACGATCCGGCGGTGCACCGAGACAACGTGCGCGACGACGTCGCGGACCGCCCATTCGTCGCAGGGCGTCGGGAGCGTCCACGCGTCGTCGGTGATGCCGCGTAGCTGTGCGTCGAATCCCGCCGCGATCCGCGCGTAACGCTCCGACACCTCTGACATCAGCGGCGACCGTAGCCCAGCGCCGGAACTCGCTCTGTACGCTGCGCACGTCATGTGGCTGCCCTGGAAAGCTGCGCTCGCACTCGCAGCCGCGCTCGCCATCGTCCCGTTTCTCGTGGTCGTCGGGCTCTTCGCAAAGCCGAGCCACCGCGGCGTTCAATACGCGCTGAGCTTCGCGCGCGAGACCGCAGTCGTGCTGGGCCTCTACGCGCTGTGGCAGTTCGCGGGAACGCTGTCACTCGAGAAGGTCGACGGCGCCGTCTTGCGGGGCCACTGGATCTACGACCTCTCTCGCGATCTGCACCTGCCGAACGAGTTGACCGTACAGCACCTCGTGCTCCACTCGTCGTTGCTGGTGCAGGCGCTCAACGTCTTCTACGCCACCATGCACTTCCCGGGCATGATCGCGTTCCTCATCTGGACGTTCGTTCGGCACCGCGACCGCTACCCACAGGTGCGCAACACGATGGTGCTCGTCACCGGAGCCGCGCTCGCGATCCAGCTCATCCCTACCGCGCCGCCCCGCCTGACGCCGGGCTTGGGCTTCGTAGATACCCCCGCCATGTTCCACCAGTCGGTGTACGCGCCGGTCGGTTCGCCCGGGCCGGATCAGCTGTCGGCGATGCCGTCGGTGCACGTCGCGTGGGCGGTCTTGGTCGCCCTCGGTGTGATCCTGATCTCGACCAGCCGCCGGCGCTGGTGGATCGTTGCCCACCCGTTCGTGACCGTGCTCGCGGTGGTGGCCACCGGGAACCACTGGTGGTTCGACGGCATCGTGTCGGTCTGGCTCATCGGCCTCGCGATCGTCGTCGAGCGGTCGCTGCACGCGGTGTTCCTCGCGCTGCGCTCGCCGGCGGCCCGCTCGGCGCCGGGTGTACCCGGGGAAGTGGCGCACCAGCCGTCGGGTCAGGAGGCCATCGGGTGACGGGTCGCGCCGGTAAGGTTTCGATCTCACCCGTCGACACGATCATCCGTGTCCGGACCGGCGAGTTGGACCACGACGCCATTTAGCGAGCAACGGAAACAGCTCCTGTCCGACGAGAGCCTGCAAGGTCTGGCGTTCTGCCGCGCCTATGCAGGCCTCGTCGACGAGTGGCTGGCCGAGCTGCTCGGCGACGAGCCCGACGTGGCCTTGGTCGCGATAGGCGGCTACGGCCGCGCCGAACTCGCGCCGGGGAGCGACCTCGACATCGTGCTCCTGCATCGCGATCGTCGCGACATCGACGAGGTCGCGGAACGGGTTTGGTATCCGATCTGGGAAGAGGGCATCGCGCTCGATCACAGCGTGAACACGCTCGACGGCGCGCTCGAGGTCGCCGACCGCGATCTCGACGCCGCGCTCGGCTTCCTCGACGCGCGCACCGTTGCCGGCGCGGAAGCGCTCGGCCCGGAGCTGCGGCGCCGGGCGCGCGCCAACTGGCGGATCAACTCGAAGCGTCGCATTCGCGAGCTCGACGAGCTGACCACCGAACGGCACCGCCGCAAAGGCGATGTCGCCTTCCTCCTGGAACCGGATCTCAAGCAGGGCCATGGGGGACTTCGTGACGTGCACGCGATGCGCGCGCTCGCGATCGCCGTCGACATGTTGCCGCCGCTCGACCACACGATCGCGAGTGGTGACACTGCGCTGCTCGACGCGCGCGTCGCGTTGCACCGCCAGACCCGACGGAGTGGCGATCAGCTGATGCTCCAGGAGCAAGATGGTGTCGCCGAGGCGCTGGGATTCGACGACGCCGACGCGCTCATGCAGCGAGTGTCGGCGACCGCGCGCACGATCGGCTGGGCCAGCGACGACTCGTGGCATCGCGTTCGCCGCCACTTCGCCGGACCGCGTGCGAACACCGGTCGTCCCGACCGGTTGGTGAGCCCGGGCGTGGTCGAGCACGACGGCGAAGTCGTGCTGACCGCCGACGCACCGTTTGCCGATCCCTCGTTGTCGCTCCGGTTGGCAACCGCATCGGCGTCGAGTGGCCTCCCGATTTCGCGCACGTCACTCGAGCGGCTGCGCACCGACGGCGCCCAGCCGGGGGATCCGTGGCCCACGGGGCTGTGCACTTCGCTGGTGGATCTCCTCGCGGGTGGCGCCGACATGATCCCCGCGTTCGAGGCACTCGATCAGTACGGACTCATCACGCGGTTGCTGCCCGAATGGGAACCGGTTCGCTGCCGGCGCCAGCACAACCCGTACCACCGGTTCACCGTTGATCGGCATCTGCTCGAGGCGACGGCGCTGGCGGCGGGACTCGCGCCGCGCATGGGTCGCCCGGATCTGCTGCTGATCGCGGCCTGGCTCCACGATCTCGGGAAGGGCTATCCCGGGGATCACACGGTTGTCGGGGTGGAGCTCATGACGCGGATCGCGGCACGTATGGGTTTCCCGGCGCCCGACGTCGACGTTTTGGTCCGACTCGTGCGCGATCACCTCTTGATTGCCGACGCGGCAACCCGGCGCGACATCCAGGATCCGGCAACCCTCACGCATGTGGCCGAGGCCGTGTGCGATCGCCAGACGTTGGAGTTGCTCGCGGCCCTGACCGAAGCCGACTCCAAGGCGACCGGCGACAGCGCGTGGTCCGACTGGAAGGCGACCCTGATCCGCGAGCTGGTCGACGGGGTCAGCCGCGTGCTGGCAGGGCAACAGCCGGCGGCGCGCGCCGAGGAGCTCGATCCCGAGCTGTTGGCGTTGGCCGAGTCGGCTGCGGGCGGTGTGATCGTGCAGGGCGACGACGACGGACGAGTGGTCGTCGTGGCGCCGGATCGCCCCGGCTTGTTCTGTCAGCTCAGCGGACTATTCGCGATCCAGGGACTCGACGTGCTGGCCGCGGATCTCCGGTCGACCGTGGGCGAAACCGATGGCATCGGAGTCGCGGTCGACGTCTTCCGGGTCGAGCCCGAACGCGGCGACGAATACGACTGGGTCCGCTTCGAAGCCAATCTGGCGAAGGTGCTCGACGGCCGGCTCGCGCTTGCACCGCGGATCGCGGAACGGGCCGAGGCGTACAAGACCGCGCCCCACCGACGGGCCGGAGACGAGATGACGCCTTCGGTGACCGTGCACAACGACGCATCGGAAGACGCGTCGGTGGTGGAGATTCGGACCGGGAACGCGATCGGCGTGCTCTACCGGCTCGCGCGCGGTTTCTCGACCTCCAACTCGACGTGCGCCAGGCGAAGGTGCAGACGCTGGGGGACGAGGTCGTCGACAGCTTCTACGTCGTCGACGCGCACGGCCAGAAGATCAGCGACGAAGAACAGCTGGGGGAGTTACGCCGATCAGTGCTCTTCGAGTTGGCCCGCGTCGAGGCGTGATCGCGCCAACACTCTCAACGCGAGCTCCCACCCGATCAAGAGCACGATCACGGCGAACACGACGCGGGGACTTGGCTGATCCCAACCCACCAGCAACAGCGCGGCCACGATCACGCCCGCACCGGCCAGCACGCGGCCGTGGGCGTGCACGACACCGCTGATTGCGTCCCGCACTTCGCGCTCGCGGGCAATCATTTCGCGAGAACCGGCGACCCAGGTCGCGAACCAGATCGCGATCGAGAGACCGAAGAGCACGCGTACCCAGAAGCGCAACGAGTGCACCAAGCCGTCGAAGGGAACCGCCGCGGCCGCCCGGGAGATCTCGGCGCCGACGTGGTCGAGATAGAACGACCGCCCGATGGCGATCCCGATCGTGAGCACGACCATCGTCGCCGCCAACGCGAGCGCGCAGTAGCCGAGTGCTTTGCGCCGGTGCTCCGACACTGCGATCGCACCTGCGAACGTGACCACGGTGATGATCGGCAGCCAGGTACCGAGCGCGTCGAGCGCCCGGGTCGCCTGTTGGGCGCGGGTGAGATCGGCCGAGCGGAACAAGACGAACCGGCGGTTGAGCTCCGACGCGGGAACACTGTCGAACAGATGCACGCCGTTCGCATCGAGTGCCGCTTGCACTTTCTGGGCCAGCGGTCGGAGCTCCACCGCGACCTCGCCCTGCGCGGTGGAGACGACGTTGCCCTTCCCTTCGAGCACGTGCACGATCTGCTCGTGCGCCACGCGATTCGCCTTGACCCACACCTGGCGAACCGCCTGGGTCGCGAGTGCCGCCGACGCGAGCTTGATCGACGTGTCGTGAATGCCCTGCGCAAGTGTCGGTGCGAGCACGGCGCCGCGCTTCGGGAGTGCATCCTGCAACAACGCGGTCACGTCGACGTGGGCGTAGAGCTGGTCGACGATCCGTACCGAAAGCTCGTCGCGTAGGGCCGGCTTCTCGATAAGCGGACCGACCGCGCGCACGTACGAATCCGTATTGAGCACGAGCGCACGCGTCCACACCGCGATGACCGAGACGAACGCGAGGATGCACGCGAGGACAATGAGCACAACCGACGTGATCGCGCGCGTGCGCGCCGATCTCAGTGTTGACACACCGCGGAGAATAGAAGTGCGCACGCGGTTGCGCGTGGATATCCACAATGTCGTCCACAAGTTGTTCCTCTATCGATCCACAGGGCGATCGGCGTACGGTGATCACATGGGATTCGAAGTGCATTTCGAGGACGAGACGACAACCGAGGTGCTCGACGCCGACGCGTACGAGCAAGAGGGTCCGCTCACGACGTTCTTCGACCGTAACGGGGGCGGCGGACTCGCCTCGGCCTTCGCGCTCCGGGTCGCGTCGTTCCGGACCAGCCGCATCGTCGAGATCCGGCGCGTCCAGTACGCGCCGGCCGCGCGACTGGTCTCCTGACGTAAGGGCACGTCGTCTCGTAACGCTGGCATACTGCAGGGCCCGAAGCCGCTGGAGGTGCCGTGCTCTCGTCAATGGACGACTATCCGATCCACCAGACCGCCGCGCCCATCGCGCACGTCGCGTCGAGTGATCGCAACTTCTACGACCGCTACTACTTCAACTTGCACGGCTCCACCGACGAGCTCTTCATGGTTATCGGGATGGGCCAATACCCGAATCTCGCGACCCAAGACGCCTTCGCGTGCGTGTGTTCCGGCGGAAAGCAGCGTGTGCTGCGCGCGTCGAAGGAGCTCGGCGACCGGATGGACACGACGGTCGGCCCGTTCCACGTCGAGGTCATCGCGCCGCTCCACAAAGTGCGAGTGTTCACGGACGCAACCGAACACCCGCTCGGGTTCGACCTCACGTGGACCGGCGCGATTCCCGCGTTCGAAGAGCCGCAACACTTCATCCGTTCGCACGGACGCGTCATGTTCGACAGCCACCGCTTCGCGCAGACCGGGTTCTGGGAAGGCACGATCGAGGTCGAAGGCGAGACGATCAACGTCACGCCCGACCGTTGGAAGGGAACGCGCGACCGATCGTGGGGAATCCGGCCCGTCGGCGAGACCGAACCGCCCGGCATTCGTGAAGGCGTGCCGTCGATCGCCGGAATGTGGAACTACGTGCCGATGCAGTTCGACGACTACTCGCTCCTCTACATCGTGCAGGAAGATCCCAACGGTGAGCGCCCGGTCGAGGAAGCGGTCCGCATCTGGAACGATCCCGCCCGCGGCCACGAGAACCTCGGACGGCCCGAGTTCGAGCACACGCTGGAGCCGGGCACGCGGATGATGCGCAAGCCTTCGAAACTCTCGTTCCCCGATGCACCCGGTGGCGGCTTCGACATCACCGTCACGCCCCTTCGTCACGCCTACATCGCGATCGGTACCGGCTACGGGATGGATGAGGATTGGCGGCACGGCATGTACGTCGGTCCGCTCGTCGTGCAGTACCGGGAGTGGAAGCAGGAAGACCTCGAGGCCTGGGGTTGGTACGGAGTCGTCGACCACGTCGCGCGCTTCGAGACCAGCACCGGCGATGTCGGGTACGGACTCCACGAGCACGGTTTCTTCGGGCCATTCCCGAAGTACGGACTCGAACGCAGCGACGACGGCGCGCCCGGCTAGAAGTTGTGGTCGCCCGCGTCGTCGACCGCGTCGAGGTCGTCGACATCGACCACGACATCCCAGCGTTGCCAGCAATCGCCGCACACGTAGACCACGATGTCGCCCGCTTGCGGCGGATCTTCGGGATCGATCAGTTGCACCAACGTCGCGCGGCCGCCGCACTCCATGCAGTCGATCCGTTCGCTCACCGCCATCGTCGGATACCTCAGCCGTTCCCGGTCAACAGGCCGTAGGTGGCGGGCCGGCGGGTCGCGAGGAACGGGAAGAGTGCGAGCCAGTCGCGGCGCTGGTCGAGATCGAGATCGGCGACGAGCACCGCCGGCTGATCGCGCGGCGCCTGGACGAGCACGCGTCCGTACGGGTCACTGATGAACGACGAGCCGTAGAACGTGATCGGGCCTTCGGTACCGATGCGATTCGGCACCACCATGAACGTGCCGTTCGTGATGCCGTGGGCGCGGATCACCTGCTCCCAGATCGGCTCGGTGTCGAACCCGGGATGATCGGGTTCGGATCCGATCGCGGTGGGGTAGACGATCACTTCCGTGCCCTGCACCGCATACGCGCGGGCGACCTCGGGAAACCATTGATCCCAACAAGTGGGGAAGCCGAACCGGGCACCCTCGAGATCGATGGCGGGGAAGCCGGTGTTCCCCGGGAGGAAATAGCGATCCTCGAAGTACCCCTCGGTGATCGGAAGGTGGACCTTGCGCGTGCGCGCCACCAGCGCGCCGTCGGGCGCGACGACGATCGCGGTGTTGTAACCGAGCGCGCCGTCGGGCGCATCCGCGTCGGGTTGTTCGTAGAGCGACGCGTGCACGAACACGTGGGTGTCGGCCGCGAGCTCGGCCGCAAATTGATACGTCGGTCCGTGCGGTAGTTCTTCCGGTTCGATCCCCAACGCGCGCGGGCCCGCGTCGGAGCTCGCGAAGTAGGGCGAGAGGGTCAGCTCCTGGAGACACACGAGACGAGCACCTTCGTGCGCGGCGGTCGCGACCGCGCTCGCGAGCAGATCGCGGTGCTGGGTCGGATCCGTGTGCCAACGCTCCTGCACGAGCGCGATGCGGAGCGGCTCGCGCGTCGAGGGCTCGGTGCGCGCGGGCGACACCGGGATGTCGTAGGCGGTGCGGAGCTCATGATTGTGGCTGGTCACGCGGGTACCTGTTGGGTAATGCAGTGCACACCGCCGCCGCCGTGGGCCAGCACCCCACCCGGAACCGCGACGACTTCACGCCCGGGAAACTGTGCACCGATGATCGCCAGCGCGTCGGTATCGGCGGGGTCACCGGCGGTGGGGACGATGACCGCGCCGTTCACCACGTAGAAGTTCACGTACGGGACCGGTATCGAGCGGTTGCTCGCCGCGAACCACGCGTAGGGCAAGACCGGGATCTCCGTGACGGTGATGCCGGCCGCCTCGAGGCGGCGGCGATTGTCGATCGCGATGGCTTGATTGGCGTTGTCGGGATCGGCACAGCCTTGGAGCAGCGTGTGGCCCGGCGCGCAGAATGCCACCACGTTGTCGACGTGACCATCGGTACCGTCGTCTTCGGCGATGGCGTCGGACAACCAGACGATGCGGTCGACGCCGAAGCTCTCGCGCAGCACCGCTTCGATGGCGGCGCGCGTCATTTCCGGATTGCGATTCGGATTGAGCAGGCACCGTTCGGTAGTGACCAGCGTGCCCGCGCCGTCGATCGCAACGGATCCGCCCTCGAGCACCATCGGGATCTCGTGCACGGGCAAGCCGAGCCGCTCGGCGATCAGGGCGCCCACGGCCGCGTCGGCATCCCAGGGCGACCACTTCTCGCCCCACGCGTTGAACCGGAAGTGCAACGTGTGCCGGGTTCCTTCGGGCCCGAACACGATGATGGGTCCGGAGTCGCGCATCCAGGAGTCGTCGATGGGAAGCGCGACCACGTCGACCGCGGGCCCGAGGTCGGATGCGGCGCCGGCGGCGTCGTCGGGCGCGGCGACCATGGTCACCGGCTCGAAGCGCGCGATCGTGCGCGCGATCTCCGAGTACACCGCTCGCGCGCCGGCCAGCCCGGCTTCACCCCACAAGCCGATGGCGGCGAGACCGACCGTCGGCCACGCCATCAGCGTGCGTTCGTGCAGCGCGGATTCGGCGGGCATCGTTGCCTTCGACAGCACGCTCACACGTGCACGCTACTGCCGCTAGCGTCCGCTCCCATGCCGTTGACACCGGAGCTACAGGAGCTCGCGAGGCGCGTGTCGAACTGGGGCCGCTGGGGTCCCGACGATCAGCGCGGAACGCTCAACCTCATCGATACGCGCGGCCGTGGTTCGTGGCCGGGACGCCATCCGAACCGGCCGGCCGTTCTCGCTCGCGATCCCGTTCGATCAGAACGGTCCGCAGTGGGACAGCGAGAACATGCCGGAGCGGGTGAACCCCGAGCTGCGCACGTACATGGTGAACCTCACGTTCACCGGCGACCCCGCCGACTTCACGACCAGCGACGACTCGTTCCGCATGGGATCGCAAGCCGCGACGCACCTCGACGCGCTCGCGCACGTCGGCTACGACGGCCTCCTCTGGAACGACACGCCGGACTCCGTCGTCACCGCCGGCCGGCGCCGCGCAACTCGGCATCGAGCACTTCGGCGCACTCACGACGCGCGGCGTGCTGCTCGACATCGCGCGGCTCCACGGCGTCGACCACTTCGACGACAACTACGCGATCACCGGCGACGATCTCGCCGCCGCGGCGGCCGGGGCCGGGATCAGCATGGCCGCGGGCGATGCGGTGCTGGTTCGCACCGGTCAGATGCACTATCTCCGCGGGGCGAGAAGCAGCGGTACTCGCACCCGTCGCCCGGACTCTCGACCCAGTCGATCGAATGGTTCCGTGACAACGACGTCGCGTTGGTCGCCACCGACACGCTCACGTTCGAGGTCTACCCGTGCGAGAACCCGCGTGTGTTCATGCCGGTGCACATGATCCATCTCCGAGACATGGGCCTCGCGCAGGGGCAGGTCTGGCAGCTCGATGCACTCGCGGCCGACTGCGCGGCCGACGGTCAATGTGACTTCCTGCTCGTCGCCACGCCGATCCCGCTGACCGGCGCGGTCGGCGCGCCGGTCGCGCCGACTGCGATCAAATAGCGCCATGCACGAGACCGCCGAAGACCTCGTTCGACTCCAGGAACTGCTCGACCGCAGCGACGCGGGCGCAGGCGAGCACATGCACCGGATCATCACGCCCGAGCGCCGGCTCACCGCGGTAGAGCTCTCGGAGCGTCTGACCGGTATGTCGCTGCTGACGGCGGCGACGGTGACGGCCGATGGCCGGCCGCTCGCGGGCGCGGTCGACGGCGTGTTCTTCCGCGGCGCGTTCCACTTCGGTTCGGCTCCCGACTCCGTCCGCATGAAGCACCTGCGCGTGCGGCCGCAGGTGTCGGTAACCCACCTGCCCGGCGAGCAACTCGGCGTGACGGTGCACGGGCGTGCAGTGTTCCTCGACGTGAAGTCGAAGGAGGATCTCGAGTTCCGGCAAACCCTGCTCGAGGTCTACGTGCCGTTGTACGGCGAGACGTGGGAGCTGTTCCTCGACTCCGGTCCGGTCTGGGTGCGCGTCGACGCCGACCGGATGTTCACGTTCCACATGGAGCACCCGCCGGGCTGATTCAGTGCTGCGCGCGTCGACGACGGTGGTTGCGGTTGGAGCTCCACCACCGGGATCCACATGTGCGCGGGCGCGGTGACGGTCGCGACGACCGCGCGTGCGATGTCTTCCGGTTGCATCGTGTTGAAGTGGCGTTGGATCCCGAAGCGCTGCCAGTGCGGGATGATCTCGACGAACATCTCGGCGTCCCACTCTTCGGCGAATCCGGTGAGCGTCGGGCCGACCCGCACGATCGACGACCGGATCGGGAACCCTTCGCACTCGAGCGCGAGCGTGGTCGCGTACGACTCGAGCCCCGCCTTCGACGCGCCGTACGTGCCGAGGTAGAGGCGCGGGTGCACCGTGGCGTCCGACGAGATGAACACGATGTCGCCCGCGGCGTTGCGGGCGCGCAGATCGGCGACGACGCGCTTCGTCACCAGGATCGGGCCCAGGAGGTTGGTCGCGACGATGCGGGCGTGCTGCTCGTCCTCCATCTCGTGCAGCGCGCCGGGCGCGGCGGTGCCCGCGTTGTTGACGAGCACGTCGATCGGACCCAACGCCGTCGTCGCCTCGGCGAGGAACGTGTCGATCGAGTCGGGCTCGCACACATCGAGGGCGTGCGCGAACGCAGTGCCGCCCGCGGCGGTGACGAGCGCGGCAGTTTCCTCGAGTTGCTCGACGCGTCGCGCGCCGAGCGCGACCGGCCAACCGAGCGCACCCAACGCCTGGGCAATCGCCCGCCCGATACCCGCCGACGCACCGGTCACTACCGCGACGCGTGGCGCACTGCTCGAGGCGCCGCTCGCGGCGTCAGCCAATCCACTCACCGCCGTTGACGTCGAGTGTCTGGCCGGTGACGACACGCGACCACGGCGACGCGAAGAACACGACGGAGTTCGCGATGTCGTCCTGGGGCGGGATGATGTCGAGCGGGATCCGCGCTTCGATCTCGCCCCGTACGACGTCGGGCGACACGTTGCGACCCGCGGCATCCATCTGGATGAAGGTCTCGACGTTGGGCCCGCCGATCCAACCCGGCGCGACGCAGTTGACCCGAACGTGCTGCGGGCCGAGCTCGACCGCCATCGTCTTCGCCGCGGTTTGAATGGCTGCCTTCGACGCGGAGTAGCCGCCCTCGAGCGCGCGGATCTTGCGCATGCTCATCGAGATGATGAACACGATCGACGCGTCGCCGTGGTCGGCGGCCGCGGTTGCAAGGTGGGGGACACACGCCTGCGTGAGGCCGAGCGCACCCCACACGTTGACCTCGAAGATCTTGCGCCACTTCACGAGATCGACCGCGTCGAACGGCTGCATCACGTCCATGCGGAACGCGTTGTTGACCAGGATGTCGAGCCGCCCGTAGGAGTCGACGGTGCGGGCGACGAGCGCCGCGACTTGGTCGGGCTCGACGAGGTTGGTGGGGACGGCGAGCGCGTGTCCGCCGGCGGCCTCGATGCCGGCCTGGACCTCGGCCAGGTAGTCGGCGTTGCGGGCCGCGAGCACGACCGTCGCCCCTTCCCGGGCCAGCGCCCGGGCATTGGCCTGCCCCAACCCCGGGCCGACCCCCGACACGATCGCAACCTTGCCCTCGAGCAGCATTCGGGACCTCTCTGATCCAGTTGACGGACGTCACGCAGGCTGACAGATGCCCCCCAACCAAGGCCAACCCGCGCGCCAGCGCCCAATCTGATTGGGCGTTGATATGTCGCCCCACGCGCACCCGCGCCCAATGTGATTGGGCGTTTGTGTGTCGCCGGCGCGCACCAGCGCCCAATCACCTGGTGAGGAGGGGTCCGGGAAACGCTCAAGGGGGGTTGGATTGGGCCCGACATCTCATGTGGCGGGCCCGAGAGGGCCTATGGAAGTGACCGGGGTACAACCGGTCGGGGCCCGGAGCCTGGGCGGAGTCCAGGTGACGGTTTCCGATTCGACGCAGTACGGCAACCGCAGCGGGAGCAACGCGACCGAGCGGGAGAACACGCCGTCGGTTCCGCGCGCGTCGTTCCCTGAACCCGTGGTGTTCCCGCGTGACGGGACGCCGCTCGATCCGCGGCCGGTGGAGCTCCGTCACGCCAAGGCGGCGCTGCGGTACAAGCGCGACGGCGGCGAGCCGCGGCGCAAACCCAAGCGTTAGACGAGCTTGCCTCGGGCCATCCGCTCGCGCACCAGAGGCTCGAAGTGGTCGAGCTTCAGCGTGTCGTAGTCGGGATCGAACGCAGTCTGATCCCACTCGTCGGCGAACTGCGCGGCGAGATCGAACCACGGCGCACCTTCGTACTGCGCTCGCGCGTTCGGGTCGCCACCGAAGTGGTGGTAGTAGTGCCGGCCCTGGAAATCCTGGTGGGCGCGGATCACGTGGTACACGTCTTCACGCACGTACGGCTTGATGATCGCGGCCGCGATCTCGGGGTGGTTCGGCACGCTGACCGCTTTGCCGATGTCGTGGAGCAGCGACGCGAAGACCATCTCCTCGTCGGCGCCACCCCGTTCGGCCAAGGTCGCGGCCTGGAGTGAGTGCGTGAGCTGGTCGACCGCGAAGCCGTCGGTGATGTCGGCCAGTGACCGCAGCATGCCGAGCCGCGTTCTCGGCAACCCGACCTTGGTTCTCGAAGGTCTCTTTACCGATGACCGCCCACTGCTCGGCGGTCGAGTGATCCATGCGGGTGAATGTCGTCGCCATGGTCGCCAGCGTACGCCAGGATTCAATCGGTGAGGAGAGCAAGCGCTTCGTCGAAGAACTGGCGGCCGGCCGTGCCCGCTTCGCCCGCGGCGCGCATCTCGGAATAGGTGAGCGCCCCGCCGAACGGATAGCGGGCGAGCAGGCCGGTCCGGCGGCCCGCGTCCCACGGTCCCACGTAGAGGTACGGCTCGGGGATGCCGGCGTCGCCCGGCGACGCGCCGTAGTTGGCCCGACTCCCGGCTCCCTCGTCGCCCAGCTCGCACGCGAGGTCGAAGTGCTCGGGCCAGATCTGCGATTCGGTCGACGGCAGCTCCGGCTGATCGGCGCGCAGATCGGCCAGGAGCGCGCTCCCGAGTGCGTACCAGTCGCCCAGCGCGAGGGCGGCGTCGTGGTCGATCGGGAGCGACGCGTCGGGATCGAGCGGGGTTGCCGGTGTGTAGACGTCGGGAGCGCCGAGCGGAATCTCGAGGAACGCGGCGGCGGCGCGGCAACGTCGTGATCTCAGTTCGCTGTTCCGACCCGCCCCGTTCGTGCACGAGCGCGGTCCCGTCGACGCGCACGCGCTCGCGATCGCCGAACACCGGCGTGCCGAACCCGCGCGGCGTCGGGCGTAGACCGATGTGCTTCGTCGACAGGAAGTACGCCTCCGCTACCACGTGCTCGGCGAGCGCGTGCAATGCATCACGCGTTTCCGAGAACTTTTCGGGCAACGCGGGCAGCACCGGTCAGAGCCGATCGGCGAGCAACTGGGCGAGCTCCAAGGGCTTGTCACCTTGCACGCTGTGGCCGGCGTCTTGCACGACCTCGACCACCGCGTCGGGACGGCGCCGCAGCAACTCGGCCACGTCGTCGTCGTCGACGACCGGCGAAAGACTGCCGCGGACGAGCGTGAGCGGCATCGACAGGTTCGACACCGCGTCCCAAAGCGCATCGAGTCCCGGCATCACCTGACCGCTGTCGCCTTCGCCGCTGCCGCGCCGGGGCAGGTCGTAGCGCCAGCGCCAGCGACCATCGGGGCTTCGATCGCGTTGTGCAGGATCCCGCGTCGCAGCGACGACTCACTGCGCGTCGGGTTGAACGCGACGGTGCGCTCGAGGATCTCGTCGAAGGAAGTGAAGTACTCGGGCCCGTCGATGAACTGCGCGATCGCACGGACTTCTCGCGGTTGACGCCGGGCGTGACATCGACGAGCACCAACTGGCGAACGAGGTCGGGCGCGCGGTCGGCGAGCGCGAGCGCAGTGAGCCCACCGAGCGACATGCCGACGACCATCGCCGCGTCGGGTGCGAGCTTGCGCACGGCGGTCTCGACCGCGGCCGCGTTCTCCGCGGGCCAGTAGGCGTGATCTTCGCGATGGCCCGAGTGACCGTGCCCGGGGAGGTCGATCGCGACCAGCGGTCGGTCCAAGGCCAGCGCGACCGTGTCCCAGGTGTGCGCGTTCTGGGCGCCGCCGTGAAGCAACACGATCTCCGGCGCTCCGGATCCCCATTGCAGCGCGCTGACTCGTAGCCGGCGTCGATGGGGACCGACACCCGGCTGACGATCGGCGGCGAGTCGAACGGGATACCGAACTCCTCCGCGTTCTCGTGGAACAAACCGAACTCGTCGTATGCCGGTGCAGGAGTCACGCCGTCAGTCGACCGCATCGTCGCCGTGTTCCGCAAGACCAGGGAACGACTCGGGTCGATACGACCGCGTGACCACCCCTCCGTAGACTCCGGTCAATGCGCGTACCCCGCCTGTCGTCAGGCGGCTTCCGCCGTCTCACCACGGTGAATCTCGTGCTCCTCGTCGCGATCATCGTGAGCGGCGCGGTCGTGAGGCTGACCAACTCGGGGCTCGGATGCCGCGACTGGCCGAACTGCAGCGCCGATCAGTTCGTCAACGTGTCGACGCATCACGCCGCGATCGAACAGCTGAACCGCCTCTTCTCCGGGGCGATCGGCATCCCGATCGCGCTCGCGTTGATCGGCGCGTACCAACTCCGGCCCGGCGCCGCGATCTCGTGCGACTCGCCTGGATCCTGTTCGGATTGTTCTGGTGCGAAGCGATCCTCGGCGGCATCTCGGTGATGGTGAAGCTGGCGTGGTTCAGCGTGATGAGCCACTTCCTCCTCGCGCTCGCGCTCGTGAGCGTCGCGATGCAGATGCGCCACCGCGCGAGAACCGGAAGGACCGCGCCGGCCGATCGTCGCCCCGATCGCGTTGCGAGCAGTCGGCGTCGTGTACGTGTGGACGATCGTGGTCGTCATCGTGGGCACGTTCGTTACTGCGGCCGGTCCGCACGGTGGCGATCGAGATGCCCGCCGCCTCACCTGGCCGATCGTCGACCTCGCGCGCGTGCACGGAACGCTGGTCGACCTGCTCGTCGTCATCACCCTCATCACGGTGTGGCTGCTCGTACGCACACGCGCCCCTCGCACCGTGCTCGCGACCGCGTCACTCGCGCTGGCGGCGATGGTCGCGCAAGGCATCCTCGGCTACGTCCAGTACTTCGAGGCGATTCCCGCGGTACTCGTGGGCTTTCACGTGTTCGGCGCGGTCCTGGTGTTCGGCGGCGTGCAACAGCTCGCGCTTTCCGTGCGCGCGCCGGTGCCCACTACCAACGTCGCGAACACGCAGGTTGACGAACGGATCGGCGAGCATCTGCTCGGACCCGACGGATCGAGCTGTTGCGTCAGCGACGATGCGCGATCCGGTCGCGTAGATCCAGCGCGTACATCGCGGTTCGGGTCGGCGACAGCGTCGGGATCTGCGAGAGCGTCGGCCGGATCGCGGCGCGTTCGGCCGAACCGAGCTGACCCCAAACCTCCGATCGGTACGACGCGCGCGGAGATGACACAACGCGGTCGCCGCGATCAACGGCTGCGTGAGCGCGCGACGACCCGAGCACGGAGGCCACTTCGGCCGCGGGCGTCGACTCGACGCGCCGGAACGGGCACTTGGCCTCGTCGTGCGCGGCGGGCGAGGGAAACCCGACGCCGGCGTGGACCGCGCGAACCAGCGCGTCGACCGCCTCGCGACGTTCCTGCTCACCGATCTCGTGGATGCGGGAGAGCCCCTCGCGGAGTTGGCTCCGTTCGACGAGCGTGAGGCGAGAGGAGATGTTCAGGGCGGCGCGGGTCGGCATCGCGCTGAACGCGAGCGCGGCGCGTTGCACTCCCGGCGGTGGATTCCATACCTCGGGCAGATTTTCCGGCACCGATTCCGCCGCCACGTGCCTCCCTTCGGTGGGCAGCTTTCGATGGACAGGTTGTCGGATGAATGACCACTCTCCGTGAGCATCTGTGACGGAAGCCACATCTGTGCCAGGCTCGGATGATGCAGGTGCACCTCGTCGACGGCACCTACGAGCTGTTTCGCCAGTACCTCGCGCCCCGCCCCGGCCATCAAGACGAGAACGGGGTGGAGGTCGGAGCCACCCGAGCCGTCGTGAGCTCGATGATCGGCATGCTCGAGGGCGGGGCCACGCACCTCGGCGTCGCCACCGATCACGTGATCGAGTCGTTCCGCAACGATCTGTGGGCCGACTACAAGGACGGTTCCGGAATCGATCCCGTGCTCTTCGCGCAGTTCCCGCTCCTCGAAGACGCGCTCGAGGCACTCGGCGTCACCGTGTGGGCGATGGTCGACCTCGAAGCCGACGACGCGCTCGCCGAGCGCGGCGTACGTCGCCGCGGCCGATCCCCGCGTCGAGCATGCGATCATCTGCACGCCCGACAAGGATCTGGGCCAATGCGTCGGCGGCAAGATCGTGCAGCTCGATCGCCGCAAGGAGATCTTTCTCGACGCCGACGGTGTGCACGCGAAGTTCGGCGTCGCGCCGGAGTCGATTCCTGACTGGCTCGCGCTCGTCGGAGACTCGGCCGACGGCTTTCCCGGCCTGCCCGGATTCGGCGCCAAGAGCGCGGCCGCGTTGCTCGAGCGGTACCACCACGTCGAGGCGATCCCCGACGACGGCAAGGCGTGGGACGTCCCCGGACTGCGCAGCGTCGACCGCCTCGCCGCGACCCTCGACCGCCGGCCGTGACGTGCTCGCGTGCTTCAAAGATCTCGCGACGCTGCGCACGACCGCCGATGTGGGCGTCGTCGACGATTGGGAGTGGAAAGGACCGACGCCGACATTCGGCGCGTGGTGTGAACGCTTCGACTCGCCGCGCCTGCTGGTGCGCGGCGCAGGCCTTGGCAAAGTCGAGAGGATCGAAGTGAGCGACGCGGTTTTGGTCGAAACGGTCGGGCCGGGTGTCACCCAGCTGACATTGAACCGGCCCGAGCGGCTCAACGCGATGAACTACGACGCTGATCTCCGGCCTCCACGAAGCGCTCGACTCGCTCGCCGAGGATCGAACGTGTCGCGTGATCATCCTGACCGGCGCCGGGCGCGGTTACTGCGCCGGGCTCGATCTCACCGAGGGCGCGTCGCCGCCGTCGGCCAAGGGACTCGGGCGCGCGCAGGCGGGGATGAAGGTGCAGAAGATGATCGCCGGGCTCGTGCCGAAGATGCGGGCAATGCCGCAGCCGATCATCTCCGCGGTCAACGGCGCCGCGTCGGGCGGCGGATTGGCGTTGGCGCTCGCGAGCGACATTCGGATCGCCGACGCGACCGCACGGTTCAACGTCGCGTTCGTCAGGATCGGCCTGTCGGGATGCGACATCGGCGTGTCGTGGTTACTCCCGCGCCTCGTCGGCGCATCACGCGCGTTCGAGTTGTTGCTCACCGGACGGCTGATCGATGCGGCCGAAGCCGACCGCATCGGGCTCGTGACCCGCGTCGTCGATGCGGGCGACGCGGTCGCGTCGGCGCGTGAAACCGCCGCGCTCATCGTGGGCAACAGCCCGTTCGGTGTGCGCATGACGAAGGAAGTCATGTGGAGCCAACTCGAGATCGGCAGCCTCCAGGCGGGCATCGATCTGGAGAACCGCACGCAGGTGTTGTCGAGCTTCACCGGCGATCTGGTCGAGGCGATGCAGGCGTTTTCGGAGAAGCGCCCCGCCGTGTTCACTGACGAATAGTCGACGGTCCGAGGAACGAGGAGCGAGCACATGGATCAGGCAGGGCGGGTCGCGCTGGTAACCGGCGGCGGGCGGGGGATCGGCAAGGCGATCGCGCTCGGCCTCGCCGCGGATGGCGCCGACATCGCGATCAACTACCGCAAGAACGACGAGGCCGCGGCCGAGACCGTCGCCGAGATCGAGAACCTCGGCCGGCGCGCGATCGCCTACTCCGCGTCGATCGATGACCTCGATGCCTGCGAGCAGATGGTGGCTCGGGTACTGAGTGATTTCGGCGCGGTCGACATCCTCGTCAACAACGCGGGCATTGCATCCCGCGGGCAGACCGTGGCCGACACGGATCCGGCCGAGATGGAGCGGGTGTGGCGCACGCACGCGCTCGGCGCATGGATGCTCTCGAAGCTCGTGTTGCCGTCGATGCGGACCCGTCCGCGCGGCGACATCGTGATGATCTCGAGCGCGGCGGTCGTGTACATGGCCGCGAACTCGGCCCCCTACAACATGGCCAAAGCGGGGCTCGAGGCGTTGGCGTGGACGCTCGCGAAAGAGGAGCGGCGCAACGGCATTCACGTCAACGTCGTCGCTCCGGGGCTGGTCGACACGGAGATGGGTCGCCGCCTGGTCAAGGGCGCCATGGGCGTGGAGGACATCCACACGATGGACGAACGCAGCCCGTTCGGCCACGTGTGCTCGCCGGAAGAGGTCGCCGACGCGGTGCGCTTCGTCGTGTCGGAACACGCGTCGTACCTGACCGGCCAGCGCATCGGAGTCGACGGGGGACCGTTCTAGCCGTCGGTAACATTGCGTCATGCTTGCCGTGTTCGCGCTCCTGTTCGTCGTGCTGCCGATCGTCGAGATCAGCGTCGCGATCCAGGTCGCGCACCACATCGGCGGGCTCAACACCGTGGCATTGCTCGTGCTGTTCTCGATCGCCGGCTACTGGCTCGCGAAGCTCGAGGGTTTCAGCGTCGTCCGCCACATTCAGGACCAGCTCGCGCACCAGACGATGCCGACCAACGACCTGATCGAAGCGGCCCTCGTGTTCGCCGGTGGTGTACTGCTCGTGGTTCCGGGATTCGTCACCGACACGCTCGGCCTGTTGTTGCTGTTCCCGCTGGGCCGCCACACCGCCCGCCGGATTCTGCGCCGCCGGTTCGGCAGTCAGGTCCGGCGCATCGGCCCGAGTGACACCGACGGCGTCATCGACGTTTGACGCCACCGACCCGCGTCAGTCGAGCGGGCGGAGCAATTCGGGAACGACGGGGCAGTCGCTGCGGGCGGCCGCTTCCGAGGCGCGCTGCACGCCGCGCGGCCCGGCAATGCAGTCGACCCGGGAGATCGGGAGCTCTTCTACGGGAGCGTCGTCGTCGGGGGAGAACGACTCGAGTGCGGCGCCGCGCACGATGTCGTAGAGGCGAGCCGGCAACACTCGTCCGACGCCCCCGATGACCCAGACCTCGCGCACCGCGGAGCCGAGCGTGTCGAGCGCGTCGACGGTGCCCGCGGGAACCAGACACCGTTCGGGACCGATGGCCGACGCCTGCACGAGGAAGCGGACGACGTCGGTGAGCGTCGGGTCCCACGGGTCGACGATCCGCACGCCCCGCTCACTCGTACGGTGGCGGAGCGCCGACGCCGGGTTCACGCCGTCGACTCGCAACGCGACCGCGTCGATATCGAGCCGCTCGATCATCGCGAGGTCGACGGCCTCGGGCCAACCGACCACGGCCACGACCTGATCTTCGTCGAGCAGCGGAAGCGTTGCGCCGAGTCGATCGGGCGTGCGGTCGGTCTCGAGCAGCCGTGACGACTCCCGGGCGCCGGCCCGCGGATCGGCCGCGGCGAGGATGCGCGCGCAGACCCACCACAAGGGACCGTGGGCCCGATGATGCGCGAGCACGCGCCGGCACGCGACCACGAGGCTCGCCGGCTCCGACGCGAATCCCTCGAGCGCGTCGGCGGCCTCGATCGCGAGCCGGTCTTCGTCGACGTTGCGGCGGGTGACCGCCCGGAGGCGCTCGGCCGGGGTCACTTCACCCCACATGTGCTCGGCCGCGGTTCACCGCGCCAGACTACGACTCGGCGCTCACGGCCGAGTCTTCGCCCCGTAAGCGGCACGGATAGTCATGGTGCCGGGTAGGTCGTCACCGAGCGCAGGGCGCCGAACAGATCGTCGAGCGCACCCAGGGCCGCGGCGTGTTCGGCCAACCGAGCGACGTCACCTGCCACCCGCAGCCGACCGTCGGCGAGGGCGGCCTGCGCGTTCGCAGTCCCGCGTGACAAAGCGACCGAGGTGACGTAGTCGGTCTCGAGCCGCACGTCGGCGGGCTCTCCGAAGTCCGACGCACCCTCGACCGCGCACGTCCCCGCGGCGAACACGATGCGGTAGCGCACCTCGCCGCGGCCGGGCACGCCGGTGACGACGGGTTCGATCACGAATCGGCTCGTATCCGATTGACCGGTGTCCGATCCGGAACCCGGGGCGCGCCCGCGCACGCGACGCGAGGTCCTCGACCCACTCGTCGGACAGGAAGGCAGCCACCGCGGCGCAGGCTACGGGCCGCCCACCGACGATGGGGAACGCCCGGAGCCCGCGGCGTAGCCTCTCGCCATGACCAGCACGGCGGCCCGGACCGCCGCGTTCCCCGACGCACTCGATCCGGTCGCCGATCGAGTCGAGCAGCGCATCGACACGCTGCTCGCCGCCGAGATCGACCGTTGGAACGCGGTCGACCCCGCACTCGTCGATCCACTCCTCGCACTCCGAGATTTCGTCGCCGCCGGCGGCAAGCGACTTGCGGCCCGCGTTCTGCGCGTGCGCGTACGTCGGTGCGGGGGGCGCGATCGACGATGCCGCGGTCATCGACGCCGCGGCCGCGCTCGAACTCGTGCACACGTTCGCGCTCGTACACGACGACATCATGGACGGCTCCGACATCCGGCGCGGCCGAGACGCGGTGCACCGTCGCTTCGCCCGGCAACACGAAGATGCATCGTGGCGGGGTCCGGCCCGGCGCTTCGGCGACGGCATGGCCATCCTCGTCGGCGACTTCGCGCTCGTATACGCCGACATCCTGTTGCGCGGTGCGCCCGCGGATGCGCAGCAGATCTTCGACGAGCTACGCGTCGAGCTGTGTGTCGGCCAGTCGCTCGATCTCGTCGGGACTGCGACCGCGCGCACCGACGCGGAGACCGCGCGTCGCATCGCGACGTACAAGTCGGGCAAGTACACGGTCGAACGCCCGCTGCATCTCGGCGCCGCACTCACCGGCCGCCACGGCGAGCTCGGCGCCGCGCTGTCCGCGATCGGGCTGCCGATGGGCGAGGCGTTCCAGTTCCGCGACGACGTGCTCGGCGCGTTCGGCGAATCCGTCGGTGACCGGCAAGCCGGTGGGCGACGACCTGCGCGAAGGCAAGCCGACCCCGCTGATCGCGATCGCGACCGCCCGCGCCACCGACGAAGACCGCGAGCTGCTCAGCCGGGTCGGTGCCGCCGACCTGACCGAGACCGATGTCGCCGAGTTGCAAGCCCTCTTCGTGCGCACCGGCGCGGTCGACGACGTGGAGGCGGAGATCGAGCGGCTCGTCGTCGAGGCCCGCGACGCGCTCGGCGGCAGCACCGCTCACCGAAACCGCTCGCGTGTGGCTCGATGAGCTGGCGGCCTACGTCGCCTGGCGGGACTCCTGAGCGCCGACGCCGGCACCAGCACGATCTCGGTTGCCGGGCTGCGAAAGTCGTACGGATCGAAGCGGGCCGTAGACGACCTCGACTTCGAGGTCGGCGCGGGCGAGGTGTTCGGGCTGCTCGGACCCAACGGCGCGGGCAAGACCACGACCGTCGAGATCCTCGAGGGCTACCGCCGTCCCGATGCGGGCACCGTGCGCGTGCTCGGCCTCGATCCGGTGGGCGACGGCCGTCGTTTGCGCCCGCAGATCGGCGTGATGCTCCAAGCGGGTGGCCTGTACCCGGGATTGCGGCCGCTCGAGCTCTTACGGCTCTTCGCCGCGTACTACGACGAGGCGGACTCGCCCGACGCGATGCTCGACCTCGTCGGCCTGCGCGACACGACCGCGACGCCGGTGCGCAGACTGTCGGGCGGCCAGGCCCAGCGACTCTCGCTCGCGTGCGCGCTCATCGGCCGGCCGCGTGTCGTGTTCCTCGACGAGCCGACCGCGGGTATGGATCCCGCACGCCCGCGCGACGACGTGGGACCTCGTGCGCTCGCTGCGCGAACGCGGCGTGACCGTTCTCCTCACGACGCACGCGATGGACGAAGCGGAAACGTTGTGCGATCGCGTCGCGATCATCAACGGCGGCCGGCTCGCCGCGCTCGGTTCGCCGTCGGACCTGACCCGCAACGCCGCGGTCGACGAGATCGCGTTCGTCGCCGATCCCGGGATCGACGTCGACCTGCTCGCCAAAGCCATCGGCCTCGAACCGGCAACGGTGGTGGAGGCGCAGGCGGGGGAGTACGTCGTGCGCGCCGCGGGCACGCCGGCGCGCATCGCCGACCTCGCGTGCTTCCTGCGCGATCGCGACATCACCCTGGCCGCATTGCAATCCGGTCGGCGTTCGCTCGAATCCGTGTTCCTGCAGATCACCGCCGAGGACGACTCGTGAACCGGCGGGCCGTCGGCGCGCAGTCACGCGCCGAGCTCACGTTGCAGCTCCGGCGGGGCGAGAACCTGATCGTCACGCTCGCGGTCCCGCTCGGCATCCTCGTGTTCTTCTCGAAGATCGACACGACGATCCCGTCGGATTTCAAGCATCCCGTCGACTTCCTCGTTCCCGGCGTGCTCTCGCTCGCGGTGATGGCGGCGGCGATGGTCTCGCTCGGCATCGCGACGGGATTCGAGCGTCGCTACGGCGTGTTGAAGCGGCTCGGGTCGACACCGCTCTCGCGCGGTGGTCTGCTCGCGGCGAAGACGGGTGTGGTGCTGCTCTTCGAGTTGATCTCGGCGCTGCTCATCGTCAGCGCGGGGATCGCCCTGGGTTGGCACGTGCCGTCGGGATTGCCGGCGGCGCTCGTCCTGTTACTCATCGGAACGATCGCGTTCGCGGGCATCGGGTTGCTGATGGCGGGCACGCTACGCGCAGAGGCGAACCTGGCTGCTGCGAACGCGCTCTTCCTCGTGATGCTGTTCCTCGGCGGGATGGCCTACCCACTGTCGAAGCTCCCGGGGCCCGGTGCAGGCGTTCGCGAAGTTGCTCCCGGCGGCCGCGCTCTCCAACACGGTGCGGTCGGTGCTGTCGACCGAGAAGTTCCCCACCGGCCAGTTCGTCGTGCTCATCGCGTGGGCGATACTCGCACCGCTCGCCGCCGCGCACTGGTTCCGCTGGGAAGAGTGACGATCGGCGAGCGTTAGGAGCGATCGATGACGACGCAGGCACATCCGATCGCCGAGTTCCTCGACGTCGAGTTCGACAATCGTCGGGTCGGCCACGTGATCGTCGAGACCGCCGGCGAGCGCGATGAATGGGAGATGCATCCTGACGCCGACGAGTTCCTGTATCTCGTCGAAGGCGCGATCGACGTAGTCCTTCGTGACGACCTCGATCACAACGAAGAACGACGCATCGAACTCCGACCCGGATCCGCGTGTGTCATCCCGAAGGGTGCATGGCACCGCCAGATCGTGCTCCGGCCCGCCAAGATGTTGTTCCTTACGCCCGAGACCCTGCACCGACCCTACGTACCGGACGATGGTTGGTCCTGAGTACAGCCTCGGTCAACGTTTGGTGTCGTCTCAGCGACCGGCGATCGTGGCGATGAATCCGCCGATCAGCGCGACGACAATGAACACCGCCGCGACCTGGAGCACACGCCGGCGCCAACCTCGCTGCTGTCCGGGTAGCGGCAGGTAGCTGCGCCGGAAGTACGAGTCCTCGTCCTGGATTCCCACAACACGACTCTACGACTGGGCCATTGGTCGTGCGACGCGATCCGACGACGGATTCTCGGGCCGTTCAGTTCCCATAAACGGGTACTGCCGGGCCCGAGAAGGTCTTGACACGCCGGAGCCGGATTAGAAGCTGCCGGTTCCGTTCGGGTGCCGAGTCCGGTGGGTCCGTCGTAGCCGGGGCCGGCGGTGCAGAGATAGCTGGGGCTGCAGGTTCCGTTGGTTCCCGAGGTGACATCGAAGAGGCTCGACGCGTGTGCATACACGTTGGCCGGGGTTCCGACCGTCCGCAGCAAGCGCGTAAACGGACGCGACGATCGGCGATGCAACGCTGGTGCCGCCGAAAACGAGCCAGCCCGACGCGCCGTAGGAGTCGTAGACCGCGACGCCGGTGCTCGGGTCGGCAACGGCCGACACGTCGCCGACGGTGCGGCGCGGACACCCCGCGTCGGTCTGCCAGGCGGGCTTGGTCTCATACGCCGAGCAACCGCTCCCGGCGCCGCTCCACGCAGTCTCCGACCAGCCGCGGCGTCGCAGCCCGCGTCAGGCTCGTACCGCCGACCGCGGTGACGTAGGGCGACGCGGCCGGCCAGCCAACGCCGTAGCCGTCGTCGCCGGTGCTCGCGGTGATCGGGATGTTCTGGTTGAAGTAACTGTCGTACGTCGCTTCGCTGCTGAACTCGCTCGCGGCCCAGCTGTTCGAGATGACGTTTGCGCCCAACACGACGGCTTCGTGCTCGGCGGTCAGCAGATCACCGAGGTTGTTCGAGTTCGCTTCGACCAACAGGATGTGACAGTTCGGGCACGTGGCAGAGACCATGTCGATGTCGAGGGAGATCTCCTCGGCCCAGCCCACGTTCCCTCGGGGATATCTCGTTCCGCCGGTCTGGCTGACCTTGCGGAAACAGTGGTTCGCGGTCGTGCACGCACCCAGTCCGTATGCCGCTCGGTACACCCCGAGGTCGGCCTCGGCCTTCGGGGCGTCGTACGCATCGACGATCGCGACGGTCTGACCGGCACCCGCCGGTGCTGCGGGCAACGCATACGCGGCCCGCACGTCGCAGGGCGTGAACCCGGCATGCACCGTGGTGCACGAAGATCCCTCCCGGCTGCGTCGTCGTCGTTGTCGTCGAGTCGTAGTGGTCGAACTCGTCGTCGTTGCTCGAGTCGTCGGGGTCGGCTTGTTCGGGCGCGCGGCCGCATCAACCGCGATCGCGTCGGGGTTCAGGACCTGGATCGCCGCGCAGCGCACGTGCCGGGCCTTGACCTGAGCACACACCGCACGAGACCTGATGGGCACCCACTCCGGAGTACGAGCCCGCGCCGCGGCACCGCCCGCGGTGCCGACGAGTACCACGGCTCCTACCGACAGCAGCACCGCAACACCGGCAACCCGCAATCGCCGCGACCCAGAAACCGCCATCATCCACCCCGCCTGCTCGGGAACCCACCCGGTTCCACCCGTTCCCATTCGGCCACATGTGACCGGCCGATAACCATAGGCCGAACTACCTGTCCCCGAGGACGCGCGTCCGGGCTCATACCGTGCGGATGTTCCGGCCGGCCAGGAGATCGGCGATCGCGGGTTGCAGCGCTTTGCGGCTCGTCTCGCCGTAAACGCGGCCGCGCACGACGCCCTGCTTGTCGACGAAGATCGTCTGCGGGATACCGCGCACGCCGTAGCGCTCGGCGATCGGACCGTCGGGCGAGTCGAGGAGCGTGGGGAACGTCACGTGCAAGCCGGCGCACGAAGTCGACGCTGTCGGACGACAGGTCGTGGTAGTTCACGCCGACGATCTCGAGCGCAGCGTTCTCGCGTCGGAGCTGTTGGAGCACGGGCAGCTCCTCTTCGCACGGGTGGCACCACGACGCGAAGAACACGACGACGACCGGACGGCCGCGCAACGTCGGAGAGGGTGAGGTGCTTCCCCGTCCGTCGTCGGGAGCGTGAAGTCGGGCGCGAGAGTCCCGACCTCGCGCCTTGTGCGTGTCGATCGGCGCGACGTCGGTCCTCGGCGTGGTCGTGGCGGTCGCCGCCGGATTGTGCGAGCTGTCGTGGGTGACGATCAGCGCGAGCACAACCGCCGGGATCGCGATCGACACGACGACGAGGATCCAGATCGCCGTGCGCGACGGGCCCGAGTCGGGACGATCCGAGGAGCTATCGGATGAGCGCGTCGACTGCAACCGCGACGAACACCAGCATCAGGTACACGTTCGACCACCCGAAGAACTTGATCGCGGCCTGCGGCGTCGGCGTTGGCCATGAGCGCGAGCGCCCGGCCGACGAACAGCACGCCGAGCACGAACACCGAGACCGCGTAGAAGCGGCCGACCTGACCGGTGAGCGGCATCGCGAACGTCACCGCCACCGTCACCATCGCGTACCCGGCGATCTGACGTGTCGTCTCCTCGATGCCGCGCACCACGGGCAGCATCGGGATACCGGCGGCGGCGTAGTCGTCGCGGTACTTCACGGCCAGCGCCCAGAAGTGCGCGGGCGTCCAGAAGAACACCACCGCGAACAGGAACCACGCGGGCGCGGCCAGGCTGCCGCGTACCGCGGCCCACCCGACGAGCGCGGGCACCGCGCCGGCCGCGCCGCCGATCACGATGTTCTGCACCGTGCGCGGCTTCAGCCACATCGTGTAGACGAACACGTAGAAGAGCGTCGCCGAAATGGTGAGCGCTGCCGCCAGCAGGTTGGCCGTGGTCGCGAGCAACACGAACGCGAGCACGTTCAGCACGATGCCGAACGCGAGCGCGCGCGACGGGAACGATCTCGCCCTGGGGAAGCGGACGGGAGAGCGTGCGCCGCATGAGCTGATCGCGGTCGCGCTCGATCCAGCAGTTGATGGTGTTGGCGCCGCCGGCGGCCATCGCACCGCCGACGACGACCGCCGACCATCAGTCCGATCGACGGCCAGCCCTGTTGGGCGAGGAACATCGGCGGCACCGCGGTGACGAGCAGCAGCTCGATGACGCGGGGTTTCGTCAGGCGGATATACGCGCCCAACGTCGTCGACAGCGGGCGGCGAGCTTCGAGCGGGAGGGTTGACTGGACCATGACGGCGGGCGAGCGGAATCGGCGACCAGGGGTCAACCGACCACGATCGTGCCCTTCATGCCGGCGGCCGCGTGACCGGAGACCGTGCAGTCGAAGTCGTACGTGCCCTTCGACAAGCGTGACGGTGCCGGAGTCGGTCTTGCCCGCCGTTCGCCTTGAGCTCGCAGGTCGGTGTTGTTGATCTTGATAGTGTGCTCGATCGCGCCGTCGTTCTCGAGCGTGACCTTAAGCGGCCCGGGCGAGGCCTTGATCGTCTTGACGTCGAACTTGATGTCGGACGCGCAGACCGTGACCGCGCCGCCGGTCGCGGTCTTCGTGGCGACCTTGGCCGGACACTTCGCCGAGCTTCCGCCGCCACCGCTGCTGCTCCCGCAGGCGCCGAGCACGCTGACGGCGAGCGCGGCCGAGACGAACGTGATCGCAACGCGCGCGACGTCATCGGCGTGAGGCTACCCACGCATCACCGTCCGAGGCCGGATCGAAGCTCGGTATCCTGACGGCTAACCTGGCGTCGCATGCCCGCACGACGACCCCCATGACGAGGTCAAACATTCCATCCGCATGACCGCCGACCGGCTCCTGCTGGCACCGTCGCCCGAGACCGGCGATCGCAAGTCCCGAGCCGGGATCCTCATCCCGGCCACAGCCAACGTCGACCGCCGGCTGTCTGGGCCGAAGTCGTCGCCGCCGGGCCCACGGTGCGCACGATCGAGGCCAGCGACCGGGTGCTGTTCTCGCCCGACACCGGCTTCGAAGTCGAGATCCGCGGCGAGGAGTACCTGATCCTGCGGGAACGCGACGTGCACGCGATCGCGTCGACCCGGGCCGAAGGCCAGTCGGGCCTCTACCTCTGATCGACGCGGATACGCCGGCTCAGCCGTCTTCGGGTCGACGAACGCGATGCCCGTGCGGTGGCGCTGGGCGAGCTCGGCGTACGCGCCCGGATTCATCTCGACCCACGTCTCCGCGCCGCTGCCCTTCACCGGCCGGCGAACCGTCGCCGGAGATCCGGCGGCGAGCATGCCCGCGGGGATCGACACGCCCGCGGCACCACCGAGCCCGCGGCGATCAGCGCGCCGGCACCGATCGTGGCGCCGTCGAGCACGACCGAACCGTTGGCGACGATGCACTGCCGCTCGAGCAGAGCGCGCCGTGCACGACGCAGTTGTGCGCGATCGTGACGCCCGGGCCGACGTCGGTAGTGAGGCCCGGCGGACCGTGGATGACCGCGTTGTCCTGGACGTTGGCGCGGCGCGCGGACGATCACGGGCGCGTAGTCGGCGCGGATCACCACGCCGTACCAAATCGACGCGCCGCTCCTCGACGATCACGTCGCCGACGAGCGTCGCCGTCGGCGCGACGAACGCCGACGGATGGATCCGCGGCTGCAGCCCTTCGAACGAGAACAACGGCATCGGCGGACGCTCCCGGTGCTCAGGCCTGGTCCTCAGAGACACGCGAGCGACGCTGAGCGCAGCGACCGCGGCGTCGCCCTCGGCGTGCACGTTCGGCGCGTCGGCGGGCTTCGAGCCGGTGCACGAACACGCGGCAGTACTCACCGGCCGGACCCGTGATGCGATTCGTCGCGTCGGCGGGACCCGATCGTCCACGCCGCGCCCGACGGCAGCGTGAGCTCGACCCGCAGCGGATCGGACGGCGGTTCGCGGCCCGGCGACCGTGTAGGCGTAGGGGAGCGCCCGCGTCGCGAGCCACGCGACGTGCGCGAGCCGATCCGTGTCGACGGGTTGGCACGCGCAACGCCGCGCACACGTCGAGGCCGTGCGCCCACGTCTCCATCAGCCGCGCGGTGATCAGCGACGGCGGGCGCATACCGATGCCCCACGGCACGCGCACGTTCGGGTCGAGCGCCACGAACATCTCGCGCTCGGCGCGGCACTGACGACTCCCACCACGCCAAGCACCTCGGCCCGGTCCGGCGCCGGCCGTGCAACACGCCCTGATACGTCACGTCGTGCGCCGGACGCCGCGACGGCACGCCCGGTCGCCGATGGAGCCGGGCGCGCCGGTCGCAGTCGCGATCGCCATCTCGTCGGTATCGGCGAGATGGGCGACGGTGTCGCGTACGTCCCACCCACGTGCGGGAGTCGGACGCAGCCACGCGTCGGTGTCGAGCGTCGCGCAGTACGTTCCTGGAGCCGTCGCTGCTCGGCGGCGAGGTCGTCGAGCAGATCGTTGCGCCGTCGGCACGCCCGGCGCTCACCACGCGCTACGGCCTGCGGATGCGGGTCCGTCCGAGTGACACCTTGACCTGGCCGGGTGCGGCAGCGGCAACGGGCCCGCTTCGAGCCGCGCGTCGCAGTACTTCACGACCTCGTCGTAGACGTCGTCGCCGATCATCAACCGGAGCTCGGTTTCCATCGTCCGGTACACGGGCTCGTGCGCGGTGAACGCTTCGGGCGCCTCCGTGCACCACCAGGCGAACTCCTCGCCGCCCTCACCCCAGCCGTCGCGGCCGAACTCGGTGAGCACCGACGTGACCGAGCCGTCGTCTTCCTCGTCGCGGTCGAAGGAACGCAACGGCAGCTGCCAGCACACCGTGGGCTTGGTCTCGGCGAAGTGCTTACCGGTGTTCATCGCGTGCAGGTGCAACGCGCACCCGGGACCGGCCTCGAAGTCGGTGCGGTTGAGGAAGACGCACGCATCCTTGTGCAGCCGCGTCTGCCATTCGTCCTTGCCCGCCTTCTTCCACACGCCCTTCTTCATGCCCGACCGACTTGAACTGCCACTCGTCGTCGCCGAGCTGCTTCGCGAGCTTCTCGACGTGCTCCTTGACCTTCTGCTCGGATTCGTGCGCGCCGTACGAGCAACAGCCCTGGATCATCTCGGGTGCCGGCTCGGTGAGCACTCCCTGGCAACCCTGGCCGAAGATGCAGCGCCACGACGACATGAGGAAGGTCACGTCGATCTGCCACTGCTTGCGTTCTTTGCCGGGGACGGGGATCGTCACCCACTCGTCGCGAAGGAGCTGTCATGAGCAGCGAGCGTAGTCACCACGACCGTGCTGCACACGGGACCGTGGACGCGCGAATCGTTACTGCGGTGCACCTTCCACGACGAGCTACGACGTCGCTTGCACCGTGACGTCGTGGTTGCCCGCGCCGATCCCCGACAGTGAACGCTCGAAGCTGAGGTACTGGCCGTAGGGAACCCCTTCGGGTGGCGCGTACGGATGCATCGGCGTGCCGTCGATGACGATGCGGAGCATCACGCCCGACGTGTTGGCACCGTTGGGATCGATCTGACCCGACCACCGCGCCACGACGAGATCCGACGAACCTCCCGGAATCGTGATCTGGGTGGTCGCGCCGTCGAGGTCGGTCCACCCGGAGTCGTCCAACGCGAACGCGGTGAGCGCGCCCGCGGGTTGAGCTTCGAGGAGCGCCGAAGCCCCGGGAGCACCGGCGACACCGTTGGTTCCCGACGGACCGACGGGACCGCTCGGTCCCGTTGCCCCCTGCGCGCCCGCGGTACCGGTCGCGCCCTTCACCCCCGTCGGGCCCTTTACCCCGGCGGTGCCCGTCGCTCCGGTGGCGCCCTTCGCTCCGGTCGCGCCGGCGGTTCCCTGGGGGAGGATCAACGCCCAGGCCGCTGTGTTCGTCGGGACGATGTTCACGCTGCTGTTGATCGCCAGGTAGAACGATCCGCCGTAACGCACGCCGTCGTTGTCGGCATACAGCGTGTTCGGGTTCCAAATGCCCCGCCAGCGCAGCGACTTGCGATCCCACTCCAGCGTGTGCTCGCCGTCGTTGCAGTGCGCGCCGTTCTGGGTGTCGATCACACGCAGCAGGCCCTTGTTCGGACCCGACACCGCGTAGCACACGTCAATGCGACCGTGGAGCGTGTCGGGGATCGTCGCCCAACTCATCGTCCCGCCGATCGCGAGACCGATCACCGATCCGGCCACGAGGCATGGCACCAAAAAGCCTTTGCGGCCCAAGCGTTGGATACGGCCCAATCGTTGCATGTGCCCTCCGACGTAGAACCCCCGCGCGTCGCAGCTTGCCAGTCCTGCCCGAGATCGACCACCCGTTGGGGGCAAACCGGTCGCGACCCGCTCGGTAGGCTGCGCGGATCGGACACGACGACGCGCTACTGGCTGACCTCCGCGATACGCTCGGTCCGGCCGGTGCGAGTGCCGAGCCCCTCGAGCTCGCGTTGTACGGGCGCGATGCGGGGGTGAGCGAGGGCCAGGCCGTCGCCGTCTGCTGGCCCCGCTCCGCCGATGAGGTCGCGGCTGCGGTCCGCGTCGCGCGTCGCCACGGCCGTCCGTTCGTAGCTCGTGGCAGCGGTACCGGCCTCGCGGGTGGTGCGACGCCGCTCGGAGATCCCGTCGTGATCGTGACCACGCGCATGAACCGCGTGCTCGACATCGACCCCCACTCACGGGTGGCGTGGGTCGAGCCCGGCGTGCTCAATCTCGACCTGACCCGGGCGGTCTCGCACCTCGGGCTGCACTACGCGCCCGACCCGTCGTCGCAGCAGGCGTGCACCATCGGCGGCAACGTCGCGACCAACGCCGGCGGTCCGCACTGCCTCGCGTCGGGCGTCACGTCCGCGCACGTGCTCGCGGTCGACGTGGTGCTGGCCGACGGCGAGCTCGACCCGCCTCGGCGGACTCGCACCCGATGCGCCCGGCTACGACCTGCGCGGGTGCTTCGTGGGATCGGAAGGAACGATGGGTATCGCGACACGCGTCGCGGTGCGCCTCACGCCGAATCCACCCGCGGTCGCAACCATGCTGTGCGCGTTCGATTCGATCGACGCCGCGTCGTCCACCGTCACCGGAACGATCGCCGGTGGCGTGCTCCCGGCCGCGCTCGAGATGATGGACGCGCAAGATCACGAGCAGCCGTCGAAGACTTCGTGGGCGCCGGGTATCCGCGCGACGCCGAAGCAGTGTTGCTCGTCGAGGTCGACGGACTCAACGGCGGAGTCGACGCCCAGGTGGAGGCGATTCGCGATATCGCCCGACGGCCACGGCGCGGTCAGCGTGCGGGTCGCGGCCGACGACGCCGAGCGCGCACTGTTGTGGAAGGGACGGAAGTCGGCATTCGGCGCGATCGCGCGCATCGCGCCCGACTACTACCTGCACGACGCGGTGGTGCCTCGCACGCGCCTGGTCGAGGTGCTCCGGCGCGTCTACGAGATCGCCGACGCGCACGAGCTCATCACCATGAACGTGTTCCACGCGGGCGACGGCAACCTGCACCCGCTGATCGTGTTCGACCGGCGCGAGCCGGGCGTTTGGGAACGCGTATACGAAGCGGGCAACGAGATCCTCACCACGTGCATCGACGCGGGCGGCGTGCTCACCGGTGAGCACGGCGTCGGCATCGAGAAGCGTGACCTCATGCCGCTCATGTTCAACGCCGACGACCTCGACGCGCAGGCCCGGCTGCGAGATGCGTTCGATCCCAACGGCGCGGCGAACCCGCTCGAAGGTCCTGCCCAGCGGCAGCCGGTGCGGCGAGCTGCAACGAGTCCCGGAGGGGACGTGGATCTGAACGCGCTCGACGCGGGCGCGATCGAGGGGATCGCCGCCACGATCGCACAGGCGGAGTCGGTGATCCCGGTCGGTGCGCGCACGCAATGGGAGGTCGGCAACCCGTGCGCATCCGGCGTGCGAGGTCTCGGCGCCCGCCGGGGTCGCCCGCTACGAACCCGAAGACCTGACCATCACCGTCGGCGCGGGAACGTCGTTCGCGACGCTCGACGCCGCGCTCGCCGAATACGGGCAGGAATGCGCGCTCGATCCGCGCGACCCGGCCGCGACGATCGGCGGCATCGTCGCGTGCGGGTTGTCGGGCACGCGCCGGCTGCGGCACGGTCCGCTCCGCGACAACGTGCTCGAAGTGCGGTTCGTCACCGCCGACGGGCGCCTGGTGAAGGGCGGCGGGCAAACCGTCAAGAACGTGACCGGCTACGACCTGCCGCGGCTGCTCGTCGGATCATTCGGGACGCTCGGTGTGCTGGTGCAACTGACGCTTGCGGTGCCGGCCCCGCGCGGCGCGCGCCCAATGGTTTCGCGTCGACGCTTCCCCGGATGGCGTAGCTCCCGACTTCTTCCGCGCGTCGTCATTGCTCTGGGACGGGGCGACCACGCACGTGTTGCTCGAGGGCGTGCCGGCTGACGTCGACGCGCAAGCCGAGGGGTTGACCGAGGCCGACGCCGCCGCCGCTCCCGACCGGCGCCCATCGGGGCCGGATCTCGGTGCCGCCCGGCGCGCTCGCGATGCTCGGGCGCGCGCTCGACGCGGTGCCCGGCGCGCGCTGGTGCGCCGAGCTGGGCGTCGGCACCGTGCACGTCGCGGGCGACGACGAAGCCGTGCTCTCGGCCGCGCGTGACGCCGCGGGCACGATACGACGGCTGGCTCTTGCGGGAAGCAGGTGGACGCCGGCATCGACGGCTTCGGCTGCGACCTTCCGAACGCGCAGTTGATGCGCCGGGTGAAGGACGCGTTCGACCCGACCGGCAAGCTCGCGCCCGGACGGGTGCCGCTGTGAACCGCGTACCGGGCCCGCTTGCATCTCGACGAGACCGAGCTCGTCTCGTGCGTGTCGTGCGGGTTGTGCCTGCCGCACTGCCCGACGTACCGCGTCACCGGGCTGGAGATCGCGTCGCCGCGCGGTCGCATCGCCGCGATGCGCATGGTCGAGATGGAGGGCACGCCGATCGACGCCGCGTTCGAGACCGCGATGAACGAATGCGTGCAGTGCCGAGGCTGCGAGGCCGCGTGCCCGTCGTCGGTGCAGTTCGGGCACCTGATGGAGGCCACGCGCGATGCGCTCCACGAGCGCGGCGACCCGACGTCGCAGTCGCGGCGCGCCGCGGAATGGATCGGCTACCGGTTGCTCCTACCGATCCACTGGCTGTTGCTCGCGATCACATGGGGCGCATGGATATTGCAGCGACTCCGCCTGCTCCCGCGCCGGTTCGGGCTTCCGGCGCTGTCCGCACGATCACTGGCAACTCCCCTCGACGCGCCTCGCGGCGGCGACCCCACGGCGTGGTGCTTCACCGGCTGCGTGATGGACGCGTGGCTGCGCGACACGCATCGTTCGACCGTGCGCGTCATGCGCGCGGCCGGTGCCGTGGTCGCGCGCCCCGGGCAGCGGCGGAGACTGTTGCGGGGCATTGCATATCGCACGCGGGCCGCGCCAACGACGCGAAACGATTGGCCCGCCGCGTGATCGCGTCGATGCCGGGCACGGCACCGATCGTCGTGAACAGTGCGGGGTGCGGCGCGGCGATGAAGGACTACGGCCGGCTACTCGGCACCGCAGAAGCGGAAGCGTTCAGCGCGCGAGTTCGCGACTTCTCCGAGTGGGTCGTGGAACAGGGGGTCCCGGCACTGGAACCGACCACGACCACGCTCGTTGTGCAAGATCCGTGCCATCTCCGGCACGTCCAGCGCGCGCACACCGCTGTGCGGACGGTGCTCGCGCCCGCCTACACGCTCGCCGAGACCGACGATGACGGCCTGTGTTGCGGTGCGGGCGGCGCGTACGCGGTGCTGCAACCTGATCTCGCGACCGCGATCCGAACCCGCAAGGCCGACGCGCTGCGCCGGGCCGGCGCCGGCGACGCGAAGGGAAGTGGCGCGATCGTCGTATCGGCCAACCCGGGTTGCATGTTGCATCTTCGCCAAGCCGGTCTCGACGTTCGTCACCCCGCGGATCTGCTCGCGGCGGCACTCACAGAGGAGAACGACCATCGTGGATGAGCGTTACGAAGGGATCGTCGAGCGGCTGGTCACGATCGAAGAAGAGCTTCGCGACCTTGCCTACGACCGCCTCCGGGAACGCGCCCGCGATCCGGAGAGCGAAGCAGGCAAGGCCGCGAATCAAGACGAGAAGCGGCTCGAACAGGCGCGGCGCGCCGTCGCCAAGGCGATCGGCGCGCTCACGCCTCGTTCGTTCACTGACTGATCTTCACCAGCTGACCGTGGTTGCCCGGCCCGAACGGACCGTCTTCACCGGTGGCGATGCCCCAGTTGGAGACGTAGACGTTGCCGCAGGAAACCGCGACACCGGTCGGGAAGTGCAACGAACCGGCGCCGATGATCTGGCGACCGTCGGTTCCACCGCCGTACGGGATCGACACAACGTCACCATTCGGCAACGGAGCACCCGTCGAGTCGAAGCCGGTCGTCCACTCGGTCACGTACAGGCGACCGTGGTCGCCGAACGCGAGCGACGTGATCGCCGTCAATCCGCTGGCGTACACCGACAACTCACCGGTGTGCACGTTCAAGCGGTACACGTTCGCGCCGCCCGGGCCGCCCTCGAAGTTGAGCGTGCCGATGAACAGGTCACCGTGCGGACCCCACGCGAGTGACGTCGGGACCGGCTGGCCGGTCGTCGACAACACGGTCGCTTCGGGTGCCTTGTGCTTGTCGAACTTCACCACGTCATTCCCCGCCGCGTCGGCGACGAAGATCTTGTGGCCCCGGATGGCAAGACCGTACGGATCGCTGTCGGCTTCCTGGCCGTCGGGATTCTGCGAGCACTCGAAGCCCTGGGGATCCGCAACGGCGGTCGTGTCGGTCCCGCCGTTGAGACGAAGGACCTGGCCGAGCTGGGCGGCAATCTCCGGCGGCAATGACGCCGGGTCGACGCCGCAGGTACCGGTCGCGACGCCGTAGAGCTGATCGTGCTTCCCGAACGCCAATGAGTCGACACCCACGATGTCACCCTCGGGGCTGGCGACCGAGATCAATCCGGTCTGTACGCGCTCGGCGTCGCCGTGCTGCACGCGGGTCACCGAACCGGTGAAGCCGAGGCACGCACCTCCTGCATCAGGCGGGCAGATGTCGCCGCCAGTTCCGGCTTCGGCGACGTAGATCGCGCCGTCGTGAATCGTGATCTGACGCGGGTTGTTCAGGTTGTCGGCGACGATCGAAACCGTGCCGGGCGGACTTCCACCATCGTCGTGCTTGTGGTGATGGCGATCGTGATGCTTGTCACTGCGGTGATTGTCGCCGTGACTGTTGTGCGCACTCGCCGGGGCTGCGAAGCCACAGGTCGCAGCGACGACGAGCGCGATCGTTGCGGTCAGGTGCCTCTTCGGCATAGTTCCTCCGTCTCAGTCCGTGATGGCCGTCGTTGACCAACGACCTCCTTTTCCCCAATCGGCCGAGAAGCTACACGTCGATCGGCGAACCGCAGGTGAGACGGCGGACGCCGCGCCCGGTCAAGCGGGTGCGTTCAAGCGCCTGATCAATGCATGCAGGCGCGCGTACGAATGGCGATCGAAGCGCATGCACAAGCGCGCGAGATCGGGAACGTCACGGTCGGCGATCTCGGCCTTGCTCGCCTCTACCGGCGCGATCTCGCCGCTCGTGATGATGTCGGCGAAGTCGGCGTTCAGCGACGGCGATCACCGAGTCCGACGGCAGCGTCTGCATGCGCAAGCACGAGGTCACCCTCGACAAAACGTAGAGAGTGATAGTTGCGGTAGAAGCGCGACGACCTCTTCGAGCGCGACGCGGACGTCGTCGGTGATCACGTAGAGCTCAGCGTCGTCGGGCGAGATGTAGTTGCGATCTTGCAGCTCGCGTTGCACGAACTCGACCCAAGTGCGCCAGTAGGTGCCACCGGGAACGTCGAGCAGCACGATCGGTGCGGGCACCGACTTGCCGGTCTGCACGAGCGTGAGCAACTCGAACGCTTCGTCGAGCGTGCCGAAGCCGCCGGGCAACAAGCATGAACGCGTGCGCTTCCTTCACGAACGTGACCTTGCGCGTGAAGAAGTAGCGGAAGTTCACGAGCTTCGGATCGTCGGCGAGGAACTGCGTGGTCGCGGCCTCGAACGGCAACCGGATGCTCACGCCGAAGCTGTTCGCGGCGCCCGCACCTTCGATACCGGCTTCCATGATCCCCGGACCGGCACCGGTGATGACCATCCAGTCGACCTCGGCCAGCTCACGCGCGAGTGCGACGGTCTGTTCGTACAACGGATCGTCCCGCTTCGTGCGCGCGGAGCCGAAGATCGCGGCCTTGCGCGCCGAGCGGTACGGCTCGAACACGGTGAAGCCGTAGCGCATCTCCTTCAGCGCGGCGTTGGCCATCTTCAGGTCGCCGCGCGAGCGCGCTCACGCGCGAGGCGCACCGCCGACACCATCAGCTCGAACACGAGATCGGAGTCGTGAATGTCGCCGAGCTCGGCGATGAGATCCGCGAGGCGCTGGTCGAGCTCGGGGTCGCCGGTGCGGTAGCGGGGGAGCCGCGCCATCAGCGCCCGATCATGAATCGAGCAGCCGGCTCGCCAACTCGGCGAGCGGTACTTCCGGACGGGGGCCGAGATGGGAGATCACCTCGGCGGCGCCGAGCGACGCCGAGCGCGCCGCACTTGGCCAAGTCGTGACCGTGGGTCAGGCCGTAGAGAAATCCCGCCGCGTAGATGTCACCGGCGCCGGTCGTGTCGACCAGCTGCTCGATCGGGACCGCGGCGATCTCGTGCCGCTCACTCGCCGCTGATCACGACCGAACCCTTGGCACCGCGAGTGAGCGCGGCGATCTCGCAGTCTTGCGGCGATGCAGCCGGGCCGCGTCGTCGAACGCGTCGACCTCGTAGAGCGAGGTGATCTCGTCTTCGTTGGCGAACAACACGTCGATGCTCCGACTCGATCAGCTCGAGGAACTCCGCACGGTGGCGATCGAACGCAGAACGGATCGGAGAGCGTGAGCGCGACCTTGCGGCCCGCATCCTTGGCGAGGGTGGCCGCCCGCCGGATCGCATCCTTGCGCTTCCGGACCGTCCCAGAGGTAGCCCTCGAGGTAGGTGACCGCCGCGCTCGCGATGCGATCGGCGTCGACGTCGACCGGGTCGATCTCGGCGCCCGCGCCGAGGTACGTGCACATCGTGCGCTCGGCGTCGGCGCCCGACGATCACGAGGCACCGACCGGTCGGCGACCCGTCGGTCGCGGGGACGACGTCGAACTCCACGCCGGCGCGCGCGCAAGTCGTGGGCGAACACCTTGCCGAACGTGTCGTCGGCGATGCGACCGATGAACGCGGCCTTCCCGCCGAACGACGGCGACGCCGACCGTGGTGTTCGCGGCCGATCCGCCGGATGTCTCCTTGCGCCGGGCCCGAGCTCGGCGTAGATCTCGTCGGAGCGACCCGCGTCGACCATCGTCATCGCGCCCGCGTTCCACGCCGGTACGGGCGACGACGTCGTCGGTCTCGTGCGCCAGCACGTCGACGAGCGGGTGGCCGAGCGCGACGACGTCGATCGTCGGCGAGCTCCAGATGGGGCTCATCGACGGCGCTCCCGAGCAGCACGACGGGCGTGTCGCCGCCGTCGCCGTGCGCATGATCTTCGGGCGGACGGAGGCGCTCGCCCACCGTCTGCGTGCGGCCGTAGAGGGTCGTGCGTTGCACGAGCGGGCGCCCGAGCGGCTCGACGATCGCGCGAATCTCCGACTCGTCGAGCTCCTGGCCGTGGCTCGCGCCCGCCGCGCGCGAGATGTTCTCGTCCATCAGCGTGCCGCCGAGGTCGTTGGCACCGGCCTGCAGGATCTGGCGGGCGCCGACCACGCCGCACTTCACCCACGACGCCTGGATGTTGTCGATCCAACCGCGGTACGCGATGCGGCCGACCGCGTGCATCAACAGCACCTCGCGGAACGTCGGGCCGCGGCGGGCCTTGCCCTGCAGGAAGATCGGCGTGGCCATGTGCACGAACGGCAGCGGCACGAACTCGGTGAAGCCGCCGGTCTCCTTCTGCAGCGCACGCGAGCGCACGAGGTGGCGCGCGACGTGCACCGGGCGTTCGACCGTGCCGAACATGATCGTGACGTTCGAGCGCAGACCGACCGAGTGCGCGGTGCGGTGCGCTTCGAGCCACTCCTCGGTGTTCACCTTGTCGGGGCAGATGATCGGCCCGCACTTCGTCGTCGAGGATCTCGGCCGCGGTACCCGGAAGGGTCGCGAGTCCGGCGTCCTTGAGCTTGCGCAGGTACTCGGCGAGCGGCATTTCGAGACGCCGGGCGCCTTCGGTCACCTCGAGCGCGGTGAACCCGTGCACGTGGATCTGCGGCGCGACCGCTTTCACCGCTTTGGCGACGTCGACGTAGTAGTCGCCGTCGAAGTCGGGATGGATCCCGCCCTGCAGGCACACCTCGGTGGCGCCGCACTCGACCGCTTCCACCACGCGGCGCTGCATCTCCTCCAGCTCGAGCAGATACGGCTGCCCGCGGAGATTGAGCGAGAGCGGACCCTTCGAGAACGCGCAGAACCGGCACTTGAACGTGCACACGTTCGTGTAGTTGATGTTGCGGTTCCGCACGAACGTGATCTCGTCGCCCACGATCTCGCGGCGCAGCTCGATCGGCGACCGCCGCGACGTCCGAACGACCTCGGGGCCGCGCGCCGACAGCAACGTGACGATCTCGTCGACGTCGACCTCTTGGCCCGCGAGCACGCCGTCGAGCACTTCGCCGACCGGGCTTCCGGCGCGGCGACGGCGTCCGGAGCGGCGGCGAGCAGCGGGGCGGCGTGAAGTCGTCGCGGCCCGGCGACCAGGCGCCATCGCGCCCGAGGCCTTCGGAGTCGGAGACGACCAGCACCGGCGTACGCAGCGCGGGATCCAGCCAGGTATCGGGATCGCGCACGAACTCGGGATAGATCGTGAGCCGCGGCGCGAGCACGTGACCGACTCGCTTCGGTCGCGGCCCGCAGCCGATCGAGCGCGGGCCACGGCCGCTCGGGATTCACGTGGTCGACCGTGACGGGCGAGACGCCGCCCCAGTCGTCGATGCCCGCCGCGAGCAACGGCGCCGAGGTCGTCGCTCAGGTTCGGCGGCGCCTGGAGATGCACGGCATCGGGAAGCAACGAGCCGCGCGGCCGCGATCGACCACAGCAGCTCGTCGGGCGGGCACGCGTGCGCCTTGTGCATCGACGTGCCGGCTTCGGCAGGAAGTTCTGGACGATCACTTCCTGCACGTGACCGTGGCGGCGGTGGATGTCGGCGATCGCCTCGAGCGCGTCGATGCGTTCTTCACGCGTCTCGCCGATGCCCACGAGGATCCCGGTGGTGAACGGAACGTGCGCCGCGGCCGGCCGCTTCGAGGGTCGCGAGCCGCCGCTCCGGAGTCTTGTCGGGCGCGCCGTAGTGCGGGCCCGCCGTGCTCACCGAGGCGGGCCGCGAGCGTCTCGATCATCATTCCCTGCGACGGGCTCACCGCGCGCAGCCGCTCGAGCTCCGCCTGCGGTGAGCGCGCCCGCGTTGGCGTGGGGGAGCAGCCCGGTCTCGTCGAGCACCAGCTTCGCCATCGCGACGAGGTAGTCGACCGTGGACGCGTAGCCGTTGGCCTCGAGCCACTCCGCCGCCTGCGGGTAGCGAGCTTCGGGCTCTTCGCCCAGCGTGAACAACGCCTCCTAGCAACCGAGCTCGGCGCCGCGGCGGGCGATCGCGAGCACCTCGTCGGGTGTGAGGTACGGCGCGCTGACGCGAGCCGGCGCCTTGGCGAAGGTGCAGTAGCCGCACCGGTCGCGGCACAGCATCGTGAGCGGGATGAACACCTTGGGCGAGTAAGGTGACCCGGGTACCGAATTGCGCATCCCGCTGGGCCGCGGCCGCGGCCATGAGGTCGGTGAGCGGAGCCTCCAGCACGTCCCGACGGGCGGCTCGCTCATGATGGCGGGACCTTACTGCGCGCCCAGTGCCGCCCGGTCGCCCAACCAGAGCACCCGTTCGGCCGCGGATGTCGGGCAGCCGGGAAGATCTTCACCGTTCCGGATGCGTTCGACCGCTTCCCGCTTGCCGGCCCCGGCAACGGTCACGACCACGAGCCGGCTCCGGGCGATCGCGGGAAACGTGAAGGTCGAGCCGCGGATCGGGGTGCTCCGTCGTCGCCGGCCGAGACGACGAGGCGCTCGTTCTCGGCGAGCGTCGGGCTGCCGGGAAAGAGCGAGGCGGTATGGCCATCGGGGCCGAGGCCGAGGTGCACGAGATCGATCGGCGGCGCGGCGCGCACCGAGATCGTCGTAGCGCAGCGCGGCTTCCTCGATCGCGACGGGCCGATACATCGAGTGGATCGCGCGCGGGCTGCACGTCGATCGAGCAACACCCGGCGGGCCATGCCCTCGTTGGAGTCGGGATCGGTCGGCCGGCACGAACCGCTCGTCGCCGATGTACACGTCGACACCCGACCAGTCCGGGGCCCGCCGCCCGCACCGCCGCGTAACACTCCTCCGCCGTCTCGCCGCCCGACAGCGCGACCGATCTCGGGGCGCTTCGGCGACGACCAATCGTGCGAACGCGTGCGGCGACGTTGTCGACGATCTGAATCGTGCCGGGAAGAGCCATCTCTGCCATTCTTACCCTGTCGTGGACCGCAGCACCGTCGATGTGTACGAGCAGCGGGCCGGTGAGTGGATCGCGCGAGAAGGTCCGGCCGATCCCCGAATCGCTGGCCGCGTTCGCCGCGCGGGTGCCCGACGGACGCGTTCCGGCTCGATCTCGGGTGCGGGCCCGGTTGGCACACCGCCGGGCTCGGCATCGCCCGCGTTCGCCAGCGACGCCGCGCAACGCCATGCTCGATCTCGTTCCCGACCACGCGCCGGACGCGGCCGCGTCATGGCCGACCTCGAGGCGTTGCCGTTCCGGCGCGGCACGCTCGGCGGAATGTGGGCGCACAAGTGCTACATGCACATCGCCGGCGGTGCGCGTCCCGCTCGCGCTCGCCGACTGCACCGGGCGCTGGAAGTCGGCGGCGCGCTGCACGTGCACCTCACCTCGGATCGACTCAGCGTCGACTCCGACGACGACGTCTTCGCGCGGCCGCCACTTCGACGTGCTGGCCGCTGGAACGTCTCGTCGACGTGGTCGTCGGCGCGGGCTTCACGATCGACGTCGACCTACGACGACGGCGAAGAGTGGATCGACGTGGAAGCGACCCGCGCCCGCTCGTTGGCCGACACCGTCGGTCCCGATATGCGACCTCCTGCATCGTCGGCCTGAACCCGAGTGAGTACTCGGCCGACGTCGGACTCGGGCTTCGCGCGGCCCGGCAACCGCTTCTGGCCCGCCGCACTCGCGGCCGGGATCGTCACCCGCACCCACGATCCCGTGCCACGCGTACCGCGTCGACCGCGTCGGCATGACCGATCTGGTGAAGCGCGCGACGCCGCGGGCCGACGAGCTCACCAAGGAAGAGTACCGCGTCGGCGCGGCGCGCCTCGAACGGCTCGTGACGTGGCTCGAACCCGGCGCAGTCTGCTTCGTCGGGCTCGGCGGCTACCGCGCCGCGGTCAACCGAAAAGCGCAATCAGGTTGGCAAGCGGAACCGTTCGGCGGACGACCGGCCTACGTCATGCCGAACACCAGCGGCATCAACGCGCACGCAGCCCCGGCCGAGCGCTCGCCGCGCACCTCAGAGCTCGCGGCTACTCCTCGAACGTGACGTCGAGGTTGCGGAAGATCGGCGGACCGTCGGCGATCGTCATCATCTTCTCCGCCATCGCCTGCGTCGCGGGGTCTTCCGAGTTCTTCATCGCGACCTCGTACGAGGGGAACTCGACGATCTGCAAGTAGGTGTTCGGCTTGTCGCGGTCACGGGTGACGGTTCCGCGAGCGTCCGAGCGCTTGCCTTCCGTCGCGGCAAGAAACTCGTCGAGCACCGCCTGCGCTTCGTCGGGCTTGCTCGTCGTGTACTCGATGATCTGGATGAACTTCATAGGTGCCTCTCGCCGAGTGATCGGATTATCGGGTGAGCTCGCGGGCCTTCTTCTCCAGCGAGTCCGTCGCGTCCTCGAACGACGCCGAGAACGCGGCGACCCCTTCACGTTCGAAGGTCTCGGTCACGTCGTCGAAGTCGACACCGCCGCGGCCAGCGCCGCCATCGTCGCCCTGGCCTCGTCGACCCCTTCGAGCACCGTGTCGGCGCTGCAGTGGCCCTGGCCCGCCTCGAGCACGTCGACCGACGCCTGGGCGAGCGTGTTCACCGTGTCGCGGCCGATCAGCGTGTCGACGTAGAGGGTGGGGGAGTACGTCAGGGTTCTTGGTCGAGGTCGACGCCCACAACGGCCGCTGCACCCGCGCGCCCTTCGCCGCGAGCGCGTCCCAGCGAGAGCCCGCGAACGTCGCGAGAAAGTGCTGGTACGCGAGCTTGGCGTTGGCGACCGCGGCCCGGCCCCGCAAGGGGTGGCCTCGGGAGCCGGCGGTCGGTCTCGGTGTCGACCCGGCTGACGAAGAACGACGCGACCGATGCGATCCGGGAGATGTCGCCGCCCGCAGCCAGGCGTTGCTCCAAGCCCGTCGACGAAGGCTTCGACGCACCTCGTCGTAGCGACCAGACCGAAGATCAGCGTGACGTTCACGTTCAAGCCGGCCGTCGAGCGCGGCCGTGATCGCGGGAACGCCTTCGGCGGTGGCCGGGATCTTGATCATCACGTTCGGGCGATCGAGCCGGGCCCACAGCTCCTTCGCCTGCGCGACCGTTCCCTTCGTGTCGCGCGCGAGATCGGGCGAGACCTCCACCGAAACGAAGCCGTCGTGGCCGTCCCACTCCTCGTAGTACGGCCGCAGGATGTCGGTCGCGTGCGCGATGTCGGAGGTCACGAGATCCCAGTAGGCGTCGTTGGTCGACGCGCCACGCTTCGATGACATCGCGCAGCTGCGGGTCGTAGTCGGTGCCCGCCGCCATCGCCTTCTCGAAGATCGTCGGGTTCGACGTGACGCCGCGAATGCCGTGCTCGGTCACGAGCTCGCGCAGTCCGCCGGTCGCGAGCGCGCGGGTGAGGTTGTCGTACCAGGGGCTCTGCCCGAATTCGATCAAACCGGCAATAGGACTGGCCACGGGGGGACTCCTCAGGCAGAAAGACGGACTATTGGCCGAGCAGCGCGAGCCGCGCGCTCGACCACGTGCTCGGGGGTTATACCCAGCGCGCGCATGACGACATCACCGGGTGCCGACTCGCCGAACCGATCGATGCTCACGACGTCGTCGGCGTACCGCTCCCAACCGAAGCTCACGCCGGCTTCCACCGCGAGCGTCGGGCGATCGGGCGGGAGCACCTCCATGCGGTACTCGTCGGCTTCGGCCTCGAACAGCTCCCACGACGGCATCGAAACCACGCGCACCGACAGACCTCGGCTCACGAGCTCGTCGCGCGCCGCAACCGCGACCGCGACCTCCGAACCCGTCCCGATCAAGCACGATGTCGGCCGGACCACTCGCTTCGTCGACGAGTACGTACGCACCACGCGCCAGACCCGCGGCTCCGCGCTCGGCGGTGGCCTCGAGCACCGGGATCTTCTGGCGGGTCAGCAGCAACGCGGTCGGGCCCGCACCGTCGAGGTGCACGCGCCACGCCTGCGCGACCTCGTTCGCATCCGCGGGACGGATGACCCGCAAGCCCGGCATCGCGCGCAACGACGCGAGCTGCTCGATCGGCTGGTGGGTCGGACCGTCTTCGCCGACACCGACCGAGTCGTGCGTCCACACGAACGCGACCTTGGTGCCCATGATCGCCGCGAGCCGAACCGCCGGCCGCATGTAGTCGCTGAACACGAAGAAGGTGCCGACCGCGGGCAACAAGCCCGACGCCGCCATGCCGTTCGCGGCTGCGCCCATCCCGTGCTCGCGGATTCCGAAGTGGATGCCGCGCCCACTCGCGTCGGTCGGGGTCATGACGCCGAGGCTCTTCACCGCCAGGCCGTTGTTGCCGGTGAGGTCGGCCGATCCCGTCATCAATCCCGGGTACGAGATCTGCGACCGCGGTCAACACTTCTTGGCTCGCTTCGCGCGTCGGGATCTGCTTGCCCGCTTCGAACGTCGGCAGCTTCTGTTCCCAACCCCCGAGCGGGCGGCCGTCAATGCACGCTTCGTACTCGTCGGCCCGCGCGGGGTTCGCGGCGAGCCACGCGGTGCGCCGTTGCGTCCACTCCGTACGCACCTCGGCGCCGCGACTTCCGGCGCGCCGGTACCGGTCGAGCACGTCGTCGGGAACGACGAAGTCGCCCGGTGGAAGACCGAGGATCTCCTTGACGCGCGCCACCTCGTCGGCACCGAGCGGGTTGCCGTGCGCGGCCGCGGTGTCTTGCACCTTGGGTGACGGGTAACCGATGTGCGAGCGCAGCACCAACAGCGACGGCCGGTCCTCCTCGGCGATCGCGGCCCGCAACCCGGCCTCGAGCGCGTCGGTGTCGTTCGGCGACCTCGCCGAGCTGCAACGACGTGCCAGCCGTAGGCCTCGAACCGCTTCGGAACGTCGTCGCTGTACGCGAGCGCGGTGTCGCCGTCGATCGTGATGTGGTTGTCGTCGTAGACGAACACGAGGCGACCGAGCTGCAGGTGCCCGGCGAGCGATCGCCGCCTCGTGGCTGATGCCCTCCATGAGATCGCCGTCGCTGCAGATCCCGAACACGCGGTGGTCGCACACCTCGGCGCCGAATCGGGCGCGCAGGTTCTTCTCCGCGATCGCGATGCCGACCGCGTCGCCGATGCCTTGGCCGAGCGGACCGGTCGTTACCTCCACACCCTTGGTGTGGTTCTTCTCCGGGTGACCGGGCGTGCGGGATCCCCAGCTGACGGAACTTGCGGATGTCGTCGAGCTCGAGCCCGAAGCCCGGTGAGGTAGAGCATCGAGTAGAGCAGCATCGACGCGTGGCCGGCCGAAAGAACGAACCGATCGCGGTCGGGCCAGTCGGGATCGGCCGCGTCGTACTTCATGACCCGCGTCCACAACACGTCGGCCAGCGGCGCCAGCGCCATCGGCGTTCCCGGGTGACCGGAATTCGCCTTCTGCACCGCGTCCATCGCGAGCGCGCGAATGACGTTGATCGAACGCTGTTCTCGAGCTCATCAGTCACCGTCGAACCCCTTTGTTCGGCCGTTCGCAGCCTAATGAAGGCCCGTCCGAGCCTAATCGAAGGGATGGTCAGCCGAACACGGCAACGCTGGCGGTGAATCCGTGAAAGAAGTTGTGGCCCCCGACCGGTCCGATCTCGCCCGCGCAGAACGCGCCGGAGAGCGGTACCGACGCCGAGCATCTCCTGGATCGTCGAGGCATCGTGGCCGGGTTCGGCGAACAGTTTCACGCCGCGGCCGTTGCAGGTGAACATGCAGCGCGCGCGTCGCCGACGACCCCGTTCATGAGCTGGCGCAAGTCTTCGTCGGCGGCGTCGGCGTCGCGAACCTGGAACTGGACGGTCTGCCCGACCTCGACGACCTCGCCGACAGCGAGGGAACCCGTGGATTGGTCGGCGCCCAACAGGTTGCGCACGAAGAAGTCGCCGCGTTCGAAGTCGAGGCGGTGCTCGTCGACGACGAGACCGAGGTGCAGACCCTCGCGCATCAGGTCGCGGTCCTTCGCTCGCGGCGTCGACGATCTCCTGCAAGCCGCTCCAGCGCGGGTTGACCCGCGAGCTCGTGCACGAAGTTCCGCTCGGCGCGTGTGATCGTGAGCGGTGTACCGATCGGGCGGCAGCCCTGCGACACGACCGCTCGCATCGGGCACGTCTTCGGAGCACATCACCGCGACCGCGCCGCCGGTCAGGATGCGGTCGTCGAGCACGATGCGATTCCCACCGGGCCGATTCCCGGCCGATGCGCACCCGCCGATCACGGTGAGCTCCGGAACCTGGGCGTTGCACAACCGCAGGAAGTCGGCGACCGGAAACGAGAACGGATCCGCCAGCATGAGCAGCGTGCCGCTGGGCGGGAGCTCGTCGGGCCAGCCCGGAGATCTCCACTCCGTCTTCGGTCTGGATCGCGTCGAGCGCGACCCCGACGACCCGTCCGGCGCCGAAACGCGCCGCGAACACCGAGAGGCCGGGGCTGTCCTCGACTTCGATCGAGCCGCCCGCGACACGCGACCGCGGTGCAACCGATGAACACCTCGGGCTCGAGCAGCTTGCGCAGCGCACCGGCGACGTCTTCGAACGCACCGACGTGATGCGGCGAAGCGAAGCAGACCACGAGGTCGGGCCGCTCGCCGTCGAATTGCTCGATGATCTCTCCGGCGACCTCGCCGGCCGCCTCGACCGGGGTCGGATGCAGCGACAGCGCGGCCGCGTAGCGGTTCACCAGATCCATGCCTTCCCGGCTTCGGCGCCGGAACGGCCCGAGTTGAGGGTTATCCCGGGCCGGATCGTGCCGATGGGCGTCATGCCAACGGGCTCAAGACAGCGGCAGGGTTGTGAGCGGGACCGTGACGCTCGAGTCCTCGTCGACGATGGTGCACTGCGCTTCGATCGTGCCCGGCTCGGGGAACTCGAGCTCGCTCTTCACCAGGCGGTATCCGAACTTGCCGGGCTCCACGAAGAACGACTGCCGGTTGCGGCCGATCTCTTCGTCACCGCGCCGGAACACCGTTTCGAGGGTCGCGTTGCCGTCGGATCCCGTCCGCGGCGCGGACGAGCACCACCAGATGGGGCTCCAGCTTGGTCGGGTAGGTGTCGACCACCGTCGAGAAGAACGCGCCGGTGATGTCGATACGGGTCGACGGCCCGGCAACCTGACGGAAGTCGATCCCTTCGACGAACAAGGCGGCGACGATTTCCATCTGCGGGACACTACCTGCGCGACCCCGTCCCGTCCACACCGCCCGAACTTCGCAGCGTGACCGGGTCGAGCGCGACGAGATCGGCCCGGCATCCGGCCGCGATCCGTCCGTAGTTCGGCGGCGCCGATTGCGCGCGCGGCGTTGCCGGTCGCGCACCGGACCGCGGCCGCCGGGGCGACGCCGAGCGCGGCGACGTGGCGCACCGCGTTCGCCATCGTGAGCGTCGATCCCGCGAGCGTGCCGTCGGGCAGATACGCGGCGCCGTCGCGCAATTCCAACGGCGGCGCGGTGGCGACCGCGTCGGTCACGAGCACCGCGTCGGGCCGCGCGTCGTAACGCGAGCCGCAACATCATCGGATGCACGTGCACGCCGTCGGCGATGATCGACGGGATCAGGCGGCGATCGTCGAGCGCGGCGCCGGGCAGCCCCGGCGCACGGTGATGGAGCGGACCCATGCCGTTGAAGAGATGCGTGACGATGCCCGCGCCGGCGTCGGCCGCGGCGCGCGCACCATCGAAGTCGACCGTGCTGTGGCCGAGCGCAACGACGATCCCGCGGGCGCGCAGCGAGCGCACCGCGGCGAGGCCGGGATCGGCTTCGGGCGCGAGCGTCACGAGCCGGATGAGGTGCGCCGAAGCGATCGCACAGGTCCTCGAGCCAGTCGAGGTCGACGTCGCGGACGAACTCCGGCGGATGCGCGCCCGGCGCGCCGCCGAGGAACGGGCCTTCGAGATGCACGCCGAGCACCGCGTCGGGCCGGGCCGCGCGCACGGCCGCGAGCCGGTCGAGCATGGCGGCGTACGCGATCGAGGGGCGCGCTGCAGATCGTCGGCAAGCACGCGGTGCAGCCGCCGGCGACGAACGCGTCGATCGTGGCGACCATCTCTTCCACCGAAGCGGTCGCGAAGTCGACGGGGCCCGAGCCGTTCACCTGGATGTCGACGTAGCCGGGGGCGAGCACCGCGTCACCCGAGATCGACTGCGCCGTCCGGCGGCGGCCCGCTACCCGTCGCAACGATGCGGCCGTCGCCGATCACGATCCAGGCCGGTGACGCCGACGTACCGCCTTCTCCGTTGAGTATGCGAGCCGCGACGAGCGCGGTCACCCGTGGCGGTCCCGGAACAATGCGATGCGCAGCTTCACCAAGCCGAGCAGTGTACGGGGCACTCGCTTTACGATCGACGTGCGGGCCGGCCGCAGCTCTTCGACCCCGACCGGGATCTCCGCGGTGCTGCAGTCCGAGCGCGTTCGACGCGCAGGATGAGCTCGGTGTCGAAGAGATCCTGGCCGAACGTGCACGCCCGCGCGAACGGTTCGACCGTGGCGCGGTTCATGGCCTTGATGCCGTGCGTGTCGGAGACGTGCAAGCCGAACGCGACGCGCAGCACGGTGCTGAACACCGCGGTCGCGAGCTTGCGCATCGGGGCGCGCTCGTCGTGTGGCGCCTTCGCCGCGCTTGGAGCCGACGACGATCGTCGGACCGTTCGGCGCGCTGATCACGAGCGCGACCGCGGCGTCGAGAAAACCGAGATCGAAGAAGTCGGTGTCGAAGTTGACGACGACGTCGCCGCTGCGCGGCGAGCAGCCCGGCGCGCAGCGCGCGGCCGTAGTCGGCTTCGGCGCGGTGCTCGACGCGCACCTTCGGGAACCGACGTCGCCAGCGAGTCCGCGATCGAGTCGGTGCCGTCGGTCGAGCCGTTCTCGACGATGACGATCTCGAACGGCCGCCCGCGCTCGCGCAGCCCTTCACCACGGTCTTGACCGACGTCTCGAGGATCTCCGCCTCGTTGAACGCGGGCATCACCACGGTGAGGGCGAGGTCGCTCATGACCGTCGGTGCATCCTGCATCGACCACTCCGGCCGACAGGCGCCAGCGCTTCGTAGTCGGCGAGGGCGAGCCGGCACAGCCGGTCGATCACGTTCGCGTCCTCGCGCAGCGCCGTGCCCACGTCGAGGGCGGGCCGGCCGTCGGGGATCTGGACCACCGCCGAGTAGATCGACGAAACGCGGGCCGTACACAACATGTCTCATCGGCACGAGCGCCCATCCACATATAGGATGAGAGCGAACGCGTGGTGCATCGCCGCCTCGGCATCGGGGTCGCCGCGCGGATCGCGGGGATCCGAGCCCGCCGGTCCGGACCCGGGCCGGGATCGCGGCTGGACCTGCTGAATCAGGCGCAGCGCGGCCAGGCCCGCCCCGGCCTGGGCCCGGGCCGACGCGGCCCACGGCGCGAGTTTCGGCGCCCGAGCGGCGTCGTCGCGGCTCGTCGGGCCGGGCAGCGCGCTTCGGGCAGGCCCGCGAGGCCGGCGCGGAGCTCGTCGACGAGCTCGGCGGCGGCCTCGACCCAGTCGGGACCGGCCAAGCGCCGGTCTCGAGCTCGTCGACCCGGCCCGTGAGATCCAGCGCCTCGCTGCCCGCAAGCGGGCCGTCGGCACACGCGCGCGCGAGCACGGCCAGCGGATGCGGCGCGTTCGCCGCCGACGTCGGCGACGCGCGCGTCCCACGCGGCCGTCGGCGTCGTAGCCATCGGGATCGGCGAGGAACTCCATCGCGGTCGCGAGCTGGACCAGCGACGCGCGCGGCTGCGTCATCGGATTGCAGAGCACGCCGGCGAACCAGCGTCGACGAGATCGGCGTCACGGCCCCGGTACGGACCGAGATGCAGCTCGTGCGTCATCGTCGCGTCGTTGACGGGCGTGTTGTCCCACACGATCGTGCGGTGCCCGCCCAACGCTTCGGTCCAGCCCCGGCGCGTCGTCGGCGCGCAACGTGGGCGAGCACACCGTCGGACCGGTCCACATCACGTCGACCGCGGGCGGAAGGCCCGCGCCCAGCTCGGCGAGATAGGGCGACGGCTGCGGTCCCGACGTATTCGGTCGGGCACAGCGTGAGCGCGGCATCGGCACGCGCGGCGCGCAAGCTCGATCGAACAACCACGTCGCGAGCTCCGCCTGGCGCGGCGCCAGGCCGGGTTGCATCGGGATGTCGTCGAGCAAGAGGAGGAACCACGGCACGCCCGCGTCGAGCAAGGGTTGCGAGCTTGGCCAGCAACGCGGCCCGGTCGGCGCGGATCCTCGTAGGTCATGTCGAGACCGGGCGAGATCGCGAAACCGAACCGCGCGCCGTGGTCGGCCGCGTGCGCCGCGAGCTCCCGAAACTCGGCTCGCTCGTCGGCGTCGTACGGGACGCGCCAATCGGCGCGGTGCTTCGCGTCGTCCTTCGGCGCGTACACGTACGCGTTGAGCCCGCGGGGAGCGAGGAACGAGATCGCGTCGAGGCGCGGCCGGTGCGACCACGGCGTGGCCGTAGAACCCCTCGACGATGCCCCGCACGGGGAAGCGCGCGACCCATCGGGCGAGCGTAGCGTCCGCCTGGCTACGCGGATCCGTGCACCGTTCGCGGAGGCGAGCCGCTGGCTACAGCGCCGCGCACTGGTCAGGCGAAGGGACTTCCGCATGAACGCCCCGCTCGACGCCATCGCGCAGCACGCGCAGCAACTTCGGCGACCGCACCGCGGTCGTCGTCGACGCCTCCGGGGGCGCCCGGCCGTCGACCACGACGTTCGCCGAGCTCAACGCGCTCGTGAACCGGCTCGCGCACGGGCTGCTCGCCGGCGGCGCACAGCCGGGCGAGCGCCTCGTGTGGTGCGGGCCCGAACTCGCTCGAGGTGCTCGCGACGATTCACGCGGCCGCGCAAGCTCAATCTCGTCGCGGTCCCGTTGTCGTACCGCTTCAACGGGGAGGAGATGGCGTACGTCATCGACAACTCCGACGCCACGACCGTGGTCGTCGACGCCGACGAGGCCCCGCTCGTCGCCGAAGTCCGCGGCCAGATCCCCAAGGTCCGCACCGTGGTCGTGTTCGGCGGCCCCGCGCCCGAAGGCTGCGTGCGCTGGGACGACGTGATCGCGGGCCAACCCGATGACCGAGCCCGACGGTCGAGGCCGGGCAGCGAGGCCGGCGCGGCGATGATCTACACGTCGGGCACCACCGGCAAGCCGAAGGGCGCGCTGCGCACACGCACCGACCGCCACGATCGTGTTCGCGCTGCTCGGCGAGCTGAACCTGCTGCACGAGAACGCGGTGCACCTCACCACCGGTCCGCTGTACCACTCGGGCCCGCTCGCGTTCGCGTCGCTGTCGCACACACGTCGGCGCGCCGATCATCGTGCTGCGCAAGTTCGACGCGGCCCGTTGGATCGATCTGGTGAAGCGAGCACCGCGTCACCAACACGTTCTCCGCGCCGACGCAGCTCAAGCGGATCGTCTCGCTGCCCGACGCGACGCTCGCGCAGGCCGACATGTCGTCGATGATCTGCTTGATCGCGAACGCGGCGCCGGTGCCGTACGCGTTGAAGAAGGAGATCATCGACAAGCTCGGCGACGGCTTCCTCTACGAGGTGTACGGCTCGACCGAGCTCGGCGTCGACACCGTGCTTGAAGCCCGAGGACCAGCTGCGCAAGCCCGGCTCGTGCGGCAAGCCCTACGGCGGCATCGCAGATGAAGGTCGTGAAGGACGACGGCACCGACGCCGCGACCGGTCGAGCCGGGTGAGCTGTTCGTGCGCACCGGCCTCGCGATGGACGGCTACCACCGCACCGACGAGCAGCTCACCGAGCTCGACCACGGCCGACGACCGACGGTCGACAGTGGAAGTCGGTCGGCGACGTCGCGTACCTCGACGACGAGGGCTACGTCTACATCTGCGACCGCAAGAAGGACATGATCATCTCGGGCGGCGTGAACATCTACCCGGCCGAGATCGAGGCGGTGCTCTACGCCCACCCGCAGGTGCTCGACGTCGCGGTGTTCGGCATCCCCGACGACGAATGGGGCGAGCGCGTGCACGCGATCGTGCAGGCCAAGCCGGGGGAGACGATCGACCTCGACGAGCTGCGCGCGTTCGCCGAGCCGCGTCCTCGCGAACTACAAGCGGCCGCGCGAGTACGAGCTGCGCGACGAGCTGCCGCGCACCGACTCCGGCAAGCTGCTGAAGCGCGTCCTGCGCGACGAGTACTGGCAGGGCCGCGAGCTCCGTCGGTATGAGCGCCCGATGCGTGACGACCCTCTCCGAAGCGGCTTCCAAGGCAGCTGCTCGCGGGCTACGGCGTGCCCGTGCTCGACGAGCGCACCGCGGCCGACGCCGACGGCGCGGTCGCCGCGGCCGACGCGATCGGCTACCCGGTCGTGGTGAAGTTGTGCGGCGACGCGATCGCGCACAAGACCGAACGCGGCCTGGTGCGGCTCGGGCTGCGCGACGCCGACCGCGGTCCGCGACGCGGGCGAGCAACTCCTCGGCCGCGGCAACGCCCGGAAGACGGCGCGGTCGAGCTGCTCGTCGCGCCGATGGTCGCGGGGCAACCGGGAGCTCATCGCCGGCCTCGTGCGCGACCCGCAGTTCGGGCCGTGCGTGATGCTGGGTATCGGCGGCGTGCTCGCGGAAGCGCTCGGCGACGTCGCGTTCCGCGTCGTGCCGCTCACCGAGCTCGACGCCGACGAGCTGATCGACGACCTCGCGACGCCAGAAGCTGCTCGGCCCGTTCCGCGGCGAGCCCGCGGTCGATCGGGCCGCGCTGCGCGCGACGCTCCTCGGCCTCTCCCGACTCGCGACCGAACGCCCCGACGTCGAGCGCGGTCGACGTCAACCCGCTGATCGTCGTCGACGGCCGCCCCGTCGCCGTCGACGCGCTGGTCGAACTGACCGAACCGGCGTCCTCCAGACCGGTAGACACACAGTCAGCTCCACAACCGACTCTGTGACGCCACTTCGAGCTTCGGGTGATCTGTCGCCGGGTTTGGCCGCGTTGTTCGAGCCGCGGGGCGTGATCGTCGCGGGGGCTTCGAGCCATCCGGGGAAGTTCGGGTTCGTCGCGCTGCACAACATCCTGGCCGGGGGTTACGCGGGCAAGGTCGGCGCGACCAACCTCGAGGGCACGCCGGTGCTCGGCATCGACACCGTCGCCGAGATCGACGATCTGCGCCGAAGGTCCGTGGGACCTCGTGTTCGTGTGCACGCCCGCGGCCGCGAACCTCGATCTGCTGCGCGCGTGCGCACGGCGGGGCGTGCGGGCCGCGTTCCTCACCAGCGCGGGTTACGGCGAAGCGGGCGACGACGGGCCGAGCGCGGAGCGCGAGCTGGTCGCGCTGTGCGACGAGCTCGGCATCCTGCTCGCGGGACCGAACGGCCAAGGCGTGGTGTCCACTCCCGGCTCGCTTGTGCGCGCAGATCGTCGCGCCCGATCCCGCCGCCCGGGCCGCATCGCGATCGCGAGCCAGTCGGGCAACTTCGTCTCGTCGTTCGAGAACTGGGCCGCGCAAACGGGCGTCGGTGTGAGCCGGGCGGTGAGCGCCGGCAACGCGGCCGCGGTCGGCATCGCCGACTATCTCGACTGGTACGCACGTGACGCCGAGACCGCAGTGGGCCTCGCGTACGTGGAAGGCGTCACCGACGGCCGCGCGCTGTTACGAGCGACTGGCTCGACGGTCACCGCGAACAAGCCGGTCGTGCTGGTCAAGGGCGGAACGACCGCCGGCGGGCAACGCGCGGCCGCCAGCCACACCGGCTCGCTCGCGTCCGACGAACGGGTGTTCGCCGGCATGTGCCGCCAAGCCGGCGTCACCCGGGCGACCACGATCGAGGAAGCGTTCGAAGCGGCGGCGACGTTCGCGACCCAGCCGCTGCCCGAGGGTCCGCGCACTGCCGTCATGACGACCGCGGGCGGTTGGGGAGTCGTGACCGCCGACGCGATCGTGCGCGACGGCGATCTCGAGCTCGCGACGCTGCCCGACGATCTCCTCGCCGCGATCGACGAGCACCTGCCGCCGCGCTGGAGCCGGAACAACCCGATCGACCTCGCGGGCGGCGAGACCCGCGACACGATCCCGATCGTGCTCGAGCTCGTCGCGAGGCATCCCGCGATCGACGCGATCGTCTACCTCGGGCTCGGCATCCAGTCGAACCAGGCGCAGCTGTTGCGCAGGGCGGCTTCTATCCCGACCACGGCCTCGAGCGCATCGTCGCCTACCACGAGCGCCAGGACGCACGCTTCGCGCAGGCCGCGGCCGACATCTCCGACGCGACCGGCAAGCCGATCCTCACCGCGACCGAGCTCGCGGTCGCGGCGCCCGACAACCCCGGGCCGGCGACCGTTCGCGCGACCGGCCGCCTTTGTTACTCGTCCGCGAACCGCGCGGTCACCGCGTTGGGACACCTATGGCGTACGCCCGCTTCCGCCAGACCCGCGGTCTCGCGTAGCTCGCGGCCGGCGCGCGCGCGACGATCGCGGCCCGCGTGCTCGCGGCGCTCCTAGTGGTCGCGGGTGTCGCGTGCGTCGGACTCGGCGTGCGCGCCGATACCGAGCCGGCCGCGGCGACCACGACGGCCGCGGTCGGCACCGCGGTCGATCCCGACGCCTTGCTGGTCGCCCCGCCGGGTTCCGACGCTGTTCGGATCGACGCCGTGGCCGCGAGCCGGCTGCAGCAGCAGGTGGGCGCGATCGTGCGCGCCCGTTTCGACGGTTGCGTCGCGGTCGACAACGCACTTCGACTCCGCTCGTACGCATCAACCCCGACCACGCCGCTCGCGGCGGCGTCGACGCAGAAACTTCTCGTCGCGGCGGCCGCGTTCGTCGGTGCTCGGGCCGCACACATCGCTTCGAGACCCGAGCGGTCAGCTGACCGGCCCGGTCCACGGCGGCAGCTCGAGTGGCGATCTGACGATCGTCGGCGGGGGCGACCCGGTGCTTCCACCTCCGGCGCCGAGAGCGCGATCCGCGCCGAACACCCGCTCTCCGCGCTCGCCGACGCGATCGTCGCGAGCCGGGATCACGCGCATCAACGGCGCCCTCGTCGCCGACGACTCCCGCTACGACGGCGAGCGCACGATCCCGAATGGACGCCGGCGAAGTGGGCGAAGGGAGACGTCGGCGCGCTGGGCGCGCTCGTCGTCAACGGTGGTTTCGGCGAGACGGGCCCGGCAGCGACCGACCCTGCGCTCGACACCGTGCGAGCACCTCGCGATCGTTGCTCTCGGGCGCGCGGCGTCGAGATCGCCGACGGCGGCGCCCGACCTAACCGGCCGCGCCGAAGCGACGCCCACGAAGATCGCGCACGTCGATTCACCGCCGCTTGCGACGATCATCGAGGAGATGCTCACCGACAGCAACAACGAGACCGCCGAGCTGCTCACCCGCGAGATCGGATTCGAACGCAGCGGCACCGGGCACGACGAGACGCGGCACCAGGCGATCCCGGTCGCGCTCGCGCAGCTCGGCGTGCCGGTCGCCGGCATCGCATCTCCACGACGGATCCGGCCTCGCACCCGTCGACCGCGTCACGTGCGCGACCCTGCTCGCGATGTGATCGAGCTCAGCGCCCGCAGCCGAACTCGCCGCCATCGATCACGGACTCCCGATTGCCGGACGACCGGAACGCTGATCTTCCGCTTCGCCGGCACCGTCTCGCGGGCCGGCTCCGACGCCAAGACCGGGCACATCGACGGCGTCGTCGGTCTCTCGGGTCTCATCGACCCGATCACCAGCAGTCGGTCGGGCGCTCACTTCGCGTTCATTGCCAATGGCGCCTTCTCGACCGACGGCGGCGACGGCCTGCAGGATCAAGATCGCGTGCCGCAATCGGCGCGTATCTCGACGCACCCGTCCTACGCCGGCTCCGTGCCGACCGCAATCGCGCTGAGTGATAAGCCGGCTCGGTTGCCGGTGCGGTCATCGGCCATACTGGTTGCGTCCGACCGATGCCCGGCGAGCGAGACTCGGAGCCCGCCAACCGGAACTGGAGACGAGTGGCCGACAACCCGCAGAAGACGTACGCGAGCTCCGAAGACCTCGTCATCGCGTACGCGAAGCAGGAGACGACCGAGCCGCTCAAGGGTCTCGAGTCGCTACGTCGGCTTCGGACTCGGCCGGCGCGCTGCTCATGGGTACGGGCATCGTTCTTCCTCGCGATCGGGCCTGCTGCGCGTGCTCCAGCAGTACGGCCGCGGCTGGGCAGTTCACGGGAACTGGTCGTGGGTGCCGTACGTGATCGACGTCGTGATCCTGGTCGCGATCGCCGGCCTGGTGTGGAACTTCGGCGCGATCGAAGACAGGTCCGAGAAGAACAAGAGGAGCATGAGCCATGAGCCCCGGACCCGTCGTGGTCCCCGACCGCAAGATCACCCGCGATGACATCGAGTCGAAGCTGCACGAGATCCAGGGCGAGGTCAGCGCAACAGGCCGAGGCGGCCAAGATCCCGGCGATCGCGATCGCGGCCGGGTCGTGGTCCTCACGATCGCGGCGGCGTATTTCCTCGGTCGGCGCAAGGGCAAGCGGCGCCAGACGGTGCTCGAGATCCGGCGCTCTGATGTTCGAATCAACTCCTACGCAGCGCGTCGGTTCGACGGGCTGCGCCGCAGTCGCGATCCGGCTCACGCGTCTGGATGGTCATTGCGGCGGCCGCGGGCGGCTTCCGGCTGGTTCGCTATCTGGCCCGCGAGGCGACGGGTCTTTACCGGACGCGGGTGATGCCCGGGCGATCAGTTCGAGATCGTCACGATCGCCGGCGGTCAAGAAGGGGCGCAAGAAGTAAGTCGCCCAGGTCGCCGCCGGTTACCCTGACGCGTCACGATGAAGCTCCTGTTGCGGAACCCGCGCGCGTGAGCTCGACGTGCCGGCGCCGACACCGTCGCGCAACTGCTCGTGGATCTCGAGTCATCGCCGGAAGTCGGTGCTCGTGATCCGCAACGACACGCTCGCCACCCAGGACGAACACTTGCACGAGAACGACGTGATCGAGATCCGCCCCGTCGTGTCCGGAGGAGCGCAATGAGCGTCGTCTCCGGAGGAGCGCGTCGTGAAGTGCTCGCCGGTGCCGCGAGCCCGCGGTCATCGACGTTCCGCCGCCACAACGCGGGGTTCTGCGCCGACTGCTTCACCCGCCACTGCCGCGAGCAGGTCCGGCAAGGCCATCGAGGATCACGACATGATGCCACGAGCGACCGCGTCCTCGTCGCGGTGTCGGGCGGCAAGGACTCGCTCGGGCTCTGGCAGCTCCTGCGCGAGCTCGGGTACCAGGCCGACGGCCTCTACGTCGGTCTCGGCATCGGCGAGCTACTCCGACCGCTCGGGCGACTACGCACGCGCGTTCGCGAAGGAGCACGACTGGCCGCTGCTCGAGATCGACCTCCAGTACACGTACGGCTTCGACGTCCCGGCGGGGCCAAAGCCGATCGAACCGCGTTCCGTGCTCCGCGTGCGGGCTCTCGAAGCGCCACGTGTTCAACGACGCCGCGATCACGCAACGGCTACGACATCCTCGCGACCGGTCACAACCTCGACGACGAAGCGGCCGTGCTGCTCGGCAACGTGTTGCGTTGGGACATCGGGTTACCTCGGCCGCCAGCATCCGGTGCTTCCCGACGCGCCGGGATTCGTACGCAAGGTGAAGCCGCTCGTGCGCCTGGGCGAACGCGAGCTCGCGGCGTACTGCGTGCTGACCGGCATCGACTACATCGTCGAGGAGTGCCCGATGGCGGCGGGCAACCGTCACCTCGGCTACAAGGAGCATGCTCAACCGGGTCGAGGAACAGTCGCCGGGAACCAAGGCCGCGTTCCTCTTCAGCTTTCTCGAGCGTGGGCACGACCGCTTCGCGGCCGACGCGGTGGAAGAGCGCGAAGACCTTCAGCCCGTGCCCCGAGTGCGGCGCACCCACGCCGGCGAGATGTGCGCGTTCTGCCGCTTGAAGTCGCGCGCGATCCGTCGGCGCAGATCCCGGTGACGGTCGTGGAGGCGTGACCGGGCCTGTTCGCGGCCGGGCGACCAGGTCCTGCTCGTCGACAACAAGGAGCGGCGCCACCTCGTGACGCTCGAGGTCGGCGGGCAGTTCCACACCCACGCCGGCATCGTCGCCCACGACGATCTGATCGACCACTCCGACGGCACGACCGTGATACGTCACGCGGTGCCGCGCCTGGTCGCGGTGCGGCCGACGCTCGCGGAGTACGTGCTCGAGATGCCGCGCGGCGCGCAGGTCATCTACCCGAAGGACATCGGCCCGATCCTCGTGCTCGCCGACATGTTCCCGGGCGCACGCGTGCTCGAGTCGGGCGTCGGCTCCGGCGCGCTCACCACCGCGCTGCTCCGCGCGATCGGCCCGACCGGTCACATCACCGGCTACGAGATCCGCGACGACTTCGCGCAGCGCGCGATCAACGAACGTGCACGGGTTCCTCGGCGAACGACGTGCCGCTCGACGTAGAAGTTCGCGATGTCTACGAAGGCATCGACGAGCGCGGCCTCGATCGGATCATGCTCGACCTTCCCGAACCGTGGCGCGTCGTGAAGCACGCGATCGACCGTCGTTGCGCCCCGGCGGCATCCTGCTTGCGTACCTGCCGACGATCCTCCAGGTCGGACGCCTGCGCGAAGAGCTCGCCGACGTCGCCGTTCGGAATGGTCGAATCGCTCGAAGTGCTGCAACGCAGCTGGCACGTCGAGGGCAGTCGATCCGTCCCGATCACCGCATGGTGGCGCACACGGGTTTCCTCACCCACGGCCGCCTGTTGGCGGCGGACACCTGAGCGGCGCGAGCCTGCGGTGAACGCGCTCGACATCGTTGTCATCGCGCTCGCATCCGGCGCCGGCGGTCGGCGGCTGGCGACTCGGGTTCATCGGCGCGCCTGCTCGCGTGGGTCGGCATCGTCATCGGGCTGGTGATCGGCGTGCCCACTTCGTGCCCGCGCATCGTCACCGCGTTCGGCGGCACCCGCGCCGGAGAACCGGGCCACGGTGGCGGTGTTGTTCCTCTCCTGGTCGTGGCGACGTTCGGCCAGACGATCGGCCTCGTCCTCGGTTCGCTGGTACACCGCATCACGACCCATGCGCCGGCCGCTGCCGACGTGGGACCGGGCCTGGCCGGCGCCGCGGTCGGCGCGCTGGGCGTGCTCGTCCTGCTCTGGATGGTCATCCCGTCGTTCGCGACCGACGAAGGGCTGGCCCGCTCGGCATGGCGCGGAGCTCGGCGGTGGTCGCCGCGATCCAGCGCTGGGCGCCGCAGCAACCGTCGCAGTTCGCGGCGTGGGGCCGCGCGATCTCCGACGCTGCCGTTCCCTCGGCACTCGGCACGTTGCAATCGCCGCCGAATCCGGGTCCGCCACCCGGCGACGTCGATCACGCCTGCCGTCAATCGCCGCGTGCGGGCGTCGACGGTGAAAGTGAGCGGGCTCGTGTGCGACAACGACACGCAGGAGGGGAGCGGCTGGATCGCGGCGCCCGGTCTCGTCGTCACCAACGCGCACGTCGTCGCCGGGGAGAAGCGCAACCAACGTGCAGGACGCGTCGGGCGAACCATTCATCCGGCGAAGGTGATGGCCTTCGATCCGGTCCGCGACGTCGCGGTGCTCGAGGTTCCGTCGCTGGACGCGCCGGCCGCTCCCGGATGGTCGACGGGCCGGTCGGAGACGTCGGCGCGGTGTACGGCCATCCCGGCGGCGGTCCGTTGCAAGCCGCACCGGCGCGCGTCGGCGACGAGATCCTCGCGGTCGGCACCGACATCTACCGCACCGGTTCGAGCCGGCGGCACGTGTACGTGCTCGCCTCGAAGCTCGCGCCCGGCGATTCGGGCGGCGCGCTCGTGGATACGCGGCGGGCAACGTGATCGGGATGGCGTTCGCGATCGACCCCGGTCGCAACGGGACCGCGTACGCGCTCACGGACGAGGAGATCGATCCGGTCCTGGGTGCGCGCTGCGCACGGCCGCTTCGTACCGGTGAACACCGGGAATGCCTTCGGGGCCTGAGCAGCCCCGGACTCAGTCAGCCTCGATGAAGATGCACTCGCCGGGGCACTCCTCGGCGGATTCGACGACCGCGTCGAGCATGTCGTCGGGGAACGCGCCAGGCCCTCGGCGCCGCCCGGGTCGGAGAACACCTTGTCGCCCTCCTTGACGTAGGCGAGGCCGTCGTCGAGCAGGGTGAAGACGGCGGGCGCGATCTCCTCGCACAGGCCGTCGCCGGTGCACAGATCCTGGTCGATCCAGACCTTCATCGCGCTGCCCTCACTTTTACGGTCTCGAGGTCGAAGAAAGGTGAGAAGTGGCCGGCTGACCGGTCATCGTTCTCTCGTCGTATTGGCAGGCAGGATTACCCAACCAAGAATTTATCACACATTGGAGTGACAAATCGAAGCCGCAGCGCACAGATTTCGCCAAGGTATCGGATGCGCGCTTTGGCACCCTGAACACAGGACTAGGGTCCCGAAGACGACCGAGGAGGTGCCCTGTCATGGCCGCGGAGCACGAGCGCAGGCTGGCCGACTACGAGGGGCAAGTCGCCCAACTCCAAGAGACGATCAAAGGCCTCGAAGAAGAGGTCGTCGTCCTCCGCCGCCGGTTGCAGGACGCCCCGAAGCGCGTCCGCACCCTCGAGGAGCGACTGCTGGAGACCAAGGGCCAACTCGCCCAAGCCGTCTCCCAGAACGAAAAACTCTCCGCCACCTTGCGTGAGGCGCGCGAGCACATCGCCGCGCTGCGCGAAGACGTCGAGAAGCTCACGATGCCGCCTTCGGGCTACGGCACGTTACCTCGGCATGAACGACGACGGCACCGCCGACATCTTCACCGCGGGCCGCAAGATGCGCGTCGGCCCTGCACCCCGAGCTCAACGCCGACGATCTCCAGCGCGGCCAGGAGGTCGTGCTCAACGAGTCCCTCAACGTCGTGCTCGCCCGCGGCACCGAGGTTGCCGGCGAAGTCGTGACCTTCAAGGAGCTGCTCGAAGACGGCAAGCGGGCGTTCATCGTCGGCCGCGCCGACGAGGAGCGGGTCTGCGAGCTCGCCGAGAGCCTGATCGGCCAGAAGCTGCACGCCGGCGACCACCTCCTGATGGAGGGCCGCTCCGGGCCTGTTGCTCGAGAAGCTGCCGCGACCCGAAGTGGAAGACCTCGTGCTCGAAGAAGTCCCCGACGTCTCCTACGACGACGTCGGCGGTCTCGACGAGCAGATCGAGATGATCAAGGACGCGATCGAGCTCCCGTACCTCTACGGCGACCTCTTCAAGGAGCACGAGCTCCAGCCGCCGAAGGGCATCCTGCTGTACGGCCCTCCGGGTTGCGGCAAGACGCTGATCGCGAAGGCGGTCGCGAACTCGCTCGCCAAGCGCGTCGCCGAGAAGACCGGCAACCCGTCGGCCCGTTCGTTCTTCCTCAACATCAAGGGCCCCGAGCTCCTCAACAAGTACGTCGGCGAGACCGAGCGCCAGATCCGCTTGATCTTCCAGCGGGCGCGTGAGAAGAGCGAAGAGGGTTACCCCGTCATCGTGTTCTTCGACGAGATGGATTCGCTGTTCCGCACGCGCGGCACCGGTATCTCCTCCGACATCGAATCGACGATCGTGCCGCAGCTGCTCGCGGAGATCGACGGTGTCGAGCTGCTGAAGAACGTGATCGTGATCGGTGCGTCGAACCGCGAGGATCTCATCGACCCCGCGATCCTGCGTCCCGGCCGCCTCGACGTGAAGATCAAGATCGAGCGTCCCGACGCCGAGAGCGCGACCAAGATCTTCCTGCAGTACCTCACGCCGAACCTGCCGATCGCCGACTCCGAGCTGAAGGCGGCGGGCGGCGATCCCGCCGAAGCCGTGGGCCGGATGATCAACGTCGCCGTCGACCACATGTACGACACCGGCGACGAGAACAAGTTCCTCGAGGTGACGTACCAGAACGGCGACAAGGAGCTCCTGTACTTCAAGGACTTCTCGTCGGGCGCCATGATCGAGAACATCGTGCGCCGCGCGAAGAAGCTGTCGATCAAGCGCACGATCGCCGGCGGTGAGCGTGGGATCGTCAGCGCAGGACCTGCTCGACTCGATCAAGCAGGAGTTCCGCGAGCACGAGGACCTTCCGAACACGACCAACCCCGACGACTGGGCGAAGATCTCCGGCAAGAAGGGCGAGCGCATCGTCTACGTGCGCACGATCGTCAACGAAGGCGACGAGCGCAGGGTGGCCGGCAGATCGAACGGGTCACAACCGGTCAGTACCTGTAGGTCGGTGGCACCGCTCGATCGGTGCAACAACCGGTCCGACGGGCGTTTATGGCGGTATGTCGGCGCGCCTCCGTCAGTAGACTGCCCCCGTGGCCGTCCCGAAGATCGTCGGCATCGAGACCGAGTATGGCGTCGCGCTGCGCGGCGCCCCGGACCCGAATCCCGTCATCGCGTCGAGTCTCCTCATCAACGGGTACGTCGAGCAGCACCGCGTCGGTTGGGACTTCGAAGACGAGATCACCCGGCCGCGACGCGTGCGGGTTCGCGCGTGACGGGTCGCAGCCGCCCGAGGTCGAGACGCACCTCGTCAACGCGGTGCTCACCAACGGCGCCCGGTACTACGTCGACCACGCGCACCCCGAGTACTCCACGCCCGAGTGCAGCGACCCGATGCAGGTCGTGTTGTTCGACAAGGCGGGGGAGCGGATCCTCGCCCGCTCGATGGACGCGGCCCGCCAGCTGCTGCCCGCGGGGCAGGAGATCGTCGTCTACAAGAACAACAGCGACGGCAAGGGCAACTCCTACGGCTGTCACGAGAACTTCCTCGTCGACCGCGCGGTGCCGTTCGCGACGCTCGTGCGCAACCTGATCCCGTGGTTCGTCACCCGCCAGGTGTTCACCGGAGCGGGCAAGGTCGGTTCCGAGAACGGCGCGGAGTCGGTCGACTTCCAGATCAGTCAGCGCGCCGACTTCTTCGAGGAGGAGGTCGGGCTCGAGACGACGTTGAAGCGCCCGATCGTCAACACGCGCGACGAACCGCACGCCGACCCGCAGAAGTACCGACGCCTGCACGTGATCGTCGGCGACGCGAACCTCTGCGAAGTCGCGACGTTCCTGAAGGTCGGCGCGACCGCGATCGTGCTCGCGATGATCGAAGACGGCTTCATCGACAAAGACCTCTCGATCTCGGGCCCGGTACCCGCGATGCGCACGGTCTCGCACGACCCGACGTGCCGCGCGACGATCGACATTGCGTCGCTCGGTCGGTGCACCGCGATCGAAGTGCAATGGGAGTTCCTCCGGCTCGGCGCGGAAGTACGCCGACGAGACCGGCCTCGAAGTCGTGCGGCGGCGACGAGATCGGCGCGCCAGGTGCTCGACCGTTGGGAACAGACGCTCAGCGCGCTCGAGCGCGACCCCGCGGAGCTCGACGGCCAGCTCGACTGGGTCACGAAGTGGAACCTGCTGCGCGCGTACGTCGACCGCGACGGCCTGAGCTGGAACGACCCGAAGCTCTCGCTGCTCGACATCCAGTACCACGACGTGCGCCCCGCCCGGTCGCTCTACGAGAAGCTCGTACGCGCGGGCAAGATCGAACGCCTGGTCGACGAGGCCGACGTTCGCCGGGCCATGGTCGACCCGCCCGAGACCACGCGGGCCTATTTCCGCGGCACATGCCTCGCACGCTGGGCCGATTCGGTGGTCGCCGCCAACTGGGACAGCCTGGTTCTCGACGTCGGAACCGACCCGCTGCGAAGGATCCCAATGATGGAGCCCACGCGTGGTAGCAAGAAGCACGTCGAGCAGTTGTTCACGGAAGTGACGACGCCCCGCCAGCTCGTAGAGCGGCTGGCGTCGCCATAGGAGGATCTGATGCCGGAACGGGAACGGAAACAGAAGCCGGCGCCCAAGGAACGCGAAGAGGAGATCGTCGAGGACGCCCCCGCCACGTCCGAACGCGGCGAGAAGCTGAAGGAAGACATCGACGATCTGCTCGATGAAATCGACTCGGTGCTCGAGGACAACGCAGAGGAGTTCGTTAGGAACTACGTCCAAAAAGGGGGGCAATGAGCAGTTTCGTGACCTAGTCGACGAATGTCTCAGCCTCGCCTTACGATCGCTGCGTGAAGACCTGCAAGCACTGCGGAGGTCCAAGCCGCTCGACGACTTCTACCTCGACGCCGCAGCGAAAGGACGGACGCCGACCCGAGTGCAAAGACTGCAACCACGCGCGTCGCGAGCCGGAGGTACCGCCAAGAATCCGCGACCGTGCGATCGACCGCGTCTCGCTTGGCAGCACGACAATCCCGAGAGGTACGCGCGCGCATCGACGCGATACGTCGAGCAGCCGGCAAGAAGAAGGTCTCCGATCGCAAGAGTCACCTGAAGCGCAAGTACGGACTCACTCTCGAAGCGTTCGAGCAGATGGTTGCGTCGCAGGGAGGCGGGTGCGCGATCTGCGGGAAGCCGGATCGCTGACAACGTCGATCACGACCACGTGACCGGACGCGTGCGGGGCATTCTCTGTTGGAACTGCAATATCGCGATCGGTCAGCTGCAGGACGACGCCGACCGCGCAAGGGTCGTCGCCGAATACCTCGACTTCGATGACGAACTCGCAGACGCCGCCAGGGACCGGTTGGTTGCGCTGAGTGCCTGAGATCGCGGCTGTAGGCTTCGCGCTCGATGTCTGAAACCGAGCTCGTTACCGCTGTTCTCCTCGAATACCGATCCGGGGCCGTCGTTCGCCGAGCTCCTGCGGCAAGTGAGCCCGCACCAGCTTCCGGGCGCGGGCGCGGCCGGTGGACCGGCGCCGCTCGACGTGCCGCACGGCACGACGGTGGTCGCGATCCGCTACGCCGACGGCGTCGTGATGGCCGGTGACCGGCGGGCTACCGCGGGCTACTCGATCGCCAGCCGCCGGATCGAGAAGGTGTTCGCGGCCGACGACTTCTCCGGCGTTGCGATCGCGGGCGCGGCGGGGCCGGCGGTCGAGATGGTGAAGCTGTTCCAGACCCAGCTCGAGCACTACGAGAAAGTGCAGGGCGAGGTGCTGAGCCTCGAAGGCAAGGCCAACCAGCTCGGCATGATGGTGCGCGGCAACCTGCCCGCCGCGATGCAGGGCCTCGCGGTCGTTCCGCTCTTTGCGGGCTACGACCAGCACCGCGAGATCGGGCGCGTGTTCTCCTACGACATCACCGGCGGCCGCTACGAAGAGCGGGACTACCAAGGTCAGGGTTCGGGCAGCGTCCACGCCCGCAACTGGATCAAAGCGGGCTGGACCGAGGGCATGTCGCTCGACGACACCATCGCCCTCGCGATCCGCGCACTGTTCGCGGCCGCCGACGAAGACACCGCGACCGGCGGGCCCGATCTCGTGCGCGGCATCTTCCCGCTCATCGCGGCGATCGACGCCGAACGGCTTCCGCGCCCTCGACGACGCCGACGTGGAGCAGCGAAGCCGAGCGCTCCTCGAAGGTCCCGAGCGGGGAGGCAACGAATAACCATGAACATGCCTTTCTACGTCTCGCCCGAACAGGTGATGAAGGACCGCGCCGACTACGCGCGGAAGGGCATCGCCCGGGGCCGCAGCCTCGTTGCGCTCGAGTGCTCGTCGGGCGTGCTGATCGTCGCCGACAACGGATCGCGCACACTGTCGAAGATCAGCGAGATCTACGACCGGGTCGCGTTCGCCGCGGTCGGCAAGTACAACGAGTTCCAGATGCTGCGGGTCGCGGGCGTACGCCACGCCGACCTGAAGGGCTACTCGTACTCACGCGAAGACGTCTCGGCCAAGGAGCTGGCCAACGCGTACGCGCAGACCCTCGGCCAGGTGTTCACGCACGAGATGAAGCCGTACGAAGTCGAGCTCCTCGTCGCCGAGGTCGGTCGCTCCGGCGACGACCACGCCGAGATGTACCACCTCTTCTACGACGGCGTCGTGATGGACGAGCAGCGGTACGCGGTGCTCGGCGGGCAGACCGAGCAGATCACCGAAGCGCTCGAATCCCAGTTCGTCGACAACATGGAACTCGGCGACGCGCTCAAACTCGGGGCGCGGGTGCTCGGCGCCGACGGTGCGTCACTCGGCGCGGATCAGCTCGAGGTCGCGTTGCTCGAACGGGCGCGCCCGCGCCGGGCGTTCCGCCGTATCAAGAACGACGAGCTGAACACCCTGCTCGGCTGAGTCTCGGCCCGGTCAGTACCAGCGCAAGACCTGGGCAACGGGTCCCGCGATGAGCACGAAGAGGATCAAGGCCGCAGCAACCCGCCCGATCAGATGGTGGCGCCGGCGTGCCGCGGGCGGCGGCCGGTCGTCGTCGAAGCGCTCGTCGACCTCGTCGACCTCGTTGACGAGCAGCACCATGCTCGCTTCCTCGAGCTGATCACCCGGTACGTACACGTCGATACGCGCCATATCGCCGACCGTCAGCCCGTACGACCCGTCGAGGGCGCCGCGCAGCTCGACGTCGAAACCCTCGTCGAGGAGGCGGGCCCGGAGCACATACGCGCGAAAGGATCCCTGGAGCGAAGTCAGTCGGCTCATCGGGACCACGACGAAAGTGTATGAGCAGGTCACGTGACCTGCAGTCTCGGTAAATATTTGCCTGCGGAACCCCGGTGTCAGCCCTGCCTCGTACACTCGCCACGATGGAGCGGCGAATCTTCGGCTTGGAGAACGAGTACGGGGTCACCTGCACGCTCCGCGGGCAACGCCGGCTCAGCCCCGACGAGGTCGCCCGCTACCTGTTTCGCCGGGTTGTCTCGTGGGGCCGTTCGAGCAACGTCTTCCTCGAGAACGGCGCGCGCCTCTATCTCGATGTCGGCAGCCATCCCGAGTACGCCACGCCGGAGTGCGACTCCATCCACGACGTCGTCGTGCACGACAAGGCGGGAGAGCGCATCCTCGAAGGCCTCGTGCAAAGCGCCGAGCAACGCCTCCGCGAAGAAGGCATCCGCGGCGAGGTGTTCCTGTTCAAGAACAACACCGACAGCGCAGGCAACTCGTACGGCTGCCACGAGAACTATCTCGTCGAGCGCGAAGGCGACTTCTCCAAGTTCACCGACGTCCTGATCCCGTTCCTCGTGACCCGCCAGGTCTACGCGGGTGCCGGCAAGGTGCTGCAGACCGCGCGGGGCGCGATGTACTGCATCGCGCAGCGCGCCGAGCACATCTGGGAAGGCGTATCGAGCGCGACCACGCGTTCACGCCCCATCATCAACACGCGCGACGAACCGCACGCCGACGCCGAGCGCTTCCGCCGGCTGCACGTGATCGTCGGCGACTCCAACATGAGCGAGTACGCGACGTTCCTGAAGGTCGGCGCGACTTCGATCATCCTGCGCATGCTCGAAGACGACGGCGCGCCGTGGCGCGACCTCACGCTCGAGAACCCGATCCGCGCGATCCGCGAGATCAGCCACGACATCACCTGCCGGCGGCGCGTACGCCTCGCCAACGGTCGTGAGCTCTCCGCGATCGACATCCAGGCCGAGTACCTCAACCGGGCACTGCGTTTCGCCAAGCGCCACGGGCTCCCGCCGCTCGAGCAGAAAGCGCTCGAGATGTGGGAACACGTGATGAGTCACCTCGAGCAAGATCCGCTCAAGCTCACGACCGAGGTCGACTGGGTCATCAAGTACAACCTCATCGAGTCGTACCGCACGCGCGGCACGTTGCCGCTCACGCACCCGCGCGTCTCGCTGCTCGACCTCGCCTACCACGACGTGACCCGGTCCCGTTCGCTCTACTACCTGCTCGAGCGGCGCAATCAGGTCGAGCGCATGGTCACCGACGAAGAGATCAACGAAGCGGTGAACACGCCGCCGCAAACGACGCGGGCGCGGTTGCGCGGCGCGTTCATCAAGCGGGCCAAGGAACGCAAGCGCGACTACACGGTCGACTGGGTGCACCTGAAGCTGAACGATCAGGCGCAGCGGACTGTGCTTTGCAAGGACCCGTTCAAGTCGCGTGACGAACGGGTTGAACGTTTGATCGCTTCGTTGTAGGCGTTGCTTCCTGCGTCGTCGCGCCGTCTGGGTGGGTGTGCTGCGTCGACGCCGAACCGGCCTGATGCGCTTCGCTGCGCTCTCTTGGTGTCGGGTCTTCTCTTCGGCAGGTCGGGCTGCCCACCGCATCTGCCGTCTACCCCTTCGGTGCGCGACGGGTACGGCTGATCGGGGGATGCCCATGATTGCCGCGGCGTCGGCGATTGCATCGGCGCGGGTGAAGTCGGCCGAACTCGAGGTCTGCGCGCGCGAGGAGTGGGGATTGCACGATCGGCGCCGCACAGGACGACGCGGTCGAGGACGTACGCGCGACCTGCTGCTCCTGTGGGAGCGAACGTGCGACCTTGGTGCGGAAATCGTTGTTGGTCCAGTGCAACCGAAGCGCCCAGGCCTTGGTGCTGCGGTCGAACACGACGGTCGTTGACCCGATATCGAGCGCCGGTCAGAGCGTACGAAGACGTGCAGGCTTCGACCCGGGTCGTAGACCACGAGCTTCGTCGATGCCGGTACGATCCGAAACGCCGAGTGGCCCGGTCCGTGATCGCCAACATCGCAGACCAGCCTGGAGCACGGGTCGCGGGCGAGGCTCGCTGAGGTCGGACGCGTCGTACTCGGTGGGGATCTCGCGGCCGTGCGGAGTTGGTCGTCGAGGGACTGGCGGTAGGCGACGCGCCTCTGAGGAACTGGGGCCATTCGGGGACAGTCGGACACGGGGTCGGTCGACTCGGGCAGGAGACCCCAGAGCTCAGGCGTGGTGCCAGCAGAGGTTGAGCCCGGGCTGTCGCGATCCACGGCATGCCGATGCGCAGACGGAACACCTCGTCGACGAGCATCGCTGCACGCGAGAGTTGCTCGAGTTCGAAGCTCGGGTCGCTGTGCATGCGCCGAGCGTCCGGCCACGACCCGCGTGGCAGCCCGGTAGGTTCACGGGATGCCGCAGTTCAAGACTGGGGTCGGGTCGAAGCGATCCTCGAGGAGCGCGCTGGGCTGCAGCGGGTCGAGGTCGTGCTCGACGGGAATGTCGGAGCGGGCGTATGTGCTCACGCAGTTGACGGGGCGGGTCGAGCTCGGGGATTCCGTGGTCGTGAACACCACTGCGGTGGATCTCGGGCTGGGGACCGGCGGGTGGCATGTCGTGCACTGGAACCTGGCGCAGCGACGCGTAGTCGGCGGCCGGGCCCGGGCCACATCATGAAGGCGCGCTACACGAGCTTGCAGGCCGACACGGGGAGCAGCGGAAGAGCACTGGGCGGAGCTCGCCGACGTCACGTCGATCGACGGGATGCCGGTGGTCGCGGCCGCGCTGCACAGCCAGGTTCCCGCGGTCGCGGCCGCGTTCAAGCAGGCGCGACCCGACGCGACGCTCGCCTACGTGATGACCGACGGCGCCGCGTTGCCGCTCGCGCTGTCGGATCTGGTCGCCGCGATGCGCGAGCGGAAGATGATCGACGCGACGATCACGTGCGGGCACGCGTTCGGCGGCGACTCACGAGGCGGTGTCGGTGTACAGCGCGCTCGCGGTCGCGAAGCACGTCGTGCACGCCGATGCGACCGATCGTCGCGATGGGGCCGGGAATCGTCGGGACCGCGAGCGCGGCTCGGGTTCAGCGGCATCGAGGTCGGGCCCGATTCTCGACGCCGCGATCGGGCTCGGGCGGAGTGCCGATCGCGTGCTTGCGCGTTTCGTTCGCCGACCCGCGCCCGCGGCACCGCGGCCTCTCGCATCACAGCGCGACCGCGCTCACGCATCGCGACCCGCGGTCGCGCGCTCATTCCCGCTGCCGATGGTCGGAGGCGAGGAGGAGCAGATGCTGCGCGTCGGAGCTCGAGTCGACTCGGGCCTGACCGATCGGCACGAGCTGATCGACGTTCCGCCGACCGGCATCATCGATCTGTTCGAGTCGCTCGACCTGGAGGTCGTCTCGATGGGTCGGCCCGCGGCCGACGACCCGGTGCTCTTCGAGAGCGGCAGCCGCCGCGGGACCGTTGCCGCGAGCCGGATCCCGTAGCCTCGCGCCGTGACCGACGCCCCGTCGCGGGTCGAACGGGTCCTCAACCTGCTGGCGCTGATGCTCGACACGCGCATCCCGCGTACGCGCGAAGAGTACGTACGTGAGATCGCCGGCTACCCGCAGCAAACCGAAGCGAACCGCCGCGCGTTCGAACGCGACAAGGAGATCCTGCGGGGATGGGCGTGCCCATCACGATGGAGACGATCGGCGACGGCACCGAAGTCGGCTACCGCGTCCGCCCCGACGACTACTGCCTGCCCGGACCTCGGGCTCACGCCGACGAGACCGCGGCGCTCCGCGTCGCCGTGAGCGCGATCTCCCTCGGCGACGGCAGTCGGGTCAGGGCGCGCTCGATGAAGCTCGGCGGAGTCGGCGACCAGGACGTCGGCGCCGATCGCGTCGCTGCCGATCGCGCCCGCGCTCGCGACGCTGTTCGACGCGTTCCGTCGCCGCGCGGTCGTCACGTTCTCCTACCGCGACGAGACGCGCACCGTCGAGCCGTGGGGCCTCTCGTCGAAGCGCGGCCACTGGTACGTCGTCGGCTACGACCGCGTCCGCGAGGCCACGCGCGCGTTCCGGGCCGACCGCATCGAAGGCGACGTCGAGGTCGGCGATGCCGAACGCGTTCGAAGTGCCCGCCGACTTCCGCGCCGACGACCACATCGAAGATCGAGGCGTGGCTGCTCGGCGACGCGCCGACGGTCAACGTCGCGCCTCGCGGTCGACGCCGACCATCTCGACGGTGTGGTCGGCGCGCTCGGACCCGAGGCTCGCGTCGACAGACCGAGGCCGCGCCGATGGCACGCGTTCGTCGACGTCACCGTCACCAATCGCGCCGCGTTCCGGAGCTTCGTGCTCGGCTTTCTCGAGCACGCCGAGATCGCTCGAGCCGCCCGAGGTGCGCGCCGAGATGATCGAGTGGCTCGAAACCGTCGCGGCCCGGTCGCAGGCAGCGCGCTGAGTCCGCAAGCCGGTCGCCGGCGCCGAGGTCCAACGCATCCTGGCGATCGTGCCGTGGATCGTCGCGAATCCCGGCGCGGCCAAAGAGGAGATCGCGACCCGATTCGGGATGACCGCTCGAGCAGCTCGACGAAGACCTCGCGCTCGTTCTCATGATCGGCGTGCCGCCGTACTCGCCCGGCGACTACCTCGATGTCGACGACGACGGCGAGTTCGTGACGATCCGGCTCGCCGACCAGTTCTCGCGGCCGCTGCGCCTCACGCCGGCCGAAGGCCTCTCGCTGCTCGCCGCGGGCCGCACGCTGCTCGCCGTTCCGGGGAGCGATCCCGAGGGCCCGCTCGCCACCGCGCTGGCGAAGCTCGAGGCACGTGCTCGATCTCCCCGACGTCATCGTGAAGGTCGGGGAGCCGCCGTTTCTCGAAGCCGTCCGCGAGGCCGCCGCGCGAGGCGAACGGGTCGAGATCGACTACTGGTCGGCCGGCCGCGACGAGCTGACGACGCGTCGAATCGATCCCGCGCTCGCGTTCTTCGCGATGGGCGAGTGGTACCTGAGCGCGTACTGCCACCGGGCCAACGGCGAGCGCATGTTCCGCGTCGATCGCATCCGCGCGCTGCGCGCGACCGGCGAGCATTTCGAGGCGGCGTCCGGCGACGACGAGATCGCGGAGGTGTTCACGGCCCCGCAGCCGACGACCCGCGGGTCACGCTCGAGCTCGACGCCGAGCGCGGCGTGGGTCGCCGAGGCGTATCCCGCCGAGTCGGTCACGACCCGCGCCGACGGCACGGTGGAAGTCGTGCTCGCCGTCAGCGAACCGGCCTGGCTCGATCGCCTGCTCGTTCGGCTCGGTCCCGAAGCCCGCGTCCTGGCGCCCGAAGCCGCCCGCCAGGCCGGGGGCTGACGCCGCCCGCCGGGTCCTCGCGCGCTACGACGAGCGCGTCCGAGCAATCGCGTGCAGACCGTAGACGACCGACGTACAGACCGTCACCCATTACGCCGACGCTCACCGCTGCGTACGATCGCCCGGCCGGCGCCCGAACCGTTTGACGCGACCGCGCGTGAGAGGATGACCCGGTGGAGCCGTTAGCGAGCAGTCCGGACCCGCCGACCGACGGACACCGGTCGATCGGGGCCGCAGCCGACGCTGGACACGCCGAAGCCGGGCGGCCGCGACAGCCGCTCGGTGGCGTTCGAGTGGGTCGGCCTCGTCGTGCTCGCGCTGTCATCGCGCTGCTGATCAAGACCTTCCTCTTCCAGGCGTTCTACATCCCGTCCGAGTCGATGGTGCCGACGCTCAAGGTCCACGACCGCGTGCTCGTCAACAAGCTGTCGTACAAGCTGCACGCCGTGCACCGCGACGACATCGTCGTGTTCAAGGCGCCGCCCGACAGCGATCCCGGGCATCGACGATCTCGTCAAGCGCGTGATCGGCCTCCCCGGCGAGACCGTCGCCGGGCACGGCGGCCACGTGTACATCAACGGCAAGCAGCTGAACGAGACGTATCTGCCGAAGGGCACGATCACCTCGGACTTCGACGCCGGTGAAGATCCCCGCAGAATTCCTACTGGGTGATGGGCGACAACCGCGGCAACTCCAAGGACTCCCGAGTCGTTCGGCTTCGATCACGAAGGAGCAAGATCGTCGGGCAGGGTGTTCGTGCGGATCTGGCCGTTCACCCGCACTCGGCATCATGTGACGCGCACGCCCGGAAACCGCTCAGGTAACCCGCTCGGTCTCGTCCACTCGCCGATCGTCGCGACCATGCGTTCGGGCCGGTCGCAGTAGACCGCGTCGATCCCGCATGCGCAGCACCGCCCGGAGCTGCCGGACCTCCTGCGTGTCCCACGCGAACGCCTGCACGTCGAAGCGATGGAAGAGCGAGACCAGTCCCGCGGTCCATTCGCTGTGATGCATGTTCATCGCGTCGATCCCGATGTCGGCGAGCTCGTACGCGTGACGCTCGAGCGGCACCGCGATCGCCTTCCGGCGCTCGGAGTGCACGAGCTTCACCGACGGCTCGGCCCGTAGCGGGCGCAGCACGTCGAGGTCTGGGCTGCACACCCAGAGCCGCTCGAGCGCGTCGAAGCGCCGGGCGACCTCCACCGAGGCGCCGCGCCGCGTCCGGCGACTTCACGTCGACCGAGCATTCGAACGCGGTGCCGAGCTCGTCGTAGACGTCGGCCATCCGGGGCACGACGAGCTCGGCGAGCTCGGCCGCGGTCGATGTCGGCGATCCGGCGCCGGTGGCGGCCCTGGCGGACACGTCGCGTCGTGGACGCAGACGACCTCACCGTCGGCCGAGAGCCACACGTCGGTCTCGAGCCCGGTCACGCCCGGCCAGCGAGCGCCCGCCGGAAGGCCGGGATCGTGTTCTCGGGCTCCTCGAGGCGGGCCCCACGGTGAGCGAACGTAATGACCATCGTGCTCCTGGAGAGTCGCGGCGGATACGCGGTGCGTCCCTCATCGCCGGAGTCCGGTCACCACAACATCGCGCATGTCACAGGCCGGCACAAGGCTCTCAAGCGACCCTAGAGGCCTGCCGAAGGTAGGTCAGTACCCACGGAGGCGGGCGAACCGGTCGGCCGTGGAGTCCACAAGACACGAACCAAGGACGGGGACGGAGCGGTGACGACGATCAGGGCGAATTGCCCGAGCTGCGGCGATGTGCAGCTGACCGCGGACGACCTCACTGTTCGCGTCTGCGCGGACGACGAGCGCGGCTCGTACTGCTTCCGGTGCCCGGACTGCCGAGGGCGCGGTCGCGAAGGAAGCGAGCCGGCGCATCGTCGACCTGCTGGTGTCGAGCGGCGTGCGCATGCAGGTCTGGCGCCTGCCCGCCGAGTTGGCCGAGAATCCCGGTCGGCGAGCCGCTCACTCCCGACGACCTGCTCGACTTCCACCTGCTGCTCGCAGGCGAAGACTGGTTCGAGCAGCTCGCCGACCGAAGTCCGTCGCTCGCTCAACCGTTAGGGCGCCAGCCTCGGGTACGCGGGTAGCATCGTGACGTGACGGGGATCTTCGTTCTCGTCGGTCGCCGCGCTCGGGACCGGGTGGCTGGCAGTGCTGGTCGCACGGGTTCGCCGTGAGCTCCCACCCACCCGAGCTGCCTTCGACCGGCTCGGCGCGCGACCTGCGCCCCGCGTTGATCGAGTTCCGCACGCAGACGCGCGCGCACGGGCCAGGACACGAGCGCGAACCTGGCTCGCTACGCCTGCGTGCATTCGTCACGGCATTACGCTTCCGCTCCGAACTCGGATCGGACCATGAGCGTCGGACCCGCCGGAAATCCTCGTCATCCTGCTCGTGGCGCTGCTGGTCTTCGGACCGCACCGTCTGCCCGAAGTCGGCCGTCAGGTCGGCGCCGCGATGCGCGAGTTGCGCAAGATGCAGGACACCGTGCGCGGCGAGCTCGACATGGTGCTGCATCCCGAGCACGGCACGCAGCCGAGCGACGGCCCCGTCGAACCCGGCGCCCACAGCGAATGGTCCGATCGAGCCGTCGGATCACACCGCGGTCGACGGCGTTTCCGACACCGGCGACGTGACGGCGACTCGACGCCGACCGACTTCGACGTCCGCGACAGCGACGACGCCGCCGACGACAACACGGGAGTCGACGACCCCGGCTTCTCCGGCCCCCGACTCGTTCATCTGATCCGGGCCCGCCACCATGCCGATCCTGCGACGAAAGAAGAAAAAGAACGTCGCCGCCAGCCGGCACGATGCCGCTGATGGAGCACCTGATCGAGCTCCGCCGGCGGCTGCTCATCTCGTTCGCTGGCGGTCTTCGTCTGCGGGATCATCGTCTTCATCTTCTACGACCACGTGTTGATCCCTTCTCTCCGGTCCCTACGAGTCGGTCACGAAGAACACGCAGGGCTGCGGACGCGACGGCTGCAAGCTGATCGTGACCGGACCGCTCGATCCGCTGATGGTCCGGCTGAAGATCGCGGGTTACGGCGGGCTCGCGCTCTCGGTACCGATCATCATGTGGGAGATCTGGCGCTTCGTCGTGCCCGGCCTCCACCAACGACGAACGGCGTTACGGGTCGTGTTCTTCGTTCTGGGCTCGATCGTGCTGTTCGTGATGGGCGCCGTCGTGGCCTGGTTCACCGTGGAGAAGGCGCTCGACTTCCTGCTCGGGATCGGCGGCCCCGGACTCCGGCCCCTGATCGCGGCCGACAAGTACCTGACGCTGGTCATGCTGATGTTCGCCGCGTTCGGCTTCTCGTTCGAATTCCCGCTGCTCCTGATGTTCTTGCTGCTGGTCGGAGCCGTGAACACCCGCAGCTCCGCCACGTCCGGCGGTTCGCGGCAGTCGGGATCACCACGTTCGCGGCGGTCATCACTCCCAGCCAGGACCCCTTCTCCCTATTGTTCATGGCCATTCCTCTGTACATCTTCTATGAGGCCGTCGATCCTGATCGGGCGGTTGATGAAACGATGAGTCCTGCACGCAGCAAGCGAACGGCGATACCGCATCGCCGGAGCCGGGCGGAGATCGTCCAGGCCGTCGTGCGTGGCCGCCGGGATCGTGATCGTCACCGCACTCCTGATCTGGCTCCTGCGGCCGGGTCCGGCCGGGACCGCGCGACCGGCGGCTCATGAACCGCCAGCCGCGCGGGCGCGGTGCTGATCGCCGCGCGCTCGCTCGGTGCACTCTCGTCCACGTGGTTCATCCTGACGGGAATCAGCGCAGCGAAGGACAAGGCGAAGGTGCTGCTGCCGATCGCGCTCGGCGTCGTGCTCGCTCATCGCGGTCGTCGGCGGCATCGCCTGGCCCGGCGGTTTGTTGCGGCACGGCGTCGCGCCGCCTCCGGCCGAGTCGCCACCACCACGCCCACCGACCACTACCGGCGCCGAGCAGCCACGACCGCGGAGCGACCGGAGCGACGGGCGCGACGCACCAGCGACCGCGGCAACGACCGACGCCCGGCGCGACCGGCCGACCGACGACCGCAACACCACGACGCCGAGCACGGGCACCCCGACGACCGCGAGCCCGTGACGACGAACGAACGGCTGCGCGCCCGCTTCGAAGCGGAGCATCCGTTCCCGCTCGACGACTTCCAGCGCCACGGCGCTCGACGCCCTCGATGCCGGCCGCTCGGTGCTCGTCGCCGCGCCCGACCGGGTCCGGCAAGACGCTGGTCGCCGAGTACGCGATCGCGGCCGCGCTCGAGTCGGGCGGCAAGACCTTCTACACGACGCCCGCTGAAAGCGCTGTCGAACCAGAAGTACGGCGACTTCGTCCGCATCTACGGCGCCGAGAACGTCGGCCTGCTCACCGGCGACAACGCGATCAACGGCGACGCGCCGGTCGTCGTCATGACGACCGAAGTGCTGCGCAACATGATCTACGCGGGATCAGCCGCGCTCGAGGGCCTGCGCTACGCGGTGCTCGACGAGGTGCACTACCTCCAGGACCGCGACCCGGGGCGCGGTGTGGGAAGAGGTGATCATCCACCTCCCGGCGACATCGCGATCGTCGCGTTGTCGGCCACCGTCTCGAACGCCGAAGAGGTCGCGGCCTGGATGCAGACGGTGCGCGGTGAGACCGAGGCGATCATCGAGGAGCGCCGTCCGGTCGAGCTCGTAGCACCTCTACCTGGTCGGCGAACGCGGCGCCGACGCGCTGCATCTCCTGCCCGACGTTCGTCGAAGACGACGGCGAGCTCCGGCCCAACCCGGTGGTCGTCGCGTCTCGACGGCCGCGGGCCGGCGCGCGGCGAACCGGGCCGCGCCGGCCGCGGCTCCACAAACCGTGGCGCACCGAGGTGGTCGAGCGGCTGGCCGACGAGCAGATGCTTCCCGCGATCGTGTTCGTGTTCTCCCGCGCCGGCTGCGACCAGGCGGTCGAGCAGTGCCTCGACGGGCGGCGTGCGGCTGACGAACTCGGCCGATCGGGTCGCGCTGCGACGAATCGCCGATGCGCACCTCGAGAGCGCTCGCCGACGACGACCTCGACGTGCTGGGCTACGACTCGTGGATCGCGGGCCTCGAAGCGGGCGTGGCCGCGCACCACGCGGGGATGGTCCCGCCGATGAAGGAAGCGGTCGAGGAGGCGTTCACCGCGGGCCTGCTGAAGGTCGTGTTCGCGACCGAGACGCTCTCGTTGGGCATCAACATGCCCGCCCGCTCCGTGGTGGTCGAGAAGCTCTCGAAGTTCACCGGCGAGCACCACGAGCTGCTCACGCCGGGCGAGTACACCCAGCTCGCGGGACGCGCCGGCCGCCGCGGCATCGACGACGTCGGGTACGCGGTGGTGCTGTGGGATCCGTTCGTCGGCTTCGACCAGGTCGCCGGTCTCGGCGTCGCGGCGCACGTACGCGCTCACCTCGTCGTTCCGCGCGACCTACAACATGGCCGCCAACCTGGTGCAGCGGTACCACGCGTGAGAAGCGCGGCGGCTGCTCGACCTGTCGTTCGCGCAGTATCACGCCGACCGCGACGCCGTCGCGCTCGACCCGCCAGCTCGAGAAGACCCGCGAGCAGCTGGCCCGGGCGCGCGACGCGGCCGAGATCCCCGAACGGCGACATCGAGGAGTACCGGGCGCTGCTCGCGGCCTGCGACGAAGCGCGGCGCGTCGCATGCACGCGGTCCAAGACAGCCGCCTCGACAAGCTCCGGCCCGGCGACGTGGTCATGGCGCCCGCGACGCGGCGGCCGGGCGGTGGTGTTGAAGCAGGAGCGCGGGCGATCCGGGAACCGGGTGCTCGCGTTGACCCAGCAACGCACGACGGTGCGGCTCACGACCGACGACTTCCCGGGCCCGATTCGCCGGGTGGCGACGATCGAGCTCCCGCGGCCGTTCGCGCCCCGGAGCCCGCGCTTCCAACGCGGCCACGGCCGACGCTGCTCCGGCGCCTGCCCGACCGCGTCGAGACCAGCGCCGAAGACGCCGACGCCCGCGTCGAAGACGTCGAAACGCGCATGCGGGCGCACCCGCTCCACGGGGCGGCAGGAACCGAAGTGGCGCTGCGCGGCGCGTGGCAGGCCGACCGGATCGCCACGAGACGTCGCCCGGCTCGAACGCCGGATCGCGGGCAAGACCGAGACGCTGGCCGCGGCAGTTCGATCGGGTGCTCGCGGTGTTGGAGTCGTGGGGCTACGTACGACGGCTGGGAGCTGCTCCCGAGCGGCGAGCTCCTGGCCCGCCTGAACACCGAGGGCGACCTCGTCGTCGCCGAGTCGTTGCGCACCGGCCTGCTCGACGGCCTCGACGCCGCGGAGCTCACGACCGTCGTCTCCTGCTTCGTCTACCAGCGGCGCGGTCCCGACGCCGACGAGCCGATGCCACCCCGGCGCTGGCCCGACCCGCTCGTGCGCAAGCAGCGCGTCCGGGAGATCGAAAAGCATCTCGACGTGACCTCAACCTGACCGAGCGTGACCAACGGCTCCGCGAGACCCGCCGGCCCGATCCCGGCTTCGTCGCCGCGATCTACGCGTGGGCGCGAGGCGACGACCTCACCGACATCCTCGAAGACGAGGAGATGACCGGCGGCGACTTCGTCCGCAACGTGAAGCAGGTGATCGACCTCCTGCGCCAGATCGCCGAGGTCGCCCCGAACGCCGACACCGCGGCGACCGCCCGGGCCGGCGCCGACGCGTGCCGGCGCGGCGTCGTTGCGGCATCGAGCATGGTCACCGTCCCCGACGTCCTGATCGAGCACGTGATCCGAGCCGTGATCCGGCCCGGTGAGGAGTGGGGGAGCCCGACCGTCGCGCCCCCCGATCTCGACGTGCAAGGCAGCGACGCCGGCGCTCGCGCGCAGCCGTCGCCGCCGCACCGGGCGCGCTGATCCGGCTTCGCCCCCGACGCGACGAGCGACCTCGCCCGCGCGGTCGGGCTCGCGTCCGGGCGCGACCGTCGGAACTGGCGCGCCGAGGACCCGGCGCTGCCGCGTCGACGATGCTCGCCCTCGGCGACGGGACGCTGCGCGTGCAACATCTGCGTGATCGGGACGCCGCCCGACCGGCTGCGCTGGTCGAGCCCGGCGATCGATCTCGAAGTGCAGCTCGACGGCACGGCGTGGTTCACCGGCCCGGCCACGACGGTCGTGATCGCGACCGGGCAGTTCCTGCGCGGCCTCGACGTCGCGCCCCGCGGTCATCCCGGCGACGGCAAGGCCGAGGTCCAGGTGTACGAGCTCGACCCGCCGCGAGCGGCGCCCGATGCGCGCCCGGCTCGCCACCGGCGCGCACGTTCCGCATCCCCGAATCCGGTCAGCGCACCGCCCGATCCGTGGTCGAGTCCGCGGCCGGCATCGCCGCTCGCCCTCGAGGTCGACGGCGTGGCCCGGCCGCCTCGTCCGGACGCTCGCGATCGACCTCCGCCCGGCAGGCGTTCCGGCTCCTGATTTAGTCCGCGAACCGAGAAGTCCTCTGCCGAGCCGAGGACCACCGGTACCATTCAGCCGTCCATGCTGTACGCGCCCGAGCAGTTCACGGAGGACGAAGCCGCAACGCTGAGGCCGTATTTCACGAACCTCGACCAGCCGGTCTTCGCGCTCATCAATCTGCCGGAAGTCGTGAAAGGCGCGCTGTTCGCGCGGTACTCGCGCTCCGACAAGAGCCTGCGCCGGCTCTTTCTCGACGAGTTCGTCGGCGATCTCGATCTCACCGGCGACCTCACCGTCGACGCGACCGTCGGGCTCGCAGCGCGCCGAGCAGCTCTACGAGCGCGTGTTCTTCGAGTACGGCGACGACTCCGTTGCGCAGCTCGGCGGCGTTCACCTCGCGTGTGAGCAGGCGTCGAACCTGCTGACGAAGATCCTCGAGTGGGGCCGGTCTCATGGCGTACCTCGAGCAGTCGACGCGCTACATCCCGTACGACTCGCGCTTCCAGGGCCGCTACCGCTACTTCCGCCCGTCGGAAGTGTGCGAGTCGCCGCTCGGCATGCGGTACGTCGCCGACCTCGACGGCATTGTTCGACACGTACCACGCGCTGCTCGAGCCAAAATGATGGACTGGGCGCGCGAGCGCTACCCGAAGGAACCCTCCGACTCCGACTTCGTCTACAAGCAGACGATCAAGGCCAAGGCGTGCGACGCGGTGCGCGGCATCCTGCCCGCGGCCACGATCTCGAACGTCGGTGTGTACGGAACCGGTCAGGGGTACGAGGCGCTGCTGCTGCGCATGCGCGCGCACCCGCTGCCGGAAGCGCAGATCTACGCGCAGCTGATGCTCGAGGAGCTGCGCAAGGTCATCCCGTCGTTCCTCACGCGCGTCGATCGTCCCGACCGCGGCGGCGCCTGGACCGACTACCTCGCGAAGACCCGCGACGACACCGCGGACCTCGTCGGGCGCATCTTCGAAGGCGACGAGCCCGAGCCGACGCCGCTGATTCGGTCACGCTGCTCGACTGGGATCCCGAAGGCGAAGACAAGGTGCTCGCGGCGATCTGTTACCCGCACACCGATCTGCCCGAGTCGCAGCTGCTCGATCGGGTGCAGCGGCTTGCCCGCCGACGACCGCATCGCGCTGGTGCACGCGTACGTCGGCGACCGCACCAACCGCCGGCACAAGCCCGGACGCGCGTTCGAACGCACCGTCTACCGGTTCGACGTCCTCGGCGACTACGGCGCGTTCCGCGATCTCCAGCGCCACCGCATGCTGACGATCGAGTGGCAGTAGCTGTCGCCGCGCCACGGCTACGACGTTCCCGAGCCGATCGTCGACGCGGGGCTACGTCACGAGCTTCGACGACGCGATGGAACGCTCGGCCGCGTTGCTACGACGTGCTCGCCGAAAGTTTCCCCGATCAAGCCGCGTATGCGGTATCACTCGCGTACCGGATGCGCTACGTGATCCAGATGAACGCGCGTGAGGCGATGCATCTCTGCGAGTTGCGCAGCTCGCCGCAAGGTCATCCGAGCTATCGCCGCATCGCGCAGTCGATGCACCGGTTGATCGCGGAGCGTGCCGGGCACCGCGCGATCGCGGCCGCGATGAAGTACGTCGATCACGGCGAGAGCGATCTCGAACGACTCGACGCGGAACGCGCGGCCGAAGCACGACGCGTGCGTGCGCAGCTGACACGCGCAGCGCACGACGTGACACGTCCGTCGTGCGCCATTACCCGAAGCGCGACGCGTGTCGTAACGAAGATTTTCGCAGAAGAATTCGTTGTGCCGTTGACCTGCACCGACGCGCGTCGTCGCTGGTCATCGCGTTGCGCTTACCGCTTGACAGCAATGGCGTCGCTGAGGCGTACTACACGACGCCCCTCCCGCATCGAGCCGTTGCGGCCGTCGTGTCGTAGCAGTTCGCCGGAGACCATGCGGGGGGCGGGGCGAATCAAGGGGGTTCGGCGGCGTCCAGGAGGCATCAGTAGAGAACGCTGCGATAACCCGTCTGCCTTGTGCAGCTCGGGCCACCCAGCGGCCCCACCGGTCTCCTGGACCCGTCCGCCGTCCCGAGCGGCGATCGCGCCGGCACCGCGCTAGCGCGGCGTTATACTCCGCGCCCCCGGTCGGGCCGGTGCACGTGATCGTCCCGCCGGAACCATTGTCGGGAAGCATTTCGACGGTTCCGCGGTTGAGGCCAACCCACGATGTTCTTCTCTCCCCACGAGGGCACCCAGCACTATGAGCGATGACGAGTTCGAAGACGAACCCGAGCTCGACGAGGAAGACCTCGACGAGGACGTCGTTATCGACGGAGGAATTCGACGATGCGCTCCTCGACGACGACCTGACGAGGTCGAGGTACCCGATTGGTAGACGTCGAAGGCGTCGTTATCCCGCCGGTGGGCGGGCTCGTGCCCGTCCCGGCCGAGCCGACGTAGCCGAGGTCGAAGAGGAAGACGACGATGTCGTCGACCTCGACGAGGAGCTCCACCCCGACGACGTCGAGGAGGCGCTCGACGTCGTCCTGCGCGAGCGCACGGTCGCCGCCGGCCTCGAGGGCGAAGAAGACGACGACGAGCCCGACGAGCCGGGCGAGGGCGGCACCAAGATCGTGCCCCGCCGTGAAAACGAGTTCCTCTGTCGGAGTTGCTTTCTCGTGCTCCCTCGGCACCAGCTGGCTGACGAGACACGCATGATCTGCCGCGACTGCGCGTGAACTCGACCGACGGCGGCGCGCCTCGGCGCGGCCGCCGTCACCGGAGCGCTGCTCGCCGCCGCGAGGCCACCGCTCGACCTCGGCCCGCTGGCCTGCGTCGCGTTCGTCCCGCTCTTCGTCGCCTGGCGGGGTCGAGCGCGCCCGCACGACCGCCGGCGTACGCGTTCGTCGCCGCCGTCGGCGTACTACGCGTTGCTCGATGTCGTGGTCGTGGTACTTCGGCACGATCGCGATCGTGCCGCTCGTGATCGGTGCTCGGGCTGTACTGGGCCGGCGGCGGGCGCGGTGCTCGGCTGGTTGCGCGGGCGCGGGATCGCCAACCCGTTCCTCACCGCCGCGGTGTGGGTGCTCGCGGAAGCCACGTCGCGCGCGTTCCACTCGGCGGGTTCTCGTGGGGCGAGGTCGGGTTACGCGTTCCACAACATCGAGATCGGCCGCGCGTTGGCGAGCGACGGCGGCGTCGAGCTGGTCACGTTCTTCGCGGTCGCGCTCAACGGCTTCCTCGCCGACGCGATCGTCGACGCTGTGGAAGCGCGCGCACGGTCTCCCGCGCGACCGTGGGCGTGGCTCGGTGCCGGCCTCGCCGTCGTGATCGTCGTGCCCCTCGTCGCGACCGGGGTGCGCAGCGCGCCGCACCCCGACCGGCACGATGCGGGTCGCGGTCCTGCAGGGCAACGACAAGAACCGCGACCTGACCGACGCCGAGGTCGACGACGCGCTACCTGCCCAACAGCCACTTCGCAGCTCGCGGCGCGCGTGCAAGGACCCGGTCGACCTGGTGATCTTTCCCGAGTCGAGCATGGACGCCGATCCGCGCACCGATCCGTACCTGCGCCGCCATCTCGTCGGCGATCGCCCGCCGCAACGCACGCGTGGGTGCTCGCCAACGCGGTCGCCGATGCGCCCGCGCACGGGATCGAGCCGGCGGGAGCCAAGGCGCTGAACCTCAACGTGCTGTTCGCGACCCGACGGCACGGTCGAGGGGACCTACGCGAAGCGCCACCTCGTGCCGTTCGGCGAGTACGTGCCGTTCCGCTCCTTGCTCGCAGCCGCTGCATCCACGCGCTCGACCAGATCCCGCGCGACTTCGAAGCCGGACACCGGCCGGGCCTCTTCGACGGTCGCCGGTCACAAGGTCGCGACGATCATCTGCTTCGAGTCCGCGTTCGGCTACCAGGTGCGGCCGCTCGTGCACGCGGGCGCGCAGGCGATCATCGTCTCGACCAACAACCGCTCCTACGAGCGATCCGCGAACTCCGCCCAACACGTCGCGATCGGGCAGATGCGCGCGGCCGAGACCGGACGGCCGCGTCGTGCAGGCCGCGATCTCGGGCATCTCCGCGATCATCGACGCCAACGGGGTCGTGCACCAGCGGACCGAGCTCTTCGATCGCACCGTGCTCGAGGCGACCATCACCACGACCAGCGGACGAGACGCCGTATGTCCGCTACGGCGAGTGGGTGATCTGGATGTCGCGCATCGTGCTCGCCGCCGCGGTGCTGCTCTCGATCCGGCGGGTTGGCCTCCGGCCCCGAAGCCGCGAACGCACCGCCGGGTTCGTAGACTCGCCGCGCCAACCGTCAGTTGGCGGATCGCACCGCCGATCGAACGGACGATGATCAACCGGCCGACACGCCTGGAGCAACCGCATGACCGAGCCGAAAGACCGCATCGAACACACCCTCGAAGTCCTCGTCTACGCGCCGATCGGCGTCGGCCTGTACCTCAAGGACATGGGCCCGACGTTCGTCAACATGTTCGTCGCACGCGGTCGCGCCGAGATCGATCGCCGCCAGGCGCAGGTCCAGCAGCGCACGACCACGGCCAAGAGCATCGGCCAGGTCGCGGTCGCGTTCGGCGTCCCGATGGTGCAAGCAGCGGGTCGAGCGCGAGGTCGGCACCGCGCGCGAACGGGCGCAGTCGTTCCTCGGATCGATCGGCGGATCGACGCCAGCAACGGCGCACCCGTCGCGCCGGGCCGCGGCCCGGCGCCGGCACCCACCGCACCCGACGCCGAAGCGCTCCGCGCGACTGCGGCGCCGGCCGCGGAATCGGCGCCGGCCGACACCAACGGTTCGCAAGCCGATCCCATGCTCCCGATCCCGGGTTACGACTCGTCTGTCGGCGTCGCAGGTCGTCGAGCGGCTGGCCGGCCTGTCCGGCGACGAGCTCGAGGCGGTGCGCGCGTACGAGGCGTCCAACCGCAACCGGCGCACCATTCTCGGCAAGATCGACCAGATCTCCGCGTAGGGACTTCGTGGAAGACGCGCGCGTCGCGCACGACGCCGAGCTCGTCGCGCGTCGCCGAGCTGGCGCGCGAGCTGCGTCGCAGAGCTGCGTCGAACAACGCGGCGGCGCGCTCTGGGCGACGCGCGAGGCCGCGACCCGAGCCGCTCGACGCGGCGCTTCTACGAGCTCAGCCGGCGCGCCGACGCGTTGGTGCTCGTCGGCACCACTCGAAGACCTGGTGGTCGGCTACGGCGTCGCCCGCTCGAGATACTGCGCGACGGCTCCCGGCTCGGCGTCATCGAGGAGATCTTCGTGGAACCCGAGGCGCGGGCGGTCGGGGTGGGGGAGCTGCTGGTGGAACGGCTGGTTGCCTTCTGCATCGATGCCGGTTGCATCGGCGTCGACGCGACCGCGCTCCCCGGTGACCGGCAGGCCAAGAACTTCTTCGAGCGGGCGGGATTCACCGCCCGCTCATTGGTGATGCACCGCGACGGGAGCGGTAGCGTCCGAAACCCGAGATGAACAGCGAGGCGATATGACCACCACCGATCTCACCGCCGACGACGTCATCTGGGATCTCGAGCCGTTGTTGCCGGCGCCCGGCGACGCGGGCATCGAGCAGCTCGTCGCCGCCGCCGATGCCAAAGCGGATGAGCTCGCCGCGTTTCACGGCCGCATCGCGGAGCTCGACGCCGACGGCCTCGTCGACTTCATGCAAGGGCTCGCCGAGGTGCACGACCTGATCGGCCGGGCCGGGAACTTCGTCAGCCTCGACTTCTCGACCGAACACGATCGATCCGGTGCGCGGCGCGCGCATGCAGAAGGTCGACGAGCAGTCGGCGATCATCGGCACCAAGCTGCTGTTCTTCGAGCTCGAGTGGGCCGAGCTCGACGACGCCAAGGTCGAGTCGTTGCTCGCAGATCCGCGCCTCGCGTTCGCGAGCCATTACCTGCGCTCGGCCCGGCGCTACCGACCGCACCTGTTGAGCGAACCCGAAGAAGTGGTGCTCACCGAGAAGTCGGTCACCGGCGCGGGCGCGTGGCAGCGCTTGTTCGACGAGCAGATCTCGGCGATCACCGTCGAGATCGACGGCGAGACCACCACGCTCGAAGCCGGCCTCTCGTTGCTGGCAACACCCGACCGCGAGGTGCGCAAGGCCGCGGCCGAAGCCGTCACCGAAGGGCTCGAGCCCGGGTTGCGCACGCGTGCGTTCGTGCTCAACACGTTGCTCGCCGACAAGTCGATCGACGACCGCATGCGCCACTTCAGCTCGTGGATCGCGAGCCGCAACCTCTCGAACGAGGCGAGCGACGCAGTCGGTGCAGGCACTCGTCGACGCGGTGCAGGGCCGGTACTCGATCCCGCAGCGCTGGTACACGCTCAAGGCGCAGCTGCTCGGCATCGACCGAGCTCGCCGACTACGACCGCATGGCGTCGGTCGGCGGAGTCGAGAGCAAGATCGGTTGGGCCGAGGCGCAGGCGCTCGTGCTCGACGCGTACGGCTCGTTCTCGGGCGAGCTCGCCGACACCGCGCGGCAGTTCTTCGACAACCCGTGGATCGACGCGCCCGCGCGTCCGGGCAAGCGGCCCGGCGCGTTCTGCGCGTACACGGTGCCGTCGCACCATCCGTACCTGCTGCTCAACTGGACATCGCGCCGCCGCGACGTGCTGACGCTCGCGCACGAGCTCGGCCACGGCATGCACGCGTACCTGGCGCGCGGGCAAGGCGTGTTCCACCAGACGACCCCGCTGACGCTCGCGGAGACCGCGTCGGTGTTCGGCGAGACCGTCACGTTCGGCCGCTTGCTCGAGACGGTGACCGATCCCGCGGAACGGCTTGACGTTGCTCGCGTCGAACCTCGAGGATCAGATCGCGACGGTGTTCCGTCAGATCGCGATGAACCGCTTCGAGCACGCGATGCACACCGCGCGTCGCGAAGAAGGCGAGCTCTCGGTCGAGCGACTCGGCGAGCTGTGGCAGGAGACGCAGACGCGCGATGCTCGGCGACTCGGTGGAGCTCACCCCCGGCTACCTCACGTGGTGGTCGTACATCCCTCACTTCATCGGCACGCCCGGTTACGTGTACGCCTACGCGTACGGCCAGCTGCTCGCGCTGTCGGTGTACGCGCGGTACGAGGAGGAGGGGCCCGACTTCGTGCCCCGCTACCTCGACCTGTTGCGCGCCGGCGGTTCGAAGTCGCCCGAGGACCTCGGGAAGATGGTCGGCATCGATCTCGCCGACCCGCAGTTCTGGGACCGCGGCCTCGACATCATCGAACGCCGCCTCGACGCCACGATCGAAGCCGCGACCGCGGCCGGGAGACTCGCGTGACCTACCGCGTCATCCAGTGGAGCACCGGCAACGTCGGGCGCCACGCGTTGCGCTGCATCGCGCGTCATCCCGATCTCGAGCTCGTCGGTCTCTGGGTGCACTCGCCCGACAAGGCGGGCAAGGACGCGGGGGAGATCGCCGGCATCGCGCCCGACGGGCGTGCTCGCGACGAACGACGTCGAAGCGATGCTCGCCCTCGACGCCGATTGCGTCTGGTACACCGCGACCGCCGACCTCCGTCCGGGTGAAGCGGTCAAGGACATGGCCCGCATCCTCTCGTCGGGCAAGAACGTCGTGTCGAGCTCGGTCGTCTCGCCGATCTACCCGCCGCACGTCGCACCCGAACGTGTTGGGCAAGCTCGAGACCGCGTGCGAGACGGGGGGAGTGTCGTGCTTCACGTCGGGCATCGATCCCGGTTGGGCGAACGACCTGTTGCCGTTCGTGCTCACCGGCGCGTGCGAGTACATCGACGAGCTGCGCGTGATGGAAGTCGTCAACTACGCGACGTACGCGCAACCGACCGTGCTGTTCGACACGATGGGCTTCGGACAGCCGCTCGACTCGAGCCCGCTGTTGTTGCTGCCCGGCGTGCTGTCGCTCGCGTGGGGCGGCGTGGTGAAGGTGCTCGCCGCCGGCCTCGGCGTCGAGATCGAAGAGCTGCGCGAAGTCCACGAACGACGCGCGCGCCGATCGCGACATCGATCTCGGATTCGGCATGGTCGAGAAGGGCACGACCGCGGCGATGCGCTTCGAGGTGCAGGGCATCGTCGACGGCGAAGTCCGCATCGTCCTCGAGCACGTGACGCGCCTCGCCGACGATCTCTGCCCCGATTGGCCGCAGCCGATCGGCCACAGCGGCTACCGGGTGATCGTGACCGGCAACCCCACCTACACCTGCGACGTGCAGATGATGGGCGACGACGGCGACCACAACACCGGCGGCCTCGTCGGCACCGCGGCCCGCCTCGTCAACGCGATCCCCGCCGTTTGCGCAGCCGACCCCGGCATGCTCTCCGTGCTGGACCTCCCGCTGATCCCCGGCGCCGCCCTCCGTGGCCGAACCACCAACCGCTAACCGCACCATCAGATAGCGGGGTTTCGCGCGCTGAGAAGGGGTGTTTCGGCCAATCACATAGCGGGGTTGGCGCACCTGCCGGCTGGGTACAGCCGGAGGCAGGGCTACGTCGCTGCCGTCCCGGTCCCCGTTTCCTGTGCAGCGGCGTGGCCCGCAAGTCTTGGTACTGCCGCTAGTATCGTCACTGTGACGTTATCCGGTGAAACGGCGGTTCGGTGCCGGTGGTGCGGGCGTTCGTACGAGGCGCCGGCGGGCCCCGGTCGCCCCCGGCTGTACTGCCAGCGATCCTGTCGGCAACGCGACTACGAATCCCGCCGCCGCACCGGCGAACTCGGCCTCGGCGAGCACGAGCTGATCGTGACCCGCCAAGAGCTGAACGAGCTCCGAGACAAGCTGTTCGTGCTGGCCGAGACCGTCAAAGACGTCGAACGAGACCTCACAGACGACGACGCCGACGACGAACGCCGATTACTCAACGTCCTCCTGTACGCCGCCAAACAAGCAACGGAGCCCACAGCGTGAAGAGCGATGCGCGACGAGGCCCGCTCCGGGTCCGGCAGGCATTATCGGCGGAGGGCGGCACTCAGCGAGACGAAGTCGAAGCTTCTCCCCGTACCGCCGATAATGCCCCTTATGTAAAGCTGCTCATTACGCGTCGCCAACCCACCAATCAGATTGGGCGTTCGTGTGTTGTATGCGCGCACCAGCGCCCAATCTGATTGGGCGTTTGCCCCCTCCCCAGCGCGCGCAACCCTGCTATCTGATGGTGGGTTTTCGAACGCGGCGGCCGGCGATGTGCAGACACGAGCGCGGGCTCTGACCGCGACGGCGACGGTTCATGCAACCGATGGTTGCACTTCGGGACTCTGCGGCGTATAGTGCAACCATCGGTTGCGAATCGCAGGAGGCTCCGTGGAGCACGGCACGATCGAGCGAGAGATCCACATCGAGGCCACTCCCGAGGTGGTCTACGAGGTGATCACCAAGCCTGAGCACATCGCGCAATGGTGGGGCTTCGACTGGTCGGTCCCGGCGGTAGCCGGGCGCGACGGCCACATGACCAAGCCGCGCCGCGACGGAACTGGGTTGCTCGACGTAGCGGTCTTGGTCGTGGAGGCCGATCCCCCGCGGCGGTTCGTCTTCCGCTGGCTCCAGCCCGATGACGAGCCGGCGACGCCGCAGAACTCCTTCCTCGTGACGTTCGAGCTCGCGCCGGCGCCCGGCGGTACGACGCTGCGCCTCACCGAGGCCGGCTTCCGCGAGGTCGGCTGGGAAGCGGCTCAACTCGAAGCGGCCTACCTCGACCACAGCGCAGGGTGGGACGAACACCTCGCGACCCTCGCGACGTACGCGGCCGGGCTGGTGCGGTCATGACCGCGACCATCGACGACGACCTCTGGGCGGCACTCGGCGATCCGACTCGGCGCCGCCTGCTCGATCTCCTACTGGCCGACGGTTCCGCGACGGCAACGACGCTGAGCCGGGACATGCCGGTGACGCGCCAAGCGGTCGCGAAGCACCTGGGCGTCCTCGAGCGCGCCGAGCTCGTCGTCCCCCGCAAAGACGGCCGTGAGGTTCAGTACGTGGTCAACGAAGCCCAGTTCGCGCGCGCAGTTGCACAACTCGCAGCGGTCGGAGACGCGTCGGACGCGCGCCTGCGCCGCATCAAGTCCATTGCCGAATCGATCCAAGCACTCCAACCCGAACCAAAGGAATCCGACCAATGACCAGCACCGAACAATCCATAGCCACTCACGCCGACTACGAGAAGACGATCCGCGTGAACGCAGATCCGGGCGCGCTGTTCGAAGCGCTCACCACGACCTCCGGTCTCTCGGCCTGGTGGGTACGGGCGACGGGAACCGGCACCGCCGGCGGCAAGATCCAAATTCTTCATGGACGCCCCCGAACCGCTCGTCGTCCGTGTCGATGAGGCGACGCCGGCGTCGGTGCAGTGGACCGTGCTCGACTGCCCCTTCCTGACCGACTGGGAAGGAACCCGTCCGACCTTCACCATCGCCTCCCGTGACGGCGACGCAACCGAGCTCCACTTCCGCCACCACGGCCTCAGCGCCGAGCTCGACTGCATCGAGATGTGCACGAACGGCTGGAATCACTACCTCGAAAGCTTGCGGCAGTACGTCGAAGTCGGGCACGGCATGCCCAAGGGCAGCGACGCAGACCAGGCTCGCCGCTCGTAGGGCTCCGGCGCGTACGCTCCCCGTATGACGCCTGACGACCTTGTCGAGTACGAACAGATCAAGCGGTTGAAGTACGCCTACGCCCGGTGCCTGGACTTGAAACTCTGGGACGAGATCGCCGGGCTCTTCACGCCGGACGCGGTAGCCGCCTACAGCGGAGGCGGCTACACGTTCGAGGGTCGCGATGCGATCGTCGCCTTCCTTACGAAGTCGATGGGCGCGGAGACGTTCCATTCGAGCCACAAGATGCACCACCCCGAGATCGAGCTCACCGGGCCCGATTCGGCGACGGCAACCTGGGCGCTCGACGACACCGTGATCGACACGCAGTGGAACATCACGATCCGGGGCGCGTCGTTCTACACGGACGAGTACGTCAAGCGTGATGGTCGCTGGATGATCGCCCGCACGTCGTACCGGCGGGTGTTCGAGGAGATTCAGCCGCGCGGGAACGTCGAGGGCCTCGCGCTCACCGCGTCGTGGTGGGCGACCGACGGCCGCAGCAAACTTCCCGCCGGCTAGCTCGTCAGCGTTTTACGAACGGGCCTTTCACGACTTGGCCCGTGAGCAGCTGGCCGCGAACGTCGAGCTGTACCTTCGCCCCCGGTTCGATGTCGGGGCGCAGGAACGCGAGCGCGATCGCGTGACCGAGCGTCGGCGAGAAGTTGCCGCTGGTCACCGCGCCGACCACGGCGCCGTCGAGCAGCACGGTCGCGCCGTCACGGGCCGGGCGGCGACCCGTCGATCGAGATCCCCAGCAGTCGGCGCGCGATCCCCTGTTCGCGTTCCGCTTCGAGCGGAGCGCGCCCACGGAAGTCGCCCTTGTCCCACCGCACGACCCAACCGAGACCGGCCTGCAGTGACGTGATGCCCGCGCCCAGCTCGTGCCCGTGCAACGGCAGCGCGGCCTCGAGGCGCAACGTGTCGCGCGCGCCCAGCCCCGCAGGCGTGATGCCCGCGGCGACGATCGCGTCCCACAGCGCGGGCGCGGCGGCGGCCGGCACGTGGATCTCGACTCCGTCTTCGCCGGTGTAGCCCGTCCCCGCGACGATCCACTCACCCACTTCCTGCACCGCGAACCGCGGAACCGCGGCGGCCTCGGCGCTAACCGTCGCGAGCAGGCGCCGAGCGTCGGGACCTTGCACCGCGAGCACCGCCCGCGTTGCCGTCACGTCGTGCGCGTCGAACGCGCCCGCCACCCGCGAGACCGCCTCCGCCGCCGCGAGCGTCAGATCGTCGGTGTTCGAGGCGTTGGGCATCACCAGGAACCGGTCGGGCTCGGCCCACCACACGATGATGTCGTCGACCACGTGCGCGTCGGCCGGATCGAGCAGGTGCGTGTACTGCGCCTTGCCCGGACCGATGCGATCGAGGTCGTTGGTCAACAACCATTGGAGTGCGTCGTGCGCGCCCGGGTCCGCGGAACTCGACGGTGCCGAGGTGCGACACGTCGAACACCACTGCCCCGTCACGGCACGCCCGATGTTCCTCGAGCACGCCCGCGTACTGCAGCGGCATGTCCCAGCCGCCGAACGGGACCATCTTGGCGTCGAGCGCGCGGTGCTGCGCGTCGAGCGGGCTGTGGTGCAGTTCGGCGTTGTCGCTGTTCACTCAGGCAGTCTCGGCGGTCGCGCCCTCTGCCGGCGACTCGGGCCGGCGCGACGGACCAAATCGCAGCAACGGGAACTCTTCCCCGCCCGGATCGAGCCCGGCGAGCTGCGACGGCGGCTCGAGGCCGTACTTCACGAGCAGGTGCAGGTAGTCACGCTGGTAGAGCACACGGATCTGCACATCGGGGTGCAGTTCGCGCAGTCGACGCGCCTTACGGTTCTTCTTCGTCACCAACTTCTGGTTGAGCGTGGTGATCTCGATGTAGACGTCGTAGGTCGGCAGATAGAAATCCGGACTGAACGCCTGCGACACGTTGCCGTCCCGATCCCACGCCAACGCGAACGTGCGCGGCTCGTACTCCCACGTGATGTTGTAGAAGTCGAGCAACTTCGCGAACTGACGCTCCGAGTTGTGCGCAAAGTGCACCGTCTCGTGCGGGAGCTCCGCGAGGTCGATGGTGCGCTCCCCTACCTCGCGGCGACGCGAGGCGCGCTGACGTCGCCGATGGTGACGCGCTCGCCCGGGTCGACACTGTCGAGCTCCGACGCGAGGTCGGTCACGACCGGTCCCAACGAAACGATGTTCAACACGCCCTGGCCGTTGCGCAGGAGGTCGACGATCTGATCGCCGGTCTGCACGAGCACGGTCTGGCTGCCGTCGAGCACGAGGTGCGCGGACGCGAGATCGGCGCCGAGCTGCTCACGCAGGTATTCGATCGCCTTGCGCGCGGCTTGCAACGAGATGTCGGCGTCGAGGAGGCGCTTGATCACCTTGAGCTCGACGAGATCGCGGTACGAGTAGAGCCGTTGCGTGCCGCTGCCGGCCGCGTCGCACACCGAAGGACGAACGAGATCGGTGCGGGCCCAGTAGTCGAGCTGGCGGTAGGTGATGCCGACGATCTTGCAGACGAGCGGGCCGCGATAGCCGGCGCCGGTCACTACTTCTTGCTCCGCCATCGCACCACTCCCGAAAGTGGGGGCCCCACAACTTGCCGCCCCGTCTTACGAGAGTGTAACTACATCTGGGTCGAACGGTAAACCTCCAGCTAGAGGTCCAGTTCAACACCAGGATGAGGGCCTACTGACCGCCTACTGGGCGAAGTCTTCCGGGGTGATCTCGTCGAGGAATTGACGGAATTGGGCGACTTCCTGCTCCTCGTCGTCGGCCTCGAAGAGCACACCGGCCTCGTCGAGCACCTCTTCGTCGGCGAAGATCGGGATATCGGCCCCGAACCGCACCGCGAGGGCGATCGCATCGGAAGGACGGGACGAGATCCGCGACTTGGCGCCATCGCGGTCGAGCTCGATCTCGGCGTAGAAGGTGCCTTCGTGCAGGCTCGTGATCTCGACCCGATCCAGCTTCACCGAGAGATCGTCGAGCACGGTCTTGAACAGGTCGTGCGTGAGCGGCCTCGGGGTCGCGAGACCCTGCAGCGCATAGACGATTGCGGTGGCCTCGGGCGACCCGATGAAGATGGGCAAAAAGCGAGTGCCCTCTTCTTCGCGCAGCAACACGATCGGCTGATTGGTCGGGACTTCGACGCGCACTCCGATAAGCGACAGGCGGATCACGGTGCCTCCGTTCGGCCGGAGGCCACCCTACTACCCGCCTCCGACGGCCCTTCCTCGGCGTACAGCTGCGCAACGTACGCATCGGGGGTCTCCGCGACCACGTTTCGGTCCCCCACCGCGACGAAGGGCAGGTTGCGGTAGAGATCGCGCGCGTGCAGGCCGTAACCGAGCACGAACTCGTCGGTGAGCTCCAAACCTCGGTATCGCAGCTCATGGGGGACGATTCGCCGCGTCGGACGATCGAGCAGCGTGCAGGCCGAGAGTCGACGAGGACCGCGACCTTCGAGTTGACCCATGAGATATGCGAGCGTCAGACCGGTATCGACCATGTCTTCCACTACGACGACATCCCGACCGCCGATATCGGTGCTGAGGTCATGGAGGATCTTTACCCGCCCGGAATCGGGGGCGAACCGGGAGATCGACATGAAGTCGACCTCTACGGGTATCCCCTCGATGGCTCGGGCCAGATCGGCGACGAAGAGCAACGCGCCCTTCAGCACGCCGACGAGAACGACACCGTCGGGATGATCAGCCGCGATCTCGGCACCGAGACGGCGGACGTGCGCGGCCACCGCGTCGGGATCGAGGAGGACGGTGGCGCCCATATCTCCCTTTGGCATCAACCGCTGAGCGAGCGCCGCACCGCTTGGCGCAACAGCGCGGTGCGCAGCTGCCGCCCGAGCCCGGAGAGCTCGCCGAGCGTTTCACGCGTACGCGCCTGCGCTTCGGGATTTCGCTGCCGCACGTAGGGCAACAGCACCTGCTCGAACAGGCCCGCTTCGCGTTCGGCGAACGCGCGGTACATCCGGAGGTGACGGGCCTCGATCCCGTGGCGCATGAAGCTCGACGCGACGCGTGCGATCGCGAGCGCGTCTTCGTCGAACAGCACCCGATCGCGTGACGTGTGCGCGGGCGTGACGAGCCCGTACTCCTCGAGCTGGCCGAGCTCCTCGTCGGTGATACCGGCCGCCTTCGCCAACTCGGTGCGTGTGAGGATCACTTCGGTGAGCGAGAGGCCGTACTGATCGGGTGCGGTGTCGTCTTGCACCGACTCGGTCATGACCCGCGCCGAATCCGATTCCGCCGCGCGGCGCGTCGTCTCGAACAACGGTTCCGAGGCCGGCGCCTTGGCCTTGCGCTTCTTGGGCTTGGCTTTGGGCGCGGAATCCGAGTCGGTAACGGCTGCGGTTTCGGGCTCCGCGCCGTCGGCGGCCGGGTCGTCGGGGACCGCGCCGCTGTCCATGTCGGAAAGGCGTTCCTTGATCACCTTGAGCGGCAGGAAGTGCTCACGTTGCTCACGCAGGATGAAGCGAAGGCGCTCGACATCCGACGGATAGAACTTGCGGTATCCCGACGGTGTGCGCTCGGGATCGATGAGGCCCTGACTCTCGAGGAAGCGAATCTTCGAGATCGTGATGTCGTCGAATTCCGGTCGGAGTTGATCGAGGACGTCGCCGATCGAGACGTGTTCGACGCCGGCCACGTCAGCTGTCCCGCTGCTGATCGGGCCGATGCTCGTCGCCGAGGACGAAGCTGAGCCGGTAACGACCGATCTGCACTTCGTCGCCGTGATGCAGCGTCGCCTCGTCGGCGCGCTCCCGGTTCACGTAGGTGCCGTTGAGTGATCCGACATCGCGCAACACGTAGCCGCCCTCGGTTCGATCGAGCACGACGTGGCGCCGCGACACGGTGATGTCGTCGAGGAAGATCTCCGAATCAGGATGCCGGCCGACGTTGGTGTGCTCGGCTTCGAGTCGGAACGACGAGCCGGCATTGGGACCGTGGCGCACGACCAGGAGCCCGACTCCGGGCGGCAGACCCTCGAGGTAATTGGCGAGCTCGTCTTCGGCGTCGGCCGCCTCGACCGCATGCAGGGTCTGGGTGTTCTCGTCGGCGTCTTCGAGCGAAGCACCGCACGACGAACAGAATCGGGCGTCGGGCTGATTCTGATGTCCGCAGCGGGCACAAAGCACGCAGTCAGGGTATCCGGGGCAAACGGGGCCGACAACGCCCTTCGATCTTTACCTGACCCTGAGGGTTTACGAAGCCTCTACAAAGGCTCGATAGGCGTCGGCGTCGAGGAGGCTCTCGAGCTCCGAGGCGTCGGTCAGGCTGACTTCGAGGATCCAACCCAGACCGTACGGGTCACTGTTCACCAGCTCGGGATTCTCGGCCAACGCCTCGTTCACCGCGTGCACCGCACCCGAGACCGGCACGTACACATCCGACACCGACTTGGTCGACTCGATCTCCGACGCGCTCGCGCCGGCGACGATCTCGAGCCCCACATCGGGCAGCTGCACGAACACGACGTCGCCGAGGCTGTCTTGGGCAAAGTCGGTGATGCCGACGCGCGCAATCGATCCCTCGACTCGCACCCACTCGTGCTCGCGGCTGTAACGGAGATCCTGGGGGATGTTCCCAGCGGGAGTGTCCATGGCGCGCAGATTAGAGCGCCGGCCGGTTACGCGCTCAGTTCGGCGACGTGGCCCGCGTGAACCGCGACCAACCGGCGCGCTTCGGCCTCGGTCGAGGCGTCGGCCCAGACGTGCGTCACCGCGATCTCCGGGTCGGGCAAAACGAGCGCCCACCCGTCGGGATACACGATCTTCACGCCGTCGACGAGCACAGTCGGGTGACCCGACGCACGCTCGACCATGCCGCGCATCACCGCGCCCTTGCGTTCCCACGGCGTCGGCACCGACTCGTGCGCGACGTGCGTCGCCGGCATCGACGCGAGCGTCGCCGACAACGTGCGATCAGCCCTCGCGAGCAGACCGAGCAAGTGCGCGAGCGTCGCGGCGGCGTCGTACGCGGGGAGGAACGCGGGCCAGATGAAGCCGCCCTCCTGCGAGGCGGCCAGATCGATACCGCGCTGCTGCGCGACCTCCATCAAGTGCGTCGCGGAAAGCTTGGTCCACGTGATCGTCGCGCCGTGGCGTTCCGCGATGCGCTCGACCTCGCGGCTCACCGAAACCGGGAGCGCGATGTGCGCGTTCGGGATGGTGGAGCACACGAGCTCGACGATGACCAGCAGCGCCTGATCGGCCGTGAGCGGGGTGCCCTCGTCGTCGATGATCACCGCGGTCTCACCGTCGGGATCGAACACGAGACCGAGGTCGGAACCCGACGTGCGCACGAGGTCGCCGAGGATCTTCACCCGGGTCTCGAAGTCGTCGACCGTTGCGCCCACCGTCGCGGCGTACGGGTTCACGGCGAGCACCGATGCCCCGATCTTGCCGAGCACGTAGGGCATCACGACCGAGGCGGCACCCGAGGAATAGTCGAGCACCACCTTGAACGAACGGCGGCGGAGGGCATCGGCATCGACGCTCGCTTCCAACGCGGCCGTGTAGAACTCGAGCGCGCGGGGCGGGAACACGATGTCGCCGATATCGGCCGCGAACGCCCGGCGGAAGTCTTCGCGGTACAGCAGCCGCTCGATCTTGCGCTGCATCGCCTCGTCGATGTCGGCGCCCTTGGCGTCGATGAACCGGATCTCGACGCTGTCGGGATCGTCGGGGGCCAGCCGCACCGAGATGCCGCCCTGGGCCCGCTCGCTGCGCACCTGGAAGCGCGTCACGGGGACGGTCGAAAGCTCGAGGTCCATCACGTGCACGCCGCTCAGGTTCAGGCCCGCGATGATCGCCCGCTTGAGCGCACGCGCGATGCGGCTGGTGTCACGGCTGACACACACCACCGAGCCCTTCTTGAGCGCGGTGCCGTATGCCATCGCGAGACGAACCGCGACCTCCGACGTGACGTCGACGTTGGCGAGACCGCGCACGCCGCGACGACCGAAGAGCGTGCGGGCACCCTTGCTCTCCCACACGATCGACGACGTGACGAGCGCGCCCGGTTCGACCGTCTTGAACGGGTAGATCTTCACGCCCGGATTCACGATCGCGTGGTTGCCGACGAAGCACTCGTCGCCGATCACGACGCCTTCTTCGACGCGCGCGTGATCACGGATGTCGTTGGCGCGTCCGATGACCGCGCCGCGCAGGCGCGCGGACTGGCCGATGTAGCAGTGGTCGTGCACGACCGTGCGCTCGAGATGCGCATCGGCTTTCACGACGACGTCGGCGCCGAGCACCGTGTACGGCGCGAGCACCGCGCCCGCCTCGACCCGCGAGTTGTCGCCGATGAGCACCGGCCCTTCGAGGATCGCGTCGGGCGACACGTCGACGCCCTCGCCGACCCAGACCCGTTCCTTCATCTGGAAGCCGGGCAGATCGATGCGGACATCGCCGTCGAGGAGCTGCTCGTGGGCGGTCCGGTACGACTCGAGCGTCCCGACGTCTTCCCAGTACCCGTCGACGACGGTGCCGAGCACGTTCAATCCCCGCTCGAGCACGGCCGGGAACACGTCGCTCGAGAAGTCGACGACCTCCCCTTCGGGGATGAACTCGAACACGCCCGGGTCGAGCACGTAGATGCCGGTGTTGATCGTGTCGGAGAACACCTCGCCCCAGGTGGGCTTCTCGAGGAACCGCTCGATCGTCCCGTCGGCCTTGGTGATCACGATGCCGAAGTCCACCGGGTTCTCGACCCGCTTGAGGGCGATCGTCGCGAACGCGCCCCGCTCGTTGTGGCGATCGACGATGGCACTGAGGTCGATGTCGGTGAGCACGTCACCCGAGATCACGAGGAAGGTCTCGTCGAGCTCGGCCATCGCGTTGCGCACCGAACCGGCAGTGCCGAGCGGCGCTTCTTCGGTTGCGTATCGCATGCGCACACCGAACTCGGAGCCGTCACCGAAGTAGTTGCGGATGTGATTGGCCATGAACGCGACCGTCACCACGATGTCGTCGAAGCCGTTGTCGGCGAGGAGCTTCACGATGTGCTCCATCATCGGGACGTTCGCGATGGGCATCATCGGCTTGGGCTGATTGCTCGTGAGCGGCCGCAAACGCGTGCCTTCACCACCGGCCAGGATCACTGCCTTCATGTACCAACCTCCACGACATTTCGACTGGCGCGTCCCTCGCGCAGCGCTTCACGCGCCGCGGGGATGTACTTGGCTGCGGCGTAGTAGCCGAGAATGATGCCGCCGATCGCGAATCCCCACGCGCCCACGAAGAAGATCGTGTGCCACGTCCCGGTCGTCGCGTCGAGACCGAGGAACATCGGCAGAGAGAACATGAGCGCGAGCGTTCCCGCCTTGCCCGCCCACAAGACATCGATGCGACGGGCACCGGCCAGCGCGAGCGCGATCGTCGCGCCCGCGATGAGCACTTCCCGCACCAGCATCACGACCACGACGACGTTGACCGCGACCGACATCCCTTGGGAGAGCACACCGATCGCGACGGCAACGAGCAGGACCCGATCCGCCATGGGGTCGAGGATCTTCCCCAGCTCGCTGCCCTGATCGAAGTGGCGGGCGATGTACCCGTCGACCCAGTCGGTGGCGCCGAGTCCGGCGGCGAGCAGACCCGCCGCCAGCTCTTGATCGGCCCCCCAGAGCAGCCAGAGAAACAGCGGAACACACGCCAACCGCACGACCGAGATGACGTTCGGCACGGTGACGATGCGATTTGGTGATGCCGACACGGGTGAAGGCTAGGTCAGCAGCGGGCGCGGTGATGTGCCGGCTCAGAGGCCGGCGGTCCCGCCTTCGGCCCGCGGATCGGATCCGGCGCGGTACCCGCCATCGACCACCTCGATCGCGTGCGCGATCCCGGGGCCGTGGCGATGCGCCGCGACGACGTCGATCTCGTGGCCGCGTCCGCGCAGGTCGTCGATCCATGCAGGATCGAAGTTGTCTTCGACGGTGACGCGGGCAGTCTGCGGATCGATCGTGAAACGGGGGGCGGTTATCGCGGCTTGCGGATCGTCACCGTCGACGATCATGTGCGTGAGCAGTTGCAGATGGGTTTGCGCCTGGCCGTGGCCCCCTTCGCTCCCGAACACCAACCACGGCCGGCCGTCACGCAACGCCAGCGCCGGGATCAGGGTGTGCAAGCGGCATTTTGCGCGGACCGATCACGTTCGGGTGGCCGGCTTGGAAGTTGAAGCCCGATCCCCGGTTGTGCAGGTTGATCCCCCACTCGTGGACCCGTAGTCCGCAACCGGCGCCGAAGAAGTTCGACTGGATCAAGCTCACGAGCAGACCGTCTTTGTCGGCCGCGTTCAAGTAGATGGTGCCGCCGGCCGGAGTGAGTCGCGGTTCGAACCGGCGGGCGCGATCGGGGTCGATCTGGGCGCGCCGGTCGGAGACCCATTCGTCGGAAAGGATCGCGTCGCACGAGGTGGTCATCGCGTCGGGATCGCCGAGGTACGCGTCGCGATCGGCGAACGCGAGCTGCATCGCTTCGATCAGGAGGTGTTGGCGTTGGGGGCCGTCGGCGCCGAGGTCGAGGCCGTCGGCGATCCGGAGCGCTTCGAGTGCGGTGACGCCCTGGGTCGGCGGCGGCATCTCGAGAATCTCGGTGCCCCGGACCATGCCGCGCAGCGGCTCGACCCATTCGCCCTGATGCTCCGAGAGGTCGGACGCGGTCATGAACCCGCCCGCTTCCTGGAGCCGTTCGGCGATGGCTTCACCGATCGGACCGCGGTAGTACGCGGCCGGGCCGTCTTCGGCAAGCACCCGCAACGTGCGCGCCAGCGCGGGTTGGCGCATCCACGTACCCGCCGACGGCGCGCCGTACGCGTTGCGGAAATCGTGCAGCCCGAAGTGCTCGAGCGCGACCGCGTTGCCGTTGAAGAAGAACGCCCCGCGCTTCGTGAGCGGGAAGCCGTTTTCGGCGTAGCCGAGCGCGGTTGCACTGACCTCGGCGAACGACCGGGTCCCCCACCGCTCGAGCAGGGTGAACCACCCGTCGACACCACCGGGAACGGTGCACGGATGCGGACCGAACGTCGGCATCGTCTCCGCACCCGACTGGTCGCGCACTGCGTCGAGCGTCGCGCCTTCGGGAGCCCGCCCCACCCCGCGGTACGCCTGGACGTCGCCGTCGAACACCATCGCGAGCAGATCGCCGCCGACTCCACACATGTACGGCGTGACCACCGCGAGCGTGAGGTTGGCGGCCAGCGCGGCGTCGACCGCGTTGCCGCCGCTCGCCAGCATCGCCAGCCCCGCGTTCGACGCGAGGTAGTGCGGCGTCGCAACCACACCGTTGGGATACGCCCGCGATTGCTCCAGCCACACGCTCACGACGCGCAACCTACTTCCGGCTGACTCGAGTTCGTGTTGGACCGCGACGCGCTCGGCGACCAGCGGCTTGATCCGATCGTTGATCAGCGCGACGTGGTCGGGATGATCCCGGTAGACCACGTAGCTCCCGACGTCGTCGAAGTCGGCCACGATCGCGAAGTCGAAGTTGCCCGGGCTCATGCCTGCATCGGCGCCGAACTTGTAGTCGCGGATCTCCGGGACGAGTGCGGGCAACCCGGCCAGGCCCGCTTCCATGTGCGACAGCTGCTCCGCGGTCGTTTCTTCCTTCCAGCGCATCAACACAACATGACGAAACATGAGCTCTCCTCTACAACAGCGCGGCGTCGGCGCCGCCGTCTACCGGGGTCGCCGTGCCGGTTATGTGCCGCGCCGGCTCGGAGCACAGGAACGCGGCGAACTTCCCGAAGTCGTCGGGATCGCCGAGGACTCCCGCGGGTATCTCCGCCGTGAGCGCGGCACCGTCTCCCCCTCCGAGCGCCGCGACTCGTGCGGTCGCGTGCAGTCCCGGAAGGAGCGAGTTCACCGTTACGCCGTCGGCCGCGATCTCGCGCGCCAACGTCTTGAGAAAACCGGTGACGTCCCGCACGCGCGGTGTTCGAGAGGATGAGCTGCGGGATGGGTTGGCGCACGGCGATCGACGTGATCGCGACCACTCTCCCCCACTGCTGCTCCCGCATCGCGGGCACCGACTCGTAACACATGGCGATCGTCGACCGGCAGTTGAGCTCGAACGCCTCGAGGTACTGATCGACGGTCACGCTCGAGAAGTTCCCCGGCGGCGGACCGCCCGCGTTGGCGATGAGAATGTCGACGCCACCGAGCGCCTCGCGCGCGTCGGTAACGAAAGCCGTCGCGCCTTCGACCGACGAGACGTCGGCGACGATCGGAACGGTGCCACCGCCGAGCTTCGCGGCCGCGGCCCCGATCGCGTCGGCCTCGCGACCGCAGACGGCCACCTGCACACCCTCGGCCACGAGCGCGGCGGCGACCGAGTAACCGAGACCCTTCGAAGCGGCGGCCACCGCAGCGCGGCGTCCGGCGATACCGAGATCCATGCTGCGCTCCTAATGAATCGGGCCCGAAGTGTCGCGCAAGGACGCGGCGCGGCGACCGGTCCGGTTCGCGATCACCTCGGCGCAGATCGCGATGGCCGTTTCTTCGGGCGTGCGGGCACCGATGTCGAGGCCGATGGGCGACATGACCTTCTCGATCTGGGCGTCGGTCAGACCCGCTTCCTTGAGCCGTTCGATACGCCCCTCATTGGTACGCCGCGAGCCCATGGCGCCGATGTAGCCGACCTTCGTGTTGACCGCGGCGACGATGGCCGGCACGTCGAACTTGTGGTCATGGGTGAGCACGCAGATGACATCGCGGGGTCCGAGACCGGCGCCGACATCGGCGAGATAGCGATCGGGCCACTTGTTCTCGACCTCGTCGGCCATCGGGAAGCGTTGGACCGTCGCGAACACGGCGCGCGCGTCGCACACCGTCACGCGGAAGCCGAGCAGCTTGGCGGCGCGGGCCAACGCGGCAGTGAAGTCGACCGCGCCGAAGATGATCATCCGCGGCGGCGCGACGAATGACTCGATGAACACCGAGACCGCTTCCTCGCGCGCCTCGCCGTGCAGCCCGTAGTGGCGGGTGCCGGTGAGTCCGGCCTCGAGCTCGCCGAGCGCGTCGCGGGCGACGACCCGATCGAGATCCGGGTCGCCGAGTGTCCCGATCACCGCGGAGTCGGGTTGCACCAACAGTTTCGAGCCGATCCCGGCTCCGTCGATCACCGTCACCAGCGCGACCGGTTGCCGCGCGCTCACCGCGCTGCGCAACGTGGCGAACAACGGCCCGTCGCTCGCCCGCTCGGTCATCGGCTCGACGTAGAGGTGGATGGTTCCGCCACACGTGAGCCCGACCGCGAATGCTTCGTCGTCGGAATAGCCGAAGGTGATGACACCGGGTTCGCGCGCGCCCTCGAGGATCTCGAGCGCGGCGCCCACGACCGCGCCCTCGACGCAACCGCCCGACACCGATCCGGCCACCTCGCTGCCTTCACTCACGGCCATCGCCGCGCCTGCATCGCGAGGGCTCGAGCCCTCGGTGCGCACAACGCGCGCGATCGCCACGCGTTGGCCCGCGGCCTGCCAGCGGTCGACGTCGGCGAGGATCTCGATCACTGGGAGATCACCTCGGCCACCTGTTCGAGCGCGGCGAGGGAGTGGCCTTCCACGAACACGTCAACGTGAGGCAGCGCGGCCGCCATTCCCTGGGCCAACGGCGCGTAACCGGGGCTGGCCTTGAGCGGATTCACCCACACCACCTTGTACGCGACCCGGGAGAGACGCGCCATCTGCTCGGCCAGCGCTCCGGGTTCCCCACGGTCCCATCCGTCGGAGAGGATCACGACGATCGCGCCGCGGGCCATGCCCCGAATCCCCCACTCGTCGTTGAACGCGCGCAGTCCGTCGCCCAGCCGCGTCCCCCCCGACCAATCGACGACGCGACTCGCCGCCGCGTGCACGGCGGCATCGGGATCTCGCGAGGAGAGCTCACGGGTAATACGAGTGAGACGCGTTCCGAGTGCGAAGGCCTCCACCCGCGTGCGGCTCACCACCGCGGCGTGGACGAAGCGCACAAAGGCGCGTGCGTACGGCTCCATCGAACCGCTCACGTCGAGCAGGAGTACGAGCGGGCGGGGCCGGGTCCCGGTTTTGTTGAACACCGGCGGCGCGACTTCGCCGCCGGCCCGGAGCGACCGGCGCACGGTGCGGCGCAGATCAGGTGTGCCGTGGGAACGGGTGACCTTGCGCCGACGCGAGGGCCGGTGGGACCCGGTGAGGCGAAGATCGGCCATCAGCCGCCGGGCCTGCGCGAACTCCGAGGGCGTGTACGACGCGAAATCACGCTCGCGCAACACCTCGACCGGGCTCCAGCGAACGGAGAGCGCCGGCTGCAACTCGATCTCCCCCGTCTCGTCATCGATGGGCGAATCCACGTCGAACGCGGCCGCGAGCAAAGGCGGCGGCTCGTCGACCGCTCCGTCGGAGGTGCGACGGTTCCAGAACACGGCGAAGGCGCGGTCATAGGTGACGATGTCGTCGGGACGGTTGACGAGCGTCGCCCGACCGGCCCAGTACACGCCGGACGCGTCGTCGAGCCCGACGCATGCAAGTGCCTTCGCGTAGTCGAGGGTCGCGCCCACCGGCACTTCGATACCCGCGCCGCGCAACACCCGCGCGAACGCGACGGCGACCTCGTCGAGCGAAGGTGCGGCGTCAAGCACTGCGCGCCAGCGCCGCCCGCACGAGCACATCGAGCCCATGCGCGCGCACGCGGTCGTGATCTTCGTGGTACTTGAGAATGGTCCCGAGCGTTGCGTCGACGACGCTCTCGTCGAGGCGAGTGGCACCGAGGAGCGCGAGCGACTGGGCCCAATCGATCGTCTCCGCGACGCCCGGCGGCTTGTAGAGCTCGAGGTCACGTAACGCTTCGACCGCGCCCGCAACGTCACGGGCCAGCGAATCGATCACCTCGGGGGCGCGGAGCCGCACGATCGCCAACTCCCGTTCGAAGTCGGGGTGCGCGATCCAGTGGTACAGGCACCGGCGCTTGAGTGCGTCGTGCACATCACGAGTTCGGTTCGAGGTCAGCACCACGACCGGGGGGATCTCGGCGTGCACCGCTCCGAACTCCGGGACCGAGATCGTCCAATCCGAGAGCAGCTCCAGGAGGAACGCCTCGAACTCGTCGTCGGCCCGGTCGACCTCGTCGATCAGCAACACGGGCGGGATCTCGCCGGTGTGCGCGAGCGCGCGCAGCAAGGGACGCTGCACGAGGAACCGCTCGGAGTAGAGCTCGTCTTCGTCGATCTGCGATCCGCTCGCTTCGACCGCGCGCAGGTGCAACAGCTGGCCGCGTAGTCCCACTCGTAGACGGCCTGGTTCGCGTCGATGCCCTCGTAGCACTGGAGGCGAACCAGCTCGGCGCCGGTCCACTCCGCGAGCACCTTGGCGACCTCGGTCTTGCCGACGCCGGCTTCGCCCTCGAGCAGGAGGGGGCGCCGGAGCCGCAGCGCCAGGAAGATCGACGTGGCGAGGCCCTCGTCGGCCAGGTAGTGGTGCTCCCCCATCCCCGTCCGGACTGCTTCCGCGTTCTCGGGAACCACCGTCATATACGCACCGTCATATCCCCTCGGGCATAAGGGCTCAGGTTACCGGCGCCTTACGGAGGGCTACGTTCTCGACATGACCCATGACGTAGTAATCCGCGGCGGCACGATCATCGACGGGACGGGCAAAGCCGGATTTGCGGGCGATCTCGCGATCGACGGCGACCAGATCGTGGAGGTCGGTGCCGTCAGCGGCGACGCGCGGCGCACTATCGACGCCGACGGCGCGCTGGTGACGCCCGGCTTCGTCGACATCCACACCCATCTCGACGCGCAGCTCGCGTGGGATCCCGATGCGACGTCGTCGTGCTGGCACGGTGTCACGTCGGTCGTGCTCGGCAATTGCGGTGTCACCTTCGCGCCGGTGCGCGCCGACCAACACTCCTACTTGGCCGAGCTCATGGAATCGGTCGAAGACATCCCGGCCGCGAGCATCCTCGAAGGCCTCGCCTGGGATTGGGAGACGTACGGCGAGTATCTCCAGGCAATCGACCGCATGCCCAAGGGTGTCAACGTCGGCGGCATGATCGGGCACTGCGCGCTGCGCCACTTCGCGATGGGCGAACGTGGTCTCGACGAAGCGCCCGCGTCCGACGACGACATCGCGATCATGACCGACCTCGTCGACGAAGCGATGCAGGCGGGCGCGCTCGGTTTCTCGACGTCACGCACGTTGCTCCATCGTGTTCCTGACGGCCGACCGGTTCCGGGGACGTGGGCCGACGAACGCGAGCTCCTCGCGATCGGCGACGTGCTCGGCCGGCACGGCAAGGGCGTGTTCGAAGTCGCGCCGCGCTTCGAACGACCGGGAGCGAACTACGAGCACACGCGCACCGAGATGCACTGGATGGCGGAGATCAATCGCCGCACCGGTCGACCGGTCACGTTCGGTCTCGCGCAGAGCAACGCGGGACCCGAGCTGTTCCGCAAGATCCTCGAGTTGGTCGACGAGGAAGCCGCGCTCGGCGGCGAGCTCCGGCCCCAGACGACTGCTCGCGGCATTGGTCTGCTCTTCGGATTGCAGCACCGCACGTTCTTCGACCGGGCTCCGGAATGGGCGGCGCTCGCGCCGCTGTCGCTCGAGGCACGCCTCGCGGTGCTCGATGATCCCGGCCGCCGGGCCGAGCTGCTCCGGGTTGCCGGCGAGAACACTCCGCCGCTCGAGTGGGAAGGCGTCTACGTGCTCGCCCCAGGGGCCGTCGACTATTCCGCCGACCCGGCAGACCTCCCTGGCCGCGCACGCCCAGGCCGCGGGCGAGACGATCGCCGAGGCGTTCGTCCGCATCTCGCGGGAGACCGGAGGCCGGGCGCTCTTCAACTACCCGTTCCTCAATCAGCGGATGGACGCGGTCGAGGAGATGCTCGACCACCCCCGCATGGCGATCGGGCTCGGAGACTCCGGCGCGCACGTCGGCCTCATCATGGACGCTTCGCTCCCGACCTGGTTCTTGCTCCACTGGGTTCGCGACCGGAAGAAGTACGCGATCGAAGACGCGATCCGTCGCCTCACCTCCGACACCGCGGAGCTCTTCGGCGTCGCGGGGAGAGGTGTGCTCGCGCCGGGAGCGTTCGCCGACGTCAACGTGCTCGACCTCGACGAGTTGGCGGTCGACCTGCCGGAAGTCGTGCACGATTTTCCGACCGGCGCGGCGCGATACATCCAACGGGCGCAGGGCTATCGCGCCACGCTCGTGAACGGCGCGGTGTTCGTCGAAGACGGTTCGCCGACGGGCGCGCACGCGGGCCGAACTCTTCGCTCATAGGCTGAAAGGCGCGACCTTCCACGTGCACCGCCCGCTAATATCTCGCAAAATCCTGCGGGCAAGTTGGGTGCGCAAGTTGGGCGTGGTGCCGCTAGTGAAGTACTCGCAGACGCTCATGAATCAGCGCTGACCCCGTGCCATCCCGAACCACTCGGCCGACCCGCAACGACGGCACATCGCTCGGATACCTGCCGGGCATCGACGGCCTGCGCGCGATCTCCGTGCTCGCCGTCCTCGCGTTCCATCACTACTTCATCGGTGGGCACGAGCAGGGCTTCGCGCCGGGCGGCTTCCTCGGCGTCGAGGTGTTCTTCGTCGTCAGCGGCTACCTGATCACGTCGCTGCTGCTCGCGGAGCGCCGCAAGACCGGCGGCGTCTCGCTCACCCGCTTCTGGTTCCGGCGCGCCCGGCGCCTGCTCCCGGCGCTGTTCGTGATGCTGGCCGTCGTCATCCTCTACGCGTTGCTGTTCCTGCCCGACTCGATCAACACGCTCAAGTCGAACACGATCGCCGCGCTCTCGTATACGAGCAATTGGTGGCTGGTGATCTCGCACCAGTCGTATGCGTCGGAAGCGGGACGCCCCGGACTACTGAAGCATCTCTGGTCGCTCGCGATCGAAGAGCAGTTCTACTTGCTGTGGCCTCCTCTGCTGGTCGTCGGTCTCCGCAAACTCGGACGGAAGCGCATGCTCATCACGATGCTGAGCGTCGCGCTCGCGTCGTCGGTGCTCATGGCGATCGTCGTGACGGGCAGCATCAACGCCGCGTACTACTCGACGTGGACCCGGCTCTCCGGATTGCTGCTCGGATCGATGATGGCGTTCTTCTTCGCTCCGTATCAGATCCGCGGGCACGCGGCGCGGGGCGCGCGCTACGCACTCGACCTGGCAGGAGTACTCGGCCTCGTCGTGTTGATCTGGTCGTTCCACTCGTTCACGTTCCCGTTCTTGCCGAGCGGCGACACCAGCGTGTTCAAGGGTGGCTTCCTGCTCGTTGACGTCGCGACGTTGTTGGTGATCGCGGCGGTCGTGCACCCGCTCTCCGACATCGGACCGCTGCTCGGGGTGCGACCCCTGAAGTGGATCGGGCTGCGCTCCTACGGCCTCTATCTCTGGCACTACCCGATCTTCTGCGTGACCCGGCCCGGCCTCGACGTCCCAATACAAAACATGTGGCAGCTACTGGTGCTGCGCTTGGTCTTGTCGTTCGGTGCCGCCGAGCTGTCGTACCGCTACGTCGAGACCCCGATCCGGGGCGGCGCGGTCGGCCGGTACTGGGCGCGACTGCACACGGAACGGGGACCCGCCCGGCACCGGGTCGAGCGCCGCGGGATCATCATCGCCACCGCGGTGGCCGCCGTAGTGATCACGTTGGGGGCGAGCCTCGCCGGCGCCCAGGGCGAGCAGCCCCACATTCCCGGCTTCAACGCGGGAGCCCAGAAGGGCGACCGGGGCAACGTCGCCGATCCGAGGACGATCGACAAGCTCCGAAATCAGAACTCGACAACGACCACCGTTCACGCAACCGGCGCGACCGGAGGGACCGCACCCACGGGACCGACCACGCCCACGACGACGAACGCCGGGCTGCAACACGAGGTGCTCGCGATCGGCGACTCGGTGATGCTCGGCGCCCAACAGTCGCTCGAAACGCAGATCCCCAACATGTATGTGGACGCGAAGGTGAGCCGGCAGTTCTGGGACGCGACGGTCGTGCTCGATTTCTATAAACAGAACGGGCTGCTGCCGCCCCGCATCGTGGTGCACATGGGAACGAACGGCGCGTTCAGTGATGCGCAGTTCGACGACCTCATGCGCGTCGTAGGTAACCGGCAGGTGTTCTTCGTGAACGCGCGCGAACCGCGCACATGGGAAGGCGAAGTGAACGAGCGGCTTGCCGCCGACGTGCAGAAGTACAAGAACGCGCATTTGCTCGACTGGCACAAGTTCAGCGACTCGCATCCCGATTGGTTCGTCAGCGACGGGATCCACCTGACCGGCGCGGGCGCGGCCAACTACGCGACGTTCATCCACAGCCACCTGCAAGCCGGCCATTAGGACGCGAGCACGTGCGCGCGCGTTAGCGACGGATCAGTGCGTCAGCCAGTGGATGGCCCAGCTGCCCATCTGCAGGAAGCGGTAGCCGAGGTACAGCGCGAGTGCGGTCCCGAGCAGCTTGAGGTGCCACGGCACCGCGGGCTTGGGCGCGTCGTTGGGCCGCGTCATCCCCGGGATGAGTCCCCGTTCGACCATCTGTCCGCACTTCGGGCAGTTGCCTTCGGGCGTGACGGTGGGCGGCGTCAGGAACTTGTTGCAATGGGTGCACCACGCCACGCTCCCATTGCATCAGGTTCGACCGGGTCGGCGTGAAATGCTGGCTCGATGAGGTGGGGAGCGTCGTGGCGTAGCGAGTTGCGGCAGCTCGGTGCGCCCCGGCTCGCATTGGTCGGCGCCGGCATCGGCATCCTCGGCGCTGCGATCTTCTGCATCGACCTCGCCACTCGCCCTCCGTGTCAGGAGGGCTACGTCCGCCTTCTCGACTTCGAGCCCGTGCTCGCCGGGATCTGCTTCGTACTCGGGGTGCTGTGCCTGCTCGTATTCCAACGAGCTCGGCGCGGCCTGAACGTCAAGGTCCTCCTGATTGTGAGCATCGCCCTGCTCATAATCGTGACCCCACTCGCCGCGAGTGGAATCGCAGAGTTGAACGACCATCACGGTGCGCGCTACGACGACTGCTGGACGTTCTGACGACCGTCACGAGAACGAGGAGAGGCCAGCATGAAGTTCGCGATGTTCTACGAGATTCCGGTGCCGAAGCCGTGGGGTCCGCGCTCGGAGTACGAGGCGTACCAGAACACCATCGAGCAGGCGAAGCTCGGCGATCGCATGGGCTTCCACTCGTTCTGGACAGTCGAGCACCACTTCCTCGACGAGTACTCGCACTGCTCCAACCCCGAAGTGTTGTACGGGCACTTGTCGGCGGTCACCAAGAACCTTCGCCTCGGTTACGGCGTGCGCCTCCTGCCCAAGCCGTACAACCATCCGGTGCGCACCGCCGAGAGCGTGGCGACGCTCGACATCATCTCGGGTGGTCGCGTCGAGTTCGGTACCGGACGCTCGTCGACGCGGGCCGAGATCGAAGGCTTCGGCATCGATCCGCTCGAGACCCGCGAGATGTGGGACGAAGCGCTCGGCCACATCGTCGGCTGTTGGACCAACGACGAATACGAGTTCGCGGGCAAGCACTGGCAAATGCCGAAGCGCCGCGTACACCCGAAGCCCTTCCAGGATCCGCACCCACCGATGTGGGGCGCGACGTCGAGCGTCGAAGGTCACTACGAGATCGGATCGCGCGGGCTCGGCCTGCTGTCGTTCACCGTCGGCAACCCGCCCGAGCAACTCGAGGAGCGGATCCAGAACTACCGGCGCGGCCAAGCCGACTGCAAGCAACCGGTCGGCAAGTTCCGCAACGAGCAGGCCGCGACGTTCACGATGGTGCACTGCAACGACACGAACGAGAAAGCACGCGCGGTCGCCGAAGAATCATTCGTGTGGTACCCGAAGACCGCGGCGCTGAGCATCGCGTCGCTCGCGGAGTGGATGGCCGAAGGAAAGCAGGAGCTCGGCAACTACGGCTACGCGGGTGAAGCACTCAAGGGCAAGGAGTCGGGCATGTTCGACTTCTTGAACATGGACTACATCTACGACAGCGGCGCGGGCGTGGTCGGCGACCCCGATCGTTGCATCGAGATCTGCAAGCGCTACGAAGCAGTCGGCTGCGAGCTGCTCTTCTGCCTGCTCAACCCGTACAAGATCCCCCACGAAGAGGTCATGCACTCGATCGAGCTACTCGGCAAGCACGTGATCCCCGAGTTCGCCGACTAGGCGAACCCTCGCACTCGTAGCGCTACTTGACGAGTCGCACCGGGTCACCGAGCAGGTATGCGTTCCACGACGTCGTGTCGTTGACCGCACCGGCGAAGTTGTAGTTGATCTTGACCCAGCAGCCGTTGGGATCGTCATCGGAGCACTTGTAGTTCGCCGGCAACGGGATCGTGACGGTGATCCACTGCCCGTTCCACGGGATGTTGTTTGGATCGTTGATCCCCGTGATGAGGCAGTTCGGCAGACTTGTCGGCGTTCCCCACGGCGAGACCTGCGTGTTGTACGCGGATCCTGGGGCGCCAGTCCACTGACAGTTGGAAAACGCGGAGCCGACGTTGCTATCGGTCGGCGGAACGACCTGCAACGTCCCTACCGAGTTCGCGTCGCCGATGTCGAAGAAGTTCAGTACCAGCGTGTGCCCGGCTGCGGCCGACGGAACCCGCGCCAGATAGAACTGCGTGAGACGCGCGCCGGCGTTCGCGTAGATCCCCATATAGGCGTTGCCGGTGATATTCACGGCCGCGGCATTGTTGCTGTTGGGCACGACGCCACGCAATGCAAACCGGTTGTGGCCGGTGCTTCCGGCATCGGTCTGCATCTCGATGAAGAAGTCATCGCCCGCTTCGGCATTGACGGTGCAGAGCGAGACCCATTGCCGGAAGTACGTAGCCAGAGGTGCAGGCGCGCCCGGAACCGTCGCCCCGGTGGCGAGTGGGACGCTCAAGTCAGCCGTAACCAATCCCGGATACGTGATCGGCGCGCACACCTGCGTCGCTGAGCTCGGGTCACCCGGAACCGAAGCCTTGAGGATCTTGTAGGTCGTCTTGGGCGGCGGACCGCCTCCGAAGGCGATGTCACCTGAGCAGTAGTGCAGCCCCGGATCGTTCTGGTCGGTCGTGGTGACGGGGAGATAGCGCTTGTGAATGTCGGCTGTGTTGTTCATGCCCTCGGGGTAGTACGGCACACTGGAAAGATTCGAAGCCGCGGTCAGACCATTCACCGGAGGCTTCGACGCATCGTCAGTGCACACGTCGCCGACAGCCACGAAGGCGGGATCGAATGCCTGGAGATCGACGGGGCCGTCGGCAGTTGCGGTGACCGAGTAGTAGTAGCCGCCCGGCTTGACGTCGAGGTTTTTCCCCAAGCCGCTCGTCGAGCAGCCGTCAGTAGAGCCGTCGCAACTGCCGGCTGTATACGCATCGCCGTTGCTCTTGTTCGTGCTGCCGCCCGCGATGTTGCCCCAGAAGTTCGGGTAGGTGAGCTGAGTCTCGGTCGCGTCGGGGTCGTTCCCGTATTGGTTCGACGGGCTGCCCATCACGAGCGGCGGGAGGTATTCGGCGGTCGCGGTCGCCTTGACCGTGGTGGTGCCGATACCGAAAATTCCCCCGAAGAGGTTGTTGACCTTGTGGACGACGGTGACCTTGTACTGGTCGGATCGGTCGTCACCGGCTCCGGTACAGATGCGACCCGTCGCACCACCGACGAGCGCACACTCACCGTCGGGTCCGAACGCGGTCACGGTCGAGTCGTAACCGTTCTGTTTTGCGATGTCCTTCGCAGCGGCGTTCGACGTCGTCGAATCGCCCGGATACGTCACCGCGCCCGCGAGGGAAGCCGCGTCCGCCGCTTTCTGCTCCCGCGTTTGCTCGAGATGCCACATCGTCACGTCGATCGCGAACGCGGCACAGCCGAGGAGCAGCACCAGCATCAGCGCGGTCCAGACCAACACGACGCCGCGCTCGTCCCGGGTACGACAAACCGCGGAGCCGCGCGCTTCGAACCTTCGAGGGTCACGGCAGGCAGGAGTTCGACGGGACCGGCTCGAGCTGGAACACCGAGTTGGCGGACACGGTCGGCGTGTTGGTTCCACCGAGGAAGACACTGAAGAGCCCGGGGATGATCAGCTTGTGCTGGATCTCGACGTGCACGATCACCTTGTCGTACGTGCCGGGCAGGTTGTTCTTGGAACATCCGTAGTTCCGGTCGGCCACCGGCCATCCGTCGTTCGCCGGGTACTGGCCGGGCGGATTGCCGTTGACCACCACCGTCCACACCGGACTGCCGGGCGTGCCGAGGTGCGTGAGCGTCACCGAAGTCGCGTTCGTCGTGCACTTGTTCGGATTCGCGGGATCGAACTCCGCCACGCACACGGTCGGAGTGCCGACGATGCTGGCGGGCGAGATGTCGAGGGAGTTGGCCGCGGCCTCGGCGGCCCGGTACCCCATCTGGGGGTCGGTGCTCAGAATCGCCGCGGTCCTGCCGCCGGCCCGGGCGGCCTGATTCACGTTGGAGTTGGTGTTGAACAGGAACCCGAATTCGATGATCCCGAACACCAGGAGCAACAGGAGCGGGACGATCAGGGCGAACTCGACCAGCGTGGCGCCGCGTTCGTCCGGATCGCGGGCAGGGCGGCGAAACCTCACCCCTCCTCATCGGCGGCCATCCGGCTCGGGACAAGGATCGCCGTGATTAGCCCTGCTTGACCGTTTCGCCCCCTATGAGGAACAATGCCGCTAACGGACGCTACGCTGTCCGCGGGATTGGGCGACCAGGGGTGGGACGCACTGTGAAGAAGCGACGTGACGAACGCGGCGCGGCAATGGTCGAATTCGCGATCATTCTGCCACTCGTCCTCCTGTTGACGTTCGGCCTGATCGACTTCGGTTTCGCCTTCGCCGACGCCGCCGGCATCAAGAGCGCGACCCGCTCGGGCGCTCGCATCGGCTCGGCACTTTCGAAGCAGCCGGGCCAGCTCCAGTCGATCACCACGGCGGTCAACGCCGGCCTCGGGAACTCCACCCGAGCCCAAGCGACCGAGATCGTGGTCTACGCCGCTCCCCCGAACGGCTTCAACGCCCCGGACTCCTGCACCGCGGGCACCACCGTTTCCTCCACGTCGATGTGCTTCGACCAGGTCATCCCCGCGAACGCGCCGGACCGGTTCTTCCCGACCGCATCCGACGTCTCCGCGTGGGACGGCGGCGTCCACTTCCAGGACGCCTGTCCCGCGATCGGCACGGCGATCACCGCGTGGAAGTTGTCGGTCACGGTGAAGGCCAACTACCCGTTCCTCACCAAGCTGGTCAGCTCGACGAACATCAAACTGCACGAGTCGGTACTCATCGATCTCGAGCCGACGTCGACCGCGAACTGCGCGCCGTCCTAAATCCGATGCGCCGGCCTACCCACAGATCGACGCGAAGCGCCGACGAGCGCGGGTTCGTCCTCGTTTGGTACGCGCTGCTGATCTTCGTGATGCTCGGCGTCACCGCATTCGCGGTTGACCTCGGGCACGCGTATCTCGTTACTCAACAGGAACAGGACGCGGCCGACGCGGCGGCATTGAGCGCCGCCTCGTATCTCCCCGACAACTGCACCAACGCCAACACGCATGCGCAGAACATTGCGGCGTTGAACGGCTTTACCACCGGCGTCGACGACACGACGGTGACGGCGGTCAACGGCTCACCGGGTGGTACCGGCTGCAACGCGGATCCATCCCTGAAGACCAACGAGATCCGGGTCAACGTCAAGCGCAGTGTCCCGACCTGGTTCGCACGCGCGCTCGGCATCGACACCCTCACCGTGAACCGCACGTCGGTTGCGGAGTACGACCCGCCGGTCGCCCTTGGCAGCCCCACCAGCTTCTTCGGCAACCCGGTCGGCTGCGCAAACTGCGGCGCGCTCCCCGGAATCTGGGCGAGCGTCGACGGCCGCGGCAACCAGAAGGTCGACGGCAACGCGATCTCCGCCGAGTGGTGCGCCAACACCACTGCCGACAACTGCAAGGGCAATGGTCGGAGCAATACCGACCTCGACACCGACGGCATGCTCCTCCAGATCAGCAATCCGAAGCTCGAGAGTCTCAACATCGAGCTCTACGACCCGGGCTTCATCGGAGCGAGCAACAAGCAACCGGACCAGACGACCTGCTCCGACGGCTCGGCGTACCCGGCGTGCACGGGTGAGTCGACTTTGAACGTGCAGCCCGGCGCAACGATCCCCGTCGCGACGAAGTACACGCTGTACCCGCTCGACACGTTGACCAACCCGCTCGGCAGCGCGCCGGTGTGCACGGTCACATATCCCGGGTACCAGTTCCTGACCGACGCCGTCACCGCGAACGACCGAACCTTCCGCGGGTACCACAAGTGGGTGAACCTCGCGAACGAAGCCGGCTGCCCCGCGCTCACGGGCAGCTCGTACGTCCTGCAAATCCAGAGCGGCGACGACCTCGGTGGCGCTGCGCAAGCCGGCAGCAACATGTTCTCCGTCGCGGCGTGCACTGGTTGTTCGACGTCCCAGCCGCAAAACGACCCGAACGTCGCCATATCGGCGATCACCAAGATGTCGATCTTCTCGAACTCGAATGCGTCGAACCCCGAGTTCTATCTGGCCCGCGTCCCGAGTTGGGCCCAAGGCCAGTCACTCACGCTGAACTTCTTCGACATCGGCGACATCAGCGACAAGCAAGGCCACCCACTTGCCGGGGCTCTCACTGTCTTCTCTGAGTCCGCGACCCATGGTGCGGGCGGGACGCCGGTCGGCGAGTTCGCGAACTGCACGTATTCGAACCCCGCCGGCCGCGGCAACAACGCCTCCGACTACATCGATGGGCAGACGACTCCATGGGATCCCGGAGCGACCGAAACGGAATGGACACCCGGCCATAGCGCGCTGACCGGTCTCGGCGGTGGCTGTACCGCGCAGGTGACCCTCAACGGGACTGGCTCGTATTGGCAGGGAAAGTGGGTCACGTTCAAGGTGCCGATCCCGAGCGACTACACGTGCAATGACACCGACTTCACCAAGTGCTGGCTGAAGATCAAGTACAACTACCCGCCTGGGATCACAAATTTCCACGACGCCACAACGTGGACGGCTTCGCTCTCGGGTAACCCGGTACGCCTGACCAAGTAGCGGTTGCCGGAGTAACTTCGGCGCATGAACGACGAGTACTGCGCACTTCTGGTCGAGGCATACAAGGGCGAGCTACTCGGCGAGGCGTTGTTCGATGCGTTCGCCGCGCGCGAGTCGGGCGAGCGCCTGGAGAAGTTGCGCGCGCTCCAGCGCATCGAAGGGACGACGGCGTCGCAGCTCCAACCGTTGTTGACCGCGGCCGGCGTCGATGTCAGCGCCGAAGACGAAGCCACCGCGCGTGGCCAAGGTTCCGAGATGGGCGCGGCCGATCTCGGATGGGACGTTTTCCTGAAGGGGCTGCACGACGCGCTGCCGTCGTTCCTGGCGACATTCGTGCGACTGCGTTCGATCGCGCCCGACCCGAGCGACCCGGCATTGATCGCGCTCGTGAACCACGAACAGGCGATCAACGCGTTCGCCGAACTCGAGCTCGCAGGTCGAGCCGACTGTTCGCTCGCGGTGCTGCAGTGGCACCTCGACGCAGTCGCCTAACTGTTCAGCTCGCGGTGTCTTCGCTCTTCGACTCGGACTCGGGCGCGACGTAGTCGACGACCCAGCCCCGGCGGCCCTTGGTCATCTTCTTGACCCGAGGGCTCCGGCCGCTGGCCGAGAACATGTTGGGGCGCGCCGGTGGGCGGCGATCGGCGAGCTCGTCGTCGAGCATGATTTCGGTCTCGAGCTCGAGATCGATCAGCTCGGGCTCCGGATCGGCTTCGGCCTCGACTGGAGCAACAGGTTCGTCGGCGAAGAGGACTTCGGGGATGACGACCTCTCGCACCGGTGGCGCGACAACCTCCGGTTCGATGATGATCTCGGGCTCGACGATCGTCGCCTCGATGACCTCGGGTTCGATGACCTCGGGTTCGATGACCTCGGGTTCGATGACCTCGGGTTCGATGACCTCTGACCGGCGCCTGCGGCTCGAACAGCGTGGGCGCGTCTTCGACGATGCGCGCGGGTTTCGGTGTGCCGCGGCGTCGCGCCTTACGGGCGTGACGCGCCTTTTCGGGCGCGGGCGCTTCGGTCTCGAACCGCGTTGGTGCGGGAGTCGGCTCGGCAGGGTGATGCGTCTTTGCGACCGCGCGTCGGCGCTGATCGTGCACGGCGTTCTCGGCGGCGACGCGCCGATTCAGCTCCCACTCGATCGGGAGGGCGGGCCGGGAGGCGATGCGGCTGCTCTCACCGAGCACAACCGGTCGCACGCGACTACCCAGGCGCTTGCCGCAGGAACCGCACCGTTTTGCCTCGTCTTCGAGCAACAAGCTCAGGCACGTCGGACAGCGCAATGTCTCCATGACCCGCTGCACCTCTTCCTTGAGTCCCACTCGTGCAGCTCTTCAGCGGATTTTTACCCGGAATCGAGCGGAACGGTCAATTCCGTGATCGGGGCCGAAACCGCCGAGTTCCACTTCCGCCGCTGCAATGCGGTCACGACACTCGTAGGGTGCTTCGAGCCCCATTCACCACTTCTTTGGAGCAACAATCGTGTCCAAGTCCGTATTGATCACCGGCGCCGGCTCCGGATTCGGCAAGGGTGCCGCGCTCGCCCTCGCCGAACGGGGCCATCACGTCATCGCGACCACCGAGACCGAAGCGCACGCCGAGGCACTCCGTGCCGAAGCGCCGCAGCTGACCGTCGAGAAGATCGACATCACGTCGGACGACGTGAAGAAGGCCGCGGGCTACGACATCGATGTGCTCATCAACAACGCCGGCGCCGGTCAAACCGGACCGATGGCCGACGTGCCAATCGATCGCGTGCGCCACCTGTTCGAGGTGAACGTGTTCGGCACGCTCGCGATAACGCAGCAGGTGCTGCCGAAGATGGTTGCCAAGGGCTCCGGGCGGATCATCATCGTGTCATCGATCGCGGGCGTCGTTTCGGGGCCGGCGTTCGGCCCGTACTCGATGACCAAGCACGCGCTCGAAGCGATGGGCAAGGCCATGCGCGCCGAGCTCGCGGGCCAGGGCGTCGACGTGACGCTGCTGAATCCCGGTCCGTATCTCACCGGTTTCAACGACCGCATGGCCGACTCGATGTGGGAATGGTTCGGCGAAGGTTCCGTCAACGCGCCGGCGACCCCACTCTTCCAGATGATGCGCGACTTCGTGACGACCGGGCAGAGGGATCCGGGCGAAGTCGTGACGCGGCATGGTGGAGCTCGTCGAGGCCGAGACCACGACCGAGAACAACTTCGTACCGCCGGAGATCCTGGCGCAGATGGGCGGCGGTTAGTCGCAGTCTTCGACGCTGCGTATCCTCCGTTCGAGTCCCTTGGCCGTGGGCAATAACGTCCACCGAAGCAAGCCTCCGACGGGAGGTCTGATGGCGCCGCCCAAGAAAACACCGCCCAAAAAGACACCGCCCAAAAAGCAGGCGGCGACGAAGAAGCTGTCGACGTATCAGCGCAAGCGCGACTTCGCCCGGACGCCGGAACCGTCGGGCGACGCGGCCCCGCGAAAACCGTCGCGGCCGACCTGCCCCGATTCGTGATCCAACGGCATCGGGCGCGCAGCCTCCACTACGACTTTCGGCTCGAGATCGATGGCGTGCTCGTGAGCTGGGCCGTCCCCAAAGGCGTGACGCTCGATCCGAAAGCGCGGCATCTCGCCGTTCACGTAGAAGATCACCCCCTCGACTACGAAGACTTCGAGGGCGTGATCCCCAGCGGCGAATACGGCGGCGGTGACGTGATCGTGTGGGACCGCGGGACCTGGGAGCTCCACGGCGCCGACGGACGCGCGCGCGGCGGTCGACGCGGGCGAGATCCACGTCGACCTGCACGGCGAGAAGCTGCAGGGCCGAGTGATTCTGGTGCGGACCGGCGAAGCGAGCCGCGGCAAGGAGAACTGGCTCGTCCTGCACAAGCGTGACGACGCGGCGGTCGCGGGTTGGGATCCCGAGCAGCATCCGAAGTCGGTGATCAGCGGACGCACGAACGACGAGATCGCCGCGCACCCGGAGCGGCTCTGGACGCGTGCCGGCGAGGTCAAAGCGCCCGGCCACGCGCGCCGGCACGAGGCGCCAACGAGCGACGAGCTCGAGCAGCTCGACTCGCTGGGATCGAAGGGAACGTGGACGTTGCAGGGGCGCGAGCTCGCGCTGACGAATCTCGACAAGGTGCTGTTTCCCGCGCGCGACAAGCACGAAGATTCGGTGACCAAACGCGACCTCATTCGCTACTACGCGTCGCATCGCGCCGGTTCTCCTCCCCTACCTCGCAGATCGCCCGCTGAATCTCCACCGCTTCCCCGACGGCGTCGAGCAGAAGGGCTTTTGGCAGAAGCAGGCTCCCAAGTACGCACCCGAATGGATCGACCGCTGGCGCAACGATGCGGCCGACCCGGGTGAAAGCGAGCTGTACCTCGTCGTCGACAGCCCGCCCGCGCTGGCGTGGCTCGCGAACCACGGCGCGGTCGAGCTGCACCCGTGGACCTCGCAGATAGCAGACGTCGAGCAACCGACGTACGCGCTCATCGACCTCGATCCGGGCGAGTCGACGACCTGGGACCAGCTGCTCGAGATCGCACGTCTGCATCGCACCGCGCTCGAGCATCTCGGAGTACACGGGTACCCCAAGACGTCCGGACGCCGCGGACTCCAAGTGTGGGTACCGATCGAACCGGGTCCACCGTTCGACGAGACGCGCGCCTGGGTCGAACAACTGTCCCGCACGGTTGCGGGTGTGGTGGGCGATCTCGTCGAGCGGCGCGTGGGAGAAAGCAGCGCGCGGCGGTCGCGCCCGGCTCGACTACACGCAGAACGCGATCAACAAGACGTTGGTGGCGCCGTACAGCGTGCGCGCGAGCGCGGGCGCGCCGGTATCGATGCCGATCAGCTGGGATGACCTCGACGATCCGACCCTGCGCAGTGATCGCTGGACGATACGAACCGCGCTGGATCGCGTCTCCGATGTCGGCGACCTCATGGCGCCGATGCTCGCCGATCGCCAGCATCTGCCCGCGTTCGCATGACTGATGCGGCGGTTCGCCTGCGGACGGCGCGCGAACGCACGATCCGCCGCATTGCGGAGCTCGGTTCCGAGTTCGATGCGATCGTCGCGTCGTCCGACTCCGCGAATCTTGACGACGAGCACGACCCCGAGGGCGCAACCGTCGGATTCGAACGGGCCCAGGTGTCGGCGTTGCTCGCGCGGGCGCGTGCACAACTCGAAGCGATCGACGCCGCGAGCCTGCGACTCCAGCGCGGCGCCTACGGCATCTGCGAGATCTGCGGGGCGCCGATTCCGGACACGCGGTTGGCGGTCCAGCCCGCGGCGACTCGATGCGTCACCTGCGCGACCTAGCTGGGCGCGGTCGTTTGCACAGATCGCCGATCGGGTACAACCTGCGCCTATGGGACGCATCCATCACATGGGTCGCAGCCTCCTCGCCCCGATGTTCGTCACCGGTGGTCTCGACGCCATTCGGCATCCGGAAACCAAGGAATCCAAGGCCGCGGTGGTGACGGGTCCGATCACCGAGACGCTCGGCTTGGCCGATGAGACGCAAACCCTCATACGACTCAACGGCGGTGTTCAGGTCGTCGGTGGAGTGCTGCTCGGCTTCGGCGTGCTCCCGCGCGTCGCCGCGCTCACGTTGGCAGCCTCGTTGATTCCGACGACGCTCGCCGGGCATCGCTTCTGGGAGGAAACCGATCCCCAGGCCAAGGCGAGTCAGCGCATTCAGTTCTGGAAGAATGCAGCCATGCTCGGCGGCTTGGTTCTCGTCACCACAGATCGCGACGCGTGATGCCCGACGATCCCGAGGTCAAGAAGCCGGCGCCGCCTGCCACTCCGAAGGATGACGAAGCCGACCCGGTCGACGAGGTCGACGAAGCCGGCATGGAATCGTTTCCCGCGAGCGACCCGCCGGCGTGGAACGGTTGACCCCGCCGGTGACCCGCGCCTGATTCGCCGGTCCCCCGCCGAGGTCACCAGTGGCCCGGGCTACCTCGCCCGTCACCGCGGTTGCGTCGCGACGCGTGGCCGGTTCCCGACTCTGACGCGCGAGTCGCCCCTGGTACCCGCGCTCGGGCGGCGCCGCGACCGTGAACCAAACGGTCTTTCCGGGCGGGTCCGAATTCGGCACGACGCCCCAGTCGACGGCCAGGGCTTCCACGATCTGCAAGCCGCGACCTGAGGGCTCGATCGGTTCCGGGGTACGGACGACGGGACTACCTGCGCCGCGGTCCGTAACGGCGACACGAATCAATTCGGCCGAGCGATCGATGGTGACCGTGAAGTGGGTTCCGGAGTGGCGCACCGCGTTGGCCGCGAGCTCCGAGACCATCACCGCGACCGCGTCGGCGAGTTGCGGCTCGAGATCGTCGACTGCATCGAGCGTGTAGCGGCGCGCGGCGCTGACCGACGCGGCTTCATTGGGAAAACGGCGTTGCGGGCTCATAGGTCGACGTGAAGAAAGTCGGAGAGTCCCGTTGCGCCGATCACCAACTGTACCGACGGCGACGGTTCCCGTACCTCGAGAGCAGGTACCCGCTCGGCGATGCGAAGCAACATCGCGATTCCGGAACTGTCCATGAATGTCACTCTCGAGAGGTTGAAGGCGAGGCGGTCGGGCTCGGCTGCGAGGATCGACTCGAGCTCGGTCTCGACACTCGGAACGCTTGCGATGTCGAGCTCGCCGCCGATGTTCACAACTTTCGTCCCCGGTTCGTCGGCTCCGGCCTCGACCGTCGCCGACGCCGGCTCTTGGTCTATTCCTGCCATCTGACCCCCAGCAAAGCGGTGTCGTCTTCGGCGCCCTCCGGCAGGACGCCGCTCACAACCGCGTCGAGGAACTGCTCGAGCGGACCCGACGCCGCTGCGCTCACCGTCTTGAGGCGCTGCAAGCCGACGTCGAGTCGTTCACCGCGCCGTTCTACGGCCCCATCGGTGTAGAGCAAGAGCGTCGACCCGCGCGGAAACGAGAACTCGGTTTCGGAGTACGGCGAACCGCGTCGGACGCCTACCGGCACGCCGACGATCGTCTCGATGAACTCCGCGCCGTTCGGGCCGATCAACAGCGGCGCCGGATGACCGGCGTTCGCGACCGTCACCCGCCCGGTGCTCACATCGAGTGCACCGCACATCACGGTTGCGAAATGGCCATCGCGCGCGACGCTCGCGAGGCCGGAAAGCTTCGTGAGAATCGTGGCGGGCGAATACCCCTCCACCGCGTACGCGCGCGCCGAGTAACGCAGCGATGCCATCATCGTCGCCGCTTCGAGCCCCCGACCCGACACGTCGCCCACGACGATCAGGATGTTCCCGTGGTCGAGCCGGACGACGTCGTACCAGTCGCCGCCGATGTCGATGCCTTCGACCCCGGCCACGTACCGGGCTCCGAACTCGAGCCCACCGATCTCCGGGAAGGCCTCGGCCAGCAGGCTGTGCTGCAAGGTCTGCGCAACCGAACGCTGCTCCGCATACAGGTGCGCGTTCTCGGTCGCGAGCGACTCCGCGTCTCGACGGCGGCTCGTCAGCCGTCCGACGAGCGATGCCGCGCCGAGTGTGATGGCCAAGCCGAGCAGGCCGATCAGCAACCACAACCGCGCCAAGAGTGTCCCTCCGAGCTCAGTGTGAGGCGTCATCACGACCAGCAACTGCGTGTCGCCGAAGGGAACAGTTGTAGATGCGCGCCTACCGTTCAGCACGGATCCGCGCGTGCTCGATGCCAGGAGATACCGCGAGTCGACCTTGCCTCCCAGGTACACGGCATACCCGAGATCCGCAAACGCTTCCTTGTTGTCGACCTTCGCTCGGCGCTGCCGGGGTCGGGCCGATTCGGCGTACACGACAAAGTGCGCTCGCTTGGAAATTCGAAATGCGTATCCGAGACGACGATCACGTGCCGCGAGCAGATTGTTGATCGCAAGTGTCCCGTTTCCCTTGGCGCGGGCAAGCATCGCTCGGATCTCCGACGGGCTCTCGCTCGCCAACTCCGGTCGGGCGCCCACGATCGCCAGCGGACGTCGAGCCGCGCCACGCGCCGACCACAACGAGACCGATCTGAACGTCTGACCATTCCCGACAATGGGCGACATGAGCCGACGGAACGCCTCGCGATCGCCGTTCGTCGACTCGGCCAGCACTGCCGCGGAGGCAAGCGGAGTCTGCGTCGCGGGTATCGCGGCGCTCACGACCGCTCCCGCTTCTCGAACTCGTTGGTTCAGGAGGCGGTTCTCGTTGCTGTTGTGCAGCGCGTTCGCGCCCAGTGAAAGTCCCGCCGTGATGAGTATGCCAATCACCGCGACAACCGCAATGTTGACAGCAGGTGAATGGCCTCGGTGGCGAGGACCGCGGCCGGAGGCCCCGGCTTCCTCCGCAGTTGACGTCGTGACATCGTCGGGGACGGACGGTTCGGAACCCTCGTCGACCGAGCTCCCCGCTACTCGCACGCTCACGGACGAGATTGTACGTGACCCCGCGCCGGTCCTATTCGGAGGGGAGGCCGTCGACGTAGACGACCCGGCGGGTCCGGATCGAGGACGTGGAGGCTCCGGGGACGATCGTCCCCACCAGATTGCACGGATCAGTGGCATTGACCGTGACCCGTTCGCCGGACCGCGGGAGCTTGCGCACATGCGTCAGTTGCTCGACCGCCTCGGGCAGCGCGAACTGCTCGCCGCTGAACCCGGTGACGAAGCGCCCCCCGCGCACCAGACCCCGATCCTCGAGCCGGCGCAGCGCGCGTTGCACCTCGCGCCACGGGAACCGAATCGTCTCTCGCGCCACGAGATCACGGAACACGACCCCCCACCGGCGCAGCAACAGCTCGGCGACCGCTTCCGCGAGCTCGTCGCGGTCGATATCGGGGTTCGTGGTCGGCACCAACGACCAGCGGCCGGCCGACGCGCCGCGTGCTCGCGGACCGCGCATCAGGCGTGACATGCGCGCGTTCTGCCTGCCGTTCGCCGCGCTCGAGTCGACCCGGCGCCGGATCGCGCCGAAGCCGTCGGAGCTGAGCAGCCCGCGGGTCACGCCGCTCCACAATCCGCGTTCGATGTCTTCGGGCAGGCGGTTCGTCGCGAGGCAGAGATCGGCGGCAAAGCATGCACCTCGCGCCCGGAGCTCTTCGAGGATCTCGCTGGTCGCACCCACGACCGGGTCGATTGGATCGGCGCCGCTGCGCGTCGCTTCGAGCAGCCAGCCGAGATCGTCGCGGAACACCACTGCGATCGGCGTCGCCTTGTTCGGCGCGCCCGCGGGCGCGTCGAAGTCATACGCACGCGGATTCAAACGCAACCACGTGACTTCACCGTCGTGACACAACCGGTCGAGGGCAGACGGCTCGTAGTTGCGGAGCCGGCGCGCGTACAGCTCGGGTTCCCATGCCGATGCCGCCGCTTCCCAGCCCTGGAGTTGGCCGACGACGGTCGCGAGGCCGGCGTCGCCCGCGAGCTGCGTACCGGGCGCCAAGTGGTGCCAGCGCAGCAGGAACCGCATGAAATCCTGCGCGGTCGCGGGCTCGATGCTCTGGCGGCGAGTACGCCGCGAGTACGAGTGCATGCGCGCGAGCAGCCGGCGCGAGATCCATTCGACCTCTACCTCGACCTCGTCGCGATCGGTGTATTGGCCCTGCATCGCGAAGCCCTCGCCCTGGAGCACCGCCAACGCGTAGGCGACCCGTCCGGGCGCGAGACCACACCGAGCCGCGAGCTTGGCGACGGTCGTGATGCCCGCGAGCTCGAGGTGCCCGCGCACGACGGCGGCGATGGCCGCGTCGTCATCCGCGCGGACGCGCGTCGCTTCGTCGAACAACTCGGTCGCGCACCAGAGCATGCCGTCGGGAAGGTCGATGGTCCGGACCCGGCCCCGCTCCTCGAGTTGATCGAACAGGGATTGCCAATCGGCTCGCGGCGTCGTGACGACGAGCGAGCACAGCAAGTCGTGGAGATCGTCGGGCGTCTCCGGCCGCGGCGTGATCTCCTCGTGCACCCGTTCGATGGCCTCGGCTTCGAGGTGGCCGATCGACGTGAGGTCGACGCTGAGGCCCCGTCGGAGTTGCACCGCGTTCGTGCGCCGGTTCTGGAGCTCCTCGTCGTCGAGGAACGCGTACGGGCGTGCGGTCAGGATCTCGTGGGCGAGAACCGACGGCTCGGTGGTGTCGACCGTATGCACGGTCACCGCGCCGGTCTCCATCGCGACCAACAGCGCGTGCAGGCCGTCGACATCGAGCGCTTCGTGCAGCGTGTCGTGCATCGTCTGGCGCACGATCACATGGTCGGGGATCTCGATCGGACCGACCACGTTCTCCTGGCACGCGGCGGCCTGCGGGAACAGCGCGGCCATGAAATCATCGGCTTCCATGCGCTGGATCGGCGGCGGATTGCGGCGCCCGCCGCGGAAGCGCAGCACGAGCAGCGCCCGGTTCAGGTTCCAGCGCCACCGGGAGAGGAACATCGGCGCGTCGAGCACAGCTTGGCTGAGCGTCTCGGCCACCGAATTGCTGTGCACGTAGCGCGCAACTTCGTCGAGCGGGAAGCTGTGATGCGGACCGAGCGAGAGCACGATCGCATCGTCGGTCGCGGCGGCTTGGAGCTCGAAGTTGAACGAGCGACAGAACTTCTTGCGCAACGCGAGCCCGAACGCGCGATTGATGCGGCCGCCGTAGGGAGAGTGGACGACGAGCTGCATCCCGCCCGTCTCGTCGAAGAACCGCTCGACGACGATCGTTTGCAGCGTCGGCGTCACGCCGAGCACGGCCCGGCCGACGGCCAGGTAGTCGACCACCATCGTCGCCGCGTCAGCGTCGATTCCGGTCGACTCCCGCAACCAGGCGCGCGCGCCGTCGGGGTCGTCGTTCGCGAGCCGCTCGTCGACGTGGGCACGCAACGCCGAGACCGCTTCGGAGAGCTCCGTCGTGCGCGCCGGCGCTTCGCCCATCCAGAACGGCACGGTCGGCGCCGCGGTTCCGGCGTCTCGGACGCGGACCACGCCGGCCTCGACCCGGCGGATCTGCCAGGAGTGGGTACCGAGCAGGAAGATGTCGCCCGCCATCGATTCGACGGCCCAGTCTTCGTTAACGGTGCCGATGAACGTGTCGTCGGGCTCGGCGACAACGCGGTAGTCGCCGATCTCGGGGATGGCACCGCCGGAAGTCGAGCGCGGCGAGACGCCCACCCGGCCGGGCGCGCAGCTCACCGTTGACCGCGTCGTGGAACACGTACCGGCCGCGCGGGCCGCGCCCGGTCGACACGCCGTGCGCGACCAGCTCGATCACTTCGTCGAACGCCTCGCGCGTCAACGTTGCGTAGGGCGCGGCGCGGCGAACGAGCTCGTAGAGCGCGTCGGTCGTCCACTCTCGGGCGCCGACCTCGGCCACGATTTGCTGGGCGAGGATGTCGAGCGGTGCCACCGGCGGCTCGATCGCGTCGAGCTGTCCGGCCCGCACCGCGCCGAGCAGCGCGGTGCATTCGATCAACTCGTCGCGCGTGAGCGGATACAGGCGGCCCTTCGGGATCCCCGAACGCGAGTGGTTCGACCGGCCGACGCGCTGGAGGAACGTCGCGATGCTGCGCGGCGAACCGATCTGGCAGACGAGTTCGACCGGTCCGATGTCGATACCCAATTCCAACGAGGCCGTCGCGACGAGCGCCGACAGCTCCCCGGCACGGAGACGGGTCTCGACCCGATGGCGGCGATCCTTCGAGAGGCTGCCGTGGTGCGCGGCAACCACATCGTCACCGAGGCGCTCACCGAGTTGGTGCGCGATGCGCTCGGCCATCCGCCGGGTGTTGACGAATACCAGCGTCGTGCGGTGCTCGCGCACGTGGGCGGCGATGCGATCGAGCACGTCGGCCATCTGCTCCGCGCTCGTGACCGCTTCGAGCTCACCCTCCGGCAACTCGATGGCGAGGTCGACCTCGCGTTGGTGACCGGTGTCGACGATCTTCGGAAGCGGACGCTCCCCCACGAGCAGCCGGGCGACGGTCTCGATCGGGCGTTGGGTCGCCGACAACCCGATGCGGATCGGACGGGTCTCGCACAGGGATTCGAGGCGCTCGAGCGTGAGCGCGAGGTGGGAACCTCGCTTGTCGCGGGCAACCGCGTGGATCTCGTCGACGATCAGCATCTCCACGGTGCGCAACGCCTGGCGTCCGCTCGCGCTCGTGACCAAGAGGTAGAGCGACTCCGGGGTCGTGACGAAGAAGCTCGGAGGCTTGCGGGTCATCCGCGTGCGCTCGGCGTTGGGGGTGTCGCCGGTGCGGACGCCGACGCGAATGTCGGGCGGATCGAGTCCGAGCTCGCGTGCGACTTCCGCGATCTCGCGTAGCGGCCGCTCGAGGTTCTCGGCGATGTCGACTGCGAGCGCCTTCAGCGGCGAGACGTAGACGACGCGCGGCGACGTTCTCGATCGGCTCGCCCGCGTCGTGGGCGCGGTACAACCGGTCGATGCTGACGAGGAAACCGGCGAGTGTCTTACCCGAACCGGTCGGCGCCGCGACCAGCGTGTCGGAGCCGGCCGCGATGTGCGGCCACGCTTCCTGCTGCGGCGCAGTCGGACCTTCGGGGAATCGCCGGCGGAACCAGGTGCCGACCGCGGGATGGAAGCCGTCCACGTCTCTTTCCGCGCCCAGCACGAGCTGGCGCGTGGGAGGAATGAGTGTGGTGGCCATAGCCCGATCCTTGCGCCGGAGGTCCGACAAGTATAGCGAACACCCGTTCGCACGTCCTCGCGCACCGCTGACATGAATACACCGTGGGGACCCCGGGTACGACGCAGGCCATGGCTACCGAGAAGAAGTCGGGCCGGTTGACCACCGCCCAGCAGAACGACTTGCCGGATTCGAAGTTCGCGTTCCCCGACCAACGCAAAGAACCGCTGACCGACGCCAAACATGTGCGCAACGCGATCGCCCGTTTCGATCAGGTCGAAGACGTCAGCGACGACGACCGAGCGGCCGCGTGGAAGCGAATCAAGGCTGCGGCCAAGAAGTATGACGTGGAGATCGAAGCCGGCAGTTGGCGCGAGCTGATGCGAGGGGGTAAGACGGCCCGGCGATGAACGCCGGCGATCTCATCCTCGTCTCTGTCGACGACCACATCTGCGAGCCGGCCGACATGTTCGCCGCGCACGTTCCCGACCGGTATCGCGACCGGGCGCCGCGGGTCGTCGAAGAAGAAGGCGGATCGCTGCAGTGGTATTACGGCGACATCCGTGGCCGGAACCTCGGGCTCAATGCCGTCGCGGGCAAGTCGCCGGAGATGTTCAACGTTGATCCAACTCGCTACGAAGACATGCGACCTGGTTGCTACGACGTGCACGAACGCGTGCGTGACATGTCAGCCGGCGGGCAACTCGCGGGACTGAACTTCCCGAACTTCACCGGGTTCTCCGGCCAAGTGTTGAACGCCGGTCCGGATCGCGACGTGAACCTCGTGATGATCCAGGCCTACAACGATTGGCACGTCGACGAATGGTGCGGCGCGCATCCCGACCGGTTCATCCCGTGCGGGCTCCTGCCGCTCTTCGACGTGCAGGAAGCCGCGGCTGAAGTGCACCGCCTCGCGGCCAAGGGCTGTCACGCGGTGACGTTCTCCGAGAACCCGGCCGGGCTCGGCATGCCGAGCATTCACTCGGGCGAATGGGATCCGCTGTTCGCGGCGTGCTGCGAAACCGGCACGGTTCTTTGTTGTCACGTCGGTTCGTCGTCGAAGTCGGCTTCGACCGCGGCCGATGCTCCCGCGCCGGTGCCGATGAGCCTGTCGTCGGTGATGGCGATCTACACGCTCGGCGATTTGCTGTGGGCCGACTTCTGGCAGCGCTTCCCGGCGCTGCGATTCGCGCTGGCCGAAGGCGACATCGGTTGGATCCCCTACTTCCTCCAGCGGGCCGAGCACACGCGCGACCGGCACAACGGGTGGATGCGCCACGACGCGCCGCAAGGACTGTCACCGAGCGAGCTGTTCCGCGAACGCATCCTGTGTTGCTTCATCGAGGATCGCGTGGGCGTCGAGCTGCTCGAGCACTTCAACATCGACAACGTGTGCTGGGAGTCCGACTATCCGCACTCCGACAGCTCGTGGCCCGATGCGCCCGAACGGCTCGCGGCCTCTGTTTGCGGGAGTCGAGCGTCGACGCGGTCGACAAAATCACGCATCTGAACGCGATGCACCACTTCGGATTCGACCCGTTCGCGACGCGGCCGCGCGAGCGGTGCACCGCGAGCGCGCTGCGAGCCGAAGCCGGTGATGTCGATACCGTCACGCACGTCGGCCGCCTCGCCGATGAACGCGATCTCGAAACCTGGCGCAAGCTGACGACGCGGCCGCGCTGATCATGGTGAGCGAAGCCGCACCTGCCGACAAGGTCGCGTTCGTGACCGGAGCGAGCCGCGGCATCGGCAAGGCGATCGCAGTCGAGCTCGCCGAGGCCGGCTACGACGTCGCGATCCTTGCCCGCACGGTGCACGAAGGTGAAGCGCGCGAGCACAGCTCGACGCTGAAGCGCTCCGACACTTCCCCACTGCCCGGTTCGCTCGACCAGACCGCCGAGTTGATCCGCGCGACGGGGCGGCGTTGCCTCGCGGTTCCCGGCGATCTGCTCGATCACGACTCGTTGACCCGGGCGGTCGAGACGGTGCTCGCCGAGTGGGGCCACATCGACGCGCTCGTCAACAACGGCCGCTACATCGGTCCGGGACATATGGACCACATCATCGACACCCCGGTGCAACTGCTGCGCGACCACCTCGAAGCCAACGCGCTTGCGCCGATCGTGCTTGATCAAGGCGGTGTTGCCGCAGATGATCGAGCGCGGCGGCGGCACGATCATCGACATCACGTCGAGCGTGGCGTTCGAGGATCCGACCGAACCCGCCGGGCGATGGTGGCTGGGGTCTCGGGTACGCGTTCAGCAAGGGCGCGCTGCATCGCATCGCGGGCGTGCTCGCGGTCGAGCAGCGCGCGAACAACGTGCGCATCTTCAACGTGCAGCCCGGCTTCATCGCGACGGAGAGGATGCAACAAGACATGGCGGCATTCGGATTCGATGCATCAACCGGCGCACCGGTCGAAGTAGTCGCCAAGGTGTGTCGCTGGCTGCTCGAGTCGCCCGACGCGATCGAGCGCAACGGTACGTGCGTTCAGGCCCAGGACCTGTGTCGTGAACTGCAGCTGCTGCCCGGTTGGCCGTGAGCGCGGAGGCAACGACCCGCGACAAGCTGCTCGACGCCGCGGCGCGGCTCTTCGCCGAACGCGGCATCGACAACGTCTCGATCGCCGAGATCGTCCGTGCGGCCGGGCAGCGCAACTCGTCCGCCCTCCACTACCACTTCGGCAGCCGAGACGAGGTCGCTGGTCGCGCTGTTCGAACGGCACGTTCCCGATATCCGGCGCCGCCGGCTCGAGCTCCTCGACGCGGCGCGGCTGCGTCCCGCCGACGACGCCCGTTCGGCCGCGGAGGCGATCGTCCGGCCGATCACGGAGTTCGCGCAGCAAGGCTGGCAAGAACGCGCCTACCTCCAGATACGGAAGCGCGCTCGGCCAACAAGTGGAACGACTCCCGGCGGAAGTGCAGGCACTGCTGCACGAGACGTCGGGCTACGAGGCCTGGGATCTCCTGCGCGCCCGCTGCCCGCGGTTGGCCAAGAAGATCTGGCTCGAGCGCATGACGATCTGCATCGCGTTCATCGGCCGGGCCGCGGCCGACCGCGCCCGCACAGCTCGACCGGGGCGGCGAGCATCCGGTGCTCTCCGACGACCGGTTCGTCGACAATCTCGTCGACATGGTGGTGGGCGCGATGACGGCGCCGGCGACCGTGCGATCTCGCGCTCGTTGACCCGGATGCGCGAGGCTGCGATGCATGGCAGCTGACTACACGACCGCCGATCTCGACCGGCTCTACGAGTCGTTGAAGAACTGGGGCCGATGGGGTGACAACGACGAGCGGGGTGCTTTGCAACCACCTCGAAACGGCGCACCGTCGGCGACGCGGCCGGGCTTGTTCGCTTGGGCGAAACCGTGAGTCTCGGCCGACGACCTGGCCGACCGCACCGTCGCCGGACAACCCCTATCCGGCGCACCATCACATGCTGGCGGCGGGCGACGCCCGCGACAGCAACGGCATCCCCGGCTACGAGGCGGCGCGCGACTACCTCGGCTCTCGACGTGCACGGGCTCGCCGTCACGCATGTCGACGCGCTCTCGCACATGTTCGTTCGGGGCGAGATGTACTGCGGCCGGCCCGCGTCGGACGTTCGCAGCGACGGGGCGCGCACAAACAGCGTGATGTCGATGGCCGACGGCGTGGTCGGACGGGGCGTGCTCCTCGACATTCCGAGGCTGCGCGGCACGGATTTCCTCGAGAACACGATTCCATCCGGCGCACGGATCTCGAGTCCGCCGAAGCCGCCGCCGGCATCCGTGTGAGGCGGGGCGACATCGTGCTCGTGACCTGGGGGCGAGAAAACCGGCGCCGGCTTCGGCCCGGCCCGTTCGACGGCTTGGCCGGGCTGCACCCCGAGTGCCTGCCGTGGCTGCACGAGCGCGAGGTCGCAGTTCTCGGCAGCGACGGCATCTCCGATCCGATGCCCGTGATTGGCCATCGCCAACTGGCCGTTCCCGGTCCACCAGATCGGCATCACCGCCATGGGCCTGCACCTCATCGACAACATGAGCCTGGCCGGCGATCGCGAACGGTGCGCCGAGATCGGGCGGTGGGAGTTCCTGTTCTCGATGGCACCGCTGCGCATCGCCAAGGGCACCGGCTGCCCGGTCAACCCGGTGGCGGTCCTGTGAGCCTGGCCACGACGAGTTGCGGGCGCTGGTGCAGCGGTACGCCCGCGCCGCCGACGAGCGCGACATCGACGCGCTGGCCGGGCTGTTCCATCCCGACGCCGACGATCGTCGGGCGTCCGCGGTACGCAGTCGCTGGCCGAGTGGCTCGACACCATGCGGGCGCCGCGCACGTTTCCGACCAGCATGCACATGCTCGGCGACCCACTGATCGATCTCGGCGTTGATGCCGAGCACCGGAACGCCTCGACACTTACGCGGTGGTCTACCAACTCGGCGACACGAACCGGGCCAGGCCGACCTCACGCTGGGTATCCGCTACCTCGACGACGGTCGTGCTACACGACGGTCGCTGGGTGATCCGCGACGCGGGTCGCCCAGACATTCTGGATGCGGTGAGCGCGCGGGATCTACGCCGGTTCGACCCCGGAGCAGCCGACCCGGCGATCACCCGGTCGGCTCGCCGTCGCGAATCGTGACCTGCCCGTCCACGATCGTGGCGCGGAATCCCACCGACCGCTGCTCGAGTCGTCGCCCGCCCGCCGGGAGGTCGTCGACCAGCTCGGGAACTGCCGGGCCGACGGTCGCCGGATCGAAGACGTTGAGGTCGGCGGCCATGCCCTCCCGTAGGAGCCCCCGATCGCGCGAAGCCCCAGGCCAGGGCGGGGGCGAGGGTGATCATCCGCACCGCCTCCTCCAGCGTGAACTCCTGGCGGTCGCGCACCCAGTGGCCGAGCAGATGGGTGTGGATCGACGAGTCGGCGATCTGGCTGAGGTGGGCACCGGAGTCGGAGAAGGTCATCACCGCCCGCGGATGGCGCAGGGCCCGCAGCAGCACCTCCTCGTCCTGGGGATAGAGGCTGGGCTGGATGAACAGCTGCTCGACCGTCGCGACTCGACGCACGAGGTCGATCATGGCCTCGGCCGGGTGCACGCCGCGCTCGCGGGCCACGTCGGCCACCGACGGATTCGGCGGCAGGCCCTGCTCGGTAGACGCGGATGCCCTCGAAGTCCGGCGGGCGGGCCTGGGCCCCGACCCCGCGTGTACGTCGCCGTAGTCGGCGTGCACCGCCGCATCGACGAGCGGGCCCGCGCGGCTCGGGATCGCCGCAGGACTGCCGCCAGCTGCTCGGCGACCGGGCGGGCCCGGAGCTCGCTCCCACGCCGGCAGGAGGTCGAAGGGCAGCCGGGTCCTGAGCGAGAGCAGCACCGAGATGCCCGCGGCAGTGCGTCTGGGCGATCACGCGGCCGCCGGCGGCGGCCGCATCGTCGAGGAAGTCGAGCAGGTAGCCGGCGGCGCGGGTCGCGCCACCAAGCCGAACGTGATCGGCACCTGCGGTCGTCGGCCGCGAGGTCGATCATGCGGTCGAGCGCCGCTGTCGCGCGCGTCGGGGTCGGGGGCGGACATGCCCGCGTCGGCGCCCTCGAAGATGCCCGGCGCCGAGCTCGCCCATCACCGCCGACCAGGCCGCCACCTCGTCCCACGACGCCAGGCGGGAGGCGACCGGCCGGTTGTCGGAGGTCTCGTGGTGCTCGGTGCGCGACGTGGAGAAGCCGATGGCCCCGGCCTCGGATCGACGTCCTCGAGCTGGCCGGCCATGAGCGGCCAGGTCGTCGTCGCGTCGGCCTCCTCTTCGAAGGCCCGCTCGCCCATGGCCCAGGTCCGCAGGGCGGAGTGCCCGATGTTGGCGGCGAAGTTGATCCCCTTGGCGAGGCCGGTCGACGGCGTCGAGGTACTCGGGGAAGGTCTCGAAGCTCCAGTCGATGCCCGCCGCCAGCGCGGCCGGGTCGATGTCCTCGGCCCGCTCGAGGTTGCGCACCACGAGCGCCCGCTCGTCGGAGCGGACGGGCGCCAGGGTGAAGCCGCAGTTGCCCATCACCGCCGAGGTGACCCCGTGCCAGCAGGAGCTGCTACCCGGTGGCGTCCCAGAACACCTGGGCGTCCATGTGGGTGTGGCCGTCGATGAAGCCCGGGCGTCACCACCTGGCCCTCGGCGTCGATCTCGCGGTCCGCGCGCTCGCGGATCCGGCCGACGAAGGCGATGCGGTCGCCCACGATGCCGACGTCGGCCCGGTACGAGCCGAGGCCCGAGCCGTCGACCACGGTGCCGTTGCGGATCACCAGGTCGTACGCCATCGACACTCCTGCCTCGGTTCAGATAATACGCGTACATTAGTCGCCGATGGCCACATCCGCGGAGATCCACGGTCGCCTCGGCCATCCGGTCATCGACATCGACGGGCACATGGCCGAGCACTTGCCCACGCTGGCGCCCTACCTCGAGCAGGAGGGGCTGTCACTCGACCATCCCGTCGTTCCGGCGGCTGCTGCCGCCCTACGGCGGCACCGACAGTCCTGGCACGACGCAGACCCCAGAGGAGCGGGCCGCCACCCGCACGCCGCGCGGGTCCGTGGTGGAGCTCCCCGGCCCGGCAGCACCATCGACCTGGCCACCGCGCTCTTCCCGGAGCTGCTGTACGAGCGCCTCGACGAGCTCGGCATCGACTTCGGCGTCGTCTACCCGAGCCTGGGCCTGGTCTTCCTGCACACCGACGACGAAGACGTCCGGCGGGGCGCGTGCCGGGCCCTCAACCGCTGCAACGCCGAGACGTTCGCGCCGCTTGCCGACCGACTGGCACCGGTGGCCGCCATCCCGATGCACACTCCCGACGAGGCCGTCGCCGAGCTCGAGTACGCGGTCAACGTGCTCGGCTTCAAGGCGGTGCTGTGCGCCGGCTACGTGCAGCGTCCGTTCGAAGCCGCTGGCCGGCGAGGACCCCGAGCTGGCGCGTGGACGCCTTCTGGCTCGACCAGTTCGGCATCGACTCGCGCGTACGACTACGACCCGGTGTGGGCCGCGGGCGCAGGAGCTCGGGGTGTCGATCGCATTCCACTCCGGCTTCATCGGGATGACGCCCGTACCGCTCGATCTCGAGCTACGTGTACAACCACCTCGTCGATGCTCGCCGAGGGGCAGCAGTCGCTCGCCAAGTCGCTGTTCCTCGGTGGCGTGACCCGGCGCTTCCCCGACATGAACTTCGCCTTCCTGGAGGGCGGGGTGGCCTGGGCCGGCGTCGCTCTACAGCGACATCATCGGCCACTGGGAGAAGCGCAACCTCGCCGCGCTGCGCGCGCAACCTCGATCCGGCCCTCGTCGACCGCGACGTGATGGTCGAGATGACGTGCAACGCTTCGCGCCCTGACGCACCACGGCTCCGCGACCCATGCGCAGCGCCGAGGGAACCCGAAGCCATGCTCGACGAATGGGCGGCCTGCGGCATCGAGCGCGCCGAGGACATCAAGGCGCTGTTCGTCGACCGCTTCTAGTTCGGGTGCGAAGCCGACGACCCGCTCACGTCGACTGGCCTTCAATACCGTCGGTCAACCCGTTCGGTGCCGCGCTCCAGGCCATGATGGGCTCCGACATCGCCCACTGGGACGTGCCCGACATGACCGAGGTGCTGGAGGAGGCGTGGGAGATGGTCGAGCCACGGCTGGATCGACGAGGCCGCCTTCGCGGAGTTCACCTTCACCAACCCGGCCCGCTTCTACACGGGCACCAATCCCGATTACTTCAAGGGCACGGTCGTGGAGGCGGCCGTCGACGCGCTACTTGTCGGAGGACTGACGTGCTCGATCTCGTGCTCCGAGGGCGCGACCGTCGTCGACGGCACCGGCGCGCCGTCGGTCACGTCGCCGACGTCGGCATCCGACGGCGGCCGCATCGCCACGGTCGCGGCCGACACCGATGACCGCCCGGGAGGTCATCGACGCGCACCGGCAAGGTCGTGTGCCCGGGTTTCATCGACATCCACACCCACTACGACGCCCAGCTGCTCTGGGACCCGACCGCCAGCCCGTCGACGTTGCACGGCGTGACGACCGTGCTTGGGCGGGAACTGCGGCTTCTCGATCGCGCCGCTCGGCGCCGACGACGCCGACTACGTGCAGCAGATGATGGCGCGTGGTCGAGGGGATCCCGCGTCGAGTCGCTGCTCGGCGGCGGCGAGTGGGACTGGCACGGCTTCGGCGAGTACCTCGCCCGGCTCGACGGCCGGACTCGCCGTCAACGCCGGCTTCCTGGTGGGCCACTCGACCGATCCGGCGCGCGGTGATGGGCGACGACGCGACCGAGCAAGCCCGCCACCGCCGAGCAGACCACAGCGATGGTGGCGCTGTTGCACGAGTCGCTCGCGGCCGGCGCGCTCGGATTCTCGTCGTCGCTCGGCGAGGGGCACACTGACGGCGACGAACCGACCGGTGCCGTCACGCGCGCGCGGCCTTCGACGAGTTCGTCGCGCTGGCCGGGTGCACTGCGCGACCACGAGGGCACCACCCTCGAGTTCATCCCAACCGTGGGTCCGATCCCCGCGCGATCGCATGGACCTGATGGCCGACATGTCGCTGGCCGCCGACCGCCCGCTCAACTGGAACCTCCTCGGCAGCCTCGCCGGCGACCGAGATCTACGAAGAGCAGCTCGTCGCGTCCGATGTCGCGGCGGAGCGGGGGGCGCATGTGGTCGCGCTCACCCTTCCCGACATGATGCGAATGCGGGCAAGCACGCTGCTCGAATCGTTGCCGGGTTGGCGCGAGGTCGTGAATCTGAGTGCCGCGGCCCGGCGCGCCGCCGGCGAGGATCCCGTCGTTCGACAACAACTGCGTGAAGGCGCGGAGCAGGCGGCATCAGCCGCGCACTCGGCGTGCTGTCCGACTTGACGCTCATGGAGATCGCAGCGAGTAGCGACGCGAGCGTCGGAACCTTGGGTGGGCATGAGCCTGCCCGAGGTCGCGGCTGCACGCGGCACCGACATCGTCGACGTGCTCATCGATGTGGTGCTTCCCGACCGGCTTGCGCTCACGGTTGTGCTGCCGTCGCTGACCCCGTCGCTCGGGCGGTCCGACGAGGGGTGGGCGGCACGGGTTGCGGTGTGGAAGGACGCGCGGGTCGTGCTCGGCGGCTCCGATGCGGGCGCGCATGTCGACCTCATGTGCCACGCGAACTACCCGACCGTCGTGCTCGGCGAGGTCGTCCGTGATCGTGGGTTGCTCTCACTCGAAGAGGCCGTCGAGATGATGACGTCGGTCGCCCGCCCGGCTCTACGGACTCCGAGACCGCGGCCGCGATCGCGGAAGGCGCGATCGCCGATCTCGTCGTGTTCGATCCGCTGACGATCGCCAGCGAGGCCGCCGCGGTGCGGCACGACATGCCCGGTGGCGGCGAGCGGCTCTACGCGGCCCGTGCGGGATCGACCGAGTGCTGGTCGCGGGCGTGGCGGTGGTCGTCGACGGCGAAACGACCGCGGCCCGGCCCGGGACCGTTCTGCGCTCGGGTTTCGACACCGAGACGGTGACCCTGGCGATGGTACGCGGCCAGTGAAGATGACGATCGTGAGTGCGCCGGCCTTACGCGGTTGCGCCCCCGTCGACCGTCAGCACCGAGCCGGTGATCGACAGGGCTTCGCTCGACGCGAGGAAGGCAACCGCGGCCGCGACCTCACCCGCTTCGAGCACCCGCCCCATCGGCGACGCCGCACGCGCGAGCAATTGCATGTCGGCAGACTCGGGCAAGGTGAAGCCGCGGAGCAGCTCAGTGTCGACCGCGCTCGGACACACCGCGTTGACACGTACTCCGCTCTTGGCCAACTCGATTGCCATCGACTTCGTGAGCATGACCACGCCACCCTTCGACGCGCAGTACGCCGCGTTGTAAGGCGTGGCGCGGATTCCTGCAACCGATGCCAAGTTCACGATCGAGCCCTTCGTATCGAGCAACGGGCTGAGCGCGGCCTGGCTCAACAGGAACGTGCCGGTGAGGTTCACCTCGATGATGCGGCGCCATTCGGCGACCGGGAACTCGGCAACCGCATGCGACGCCGCGACACCGGCCGCGTTGACCAGCGTGTCGACGGATCCGAAGTGGTCGACCGCCGCGACGACCGCCTTTGCGCACGACTCGGCGTCGGTCACGTCACACAACAGCGCCATCGCGTTGTCGAGCGCGGTCGCAGTGTCGTGCGCGCCAGTTTCGTCACGATCGAGACACATCACTCGTGCGCCTTCCGCACCGAAGCGTTGCGCAACCGCACGGCCAATACCGCCGGCTGCGCCCGACACGATCACCGTCTTGCCTTCGAAGCGTTCCATCGGCGCGACGGTACCCGGCAGCCTCACGACCGGACGCGCTCGTGAAGACAACTCTGGTCTCGGCAACGATCGACCGGCTTGCCGCGCAAGGTCATCTCGTCGGAGATGTATGGCGCGTGAGTGCGGCAGGTGGAACCTACGAGCACCGCTACGCCGCGACCGGCGCGGTTCAGGCCGAGATCGGTCTGGCCGGCACCGACGACGTGAACGTCGCGATCGATGCGGCTCGGGCCGCGTTCCCCGAGTGGAGCGCGACCGCACCCGCGAAGCGTGCCGCGATCTTGTTCCGCCTCGCCGACCTTGTTGAACAACACGCCGCCGAAGCAGCCGAGATCGGCGCGCTCGACAACGGCACACCAGTCAGCGTGATGCGGCCGGGCATCTACACGGCCAACTGGGTGCGCTACTACGCGGGCTGGTGCGACAAGCTCGACGGCGAAGTGCTGCCCGCGGCTTCCGGGTTGAGCTACGTGCGCCTCGAGCCCTACGGCGTGATCGCGGCGATCCCACCGTGGAACGGCTCGATGATGGGCATGGGCCAGAAGGTCGCGCCGGCGCTGGCGGCGGGCAATACGGTCGTCGTAAAGCCCCCCGAGATCGCGCCGTTCGGGATGCTGCGCTTCGCGGAGCTCGCGCTCGAAGCCGGACTGCCGCCGGGAGTGTTGAACCTGATTACCGGAGACGCGCGCGCCGGCGACGTGCTGGTGCGTCACGGCGGCGTCGACAAGATCACGTTCACCGGCAGCGTCACGACCGCGCGTCAGATCATGGCGGCCGCGGCCGAACATCTCACCCCTCTCGCACTCGAGTTGGGCGGCAAGTCGGCGAACATCATCTTTCCCGACGCCGATCTCGACGCGGCCGCATCGATGTCGGCTCTGCTCGGCGCGGCGCTGCTCAGCGGTCAGGGGTGCGCGTTGCCGACCCGTCTGTATGTGCACGACGCGGTATACGACGAAGTGACGGCAAAAGTCGTCGGGTTGATCGAGTCCCTTGCGGTCGGTGACCCCCTCGACGACGCGGTCGCCATCGGTCCGGTGGTGAGCGAGACCGCGCTCGAACGCATCCTCGGCGTGGTCGATCGGGCCGGCACCGATGGTGCAGAGCTCCTCACCGGCGGCGCTCGCTTGGGCGGCGATCTGGCTGCCGGGTACTTCGTGGCGCCGACGGTATTCGGGAACGTCGATCACGACAGCGATCTCGCACGCAACGAGGTGTTCGGCCCCGTGCTCGCGGTCTTGCGCTTCTCGAGCGAAGCCGAGGTGATCACGAAGGCCAACGACAGTGGCTTCGGTCTCGCCGCCTACGTGCATACGCGTGACGCCGCCCGCACCCAGCGCGTCGCCAACGCGCTCGAGGCGGGAACGATCACTGCGAACGGGTTTCCCGCGATGGCGCCGAACGCGCCTTTCGGCGGGTACAAGCAGAGCGGCTTCGGCCGCGAGGGCGGACGCGCGGGCATCGAGGAGTTCGTCCGCCGCAAGAGCATCTACATCGCGCCGTGACCCTTGATCCCGCCGCGCTCGCACGGACGAGCCCGCCGGAGTAGACCGTCGCCGTGACGAACGACGCCGCGTGGAACGGTCTCGGTGTCGGCTTGGCCAACGTGTGGCGCATCGCCGACGCAGAGACGCGATCGATCAGTCCCGAGAACCCCACCGGCGAGAAGGGCCGGGGTGGCATGGCCACCGAGGGGACCGGCGCCGGTCCCGCACGTGAGCTCGGACCCGGATGGAAAGTCTCGCCGTCGGTCGTGATCGCGCCCCACGAAACGCACGTGATCGCCGACATCGAAGGCTCGGGCGCGATCCAGCACATCTGGCTGACGCCGACCGGCAGTTGGCGAAATCAGATTCTCCGCATGTATTGGGACGACGATCCGCAGCCCGCGGTCGAATGCCCGCTCGGAGACTTCTTTGCGTGTGGATGGGGTGAGTTCGCGCAGGTGTCGTCGTTGGCGGTGTGTGTGAACCCGGGCACCGCCTTCAACTGCTACTGGGAGATGCCGTTCCAACGGCGGGCTCGGATTACGCTCACCAACGAAGGCGAATCGGCGCGACTCCTCTACTACCAAGTCACGTACTCGCTGTGTGACGTGCCCGACGACGCGGGCCGGTTCTGCGCGCAGTTCCGCCGCGTCAATCCGCTCGCCGCGGGCGATGTCGTCAACGTGCTCGACGGGGTGCACGGGCGTGGCCAGTACGTCGGCACCTATTGCGCGTGGGGCGTGAACAACTCGGGCTGGTGGGGCGAGGGCGAGCTGAAGTTCTTCATCGATGGCGACGACGAGTTCCCTACCATCTGCGGCACCGGTACCGAGGACTACTTCTGCGGTTCGTACAACTTCGACGTGGGCGGCGAGTACCGGGAGTTCACGACCGCGTACGCGGGCATGCCCCAAGTGTTGCGACCCGACGGCGCGTACCGATCGCAACAACGGTTCGGCCTCTACCGCTGGCACCTCACCGACCCCATCCGGTTCACCACCGACCTTCGCATCACGATGCAAGCCCTCGGATGGCGACGCGGCGGTCGTTACCTGCAACTCCAAGACGACATCGCAACGGTCGCGTACTGGTACCAGACGCTCCCGCTCGCGCCGTATCCCGAGCTGCCCGATCGCGACGCGCGCGAGATCATCTGACCGCGTGTCAGCACCTGTGGCGACTCGCGCGTCGAGGCGTTCAGCGCACCATGTCGAGCACGATTGAGAGCGCGGGAAACATCGTCCGGTTGCGAGCCGGCAGGATCAGTGTGGTGATTCCCACCGCCGCGGCACCGCCATCCGTGAGCCAGCTGTCACCGACCATGAGCGCGTTGGCGGGCTCGACGCCGATCTGTGAACACGCCGACTCGAAGAGGCGCGGATCGGGCTTGCTGGCCCCATGTTCACAGGAGAGGTCGAATGCGTCGATCAGCCCGCTGAGTTCGTACGCGGCGAACACCGCGCGAATGTCCCAGCCGCAATCACTCACGATGCCAACCGGAATCTCGCGACGACGAAGTTCTCTGAGCACAGGCTCCGTGTCGGGATAGGGCCGCCAGCCTCTCGCAGAACACTCGAGTCCGTAAACGAACTCAGCGAGCCCGGGCGCGACTTCGTCGAGCGGTGCCAGCAAGTCGAGCCAACAGCGACGGTGAGCGGCGGCGCTGAGATCCCGACCCTTTTCGAGCTCGTCGGGTTGTCGCGAACGTTGTCTTATGCGTTCCCAATCCGAGGCGAGGACGGCCGGGTCGACGTCGTGTCCCGACACCTTGCGAAACTCGGTGGCGCAGACGTCAGTGGCAACCGTGTCGAACAGCGTGTGCCCGAAATCGAAGAGCACACCCTCGAACGTTCCCATCGCGGCATGGTATTTGGAACGAACGTCGTGACAGCCGAGTGTCGGCTACGTCGAAGGTGCGCTGAAGTCGCCGAGAACGTGCCCGCTTGACGCGTCTACGCCTATATACACATTCATGAGAAAGCAGTGGCCGCTAGTCGCCGATGTCCCGAGCGTCTCAAGCGACGGGAGTGGGCTCAGCTCCGGCACATGCTCTCCCAGAACGACCCACGCGAGCGTCGGTGTCGTCGGTCCTTCGAACGACACCGACCCATTCGGCGTACGCCTCCTGACGCTCCATCGTGCCAGAAGCAGTTGATAACGGCCCTCCGACACGAGTCGTGGACCGGCGACGTTCCAGGCCTGCCGCGCTGACAAACCGCTTGTTGATTTGCCCGGTGGATCGAGAATGAGATGACCATCGAGGAGAGACTTCCGGACCCGGAGCTGTTTCGGGCTGGGCATCGGCGAATTGCCTTCCGACCTCAAGACGCCGCCAGAGCACTCTGTCCGGAGAGCCGTCCCCGTCAGTCGCGGTCGCCGAATTTCCAGGGGTTGAACCATCGCACGCAGCTACACCGAACGCGATGAACAGCGCGGCCAGGAGCGTGGCCGCGCGTCGACGACCGATCAAAGTCGGAGGGCTCTCGGTCGACATTGGCTCATGATGCCTCCCGACGACCACACGGGCACGAAAGCAGTCGTCGGAACTCGACGCGCCAGGCCGCTTATTCGGCGCGGGCGTGGGCGTCGTGTTAGTGGGCTTGGCCGTGGTGGTGCCAGCAGAGCAGTTTCAGGTTGCCAAGCCTTAGATAGTCGCACCTGCGCAGGTATCCGAGTACGGCACCTCAGGGGCGCGATTGACGGCTTGGCCCGTACGTTCTGGGACGCGTGTTCTGGGACACGCGTCCCAGAACGGCGAGCGACCCCGAGCCGCCGATCTGTCGCGATCGTGGCAGGGGCGGAACGGCAGCGAAGGCGTGGCTGGGCGGGTGGGACGACGACTTTGGTTTCGCCAGCCTGCGACCGATGAGAACGGAACGATCATCTCGGTGAGGGGGCGGACATGCCCGACGTACTAACTGGCTTACTAACTCGTCACGAGTTCCTCTACGAAGTCGCTGCGCAAGGCTTGTCCAGCCGTTCGATCGCAGTGCTCTACTGCGACATCGACCGAATGAAGCTTACGAACGCCATCGTCGGACATACAGATGGAGATCGCATCATCAACGAGGTCGGCCGACGCGTAGCTGAGTGTGCCGGACGGCAATCCGTAGTTGCGCGCTCCGGTGGAGACGAGTTTGTCGTCGCGCTGTTCGACACCGTCGCCATCGGGGCATGTCGCGTGGGCGAAGCGATTATGGCCTCGGTGCTCCGGTCTCCCACCATTACGGCGGATCCGCCCCACCAGTGCTCCGCTCGCGAGTACGAGCTTGCGGGTGCAGACGAACGGCAATCGCAACGGTGGATCCTGTGCCAGTTTTACGGACCTCTCGCCGACGGCACGTACGTCGTGAGTCTCGGTAATACCACACCGCCGATGGTGGCACTTGCCGGGCCACTCGAAACACCGTTCCCGATCAGCGGCCTCCATACGTCGATATCGGTCGGGGTCGCCGTCGGCGGTGCGGCACCATTTGATCTCGACCGACTGATCGACGCCGCCGATGTCGCCATGTTTACGGCGAAACAAAACGGCAGATCACAGATCGCGGTGGCCGCAACGAGTTGACCGCACAAAATGCCTGCTCGCGCGTTCTCGCCACGGCACGCGGTCGCCCGACGTAGCCGTCCGATAGGCGTACGATCGCTGCCGTGCGAGGTGAGACCAGGCATCTTTACCGAGAGATGATGGAAGAGGGCTACGACCCGAACCGAGGTTTGGGGCCACTCTTCATAGCGATGATCGCCCTCGGCATCGCTGCGCCGATCGTCGCTCTCATCGCGGTTGCGCAGGCCGGCAACGTCTTCACTGACATCGCCAACGGCCTGTCGCATTTGTTCGGGTAGGCGCGCGCCGCACCGAGCGCGCGTTCGGCGTCAAAGGTCGAGATCGACGGCTTGTGCAACCGCGCCGGGATCACGTCGCCAGATGTCCGGCGACGCGTCCACGTAGAGCTCGACATTGTTTCCGTCGGGGTCGGCCACGTAGATGGACTGGCTCACACCGTGGTCAGCGACCCATTGGATCGCGACACCGACCTCGGTCAGATGCGCTCGCGCCGCGCGCAGTTCGTCGAGGCTGTCACCGATCTTCAACGCGACGTGGTAAAGCCCGATGTCGGTCGCTCCGGGTCGGTGTCCGGTGTGTCCTACCTCGACCAAGCCGATGTCGTGATGGTTTCGCCCGGTGCTCAGGAACACCATCATCCCGTCGCCGAAGTCTCCTCTGGCGACCTCCCGTAGGCCGAGAGCGTCGCAGTAAAACGCGAGAGCCGGCCCGAGATCCGAGACCTTCAGCACCACATGTCCGACGCACTTCACGACGATGGCCATCACACCTCCGACCCGTGAGATCCGACGACACAGAATGCCTGCTCGCGAGCGATCTCGCCACGACACCCGAGTCTCCGCCATCCACTCTTGAGCCGAGCACGTCGAGCACCTTGCGAGAGCTTTGATGTCGGAACGCACCTCTGCGAGGTGCATTCGCGACTCTGATGACGATGGCGCGGAGGTTCGGTTCGCTTTGGCGTCGTTCTTTCAGCAAGTGCCTAAGGGCCCGTGGCACGGAGCAACGTTGAACTGCATTGCCATCGCGGTGATCGGAGCGCTGAGCCGACGGCCGCCGGTACTTCCGAGGAAGCGCGCCGACCCGTACGCGAAAACGCCTCCATCTGCTGCGAACAGGTAGTAGCTGTCCCCGACCGCAGCGATGCCGACAATCGGCGCGTGCAGACGCAGCCGCGACGCGTCGCCGCGCCATGAAGCAGACCCGAACGCATAGACCTTTCCGTCGCCGGTCGCGAGCCAGTAGCCCCCGGAGCCCCCGTCGATGCCGACGACCGGCGCCTCAAGCCGCGTCGCCCCGAGGTCTCCATCGAACTTCGCCCCGCCGAGCGTGTACACATGACCCGCCGCGTCGACAAGCCGATATCCGACACGGCCGTCGGGCAACGCACCACCGACGCCGGGCAAGAACGCGGCCTGGATTCCCACAATCGGTACCCGTAGATGGAACGGAGCAAGACTCCCTGGGAATCGAGCTCCGCCGAACGCGAACACACCGCCGTCGGCCGCAACCATTACGTAGCCACCCCGGTATGGGGCCAAGCCCGACACGGCGACGGCCGCAACGATCGGCGCGTTCAAGTGGACGCGGCGAAGGTCACCGAGGCTCTTCAGACCGAACGGGTAGACGATTCCCGCGCTGTCAACCAAGAGGTAGCCCGGCCCGATCGTGTCATTTGCAGATGCACCCAGCACTGCCACGATCGGATGAGCGATGTGCCGGCCGCCAAGACTTCCGGAGTACGTCGCGCCGGCCCCGGTGAACACGCCGCCGTCGGCGCCGACAAGCTCGTAACTCTGTGTCATCGCGGGCGTTGCGGACGCGTGCCGCACTTGAGCGATGACGAGACCCGCCGACGCCGCAATCGCGACCATGGTGAAGGGCAGAAGACGACGCATCATCGACACGACCCGCGTGCACGACATCGCCACTCCCGTATCCCCAAATCCGCGGTGTGTATCGCCCGGTGACGCACGCATACTGCACGCTCTGGCGTGTTCACGCCACCACACTCGAGTGTCCGTACGCCACTCCCGAGCACGGCGTCCGCGCGTTAGTGAACGCGGTCGAGAATGTCGGAAACTGTGTGATCTAAGGCTGCGGGCAGTGTGGCCTGCACTCGAATCCACCCTCCGTAGGAGGGTCGCACGATGATGACGCCTCTCGTTTCGAGGGCTGTCCCGGGGTCGACGCAGGTGTAGCTCTCTTCGTTGGTGGACAACTGTTTCGAGCTTGCGACAGGGCACCCAGCACCGTTCAATGCGCCGGCAAGGTTGACGGACCCGTCGCGGTTGTAGATCAATCCGAAGCTGCCGCCGTTCTTCTCGTAGGTGATCCTCCGCTCGGGCTCGCGGGGATCGACGAAACTCGCGAACGCACCCGGACCCCCGCGATTCACAAGCGGATGAAGAGTCCAACCCGCAGGCACGGAAAAGCCATATGGGCCAACCCGGAGCGGAATCGGACCGGATGAAAACGTTGTCGGGACGGTTGGCGTGCCGTCGGTCGTCGTTGAGGCGCCGGGAGCAGGCCGAGACGGAGCCGGTTCGCTGATGCTGGTCGACGCGACGGGTGTAGCCGGTTGGGCCCGGACCTTCGCTGTTGTCGAGCTACACGATGGGACGATCAGCATCGCTATAGCCATCACGACTACTGCCACTCGGCCAACGCGCACTGGTTCATCATCGGCTCACCAAGCGAGAAGAGACAAGCCCAAACAGACACCAAGCACACGCCAGTGTGCGCAAACCACTCTTGAGCCTTATGCCCTTAACCTGTGTTCCTGGTCGAGGTGCGTCACTGCCCCAGATGCGGACGACCGCTTGAGCAAGGAGGAAGCGAGCCCCGTCTCCCCTCGCCTCCCGAAGAGCTGTGCTCGTACTGCTTTACGGGCCATCCTGGTGGGTGGATACCAGAGCCGGACTGGACCAGACAGTGGCCGAAGAGTCTCCGCGGGGTATATCGATGGATCTGGCGAGTCCTCCGGTGAACGAGCGGTAATCCCACCCGAGTGCGCTATGGGCGCTCGAGCATGAGGTTCACTCGGCGCGCAGATCGGCAGAGTGCGCGCGGGCTCCCATCGAGCTCAACCTCGATGCCACCATCGACGCTTCACCGGAGCAACCGACGGGAAACCGATCGGTCGTAACAACAGACTCTCCTGCGGGTCGTACAGCGTCAGTCCGTGTTGGCCCGAGAGCGTACGCATCTCTGCGCTCATCCGTTCCGCGTGACTCCACGTGATGTTGAACCCGCAGCAACGTCCATCGACCATCGCCTGCGCGAGCGGCCAACTCGCCCAGGGAGAGTTGTCGGGTTCGTCATCGAGTCCGGGGTAACGCCGCTCAAGATCGGCGACAAACTCTGCGAGGCGTGGAGTCAGCGCCGTGCCCCAGCGGGAGTCGTCTTCCATCCATTCGCCGATGGTCTGTTCGTCATCGGGAACGTCGCCGTCGAAGACGTAAAGATCGAAACTCACGCCGAATCTCCGCTGCGCCGCGAGCACGCACATTGCCTGCTCTGGCGTGTTGGCGCCAGGACACGAGTGTCGCTAAACCACGCCTGAGCCCGGTTCCCCTCGCCGGCGCCGAGTCTCGGTTCGTGGTATCTCGTCATGCTCGCACGTCGCTCCCGCCGCGGGCATCATGTAAGACGTGGAGGGACGAGTTGACCGCCCTGAAAATGTCTCGCATAAGGACTTCGTCATCGGCCTCGTCTGCGTAGCAGCCCTGATTGCCATCGCAATTGTCACCTTGGTGGTGATTCTCGCCCACTCCACCAACGCGAAGGCGTATTAGTCGAGGCCGTGACCTCATCTCGCACGTTCTAATGGCAGAACGCGGTGGTGGGCTCAATCCGCGGAGCCTCCGGCAACGAGATCCATCCCACGTCGACCTAGCCGAGCCAGTGCGGCAGATCGCGATGCATCTGACTTGCACACGATTGCCTCGACCAGCAAATGCACTTGAAGACCGCGAGCGCTCGCCCCTTTGGCAGTTGCTGTCACGCAGGCTCGCGCAAAGAGACCCGTGAGACAGACCTCCTCGATCAGGTGGTCGCTCATGAGACGAGACAATTCGGGGTTGCAGAAGGCGTTACCCCTCCACTTGGCCAGGTAGACCGAGTCCCCAGCATCTACGCGCGGATCCCAGCACGCTCCCGGTGAGCCTGCGATGGCGGCACCGTGGCGAAAGGTATTGCCAACGAAGTCTCCCGGCTTGAATTCGTTGCCGATCCTGACGATTAGGTCTCCTGCGCCTTGTGCCTTGTCGATAGCCGAGCGGGTAGCCGTTAACACTGGCTGCACCTGACTTCGGTCCACCGGCATTCGTCCATCGTCGGCGAGAAAGTCGTATTGGAAGTCGATCAGAAGAAGGGCACGACGTGAGACAGTGTCATCGACGTGTCCCACAAGCCCTCCTGGCGGTTCGGCGCGGTAGCGACGCTACTTCGTCTGCACCTGACGCGTTCCTACATCTGATGGCAAAACGCGGCTTCACGCGCCCGTTCCTACTTCTGTTGAGGATTCGGGCGGGCGCGTCGAGAGCGCAGAGGAGGCATCCTGAGCACCATGGGTTCTGAGCAACGATCGGGAGATCCCCGACCCGTGCCGTTACTAGCTGCCGTGACGACTCGGGTAACCAATAAGTCGCCTGCACATGTCGTCAGCCGCGGCCGTACTCTTCCGCGCTGGTCGTCGTGTTCGGCGTGTCGAAGTGCGGGGGCCACGTCGCGGCGACAAGCCCAGCTCAGACCGAAACGACTGTCACCAACGGTCCGGGTCGCGCTACAGGGGTCCTCGGAAACTACGGCGACGCCGTCAATAGCATCGGGCGGTCGACATACTCAGACATCTACGCCGGGGATCGCGAAAACCCAGACGGTTCCGTCACCGTGTATGTCGGACCCGGCTCGGACTCTGCGCTCCTCGCAAGCCTGCGACACATGAGTGCGGAAGGAATCGCCGGGTTGCCCCCGTCCGGCGCGTTCCCAACTCTGCACGTGGTCCGCGTCCCGCTCAGCGTCTCTGAGCTCGAAAGACAAGCCCAAACCCTTGAAGACGCCCGACCGACACTTGCGGCAGAGGGCTACCAAATATCGGCCGTGACTCCGAGGCCCGAGCGCGGTGAAGTTGATGTGAGGTTTCACTCGGTGCCTGCGGGAGTAACGATGGCGGCTGCCACACGCCATATCGATGCCACCGTTGCACCGAACGTCGTGGTGACAAGTATCAACGCGACGTACGCAACCTTCGGGTAGGCAGCCAACGCTCGTCGCGCACCCGAGCGTCCGCTAACCACTTTCGACGCCAAGCGCCGTCGAGCACCTTGCGAGAGCTTTGATGTCGGACCGCACCTCTGAGAGGTGCATTCGCGACTCTGATGAGAAATAGTGGTTTCGGGCGACGGCGCAAGTAACACCCCAGTGTCCGTAAGCCACTCCCGAGCGCGGGTCGCGGGAGCGGACCACCTACTAGTGGTCGCTGCGGGTTGGATCGTCTCCTGCCAGGCGTACGAGCCCGAGATCGTTACCGCGGTCGACAACAGCGAACACCGTATAGGTCTCATCGTCGTTGGCTTGGAGATTGGCCCACTCGAGCACCAACGTGATGTCGGCGTTGGAAATCTGGAATTCGCACGATGAGGATCGCGTCGCCGACAAGACGCCAAAAGTAGACACGGTATGCCGGAGTCCAGACCTCCCAACGACAGTCACGCGGATCTACGGGATGCGCGACGAGATCGGACATGTGCACCATCCTCGCGGATCGCTGGTCAGGCGTATACGGCGACGGGCATCTCATTCACCCGAGTTTGCTATGGGATGAGTACGGCTTTGCCGACGACCTTGCGGTTTTGTTGATCGGCGAGGGCCTGCCCGGCTTGCTCGAACGGGTAACTCACCGGTTCGACCGGATTCAGCTCGCCCGCGACGATCATCGTGAGCAACTCGCCGACGAGCTCCTGGTTGCGCGCAGGATTGCGACCGGCCCAACCGCCCCAGTCGACACCGGTGACGCGACGATTCCGCAACAACACCTGGTTGGCCGGCAGTTTGGGAATGTCGCCCGACGCGAAGCCGATCACGATGAACTGCCCGTCTTCGCGCAAGCTGCGTAGGCATTCCTCGCCGAGCTTGCCGCCGACCGGGTCGTACACCGCGTCGACGCCGCCGCCACTGATCTCGCGCGCCCGCGCTTTCACGTCTTCGGTCGATGAGTCGATCACCGCGATCGCGCCGCGACTCACGGCCATGTCGCGCTTGTCGGAAGATGACGCGGCCGCGATGACCTGCATACCGAGCGCGCGTCCGACGTCGACTGCCGCGAGCCCGACGCCGCCGCCGGCCCCGAGCACCAACAACCACTGCCCCGCTGCCGCGTCCGCGCGTTCGACCAGCGCGAAGTACGCGGTCATGTAGCTCTGCATGAACGTGGCGGCCTGCCCGTCGGAGATCGAAGCGGGTACTGCGAGCACGCGGTCGGCGGGCGCGATCATCTCCGTGGAGAAGCCGCCGATTCCGCTCATGACGAGCACGCGATCACCCAAGCTCGGACTCGTGACGCCGTCGCCGAGCTCCGTAACGACGCCTACTGACTCGCCACCCGGGACGTACGGCAACGGTGGTTTGATCTGGTAAAGCCCCTGGGCGAGCAACGCGTCGACGAAGTTCACGCCCGCGGCCGTGACCCGGACGCGGACCTGACCGGCAGCGAGATCCGGCGATTCCTGTTCCTCGATCGTGAGATTCTCGAGCGGACCGAACGATGTGCAGATGACCGAACGCATCTTCCCGACCGTAGGCTCCCGCGGCCATGATCGGCGACCTCGACCGGGCGACGCCGGAATCAGATAGCGAAATCGCGCCGCGCGGACGCGGTTGCGTGGGCGATCGCGGCGTTGATTGTCGGCACGGTGATCGCGGTCGACCCGGGCGGACTGGTCCCGACCGGTCCGTTGCGGTGGACCGTGATCACGCTGACGACGGGCGCAACGCTCGGCCTGCTCGTCGTCCGCCCGTTCACGATTCCCAAGCTGATGACCGGCTTGTGGATCGCCCTGATCGGCGTGCTCACGCTCGCAACGCTCCGAGCGGTCGATCCATTGTCGGCGTGGATCGGGACGCCCGACCGCCGCTTGGGCCTCCTCACCTGGATCACGTTCCCGGCCCTCTTCATCGCCGGCCACGCGTGTGTCTCCCGCGCCTCGACCCGGCTGCTCACGCGTGCCGGAACGATCAGCGCGCTCGTGCTCGGCGTGTGGAGCGCGGCCGAGATGCTCGGCCATCCCCCGCTCGGACTCGAGTTCGCCGACGCCCGCGCCGGGGGCCCGTTCGGTCAGCCCGCGTACCTGGGCGCGGCGTGCCTGCTCGTCGGACCGCTCGCGGCCGCGGCCGCGTTCGACCACACCGAGACCCGGATCTGGCGACGCGCCGGGGCACTCGGCGCGGGCGGTGCGCTGCTCGCACTCGCGCTCTCGCAGACGCGCGCGGCGTGGGTCGGGGCCGCGATCGCGGTCATCGCGATCGTCGTGCAGGAGCGCCGACGCCTACGCCGGCTCGGTCGGCCGGCGATCGCAGTCGCGGTTGCGCTGGCCGCGATCGCCATTGCCGTCGGTGTGATGACTCCGCTCGGCGGCCGCGCCGCGTCGACCTTCGATCTCAGCCACGGCACCAGCGCCAGTCGGTTCGACGAATGGCGTATCGCGTCGCATGCGATCGCCGATCATCCGGGCCTCGGCGTCGGCCCCGAGGGCTACCGAGTGGTGTTCCCGCAGGAGGTCGATGCGGCGTACGTGCACAAGTACGGCGTGGCCGTGTATCCCGATCGCGCGCACAACGGCATCCTCGACGTGACGCTCGCGGGCGGCATCGTCGCCGGCTTGTTGTATCTCGCCTTGTTCGTGCTCGCGTTGCGTCACGCGTGGCTCGCGCTCGCTCGTCGCGATCCGCTCGACATCGCGTTGGGCGCGGCCGTGATCGGGTACATCGTGCAACAGCAGTTCCTCTTCCCGCTCGCCGAGCTCGAACCGATCTTCTGGGTGCTCGTCGGGGTGCTGGTCGCGCGCACGCCCGGACCGACGCGGTCTCGTCACCGTGCGGGCGCGCTGGCTCGTCGTACCGATCGCGCTCGCCACCGTCGTCGCAGTGATCTTCGGCGGGCGCGAAGTGCTCGCCGACCGCGACTCTGAAACGCGCCGCCGACAGCACCGACGTGCGCGCAGCACTGCGCGACGCCGACGACGCGACCCGTCTCCGCCCCGACTCCATTCGCACCTGGTACGTCGCGGCTCGGATCGCGCAACGGGGCGACGCGCTCACCGACGTGGATGCCGCGCTCGACCGCGTGCAGCACGGCCTCGACCGATCACCGAGAGATCCCGCGTTGCGCGACCTCTACGGCCAACTCCTGGCGGAACGCGCCGGCCCGGTCCGGCCTGGGCGACGACATTGCCACGGCCCGGCGGGAGCTCGACCGGCTGGCAGCCGACGCACCCCACGACCCGAAGCTCCGAAAGGCCCAGGTCACCGCCCATTCGCTCACCGAGATCGGGAAACCGTGAACCCCGGCGGCCGCCCCGGGGTGTATCAGACGATGCGAACCCAATTACCGGTCCACGATCCGCCGGTGGCGTACGCCACCCCGACTGAGTTCGGCCCGACTGATCCCCTTCCCGGCGATCCAGGCGACGAAGAGCTCCTGCCGGAGTCGATCGACCTGACGGTCGTCAACATCGACACACCCCGCGACTTCGAGGCCTTCTACCGCGAGGCGTACACCGACATCGCACGCGCGCTCACCGCGACGCTCGGCGATTTCGACCTCGCGCAGGAAGCGACCGACGAAGCCATGGTCCGCGCGTACGTGCGGTGGGACAAGATCCGCGCCTACGAGAACCCGGGCGGTTGGGTATACCGCGTCGGCCTCAACTGGGCGCGCTCCGCTCGCCGCCGCGTCACTCGTGCACTTCCGTTCCACGAACGGCGCACCGTCGACGCGCCCACTACCGATCCCGCGCATTTCGCCGCACTGCGCGACCTCGACATCAGCCTGCGTGCCGTTGTGGTGTGCCGCCTGTTGCTCGACTGGTCCGTCGACGAAACCGCGGCCGCACTTCGACTCAAGGCCGGAACGGTGAAGAGCCGTCTGCACCGCGCCCTCGCCCAGCTCGAACGAACCCTTGGAGAAGACTCGTGAAGCCCACCCAGCTCGATCAAGTTCGTGACGCCTTGCGCCGCGAGACCGAACAACTGCAACCCGTCGGCCTCGAGATCGAAGACATCAAGCGCCGCGGTGGCCATCGCCGTACCCGCTCACGCGCGCTCGTCGCGGTCGCGACCGTCACCTGCCTCGCCGGAGTCGGCGTCGCGGTGTCGCAGCGCCCCGCGGGCAAGCACGTCGTCGAACATCGCGTCTTCGTCGAGCACGCCCCCGCCCGCATTGCAGTTCCGTACGGTCGACGGTGAGCTCTCCTTCTCGACGCACTTCACCGCGTCCGACGGCGTTACCTACGCGCTGTCGACCGCTCCGGGCGTCGCGTCGAATCCGGCGCAGCCGGGCCAGGCGATCTACAGCACCAAGGACGGCGAGCACTGGACGACCGCCGACCAGGGTCAGCCGTGGATCAGTGACCTCACCGAAGGCAACGGCGTGCTCTACGCGATCGGAACCGGTCCCGGTGCCGGCGCCAACGACGTGGACTACAAGGTCGGTACGTCACACGACGGCGGCCAGAGTTGGTCCGACACGCCCCTTCCCTTCGACAGCAGCACACCCAGCGCGACGGTGTCGCTCAGTCGCTCGGCATCGGTACAGATCGCGCGCAGCGCGACGACAACGGTCGCAGTCCTGACCGAGCAGTTCTATCCCGACCTCGACGCACTGGTCGCGGCGCGGACCGCCGGCCATCAGAACGTTTCGACTCAGCAAACCGCCGACGGCTTCGACACTGATCGATCTTTCGGCATGCGTGGCCGCGAAGCAGGACGCGATCGGCCGCGCCAAAGGTTTGGACGCGACCGCCACGACCACGCTGCCCGGAGATCCCAGCGGAGCGCTCGACGAAGCGAATTGCAAGACACCGCCCGTGCTCGGCACGATCAGTTGGTCCGACATCGGCTTGCACAGCGCGGCCGACCTGACCCGCCAGCAATTGATCGTCAGCACCGACGGAACGCACTGGGACCAGGCGGCCGCGCCGGCTGCGGGTGGCCTCGTCCGCGATCTCGTTGCGAGCGGTGACGGTTTCCTGCTCCTCGGCGACAACGGCCGCACGGTCATGGGCGACGTACCGATAGAGGCGTCGACCCTGATGCGATCGTCGCGACGCGCGCACGTGGACGAACGTCGCCGTCCCCGCCGACGTAAGCGTGCAGGCGATCTCCGGCGATCGGGCCATCGGAGTCGACGCCAAGGTGTGACTCGAGGCATCGAACGACGGCGGCACAACGTGGACCGCAACGAACGCGAAGGCGCAACTCAACGGCGGTGCGACCGGTGCCGCCGCGGAGACGGCCATGATGGTCGACGCCGGACCGCTCGGTTTCGCAGCCCTCGTCAACGGCAACGCGCAGCCCGGCGACGCCGGTCGGCCACGACTACCTGTTGTTCAGCATCGACGGCGTCACGTGGTCGACGAGGATCTGACCGCTGCCGGTATGCCGGCCGACAGCTACCCGTCGCAGGTGATCGTTGGTTCCGACCACATCGGCATCGACTACCAGAGTGGCGGCGGCGGTCCGAACGAACCCGACGAAGACGACGACCCTGTTGGCCACACCCGAGCGCTAACGGTCAGTCGTCTTCGGTTTCGAGTGGCGCGGCCTGTTCACCGGCGGTGCGGGCGGGAGTATCCGCAACTCCCGCTCGCGAGCAATCCCGGTGAGCACGGCCGCGCACTCGATCTCGACCCGGGCAGGATGAAAATGTCTGGCCGTAGAATCTGCGCAGCATGGCCGAGGCACCGCTTCCCGAGTACCAGTTGAACCGCCGCACCAGTGGTGGTTCCGCGGCGCTCTACATCCGGAAGCTGATCTTCGACGGCTACCTCCGGCCCGGCGCGCGGGTACATCAAGATGACGTTGCCCAGGCGCTCGGCATCAGCCGCATCCCGGTGCGCGAAGCACTGATCGCCCTCGAGCAACAGGGTTGGGTCACGATCGTGCCGAACCGCGGTGCCTTCGTCGCCGCGCTCGACGAGCAAGCGGTGCGCGATCACTACGAGCTCTACGGACTCGTCTACGGCTTCGCCGCGAAGAAGGCGTTGCAACGGTCTGACGGCGTGCTCGGTGAGAAGCTCGCGCAGCTCGCAGCCGACTACTCGCTCGCCACCGATGCCGCGGAAGCCCAACAGATCGCGCTCACGTTCCACGGCGCCGTGATCGAAGCCGCGTCTTCAGCCGCGGGTCGTCGTGGTGCTGCGCTCGCTCTCGGCGATGGTTCCCGGCGACTTCTACGAGCTGGTTCCCAATGCCCTCGAGCTACAGCGCGCGGGCTTCGACGGGATCGCCGCCGCGTGCCAAGCCGGAGACGGCGACCGCGCCGCGGCGGAGTACGGCCGAATGATGCTCAGCGTCGCCGGCGAGGTCGTCAGCCTCTTCCGCCGCCGCGGGCTGTTCGACGCCGCGCCCTAGCCGCCCGGTGCTCTGGCCAGAGGCCGAACGACCGATCTACGGTGGACGGATGCGGTTCAATCACATGGAGCTCACGTTCGCCCGCGGCACGCTGACCGAAGAATTCCGGCAGGAGGTCGACGACTTCTACGGCTCGGTGTTCGGCTGGAAGTCGACCGATACCGACGTGATCGGCCAGAGCTGTCACATCCTGCTCCCCGATCCTGATCAGTTCATCCTGCTCGCCGAGGCCAAGTTGCCGATGAGCTCGCCCGGTTACGACCATCTCGGATTGCTGCAAGACACGCGCGCCGAGGTCGACGATCTGCTCGAGGCGTGCAAGCAGTACCGCGAGAAGGATGACCGGGTCCAGATCCAGGAGTACGAAGATCTGAAGTACCCGACGCTCACCGTCCACGCGTTCTACGTGAAGTACTTGCTCCCGATCTACTTCGATGTCCAGTCGATGGAACAGCACTAAACGTGGACTCGCCGCCGCCCGGCTCCGAAGAGTGGCGCGCGCTCGTGCACGAGCCGATTGCCGAGCCCGAGCGTCGCATCGTCGATCCGCATCATCATCTGTGGCCCGCGGGTCCGCTGCCGTACAGCCTTCCTGATCTGCTCGCCGACGTCGGCAGCGGACACCTCGTCGAGCACACCGTGTTCATGGAATGCCGCGCGTCGTATCGCACCGACGGTCCGCCCGAGCTCGCGCCGGTTGGCGAAACCGAATGGGTCGCCGGCGAAGCGAAGCGCAGCGAGGGTTTGATCGCGGGCATCGTCGGGCACGCCGATCTTCGGCTGCCGAATCTCGACGCGATTCTCGACGCGCACGTCGACGCGGGCGGTGGCCTCTTCCGCGGGATTCGCGACGCGCTCTCGCCGCGCCCTGCCTGACGACGGACTCATGATCGCCGGCGGTGCGCCCGAAGGGCTCTACGCGGATCCGGCGTTTCGCGCCGGTGTCGCGCGGCTCGGCGCGCGCGGTCTCACCTACGACACGTGGCACTACCACTATCAAAACCGGGAGTTCCTCGAACTGGCGCGCGCGGTCCCCGACACCGTGATGGTGCTCGACCACTTCGGCACCCCCATCGGGGTCGGCCGCTACGCCGATCAGCGCGAAGCGATCTTCGAAGCCTGGAAGCAGGACATGACGGAGATCGCGCAGTGCGAGAACGTGGTCGCCAAGCTCGGCGGGATGGCGATGCCCGACAACGGCTTCGGCTGGCACACCGCGCCTCGACCGCCGACCTCCGACGAGTTCGTCGCCGCCCAGGGCCGCTACTACCACCACATGATCGAGACCTTCGGGCCCGACCGGTGCATGTTCGAGTCGAACTTCCCGGTCGACCGCATGTCGATCTCGTACCGCGTGTTGTGGAACGGCCTGAAGAAGCTCACGAGCGAATATTCGTCGGTGGAACGCGACGCACTGTTCGCCGGCACCGCGGAGCGCGTGCTACCGCCTGGACGCCAGTTCGTTGTGAATTCGTCCGGTTAAGCGTGCGGGGACCAGCAATGGGGCGACTGCCGTATTAGCGCCTCATCTCCGGCTCTTTGCCGGACGATAAGGAGATATGGGGCGCGACTTGGATCGACCGCGCAATGACCTGGCCGACCCCGCACCCAGTCACGCTTCAACGAGTTCCGTCGGGACGCGTTCCCGGCGGAGGGATTCTCGCCGACTTGCCGGCGCGTTGCGCTCGCTACCGCATCAGCCCGTGCATGTGTGGTGGCAGGTCGCCGGCTTCGCGCTCGTAGCTACTTACTGCGCATCCCTGCTCTTCGTTCACCGCCCCACGAGTGGATACCTGACGTGGTGGGACGGATGGATCGCCAACTTTGCCTTGATCGTGGCGATCGTCCCCGTCTGGCTGCGCGTGCGCCATACGTCGCGCATGCACTTCGCGTGGGCGGCAATCGCGCTCGGGACTCGCGCTGAACAGCGTCGCAAATCTCGTCTACGTGTTCCACGATCAGAACAGCCATCCGATTCCGAGCCCGGCACCGAGCGACTTCGCGTCCCTGCTGTCGTATGCGGCGCTCATCGTGGGTGTCGCGGCGATGACCCAGCGATCCTTCGGCCCCGACCATGCGAGCGTCCGCTTCGACGGACTCGTGGCCGGACTGGCGATCGGAGCCGCGGCCGCGATGCTGTGGTTCAAGCCCGTGCTGGATGCAAGCGGCAGTTCACTCCATGTCGCGGTCGTGATGGCCTATCCATTGTGCGATCTGGTGCTGCTGGTCTTGTTGGTAGCCGGGCTCGCGCCGCAAAACTACCGACCGAGCTGGTCCACAGGACTTCTCATGCTCGGAGTCACGTCGTTCGTAGTCGGCAACGTCGTCTACTTGAACGAGCGCACTTCAGGTGCTCATCCATCCCGGGCGATTCTCGATGCGACGTGGGCCCTCGGAACGTTCTTCATCGGGATCGCGGCGTGGCGGAGCGAAGAACGTCGTTGGCGTTCGCGCCCGGCGTCGGGGGTATCGCCGCCAGGAATCGCGCTCGTACCCGTCGCGTTCGGGCTGCTGTCGCTGGGTGTGCTCACGATTCTCGTGGAATCCCAGCTCCGCTCGAGCACGTCTGTTGCGAGTGGCCTCGCGATCGGTGCGCTCGGTGTCGTCATCGTCCGGATGGCGCTGACCCTGCGCGAGGTGCGCCGCGGGTCCGAGCACTTCCGCGACGCCCGGACCGACGTGCTGACGGCGTTGCCCAACCGACGAGGGTTCCTCGAAGACGCCGAGTCGAAGTTTCGTTCCGTGCAGGCCCATCAACGCATCGGGATTCTCCTCGTCGACCTCGACGGATTCAAAGAGGTCAACGACACCCTCGGACACCACAATGGCGACGAGCTCCTACGCATCGTCGGCGAGCGATTTCGACACCGGATCGGGAATCGAGGCTCGATCGCGCGCCTCGGTGGCGACGAGTTCGCAAGCGCCTGCGTCGTCACGCATACAGAAGCATTGATCCTGATTGCGCGCGAGCTCGCCGACTCGCTGGCGGATCCCATCACACTCGACGGCGTCACGGTTCGAGTAGATGCGAGCATCGGAGCGTCGATTTCGCCCGATCACGGCTCCGACTACACCGAATTGCTCAGAAGCGCCGATGTCGCCATGTACGAAGCAAAGCGCACGCAGTCGTCAGTGTGCACGTACCACGCCGAGTTCGACCTCAACACCCGCGAACGGCTCGCCCTGGTCCACGATCTGCGAACTGCGATCGACGAGCGCGCGCTCGTCCTGCACTACCAACCGACGCTCGACATGCGATCCGCGCGGGTGCGGGGTGTCGAAGCACTGGTGCGGTGGCACCACCCGACTCGCGGGCTCCTGTACCCCGACAGCTTCGTGCCGTTGGCCGAACGCGTCGGCCTCATCCCGCAACTCACCCGCGCCGTCCTCGACCTCGCCATCGCCGAGGCCGCGCGATTGGAAGGCCTCGGGCACTCCTTGCAGATGAGCGTCAACATCTGCCGATACGACCTGATCGATCAGGAACTACCGGAGCACATCGACGCTCTCCTCGAGCGTCACGGCCTGGCGCCCGACCACCTCACGCTCGAGGTGACCGAGTCCTGTTTGAGTGACGATCCGGAAGGAGTGAAGCGGAGTATCAAGCAGCTGCGGGCACGGGGTATCCGTATCTCGATCGACGACTTCGGCGTCGGCTATTCGTCCTTGTCGCAGTTGCTCGAACTCCCGATCGACGAGCTGAAGATCGACAAGTCGTTCGTGCTCGCACTCGACAGCGATCACCGTGCCCGTGCGATCACCAGGGCCACCGTGGAACTCGCCCGCGCGCTCAATCTGACCGTCGTTGCGGAAGGCGTCGAGAGCTCCAAGACGCTCGAGTCCCTTCGTCAGCTCGGCGCCGATGTCGCGCAGGGATACCACATCGGCCTTCCACTCACATCGAGGCAGCTCGACGCGTTCTTCGCGCGACGGAGCAAGCACGGGTTTCTTCCGGATGCGATTCCCGTCAGCGTCGGCAACCACGAATCCGCGACCGCATCGTTCTGAGTACCCGAGAGATCACGGCGTGGCGCGAACCGTGCGTTCGAGGATGCCGAGGGTGGCTTTCAGCGAGGCTTCCGGAATGATCGGCCAGTTGCCTCCGGCCTTCCACTTCTCGTCGACCTGCGACCAGTCGTAGATCGACGTTACGAGGGTTCCATCGGCAACCGGTTCGAGCCGGTACCCGTAGTAGTGACCGATGCTCGGGAACCCTTCGCCCGAGACCTCCCACGTAATGAACCGGTCCTGCTCGTAACCGGTGATCGTGACGATCACGTCGTACTTGCCCATGTCAAAGTCACCCAAGGCCTCGCGATCCATGTGGATCACGAACGTGTCGTCGACCGCGCCCGCGGGCTCGCCCGTGAAGCTCTGCAGCATGCCGGAAGCGTCGATCGCAACATGGCCCTGGGGAGACGACACCACTGCGAAGATCGTGGCCGCGTCGGCCGGGATGGTGCGCTGGATTTCGAAGCGTTCGTTCATGGTTGGATCATGGCACGAGGACCCAGGCCGACCCCAAGTCGGCCGGCTCTAGCTCCGACGTCCGGTGATGTCGAGGAGGCGGAGCGCAAGGGGCGCGTCCTCGGGCACGTCACCGCTCGGGCCATCGCCGAACGCGCCGTTTGCGGTCGCGGCGGGAAAGAGCGGCTGGTATGCGCGCCAGACGTCAGGCACAAGGTCGTCGTCGAGCTCGTCGTCGCCGCCCGTCGAGCGAGCGAGATCCCAGCCGTGCAGGAGCAGGTCACCGACTCGGAAGTAGAGAAAGGTGCGGCCACTGATGTCGCCCTGCGGGTGAAGCACCGTCGCGTCGAGCGCGCCGGTGCGTTTGAATGCGTCGAGCTGCGCAGTCGAGCTTTCGACGAAACTGGCGACCGGGTCGCCGTCGAAGCCGGCCGCGAAGGCGTGGGTGAGCGCCTCGTCGGAAGTCGCACCGGTGGCGAGTACGGCGGCGAAGCGGTTCCCGCCGAGGACGTGATCAGCGAGATCCTTCACGGTCCAACCGATGCAGGCCGACGGCTGGTCCCATTGTTCTGTACGAACGGCAGCCAACCGCTGTTCGTATCCGTCAGTGGCGCGCGTGAGAGCTTCTAGTGGTTCCACGATTGACACCGTAGGCACCGACGGCGTGTAAATCGCCGCGTTCCGAGGGGGCCGCCGTTGCGGCGGTCAGAAGCCGAAGGTCTCGCCGTCGGAGGCGACGAGCAGGTAGTTATGGAAGATCACGGACGCGCTCATCGCGACGATCGGCAGATTGAGGTCGAGCGAGCCGGTCGACCCGTAGAAGTGTGCGTCGCCGAAGTTGAAGATGCCACCATCACGCGCAACCAACCAATAGCCGCGACCCTTCGCTGTCCTCGCCATCGCCACAATCGGCTGGTTCAGAGTGAGCGCGCCCGTCGAACCGAGGAAGGGCGCGTCACCGAAACTGAAGATCCCGCCATCGGACGCAACCAACCAATAGCCCGACTTCGTCGGCGCCATCCCGACAATTGGCTTGTTCAACCGCATCGCACCGGTCGAACCATAGAAACGCGCATCACCGAAACTGAAAATGCCACCGTCGGACGCAACCAACCAATAGCCCTTGCCGGTTCGTGTCGCCGCCATCCCGACAATCGGCTTGTTCAAATGCATCGCACCCGTTGAGCCGTAGAAGTCGCGCGTCACCGAAACTGAAAATGCCACCGTCGGACGCAACCAACCAATAGCCCTTGCCGGTTCGTGTCGCCGCCATCCCGACAATCGGCTTGTTCAAATGCATCGCACCCGTTGAGCCGTAAAAACGCGCGCGCGCCAACATTGGACACTCCGCCGTCCGCGGCAACCAGCCAATACCCATCGCGCGACGACAGCGCCGCGATGCCGACAATGGGGTTACTCGGACTCGTCGCTGCGGTCGACGGTCCACGCTCGGCCAGCGTGTGGGCATGTAGGTCGGCGGTCGTTGATCCGCCGACCGCGAAGCAGTTCGTCGGGTCCGGGCACGCGACCGCATTGAGGTGTGCATCGGCGGCGCCGGACGGGTTGGGACTGGTCACGAGCGACCAGTGACTCCCGTCCCACGACTGCACCAGCGTCGTCAGGTTGCCAGGAGGGGTCACGATTTGACCGAGCCCCGAGGCGCCGACCGCCACGCAGCGACCCGGGCGCGGACACGACACTCCACCGAGGGTTTCTTCATCCGCGCCGTTTTCGATCGGACTGGCAATCGCCCACTGACTGCCGTTCCAACGCTCGGCCACCGGGCTCGCGCCGGCGAACTGCAGCGTGGTGACTGCGATGCCGACCGCGAGGCAGTAGCTCGTGCTCGCACACGACACTGCACTCAGCCCGCCGAATACGACCTCGAGGTGGGGGCTCGTCACGATCGACCAGGCGTTACCGTCCCAATGGGCGATTGCCGCGTTGAAGGTCGTGGCGTTCGAGCCGACCGCGAAGCAACTCGTCGTACTCGGACACGACACCGCATTCAAGGTCGGCGGGGAACCGCCCGGATTCGAGACGGTCATTTTCGACCAGGCGGTCCCGTTCCAATGCCACACGGCAGTGCCGCCAACTGCGAAGCATGACGACGCGCTCGGGCACGACACGCCGGACAATGTCGGACTATTGGCCGGAGCGGTCGGCGTCTTCATCAGCGACCACGACGTCCCGTTCCAATGCTCGATCCCCGGTCGGAAACCGGTGCCCTTGCGCAAGCTGTCACCCACTGCAAAACAACTGATCGGCGTCGGGCACGCCACGCCCAGTAGCCGACTGACGCTCGTCGGGGGTCCGCTCATCACCGACCAGTCGTTGCCGTTCCAACGCTCGAGCAACTGCTTGTTGACATTGTTCGGGCGGAGCGAGTAGCCGCCGACCGCAAAACAGCTCTGCGCACTTGGACACGCCACGCCCAGGAGTTCCGCCGTACGCGCGCCACTGAGGTTCGGGGTCGGCGTGATCGACCATCCCGGCGCGGCGGCAACCGGCGCGGCGAACCCGATGACCGAACCCATAACCAACACCGCCGCCACAACCAGGGGCACCATGCGCGGAAATCGGTGTCGTCCACACCGCATGATTCCCCCGATCGCTACAGCTCGCTTATGCGCATTCAACCACCGTGGCCGCCACACCACCATGTCGCCTATATCGAAACCGCACGCTGAGCGGCTTCGCGGACGAGCTGTTGCGCCGTCTGGGTCGCCGTGAGCGCGGCAGTGTCGAACCACCAGCCGACCGCGCCGAGGTCACGCTGCATGCCGGCGTCGAGTTGGTCATAGCCGTCGAAGTCGAACCGCTCCTCGGGAGCTCGTGTCGCATTGCGGTGCCGGCACACCTCCACGCCGGGCGCGAGCGTGACCAGCCGCACCGGTCGGGGCGACAACCGCTCGACCAGGAAGTCGAGCTCGGCCCGGTCGGCGACAACCGTGTCCATAAAGACGGTGAAGCCGAAGTCGACGAAGTTGGCGGCCAGCGAGCACATGTTGCGGTTGCACAGCTCATCCTGGCGGAGCGCTTCGTCTCTGGGCTCGCCCATGAACCAAACGCGTCCACTGAGAATCATCTGGTTCACGGAATCGCCCTTGACCTGCGCGGCCTTCGGGAGCAGACCGGCGGCCAGCGCGGAGACGGTCGACTTCCCCGCGCCGGGCATTCCCGAAACGATCACGCAGCCAACGAGGTCACCGGACATCGACGTCGATGCTTCCATCGAGGTAACCGACCGGCAACCACAAAAGTCGCTACGGGGAGGAACTGGCCTGTCGAACGCCGAATGGATCGATGCTGAAGCCTCCACAGGAGAGGTCCAGCGCGACGGACACGTCGAGTTTTCCACCGCCCGGGAGCGAGACGACGAGATGGTGGTACACGTGCTGCCGTAGCGTTGTTGTGGCACGCGGGTCACGTCTGCAGAGCGGTGCATAGACCACGAGGATCCCGGCTTTTCCCGGCGCGACATTTCCTCCCGGCAAGTCCTGCTTGAAACGAGTGTGTCGCGCCAGGACCGACGGCAATCCCGGCTCAGCTGCGATGACGAACCTCGGGTACCCGCGGAGCGCGCAGTCGACGTGCGTCTTGTTCCGGAAGTCGTACCCGAGCACGAGCTGCGCGGATCCAGCAGCCTCTGCGAGATCACTCGTGACGGCAAGGTTTGCGGCGACACAGGGGCGCGCTTCCGCCGGCGACCTCGGCGGAGATTCCGTCGAGACGGTTGGCGCGCTCGAAGTCGTCGAAGCCGTCGTTGCGGTCGGCGCGGAGCTGGAAGCTGCGGCGCAACCCGCCGCCAAGAGACACAACGCAACCATCGCCGTCATTCCGGACGCCGCGTGATTCACGACACTAGACACGCCGAAGCCGCCCAATCTGTTTGGGAGAATGGATGATCTCATTGCCGTCGTGACGGCGGAGTACGACGACGACCACAACCGTTGGGTCGCCCCGATCCCCTCTGAGTACGTTCACTTCTCGGATCTCGATCCGACCTGCCGAGACGCCTACGCAGTATTTCGGCTTTCGAACGGGACCCCGATCACATAGGACCAACCCTCCGAGATTTTCTTGGTCGTCGTGTCCATTTCGAGTGGTCGGGTTCGTAGAGGAGGTGAGCGGTGCATCGGACGCCGCCGGACACAAGGACCGAACGCATGGGCATTCTCACCATCGCAACGTTCATGACCCTCGACGGGATCATGCAGGCACCCGGCGGCCCCGACGAGGATCGCGACCGCGGATTCGAGCACGGCGGATGGAGCTTTCCCTACGCCGGCGACGACATGCGCGACGTGATCAGCGGAGCCTTCGACCAAGCCGACTGCTTCCTGCTCGGCCGTCGAACGTACGAGATCTTCGCCGCGAGTTGGCCGAACTTCCCCGACCCGGACGACCCGGTTGCCTCGCGGCTCAACACGCTGCCCAAGTACGTCGTCTCGACAACGTTGACGAACGCCGACTGGCAGCCGACCACGATCATCCGCGGCGACATCGCCGCCGAAGTGGCCAAGCTCAAGGAGAACTACGACCGGGAGATCCAAGTCCACGGCAGCGCCGCGCTCGCGCAGACGCTGCACGGCCTCGGCCTGATCGACGAGTACCGGCTCTTCATCGAGCCCGTCGTCCTCGGCACCGGGAAGCGGCTGTTCGAACCCGGCTCTGCACCGACTGCACTGCAGTTGGTCGAGACCAAGCCCATGGACAAGGGAGCGGTGCTCGCCATTTACCGTCCGGCCGGCAAGCCCACATACGGAGCGTTCGAGATGGAGGACGGCCTCGGCCTTCCCGACGCCTGAGACCACCGGCGCGATGAGTTTCGGGAACGCGTGAGGTCTGAACAACTATGAAAACAACAAACCTTGGTGAAGCCGATGGGCTGCCGCCGATCGAGTGGTCCGCAGTCGAAGCGCAGGTCGCCGACCTGTTGACGCATGACGATCCACGCTCCCCGAACCGCGCGACGTTCTGGTTGACGACGCTGAACGCCGACGGAAGCCCGCACGTGACGAGCGTCGGCGCGCTCTGGCACGCCGGCTCGTGCTGGTTCCAGACCGCCGACCGCAGCCGCAAGGCGAAGAACATCGCTCGCGACCCGCGCTGCTCGATCAGCGTCGCGACGAAAGGCTTCGACGTGATGGTCGCAGGCATTGCCCAGCGTGTGACCGACCCGAAGGTCGTGGCCGAGATCGCGGCATTGTGGGCGAAGAGTGGATGGCCCGCGCAGCCCGACGACTCCGGAACCGGCATCACCGCGCCGTTCAACGCGCCGACGCTCGGCCCGCCACCGTGGTTCGTCTACGAAGTCAAGCCGCGCACCGCAACCGCGGTCGGTACCGCCGAGGAGACGCCCGGTTCAACGCGTTGGCGCTTCTGATTTCGTCGTACGGCTCATGCCGATCGGTTCGTAGACGCGTGCACCGAAGCTGAGTACGACTACGTGATCTTGTAGGCAACGTGGGTCGCCAGTGGCGACGTGGCTGCTTCGACAACCTCTGCGTGGAACTCGGGCACATCGTCGAATAATCGTTCGCCGTCTCGCAGCAGCACCGGGACGATGTCGAGAACGAGTTCGTTCAGGCAGCCGGCTTGCAACGCTTGGCGGACGGCGCTGGCCCCACCGGCGATGTCGATCGGAAGGTCGTCGGCCTGCTTGGCCGCTTCGGCAAGCGCAGTCTCGAAGCTGTCGACGAAATAGAAGGTCGTCCCACCTTCCATGGCGATCGGGTCGTGCGGGTGATGGGTCAGCACGAACACGGGAGCGTGGTACGGCGGCTCAGGACCCCACCAGCCGCGCCAATCGGAGTCGCCCCACTCGCCGCGAACCGGGCCGAACATGTTGCGGCCCATGATGTACGCGCCACGAGGCCCGAGTAGCCGTTGCGTGAACGCTTCGTCAACCGGGTGCTTCGGATCATTGAGGTGCCAATCGTGAAGCGTTCGTCCGTCGATGCCAAGTGGGTTGTCCGCGCTTTGGCGCGGCCCCGCGACGAACCCGTCGAGGGAGATCGACATGTGACTGGTGACGAAGGGCATAGCTTCGACCTCCTGGCTCGCGAACACGCATGATGCCCAAATCAGGAGTGATCTCGCCACGGCACCCGCCGTCGCCGTCACAAAGACTTCGTTACGATCCGCGGGTGCGAACGGAGCCCATACTTCTGGTCCATGGTCTTGGATCCTCGTTCGAGCACGGCTGGCGGGCACCAGGTTGGGCGGATCTCATTGCCGATGCCGGCCGCGAGGTGATTCCCGTAGACCTGCTCGGTCACGGGACCGCCGAGGCGCCGCACGACCCCGGTGAGTACGCGCATCTCGAGTCGTCTATCGAACGAGCACTCCCTGACGAGCTAGTTGACGCAATCGGATTCTCACTCGGCGCGCAGCTCTTGTTGCGCGTTGCCGCACGAACACCAGAGCGCTTCGGCCGCCTCGTGCTCATCGGTGTCGGTGCGAACCTGTTACACGACGGCGACACGAGCGCGCTGGCAGATGCGTTCGAGCGTGGAGCCGAGTCGACGGATATCACGGCGCGGCTGTTCTACAACCTCGCGCTCAGCGCCGGGAACGATCCACTTGCGATAGCGGCGTGCCTTCGTCGCCCTCACGAACCGTTTACGACCAATGACCTCGCACGGGTGAGCACTCCGACGCTCGTGATCATCGGCGACGAGGATTTCGCCGGTCCGGCTGAGCCTTTGGTCGACGCGCTACCGAACGCGACCCTCGTCACCTTGAAGGGCGTCGATCACTTCCGCGCCACGACCGACTTTGCATGCATCGATGCCGCGCTCGAGTTCGTCGAGGCCACCATTTGACGAAGGCGTTGTTCGCGTTGGTTCAGGATGCTGACAGTCGCCGAACCCACGTCGCACGGCAGCGCCAACTGTCCTGTTGCGCAGGCTCCCATCGAAACTCCACCAGCTCGCCCGATCGAAGCTCCTGGTATCCGCTGCCCTCCATGCTCGAGTAGTGAACCCACACGTCGAATGGCGTGTCCGGCGACTCGATGCCGCCCCAACCTTTGTCTGCTTCGAAGAACTTCACCGACCCGTGGCAAACGTCATTGACGTGGCGCAGGAGACCGGCGCGGACGGAGTCGCTCACCGGCTCGTCGCCAAACAGCAACCTCAACCATCGGTCGACGTCCATCGCGGAATTACTGGCGCGGCGTCACTCGGATGACGCCGAACATTCCAGCCGAGTATCCCTAAGCCTGTCCGATGACCTCGCAGACGTCGACGCTCAGGAACGTCGCGGGTGCCTCGGTCATCTCGCGGAGCGTGTTGAACGTCGCCTCCGCGGCCCGCGCGTTCTCTTCCGTGTCGAAGAGCCAAAACGAGTGCTGAATGAGGTCTTCGCCTTCCGTGCTGCGCGACCAATAGCCACCGGATGATCCAGGCATTCCGTGCAGCATCCCTACGCCATGGTCAGCGATCATCGCGCGCGTCATGTCCTCCTGACCCGGCTTGATCTTCACTCGTCCGATGACTGCGTGCATGTGCTCCCCCAATCTTTGAACCGTTGTACGACACAGCCTGCCTGTTGCTACGAGATCTCGCCACGACACCCGAGTTCCACATGCCCCTCCTGAGGCGACCAGCTGCCGGTTATCGTCGCGAGCATGATGGTGTCTGCCCGGTGTGCGGCCCGAATGGGTATCGGTTTACGGCCACGAAACGGCCGAGATCATCTCGGTTTGAATGATCACGAGACTGGGGAACTATCGGCTCGCTGACGAACGAGCTACTACACGAGTGCAATCCAGATGAGTACCCCGATGGAACCATCCCCTGGAAACGAGACAATCACTTCCCGGTTCGCATGCACGTCTCCCCTCACCGGCGACGATGAGCCGCAAGTGAGGATTCGATCGACGACATACGCGCTCGCCATCGAGGGGTTGGCGCACGACCGGGTAGTCGTGCAGATGCAGCCCGACATCTATCCCGAATCCGCGCAACCCCGAGTCGTCAGCGACGACGACATGCGCAAGGTCGAGCGTCTACTCGCGCAAGCATGGGACATCATCGACCCGCAAGATTGACCGCCACTAACTCGCCAGCGCACGCGAATCTGTTGTTCTCCCCCTTGAGCTAACCAGTCATTTCGGAACCGAGCAAGGTTTGCCCGTGGGTTTCACTGTGGCGAGCATCACGCGACCCAAGGTCGCGTTGTCGGGGAGGGTTACGACGCCTTCCCAACCTCGCCCTCGCAGCCACACGACTACGCCGCTGTGATGCAACGTCGCTCGTCCGGCAATGGTCGTCGCGGAACCAGAGAACAGTCCGTTCGCTGCGCCGCGAAGGCACTCGATAGATACCGCCGGAACCGAATCGTTGCCGCTCGTGTCGGGGCAACTCGATACCTCGACGGTGGTCGCCGTGTACTCGGTCACCGTATTGGACGGCCTCGGACCGCAGTTCGGCGGCCGCGCCGTACTTACCTTCCATGTCGCGGGTGCACCAACACTGAGGCTTCCGTAGGAGAACCGCTTCCAGCCATGTGGAAGGCGCGTCGACAAGTCGACGACGGCCGAAGTCGTTGGCGAGAACGCTCCTCGGTTCGTGCTTTGTTTGCCGCTCCCGGTGGAGCAACCAACGAGCAAGACGGCCGCGGCGAACGTCACCGCAACGCGTCTACGACAGATCATGCTCCGGCTCCAAGCCTCATAGATCCCTAAGCGGAAGGTGTATTGCTCACAATCGTCTCGAAGGCCGAGAGATCTCGTCCCCTGATCAGTAAGCGCAGCTCATCGCCGTCGGCTCCACCTCTGAACGTCACGCCGAAGGTGCCCACTCCGAGACGACAGACGCTGAAATGTGCTTGGTCTCGATTGCTGATCAGGAAACGTCGCGCACCCCAATCGGAAGCCTGCCGACCCGGAATCCACATCAGGTCGTGGCCCGACGACACAATTTCGCCCCAAGCAGCGCAACCTCGCCCACACACGTGATAGCCAAAACTCGACATCAACTCTGCTTCCGCGCTGCGAAAGCTTCCAGCCGAAGCCCACGGCACAAGAGCACAACTGACCCCGACCCGACGATCTGTTTCTGGAGCCTCTAGTCCCCTCGTTGGGTCGGCGCGTGTTAGCCAGACCCTGACTACTGCAAGAAGTGGCACAACGAGACACGTCAGACGACGCCACCAGCGAAACGCCGTCCACTTCCTATCGACATCTTGCGTGACGAAGGTCGTACTCATCATGCCAAGCACCACTCTGTGGTCTGCTCTTCAGGTGACTGCGGTAGTCCGATGCCTACAAGCCGCCGCCGTGACCGATGCAGCTTTCTGGGCTTGTGCCGTTGGAGTCGCTGACCGTGCCGTCCGGACAGGTGGTGTCCAACCAGGTGACGCCGCTGATGTTCGCGTTCGTCAGCGTCGCGCCGGTGAGATCGGCCTTCGCGAGGTCGACGTTGGTCATGTTGGCAAATGTGAAATTGGCACCGGTCAAGTCGGCGCCATGCAAGCTCGCACCATGCAGGGCCGCGTCTGTGAGGTTGGCGCCGCTGAGGTTCGCTTCAAGGACGTAGGCGTCGGTGAGGTTCGCACTGAGCAAATACGCGCCGGTGAGGGTCGCCTGACCGAGGTTCGCGTTGGTTAGGTTCGTGGCCTGCAGATGCCGCGTTCGTCAGGTTCCCGCCCGAGAGAACCATGCCGACGAGATTCGCCGAGTCGAAGTTGCAACCGTTCCCAGGTGTCGATCCCGGTATCGACCAGTCGATATTCTCGTGCGGATACCCGCCGCACTGCACGACACCGTCCGCTCCGTGCGCTCCTGTTGCACCCTTCGCTGCCATGAGCGCCCAGTACGTCGAGTTCGGTGGCGCAACATTCGTGCCGGTTCTTGACGCGATGTACGAGGCTCCCGAGCGTGCGACGACATCCCCGTCGTAGTACGTCGTGCTCGATGACCATGTTCCTCGCCAACGCATGCCGTCGGCCTGCCACCTCACCATCGCCTGGCCTGGGCCGCAGTGCGCGCCGGCCTGGTAGTCGATGACGCGGAGGGTGCCCTTCGCGGAACCGGACGTGGGATAGCACGCCGTAACCGTGCCCGTCTCGCTACTCGGAACCGCAGCCCACGCGACACCGGCCGCAAGCGTCACGCCGACTACGAACGCCATGACGCCGATCGACGATCGTGATCCGAGTCTCCGCGCCATCCTGGCCCCCACAGATGTGTGTACTAGTCAGGGTATAGCTCGCATCACCAGCATCCAACAGCCTGCGTCACCCGAGTGCGCTCGCTGCTGCTTGCGCGGGTCACGCCGTTTCTGATGCCTGAACGCGGCGCCACACGCCGCGTTCCTCCTTCTGATGGCGATCGGGGCGGGTGGGGCGAACGGGTCGGGTCGGGTGCGGCGACTCGGTTAGAGGTTGTGGTGCGGCGGCAGCTGGCCTTTGCCGATTGCGTCGGCGCGGGAGTGGAGGAGCTCGCCGGCTTCGTCGAGGTTGTGGCCGATCACGTAACTGCCGGCCTTCACCTCTGCGATCACGAAGCGGCCCAACTCTCCCAAGTCTGCGACGTCGGCGTTCTTCCCCATGCTCGCCAGCCGCTCCCGGAACGCTTCGAACGTCAGGACCGGGCCGGGTGTGTGTTCGTGTTGGCGCTGCAGCTCGGGCGGACGGTTGCGTTGCGCGGTCCAAAGCCCCGTATCCATCAGACCGCCCGACGGATAGAAGACCGCAGCGCGCAGCTTCGTCCCGGTGTCGGCGAGTTGGTGCGCGAGCGATTCGGTGAAGCAACTGATCGCGGCCTTGCTCGCCGCGTACACCGACGCGTACGGAACCGGCGCGATCCCACCGTCACCCGACGACGTGTTGACGATCACGCCCTCTTCGCCCGACGCGATCATCCGCGGCACGAACGCGAGCACGCCGTTGGCCACGCCGAACACGTTCACACCGAAACACCAGCGCCAGTCGTTCGCCTCCTGCTCCCACGGCAGCCCGCCGCCGCCTGACGTGACGCCCGCGTTGTTGAACAGGAGATGGCACGCGCCGTAGCGATCGAACACCGCGTCGGCGAGCGCTTCGACCGATGCCGGATCCGAGACGTCGGTGCGAATCCCGCTCACTTCGCCGCGCGCCGAGAGCTCGGCGACCGCGGCGTCGAGCACCGGCGCCTCGATGTCGGCGATCACGACCCGGGCACCTTCGTCGAGCAACGCTTCGACGATGCCGCGCCCGATCCCGTTGGCGCCGCCGGTAACGACGGCGACCTTGCCCTTGATCTCACGCATGACGCGTCATCCGTTCCACCGCACCTGGTACTCGTCCTTCCACCACTCGCCGCGGCGAATGTCCTCGGGCGTCGTGACGAGCGACTGGTCCTGGCCGAGATCCGCCGGCGTCGGGCCGACCTTCTCGCTGATCGGCCGCAGCGCCTCGACGTCGAATCCGTAGCAGCGCGCCGCGGTCTCGCCGAGCATCTTGCGCGTGTCGCTCGACCGGCACGTCGCCGAAGTCCTTGCGCAGCCGCTCGACGGTGTTCGGCCAGGTCCCTTCGGGATGCGGGTAGTCGGTGCCCCACATCACCGTGTCGCACCCGATCGAGTGGCGGCGGCGGATCTCCTCCTTCGACATCGTGGACGCGCCGACGAAGATGTTCTCGCCGAAGTACTCCGACGGCAGCTTCGAGAGGATCCCCTTCATCAGCGCGGCCATCTTCTTGGTCGTGTGACCGCCGCCGAGGTACTGGTCCCACTTCCACTTCATGTCGGCGACCCAGTAGCTCGCGCCCTCGGTCACCACGAACTTCAAGCCCGGGGAAGCGCTCGAACGCGCCGCTGAACAGCAGGTGCGCGATCGGCCGGTGGGTCCAGAACACGACCTCGGCGAGGTAGATGCCGATGAAGTCGTTCATCTCCTCGCGCGGCGCTTCGCCGGAGTGCGTGTGCACCGGGAGGTTCGCGGCCTCGCACGCGGCCCACACCGGGTCGTACGACGGGTCGTTGTACGGCGTGCGGTCGCGCCACATCGTCGGGATCATGATCCCGCGGATACCGGGCGTGCCGGCCAGCCACTCGATCTCGGCGACCGAGCGCTCGACGTCGTGGCAGATCGGGACGAGCCCGACTCCGCCGCGCCGCGTCGGGCTCGTCGCGCACAGCTCGACGAGGAACCGGTTGTGCGCACGGGCGCCCGCGAACGCGAGCTCGGGATCCTCGATCATCCCGGCGGAGAGTCCGGCGCCGAACGGCGGCGACTCCATGCCCGTGATCGCGTCGGCGTCCGGGAAGATCACCTCGGCGCACGACGCCGTCGGCGTCCATCTCCTTGTCGCGCTGCTCGGCGTCGAACGCGCCGCGCAGCCCCTCCGCGTGCTCGGTCTCCCAGTCGTTGATGTAGTCGTAGTTGAGCTTCATCTGCTCGTCGCGGTTCGCGTGGCGTTCGGCGAGGAACTCGTCGAACGCGCGCGTGATAGCTCTCGATCGAGGTACGGCCGGTACTCCTCGCACGGCAGCCCGGCGTGCGCGTCGGCCGAGATGATGACGTAGCGGTCCGCCCATGGCGGTCAGTCCTTCTTCGCCGAGGACCGAGAGGTCGTCGTAGCGCTGGTGCACGAACGGCAACAGCCAGTCGGCGGGCACCCGCTCGACGACCTCGCCGTGCTGGGTGGTCGTCACCTCGCGCGAACTGCATCGACACGATCCTGCCGATCGGGATGTCGACGATCGGGTCGACCGGCGACTCGTCGAACGTGAGCGTGCCGTCGATGGCGCGGCCGCTCGCGCGCCTCCTCGTGCCGGTGGACGTGGACGAGCGCGGGCTCGGTGTCGAAGCCCTTGCCGTCGGGCGACGGGCTGCACTTGAAGTAGAAGTCGACCTTGTCGCGTTGGGCGAATGTCGATCGGGTCTCCGAGCGTGCCGGTGACACTTCCGCGAGGGCGAAGCCCATCCGCTCGAACCGGGCGTGCAACGTGGTCACCGTCGACGTCGATCGTGACCGCGCCGATCTTCTTCGGCTCGCCGAACGTCTCGCGCCCGCCGACCGTCGCCTGCTCGGTCGTCATCGGCATGAACAGCGGGTACTCGCCCTCGACACTGCCGTGACGGGCGCGCACGCCGAACCAGCCGGCGCCGAACACCGGCATGCCGTGCCCATGTTCACGGTCGCGAACCGAATGCGGGCGACGGGTTCGGACGGTTCGAGCGGCGGCGGCAGGACCGCGCTTGACCACCTCCGGGTCGGTCTCCCACACGACGGTCACGCGCCGTCGACCAGATCGGCGTGCTCACCGCCTCGATCTTCGCGGTTGCGCTGTTGCTCCGGCGGCCGGGCGCCGTATCGAATCGTCGCCATCGGTTGCTCCGTTCTCACGCTTCGATTCTGAGCGTTCGAGAGTCGAGGTGGCTACCAGGCCTTGATCGACCTGCTCGGCGTCGAACGCGTTGCACGTCGAGTCGGTCGGGTAGTCGGACGGGTCGAGCGGCACGCGACACCTCCGTCGACCGTCGGGCCGATCGCGGTCGCCGATCTTGCGCAGCGCCGCGAGATCGAAGCCGTAGACGTCGGCCGGCGTCGTCTCGACCATCGCCTTGCGTCTCGGCCGGCGGGACCGGTCGGCGAACGCGGCGCGCAACGCCTCGGTCGTGTACGGGTAGCTGCCCTCGGAGTGCGGGTAGTCGGCGCCCCACATGATCCGGTCGACGCCGATCTCGTAGCGCAGCGGACTCTCCGACGGCCGGAGGAAGCTCGCGCCGACCCAGAAGTTGCGCTGGAAGTACTCGCTCGGCGTCAGCGACATCTGCCTTGCGCCACCGCGCCGAAGAACACCGTCTTCGGCCGCGCCGCCGTTGGTCATGCGGCGATGGAACCAGTCGAGCGTGTCGAGCCCCCGCGGGATCCAGCTCGTGCCCTGCTCGGTGAGGACGACGCGCAGCTTCGGATGGCGTTCGAGCACGCCGCCGAAGATGAGGTGCCACACCGCCCGGTGCGCGAACCACGCGATCTCGATGAGCATGATGGCGCGGCGCGGCTTCCTGCTCACCGAAGTCGGGCAGCCCGCTGCCCGAATGCATGTTGCAGATGACGTCGAGCTCTTCGCACAGCTCCCACAACGGCTCGTAGTGCGGGTCCCACAGCGGCGGCAGCGGCGAGTTGGGCGCGACGTTCGGCAGCAGGATCCCGCCGAAGACGTGCATGTGCTCGTTCGCCCAGCGGATCTCGGCGAGCGCGTCGTCGAGGTCGTTGAGGAAGATCTGCGCGCAGCCGGCGCGCCGGCCCGGCGCCGCGGCGCAGAAGTCGGCGAGCCAGCGGTTGTGCGCCTGCACGCCCGCCCAACGCCGCTCGTAGTCCTCGGCGGTCGGTTCGAGCGCGGTGAGGTTGCCCTGGGCGAAGAACGGCGGCACCGTGTTCGGGAACAGCACCTCGGCGACGACGACCCTGCGACTCCGTCTCCTCGAGCCGGCGCTCGCTGTCCCAGTTGCGGTACGCGGTCGGCGCGAGCAGGTCGGCGAACGGGTTCACGTAGGCGTCGGCCCACGCGTCGAACTCGTCGTGCCAGCGCGACGCGAGGTACGGCTTGTAGTCCTCGCATCGCGGCGCCGGCGTGACCGTCGACGGAGATGACCGTGTAGCGGTCGGTCGCGGCGAGCTCGGTCATGGCGGGGTTACTCCCAAGGCTCGAACAGTCCTTCGAACTCGAGCTTGCCGTCCCGTAACGCGCCCGTAGAACAACCAGTCGCCGCGGAACATCCCGTGCTCGTAGGGCGAGCACGCGATGTGGGTGTGCGGCACCGCCGGTCGTGCTCGGCATGAACCGGATCGTTTCGAGGCCGGCCTTCAGGCCCGGTCCGGAGAGGATCGGCGCCCGGAACAGGCCCTCGACCAGCACGCGTGCGGTGTCGTAGGCGAGCACGGGGATCGCGTTCGGCCAGAACGGCGGCTCCTCGCCGTAGCGCGCGACGAACCGGCTCGTGGAACGCCTCGGCCAGCGGGTTGCTCGGGTCGAGCTGGTCGACGCCGACCCACCCTTCGAACTTGTCGAAGCCCATCAAATAGAACATGAACGCGGTGCCCATGATGCGCGGCGGGTCCCAGCCGAGCTTGTCGAGCGCCTCGCGCAGCAGACCCTTCGCCGCGAGCATCCCGTAGCCCATGTATACGAGGGCGTCGGCGCTCGACCCGGCGCAGGTTGTCGAGGTTCGTCGCGAGATTCTCGGGACTCTGGCTCACGGTCTCGACCGCGGCGATGCTGATGCCGCGGCGGCGGCACTCCTGGCGGAAGAACCGGAAGTACTCCTCACCGTTCGGTGAGATCTCGCTCAACACCGCGACCCGGTTGTGGCCTTTGCGCTTCAGCCAGCCGACCACGAGCGCGGCGTCGCCGCCGCAGTCACCGTTGCCGAGCCGGAAGCAGTAGTCGCCTTGGAGCCGCTCGGTGCCGCACCAGCTGATCAGCGGAATGTGCAACTCGTTGGCGAGCGGACCGACCGTGATCGCGTTGTCGGAGCTGTACGCGCCGGCGACGCCGATGCAGCCCTTCGTCGACGAGATAGCGGAAGCCGTCGGTCGCGTTCTTCGCCGAGCCTTGCGGCAGCCCGTTCTCGGGGTGCAACACGAACTCGACGGGCCGGTCGAGCAGCCCCTGCTCCTGCGGCCTCGTCGAACGCGAGGCGGTGAATCTTGTCGTACCCTCCGCCGGGTCCGTCGAGCGCCGAACCGAGCCAGCCGATCTTGATCGGTTCCACACGTGCCCCTCTCGACGTCGCTGCAGCTTCGTATATTGCATACACAATGCGGCGGGTTGCAAGATGACCCTCGCAGCGCCAACTAGGGGGGCTTCCTGTGCGACGTTTCGTTGGGTGCGCAACCGTTCTTGCCTTGGTGTTCGCGGTCGGTTGCACGAGTCCGACGAGCAGCAAGCCGAATGCGCAAGGGTCGAGCGGTGGAACCACCACCCCGGGCCCGCAGAACACGGTCGGCATCACCAAGACCGCGGTGAAGATCTCCGTTCATCTACGCCGACCTGAAACTGCTCGCGGAGCAGCATCTCGCTCCGGATCTGGGTGACGCCGCGAAGGCGGTGCAGGCAACGGTCGACGAGATCAACGCCAAGGGCGGCGTCGCGGGCGGCCGCAAGCTCGTTGTCACGATGCACTCGATCCCCAACGCGCCCGTTGCGACACCGGCGGTGCTCCAGCGCACGTGCGTGCAGGCCACCGAAGAAGACAAGCCCCTCGCCGTCATCATCGGTGCCGCGGTGGTCTCGCCCGTCGTCGAGTGCGTTGCCATCGCGGATCAGCAGCTCGCGATCACGATGGACAGCTGGCGCAAGGAGGTTTACGACAACTCCGACGGTCGCGTCTTCTCCGTCGGTACCCCGATGTCCGTCTCCATCGAGCGCGTGGACGGCGCACTGCCGACGCTGCTCGGGCCTACCCACGCACTCGAAGGCAAGACGATCGGGATCCTCAACCAGGATCTGCCCGCCGACCGCGGCGCGGCGGCCACTGCCCTCAAGGGTGCGCTCGACAAGGCGCACATCAAGCTCGCGGCGGAGGCGACCGTGCCGTACCCCGAGGGCGGTCTCACCTGTTCGCAACCTGACGTTGCCATCCAGAAGATGAAGGACGCGGACGTGAACTTCGTGTTCCTGCTCGCGCAGGCACTGTGCGCGGCCGCGGTCGTGAAGGCGGCCCAAGACGCGAACTACAAGCCCGAGTGGGCAACGCTCGGCAACAACGTGACCGACACGGTGTCGCAGTTCATGGCGCCGGCCAAGGAAACCTTCGACGGCGCGTGGGGCGTGGGGACCGTGTTCCCGACCGCGACGAAGGCGGCGTACGACTGCGCGTCGATCATCAAACGCCGGGTCGGGCTCGCGGCCGTACCCGGTCAGGACGCTTGGGGATTCGCAGCGCTCGCGTGCGTTCAGGTCCAGACGCTTGCCGACGCCTTGAACCAGGCCAAGGAGCCACTCACTCAGGCCTCGGTCATCGACGCGTTCCAAGCGATGAAGAGCGTCCCGATGATCGTGGGACCGCCCGGATCGATGTCGGCGACGAAACACGATGCCGGCGACTATGTGTTCCTCGAGAAGTTCAGCGCAGCCAAGGGCAAGTTCGTTCCTTACGACGTGACTCCGATGCGCGTCCCCTGATGACCCCCGACGATCGAGCACCGGAGGTCGCATCGCTGGCGGCGACGGTGCTCGAGGAGGAGACGCGCCGCCATACCGAAGCGCCCGTCGCGGACGGCAACGCGGCGAGCCGACCCGCGGGTGAGCTCGCGCTCGAGCTGCGCGGCATCGAGTTCTCCTACGGGAAGGTGCAGGTGCTCTTCGGCATCGATCTCGCGGTCGGGCGGGGCGAGACACTCGCGCTGCTCGGATCGAACGGAGCCGGAAAGTCGACGCTGCTGCGCGTCGTGAGCGGCCTCAACCGTCCTGACCGGGGCACGGTGTTGCTCAACGGGACGGAGATCACCGCGACGATCGCCGAGCAACGGGTGCGGCTCGGCGTCGTGCAACTCATCGGCGGCGAGGCGACGTTTTCCTCGCTGTCGGTTTTCGAGAACCTGCGCGCGGGCGCGTACCGATACCCGCGCGACGAAGCGACCGCGCGCGATCGAGCGCGCCTTCGAGCTCTTCCCGATGCTGGCCGACCGCCGCAGCGCGCTCGCATCCGACCTCTCCGGCGGCCAGCAACACATGCTCGCCCTCGCGATCGCGCTCATGCATGATCCGGAAGTGCTGCTGATCGACGAGCTGTCGCTCGGATTGGCCCCGGTAGTCGTGCAACAGGTGCTCGACGTCGTGCGCGGGCTCAAGGCCCGCAACCTGACGATGATCCTCGTCGAGCAGTCGGTCGACGTTGCGCTCGGTATCGCCGATCGCGCGGTCGTGATGGAGAAGGGCGAGGTTCGCTTCGCCGGAACTGCCAACGATCTCGCGTCTCGTGATGATCTGGTTCACTCGGCGTTTCTCGGGCGGGGCGCCCCGGAGCGAGACAACTCGTGACGCCGCTGCTCGCCTTCACCGTGACGCGCCAGGTCGTGTTCTCGGGCGTCGTAAACGGCGCGACGTACGGGATCATGGCGGTGGGCATCATCCTCATCTACCGGTCGACGCGGGTGATCAACCTCGCGATCGCCCAGATGGGTGGGATCGCGGCGGCGCTGCTCGCGGCATGGTCATCAACTGGAACGTCAACTACTGGGTGGCGTTCGCGGCGTGCGTCGCCATCGGCGGGATCGTCGGGTGGGCGATCGATCGGTTGGTGATCCGGCGCCTCTTCGACGCGCCGCGGTGATCGTGCTCGTCGCGACCATCGGCGTCGGTCAACTGCTCCTCTTCGGCCAAGCCGTGCTGCCGCAACCCAAGTTCATCACCGAGTTCCCGACGCCGTTCACGAGCTCGTGGACTGTCTTCGGCGTATTGGTGCGCAGTGAGCACGTGTTGATCCTCGTGGTGATTCCGCTGCTCACCGGCGCGCTCGCGTTCTTCCTCAATCGCACCAAGTACGGGATCGCGGTGCGGGCCGCGGCGGTGAATCCCGATGCGGCCCGGCTCGCGTCGATCAACGTGAAGCGGATGTCGACGCTGGTGTGGGTGCTCGCCGGCGTGCTGGCGACGACGGCCACGATCCTGTCCGCGCCGATCACCACGACCACGTCGGGAGACATTCTCACGCTCGGTCCCGCATTGCTGCTGCGCGTGCTCGTGGCCGCGCTGATCGGCCGCATGATCTCGCCGGTCGGCGCGCTGATCGGCGGCATCGCGATCGGCACCGGCGAAGCGTTGCTCTTCTACAACCGGCCCAACGATCACGGCATCCTCGACCTCGCGCTGCTCATCGTGTTGATCGTTGCCCTCATCCCGTTGGCGCGAAGCAGTGCGGTCGAAGAGACGCGATCGGGCTGGTCGTTCGCACCGCGGGTACGCGCGGTACCCGCCGCGCTCGAGCGCGTGTGGTGGGTGCGGCGCCTACCGCAGATGGGATTGGTCGCGGCGGTGCTGGTGGGCTGCGCACCGCTGGTGATCGTCCACGGCGCGTCGCAGCAGGAGCTCTGGAGCCGGGTGCTCCTCTACGCGATGATCGCGCTGTCGCTCACGGTGCTCACCGGTTGGGCGGGCCAACTGTCACTCGGCCAGGTCGCGTTCGTGGGCCTGGGCGCGATGACGACCGCCGCGCTCGTCGAGAAGGGAGTCGGGTTCTTCCCCGCGCTCGCGGCCGCCGCCGCGATCGGATGCGTGGTCGCGATCGTCGTCGGCGCGCCCGCGTTGCGGATACCGGGACTGTTCCTGGCGGTCACCACGCTGGCGCTGGCCGTCGCGATGTCGTCGTGGGTGCTGACCCGCTCGATCTTCATGCACGGCAACGCGAGTGTGACCATGCAACGGGCGGTAATCGGCACCTTCTCGTTCGCGCCCGAACGCACCTACTACGCGCTGTGCCTCATCGCGTTGGTTCTCGTCGTGATCCTGGTGTCGAGACTGCGGAGCAGCGGTTTCGGACGGTCGTTGATCGCGGTCCGAGACAACGAGCGGGCGACCGCGTCGATGGGCCTCTCCCGCCGCGTGAAGCTCACCGCGTTCGCGATCTCCGGTGCGATCGCGGGCTTCGCGGGCGGCCTTCTGGCCGGCCTCTACGTCACGATCACTCCCGACCGCTTCGGTGCGACCGAGTCGCTGCAAGCCATCTCGATCGCGGTGATCGGCGGCTTGGCGTCGGTCAGCGGAACGATCCTCGGCGCGCTCTTCGTCGTGGGCATCCCCGTGTTGTTCTCGAACAACGCGAACGTGGGACTGCTCACCAGTGGCGTGGGCATCCTCGCGGTGCTCATGTTCTTCCCGGGCGGACTCGCGCAGATCCTCTTCGCGATCCGCGATCGCGTCTTCGAACGGATCGCGCGCCGCCTCCCGACGCCCACCGAGCCCGCCGAACAGCCGGCCCGGGTGACGGCCCCGATCGATCTCGCCAACGCACCGGTGGTCACGAGCGATTGCGCGATCCAGGTACGCGACCTCACGGTTCGCTTCGGGAATCGGATCGCGGTCGACGGCGTCGACTTCGACGTGCTCCGCGGTGAGATCGTCGGGCTGATCGGCTCGAACGGCGCGGGCAAGTCCACCGTGATGAACGCGATCGGCGGATTTGTTCCCGAGCGCGGGGCGCGTCGAAGTGCTCGGGCACGATGTGCACGGCCTCTCACCGGCACGCCGGGCCCGGCTCGGCCTCGGTCGCACCTTCCAGAGTGCCGACCTCTTCGGCGATCTCGACGTGCGGGAGACGGTGGAGCTCGCGCTCGAGTCGCGCGCATCGTCGTCGCTGGTATCGGTCGTGCTCGGCCTCCCACGCGGGCGGCGCGTGGAACGCGCCAAGCAAGCTCGAGCCGACGACATCATCTCGTTCCTCGGCATGGGCGACTACGCCGGCCGCTTCGTCAACGAGCTGTCGACCGGTACTCGTCGAATCCTCGAGCTCGCCTGCCTGATCGCGTCGGACGCGCGCGTGCTATGCCTGGACGAGCCGACCGCGGGTCTGGCCCAACGCGAAGCCGAGGCCTTCGGTCCGTTGATCGTCGAGATCCGGCGTGAGCTCGACGCGAGCGTGCTCGTGATCGAACACGACATGGCGGTGGTGATGGGCATCAGCGATCGCCTCTACTGCCTCGAAGCAGGCCGCCTGATCAGCGACGGCACGCCTGACGAGGTCCGCGTCGATCCGAACGTGATCGCGTCGTATCTGGGTACCGTCAATCCCGCGAGCGGCAGTGAGGCCACTGCCGAACCGCGCCAACGCCCTCTGGAGACACCCCGCTCATGACCATCGCCGCACCCCCCTACTACGACCCGTACGACGAAGCGATCGACGCCGCGCCGTATCCCGTGTGGAAGCGTCTGCGCGACGAAGCTCCGCTCTACTACAACGAGAAGTACGGCTTCTACGCACTGAGTCGCTTCGCCGACGTGCTGGCCGCGTCGCTCGAGTGGCAGACATACAGCTCCGCACGCGGCACCGTGGTCGAGATGATCGACACGACCACACCGATCGGTGACGCCGCGGCGATGGACGCGAGCCTCGGGATGATGATCTTCATGGATCCGCCGCGCCACGACGAGCTGCGCGGCGTCGTGAGCCGTTCCTTCACACCGCGGCGCATCTCGGCGCTCGAGGATCGCATTCGCGAGTTGAGCGTGGAGTTTCTGGATCCGCAACGCGGCGGGTCGGGGTTCGACTATCTCGACGAGTACGGGGCGAAGATCCCGACGATGCTGATCGGCGCGCTGCTCGGAATACCCAGCGCCGACCAAGATCAGCTCCGCAAATGGATCGACATCACAATGCGCTACGAGGCCGACGGAATCAGCGCCGAGAAGCTCGATGCGATGCGCCTCACGAGCGAGTACATGCAGGAGCTCGTCGAGGAGCGCCGGCGCGCGCCGCAAGACGACATGGTCTCCGATCTCCTCGCCGCCGAGATCACGCGCGATGACGGCACGACCCGCGGTCTCGATCACAACGAGGTCATGGCGTTCTTCACGCTGCTCGAGTTTGCGGGCAGCGAGACCACCGCGTGGCTACTCGGGTGGGCGTCGGTACTCCTGGCGCGTTACCCCGACCAGCGCACCCTGTTGATCGAGAATCCCGGCCTGATCCCCAACGCGGTGGAGGAGCTGCTGCGCTACGAACCGCCGTCGCCGATCCAGGCGCGCTTCGTCACCCAAGACGTCGAGTGGCACGGCACGGTCGTTCCGGCCATGTCGAAGATCGCGCTGCTCACCGGGAGCGCGGGTCGCGACGAACGCGAGTACACCGACCCCGACCGTTTCGATGTCACCCGCCATTTCGACCGGCACGTGGCGTTCGGCTTCGGCGTCCACTACTGCCTCGGCGCCCACCTCGCCCGGCTCGAAGCCCGGGTCGCGATCGAGGAGACGCTCAAGCGGTTCCCCACGTGGGAAGTCGACGAATCCGAGATCGAGCTCGTGCACACGTCTACGGTGCGCGGGCCGGTTCACGTTCCTCTTCACTTCTGATTCCTTCAGCACTGATCCGGGCCTGGTGACCGGGGATATCCCGGCGCGCCGATGAGTCCGGCGCTCCCGCCGAGTCTCTATACCGAACGCACCCGAGCTCGAGAGGCTTGAACCATGCCCGACGTAGCCATCCGAACCGAGGGGCTCGTCCGACAATTCAACGGAGCCAACGCGGTCGACGAGGTCAACCTCGAAATCCCGCGGGGCGAGATATACGGCTTCCTCGGACCCAACGGCGCGGGGAAGTCGACCACGGTGCGCGTGCTGTGCACGCTGCTCGCGCCCACCGGCGGACGGGCATCGGTCGCGGGTTTCGACGTCGGGTCGCAACCCGGTGACGTACGGCTCCGGATCGGCGTCGCGCTGCAAGACGCCGCGCTCGATCCCAAGCAGACCGGTCGCGAGCTGTTACGGCTCCAAGGACTTCTGTACGGCCTGCCCAAGAGCGCGATGCCGAAGCGGGTCGAGGAGCTCGGCGAGCTCATCGACCTCTCCGACGCCCTCGACCGTCCGATCGCCACGTATTCGGGCGGCATGAAGCGGCGGCTCGATCTCGCGGCCGCGCTGGTGCACAACCCCGAGATCCTGTTCCTCGACGAGCCGACGACCGGCCTCGACCCCGCGAGCCGCACCGGAGTGTGGGCCGAAGTGCGCCGCCTCAACGACGAGCTCGGCATGACGATCTTCCTGACGACGCAATATCTCGAGGAAGCCGACGAGCTCTGCGGACGCGTCGGCATCATCGACCACGGCCGCATCGTCGCCGAGGGCAAGCCCGACGATCTGAAGCGCGCGGTCGGTGCCGACGTGATCATCGCCCGCGTCGACGGCGACGCGGCTCCGTTGCGTTCCATCATCGAGGCGCTCGACGGCGTCCAGAGCGTCGAAGCACACGGCAACGAACTGGTAATCGCAACCGACAACGGCTCCGCCGCGATCAGTCCGGTCGCCGTAGCACTCAACGACTGCGACGTGACCGTGCGCGACCTCACCTTGCGCACACCCACGCTCGACGACGTGTTCCTCGACCTCACCGGCAGCCACATCGAACGCAACGACAACGAGGAGCAGAACGCATGAGCGTCACCGACGTCGTCGCATCGACCCAAGCCTCCAACGCGCTGCGCGCCCGTCCCGCCGGATTCCTGCACGACGTGAGCACGATCGCGGGCCGAGCGTTGCGCGCGCGTGCCCCGCGATCTGGAGGCCGTCACCCCTCCGATCTTCATCGCACTGTTCTTCTTCATCGTGAACATCGCGAGCTTCTCGAAGCTGGCGCAGAGCGCCGGCAACGGATTCGACTACAAGGCGTTCGAGATGCCGACCGCCATCCTGCTCGGCGTCACCGGCGTCTCGCGAGCGGGGGCCTTGGTGCTCGACATTCAGGACGGCTATCTCGACCGGCTGCTGATGACACCGATCCGTCGGATCTCAATCCTCATCGGGCACATGGTCGCCGACGTCGCCGTCGCGATCGCGCTGACGATCCCGATCCTCGTTCTCGGGTTCGCGATCGGCGTGCGCTTCGAAACCGGCGCGCTCGGAGTGCTCGTCTTCATCGGGTTGGCGGCGACGTGGAGCCTGGCGTTCACCGGCTTCGGCTACGCGATCGCGCTGAAGACCGGCAATCCCGCCGCGGTGAACTCGAGCTTCCTCCTCTTCTTCCCGTTCCTGTTCCTCACGACGTCATACGTGCCGCGCTCGCAGTTGTCGGGCTGGCTCGACACCGTCGCCGGCCTCAACCCCGTCACGTATCTCCTCGAGGCAATGCGCTCGCTGGTGATGGTCGGCTGGGACGCGGAGGCGTTAGCGAAGGGTGGGCTCGCGATTCTGATTCTCGGGTCGATCAGCATGTCGATGTGCTTCGCAGCACTACCGCGGACGCACGAAGCGCGGCTAGCGCATCGATCACGCGGCCCCGACAGCCCGTGCCTACCCTGGCCGTCATGGGCCTGGGGCTTCTGGTCTTCGCTGAGAGCGACGCCGTCAAGGGAAGCAACGCAGACACCTGGGGCGTCCTCGTCTTCGTCGCCGTTGTGCTCTTCATCGCGTTCATAGTGCGAAGGATTCGGCGCAACGCGTAGGCGCGGAATCACCGTCGCTCGACCACTCAGATTCGACCTGAGCCAAAACCAGTGCTGTCGCCAGTGCTATCGCCAGTGCTATCGCCAGTGCTATCGCCGGTGCATGTATCAGATTCGGACTAGGTCTCGTCGATCACGAGCGCGGCGAGTTGCTCGCCGAGGAGCGGGCCGAACTTGAACGCGTGACCCGAGGTGCCCGCGCCGACGACCACGCCGTCGATGCGATCAATGACGAAGCTCTCATCGGCGGTGTTGTCGTAAGGGCACACATCGATCGCCTGGATCTCGGCGTCGGGAAGCCACTTCGCGATCGCATCTTCCAGCGCCGCAACCGCCGCCGGATTCGGTGCGAACTCCCTCTCGAGATCGAGGACGGGTCCACCGTGATGCACCGCGATCTTGTAGACGTCGGCACCCGGCGTCGGGAGACCGTAGACGGCGGGTTCCGTGAAGTCGATGAAGATCGGGAGAGCCTCCGGCGCGCGCGAGATACGCGACGTGTTCGAGCGTCGGCGTGGTTTCAACTCCGGCAACGAGTGCGCGCGTCCACGGCCCCGCGCACACGACAACCGCGTTGGCCTCGATGATCCCGTCGGCCGTCTCCACGTGCTGCGCATCGAGCCGATCGACGCGCACGTGCTCGCGTACCTCCGCGTGGGCCGAGGTTCGCAAAACCTCTAACGTCCGATCGGCCGCGATCACCGCCGACGTCGTCTCCAGCACTGCGTCTCCCCGCCCACCGAACGCCGGAAACCGCTGTTCGATCTGAGCTTCCGAAACGCGCTCGACGGGTGCACCCGCCGCGGCGAGCGCCGCGTACACGGCATCGGCGCCGCGCTCCGAACGTCAGCTGCGGCGTCGGGTGCAGCAACTGCGTGCCGGATTCCGACTCGAGCGCGGCCCAACGTTCGCGGGCTTGCATCGCCATCGCGACGTAGCGCGCCTCGAGGTAGCCGAGCCGGAAGATTCGCGTCGGACCGTGAGATCCGCCCCGAACGTTCCCTACGGTCTCGCGTTCGAGCACCAGAACCTCGCGGCGATCGCGCAACGCCCACGCGGTCGAGAGCCCGAGCAAACCGCCACCGACGATGACGACGTCGGCGCGCTCCGGTTGCACCCGGCCACGCTAACGCCGTCGGCCAACGTCAGCCTCGACGGTGACCTACCTCGACGCGTCCATCTGGTCGACGTCGGAATCCTCGGTCAGGTCGATGAGCTTGTCGGCGGGCTTCCAACGCGGTGGCCACGTGACGGTTTCCGCTTCGCGAACCCGCGGTGCTGTGTTGAACACACGCTGCGTCCACGCCGAGGTCGAACGTTGCCAGTTCACCGCCGGCACCGATTCGACGATGTCGGGTTTGGCGATGACCTCGGGCTCGGGTGTCGGGTCGGCCTCGATGACCTCGGGCACCACAACTTCCGGTTCCGGCACTTCCGGCGCCGCGACCTCGGGCTCGGCAACCTCCACCGGGGCCTCGGCGACGTCCGGCTCGGGAACTTCTACCGGCACGGGCGCCTCGGCGACTTCCGTACGCGGCGTGCGCTTCGGCGCAGGCGGTTCGACCACTTCTTCGACACCTACGAGCACGCCTTCGATGCGCGCGGCTTTCGGCGCACGGCGGCGCGGCTTGCGAGTCGGCGCGGTGGGTTCGGATTCCGGCTCGACGATTTCTTCGACTTCTTCGACGACCGGCACTTCGACGACCGGCACGTTCTCGACGACCGGCTCGGGGTCGGGGTCCGCCGGGACGTAGTCGGCCTCGGCCACCGAGGTCACATCATGAACCGCTTCCGCGGGAAGATCGATGACCTCGGGCGGATCGTCCGGCGCTTTCGATTGAGAAGCCGGCGGTTCGCTCTCGGGTTGACTCAGAACGATGTCACCGGCAAGCACGGTCGACGGCAGCGCCGCGATCCGCCGCGCCGCCTTCGCGGCCCGGCGCCGCTGCAAGAATCCGCTCGCGGTCTTCGCTTCGATGCGAGCCTGGAGCTCCTGCTGCACGAGCGGGAGCGGACGATCGGCGAGATCGTCGGCGATGCCCTCGTTCGAGCGCCCCTCGTACGAGGGCCCATCGTTCCACGGCAAGGCATCGGCCTCCGCGAGCACCGTCGGCTTCGATCGGCGCCGGAGCTTCGCGTGGCACGCCGGGCAACGCTTCACGTTGGGGTCGAACAGCAGGTTCAGGCACGTCGGGCAGCGCAAGATCTCCACAGCCTCGGCCCTCTCCCTGAGCGCGCTCCGCTCTCGCGTGCCCCAATACTCCCGCCCATACTACGCCAAAAGGGACGGAAAGATCAACGGCGCCCGACCCCCGGGCTCCGGGTGCAATCGTGACACCCATGCCAACCCAAGACCGCGGCGCGCCGGCGATGCGCGTGGGCCGACACTCAGGAGCTCTTCATCCCCTATCACGACGACGAGTGGGGCGTGCCGGTGCACGACGACCGCTTGTTGTTCGAGATGTTGAACCTCGAAGGCGCGCAGGCCGGGCTCAGCTGGCTGACCATCCTCCGGAAACGGGACGGCTACCGGAAGGCGTTCGCCAACTTCGACGCGAAGAAGGTCGCCCGCTTCAGCGAGTCCAAGCAAGCGGCGCTGCTCACCGACGCCGGCATCGTGCGTCATCGCCAAAAGATCGCGGCGGTCGTCACCAATGCCAAGGCGGTCTTACGGGTGCAGCGCGAGCTCGGTTCGTTCGACGCGTACGTGTGGGAGTTCGTCGGCGGGACTCCGATCGTCGGTGGCATCGCGAACGGTGGCGAGGCCGATCGCGGCGCAGATGAGCAAAGATCTCAAGCGCCGCGGCTTCGCCTTCGTCGGACCCACCACCTGCTACGCATTCATGCAGGCGGTCGGGCTGATCGATGACCACGAGCCCGGCTGCTTTCGCTTCTCCGGATCTCGTTCCTGACTTCAGGAGGGGCGGTACGCTCGGATGGTGACGGAGCTGGGGGACTACGTCCGGATCCTTGGCGCGGTCCGCTTCGTCGACCGCCGCGGCGAGCCGATCGACCTCCCGAGCCCGAGTCAGCGCCGGCTCCTCGCCCTCCTTGCGCTGGCCGCCGGCGGACGCTCCGACCCGAGTACTTGAGCGACCTGCTCGACGTCTCCCCCGGTGCGCTTCGAACTGCAGTGTCGCGATTGCGAGCACGCCTGGGTGAGCAAACGATCTCGACCGACGCGGGCTGATCCGGGTGCACGTATCGGTCGCGCAGTGGATGGTCATCGCCGCGACCGTGATCGCGGCATCGACGGTCCAGGGCGTTGTGGGATTCGGCTCCAATCTGCTCGCGGTCCCGGTCGTGGCGTTGATCGTCCCGTCCGCGCTTCCCGGCGCGATGATCCTGCCCGGCGTTCCCATGGCCCTCGCGATGGCGTTCAACGAACGCGACCACATCGACTGGCGCGGGAGCCGTTTCCTCGTGCTCGGTCGTCTGCCCGGGACCGCGCTCGGGGTTTTGGTCGTGGTCGTTGTCTCGACGCAAGTACTGGCCGTCGTGATCGGAATCGTCGTGATCGGTGCGGTTGCGCTCAGCGTGTTCGCGTCGCACCTCCATCCCGGCGTGACCCCGGGCGCGGCAACGGCCACGGGTATCGCGACGGGGTTCACAGGTACGGCCGCCGCGATCGACGGTCCCCCGCTCGCGTTGCTCTATCAAAACGATCCCCCGCCGGTGTTCCGAGCGACGCTGGCGACGCAATTCGCGATCGGAACCGTGTTCACGATCACCGGACTGTTGATCGCGCGCGAGTTGCACGGGTGGCAGGTATTGCTCGGCCTGTCATTGATGCCGAGCTACCTCATCGGATTCGCGCTGAGCCTCGTGATCCGGCCGCGCATCGGAGCGCGCAACCTCCGGCCCGCCGTCCTCACGATCGCCGCGCTCACGGGCGTCGCCGCGATCCTGCGCGCGGTGTTCTAACCGTCAGCCGGCGCGAATCGCGAACGTGATCGCGACCGGCACGACGATCCACGCGACCACCAACAGCACGACGGCATAGGTCGCGAACTGGCGGCTCTGATCGCGCGGCGGATGGCCGGCGGCGCCGATCGTCTCCCACAGCGCCTGCAACGGCTGGTCGAGCGCGATACGCGTTCGGCGCCGCGCGATCGCGGCCGCCTGGAGGATGCACCAAAAGCCGCCGAGCGCGATCGCGACGAAGGCGCCGGCCACGATCAACAGCAAGATCCGGTTGTGCGCGGCCGCCGCGATCAGGCGCTGGAGAATCGAGCCGACGCCGGAGAGCGCGGCGCCACCGACGAGAAACGTCGGGACGCCGAGCGACGATTTCTGGAAGTCGGGCGCCAGCTTCTCCATCTGGAGTCGGGCGAGGCGGAGCATGCCGAACTCGGGTGATCCTTTCTCGCTGCTCGCCCACCGCCGCGCGTAGAGCTTCCGGATCGAGTTGACCACCGACTTCTCGTAGTCGCGCACGATCAAGCGGACCAGGAACTGCACGACGTAGTTGGCAACGGGCCGCAGCGGTCCGGCCTTCAGGTTCGATGGCGCCCGCGCGCCGTTGCGATCGAAGATCTCGAGCGCCCGCATCGCCGTTATGTGGGCTTCCTCGAACCGGTCGGGATGCGCGAGTGGGGCTCGGGCCGCGAGCTGGTCGAGCATGTCGGACTCGACCTTGCCCTTGGCGCCGAACTGCTCGAGGATCGCGTCGGCGTGCTGCTCGTCGTCGGCGCGAATCAGTTTGAGCGTCTCGAGCCGGTCGGAGAGCTCGTCGAGCAGCAGGTGCTCGTGCTCCGTCTTGGCGATCGCTGCGGTGTCGTCGCCGTCGGCCACGGCCGAACGGTAGTGGGTCTCCCCGCCGCTAAGCGGGAGTCTCCTCAGCCGCGGTCTTGATGTTGGCGATCGTCTTGTTGATCGCCTTCACGAGCATCTCGAACCGGCCGTCGAAGTTCGCCGCGGACCCTTCCACGTTGATCGCGGGCGCGTCGAACGATTCGGTCAGTGTCGTGCCGCCGGCACTCGGGGCGAAGTCGAACCGCCACAGGTTCATCGCGGTGCCGGAACGCGGAACTGCGAACGCGAAGACCCGGCCCGGTTCGCAGTCGGTCACGATGCCGGGCGCGTCCCACTCGAAGGTGCCCGCCTTGTTGTAACCGTGGAAGTGCGCACCGACCTCAGGACCGGTCGCCCCGTCCTCCCATTCCGCGCGCACGCACTCCGGGCTCCAATCGCCCATGCGCGTGATGTCGGCCACGAGATTCCACACGACCTCGGGCGCGGCGCCGACTTCGATCGAAGCCGATCCCGTCTGCGGATACGTCTTCACCATGCCGGCGTCACGATGCGGCCGCCTGCTCCAATGCGGCGAGCGCGGTTTCCTTCGCCCACCGGTAATCGGGCTTGCCCGACGGCGAGCGCACGGTGTCGTCGACGAATACCACCGCGCGCGGGATCTTGTAACCCGCCAGGTGCTCGCGGCAGTGATCTTGCAACTCGGAGAACGACGGCGGACTCTCGACGTATTCGGGGCGGAGCTCGACCACGGCGGTTACCTGCGAACCGAACCGATCGTTGGGAGTACCCGACGACGGTCGCGTCGAACACCGCGGGGTGACTCTTCAGCGCCTTCTCCACCTCTTCGGGGAAGATCTTCTCGCCGCCCGAGTTGATCGAGACCGATCCGCGTCCGTACACCGCGATGTAGCCGTTCTCGTCGACCGATGCCATGTCACCCGGTATCGCGTAACGCACGCCGTCGATCACCGGGAACGTCGCCGCGGTCTTCACTTCGTCCTTGTAGTAACCGAGCGGAATATGCCCGCTGTTGGCGAGCATCCCGATGCGCCCGTCGCCGGGCTCGCACAGCGTGCCGTCTTCGGCGATCACGACGTTGCCGGGATCCATGTCGAACCGCGGCGCGCCGTCGCTTCCGGTTCCGGTGAGCCGGCCCTGACCACCGGTCTCCGACGCGCCGAAGCCGTCGTGCACCACGGTGGTCGGCAGCAATCGGCCGATGTCTTCTTTCACCGACGGCGAGAGGATCGCGCCCCCCGAGCCGTACACGTAGAGCGACGAGAGGTCGAAGTCGCCCGGCTGTGCCGACTCGAGCAGGTCGACGATCGGGCACGCGTACGCGTCGCCGATCGTCATCAACAGGTTCACACGTTCCTCACCGATGACCCGGAGCGCGAACGCGGGATCGAAACCGAGATCTCGGATCAACACGCTGGTGCCCCCCGACAGGATCGCCGAGAACGCGAGCCAGAACCCGCCGCCGTGCATCAGCGGGCACAACGTGAGCGTTACCGCGAGCGGCGACCCTTTGATCGCGCGGGCCTTGACGTCGTCGAGGTTCGTCACCGGCTCGATGCCCAGCGCGGCGTTGCCGCCCCCGCCGATCGCGGAGATGTAGATGTCTTCCTGACGCCAGATGACGCCCTTCGGCATGCCGGTCGTGCCCCCGGTCCACAGGCCGTAGCGATCGTCGGGTGAACGATCACCGACTGCCGGGCGCGGTCGTGGGTTGTTCGGCGAGCAGCGCTTCGTACCGCTCGTCGGCGACGACCACCGGGCACACCCAGTCGAGTGTCGCGGCGGCGCGGGAGGCGCGGTCTTCGAGATCGGGCTCGGTGACGACGACTTTCAGGTCGGCGTTGTCGAAGAGATAGATCAGCTCTTCGTCGACGTAGCGAAAGTTCACGTTCACCGGGACCGCGCGCACCTTGTACGCGGCGAGGGTGACCTCGACGTACTGGTTGCCGTCGTAGAGATGGGTCCCGATGTGGTCACCCGCCTGGACACCGAGCTCGATGAAGGCATGAGCCAAGCGGTTGGCGCGGGCGTCGAGCTCGGCAAACGTCAGACGCACCTCGTCGTGACCGTCGCCCGTGCGCACGACCAGCGCCGGTTTGTCGGGCACGGTCTGCACGACCGTCTCGAAGATGTCTGCGATATTGAGTCCGCTCATGGATCAGCCGCGGCAGGCGATGTACTTGGCGTAGCCCTCGGCCATCGTCCCGCAGCTCGGGATCGGCCTGGAACCTCGGCTCGAACTTCTCCCACGCCGCCTCGCGCTTGGCCGGGAAGTACTCGGTCGGCCAGTAGCCCTCGTGCGGGCGGTAGCCCTTGAGCACGTTGCGCGCGACCGTCGCCTTGTGCACCTCGTCGACGCCGTCGGCGATGCCCATCGTCGGCGCGGCCGCGTACATCGCCTGCAGCGGCGTGAGGTTGGTCGTGCCGAGCGAACCGAGGATGTGCAGCGCGTTGAACGACACCTCGCGCAGCACCTTGGCCATCGTGTACTTCACCGCCGCGATGTCGGTGCGCGTTTCCTGCGTGCTCGTGTTGTCGATCTTCCACGCGGTCTCGAGCACGAACAGCCGCAGCATCCGGATCGACGCGTAGGAGTCGGCGATCTTCTCCTGCACCATCTGGTGCTCGGCGATGATCTTGCCGTGCGACTCGCGGCTGAGCGCCCGCTCGCACATCATGTCGAACGCGAGCTTGCACTGCGCGATCGTGCGCATCGCGTGGTGGATGCGACCGCCGCCGAGTCGGCGCTGCGCGAGCACCTTGGCGCCGTCTTCGGGGCCGAGCAGGTGATCGAGCGGGCACGCGCACGTCTCGTGTAGATGATGTGGTTGTGGTTGCGGGGCTCGGGCTGAATCTCGACGCCCGGCGTTTCGCGGGGCACGACGAACATGCCGTTCGTGCACATGACGAAGAGGATGTCGGCGACCCGGCCCGCGCTCGTGAACCACTTCTCGCCGTTGATCACCCATTCGTCGCCGTCTCGCTCGGCGTGCGTCCGGAACAGGTTCGGGTCGGAGCCGCCCTGGGGCTCGGTCATCGAGTACGCCGACCACAGCTCCTGGTTGAGCATCGGCTCGAGCCAGCGCTTCTTCTGCTCGTCGGTGCCGTACGCGGCGAGCATCTCCATGTTGCCGGTGTCGGGCGCGGCCGCGCCGAACATCTGCGGCGCCGACGGGTAGCGCCCGAGGATCTCGTTCAGCAGCCCGAGCTTGAGCTGGCCGTAGCCGGGCCCGCCGAGATCCTCGTCGAGGAAGATCGCCCACAGTCCCTGCGCCTTGACCTGGTCCTGCAGCCCCTTGACCAGCGCCCGGATCTTCGGGTCCTTCGACCGGACCGCGTAGGGGAACACGTACTCGAGCGGCTCCACCTCCTCCCGGCAGAACTGCTCGACCCAGTCGAGCTTCTCCTGGAACTCCGGCTCGGTCGAGAAGTCCCAACTCATCAGCTATCCCCCATGATCGGTGCGGCTGGTGTCAGTCTGCCGCGTCGCGCCCGAGTCCCACGATTCGCGAAATACTCGGGCCCGGCCGGCGTTGGAGGAGACCGTGGCGACCACGGGAATTGTCCGGTCACTGAACGTCGGCGTCCCTCGGACCGTCAGCTGGGCCGGACGGTCGGTCACGAGCGCGATCTGGAAGGAACCGGTCTCCGGTCGCATCTCCGTCGAGGGCGTGAATCTCGCGGGCGATGACCAGGCCGACCGGCGCGTTCACGGTGGACCCGACAAGGCCGTGTACTCCTACTCCACCGACGATTACGCGTGGTGGAGCACGCAGCTCGGGACCCCGATCGCCCCGGCAACGTTCGGCGAGAACATCACGACCGAAGGCATCGATCTCACGGCGAGCGTGATCGGAACGCGCTGGCACGTCGGCTCCGCAGTATTCGAAGTCGCGCAACCGCGCCAACCGTGCTTCAAGCTCGGAATGCGAATGGGCGACGCGCGCTTTGTCGACACGTTCGGCGACGCCGGGCGACCGGGCGCGTACCTCCGCATCCTCGAGGCGGGCGAGATCGGAGTGGGAGACGCGATCGTCGTCGGCGAGGCGCCGGCGCACGGACTCACGATTGCGGAACTCGATGCAGCACAACACGGCGCATCGCGAAGCCAACTCGAACGCATCGCCGCGATCGCCGCGGTCCCGGAAGGCTGGCGCAACTTTGCGCACCGGGAGCTGCACCGCCACCACGCGGGGTAGCGTCCTGCGTCATGCCGAGCGACTTCGTGTTGAAGACCATGAATACGGTGCATCACGTGTTGTTGAAGGCAACCTTCGGCAAGGTCGGCTGGACCACCGGCGCGATGAAGGTCGTCGAATTGACGACGATCGGGCGCAAGACCGGCCGACCCCGATCGGTGATGTTGACGTCACCGATCCAAGAAGGCGACACGTGGGTCGTTGTCGCGTCACGCGGTGGCGACGACATTCATCCCGCCTGGTTCCTCAACCTGCGGAACAATCCCGATGTCGAGGTCAGCTTGCAGGGCAAACCTAAGCAACCCATGCACGCCCGCGTCGCGACTGCCGAGGAGCGCACACGGTTGTGGCCCGAGGTCACGACGGTCGCGAAGAACTACGCGAGCTACCAGACGAAGACCCACCGCGAGATTCCGCTCGTGCTGCTCGAGCCCAAGGCGTAACGCGCGATGAGGGCCGGCCGCCGTCCTTAGGAGTGCAGCACGAGGAATTCGTGCACCGAGCGGACGACGGTCGACCCCTCGCCCACTGCTGCGGCGACGCGCTTCAACGACCCGCTGCGTACGTCTCCGACCGCGAACACGCCGGGGGCCGACGTCTCGAGCGGGAGTGGATCCCGACCGAACGCGGTCGCAACGTCGGCGGGTAACGACCGGTCGGTGAGCACGAACCCGTCCCGATCGAGTTCGACGCACTCGCCGAGCCACGCGGTCGCCGGAATCGCGCCGATGAAACAGAACAGACCCTGACAGTCGACGGTCTCGCGGTCACCGGTCTCGTTGTTCTCGAGCGTCACCCGTTCGAGGTGTGTGTCGCCCATGACCTCGCGCACTTCCGTGTGGCGCAACACGTCGATGCGCGGATCGGCTTCGATCCGCGCGACGAGATACTGAGACATCGTCTCCGTCAGCTCTCGCCGGCGAACGACGAGTGACACCGGACTCCCCTGCTGCGCCATATATATGGCCGCTTGGCCGGCCGAGTTGCCACCGCCGACAACCAGCACCTTGAATCCGCGGCACACACGCGCTTCGAGATCGGTAGCGGCGTAGTACACCCCCGCACCTTCGAAGCGTTCGAGATCCTCCACATCGAGCCGCCGGTAGCGCGCACCCGACGCGACCACGACCGCGCGCGTCGAAATCTCGCTCCCGTCGGCGAGCACGACTACATGGAGCCCGTCCTCGATCCGGAGACCGGCAACGTTGCACGGCGAGTTCAAGCGGGCGCCGAGCCGAATCGCCTGGATCGCGGCGCTGGTTACGAGATCGTCACCCGACACGCCGTTCGGGAACCCGACGTAGTTCTCGATCCGCGAGCTCGCGCCGGCCTGCCCGCCGGGGCCCACGCTGTCGAGCGCGATCGTCGCGAGGCCTTCCGACGCGCCGTATACCGCGGCCGCGAGTCCGGCCGGTCCGGAACCGACCACAACGAGATCGCTCAGGTACCCGGGGACCGACCGGTAGGTCAGGCCCATGTGCGCCGCGAACTCGCCGGGCGTGGGTTGGCGCAGCCGCGCCATCGGCGTGATCACGACCGGCACATCGCCGGCACGTACACCGATGCTCGCGAGAAACACGGGCGCGTCGTCGATGTCTTCGATATCGATCCAGGTGTGCGGGAGCCGGGAGCGGTTCGCGAACGCCCGTAGTGCCATTGCTTCCGGCGAGTAGCGCGAGCCGATGATGCGAATTGCACCCGCGGCGTCGCCCGAGCGCAGCGCTTCGCGTCGCGCGAGCAGTGCGCTGAACACAGTGTCCGAGAAATCCGGTCGGGTGCTCATGAGCTCGCGCAAGGTGTCGAGGGCGATGCTGAGCACACGACCCGATTGTGAAACGCGAGCAGTCAGGAACACGCGTTGCCCGGTGAGCAGGTTGAGCTCGCCGACGAACCGATGCGCGACGTGCGTCGCGATCAGCACATCGCCGCTATCTCCCGGCCATACGATCTCGACTTCGCCGTCGAGGATCACGAAGAAGTCGGGCGAATCCCCCGCTCGGTAGAGAACGTCGCCGGCCTCCACCTCGCGGACGGTGCCGTACGGCATCAGATCCTCGATCGTCGCATCGTCGAGGGTCACCCAGGCGGCTTGGCTCTGCGGGTCCTGCTCCGGGGCATCGGTCATCCAGCGGGAAGGTAGTGGAGCCGGAGCCGCGCCGATCGTGTACCCACCGACACGCTACGCGGCCGTTCATTACCCGCCCGCGATTCACCCCCGAGGGTGATGCCATCGATGTGCCGGTCGTCAGACTGGATTGGGGCCGGCACGCGAATTGGAAGACGGAGATGTCCAGGACAGGAGCGGACGGAATCGGTCATTCGCGTGACCGAACGCGTCCCGAACCGGTGAAGTTCAGTCCGCCCCGACTCCACGACAACTACGTGTCACGGCCTCGGCTCTACGACCTGCTCGACGAGAGTGCAACGGGCCGCATAACCGTTATCTCTGCTCCTGCCGGCGCGGGCAAATCAGCGCTGCTCGCAAGCTGGGCATCACGCCGCGGCCGGCCTTGCGCGTGGATGACCCTCGACGATCGCGACACGGACCCCGCGACCCTCGGAACGAACCTCGTTCACACGCTCGGTGCCCGCTGCGACAACGCAGACGATGTGTATCTCGTGCTCGACGGCGCGGAGGCACTCGCGACGGCCGATGACCCTGGACTGATTCCGCAGGTCGTGAATGCCCTACCACCGTCGGTGCACCTGCTGCTCGCGAGCCGCTCGGGATCGGCTTTCGACCTGCACCGGCTTCGGATGGAGCACGCCACCACCGAGCTCGACCCGGATGCCTTGCGGTTCACGGCTGAAGAAGCCGCGCAGCTCATGGGCGAATACGCGCGGGAGACGGTCGACGTCGCAGCGCTCGTCGAGCGCACCGACGGTTGGGTGACCGGTCTCGTACTCGCGGCGATGAGTAGGTCGCCGGAAGCCGCCGAGAACGCGGCTCGTGAATTCCTGCGCGAGCAGGTATTCACGCAGCAAGCCGCGGACACGCAACTCTTCCTGATGGAAACCGCATTCCTCGAGTACCTCGGTGCCGCGGCGGCCGAGCGCGCAACCAAGCGCGCCGATGCGGCGGACGTGTTACGCAGGTTGGAACGGGAGAACGCGTTCACTCGTTCGGTCGACGGGGATCACTCGCGGTACACCTACCAACCGCAGTTCCGCGACATGCTCCGCGCCGAGCTCCGCGCCCGAGCTCCGGAGAGAATCGACGCCGTCAACGTCGCGAGCGCCCGGTGGTGCGAGCAGCACGATCATGTGTCCGAGGCGATGGAACACTGGCTCCGCGCCGGTCGCGAGTACGACGCGCTGCTGTTGCTTCGGCGCGCCAACTTCCGCTTCGCGCACCGGCAACCCGCGCTCATCGAAGGTTGGATCTCGAGGATCCAGACCGGCAGCACCCGCGGTGATGCGGAGCTCCTGCTCGACCTCGGAGAATCGTCCGCGGCGATCGGCGACGAACGCCGCTTCCTCGACGTGATGGACCGCGTCGAGGCCGTACAGCTGCAAGCACCCAATCAGGTCGTGGAGGCGCGGTCATTGCTCTTGCGGGCTTGGCTGGCTTTCGGAGCCGGCGACATCGAGTCGCACGTCGATTGGCTCGAACAGGCTCGGGCCGCGATGAAGTGCGAGCGGAAAATCGATCAGGATCTGCTCCTCGCGGCGCTCCCGCGTGCCCGCCGGGCGTTCCCTTGGTTCGCGCTCGGTCAGGTCTGGCTCGAGCGGACCGCCGACGCCCGCGACGTTGCAAGCGCGCCCGTTTGCCTCGCACGAAGACGTCGTCGACCGACTCCTCGTCGGCAGCGTCGATGCCGTGATCTCGTTCGGCGAGGGCCACCTCGACAACGCCGTGACCCAAGCGCTGGACACGATCGATGCCGCCGAGGAGCTCCAGGTCGACCGTTATGTCATCTGGCCCGCGTCGTACACGCTCGCGGCGACGATGTACGAGCGCGACGATGTCGCGGCCACACGTGCCGCGTTCGAGGGGCTCGCACGAGCCGAACCCGACCCGCTGGCCAATGTCTTCTCGATCGCGGCCGAGGTCGGCCTCGCGTCCGTCATGCGATCGCAGGGAGATCTGGCCGAAGCGCTGGAGCGATTGTCGCAACTCCGGAACCAGCACGCGGCCGAGGTCCGGTCGGTGCCCGGCGCCTGGATCGACCAGGCAACTGCGATCACACTGCTCCGGCTCGGACGGGTTGGGCCGGCTCGCAAGATTCTCGGATCGGCTCGAGATCGCAACTCCGAGCTGCTGGTCGCCGCGCTCATCGAGCTCACCGACGGCCGCCCCGACGCGGCCGCACTCCTTTCGAGCTTGGTCCGACGCGATGCTCCTCGTTCGACGCTGTTGGCAACGCTCATCGACGCCCAGACCGCGAAGTTGCGGGGCGACGACGACGCGATGTTCCTCGGTGCCCAGAGCGCGATGCGACTCGCGCAGCGGTACGGATTCGTGCGCTCAGTGCTCGATTTCGGTGGCGAGCTGCTCCCCGAGTTCGAGGCCGTCGCCGCCGGCGCCGACGACGCGGAGTTCGTCGCCCGGTTGCGTCAGTCCCAGCGCCGCACCCCGGGGACCATCGATCTGCGGGAGTCCGCATCACATTCGGTCGACTTGACGCACCGCGAGCTCGAGGTCTTGCGGTATCTCCCGACCCACCTCTCGATCCGGGAAATCGCGGATGCCCTGTACGTGTCCCGCAACACGGTGAAGAGCCACGCGCAGCACGTCTACCAAAAGCTCGGCGTCGACTCCCGCGAAGCGGCCGTGGATCGCGCCCGGTCGCTCCGCGTACTCCGCTAACCCGAAGACCACTGTCCGGGGCGGCCGCGGACGCTGCCGGTCACCACCCGTTGCGGAAGTCACCCCGGGTGGGTGACGTGCTGCGTACACGCACTGGACACGCTGGACAGACAAACGACATTGGGGTGCGGCTGTGTCGCGATACCGGTGTGAAATCCGTCTAAAGGGCCGACTCACGGCGCCGCTGGCGTCGGAGTTCGAGCGTCTGCACCTCTCCACCTCGCCCGCGCCCGTCGAAACGATGGTCGCCGGTCCGATCGACGACGACACGGCTCTCTACGGCCTGCTCCGCCGGATCGAAGCGCTGGGCCTCGAGATCGTCGAGGTCCGCCGCATCGATGTCGGCGAGGACGAGGACGACGCCGACGCCCACGGTTGACGTTCGGGTTCGGCTAGGCGCGCTCGAGTATCTCGAGCTGCTTGGCTCGGAGCACCGCGTCCCGGCGCCGATCGACACCAAGCTTGCGGTATACCGACTTCAGGTGCGTCTTCACCGTGTTGGACGACACCAGCAACTGATGCGCGATCTCGGTGTTGGTCATCATCGTGGGTAGGTACTCCAATACCGCGCGCTCGCGCGGCGTCAGCGGCTCGACGAATACCGGAAGCTCCTCCGGGTGAAGGTCGTCGACGAGCTCGGCGGCGTAGGCGCTGCCGAGCTGCCACGCGTACCGCTCCACCATCGCGCCCAGCAGGGGGGCATTCGCGAGAAATGGCGCCCGCAGGTCAGCCGGCGCCGCGAGGTCGACGGCGTCGCGGAGATTCGAAAATGCCTCGGAGTGACGCCCCAGCCGGTCGGCCGCAATCGCGGCCAACGTCAGTGCTTCGATGCGCGTCCGGAGGTGGTCGCGCGTCGCTCGACTGGAGACGAGCGGCTCGAGGACGGTCAGCACTTGCTCGTCGCGCAGTTTCGCCAACAGACCGCGGGCCGTCCCGACCGCGGTTTCGGGTGCGGGCATTCCCGGACACTCGATCGCACCGAGCGCGATGTGTACTCCGAGGGAACGGTCGCTCCCGGCGTCGGCCATGGTCGCCGAGTCCCGGCGGCCGTCGAGCAGCCGCCGCGCAATCTCGGAACCACTCCGCACCCCGTGCGCGGCCAGCGGCGACGACGGCGACGACAACGCGGTGCGCGCCGTGGTCGTACGTCCGCGTTGCGCGTCGCAGAGCGCGCGAGCGAGCCGGCGGGTGTCGGCGACCGGATCGTGCTCTCCGCGCGGTGGAATCCCCTGGAGGAGGGTGTCGCACGAGTCGAGGCGCCCCCGCATCGAAGCGATCAGCGCCAGCAGCGTGTCGCTCTCGTCGACGATCCACGGTGCCGCGCTCCGGACCGCGCGCCAGCGCGCGTCGAGCAGGGCGCGCAACGGTGCTTCTTCGTCGTCGGCGTCGAGCCGCAGCTCCGCCTCCCGCAACCGAGCCACCGCGTGCAGAACCGCGGTATCAGATCCGATGTCCATCGCCAACAGTGCGCGACACGACGACAGGGAGCGCGCATCGGCACCGAACGCGCGGCCGTACAACACGTCGAGCAGCAGCCGGGCGGCCTCGAACCAGGTATCGGCGCGATATGGCCCGCCTTCCGGGTCGGCCGAACGGAGCAGGTCGAGCCGGCTCCGCCACATGAGCGCCTCACGGCGGTCGAGCACGGCCGTCGCGTTCGCGGCCGCGATCAGCGCCAGCTCCGGAGTCGTTGCCGCTTCGCTCGACGAGATCGGTGCGGCACCGGGTTCGACCCACGTCCCGGTGATCGCCTCCCGGACGAATCGGCGGCACGAGAGCGCGCCCGCGAGCTTCAGATCCCCGGCTTCGTACGCGTGCCGCTCCGCCTCCACGGGCATGTCGTTCTCGATGAACCAACGCGCGGCGCGGCTGAGCAACGAACGGGCCAACTCCGGCTCGTCGTGGCGCAGTCGGGCGCGCAACAACTCGCCGAAGAGCGCGTGCACCTGGTAGCTGCGGGTTGCGCTACTCCCCTGCGTCACGAACACACCGCTGCGCTCGAGCTGCATCAGACGCTCGTCGGATCGGGGATCACCCGAGAGCTCCCGCGCGAGATCGGTGGTCAGGACCCGGGCGACACACGTGCGGAGCAGGAACCTCCGCATCTCGGGCGGCAGGCCGTTGAGCACCTGGTTGACCAAGTAGTCGGAGATGAGGGCTTCGGTGCGCACCACATTCTCGACGAACGAGTCGGGATCGGCGTTCTCGGCCAGCGCGAGTGCCGCGAGCCGAAGCCCGCCCGCCCAACCTCCCGTCCTCGTCCGCAACGACTCGATGTCTTTCTGATGCAGGTTCACGGCATGACTCGCGAACAGCTGCGCGGCCTCGGCGTCGGTCATGGCCAGATCAGCCGTGCGGATCTGATGCAACCGTTGCTCGAACTGCAGCCGCGTCAGCGGAAGCGGCGGATCGGCACGCGCGGCCAGGAAGACCGAAAGGGTCCGGGGCAGGCGCAGGACCAGATGCGACAGCGCCGCCAGCGCGGGCCGCGACGTGATCTCGTGTACGTCGTCGAGTACCAGCACCGAGTACCCGGCGCGAGTCTCGAGCACCTCGAAGATGCGGTCGAGCACCACGGTGTCGGAGCAGTGGCGACCGTCGAGATCGTCGACCACGCCGTCGCATTCGAGCGCGTGGGCGAGGAGCCGTCCGATCCGGCCCGGCGCGTTGTCACGCGCATCGAGGGTGAGCCACCCCCGGCTGGGCGTCGCGCAGTCGTTCGTGAACCAATCGGCCAGCAGTGTGGTCTTGCCGGCGCCCGCGAATCCGGCGACGAGCATCGCCTCGCCCGGGCGGACGCGAGAACACTGATCGTTCAGGCGCCCTCGGCGGTTCCATGGTGTGGGCAGGCGCGGCACGTCGGCCTTCGTGCCGACCGGAAGCAGTGCAATCGTCACTTCGATCCCCCAAGTTCGCGCAAAGCGCAGCGGGCTGCTGTCACGCCATGCTCGAACGAAAGGGTGAAGACGACATCACCCCACCCGGGGTGAATTCACCTGGGTGGGGTGAGGCTCTCCACACGTAATCGACGCGCGTTCCGTCGGCATCCGGCCCAAGAAGCAGACGGTTTGTCCGGCTACTCCTCGGAGAAATAGTCGCGCAGCCGCCCTTCCTCTTCACCGCTCAAGTTGGTGTGAATAAGCGTGGGCTTCTCTTCGCTGAAGGCCGCTCGCACCTTGTCCTGCACCGCGTCGGAGGTGATGACGAAGAGCGCCGAGGTTCCGGGCTGGACCTCGCTCCGGACCGAATCGATGAAGTCGTCGTCGATGCCGACATCGGCCATCGACCCGCTGAGAGCGCCCATCGCGGCACCGACCGCCATGCCGAAGAGCGGAACGAAGAACAGCAGTCCGAACAGCAGTCCCCAGAACGAGCCGGAGAGCGCGCCGGCCCCGGCGAGGCTGTGTAGCTGCTTCGTCTTCGGACGCTTCTTCTCGATCGGCCAGGTCACAACGGCGGCGTCGTGGACCGTTATGAGCTCCTGTTTCTGCAGACTTTCGAGGATGTCGACGGCGCGGCCGGCGCCCTCGGGTTCATCGAACTTCCAAACGGTGAGTGTTGCCATTACCCGAACTCCTCTTGTCGCCTGAAAAGCAAGGTTCGCGGGCTCGGCCGCCTTGAGCATCACCCCCCGCGAGTGAGCCGATACCATCCGCTACGAGAGCGGTTGTCCCAGTCCCCGATCACCCTCTCGGAGCGGTGGTGGGATGCGCTCGGTGCGAATGCTGGCTCTGGCAGTCGCTGTCGGCGGCCTCTACGCGCTCGGCGCCTTGCTCACCTTCTGGTACTTCATGTCGCCGGAATCGGGGGTTGCGTTCTTCCCGCCCGCCGGGCTCACGCTCGCGGTGCTGGTGTTGACGTCACGTCGCAACTGGCCCCTCTTGCTCGCGGCGGTCGCCGTCGCCGAGATCACGATCGACCTCTCGCACGGCCAGACGATGTTCATGGCGCTGGGCTTCGCGGCGGCGAACGTGGTCGAACCCTTCATCGGGGCCAGCCTGATCACCCGCGACTCGAAGTGGGAGCAGCGAACGCCGCGTCGCTACCTGCTGCGCTACATCGTGGGCGCGGTCGTGATCGGGCCGTTCGTCGGCGGCATGATCGGTAGCGCGGTGGCGACGGTCGCCGGAACCGGGAATTTCATCGTCACGTGGGCGAATTGGTGGCTGGGCGATGCCATCGGGGTACTTGTCGTCGCAACACCCGTGCTGGCGTGGAGACGCCGCCGCTTTTTCGAGGTCCAGGCCGGACTTCCCGAGTTGGTCGGTATCGCCGTGCTTGCGGTGGCGCTCACCGTCATACCTTCGACCTTCTTCGGCGTCTCGTTCACCTACATGGTCGCCGGCGTCTTGATGTTGGCCGCGTTGCGTGGCGGACCGCTCGGAGTAGGTATCTCGGGATTCGCGGTCGGGTTCGCCGCAAGTTGGGTGGTAGCCGACGGCCACGCGCGCTCGCTCGTAACCGTCGCCGCACCGAACAACGCCCTGGTCGACATTCAATTGTTCATCGGGGCGACGATCCTGGCCGCACTGTTGCTCGCGACCGAAGTCGCCGAACGGACCCGGGCCGAGCATGCACTCGTCGCCGCGGAAACCGCCCGCATCCGCGCCGAATTCGCCGCCCGGCAGGCGGCCTCGGCCGAGCGGAGCCGGATCGCGCTCGAGACGCACGACATCGTCGGACACGCGCTCAACGTGATGATCCTCTCGGGTGCGGCCGCCCGGCGCGTGGTCGACACCGATACGGCGCAGGCGAAGCAGCTGCTCGCGACCGTCGAGGAGGTGGGCCGCGACGCGTTTCGGGATCTCGACTTCGCGCTCGGCCTGGCCGATCAGTCCACCGATTTCGTCCCGGTTCAGGGCCTGGCCGACCTCGAACAACTCGTCGAACGGCTGACCCGCGCCGGCATGCAAGTCGACTACGTCGTAGAAGGCTCGCCTCGGCCGTTGCCGCGATTGGTCGACGGCTCCGCGTTTCGCATCATCCAGGAGTCCCTCACGAACGTCGCGAAGCACGCGGGCGACACGCCAACCCGGGTGCATGTTCGCTACGCCCCCACCATGCTGCACCTCGAGGTGTCAGACAGCGGTGGCCGTTCCACGCGGTTCGCAGGAACCGACGACGCTGCAAAGATCGCAACGGGCGCGGGGCGGTCGGGATGCGCGAACGCGTCGCCGTCCTCGGCGGTCATATCGAAGCGGGCCCGAAAGCCGGCGGTGGCTACTGCGTGACGGCCGAACTCCCACTGGAACCGATCTGACATGGCTGACCCAGCTTCAGAGCTCGCCGATTCGCGTGGTCATCGTCGACGACGACACCGCGACCCGTGTCGGACTCCGCGTCATCATGAACGCGGAACCCGACATCGAGGTGGTCGGCGAGAGCGCGAGCGTGAGGGAGGCTTACCCGCTGATCGCCCAAGTCGCCCCCGACATCGTCCTCATGGATGTGCAGCTCCCCGGCGCCGACGGCATCGAGGCGACAGAGCGGATCACGCTGGGAGGTACCGAGGACCGGCCACGCGTCATCGTGCTGACGACGTTCGAGCTCGACGACTACGCGTTTCGCTCCCTCCGGGCCGGTGCGAGCGGCTTCCTGCTCAAGCGGGCCCGGGCCGAGGATCTCACCAACGCGGTGCGCACGGTCGCGCGCAGGCAATGCACTTCCTGCGCCCATTCTCACTCGGACACTGGTCGAGCGGTTTGCCGTCTCGTCACCCGAACGCCGGTCCGCGGTCGAGACACTGACCGATCGGGAACGCGAAGTGCTGGTCCTCATCGCCAGCGGCCGCTCGAACCGCGAGATCGCCGGCGACCTCTCCATCTCGCCCGACACGGTGAAGTCACATATCCGGCACGTGTTCACGAAGCTCGACGCCCGTGATCGCTCGCAAGCGGTCATCGCCGCCTACGAGAGCGGCATCGTCATCCCGCGCCGGTAGCAAGCGCCGTTAGCAAGTCGCATCACGCCTCAGTCTCCGGCGTCACCGCCGACGAACGGGGCCGGGAACGGCCGATGTTCGCGACGAGCAACGCCACGACGCTCACGAGATAGAGCTGACCGAACAGCGCCTCGAGGATCGAGAACATGCGGCCCGGGATCCTGGCGCGCGGTCAGGTCGCCGTAGCCGACCGTCGTGAGCGTGACGAAGCTGTAGTACACGTAGTCGACCGCGTTCTCCGCCTCCTTCTGGGCGAAGAACGGGCTGTGCGCGATGACCCCCATCGACCAGTAGAGGAGCGCGAAGAACAATCCGGCGAGCAGGTAGATGCACAGCGCACCGGCAACCGTCATGAAGTCGATTGCGGGCTGGTCGCGGAGGCGGCGCACGATGGCAATCGGAGCTCCCAACGCGAGCAAGGCGCCGAGCACGACGGGAGCCGCCTCCGAGACCCGATTGTCCGACGACGACGAGACGGCAACCGCGATCAGCGCGATCCCCACCGCCGAACTCACAACCTGCATCACGCGCGGCCGGACGCGCGAAGCGCGCAGGATCACGATGAGCGTCACTCCCTCGAGCAGAACGGCAACGAATCGGCCGCGCCGCCCGTTGCCGATAGCCGCGAACGCGACGATGCACGCCACGATGAGGAACCCGGCGAGCACGTAGCGGTCCTCGAGGCGCTGTTCCGACCGGAGAATCGCGGTCGCGCGGCGACGCAATACGCGACGAGTCAGCTGACCGCCGCCTTGGTCTCCCCGGCGCGCAATCTCGCCGGCAAAGAACTCGAGCGCGGTCTTGGTCTTGGTGCGCTGTTCGCCGGTCATGTCGACGCCGTGGGTCGACAGGAACGCGCGTGACTCGCCGGCCACCTGTACCGCTTGCCCGGGCACGGTCTTCGTCGACAACTCGAGGATCAGTTGGTTATCGGGGTAGTGCCAGAGCTCGGCGACGAGCTTGCGTCCCGAGTTCGGAGCAATCTTGCGCAGCTTCAGCACCAGAATCGGACCGAGGGTGTGCAGATCGTCGAGCTCACCCCGTCGGGCGCGTGCGCCTTGAAGAACGCGCGCTGCTCTTTGGAGAAGAGCTTGCGCAACGGTTGCTCACCCGCCATCGTCGTGTTCACCGCGTCGGGGCCCATGGCGCGCTTCATCGACGCCGAGCACACGAACCCTCCGGGCAGCGCGTCGAGCTCGACCGTCACGTTCTTCGAATTCCGCACGCTCGCGGGCAGATCGCCCGGGACCACGGGGCGGAGCTTGATCACGGAGTCATCGCCCTTGCCCTGGACCCGTCGGGCGCGAACCACCAGTCCGGCGCGGTCGAGGGCCAAGTCGGGAGTGTCGAAGAAGTACACGAGCCGAACCTGCGAGTCGAGCGGATCCATTTCGAGTGCCGTCACCGCCAAGCGGCGATGCGAGTCGGGCACCGTGAACTTCAGCTCCACGCTGTCGGATGCCCGCGCGAGGGCGAGTGCCTGCGCTAGCTGATCGTCGGTCAGGCGCTTGGTTTCGGGCGTAGTCATGGAAGGAAAGGCTGCGCTCACTCACGCTCTACGGCTTCACCCGGAGCGGGGGATCCCATGCTCTCCGGGAAGACCGACAATCGGTGCGGTGACGACGAGCGCACCGCGGACGCGTAGTTTGTGAGGTCGATCGTGATCGAAGCCGCGCCTCCGAGTGTCGACGAGCGAAAAGCACAAGGCAAGGCGTTGCGCGAGCGTGCGCCTCTCTCTGCACATACCGGATGGGTGCCCGCGGCAAATGGTCGAGATCCGGTCGCGCTCCTCGAAGAACAGAATCTGACCCGAGAGCCCGACTTGGTGCCGGTTCGGCACGGACGGATGATGGTTTCCCCGTTCACGTTCTACCGGGGCGCGGCGAAGATCATGGCCGCCGACTTGAAGGACACGCCGACCGCTGGACTACAGGTCCAGTTATGCGGCGACGCGGATCTTTCGAACTTCGGTGTGTTCGCATCGCCGGAGCGGACGCTGTTGTTCGATCTGAACGACTTCGACGAGACGTTGCCCGGACCGTTCGAGTATGACGTGAAGCGTATGGCGGCGAGCTTCGCAATCGCGGCTCGCAACAACGGGTTCGCAACATCCGATGCCCGGGCCGCGACGATCGCCTCGGTGACCGGCTACCGGGACGCGATGGTGCGGTTCGCCAAGATGGGCACGATGGACGTCTGGTATGCGCATGTGTCGGAACAGGACGTGTTGGACGCGATCAGCAATCGCGCGAGCAATCTGACCGGCGCCCAAGAAAAGCGGATGGCGAAGAGCGCAGAGAAAGCCGCGGATAAGGCGCGGACACGTGACAGTTTGCAGGCGTTGTCGAAACTCGCCGAGCAAGTGGATGGTCAATACCGGATCGTCAGCCAACCACCGATCGTCGTCCCGGCCCGGGACCTGCCCGCGACAGTCGGGATGTCCACTGACGAAATCGAACAGGCGATCGACCAGCAGTTCCGTGCGTACCGCTCGACCCTGCGCGACGATCAGCGCCAACTGCTGGAACGGTTCCAGGTCGTCGATGTCGCGGGAAGGTCGTCGGGGTCGGGAGCGTCGGGACGCGAGCGTTCATCGTCCTACTCCAGGGGCGCGACCAACAAGACCCGTTGTTCTTACAGGTCAAGGAAGCGACGCGGTCGGTGCTGGAAGACCATCTTCCGAAGAGCCGCTACCGCCAACCGGGCGAACGAGTCGTCCAGGGCCAGCGGATGATGCAGGCTGCGAGCGACATCTTTCTCGGCTGGACGAAGGGAGTCGAAGCCGGTCGGTACCTGTACTGGCGCCAACTGCGCGACATGAAGGGCTCCGCCGTGGTCGAGGACATGATCCCGACCGGGCTGGAAATGTACGCAAGTGTGTGCGGTCAGACGTTGGCGCGGGCGCACGCCGCGATCGGGTGACGCGATCGCAATCGCGGCCTATCTCGGTAAGAAGGACCGGTTCGACAAGTCGATCACCGACTTCTCCGAACGGTACGCGGACCAAAACGACCGCGACTACGAAGCCTTCTGCAACGCAATTCGCTCCGGCCGACTCCAAGCACTCGAAGGGGTCTAGATGCAACAGAAGAAGCACCCGTTCTTACAGGGGCTTCTTCCTCTCGACAGTTCGAGGATTCCGCTCGATCTGATAGCCGGGACCACCCTCGCCGCGCTGGCCATCCCGGAGGTCATGGGCTACTCGACGATCGCAGGCATGCCGGTGATCACCGGCCTTTACACGATCTTGTTGCCAATGCTTGCGTTTGCCCTATTGGGTTCGTCTCGGCACCTCGTCGTCGGCGCAGATTCGGCGACGGCGGCGGTGATGGCAGCGGGGTTGGCCGGGTTGGCCACAGCCCAGTCGAAGCAGTACGTCGCACTCGCCGGCCTGCTGGCGCTGATGACGGCCGTGTTCTTGATCGTCGCCCGCCTCATCGGGCTCGGTTTCATCGCCGATTTCCTGTCGCGCACAGTTCTGATCGGATTCTTGACCGGGGTCGGCATCCAAGTCGCGTGTGGTCAGGTCGGAGGCATGCTCGGCATTCCGTCCGGCAAAGGCATCACGATCGCTCATCACGAGTACACCGGAACGATCGGCAAGCTCGCCTCGACTCTTCAGCACGTCGGCGATGTGAGTTGGACGACGGTGGCCGTCTCGGCCGGTGTCATCGGAACGATCTTGGGGCTCAAGCTCATCACCGGAAAGATCCCCGGGGCGCTCATCGCGGTGGTCGGTGCGATCTTCATCAGCTACCAGTGGAATCTCGCGTCTCACGGCGTGGCGACCCTCGGCCCCCTCCCCAGCGGTCTTCCCGCGCTCGGGTTCCCGAGTGTCTCGCTCTCCGACATTGCTCCACTCGTCGGCACCGCGGTATCGATCTTTGTCTTGGTGCTCGCCCAGAGCGCGGCCACGTCGCGGTACGCGGCCAAGTACAACGATGCGTTCGACGAGAACGTCGACCTCGTCGGACTCAGCGCCTCGTGCGCGATGGCGGGTCTCTCCGGGACCTTCGTCGTCAACGGCAGTCCGACCAAGACGCAGATGGTCGACGGCGCCGGCGGTCGCAGCCAGGTCGCACAACTCACAACCGGCGTCATCGTTTTGATCGTGTTGCTGTTTCTCACCGCACCGATCCAGTACATGCCTGCGGCAGTCCTTTCATCGGTCGTGTTTCTCATCGGTGTCGAGCTCGTAGACATCCCGGGCATGCGCAAGGTGCTTCGGCTGCGCGCCGATGAGTTCGTCGTGGCCTCGCTCGTCACGGCCACCGTCGTGGTCATCGGCGTGGAACAAGGCATCGTGCTGGCCATCTTCGCGTCGATCGTCGATCACCTCCGACGCTCATACCACCCCAGCACCGCCGTGCTCCGGCCCGACGACAACAACACATGGCACGGCGTACCCGTCGAGCCCGATGCGCGAGCGTGCCTGGCCTCGTCGTCTACCGATTCGCAGCCAACCTGTATTACGCCAACGCAAACCTGTTCTTCGAGCAGACCAGCGTGTTCGCCGCGACGGCCGATCCGCCGAGCTGGATCTGTATCGATGCCACCGCAATCCCTGACATCGACTACACCGGCGCCGAAACGATCCGCCAGCTCGTCGGCGAGCTCCACGAACACGGCATCACACTCGTCATCGCCGAAGCCATGGGTAACGTTCGCGACGAGCTCGATCGCTACGGCATCACCGCGCTCCTCGGCGGCGCGGGCGTGTACCCGACTGTTATCGACGCGGTGCAAGCGTTCAACGATCGATCCATAACTCACTAGAACGCCGCATGATGATGCTGCTCTAGCTCGAGGCACCCGACCGGTGGCTTGCTATTCGCGGGCAAACATGGCGGCGGCTTCTTGGGCCAGGTCGACGAAGGGTTCGCCGCTCACGTCGATGACGACTTGCCCTATGGTGCCGCCGGTGAACGTCCATGGCGTGGTCCCTGGATAGTCGTCGGTGACGGGCTCGCCGCCGTCGCGTCCGACGTTGAGTCCCTCGCCGGCCAGCGAGAACTTGCCCGGTTGGGTACGGATTTTGGCGGAGCCGACGGCTTGGTCACGGATGTGCAGCGTGAGGGTGCCTTCGGTAGGGAAGCCCTCGCCTTCTTTCTCGAAGGACGCGGACACGACGACGTGACCGGTGGGAAGTGGTTCACTCGCGACGACCATCTGTTCTTCGAGCCCGGCGAAGTTGTAGACGTACTTGAGGATGCCGTCTTTCACGTAGAGGGCGTGCCCGCCGAAGCGAGCGCCCTGGGAAAACAGGACCCCGGACGCTTTGGGGTCGTCGACCTCCAGTTCCGCAGCAAGCGAGTAGGAGCGGTTCCGGACGTTGGGGGCGACGGACTCGGGCACCTCGCCACAGCCGGGATAGTAGATGTACCGGTTACGAGGCTTGGCGAGCTGGGGCCGCTCGGTGGTGAGGATGCCAATCGCGTCGCGGGACTCCAACGGCAGTGCTTGGTACTTGCCGGCTTCGGCCCACCACAGCGCGATCAGTTCTTGTAGCCGGTCGGGTTCTTGGTCGGCGAGGTCGTGACACTCGCTGGGGTCCCTGACGGTGTCGAAGAGCTCCCAGCGCTGTTTCGCGAAGTTCCCCCAGGCATTCGGCGCCGCGGGCGTGACCGCCGCCGCCTTCCAACCTTTGTGCCAGATCGCCCGAGTCCCGAGCATCGAATAGAACTGCGTCTCCTTCCCCGTGTCTCCCTCGGGGTCGCTGAACGACGTGGTGAAGCTCACACCCTCGATCGGATGTTGGGTGTGGCCCTTCACCGTCTCGGGCAGTTCGATGTCGAGACATTCGAGCAACGTCGGGACGACGTCGATCGCGTGCACATACTGGCGGCGGATCTCACCGGCCGCGGGACGGCGAGCGGGCCACGACACGATCAGGGGATCGGCGGTACCACCCTCGTAGCTGCTGTACCGCTTCCACATCTTGAACGGTGTATTGAACGCCCACGCCCACCCCGTCGGGTAATGGTTGTACGTCTTCGGGCCACCGAGCTCATCGAGGAACGGAAGGTTGTCCTCGATCAGGTCGGGGATCCCGTTGAAGATCTTGTTCTCGTTGACTGACCCATTCGGGCCGCCCTCACCCGATGCACCGTTGTCCGACACGACGATCACGATCGTGTTCTCCAACTGACCGGTCTCGTCCAGGTAGTCGAGGACGCGGCCAAGCTCATGGTCCGCGTGACTTACGAACCCGGCGTATACCTCGGCCATTCGCGAGAAGAGTCGCTGCTCCTCCGCCGACAAGCTTTTCCAGGGCCGTACCGTGTCCAACTCGGGCCAGGTCTGATTTTCGGAGCCGGTCTCGGAGATGTACGGGTTGATCGGGGACAACTCGGCGTCCTCAGTGACGATCCCCCTCTCCTTTTGGCGGGCGAACACCAGCTCCCGGTACGCCTCGTAGCCCATGTCAAACTTTCCGGCGTACTTCGCGATCCACTCCTTCGGGGCGTGATGCGGTGCGTGCGCCGCGCCCGGCGCGTAATAGAGAAAGAACGGCTTGTCCGGCGCAACTGCCTTCGCGTCGCGGATGAACTCCAACGCCTTGTCCGTGATGTCGGTTGTGAAGTGATACCCGTCCTCGGGCGCAGCCGGTTGATCGACCGGGTGGTTGTCGTACACGAGATCCGGATACCACTGGTTGGTCTCAGCCCCAAGGAAGCCGTAGAACCGTTCGAACCCTCGCCCGAGCGGCCACTGCGTCTTGATCGACGCCATGTTCATCTCATCCTCAGCGCACAGGTGCCACTTCCCGACCATGTAGGTGTTCCAGCCCCTCTGTCCCAACACCTCCGCGAGCGTGGCGCACTCGAAAGGGATATGCGCGTTGGCGTTCGGGAACCCGGACGACGCCTCACTGATACACGCCATTCCATTCGTGGTGTGGTTCCGTCCCGTCAACAGACACGACCGGGTCGGCGAGCACAACGCCGTCGTATGAAAGTTCGTGTACGTCAGTCCCCGCTGCGCGATGCGGTTCAGGTTCGGGGTCTCGATCAACCCGCCGTACGGTTCCAAGGCCGAGAAGCCAACATCATCGAGCACGACGTAGAGGACGCTCGGCGTTCCGTCCGGCGCAATCGGCTGACGGAACGGCTCCCAATCCGGCACCGAATCCTTGATGTCAATATTGATCAATCCACGAAACGGCACCGGCACACTGCGCTCCCTGCTCGTCGCTCAAGTCGCTCAAACGCTCGCACTTCTGTTCGACGGTGCACTCACCCGATGGGGATGAACGGCGCGGGCCGGCCAGCGACCATTTTTTTTCAGGATTGTGCGTAGACGAGTGCCCAGTCGGCGGCCATGTCGATCACCGTCCACGCGCCTTCGCCCGCGGCTGCGAGAAGCTGCTCGTTGCCGGACCCCAGGAGCGGGTCGGTGTCGTAGGCAAACTCGCGGTCGGCGTCGGTGTGATGCACGGCCAGTTGCAAGGTCCTATGCGCGCAGGCGGCGGTCCATTGGAGCATCGGGAGGTCGCCGTCGGTGTTCCCACCGGCCAAGATCGGACGTTGTCCGACTGCTTGATGGATCGAGACCGGTTTTTGCGGGCCGTCATCGAACACGCCCAGGTCGGAACCCTTGACCAGTTCTGGGCCCGACGCGCCGATCCGGAACGCGACCGAGCCCGTACTGCCAATGATCCGATGGGGCGGGATCCCAAACACGTCGGGAGCCCACGCCGCGCATGAAGTCCGCACCGCCGCCCGAGAAGACCCAACACGCGAAACCGCTCGTCTGCAGCAGGCTCAGGAGCTCGATCATCGGTTGGTACACCATCGCTGCGTACGAACGGCCAAAGCGGGGGTGTCGTGCGGTTGTGAGCCAGGTCCGCACGGCGGTATTGAAGTCGTCGGTCGTGATTCCGCCGTGGGTGAGCCGCACCAGATCGAGCAGCGCAGGTAACCCACCAGCCTTCAACTGCTCGGAGCTCGTCGGCTTCCCGAGCTGCGCCGCACGATCCAACATGAATGCCAACTGGGCATAGGGAATCTCGGTCGAAAGCGTGCCGTCGTTATCGAACACGGCAATGCGCTCGACTTCCGGCACGAACGCCTCGGAGTTCGGATCGGTCACAGCGTCGACGAACTCCACGATCGACTGCTTCGTGGCACCCTCTCGCCAACTCGGAAGCAAGTCGGACACCGCATCACCTCACTGGTCGGAAGCTGCCTTCCAATCGGTTCCGTACCGATCCGAAAGTGATCGTCTTCGGCCGATGTCGGCGACACATCCCCCTGCCGGGGTGATCCGCCGTCGACTCGCGCACGGGTCAGAGCCCTGCGATTCCCTGGCCGACGAGCTTGGCCCCGATCACGAGGCACAGCACAGCCATGATCACTGCGTTGTTATGGCTCATCCACGTTCTGAGCCCCTCGAGCATCGCCTTGGCGCGTTCGCCCATCGTGAAGTAGATGACGACGGGTGCGCCGACCCCAATACTCGCGATCACGGCGAACACCGCGAAAGCAATCGCCTGTTGCCCGCCCGCGATGCCGGTTTGGGCAATCGTCGCGGCTGCGCTGACGGCGAGCAACGTGTTCTTCGGATTGAACCCCGCGAACAGCACGCCCAGTCCCGCCGCCTTGATTGGCGTGAAAGAGTCGATCATGGCCATCCACTTCGGAGTCGGCGGCTCGGCACTGTCCTGCGGCCGCTTGCGCCACTGTCCGAGCGCGACAGCGAACAGGAGCACACCGAACACGATCTGGGCCCAACTCGCGCCGGTCGATTGCCCGCCGTCACCCGATTCGATCGAACCGGCGATCGCCAGCACGATCGTCCCGACGATCGCGAGACCGACGAGCCAACCGATGAGGTAGACGGGCCCGTTCACGCGACCCCGCGGAGAGACCAGCATCAACACGACGGCGATAATCGGCATCGGGCTGAGTGCGACCCCCACCGCCGACGGCAGGACCTGACCGATCGCGTTGGCCATTACGACGCGCGCACGTGCAGCGGGCTACCGGTCGTCGGCGACGCAGCGAAAACCGAGGTTGCCGGTGCTGCTGTCGACCGCGTTCCCACTCCGGGCCGCGACGCGGTACCGGTTGCAGTAGCTGTCGTGACAGAGATACGACCCACCGCGCATGACGCGGTGCGTACCGCGCGCCGGGCCTCGGGGGTTTCCCGCGGGCGACGACGTGTAGTACCCCGGGTCGTACCAGTCGGAGCACCATTCCCACACGTTGCCCGTCATGTTGAACACGCCGTATGCATTCGGTGCGAACGCACCGACCGGCGCGGTCCCGACGAAACCGTCCGCGCCCGAATTCTCCGTCGGGAACGTACCCTGCCACACGTTCATCCGGTGCTCGCCGTCGGGCTCTCGCTCGTCGCCCCAGGGAAACGCCGCACCGTCGAGACCACCGCGAGCCGGCGTACTCCCACTCGGCTTCCGTCGGGAGCCGGCGGCCGGCCCACTGGCAGAACGCATCGGCGTCGCGCCACGAGATGTGTATAGCGGGATGCTGCAACCGATCGGCGACGTTCGAATGGGGACCTTCCGGATGCGACCAATCCGCGCCGTACACCTGACGCCACCAGGGAGCGTCGGCAACACCACGCGTCGGCTCGAAGTCGTCGGGTAACAATCCGGCGAACACGAACGACCACTCGTAGCGCTGGGCGTCGGTCGTGTAGCCGGTTGCTTCGATGAACTCGGCGAACCGCGCGTTCGAGACTGCGGTGGCATCGACGCGAAACGACGAGAGGGTCACTTCGTGGATCGGGCGTTCGCCGTCGTCGGCATACGTCCAGGAGTCGTCGCTTCCCATTCGGAAGCTGCCCGCGGGCACCAACACCATCGAGTCGGTGGAGAGCCCGGATGCCCGTTCCCGAATCCGGACGGCGCCACTGTCGGAGGCCGGTCGTGACGGCCCGCAGCACGCACTCATGCACCCCATTCTCTCCCGGCGCACGGTCGCTCGCATCACCTTCAGCGGGTGACGCCTCTGACCAGGCCGGGCGTCAGGATGCCCCGATGGCACAACAACTTCGAATCCGAACGGGATGGATCAGCTTCGCCGCGGTGCTGGCGGGTATCGCCGGCGTCTACAACATCGTTTGCGGCGTCGCCGCAGTCACCGCGCTCGGATCTTCACCTATCCGCTCCAGGCGATTCTTATCTTCGCGCTCCCGATCTCGATCCTGTACGGGCTCATGGGACACGCCGACGAGTTCCAGTAGCGGTATCGAGTCTCATGCCTCGCTCTCGCCGCCACCCTTCACTCGACTACCGCGCCGAGCAGACGGGTCTGCTCGTGGCCGCAGTCAACGCGCCGCTTACGTTCCAACGCACGCTCATGCCGCGCACGACGTCCGATCAGGCATTGGTCACGGGACTGTCGTTCGCGGCGAATCACGCGCTGGCCAGCCTGATCCAAGAGTCGCTGCAATCCGTCGCGCTGCTGTTGGCGGGCGACGCCGGAAGCTCCCCGTTCCACGAGCGCCGCTGGAGCCGGTCCGCACTCGCGGTCGATGGTGTGGCAATCGCGGCCGGCCTCGGCATCCAGCGCGCGTTTGCGCCACACGCGGGCGAACAACTCCCCCGCGCCGGAGCGCGCGCCGGCGGCTTCGCGCTGGCCGTCACCGGCCTGGGCGGTCTCGTCATCGGCGGCCTGCAAGACGCGCTCGATCGCCGCGACCGCAAACGCCTGTCGCAATTCGTGGTCGTTCCCGCCGCCGCCGGCTTCGCCGTAGGCGGCGAGCTGTTCCGGCGGCGGCGCTCGCGGCTCGACGACCCGCCCGCCGAGGAGGCCGAGATTTCGGTCGGCAAATCGCTCGCCATGAGCATCGCGGTTGCCGGTCTTACGGGCGCGATCTCCGCGGGCGAACGCAAGCTTGCCGATCGGATCGCGCGTGCCGCGGCCCGCGTCCTCCCGGGCAACGAGGCGCTCTGGCGGCCGCTCGGGCACGTCGCGTCGCTGGCCGCGCTCGGTGCCGGGACGCGCTTCGCGATGCAACACGGGTTCGGGATGATCGAGTCACGCGAAGAGGCCGTCGAACCGTCGTTCGACTTGCCGCCGTTGCATCCATATCTCAGCGGCAGTCTTGACAGTGAAGTGCCGTACGCGACGTTGTCGAAGCAGGGTCGGCGCTACGTGTGGAACGCGCAAGGGCCCGAAGTGATCTCGGAGGTGATGGGCGAACCCGCGGTCGACGTGATCCGGGTCTACGTCGGACTCGAGAGCGCCGACAGCGAGGCGGAGCGGGTCGCCCTGGCGATGCGCGAGCTCGAACGAACCAATGCGTTCGATCGCGACTGGTTGCTCATCGACATGCCGACCGGCACCGGATACGTGAACTACGCCGCGGTCAGCGTCATGGAGATGCTCGCTCGCGGCAACTGCGCGACCGTCGCAATGCAATACGCGGCTCGACCGTCGCCCCTCTCGCTCGACCGGGTCGACGAAGGACGGCGCCAGGCGCGGCTCCTGATCGACGCGATCACCGAGCGACTGCACGCGGTGCCGGTCGACTCCCGGCCCAAGGTCGTGCTCTTCGGCGAGAGCCTCGGTGCGTGGACGAGCCAGGACGCGTTCCTGAATCAAGGAACGCAAGGCCTCATCGACGCGGGTGTCGATTACGCGATCTGGATCGGCACTCCCCATTTCAGCCGGTGGAAGGAACAGGTTCTACGCGACGAGCGCGATGACGTGCATCCCGAGTTGATCGGCGTCTTCAACGACATCGACGAGTGGCACGCGACTCCGCTCGAACAGCGTGAGCGCATGCGTTACGTCATGATCACGCATCACAACGACGGCGTCGCGCGCTTCGGGCCCGGCCTGATCGTGCAAGCTCCTGACTGGCTCGGCGACGCGGACAGCAGGTGGCCGAAGATTCCCCGCGGGATGCGCTGGACCCCGAACACGACCTTCTTCCAGACGCTCGTCGACATGAAGAACTCCGCGAACGTCGTACCCGGTGTATTTGCGGCAACCGGTCACGACTACCGGGGCGACCTCCTGCCGTTCTTCTGCGCGGTGCTCGGCATCGAGATCTCGGAGGAACAGACCCAACGCCTCACGAAGTGGCTCCAGGATCGCGAGTTGATGCGCAGCGAGTGGGTGAAACGGCACCACAGCTCCGACATGGGCCTTGCGGCCTCCCTCCTGACCACGTGGATGCGAGAGGACCCGGCTCGCGCGCATGAGGTCATCCTCGAGCGCGTGCGTCAGCTGGCCATCGAAGACTTCGTCGCCGCGGGCGGCGAGGCGAGCGAGACACCCATCCTGCGGCCCGCGCCCCGTCGATGAAGCACGGTCGATGAAGCGCGGTCGATGAAGCGCGGCGGCAACGCCGATGTCGCTGCCGCACTCGTCACGCTCGCGTACGGCGCGGTGCTGAATGAGCTCCTGCCCGACGCGGTGCACGTTCCTGCGAATCTGACCGCAGCGACCGCGGTGCTGACGCTGGCGCGCCGCGCGGGCGCGTCGTCCTCCGACCTCGGCCTCGAGACGGGCGCATTGCGCGCTGGCGCGCGCGCCGGTCTCGCGGCGGCAGCACCGATTGTCGCCGGCATCGCCCTCGCGGCCCGCACGCCCGCGACCTCGACGTATTTCGACGACGCCCGCGTACGCGACTCGAGCCGCGGCCGGGCCGCGTACGAAACCGCGTTTCGCATCCCGTTCGGGACGGCGTTGGGCGAGGAGTTGCTGTTCCGCGGCGCACTGCTGGGCCTCTTCATGCGCAGGTACTCCACCACGGGCGCGGTAGCGGCCAGTTCGGCGTTGTTCGGGTTGTGGCACGTCTTGCCCACGCTTCATTCGGTCGGCGACAACTCGGCAGACGGCGCGATCGAGATGTCCCCGCGCACGCTCGGGCTCGTCGCGGGCACAGTCGTTGTGACCGGCGTCGCGGGAGTCGGCTTGGCGTACTTGCGACTGCGGAGCCGGAGCATCCTCGCGCCCGTCATCGTGCACGCGGCGATCAACTCGGGCGCGTTCGTGGCAACGCGCTTCAGTGCGCGAGCTCGATACAGCCTTTGACTGCGAGGTACAGGCATGGGGTGTGCGGCTCTACGACCGCGAACCCAAGTCGTCATCGTCGTCGTCGTCATCATCGGGACCGCCGATACCGAACGCGTTCGAGAGTCTCGGTGCGCTGGCGGGGGCCGCGGTCGATTCCGCCGCGCCCTCGACGAGCGTGGAAGCCGCGCGCCCGCCCCGAATCAGGCGGCCGATCCAACCTTGGTCCTCCGCGAGCACCGGCGCCGCGCACGCACTGACGACAACGATCGTGGCCGCTCCGGTCAGCCAGGTCACGAGCGAGAGCGCGACCCCGAAGAAACCGAACTGATGTTGATTCTCCGTGATCGTGCGCGGCATCCACACCGTCGAAGACGCCGTATAGAAGAGCGAGCCGGTGGCGGTCAGCACTGCGCTCGGGAGCAAGGCGCGCGCCCGCACCTGCCGGGCGAGCATCAGCCACGGCGTGAGCAGCCACAACCCGACCGCGGCCAGCCACGCCAGAACCACGAACACCCCGATCGCGGCACCCCGGTCGAGCAACGACCGCAGTCCGCCGAGCACCGCGAAATATGCCGCCAGGCCGGCCAAGAAGACGGCCCCGACGGCGTAGCCCGATGCGAAGCCTCCGGACGGTCTCCGCCACGCCTTCGCGTAGACGCGCCGGAGGGCCGTCGTGAACGAGCTGATGTAGAAGAACGTGAACAAGCAGTCCGAGCACGCCCGTCGCCCGGCGGGTGTCGTCGGAACTTCGAACGCCTGCTTGACGGTCGTCAGCCCCGCGCCCGAGAGTCCGAGCCGGTGGGTCAAGGTCGTGATGATCGAGACCCGAACCGACGCCGGCGCGAAGGCCGCGACGACGATCAGCGAGGGAAACAGCGATACGAACGCCTTGGCACCGAGCGCCACGGCCCGATCCAGGAATTCGTTTTCGAGGAGCCGTTCCCAGACGCGATAGAGGAGCGTCGCCTCGAGCCGCTCTCGAAGGGGCTCGAGGCGACCCCGAATCGTCTCGACCCGGTTACGCCAGACCGCTACTTCCGCTCGCAAGTGCTGCTACCTCCTTCGAGCGAGAGGTCGGCGCTCACACCCAGATTCGGCGAGATGCGCGAACCGGTCGTCACTCGGAGGGGGTGAAGCCTCGCGGTCAGACCGGATCGATCTCGTCACCCCGCGGGGGTGACTCCGCCCTGCAACTCCTCCCCCACACTCAGCGGTAGTGCATCAAGAACTGGATACCGCGGCCATCGCCACATTCGCGGGCTGCGTGGTCATCTGGGCCCTGTTCTCGGCCCGGCTGGAACGATTCAACGTCACTGCGCCAATCGCGTTCGTCGTCTTCGGCCTCGTCGTCGCACATCAACCGGTATCGCTGATCACCGTCGGTCTGCATTCGTCGACCGTGTTGCACATCGCCGAATTCACCCTGGCGTTGGTGCTGTTCGCCGACGCATCGCGAGTCAACGTGCGAGAGCTGCGCGCCGACCCGCGCCCACCGTTGCGCTTGCTCGGGATCGGATTGCCCCTGACCGTCGTGTTGGGTACGGCGGTTGCCGCGGTGCTCTACGGAGGTCTCGGGGGTTGGGTGGTGTTGTTGATCGGCGCGATCGTCGCGCCCACCGATGCTGCGCTCGGCGCGTCGATCCTGGAGAATCACCGGGTCCCCATCCGAGTCCGTCGCGCGTTGAACGTCGAGAGCGGTCTGAACGACGGGATCGTGACGCCACTGGTGACGGTCTGCATCGTCGGCGCGGTGGCGTCCGAGGTCGCGCACGCCGAAAGTGCGGGCGGCGCACTCGTCGACCTCCTCATCGGCGTGGGGATCGGATTCGGCGTCGGCCTCGTCGGCGCCGCGTTGCTGCGATGGTCGCGAGCTCACGGCCTGGACGCACCTCGGTTTCGTCCCCTCGCCGTTCTCGGGCTCGCGTTCTTCATCTACTCGGTAACGGTCGAGGCGGGCGGGAACGGATTCGTCGCCGCGTTCGTCGGCGGGATGGCCTTCGGCAGCATCGCTCCCCCCGACGAAGCGGCGATCCTCGAGTTCACCGACGACATGGGTGAACTGCTCTCACTCCTCGTCTGGTTCCTGTTCGGTGCAGCAATGATCGTGCCCGCGTTTCATCACGTGATCTGGCAAGACGTGGTGTTTGCGCTCCTGGCGCTCACCGTCGTGCGCATGGCGCCGGTCGCGGTCGCGCTGGCCGGGGTCGGGCTCGACCGCCCGACGATCGTGTTCGTCGGTTGGTTCGGCCCGCGTGGGCTCGCGTCGGTGGTGTTCTCATTGATCGCGGTCGACAGCTTGAGCGCCGCCGATGGACAGCGGGTGATCGCGGCCGTGACCGTCACCGTGCTGCTGAGTGTCGCATTGCACGGCATCACGTCTCTGCCGCTCTCCGCGAGATACGGCGCCTACACCGAGCGGCTACATCCCCAACACGCCGTGCGCGCCGCCGCGCCACATCTGCGCAGCCGGTCGCTCGCCGGCCACCACACCCGCGTCGGCGACCCGATGGGCACGCACCGATGAGTGCGGCCGGCCGCGTCGGCATCGCGGCCTGGACGTTCATCGGAGTCGCGATTGCCGTCGCGATTGCGGTCTTGGTGTTCGGAGCCATCGCCGAGGTCGTCATTCCGGTCGCGCTGGCCGGGTTGCTCGGCGTCATGCTCAAGCCGGTCGCGGACCGTTTACGGGGTCGATTCCGCCCGGCCGTCGCCGCGGGCATCGTCGTGCTCGGGCTGGCGGCGGTACTCGGCGGCATCGCCGCGGCGGCCATCGCCGGCGTCGACAGCCAGTCGGCCAAGATCGAGTCGGCCGTCGACGACGCCGCCCAAACGTTTGCCGACAAGACCGGTGTCGACACCGAGTCCGTCCAATCGTTCCGCACGGCGGTGAACGACTCATCGGCTCTGGTCGCGTTCGGTGCCGCGACAGATCTCGTCGCGGGCGTCAACCGGTTGGTCGGCGTCGCCAGCGGTCTCCTACTCGGAACCCTGGTCTTCTACTACGTCGTGAAGGATGGCTCACTGTTGCGGCGCCGCTTCGTGCGAGCCGTGAACCCTCGGCACCGCGAGAAGCTCGACGAGTTCATCGACGAGTCTTGCGCGACCCTCCGCAGCTATGGGCGCGGACGCACTGTGTTGTCGGCGATCGTGAGCGCGGTAATCGGCCTCGCGGCGATCCTGCTCGGCCTGCCGCTGGTGCCCTCGATCGTGCTGTTGACCTTCGTCGGTGGGTACATCCCGTACATCGGGGCGTTCTTGGCCGGCGCGTACGTTGCACTCATCGCGCTCGGCGAAAGCGGGGTCGCTGCCGCGATCACCATCGTCGTCGTGTCGCTCGCCGCGAACCTCATTCTCGAGAACTTCGTCGAGCCCAAGGTCATGGGGCAGACGCTCGACATCCACCCGCTCGTCATACTCCTCGCGCTGGCGCTCGGCGGGATGCTCGGCGGCATCATCGGGCTCATCGTCGCGGTGCCGGCCGCCGCGATCGCCCGTTCCGCCTTCTTCCACCTCCGCGAGTCCGGATACGTCGAGGACGTCGCAGCCAAGGCCCGGCCGCTCGGGGAACGACTCCTGTACGAGACCGAGTGAGCCCACGAAGGGGGGCCGGGCGACAAATCGTCGCGTGATCTACCCCTCATCGGGTGATGACGCTCGCCCGACTTGCTCCAGGCTCCCGAGGTAACTACCACCCGCGTCAGCACGACTCGGGCATCATCCCGAAGAGCAGCGCGCTCGGTGCCGAGGTGTTGAAGGATTACGGGTACAGCGACTGCGGCGTTCGGGAAGTGGCACAACACGCCGGCCGAGGAGACGACGGCGGCCGGTCCGTTCGACAACTGGCCGACGGGCTAGGGCTTCGATACTTCTACGGTTTCCTGGCGGGTGAGGCGTCGCAGTGTGAGCCGAACCTCGTGCGTAACACCACGATCGTGTTGCCGCCGAAGACGGCCCGAACGAGGGCTACCACCTGAGCGAGGATCTCGCCGACGACGCGATCGACTGGCTGCGCCAGCACAAGGCGTTCGAGCCAGACAAGCCGTTCTTCATGTACTGGGCGAGCGGCTGCCTGCACGGTCCGCACCACATCATGAAGGCGTGGGCCGACAAGTACTCGGGCAAGTTCGACGACGGGTGGGACGAATACCGCGAGCGCGTGCTTCGAGCGCGCCAAGGCCAAGGGGTGGATTCCCGACCGACGCGCAGCTGACGGCGCGCCCCGAGGCACTGGCCGTCCTGGGAGAGCATTCCCGAAGACGAGAAGCCGTTCCAGCGTCGCCTCATGGAAGTGGCCGCCGGGTTCGCCGAGCACGCCGACGTGCAGGTCGGTCGGCTCGTCGACGAGATCGAGCGCCTCGGCTACGGCGACAACACCCTGATCTTCTACATCTGGGGCGACAACGGCTCCTCGGGCGAAGGCCAGAACGGGACCATCAGCGAACTGCTCGCCCAGAACGGCATCCCGCACGACCTCGACATGCACATCAAGGCCCTCGACGAGCTCGGCGGCCTCGACGTGCTGGGCTCGCCCAAGACCGACAACCAGTATCACGCCGGCTGGGCGTGGGCCGGAAGCACGCCCTACAAGGGGATGAAGCTCCTCGCGTCGCATCTCGGCGGGACGCGCAATCCGATGGCCGTGCGCTGGCCCGCCAGGATCGAGCCCGACCCGACGCCGCGCACGCAGTTCCATCACTGTCAACGACATCGTGCCGACGATCTACGAGGTCATCGGCATCACCCCGCCGCGCGTGGTGCACGGCGTTTCGCAAGACCTGATCGACGGCGTGAGCTTCGCCTACACGTTCGACGACGCCGACGCCGAAGGACGTCTGCACACGCAGTACTTCGAGGTCATGGGGAGCCGCTCGATCTACCACGACGGGTGGATAGCGTCCGCGCTTCGGGCCGCGCACTCCCGTGGGTGCCGGGCCTGCCGCCCGGCATCCGCGAGTGGACACCGGACAACGACGTCTGGGAGTTGTACAACCTTGACGAGGACTGGTCGCAGGCCAATGACCTCGCCGCCGAGCATGCCCGAAAAGCTGGCGCAGATGAAGGAACTGTTCGCGATCGAAGCCGCCAAGAACGAGCGTGCTACCCGATCGGCGGCGGCCTGTGGATAGTCGTCATTGCACCCGGAGATGAGGATCTAAACGAGGAGGACAGAATGGCAGAAAGCGAGCTCGACGAGTTCGGGCCGGTCGACTATCTGGTGATCGAGTTTCCCGGGAGCAAGTTCAACGGTGAGATCGCGCCCACCCTCGTCGATCTGGTGGATCGCGGGATCATCCGCGTGCTCGATCTCATCATGATCCGCAAAGAGGCTGACGGCTCATTCGACGCGATCGAGATCGGCGACGTCGACGCGAGTGAGGCCGGTGATCTTCGTCGCATCGAAACGGAGCTCGCCGAGATCCTGAGCGCCGAGGACGTCGCGAACGCGGCGGCGGCGCTCGAGCCCGGCAGCACCGCGGGTCTGCTCGTATACGAGAACCGATGGGCCGCGCCCTTCGCCGCCGCGGTGCGCCACTCCGGTGGCCAGCTGGTCGCGAACGGCCGGATCCCGGTCCAGGCACTGATCGCGGCGTTCGAAGCCGACGAAGACGAAGGAGACTGACATGCCGATGGTTGCACGACGCATGGCTCGAAGGAGCGTGATCGGCGCGCCGGTTGCCCGGACCGCGGCGGTCGTTGGTACTGCAGCAGTGGTCGCGCACGGCGTCAACCGCCGGCAGGACCGCCGCCAAGATCGTCGGCGCTGATCGCCGAACTCAGACTTCCAGTCGTAGCGCGCACGGTCGGATCATGCCGGAACACGTCCATGTCCACGCGCCGCACGAGCTCACGGAGGTCCATCACGCCGTCGTTGGCCGGCGGGAGCGCATACTCGAATTCGTCGCGGTGCTGCTGCTCTCGGCCGCGACGCTGTGTATCGCGTGGAGCGGCTACCAAGCCGCCAAGTGGAGCGGCGTCCAATCCCAGCACTACGCCGAAGCCAGCACCGCGCGCGCCCATGCGAATCGCGGATCGACGCTCGGCGGCCAGGAACGCATCCAGGACCTGCTGAACTTCAACCGCTGGCTCGAGGTCTCCACGGACGGTAACCACGACCTCGCGCGAGCTCTACGTGCGGCGCTTCCGCCCCGAGTTCGTCCCCGCCTTCACAGCGTGGGTTGCCGAGGATCCGATCCACAACCCGTCGGCCATCGCGAGCCCACTCCTCATGCCGCAGTACAAGGTCGCGAACTTCGAGAAGGCCGACCAGCTCGACCATGCCGGCGACGTGCGATTCGAGCAAGCCAAGGAAGCCACCGAACACGCCGACGACTACATCTTCGGAACGGTGTTCTTCGCGGCGGTGTTGTTCTTCGCCGGCATCTCGATGCGCTTCCAGTGGCTCGCGATGCGACTGGTAGTGCTCGGCATGTCCGCGATCTTCCTCGGCTACGGAATCGTCCACCTGGCGACGCTCCCGATCCACTGATGGCGCCGTAGGGCGCGGCTCCGATACGGAACCCTCACCTGCCTGGCCCTGCCTCCCCTTTTTCGGGTGAGGACACAGTCACGGCGGTGCGTGAGTATGAGCGCGTGTCTACGGAACTCTCTGACAGCGCGCCGCCATCGCCCGTGACTGGCGCGGACAGAAAGCCCGTGGCGCGGTGGCGCCGGATCGTGGGTGCCGTCCTCGTCGTGCTCGTTTGCGTCCTGGTGCCCGTGTCCGTACTCGGAATCTGGTTGCACGGCACGCTGCTCGACACCGATCAATACGTTTCGACTGTCGCGCCACTCGCGCGCGACGCCGCGGTGCAAGAGGCCATCGCGACGCGTGTCACGAACGCGCTCGTCACCAGCACCGACCTCGAGTCGAGATTGGCCAACGTGCTACCCGCCCGGGTGCCGCTGTCAGCGTCGGCGCTTACCGACGGTATCGCCGGCTTCATTCACGAGACTGCGCTTCGGCTCGTGCAATCGGATCGGTTTGCGACGCTCTGGGAGGAGGTGAACCGGCGGGCGCACACCCAAGTCGTCGCGGTCCTCGAAGGCAAGGGCCCCGCGAACATCGAGACCAAGAACGGTCAAGTAGTGGTGCACCTGGGTCCGGTCGTCGACAAGGTAAAGGCCGCACTCGAAAAGGCAGGCATCAACATCTTCTCCCGCGTCGACACGGACCGGGTGAACAATCAGATCGTCTTGATGGACTCGAAGGAGTTGAGCAAGGCCCAGAGCGCGGTCAAAGCATTCAACAAGATCGCCGTCGCGCTACCGATCCTCACACTGATCCTCTTCGTGGGTGCCCTGCTCGTGTCGGGCAACCGGCGGCGCACCATTTTGCGAACCGCGCTCGGCGTCGCGTTCGCGGCCGCGCTTCTGCTGATCGCCTTCAATGTCGGTCGCAGCGGCTACTTGAACGCCCTCGGTCCCGACGTCAACCAGCACGCGGCGGCGGCCGTGTACGACCACCTCTTGAGTTTCCTCCGCATCGCACTGCGGTCCGTGTTCGTGCTCGGCTTCATCGCCGCGATCGGCGCGTGGCTCTCCGGGCCGGGCGAGAGCGCGACCAAGATCCGCGAATCGACCATCGGAGTTCTCCGCGGCCGCAACCGCGCTGCGGGCGCCCAGCCGTCAACCGTCGCTTCGTTCGTCTCGCGGCATCGCAGCCCGCTTCGAGTCGCGGTAGCGGCCGTCGGACTCGCGATCCTGGTCATCCTCTCGCATCCCGGACCGATTGCCACGCTCATCGTCGCAATCGTCGTGCTCTTGGGTCTGGCCGTCATCGAGGCACTCAGCCGCAACGCGTCGGTACCCGCGAGCCCGTAAACCGCGCTTGCGCTGTGTGTCTCATGCTCGGCGCGCCACCCAGAGATCTTCGATCGGCCACTGGGCCGCCCATTGCGCCGACGAGATGCAGTAGTAGTCGGGGTTCTGGTCGGACTCGATTCGCGTAGAGCTCGTGCAGCGCTTCGACCTCGAAGCCGTTGGCTCGCAGTATGCGAATCCAGTCACCGTGCCCGGGATGGAACTCGACGCCACCGCCGGGCCACTGCACGCGATTCAGGTCGCGTTGCGGTCGGAGCAACTGATCTTGGGTCTCGCCTTCTTCTTCGGGGACGCAGAGCGTCGCGAGCACACTGTTCGTCAAGAAGACGAGCCGGCCGCGCGGGCGCAGCAGTCGCGCCGCTTCGCGCACCCAGCGCTCCGGATCGCACCACACGCTCGCGCCGTACTCACTGACAACCAGATCGAAGCTCGCATCCGGTAACGGCACTGATGCCGCGTCGGCCTCGAGCAACGGGAAGTCGATGCCGTACTGCTGCTGGCACCGGCGCGCGGAGTCGAGCTGCGCGGCGCGTGAGATCGACGCCGACGGGGCGCGCGCCCCGCCGTGCGAGCCACGCCGAGAAGTACGCGGTACCGCAGCCGAGCTCGATGACGTCGAGACCCGCGACGTCACCGAGGGCGTGTACCTCGCGTTCGGGAACTTCGAACAGTCCCCACGTGATCTCCGACGCGGCCCACGCCGAAGTTGCGCGCTCGTCGGTGAACTCCGCGTTCACGAACGTCCACAACGCGCGGTTGACCGCGAGGTCGTCGGCAGTGTTCGTCACGCCGGTGCCATTCGGACCTCAGTGTCAGCTCGCGAGGATCTTCGCCTTTTGCGCGTCGAACTCGGCGTCGGTGAGCACGCCTTGCGCATGCAGGTCGGCCAAACCCTTGAGCTGGTCGATCTTGTTGTCCATCGGATCGTCGACGGGTGCGGCGACAGGAGCCGGCTGTTGCGCGTACTGCGGCTGCTGTTGTTCGTACTGCTGCTGTTCCTGGTCGGCCCATCGCCCCGCCTGGCGACGCGAGACGCGGTTCGACACCGCGGTCGCGGTGCCGGAGATGACGGCGACACGGGCCACTCCTCGCAGAAGTCCGGGCATTGGTCTCTTCCTTTCGGTCGCTATCGCAGACGCCGTGTGGTCGTCGGTCGGGTTAGGCGGAGGCTCTCGGCCGCGTCGAGCGCAGCCAGAAGACCTTGGACCGGGATCCGGCCCTGGGCGACGAGCTGCCCGCCGCCCCGGCGCAATGCCGCCGCGAAGGGCCCGGCCCAGGAATTCTCGTACACGAGAATTCCGACCGAGCTACCCGGCTCGATGATCGCGCTGGCCTCGTCGATGTCGTCTTGGTGGATCAAGCCCGATGATGCGCCCTCGAACACGGTCATGTCGTACTCGCCGCCGCCGAGCTCGGCGATGTTCACGCCGACGACGGAACCGTCTTCCCCTTTGATGAAGAACGCAAGATCGATGATGCGGATGATGCCGCGTTCCACCAGATCGACGAGGATCGGGAAACCCTTCACCGGTCATCTTGTTGCCGGGGAACTCGACAACGAGGTAGTCGATCGGACCCATTTCTTCGACGTCGTTGCTCACGGTGTCCTCATTTGGTTCGAAGTGCCGTCGGTTCGAATTGTGATCGTCGCGAATGCACGTCGCGGGCCACGCGACGCGCATCCGCAGAGACCGACCGTAAGCCGCTCCTCCGGCGCGCGGCCTCACCCTGCCCGGGTGGTGCCGATCCCCCGCGAAGATCGGAAGCTGCGATCCTGGTCGAGCACGAAGATCGAGCCGAGGTGCTCTTTGTCGGCGCGGGTCGGCGCCGGATCGTGATGGCGTCGCGGCGCACCCACCCGACCTCGACCACGTTATGGCGCGTGTTTCGCGGGCGCCGCTGAGGGGTCGATGGTTCGGATCAATTCGTAGGCCAGGACAACCTCGACGAGTCCGACGACGGAGCCGACGACCATTCCGAGCACCCCGTTCAGGAGAAAGGCGGGCACAAATGGGTGCTCGAATATCCGGGCGTAGTCGATCCAGTGCAATACCGCCTGTTCGACCTGCAAAGGTACGGTGACGAGGCATAGCGTCAGCCAGAAGTACGGGCGCACAAGACGCGCCGAGCGACGGAGCGCACTGCGGACCGATCGATCTTCGATCGTTATTACCGGTCCGACGAGCGACCACAGCGTGAAGATGATCACTCCGGGTACCACGAACAAGGCCAAGCCCACGAGCGTCGCTACCACGAGCACCACGTCGGCCGCGACAAGCCGGCGCAACGGGAGCACGCTCCACATCTGGCTCACACGGAGGTCGGGATGTCCGTGAATGTGAGCGCCAACGACCTTGTCAAGAATGCCGGCATACACGACCACACCCACGGTCGCGAACACCGCGGAGGCGAACGACGCGATCGCAGCCCCGGCAGGACGCGACACGTGACGGTCGATCACGAGAACTGTTGCGACTGCATCAACCGCCGCCACGATCCCAAAGACGACGAAGGCGGTGCCAGCCACGCGCCAAAAACGCTCCCGATATGTACGCAGCGCCGCGCGGACCACGGCACGCACGCGCGGACCGTCTTTGACTCCCGCGGGGGTTGTCGGTTCAGGCAACCGTAGGTTCCTTAATCTCGGAATCTGCCACAGATTGCTCGCTCCGGCGTGTTTTGCGAGAACGCGGCCTCACAGAACGAGCGCGGGGATGTCGCATAGGCGCGACAAACCGCGCCGTCCCCATCGTGATCGGGGTCATCGGCTACGCCGCAGTCGGCTCGCTCGCGGTCGCCGCGGATGGCTGGCGGTCCGGGATCTTGCGGGTGAAGAACAATGCCAGGAGCGCAATCACGGCGAGCACCGACAGCGCGGTGCGCAGGCCGGCGAGGCGCGCGTCCGCGTTTTCGTCGACGACCGCATCGGCCGTCTTCTGCCTCACGCCCGCGTCGTCGAGTGCTTGCGCGAGGTCCTTGTCGGAGAGGAACGGGATCCCTCCACCCAGCTCGACCTGCGCTTTCGACGAGACGTGCGCCGGAACCGCCGGATTGTTCTGGACGCCGGTCAGGAACGACGCGGTCAATGCGGAGATGAGTACGGCGCCCGCGAGCGCAGTGCCGATCGACGCACCGAGGTTGGTAAAGGTGTTCTGGATGCCACCGACTTCGCCACTTTGCTCATCAGGAACGGCGGAGACGGTGACGCTGCCGAGTTGCGACGCCAGGGCGCCGATACCGAGACCGGCCAGCAGCATCGGCCACGTAACGATCTCGGGACCGGCACCCGCGTCGAGCAACGCGATCAGGATGACCATGCCCGCGAACAGCGTGAGAAATCCGAGTTGGACGACCCGGCGCGGCGACGCGTGCGGGAACACCTTCGGAATACCGGCGGCGGCGAGCAGCAGGGTGATCGACAACGGCAGCAGCCGGACGCCGGTCTGAATGGCCGAGAGCCCGAGCGCGACCGATAGGTACAGCGGAACGACGAAGAAGAGCCCGGCCTGCAGGAGGTACTGGAAGAAGAAGGACGTGAGGCCACCCTGCAGCGTTCGGTTGCGCAGCATCTTCGGATCCAAGAGCGCGGACTGCCCATGCTCGAGGCGACGGGTTTCCCACCACATGAAGAGCCAGAGCACCGAGCCGCCGCCGAGCATGAGCCAGATCACCGGCGACAGCCCGAACCATTCCGGCGCGCCGGGCTTTGGGTCGCGCGAATCCCCAGGTGCCGACGCGCAGGATCGAGAACACGACCAACCCCAGGCCGAGCGCCGACAACCCGGTTCCCACGAGGTCGAGTCCGGCTCCTTCCTCGGCCGGCGTGTCGGCCATCCGGCGCGTCATCGCGAGGATCACGAGCACGACCAGAACCTCGCCCGCGAAGACCAGCCGCCACGTCAGGTACGACGTGAAGAAACCGCCGATCAACGGGCCGGCCGCGACCGCGATCGCGCCGGCCGAAGCCACCAGGCCGTAGGCGCGCGGCCGCTCGGCGGGCGAGAAGTTGGAAGCAACCAGCGCCACGATCGCCGGCATGATGAGTGCCGCGCCAATCCCCTCGAGCACCGACCACCCGAGCATCAACACCGGGAGGCTCCACGCGAGCGAGGTGAGCAGCGATCCGCAGCCGTAGATGACACAGCCGATCGCGAAGGCACGCTTGCGGCCGAGAATCTGGCCGACCTTGCCGCCCGTGATCATCAGCGACGCCATCACGAGCGTGTAGAACGTGATGGCGGTTTGGATCCCGGTAACGGTTGTCCCGACATCCTTCGCGACAGTTGCAATGGACACATTCATGACGGAGCTGTCGAGCGTCATGAGGAACTGGCCCGCGGCGAGCGTCGCCAGCACCACCCCCGCCGCACTCGTGCGGGCGTCGGGTGTTCCGCTTCCGGCGACTGGCGGCTTATTCATGGGTTTGCACGTCCTGAGCCAACGAGTCGGACGTGACGGCCTCCCCGATCGCAGTCAAGCTGTCACGAACGACTGACGCGCGGATCACCTTCACCGGGTGAGTACCCGAAGCGCCCGCTCCGTCAGCATCGGCCGGTCAAGGGATCTAAGGCGGGAGGTTGTCCGTGGCCAGTGAGACGACATACGACTCGGTCGTGGTGGTCGATGATGCCGACATCCGAGCAGATCTGCGCGACTTCGGGAAAGCGTGGTGGATCTTCCTCATCACGGGGTTCTTGTGGATCTTCTTGAGCCTGCTCGTGTTGCAGTTCGATCAGACCTCGATCAACACGATCGCCGTGTTCGTGGGGATCGTGCTATTGCTCGCGAGCGCCGAGGAGTTCTTCCATGCGTTCCTGATGCCCGGTTGGCGGTGGCTGCACGCAATCTTGGCCCTGTTGTTCTTACTGGTCGGGATCGATGCATTCGTGTATCAGCTCTGGACGTTCGGCGCGCTGGCGCTGCTGATCGGCTGGTTCTTGCTGTTCCGGGGCACGTTCGAAGTCTTCGCATCCCTCTCGAACCGCGATGTTGATCTCTGGTGGCTGGGCCTGATCTCGGGGATCGCGATGATCCTCGTGGCGTTCTGGGCCGTCGGCTATCCCGGGCGATCCGCCTACCTGCTCGTCGTCTGGGTCGGCCTCGGCGTCGCTGTTCCGGGGTATCAGCCAGCTCGTGCTCGCATTCCAAGTGAAGAAGCTCGCCAAGGAGGCTGTGTGATGCCGGCAACGAAGCACCTCAACAGTCGGTCGCTGGCCACGGCCGTCTGCGGCGTCGTCGCAGTAGTCGGTGTCGCGGGCTGCGCGGGCTTCCGAGTGGAGCGTGACGGCCGCAAGACCGGCGATGCCATCTGCGACATCAAGAACGCATCCAACGCCGACGACGCGAAGGCCGCGGCCGCAGAAAGCGCAGAAGTACATCGACAAGGCGGCGCGGACCACGGGCCGGCCAGTCAACGAAGACGTACGCGATATCAACGAGAACCTTTCCGATCTGCAAAAGCACGTTGCCAGCGGTTCTTCGGCACTCGCCCAACAAGACATTGCGGTCATCCGCCGTAACGTCCAGAGTGTTGAACGGGTGACCTCGGGCCACGCGCAGCGCTTCTACCAGGGTCTCGACGAAGGACTCTCCAACTGTTCCGACTAAGGACCCGCCCCGAGTAAGGGGCGATCAAACGTGGACGATCGTCTCAGTCCGATCGAAGCCATCATGTGGAAGGCCGGGCAAGATCCGGCCTTGCGCATGACCGTCGGGATCGTGATGCTTCTCGACCGCGCGCCGAGCCACGACGCGCTGGTCGAGCGCTTCGCTGCGGTCATGAAGCGTTCTCCCCGGCTGCGGTCACGGCCCGGTGATTCGTCGCTCGCCCACGCGTCCCCGTTGTGGGTCGAAGACAACGCGCTCGATCCGGAGCACCACCTCCGAACTGCCGCGGTCGGCCGGCCGGGAACGCTGCGGCAACTGCTCGACCTCGTGGGTTTGCTCGAATCGATTCCCTTCGACCTCGATCGGCCCCCGTGGGACGGCACCCTGATCGAGGGCCTCGAGGGCGACCGCGCCGCGCTGTATCTCCGCGCGCACCACATCGTGAGCGACGGGTTGGCCGGACTCCGACTCGCGGGTCGGTTCCTCGACAGCCGCGATGTCGACGGGCGCGACGAGCAGGCAACGACGACCGGCCGCCGATCGGGCCTCCCGGCAATCGATCTGACGATCGCACTCCGGCCCCTGCAGGCCGTGGTGAATGCGGCGCGCGACCCCGAGCCGCTCAATGCAGTCGCTCGCGGCGTGCAGGGGATGCTCGACGTCGCCGCTTCCGTCTCGCGACAGGTGTTGATCGCCGGCGGCCCGTTGTCGCCATTGCTCGTGGACCATTCGATGACGACTCGCTTCGAGGTCATCTCGGTTCCGGGGGCACGCGCCGCCGCACTCGCGCACGGCGGCAGCCGGAACGACTTGCTCGTTGCCGGCGCGGCGTCGGGCTCGGCCTGTACCACGAGCGCCTCGGGTTCGCGTGTGACGAGCTGCGGCTCTCCATGCCGACCACGCAACGGCGCGGTCACGATGTGGGCGGCAATTGGTTTGCTCCCGTGCGCGTGGCGGTGCCGACTGCGGCCGGGGCCGCGGGTCCCCACTTCGACGTCGTTGCCGATCGGTTGACTCGCGGCCGCGTGGAACCCGCTCTCCAGTTCGCCTCGGTTTTGGCGGCGACGATCAATCATCTCCCGGCGCAAGTGCTCACTCCGCTCTTGCACGCGCAGGCCGGCACCGTCGACTTCGCGGCAACCGCGATCCCCGGACTCCGCGGGTCGGGTCACATCGCCGGCGCTCGCATCGAGACCACGTATCCGTTCGGACCCCGGCTGGGTTGTCCGATGAACCTCACCGCATTCGCCAACGCGGACCGGTTGGATATCGGAATCGAGCTCGACCCCGCCGCGATCACCGAACCCGCGGTGTTTCTCGAGTGCCTCGGCGAGGCGTTCGCCGGTCTGGTGCCGCACCCAGGACTCGACACCGGAGAGGAATCTCGCTGACGGATCGTTTTCCTCCCATCGCCGACCACGGTGGTGGGAGGAAACGCCTCGTCGATGATCACTCTCAATGGGTGACCCGTCGCTCCCCGCATTCGCGGCAATACGGCGCCGGATTACTACCCGAATCGGGTGACGCTGCGCCGCAAAGCCGTGTTTATGGTTCGCCAAACGCAACTTCCCCGGCAACGCACGGAGGTCCGTGATGACGAGCATGAGCCCGATGGCCAGCATGTCTCCTGCAGAGCGCATGCAATACAACGACGATCCGCCCGGAACGGGATGGCTGTTCTTTGCGGGCACGGTGCTCGGACTGGCCGGGCTGATGCGGATCGTCGACTCGATCTGGGCGTTCCGCTACAAAGGTGCGCTTCCGTCGGGGCTCCAAAATGGAGTCTTCGGCGACAACCTCAAGAACTACGCGTGGCTATGGCTGATCGTCGGCATCGTGCTCATCCTCTCGAGCTTCCTATTGCTCACGGGTTCGACGGTCGCGAAGTGGGTCGGGTACGTCGCGGCCACGATCATGGCGGTCAGCGCGGTTGCCTGGATGCCGTACTACCCCGTGTGGTCACTCGTGTACATCGTGATCGCGGTGCTCGTGTTCCACGCGCTCAGCCGTTACGGCGGTCGTCAAGCCGTCTGACGACGCGCGCCGACCCTGACGTTTCCAAATCGCGCGCACCTACGTGCGCAGAAGGAGCAACCAGCACAATGATCGCCGAGAACTTCGCACTGGGACAGGTCTTCCTGTCGATGCTGTATTTCTTCATGTTCTTCATCTGGATCTGGCTCCTCATCGCCGTGTTCAGCGACATCTTCCGCAGCCATGACATGGGCGGCGGCGCCAAGGCGCTTTGGACGATCCTCGTGCTCATACTCCCTTACCTCGGCGTGTTCATTTACCTCATCGCACGCGGTGGCAAGATGCACGAACACGCGCTCGAGGCGGCCCAGGCCCAGGACACCGCTGCTCGCGCGTACATCCGCGAGGCCGCGGCCAGTCCGGCCGAGGAGCTCGGCAAGCTCGCCGACCTGAAGGCCAGTGGCGTGATCGACGAGGCCGAGTTCCAGAAGCTGAAGGCCAAGGCGCTGGCCTGAGCCGTTAGAGAATCCTCAGAGGTAGTCGTGCCGCTCGAGCCAGTGCATGGTGAAGAATCCCCAGGCCGGCGGTAGGTAGTAGGTAAAGACGCGGTAGACGAGGACCGCCGACAACGCGGCGGTCTGCGGTACGCCGGCGGCGACGAGACCGGAGGTGAGCGCACCTTCGGTCACGCCGATCCCGCCGGGTACCGGCATGAGCCCCGCGAAGAACGACGTCGTCACGTTGATCGCCATCAAGTTCGCGAGCGAGACGTGATGGCCGAACGCGAGCACGCAGAGTCCGAGGGTCGACGAGAACAAGATCTGCGACAGCAGGTTTCCGCCGAACAGCGGACCCCAACGCCGGATCGAACCCAGTCCCTTGAGCGCGTCGAATGCCTGCGCGATCTGGCGGAAGACCCACGTCCGGAGCTTGCGTACGGCGAACACCACGATCAGTCCGACGACGAGCACCGCGAGCGCCACGAGCGCGAGCTTCAGCGGGGTACCCAAGCCGTTGGTCTTGATCCCGAAGTCGAGTGATGTGAGGCCGAGACCGACGGTCACGATCAGGATCGCCGAGCTGCGTCAAGAAGAGCGAGACGCTGTCGAGCGCACCGAACGTCAGCGCCTTCGCCGCCGCGACTCCCTGTTTTTGGAAGAACCGCACCTCCAGGGCCACGCGCGCCGCCGCGCTCGGTACCGCGAGGTTGATGAACGAGATCGACATCTCGAGCGCGACGGTCGGTCCGAACGCGAGCGGCTGATCACACGCACCCATAACCGATATCGCATCGGCGAGGCGCGGCAGCTGGCCGACGAAGAGCGCAACGACGAGCCAGCCCCAGCTCGCGGCCTTGAACGCGTCGACGAGCGTGTCCAATCCGATCGCCGCGATCTTGGCGATCACGAACCAGATCGCCAAGAACAGGAATGCGCTCATGAGCAGACTCGTCCACTTGACGCGCTGCAGCTTCACGAGCTCGGGTGCGGGTTGACCGGCGCGCTGCGCGGCGGCGTTGCGCAGCGAGTCGAGATTCACGTGCGCGGCTTTCGCGGAGCGGCGCAGCGCTCCGGTCAGGACCGCGTTCTGGAGGTACGACACCGCCTCGATGAGTTGCTGCTCACCAAGGTGTGCCATCGCGGTCTCGACCGCACGTTCTTCGCCGGCGACCGAGGCCGTAAGCACCATCGCCGCCGCCGCATCGCGGGCGAGCTCTCCGGGTTCGGCATCGACGGTCGCACTCGACCAGTCGGTGATCGCGACGGCACTCGCGGAGATCGTGTGCACGTGCGCGGCATCGAGCCGGCCGTGCGCAATCCGGGCTGCTCGGAGCGCGTCGAGCTGCAACCAGATCGACTCGACATGGTCCGGGCCGATCGGCGCGTTCTCCGTGAGTACCGCCACGGTGATCAAGAGCTTGTCCCCGCTCGCGGTCGAGAGCGTGTCGATGACGTCGGCAGTCGCGACGCCGGCGCGCGCGACGAGCAGCGAGACCAACGTCTCGTGCTCTACCTGTTGCGTCCGCGTCACCGTGAGCGACGTACCACCGCTGCGATACACCACGAATCGCCACGCCTTCGCGAACAGCTGGGCGTCGGCCGCGTCGCGCCCGTATACCTTCACTTGCAGCGCCCGCCCGCCATTGTCTTCGCACGCGAGGCATACGACCCCGCGCTCCGCCGGCAGTTGGGTGAACTCGCCGACCTGGATGCCATGCGTCGCCAGCGCGGAGCGGACTCGATACAGCGACGGCGCACCGCCGGGAGAACCCCAAATGAGCCGGACCGCCGCCGCGGTACCGAGACCGATGCCGAACGCGACGAGCACGGCCGACAGCGTTCCCAGCTCGAGTGCGATCGCGGCGATCGCGCCACCAACGATCGCGACGAGACCCAGTCGACGGACCGGCCGCACCACATGGGGCGACGCGGTCATCACGACCGCGGTCACGATGGCGATTCGCAAAACTGGAAAACGAGGCCCCGACGAGTTGAGCGCGCCTTCGAGCGCGGGCCAGTCGCCGCTGGCCAGCCGGCCGATGAGCGTCGCCACCAGAGTGGCCACGCCGCCGGCAACGAGGAGATCACGCACCAACCCCGGGCGATCCCGGGCCACGATCGCCATGACGATGACGAACACGACGTAACCCGCGGCGTAGACGAAGAAGCCGCCGAGGAGCGTCTTCGACCAGTCGGGTAACCGATGCAGGAGCGTGGCGAGGTCGTCTCCGAACGGAGCGGGATCGCTGCGTTGCAAGGTGCCGAGAACGACCAGCACCACCGCCGTGAGCCCGGTCGCGATGTCAGCCGGTCGGCGTCGCCGTTCTGCGTCACCCGCCGACGAGAAGACCGCGAGCGGCCGGTGCTCGAAGATCCGGAGCCGGGCCGGGTCGCGCCGAATTACACCCGATCGCTCACCCGGCAACGCAGCTCGTCCTTCGCGGGTGATGACGCGAACCGCCGCGATCTGTAGAAGACAGATATGAACCGGAGCGAACCTGAGACTGCAGAACAACGGGACCGCGCGCACGTCGAACCGGCAGACGTCCTCCGGTACGTCCGCCAGGCCGGCTACGGCCTGATGATGGCATCGCTGCTCGTGAGCTGGGCATCACATCATCGCGATCAGTTGCGGAGACGCATGGCCTATATGCAGTATCGAGTCTTGTACAACGATTCGAATCCCGGCGCCGGGCTGGCGGAGCTCGCGGTCGAGATACTCGACGCTACGTCACCGAAACGTCCCCGCGGCTGATACCGGGCCGACCTCGACCGACACCTCTACCGGCGGCATCTCCTCCACCTGCAATTCCACCACCGGCGCTTCCGCTTCCGGCGCTTCTCGTGGTGCGACCTCCGTGCGGACCTCGTCGGACCAGTCATGGACGACCGTTGTATGCAGCACGAGGTCGTGCACTGCCGCGTTACGCGAGCTGAACGCCGACCACAGCAATGAGGGTCCACCGAAGAACGTGCATAGGACCGCACGAAGGGTGGCCTGCAGCCGCCCCAACCGTGTTCCCTCGTTGCGCACGACCCGCAACCCGACGAGGGCCTTCCCGACCGAGCGGCCACTGCCCGACCAGGTGATCGAGAGGTACACGATCTCTGTGAGCGGAAATGCAATCGCGGTAAAGGTGGCCGACACGCGGGGTAGTCGCAGGGGCGCCGAACCCAGCATGTAGCGGATCACGGCGAATGCGATGAGCGCGCCGAAGAGAATCATTCCGGTGACGACGAGATCGATGCCACCGGCGAGGATCCGCGAGATGAGCCCGGCTCTTGTCCCCCGCACCCGGTCGGCGCGAGCCCGCCGAGCCGCGACGCTCATGGCAAGCCGGGAATCGCGTAACCGGGCACGACCAGATCGCGTTCGCGCCCGCGTCGCACGACCCGGTCGATGATGCGCGCCATCCGTCCGTCGGCCGAAGCCGCGCCGCTCCGGACGGTGTCCCGAACGTCGGATGCGATGCTGTTCGTCGAGTCGTGGATGAGGTCACCGATCTCGACCCCGGCCAGCACTTCGCCCACCAGTTCTGCCACGTCGACGCGCGCCAGCAACGCGTTCAGGTCGACGCGCGCCATCATCGCGTTGAGATCGACGCGTGCGAGCAATGCATCGATGGGCAGGATCTCGACGACCCGCTCGAGGAGTTGCGCGAGCATCGGCTCCGCGCGCTGCAAGATCACCCCGAACCGGACCGCGTCGGCTTGGCGCTGTTCGGAGCCCTGCCGGGCGAGCACCTCGACCCGGCCCTCGAACACCGCCAACGGACTGGCGACGACCGGGGCGGAGACGATGGTGCCGACAACCGCGGCCGTGCACCGCCCTCCGAGGCGAACCGCGCCGAACGTGAGGCGCTGCAGGTCGCGAGCGATCGCAAAGGACGCATCGGGGACGAGCCGGGCGATTTCAGTGAGCTGCGTGAGCGATGAGCCCGATTGAGGCGCGGACTCGGTCATGGGACCCCCAAGGAAGGCGTTGTTCCCGATTCTCAGGGCTCAGTATGCGCCATGAGTCACCCGGAATGGATGAATCGGCGACGTCAGCCGGCCAGGCCCAGCTCGTCGATCCGGGCGCGCAGGTCGGCCGGCAGGCTCCCCCGCGATTCGGCGTCGAGACACTGGCTGAGCTCGGCGCGGTTCTTGACGCCGAGCACCACTGTGTCGACGCCGGCGATGTCGAGCGCGTACTGATGCGCGAGCAACGCGGGATCGACGCCGAGCTCGGCGCAGAGTGCACGGAACGGCGCGGCGCGCTCGTAGTCGGCGGCTTCGGGATGACTCGCCTTCACCGTCCGGTCGAACTGCGCCGTCAGCGCGCCGGCCTGCACCGCGCGAATGCCCATCACTCCCACACCATTCGCGTGGGCGGTCGCGATGATCTCCCACGGGCGCGGCGCCTCCGCGAACCTGCGAATGCCGCCGGGTGAATCGAGCAGGTTCGCGATCGCCTGGACGACACTCGGCTTTACGTCGTGTTCGAGTGCCCTGATGATCGTTTCCGGAACGCCGATACCCGTGATGCCCCACGCACCGATCCGGCCTCGTTGCTCCAGACCCTCGAACGCGGGAACGACCTCGTCGGCGTACTGGCTCCACGGCGTCGCGAACATCGCGCGCTGATCGTTGCGGTGCGCGTAGACGAAGTCGTCTGCGCAGATGTTGCTGTGCAGAAAGAACACGTCGACGGCGTCGAGGCGCATCGCCGCGAGGCTCGCGTCGAGCGACTCCTCGAGCCGGGCCGCGACCGCGCCCGTCGGTTGCTCACCGAGTTGACACTTGGTCGTGATGCGCACGCCTGTGGGCATGACGCCTTGGAGCGCGGTGGCAATGACCGCTTCGCACGCGCCGTACATCGGAGCGGTATCGAGCACATTGATGCCGGCGGCCAGCGCGGCGTGCACGGTTGCGACGGCCTCCTCCTCGGTCGACTCGCCCCATCCGAGTCCGAGGCCTCCCCCGCCGAGCGTCAACCGGCTGACATCTGCGAAGGGTCCGAGCGTCGTTGTCCGCATGCAGCGACCGTATCTCGACAATCTGCCTTGTCGATTTACGGATCGCTGAGGATGTAGGTCGCGTTTCCTCCGGCGGCGATCTGATTGGCGTGATAGCCGCTACCGGCCTGCACCGGCGTCATCGAATCGGTGAGGGTGCCGTTGCCGAGCTGGCCGATTTGGTTGAGGCCCATCGTCCACACCGAACGATTCGCCCGCAGCCCGACGATGTGGCCGGTGCCGACCGCCACCGCGTCCCAGTCGTTCGCGATACCGACACGCGTCGGGGCGGTGAATTGGCCGTTCGGGGTCGTGCCCCACTCCCACAGTGACCCGTCGGCACGAACCGCGATCGACGTTGTCGTCGCCGCGCTCGCGGCCACCTGCTTCCAGGTGGTCAACGTTCCGATCTGCTTCGGCGCGTTGCGCTGGGTCGTCGTACCGTCGCCGAGCTGTCCCGAAGAGTTGTCACCCCACGCCCACAAAGTGCCGTCCGTACGGACCGCTATCGAATACCCGGCGCCGGCCGCGACCTGCTTCCACGTCTTCAGAGTGCCGACCTGAGAGGTGCCGACGCCGTGGCCGAGCTGACCTTGGGCGTTCGAGCCCCACGACCACAACGTCCCGTCGGTCTTGATTCCGAGCGTGTGGTCGTACCCGGCGGCGACCGACTTCCAATTCGTGGCGGTTCCGATCCGCGTCGGCACATGTTTCGCGGTGGTGCCGCCGACGCCAAGCTTCCCTCCGCTGTTGTTACCCCACGCCCACAGCGACCCGTCGCTGCGGACGCCGAACGTGTCGTCGACGCCACCCGCGATCGCGGTCCACGTGTTCACAGTGCCGATCTGTACTGGCGCATCACGATTCGTCGTGGTGTTGTCGCCGAGTTGGCCACTCGAGTTCTCACCCCACGCCCACAACGTCCCGTTGCCCTTGATCGCCGACCGCGCTACCGCCGCTGAGGTCGAGCGGCCCACCGCCTTCCGCGGTGATCGCTTTCC
>CAWEDT010000009.1:0-141802 GCA_963807945.1 uncultured Actinomycetes bacterium | reverse complement strand
ATTATGTGAGGTCAGGATTGTTGGAGGAAACTGAAACCCATCGATCAGGAGAGCGCAGACATAGTTCGTTGAATAGTCGATCGGCCCCATGATTTCAGTGCGCCCTTTTTTGCGAAGCCAACTTTCCGCGCGTTCAAAGAGCTCGGCAGCTACCTCGCGATCGTTGATGCACTCGAACAAACCGAAGCAGCCGACATTCGATTGATGCAGCGCGTTGTAGTTCGGGTCGTCGCTCGCCATGATTCGGCCAACGATCTCGCCGTTTTTCCGAGCCAAAAATAACGCGGCATCGCCATGTCTGTAGAACGGATGCCGTTTACGATTGAGGAACTCCTTGCGTTCGATTATTAACGGCGGCACCCAGGCGGGATCATCTGCGTAAACGCGCCATGGAAATTTAATGAACGCATTGCGCTCCCGGCGCGAGCCGACCTCTGAAATCTCAATGTTCGACACGCAGAAAAATAGCTACGCCGGATTTTGCCCGCTCTCGGCAATTTTCAGCAGCGATCCGGCCATTTTTTCCTCGCGAAACAGAAGGTAAACGAAGAGCAAATTGAGCGGGATCAGCTCGAACCAGAAGTAATAAACTGGTTGGCTGATAAACAGAAGGGCAAACAAGACCAGCATCCGGATGTTCGTCATCAGCAGTCCCCACCATTTAAGCATCGGACGGGCCAGATTTCGGTAACGGGTTCTTAGCCAGTCAGGAATTTCGCCGTGAAACAATTGGGCGACGACATCACGCAACATTTTCAGGCGTGGTGCCAGCATTTCCTGCTGGCGAGTAAAGTTCAGATACAACGCAAGGAGAAGCTTCCTCCACGGTGCTTGACGCCAGGTCAATTTCCGATAATCCGATCGCAATTCGGATGAGGAATCCAAGTCCGTCCGTGCTCTCGTCGTTACAAAGTAAAGATAGGTATTGCGATAATAATCCGCGGCTGCTCCTTGCAATGCGTGACTGACCCCTGCAGCAAGCGCGAGAAGACAGATCGCTGGCGATGAGCCTTCGAACAGGTACCGGAGAGTCAAATGCAGGTAAACGCTGACAAAGACCAGGTGATCGGCAATGCTGTCAATGATGCGGCCCTCGCGGCTTTCCTGATGCGTCAAGCGCGCGAGCTGCCCGTCCGCGTTATCGAGTGCATTCGCGCAAACCTGGAGCACCATTCCCACAACGTTGACCCTCAGATCGCGATAGTAGTAAAGGTGCCCCGCGACGACGCCAAAGATGCCGGCCAGCAAACTTACGCCCGCCGGCGTCATCTTGAGCCGCGCAAAAACCTGGGCCAGCCAAAACCCTATTGGCCTGTAGAAATAAAGATCGAAAACTCCCTCGACTTCGCGCGCTTTGAAAGTCGATTCGATCTTGGGAGCTGCCGCGTGAACAACGTCTGCCGGCATTAAGAACTCATCCTCACGGCCAGCTCAGACATTTTGCAGCGCAACCGGAACGTGGTCGCCTTAATTTTCGAATCCGCTTTGAGCGTGTCATCGAGAATGTTGAGCGCTTCATCGAGATCGGCGCGGGTATGTTTGGCGGTCACGCAGGCGCGGAAACAAATCTTGTTTTGCGGCACCGCCGGGTAATCCACCGGCGCGACCCACAAACCGCGCCGTCGCAACTCGTGGCCTAACCGGTACATGCGTTCCCGGTCGCCGATCACCAGCGGCATGATATACGTTGTCGACATTCCAGTATCGATGCCAACGTTGCGCAGTTGCGCATGAAAATAATCGGCGTTCTCCCAAAGTTTTTTCCGCAACTCTGGCTCGCGCATTCCGATTTCCAGCGCTTTCAAAATTGCCGCCACCACGACGGGCGGCAAAGCGCACGAATAAACATATGGGTGCGCGTAAAAACGCAGGTAACGAAGGGTCTCCTTCGGCCCGGCCACAAATCCGCCCAGCGCGCCAAAAGCTTTTGAAAATGTGCCGTAAACAAGCGGTATGCGACTTTCCACACCGAATTTTTCCGCGGCGCCGCGACCATGTTCGCCGCAGGCGAGCATCGAGTGCGCTTCATCGACAAAAACGCTCGCCCCGTGCGACTCTGCTATATCGAGCAGCGCCGGCAGGTTGCCGAAATCGCCATCCATGGAATAAATTCCTTCCATCACCACGAGTTGGCGGCGAGCCTGTTTGCGCGCCAGCGCCTTATCGAGCGATGCCGGGTCGTTATGCTCGAATTTGTCTGCGCGACATCGCGAAAGCGCCGCGCCGTCGCGCAAACTCAAATGCGATCGATTATCCAGGATCGCTACGTCGTTTTTGCGCAGCAAACCGGAGATGGTTCCGAGCGCGCCTCCAAATCCGCTGTTAAAAAGCATGGCGTCTTCGCGGCCGAGAAATTTTGCCACCTGCCGCTCAAGCTCGCGGTGCAGGTCCGTCATGCCGGAGAGCATCGGCGAACCGCATGCGCCGAGACCGTGCGTCTTCAACGCTTCCTGCGCTGCGGCGATGACTTCAGGATGATTTGCCAACCCGAGATAATTGTAGGAACAAAGGTTGATCACCGAACGCGGCCGGCCGTTGTAATCGATGGTCGTGCGCGCATCGGCACTGGCCAGCAGCTCCGGTTCATAAAGTTCCACCGCGAATTAGGCCTGTCGCATCCAATGCGTGAATCCGGGCGGCGGCTCGAGCGGATCACTCGTTTCATGCGCCAGAAAATTACTCAGACTGAGTTTTGCCGGGTCCGGATTCATCAAATGTACACTGCCTTTCGCTCGCGACCGTCCGAACGGACGGCGCGTCCCGGCAAAGTTGAGAGTTTTCGTGTTTCACAGATTCCTTACGAAGTCGTCCGCTGCATCCGCATGCAGCCGAGTTCCGTGTCGGGGCACCCAATCTAGCGAGTTTCGGATTTGAGACAAGATTTTAGTGGCATGTAGCCGCGGCCCTGCGGGCCGTCCGGTTTCAAAAAAGCAAGCCTTAACCAGGCCAAAGGCATGGGGCTACAGGAGCGCAGCCTTCACTTTCGCGTCGTTCGGAAAACGTAATCCCAAAGCGGCGAGCTGATGCCGTATCCAACGTGATCGTCCTTGAAATGATGGCGAAGATGATACTGCTTCAGCCAGAGCCACGCGCCGCGTTTCATGGCGAGATGGTGCGTTGCATAATGGAGCATGTCATAGCAGACATAACCGAAAACCAACCCGGCAAACACGGGCGGCGTAAGGCTTCCAAAAAACAGAAGAAACAGACCATAGAAGAGAAACGCGAGCGGGATGCTTACGACTGGCGGCATAACGAGCCGCCGCGCATCGTTGGGATAATCGTGGTGCACGCCGTGAATCACATAGTGCAATCGCTTTCCCCAATGAGTCTTCGGTTGGTAATGAAATACGTACCGGTGGATGAGATATTCGGTCAGCGTCCAGAGCAAAACGCCTAACAAAAACAGCGCCGTTACCGCTACAATCGACAATTGGCGTTGCCATACAGAGGTGTAAAGCATGTAGCCAATCACCGGCACGTACAGCACCAAAGGAGTCACCGGATGGACTCGCGAAAAAAACTCTATGAAATCGCTCTCGAACATGCGCACGGTTTCGTTCTTGTTCGAGACGTACAATCGCTCAGCCATTGTTAAAAACTAATGGTCCTCGCACTCAGATCAAGACCGCCAACTTGATTGGCTGTCATGTCGGGGACCCGTTGGAAGTCCGTCCTCTCTTTCATCCGTTCAACCCGCGAATAAAGGCTGTATCGCTTGTCAAAGACGAATTGGAAGAGCAGCCGACTCCACGACGAATGATATTTCAGGTTGTTGTAAAATTCCGGTGCCATCGCGCGCAGTTTTGGAAGGTTGTTCCAAGGGATCGAGGGCAAATCGTGGTGCTCGTTATGATAACCCATGTTTAGCGCAACTCGATTGATCGGCCCGTAATAGCTGAAGGTTTCCTGGTCGAAATCGTAAGTGTAATGCTCCTGGATCCAGCGAGCACCGACCGGGTGTAATCCAATGGAAAAGAAAAATGCGAACACGAGATAAAGAAACCCCGGCCAACCGCAAAAATAAACGACTGCCACGTCGTACAGCGCGGCACACCCAAAATTGATAAAGAACCAGCGGTCCCACATCTTGATCGCTTTTAAACGCGGCGGGCGCGTTAGCTGAAAAAAGGGAAAGAGCATGAGCCAGATCGCCTTCTTGTACCATTTATTGCCTACCAGGCGCGCTTCCCAGTGGTTCGCCAGGTCCGCGTCATATTCGTAATCCCCCTGATGCGAATGATGCTTCAAATGATAGACACGAAACCCCATCGCTCCGGGCGTAAGATTGGGAAGATCGGCGATGATGGCCACCATCTTGTTCCAGCTTTTGTTTCGGAAAATCAGGTTGTGAGTCGCGTCGTGAATGATGACGTAATTGGCATGATTCGCGAATGCGCCAACGCAATACGCGATGAGAAGACTGAGCCACCAGTAACCGAACCCAAGCCGTCCCATCCAATACGCGATGGCCGTTTGCATGACCACGATTGAGACGGCGATGAGCGCCGTCCACGGATTGCGCACCATTAATTGCCGGACTTCCGGATGCGCTTTGATGATCAAGCGGGACCTCCCCGGATGTGGCTGGTCAGCTTCAGACTGATAAAACGCGGTCTGCATCGGTTTGATCAGTCTAAACCAACTATCAGCCTTGGTAAATTCAAGCGCTCGCCAATCAAAAACGGCCGTAACTGGATTCGAATCCTCTTTCAATATTTCGCGACATTGTGCGATTCCTGCGGAAAGATTGGACGAAGAAACTCAGCCTGCCATGAAACATCCGCGGTTCTCAGCTCTCAGCGCAAAATCGAAATCGCGCGCCTTTGTTGCGGTCGCTCGCTTTCTGGTTGTAGCAAGCCCGGCGCCGGTCGTTACTTCGATCGCCTCCGAGCCACTTGCCAAAGGAATCCAGGACAACTCCTTTTTCGTTGAAGAAGCCTATAATCAGGAACCGGGTGTGGTGCAACACATCTTGAATGTTCCGATCAATTTCACCAACGGCTCGCGCGAGATCACTCCGAGTTTCACCCAGGAGTGGCCTGTCTTCAGTCAGACGCATCAGTTTTCTTACACCATTCCGTACGCCTTTACGGAAAACGACAACGGCATGGAAGACATGCGGCTCAACTATCGCCTGCAGGCGTTGACAGAAGGCGAGCGCACTCCAGCTTTCGCGCCACGTCTCTCTCTTGTCCTTCCGACTGGCGATCCAGATAAGGATCTGGGCATCGGCAGCGTGGGTTACGAGACTAATTTGCCTTTCAGCAAGATCGTGAGCGACCGCTGGACCCTAAATTTCAACGTCGGCATGTCAGTATTTCCCAATGCGCGGAACCACGACCTTACGAATTACAATGTTGGCGCCAGCGCTATCTTCGCCGTGAGCCGCGATCTAAATCTCATGTTAGAGACGGTTGCAGGATGGAACGAAGATATTGACGAAGGCTTGCTCTCACCCGAGGCGACTACAAACCGCTCTACAACCGCTCTTATTTCTCCTGGCGCGCGTTACGCGTTCAATCTGCCGAACGATGCGCAATTGGTCGTTGGTCTGGGTCTGCCTATTGGGCTCACCTCCGATTCACCCGATTGGGGTCTGTTCTTTTATTGCTCATTCGAGCACCCGTTTGTGCGAGTCGAAGCCGGTCGAGCAAAATAAGAAAAGCGCCACTGAGGTGCCTCTAATCGTCAGCGAACCAAATATGACAGTATTGTTTTGCGCCTATCGCGCGGTATACGCGCCATCGACCACGAAAACCTGACCGGTGGCGAACGACGCGAAATCCGAACACAAAAACAGAACCATCCCGGCAATCTCCTCAGGTTGGGCTGGGCGCCCCATGGGAGAATTCGCCAGGAGCGTTTCGCGGATAGAAGGATCATCAAACCAGTGTTTGGTCATCCCAGTCTCGACTAACCCCGGAGCGAGCGCGTTAATCCGAATTTTGTGCCTCGCATATTCAAGTGCCGCCGCTTTGGATAATCCGATCACAGCATGTTTTGCCGCCACATACGGGGCTATGCCTGGATCCGCAATCATGCCGGCAATCGACGCGTTGTTCACGATCACACCGCCACCGGCCTTGAGCATGTGCCGAATCTCATACTTCATGCACAGAAACACGCCCTTCAGATCGACAGCAATCACTTCGTCGAAGCTTGCCTCTTCAAGCTCAGCCAAGGGCGCTCCCCCAGGAAGAATTCCGGCGTTATTGAATGCACAATGTAGTGCGCCGTAGATCTTCACGGTGGTCGCGACCAGATTTCGGACCTGCTCGGCTTCACGAACATCTGTTTTGACAAAGAGGGCCTCGCCCCCTTCGCTGCCGATCAACTCGGCGGTTTTAGCACCCTCGAGATTTACGTCAGCAACTACCACTCTGGCGCCATGACGCGCAAAAAGAAGCGATGTCGCGCGTCCGATCCCGGTAGCGCCGCCAGTAACAATTGCGACTTTATCGACGAAGTTGAATTGAGTAGAGAAGGCCATGACACGCGGACCCGCTATTTCTAATGTGTTTCGATCATCTTGCCAGTTCTATCATAGACGCGAACCGGGTTCTTGAACCCAGCATCCAAAGCGACAGTAACAACCAAATGACGAACGCGTGAAAGTTGTTTGAAAATCTTACTCTGCCGACTTTCGCAGGAGTCCCTTCGCGTAGCGGGACTTCGTCGCCGACCCTAACGGGCTTAGAACGGATAAAAAGATTTCACGAATTCGCGCGATTTCGTCGGGAATCAGCGCGTTGGGGAAAAAAACAAATTAGTCACCGTTTCGCCAGAAAATAGCCGAGTAGAAGGGTCCATCCCGGTATCTGGCAGATTAATATTAGCTCTATCAGTCTTATGAATTGCTCAAGAGTTAAGTCCATCTGGTTATACGCTTTGGCTGAATTCCGGCTGGACATCTCTGGGACTTGCCTCGCCCGGGGGTCTTATTCCAAGTAACGGCGATGCCGCTCCAGAACCCATCTCATCCGAACCGAACCTCACCCGTATGGCCACGCAGTATCAACGCAGAACCTTTCCATTTGTTTTGGAAAAATTCACGGCGCACAGCAATTCAAAAAAACTCCCATTTCGCGCTCAGATTTCCGCCTAGTGCCGTAAAGGTTTTGTGCAGGCGTTTGAACTCCGGAAAATCGAAGCACTCAGTTTTGTGGTGTGGCGTTTCGCTTTGGGTTGCACCCTCGGCGCCGGACTAGAGGTAACTATGCGCTCGGCGTGGAAGCGATCCTGGCAATCTCTAACTAGCTTATGTTCGAATGAACGCGTAGTCGCTGGTCGGGGAACGCAACATCTTTCCCATGTTGCAATAGCGCGTCTGGCGCTTACGGTCGGCGGATGTGTCAGCGTGTTAAGTTTGAAACTAAAATTGCTCTCAGAAGGTGTTCTGCTCGAGGTTTAGTCTTGCGATGCGGTTCCTTTCTTATTTCGCTCGTGCTCGCCTGCTTTTGTATGTTTGCGGTGCCAGTACAAGCACAGAATGAGCGGATACATCCCACACCCAGACCCAGACCCACACCCAGGCTGAGACCTGCGCCTCCTCCTGCGCCAACCCCTACGGTAACGCCGACTGCTACGCCGATGGCTACGGCAACGCCGACACCGACTCCGACGGCGACAACGACACCAACAGCGACACCGACGGCGACAGCTACTGCCACACCGATAGCGACAGCTACGCCGATGGCTACGACAACCCCGACAGCGACTCCGACGGCGACAGCTACGGTAACCCCAACGGCCAGCCCATCCCCGACCGCCACTGCCACGGCAACGCCCACACCCACAGGCACGCCGCTTCCCGGTGTTCCGACTTTAGTGCAGCACGTAGCGAGTGGGATGGACCGATACCCGATTAACGTGCTCACCGTAGATTTGCCTAACGTAACTGGCGCTGGAAACTGCCTTGTCTTAGGAGTGCAGTTCAAGAGCAATGGCACTGTTTCTAGCATCACAGACGACAAAGGAAACGCTTGGGTCAATGGCCCAACTGTTACCAATGCTTCTTTTGGCAGAACAATGAGTCTCTATTACGCGCCGAACGTAGCTGCGGGTACGAAAAAGATTCAGGTGCATTTTAGTAATGGCTCTTATCCACATGCAGTGATCTCAGAGTTCTACAATGTCGCCACTTCGAATCCTTTGGATGGAAGCGCGGCAAGTTCTACTTCGCGCACCGCAGGCACGATCACGACTACACAGGCGGGAGACTTGATCTACGAATGGGGAGCCGCCCTTTCCAGCACGTATAGTGAGGGAGGTGCCTTCAACGGCACGAGCATTGGGGCGGGTACGAACTTCACGCTGTTGAGTGCCGATCTTCAGGTAGGATCGGGAGACCAGTATTTCGTTCAGCCTACTGCCGGAGCCGTTACGCCGACCTTCTCGGCCAGTGGGAATGCGACGTGGGGATCGCTGGCTGTTGCCTTGAAATCCGCACAAGCAGGAACCGCGCCTCCGAGTGGAATTCGAATTGTGCACTTGCAGCATATTCTTTTGCAGTCGGTTCGTGCTCAGAATAGGCCGGAGCCGATTGTGATGCAGTTTCCTTCGACCGGAAACCTGCTGATCGGCCTATACAATTCTGCTGGCCCTTTTGCTACGAGTGTTACAGATGGATTGGGTAATACGTGGTCTGCGCCTGCTTCGGCTATAAGGTGTTGTCCAACCTCTCAAATTGTTTGGGCGGCTAATGCTCAAACGTCTCCGAACTTGAGTGGTGTCACTGTCACGATGAATGACGTCGGAACGGGGGACGTGATGTTCAATTTGTATGATGTGGCTGGGGCGGATGCCTCTCCATTTGATTTGGTGACAACTGCTCAAGGGAATCAGCAGCCATTTGGGGCGCTGACGACGGGGACGCTTACCCCAGTGACTTCGGATGGCCTGGTGATTCATGTCAATTCGATTGACTTTCATCAGCTTAATACGATGAACGCGCCGGCAGGTGGGTTTTTCGATACCTTCACAAATGATTTGGAAAGTCCTGACGTTTCGACGTTGGATATGGACAATGGGTATGCCCATATTTACAACCAAGGCTTGGGTCAGATAAACTTCACCTTTACGCCGTGTTGTTCGAATGCCGGAGTCGGCGGGTGGTCTGGCGTTACCGCTGCTTTCAAGCCAGCGCTCCACTTTGATCAGTAAGCCAAGCGTTCATTCAAGATCAGCAAAGTCTAATAAGAGCTGTATATGAATGCATGGTGGTAAATCAAGGGCTGGATTATCGACTGCGATCGCTTGAAAGCGTTATTTTCCATTTCTCCGCTTGTCGTTGCAGGTTTGTGGAGTGCAATTCTGCCAACAAAGGCACAGGTCAACGTTGTTCAGTTTCATAACCACGCTTCGCGCGACGGTCTTTATGTCGATCCCGCATTCACGCATAGCGCTGCCGGCAATCTGGCACGCGATCTGAACTTTGACGGCACAATTTCCGGCGACGTTTGTGCGCAACCGCTTTACATCGAGGGCGGTCCTGGCGGTCGGGCATTGGTCATTGCGGTAACCGAATCGAATAATGTGTACGCGCTGGATGCTACCAATGGGAGCATTATCTGGCAGCGAAATGTGGGCCCTCCGGTGGCGGCAAACGATCTCATATGCACTTTGTTTGATTCCATGGGCATCATCGGCACGCCCATTGTCGATCTTGCTTCACGAGCGCTCTTCTTGGACGCAATGATCACGCCCGACGGAGGCACGACCAAGAAACATCTGATTATCTCTCTTAACGTGGATACCGGAGATATCAATCCCGGCTGGCCTGTGGATGTGGAGGCGACAGCTTCATACAACGGGATCAATTTCACTTCGGACGTCCAACAACAACGACCGGCGCTGGGCCTCGTGGGCAACATTCTTTATGTTGGGTATGGGAGCATGAGGGATTGCAGCATTTATCATGGCTGGCTGGTGGGAGTAGCGATCGATAATCCAGCCAGCGTTACCGCATGGGCTGCCGGCGGCGACGGTGGATCGGGCGGGGCGATCTGGGGCGTCGGTGGTGTCGCCAGCGATGGCACTAACCCGTTTGTTACCACGGGTAACACAGCCAACACTGGCGGCAACTGGAGTGGTGGCGAAGCAGTGATTCGCTTCCAACCAGGTCCGATCTTTACCGGCTCCCCTGCGGATTACTGGGTGCCTCTTAACTGGTTCGATCTCGATAATCGAGATTTGGACCTGGGCGGCTCCGGTCCGTTGCTGGTGGAGGTGCCGGGCGCAACGCCATCCAGCTTGGTGGTTGCACTGGGTAAAGATGGCAATGCGTATTTACTTGATCGCGGCAACCTCGGCGGCATCGCCGCGCCGGTGGCGTCGTTGAACCTTTCAAATAACGCGATTATCCAGGCAGCGGCCAGTTATCGGACTAACCAGGGCACGTATGTTGCTTTTCGTGTCTTTCCTGGCAATCATTTCGGTGCTTTCCGCATTACGGCAACCAATCCGCCCATGATCATCGACGAATGGGGTGTGTTCCGGCCCGGAGGATGCGGCTCGCCTTTCGTCACCTCCACGGACGGCACTAATAACACGATTGTGTGGGTAGTAGGCACGGACGATCATGGCATCGTGGGCGACCAGCGCTTGCACGGTTACGACGGAGAGACCGGTGCTGTTGTTTATGCCGGTGGCGGCCAAAATGAAGTGATGGCGGGCACGCACAAGTATAGCACTACCGGCATAGCAGCCCGCGGGCGCATCTACGTTGCTACTGACAATAAAGTCTATGCTTTCCGCGTGAGAGGATCCCCGAGACCACGTCCGACGCCACGCGCGCGCCCGACCCCGCCGCCTTCGCCACAGCCCTGAATTTCCGATGATGCGCGAGCGATAACGCGTGATTTAGGGAATTCGCGCGAGGAAACGGCTGCCTGGACCTGACAGCGACCCGAACTGATTCACGTTGCTTAACAAATCACTATCCGTGCACCATCAATCAAACCTTGCCAGCAAACTGCAAGCTATTTCTGGGATTCAGTCAGCCTCCGCGCTATAGCGTCAAGTGCGCGGGTTGAAGAGTCGATCTTGCGCGTTCCGCAGCACTCGACATGACAATGTTCGCTATCTGCACCGTTGGTACTTAACCTGTCAATGCAAGCATCTTGTCCACAGCGATCCCAGTTCCGATCGCTGCATCGCGCAAGCTCGCTTTGCCAATCTTCTCTGACATGCGTTCAGCACCTACGGTCGCCACATCTGCGAGGATGGAGACCAGGTGTTTTTTTCGTTCTGCTATGCTTTTTGCCTCGCGTTCTCTGATGCCCATGACGGTGTGATTGCTCACGCGATAGCGTCTCGAGATGCCATTAACACTAGCGTTTGGCTCGGCGAGTTCTCTCATGATAGCGCGGTAAGTTTTGGGGCGCGTCCTGAGAAAGAGTTCGCCGGTGTAGCGAGATTGAGAGCCTTTGGGAGCGAGGACTCGGTTGTCTTTTGGTGATAGCGCCTGGCCGTTATTTGGCTCGCTCATGTTCAAGTGAACAGATAAGCTTGCCTGGAGTAAAATGCAAACAGCCTTCCCATGACGATCATCGGAATCAGACCGGGTATTATACCAAAGTATAATAGACAGAACGCCCGCCCATCCCTACCCTTACCGGTTTAATGCCGACAACTCCAACATCCACTCTAACTGCTACGGTTTCACCGACAGCTACCCCAACACCTACTGCCACGCCAACAGCACACTAGCGGACGTCCAACCCAGCACGCTCGCCCAACGCCTCCGTAGGACATCAATCAGTGATTAGCGCGTTAATGGCGGCAGAGATTAAGAAAGAGATCGAGCTCGAAATCGCCCATGTCTTGTTCATCGACATCGTTGGCTACTCGAAGCTTTCGATTAACGACCAGCACGCGGCGGTTGAGGAACTGAACCGGATTGTTCGAGCGTCCGAACAATTTCAACGAGCCGACGCTGCGAACCGTTTGATTAGGATCCCAACCGGCGACGGGATGGTGCTAGTCTTTTACACCAATCCGGAAGCGCCTGCGCAGTGCGCGGTGGAGATCAGCGGCGCGCTCAAGGAACATCCTCGCCTAGAACTTCGGATGGGAATCCACAGCGGGCCAGTTAGCGGCGTGGTCGATGTAAATGAAAGGGCCAATCTCGCGGGCGCTGGGATCAACATGGCAAAACGGGTGATGGATTGCGGCGACGCAGAGCACATCCTCCTTTCCAAGCATGTGGCTGAAGATCTCGAAGAATACGAGAAGTGGCGACCGTTTCTGCACGATCTCGGCACGTGCGAAGCGAAACATGGCATGCGCGTCTCGGTCGTGAACCTCTATGACGATCAATTCGGCAATGCGAAGCTGCCGCGGAAATTTGAGACCGTGCGGAAACGCCGGGCCCGCGTGCGCTGGGCGGAAGTGGCCGTTGGGCTGCTCGTGCTTGCCGCGATTATTGCTGCCTTCGTCTTGCTTCTGCGCAGACCGGCGCGCTCGGCCTTGGCGATTGTGGAAAAAAGTATCGCTGTGCTTCCATTTGAAAATCTGAGCCGCGACCCCGACAACGCTTACTTTGCCGACGGTATCCAGGATGAAATTCTGACGCGCTTAGCCAAGATCGCTGATTTGAAGGTAATCTCGCGCACATCCACGCAGCATTACAAAAGCGCGCCGGAAAACCTGTCCGAGATCGCCAAGCAACTTGGCGTCGCCCACATCCTGGAAGGCAGCGTGCAAAAGAGCGGCGACTCCGTGCGTGTGAATGTGCAGCTAATCAAAGCGGCCAATGATTCCCATCTTTGGGCCGATACCTTTGATCGGAAACTGACTGACGTCTTTGCGGTCGAGAGTGAGGTAGCCAAAGCTGTCGCGGACCAGTTGCGAGCGAAACTCACGGGTCAGGAAGCGCAAGTCATCACTGCTCAACCGACAGACAACCCTGAGGCTTACGATGCCTACCTCCGTGGTTTGGCTTATACACTGAAAACTTACCCAACAAGCGCCAACGTCCTTGGCGCACAGAAATATCTCAGAGAAGCGGTGCGGTTGGATTCGAAGTTCGCGCTTGCTTGGGCGCTGTTGTCATATGTTGATGCGCGCGGCTACATCACACACAGTGTTCAACCAACGGTTGCCCTGCGTGAAGAGGCGCGGCAGGCAGCCGAAACCGCGCTCACTCTTCAGCCCAACCTTGGCGAGGCCGTACTGGCCAAGGGAGCTTACCACTACTGGATTCTAAAAGATTACGACACCGCAGTGCGTTACTTTGAGCAAGCACGCCAGCTTCTCCCGAATAGCAGCCGGATTCCTGAATTGCTCGCTTATGTCGCACGGAGACGAGGCCAGTGGGACCGGAGCAAAGCCTACTTCAACGAAGCCGAGCGGCTCGACCCGCGCAATGTTAATCTCCTCACGCAGCAGGCGACTACCGATATCGCTCTTCGCCGTTTCCCGGAAGCTCTGCGAAAGCTTGATCAGATTCTCGATATCACGCCAGACGACGTCGACACCCTGGTGACAATGGCGACTATCGCACAGGCCGAGGGCGACCTACCGCGTGCCGCGGCGCTCCTCGCTCCGCTCCACCCGGGTGCCGACGACTCGGGTGCCGTGGAAACACAAGTTTACCAGGCAATCCTTGAACGCCGTCCTGCGCAAGCCATCTCTCGGTTAAAGGAGATACTCGCCAAGCCTGATCCAGCGTTGGGTTACATCAATGGCGAATTGCGCTTTTGGTTAGGTTGGGCGCAGGAAGTCGCCGGCGACCATGCCGACGCTCAGGAAAGTTGGCGACAGGCGCGCCGCGAACTGGAACCTTTCCTCAAAGAACAGCCGGACAATTATAGCCTCATTGGCGATCTCGCTCTGACCAATATGGGTCTGGGTGACAAGGCCGCCGCGTTGGCTCTGTCGGAACGGGCCATCGCCGTGAATCCGATCGAGAAAGACGCGATAGTTGGTCCCATTCCGATCGAGATCCTCGCGCGCGTGGCCGCGCAGACGGGCGAGCCCGACCGGGCGGTCGCGGCCTTAGAAAAACTGCTTTCGATACCGTACGCGGGCCAACTGCCCCAAAACGTACCGCTTACTCCGGCGCTACTTCGGCTTGATCCCATGTTCGATCCGCTCCGCAGCGATCCGCGCTTCCAAAAACTGGCATTAGGCGAGCCGAAGACGCCGAACAAATAAGGATGTGCAGGCTCGCCGCGGAAATGAGCCCTACAGTCGCCGAATACAGTCATATCACTGACCAAAAGCGAATGACTGAAAGGACACATGAAACAACACGAAGTCACCGTTCCTCAAATCGGTCTCATCGCCGGCACGCGTGCGATGCTCGGCGCTGGTATCGCGCTGTTGCTTTCTGAAAAGCTGAGCGGTGAGCAGAGGCGAGCAATCGGCTGGACGCTGGTTGCCGTCGGCGCGGTAACGACGATCCCACTCGTGCTGCAATTGTTCAGTGAAGACGAATGATCGGGACGCGGCCCACTTGTGCGCCCGGGTGCTCGTGCGTTTCGATCACGCCGATGGCCCGCATACCGAATTAGCGAATGCTACTGCGTCTCCAAGCTGCGCGCCACTGACCGCGGCGAGTGTAAAAATATGTCGCCGTGAGAAAGTCATATGTAGCGCAAAAGAAACCGTAGGCCAGTGGCACGGATGTGGTAGGCCCAGGCCCGATCGAGAGTCGTCAGCGTGAGGGTTGAACTCGTGGCCCGCGTCCCATAGGCCGTGTAGCAGGTACCCCATCGTCGGCCACGACCGTCCGACTCCGCGATCTCCAGCTGGCAACCTTCGCCCGTTTCGCGTCCGCACGACGCCGGCGAGGAGACCGAGTGCACCGAAGATCGGACCGACGTTGATGCCGATAGAAACGTGCTCGGGCATGAACGCGAAACCGTCGTCGTCGACTTCGGGTTGCACGATGCCGGCCCAGACGTCGTACGCGATGCCGTGACTCGGCATGTCGCGGTACGGGCCGGTCGCGCCGTACCCCGAGATCGTGCAGAACACGATCTTCGGATTCACCTTCTTCAACGCTTCGAACCCGAGCCCGCGTCGTTCGAGCCCACCGGGGCGCATGGCTTCGACCACTGCGTCGGCGTCGCGCACGAGCTCGAGGAACGTTTCGCGGCCGGTCTCGGTGCGTAGATCGAGCACGATGCTCTTCTTGCCGCGGCTGATGTGCAGGAACAGCAGCGACACGCCTTCGACGATCGGCCACGTCATGCGGCGCCCGTAGTCGCCCTGGGGCGGCTCGACTTTGATGACGTCGGCGCCGAGATCGGCGAGGTGAGTCGTGAGGTTGCCGGGTCCGAGCATCGAAACTTCGACGACGCGCAACCCCGCCAGCGGAGCAGATCTTTCAGCGGTCACGAGGGGGGAAGATACTTCCCTCCTACTTCTCGCCCCGAAGCAATCGCATCTGGTTATCGGCGGTGTACGTCATGCCTCGCTCGATGGCGTCGGCGTGACCGCGCAGACGGGCGTCGGCGAAGGCGACCATGACCGCGCCGGCGTGGTTGGCCGAGGGCGGCCCGCACGCGTCGATGTTCGCGGTGACGACCTGCAGGCGGGTGACCGATTCGAGCGCGGAGTCGACCGCGACGCGCGGGTTCTCGCCCGTACCGCGCACGAGGCGTTCGATCTCACCGCGCAGGCGTGCGATCTCGATTCGTGCGTCGTGCTCGCGCCGGGGACGTCGGACGCCGCGGTGATCGGTGGGCTTTCGTCCGATTCCGGTGCTGCGGCGCCGGGCCAAAGCCACGATTCCGCACCATGTGTGATCTGCATTGCGAACCCCCTTGTGCCATTTATCGGCGCAAGGCTTGGGGTTCCTGAGGCGCGAGATCGAAGCTGAGAGTCGCCTGAAATTGCCCGCTCTACCCGTTAATTGGGAGCTGGTCACGGCGCTGGCGACGAAGATGAGGACCCACAGGCCGATGGCCAAGAAGCCCAAGATGATGCCGGCCAGCGCCAGGCCTTCGCCCGCTTGGCGGCCCCGGGCCTCACGGATCTGGTTCCGGGCGATGAAGCCGAGAACCACTGCGATCAGTGAGCCGACACCGCACGGCAACCAGCCCACGATGCCGAGAATGAGTGCCGCGACCGCCAGACCATTGGTCGCTGGCGTGGTCGGGTAACCGGACGGGGCATACGGCGGCGGCGGGTACACGCCGGGGTCCGTATGGGCTGGGCGGTGCGTAGGGATTGGGGGTCGGGGCGGCCGGTGGACCCGCGGCGTAGGGCGGGGGCGGGGCCTGGCCGGGTGGCACCCATTGCCCGGGCTGCACGAGCGGCACGCCCCACTGATTCGTCGCCGGAGGTGCCCCGGGCGGGCCGGTGGGCGGCGGATACGCGGGCGGTGGATAGGAGGGCGGCGGAGGCGGAGGTACTGCGGCACCGGGCGGCCCGTCACGGTCGAACGACGGCGTCTCGGGCGCCAGGGAAGCGGCAATGTCGATCCCGCAACGGACACAGAAGCGATTGCCGGATTGATTGTTGTAGCCGCAGTTCGGGCACGCCATTGCGTCCAGCCTAGGTCCGGGTTCCGACGAATCTTCGCAAGAATCGTCGACACGGGGGTGCGCCGGGTTGACGCGTTCGGGAGTCTGCAAGCGCCACCGCGTACGCTCGGCGGCCGTGCGGTGGCGTCGAACGGCAACCAGGATCGGGGGCGTCGCCGCAATCTGCACGCTCGCCGCGTGCGCCACTCCCGGATACAGCCCGACCCGGGTTCAGTCCGAGCTCATCCAGGCCGGCGCGACTCGCAAACAGGCCGAGTGCGTCACCAACGGACTCTCCGACAAGTTCGACCTGAATCAGCTCGGCTCGCACTCCGAGCCGAACTCGGGCGATGCCAAAGGCACCGTCGACGAGTTCGCAACCGCGCGCGCCATCTTCAAGAAATGCGAGCTCACGCTCCCGCTGCAGCCGCGTGTTGAGCTCACTCATTGTGTAGAGCGAAAACAGTTCGAGGCCCTCGGCCGCGAGCTTCTCCCGCCCGCCCGACTCACGATCGATCACACAGATGACCGGTCCGAGCTGGGCGCCCCGGGCGCGCAGCTCTACCGCGGCGTCGAGGATCGCGCCGCCCGAAGTGACCACGTCCTCGACGATGCACAGTCGGCGACCGTCGATCTCCGCGCCCTCGGCGAGTTGGCAGGTGCCGTACGTCTTGGCTTCTTTGCGCACGAACACCGCGGGCAACCGCGTCACTTGCGAAATCGTTGTTGCGAGCGGAACCCCGCCGAGCTCGAGGCCGGCGAGCGCATCCATTCCGCTTGGCACCAGCGGCGCCGATGCTGCCGCGATGTCGGCAAGCAGTTGAGGATCCGACTCGAAGCGGTACTTGTCGAAGTACTCGTGACTCACGACTCCGGAGCGCAACGTGAAAGTCCCGGTGAGGTGGGCGGCGTCGTATATACGGCGGGCGAGATCGGTTCGGTCCACCGGCCGAAGGTACATCGAGACCGGTATACCGCGACCGAAACGTCCCGTTGACCGTGAAGCCCTCCGCCACCTAGCGTTCACCCTGCGGAAGGGGAAACACCGCGCCGGCCAGCGGCTGATGCTCTGCATCGGTGCGCCGGCTCGGAAGCAGAGGCACTGGGATGACGGGGCCGGGGGGAACCGTCATCCCGGAGCCTTGGCTGCACAACGAGTCGCCAGACTCCGCAGCGCTCGCATCTCGTCGGCCGACATGTTCGTGTCGAAGCACTTGAGTTCGGCCATCTCCGCGACCGTTCGTAGAAGTGCGGGCCGACGTACCGCTTGCGCGAAGAATCGTCGCAGGAACGGGTCGCGCGCACGCGTCGACGAGCGTGGCCGTGACCGCGGCAACGGATGCGCCCGCACGACGATCGAGCGCGTAGGTGTTCGCGACGTCGGCCATCGGGTCGCCGCGGCGTGCGTTCGGCCAGTCGACTACGACGGGCCCTTCGGCGACATGATCACGTTCATGCGGGTGCAGGTCGAGATGCAGGAGGCGGTCGCGCCGTCGTCCATTCCCGGGAGCCAGTCGGGCGCGACGATCCTGTGCAGGCGGTCGTGCAGATCGGCCAGCAGGCGCAGGTACTCACCGAGCTTCCACGGTGGCCGCACCATTGCGTCCATCATGATCGGGCCGTCGATGCGTTCCATCACGATCTCGGTGCCGTCGGCGCGCACCTCTTCGATGTGCGGCACCGGGAATCCCTGCTCGGCGACGTAACGCATGATGCGTGCTTCGTGCGCGATCGAGCGGCCGTCGCGTGCCCTGCGCAGCACGAGTCCGGGCGCGAACTCGAAGATGTCACCGTCGCGCCCGCTCGCGAGGATTCGGCAGCGGGTGGTCGGGCATCAGACGATGCGGCTCGTCTTGTCGCCCCAGTAGCGATCGCGCAGCAGCCGCTTGTAGAGCTTGCCCGTCTGCTCGCGCGGAAGCTCGGGATCGAAGTCGACGGCCTGCGGGCACTTGTAGTGCGCCAGGTGCTCGCGGCAGTACGCGAGCAGCTCCGCTTCGAGCTCGGGACCGGCGTCGTCCCAGTCGGTCGGCTGCACGACCGCCTGCACCGCTCGCCCATCTCGGCGTCGGGGATGCCGAACACCGCGACGTCGAACACCTTCGGGTGGTCGATGAGCAGGTTCTCGGCTTCCTGCGGATAGATGTTCACGCCGCCCGACACGATCATGAACGTCCGGCGATCGGTGAGGTAGAGGTAGCCGTCGGCGTCGAGGTAGCCCATGTCGCCGACGGTCGACCAGCCGCGTGTCGTTGAACGAGTCGCGCGTCTTCTCCTCGTCCTTGTGGTACTCGAACCCGGGCCGGTCCGGCGGCGGTTCGAACCACACGTGCCGACCTCGCCGGCGGGCAGCTCGTCGCCGTCGTCGTCGACGATGTGGATCGGGCCGAGCATCGAACGCCCGACCGAGCCCGGGTGCGCGAGCCAGTCGGCGCGAGTGATGTAGGTCGCGCCCGTGCCTTCGGTCGCGGCGTAGTACTCGTTGATGATCGGACCCCACCAGTCGATCATCTTGCGCTTGATCTCGACCGAGCACGGCGCGGCGGCGTGCAGCACGACCTTCAGCGACGAGAGGTCGTACCTGTTGCGGACCTCGTCGGGCAGCTTCAGCATGCGCACGAACATCGTGGGGACGAACTGCGCGTGCGGTGACGCGGTACTTCTCGATGCACGCGAGCGTCTGCTCGGGATCGAAGTGCTCCATGGTGATGACGGTTCCGCCGAGCCGCATCGTGCTCATCGAATAGAACAGCGGCGCGGAGTGATACAGCGGCGCGGGCGAGAGGTAGACGCGTCGCCGTCCATGCCCCAGACCGCCGTCATCATCCCCATCTCGACGGGCTGGTCGCCGACGCGCTGGCGCGGTGATCTTGTACTTCATGCCCTTCGGCCGCCCGGTCGTGCCCGACGAGTACAGCATCCGCGTGCCCTCGAGCTCCTCGTCGAGCGGCTCGGCCGGATACCTGTCGCGCGCGTTCGGCGTAGTCGTCGTAACCGTCGACCGCGCGTCGCCGACCATGAGCCGCATCTTCACGCTGCGGCATCTTGTCGAGCGAGCTGGTCCGCGACATCGCGGAGCGTGTCGGAGACGACGAGCACCTGCGCGTCGCAGTCGTCGAGGATGTACGCGACTTCCTCCGCGTTGAAGTGCCAGTTGATGCACGTGAAGAACAGCCCGGAACGCTGCGCGGCCCAGCACGGCTCGAAGTACTCGACGCGGTTCTCCATGAGCACCGCGATGTGATCGCCGAACCGCAGCCCCGCGTCCCAGAACAGCTGCGCGAGCTGGTTCGACCGATCGTTCAGCTCGCGCGTACGTGACGACCTCGCCCGTCGCCGCCATCACGTAGGCGATGTGACGGCCGTTCGAGCGCGTGTTTGCCAGGCCACATGGAGAGTTCCCAAAAAAGAGGTGGGAGCGAGGTGCGACGAGGTGAGTTGGAACGACCGCATCGTGCCCCTCCACCGACACCGTCGGTAACGACGTCAGAAGCCGGTGATGACTGACCGAATGACTTCGCCCGCTTCCATTGCGCGGAAAGCCTCGTTTACCTCGTCGAGCTTGATCGTGCGCGACACCATCGACGCCGTGTCGAGACGACCCGGTCTCGATGAGGTCGGCGAAACGCTGGAAGTCGCGGCGCACCTGACCCGATCCGTACTTGCAGCCCTTGATCGTCTTCTCGTTGAAGAACAGGTCGAAGGTCGAGAGCGTGACGGTGGCCTCGGCGCGGGTCATGCCGACCATCACCGCGGTGCCGCCCTTGCGGATCATGTTGTAGCGCCTGGAGCGTGGTCTCGGGGAGACCGATGACCTCGAACGAGTAGTCGACGCCGCGGCCACTCGGTGAGCGCCTGCACCTGCGCGACCGCGTCGCCGTCGGCGGGGTCGACGAAGTCGGTCGCACCGAGCGTGCCCGGCTGTCTTGCGCTTCATCTCGACCGGGTCGACCGCGATGATCCGCGACGCGCCGGCGATGCGGGCGCCCTGGATGACCGCCTGGCCGACACCGCCGCAGCCGATGACGGCGACGGTTGCGCCCGGGTGGACCTGGGCGGTGTTGAGCGCGGCGCCGACACCGGTGGTGACACCGCAGCCGATCAGCGCGAGCTGCTCGTCGGGGATGCTGGTGTTGATCTTGACGATCGACGACTGGTCGCACGTCATGGCTTCGGCGAACGTGCCGAGACCGGTCATGGCCGTGTACTCGCTGCCGTCGGGGCGCTTGCCGCGCATCACCATCATCACTTCGAACTCGGTGTCGCAGAGGTGCGACTGGTCGTGCAGGCAGAAGCAGCAGACGCCGCACGCGGGGATGAACGAGGCGACGATGCGGTCGCCCTTGGCGAGTCCGACGACCTCCTTGCCGACCTCGACGATCGTGCCGGCGCCCTCGTGGCCGAGGACCGTGCCGGGCATGATGCCGACGTAGCCGTTCTTCAGCGACAGGTCGGAGTGGCAGACGCCGCTGGCGCCGAGCTGGACGATGACGTCGCGCGGTCCGGGCGGCGCGGGCTCGAGGTCCTCGATCGAGAGCGGCCCTCCGGTTTCGGTGAACACTGCAGCCCGCATGGGCTTCCTCCTATGACCTGCGTCGAGCGTGGCCCGAGCGTGGAAATACGTGCCAGAGTACCTGCGATGACGGGTCCAAGGTAGCGCCTCTGTGTCGCAATCGACGCCCGTTGGCCGTCGTTTAGCATTCGTCGGTGCAAGTTGCGTATTTCGGCCCTGCCGGCACGTTCACCGAGGAGGCGCTGCTGACCCAGCCCGATCTCGCCGCCGGCGACGCGGTCGCCGTTCACGCCCGTTCCCGAGGTGATCGCCGCGGTCGAGCGGGGCGACGCCGACGGGGGGGTCGTCCCGATCGAGAACATGATCGAGGGATCGGTCTCGGTCACCCTCGACACGCTCGCCTTCGACAGCGAACTGCTGATCCAGCGCGAGATCGACCTCCCGGTCTCGCTCAACCTGTGCGCCCGGCCCGGCGTCGAGCTCGCCGACCTCCGCACCGTGATCTCGTTCCCGCACGCGCTCGCGCAGTGCCGCGGCTAGCTCGCCCAAGAAGCTGCCCGACAGCCGAGAGCCGGGCGTCGCACTCCACCTCCGACGCGGCCCGCGAGGTCTCGAAGTCGAAGCGCACCGACCTGGCGCGATCTGCAACGCGCTCGCGGCCGAGATCTACGGCCTGAACGTGCTGGCGCGCGAGGTCGAGGACCACCCCGAGAACGAGACCCGTTTCGTCCTGGTCGGTCGGGGCGTGCCCGCGCCGACCGGTCACGACAAGACGTCGATCGTCTGCTTCCAGCGCGCCGACCAGCCCGGTTCGTTGCTCGCGATCCTGCAGGAGTTCGCGGCGCGGGCGATCAACCTCACCAAGTTGGAGTCGCGCCCGACGAAGCGCGGCCTCGGCGACTACTGCTTCTTCATCGACTTCGAAGGCCACGTCTCCGACGAGGTCGTCGCCGACGCGCTCCGCAACCTCGTCGGCCAAGCAGGGCCGAGGTGAAGTTCCTCGGCTCGTATCCCGTCGGCGGTCCGGCAGCGAAGCCGGCGTCGACACGGCGCAAGGCCGCCGGGCAAGGCGTGGAAGAGCGCGGCCGCGTGGGTCGAGACGTTGCGCGACCAGATCCGGGAGTCGCCGAGTGATCGATCTCAAACGGCTGCGCGACGAGCCCGAGTACCGGCGCGGCATCGAGCGCAAGCGCGTACGCGAAGGCCTGATCGACGAGGTGCTCGCGGCCGACGCCGCGCACCGCGTGCTCGTGCAAGAGGTCGAGTCGTTGCGGGCCCGCCAGAACGCGGCGAGCAAGGAGATCGGCAAGGCCGCGCCCGACGAACGCGCCGGCGAAGATCGAAGCCGCCGGCGAGCTGAAGGACGAGCTCACGGCGCAGGAGAAGGAGCTGCAGGTCGGCGGACGCCGCGTTGCGCGAGCTCGCGCTGCAGGTGCCGAACCCGGCCGACGCGTCGGTTCCCGACGGTGGCGAAGACGACGGCGAGTCCCGCTGACGCGTCGTCGGCGACACGCCGCCGCGCCCGCCGCTCGATCACGCCGCGTTCTCCGAGGCGATGGGTTTCGTCGACACGCCCCGCGCCGCCGGAGGCGAGTGGCTCGCGCTTCGCGTACATCATGCGCGAAGGCGCGCTGCTCGAGTTCGCGCTCGTCAACTACGCGATGAGCACGATCGTCCGGCACGGTTTCATCCCCGTGATCACGCCCGCGTTGGTGCGGGAACGCACGATGGAGGAAGCCGGGTTCTTCCCGACCGATCGCGCGCAGGTGTACGACGTCGACGACGGCGAGCTCTTCCTGCTCGGTACGAGCGAGGTCGCGTTGTCGGCGCTGCACCGCGCCGAGACGTTCGCGCCCGACGCAACTGCCGGCCGCGCTACGGCGGCTACTCCACGTGCTTTCGGCGCGAGGCGGGCACGTACGGCAAGGACACGCGCGGCATCTTCCGCGTGCACCAGTTCGACAAGGTCGAGATGTTCTCGTTCTGCGAGCCCGGAGGACAGCGTCGACGAGCACGAGTGCATCCTCGCGATCGAAGAGGAGATCGTCGGCGGGCTCGGGCTGCCGTATCGCGTCGTGAACATCGCGGCCGGCGACCTCGGTCCCGCGGCCGCGAAGAAGTTCGACATCGAAGCGTGGCTGCCTTCCGAGGGCGCGTACCGCGAGATCACGTCGTGCTCGAACTACACCGACTACTCCGCCCGCCGGCTCGGCACGCGGGTGAAGGGCGAGCGCGGCAGCGAGCTCGTGCACACGCTGAACGGAACCGCGGTGCGCCGTGAGCCGCATGTTGGTGTTCCTGTTCGAGCACTACCAACAGGCCGACGGCAGCTTCGACGTCCCCGACGTGCTGCGGCCGTACACCGGTTTCACGTACCGTCGCCGCCGCCCGCGTACGCGCCGGTAGCCTCGAACCTCTCGGAGGGATGCCAGAGCGGCCGAATGGGACGGTCTTGAAAACCGTTGTGCGCAAGCACCCTGGGTTCGAATCCCAGTCCCTCCGCTGCGAGATGCTCGACCGCCGAACACGCCGCGCAAGCGCACCGAAGCGGTTGGTCGTCCGCTTGCCGGGGCCCGGGGGCAAGTCACGGCAGACCGAATTGAAAGAGTCCGTGCTCTCGCGCGTAGTCAACGAGCTCGGCTCGCGTGCTGCGATCGAGCTTGCGCTGAACCTGGGCGCGGAGCGATTCGGCTGTGCGCAGGCTGACGTTGCTCAGCCGGCGCGACCGCGACGTTCGTGTGGCCGAGCACGAGCAACCGCGATACCGCGTTCCTCCTGCGCCGATAGTCCGAGAGCAGCGTGTAGGGATTGACACGAGCAGCGCGAGCGTGACGCCCAAGGAGGGTTGGATGTACTTCTCGCCGGCGGCGACAGCGCGTATCGCCGCGACAAGATCCGTGGATTCGGCAGTGTCCAGCAAGTAGCCGTCGGCACCGGCCGTGAACGCGGGAACGCACCTCGGAGGGCTCAGCGACCGAAGTGAAGATCACGATCGAACTCTCTGCGAAGACCTCGCGGAACCCGCTGACCACGTCGTCGAAGCTTGCGTCGGGCAGGTCGATGTCGGTGACGATCACGCCGGGCTTGAGACCGATGTTCCTCGCGTCGCGCACGGTCGCGGCCTGGGCGGCGACGAAGAGATCGGGCTCTTGCTCGATCACCGCGCGGAGACCTTCGCGCACAACCTCGCGGCTGTTGACGAGCATGAGGTCAACTCTTGGGCCGGCCCGAGTATGCGATGTCTCGAATCCTCCACCCGCGCGCCATGTCACGAAGGCCGTGGGCGGAAAGGTCTGTGGCGAAACGGATCGGACTGTGACATTGCGTTCGTCCTTCGATGCTCCAAACGTTCGCCATTAGGTTGCGCCTGACGACCTGACACTGTCAAGTGACACTTGCAGTCGACCCGGTCATATGACACAGTCATATAGGTCGTCGGGCGGGGAGCGAAGCCGTAGGGTGGTTGCGTGGTGTCGTCCCGTATCGGGGAATCCCTGAGGTCGGCTCGAGTACGCGCCGGCTGGAGCCGCGAGGCACTCGCCTTCCACTCGGGCGTGAGCTGGTCCGCGATCGCACAAATCGAGTCGGGCCGGCGCCAGGACGTCCGGCTGAGCAGTTTGTCGGCGCTCGCCGAGGCACTGGGCGTCAGCGTCGACTACCTGATCGGCACTACCGCGACGCTCACGCCACACCTGTTCGGGCATCAACTCCTTACGTATGGGTCGGACGAGGACTACCTCGAAGGTGCGATTCCGTACGTCACAGAAGGACTCGAACGGTCGGAATCGCTGCTGGTGGTGACGACACCTGCGCAGATCGCCCTGGTACGTGACGCGCTTGACACCGGTCCGAAGACGTCGAATTCGCAGATTCGGCCGAGTGGTACACCTCGCTGAGCGGAGCCCTGAACCGCTATCGCCGCGTTTGTGAAACAGAAGTTCGAAGCTGGCGCGTCCTGGACTCGGATGGTGGGCGACCCGGTCTGGGCGGACCGATCGGGCGCCGATATCACCGCGTGGTTTCGATACGAATCGCTGGTCAATCTTGCGTTTGCTTCCGCGCCGGCAACCATCGTGTGTCCGTACGACACGAGATCCGTGCCACCCGAGGTCGTCGCCGACGCCGCGCCGAACCCATCCCGAGGTCGCGCACGCAAGCGTCGCCGTAGGGGGCGCCACGTATCAAGAGCCCGAGGATTTCCTGCTGCAATCGTAGGAACGTGTCCGCAGGGTTCGAAAGACATCGCACCCGGCCCGCTCTCCGTTGCAACATCGAGGGCACAATCGGTGACATGCGGCTCGGCATTGCGCATCAGTACGGTTGGGCGGTCGCGATCGTGGCCGAGCGGATCACCGCGTCGCGGACCGGCGGAGGATCGAGCTGATCGAGCCTGATCTGCCGACCGCGCCGATGCACCACGAGGGCGGAACGCACCTCATGCACAGTCACGGCGAGCCGCTCGACAACCACACGCTCGCGGCGTTGGTGGCCGAGGTCCGCGCGTCGGTCGTCCGGGCGACACTCGGTCCGCCGTGGACCAAGTCATCGGACCGCCCTCGCCGCAACCATCGTGTTCACGTAGAACCGCGTCACGTAGGGCGCGGTTTTGGCCATTCCGGGGCTGGGTACTCCGCGTGCATGAGGAAATGGCTGTTGATGGCGGTTGCGTTCCCGATGGCAGCGTGGCTGCTCTCGCGGATTGCCGACGAGATCGCCGAGTCGCGCGGCGAGAGCCGCGCAACCGCAATGCTCCGGTACCCGCACGAGTGGCGTCACTCCCGTCGCCACGCCTGAACGCCTGGACTCAGGCTTGCGCGTCGGCGATCTCCGCGGCCGCGCGTTCGCTCACGGGCGCGAACAACCCGCCGTGCACCATGTCGATGAGGTTCTCGACGAAGAACTCGTCGCTCGAGATCCGCGCGCCGTCCTCGTGCTCTTCGATCAGGCGGGCGCGGTCGGCACCGGAACGCACGACGATCTGGGCGACGAGCACCATCCACTTCACCGCGCGACGAGTTCGCCGATCTGGCGGATCGCCTCGGCATAGACGAGCTTGCCCGCACTCATGGCGGCGTTCGGCGCGAACTGCTGCATGATCTGCAGGCGGACATCGGGCGCGGTCCCGAGCTCGGCCATGATCTTCACCCAGTTGCGCTCGCTCTCACCGAGCGTGAGGTACTCGGTGACCGGGCGCACGAGGATCTCGACGAGTTCGCGAACCGACCGGCGGGCGGGCCATCACCTCCGCTTCGATGTGCGACTGCAACGCGGCAATCCGTGGAAGATGGCGCCGGATCAGGGCGTCCATGAGGCCGGCGCGATCGGTGAAGTGGAACTGCAACGCCGCGGTATTGCGGGCGCCCGCGGCGATCCGGACCTCGCGCAGGGACACCCCGCTGATCCGCCGCACGCCGAAGAGGCGTTCTGCGGCATCGAGAAGGTCGTTTCGGGTGCGGTCACCCTGCTCGGTCACTGGCGGTGATCGTAGTGTTCGAGCCCTTTCCGGTGCGGAGAGGGCGGCAGTCGGCTGGTTCAGCCGGGGAATGGCTCGTTCGAGCGCGGACCGTCGGGTGCCTGGCCGGGGACACGATCGTTACACGCGCTCGCTTCGCTCAAGGAACGACGAGATCTGCGTCGAGAATCGTTCCGTTGTTGCCTTCGTTGCTTTCCGCAATGCGGTTCGGAGCGTCGACGTACCGCGCACGAAGTGCGTGCCGGATGTCGCCGTCCAGGTCGGACCGTGCGGCCCATTGGTCGCCCCGAGGTAGACCGTTGTGCCGGCCGGGATCGACGACGAGAAGTACGTCGATGTGTTCACGATCTGAGCGTCGACGATGAACTGCACTTCCACGATCGTGCCGCTCGGTGTCGGAGCGTCGCCCAGGTTCTTGACCGCGGCGATGAACTTCACCGGGGTACCCGCGACCGGGTTCGCCGGAGTCCACGTGACCTTGGTGACCGTGAGGTCGGCCTGGCGGACGCGGAGGGGCGCCGTCAACGAGTTGTTCAACTCGTCGAGCTCGAAGATGCGGCGTTGGTCGTCGACCGTTGCCGCGCACGACGTGCTGTCCGGGCGTGGCGATCCAGGCCGGACCGTGCGGTCCGCCCGATGCGGTCAGCGTGACTGCGCCGCCGGCCGGGATCGACTTGGTCGAGTTGGCCGACCACGTCACCTGCGTACCGTCGACTTCGAACGAGACGCCGACCACGACACCCGCGGGCGTGGCGATGTCGCCTTCGTTCGTGACCAACGCCTTGAAGGTCACTGCGTCGCCGGGACCGGGGTTGGCCGGTGTCTGGCTGATGCCGCGCACCACGAGGTCGGAGGCGGGTGAGTCGGCGTGACGACCGGGACCGAAGTTGATGAGGATCGAGACGTCGTTCGACTGGTTGTTCGCAACCGCGAGGTCGGGAAGGTTGTCGTCGAAGTTGGTCACGACGACCGCAACCGGTCCGGTCCCGCCTTCGGGCACCAAGAACGGCGCCGCGAACTTGCCGGCGCCGTCACCGAACAGAAGCGTGACCTTGCCCAAGGCGTAGTTGGTGATGACGAGGTCCTGGATACCGTCGTTGTCGAGGTCGCCGATCGCGATACCGGGGACGTATCCGCGCCGGCCGCGTACTGGACCGGCTGGGCGAACGTCTTGCCGGGACCACCCAACAAGACGGAGACGTTGCCCTGGATGTCTTCGTTGCCACCGTTGACGACCGCGAGGTCGGGGTCGGTGTCGGCGTTGAAGTTGCCCACCGCGAGCATGTGCCGCGGTCCGGGGCCGATGCCGGTGACGTAAGTGGGTGTCCCGAGCGTCGTGCCGGGAGCGCCCAACATCACCGCGATGCGGTCGTCGGTCGTCGCGGCGGCGACGTCGGGATCGTGGTCGCCGTTGAAGTCGGCAACGACCACCGATTGCACTCCATCGAGCGGGACCTTCGTCGGATTCGCGAATGCAGTGCCGCCGAGTCCGCGGAACGTGAACACACCACCGTCGCTGGTCTGCGTTCCGACGATGAGGTCGGGGCGTGAGTCGGCGTTGAGGTCGGCGACCGCAACTGTGGACGGGAAGAACGCAGTGGGTATCGAGATCGGCGCGGCGAAGTTCGCACCGACCTCGCCGAGAAGGATCTGGACCGACCCGAGCGCGGAGTTGGCGATGACCAGATCCGGATCGTGGTCGCCGTTGAAGTCGGCGGTCGTGATCGTGAACGGTGAGCCACCGACGTAGTTCGTCGCCGCCTGCGAGAACTGGTGGCCATCGGCCGACGTCTCGATCGTCACGTCGCCCGAGCTGCTGTTCGCAACCGCGATGTCCGCCTGCCCGTCCTGGTTGAAGTCGCCGTCGACGATCGCCGTCGGCGAGACGCCTGCGGTGAAACCGCCGATCCCGAAGTTGGGATTCGGGACGTTCGGACCGTCCGCGTGTGCGGCGCTGATGGGCACGAAGGCCAGGAGGGCCACGCCGATCCCCATCGCGGCCGCCCGTTTCCCGGACCGGACCGTCCGCGTGCCGAGCGAGCTGACGTGCATCGCCGATTCCTTCCCACTGCAAATGTTGTGGCCGACAATACAAGTGACTTACCAGCACTTGCCAAATTTCTTGGCGGCCGGTTCCCGGGCTCGTGGCGGTGACCGAGGGTGTGCTCGCGACGCTCGAGCTGGTCGCCGAGCGCGCACAGTTCATCGCCGACTTCACCCGCCAACGCGTGTCGTCGTTGTTGCGGGGCGAATAACCGACGCGAGGCTGCGCGACGGCGGGGAGTCAGTCGTCGATCGCTTGATAGATCGACGACCAGAAGTCGAGGCAGACGTTCGGCGGGGCCGGTGACGTCCACGCGGCACTGCGTCATGAGGATCGCGGTCAGGTCTTCGCTCGGATCCGCGAACCATGACGTTCCGAGCCCGCCGTCCCAGCCGTATCGCCCAACCGGTTCCGATGGGCTGACATCGCGGGTGACGACCGACACTCCGAAGCCCCAACCATGCGTCTCGAAGAAGCCGGGGACGATGCCGGAGATCGCCTTCTGCTCCCGCGTGAGTTGATCGGTCGTCATCGTCTCGACGGATCGGCGCGACACGATGCGCTCACTCCCGAACCGACCCTTGTCCAACATCATCTTTCCGAACGCGACGAAGTCGCCGACGGTCGACACGAGTCCGCCCGCACCCGACGGGAACGCGGGCGGCGTGCTCCACTGGCCGTGTGGTTCGTCGGAGAGCTCGAGCGCGCCGGTTTCGAAGTTGGTCGCGTAGCCCGTCGCGAAACGGTCGAGCTGGTCGGCGGGCACGCTGAATCCCGTGTCGTGCATCCCGAGCGGTTCGAAGATGCGTTCGCGGAGGAACGCGTCGAACGATTGGCCGGCGGCGCGCGCGATGAGGATGCCGAGGAGCTCCGACCCGGTGTTGTACATCCACCGATCGCCCGGCTGATACATCAGCGGGAGCGCCGCGAAGCGTCGGATCCATTCGTCCGGCGCGGGCGCCCGTGACGGGTTGGGAGGTCCGGTCCCGACGTTCGCTTCCGCCAACGCGTCGGCGATCGGATGCGTGCCCGGTGCGGCCATCACGAGTCCCGAACCGAGCCGGAAAGTGAGGAGATCGCGCACGGTGATCGCACGCGCCGCGGGCACGGTGTCGGTTAACGGACCGTCGAGCCGCTGCAGCACACGCCGGTCGGCGAGTTCGGGCAACAGGCGATCGACGGGTTCGTCGAGTCGCAGTGCGCATTCTTCGACGAGGATCATGGTCGCTACTGCAGTGATCGGTTTCGTCATGGACGAGATCCGGAAGATCGTGTCGGCGGTCATTGGCGAGGCCGCACCGATCGCGGTTGTTCCGAATGCGTCGACATGCATTTCGCCGCGGCGGTACACGAGCGTGACGAGGCCCGGGATCTCGCCGCGTTCGACGTATCCCTCCATCGCGTCGTGCACACGCTCGAGGCGCGCCTTCGAGAACCCGGCGCTCACGTGCTCACGCGCTCGTCGTGTCCGAGAAGTCGGGAACGGCGCCGTGCGCGCTCTCGACGCGTCCCTTCGGCTCTTCCCAGTCTTCTTGGCGACCGAGCACGGTCTCGTCGAGGAAGTAGTACGAACCACCGACCGATTCCATCCCGCGCGCGAAGACCGAATACGTGTGGAACACGCGCTCGTCGATGCGGAGGAAATAACTCCGCCCCGGGTTCTCCTGCGACTGACCATTCTCGGTGTAGAGCGACACGCCTCGCGCCTCGTATTCGGCCTTGGTGCGGTAGTTGTACTCGACGGGTGCAACCCCTTCGTCGAGCGTGACGTGGAAGTCGTAGTTGAAGTCGGAGCCGAACGACGAATACCACGGGAACGTCCAACCGCGTTCGGCTTTGTACTCCTCGATCTTCGGGAGCGGTGCCCGCGACACCGTCACGTACGACGTGTCGCGCGCGTTGAGGTGGCGGATGAATCCCTCGGATACCTCGTCGGCGCCGGCCGTGCAGCTCGGACAACCCTGGTCCCAACTCGGGTCGAACATGAAGTGCACGAGGATGAGTTGACGCCGGCCGTCGAACATGTCGACGAGGCGCGCCTTCCCGTCGGGACCGTCGAAGACGTAGTCCTTTTCGATCTCCACCATCGGCAGCATCCGCCGCTCCGCATTCGAGCGCGTCGCGCTGGCGGGTGAAGGCCTTCTCCTTCACGAGGAGCTCCTTGCGGGCGGTTTCCCACTCTCGTCGGGACACGATCGGCGGAAGACTCATGCGGGTTCTCCTTCACCTCGTCGGCGTCGATCTCAGGCCAGGGCTGTAGATCTCGAGGGTTACGACCACGGCGAAATCCAGAACTCATCGGTGATTTCCTACCCGGCACGCGGTCTGTCCGGTCGTGGAACCGATTCCGCACCGGAATCGGCCGTGCGTCGCGTGCGACGTGCGTGCGATCACGACTCCGACCGAGCCCGCGCTCGACGCGCTGGCGCGCCTGCAGCTGGCCGCGCGCCGCCTCGGCGCGACCATCGAGCTGCACAACGCGTCGCCCGCGCTGGCCGACCTCATCGCCATCGCCGGTCTGGCCGACGTGCTCGTCGTGGTCGATTCAGGCGAGCGGTGCGGCGAGGGTCGCGACGGAGCCGCGACCGGTCCGCCATCGGGCCATGCGTCGAGGTGCAACGGCAGGCCGAAGAGCGCGAAGAGCTCGGGCTCGACGAAGAAGTCCTGCGCGGTGATGGCACCGTCTGACACGGTCAGTACCTGAATCGACCAGGCGATGAATCCACCGTCGGGATCGACGCGCCATTGCGCGAACGCGGGCGCGCCGTTGGCCTCGATGCGGACGAGATGCGAGCCGGCGCATTCGGCGCCGGGACCGTGCAGCCAGATGCGGTACTCGTCCGCGCCCCTGCATCCACAGCGGGTACGGCGGCATCTGCATCGTGGCGTCTTCGTGCAACAGCGCGACGAGCGACTCGATGTCGAATCGTTCGAACGCGTCGACGTAGCGCGCGAGCAACTCCTCTTGGTCGGCGTCGACCGGTTCGGGGCGCGGCGCGCGACGGTGACGTTGTGTTCGGCGAGCGTCGAGCGCGCGCGTTGCAACGCGCTGTTCACCGAAACGACCGTCGTGTCGAGCAGTTCGGCGACCTCGGTCGCCTTCCACTTCAACACTTCGCGCAGGATCAACACGGCCCGCTGCCGCGCGGGCAGGTCTGCAACGCGGCGACGAACGCGAGCCGGACCGATTCGCGAATCTCGGCCTCCTCGGCCGGGTCGTCGCGTTCGGGACGATGCTTGCGATCGGGAACGGGCCCGAGCCACGCGATCTCCGTTGGTCGGTGCGGTCGACCGGCGCGTCGGCGTGACCGACCGCCATGATGTCGATCGGGCAGCGCGCGCCGCTTGCGGCTCTTCAACATGTCGAAGCACACGTTGCTCGCGATGCGGTACAGCCACGAACGCAGCGCAGCCCGACCCTCGAACCGGTCGAAGCTGCGCCACGCGCGCACCAACGTCTCCTGCACCGCGTCGTCGGCCTCGAATGCCGGAGCCGAGCATTCGGTAGCAGTACGCGGTCAGCTCGGCGTCGGTACTGCTCGAATCCGAGTTCGGCCGCAGCCGGATCGACGCTCGTGGTGCCCGTCATGTGCGGTCGCTCCTTTGCATCGGGCCAGCCACGCGTACCGAAGGGTCTCAGCCGCCGGAAATGAGCTTGAACGCGGGCGCCGGTGGGGTCGGGGCGGCCGCCAACCGTCCGTACGGCGTGTCCTCCGCGGGCTCGGATCACGGTTCCGCCGAGGCTCGACGATCTGGCGCAGCGCCGCGTCGGTGTCGTCGACACGGAAGTAGACCGACCACGCCGCGGGCGCGTCCGCCGGCAGGAAGGCCGCGCGCGTCCATGATGCCGGCGAGCTGGCCGTCGCCCTCGCCGAGCGTCGTGTAGCGGAACTCGGGCTCGTCGCTCGCGCGTGTGCGTGTCCCAGCCGAACACGTCGCGGTAGAACGCGACCGACGCGTCGTACGCGCGGGTGTGCAGCTCGAACCACGCCGGGCGTGTCGACCTCGTCGTACGATGCCGAAGCCCTTGTGCGTGCCGGGCTGCCACATGCCGATGCGCGGCGTTGCCCGGATCGGTGACGACGGCCATCGTGCCGAGCTCGCCGACCGGCATCGCGGGCACGATGACGTTGCTGCCCTTGGCGGTCGCCGCGGCGACGGTCGCGTCCGCGTTCGCGATCGCGAGGTAGACCGACCACGTGTCGGGCGCCGCCGTCGACCCGTCGTTGCGCATGCCGCCCGCGATCGAGCACGTCGTCCTTGGTAGAAGTTGAAGTAACCGCCGAACTCGGCGTTCGGCTCCTCCGCCTTCCAGCCGAACAGCTCGGCGTAGAACGCTCGGCTCTTGTCGGGATCGGAGGTGAAGAGGTCGATCCAACACGGGGCACCGACGGGGGCGTTTTCGCGTCGCGGCACGGCTCGCTCCTTCGATGGGGTTTGTCGTCGTCAGTTCAGACCCTGACGCGCGCGAAACTCATCGCAAGAGGTAGCGGTCCGGATTTCGGTTCGACCGAAACCCGGATCCGCCGACCGAGACTGGCTAGTTCTTCACCGATTGGCGGTCGAGCTCGGCCGCGAGGGACTCGAGGAGACCGCGAGTTCCCTCTTCGCGGGGGCCGACCTCTTCGTGGCCGTCGAGGAATGTGTCGTGCTCGGTGAAAACGAGACGGGTTCCCTTTCCTTCGGGAAACAGCTCGACGCTCGTGAGCGACACCGAGATACGGTTGTCGTTGAAGTGCATCTCGTACGTCCACACGATGCGCTCGTTCGGCACGATGTCGTAGTAGCGGCTCTCCATCGAGACGACCATGCCCTCGTGCGTGCCGCGGTATTTCTCGTACCCGCCGACGCGGAAGTCGGCTTGGTAGTTGTCGGTGCCCCAACCGTCGCCGTTGACGATCCAGCGGTTCTTGGCTTCGGGGTCGGCGAACGCCGCGAAGACGCGTGCGGGCGGGGCGTCGTAGGTGCGCTCGAGGACGAAGGTGTCGTGGACGGCAGATCGTTCGGTCACGGTTGGTTCCTTTGGTTCCGGGTTCGTCGAGAAAGTCGCCGAGGCGGTCGAGCCGGCGTTCCCACGTGCTGCGCCGGTCGCCGATCCATTGCTCGGCGGGAGTGAGTGCGGCGGGCTCGATGCGGCACGTGCGCACCCGCCCGACCTTCTCCGTGCGGACGAGGCCGCTCGCTTCGAGTACCTGCAGGTGTTGCACGACCCCGGCGAGGGTCATGTCGAGCGGCCGGGCGAGCTCGCTGACCGAGGCCGGGCCTCGGCTCAGCCGTTCGACCATGGCCCGCCGGCTGGGATCGGCCAGCGCCTGGAACACCCGGTCGAGCGTCGCGCCTTGGTTAAGCATGTCCTTGAGTATTCCGAATCGGCCTCGCATAGTCAAGCGATTCCTTCAGTGTTCCGGACGTGTCGATTTCCGCCGTTCCCGTTCGTCGTCCCCATGAACCGCCAACGGACAAGGGAGACAACGCGATGGCCGATCTCATGCCGATGGTCCACGCCGAGCGCGCGTCGCTTTCGGAGTACCTCGACACGCTGACGCCCCACGCAGTGGACGGCGCCGACGTGGTGCGACAAGTGGGATGTGCAGGAGCTCGTCGCCCATCTCACGGCCGCGGGCAACATCACCGCAGCCTCACTTCTTCGCGGGTTTCATCAAAGCGGGCTTCAACTTCGACAAGACGGTCGACACCGATCTGAAGCAGCTACGCGGCTGGTACTCCCGCCGACGTGAAGGCGCGTTACGACGCGATCATCACGAGCAACCGCAAGCCGCCCGGTCCCGCGTATGTCGCGCTGGGCGAAGTCATGGTGCACGGTGAGGACATCCGCCGTTCGCAGGGCGCGCGCGGCGAACACCCGGCCGAACATCTCGTGACGTTGGCCGAGATGTACAAGAAGACGGGCACGCCGCTGCACGGCAAGAAGCGCGTCGCGGGCTTGAAGTTGCAAGCGACCGACGTCGACTGGTCGACCGGCGACGGACCCGAGGTGACCGGTCCGTGCATGTCGTTGATCCTCGGCGATGGTGGGCCGCACCGGCGCGCTCGCCGACTGCGAAGGTCAAGGAGTCGAGACGCTGCGCATCGCGCGCGACGTCGTGCGGCTAATCGGCGCGGTCGCCCACTCGAGCAACGTCGTGACCGTCTTCCAGTTGCGCGTCGTCGCCTTCGTCGCGAGCTTGCGTTCGAAGAACGTGTTGTTGATCTTGGTGTTGCCGTAGCCGTTCGGGCAGCGGAGGAACACCTCGCTGGCCGTCGACTTTGAACTCGTCGGGCGCGAACGCGTGCGGCGTCGATCGCCTTGACCTTCGCTTGCGGTCGCGGCGCCGTCGAGGAAGGTCACGTAGGCGTCGGTGCCGAACGGATTGCGCTTCACGATCGCCGCAAGCTCGGCCGGCGTGCGCAGCAGCACCGTGACGTCGAATCCGAACTCGCGCTCGATCTCCTTCTCGATCGCGGCGCGGATCCGCGGCGGCACTGCCGACCTTCGCGCCGAACACGACGTTGCCGCTCTGGATGTAGGTGCGCACGTCGGTGTAGCCGAGCGTCTCGAAGAGCGTGCGCAGGTCGCGCCATCGGAACCTTGCGTCGGCCACCGACGTTCACGCCGCGCAGGCAGAGCGATGTACCGTGGGCACCGGGCTACGGCCTCGGGAGGCCCTGGTGCTTGTCGAGCATGTCCTCCATCACCGAGCGGATGAACTCGTCGGCCTCGTCGGTCATGCCGCCTTCGACCCCGCCGTAGATCGCCGCGCTCATCGGCTTCTCGTCCTTGTGCTCGTGCGCGTACGCGACCGCGTCGGCGAGGTCGGTCGCGAACGCGTCGGCGAGCCCGGCCTGGGTCTGCGGGCGCGTCACCGCCATGTGGATCGCGTTCGGGTACTGCTGGCCGTTGAAGCGCCAGCCCCTCGTCCGCATGAAGTCGTTGACGTGGTAGATGTCGAACTCGTCGCTCGTGAAGCTGAAGCAGAACGTCGGCGCGCCGAGGATCCGCAGCTCCGGATGCGACTGCACCGCGTCCTGCATCTGTGAACGCGGTGTCGAAGATCGCCTTCGCGTACTTCATGTATCCGTCGCGGCCCATGCTGACGAGCGACGCCCATGTGGACGCGAGGATGCCGCCCGAACGCGAGCCGTCGATGCCGGGCGACGCGTACTTGCCGCCGGTCCAGTCGGTCAGGAAGAAGTACTGGCTGTTGCGCAGCGGCTTGTCGCGGAACGCCAGGACCGACGTGCCCTTCAGGCCGTAGCCGTACTTGTGCGTGTCGGCGGAGATGCTCGTGACGCCGGGGATGCGGAAGTCGAACACGCGGGATGTTCGGTAGCCGAGCTCCTGGCCCCACGGCAGGATGAACCCGCCGAGGCAGCCGTCGACGTGGAGCCCGATGCCGCGATCGAGCGCGAGGTCGGAGAGCTCGTCGATCGGGTCGATGGTGCCGTAGCCGTAGTTGCACGCGGAGCCGACCATCGCGATCGTGTTCTCGTCGATCAGCGCCGCCATCGCGGCGACGTCGGCCTGTCATGGTCGCGGGGTCGATCGGCGCGCTGCCGGCACTCGACGCCGAGCAGGTGGCACGCCTTGTCGAACGCGGGGTGCGCGGTCTCGGGCTTGACGAAGTTCGGGTGCGTCGATGCCCGCGTTCCTGCTGCCGCGTACTCGCGGTAGGCGAGCACCGCGTGCAGGATGCTGCCGCTGCCGCCGGAGGTGACGAGCCCGACGGGCTCGCCGTCGGTGATCGCCGTCGGCGTGCAGCATGTCGAGCGTCATGGCGATGATCTCGCCCTCGAACTTCGTCATGCTCGGGCACATGTCGCGCTGGAGCACGTTCATGTGCGCGAAGAGCTCGAACGCCTCGCCCAGGAACTCGTAGTGCGTGTGGTCGCCGCAGTACATCGTCCCCGAGCACTTGCCCGTCTCCCACGTCTTGTCCTCGTCGTGGGCGAAGCCCTCGAGCTCGGCGATGATCGAGTCGCGGGATCGGCCTTCGGACGGCATGCCGCGCAGCACATCGTGGGTGGTTGCGTACGGGTACGACGAGCTCATGACAATGCCTCACTGATCGGGAGAAGAGCAGCGTAGGCAGCCTCGAACTGTTCGTGGCGATCGGCGAAGAGGCTGCGGTGCGCGGGGTCGGGATCGAAGCGTCGCGTGTCGCCGCTCGGGTTCGTGGTCGAGGTCGGCGGTGGTCCATTCGCCGGCGCGCTGCAACGCGAGTAGCGCGGTCGCCCGGGCGATGGCGACATCCGGCGCGTTCGGGCGCGACGACCGGCCGGTCGAGGACGTCGGCCAGCACCTGGCACCACGCCGCGGAACGGGCCGCGCCGCCGACGAGCGCGATCTCGTCGATCGGGTTTCCCGGTGAACGTCTCGACCGGTCGCGACGAGCGCCGCGCAGGTTGTGCGCGACGCCCTCGACCACGGCGCGGGTCAGGTCGCGCCGCGTGGTCTCGAGCGACATGTTCACGAACCCGCCGCGCATCGCGCTGTCGCTCTGCGGCGCGCTCGCACCGGCGAGCCACGGCAGGAACATCACGCCGCCCGCGCCCGGCAGGCGTGGCGCGCGAGCGTGCGGTCGAGTGCGGCGAACGGATCGGCGGCGCGGTGGTCGCCGAGCTCGTCGATCGGCGTAGACGATGTTGCGCAGCACGTGCTCGAGCACCTTGCCGCCGAGCCCGTTCTCCGCGCACACGACGTAGCGACCGGGGTACGGCGCGGGCATCGAGAAGATCTGGTGGTCGAGGTCGACCCGGAACGCGGTCGACCTCGTCGACGAGCACGCTCGTGGTGCCGATCGAGATACCGGCCCGGCCCGGCGCGAACGCGCCGGTCGCGACCGCGGCGGTCGCGGTGTCGTTCGTTCCTGCGTACACGATCGCCGGTCTCGGGCAGGCCGAGATCGCTGCGCGACCTCCGGGAGCAATGATCCGATCGCGCTGTCGATCGCGACCAGCGGCGGCAGCCGGGTCGGGTCGACGCCCGCGAGCCGCACGAGCTCGGCGTCGTACACCGGTGGGTCGAGCGAGCGGTTGTCGCAGAGTTGGAACATGAACGTGCTGTGCTGGCTCGCGGTGATGCTGCCGGTGAGGCGGGCGGTGACGTAGTCCATCGCCTCGACGTACGCGGCGGTCGCGCGCGAATATCTCGGGCCGGTCGTCCTGCACGTAGAGGATGTGGGCGAGCGACAGACCGCCGCCGACCGGCGGGATGCCGTGGCGTTCGACGAACGTCATGAACGCGTTCGGGTCGCGCGCCATGATCTCGAACGAACGGTCGGTGCCGCGCGTGTCCTGCCACATCAGCATCGGCATGAGCGGACGCGCGTGCGCGTCGATCGGCGACGATCGACGAGTACTGGCTGCAGACGCCGACCGACTGCACCGCCCGCCGCGTCGGCGGGGTGTGCGGTCGTGATCTCGCGGATGGCGTCGCCGAGCGCAGTCCACATCGCGTCGGCGTCCTGCTCGGCCTGGTCGCCGGACCGGGTCATGGGCAGCGCCCGCTGCGCACTGGCGACGGTCGTTCCGTCGCCGCGCACCAGCGCCACCTTGACGTTGGTGGTGCCGACGTCGATCCCGATCGCGTTCGCCATCACCGGAATCATGCCCCGCACGGCCGGTCCGACGGATAGTTCGACTCTCTAACAGTTTGGTATCCTCGACCCATGACCGATTCCGCCGGCGATCTCCCCCGGGCCGCCCGGGCCCTGACCCTCGCCGCCCGCGCCCTCGAACGGGCCGCGGCGGCGAGCGAGCTCACGCTGGCCCAGTTCCGGATCCTGGTGCTGATCGCGGCGGGCGACGAACGGTCGACCCTGCTCGCCGATCGGCTCGCGGTCGCGAAGCCGACGATCACTGCCGTCGTCGACGGCCTGGTCGAGCGGGGCTTCGTGGCGCGCGAAGCGGTGGCCGGTGATCGGCGTTCGATCCGGGTCGTGCTCACGCCCGCGGGCGACGTCCGCGTTGCGGATCGCCGAGGCGGAGATGTCGGAGACGCTCGGCCGGATCTTCGAGTCACGCGCGCGACCGCGACGCGTTGCGTCGGCGCGCTGCACGATCTCGACGACGCGCTCGCGCTGCGCATGCAGGCTCGCATTCGCGGCGAGCAGACGAACGAGGTGCCGCGATGACGGCCGGCACCGCGGTTCGCGCCGACGCCGCACCGCCGCCCGACGCGCCCGCGCCCACGGAAGCGGTGAAGAAGCAGGGCTGGATCCGTCGGCTCGTCGGCTACATGACGCCGCACAAGAAGAACGCGTACATCGCGTTCGGCGTCGCCATCGGCGGCCAGCTCATCCAGTCGCTGCTGCCGCTGGTGCAGAAGGTCGTCATCGACGACGTCATCACCAAGCACACCCGTCCGCTCGCGCCGTGGCTCGACGCTGATGATCGGCATGGGCGTGCTCACGTTCGTGTTCGCCTACTTCCGCCGGTTCCGCGGCGGTCGCATCGCGCTCGACGTGCAGCACGACCTGCGCACCGCGATCTTCCGCCAGCTGCAACGGCTCGACTTCGCCCGGCACGACGAGATGTCGACCGGCCAACTCGTCAGCCGCGCGTCCTCCGACGTCGCGTTGATCCAGGGTTTCCTGCAGTTCCTGCCCATCGGCGTGGCGAACATCCTGTTGTTCGTCGTCTCGCTGACGGTGATGTTCATCCTGTCCGTTCCGCTCGCGCTCGTGATGCTCGCGGTCGCGCCGCTGCTGCTCATCACCGCGATGAAGCTGCGCACGTCGGTGTTCCCCGCGAGTTGGGACGCGCAGCAGAAGGCGGGCGACGTCGCCAACGTCGTCGAGGAAGACGTCACCGGCGTGCGGGTCGTGAAGGGCTTCGGGCAGGAAGCAGCGCGAGCTCGCCCGCCTCACCGAACGCTCCGAGGCGATGTTCTCGTCGCGGGTTCGGCTCGTGAACATCCAGGCCCGCCTGCAACCGGCGATGCAGACCATCCCCGCGTTCGGTCAGGTCGCGGTGCTCGCGCTCGGCGGCTGGCTCGCACTGCAGGGCGACATCTCGCTACGGCACGTTCTTCGCGTTCGCGTCGTACATGCTCCTGATCGCGCCGCCGGTGCGACAGCTCGCGGCGATCCTCACGGTCGGCCAGCTCGCCCGGGCGGGCGCGGAACGCATCTACGACCTGCTCGACTCCACCCCGAACGTGCAGGACAAGCCGGACGCCACCGACCTGCAGGTCGGGCGGGGCGCGATCGTCGTTCGACCACGTGACGTTCGGTTACACGTCGACCGAACCGGTGCTGCGCGACTTCACGCTCGAGGTCGCGCCCGGCGAAACGGTCGCGCTCGTCGGCGGATCGGGATCGGGAAAGTCGACCGTCGGCCTCCTGCTCCCCCGTTTCTACGACGTGCACGCGGGTTCGATCTCCATCGACGGCCGTCGACGTGCGCGACGTGACCTTGCAGTCGTTGCGGGGCAGCATCGGCGTGGTCTTCGAGGACTCGTTCCTCTTCTCCGATTCGACTCATCGGCAACATCGCGTTCGGTCGCCCGAACGCAACGCTGGCAAGAGGTCGAGACCGCGGCCCGCGCCGCGGAGGCGCACGACTTCATCATGCAGCTGCCGTACGGCTACGAGACCGTCGTCGGCGAACAGGGCCTGACGCTTTCGGGTGGTCAGCGCCAGCGCGTCGCCTTGGCGCGTGCGTTGCTCGTCCGATCCCGAGATCCTGCTGCTCGACGACGCGACCTCGTCGGTCGACGCTCGTATCGAGGAGGAGATCCACGCGACCCTGCGCCGGATCGCGAGCACCCGCACGACGATCCTCATCGCGCACCGGCGTTCGACGCTGTCGCTGGCCGACCGCATCATCGTGGTCGACAAGGGCCAGGTCGTCGACGCGGGAACGAACGAAGAGCTGACGGCGCGCTGCCAGCTCTACCGCTTGCTGCTGTCCGGACCGGGCGACGACGCCGAAGGCATCGACGCGATCGAGGAACAGGTCGTCGACGACACGCGCGTCGACGGCATCACTCCGGCCGCGTGGCGCGGTCTCGACGACGAGGAGTTGCGCGACGCGCTGATCGCCGATCGCACCCGCACCACGAGCCCCGCCGCGATGCGTTTCGGCGGACCGGGTGGCGGCGGTGGAGGTGGCGGTGCCGGCGGTGGCGCGGCGTGGGGCGGCGCGCTCGCACCGACCCCCGAGCTGCTCGCCCAGGTCGACGCGCTGGAGCCGGCCGACGCCGATCCGAGGATCGACGTCGCGTTCGAAGCCGCGCCGGCGCCCGACTTCACGTTCCTCGGATTCCTGCGGCGCTACCGCGCGTGGCTGTTCGTCGGCATGTTCCTCGTCGCCCTCGACGCGGTGTGCACGCTCGCCGGCCCGTTGCTCGTGCGCTACGGCCTCGACAACGGCGTCGCCGCCAACGTGCCGCGCGACCTGTGGATCGCGACGCTCGCGTTCCTCGCTGATCACCCTCTTCGACTGGTGGGTGATGTGGGCCGAGGCGCGCGTGATGGGCCGCACCTCGGAACGGCTGCTGCACGCGCTGCGCATCAAGGTGTTCGCGCACCTGCAACGGCTCGGCGTCGACTACTACGAGAACGAGATGGCCGGCCGGATCATGACCCGCATGACCACCGACATCGACGCGCTGTCGACAGCTCCTGCAGAACGGGCTCGTCAACGCGCTCGTCAACCTCGTGACGTTCGTCGGTGTCGGCATCGCGCTCGTCTTCATCAACCCGCGCCTCGCGCTCGATCAGCGCGGTGCATCCTGCCGCCGCTGTTCATCGCGACCGCTGTGGTTCCGGGCGCAGTCGTCGAAGGCGTACGAGATCGCGCGCGAACGCATGGGCGCGGTGAACGCGAACCTGCAAGAAGGTCTTTCCGGGGTGCGCGTCTCGCAGGCGTTCGTCCGCGAGGAGAAGAACCAGGACAACTTCGACGAGATCGCGGGCGGCTACCGCGACGCGCGCGTGCAAGGCGCAGCGCCTCGTCGCGATCTACTTCCCGTTCGTCGACTTCCTCTCCGACATCGCGGTCTGCCTCGTGCTGGGCGCGGGCAGCGTGTTCGTCGCCAACGGTTCGCTCACGCACTGGCGCGCTCATCGCGTTCCTCTTGTACCTCAACCTGTTCTTCGCGCCGATCCAGCAGCTGTCGCAGGTGTTCGACTCGTACCAGCAGGCGCGCGTCGCGATCAGCCGCATCACCGAGCTGCTCGACACCGCCGACGCTCGTTGCCGCCGCCCGCGCACCCGGTGCCGGTGCCCCGACTCACGGGCGACGTCGAGTTCGACGACGTCCGCTTCCGCTATCGCAACGCGATCGAAGACGCGCTGCGGGGCGTCGACCTCCGCATCCGCTCCGGCGAGACGGTCGCGCTCGTCGGCGAGACCGGCGCGGGCAAGTCGACGGTGATCAAGCTCGTCGCGCGTTTCTACGACCCGACGTCGGGCACGGTGCAGGCCGACGGCGTGGCGGTGAACACGTACGACCAGGTCCGCGTTCCACCAGCAGCTCGGCGTCGTGCCGCAGGAGGCGTTCCTGTTCTCGGGCACGATCCGCGACAACATCGCGTACGGCCGCGACGCGTCGACCGACGCCGAGGTCGAGGCCGCGGCGCGTGCGGTCGGCGCGCACGACTTCATCGCCGGGCCTGCCCGGCGGCTACCTGCAGTGGGTGAGCGAGCGGGGCCGTTCGCTGTCGTCGGGGCAACGCCAGCTCATCGCGCTGGCCCGCGCGCACCTCGTCGACCCCGCGATCCTGCTGCTCGACGAAGCCACGTCGAACCTCGACCTGCAGACCGAGGCCAAGGTGCAGGCCGCGATGGGTGTCGCGGCCGCGCGGCCGCACGACGATCCTCATCGCGCACCGCCTGCAGACCGCCCGCCTCGCCGACCGCATCGTCGTGATCGACGCGGGCAGGTCGTCGAGGACGGCGCGCACGACGAGCTGCTCGCGCCGCCGCGGCGCCTACGCCCGCATGTGGGCCGCGCCGAAGGCGAACCCAGCGCCGCCGCCAACTAACCCCTAAAACTCTGCCAACAGTTGGCAGGGAAAGTGGTACGTGGTGCCCGAAATCGCTGCCACGACTGGCAGGGAAACTGGTGGCGTTGTAGCGTTCGGCGGATGCCGGAGATGCCTGCGGATCGAGCGGGTCGCACCTGGTGGCGCGACGGGGTGCTGTACCAGATCTACCCGCGGTCGTACATGGACACGAACGGCGACGGCGTCGGCGATCTGCGCGGCATCACGCAGCGGCTCGACCATCTGCAGTGGCTCGGCGTCGACGGCATCTGGCTCGACCCGATCATGGTTTCGCCCAACGACGACTGGGGCTACGACGTCGCCGACTACGTCGACGTCGATCCCGTCGCTGGGCACGCTCGCCGATGCCGACGCGCTGATCGAGGAAGCGTCGAAGCGCGGCATCCGCGTGCTGCTCGACCTCGTTCCGAACCACACCAGCGACCGGCATCCGTGGTTCGTCGACGCCAAGTCGTCGCGCGACTCGAAGCACCGCGACTGGTACGTGTGGGCCGACCCGAAGCCCGACGGCTCGTTCCCGAACAACTGGACGATGGCGTTCGACCCGCGCCAGCCCGCGTGGACGTTCGACGAGGCGAGCGGGCAGTACTACCTCAACCAGTTCCTGCCGTCGCAGCCCGACCTCAACTGGTGGAACGACGACGTCCGCGACGCGTTCGACGACATCCTGCGGTTCTGGTTCGACCGCGGTGTCGCCGGATTCCGCATCGACGTCGCCCATTCCGTCATCAAGGACCGTGAGCTCCGCGACAACCCGCCCGCGACCCCGGACGACCACTGGTACGTCCAGATGATGGGCCAGCGGTCGGTCTACAACGCGTGCCGGCCCGAGGTGCACGACGTGCTGCGCCGCTGGCGCGCGCTCGCGGAGAGCTACGACCCGCCGCGCGTGCTCATCGGCGAGACGTACGTGCTCGAACCCGAGGCGTTCGCGAGCTTCTACGGCGACGGCGACGAGCTGAACCTCGCGTTCAACTTCATGCTGTTGCACTCCGACTTCGACGCCGCCCAGCTGCGCGACGCGGTCGAGCGCGCCGAGGCGTTGCTGCCCGCGACGCGTGGCCGGTGTGGACGGGCGGCAACCACGACAACCACCGCTTCCCCACCCGCTGGGGCAAGAACGATCCGCAGCGCGCCCGCGACCGCGCTCGTCATGTTGATGGGTCTCCGCGGCACGCCGTTCCTCTACTACGGCGACGAGATCGGCATGATCGACACCGACGTCCCGCAAGGACCGCATCCTCGACCCGGTCGGCGTGTTCCACGGCGCGCGCATGGGTCGCGACGACGAGCGCACGCCGATGCAGTGGTCGGCGGAACCCGGTGCCGGCTTCTCCGACGCCGGGTGTCGAGCCGTGGCTCCCGTACGGCGACTACGCGGAGTGCAACGTCGCCGACCAACGGCACGACCCTGACTCCACGCTCTCGTTGACCCGCGACCTCGATCGGTCTGCGCGACGCGATCCCCGAACTCCGCGACGGCGCGTACCGAACGCTGCCCGCGCCGAACGACGACGTCTGGGTGTTGCGGCGCGGCGAGCGCACGGTCGTCGCGTGCAACCTCTCCGACGCGGCGGTCGACGATCGCCGACGTCGGTCCCGGCGCGATCCGCATCTCGACGATCCGCACGCGCGACGACGAGCGGGTCGACGGCGCGTTGCAGCTCGCGCCGTGGGAAGCCGCGATCGTCTGGCGCGAATCATGACGGGCATTGCGCCGTGGATCTCGGTCAGCAACGCGACCGAGGCGCTCGCGTTCTACAAGGCCGCGTTCGGCGCGGTCGACATCGAGAGCCACGCCGACGACTCGGGCGCGCTGCAGGTCGCGCAACTCTTCATCGGTGGCGCCGAGTTCTGGATCCAGACCGACACCGAGCGTCGACCGCGACCGTCGGACCGTGACGCCGCCGGTGCACATGGTCCTCTCGGTCGACGAGCCCGACATCGTGTTCAACCGGGCGGTCGCGGCCGGCGCGATCGTGATGAACCCGATGGACGACGACTACGGATGGCGGATCGGGAAGGTCGCCGATCCGTTCGGCCACGTCTGGGAGATCGGGCGCCGCCTCGACGGTGAACGCGCTCGGGAGACGCGCCGTCCTCAGGACGGGTGCGAGCCGCACCACGCGAGGAGGTCGTCGGCGCTCCACGCGTTGACGATCTGCTCCGCCACCACCCCGCACTCCGCGGCGCGGTCGGTGCCGTACGGATGCCACTCGAGCTGATGCGCGGCGTGCGCGTCGGTGCTGATCGCGATCTTCACCCCCGCGTCGACCGCCTTGCGCAGCATCTCGCTTGGGCGGATCGAGCCGCTCCGGTCGGCAGTTGATCTCGAGCGCGGTGTCGAACACACGGCACGCCTCGATCACGACGTCGACGTCGAACTCCGACTGCGGCCGCCCGCGCCCGACCAACAAGCGGCCCGTGCAGTGACCGAGCACGTCGACGTGCGGACTCGCGATCGCCGCGACCATGCGCTGCGTCATCGGCGCCGCTTCCATGCGCAACTTCGAGTGCACGCTCGCCGACCACCACGTCGACGCGCGCGAGCAGCTCCTCGGACCCGTCGAGCGCGCCGTCTTCGAGGATGTCGCACTCGATGCCCGTGAGGATGCGGAACGGCTGTCAATCTCCTCGTTCAGCTCCGCGACCACGTCGAGCTGTTCGCGCAACCGGTCGGCGGTCAGCCCGTGCGCGATCTTCAGGCGGGGCGAGTGATCGGTGAGCGCGAAGTACTCGTGCCCGAGGTCGCGGGCCTTCTCGGCCATGGTGCGAATCGGGTCGCCGCCGTCGGACCAGTCGGAGTGCACGTGCAGGTCGCCCTTGAGTTGCGCGCGCAACGCGTTCCCCGGCCGCGGTGCCGGGTTCTCCGCGATGCTCGAGCAGCTTCTGCAGGTAGCTCGGCGTCTTGCCCGCGAGCGCTTCGGCGATCACCGTCGCGGTCGTGTCGCCGATGCCGGGAAGTTCCTTCAGCCGGCCCGCGTCGGCGAGGAACCGCAGCTCGGATTCGGGCACGCCGGGAGATCTCGCGCGCCGCGCGCCGGAACGCCTGCTGGCGATGGCGCGGCGCGCGGCCCCGCATCAGCAGGTCGGCGATGCGCTCGAGAGCCTCGACGGGCGTCATGTGCCGACCGTACCTGCCGGTCGGGCGCGCGCGTCGCCGCTCGGAGGCGGCCCTCGTATACTCGCGGCTCCGGAGGGCTGACCGAGTGGCCGAAGGTGCTCGCCTGCTAAGCGAGTAGGGGGTGATAAGCCCCCTCGAGGGTTCAAATCCCTCGCCCTCCGCCACTGACGGCTTGCCGAGCTTCCGATGACCGACGACTACGCCGCGGCGCTTCGCCGCGCTGGGCGCCGCGACGCTCGGCGAGAGCGGCGGCCGACCCGATGGCGCCCCGCATCCGCGCCGCGTGGCGCGGGCGCGGCGTCAGCGCGCCCGCGTTCCCGGTCACGTGCAGCACCGGCCGACAACCTCGCGATCCACGTCGCGGTCGCGGAGGCGCCGGCCGGTTCGGTGCTCGTCGTCAACGTCGGGCACGAGCCCGCGCGCGGCTACTGGGGCGAGGTGCTCACCACCGGCGCCGAGGCCCGCGGGCTCGCGGGGCTCGTGATCGACGGCGGTGTGCGCGACGTCGACGCGCTCGAGGCGCACGCGTTTCCCGGTGTTCTCGACGATGATCGCGCTGCGCGGCGCGACCAAGCAGGAGCCGGGCTGGGTCGGCGCTGCCGTCGATGGTCGGCGACGTCGAGGTCGCGGCCGGGCGACTGGATCGTCGGCGACGCCGACGGTGTGACGGTCATTCCGGTCGCGCATCTCGACGACGTGCTCGCCGCGGGTCGGGCGCGCGGCAGCAGAAGGAAGCGCACTTCTTCGAGGAGCTGCGCGCCGGTCGCACCACGCTCCAGCTGCTCTCGCTCGACGACGTCGCCGATCGAACGCGAGACGCGACTGACGTCGTCAGTCAGCCGACGCGGCGCAGCGTGTTGCGGTCGGTGTGCTGCGACCTCGCCGCCGATCGCGTGGTCGTAGCTGCGTCGTCTCGTCGTACGACCAGGTGCCGTCGTCGTTCACCGTCACGGTGCACGTGTACTTCCTACGTGCGCGCCTTCTCCGCGAGGTACTTGTTCGACAGGATCCCGTACGCCTCGGCGCCGACTGTTGCCTCCATCGAGAACGACGTGTCGCTCGGCCGCAGCCGCGCCGCCGGCCAGCATCGTCGAGCCCGCGCGGGACCATGAAGCAGCGCATGACCTCGCCGGCGTCGCCGTCCCACAGCCAGTAGCCGACCTCGGTGTGGAACGGGTTCTCCTCGTCCGCCGCGCCACGCGGCCATGCGGTAGTCGAGTCCGTAAAGACGCTGCGCGCCGTTGTCGACCGGCCCGAACGGCTTCATCGAGATCTTCTCGCGGTACGGCGTGTCGCCGATCTCGCCCTCGGCGTTGTGGAACGAGAGGTCGAGACCCTGTTCGCCCTCCCATTCACCGATCAGCGCGGCCAGTGGTCCCCATTCGGCGTTGTCAGTCATGCGCGCGAATATATGCAACGACTACAGCACGACGACGGAACGCAGCACCTCGCCGCGTTCCATCTTGTGGAAGGCCTGCTCGACCTCGTCGAGCGCGATCGTCTCCGACACGAACTTGTCGAGCGGGAACCGGCCCTGCAGATACAGGTCGATCAGCGTCGGGAAGTCGCGCGACGGGAGGCAGTCGCCGTACCAACTCGGCTTGAGCGCGCCGCCCCGGCCGAAGAAGTCGATCATCGGGATGTCGGGCAGCGCCATGTCGGGAGTCGGCACGCCGACCTGCACGACCGTGCCCGCGAGATCGCGCGCGTAGAACGCCTGCTTCAACACCTCGGGCCGGCCGACGGCTTCGATGCACACGTCGGCGCCGTTGCCGTCGGTGAGCGCGCGGATGGCTTCGACCGCGTCTTCCTTCGACGTGTCGACGGTGTGCGTCGCGCCGAATCCCAGTGCCCATTCGAGCTTCCGGGCATCGAGGTCGACCGCGATGATCGTGCGCGCGCCCGCGAGCCGGGCCGCGGCGATCGCCGCGTTCGCCGACGCCGCCGCAACCGAAGACGGCGATGGTGTCGTCGCGGCTGGATGCCACCGGTGTAGGTCGCGGCGCCGAACCCCGCCATGACCCCGCAGCCGAGCAGACCGGCCGCGGTCGGATCGGCGCGCCCGTCGACCTTCGTCGCCTGACCCGCGGCGACGAGCGTCTTCTCCGCGAACGCGCCGATGCCGAGCGCGGGCGACAGCGGCGTGCCGTCGGCGAGCGTCATCTTCTGCGTCGCGTTGTGCGTGTTGAAGCAGTACCAGGACCGACCGCGCCGGCACGCCCGGCACTCGCCGCACACCGCGCGCCAGTTGAGGACGACGAAGTCGCCGGGCGCGACACTCGTGACGTCGGGACCGACCGACTCCACGATGCCCGCGGCCTCGTGGCCGAGCAGGAACGGGAAGTCGTCGCTGATGCCGCCCTCGCGGTAGTGCAGATCGGTGTGGCACACACCGCACGCCTGCACGCGCACCTTGGCCTCGCCCGGACCGGGATCGGGCACGACGATCGTCTCGACCGTGACCGGGGCCTTCTTCGCGGTCGCGACGACTCCGCGTACCTGTTCGCTCATGGCGCCGAATCTACGGTGGCGATCACGCCCGTGCGTCGCATCGACGTTCGGGTTGACGACGTTGGGCCGGTACGTTCCTCCGCCGGCGAGCACGGTCGCGACCGCGCCCGTCGCCATCGTCGCCATGCGCGTGCGGGTCGCCTGCGACGCCGAACCGATGTGCGGGAGCAGCACCGTGCGCGGCGCGCGCGAACAGTCGGGGTTCGATCGAGCGGTTCGCGCTCGTACACGTCGAGCCCGGCCGCGAAGAGTGCGCCCGACGTGCAGCGCCTCGGCCAGCGCGAGCTTCGTCGACGACCGTGCCGCGCGCGGTGTTCACGAGCACGGCGGTGGGCTTCATCAGCGCAAGCCGGCGCGGCGTCGATCAGGTGACGGGTGTCGGCGCCGCCCGGAATGTGGAGCGAGACGATGTCGGCGCTCAGCGAGCAGTCCGTCGAGATCGGCGACGTAGCCCGGCTCGCCGTGGGTCGGCGCGCGTGGTGCAGCACGTGCATGCCGAAGCCCTCGGCCGCGTCGAGCCACCGCGCGCCCGATGCGGCCGTAGCCGACGAGCCCGAGCGTCGCGCCGTGCACGTCGCGGCCGAGGTACTGGGTGACGCCCCAGCCCTGCCAGCGTCCGCTGCGCAGGTCGGCCTCCGCAGTCGACGCGAGCCGGCGACGCCGCGAGGATCAAGAGGAACGCGGTGTCGGCGGTGGTCTCGTCGAGCACGCCCGGCGTGTTGCAGACCGTGATGCCGTGCTCGGTCGCGGCGCGCGACGTCGATGTTGTCGTAGCCGACCGCGACGTTCGCCACGACGCGTGAGTCGCCCGCCGTCGGCGCCCGCCGCAGCACGTCGGCATCGATGCGGTCGGTGAGCAGCGAGACGATCGCGTCGCAGTCGCGCGCGTAGGCCCGGAGCTCGTCGGGCGTGTACGGCGTGTCGTCGGGTTTCGGGCCGACGAGCTCGTGACCGGCCCGCGAGCGGGTCGAGCCCGCCGTCGGGGAAGACGGCGGGTCACCAGGACACGCGCCCATGACAGCTAGCTCGTGTAGTCGACCGGGCCGGCGCCGTCGACGCCGACCGCGAATGCGAAGCAGTGGATCGGCGCGTGGTCGCTCACCGGGCGCAGGGTGTGCACCGCGTTCGGCGGGATGTGCACGAGGTCGCCCTGGCGGATCTCGCGGTCCTCGCCGGAGATCGTCATGATCCCGCGGCCCGCGGTCACGTAATAGAACTCGTGGGTCGGGTGGTGGTGCGGGTCGACGAGCCCGCCGCCCGCGACCTCGAACTCGCTCACGAGCTCGAGGTGCCCGCCCTTGGTGATGTCGAACATCTCGCGCGGGCTCACCAACCACCAGACGGGCACGGTGCCGTTGTGCTCGATGACCGGCTCGACGTCCTCGATCGACCGCACGTCCATTTCGTGACCTCCACACCCGCGATGCGCAAGACTGACGCTCACGTCAGGCTAGAGGGAACCGGGTGACGGAGGGAAAAGCGGATGCGGACGGTAGCGACTCGAAGCGTTGCGCCGCGACGCGCGAGTCGTTCGCCCCGTTCGGCGTCGATGCCGCCCGAGGAGAACGACGGCAACCCCACCGCCGATCTCGAGTTCCTCTGGAACGACGGCGCGGTCGAACTTCATCGGGCACACGCTCGACGAGCTCGACGTCGTCGACGGCCGGCTGCGGTGCGAGTTGCTCAATCGCCACGACACGCACACGCAGACGCTGATGCCGATGAGCGGCGACGCGATCGTCGTGGTCGCGCCGGGCGACGTCGACTTCTCCGAAGCCGGAGCACTTCGACACGGTCCGGGCGTTCGTGATGCCGCGCCACACGTGTGTACATCTGCACCGCGGCACCTGGCACTGGGGCCCGTATCCGCTTGGACGCCCCGTCCGTCCGCATCTTCAACGTGCAGGGCCGTGGCTACGCCGACGACAACGGAATCGCGTGGCTGACCCGCGATCACGGCGTCGTCTACGAGGTACCCGCTCAAGTCTGAGGCGCCGCGTGCTCGATGAAGAGGGGGAGGGGAAACGGACCGGGCGGCTTCCGAGAGGGGGAGCTATGCCGGCAACAGTCACCACGCTCGATCGGGAGATCGCGCTCGAGGAACGTCGGGTCGGTATCCCGACGGACGTCAACCGCTGACCGACGGCGCGATCGCGCGCCGGCGGCTGCAGATCGCAATCGTGCTCGCCGCGAGCGGGTTCGTCGCCTTGTCGGCGGTGTTCTCGCGAACGGTGTCTTCCGCGCCGGTGCGGTGGCGCTCGCCTGCGTCTTCGGCGTCTACGCCATTGAGAAGGATCGTCATCTCCGCCGGCTCGCGTTGCTCCGAGGAGACTCGATGCGCATCACACTCGTTGTCGCGAACGAGCTGATGTTCTCGGGCGCGCTCGCCGGCGATCGCGAGCTGCTCGACCTGCGCGACGGGATCGGGCACGCGGCCGGGCGGCTCGCGGCAGGTCTCGCCGACGTGGTTCGCGCCGACTGCACGCGGGTGCGGTTGCTCGGCCCGTCGGGCGAAGTCCCAGTCGCGGCCGAACGCGAGCTCGACCGCTCGGCACGCGGTGCCCGACGACGCGGACGCCGCGCACGAGGTGGTGCGCAACCACAAGTCGGTGCGCCAGGTGACGGCCGACGATCGGGGCGTGCATCGTGGTCGCGATGCGGCGCGGCGACGAGGTCCTGGCCTTGCTGGAAGCGGTCCTGCCCGGTCGGCGATCGCTACCGGCCGGCCGACGTCGCGGTGGCCGACGCGTACGCGCGCGGTGCGGTCGGCTGCTCTCGCTGCGCGCGCGGGTAGCGCCAGCTAGCGTCGCCGCCCGTGGGTGAACTCGACGGGCAAGTAGCGATCATCACGGGTGGCGCGTCGGGTATCGGACGCGCCACCGCGGTCCGGTTCGCGGCGGAAGGCGCGGTTGTCGCGGTGCTCGATCGCGACGGCGAGGCCGCGACACGGGTCGCCGAGGAGATCGGCGGGCCGGCCGTACGCGGTCGACGTGCGCGACGGCGATGCGATGGCGGCCGCGGTGCGATCGGTGGTGGACGACGCGTGGTCGGCGTCGACGTGCTGTTCAACAACGCGGGCTCGGGCGATCTGCGCCCGTTGCACACCGTCGACGACAAGCTCTGGCACCGGCTCATCGACGTGAACCTCACCGGCACGTTCAACGGGATGCGCGCGGTGGTTCCGCTCATGCTCGAGGCGGGGCGGGGGGCGATCGTCAACAACGCGTCGGTGTCGGCGCTCACGCCGACCCGCAACGAGGCCGCGTACTCGGCCGCCAAGGCGGGTGTGATCGCGCTGACGAAGAGTGGCGCGCTCGAGTACGGGCCGCAGGTCCGGGTCAATTGCGTCGCGCCGGGTCATGTGCGCACGCCGTTGACCGCGGCGTGGGAGCAGTTCCCCGACGTGTTCGACCCGGTCGCGCAGCAGATCCCGCTCGGTCGCATCGGCCACGCCGACGAGATCGCGGAAGTGGTGCTGTTCCTTGCTTCCGGGCGGTCGAGCTACATCACCGGCCAGACCTTGGTGGTCGACGGCGGGATCTCGCTGCCCCAGGCCGGCACCGACTCGCGCTGGCGGAGCTGTTCGAGCGCTTCAGCTCGTAGGCCCGTCGTTCACGAGAGCGGTTGCGCGAAGTACCACTGGTGACCCTCGATGTCGGTGGCCCCGTAGCTCCGGACGCCGTAGGGCTGATCGACGGGCGGGGTGTCGGCCATTGCGCCGGCCGCGATCGCCTGCGCGTAGTGCTCGTCGACGTCGTCGACGTGGACGTGAATCCCGACCGTGATGTGCGCCGAGTGTTCGCCGGACCCTCGTAGTTCGGCGGACTGCCCAGCATGATCACCGAGTCGCCGTACGCCATCTCGCAGTGGCTCAACGATCCGTCGGGATTCTTCTGCCGCATGCGCTCGGTGAACCCGAACGCGGCTGCGAGAAAGTCGAGCGCGGCCCCGACATCTTCGTAGAAGAGATACGGACTGACGCTCGGATAGCTGTACCCGCCGTACTCGGCCACGCCGACCTCCCGGCTCGCTCCACCCGCGCCGACACCAATAGTGCCCCGAACCCGTGTTGGGGATTCCTTCAAGGATTCCCCGGATCGTGCGGCCACCAACGTCGCGACGAATCGTTGAACGAATCGCCGTGGCGGGCGTTGGCCGGATCAAGGCGTCGCGGGGAGCTCGTCGATCGATGGATTCACTGACCCAGCAGTACCTCTGGGCGGTATTCACCGGTGAATGAATGGCTCGGGATGGCAGCGGCGGCCGGAGGGCTCAGCGGGCGGCGGGTATGTGCCGATTGAGACGGCGTGTTCGATCCGGAACGCGACGAGGATCCCGGGACCCGCCGGTTCTACCTGCGCCTCTTGACGATCGCGGTCGTCTCGGCCGCGGGCTGCGTCGCGCTCTGGCCGTCGGTGACCGGATTCGCGCGCCGGGCCGGACCACGACACCGGCTGCCTCGCGATCACCGACGGTTGGCACGCCGACCGGTCAGGGCCCACCGAAGCCGAGGTCAATGACGCATTGCGGGACCTACCCGCGCCGCCCACCGCGGCCGAGCGCAACGACCCGGCTTTCATGGCGCGCTTCGGCGCCCAGCTACAGACCGCTCGACGCGAACCCCGCGCTGCAGCGCGCGAACGCCTACGATCGTCTGGAGAGATGGGCCGGGCGCGTGCGTGCAGCGAGAGCCGCCACCGGCTGATCCTCAGCGGAATCGGGCTCGGCGTCGCTCGCCGCCGTTCTGCTTCGGCATCGCGTATCGTGCGCCGGACGCGAACGCGAACGAACCTGCGCAGCATTCCGCCGAAGAGGCGGAGACCGACGCAGGTCCGGTTCGGGAGTACGAGTTGTTGCGGAAGGGCTAGACGGCTTCGAGCAGCTCGCGGGCGCCGACGTCGGCGGACGGGTGCCGCAACTTCGACATGGCCCGAGCCTCGATCTGACGGATGCGCTCTCGAGTGAGACCGAAGTGCTCGGCCACTTCCTCGAGCGTGCGCTCGCCGCCACCGTCGAGACCGAAACGCAAGCGTGAGGATCGTGCGCTCGCGCTCGTCGAGGACCGACAGCACCTTCGCCACTTCGTTCGGCAGGAGGCTCGTGGCCGCGTGCTCGAACGGAGCAACCGCATTGCGGTCTTCGACGAAGTCGCCGAGCTCGGCGTCGCCGTCGTCGCGGACGGGCTCGTCGAGCGAGACGGTGTCGACTGCGTAACGCAGGACCTCGACGACCTTCTCCAACGGAAGCTCGGCCTCACCGGCCAGCTCGGCGAGCGTCGGCGTGCGACCGAGCGAACCCTCGAGCGAGCCGCGCGGAGCTTGAGCAACGCGGTGAGCATGTCGCCCGCGTGTACGGGCAGACGGATGACACGAGCCGAGTTGGCGATGCCGCGCTGGATCGCCTGGCGGATCCACCACGTCGCGTAGGTCGAGAACTTGAAGCCCTTGCGCCAGTCGAACTTGTCGACGGCGTGGATCAGGCCGAGGTTGCCCTCCTGCACGATGTCGAGCAGCGGGAGACCCGAGCTCTGGTACTTCTTCGCGATCGAGACGACGAGCCGCAGGTTCGAGTTCACGAACTGGCGGTGAGCCTCTTCGCCCTGGCGGATCTCGCGCTTGAGCGCGCGCCGCTGGGTGGGCGTGAGCTTCTTCGCGGTCTCGAGCTTCTCGCGGGCGGCGGTACCGGTCTCGATCGCTTGCGCGAGCCGGATCTCGTCGTCCTTGGTCAGGAGGTTGTGACGACCGACGTCTTCGAGGTAGAGACGTACGAGGTCTTCGTAGTCGCGGTCTTCTCGGCGGCCCTTCACTGGCTTGGCCATCTCTTCACTTTCGCGATTCGAAGGGTCGGGCTTCGAACTTGGGTAGGTGTTGCGATCAGTATCGGCTGCACGCCGGCTTCGGGCGAGTACCGAGGCCTCGGACAAGCACCTCGGTGCGGGCGGGCACTTGGTGCAACGCTCGCCAACCGGGAGGTTGTTCCTCGAAGCTGGGATACGACTGGGGGGAAATTGCGGGCTGCCGAGTGGCGAAAGCCGGTCCTCAATCATATCCGATCCGGAGCGGGATCTCAAGCTGGAATATTGGGTCTGACCAGGGAAAACGCGGCGTGGACCACCGGAATGCTCTGTACCCGGCGCGCCGCACTTCAACCCGCTCGTCCTCGCAATTCCGCGCGGCGGTTGTCCGGACGGCCGGTTCGCGCCTCGGGTCCGAGCCACAGGTGGATCGCGCCGTAGGCCCGCCACGGCCGCCACGCCTCCGCCCGGGCGGCCGGATCGTCGCCCAGCGCATGGCGCAGGCCGAGGTCGGACGGCCGGGAATGCATCGCGTTCGCCGCACGCGCGCATGGCGACGTAGTTGCGCCGTCCACGGCCCGAATCCGGGCAGCGCCTGCAGCTCGGCGACGGTGTGGTCGAGGTCGCGGGCCCGGTCGAGCTCGAGCTCGCCGGTCGCCACCGCCTCGGCCAGACCCGTTGACGGTCCGGGCCCGCGCCCGGGTCAGGCCGACCTCGGTCAGGTCCGCGTCGGCCAGCATCGCGGCGTCGGGGAAGAGGTGGGTGAGGCCGAGCGCGGCGATGCCGGGCACCGGAGTCCCGAACCGCTCGACGAGTCGACCGGCGAGCGTCGTCGCTCCGGCCGACCGAAACCTGTTGGCCGAGCACCGCGCGCACGCTCACCTCGAACGGGTCGATCGCGCCCGGGACCCGAATCCCGCGTCGGGCGCGCACCAGCGGCCGCAGCGTCCGGTCGCGGGCGAGCGCGGTGTCGATCACGGTCGGGTCGGCGTCGAGGTCGAAGAGGCGGCGCACGCTCGCGAGGAGGTGGACCAGCCCGTCGAACGCCGGGAGGTGGACGCGGAGGCGCAGCGCGTCGCGCTCGGGTTCGTCCCACACCTCGATCGACGCCCGGCGCGCCGCCGAGCTCGACCACCCGCCGGTACGAGGCCGGTCGAGGTCGACCGTCTCGACCCCGGGCATGGCACGGGGCGCGAGGAAGGCGAGCATCGACTCCCACGCGAGCGGCGGGCGGTACGGCATCCGCAGCTCGAGCCCGCCGTCGGCGACGAGCCGGTCGGGGCTGCGGCGCCGGGCGCCGCAGCTCCTGGGGCGTGAAGCGGAACACGTCCTTCATCACCCGGTTGAACTGGCGGACGCTGTTGAAGCCCGCCGCCGTGCGCGACCTGCGCGAGCGGAAGATCGGTGTCGTCGAGCAGCCGGCGGGCGAAGTGCGCCCGCCGGCTGCGCGCGACTTCGGCCGGCGTCGCGCCGACGTGCACGTCGAACAGGCGGCGGAGGTGGCGCGCGCTGACTCCGAGGCGCGCGGCCAGCGCGTCCTCGGTCGCGTCGTCGAGCGCGCCGTCGGCGATGGCCGCGCAACGCCCGGCACACCAGCTCGGGGGCTTCGACCCATCCCGGCGCGGGCTCGCGATCGGGCCGGCAGCGCAGACACGGCCGGAACCCGGCGGCCTCCGCCGCGGCGGCCGACGTGTACGGGCGGGTGTTGCGCTCGAGCGGGTTGCCGCTGCATCCCGGCCGGCAGTAGATGCCGGTCGTGACGACTCCGGTGAATTCGTCCATGACCCAGTTCTAGGGCATGCAAGTGGACGGATCCGGACATGGGTCATGCGTGTCCGGATCCGTCCGGCGCGATCGGGCGTAGAACGTACGCATGACGACAAGAACACGCAGTAGTGAACTTCGAGCTCGGCTCGTTCCGGGCGTCGGTCGACGACGGCGTCGTGCGCGCGCGCAACGTTCGACCTCACTCCCGCAGCCCGTGCAGCGGGACTCGTTCGGCGTGCACGACGTGCTGGCCGCGTACTTCGACGGCGACGTCGCATGCGCTCGACGCACTGACCGTCGGCGCCCAGGGGACGCCGTTCCAACACGAGGTGTGGGACCAGCTGCGCCTGATTCCCGGTCGGCACGACGATCTCCTACGGCGAGCTCGCCCGTCGCGTCGGACGACCGAGCGCGCAGCGCGCCGTCGGGATGGCGAACGGTCGAATCCGATCGCGTTGATCGTGCCGTGCCATCGCGTGATCCGCACCGGCGGTGCGCTCGGCGGCTACTGCGTTCGGGCTCGAGTGCAAGCGCTGGCTGCTCGCGCACGAGGCGCCGGCGCTGTCGCTCCTCGACAGTCCGCCTACTCCATGGGAACGCGCGGAACGATCGCCGCGCCGACGCGGTCGAAGATGTCGTCGAGGCTGTGGCCGGTGATCGTCAGTCCGTGATTGCGTAGACCCGACCACGGCGCGAGTCGGGTCGGGCGCGGCGCGCACGAGGTCGGCGACCGACGCCGCGAGTTGCAGCGTGCCGCACGGGATAGTTGACCTCGGTCGAGACCGTGCCGTCGATCCAGCCGTGCACGTGCAGGATCGCGCCGACGTCGGGGTGCTCCGCGGTAGATCATCCAGTGCTCGATCGCGTCGACCGACACGCGGCGCGCCTTGACGTCGGGCGGGACGCTCAGCACCATCGTCTCGCGTTCCGGATCGAAGCCGCGCACGAGCAGGATGTGCTCGCCGACGAGCCGCAGATCGGCCTTGTCGACCCCGCTCGCGCTCATCCAGTAGACGGGGCCGTCGGGATCGGGCACGCCGTGGAGGTCGTCGCCGAGATACGCGCGCGCTCGACGTTGCCGTACGACAAGACCGCCGATGCCGTAGAGCAGTTCGACGTGGCGCAGGTCGCGCTTGTCGAGGATGTCCTCGATCGGGAACGGCGCCGGGCAGGAGGTCGAGCGCTCGAGCGCACGGCCGGCGCGCAACATCTGCGCGGTCTGCTCGTCGCCGTGCCAGAGGCTGCTCGGGAAGGTCGGTGACGAAGTCGTTCGCGATGACGAGTTGCGACGCGGCGAGCGGCTCGATGCGACCGAACGCGACGTCGCGCGAGCTCGGCGTCGGTGAGACCGGGTCCGACTCCGTACACGCCTTGTTCGAGCGTCACGAAGCGCACGACGAGACCGTCCGGCGTGTCGCACACCATCACGCAGAGATTCGCGAGCGCGCGGACGAGCAGCGGGTAGCCGACGCGCAGCAGGTCGCCGCGGTCGTCGGGCACCTCGGGGAGCTCGGCGATCGCGATCACGAACGTCGGCGCGGCCTTGCGGCGGTAGGGCCGCGGCGCGTCGGCGTCGATCGAGTGCAGGACGACGTTGGTCGTCGGAGCCGGGCGCGACGATCCTGCGATGTAACCCGCCTCGCCCATCGCCGCGGTCGACCCGGCGACGAAGCGCTCGAGCACCGGGCTGGTGCGGAGATCGTTGCGGGCGAACGTCTGCGCCGCGGTCCCGGCGCGTCCGAGTCGAGCACCGCCTGCGCGGTGAGATCGATACGGAAGGCACCAAGGCGTCCAGTGAACCACGCGGTGCGGGCCCGGTGAGCAAGGTCCGGGTCCGGTAGGTTCGCCGGTGATGGCGGCGCCGAACCGACCCGTCCGGTGAACCAGCCGGTCTCGGTGACGTTTCACTGTCACGGGCATCCCACGGATCTCGGGAAGCCACACCAAGACGGTCGAGTTCACCCGCGACGCCGACGTCACCGGCCGCGCCACGTGTGTGCTCGGCGTGCGCAGCGAGCACGACGATCGTGCGCTCGGCCGGCTGCGGGGCGACGTCGAGGTGACGCTCGAGTGCGCCGGGGTGCGCGGACACGTTCACCGCGACGATGAGCGCCTTCTTCCTCGGCGACGACGCGCTCGTGTTCCGCCGCGGTCCGGGACTGCGGGGCCGAACGGCTGGCTACGACGCGACCAAGAGCGCGGCCGAGATCGATCGGGAGCTGATGCGCGCCGCGGCCGATGGCGCGGCCGAAGTCGAGGTGACGATCCGCGAGCTGGGCAGTGGCGATCGGCGCGGCGCGCTGTTCGTCGTGTCAGTGCCGATCGGCAACGACGACGACCTCTCGCCGCGCGCCCGGCAGGTGCTCGAGGCGGCCGACGTCGTGCTCGCCGAGGACACGCGCCGCTTCCGCGATCTCGCCCAACGCACGGGCATGCAGGTCGACGGCCGGGTCGTCAGCTATCACGATCACAACGAGGCCGAGCGCGCGGGCGACGTGCTCGAACAGCTCGAGCGGGGTGCTCGGATCGCGTTGGTGAGCGACGCGGGCACGCCGCTGTTGAGTGATCCGGGCTACGTCGTCGTGCGGCGGCGCGGTCGAGGACGGGTTCGCGGTGAGCCCGGTGCCGGGACCGTCGTCGGTCCTCGCGGTGTTGAGCGCATCCGGGCTCGCGGTCGATCGCTTCACGTACGTGGGTTTCCTGCCGCGGCGCTCGGCCGCGCGGCAGGCCGAGATTCGGCGGCTGACCGAACGGGGCGACGCGTTCGTCGTGCACGAAGCGCCCCGCCGCGTGGGTGGACTGCTCGCCGACCTCGCCGCAGTGAGCCCCGAGTGGGAGCTCTGCATCGGGCGCGAGGTGACGAAGGTGTTCGAAGAGTTCCGGCGCGGTGCGGCGACGCGAGCTCGCCGCCGGAGTTCACCGACGTCGACGACGCGCGTGGAGAGTTCACGATCGTGGCCGCACCACCCGCGGGCGTGCGCACCGCCGCGAACGAGCTCGACACCCGCGAGCGACGAACAGCTCGATCGTCTGGTGCGGGCGTTGCTCGACCAGGGCGTGACCGCGAAGACGGTGGCGAAGGCGTTGTCCGAGCTGCCGGGTGTGAGCCACAAGCAGGCGTACGAACGCGTCCTCGCGATCGCTGACGCGCCGATGACGATCACCCGAGTCGTCGGGAAGAGCCGTACCGCGCCGATGGCAACGGCCGAGCTCGCCGCGCTGCGGGCCGCGTACGACAACTGTGTGGTCGACGTCGGTACCGGCGACGCGCATTTCGTGTACCACCTCGCGTCGGAGCGCCCCGACTGGTTGGTGATCGGGCTCGACGCGCTCGACGAACCGATGGGCGAGATCGCGTACCGCGCCGCCCGCAAACCGGCGCGGGGCGGGCGGCCCAACCTGGTCTTGTTGCGCGTCGCGATCGAAGCGGTGCCGACCGAACTTCAGCAGATCGCCGACGAGGTGAACGTGATGTTGCCGTGGGGGGCGTTGCTGGAGGGGATCGTGCGCGTCGTGCCCGATGTCATCGGCGGCATCGCGCGCTCGCGCGACCGGGTGCGCGTGTGCAGGTGATCCTGAACGGCGAGATATGGCTCGACTCGACTCCGGCGCGTTACGAAGACCTTCCGGTCGCGACTCCGGAGTACGTCGCCGCGGAAATGGAACCCGAGTTCCGGCGCGCAAAAATTCACATTCAACCCGCGCGCTATCTCTCTGCGGCCGAAGCCAAGGCGCTACCTACTACATGGGCACGACGGCTCGGCCACGGTCGACCGCACCCACGTTTTGTTCACATCGAAGGCGTGCGCCGGAGTGACTGACTGAGCCTTCGCCGCGCGAGTGTCGTTCGATGCTCACGTACTTTCGCGCAATAGTCATAGGCCTTTTTCAAGGCGTGACCGAACTGTTCCCGGTGTCGAGTCTGGGTCACTCGGTGTTGATCCCCGCGCTCTTCGGTTGGGACGATCTCGTGAAGGCGCAGTCGACGGAGTCGCCGTACCTCGCGTTCCTCGTCGCGTTGCATGTCGGCACCGCGATCGCGTTGCTCGTCTACTTCCGCCACGATTGGGCCAAGATCATCGGCGGACTCTCGAGCAGCGCACGGCAGCGGCGCGTCACGACGCCGGACGCCGCGTCTCGGCTTGCTCTTGATCGTGGCGACCATCCCCGCGGCGTTGACGGGTCTGATCTTCGAACACTCGCTGCGCACGATCTTCGCCAAGCCGGAAGCGGCCGCGATCTTCCTGACCATCAACGGCGTGATCCTGCTCGTCGGAGAGAAGTTGCGCGCGACGCGTCGCGGCCGGCGCGGGCTACGGCGGCGACGGTTTCTCGAGCGGCCGACGCATCGAAACGCTCACCTACTGGGAAGCGCTGTTCATCGGCTTCACGCAGATCGGATCGCTGTTCGCCGGCATCAGTCGCTCCGGCATCACGATGGTCGGCGGTCTCATGCGTGGTCTCGACCACGAAGACGCGGCCCGGTTCGCGTTCTTGCTCGCGACGCCCATCATTCTCGGCGCGGGCGTCTACAAGATCCCCGACCTCGCCGGGCATCTCGGTGACGGCATTCGGGGTCAGGCGTTCGTCGGTGCGGTCGTTGCCGCGGTCGCCGCGTACTTCGCGACGCGCTTCCTCGTCCGCTACTTCGAGACGAAGAGCCTGACGACGTTCGGCATCTACTGCATCGCCATCGGTGGCTTCTGCATGGTGCGCTTCGCGTTCTCGAGACGCGCACCTCGAGACGCGCATCTAGGAGACGCGCATCTAGGAGACGACGCGCGCCATCTCTTCGATGCTGAGATCGCCGCGAGGACGCGGCGGAGTGCGGCGATGCGCAAGCGTGTCCATGCCCTGTTCGACCGCGATGCGTTCGATGTCAGCGCTCGGTGCCCGCTCGACGATGAGCCGGGTGATGTCCTCGGTGACGGGCATGATCTCGAAGATCGGCGCACGGCCGCGGTAGCCGGTCTTGCGGCAGTTCGAACAGCCCGACCGCGGAACGCACGTTGATGCCCTCGGCCGAGGATCGCGTCGGTTGCGCCGAGGCGTCGCAGTTGGGCGAGGTCGGGATTCTCGATCGGGGTCGCGCAGCTGTCGCAGAGCTTGCGCGGCGAGGCGTTGCGCGGCGATGCACGAGACCGCCGAGGCAACGAGGTACGGCTCGACGCCCATGTCGATCAAGCGGATCGGCGCGGTCGCGGACCGAGTGGCGTGCAGCGTCGACAGCACGAGGTGACCGGTGATCGACGCGTCGGCGGCGATGCGCGCGGTCTCCGCGTCGCGAACCTCACCGACGAGGATGACGTCGGGGTCGGCGCGCAACGTCGAACGCAACGCGCTCGGGAACGTCATCCCGGCGCGCGTGTTGATCTGGATCTGCTTGACGCCGTCGAGGCGATACTCGACCGGGTCCTCGACCGACACGATGCTCTTGTCGCGCGTGTTCACCGACGAGATGAGCGCGTACAGCGTCGACGACTTTCCGGAACCGGTCGGGCCGGTCACGACGATCGCGCCCTGCGGCGCGTGGAACGCGGTGACGAAGCGGTCGCTCTCGTACTGCGGAGAGCCCGAGGCTCGAGAGGTCCATCGCGCCGCGCACCGGGTCGAGCAGACGGAGCACGACCGACTCGCCCGCGGCGGTCGGAACCGTCGCGATGCGCACGTCGATCGGGCGGCCGGAACGGCTCAACGAGAACCGACCGTCCTGGGGAAGGCGGTTCTGCGAGATGTCGAGGCTGCCCATGACCTTGAGTCGGCTGACCATCGGGCGCAGAACGCTGAGCGGTGCCTCCGACGTGTCGTGCAGGATGCCGTCGATGCGCATGCGGATCATGACGTTGCGCGACGCGGGCTCGATGTGGAGGTCGGAGGCGCGGTCGGCGACGGCCTTCTCGAGGAGCGCGTTGACGAGCTTGACGACGGGCGCGTCGTCGACGAGCGCGCCGTTGCTGATCTCGGCCTCGACGTCGTAGTCGTCGACCGCGTCGTCGAGGGAGCTCTCGATGAGGTCGGAGCGGGAGTAGGCGTTCTCGATCGCGGCGAGCAGATGGCCGGTGTCGGCGAGCGCGGCGAGGATCGACTGGCCCGGTGAGCACCCGGATGTCGTCGAGCGCGAACACGTCGTTCGGGTTCGCCATCGCGACGACGATCTGGCCGCTCCACCGTTCGACCGGTAGTGCGCAGTAGCGCCGGGCAACTTCTTCGGGGATCATGCCCGCCAAGAGGATGTCGGGCGGGTGTGTCTCGAGGTCGACGAACGGCACGCCGAGGTGGTCGGCGAGGGCTTGCGAGAGTTGGAAGCTCGTGACCGCGCCGATGTCGATGAGGGACTCACCGAGGCGCTTGCGGGTCTCGCGCTGGTGTTCGAGGGCCTGAGTCAGGTCGTCCTGGGTGATGAGTCCGCGGTCGACCATCGCCTGCCCGAGACGTGTCACCGAGTGTGTCTGCGACGGCAGGCGCATGAACGGCGGGAACCCGACGGGAGGTTCGCCGTTGCCGACGGCCGGAGCCGGAGCCGGAGTCGGAGTCGGCGCGGGCGCCGAAGCAGGCTCGGGATCGACGTCGGGGAACGAGAGCGAACTGGTGGGGTCGGCGGCGGGATCGGCCCCGGAGTCGTCGGCCGGCGGATCGACCCGCATCGACTCGAGAATCTGCTGGAGGCGCGACTCGATCTCTTGCGCGTTGGAGCCGTCCGAGCTCGATCTTTTGCGACGTTTGCGTGGCTACGTCGAAGCCGTCATCGGAGGCCACACCTCGCAATCGGCCGCTGCGGCCGATCCTGGAGCAATTGCCCGGTCCGGAGAGCCGCAATTCACACTCTCGGGCGCACGTAGCGTCGTCGCGCGCAACCCCGGCGAGGAGGAGAACATGGCAACTGCCGAAGAGGTCCGCGACGCGCTGTTGGAGCGGATCGCCTATCACACCGTCAGCGCCGACGCGCACGAGGTCCTGGCGCTCGCGAAGGCGTACAGCTACCTGGTCGACGAGCCCGACGACGACGAAGATGAGGACGACGAGGACGACGACGACTAGTGCGACCGCGAGTTCCGAGACGACCGGCCGAGCCCGGGAACCCGAGACAGTGCTCGTCTACACTGGTCCGCCCAAGCGCTCGTAGCTCAATGGATAGAGCATCTGACTACGGATCAGAAGGTTGGGGGTTCGACTCCCTCCGAGCGCGCTGAACTTGTGCAGGTCAGAGCCGGAGACGGGCTCGCCGCACGGGGCCGAACGCGATGCGGACGCCGAGACGTTCGCTGTCGACCGGCCGAGATGTTCTGCGTCGCAAGCCGAGATGTTGTGCGTCGCAAGATCGTGAAAAAGAAAACTTGCGACCGCATCGGCCGTCCGTAGATATCCGCAGTGATCGGGTATCCGGCCTGGCCAACGGCTCGGAGATCGCGCGAGAGCGGACTCCCGACGAGCGGGCGTGCACCCCTCCGCGGACTGAAACACTTGCATTAGCTGGCAACACCTGGAAGTGTTTTCCCCCGTAGTTCCGCGGCGGTGCTACGGGATATATCTCTGGGGGGAACATGCGGGTTGGGCGGAGTACTCGGGCTGTTTCGATCGTGGCGGTAGTCGCGATCATCAGCGGGCTATTGGCCAGCTGGCGAGCGCAGCGGGCGCGTCAACCGGCCCGTTCTCGCAGAATGTCGTGACGGTGCATCAGACGCCAGGCGTGATCTGTCGGCGTATGGTGGCACGCTGAGCGCGAACAGCGAGGCCGACCAGTACCTCGGCTTCAGCGTGACGTACCCGACGGACGTGCACAAGGGCGACACGTTCAGCATCAAGATCCGGCCCGACGTGTCGGGCTTCCCGGAGAAGCAGGCCACGGGGAACGGGCTGGCGCCGCAGGCGACGGTCTACAACGTCTGGGGTCAGGCTTCGGGCTACCAGTTGCCGGCGGGTCTGTCGATCAACAGCGTGACCCTCGGCGCTGCGGACGGCAGCATCGGCACGAATCCTGACGCGGGTTATACGTCAGCAACACGAACGTTCCGCAGGTGACGAACGGGTTGAACGTGGGCCCGGACCCGACCTTCAACCCGTTGACCCTGCCGCTTGAAGCTGGTTGCGATCCCCGGTGTCGCGCCCAGCGCGTATCGGAACACCTCGACGAACCGGGTCTGACGAAGCATTGCTCGGTACCAACGCGGCGGGCACCAGCACCACCGGTGAGTTCCACGGTGGATCGATGCTCCAAGGCCCGACGGTGACCGTCAACGTGACCGCGAACGCGGACCCGGGCACGAACCTGGCAGTGACGCTCGCGGGTTCGCTTCCGGCCGGTAACTTCACCGGCTCGCAGCCTGGGAACTTCCCGGCGCCGGTGAACGGCAGCACAGGCGGGAGCTTGTCGAGTACGACGGCGACGGCGCCGTGGAGCGCGACTGCGGCAAGCGTTGGGTCTTCTCGAACGGCGGTAGCTGGACCGACCCGAGCTACACCTCGGTCGCAACGGCGAATGCCCTGCTGACCGTAACGGCTTCCGCGGCATGTGGACCAGGCTGGGAATCGAACACTGACACTCCGACGGAGCCGAGCTACTACCTCGGCCCGAACGCGATCCCGAACGGCACGTCGCCGCCGCTCAGCAGCACAACCGTTGACGGCATCCAGGTCAGTGCGCCGGGACGGCACGTCGTCATCACCGGTCAGACCCTCAACGCCAGCTACGCATGCCTCCTCTCCACGCAGGTCGGCAACTACGACACCTGCGACGGCGACGGCGCCGTGGGCTCGGCGATCGACACGTCGACACCCGGTAGCTACTCGTTCACCATCAACGCGACCGACGCGTTCAACGATCCGGTCTCGAAGACCGTGCACTACTCGGTGGCTGATCCGGTCGCGCCAGTCGCGAGCGCCGGTGCCGCCCAGACGGGCAAGATCGCAGGCGACGTGATCACGCTGGACGGTTCCGGCACAACTGATCCCAATGGTCCGCCGGTGTACCGCTGGCGTACACGTGGGCGCAGACGGGCGGCCCCGCAGTGACGCTTTCCGACGTGCACACGGTGAAGCCGACATTCACGGTGCTCCCGGTGACCGGTCCGAGCGGCGACTCGTATCAGTTCAGCTTGACCGTCAACAACGGCTATCTCAGCAATGCGGCGTCGACGACGGTTTCGTCCGTCGCGAGCACGCCGACGGTCGCAGCGCCGACGAAGACCCGCGTGGGTGGTGGCACGACGTTCACCGTCGGAGACCTTCGCGACGTTGAACGTCGCGATTACGAACCCTGACGGCAACACCGCGGCCGACTACTCGTACAACTGGACGCAGACGAGCGGTATCGCGACGACGTTGTCGTCGAACGTCGTCGCCAACCCGACGTACATCGTGCCGACTCAGACCCAGACGGCCGGCTGCACGAGCGGAAACACGAGTGCGACCGCGAACTGTCCGGAGTGGAAGGTGACGGTCACCAAGACCAACACCGGGAAGAGCTCCGCGCTGTCGGCAACGCTGGCGAACTACGCGGCCGGGCTTCCGACGCGACCCGTTGCCAACCGGGCGCGGCGCAAACCACGCCGAACGCCGGTGGCGCAACTCTCACGCTCGACGGATCGGCCTCCGCCCAAACGCAGAGCATCCCGTCAGCTACGCCTGGACACAAACGGGCGGGCCCACGGTGACGCTTTCGAGCCCGACCGCACAGAAGCCGACCTTCACGGCGCCGCCCGGCGGCCCGAGCGGGACCCACTTGACGTTCTCGCTCGTCGTGACCGACACGCAGAGCCCGATCACCGGCTCCGGTACGAACGGCAACACCTCGCTTGCCGCGACCACAACGGTGAGCATCGTCCCCGATCACGTCGTCGCTACTGCTTCGGGGACCCCGGCGAGCGGCGTTGCGAACACCACGGTGACGCTCGACGGTTCGGCCTCAACCGAGCCGAACCTGGCGCCGCTCACGTACTCGTGGACGCAGGTGAACAACGGCGCGCCCACGGTTACGTTGTCGAACCCGACGCGGCCAAGCCCACGTTCGTGGCACCGCCGCGGCCGCGCCGGCGGGGTACACCGCGCAGTTCAACCTCTCCGTGACGAACGGTGGCCCGAACCCGGGCGACAGCGACACGACGGTGACGCCGGTGAGCATCGCGATCTCGGCGAGCACTCCGACCGTCGGGACGCCGACAAAGGCACGAGACGGCGGTGGCACCACGTTCTTCACGGGTGACCGGATAACGCTGAACGCCGCGATCACGAATGTCGACGGCAACAACCCCGCGGACTACACGTACGTGTGGTCGCAGTCGAGCGGTGTGCCGACGTCATTGTCGTCGACGGGGGCCGCGAACCCGACGTACATCATCCCGACCCAGACCAACGGCACCAGCGCCTGCACGAGCGGTAACACGAGTGCAACTGCGAACTGCCCCGAGTACAAGGTCACGGTCACCAAGACCAACACCGGTAAGAGCTCGGCCCTGTCAGCTTCGCTGGCGAACTACACGTCGTCGCTTCCCGCCCGTCCGGTCGCCAACGCCGGGACGGCGCAAGCAGTGAAGGTGGGCGCGACTCCGGTCACATTGGGCGGCTCGGGCTCACAGACGCAGGGTCACCCGATCAGCTACACCTGGTCACAGACGGGTGGCACGGTGGTTGCGTTGTCCGACATTCACGCGGCGCAACCGACGTTCACCGCGCCGTCGAGCCCGACGTCGCTGACGTTCTCGCTCACGGTCGTCGACACGCAAAACCCGATCGTGGGAAGTGGCGCGAGCGGCAACACGTCGACGGCATCGGCCACCTCGGTCACCGTGACGACGTACGACGCGCCCGTCGTGGACGCAGGCTCCGACCAGACGTTGCACGCAGGTGGCGGCACCGTCACCCTGCAGGGTTCGGCGTCGCAAACCGACAACCACAATCTCAGCTACTCGTGGGTGCAGACCTCCGGAGCGCCGGTGACACTCTCCGACGCGACGGCGCTGCAGCCGACGTTCACCGCGCCGACCAACGGTCCGGACGATCTCGGTTTCTCGCTGACGGTTGTCGACACGCAAAACGTCGACCCGGCAATGAACACACGCAGCGCATCGGTCGTCGTGCACGTGACGAACGTGGCGCCGGTCGCCGACGCCGGGACTGACGTCGAGGTGCTCGTCGATTCTCCGGTCACCCTCGACGGCTCGGCTTCCACCGACGCCGACGCCGACACGTTGACCTACTCCTGGGTGCAACAGTCGGGCACGGCAGTGACGCTGGCGGACGCGAACACGGCGTCGCCGAGCTTCACGTCGCCGGGTACCGTCGGGACGCTCGTATTCGAGCTCACGGTCGATGACGGACACGGCCTCACCAGCACCGCCACGGTGCACATCGGTATCGGTGTCGTTCCGCCGGTCGCCGATGCCGGTACCGACCAGTCCGGCATCACTCCGGGAACGACGGTGACCCTCAACGGCACCGGGTCATCGGATGCCAACCCCGGTGGGGTGCTCACGTACTCGTGGACGCAAACCTCGGGTCCGTCCGTCACGCTTGCGACTCCGCACGCGTCGACGACAACCTTCACTGCACCCACGGGTCCGGCCCCGCTGGTCTTCCAGCTGGATGTCAGTGACCAGTACGGGGCCGAGAACTCCGCTTCGGTGACGATCAATGTCACCGGCACTCCCGGCCTCGATTTCTCGGCGACTTCGCTCGTCGGGAAAGTGCATGGTCAGCTGGCCAGCGACACGTTCTCACTACACGTGAAAAACGCGGGGACGATCACCCGAACCATCAGCAATGCCGACCTCCAAAAGACGGTCACGGTGAATGGCGTTCCGGTGAACCCGAGCGCGCTTGTTGTTACCGCGAAATCGGTCAAGCTCGCACACGGCTACTCGACCATCTTCACGCTGAAGTGGAACCACGGAGTTTCCTCGTTGCACGCCGGTGATGCCATCGTCGTGACTGCGTGCATCGACCTGTTCGGCGACTTCACCCCGGCAAACAACTGTCGCACGGTGCTCCAGCCGACCGGCACGACGACGTTGACCATCCATGCGGCCAGCTACTGGGGCGGCTTCAACCACACCCGCACGTCGGATCCGCTCACCGCCAAGGTCGTCAACGTTGGTACCGCCACCGTGACGCCTCTGCGCAACTCGGACGTCACGCTCACCATTTCGGTGAACGGCAACACGCCGCAGGTGATCGCCACCAACGCCAAGAGCGTGACGCTGCTGCCCGGGGGTATGACGAGCATCACCGGTAAGTGGGTGCACTCCCTGTTGCACATCGGTGACAGCGTCGACGTGCAGGCCTGCCTCAACGTGCCCGGCAACACGGGCACGCCGTGTAACGACACCGTGTACATCGTGCACTAGATGTTCGGAGGGGGACGCGAGCGCGCGTCCCCCTCCCTATCTACGCAAAGGGTGCCAACGGAATCGTCGGCGACGACGGCCGGCGCTCGGCTGGTGGACAACCGTGGTATCGGGCATCCTTGGTCGTGTGGAAGCGCGACTTCAGTCGTTCGTAGTGCAATGATCGGCGCCGACGAGGCTCGGTCCCTGAGCATCCGAGAGGCGAGTCTCGCGACCGGGATCACGCGTCCGGCACTCCGGCGCGACATCGACGCCGGCAAGTTCCCGGGCGCATTTCGCGAGGACACGACCCGCGGTTCTGGTCTTGGCATCTGGCGAGTGCCGGTCACGGATCTCCTTGCCGCGGGCTACGCGCTGAACAGTGATCCGTCTGCCCTCGCCGCACCGGAACACGCCGACCTCGAGATCGAGGTAGAGGAGTTGCGCCGCGCAGCTCGCGCAGGAGCAGCAACGGCGCGAGGCGGCCGAGGCGTTGGCCATGGAACGGGGTGACGCGCTCGAGGACGCGCGGCGCGCGCTACCGCGCGGTGCTCGCGGGTACTGCGCCGCCCGCCGCCCCGAGTGCCGAAGATCCACGGAACCGTCGGCTTCGGGGAAACTGGTTGCGCTGACCGCATCCCGTGGCCCGCTGGAACTGTGTTACGGGGTCGAAGACGTGATCTGAGTGCTGGCGGAATCCGCGAACATCGTCCGGGTCGTGCCCGAGAGTTGGTTGTCCCGCACGACAACGTGATCCGACTTTCGCACCTCTACCGCGGCCAGGTTCGACGAAGCCGGGACGGTCAGGCGGTTGCCCGCGATCGTGACACCTGATGTGTTGACGAAAAGGAACGCACCTATCGCGCCCTCGTCGCTGACCGCACCGCTGGTAGCGAGGACGTTGTCGGTGAATGTGAACGGTCCGCGCTTGCCGAACTTCGGTCCGACGACGATGACGAGCGCCCCCGTCGGCGATTTCATGACGTTGTTCGACACCGTCACGTCGCCGATGTTGATGCCGACCCCTTTGTCCGCGATCCAGTAGTTGAGCGCGGCGCCAGTGGTGTTGTTCTCGATACGAATGCGTCGGGCCTCGGCGCCGCGGACGTTGGGTTCGAGATCGAACATCGAGCGCCCGACGCCGCTGATCTTGTTCGACGCAATGAGGACGTCTTCTCCGTTGGTTACCGAGATGCCCTGCCGGCCGCTGCGTTCGAACGTCGAATTCTTCACGGTGATGTGCCGACTCGGCGTCTCGAGCGCACCACCGATGTACACGAAGTCGCCGTAGACGTCGGATCCGTGCACGTCGTCGAGGGTGACGTTGTCGTCGGCCAGCAACGAGAACGCGTGCTGAGCTTCGAGTGTCGGTTCGTACGCGTCGGAGTTCGCGCCACCGTGCGGATTCGCACCGTGCACCGTGAGATCCCGGACGGTGACGTTCTGACTGTGGCTGATGCTCAGCTGTGAACGACCACGCTTTTGCAGCCGGCCGCCGCCGCCCACCGTTGTGGCTTTGAGCGTCGTGCCATTTCCCTCGACGACGAGATTGCGGCGATCCGCGAGCACGAGGGTCTTCTCGATGCGATAACACGCCCCGCTCGGCAGGGCGGCGATGACGTGGTCATCCAGGCCGTCGAACCACGACTGGAGGTCGGCGGTCGCGTCGACCGAACAATCCGAGGGAATCGATTTCGGCGCGTCGACGGTCCGGCCCCCGCCGTCGGGTCGGGCACTCTTGGCACGCGCCTTGGCACGGTTCTTCCCCGCGTGTTGCTTCGGTTTCGTCGAAGGACTGGTCTTCCCATCCGTCGCCGCGGGGTGTGAACCTCCGCCGGAACACGCGGCGACACCTGTGACGACCAGGACGAGCACGAGCAGAACAGCGGGCCGACGCACGTCGTGAACGTACGCCATCGATCGGATGAAACCGAAGCGCGTCAGTCGGCGGAATCGGTGAGGACCTGGGCCTCGCTCGTGAGCTGGAACTTCTCCCGGAAGTCGCGGAGGCCGTAGCCGGTGATCGTGGTCGGGCCGGCCGCGCGCGCCGACGCGCTGCGTTGCAATCCGAACATCGGTGCCAACTCGCCGAAGTAGCTCGGGCTCTCGACGGTCGTGAGGAGTTCCTCGCTCCCGTCGTCGCGCGTACGGAACAACTCGACCTGGCCGGACTCGACGACGTACACAAGATCGCCGCGGTCGCCCTGGGCGAACAGCATCTCGCCGGCCGCGAGCTCGATCGTGACCGGTTCCCACGCCGATGTGTCGGCGCGGGGCGTGAGATTGATCACCTGGTCGGCGAGCGGAATCAGCCGCTCGTCATGCGTGGAGACGACCACCAGATGCCCGTTGTCGGCGAGCTCGCGGATCAGCTTCAACACGCCGTCGACCTGGATGTAGTCGAGGTGCGCGGTCGGCTCGTCGGCGAGTAGCACCGGAGGCTGATGCGCAAGCGCGCGTGCGATCGCCACGCGCTGCTGCTGACCGCCGGACATGTCGGCCGGGCGATGCTGCAGCCGGTGCTCGAGGTCGACCTGCTTCAGCAGCTGCAGCGCGCGTTCCTTCGAGTCGCGCCGACCGATGCCCGCCGCGCATCGGCACCATCACGTTCTCGAGGGCAGTGAGCGACGGCACCAGGTTGAAACCCTGGAACACGACGCCGACGGTCCGGCGCCGATACTCGGTGAGCGCGCGGCCGCGCAGGCCGACGACCTGTGTGCCGGCGACTTCGACCGTGCCCGAAGCGGGCGTGAGGATTGCGGCCAGCACCGAAAGCAGCGTCGTCTTGCCGCACCCGGACACGCCGAGGAGCAACACGAGTTGACCGCCCGACGCGTCGAGCGAGAGCCCGTCGATCGGACGAACCGGATACCCACCCGACGAGTACTCGATGACAAGGTCGCGGATCTTGAGGTCGGCGTTCACGACAGCTGTCATCCGAACGCCAATGCCGGATCGACGGTGACCGCGCGCCTCAGTGCGACGAGCGAAGAGAACAGACCGATAAGGATTGCGACGATAGGCAAGGCGATATATGTCGACATTGGGACCTCGACGCGAATCGGCATCACGGGCGCAAGGATGAGCGAGAGAATCGAGCGCGGTGAGCGCGGCAGAGAGCGCGAGCACGGTTGCTTGCACGGCGAGACCCCACAAGAGCGTGCGCGTCGTGACTCCCATTGCTTTGAATACGGCGAAGTCACTCGTACGTTCGATGGCCTGCAGGTACAGAACCGACCCAATGATTCCGGCGGCGATGAACCACAACAGAACGGTGATGAGGCTGATCGTCGATGTCGCGCTCTTGATCGGCCGGGCGAGGTCACTCTTCACTTGCGCCCGGGTCAGACGCGCCGTAACCCTTGGGTAGCGACTTCGCCTGTCCCCGCAACACGATCGCGGTGGCGAGCTTCGCGCCGGAGAACCCACCATTTTGAACGTCGGAGATCGACGCATACGCCGTTGGCGTACCGGCGAAATAGGTGAGTCCGTTGGTCCGCCCGACCACCGTGTATTTCGCGCCGGCCAGGGTGGCCTCGTCGCCGACCTTCAAGCCGAGGCTGCGATCGACGACGAGATCACCGGGATTCTTGAGTGTCGTGCCGTCGGCGATCTTCGGTGCGATCATTCCACCCGGAGTGATTCCGATGAGGTCGATGTCCTTGACCCCTCCGGCGTCCACGGTTCCCCGAAAGATTGCGACTGCCTCGGCGTCCTTCACGCCGGGGAGCGCTTTGATCTTCTGCGCTTCGTCACTCGGGAAAACCCGCGTGCTCGTGAACGGTCCGGTGACATCACTCGGGACGACCCACGTGTCGATATCGAACGCGCCAACGGTGCGTTGGATCTCGTTATGGAAGCTTTGGCTGACACCACTCATCACTACGGTCAACGCGAACACGAGACCGGTCGCCAGTACACCGATGAGGAAGCGCCACCGCCGCCATTGCAAGTCCCGCAGGCTGACGAAGAGCATCTGCCGTGAGCGTACATGCGGTGCTGCATACATAGACAAACGACACGCCGGCGCGCACGAACGTCGACTTTCAATTCCCTTTCAGTTTGTCGTGAATGCGGGAATTCCGTTAGTCGAATTCGTCGAACGCCAGCGCGTACGTGAGCGCCGTTATCGAGAGACCATCGAGCATTTCGTTATCGCGCACGAGCCGGCGCACTTCCTCGAGTGGCACCCATTCGATGCGCTCCGACTCACCGGGATCCGTCGGCTCACCGACATGTGTCGCGCCGTCGGCGACGAAGATGTGGAACACCTGATCGGTGATGCCGTTCGTCGGGTTGAAGTGCACGAGCTTCCGCAGCGGCCCTGCCCGCCAGCCGGTTTCCTCGAGCGTTTCGCGCGCGGCGCGGCGTCGGCCGGAGTTTCGCCCGGATCCATTCCGCCGGCCGGGATCTCCCAGCCCCACGTGTCGGTGATGAACCGGTGCCGCCACAACAGGAGCACACCGCGTTCCGCGTCGTAGACGATCGTGCCCGACGCCTGGTTCGGCAAGCGCATGACGTGGTGTTCGAAGCGCTCGCCGCCGGGAATCTCGACGTCGACCAGGACGAGGCGAACCCAGTCGCTGTCGTACAGAACTCGCTCTCCGTGTACCTGCCAGCGCATCGCCCGAGGGTACGCGATGTGACCGGCGTCACGAGGATCTGAGTGACACGTGTCATCGGTGTGCGGTCTCGGCCCAAGGGCGCGTCGGGAGCCGCCGAAGGATGTTTTCATGCGCCGAGGGTTTCGATTCGTCAGTGGTGTCGCGGTGGGTCTCGTCGCGGTGAGCGTGCTCACCGCGGGCGCAGCCGGCGCGGTCTCGCCGGCGTCGGTCTCCGCGGCAACTATCGCCCCGCACGGACTCGGCGCGCAGCGCGTGACGCTGCGCATCGCGCCCCACAGCGCACAGTTTCACGCGCTCGACGTGCTGCCCGCGAGCGTCGACCTCAAGCCGTGGGCGGTCACGCCGGGCGATCAGGGTCAGGTCAGCTCGTGCGTCACGTGGGCGATCGACTACGGGATGCTCGGCTGGTACTCGCGTTACAGCGGCGTCGCCGGTCAACCGTTCGCACCGATGTACACGTACTCACAGATCAACGGCGGCGTCGACGCCGGCAGTTACCCGACCGCCGCACTCGCAGTCGCCAAGGCGCAGGGCAGCGACACCCGCGCGCACTACACGCAGGGCGACTTCGACTGGCGCACGCAGCCAACTGCCGCGGAGAAGACGAACGCGGCGAAGTACAAGATCAAGGGTTACACGACACTCTTTGCGGGCTCCGGACAGCCCGGCAGCGCCACGCTCATCAAGCAGGCCTTGGCCACGAAGCATCCGGTTGCCATCGAGATGGCGGTGCGCCACGGTTTCGACGTCCTCGGCGCGAACTCGAGCGCGGTCGACGACGACGTCACGTCGACGATTCGCGGCTACCACGAGGTGCTCGCAGTCGGTTACGACGCGGCCGGCCTCATCATCGAGAACTCGTGGGGCACCGGTTGGGCGAACGGCGGTTTCGGTCGCCTGTCGTGGCGAGTCGTCTCCCAGGACGTCTGGGAAGGCGACACGATCGACGGTCTCGTCGCTCCGCCGCCCCTGACCCCGCCCAAGGTCGCGGTGCCGACCGCGGCGGTCGTGTCGACGCCGGGCAGCACGAGCTCGACGGTGTCGTTCAAGGTGACGTGGACGGGCAACGGTCGGCACGAGCGGCGCGATCACGAAGTACGAAGCGTGGTCAGAGGTCGACGGCGGTGCGCTGAAGCCGGTCGCGCTCGCGACACCGACGTCGGTGACGTTCACACTCGCGGCACGATCCGGTCATTCGTACCGGGTCGCGATTCGTCCCCGCGCCGGCACGGTCGTGGGCACGACCGTGTACAGCGCGAAGTTCGTGGCCGCGGCGGCGAAGAAGACCGCCAAGAAGTAGTTCGCTCAGGCCTTCTGCTTGCGGCGACTCACGAGTGCGCCGATGCCGACGGCCAGCGCGACGACGCCGATGACGATGGCGACGATGCCGATCGTCTTCGCACTGTCGACATCACTCTTGCTCACCGAGCTCGTGGTGGTCGGCGCTGCGGTAGTCGGAGTGGTCCCACCCTGGTCGCCGGCGGTGAGTGTGAGCACCGGTGCCGGATCGTCGGGCTCGGGACCGCCCGGCGGTGTCACCTGGATCCAGTTGACCGTCGAGCCGTCACTGTAGGTCTGGATCGTCGGGAACGTGAGCGAGTCGGTGCCGTCGGGGAGGCCGACCGAGACCCGGAAGTCCTGAAAGTTGTCGACGGCGATGCCCGCGCCGGTCGCGGTCCACGTCACCTTGTCGACGGCTTCGTCGAACGTGCCGTCATCGGTCTCGATGGGCTTCGTGAGCTTGAACGACGAGGCCTCGCCTTTCCAGCCCGGGATCGCCTCGACCAGCGCCTCCGCGATGGGGTGATCACGCGGGAACTGCACGACGACCTTGGTCGTGGTCGCGTTGCTCTTCTCGTTCGGGACGACGAACGCGAGTACGGCGTCACTGCCCTTGGGCGCGGAGCTGGGATCGACTTTGACGTGAGCCCACGCCGGCGCCGCGGCGGCGACCAGAGCCAGGCCGGCGGTGGCTAAGACAATTGCGAAGCGTCGCACGAAAGTTCCCCCAATGAGCAGTTCGTCGTGTCGTGCACCGGTCGTTCGACCGGGCGGAAAAGTTCCCGAATGCTTACACGATGCTGCTCAGGTGAGCCTGAGCACTGATCGCGAACGTGCCCGGCGGGGCGCCATCAGCAGGTACAGCAGTGCGGTGCCGACCAGTTCCAGCAGGTGCGTCGTCTCGGTCAGTGCAACCGCGCGGCCGTGCATGACGTCGATGACGGCGGTCAGGACGAGTCCGGCCGACAATGCCGCCGCAAACGGCAGCATTCCCACTGCGCGAAGTGGTCTCCAGGCCGCGAACACGAAGCCGATCGCCAACGCGAGGTCCCACGCGCCGACCTCATGCGCGATGTGGATCGGCGCGCCTTCGTCGGTGCCGTAGAGCAGACCGGGAACCGCCAGTGCGAGTTGGGCGATCGCAACCGCTACGAGTCCGAGCCGCAGCGTCGAGGTCCACGGATCGATGTGATGGCGCTCGCGACGGGCGCTTTCGAGAATCTGCGCGCTGAGGTCGGGAGTCGCGGCGGAGACGGCGTGTGCCGTTCGGGTCGCGGTATCCAGCGTCCGCGCGTCGTCGAGGAATCGCCTACACGCGGGGCACGTACGCAGATGCGCGGCCGCCGCTGCTGCCGTCGCACCGTGCACCGCGTCCGGCGCCGTGCGCTCGCCGTCGAGTCCGGCGGACAAGGCTTCGCGAACTTCGGAACAGTCCATGACTGACCAGTCGTCGGGAGATGGTGTCTGGTTCCCGAGGTCCCGACGCCGTAGCGTCGATCGCCGTGGACGACGACGAACAGATAGTGCGCGCCGCGGTCGCCGGCGACCGGGCCGCGCTCGCCGCCTTCGTCCGTGACACGCAGGACCACGTCTGGCGGTACTGCGCGTATCTCGGTCGGGGCGAGGACGTCGGCGACCTCGTCCAGGAGACCTACGCCCGCGCGATCCGAGCGCTGCCGCGTTTCGAGGGCCGTACCTCGGGTCGAGTGTGGCTCCTCGCGATCGCCCGACGGGTATGCGCGGATGCAGTCCGCTCGGCGCAGCGCCGACGCGCGCTCGACGTGCGGTGGCGACTGGAACGCCGTCCCGCGCAGGTGAGCCCGAGCGAGACGGTGGCGATCGAGCTGATGCTCGATGCGCTTCCCGCCGAGCGGCGAGAGGCGTTCGTGCTCACGCAGATCGTCGGCCTGCCGTACGCGGCCGCGGCCGAGGTCTGTCGAGTTCCCATTGGCACGATTCGCTCGCGGGTAGCACGCGCTCGCGAGGACTTGCAGTCGTCGCTGCGTGAAGAAGAGGCCGGCTGAGTCGATCGGCGCCCGCCGGATAAGAATGATGGCGATGCAGATGACGTTCCTCGGGCATGTGGGCTTCTCCCTGGAGACCCGAGGCGGTCAGGTGCTGTGCGATCCGTGGTTCACGCCCGCCTACTTCGGCTCGTGGTTCCCGTTCCCGCGCAACGACAGACTCGATCCGACCACCTTTTCCGCGCCCGACTACCTCTACATCTCGCACCTCCATCGTGATCATTTCGATCCCGAATGGCTGGCGCGCCACTGCGACAAGCGGGCGCGCGTATTACTCCCCGCGTTCGACGCTCCGTTCCTCGAACGAGAGCTCCGCGCGCTGGGCTTCGAGCACTTCATCCCAACGCGCAGCGGAGAGCCGGTCGATCTCGACGGGCTCTCCGTGACCATCGTGGCCTACACCACCCCGGCCGACGGACCGCTCGGGGATTCACTCATCGTTCTCGACGACGGAACCGCACGCGTCCTGAACCAGAACGACGCGCGCCCGGGTGATCCGGATGCGCTGCGCGCACTCGGACCGTTCGACGCGCAGATCGTGCAGTTCTCGGGCGCGATCTGGTATCCGATCGCGTACGACTTCCCCGACGAGTTGAAGACGCGCCTCGCGGCGAGAAGCGCGTCAACCAGATGGCGCGCGCCCGGCAGTACATCGAATGGGTCGACGCCGCCCACGTGTTCCCCTGTGCGGGGCCGCCCGCGTTCCTCGACCCCGAGCTGTTCGCGTTGAACGATGTCGACCGCGATCCCGCCAACATCTTTCCCGATCAGTCGGTGTTCCTCGAGCTGTTGGGTGATTCCGGCATCGATCGCGGCGAGCTGATTGTTCCCGGATCCGTTGCCGAGCTCGACGCGGGTGCGTGCATGGTCACCCACCCGTCGGACGCGGCGGCAACGATGCGCCCGTTCACGGCCAAGGGCGCGTATCTCGACGAGTACGCGGCCGACTGGGCACCCTGGCTCGCGGGGGAGCACGAGTCGTGGTCGCACGGACGACGCGACCTGGTCGCCGAGCTCGCGGATTGGTTCGAACCGTTGTTGCGGCGCGCGCCGATCACGTCGGCCGGCGTCGCGGGCAACGTCGTGCTCGACGTCGGTGAACCCGGTGCCGACGTGTGCATCGACTTCGTCGAGTCCGAAGTCCGGCCGTGGAAGGGCGAGGCGGAGAGCTACGTCTACAAGGTGGACGTCGACCGGCGCCTGATCGAGGCGTTGCTCGAACGCCACGTCGAGGATTGGGTGAACTCGCTGTTCTTGTCGTGCCGGTTCGTGAGTCACCGGCCGGATCCGGCGAACTTCAACGAGTTCGTGATGACCTTCTTCAAAGCGTTGTCACCGGAGCGGGTTGCGTACGTCGAACGCTGCTACCGCGAACGCCGAGAGCTCGCCGACGAATTCTTCGAGCGCGACGGCTGGCGGATCGAACGGTTCTGCCCGCACCGTCAGGCCGACCTGACGCGCTTCGGCGAGATCGACTCCGGCATCCTCACCTGCAGCCTCCACCATTGGCAGTTCGACCTCGAGACCGGTCGTTGCCTCACGAGCGACGACAAGCGGTTGCGCTGCGAGCGCGTGGAAGAATCAACCGCATGAGCGCGTTCAATCACGTCGGCCAGTGTGTGACCGACCTCGATCGGTCCAAGCGGTTCTACTGCGACCTGCTCGGCTTCACGCTAGAGCGCGAGATCAATCCGCCCGACGAGAGCTCGGCCAAGCTCATGTCGCTCGATCCGCCGATGGACATGACGGCCGCGTACCTCGTGCGCGACGGGCTCGTGCTCGAGTTGTTGCATTACGCCGCGGCCGGCCAGACCCAACCATTTCGCCCGCGCACGATGAACGAGCCTGGGCTGACGCATCTGTCGCTGTCGGTCGACGACATCGATGCGGTGTGCGCGCAGGTCGCCGAGTACGGCGGCGAAGTCGTGGAGTCGTCGAACATCGGCGCGGCAGTGTTCATTCGCGACCCCGATGGCCAATACCTCGAACTCCTACCGATGACGTATCGCAAGCACCTCGAAGCCAAGGGCTACCACTAGGAAGCGGGCTTCGGCATGCGGCGGTAGAGGCATTGGCCGCCGCCCGATGCGTGCAGCTGCCCACCCGGCGACCAGACGCGTGCGTTCCATCCGAAGAGTCCGCCGGTCGAGAGCGGCGCGGCGCCGTCGCACAACAACCATTCGTGGCCGCTCGTCGGCGCGTGGAACGCGACGTTCAGGTCGAGCGTCGGCGCCATGAAGCCCGGATTCTTGTACGCGTGCGGACGGTGCGCCGACGGCCAACTCGGGAGATCGACGAGGATCACGCAGCGGGTCGCGTCGACCCACGGGTCGTCGAAGGTCGCCGTCGGTAGGAACCGCAACCACGCCTGCCACGCCGCGGCACGCGGCCCGTCCGGTGGCCATTCCGTTTCGAACTCGATCGGCTTCTCGTCGAAGTTGTTCCAAAACGGAAATGGTGGTTGGGCGTCTTCCGGGAGCAGCTCACTGACCGACAAGAGGTCGCTTGGTCCCGGCACGTCGGGGGCGACCGTCTCGTCGTGCTCGAGTCCTTCGACGTCGCCTGCGCTCCATGCCATCGCGTCGAGAATCGGTCGACCGTCCTGGCTGATCTCGATCCGTTGCGCGGCGACGGTACGCCCGCGCTTGCGCGTCGACACCTCGATGTCGACGGTGCCGAATTGCGCGACGCCGAGGTAATGACACGAGAACGCAGCCGGGCGCAGCTCCGGGGTCGACGCGCCCGCGGCGCGGAATGCGCACGCGGCCACGTAGCCGCCCATCGGTCCCCAGATCTCCCAGTCTTGGCTCAGTGTCGCTTCGAAGCGCCCTTCGCCGCGCGCGCAGTTACCGCAGTATCGAGTGCCAGGTCGCCCATCGCGCAAGCCTGCCCGCGTCCGGCGCGGGCCGACAAGCGAATTTCCCCCGGCGAATGCCCGAGGCGAAATGGCGTCAGACGCGGAGGCGGGGATCGGCGATGCCCTGCAGGATCTCGACGCCGGTGTTGATCACCACGTACGTCGCGCCGAGGAACAGCGTGACGCCGGCGATCGCAGGGAAGTCGAGCCGCGGGATGGCCTGCACGGTGTAGAAGCCGATGCCGGGCCAGGCGAAGATCGATTCGATCACCACCACACCGGCGAACATCAGACCGATCTGCAGACCGGTCATCGACAGCGCCGCACCGAGCGAGTTGCGCAAGGTGTGCTTCAACAGCACGGTCCAGATCTCGCGGATGCCCTTGGCGCGCGCGGTGCGCACGTAGTCGGAACGCAGGTTGGTGAGGATGCTGCTGCGCAACACTCGCCCGATCGACACCGCGGGTCCGATCGCAAGACACATCGCGGGCAGGATCAAGTGCTTGACGGAGTCGGTGAACACGTCGAACTGGCCGTGAATCAGGCTGTCGACGGTGAGGAAGCTCGTCGGCCCGGTCGGCGCGTTGAGGAACTTCGTTCGGCCCGTCGACGGCAGCCAACCGAGCTGTCGGTAGAACAACAAGATCCCGAGCAGCGCGAGCAGGAAGACCGGCGCGGTCGCGCCCGCGACCATCACGAATCGCAGCGCTCCCGCGCCGCGTCACTCGCGCTGCCGACGCGATACCGAGAATCAGCGCGAGCACGATCGCGATGCACCATCGCGAAGATCGTCAGTTCGAGCGTCGCCGGGATCGCGTTGGCGAGGTCGGTGGTGACCGGGTGGCGCGTGCGCAACGAGTCCTGCAGGTCGCCGTGCAGGATGCCCTTCATGTAGTTGAAGTACTGCACCGGCAGCGGGTCGTCGTACCCGAGACGATGCCGCTCGGCCGCGACGATCTGCGGCTGCGCGTTCGCGCCGAGCTTCACGCGCACCGGATCGGCCGGTGTGTAGCGCTGGAGGCAGAACATCATGAACGCGAGCACGAGCAGCACCGCGATCATCCCGAGCAGGCGCCCGGCGAGGAAGCGAAGAGTGTCCATCGGGCTCCTTAGCGATCGCCCATGAGGTCGCGGGCGCCGTCACCGGCGAGGTTCGCGACGATGGCGAGCAGGAAGACGGCGAGCGCCGGGATGATCGGCACCCACCAGTACTCGATGAGGTAGTTGATGCCCCGTGCGCTCATCGCGCCGAGCTCGGGGGCCGGTGCCGGCGCGCCCGAGTCCGAGAAACGACAAGCTCGCCAACGTGATCAGGAGCGCGCTGACGTCGAGGCTCGCGGCCACGATCGTCGACGGGATCGCGCCCGGCATCAGGTGGCGGAACATGAGTCGGAAACGGCCGGCGCCCGCGAGCCGCGCGGCTTCCATGTGTGGTCGGGTCGCCGAGCGCGCGCACCTCGCCGCGCACGATGCGTGCGTATAACGGCCACCACACGATCATCACCGCGATCAGCGTGTGCCAGCAGCGACGGACCGAGCGCGGCCACGATCGTGATCGCGAGCACCGGCCCCGGAAGCGCGAGGAAGATGTCGGTGATGCGCATGAGTACCGCGTCGACCCAGCCGCCGCTCGCGCCGGCGACGAGACCGATGAGTCCGCCGATCAGCACGCCGGTACCGATGACGAGCAGCGACGACAACCACGCCGACTGAATGCCGTAGCAGCACCCGCGAGAAGATGTCGCGGCCGACGTCGTCGGTGCCGAAGAAGAATCCGCCGTGACCGGGTGCGAGGAACGGATCGCCCGGGTGTCGCCGACGCCGAGTATGGCGCGAGCAGCTTGGCGAAGATCGCGATGAAGCGTCATCGAGCGCGAACGCGAACGAGCGCGACGCGGTCGAGCCATCCGATGCGGCGCAACATCTCGAACTGCGGGCGGTTGCGGCCGCGCAGCTTGGGCAGTACGACGCGTGAACGGTTCTGCGACCGCCATCAGCCCACCGCCCTCGAGTCTCGGGTTCCGCGTGGCGCACCGCGGTCAGGTCGATGGCGATCTCGTTCGAGTCGCCTTCGTTCACGCGCAGGCACGAGACGGTGCGCCCGTCGCCGCCGAGGCGAACCGGAGTCGGAACAGTGGTCGCGCAGTCGTCGTACGCGACCGGACAGCGCGGGTGGAACGAACAACCCGGCGGCGGGTCGACCGGGCTCGCGGGATCACCTTCGCAGCGGCAACGTGCGGTGCTCCGGGTCCGGGCACCGAGCGCGAGCAAGCTCCGCGTGTACGGATGGACCGGTGCCGCGGACATCTCTTCGGCGGGACCGAACTCGACGATCCGACCGAGATACATGACCGCGATCCGGTCGGCGACGACGCCGTGCGGCCGAGAGGTCGTGCGTGACGAACAGCACCGACATGCCGAGCTCGCGCCGGAGCCGCCCGATGAGGTTGAGCGCGGTCGCGGCGAGCGACACGTCGAGCGCGCTCGTCGGTTCGTCGCACAGCAACAGCGCCGGCGGCACGATGATCGCGCCGTGCGATCGCGGCGCGCTGGCGCTGACCGCCCGAGAGCTGCGCCGGCTTCGCCTTGGCGATTTCGGCGGGAAGTCCGACGAGCGTGAGCGCCTCCGCGACCCGCTCCGCGCGCGTGTTCCGGCCGACGCTCTGGTCGTGCAGGCGCTCGCCGATGAGCTCACCGATGGTCATCCACGGCGTGAGCGACGCGCCCGCGTCCTGGAACACGATCTGCGGACGGGTGCCTTCGCCGACGATCACCTCACCGCCGTCGGGCTTCAAGAGTCCGGCGACGACGCGCAGCAAGGTCGACTTCCCGCAGCCCGACTCGCCGACCAGCGCGACCGATCCGCCGCGGACGACTTCGAGGTCGACGCCGCGCAGCGCGTGCAGCTTCTGCGCCGCTCGCGCCCGCCGCGCAGCGTGAACGACTTCGTCACCCCTTGATCACCAGCGCCGGATCCGACGGGCTGCCGTAGTCGGCGAGCGTCGTCTACTGCGCGCGGCCAGTCGGGCGGCGGCGACGGTCATCGTCGAGCCGCTGGAGTTCGCCGATACGGATGCACGCGGCGATGCCGTCGTGCGTACCGGCCGGGCCGCAGCGCCGGTGCGCCGTCGACGCAGCGTCTTCGACGCGCAGCGCGCACCGTGGCGCGAACGCGCAACCCGGCGGTATGCGCGCGCGGGTCGGGCGGTTCGCCCGGCAGCGTCGGGAGTTGATGTTCGCGATCGGTCGCGCAGCGTGAGGCGCGACTCGAGCAGGCCCACGGTGTACGGGTGCGCGGGTCGGCGCAGCACCGACTGCCGAGTCGCCGAACTCCGCCATGCGCCCGCCGTACATCACCGCGACGTGGTCGGCGAGTTGCGACGCGACGCCGAGGTCGTGCGTGACGAACATGAACGCGCAGTTCAGGTCGTCGGCGAGCTCGCGCAGCAACGCGAGGATCTGCGCCTGCACGGTGACGTCGAGCGCGGTCGTCGGCTCGTCCGCGATGACGAGCTGCGGGTTGCCGGCGATCGCGAGCGCGATCATCACCCGCTGGCGCAGCCCGCCCGAGAGCTCGTGCGGATACTGCGTGAACCGGCGCCCGGCTTCCGGGATACCGACCGCGTCGAGCAGGCGCAGCGCCTCGGCTTTCGTGCCCGCCGCCTCCACGACCTGCTTGCCGATGCGCATCGTCGGGTTGAGCGACGTCATCGGGTCCTGGAACACCGCGCCCGAGATGCGTCCTTGCGCACGAGCCGGCGCTCCTCTGCGGACGCCGACACCATGTCGACGCCGCAGACGAGCGCACTCCCGCTGACCTGGGGGGCAGGGTCGCGGGGCAGCAAACCCGAGCAAGCTCAGGCCCAGCACGCTCTTGCCGCTGCCGGACTCACCGACGACGCCGACGATCTCGCCCGGCATCACGTCGAACGACACACCGCGCACGGCGTGGAGGTCGCGACCGCCCCGCCGGAACATCACGTCGAGATCGCGCACCGACACGACGGCGTCGGCATTTGTGCCGTCGCGTCGTTCGCGGGCGTCGGTACGATCTCGATGTCGGCGGATCCGTCCGCGCCGGCGGCGACCACTGTCATCCCTCCTTCAGATCCTTGAGGCGGATCGTGTAGGCGGTCGGCAACTGGTGGACGAAGCCGGTGAGACCCTTGCGAGCCACGACGATCTCGCGGTTGTCGGCGAGGGTGATGAAGCAACCCGATGCGGCGAGCATGTCGCCGGCTTCGCCGTAGTACTTGTTGACGTCGGCCTTGCTGATCGACCTCAGGCCCTTGTCCATGTCGGCGTCGGCCTGCGGGTCGGAGCACTTCAGGTAGTTGATGGCGCCGTCGGAGTTCATGAAGATCCGGACCCACGTGTCGGGGTGCGCGGCGTCGGGGTTGAACGTCCACAGCAAGAGGTCGGGTGCCTTGTCGGGGTGGTTCGGGAGGTCGAACACCTCGGCGATCGGCAAGACCGCGCACCTTCACGTTGAAGCCCGATCGCCTGCAGCTTGGCGGCCGAGGATCTCCGCGAGTCTCGGCAAGCGTTCCGCCTTCGTCCTGCGAGTACGCGAAGTCGATGTTCTTGTCGGAGGCCGGCAACGACTTGGCGAGATTGGTCAACGTCGAGGTGTCGTAGACGTCGGTGTCCTTCGCCGCGTCGGGCGGCAGGTACCGACACCGGATACATCTGCGTCGAGACGGTCGCCTGCGTCTTGTAGACGTCCTTCACGATCGCGGCTTTGTCGAAGAACGTGCGCAGCGCTTTGGCGAGCGTCGCGATTCTTGAACGGCCCCTTGTGCGGGTTGGTCGCCAAGACCGTCTTCAACGCCACCGGGAAGTCGTGCACCTCGAACTTCGGGTTGCGTGCGGAACGACTCGACTGTCGGCGATCGGCAGACCGTGCGTCATCAGGTCGATCTCGCCGCTCTCGAGCTTCAGGCGCTGCTGAGTGATGTCGGGAATGATCGAGATCTCGACCTTCTCGAAGTACGGCTTCGGCGATCCCCAGTAGCCGTCGAACCGGGTGAGCTCGTAACCGACGTCGGTCGTGAACTTCGTGATCGTGAACGGACCGGTTCCGGCGTCGTGATCCTTCAGCCAGTTCTGGGCGAAGTCACTGCCCGCGTGCGCCGTCAGGATCGCCGGGCTCACCGCCTTCGGCCCGTACGGCGCCGCGAGGTAGTCGAGGAACGCGCTCACCGGTTGCTTCAGCTTCACGACGAACGTCAGCGGGTCGGGCGCCGACGTCGACGCGACGTCGGCCAGCATGTACGCCGGTGCGCTGTTGACATCGGTGCGCCGCTTGAAGTCGGCCTGCCACGACGTTGCCGTTCTCGGCGGTGCCGTCGTGGAACTTCACGCCCGGATGCAGCTTGAACGTGTAGGTCATGCCGTCGGGCGAGATCGTCCAGCTGTCGGCGAGCGCGGGCGCGATCTCGGCCGAGTCGGGCTTGTACGCGACCAGACCTTCGTAGACCGAGGTCACGACCTCGTTGCCCTCGACCTCGTAGAAGATGTCGGGGTCGGGCACCTGCATGTTCGCGTTGAACGCCATCTTCAGGACGCGCGAACCGACGGGCAGCGTGCCGGGTGTGTCGCCGCTGCGCACCGGACGGCGTCGAGCTGCTTCGAGCTGGAACCGCCGCACGCTGCAAGCGCGATGGCTCCGACGGCGACGCCGACGATCAGTCGTCGAGAACGAAAGCGAATCACGAGATCTCCTGTTTCTGAATGTCGTCAATTGCCATGGGTGAGATCAATGCAGGACCGATCCGCCGTTGTTGCAGATGATCTGGCCGGTCACGTACGCGGCGCCGGGGCTCACGAGCCACGCGACGAGCGCGCCCGTGTCCTCGGGCGTGCAGAACCGGCCGAGCGGAATGTTCGCGAGGTAGCCCGCGCGCACGTCGTCGGAGGGATCGCCGGTGATGCTCGACTTCGCTGCGTCGTTCCGCGAACACCATGTCGGTCTCGGTCGTGCCCGGCCCGACCGCGTTCACACTGATGCCGTGCGGTCCGAGTTCGAGCGCGGCGGCTTGCGTGAGCCCGACGACCGCGAACTTGCTCGCCGCGTACGCGCCGAGATAGCGGAACGTGAGCACGGCCGCTTCGGACGCGACGTTGACGATCCGACCGCGCGTCCCGCGGCGATCATCGTGCGGGCCGCGGCCTGCACGCCGTGGAACGTGCCCATGTAGTTGACCGCGAGCATGCGTTCCATGTCGTCGATCGGCGTGTCGATGATCGGCGCGAGTACCGAGACGCCGGCGTTGTTGACCCACGCGTCGAGCCGGCCGAGCTCCGAGCCGCGCGGCGGCGAGCCGGGTCGAAGTGTCGGGATCGGTGACGTCGCCGCCGACGATGACGGCGTCGCGCGCCGGCGTCGGCGACGAGTTCGGCCGTTTCCTTGGCCGCACCCTCGTTGGTGGAGTAGTTGACGACGACGTCCCAGCCGTCGAGCGCGAGCGCGATCGCGATCACCGCGCCCGATGCCCTTGCTCGCGCCGGTGACCACCGCACTGCGCTCGTTCATTGCGACCTCCGGTCATCACGCGTCCACCAACCACTCGAACGGTGCGAGATGACGGGCGTCGAGAGTCGAGCAGGCGCTCCGGGTGCCACTGGATGTCCGAGCGCGCCTTCCGACTTCGATGGCCTCGATCACGCCGTCGTCGCTCCACGCCGTGGCGTGCAGGTCGTTGCCCGCGTCGCGCACGGCCTGGTGATGGATCGAGTTGACCTTGGCGGTGCCGGCCAGCGCGAGCTCGGCGGCGGTGCCGGGATCGGCGAGTACCTCGTGCACGGGCTCGTACTGCCGGCGCTCCTCCCAGTGGTGCTCGAAGCCCGCGGCTCGGAAGGTGCTGGTGCAACGTCCCTCCCGACGCGACCGCCATGATCTGGATGCCGCGGCAGATGCCGAGCACGCGTATGCCCAGGGCGCGAGCGGTGTGGAAGGCGTCGATCTCGAGTCGCGTCGCGAACAGGGTCGACGTCGTACGACCTCGGGCGCGATGACGTGCGCCGTAACGACTCGGGTTCGACGTCGCCGCCGCCGGTGAGCAGCAAACCGTCGGCCTGCTCGATCGACGTCGATGATCCGGTCCTGTGCACCATCGACGGCCGACCGCGGGAAGAACGAGGGGCAGACCACCGGCGCTCGCGACCGCGTCGACGTAGCCGCGGTGCACGGAATAGCGATGGCGGGTTCGCGTCCGATGATGCACCGCGACGATCGGGAGCGTTCGTGCGAATCGACGGCATCAGAAGGCGAGCAGGTACTGCTCGCGCTCCCAATCGGTGACTTGCGCGTGGTACGCGTCCCACTCCGCGCGCTTCATTCCGCTGTACGCGGAGACGAACTGCGAGGGGAACACCGCGTGCGTGAGCGGGTCGGCGTCGAACGCGTCGATCGCTTCGAGCAGGTTGCGGGGCAGCGCGGGCCGCGCCGGTCGGCGCCGAGCTCCAGTCGTAGGTGATGTCTTCGATCGGTTCGCCCGGGTCGAGGCCTTCGCGGATGCCTTCCATCCCGGCCGCGAGCATGAACGCGGCCGCGAGGTAGGTGTTCGCGGCGGAGTCGACGCCGCGGTTCTCGACTGCGGGCCGGTTGCGCGGCAAGCGCAACATGCACGAACGGTTGTTGTCGCCGTACGCGGCGAACACGGGCGCCCACGAAACGGTGCCGTCGGCGAGACGCGGTTGCAGCCGCTTGTACGAGTTGACCGTCGGCGTCGCGATCGCGGCGATCGCGGCCGCGTGGCGCATGATGCCGGCGACGAACGAGTAGGCGAGCTTGCTCCAACCCTTCCCGCGTTCGTCGTCGGCGTCGCGGAACAGGTTCGCCTCGGTCGTCGAGCTCGGCGAGGCTCATGTTGAAGTGGTGGCCGGATCCCCAACCGGTCGTGTACGGCTTGGGCATGAACGTCGCGACCAGGCCGGCTTCCTTGGCCGCCTGCTTCACCATCAGCCGGAAGAACGTGAGCTTGTCGGCCATCTCCAGCGCGGGCGCGTAGTCGAAGTCGAACTCGTACTGGCCGTCGCCACCTTCGCTGTCGAAGCTGAAGAGCCCGAAGCCCGATTCGGTCAGGTACCGCGACATCGGTTCGAGGAACGGCATCGCGTCGAGCTCGGCCTCGACGTCGTACGCCTGGGTGGGCTTGAGCTTCGCGCTGCGCGCCATCGGTTCGAGGTAGCCGTCGGTGCGGTGCGAGCGACTCGGGCTTGAACACGTACAGCTCGGGTTCGACGCCGAGGTTCAACATGAAGCCGAGCTCGGCGGCTTCGTCGAGCTGCTTCTTCAGGATCGAACGCGTGCAGTGCGCGAACGGCTCGCGGCCACCGAAGCTGAGGTCGGCCGCCATCCAAACGAAGCGCGTGTCCCAGGGCATGACGCGCAGCGTCGAGATGTCGGGCATGGCAACGCACTCGTCTTCGTTCGGTGTCATCTGCCCGAGATCGCCCATGCCGCGCGGCGTGTAGCGCTCCGAACCCGGCGAGCAGGTTGGGCAGGTGATCGATCGGGACGACCTTCGACTTCGCCCGACCGGTGATGTCCATGAAGCTGCCGACCGCGAAGCGCACGCCGTCGGCCGCGAGCTCCGAAGCCAGCTGGATGTGTGCGGGATCGATGGTCTTGACGGTGTCCATGAACAGGGCTCCTGGCGTTGGGTTCGGGCGAACGAAACGACGAACGAACGGTCAGTGCGGTGTGGTCGACGCGTGCGCGCGTGTGCTGGCATGCGGCGTCCGAGCGGCGGGGAATCGGTGCTGCGCCGAGCGGGGGTTTCTCGACGCGGCCGCGCTCGACCCGATCGGCTATCGCGGAGATCGTGCGGTCGAGGAGGTGTCGGCCGAGGTCGACTGTTGCTTCCGACGGGCGCCCGGTGACGCCGTTGGTCGACAGTGCGGGCGCGGTGTAACGGAAGACGAGATCAGCGGTGCGGTCGGGATCGTCGCGCGACGACAGCCGATCGAGGTGCACGAGGTCGGGCGCGATCGCGAGCATCAACGACGTTTCCGCGCGGTGCGCGTGCACGTCGTCGCCTTCGAGCGACGCATCTCCCGTGCGACTTCGGCGTCGATGCTCCACCAGTCGACGACACCGACGCGCAGATCGGGGCGGTAGAGGCGGAGGTGGTCGGTCGCGATACCGAGCGACGCGCTGTTGCCGAAATGCGAGTTCACGAACAGCGAGTCGGGTCAGTCCCGAGCGTCGCCGCCCATTCCGCGTACTGGCGGCAAACCGCGGCGAGGAGCTCCGGAGTGAGCGAGATCGTGCCCGGAAGAACGGTGCCGTGGCCGTAGCTGCACGCGATCGGGATCGCGGGCAACACGGGTGCGCCGGTGCGATCGGAAACCGCTTCGCACAGAGCTTCGGCGATGATCGTGTCGGTCCCGACTGGAAGATGCGGACCGTGCTGTTCGGTCGCGCCGACGGGAACGAGTCCGACCTCGCCGTCACCGAGATCGCGTTGCTCGGCGATCTCCGGCCACGCCAGTTCTGACCATCGACGCGCCGCCATGTAGTGAAGTTAGGAAGCCGCTATTGCCTCGTCATGTCGGCGTCATCGCAACCGCGTTACCCATTCGTGTCTGCGATCTGATGAAGTCATTCGTAAAGAATGGCAAGCGCCTGTTGCTTGTCTTTCAACTCCTCCGGTGTTGGCGAATGTCGGTTGCAATGTGGTTGGGTGCGCAGTGATGCGCGAACTCGATGTCGAAGCGACGATGGATGCATTCGAGATCGCGGCGGCGGTACGTGCCGGTCGGACGAAAGCCGCGATCGTTGTCGAGGCCGCGTTGCAACGCGTCGAACCGATCACGACACGAACGCGGTCGTAACCATCGGCGCGACCGAAGCGCGTGCCGATGCCGCGGCGATCGACGCCGCGATCGTGCGGGGCGACGATCCCGGGCGGCTCGCCGGGGTGCCCTTCACGGTCAAGGACACGCTGGCCACGGCCGGCATGCGCGCCACCGGGGGCAGCCTCGTCCTCGGGGATCACGTCGCCTCGACCGACGCCGAGTTCGTGGCCCGATTGCGTTCCGCCGGTGCGCGTGCTGGTGGGCAAGACCAACTGCCCCGAGTTCGCGCTGCAACCGCGCACCGACAACCGGATCTTCGGGCCCACCCGCCATCCCTCCAACGCGAGCCGGTCGCCGGGTGGATCGAGCGGTGGCTGCGCGGCGGCCGTCGCCGGTGGACTGGTGCCGTTCTCGATCGGCGGCGACTACGGGGGTTCGGTCCGCTATCCGGCTGCGTGCACCGGTATCTACGGGCTGCGTCCGACCTACCGCGCGGTTCCGACCACGGGACACGTGCCCGAACCGGGCGCGGGCACGCCCCGACAGCGTTTCCAAACTGTCGGCCCGTTGGCGCGCACGCCACGCGACATCGAGCTCGTGTTCGACGTGATCGCCGCCGCGATCGGCCAGTCCGCGTCCGAGCCTTCGACCGGGCTGTCGGGTCGGCGTGGTGCGGAACGGTTGGAGTTGTGTCGCGGCCGTCGCCGGAGCGGTCGACAACACTGCATCTGCTTTGACGAATGCCGGGTACGAGGTCGTCGACGTCGATGCCGAGCGCTTCGTGGAAGCGGCGGCCGTCTTCGGCGTCTGGCGCGCGACCGACGACTATGCCGATCTGCGCGCGCTCGTCGCGGGACGCGAAACCGATCTCACCGACCACATCGCGCAGCTGCTCGCGACGCAGCCCGTTCCCGCCGACGTGCGCGCCCGCGTCGCCGCGGTCGAACGGGCGGTGGCTGAACTCCTGCAGTCGACTCCGATCCTCGTGTTACCGGTCGCGCGCGGTCGGCGTACTTGCGCTCGACGCGACCACGATCGAGATCGACGGAAGAGTCGAGTCGGTCGACGCGTTGCAGATCTTGGATCCGGCACGCGCGATCAGCCTCCTGGGCTTGCCCGCACTGGCGATTCCCGCGGGGGCCGACGCCGAAGGGTTTCCCGTCGGCGTGCAACTCGTCGGCCGCGCAGGCGCGGAAACCGATCTCGTCGCCGTGGCCCAGTCGCTGCACCGAACGCGGCGGGTCTAGCCCCAGCGTTCCGCGACGCGCCACGGCGCGCCGTCGAGCGTCACTTCGGCGCCGACTTGCCACGCACCTGGAAGTACGACGGCCGTCCGAGGGAGTTCGGCGCCGTCGCCGAGCACGGTCACGTCGGTCCACTCGACCCCGGAGATCTGCGCGTGGCGCACGTCGAACTGCCCACCCGCGCGCCGGCGATCGCGCATAGCGAGGCAATGGCGCCCGACTCGCACCACCATCGCGTGCGGTGCCGTGAGCACGACGCCGACCGGACCGGTGTCGATTCGCTGCCAGATCTCTTCGTACGTGTGGCACTTGCCGTCGCGCTCGTACTCGCCCCGCTCGATCATCTCGTCGTTGTCGCACTCGACGACGCCGCAGTCGTAACCCGCGAAACCTCCGTTCCAGTCGAGTGTGTGGTGCCAGGTCAGCGCAGGCTCGGCGTAGGTCGTGATGCCCGCGAACGCGTCGGTGGCGCCGCTCGGATCCTCGGGGATTCGCAGATCGGCGAACGCGTCGCCGGCTTGCAGCCACAGGACGCGGCGCGAACTCTTCGTGCGCGCCGCCGTCGACTGCAATCGATCGCCGTTGCCAGGCCCCGACGAAATGCGGTGCGAGGGTCATCACGCGCGCCCCTCGTCGTCGAAGACGACTGCGGGCGGAAGCAGGAAACGAGCAACCATGTCGGCGACGGTAGACGGGGGAGGTTTCACTGCGGCGGCTGACAGATTTCGCTCGTGTGTCGGCTCTCCTATCGAGAACTGACGCCGGCGATGTACTCGTCGCACAGCTCGACCAGACGCTCGCGCCCGAAGCTGGGTTCGTGGCCGCCGTGAACGACCTCGACCGGCAGTGCGCGTATCCGCTCCATCGTCGCGACGTACGCGTCGACATCGGAGTCTTTGTTTCCGTCGAGCAGCGGCCCGTCGTACACCGCGTCCCCGAGAAGAAGACGCCGGAGTCGGCGTCCCACAGCCCAATGGAGTCGGGCGAGTGGCCGGGCAGGTGCATGACTTCGAACGCACGGTCGCCGAGGTCGACAATGTCGCCGTCGTCGAGCACGCGCGTCGGCGGGCAACTCGGTACCGCGTATGTGCTCGGGTCGTAGTCGGCCGACGGCAGTGCGTCGAGCAGCTCCTCCGGCAGTTCGTACCCGGCGTCGAGGAACATCTGGAGCGTGGCCGGCGTGAACTCGCTTCGGCGGAGCGCGCCCCAGATCGCGCCGGGCGTCTCGAGGTAGGGAACGCTCGCGCGGTGCGCCAAACGATCGCTGAATTCGTGCAGCGAACCGGTGTGATCGAAGTGGTAGTGGGTCGCGAGCGCGAGCGTGGGGTGTTCGAACAGATCGCGGGCCGCGTCATGCAGGCTCGCAACGCCGAGTCCCGTGTCGACGAGGAGCGCGCGGTCGCGGCCGCGCACGAACCAGATGTTGCAGCGCGCGAACGGATCGGTGAACGGCTCCCAGAGCCGCCAGATCACATCACCGACCCGTTCGCGCGCGAACCAGTCCCCGTCTGCAACCTTCATCGGGTTCCCTTCGTCTTCATCCGGTGCGGCGGCTTTCCATATAGGTCCGCCACCCCCCATGGTGGGTGATATCGATCGCGGAGTCGAGGGCGCCGGCGGTGGCAAGGAATCCCGGCACCGTCGTCCCGTCGTCGAGCTCGACCGGACCGATCGCGAGGGGCGCGGAAACGCCCACGAGGAAACGGCCGAGTCCGGCGTCGCTGAGTGCGTAGATCTCGACCTCGATCGCCGCGCCTTGGCGTTCGACCCGAACGAGGCCGGGCTTCGGCGGCACCGTTCCCGACAGCGCGTAGAGGCGGTAGCTCGCCGCGGTGCGGGTCACGGTTTCCAGGCGCGCGCCGTGCGCGGTGAGCTCGTGGTGCAGCGGAAGTCCGCGGAGGTGCGCGCCGACGACGGCGACGCGCGCGGTTCCGCCGAAGCCGGGAGCGTCTCCGGGCCAGGGGTCGGTGGGGACGGGAATCGACGTGGCACCGAGCGTGCCGCCGACCGCGGCGTGCAAGCGCGCCGCGACGTCGGCGACGAGCGGGTCCGAGCCTGCCGGTCCCACGACGGTCACCCCGAAGGGCAATCCGTCGTCGCGCGGCGCGCCCGGTACGGCGACTGCACATAGGTCGAGCAGGTTGACGAAGTCGGTGAACCGGGACAACCGGCTATTCATGCCGATCGGGTCGGTCGCGATCTCGCCGAGCGTCGGGAAGAACGGAATCGTCGGAACGATGAGCACATCGACGGTTGCGAAGACCTCGTCGGCTTGTCGTTGCAGCGCCATCAGCTCGTGCTGCGCGGCGAACACGTCGACACCGGATACGGCGCGTCCGGCGCGCACGATCTGGGCGAGGATCGTTTCCACTGCGTCGGGATGCTGGTCGACGAACGCGCCGAACGCGGCGTAACGGGCCGCGACCCAGGGTCCGTACAGCTGCGCTCCCGCGGCGAAGAAGGGAGAGGGATCGACGTCGATCCCGGGCGCGCCGCCCAGCCCGTCGACGATCGTCGCGCGTGTCGCAGTACGCGCGCGCGATAGCGCCTTCGCATTCGGAGTTGATGCGCGCGTCGGAGATCCAGCCGACCGCCGGGAAGTTGCGGTCGGGGCCGCGCCATCGGTCGAACGCGTGCGCGACCACGGGTCGCGGGCGTCGAACCCGCTGATGGCCGTAAGGACGCGGAACGCGTCGGCGACGGTGAGCGCGTGCACGGAGATGCAATCGAGGCCCGGGACCGCGGGAACCACTCCACGCGTGCTGACGAGCCCGCGTGTCGGCTTGATACCGACGGTGTTCGTGCACGCGGCGGGCACGCGTCCGGAACCGGCGGTGTCGGTGCCGAGCGCGAAGGGCACGAGACCGCGTGCCACCGCGACCGCGGAGCCGGAGCTCGACCCACCGGGTATGTAACCCGGCGCGAGCCGGGTTCTCGGGGATGCCGAACGGCGAGCGGGTGCCCACCAGCCCGGTCGCGAACTGATCCATGTTCGTTGTCCCGAGTACGACCGCGCCCGCCGTCTCAAGTCGCTCCACCACCGCGGCCGATTCCATCGCGGGACCCGACGCCGACGCGAACGCGGCGCAGGCCGCGCCGGTCGGCAACCCCTGCGACCGCGATGTTGTCCTTGACGAGCGTGGGCATTCCCCAGAGCGGGCGGTCGCGTGGGCCCTCGGCTCGCGACCCGCTGCGGCACGCGACGCGATGGCCTTCCGTCGACGACGGAGATGACGATCGCGTCGGCGTCGAGCGCCCGAATGCGCTCCAACGCCGCGTGCACTCGATCGGGACGCGCGCTGCGTTCCTGGTTGTGATGCTCGATCGTCATCCCGTCACCACCAACGTCTGTCCCGGCCGCACGAGCGTCGCCTTCGCAGCAACGCACGGCACGCACCGCTCCCGGCGTTCGGAGCGCTGACCGAAACCTCGGTCTTCATCGCCTCGACGACGGCGACGACGTCGCCGGCCGCGACGATTCGCCGACGCGACGAGCATTCGCCAGACCGTTCCCTGGACCGGCGCGCTCACCGCGTGCTCGCCCGGCGCGAGTGCGGGCTCGTCGCCGATTGGTTCGGCGATTCGGGCACGGTGCTCACGTACTCGGCCACGCCGAGCGCTTCCAACGCGCCCGTTCCTCGGCGAACGCGTTGTCGCGGCCGACGCGGAACGTCTCGATCTCGGCCGCGTGATGCGCGAGGAACTTGTGATGGTCGGCGAGGCGGAACTCGTCGGCTCGATGTCGACGCCGCCTTCGCCGTGCGCGATGCTCGTCGCGCCGCTCGAGGAGTTCCGTCCTCCCTCACCGGATGGAAGCGGAGTTGGTCGAAGAACCGCAGCAGCCACGGTCGTCCCGGTTCGAAGCCGCGCGGCGTGTGCCACCGGTTCCACACCTGCACCGTGCGCCCGACGAACTGATACCCGCCCGGGCCTTCCATCCCGTACACGCACAAGTACGCGCCGCCGATGCCGACCGCGTTCTCCGGCGTCCACGTGCGCGCCGGGTTGTACTTGGTCGTCACGAGCCGGTGGCGCGGGTCCATCGGGGTCGCAACCGGCGCGCCGAGGTAGACGTCGCCGAGACCGAGCACGAGGTAGCTCGCGTCGAACACGATGCGGCGGACGTCGTCGATCGAATCGAGGCCGTTGATGCGGCGGATGAACTCGAGGTTGCTCGGGCACCACGGCGCGTCGGACCGCGCACCGATCGCTGGTAACGCTCGATCGCGAGCTGGGTCTGGCGTGTCGTTCCACGCAAGTGGGAGGTGGACGATCCGCGATGGGATCTCGATGCTCGTCCAGCGGCCGGCAGGCGCGTTCTCCGCGTCGACGACGGTCGTCGAGCAGGTCGTCGATCGCGATGATCTTCGGGTCGTAGCGAACCTGCAGTGATCGGATACCCGGAGCGAGGCTCGCACATCACCCTCGACGTGCGCGTGTTCAAACGCTTCGTGCAGGGCATGCACGCGAACACGCAGATCGAGGTCGAGCACGTTCGGCCCGAACTCGACGAGCACGTGCGCGTCGCCTGCTCGGCGGATCGTCAGTGCCGGCCGTTCGCCGTCAGCCGGATCGACGTGCAGGACGGCGCCTTCCGGGCGCGACCCGCCGACGGCGTGTCGCTTCGGCCGGTGCGGTCGCATGCCGAGGTTCTCGATATCATGCTCGTGCCGGTCGCGCGAGCGCAAGGGCTGCGTCGTGCGTGATCGCGCGGAGTCGCACGCGGTCGCCGGCGCGGAGCTGCCCGAGCTTCCAACGGTCCGCCGAAGCCACCGTCGCCGGGCACACGAACCCACCCAGGCTCGGTCCGTCGGGACCGAGCACGATCGGCATGTCGCCGGTGAAGTCGATCGTCCCGATCGCGTACTCGTTGTCGTGGATGTTCGACGGATGCAACCCGGCTTCGCCTCCGTCGGGCCGGGCCCACTCCGGCGCGGGACCGACGAGGCGTACGCCGGTGCGATCGGAGTGGTGGTGCACCTCCCATTCGGCGGCGTGCAGCATCGTCGATGTCGTCGGCGGTGAAGAAGTCGGGCGCCGCGTGCGGGCCCGGCAGCACGCGCTAGCTCCCAGATGCGACACGTAGTCGGGAATCGCGGCGAAGGCGCGACCTGCGCCCCGCTCGCCCGGCGGAGTCGTCGTTGTCCGCGGCGGCCGCACCGATGTGCAGCACGTCGCCTGCGACGAGCGCGCGGCCCGCGTGACCGCCGAAGCGGCCGAGGATGAACGTGCGAACGGGAGCCGAGATAGTCGGGCACGTCGAAGCCGCCGCGCACCGCCACATACGTGCACGTGCGCCGGACCGGTGACCGCGCCGAAGCGCAACACCTGGCCCGCGCTCGACCGCGAACGCTCGTCCACCACGGCACAGCGGGGCCGTCGAGGTCGGCGTCCATCACCGCGCCGGTCAGCGCTACGGATGCGCCGACGGCGAAGCGCAGCGTCGGACCGGTCATCGTGCACTCGAGCGCGGCCGCGTCGACTGCGTTGCCGACGAGCCGGTTCGCCGAAGCGGAACGCGAGATCGTCCATCGGACCCGACGGCGGAACGCCGACGTCCCAGTAGCCGAGGCGGCCGGGCCAGTCCTGCACCGTCGTCTGCGCCCCCGGCACGACCACGTCCACGCGTTGTCGACATGCGCATCGGTCGATCTCGTCGAGCAGCGCCGTGTCGACCGTCGCCCGCGCCGAAGTGCGGATCGGTCACGGCCGCGCGGAGCAGCGCGAGGTTCGTCTCGATCCCGCCGATCCGGGTTTCGGTCGAGCGCACCGGCGAGGTGCGTCGACCGCCTCGGGCCGAGTGTCGGCGTGCACGACGATCTTCGCGAGCAACGGGTCGTAGAACGACGTCACCTCGGTGCCGAGGTTCACCCAGGTGTCGACGCGTGCCGTCGCTCGGCGCGGCCCACTCGGTCACCGTTCCCGCGCTCGGGCGGTAATCGTGGGCCGGATCCTCGGCGTAGACGCGCGCCTCGATCGCGGCGCCGCGGGCCTCGATGCGACGCCGAGCTCGGCCAGGGGCGGAAGGTCTCCGCGCGCGAGGCGCACCATCCACTCGACGAGGTCGACACCGGTGACCATCTCGGTCACGGGATGCTCGACCTGGAGCCGCGTATTCACCTCGAGGAATGCATGTTCGCCCGGTCGCGGCGTCGACGACGAACTCGACCGTGCCGGCCGATCGGTATCCCACTGCCGACGTGAGCGCGACCGCCGAACGAGCCAACGCGACGCGGACGTGATCCGCGAGGTTCGGCGCCGGCGTCTCCTCGATCACCTTCTGGTTCCGGCGCTGCAACGAGCAGTCGCGTTCGCCGAGCGTGACGATGTCGCCGTGACCGTCGCCGAAGATCTGCACCTCCACGTGCCGGGCGCGCGACGACGAACCGTTCGAGGAAGCACACGTCGTCACCGAAGTGGCCGAGCGCGAGCCGGGTGACCGCGCTCGAACGCGTCGGCGAGTGCGGCGGCGTCGTCGCAACGCCGCATCCCGATGCCGCCGCCGCCGGAACGGCTCTTCAACATCACCGGGTAGCCGATGTCGGCCGCGACCGCCAGCGCGTCGTCGAGATCGCGCAGACCGTCGCTGCCTGCCAGCAGCGGCACGCCGGCCGCGCGGGCGAGATCGCGTGCCGAGTCCTTGCGGCCGAACGCGTCGAGGTTCTCCGGGCTCGGGCCGATCCATTGCACGCCTGCGCCTCGCACGCGCGCGCGAACTCGCGCGTCTCCGACAAGAATCCGTAGCCGGGATGGACGGCGTCGGCGCCGGTGCTGCGGCCGCGGCGAGGAGCCGTTCGCGCGTCGAGGTAGCTCTGGAGGGCGGTGCCGGCCCGAGGATGCACCGCTTCGTCGGCCAGCTGCACGTGCGGCGCGTGCCGATCGGCGTCGGAGTAGACCGCGACCGACGCGATCTCGAGCCGGCGCAATGTGCGCAGTATGCGCACCGCGATCTCGCCGCGATTGGCGACGAGCACCTTGCTCACCGTCACGGACGTCGTCCGTCACGCGGACCGTCTCCGCATCCCAGACGAATAGACGGATCGGGCGTGGGGTTCCAGCCGTTGCAGGGATTGTTGAGCTGCGGGCAGTTCGAGATCACGAAGAGCGTGTCGCGAACAGCCTCGCAGCTCGACGTAGTTGCCCGGCTCGGAGATCCCGTCGACGATGTCGAGGTGACCGTCGGCGGTGACGGGCACGTTCATGAAGAAGTTGATGTTCGGCGCGAGATCGCGCTTGCCGAGCCCGTGACGCGCGAGGCCGATCAGGAAGTTGTCGCGGCAGTTGTGCATGAATCGGGTGTGACGGCCGAACCGGCACGTGTTCGACTCGGCGCTGCACGCACCGCCGACGGTGTCGTGGCGCCCGCATGTGTCGGCGACGATCGGTGGCGAGCGCGTCGCCGTCGACGCTCGTCAGCGCCGAGCCCGGTCGTGAGGAACAGAGTTCCGCTGAGCTCGGATGGTGTTGGCGGCGCTGTAGCGGTTCTCGCAGTCGTGCGCGTCGTAGCAGAGCGTGTCGACGGCCTGGGTTCCCTCGAGGTCGACGATGCGCAGTCGCTGACCCGCGCTGACGCACGCCCGTCCATGGTTCCCCCGGTAGCTGCACGTCGTCGTGACGGGCGGTCGCCGGATCGAGGCGGGAGGCGAGCAGCGTCATGCCGATCACCTGCGCCCAGTACGTCGTCGGTGTTCTCGAACCCCCGCCGGGCCTCGTCCGACGACGGTCCGGCAGGGATCGTCCTCGCCCGGCGGTGCGAGCCGTGGACACCTCCACTTGCAGCGGCCCGGGCGTGGTAACTGCCGGTTCGGATCGAAGACGTGGGGGGTGGCCGAGATCGCGACCAGGCACGCGCATCTCCGCACGCAGTTCGATTGCGGCACCGGCCCGGGCCGCGTCCGGTTCCCCACCCAAGGTTCACCGTCGGGCGCAACCGGCACGCGCGCGAACGGATTGAAGCTCATGACGAGGTCGCGGCGCGCCGAGACCGTGACGGCCCAGCGCCATCACGAAGTTGTCGTGTGCGTTGCGATGGAAGTCGTTGCGCAGGTCGCGATACGTAGCCGGATCCGAACCGCTCGCGTCGACGGCGGCGTCGCCGAACCCGCTGAGCGCGTCGTGATGGCCGTCGGTGTCGTCGACGATCGAGAGCAGCACGCGCCCGAGGTCCGAGAACAGCACCCGACCTGTCGTGAGGAAGATCTGATTCTGGATCTTGACGGTGTCGGGCGCGTTGAAGCGCTCGCTCGTCTGGTCGGCGTTGTACGCGAGGAGCGAGCACGACTGGCGGCCCTCGACATCGGTGATCCGCAGCGTCTGCCACCGGCCGAGGATGCGGGTCCAGTACCCGCCGCCGCCGATGATCTCGGTGACGGTACCGGCGGTCTCGGGCTGGGTGAGCGGTCACCGGCGTCCCTCCTTCGGAACGACCCCGGCACGCGCTGTCGCCCCGAGGTCGGCAGACCTCCCGGGCTTTTCTCCCGCCGTGTAACAGCGTGCATCGGCACACTGCCCGATCCCTCTCGGTCCTGACCCGCACGATCGGCGGAACCCTAGGGATCACACTGCCAAGTCGACCCTAGAGACGGCGACGCGCGCGCCGGTGACGCACGGGTAACGATCGCTGCGTCGCCGCGCCTGACACGAATCCCACCGGCAGGCACTCGGGACCGTGCGAGACTGCACCGTGGCCAGCTGATCCTCCGAATCGCCGAGCTCTGACGCCGGTCGCGGTGGCGTTCGTGGTGGTCGGCTGCTTTGCGGGTGCATGGGCGGTGGCGACCGTCGACATCGAGCGCACGTTCCACCTCACCGACACCGGTCTCGGCGCGCTGCTCGCGGCGGGAATCATCGCCGCGACCGCGATCACCGCGATCGGCGGCGCGGTCACCGACCGTTTCGGCGCGGGCCGGTCGTTGACGATCGCGTTGCTGGCGTGGGGATCGCTCCTCGTGCTCGAAGGGCTCGCGCCCCGATCTCGTGTTGTTCGTGCCCGCGCTCGATGCTCGCGATGGCCGCGGGCGGTCTCGTCGACGTCGTGATGAACATCGTCGCCGCCGACGCGCTGTCGCACGAGGCGGGGCGCCTCGTCCGCTTCCACGGATTGTTCAACGGCGGGTTGCGTCGGCGGCGCGGCCGCGCCGGGACTCGTCATCCGGCTCGGGGCGTCGTGGCGAGTGGTGTGGCTCGGCATCGCGATCGTCGGCATCGTCACCGGGATCGTCACGCGCCGGGCTCGGCTGCCCGAACCCGAGCGCTTCGACCATCCGTCGATGTGGCGCGCGCTCGCGGGCCTTCGCCACGAGGGCCTCGTCGTCCTCGCACTCGTCTTCGGCGCCTCGGCGATGGTCGAAGGCGGCATCGCCACGTGGGGGATCCTGTATCTCCGCGGCCATCTCGGCCTCGGTGTGCTCGCGGGCGTGAGCGCCTACGTCGTGGGCGAAAGCCTCGCGACGCTGGCCCGTATCGGCGGCGGACCGATCATCGGCGGCCTCGGCACGCGGCGCGCGGTCGTCGTCGGCGCCGGTCTGGCCGCGGTCGGGATCGCGACCGAGGCCCTGTGTGACACGGCCGGTATCGCGGCGGCCGGGCTGGCGGCTGCGGCGGTAGGCATCTCGGTCGTGTGGCCGTTGTTACTCGCCGACGTGAACAACGAAGCGCGCCATCCCGCGCTCGCGATCGGCGGGATCACCGCGTGCGGCTATGTCGGCATGGTCGCGGGCCCGCCTCTGGTCGGCATGTTGTCGGGTCTGTTCGGCCTGCGGACCGGTCTACTCGTGCTCGCCGCGATCGCGCTCGTTGTCGCGATCGTCCCGGCCCATGTGCGCACGCCCGCCCGCACCTGACGCACCGGACGCGGTCTCCCGGCCGAGGTTCGCCGCCTACGTGTCGTGCTGTCGGGCAGGAAGACGTTGCTGAACGCGCGGCGCAGAGAGCGGCGTCTGCGCGTCGAGGGTCTCGGCCAACGCTTCGCTCTCCTCGGGACGTTGCCGGTGCGACAAGGGGCGCCGGCTCCGCGATCGCGGTCGGGCCCACCGCGTTCCACTCGGGCCGGAGGTTCGGTCACGGGTTCGGATTCGACGTGCGGCGCGGCGCTCGGGCGCGACCCTGAGCCTGGGAGCCGGTGACGGGTCGTCCTCGACTCGGACTCAGAGCCCGGGAGCGCGGTGGCGGACGTCTGCGTGCGGCGCCGGCAGCGCGGCGCGCGAGACGGTCGCGCGGGCGGGGCCGAGGTGCGGCGAGCCCGGGTTGCGACGTCTCGCGGTCGGACGTGAGGCGGTTGTGGAGTTGCCAACCCCGCGGCAGCACCAGCCCGGCGGCATGGCGGGCGCACAGATCACCCTCGGTACGGGCGCCGTCGTCCTCGAGGTCGACCAGCCAGGCCTCGCGCCGGGTGGGTTGGAACCGGAGGGTCGCCGCCGCCGGCGCTGCCGCAGCCCGGGCGCGCGCAAAGCCGCCGGTAGTTCGAGCCGTTGCGGCGGGCCCAGTTCGAGCTGGCCGTCATCGTTCGGAACTCACCACGGGCGCGTCCGTCGCCCCGACCGTTGTCCCAACAGTTGTCATTGTCGCCACGAATCCGTTCGTCGCCTCGCCCGATCGCATCCCCGCCGTTCGCGGTGGTTTCCCTCGGGAGCTCGAGTATGGCGCACGAACCACCCTTCATGCCCAACCGCGAGGGGTCAGACTGCGCCGGCATTCTGGAAGGCGCGGGAGAGCATCGGGCTGTGCGCGTCGAGCGTCGCCTCGAGTTCGATCGGCTGCCCGGGCCCGGGCGCCGCGACGATCTTCGAGGTGCCAACCCTGCGGCGGCGTCAGCGCCCGCACGTGCCGTTCGCACAGTTCGCCGGCCCGGGCCGCGCCGTCGGCAGGAGTGTCGAGCCAGACCGTGAGATCGAGCGTGTCGAACGTGAACGTCGCTGTTGCCGGGGCATTGCATCCCGATCTTGCACACCTGCGTCGCACGCTAAGACGGTAGTGCGCGCCGAACACTGTTTCGTGCCAGGCTGACACGATGCCGCGACCCCTGCGCGATGACCGGCGCGACGACTGGATCGTGCGGGTTCCCGCGTCGTCGGCGAACCTCGGATCGGCATTCGACGCGGTCGCGCTCGCACTCGACGTGCACCTCGAGGTCACCGCGGATGCCGACGCGGCCGCGCCCGAAACCCACCCCGCGGTTCGAGCGTTCCGCCACGGCGGCGGCGTCGGTCCGATCGCGGTCCGGGCGCGTTTTCCGGGTGGCCGCGGGCTCGGATTCTCGGGTGCGGCGCGAGTCGGCGGGCTCGTGGCCGCGTGCGCGCAACAGCAGCGATCATCTGCGCGACTCCCGGCCCGCGATCCTGCGCGCTGGCCGGCGAGCTCGAAGGCCACTCCGACAACGTCGCGGCCTCGCTCTACGGCGGAGTCGTCGCCGTGGCCGGCGGTCGAGGCGGTGCGGATCCCGCTGCCCCACGAGCTGGCCGTCGTGGTCTGGATCCCCGACCGGGAGACGGCGACGCCGTCGGCGCGGCGGCTGCTCGCCGGAACAGGTCCCGTTCGACGACGCCGCGTTCAACATCGGCCGCACCGCGCTGCTCGTCGCGGCGCTCGCCGCGGGCGACGTCGGCGCGCTGCGGACCGCGACCGAGGACCGCCTGCACCAGGATCGCCGGCTCGCCCGCGCCCACGACACCCGGCTCGCGATCGAGGCCGCGCTCGCCGCGGGCGTGTACGCGGCGTGGCTCTCGGGCTCCGGCCCGTCGGCGGCGGCGCTTGGTCGAGCCCGCGTGCGCGGCAGGAGATCGCGGCCGCGTTCCCCGGACCGGTGGCCACGCCAGTGTGCTCGCCATCGCCGAGCTCGGCGCCACCGTGACGACGAACGACTGAGGGAGACGATGCCGGATGAGGATCGAGGGAAATGCGTCGTCGTCACCGGCGCGGCGAGCGGCATCGGTGCCGCGCTCGGCGCGGCGGTTCGCGGCGGAAGGCGCGAGCGGTGTCGTCGTCGCCGACGTCCAGAAGCGACCCGCTCGACGCGGTCGCGGGCGAGATCGGCGACGCGCTCGCGGTGCAGTGCGACGTCACCGACGAGGCGCAGATCCGTCGCGCTCGTCGATGCAGCCGAGGACGCGGTTCGGCCCGATCGACCTCTTCTGCTCGAACGCGGGCATCGTCGTGCCCGGCGGTCGCCGACGCGAGCGACGAGATCTGGCAGCCGCAGCATCGACGTCAACGTCATGGCGCACGTCTACGCGGCACGCATCATGGTGCCGCGCATGATCGACCGCGGCGGCGGCTACCTCCTGCAGACCGCGTCGGCCGCCGGCCTGCTCACCCAGATCGGGAGCGCCGCCGTACTCGGTCACCAAGCACGCGGCGCTGGCGCTGGCCGAATGGTTGGCGATCACGTACGGCGACAGGGGATCTGAAGGTGTCGGTGCTCGCGCCGCAGGCGGTCCGCACCGCGATGACCGCGGGCATCCAGGACGGCGGTGTCGCCGGCGTCGACGGCATGCTCGAGCCCGACGTCGTCGCCGACGCGGTCGTGCGCGGCCTCGCGGCCGAGGCGTTCCTCATCCTCCCGCACCCGCAGGTGCTGGAGTACTTCCGGCGCAAGGCGTCCGACTACGACCGGTGGATCTCGGGCATGCAGCGCCTGCAAGCACGGTTCGGCGATTCGTTTTAGGTTCGGGGTATGAACACCGACATGGAGACCAGCGATGACGAGTGAAGCCGCGATCGCGGCCGTCGATGACGTGATCGACGAAGCTCGCGCCGATCTCGAAGCGCTCGTGCGCATCCCGAGCATCAGCGCCGATCCCGACCACTACGCCGACGTGCGCGCCAGCGCCGACGCCACCGTCGAGCTGCTCGCGGGCACGGCCTCGAGAACGTGCGCACGCCGGGGTCGAGGGATCGCAGCCGTTCGTGATCGGCGAGTGGATGCACGCTGGACCCGACGTCCCGACTGTCCTCTTGTACGCGCATCACGACGTGCAGCCTCCGGGCATCGTCGAGAACTGGAAGAGCGATCCCGTTCGAGCCCGAGGAGCGCGACGGTCGCCTCTACGGTCGGGGCGCGGCCGACGACAAGGCGGGCGCGGTCGCCCACGCCCACGCGGTCGGCGCGTGGCTGACGGCACGGGTTCGCTGCCGTGCAACGTGCGGGTGCTGATCGAGGGCGAGGAGGAGATCGGTTCGCCGACCCTGCACTCCTTCCTGACGGCGCACCTCGAGGAGCTCCGTTCCGACGTGTTGGTGCTCGCCGACGCGGGCAACTGGCAGGTCGGTGTGCCGGGCCTCACCTATTCATTGCGCGGTCTCGCCGCGGCCGACATCGAGCTGCGCGCGCTCGACGGCCCGCAGCATTCCGGCATGTCGGGCGGCGCGATCCCCGACCCGGTCATGGCGCTGGCTCGCAAGTGCTCGCGTCCCTGGTCGACGAGCACGGTGACGTCGCCTTCGAAGGCGGGTTCGACGGTCTCGTCGGAACCGGCCGGCGAAGCGAACGGGCGCCGATCGCCGGGTTTCGACGACGAGCCCGAACGGTTTGCCCGTGCGTTCGGGGTTCGTCCGGGTGTGCAGCTCGCGGGCGGCCCGAACTTCACGCTGCACGAGCGGCTGTGGCTGCGGCCGTGTCTCACCGTCATCGGGATCGACGGTCATCCGATCAAGGGTTCGTCGAACCAGATCGTCGCCCGGGCGACGGCGCGTGTGAGCATGCGGCTCGGTCCCGGGCAGGTCCCGGACCGCGTACTTGGCGGGCCTGCGTGCGCACGTCGAGCAGTCAGGTTCCGTGGGGACTCGAGTGCACGTTCACCGCGCTCGAAGGCGCGCCCGCGTGGCAGACCGATCCGACCGGACCCGCGTTCGACGCCGCTCGCCGGGCACTCCACGCCGGGTTCGGCGTCGAGCCCGTGCTCATGGGTGTCGGCGGCTCGATCCCGTTCGTCGGCCCGTTCGCCGACGCGTTCGGCGGGATCCCGGCGCTGTTGATGGGTCCCGACGATCCGCACTCGAACATCCACGGCGAGGACGAGAGCCTGCACCTCGCCGATTGGCGCAGCCTGATCCGATCCGAGGTCTTCCTGCTCGACGAGCTCGCCCGACTCGACCGGTAGGTCCGGCTTCGCCGTGACGCCTATCGCCGGCTGGCGCGTCCAGACGGTGAGCGCGGCCGCGAGGAGCGTGAGCCCGACCCGAGTGAAATCGATGACCGGGCGTGACGCGGACGCCTTCCGGGCCGACCTCGATGATCGGCGACCGGCCGACCGGCTTGATGACCGCCGCCCCCGCCGCCTCCGTTCGACTTCGTGTCGCCTCCGAACCCGAACCCACCGGAGAACTCGATGCTCGCGGCGGGGATGACGACCCGCTCGCCGACCCGGACCGGTTCGGCGAAGACCCGATCGGCGGACACGCTCATCAGGCGGTCGAGACCGCTGTTCATCGTGGCGCGGATGCGTTCTTCGTCGCGCGGAGCGCCCACCGACAAGGTGCTCGCTCATGGCCTTGACCTCCTGGTCGTGTTGCGTCCTGCTCCCGTCCTGCGGCTGTACCGCAATCCGTAGATGCTCGCGACCGCGCCGACGATCGTGATCGCGTGCACGAGCACGCGTTCGACGTCGGGCACCGGGACGACTTTACGGCGACCGTCATCTTCGAGCACCTCGACGTGCGAGGGCGGGATACGACATGCAGTGCACCGCGACCGTCGTCGCCGACGTGGATCGCGGTCGTCCGTGCGACGAGCGTGATCGTCCGCCCGTCGAACGCGAGCGGACCGATCGTCGTTTCGCCGCGATGCACCGCTCCCACTCCTGCATTGTCGACACCGCCATGCACCTTCGTGGACCGTCATGCGGCCGCATTGTCGACCCATCAATCCAGGCCCCAGGCCGCCCGACACCCTTCCGGCCCGGGCGGGTGCGCGCATACCGACGTAATTGTCCGAACCGACGGCAGGTCCGGCGGAAAATGACGCGCCCGCACTAGCAGTGGACGGATCGTCTGCCGACGAGCCGGGCGGGCCCCGGAACTCGCCAGTTTTCCACATGGTCCGAAAGGACTAGCGAAAGCGGTCCTCGACCGCCCCTGGTTCCTTTGGTGCAGCGTGGCTCCTCCTACGGTCCGGCCCTGTCCGCCGAGGCAATCCGGCCCGGCAAGACCCCGCCCGACCTGCACCTTGGCGGTGCGCGTCCAAAGGAGGATCCATGGCCGGAAGGCCGCACGAGCACGAGGGTCCAACCTCTCGCGCTCGACCATATGCAATGCAGTCTCATCCAAACCCGACGCCGTCACGACTGCGTCACACCTCGTTGCGACCGCCTCGACGCCGCGCGGACGTGCCGCATCGTTCACGGGAGCGGCGTCGCGCCACGGTTTCGTCGGTCGGCCTGATCGGCACCGCGCTCGCGCTGCTCTTCGCCGGCGGCGCCATGTTCTCGGTGCGAGCGGTTCGCCCGCCTCCGATCAACGATCCGCACGCGAACTCGGTGCGCTCGGTCGGTGGCGCGCCGTCGTTCGGGCCGGCGACCGGCATGCGCCTCAACGCCAGCTTCGTCGGCATCGCGGCCACGCCGAGTGGGCGTGGCTACTGGGTCGACCGCCGTCGGACGGTGGTGTGTTCACCTTCGGCGACGCGCCGTTCCACGGTTCGGTCGGCGGCCGAGCGCTCGCCGCACCCATCGTCGGCATCGCTGCCACCCCGTCCGGCAACGGCTACTGGCTGGTTGGATCCGACGGCGGTGTCTTCGCCTTCGGCGACGCCGGCTTCCACGGTTCGATCGCCAGTCCGGCTCCCCGATGTCGCCGATCGTCGCCATCGCGCTCGACCCCGTCGGGCAACGGTTACTGGATCGTCGGCAACGACGGTGGCGTCTTCTCCTTCGGTGACGCCGCCTTCGAAGGTGCCGCGACCTCGTTCGACCACCACGCACCGCTCGTCGGCATGGCGCCGACCGCGCTCCGGCTACGGCTACGTCCTGTTCGGCGCCGACGGTGGCGTGTTCGCGTTCGGTGACGCCCACTTCGACGGATCAGCCGTCGACGGTCATCACCTCGCCAGCGGGATCGCGATCCCCGGCAACGGCCGGGGTTATCAAGTCGCGCGCACCGACGGCATCGTCGTCGGCCTCGGCGGCGCGCCGTCGGTACGCGGCCCCGGTCGACCTCACCGCCGTCAGCACCCGGTCGTCGCGATCGCAGCCCGCAACGGAGGCGGCGCGTGGCTCGCAACGACGTTCTCGCCGCCCAGCCGTTGCCACCGCGCTGCAGCTTCGCCGTCGCAGGATCCGTTCCTCAAGTGCACGCGTGCGCACGAGTCCGACTCGGCCGGCGGATACCGCGCCATGAGCTCGGACGGCGTGTACCGCGGGGCGTACCAATTCCTGCGCTCGACGTGGAACAACGTCGCCCGTGCGGCCGGTCGTCCCGACCTCGTCGGCGTCGACCCGGCGATCGCGTCGCCCGCCGATCAGGACCAGCTCGCGCTGTTCCTGTTCCAGCACGCCGGCCCGGCTCCGTGGGGTGGTCGGTGTCGCGGTCTTCAAGTAGACCGCGATATCGAGGCTGTGCGATTCCGAAAAGACGTAGATACGGGGCGCCGGAGAGGATGCACTCTCACCGGCGCCCCTATCGTTGCCGGAATGGTCGATGACCCGCTCTCCCCTGATCTCGCGATCGGATCGTTCACCGACCATGGGCCTTGGGTCGTCGATCCCGAGGCGATGACCTGGCGCCGCGACGTCGACCGCCAGCGGGCTCAGGCCCGGGCCGAGTACCCGCGCTGGATGGAGACGGGCCGGCTGCCTCCGCTCGGCCGGCTGGGCCTCGTGGTCGGCCGGGTCGGGCACCGCGCTCGGGCCTCTGGGCCGTCGGCGCCCGCCGCAAGGGTCCGCCGCACTCTCGCCGGACCTCTCCCGGCGGCTCCGGATCGCCTTCGGGCATCTCGGGCCGACGTACATCAAGCTCGGCCAGATCGTCTCCGGCGGCGAAGGCCTCTTTCCCGAGGAGCTGGTCGCCGAGTTCAAGCTGCTGCGCGACCGCGTTCCCCCGGAATCGTTCGACGACGTGCGCCGGGTCGTCGAGCTCGAGCTCGGCCGATCCCTCGACGACGTGTTCGCGTCGTTCGACCGCATTCCGATCGCGGCCGCGTCCATCGCCCAGGTCCACGCGGCCCGGCTGCGGACCGGCGAAGAAGTCGTCGTCAAGGTGCAGCGGCCCCAGATCGGCCGACTCGTGCGCGAGGACATCGAGGCGATGTCGTGGCTCGCGCCGCACCTGATCGGTCGCATCCCCGTCGCCGCGCTCGCCAACCCGCCCGCCCTCATCGAGCTGTTCGCGGAGACGATCGTCGAGGAGCTCGACTTCCGGCTCGAAGCGCAGAACATGCTCGACATCGCGCGCGTCCTCGCGGAGACCGAACAGCGCGCGACGATCGTGCCCCGCCCGCATCCCAGCCTCGTGACGCGCCGGGTGCTCGTCATGGAACGGCTCGACGGCATCCCGTGGGACGACGTGCAGGCGATGCACGCGGCCGGGGTCGACACCGAAGCCGTGTTGCACGCCGGATTCGTCTCGTTCATGGAAGGCGCGATGTTGTACGGCGTGTTCCACGGCGATCTGCACGGCGGCAACCTCATGGTCCGCCCCGACGGCCGCACGGTGCTGATGGACTTCGGCATCACGGGCCGGCTCGACGAGACCAAGCGCATGGCGTTCTTGATGCTGCTCGTCGGGCGCGACGAGCGGCGACACGATGTCGCAACTTCGGTGCGCTGCGCGACCTCGGCGCGTTCCCGCCCGACACCGATCTCGAGCGCGGTGTTCCGCGATCTCGGGCTGGACCGCACGATCGACCCGACCGCCACTGTCGGCCGACGAGCTCGTGCACCGAGTTGCAGGACCTCACGAAGAAGCTCCTCGCGTACGGCGCCCGTGCGCCGAAGGAGCTCATGTTGTTCGTGAAGAACATGATGTTCCTCGACGGTGCGATCGCCCGGCTCGCACCCGACCTCGACATCCTCGGCGAGATCCAACAGGTGCACACCGAGATCGCGATGCGGCACGGCGCCCGGCTCGCGGCCGAGCTCGGCCTCGATCCCGAGATCGACGAACCAGTTCGACATGGATGCGATCAAAGCCGCGATGGGTGTCCCCGGCGTCGAGACGCTGACCTACCGCGAGGTGCAGGAACGCCGCGAGACCGTGCGCAAGCGCCTCGAAGAAAAACGCAAACGCTGAGTCAGTCCTGCCACACCAGGATGTCGCCGATGGTGCCGCCGCTGACGAGCGCGGTGCCGGGGAAGCACGCGGAGGCGCCACGGCTCGAGCCGCAGCACTGCGAAGTTTTCCGATGTCGGCTTGTCCCACGCGGGGACGATCGACGGGTCGTAGCCGACGGGCTCGGGCGCGTTCACGAACTTGTCCCACACCGTCGTGCGGGTCTGGTTGTCGAAGTGCCAGTCGGCGCGGCATTCGGCGATGCACGTGTCGTGACTGTCGGTCCAGTAGCTGCACGACACGTACGGGCTGTGCTTCAGGTTCGAGCGCTTGATCGGTGTCGGGTCCGGTCGCGATCCAACCGACGAGCGTGTCGCCGTCCCACTCCCACAGCGGGTGCAGGATCCGCGAGCGGGGCCGGCCTTGGTGGTCGACGGTTGCGACCGAGCACCACACGATCCGGTGGGCCATGGCGACGAACGCGGGCGCAACTTCCTCGAGAAGTGACATGGCGCGAGAACGTACACTCCGGCTCGTGCACTCGAGCGAGCGGAGACCGCTCGCTCGCGGGCGGCGAGTTCTGGTTGTGGGTGCGGGGACTCATCGTTCCGACGATCCCGATGCGCCGGTCGGCAACGGGCGCGCGATCTCGGTGCTGGCGGCGCGTGAAGGCGCGGCGGTCGCGTGCGCCGATGTCGATCGCGGACGCGGCCGCGGAAACCGCGCGCCTGGTCGAAGACGAAGGTCGACGGGGTCGCGGTGATCGTCGGCGATGTCGCCGACGCGGACGCGTGCGCACGCATAGTCGCGGAAGCGCTGCCACGCGCTCGGCGGGCTCGACGGTGTCGTGTGCAACGTCGGGATCGGCCTCGGGCGCGGGCTCGAAGGAACGTCGGTCGAGCAATGGGACACGGTGCACGCGGTCAACGTCGCGCAGTCACTTCCTCGTGTGTCGGGCCGCGTTGCCGGTGCTCGACGACGACAGCGCGATCGTGTTCATCTCGTCGGTCGCGGGCTTGCGGCCGGGCACGCGCATCCCCGCGTACGACACGACCAAGGCTGCGCTTGCCGGGCTGAGTCGCAACGTCGCCTCGGAGGGCGCGCGCCGGGGCATCCGCGCCAACGTGGTCGCGCCGGGACTGATCGACACGCCGCTCGGGCGGCGGGCGACCGAGGGTCGACCGAGCCGCGGGCGCACTCCGGTTGCGCTCGGCCGGCACGGCACGGCGTGGGAGGTTGCGGCGCCCGTCGTGTTCCTGTTGAGCGCCGATGCGAGCTACATCACCGGCCAGATCCTCGCGGTCGACGGCGGGCTGTCGACCCTCTGAGGTTGTCGGCCTAGCGTTCGCCGGCCATGGGTGCCCAACGAGTTCGATCGTGACGAAGTCGAGGCCGCGTTCCGCACGTACTGGCAGCTCGGTGCGGTCGAACGAGGACTGGGACGTGTGGTGCGACACGTGTTTCACCGAAGACGTCACCTACGTCGAGCACATCCTCGGCAACAAGCAGGGCCGCGAGGCGGTGCGGGAGTGGATCAAACCGACGATGGCCGACTACGGCGAGATGTACACCGCCTACGAGTGGCACATGGTCGACGACACCGGCCGGGTCGTCGTCTACATGCAGAACCGTCGCGACAATCCGGAGCCAGGCGCGCCGCCCATCGACTTCCCGGGCATGACCGTGCTGCAGTACGCGGGCAACGGTCAGTTCTCGTTGGAAGAAGACTTCTGGTCGTTCACCGAAGGCGGCGCGACGTTCAAGGAGTACGTCGACCAGTGCAAGAAGTTCGATCCCGACTTTCGCCACCAGCGCACGCGGCGTAACTGGGGCAACGGCCCGGAGTGGACGCAGGGCGCCGAGTCGTACGCCGGTTCCCCGGGCGCGCCGCGTTCGTAGCGCGCGCGATATTGGTCCATGCCTGAAGCCCCCCAGATGCAGGCGCTGTCCGAGCGCGTGGGTGACTGGCTGATCGGCGCGACGTTCGAGGGCTACGACCCGCTGGGGTTCACGGGACTGAAGACGTTCGACCCGCCGCCGGAAGCATTGGTCGGTGCGGTCGTCGTGTCGGTGTCGACGGCGCGCGAAGTACGTGTCGCTGCACTTCGACAACGACCTGCAGATCATGTTCCACCTCTCCCAAGCCGGTCGGCTCGACTTCGAGCAGCCGCCCAAGAAGACGCGGCCCAAGGGATCAGTCGTGCGGTGGCGGTTCTCCGATGACCGCGCGGTGCTTGATGCGCGAGTTCGGGACCGAACGCAAAGCCGGGTGGTGGGTGCTCGCGGCCGACGACGCCGGACCGACCGAGAAACTCGGGACCGGAGGCGACGAGCGAAGAGTTCGCGGCGTGGTTCCGAACCGCCGACGACGGCCGGCGGATCCACACGATCCTGCGCGACCAACGAACGGTTGCCGGTGTCGGACGCGGCTACGCCGACGACATCCTGCATCGGGCCAAGTTGTCGCCGTACGCCGCACTGAAGAAGCTGACGCCCGACGAGCGCGAGCGCATGCTCGTCGCGTTGCAGGAGGTGTTGGCCGAGGGACTCGAGCGCGAACGTCTCCGCACCGGGGGTCTTTCCGCGAACAAGCTCGGCGAGCATTTCACTGTGCACGGCAAGGCCGGATTGCCATGCCCGGAGTGCGGGAGCGACTTGAAGCGTGTCTCGTACGAGTCGCACGAGGTCGTCTACTGCCCGACGTGTCAGACCGGCGGCAAAGTGCTGGCCGACCGTCGGTTGTCGCGGCTTGATCAAGTAGCGATCAGGTCGTCGGGACTCACGCGACCTCGAGGTCCGCCCACATCTCCCAGATGGTGATCTCGGTGCCGTCGGCGATGGCCGTGAGGTCGAGCGGGCCGGCGTCGGTACCGCGGACCGCGTCGCCGGCGTCGAGCGCGTTGGTGCGGTCGAGCGTCGCGCCTCCGGTGGAGACCATGAGGTGGACGAACGGCGCGTTCGGGAGCCGCACGTGCGCACCGGCGTTGAGCGTTGCGACCCAGAGTGTCGCGTCGTGCTGGTGGAGTTGTATCGCGGCGTCGGCTTCCCGACCGGACGCGAGCGGAAACAGCTCGTCGTCGCGCTTGTCGGCGTTGATGTCGCGCTGCTCGTATCCGGGTTCGATGCCGATGGTGTCGGGCGGGACCCACATCTGCAGCAGACGGACGGCTTCGGTGCGGCTCGCGTTCTGTTCCGAGTGCCGGATACCGCTGCCCGCGCTCATCCGTTGCGCGACGCCGGGCGTGATCATGCCGGCATTGCCCGCGCTGTCGCGATGCTCGAGCGCGCCTTCGAGTACCCACGTGACGATTTCCATGTCGCGGTGCGGGTGCATCCCGAAACCGCCGACCCGGCGCGATGACGTCGTCGTTGAGTACCAGCAACAGACCGTGATGCGTGTTCTTCGGGTCGTAGTGATCGGAGAAGCTGAAGCTGTGCCACGAGTCGAGCCAGTCGATCTCGGTGTGGAACCGTTCCTTGGCGCGCGGCGAATGTCGATCACGTGCTGTCCCTCAGAAGCGGACGCCGTAGGCGTAGCCGTGTCGGTTGGTGCTGGTGTTGGGGTCGCCGTCGCGCCATTGGTCGGTGACTTTGCCCAAGACGATGACGCCGGTGGGGCAGCGGTCGACGCAGAGTGCGCAGCGGGTGCAGACGTCTTCGTCGACGACGAAGAAGACGTGGTCTTTGGGGTCGTCGCCGGGTTGGTCGGCGTTGACGGCTTCGTCGATGGCGGTGGTGGAGAGCATGTGGATGCATTTCCACGGGCAGATGTCGACGCAGCCTTCGCAGAGGATGCATTCGGCTTGGTCGATGTGGAGGAACTGTTTGGGTTTGACGGCTTGGGTGAGCCATTTGGGGTCGACTTCTTGCAGGACGTACGAAGTCGAGAACTCCGGCATCGGCGGGTTCGCATCATTGCGGGCCATGACCACCAGGTTAATCCCGATTTTGCCGTGCAAAATCCCCGACCGCGTCGCTGACGTCGTTGGACGAATCGTTGGACGAATCGCTGTGACGGATGCGTCAGTGGTGGATGGCGCCGGTGTCGACCGCTTCGAACGCGGAGCCGGGAACCGTCTTCATCTGGTTCAGATCGTCGTCGTTCCACCGCGTGTCCGCCGCGCCGCTGATGTACCACGACGACCCGTTGTCGGCCACGATCATCCCGTACGTCTTCAACGCCTTCAGGATCACGAGCGACTGCCCGTGGAACCCGGCCAGCGAGAAGCTTGCCTTCAACCGCAACCGCAGCCCCATCGGCGGCAGCGCCGCGTTCGTCGACGAAGAGGCCCAGTGCGTCGCCGGAAGGATGTAGCCCTTCTGCGTGTCGGCACCGTGAAGCGCACCGCGTGATCGATATGCCCCGCGGCCACCTCGTCGTAGCGGACGAGTCCGGGCAGGATCGGCAATCCGGCCGCGTCGGCCGACGTCCAACCCGCAGGCCGCAGCGCGTTCGAGTTCAGGTTCCAGTTCACGCCGACGTCGGCGTTCCAGCGATCGCCCGTCCAGAACGCGTGCCCGAGCTCGTACAGATGACACGTCCCCTGCTGCACCACGAGCACGTGCCGGTCGCCGTGCTCGCCGAACCACCTTCGACCGGCGCGTTCCCCGGGATCGGGAACGGACCGGGATCACTCTCGTCGCCGTACGCGGTGTAGTGATCGGCACCTTGGGCTGGGTCGCGGGCACGACCTTGAACGGGATGCCGTACGCGCCCGCGCCACCGAAGTCGGGGTGGAGGTTCGTCTTGCCCGACGAGCTGATGTTCGCGATCAGCGTCCGGCGAATCGGAGCGCACTGCCAGCGTGCTCACGTTCTGGTTCCACGCGTTGTTCGCCGGGAGCATCGGACAACCGCCGAGGCTCGGGCCCGGACGTCGGCCGGAACGCCGCCCGATCCGCCACCAGATCCACCGCCCGATCCACCCGGTGTCGGCAGGGGCGGCGGCGCCACACAGGCGCTCGACACCAGGCCACCCGCGCCGACACACGGCCATGGCGCAAGATTCGTCCCCTCATGCAGACTGCATCGGCCTCGATGCCGTCCGAGACTTGAACCGTCATAACATCGCGCCGTGACGGTGGCGTTCATCCCGAGCCCGAAGCAACGGCATCGTGCACATCGGGCCCCTCCCGCTGCACGCGTACGGCCTGATGCTGGCGATCGGCGTGCTCGTCGCGACGCAAGGTCGCCGAGACGCGCTGGACGCGCACCGGACACGACGCCAAGGACTTCAGCGGCGATCGTCGTCCCCGTCGTGATCGCGGGCGTCGTCGGCGCGCGCGTGTACCACCTCTTCACCGGTTACAACTGGAGCGAGGCGGCTTCGTCGGCGCGTTCGAGATCTGGAAGGGCGGGCTGTCGATCTGGGGCGCGGTCGGCGGCGGCCTGATCGCGGTGCTCGTGCTCGCGCGGCGCCGGCATCTCGACGCGCTCGCGCTCATGGACGCGATCGCGCCCGGCGTCGTACTTGCGCAAGCAATCGGTCGGTGGGGCAACTACTTCAACCAGGAGCTGTTCGGCCGTCCGACGCACGCTGCCGTGGGGATTGAAGATCGATCTCGCGCACCGTCCGGCCGGCTTCGCGCAGTACGCGACGTTCCATCCGACGTTCCTCTACGAGTCGTTGTGGTGCCTGCTCGTGTTCGGCACCATCGTGTTCGTCGAACAGCGTGCACGGATTGAAGCGAGGACAGGCGTTCGCGCTGTACGTCGCGATGTACACGTTCGGTCGCATCTGGTTCGAGGCGCTGCGCATCGACGACGCGACCCAGATCTTCGGAGTGCGCTTCAACCTGCTCTTTCGATTGTGTTGTGTGTCTTCGGCACGCGTCTGGTTCGTCTGGCTCGGACGGCGACCGCGACCGCGTCCGAGCACCGAGTGACCGAGCGCCGTGCACGATTGAGGCCGAACCTCGGGGAAATCCCCGATACGAGTATGGACGCTCCGCCCCCCTAAGGTGACGCTCGTGACAACCACAATTCCCCCCACGACGACGGTTGCCGCGCGTGCCGTTCACGCGTCGAAGATCTACGGCAACGGCGACACCGTGGTCCGCGCGCTCGACGTCGATCGACGTCGAGTTCGCCACGCGCCGAGTACACCGCGATCATGGGCCCGTCGGGCTCGGGCAAGTCGACGTTGCTGCACTGCCTCGCCGGACTCGACCGTCTGACGAGCGGCCACGTGTACCTCGGCGACATCGACCTGAGCACGCTCTCCGACAAAGAAGCTGACGCGGGTCCGCCGCGACCGCGTCGGGCTTCGTGTTCCAGACGTTCAACCTCATCCCGACGCTCACTGCGCTCGAGAACATCACGCTGCCCGTCGTCGCTCGCGGGCGGCAAGCCCGACCAGGAGTGGCTCGATCGCTCGATCGACACCGTCGGCTTGCGCGACCGGCTCACGCACCGGCCGTCGGAGTTGTCCGGCGGTCAGCAGCAACGCGTCGCGGTCGCGCGCGCGCTCGTCGCGCCGGCCCGAGATCATCTTCGCCGACGAGCCGACCGGCAACCTCGACTCGCGCTCGAGCGCCGAGATCCTCGGCTTCATGCAGCGAGGCCGTCGACGAGTTCGGCCAGACGATCGTGATGGTCACCCACGACCCGATCGCCGCGTCGTACTCGAACCGCGTCGTGTTCCTCGCCGACGGCAGCATCGTCGACGAGCTCCGCGACCCGACCGCCGATGCGGTGCTCGACAAGATGCGCACGCTCGGGGGCGAGTAGCCCATGTGGAAGGTCACCGTCAAGGGGCTGCTCGCGCACAAGCTCCGCTTCCTGCTGACCGGCGCTCGCGGTGATGCTCGGCGTCTCGTTCATCGCGGGCACGCTCGTGCTCACCGCGACGATCCAGAAGACGTTCGACGACCTGTTCGCCGACATCAACCGCAGCACCGACGCCGCGGTGCGCGCGCCCGAAGGCGCTGTCAGCAGCGACTTCGGCGGCGACCGTCGGCCGAACATCCCCGCGTCGCCTCCTCGCCGTCGTGCGCACGACGCCGACGGTCGAAGGCGGCCGGCGGCGACATCCAGCCTCTACGCGCAGATCGTCGGCAAGCGACGGCAAAGCCGTCGGAACCCGGGCAACGGTCCGCCCACGTTCGGGTTCGGCTGGGACACCGAGATCCGAAGTTGAACCAGTTCCATCTCGTCGCCGGCCATGCACCCGCGACCAACGATCAGATCGTCATCGACAAGCACAGCGCCGACAAGGGCAAGTTCCATGTCGGCGACCAGGTGACGATCCTGACGTCGCAGCCACCGAAGAAGTACGACCTCGTCGGGTATCGCGAAGTTCGGCGACGTCGACAGCCTCGCGGGCGCGTCGGTCACGCTGTTCACTCCGCCAGAGGCGCAACGCGTCGCCAACGCCAGGGATCAGTTCTCGCAGATCTCCGTCGTCGCGAAGCCCGGCGTCTCGCAGGACCAGGTCGCGCAGCGACATCGCAGCGACGCTGAGGCCGACGGGCCACGCCAACGTACGAGGTCATCACCGGCAAGGCGCTCACCAAGGAGAACCAGGACTCGCTCCACAAGGCCGCTGCAGTTCATCAACATCGTCCTCGTTGGTGTTCGCGTTCGTCGCGCTGATCGTCGGGATCGTTCATCATCTACAACACGTTCTCGATCGTCGTCGCGCAACGCACGCGCGAGATGGCGCTGCTGCGCGCGATCGGCGCGAGTCGCGCGGCAGGTGCTCGCGCTCGGTGCTCGGCGAGTCGGTGGTCGTCGGGTCTGATCGCGTCGATGCATCGGGCATCGCGGCCGGCAGTGCGTGCTCGCGATCGGCCTGAAGGCCGCTCATGAGCGCGCTCGGCTTCGACCTTCCCGGCACGAGCGTCGTGTTGTCCGCCCGGACGCGGTCATCGTCGGTTGCTCGTCGGGCATCGTCGTCACCGTGCTGTCGGCGATCGTCCCGGCCCGGCAGGCGGCGCGTGTGCCGCCGATCGCGGCGATGCGCGACGTCGCGCTCGAGCGTCCGACCCAGTCGCGCTGCGCCGCCTCGCCATCGGTGGTCGCGATCGCTCGCGCTCGGCATCGTCGTCGCTGTTCGTCGGGTCTGTTCGGCGACAGCGGCATCGCGCTACGTCGGCCTCGGCGCGCTGCTCGTGTTCGTCGGCGTGTTCGTGCTCGGCCCGCTGTTCGCCCGGCAGCTGAGCGTCGGCGATCGGCGCGCCGATCGCGCAGATCAGCGGGATCACCGGCACGCTCGCCCGCGAGAACGCGGCGCGGAACCCGCAGCGCACTGCGACCACCGCGCCGCGCTCATGATCGGTGTCGCGCTGGTCGGCTTCATCACGATCTTCGCGGCGTCGGCCAAGGCGTCGGTCGGCGCACGCGATCGACTCAGCAGTTCAAGACCGACTACATCGTCACGTCAAGGGTGGCGGCGGTTCGGGCGGCGGCGGTCTCAGCCCGCGCTCGCGAGCAGATCGCCGCGCTGCCCGAGATCCAGGCGGTCACCGGTCCGGGTCGGCGTCAGGCCGCGATCAACGGCAACCGCACGTTCCTCATCGTCGGTGGCGCCGAGCCCGACGCGTCGCAGCTGTTCGACTTCGACGCGACGTCGCCGGCACGATCGACCGATCTTGACGCCGAACGGCATCGCGGTCTCGAAGAAGAAGGCCGACAACCATCACTGGAAGCTCGGCGATCTCGTGCCGGTGACGTTCGTGAAGACCGGCAACGTCCCGATGAAGGTCGCAGTTCATCTACAAGAACAACACGCTGTCGGCGACTACTTCATCTCGCTGGCGACGTTCGAGAAGAACTTCGCCGACCAGCTCGACTTCCTCGATCTTCGCCAAGTTCAAGCCGGGCGTGACGCGCCGAAGCAGGCCGCGCCGCGATCCAGCCGCTCGCTCGACGCCGTACCCGAACGCGAAGCTGCAGGACAACGCGCAGTTCAAGGCCGACCAGAAGAAGCAGGTCAACCAGGTCCTCGTGCTGGTCTACGTGCTGCTGTTCTTCGCGGTGATCATCGCGTTCATCGGCATCGTGAACACGCTGGCGCTGTCGATCTACGAACGCACGCGGGAGATCGGCCTGCTCCGCGCCGGTCGGGATGTCGCGCGGCAGGTGCGGTCGATGATCCGCTGGGAGTCGGTGATCATCGCGTTGTTCGGCACGCTGCTCGGCCTCGCGATCGGCTGTTCTTCGGCTGGGCGGTCGTGCGCGCGCTGCACGACCAGGGCTTCACGAAGTTCGCGGTCGCGCCCGGTCAGCTCGTCATCATCGTGTCGTCATCACGGGCTCGCGAGCGTCGTCGCCGGGCGAGTCTTCCCGGCGCGGCGCGCGGCCAAGCTCGACGTGCTGAAGGCGATCTCGACCGAGTAACGCAGTCGCAGGAGCACCGTTCTGCTCGCGCAGCTTGGCGTCCTTCTCGCGCACCGTCTGCGCGAGTCGGCCTGGAAGCGGACCATCGCGGCGCGCAGCTTCTCGTCGCCGTTCGCCGAGGATGCGCACCGCGAGCAGGCCCGCGTTGCGGGCGTTGCCGATCGCCACCGTCGCGACCGGGATCCCGGCCGGCATCTGCACGATCGACAGCAGCGAGTCGAGCCCGTCGAGCTGCTTCAGCGGCACCGGCACGCCGATCACCGGCAGCGGTGTCATCGACGCGGTCATGCCCGGGAGATGGGCCGCGCCGCCGGCACCGGCGATGATCACCTCGAGGCCGCGGTCGGCGGCGGCCGCGGGCGTACTCGAGCATCTCGTCGGGCGTGCGGTGCGCCGAGACGACGCGGACCTCGTAGGCGACGCCGAACTCGACGAGCACGTCGATCGCGCCCTGCATCATCGGCAGGTCGGAGTCGCTGCCCATGATCACCCCGACGCGCGGGTTGCCCACGCCGGCGACCGGCTAATGGACACTTGCCGCATGCGCACACGACTGACCGAGATGCTGGGCATCGAACACCCCGTCATGCTCGCCGGCATGGGCGGCGTCTCGTACCAGCGCGTCGTCGCCGCGGTGTCCGACGCCGGCGGCTTCGGAACGCTCGGCGCGGCGACGATGTCGTCGGAGCAACTCGACGACGAGATGCGCGGCGTGCGCAAGCTCACCGACAAGCCGTTCGGCGTCGACCTGCTCGCCGCGCTGCCCGAGCGGATGGTCGACGACGCGGACAAGGTCGTCGACGGCGGCGCGTCGCTGTTCGTCGCCGGGCTCGGCGTTCCGCGCGACGTGATCAAGGTGCTGCACGACGGCAACGTGCTCGTCGCGAGCATGTGCGGCAAGGTGCGGCACGCGATCGCCGCGGTCGAGGCCGGCTGCGACTTCGTGATCGCGCAGGGCACGGAAGCCGGCGGTCACACCGGCACGGTCGCGACGATGCCGCTCGTGCCGCAGATCGTCGACGCGGTCGGCGAGCGCGTCCCGGTCGTCGCCGCGGGCGGCATCTTCGACGGCCGCGGGCTCGCGGCCGCGATCGCGCTCGGCGCCGACGGCGTGTGGCTCGGCACCCGCTTCATCGCGACGCCCGAAGCGCGCACCGTCGCGCGGCTACAAGGACGCGCTGCTGCGCGCGCACGAGGACGACACCGTGATCAGCCGCGGCTTCACCGGCAAGACGCTGCGCGCGATCCGCAACGAGTGGACGCAGTACGTCGAGGAGCACCCCGAGGAGCTGAGCAAGTTCCCCGAGCAGATGGGCAAGGCCGTACGAGCCAACGCGCTGCACCTCGGCGGCGACGAGAACACCGTCGTCGACCCGAACCGCGAGTGCTACCCGTCGGGTCAGGGCGTCGGCGCGATCGACGAGCTCGATGCCCGCCGGCGACCTCGTGCGCCGATCGTCGACGAGGCCGAACACGCCCTCGGCGCGTGCGGCCACGCACCGTCGTGCGCTGATCGCGGCCTGGCGTTACAACCCCGCTTTCGCGCTTTCTTCGGCGAGGTCGTGCTCGTACATCATGCTGACGAGCTCCTCGAAGCTGACCCGCGGCTTCCAGCCGAGCTTCTTGTGCGCCTTCGACGCGTCGCCGATCAGCAGGTCGACCTCGGCCGGGCGGTAGAAGCGCTGGTCCTGCTTGACGTACGGCGCCCAGTCGTCGATGCCGGCGTGCTTGAACGCGACGTCGAGCAGCTCGCGGATCGTGTGCGTCTCGCCGGTCGCGATGACGTAGTCGTCGGGCTCGTCCTGCTGGAGCATCATCCACATCGCCTCGACGTAGTCGCCCGCGTAGCCCCAGTCGCGCGACGAGTCGATGTTGCCGAGGCGTGATCGCTTCCTGCAGCCCGAGCTTGATGCGCGCGACCGAGTTGGTCACCTTGCGGGTGACGAACTCGAGCCCGCGGCGCGGCCCTTCGTGGTTGAACAGGATGCCGCTGCTCGCGTGGATGCCGTACGCCTCGCGGTAGTTGAGCGTCGTGTAGTGGCCGAACACCTTGGCGACGCCGTACGGCGAGCGCGGGTGGAACGGCGTGGCCTCGGTCTGCGGAGTCTCGCTGCACCTTGCCGAACATCTCCGACGACGACGCCTGGTAGAAGCGGATCGGGTTGTTCTCGGTGCCGCCGACGATGCGCACCGCCTCGAGCATGCGCAGCACGCCGAGGCCGGTGATCTCCGCGGTGAGCTCGGCCTGCTTGAACGAGAGCTGCACGAAGCTGATCGCGCCGAGGTTGTAGACCTCGTCCGGCTGCACCTGCTCCATCGACGCCGATGAGCGACGAGAGGTCGCGCAGGTCGCCTTCGATGAACTCGAGCGCGGGGTTCTCGGCTCTGCACCATCTCGATCTTCGGGTTCGCCTGGCCGTGCACGAGCCCGAACACCTGGTAGCCCTTGGTCTGCAGGAACTGCGAGAGGTAGCGGCCGTCCTGGCCGGTGATACCGGTGATCAGCGCGCGTTTCACGATGGACTCCTCTCGGCGTCGCAGATCCGCTCACGGCGATGACGCTACTCGCGGCCGGGTGTGTACTCGGGGTCCAGCTGGCGCAGGAACTCGGCGCAGCGCTGCGCCTCGTCGCGCTCGCCGATCGCCTCGGCCGCGCCTGCGCAGGCCGTCGAGCGCACGCAGGAAGCCGCGGTTCGTCTCGTTGCGCCAGCGCACGTAGCCCGAGCCGCGCCAGCCCGACTGGCGCAGCCGGTCGAGGCCGCGGTGGTAGCCGACGCGGAAGTACGCGTACGCCTCGACGTCGTCGCGTCCGAGCTCGCCGAGCTGCGCCCACGCGTCGAGGAACGCGCGGCCAGCGTGCGACAGACGTCGGCGACCGCGTCGCGGCGGCCGTCGACCTGGCGCGAGCGCGGCTCGCAGCGCCTCGAGCGCGTCGTCGGGCTCGGGATCGAGAATCGTCTCGGGCGGCCCGCTCGGCAGAGAGGTGTACGTCGGTCATCGCGAGGGATCGTACGGGATGGCGTGACCGGTATCTTGGCGGCCATGCCCGAGACCGACGCCGCCCGCGACGACCGCTCGACGGCGCGCCGAACCGACTGCCGACCGACGCCGAGAAGCCCAAGCCGCCGACGCGCCTCGTGCTCGTGCGCCACGCCGTCACCGCGCACACCGGCCCGCTGCTGTCGGGCCGGATGCCGGGCATCGATCTGTCGGAGAAGGGCGTCGAGCAGGCCGAAGCGACCGCGCAGCGCCTCGCCAAGCTGCCGATCGCCGCGGTCTACGCGAGCCCGATCGAACGCACCACCCAGACCGCGCAGCAGATCGCCGCGCACCACGCCCTCGAGGTGCAGCCGCTGCCCGGGCGTGATCGAAGCCGACTACGGCGACTGGACCGGCGGGAAGATCGCCGACCTCGCCAAGACCGACGAGTGGAAGGTCGTGCAGGTCGCGCCGTCGCGCGCCCGCTTCCCGAACGGCGAGTCGATCACCGAGATGCAGGCGCGCATGGTCGCCGCGCTCGACGAGGTCGTCGCGCAGCATCCGCACGAGACGATCGTCGTCGTGAGTCACGCCGACCCGATCAAGTCGGCGATCGCGCACTACAGCGGCATGCACCTCGACCTGTTCCAGCGGGTGCACGTGTCGCCCGCGTCGGTCACGGTGTTCGAGTTCCACGCGTACGGCGTGATGATGGTGAAGTGCAACGACACCGGCGGCCTCGACGAGCTGCTGCCGGAGCCGCGAAGCCGGACCCCGAAACCCGCGGCCGAGGAGGTGTCGCATGACCGACCTCATCGAGTTCGATCCCGTCGACGACATCGCCGCCGGCGCGTTCGGTCGTCCCGGGCGAGCGCACGTTCGTGATCCAGGCCCGCAAGGGTTAGGCCGTGCTGTCGGTGCTCGTCGAGAAGGAACAGGTCCGGCTGCTCGCGGTCGAGGCCGCAGCAGTTCCTCGACCGCATCGCCGACGAGGAGCCCGAAGAGATGCCGAGCGCGCTCGAGATCGGCGGCGGCGCGGTCGCGCGAGGCCGAGCCGCTGTTCCGGGCCCGGCTCATCGGCATCGGCTACGACCCCGAGCGCGATCTCGTGCTGATCGAGCTCCGCGAGACGCCGGCCGAAGAGGACGACGAAGAGCCGCCGCCGCCGCCCGACGAGGCCGAAGGCCGCATCGCCGCGGCTGTACGCGACGCGTGCGCAGATCCGCACGATGATGCGCAACGGCGTCGCGGCCGTCGAGGGCGGGCGGCCGCACGTGCCCGCTGTGCGACTTCCCGATGGACCCGGACGGGCACATCTGTCCGCGCTGGAACTGACGAGCCGGTCGATGGCGGTCGTCCGAGGAGCGGGCGCGCGAGATGCTGCGCGACGGCGAGGTCGACGTGCTCGGGCCGCATGCCGTGGTCGTCGAACGCGACCTTCCTCGTGAACCTCTCCGACGGCGACGACGAGATGCTCGCGATCTACAAGCCGCAGCGCGGCGAGCGGCCGCTCTGGGACTTCCCGCGCGGCACGCTGTGTCATCGCGAGGTCGCCGCGTTCGAGGTGTCCGAGGCGCTCGGTTGGGACATCGTTCCCGACACGGTGCTGCGCGACGGCCCGCCGGTGTCGGGATGATGCAGCGCTTCGTCGAGCACGATCCCGAGGAGCACTACTTCACGCTGCTCGAGGAGCACGCCGACGTGTTCCGCCGCATGGCCGTGTTCGACGTCGTGATCAACAACACCGACCGCAAGGGCGGCCACTGCCTGCGCGGCGCTCGACGACCGGGCGGATCTTCGGGCATCGACCACGGCGTCACGTTCCACGCGCAGTGGAAGTTGCGCACGGTGATCTGGGACTTCGGCGGCGAGTCGATCCCGCCCGACGTGTGCGGCGACCTCCACCGGTTCGCGGAGCAGCTGCGCGTCGGGCGACGTGAGCGAACACCTCGTCGACCCGCTCGACCGCTTCGAGCTCGACGCGCTGCGCGCCCGCACGGAACACCTCTTGGCGACCGGCGTGCTCCCCGAAGCCGACGACGACTACCACTGCTATCCCTGGCCGATGATCTAGACCGTCGCCATACGGCTGCGCGCGTCGCGCCGCTGGTGGTGAAATCCCAGGGTCGGCGCGTACTCTCGGTCGTATGGCTTCGATGTCGACCTCGCTCGATGGCGTGAGGGAGTTGTTCGTCGCCAACGCGCGAGTCGTTCTCAACGCGGTCGCGGACGATGTCGTCGCGCGCAATTGGGACCAACCGTCGGTGCTCGAGGACCAGCTCGTCGGCGGGCTCGCGGGGCACCTTGCGCGCGGTGGGGTTTGGGTCGTCGACGACTACCTCAATGCCGAGACTCCCGACGCGCCGCGCATCCGATCGGCGGCGCAGTACTTCGCACAGTCGGCCGAGTTCTTGAACGCGGACGACCATCGTCTGATCCGGGAACGCGGCGCGCAGGTCGCCGCGCAGGGACATGCGGAGATGTGCGCCGCACTCGACGCGCGGATCGACGTTGCTGACACCACGCCTTGCGAATGAACCGCGCGATCGTGTTGTCGGTGTTGCGGGCGGCGTGTCGGTGATGATCCTCGATGCGTATCTCGAGACGCGGCATCGTCGAACAAGTAGTGCACCTCGACGACCTGGCCCGGTCGGTGGATCGCGATCCGTGGCCCGTGCCCGAGGGCGCGCAACTCCTCGCGATCCACGTCGGCATCGATGTCGCGCGGCTCCGACACGGCGGTACCGAAACGCTGCGGTGCCTGTATCGATCGCGACTTGATCCGGTACTGCCCGTTCTTTGACCGACCGACTGGCCGATCGGCTGTGCGGAACCGCGCCTCAGGCGACGGCGGCCGCGGGATCGCGGAAGAAACGCGAGCGCGGCATCACGACGTCGGCACCGGCGGCCGTTGCCGCGGCGGCGGCTTCGTCGTCGACGTGCGGGCCGAAGCAGACGATGCGTACCGCCAGGCATCTCCGCCCGGATCTCGGCACCATCTGCGGGCTGCGGGCGAGGTCGATGATCGACGACGTCGGCGTTCCCGTCGACCATGAACGACACGTCGGGAATCGCGGCAGTGATCTTCGAACGATCCATCAGATCGGAGACGAGCGCGCACACGCGCATCGACTACGCCGACGGCTTCGGCGGCAGCGGAGGAACGAGTCCGGGCGCGGGCAACGCGAACTCGGGCCAGCGTTTGCGCGAGCGCCGGGAGAGCTTGTGCATCAGCGCGATCGCTTCGGGATCGTCGTCGCCGGGACGGGTCTCGATGACGCCGTCGGCGAGCATCTGCTCCATGAGCTCACGGCCGGCGTCGGTGCGCACGATCGTGAGCGTCCAGTCGTTGTACTTGCCGATGCCGCCGGTCGAGATGTCGGCGTGCTCGGCCGCGAAGTCGGGACACATCTTGCAGCCTTCGCGCGTCCACTGGTGACACTCCTTCAGCGGCACCTCGTGGTAGTCGCCGTTGTGCATCCAGATCTGGAACACGCCCTTGATGTTCATCTTCTTGATGTCGGCCTTCTTCAGGCCGTACTTCGCTTCGAACAGCTCCTCGAAGATGGCGTCGTCGAACGTCTTCGAACACAAGCAGGCCGATGCTCAACGCGAGCCGACGCGCGACCTTGCCCGCCTTGCGTTGCTTCATCACCGGCGGGATCGACGACTGGCACGACATGCCGACGAGTGCGATGCGCTCGTCTTCCTTCTCGAGGTCCTGATACGCGAGCGTGTTCGCGGAGTACGTGTACCGGCTGCCCGCCGACGCGACGACGTCGGCGCGGTTGCGCGCGACTCCGGGAATCGCCTTCCACGTCGAGCCGTCGCCTTCGAGGTACGACACGAGCGCGGCGTCGATGATGTCGTGCTCGAGCGCGTAGACGAGCATCGCCGAGACGAGCCCGCCGTCCTGGCCGACCTCGTGCAGCTCGGGGTCGGCGGCCCGGGCGAGGCAGATGTCCTTGAAGACGCCGCTGAGCTCTTCGGTCTCGCGAGGCCGGCCGAACATGAAGTTGTCGATGTCGGGCTCCCAGGCGCGAAAGCGCGGGCACGCCCGGGTGCACGAGGTGCACGCCTTGTCGCCGTGGCTGCAGTCGCCGGGACCGCCGTACTCGGTCTCCAGTCTGCAGCGGCTTGTAGACGCCGTTCTTGTCGTCGTAGCCGAGCACGTCGTGCGGGCACGCGATCACGCATCCGGCGCAGCCCGTGCAGAGCCCCGTGGTGACGACCTCGGAGTAGAGGTGCTTCCACGAGAGGTTCCAGCGTTCCTTCTTTTCGCACCTGCGGCTCGGTCTCGACCATCGCGCGGAGTCTAGGTGAGGGCCCTCCGGCCCTTGCGGGCGAATACCCTACGGGGGTATCGTAAAGGCATGGCTGGATACACCGACAAGAAGCGTGGGATCCAACAGCGGCTGCGCCGCGTCGAAGGGCAGGTGCGCGGCGTGTCAGCGCATGGTCGACGACGACGCCTACTGCATCGACGTGCTGACCCAGATCTCGGCCGCGACCAAGGCGCTGCAGGCGGTGGCGCTCGAACTGCTCGATCAGCACCTCGCGCACTGTGTTGCCGACGCGATCGGCGAAGGTGGCGCCGCGGCCGACGAGAAGATCGCCGAGGCGTCGGCCGCGATCGCGCGGCTCGTTCGGTCGTGAGTCCGCGATGAACGCGTTCTTGTCGCTCGCCGACATCGGCGACTCCCTGCGCGAAGCGTTCTTCATGTTCTGGGCGACGCTGTGGGCGCTCGATCCTCGGCTTCACGCTGTCGGGCGCGGTGCAGGCGTTCGTGTCGAAGCGACGGATGCATCACGTCATGGGCGATCACGGCGCCGCGGCGGTCGCGCGCGCATCGGGATTCGGCATGGTCTCGTCGAGTTGTTCGTACGCCGCGACCGCGATGGCGAAGTCGCTGTTCCAAAAGGGCGCCGACTTCACGACCGCGATGATCTTCATGTTCGCGTCGACGAACCTCGTCGTCGAGCTCGGCATCGTGCTGCTCGTGTTGATGGGCTGGCAGTTCGCGCTCGCGGAGTTCGTCGGTGGCCCGATCATGATCGTCGGTCTCGCGCTCGTCGGCGGCGTCGTGTTCTCGCCGAAGCTCGTCGGAGCCGCGCGCGCCCGCTTGCAACGGAACGCGGCGAGCCCGACGTCGCGACGAGCACGACCACGAGCACGATCACGATCGCGATCGGCACGACGAAGCGGATGCCGACGACGACCGCTCGTCGATCACGACCCGCGCCGGTTGGAGTGACGCGGCCGCGTTTCACGTGTCCGACATCCGCATGCTGCGCCGCGAGTTCGTCATCGGTTACGTCGTCGCCGGCTTCCTCACCGTGCTCGTTCCGATGGAGTGGTGGAACGACGTTGTTCATGCCACGGCCACGGCTTCTGGACGACGCTCGAAAACGTGCTTGATCGGGCCGTTCATCGCGGTGCATCAGCTTCGTGTGCTCGATCGGCAACGTGCCGATGGCGGCCGCGCTGTGGCACGGCGGTATCGGGTTCGGCGGTGTCGTCAGCTTCATCTTCGCCGACCTCATCACGATCCCGTTGCTGCTGATCTACCGAAAGTTCTACGGCACCGCGCTCACCGTCCGGATACTCGTCACGTTCTGGGCGCTGATGTCGTTCGCCGGGCCTCGCGGTCGAAGGCATCTTCCACGTGTTCGGCGCGATCCCGACGGACCGCCCGGAGGCGGTCGTGCCCGAGCACTTCCAGTGGAACTACACGACGTTCTTGAACATCGTGTTCCTGATCGTGTTGGCGGTGCCTCTACTTCCTCGCCCGCACGCGGCGCGTCGACGACGGCGCCGGGCGTTACGCGACCGATCCGACGTGCGGGATGCAGGTCGAGAAGGCGAACGCGCCCGCGCATGCGCGTGTACGACGGCGATCGATGTGTGGTTCTGCTCCGACGGTTGCCGCGACGCGGTATGACGAAAGTCACGAGATCGGTGCGCCACCGGCTCGGTAGCCTGGTTCGCTCGATGAGCAAGATCGTCGACATCCTCGCGGCGGGGCCGAGCCATTCGTTCGAGTTCTTCCCGCCCGAAGACGCCCGCGGCCGAGGCGCAGCTCGAGGAGACGCATTCGCGAGCTCGAGCCGCTGCATCCGTCGTTCGTGTCGGTCACCTACGGCGCGGGCGGCACGACCGCGAGAGATGACGCACGACATCGTCACCCGCATCAACCGCGATACCGAGCTCACTGCGATGGCGCACCTCACGTGCGCGGCGCACACACGCGAACGAGTTGACCGAGATCGTGATGCGCTACGACGACGCGGGCATCTCGAACATCCTCGCCTTGCGCGGCGACCCGCCCAAGGATCTGAACCTGCCGCCGGGCGATCTCGACCACGCCACCGATCTCATCGAGCTCGTGCGGGGCGTCGGCGACTTCTCGGTCGGTGTGGCCGTGCATCCGGAAGGCCATCCCGCCTCGACGGATCGCGCCGACGACCGCCAACGGCAAGCCGACAAGCTCGCGCAGCGCCGACTTCGGCGTCTCGCAGTTCTTCTTCGAGGCGAGCGTGTGGTTCGAGTTCCTCGACGATCTCCGCCAGCTCGGCGTGACGACGCGCGTCATCCCCGGGATCATGCCGGTGCTGAACGTGAAGTCGGTGAAGCGCATGGCCGAGATGTCGGGGGCCGACTTCCCGCCGTGGCTCGAGAGCCGGCTGCGCGCGGTCGAAGACGACGATGACGCGATGCGCGCGGTCGGCATCGAAGCCACGACCGAGCTGTGCCGCGACCTCATGGCCGGCGGTGTCGACTCGTTCCACTTCTACACGTTGAACCGGTCGTCGGCGACGCGGCGAGATCTACTCGAATCTGGGCTTCGACTCGTAGTCTGAGCTAAGAAGTCGCCATGCACGGCGACGGCGGCGGTCCGTACGGGACCGATATCTACACCGAGCCCGACGGCGACCCCGACACGCTCGCGAATCTCGGACCCTTGGCGCCGCTCGCCGGAATCTGGGAAGGTGCGAAAGGCGACGACGTACATCCCGTCGCCATCGGCGAAGAGCGCAACGTGTTCGTCGAGCACTACGAGTTGCAGCCGATCGACCGGCAGACGAACGGGCCACAGCTCTTCTACGGGCTCCGCTACCACACGCACATCGTGAAGCCGGGCGAGCTCGAGACATTCCACGACCAGATCGGTTACTGGCTCTGGGAACCCGCGACGAACACCGTCACGTTCACACTCGCGATCCCGCGCGGTCAGGTGTTGCTGGCCGCGGGTCCGGCCGAACCGGACGCGACGACGTTCGAGTTGACCGCGGCAGTCGGATCCGAGACGTACGGCATCTTGTCGAACCCATTTCTCGACCACGCGTTCCGAACATTGAACTATCGGATGGTGGTGACGGTCAACGCCGACGGAACGTGGTCGTACGCAGAAGAGGCGCTGCTCGAGATTCCGGGGCGCGACGAACCCTTCCGTCCACGCCGACAGCAACACGTTGACGCGCGGTCGGCGATCCGACGCCGAACCCGTTGGCGCAAGCTGCGCACGGCGGCGCGCGACGAAAGCCTCGGTGTCGGCAGTCCGCGCGCGGTCGACACCAACGTTCGTTAGCCGAAGTCGACACCGCGAACGGGCCCGACCGTTGCGGTCGGGCCCGTCGTGTGCGCGGAGGGAGTGGGATTTGAACCCACGGTGACTTGCGCCACAATGGTTTTCGAGACCATCCGATTCGGCCGCTCTCGCATCCCTCCGAGGCGAGATAGTACGGGATCGACGGAGTCAGCGTCTCGATCGAAAGAACTCGGTGAGCAGATCGCCGCACTCCGTCGGCCCGCACACCAGCCACGACATCGATCTCGTGGTTGAGCCGGGGGTCGGCCGCGAAGTTGTAGAGGCTTCCCGCGGCGCCGGCCTTCGGGTCGGCCGCGCCGAACACCAGCCGCGGCCGATGCGCGCCGGCCCACGCCGCGCCCGCGCACATCGGGCACGGCTCGAGCGTGACGACCAGCGCGTAGTCGGTCAGCCGCCACGTGCCCGCGTGCCGGGCGGCGCCCTGCAGGGCGAGGATCTCGGCGTGCGCGGTCGGATCGCGTCTCGCTCTCGCGGGCGTTGTGCGCCCGGGCGACGATGTCGCCCGGTCGGCAGTGGACGACGACCGCGCCGACCGGCACGTCGCCGTGCTCGATCGCGAGCGCGGCTTCGTGCAGCGCTGCACCCATCCACGCGGCTTCGTCGCCAGTTGCATCTGCGATCGTTCCATCCGTGACGCAATCTACGACGAGCCGCGGATGGTTCCATCGTCGACGCGAACCCAGGGATCGCGGCGCGGGGCGTGTGCAGTATGACGCTCGACGCGTCGACGCTCCTGGGCAACGACGCCGGGAGCTGAACGCGACAGTTGCCTCCGGAATTGCAACCGGCCGAGGTCTCGAGACCTCGGCCGGTGTACGTCGGTGATGTGAGTTCGGCCGGGGATCAGTCCTCGGCCAGCATCGTGTAGATCTCCTTGCGCGCCCGCTTGAGGATCTCGATCATGCGCTCGACCTGTCGCGGTTGCCGGAGTCGCCGACCTGCTTCGACGCGACGAGGAGCTGGCGCACCGCATCGCGGAAGCTCGCCGCACGCCGGTCGTCGTTGCGACCGGCGATCTCCCACGGCGTGCCGCCGGCCTCCTCGATCCGTCGGCGTCGCTTCCTCGCGACCCGCGTCGGTGATCTCGTAGACCCGCTTGCCGTCACGCTCGACCGAGCGCACGAGCCCTTCGTCCTCGAGGAGTTGCAGGGTCGGGTAGACCGAGCCGGGGCTCGGCCGCCATGCGCCGGCGGTCTTCTCCTCGAGGCGCTGGATCACGTCGTATCCGTGGCCGGGCTCCTCGGCGAGGATCGCGAGCACCGCGGTGCGGATGTCGCCCCGCCGCATGCGACCGCCCCGGCGGCGGCCTTCCCAGCCTTCGCCGCCATGTGGCGGTGCCGCCTCGGTGGCCCCGTCCTTGTTCACGAAAGTCTCTCATGTGTATTGCTCGTTTTCCACTCTGGCGCTTTGCGCCAGGCCGTTCGGGCCTCGCTCGCTGCTCGGCGGGATACCCGCCTCCCAGCTCGCTTTGGCTTCGGCCACTACGGCGGACCTTCCGCCGACATGTGGTGAGCTATTGCGATATATCGTAACCGGTCGAGATATGGATTGCAACCGTGGCCAAATCGGGACGCTCCTGGCCGGCGAAATCGGGCGAATCCTCTGCGAGCCGGGCAGACCGGTCGATGAGTCGGCATGGGACGTCAACTGGCCTCGGTTCGCCGAGCACAAGAACTTCTTCTGGCCGATCGCACGATGAAGAGCGTCATCGCCGAGCTCCAGACGTGCTTCGGGGTGAGCTCCGCCGACGCGATCGCCGCGATCGTCGTGGGCCGCTCGCTCAACCGCTTCGTGGACCCGAACTCCAACTGATCGGCACGAACTTCCGCGAAACCACGTTCGAACTCCGACGTGTACGTCGAGCGCGCGCTGACCCAGTCGTATCGGAGATTTGTCCGAAGCTTTAGGTCCGCGCCCGGACCCTCTCGCACGAGTGGTCTTACGCTCGGGCCGATGAGCCGCCGCGTTCGATGTCTGAGTGCGTTTGCGGTCGCGGCGTTGCTGACCGGGTGCGCCGCGAGTACCGGCGCGCAAACCGTGGCGAAACGGCGATCGACGTCGTCGTCGACCGCGTCTCCGTCCTCGACGGCAACGACCTCGACACAACCGACCCGATCGGCGGCCAACGGCGGGCCCGTCGACATCTACCGCGCCGATCGGCCGAACGCGATGTCGCCCGTCGTCAAGAACTTTCCGCCGCGGGTGTACGTACCGAACTCACTGAGCAACACCGTCGACGTCATCGATCCGACGACCGCGCACGTGATCGATCACTTCGCAGTCGGGGTGTTGCCCCAACACGTCGTTCCCGCCTGGGATTTGAAGACGCTCTACGTCACCAACGATCGCAGTAACACGCTGACCCCGATCGACCCCGCAACGGGGCATCCCGGGCCCACGATCCCTGTCGAAGATCCGTACAACATGTACTTCACGCCCAACGGCAAGTACGCGATCGTCGTCGCCGAGCGGTTGGCGCGTCTCGATTTCCGCGATCCGCACACCTTCGCGTTGGTCAAGTCGGTGCATGTCGACTGCGTCGGCATCGACCACATCGACTTCTCCGCCGACGGACGATTCCTGATTGCGAGCTGCGAGTTCTCCGGGCAGATGGTGAAGCTCGACCTTGCATCGCAGAGTGTCGTCGGAACGATCGCGCTGCACGGCGGCAACTCGAAGCCCCAGGACGTGAAGCTCGATCCGACCGGGCGCGTCTTCTACGTCGCCGACATGATCCGGGGCGGCGTGTACACGATCGACGCCGCGACGTTCACGGTGACCGGCTTCATCCCGACCGGGGCGGGCGCGCACGGCTTGTACGTGAGTCGTGATTCGAAAGTGCTGTACGTCACCAACCGGAACGCGGGAACGATCTCGCTGATCGACTTCGCGACGAACGCGGTCACGCGCACGTGGGTGATTCCCGGCGGCGGGTCGCCCGACATGGGTGGTGTGTCGGCCGACGGCAAGGTGTTGTGGGTGTCGGGTCGCTACAACGGTGTCGTCTACGCGCTCGACACGACCACCGGCGCGTTGCTGCACAAGATCCGTGTCGGCTCGGCACCCCATGGATTGTGCGTGTATCCGCAGCCGGGCCGCTACTCGCTCGGCCATACCGGCGTCTTCCGGTAGTCGCGTGCGCCGCCACATCGCCGCCGGCGGCGTGATGCTCGCGCTCCTCGGCGCGGGCTGTTCGAGCGCAGGAAGCACCTCCCGCAACGGGCCGACATCGTCCGTACCGCCGTCGACCGCAAGGCCATCGACTGCAAGCCAGTCGACATCGACTGTCTCCGCCTCCATCCACTTTGCCCGCGCCCGCATCGCCACAACGCTTCGAGGCTCCGTTGCCGATGAAGATCCAGGAGGCCGCGGCGGCGGTGGTCGGTGATCGCATGTACGTGGTCGGCGGCTACGACAGCGCGCGCAACAGCAGCTCGTCGGTGTTCGTGTACGACGGATCGACCTGGCAACGCGGCCCGGCGCTCCCGATCGCGGTCAATCATCCGGGCGCGGCGGCGATCGGTGGTGATGTCTACGTCGTCGGCGGCTTCACTCCGAACGGAGCAACGAACCGAGCATTCGTCCTCCCCGCCGGATCCGCGTCGCTGGCGCGAGATCCCCGCGTTGGATGCGGCGCGCGGCGCGCTGTCTCTCGTCGCAGCGGGTGGACGTCTGTATGCGATCGGCGGGCGCGCCGCCTCCGCGCAGATCGCGGCGACCGAGATCTTCCGACCCGGCGCAAGCGCGTGGGTCGCGACCACCGACATGCCCGCGCCCCGGAATCATCTCGCCGGCTACCTCGACGGTGGGTCGATCTGTGTCGCGGGTGGGCGCACCCCGGATTCCAGCGCCGCCGTCGACTGTCTCGATCCGGCCACGGCGACGTGGGCGCACCGGGCCACGCTGCCGACCGCCACCTCGGGAGCCGCGGCCGCGATCTCGGACGGTGTGACCGTCGTCGCCGGCGGCGAGCCTGCGGGCGAGACGAGCATCGTCGGGGTGATCCAAGAGCTGCGCAACGGGGCGTGGGGCGCCGTCCCGATGCTCGTTCCGCGCCACGGCACTGCGTTCGCGCCGTACCGAGGACGCCTCTGGATGTGCGGTGGTGCCACCGCTCCCGGATTCCAAGCCGTCGCCACCTGCACCTCGCTCGCCGCGTAAGGCGGTGTTCGACGCGACACCCGCGGCAATGTCATCGAGGTCGCAGTGCAGGCTCATCCAGGTCGCAGTGCAGGCCTGAGCGGAGGGAGTGGGATTCGAACCCACGGAGGCTTGCACCTCACACGCTTTCCAAGCGTGCCGATTCGGCCGCTCTCGCATCCCTCCCGGGAAACCGAGATGCTAGGCGAGAGCCACCGAGCCCGAGCGAAGGGGCGCGGGCACGAGGAGAGGACGAAGCGCAGCGAGGGATTCGTAACGGGCGGCGGGGTGGCGGAGCTCCCGCCCCGAGCAAAGCGAGGCCCCCGCTCAAGTCGTGGGAAACAACAGAGCGCCAGCGAAGCCGACCGCAAGGGAGGCGCAGCGCGAGCGACCAATAAGAAGAGTGGCCCGCTCGCAGCATGTACCAGGCGACCCGGCGGCACTCGAGCGCTTCCGCTGAGAGCTGCTTCCTTCCGGACCTGACTCGGTTCACGGGCGCCCGTCGCGCCGGACCCGATACCGCGCGAGCGGGCCGATCCCAACACTAGTGGGCCTCGGTAAGGTTCCTCCCGTGGCGTCACACAGCCTGTATCGCAAGTACCGGCCGCAGAAATTTGCGGAGTTGGTCGGTCAGGACCACGTCACGACTGCTCTCCGGCACGCCGTCAGCGAAGACCGCGTCGGTCACGCGTACCTTTTCTCCGGACCGCGCGGCACGGGCAAGACCACGACGGCGCGGCTCATGGCCCGGGCCCTCAACTGCCTGAATCTCGGTGCCGACGGCGAGCCGTGCGGCATCTGCGAGAACTGCACCGCCGTCGCGGCCGGCACGTTCTTCGATCTGGTCGAACTCGACGCGGCATCGAACAACGGCGTCGAGGCGATGCGGGACCTCATCCAGAGCGTGCACCTCGGGCTCGGCGCCTCGAGTCGACGCAAGGTGTACGTGATCGACGAGGTGCACATGCTCACCTCGGCGGCCGAGAACGCGCTGTTGAAGACGCTCGAGGAACCGCCGGCGCACGTCGTCTTCGTGCTCGCGACCACCGATCCGCAGAAGGTCGCACCGACTGTTCGCTCTCGCACGCAGCACTTCGAGTTCAACCTCTTGTCGCACGGTCAGCTCGTCGGCTATCTCACCGACATTCTCGGCCGCGAGGGAATCGAGACCGATCCGGAAGCGCTCGATCTCATCGCCAGCCGAGCCGCGGGTTCGGCCCGCGACGCGCTCTCGTTGCTCGATCAGGCCCTCTCGGTCGGCGGGGGACGCCTCGACGGACCGCAGGTGCAGTCGGCGCTCGGCGGGGCGCCGTTCGAGCAACGGCTCGCGGTGCTGGAAGCCGCCGCCGCGGAAGACGTTGCCGGTGCGCTGGTGGGTGTCCACGATCTGGTCGCGTCGGGACACGATGTGCGCCGGGTCGCCGACGATCTCCTTCGCACCGTGCGCGACGCGTTCCTGCAGGCGAACGCATCCGGGCGAGTTCCGTACGACGGCGCACCCGAGGATTGCGTCCGGCTCGCGGCGCTGGCCAAGGAGATGGGCAATCCCGCGGTGGTGCGTGCGATCGAGATCCTGGGTGCGGCGATCGTCGACATTCGGGGTCAGTCAGTCGCGGATCCGCGCCTCGTGCTCGAGGTCGCGGTTGTCCGCATTGCGCGGCGCGAAGCGCGTACGCGCGACGAGACGTTGCTCGATCGCGTCGAACGGCTCGAACAACGTCTGGCCGACGGCGCGCCGATCGGCGCACCGATTGTCGGTAGCGCACCCGCGAGTGCACCGGTGCCCGCAGCTGCGCCCCGACCCGCGCCGGTTCCGGGCGGTCCGGTGCTGGCGCGCCGCGAGCGCAAGACGCCCGAAGCAGCGGCCGCGCCTGCAGCCGCCGTGCCGCGCCGGAGCCCGCCGCCGACGAAGACATAGCTGCAGCATCGACGGCACCGGTCGCGGCGCCCACGTTCGGACTCGACGACGTCATCGAGGCGTGGCCGAAAGCGCTCGACCTCTTGAAGCCGCCGGTGCGCGCCGGGATCCAGGACGCGCAACCGATCGACATCGAGGACGGGATCATCGTCTTCGGTGTTCCGAAGCGCCGCTACGACGCGATCAACGAGCGTTTCCGCAAGGAAGCTGCTGCGATCAAGGAAGCATTCGCATCGCAGTTGGGTGCGCCACCGCGATTCATGTTGCGCCAGCACGACTTCGAGAAGCCCGACGTGTTGCGCCCCGTATCCGGAGTCGCGACTGCGCCGCGAGACGAAGAACCGGTCGCGGAGCCCGCAGGACGACGAAGATGTCGACCTGAACGAGCTCGAGGACGCACCCGACGCCGCCCCGCCGGATTCGGTCACGCGCCTCGTCGCCGATCTTGGGGCCGAAGTCATCGACGAGCGGCGCCGCAGTTGAGGAAGGACGCGTCATGACGAACCCCATGGACATGCTGAAGCAGGTGCAGGAGATGCAAGCTTCCATGGCGGCCGCGCAGGAAGCGTTGGCCAACACCTTGGTCGAGGCGACGGTCGGCGGCGGGGTCGTGCGGGCAACGGTGTCGGGCGACGGCGAGATGCGCGCCATCAAAATCGATCCCAGCGTGGTCGACCCCGACGACATCGAGACCCTCGAGGATCTCGTCGTCGCCGCGGTCATCGAAGCGATGCGCCAAGCGCGCGAGATCCAGTCCGACAAGCTCGGCGCGGTCACCGGTGGTCTCGATCTCGACTCCATGCTCGGTGGCTTGGGTGGTCTCGGGGGTTCACTCAACCCGTGAATCCGTACGAAGGAGTGATGCAGACGCTCATCGACGAGCTCGGGCGATTGCCCGGGGTCGGGCCGAAGTCGGCGCAGCGCATCGCGTTCTATCTGTTGAAGGTCGACGCGCTCGATGCCAAACGTTTAGCGCGCGCCATCGAAGACGCCAAGGACCGCGTCACGTGGTGCCGCCGCTGCTTCAACATCTCCGAAGGCGAGTTCTGTGCCTTTTGTCAGGACGAGCGGCGCGACACGCACGTGGTGTGCGTTGTCGAGGAACCGCGCGACATCGTCGCGGTCGAACGCACCGGCGAGTACCGCGGTCGGTATCACGTGTTGCAGGGTGCGATCTCACCGATCGAAGGCGTCGGTCCCGAGCAGTTGCGCGTGAAGGAGTTGCTGGCGCGCATTCCCGACGAAGAGATCAGCGAAGTGATCCTGGCCACGAACCCGAACATCGAAGGCGAAGCGACCGCGATGTATCTGGCGCGGTTGTTGAAGCCGGCCGGGCTCAAGGTCACGCGTATCGCGAGCGGACTTCCCGTCGGTGGCGATCTCGAATACGCCGACGAGGTCACCTTGGGACGCGCGTTCGAAGGCCGGCGCGAGGTCGGCTGATCCGCGGGACGACCTCCGGCTAATGCCAGAGGAGTTGGTCGAACGTCGGGTTGAACCCGATGTTCCACACCCACAGCGCCGCGAAGACTGCGATCAATATCCACACGGGGGCTCGGAGGCGGGCGAGCCACGCGGGGCGGAAGATCGTGAACACGGCCAGCGCCAGCACGAGAATTCCACCGGGGTTATAGGCGAGCGACGTTGCCAGGTGACCGTGTACCGCGGCGACAACCGCACGAGTCATCCCGCAGAACGGGCACGGGACTCCGGTCACCGCGCGCAGCGGGCACGCGACCGGCGGATGCACGGGCAGGACCGGCCACACCGCCGCGACGGCGACCATCGCGCCGCTCACGATCCGAAGCTCGCGGCGTGCAGCCGGGTCGGCGGTACCGGCGACGCGGGGAGCGACTGCATCACCAGGTGACGGGAGTCGATCTGCCAAGACGCCCGCGGGGCTCAACTGGCGCTCCTTCGGACCTAGCCGGACCCGCTCCGGCCCCGCCCCGTACAGCACAGATCGGCATTTGTGAAGGAGCGGGGCTTGTCAAGAGCGTGCGGGCGTGCGTGGTTGGTATGTGATGGACGGGTGAGGTGACCCGGATATGCGATCGAGCTGCATGCGTTCCAAGGTTTCCCTCGCTTCTCGAGTGGCACTAAGACGTCGTCGAGGTGACCGCGGCGCTGACCGGCGACGAAGTACCAGTAGTCGTGGCCGAGCTGTTCCGCCATCGTCCAGAAGTGGTACGATGCTTCAGCATTTCGGATCGATCATTTCGACAACTTTGAGTCCGGGAGCTGAGAAGAGCATGTTGGTGAGACCAGACCCGTGGGTGGAGACGAGAGCGCTCGCACCCGCGAAGAGCGTCGCCTGCTCTCGAATTGACAGGTCCTCGGCGACGACCGTCTCGAACCCGGAGCTTGCGAGCAACTCGACGACAGCCTCCTCGTTGACGACCCGGCGTGTACGAGCGCGCCGGCGGCTGATGAAGATGCGTCGCCCGGCCTGTAGTGGTACCACGCCGCATCCGTGGAGGATCTGATCGCGGAGCCAGATGTCGACGTCCGCGCGGTCGTCGCCCACATGGGTGACCTGCGGCGCGAAATGGAGTGTCTCGAGCTCCCAGACTTCCTCGCCGTTGAATCGAGCGACGGCTGGTTGTCCGCGATGCCCATAAGGCGAAGGGAGTCTTGCTGGTACTGGTTGAGGTTTGCCGGAACGACAAAGGTGGTGTCCGAAGGCAGGTGATCGCGAACGCCGTGCAGCCTGGTCAAAGTGTCGTGGAACCAGTGGCCGTAGTCGGGGGTGGCCGACCAGCGAAGGACGAGTGAGAAGTAGTTCCCAGGCTTCGACACGACTTTCCGGCGGCGCCGCGCGAGGTAGTCAGGATCGTTCTCGAGCTCGGGCAGAGAATTGCGGGACTCCGCCGCGAAGCTCCCGTCCGGGAGTATCACAAGACCCTTGGCGCCGATCAGGCGCGCCCCTTGGACCGGGACCAGATACCGCCCACGTTGGTCGGCGACTCGGCGCATCGCATACTCGTCGTATAACTCGGGCTCGACGGTTCGCGGCATCCGTCGGGTTATCTGGCGAGGCTCTCAAGAGGACCCGAGCCGCGTCTCTTGATTGCGCTCTGCCCAATCTTGCACGTTGTTGCAGATAGGGCGCCCATGGCCGCGAGTCATGATGAACATTGCGCCGCGATGCGAGCCCATCCAGACCGCCCGCAACAAGGTACGCGGCTCGACGTCGGGCGCTCCTGTGAGACGAGCGAAGCTGGAGCGCTGCTCGACTAGCGCGATGGATCCTCGCTAGCGAGTGTTCGCCACTCGTAGTGACACCGTTCACGCGCGCCCGCCTCTCCTCGCGATGAAGACACGCGGAGCTACAACGCCGTTCGCATCGCGCCGCCGCTTACTTGCTGCTCTGACACGAAGCCCGACGTTCCGACGCCGGTCCCGTGCGCTGTCCGCTCTGACCAGCCCCGTCCCGCCGTTCGTCGGCGGCGACGAGTTTGTGAACGCCGGTGTAGCCATCCCAGGAGTGAGCCGACCAGCAACTGTCAGTGCGACAACAAGACGTCTCCTGATGCCCGCCTCTCGCTTGATGCGCTTGACAGGCCCCCTCAGGGTGGAGGAACCGAAGGGAGCCGAAACGCTGACGCTGCCTCCTCGCTGCCCGCGCCCCTCCTCCCACTCAAGTTGCGCTTTCCCACTGTGCCTTGTCAACGTTCATCACGCTTCGTCACCGTTTGCACGAAGCGTGTTCACGGACCAGAATCCGCTGCCTGAGTTCCGCGCCCGTGCACTCCTTGCACGCGTGACCCGCGCTCGGGATTGCCCGCTCTGGCGCTGTTACGCGATCCTCGTCCCCAGCTCAACCGGTGCCCGCATCCAGTTGACCGCTTGGCGTTCCTCGAGGAAGCACGGCCAACGTCTCGTTGCCATTGACGGTGTCGAGGTGTGGTGCTCGAATGCCTTTTGAGGGCGGAGTCACGGGGCGGAGAGCGTTCGCCGGGGAGGGTCCCGATGAGATTGGCTCGCCTGAGTTGGATCGCGGTCGCGCTCGTCGCTTGCGTGCGCTGCATTCATACCGGCGGGTCCGGCTTTCGGACACCCCGCGCCTGGCCCGATCATTGACTCGGGGCCGGCCGGGGCGGTGAACACGCCGACCGTCACATTCACGTTCCATGCGCGACGGGGCAACGAACGCGCATCGCTGCAGTGCCAGATCGACGCGGCAGGGTTCCTGCCCTGTCCATCCGGCTCGGTCACTTACGCCAACCTGCCGGACGGTACGCACACCTTTTCCGTGTCGACGACATCAGGGGTTGCACAGCAGACGTTTCGGGTCGACACACAACCACCTTTCGTCGTTAACGTCGGTGTGACGGGCGACTTCGGTTGGCCCGATGGAGGGGTCAGCCTCTTCCAAGGCCAGTCAGTCCAACCTGTGCTCGACTGCCTCGACAATATTGACAACACGCTTGTGTTTCTTCCGCCGGAGCAATGCCACACCAACCTCACAGACGACCCGGGTGTCGGCGAGACATCAGGTCTCGGTCACTACACCTTCACCGTCAGCGCAGTTGACGACGCCGGCAACACGAGCAACACCCGCGTGGGCCATTCCCGTTCGACGTCGTCCCCCCTGACGTCGCGATAGACAGCCCCCCGGCCGGGACCTTCGTCCGTGAGGTCTGCCCGTCACGTTCACATTCCATGCGATCCCACCAAACACCACCGTGGAGTGCAACATCAACGAGCTCGGCTTCTTTCCCTGCAGTAGCCCGCTAACGATCCCAACGCCGTCCTTCCCATCCTCGAACTGGTGGTGAAAGGTCAATACGGAGGTATTCCCCACTCCGGAATCGGTGAGGTCAGCACAGGCGTCGACGTGGACGGCGTACCTCCGACGATCTCGCTCACGTCACCTGCCGACGGTGCCGTCTTAGTCCAACACAAGAAGGTCAACGCGTCTACACGTGCGAGGATCCCCCGGAGCCAACCTTCCTGATCCCGGGGTCGGGCATCGCGCCGAACGGCGGTTGCGTCGGAGACATTACGAGCGGTGCGAAGATCGACACCTCGACGTCCGGTTCCTTCGTGTTTACCGTCACTGCGACCGACGCGGTTGGGCACGTGACCACAGTCGTTCACCACTACCAGGTCGTCGCGAGGGCGGCTCCCAAGCCGCAGGGCACACCGCTACCTACGACGAGAACGCCGACGAATGGTGCCGTGAACCCGACGACACCCAAGTCGCCATCGACAACCCAGCCACCGACGACAACCCAGCCACCGACGACAGCCAAGCCGGCGCCGATAACCCAGCCACCGGCGACCACCAAGCCGGCGCCGACCACCAAGCCGGCGCCGACAACCCAGCCGCCAACGACAACCAACTCGCACCGCACCGGCTAAATCAGCCTGTCGGCCGCCAGACCTAGCCGAACACGCGTCCCCCGGCTGAGTCGGTCGAGCATCCACGAGATCGCCTGGCGTTCCTCGAGGAACCGGCCACCGGTCGTCGTCACCGCGCCCAGCCGACCGCCCACCGGCCAGCGCTCAATCGCTCGATGAGCTCGAAGCCGTCAGCGCCTGCCTCGGCGAGTACCTCGTCGTCCGTCATCGCCGATGGTCGCGCGTAGTGGGCACCCCCACACCGCGGCGTGCGCGCCGGCGGTCGGCGCCACCGCGGCGCCGGCGTCGCCGCCGGTCCCGTGCCGGCACGGCAGGGACGACGACCGGTCCCGATCGATGTCACGGATGCTCGCCTACCGACGATCGGGTGGCGACTCCTCCACGATCTCGGCGTCGAACGTGGCGACGAAGTCAGCGACGTCAGCATCGTCGGTCTTGTTGCACCACGCGCCGAGGTCTTCGTGGTCGTCGGGAGGCCCCGTACTGGACACGGTCGAGAGGCTGTCCACTACGAGGGCCTCGGTTTCGTCTCCTACACCCGGGGCTTGAGACCAAACCCCCCATCCGCCCCGCAGCCTTTTCGCTGCAAGGGTTTGATTTAGTCTCACCGGGGAGAGAGTGGGGCTGAGACGAAATGGGTTGAGACGAAAGCCGCCAGGTCGCCGGGCGACCTTGCGCGTCCTCGTCCCGCTCGACCTCGACACCGGCTCTTGACTTCGCTCGAAACAGCGTGGCGCGGGAGATGTTCTCGTCGTGGGCGAGACGCTGGATCTCCTTGAGCAGCATCGGCCCGTCCCGAGGAGGTCGGTAAGCCAGTCCGCTGCTTCGTCGCGTTCGGTTCGATCGTCTGCTCCGAGCCCGGAGACGATCGAGTGCGGATCAATTCCGTCCTCTTCGCCGATGATCACGACGCTACAGTGTTGACCGTTCCTCCGTCCGGATGGTCGACTTCGACACTTTCGACGTGGAAACGGAGCGCGGGAACAGTGGTTTTGTCCGTGAGGTTCGCCTTCCCCAGGACGGCGACTCGATCGTGTTCATCGTCGGGATGTTCACCAATGCCGATCACCGACCGGACTGAGCTTGTGAAGCCGACCGATCCGATGACACGGGTGAGCAGATCGTGTGCGTCGCCCTTGTTCAAGTGCGCCAAACCGGCGATGCCGCGCAGCGATGCTTCTGCGCGAGGACGGCGAGCGTTCCTATGGCTCTCTGCACCTCTGCCTTGCGGTGCGAATCGACCCTCGGTCCGAGGTGGGAGTCCAAGGGGTCGATGACGACCAGCCCGCGACATCGAGCGGAGCGAGCAACGCATCGAGGGTGTCGACGGCCTCGCCGATGGAGAACGGCACCCCAGCGGATAGGTCCATGAAGTGCACACGGTCAAGGTCAGCACCGATGCAACGAGCTCGCGGAATGAGCACCGACCCTCGATCATCCTCATCTCCGACGTACACCACATCGACAGCTCGGCCGAGGTAGTCCCCGGAGAGCTGACCGCGTGTCAACCGGGCGGTGAGGTGACCCAGCAGGGCGGTCTTGCCTAGACCTTCCCGGCCTGCAACGAGGGCGACGCCGGCGACAGGCAGACGTCGATCCCAGTACCGACGTCGGACGTTCGATCGCGTGAAGTAGACGACGCTGAACCAAGCCGGGCTCCTCGACCTGAACCCAGACCTCCGGATCGCTGACAGATGGAGATACGGAGGCGTCGGCTTGCGGGGATGACGGATGCCACTCCGGGGAGGCCACCACGAGCTCCTGCAACTTCTTGGCGGTTCCTCCCGCGGCGAACCAGTCGTAGACGTCGCCTTTCTCGGGCAGCTCGGAGAGCTCGATGACCTTGACCACCTGAGCGACAGGCGCGGGCCTTCCGCGCCCTGTTGTCCGTGGGTACGTCCCGGGTCGTCGTTGTCGGTGAGAATCGCCACCTCGCGCCCTCGAAATGCTCCAGTACTCGGGTCTCCACTTGCCCGCGCCACGACTGCCGCACGTCGCGACGAACCCGGCGGTGACCAACTTGTCGACGGCTTTCTCGCCCTCGACGACGAGCACCCAGCGACCGGCCCGTACGCCCTCGAGCAGCTCGGCAGCCGGTACGGGACACGTCGCACGCCCTCCAGGTTGTGCACCCATCCGCCATTGCCGTCGGGCTGACGTGCGTGAAACCCTTCGGTGAGTAGCGCACCTTCTCGAACAGCAGCACGCCGGCCGCGTCGGTGTACGGGTATATCCCGGCGAATGACACGACGCCCGTTCGATGGCGTCTCCGTGCCCCCCTTCGGGAACAAGTCGCGCATGTCGAGGTCGAGCGCCTCGACGACCTGCTCCTGCGAACACGTGGCATGGCACTTCACCATGCAGCACTCGTCGCGTCCCTCGCGGA